>NZ_JABEPP010000001.1 GCF_013044135.1 Enterovirga aerilata
GCCGGTCTCGGTCGTCACGGTCTTGCGGCCGTAGCCGTTGCGGCTGTTGCCGACTTCGTCCGACGCCAGATGGTGATCCATCTCGGCGTTCAGCGCCCTCTCGGCCAGGGCCTTCTTCAGATCGTCCAGAAGGCCGTTCGCGTCGAACGCCGTCTTCGGATCGGCGCCGGCCAGAAGCTGATCCAGGAGCGCGTCAGGAATGCGGGGAGCTTTCCGTCGTGCCAGCGGAACCCTCCAGGTCCACTATGGCCGCCCGCACACGAAAATCCTGACAGTCCCGGCCAACGCAAAAAGGGCTCGAAGCTCCACATCGCCGTCGACACTCTCGGCCATCTCCTCGCCCTCCACGTCACGCCGGCCAGCGACAACGACCGCTCGCAGATCGGCCGGATGGCGGAGGCGATCCAGGCCGCCACCGACGAGAGCGTCGACGTCGCCTTCGTGGACCAGGGCTATACCGGGGACAGAGCCGCCGCCGCGGCTGTCGAGCACGGCATCAGGCTCCAGGTGGTGAAGCTGCCCGAGGCCAAGCGCGGCTTCGTTCTCCTGCCGCGCCGGTGGGTCGTCGAGCGCTTCTTCGCATGGGCCACCCGGTTCCGATGCCTCGTCAAAGACTACGAACGAGGCGCCCACACCCTCGCAGGCCTCCACCGCGTCGCTTTCGCCTGCATCATGCTCAAAAACCCCGCCCGACTTCCCGCAGTCCATAACACCCTCTAGCCCACCGGCACCCGCCAGATCTCCTCCGCGTATTCGCGGATGGTCCGGTCGGACGAGAACCAGCCGACGCGGGCCACGTTGAGGAGGCTCTTGCGCCACCACTCCTCGGGCCGGTGCCAGAGCTCGTCCAGCCCGCGCTGCGCCTCCCAGTAGGCGTCGAAATCGTCCGTCACGAGGAACGGGTCGTGGTCGCGCAGGCCGCCGACCAGGCCCGCGAAGCGGCCGGGATCGTCGGGCGAGAATGCGCCGGAGCCGATGGCGTCGAGCACGGATGCGAGCCGCGGCGAGGCTGCGATGGCGCGGCTTGCATGGTCCGGCTCGGCCTTCCGGGCCAGCGCCTCGGGCGCGGTGAGGCCGAAGATCGTGATGTTCTCGGGCCCCACCTGCTCGCGAATCTCGACATTCGCGCCGTCGAGCGTCCCGATCGTGATCGCGCCGTTGAGCGCGAGCTTCATGTTGCCGGTGCCGGAGGCCTCGAGCCCCGCCGTCGAGATCTGCTCCGACAGGTCCGCGGCCGGGATGATGATCTCGGCGAGGCTCACGTTGTAGTTCGGCAGGAACGCCACCGCGAGCCGCCCCCGAACGTCCGGATCATTGTTGATCACCTGCGCCAGGTCGTAGGCGAGCTTGATGATCAGCTTCGCCACCACGTAGCTTGAGGCCGCCTTGCCCGCGAAGATCTTCACCCGCGGCGTCCAGTCCCGGTTCGGCTCCGCCTTGATGGCGGCGTAGAGCGCGGCCGTCTCCAGGAGGTTCAGGTGCTGGCGCTTGTATTCGTGGATGCGCTTGATCTGGACGTCGAAGAGCGCCGCGGGGTCGACCTTGACCCCGGTGCGCGCCGCGATCTCTTGGGCGAGCCGCTCCTTGTTGCGGCGGCGCACGGCGACGAAGCGGTCGCGGAAGGCCGGATCGCCGACGACGCGCTCCAGGCCGGACAGCGCCTCGGCGTCGTCGAGGACCTGCGGGCCGACCGCCTCGACCAGGAGGCGAGTCAGGTCCGGGTTGGCTTCCAGCAGCCAGCGCCGGAACGTGATCCCGTTGGTCTTGTTCGTGATCCGGTCCGGATAGAGCGCGTGCAGGTCGCTGAAGACGGTCTTGCGCATCAGCTCGGTGTGCAGGGCCGAGACCCCGTTCACGCGGCGCGAGCCGATGAAGGCGAGGGGCCCCATGCGGACGCGCCGGCCATGCGATTCGTCGATGAGCGAGACCTGCCGGACGAGGTCGGCCGAGATCTCGCCGTTCTTCGCCAGGCTCTCCAGGTGCAGGAAGTTGATGAGGTAGATGATCTGGATGTGGCGCGGGAGGACGCGCTCCATCAGCTCGACCGGCCAGGTCTCGAGCGCCTCCGGCATCAGCGTGTGGTTGGTGTAGTTCAGCGTGGCGGTCGTGATCCGCCAGGCCTCGTCCCAGCGCACGTTGTGCTCGTCGACCAGGAGCCGCATCAGCTCCGCCACCGCGATCGCCGGATGCGTGTCGTTGAGCTGGATCGCGCCGTGGTCCGGCAGGTTCGAGAAGTCGGGATGGCGCTCGCGATGGCGGCGCAGCAGGTCCTGCAGCGAGGCGGAGGTGAAGAAGAATTCCTGCCGCAGCCGCAGCTCCTGGCCGGCCGGCGTCGCGTCGCTCGGATAGAGCACGCGCGAGATCGCCTCCACGCGCATGCGGTCCGCGACCGCCCCGACATGGTCGCCGCGGTTGAACGCCTCGAGCACCAGCGGGTCCGCGGCGCGGGCGGACCAGAGCCGCAGCGTGTTCACCCGCCGCCCGCGCCAGCCTACCATGGGGGTGTCGAAGGCCACCGCGACGACCGTCTCGGCCGAGTGCCAGATGTGCTGGATCGTGCCGTCCGGCCGGCCCACCATCTCGACCGAGCCGCCGAAGCGGACGAGGTACTTGATGTCCGGCCGCTCGAACTCCCACGGATTGCCGAAGGAGAGCCAGTCCTCCGGGATCTCGTGCTGCCAGCCATCCACGATGGCCTGCCGGAACAGGCCGTAATCGTACCGTATGCCGTAGCCGAAGGCCGGGATGTCGAGGGTCGCGAGCGATTCCATGAAGCAGGCTGCGAGCCGGCCGAGGCCGCCATTGCCGAGCGCCGCGTCGGGCTCGACCGCGCGGATGCGGTCGAGGTCGACCCCCAGGCCGGCCAGCGCCTGCCGCACCTCGCCCACGATGTTCAGGTTCGAGACCGTGTCGAAGAACAGCCGCCCGATCAGGAACTCGAGCGAGAAATAGTAGACGTGCTTCTTCTCGGGGCCGGTCCGCGCGATCGAATCGAGCCAGCGCTCGACCACCCGGTCGCGCACGGCGAGCGCGGTCGCGACGTACCAGTCGTGATCGCGCGCCGCCGAGACGTCGCGGCCGACCGCGAAGCGCAGCTTGGCGAGGATTGCCTCGCGCATGTCCGGATCGGGACGAGGCTGCGCCGCGCCGGCCGCGGCCTCGGGAGGAGCCTCATGGGCAAGGGTGGCGTCTTTCAGCATCGAATCCAGAACCTTCGGCCGAGCTGGCCCGACGGGCACCCGCGGGCTGAGATGCCGGCCTGCATCCGTCCTGCCCCGGACGCAAGTCCGACGGCCGTTTCCATCCCCGGAACTTAACCTCGCCTGAATCGGCGGGCCGGGTCGTGCCGTCGCGCACGCGCCGCGAGGGTTGAGCCCGGCGCGCCGCCGGGATAGGCCGGGGCGAGATGTCCCACCGCCCGCCCGATCTCGACCTGGCCCATCCCTTCCAGAATGCGCCGGCGCCGGGCGAGGCCGTCGAGGTCGCGCCGGGCATCCGCTGGGCGCGGCTGCCCCTCCCGTTCCGGCTCGATCACGTCAATGTCTACCTGATCGAGGACCGGGGCGGGGTCGCGGTGCTGGATACCGGCATCGACGACCGGGCCTGCCGCGGCGCCTGGGCAAAGCTGCTGGCCGGGCCGCTGGCCGGCCAGCGCATCACCCGCCTGATCGTCACGCATTGCCACCCGGACCATGTCGGGCTCGCGAAATGGCTCGCCGACCGGACCGGCCTGACGCTCGAGATGAGCGAGACGGAATACCTCACCGCGCTGGTCATCCATCTCGATCCGGCGGCGCTCGAGGCGGAGCCCTACCGCGAATTCTACGAGAAGAACGGGCTCGACCCGGAGACGACGGAGGCCGTGATGACCCGCGGCCACGGCTACCTGAAGATGGTCTCCGGCCTGCCCGCGACCTTCCGCCGGATCATCGCCGGCGAGCGTCTGCGCATCGGCGGGCGGGACTTCCACGTCCTCACGGGCGGCGGCCACGCTCCCGAGCAGATCATGCTGCACCTGGCGGAGGACAACGTCTTCCTCTCGGCCGACCAGGTCCTCCCCCGCATCTCGCCCAACGTCGCGGTCTTCGCCCGTGATCCGGAGGGCGACCCGCTCGGCATCTTCCTCCGGTCGCTGCGCTCCCTGCGAAAGCGCATTCCGGAGGACGCGCTGGTCCTTCCCGGGCACGATCTCCCCTTCAGGGGGCTGCACAAGCGCATCGACGCCATGTTGCAGCACCACGAGGAGCGCTGCGCCGCGCTCGTCGAGGCCTGCCGGGAGGAGCCGCATTCGGCGGCCGAGCTGATCCCGCGGATCTTCCACCGCAAGCTCGATGCGCACCAGACCGGCTTCGCCTTCGGCGAGACGCTCGCGCACGTGAACTACCTGGCGCGGCGCGGGCGGGTGCGGCTCGCCGAAAGCCGCGACGGGATCCGCCGCTTTTCGGCCTGAGACACCGGGCGGGGTTGCGGGGCAGCGCCGCCGGGCCGATACATCGCCGCTCAGGAGGCGACAGCGATGACCTTCCACGACACGAGGCCGTTTTCCGAGCTGGGCCACGACGTGCGGCTGGAGCGGCTGGCCGAGGTGGCCGTGAAGGTCGGGCTCGGGCTGCAGAGGGGCCAGGAGCTCGTCATGACGGCGCCGCTCGACGCCCTGCCGCTCGCCCGGGCGATCACGGAACAGGCCTATCGGGCCGGAGCCTCGCTCGTGACCACGCTCTACACCGACGAGCTCGCCTCCCTCATCCGCTTCACCCATGCGCCGGACGAGGCCTTCGACCACGCCCCTGCCTGGCTCTACGAGGGCATGGCGGCAGCCTTCCGGTCCGGGGCGGCCCGGCTCGCTATCGCGGGCGACGACCCCTCGCTCCTGGCCGGGCAGGATCCGGAGAAGGTGGCCCGCGCCAACCGGGCCCGCTCCAAGGCCTACATGCCAGCACTGGAGCTGATCGCCGGCTTCGCCATCAACTGGACGATCGTCCCGGCCTCGACCCCGGCCTGGGCGCGGGCGGTCTTCAACGGCGAGCCGGACGAGGTCGCGGTGCCGAAGCTCTGGGAAGCGATCTTCGCCGCCTCCCGGGTCGACCGGGAGGATCCGGTGGAAGCCTGGCGCCGCCACAATGCCGAACTGCGCGCCCGCACGGAGCATCTCAACGGGAAGAACTATCGCGCCCTGCGTTTCCGCGGCCCCGGGACGGATCTCGAGGTCGGTCTCGCGGACGACCACGAATGGCATGGCGGCGCGACGACCGCCGGCAACGGAATCGTCTGCAACGCCAACATCCCGACCGAGGAGGTGTTCACGACCCCGCACAAGCTCCGCGTCTCGGGGACCGTCACCTCGACGAAGCCCCTCTCCTATCAGGGGACCGTGATCGAGGAGATCCGGGTCCGCTTCGAGGAGGGGCGGATCGTCGACGCGGCGTCCCGCACCGGCCAGGAGGTCCTCGCCAAGGTGCTGGACACCGACGAGGGCGCCCGACGCCTCGGCGAGGTGGCGCTGGTGCCGAATTCATCGCCCATCTCGCAGTCGGGCCTGCTCTTCTACAGCACGCTGTTCGACGAGAACGCCGCGAGCCACATCGCCCTCGGCCAAGCCTATTCCAAATGCATCCGGGGCGGGCTGTCGATGAGCGAGGAGGCGCTGGTCGAGCGCGGCTGCAACCGCTCGCTCATCCATATCGACTGGATGATCGGCTCGGCCGAGATCGACGTGGACGGCATCGCGGCCGACGGCACGGCCGAGCCGGTCATGCGGCGCGGCGAGTGGGCGGACTGACCGGCGAAACCCTTACCTCCGCCGCGCGTCTTGATCTAAGACCGACGCGTCGGTCCGGGCGGGGTCTATGCGGCATTGGGGCGGCCCGTCGGACAGGCGGGGCTATCATCACGGCAACCTGAAGGAGGCGCTGGTCGAGGCGGCCCGCCGCTTCATCGCCGAGCGCGGGCTTCTCGGCTTCACCCTCGTCGAGGCCGCCAAGCTCGTCGGCGTCACGCCGGCGGCGCTCTACCGCCATTTCCGCGGCCGCGAGGATCTGGTCGCCGAGGTCGCCTTCCGGGGCTTCACGCAGCTGGCCGAGCGGCTCGCCCGCGCCCTCGCCGGGTCCGGCACGCCGCTCGAGCGCTTCACCCGGATGGGCGAGGCCTATCTCGACTTCGCCGAGAAGGAGCCGGGCTATTACGCTGCGATGTTCTCCGCCCGCCCGGCCGACGAGAACCCGCCGGACGGCGCCGCTCCGCCCGACAGCGCCTTCGGGCTCCTCGTGGACGCGCTGAAGAAGACCTTTCCGGACGGGTTCGGAAGCGTCGATCCCCGCTTCGTCGCGCTGGAGGTCTGGGCCCTGTCGCACGGCATCGCGATGCTGGATGCCGCCGGCCAGCTTCCGCGCGGGCCCGGCCTGCCGACCAAGCACGACCTCCTGCGGGCGGGGGTCCTGGCGCTCGTCCACGGCGCGACGGCGCCGAAGCGGTAGAACGGTTCCGGCGCCGGAGAGCGGAAGCGCCGGAGCGGGCCGGAACAAAAAAGCCCCGGCCGTGGCCGGGGCTCGTCTCGGGTCCGGCCGTGGCCGGATCGATCAGTAATTGTAGGCGCGCTCGCCGTGGTCGGTGAGGTCCAGGCCCTCGCGCTCCTCCTCCGTGGTGACCCGCAGGCCGACGATCACGTCGACGATCTTGAACAGGATCGCCGAGCCGATGCCGGACCAGAGCAGGGTGAAGATCACGGCCTTGATCTGCGCCCAGACCTGGGTGCCCATCGCATAGGCGCCGGGCGAGAGGCTGCCCGGATTGGCCGTGTAGTCGGCGATGCCGGCGCCCCCGAGGGCGGGCGAGACCAGGATGCCGGTGCCGATCGCCCCGATGATGCCGCCGATGCAGTGGATGCCGAACACGTCGAGCGAGTCGTCGTAGCCGAGGGCGTTCTTCACCGTCGAGCAGAAGACGTAGCACACCGCTCCGGCGACGAGGCCGAGGACGAGCGAGCCCATCGGGCCCGCGAAGCCGGCCGCGGGCGTCACCGCGACGAGGCCCGCGATGGCGCCCGAGACCAGGCCCAGGAGCGAGGGCTTCCCCTTGCCGCCCCACTCGACGAACAGCCAGGAGAGCGCCGCCGCGCAGGTCGCCGCGAAGGTGTTGATCATCGCGAGCGCCGTCGTGCCGTTCGCCTCCAGGTTCGAGCCGGCATTGAAGCCGAACCAGCCGACCCACAGGAGCGAGGCGCCGATCATGGTCATGGTCAGCGAGTGGGGGGCGAGCAGGTCGCGGCCGTAGCCGATGCGCTTGCCGATCAGGATCGCGCCCACGAGCCCCGCGATGCCGGCATTGATGTGGACCACCGTGCCGCCTGCGAAGTCGAGCGCGCCCCAGGAGAAGAGCATGCCCGCATCGGCCGTGACCTCGTCGAGCTTCGCCTGGGCGGCGGTCTTGGCGGCGCCGTCGGCGGCAGCAGCGACAGCCCTGGCGGCGTCGGCCAGCGCGTCCGGGCCGGCCCAGTACCAGACCATGTGCGCCATCGGGAAGTAGATGACGGTGAGCCAGAGCACCACGAACAGGATCAGGGCGGAGAACTTCATCCGCTCCGCGAAGGCGCCGACGATGAGGGCCGGCGTGATCATCGCGAAGGTCATCTGGAAGCAGATGTAGACGTATTCGGGGATGACGACGCCGTTGGAGAAGGTCGCGGCCGTGCTCTCGGCCGTGACGCCCATCAGGAAGGCCTTCGACAGGCCGCCGACATAGGCGTTCAGCCCGCCGCCCGACGTGAAGGCGAGGGAGTAGCCGTAGACGAGCCAGATCACGCCCGCGAGGCAGACGATGGTGAAGACCTGGGTCAAGACGGAGAGCATGTTCTTGGTGCGGACGAGGCCGCCATAGAACAGGGCGAGGCCCGGGACCGACATCATCAGCACGAGCAGGGCCGAGACGAGCATCCAGGCAACGTCGCCCTTGTTCGACACCGGGGTCGCGGCCGCGGCCTCCGGGGCGGGCGTCTGGGCGAGCGAGGGTTCGGCGAGGAGGCAGAGCGCGGCGCCTGCCCCCAGGAGGGCAGCGAGCCTGAGGCGGGACGTCATCAAGGTCTCTCCGGAAAGGTCGGGACGGGAGGTCGGGTCAGAGCGCGTCATTGTCGGTCTCGCCGGTGCGGATGCGGACCGCATGCTCGATGGGCGTCACGAAGATCTTGCCGTCGCCGATCTGGCCGGTGCGGGCCGCGCCCGCGATCGCCTCGATCGCCTGCGAGACGAATTCCGACGCGACCGCGACCTCGATCTTCAGCTTCGGCAGGAAGCTCACGGCGTATTCGGCGCCGCGATAGATCTCCGTGTGCCCCTTCTGACGCCCGTAACCCTTCACCTCGGTCACGGTCAGGCCGTGCACCCCGATGGCCGTGAGGGCGTCGCGAACTTCCTCAAGCTTGAAGGGCTTGATGATCGCCACAACGATTTTCATGGGAATTTGCCCCGGTTGTTCGGCTTGACGCCGAAACGTGAATACCTCGCCGGACATGCGCGTACCGGGAGACACGGGGGTTCAAACAAGGGCCGTGCCAGTTCTGCCCGACCTGTGGCGGGCCGGTGGCGGGCGGCGCCGGATACGGCAGATGCCTATAATTCAGGCAGATGGGCCGTGCTGCCTGCGCTGGCGGATTAGGCCCTCCTGCGCCACCGAGGCGACGAGCCGGCCCGCGCGGTCGAAGACGAGGCCGCGCGAGAAGCCGCGCGCCCCGGAGGCGCTCGGGCTGTCCTGCGCATAGAGGAGCCACTCGTCGGCCCGGAACGGGCGGTGGAACCAGAGCGCGTGGTCGAGGCTCGCGGCCTGGATGTTCTCCTGGATCACGCTCTGCCCGTGCGGCACCAACGAGGTGTCGAGGAGCGTGAAGTCGGACGCGTAGGCGAGCACGCAGCGGTGGATCGCCGGGTCCTCCGGCAGCGGCCCGGTCGTCCGGATCCAGACCCGGAACTCGCCCTCGTGCGGGTCGGCATGGGCGGTCCGGCTGAAATCCACCGGCCGGAGCTCGATCGGGCGTTCCCTCTCGAAATAGGCCCGCACCTGCGGCGACATTGCCGGGATGGCGCCGGCCCTGATCTCCGCCTCGCCCGGCAGACTCTCCGGCGGCGGCACCTCCGGCATGCGGGCGCCGTGGTCGAAGCCGTCCTCCTCGAGGTGGAACGAGGCCGTGAGCGCGAAGATCGGGCGGCCATGCTGGATCGCGACCACCCGCCGCGTGGTGAAGCTGCGCCCGTCGCGGATGCGGTCGACCTCGTAGATGATGGGGATCTGCGGATCGCCGCCGAGCAGGAAATAGGCGTGGAGCGAGTGCGGCTGCCGCTCCTCGACGGTGCGGCAGGCTGCGACCAGCGCCTGGCCGATCACCTGCCCGCCGAAGACGCGCTGCCAGCTGTCCTGGGGGGAGCGTCCGCGGAACAGGTTCTCCTCCAGCTTCTCCAGCTCGAGAACCTCCAGAAGCTCCGCGACCGCGCCCGACATGTCCAACCTCCGGCCGCCCGGGCCTGCGCCGGAGTGGCGCGGCCGGCGGGACGGGTCAAGCTTGACGAGACCGGGCACCGTTGCAAGGACGGGCCATGCCGTCCCGCGTCCCGCCCTCGCGCCCGCCGGCCTGGCGCGTCCTCGTCGCGGGCGGCGGACCGATCGGGCTGACCGTCGCGCTCGCTTTGGCGCGCGGTCTCGGCCCGGCCGTCTCCGCCGCCGTGCTCGATCCGGCGTTGCGGACGCGGCGGAGCGACCCGCGCGCCTATGCGCTCTCGCCGGGCGCGGTCGCCATGTACCGGGCGCTCGGGCTGTGGGACGAACTCGCGGGGGGCGCCGAGCCGATCAGCGGCATGGCGATCACGGATAGCCGCGTCGAGGATGCTGTCCGGCCGGTCTATCTCCGGTTCGGCGAGGACGAGGAGCCGCTCGCCCAGATGGTCGAGGCCGAGCGGCTGGAGGAGGCGCTGCGGGCGGCCTGCGGCGAGGGGGGCGTGGAGCTCGCGTCCGGCCGCGTCACCGGTTTCGACGCCGGCCCGGGCGCGGTCATCGTCCGGACGGAGGACGGCGGCGAGCGCCGGGCCTCGCTGCTCCTCGCCTGCGACGGGGCGCGTTCGCGCCTGCGCGAGCTCGCCGGGATCGGCTGGGTCGGCCGCGATTACGGTCAGGCCGGGATCGTCGCGACGGTCGCGCACGAGCTGCCGCATGACGGCCGGGCGATCCAGCATTTCCTGCCCGCCGGGCCCTTCGCGATCCTGCCGCTCGCCGGGACGGCCGAGCACCCGAACCGCGCCTCGATCGTCTGGAGCGAGGAGGAGCGACGCGTGCGCGCGCTCCTCGGGCGCGGCCGGGAGGCGATCGCGCGGGAGCTCGAGCTGCGGTTCGGGCCCGAGCTGGGGCGGGTCGAGCTCCTGACGGAGGTGCATGCCTTCCCGCTCTCGGTCGGGATCGCCCGGACCTATATCGGGCCGCGCTTCGCGCTGGTCGGCGACGCGGCCCACCGGGTGCATCCACTGGCCGGGCAGGGGCTCAATCTCGGGCTCGGGGACGCCGCCGCGATCGCCGAGCGAGTCGTCGACGCCGTCCGGCTCGGGCTCGACCCGGGCGGAGACGCCGTCCTGGAGGCCTATCAGCGGGACCGGCGCGTCGATGCCGTCGCGCTCGCGGGCGCGACGGACGCGCTGAACAGGCTCTTCTCCAACGACCGGCTGCCCGCCCGCGTGCTCCGCGACATCGGCCTCGGCATGGTCGACCGGGCGGCGGGCCTGAAGCGGTTCTTCGCCGGGCAGGCGGCCGGCACCGCCGCCCGGGCCCCTCGCCTCATGCGCGGCGAGCCGCTGTAGGGCCGGATACCGCGGGGAGGAACGGCCGCCCGGCCCCCGGCCAGCGGATGCCGAGATGGGCCGCGACGCTTGCGCCGATATCCGCCAGCGTCGGCCGGATCCCGACCGGGCCCGGCCCGATGTCCGGCCCGAAGGCCAGGATCGGCACCTGCTCGCGCGTATGGTCGGTGCCCCGGAAGGTCGGGTCGTTGCCGTGGTCGGCGGTCACGACGCAGAGGTCGCGGGGCCCGAGCGCAGCCCGGATCTCCGGGATGCGGGCGTCGAAACGCTCGAGCGCTGCGGCATAGCCCGGCACGTCGCGCCGGTGGCCGTGTTCGGTGTCGAAATCGACCAGGTTGGCGAAGACGAGGCCGCCTGGTGCAAGGGTGCGGAAGGCGTCGAGGGCGGCCGAGAGCCAGGCGTCGTTCCCCGCCCCCTTGACCTCGCGGCCGGTGCCGCGATGGGCGAAGATGTCGCCGATCTTGCCCACCGTGACGACGTCTCGCTCCTCGCGGGCGAGGAGGTCGAGGATCGTGTCGGATGGCGGCGGCGTGGCGTAGTCGCGCCGGTGCGCCGTGCGCGTGAAGCCCTCCCGCTGGCTGCCCGTGAATGGCCGCGCGATGACCCGGCCGATCCGGTAGGGATCGCAGAGGCGGCGGGCGATCCGGCAGGTCTCGTAGAGCCGCTCGAGCCCGAACGCCTCCTCGTGCGCCGCGATCTGGAAGACGCTGTCGGCCGAGGTGTAGCAGATGGGCTTGCCGGTCCGGAGGTGCTCTGCCCCGAGCTCCTCGACGATCGTGATGCCGGAGGCGTGCCGGTCGCCCAGGATGCCGGGGAGGCGGGCCTCCCGGACCAGCGCCTCGACGAGCTCCGGCGGGAAGGCGGGTCGCCTGTCGGGAAAGTAGCCCCAGTCGAAATCGACCGGAACGCCCGCGATCTCCCAATGCCCGGACGGGGTGTCCTTTCCCCGGGACGTCTCGCGCCCGACTCCCCAGAGGCCGGCGACCCGCGCCGGAGGCTCGAGCCCGGGCGGCATCCGGCCGGTCGACGCCTCGCAGGCGAGGCCGATGCCGAGCGCGGCCATGTTCGGCAGATCGATCGGGCCGCTGCGGAGGCCAGCGCGGTCGCCGGCTCCCGCCGCGCAGGCCTCCGCGATATGGCCCAGCGTGTCTGCTCCCGCATCGCCGTACGAGGCTGCGTCGGGCGCGCCGCCGATCCCCACGGAATCGAGCACGACCAGGAGGGCGCGGCTCACTCCCGCACGATTCCGGCGGCCGCCGCGGCTTCCAGCCCGAAGGCGGCTGCCATGAGGGCCCGCGTGTAGTCCTGGGCGGGACGGGCGAAGATCTGCTCGGCCGGGCCTTCCTCGACCACGCGTCCGTCCTGCATGACGAGGACGTGGTTGGCGAGCGCCCGCACGACCTTCAGGTCGTGGCTGATGAACAGGTAGGCGAGCTTCCGGCTCGCCTGCAGCTTGCGCAGCAGCTCGACGATCTGCGCCTGCACGGACATGTCGAGCGCCGAGGTCGGCTCGTCCAGGACGACGAATTTCGGGTCCAGGGCCATGGCCCGCGCGATCGCGATGCGCTGGCGCTGGCCGCCCGAGAATTCGTGCGGATAGCGGTCCATGGTGGCCGGATCGAGCCCGACATCGTGCAGCGCACGCGCAACCGCCTCGCGCTGGCTGTCGCGCGGCATGCGCCTGTGCTGAACCGTGAGGCCCTCGGCCACGATCTCGGCGACCGACATGCGCGGCGAGAGGGAACCGTACGGATCCTGGAAGACGACCTGCATCTCCTTGCGCAGCGGCCGCAGCGCCTTGGCTCCGAGGCCGTCGATGTCGCGGCCGAGCACGCAGATGGGGCCCTCCGAGCGGACGAGGCGCAGCAGCGCGAGCCCGAGCGTGGTCTTGCCGGAGCCGGACTCGCCCACCACCCCGACCGTCTCGCCCTCCCGGACCGCCACCGAGACGCCGTCGACCGCCTTCACGTGGCCGACCGTGCGCCGGAGGAAGCCGCGCCGGATCGGGAACCAGACCTTCACCGGTCCCGCCTGCACGAGGAACGGAGCGCCCCGGGGGACGGGCGCTGCCCGCCCCTTGGGCTCCGCCGCCAGGAGGCGCCGGGTATAGGCGTGCTGCGGGCTGCCGAAGACCTCCGCCACGGTGCCCGCCTCGACGATCCGGCCCTTCGTCATCACGCAGACGCGGTCGGCGATCTTCCGCACGATGCCGAGATCGTGGGTGATGAAGAGCATGGCCATGCCGAGCCTCGCCTTGAGCCCGGCGAGGAGCTTCAGGATCTGCGCCTGGACCGTGACGTCCAGGGCGGTCGTCGGCTCGTCCGCGATGAAGAGCTTCGGCTCGTTGGCGAGCGCCATGGCGATCATGACGCGCTGGCGCTGCCCGCCCGAGAGCTGGTGCGGATAGGCGCCGAGCCGGCTCTCGGCATCGCGGATGCCGACGAGCCCGAGCAGCTCCAGCACCCGCGCCCGGGCCGCGCGGCCCGACAGCCCGCGATGGAGCGCCAGGATCTCGCCGACCTGCCGCTCGATCGTGTGGAGCGGGTTCAGCGAGGTCATGGGCTCCTGGAACACCATGGTGATGTCGTTGCCGCGCACGCGCCGGATCTCGTCCTCCGCCATGGCGAGGAGGTCGCGCCCTTCGAACAGGATGCGGCCGGACGGGTGGCTCGCGGCCGGGTAGTTCAGGAGCTTCAGGATCGATAGGGCCGAGACGGATTTCCCGGAGCCCGATTCGCCGACGAGCGCCACCGTCTCGCCCGGCAGCACGTCGAACGAGATGCGGTCGACCGCGAGCGTCTCTGCGCCATCCTGGCGGAAGGCGACCGAGAGGTCCTGGACGGAGAGGAGGGGGGCGGTCATTCGGACGGAGGATCAATGGGGAGCCGACGAAGGTCGCGGGCTCCATGTACGATCCGGACGATCTCGACCCGATCTTGTCGCATCCGGTAGAGGATCAGGTATCTGCCGTGCAGCTTTCGTCTCACGCCTGCCGTTCTGTGCCGTGACAGCACGGGCCAAGCGAAGGGAGTCTCCGCGATCGCGCGGGCGGCCGCGACTAGCTCCATCGTGAACGACTCGGCTCGCCTCGGGTTCTCTCGCGCGATGTAGTCCGCGATTTCCGACAGATCCTTCCTCGCAGCAAGCGAAACGATCACTCTCATTCAGCGGCATCGGCCGAAGACCGAAATCGGGCCTGAAGAGCTGCCTCGACCTCCTCCAGAGAAGAGGTGCGGCCCGCCTCCAGATCATCCAGTCCCTCCTGGATCTTCGCATCCAACTCCTCCGAGGCCCGTGCCTCGAATAGCGCTGCGCTTTTCGCCTTGAGGCGGGCGACCGCCTGATCCGGACTTTCCGCGGCCTCGATCCATTCGGGCGGATTCGCCCAGAAATCCTGCGCCTCCAGATCGTCCCCGCTCGGTCCCCCTTCGAGACATCTGATCACGCGGTACGCCCCGTTCTCAAGCCGGTCCGCGACGCTGATGGCGAGCCAAGGTCCGCCCGAGTAGGTGCCGCGATAGCGATCTTGCAGCACCATGATCGGATAGGTTTCAGGATCCGCCGTGATGAGAAAGCCTTCGGGCTGATTCTGGCGTAGACGAGCCCGCGCCGGTCCGCTCTGCCCTCGAGCCATGTCGGGTCCTCCTGATCGTCCACACTACCCCAACGTCTTGCGCGGGTCGAAGGCGTCGCGGACGGCCTCGCCGATGAAGATGAGCAGGGACAGCACGAAGGCGATCACGACGAAGCCCGTCAGGCCGAGCCAGGGCGCCTGCAGGTTCGCCTTGCCCTGGGCCAGGAGCTCGCCGAGGGAGGGCGAGCCGGGCGGCAGGCCGAAGCCGAGATAGTCGAGCGAGGTGAGCGTCGCGATCGAGCCGTTGAGATTGAAGGGCAGGAAGGTGAGCGTCGCCACCATGGCGTTCGGCAGGAGATGCCGGAACATGATCGTGGCGTTCGACAGCCCGAGCGCGCGGGCCGCGCGGACATATTCGAAGTTCCGGCCGCGCAGGAACTCCGCCCGGACGACGCCCACGAGGGATACCCATTCGAACAGGAGCAGGATGCCGAGAAGGACGAGGAAGCTCGGTGTGATGATCGAGGAGATGATGATCAGCAGGTAGAGCGAGGGCAGCGAGGTCCAGATCTCGATGAAGCGCTGCATGATGAGATCCGTCCAGCCGCCGAAATAGCCCTGGATGGCGCCCGCCACGATGCCGATCGCCGAGGCGATCGTGGCGAGGATGAGCCCGAACAGGATCGAGAGCCGCACCCCGTAGATGAGCCGCGCGACGACGTCGCGGCCCTGGTCGTCCGTCCCGAGCCAGTTCCGCTCGATGGCGCGGCAGGCCTCCCCCGGCGGAGGCTGCCGGCCCGCCTTCTCGGCCGCCGGCCGGCATTGCGCGTCGGACAACATCCAGGTGGGCGCGGACGGGGCCGGGACGGGCAGGTCGAGATTGTGCGTGGAGTAGGAGAAGCGGACCGGCGGCCAGACCGCCCAGCCGTTCTCGGCGATCTCCCTGGCGATCACCGGGTCGCGGTAGTCGGTCACGGCCAGGAAGCCGCCGAACTTCTCCTCCGGATAGTCGACGAAGACCGGATAGAGCAGCTCGCCCTTGTAGCTGACCAGGATCGGCCGGTCATTGGCGATGAACTCGGCGAAGAGGCTCGCGCCGAACAGCGCGAGGAAGATCCAGAGCGACCAGTAGCCCCGGCGGTTCGCCTTGAAGTTCTGCCAGCGCCGGCGGTTCAGGGGCGAGAGGCGGATGAAGCCCTCGCGCGGCAGCGGTGGCGCGACGGGAGAGGCGGCCGGCGAGGCGACCGGGATGCGGTCGAGCTCGGGGGCGGAGAGGGCCGTGTCGCTCACCGCCTCACGCCTCCCGCGTCTCGAAATCGATCCTCGGGTCGATCCAGACATAGGTCAGGTCGGAGAGGAGGTTCACCACGAGGCCGAGCAGCGAGAAGATGTAGAGGTTCGCGAACACGACCGGGTAGTCGCGGTTCACGATCGACTCGAAGGAGAGCAGGCCGAGCCCGTCCAGCGAGAAGATCGTCTCGATGAGGAGCGAGCCGGCGAAGAAGGACCCGATGAAGGCGCCGGGGAAGCCCGCCACCACGATCAGCATGGCGTTGCGGAAGACGTGGCCGTAGAGCACGCCGCGCTCGGACAGGCCCTTCATGCGGGCGGTCAGCACGTATTGCTTGCGGATCTCGTCCAGGAACGAGTTCTTGGTAAGCAGCGTCGAGGTCGCGAAGGCGCCGAGCGCCATGGCGGTGACGGGCAGGCAGATGTGCCAGAGATAGTCCAGGATCTTGCCGCCCAGCGAGAGCTCGTTCCAGTTCTCGCTCGTGAGCCCGCGCAGCGGGAAGATCTGCCAAAAAGACCCCCCGGCAAACAGCACGATCAGCAGGATCGCGAACAGGAAGCCCGGAATCGCGTAGCCGACGATCACCACGGCGGAGGTCCAGACGTCGAAGGGTCGCCCGTCCTTCACGGCCTTGCGGATGCCGAGCGGGATGGAGATGGAATAGGACAGGAGCGTCATCCAGAGCCCGAGCGTGATCGAGACGGGCAGCTTCTCGCGGATGAGCTGGAGGACGGAGACGTCGCGGAAGAAGCTCTTGCCGAAATCGAAGCGCGCGTAATCCACGATCATCTTCAGGAAGCGCTCGTGCGGGGGCTTGTCGAAGCCGAACTGCACCTCGAGCTGCCTGATGAAGCCCGGATCAAGGCCCTGCGCGCCGCGGTAGCGGGAACTGGTCTCCCCTCCAGCCGGGACACGCGCCGCCCCGCCGCCTAGATCGCCCCCGCCGCCGGTGATCCGGCCCGTGGCGCCGATATCGGTCCCCTGGAGCTGCGCCAGGATGCGCTCGATCGGCCCGCCGGGCGCGAACTGCACGATCACGAAGGAGATCAGCATGATCCCGAGGATGGTCGGGATCATGAGCAGGATGCGCCGGGCGATATAGGCTGCCATCGTGAGCTGGCCCTAACCTGTCACGTCCTGCCGATCCGCTTCGCCTTCTCGGGCTCGTACCACCAGGTGGCCGGCGCGCCGAGATCGTAGGCAGGCGGCGTCGGCGGGTGGCCGAACACGTCCCAGTACGCCACCGGGTTCGAGCCGCGATACCACATCGGCACCCAGTACCGGCCGGCCCGGAGCACGCGGTCGAGCGCCCGCACGGCGGCTACGAGCTGCGGCCGCGTCTCGGCCTGCATGATCGTCTCGAGCAGGGCGTCGACGACGGGATCGGCAATGCCGGCCAGGTTCTGCGAACCCTTCGTCCTTGCGGCGAGCGAGCCGAAGATCAGCCGCAGAGCCTCGCCGGGCGTGGCCGAGTTCGAATAGCGCGCGGTGACCAGGTCGAAGTCGAACTCCTCGGTGCGGCGCTGGTACTGCGCGGCATCGACGATGCGCGAGGATGCCGAGATCCCGAGGAGGCCGAGATTGCGGATGAAGGGTTGCGTGTGCGGCTGCAGCGTCGGCTGGAAGTCTAGGAACTCGATCGCGAGCGGCTCGCCCGAGGGCAGGCGCAGGCCGGTCCCCTCCCGCCTGCATCCTGCCTGGCGAAGAAGCTCGTTCGCTCGCCTCAGCAGCGCGCGGTCCTGGCCGGAACCGTCCGAGCGCGGCGGCGCATAGGGCTCGCCGAAGACCTCTTCGGGCACGCGGTCGCGGAACGGCTCGAGCAGCTTCATCTCGTCGGGAGAGGGCCTGCCCTCCGCCTTGAGGTCCGAGTTCTCGAAATAGGACGCGGTCCGCGTATAGGCGCCGTACATGACGGTCGCGTTCGTCCATTCGAAGTCGAAGGCGAGCCCGATCGCCTCGCGGATGCGCGGGTCCCTGAACTTCTCGCGCCGCGTGTTGAAGAACCAGCCCTGCATGCCCGAGGGTGTGCGGTCCGGGATCGTCTCGCGCTTCACCTTGCCTTCCGCGACGGCCGGGAAGTCGTAGCCCGTCGCCCAGATCCGGGCCGTGAATTCCTGGCGGAAGGTGAAGATCCCGGCCTTGAAGGCCTCGAAGGCGACCTGCCGGTCGCGGAAATACTCGTAGCGGATCTCGTCGAAGTTGTTCTGCCCGACATTGACGGGCAGCGTCTCGGCCCAGTGGTCCTTCACCCGCTCGAAGGTGATGAAGCGCCCGACCTCGAACCTGCCGACCCGGTAGGGGCCCGAGCCGAGCGGCGGCTCGAGCGTGGCGGCCTCGAAATCGCGCCCCGAATAATAGGCTGCGGAGAAGAAGGCCCGCCACGACGAGCGGCAGGTCGCGCGAGCGGCCGGGCAGGAAGTCGATGCGGACCAGCTCCGGCCCCTCCGCCTCGGCGCCCTTCACCTGGAGCAGGTTCTGCGAGATGCGGGGATGGCCCTTCGCCTTCAGGAGGTTGACCGAGAACGCGACGTCCCCGGCCGTGAGCTTCGATCCGTCGTGGAACCGCGCCTCCGGCCGCAGCCGGAACCGGTAGGTCAGCCCGTCCAGGCTGCGGCGCACGCCGGCCGCCACGAGCCCGTACATCGCGTCCGGCTCGTCCAGGCCGCGCACCATCAGGCTCTGGAAGGTCAGGCCCATCCCGGCCGCGCCGTCGCCCCGCAGCACGAAGATGTTGAGCGTGTTGAAGGTGTCGAAGTTCTGGTTCCCGGCCGTCGCGGCGATCTGGTGGGAGAAGGAGCCGCCCTTCGGCGCGTCCGGCCGGACATAGGCGAAATGGGCGAAATCCGGCCCGTGCTTCAGGTCGCCGAAGATGGACAGGCCGTGGCTTTCGGCTTCCTCGGCCACGAGGCGGCCGGGCCGGATCGCCGCCGCGACGCCGAGCGCGCCGGCGCCTGTCAGAAGAGAACGCCGCCGCATGCTCCAGGTCACCGCGGCGCGCCCGTCCGGGCCACGAGCGCCTCATCGTACCACCAGACCGTCGGGAAGCCCGACCCGCCATATTCGGGCAGGCGGTTCGGGCGTCCGAAACGGTTCCAGCGTGCGGTCCGGACGACGCGGGAGGACCATTGCGGCACGACGAAGTCGTGCGCCAGCAGCACCCGGTCGAGCGCGCGCGTCGCCGCGACGAGCTCGGGACGGTCCTTGGCGTAGATGACGCGCTCGATCAGAGCGTCGATCCCGGCATCCTTGATGCCGGCGAGATTGCGCGAGCCGGGCCGGTCGGCGGCCGCGGAACCCCAATACTCGCGCTGCTCGTTTCCGGGCGAGAGCGATTGCGCCCAGACGCTCGTGGTGATGTCGAAATCGAAGGAACGCAGCCGGTTCTGGTATTGCGCCGCATCCACGATGCGCAGGTCGACCGCGATCCCGATCCGCTCCAGCGCGGCCCGGTAGGGAAGCACGAACCGTTCCGTATTCTGGTCGAAGCCGAGGAACTCGACCCGGAACGGCTCGCCCGTGCGCTTGTCGACGAGCTGGCGGCCCCTCAGCTCGTAGCCGGCCTCCGCGAGGAGCCGGACCGCCTCGCGCAGATTGGCCCGCACCGCGTCCGGCGTCCCGTTCACCGGATTCCGGTAGGGCGTCGTGAAGACCGCCCCGGGCACCTTGTCCTTGACGCTGTCCAGGATCTCGCGCTCCTGCCCCTCGGGCAGGCCGGAGGATGCGAGCTCGGTGCCGAAGAAGTAGGAATCGATCCTCTGGTAGAGGCCGTAGAACAGCGTCCGGTTCGTGTCCTCGAAGTCGAAGGCGAGGTTGAAGGCGCGGCGCACGCGCGGATCCGCGAAGCGGGGGCGGCGGAGGTTGAAGACGAAGGCCTGCATCACGCCCATGGAGCGGATCGGGAACTCCTCCTTGACGACCCGGCCTTCCGCGACTGCGGGGAACTCGTAGGCGGTCGCCCAGTTGCGGGCGCTGTTCTCGCTCCGGAAATCGAGCCGGTCCGCCTTGAAGGCTTCGAGCAGGACCGTTGAGTCGCGGAAATACTCGAAGCGGATCTCGCGGAAGTTGTGGCGCCCGACATTCACGTTGAGATCGCGCGCCCAGTAGTCGGGCGCGAGCTCGTAGAGGGCGAAGCGGCCCGGATCGAAGCTCTTGAGTCGGTAGCGGCCGGAGCCGAGCGGCGGCTCGAGCGTCGTCGATTTCGGGTCGCGGCGCTCCCCGCCGGGGGCGGTGCCCGTCCACCAGGCCTTCGGCAGGACCGGCATCTGGCCCACGATCTGCGGCAGCTCGCGATTGCCCTTCTCGGAGAACGTGAAGGTGACCTCGTGCGGGCCGGTCTGCTCGGCCTTCTGGACGTTGTGGTAGTAGAAGGCGTAGGTCGGGCGCGTCCCTTTCAGCGTCTCGAAGGTGAAGATCACGTCCGCCGGGGTGATCGGCGAGCCGTCCTGGAACCGGGCCTCCGGCCGCAGCCTGTACGTGACGGAGCCGAAATCGGCCGGGTAGCTCACCGCCTCCGCGATCAGGCCGTACTCGGTCGCGACCTCGTCCTCCGAGGCGACCAGCAGGGTGTCGTGGAGCAGGGTTTCGATCCCGTTCTCCAGCTCGCCCTTCACGCCCTCCACGAAGGGATTGAAGTTGTCGAAGGTGCCCTGCGCGCCGAGCCGCAGCAGCCCGGCCTTCGGCGCTCCGGGGTTCACGTGCTCGAAATGGGTGAAGCCGGCCGGGTATCTCGGCGTCCCCATCAGGGAGACCGCATGACGCCAGACCTTGTCCTCGGCCTGCGCGGGCACCGGAAGGCCGGTGATCGTGGCGGCGCCGGCCGCGCCCGCGAGCCTGAGGATGTCCCGCCGGCTCTGCCCGTCGGGGAAACGCGTCGGTGATGTCATGCAGAGACCCGGCCGCAGGAATGTGTCGGGTTTAGGATCGGCGAAGCGAAAAGGCCCGCGACGCCGTCGCGGGCCTTCCCCGGATCATTGCGGCTTCGGCTCGGTCTGCGGCGGGGTCGCCTGGGCCGGGTCGGCTGGGCGGGTGGGCGCAGGCTGCTGCTGCGCGCCGGGCTGCGTCTGCGGCTCGGCCGGCTGCGGGGTGGCCTGCAGCGGAGCGGGTGCGGGCTCCGCACGCTGGCCGGGGGTGGGCGGGGTCGGCTGCTGCTGCGTCTGGGACGGACCGGGCGCGGCTGCGGGCTGCGCGGCGGGTGCGGCCTCGGCCGCCGGCAGCGGGACCGGGTTGTCCGCCAGTGTCTGCAGGTAGCGGATCACGTCGGCCCGCTCCTTCGGGTTCGAGATGCCCGCGAACGCCATGATCGTGCCGGGCACGAAGCCCTTCGGATTGGCCAGGAAGGCGTCCATGTCTTCGAAGGTCCACTCGCCGCCCTTGCCCTTCATGGCGGCGGAGTAGTTGAACCCGGCATGGCCCGCCTTCGGGTGCCCGATCGTGCCGTAGAGGTTGGGGCCGATCTTGTTCGGGCCGCCCTTCTCGAAGGCGTGGCAGGCCTGGCATTTCTTGGCGGCCGCCTGGCCCTTCGCCGGGTCGGCGTTCGCGAGGCGCACCGGCAGCGGCTCGGCCTGCGCCTGCTGGTCGCTCGCGCCCCCCGCCGAGGCGCCGGCTTCGGGGGCGGGCAGGTCGTAGCCGGGCACTGCCGGCTTCTTCGGCGTGTAGATGATGCCGGAGAAGATGTTCAGGCCCATGGCGAGCAGAAGGGCTCCGAGCGTGGCGCCCGCGATCTTGTTGCCGAGCAGCGGATCGCGTCCGCCGCCCGGATGGGTTCCGCCCGCCGATTGAATAGCCATCTCTACGTTCGCACTCCTGCCTCGACGCCGAACGCGCGCCCCTCGGCGGGGGTTGCTTATGCGCATTTGCGCGAGCTTGACAACGGCCGCCGCTCACGCGCGTGGTCGCAGCCGGCCCGATGACAAGCGCCGCCGCCGCTGGTACAGCCCCGCCACTTCCCGAACGTTCCCGTGTCAGACCCGCTCGTCCTCATACCGGCGCGCATGAGCGCAACCCGCCTGCCTGGGAAGCCGCTCGCCGACATCGCGGGCGAGCCCATGATCGTGCATGTCTGGCGCCGGGCCGTGGCGGCGGGCATCGGACCGGTCGCGGTGGCGGCCGACGCGCCGGAGGTGCTGCGGGCCGTCGAAGCAGCGGGCGGCCGGGCCGTGGCGACCCGCCCGGACCACCCGTCGGGCTCGGACCGGATCTGGGAAGCGATCGAGGCGCTCGACCCGGAAGGGCGGCACGACGTCGTCGTGAACGTCCAGGGCGACCTGCCGACGATAGAGCCGCACGTCATCGCCGCCTGCATCGGTCCGCTCGCCGACCCGGCCGTGGACATCGCGACCCTGGTCGCGGTGATCGCCCGTGAGGAGGAGCGGACGGCGCCGTCCGTCGTGAAGCTCGTCGGCACGGAGGTCGGGCCCGGGCGGCTGCGAGCACTCTACTTCACCCGGGCGACCGCGCCCTGGGGGGAGGGTCCGCTGTTCCACCATATCGGGCTCTACGCCTATCGCCGGGCTTCGCTCCGCCGCTTCGTGGCGCTGCCGCCCTCGCGGCTCGAGCTGCGGGAGAAGCTGGAGCAACTCCGGGCGCTGGAGGCCGGGATGCGGATCGACGCCACCGTCGTCGAGACCGTTCCGCTCGGCGTCGACACATCAGAGGATCTGGAAAGGGCGCGGGCGATGCTCGCCGGCGCGGCAGGGGCCTGATGGCGAAGATATCCTTCCAGGGCGAGCCGGGCGCGAACTCGCATACGGCCTGCAACCAGGCCTGCCCCGAGCACGAGCCGCTTCCCTGCGCCACTTTCGAGGACGCCTTCGCCGCCGTGAGCGAGGGCGAGGCGGAACTCGCCATGATCCCGATCGAGAACTCGATCGCGGGCCGGGTCGCGGACATCCACCACCTGCTGCCGACCTCCGGCCTCCACATCGTGGGCGAGCATTTCCTGCCGATCCATTTCCAGCTCATGGCGCTGCCGGGGGTCGCCGTGGAGGAACTCCGGACGGTGCACAGCCACATCCACGCCCTCGGCCAGTGCCGGAAGATCATCCGCCGGCTCGGGCTGAAGCCGGTCGTGGCGGGCGACACCGCCGGCTCCGCGCGGGAGATCGCGCAAGCCGGCGACCGCACGCGCGCCTCGCTCGCCCCGCGCATGGCGGCCAGAATCTACGGCCTCGACATCCTGGCGGAGGACGTCGAGGACGAGGCCTCCAACACGACCCGCTTCATCGTGCTCGCCAGGGAGGAGCGCTGGGCGCCGGCCGGCAACGGCGACACGGTGACGAGCTTCGTATTCCGGGTCCGGAACATTCCGGCGGCCCTATACAAGGCCCTGGGCGGCTTCGCGACAAACGGCGTGAACATGACCAAGCTCGAATCCTACATGGTCGAGGGGCAGTTCACGGCGACGCAGTTCTACGCGGAGGTCGACGGCCATCCCGGGGAGTCGGGCCTGGCGCGCGCGCTGGAGGAGCTCGCCTTCTTCTCGCGCGAGTTCCGGATCCTCGGGGTCTTCCCGGCCCACCCCTTCCGCAAGAGCCTGGACGGCCTGCCCTGATGCCGGCCGGGCGCCTGCACCGGGTCGACGGCATCAGCCTCCACGTGCTGGAGGCCGGCCCGGAGGACGGGCCCCTCGTCATCCTGCTGCACGGCTTCCCGGAATTCTCCCATGGCTGGCGCCATCAGGTCGGGCGCTTGGCGGAGGCGGGGTTCCGGGTCGTCGTGCCCGACCAGCGCGGATACGGGCGGAGCGACAAGCCGGAGGGGATCGGCGCCTACCGAATCCCGCATCTCGCGGCGGATGTCTTGGGGCTCGCCGGGGCCTACGGGCGCGAGCGCTTCCACCTCGCCGGGCATGATTGGGGCGGGATCGTCGCCTTCTGGCTGGCGGGACGGCATCCCGAGCGCATCGATCGGCTCGTGATCGTCAACGCCCCCCATCCCGACGCCGTCCGGCCCTTCATCAGGCGCCATCCGGCGCAACTCCTGCGCAGCTCCTACGTCGCGCTCTTCCAGCTGCCCGGCCTGCCGGAACGCCTGCTGGCGGCGCGCGACTTCCTCCCGCTCCGCCGGGCGCTGGCGGGGACGAGCCGGCCGGGCGCCTTCGCCGAGCGGGACCTCGAACTCTACCGAGAGGCCTGGGCCCGGCCGGGCGCGCTCGCCGCGATGCTGAACTGGTACCGGGCGCTGGTCCAGCGGCGCCTTCCGCCCGCGGGACGGATCAGGGTGCCTACCCGCATCCTCTGGGGCAGGCGCGACGTCGCGCTCGCGCCGGGATTGGCCGAGGCGAGCCTCGCGATGTGCGACGAGGGGCGGATCGTCTGGTTCGACGATGCGACCCATTGGGTGCTGCACGAGGAGCCGCAGGCGATTGCGGCCGAGATGGTAAGCTTCTTCGGGGCCTGAGCTTCGGTCGCCCTGGCGCGGCACGGCACGGCGTGCGGATTCGGACCGGGGAGGGAGAGACGCCTCCCGGCGGGTCACGCGCCCGGTGCGGGTCCGGCACGTCCTGTGAGCCAGGCCCGCATCAGGTGGTTCGCGATAGCCATGGGGGGCGGCGTGATCAGCCCGTCCGGGTGACGCCGCTCGAGCATGAGCGCGAGTTCGTCCCTGTGGAACCAGCGCCCGTCCTCGAGCTCGTCGCGGTCGAGGACGATCTCCTCGGTGAGAGCCTCGCCCCAGCAGCCGATCATGATGGAGGACGGGAAGGGCCAGGGCTGGGAGGCGACGTAGCTGACGCGGCCGACGCGGATTCCGGCCTCCTCCAGCACCTCGCGGCGGACGGCATCCTCCAGCGTCTCGCCGGGCGCGATGAAGCCCGCCAGGCAGGAATAGGAGCCGGCGACGAAGCGCTTCTGTCGCCCGAGTAGGCATGTGTCGCCGCGCGCGATCAGCATGATGGAGACGGGGTCGGTGCGCGGAAAGTGCTGCGCGCCGCAGGCCCGGCAGTCGCGGCGGAGCCCGCCGGCCGCGGGCTCGGTCGGGTTGCCGCAATTGGCGCAGAAGCGGTGGCGCGCATGCCAGGAGAGGAGCGACTTCGCCTGGGCGAGCATGCCGAGCTCGTCGGCGGGCACGGTGCCCTGGACGGCGATCGAGCGAAGGTCCTGGGCCGACAGCGAGGGCGCGTCCGCGATCCGGTCGGCCACCCCCGCCTCGTAGAGAAGCCCCGCCAGAGGGCGGCCCTCCAGCATGCCGAGCAGAACGCGCTCGCGCGGCGTCTCGGCCTCGATCGCCGCCGGCAGGACCGCGCTCGCCCGCCCGCCATCGGCATGCAGGATCGCCTGCTCGCCCGCGATCGCCACGACCGGCATGCCCGGACGCGTCGCCTCGGCGAGCAGCCCGTCCGGATCGTGCTCGATCCCGGCGCGGACGAGCCGGTTCTGGATGTATCCGAGTTCGGACAAGGTCGCTCCGTCCTGTCAGGCTTGCGCGAAGAGGGAGCCCGCGCGCTCGGCCAGGGAGGTGGCGGCGTGCGGCGGGTAGGGAATGCGGGTGCCGTGGCCCCAGACGGGCCCGGGCCAGGCCGGATCGGAGCGGAACCGCCCCACGACATGGACATGGAGCTGGGACACGACGTTCCCCAGCGCCGCGACATTGACCTTGTCGGGCCTGGCCAGCTCCAGCATCACGCGCGCGGCCATCCGCAGCTCGCCCATGAGCGCCTGCGCGTCCGCGTCCTGGAGGTCGGTGATCTCGACCAGCCCGGCGCGGCGGGGAACGAGGATCAGCCAGGGAAAGCGCGCATCGTCCATCAGCAGGACGGAGCAGAGCGGGAGGTCGCCGACATGCAGCGTGTCGGCGTCGAGGCGCGGGTCGAGCGTGAAGGAGGGATCCATCGCAGGCCGCCTTAAGGCCTCGGGCGTCCCGAGGCGAGCCCGGCGTTAACTCCGGAGAGGGGCCGCGCGCATTAGGATCGGCCCATGCCGAATCATCTGCGTCAGGGCCGGCTTGCGGCCGGGTTGGGCCTGGTCCTCGCCGCATCGGCGCCGGCCGGGGCCGCCGATTACGGGAGCCGCAGCGGCCCCGGCGGCCCGCCCGTGCTCGAGGACGGGGCCGCGGCCCGGTCCCACGGCTACGAGGCATGGGGCGCGCCGCCCCGGCCGCATCGCCGCCCCGTCAATGGCGGGCCCGGCTATGTCGGCTCGGATTACGGGCTCGGCAAGCCCGCCTTCACGGGGCTCGGCTCGCGCCCTGACTGGGGCTACAGCGAATAGGGCGCGTCGCCGCCGGGGTCGGCGCAAATTCTCAGGCCGGGAAGATCCGCCCGCCCCGGATCTCGATCCGCACGTTCTCGCCGCGCGCGACGCTGGCGCCCACGGGCACCCCGACCTCGACATGCGGCGCGTCGGGCCCATCCAGCGCCACCTCGGCGCGGCGGCCGCCCGCCGCGCGCCGCACCATCACGACATGGCCCGCAAAGCCGGCCGGCCCGGACGTGAACGCGATATCCCACGGCCTGAGATAGAGGGCGGCCGGCCCGTCCGCGCCGATTCCGGCCGTGACCGGGACGGGGGTGTCGCGGAACAGCACCCTGCCGCCCGACACGGTTGCGGGCAGGCGCGAGCTCTCGCCGACGAACGACATGACGAAGGCGGAAGCCGGGTGATCATGCACCTCGTCGGGGGTGCCGATCTGCTCCAGGATGCCGTTGTTGAGGATGGCGACGCGGTCGGCGAGCTCCAGCGCCTCGTCCTGGTCATGCGTGACGAAGATGGTCGTGCGACCCGTGGCGTCGTGGATGTCCCGGAGAGAGCGGCGGAGGTCCTTCCGCACGCGGGCGTCCAGGGCGCCGAAGGGCTCGTCCAGCAGGAGCACGCGCGGATCCACCGCCAGCGCCCGGGCGAGCGCGATGCGCTGGCGCTGTCCGCCCGAGAGCTGGTTCGGGCGCCGCCGCCCGTATTCCTCGAGCTGCACGAGGCGGAGCAGCTCCCCGACGCGTGCGGCGATCTCGGCGCGGCTCGGCCGCTCCCGGCCGCGCACCCGCAGCCCGAAGGCGATGTTGTCGAACACCGTCATGTGCCGGAACAGCGCATAGTGCTGGAACACGAAGCCGACCCGGCGCTTGCGCACGGGGATGTCGGTCGCGTCCTCGTCGCCGAACATGACCCGGCCGGAATCGGGGGTTTCGAGCCCGGCGATCACGCGCAGCAGCGTCGTCTTGCCCGAGCCGGAGGGTCCGAGCAGCGCCATCAGCTCGCCCGAGCGCACCTCGACATCGACCCCGTTCAGGGCCGCGTCGTCGCTCCCGAAGCGCTTCGTGATCCCGATCGCCTGGACGCGCATGCGGGCCTCAATGCGCCGGCGCGGAGGCGATCGAGCCGCCGAACCGCCATTCGAGGAAGGACTTGATCGCGAGCGTCACGAGCGCGAGGCCGGCCAGGAGCGACGCCATCGCGAATGCGCCGACGAGGTTGTACTCGTTGTACAGGATCTCGACATGCAGCGGCATGGTGTTGGTCTGCCCCCTGATATGGCCGGACACCACGGCCACCGCGCCGAACTCGCCCATCGCGCGGGCATTGCAGAGCAGCACGCCGTAGAGAAGCGCCCATTTCACGTTGGGCAGCGTCACCGACCAGAAGGTGCGCCAGCCCGAGGCGCCGAGCGTCGTCGCCGCCTCCTCGTCCGCCCGCCCCTGGTCCTGCATCAGCGGGATCAGCTCGCGGGCGATGAACGGGAAGGTGACGAAGACCGTCGCGAGCACGATCCCGGGCAGGGCGAAGATGACCTGCACGCCGTGCTCGCGGAGCCACGGGCCGACGAGGCCCTGCGCCCCGAACAGGAGAACGAAGACGAGCCCCGCCACCACCGGCGAGACCGAGAAGGGCAGGTCGATGAGGGTGACGAGCAGGCTCTTGCCGCGGAACTCGAACTTCGCGATCGCCCAGGCGGCCGCGACCCCGAAGACGAGGTTCATGGGGACGGCGATCGAGGCGACCGTGAGCGTGAGGGCGATCGCCGCGCGGGCATCCGGATCGTCGAAGGAGGCGCGGTAGGCGGCCCAGCCGCCGCGCAGCGCCTCGAAGAACACCGCGACGAGCGGCATAAGCAGGAACAGGCCCAGGAACGCGATCGCGATCGCGATCAGGATCCGCCGCACCCAGAGCGGCTCGGTCGTGACGCTGCCGATCGGGCCGGCGGGATCGGGCGCGCGCTCAGCCATGCCCGAGTCGCCGCCGGGCATAGGCCTCGAGGAGGTTGATCAGGAACAGGCCCACGAAAGAGATACCGAGCATCACCGTCGCGATCGCGGTCGCGCCGGCATAGTCGTATTCCTCCAGCTTGATCACGACGAGCAGCGGTGCGATCTCGGACACGAAGGGCAGGTTGCCGGCCACGAAGATCACCGAGCCGTATTCGCCGACGGAGCGCGCGAAGGCCAGCACGAAGCCGGTCAGCACGGCCGGGACGAGCGGCGGCAGCACGACCTTGAAGACGCTCTCCGCCCGCGTCGCCCCGAGCGTCGCGGCGGCCTCCTCCAGCTCGCGGTCGATCTCGCCGATGACCGGCTGGACGGTCCTGACCGCGAAGGGCAGGGCCACGAAGACGAGAGCCACGAAGATGCCGAGCGGCGTGAACGCGACCCTGAGGCCGAGGGGCGCGAGGAGGGAGCCGATCCAGCCGTTCGGGGCGTAGAGGGCCGCGAGCGCGATGCCCGCCACCGCGGTCGGCAGCGCGAAGGGCAGGTCCACGGCCGCATCCACGATCCGGCGGGCGGGGAAGCGATAGCGGGTCAGGACCCAGGCGACGAGAAGCCCGAAGAGCGAGGCGACCACCGCGGCCGCGAAGGCGATGCCGAACGAGGTCCTGAGCGCGGCCAGCACCCTGGGATCGCCGAGCACATCCGCAAAGCCGGCGAGGCCGATTCCCGCGGCGCGGTAGATCAGGGCCGCCAGCGGGATCAGGACGATCGCGGAGAGATAGGCCAGCGCATAGCCGAGCGACAGGCCGAAGCCCGGAAGCGCGCTCGGCTCCTTGAGACTGAGCCCCGCCGCCCGCATCGGCTAGCGTCCCGCCCTCGCGAAGCCGTCATAGATCCCGCCCGCGCCGAAATGCTTCGCCTGCGCGTCCTTCCAGCTCCCGAACACCTCCTCGAGCCGGAAGAGCTTCACCTGCGGCAGCCGGTCGAGGTCCTCCCTGCGGGCATGCTCGGGTTTTGACGGGCGGTAGTGATGCTTCCCGATGATGGCCTGAGCCTCCGGCCCGTAGAGATATTCGAGATAGGCCTCCGCCACCTTACGGGTCCCCTTCTTGTCGACATTGCCATCGACGAGCGCGACCGGCGGCTCGGCCACGATCGACAGCGACGGGGCGACGATCTCGAACTTGTCCTTCCCGAACTCGTCCAGCGAGAGGAACGCCTCGTTCTCCCAGGCGATCAGCACGTCGCCGAGCCCGCGCTGGGCGAAGCTGATCGTCGAGCCGCGCGCGCCGGTGTCGAGTACGGGGGCGTTCCTGTAGATCGCGGCCACGAATTCCCGCGCCTTCTCCTCGCTCTTCCACTTGTCGAGGGCCCAGCCCCAGGCCGCGAGGTAGTTCCAGCGCGCGCCGCCGCTCGTCTTGGGGTTCGGCGTGATCACCTGGATGCCGGGCTTCGCTAGGTCGTCCCAGTCCTTGATGCCCTTGGGGTTCCCCTTCCGGACCAGGAATACGATGGTGGAGGTATAGGGCGAGGAATTGTTCGGCAGGCGCTTCTGCCAGTCGGTCGGGATCTTGCCCGACTGCGCCGCGATGGCGTCGATATCCGGTGCGAGGGCCAGCGTGACGACATCGGCGTCGAGTCCGTCGATGACGCTGCGCGCCTGGGCGCCCGAGCCGCCATGCGAAGCCCGGATCGTGATGCGCTCGCCCGTCCTGTCCGCCCAGCTCTTCGTGAAGGCGGCGTTGATCTCCCGGTACAGCTCCCGGGTCGGATCGTACGACACGTTCAGGAGCGTCGTCTGCGCAGCTGCGGCACCGGCCATTCCGACGAAACATGCGGCCACGGCCCAGAGACGGACAAGGGTCCTGGATCTCATATTGACCTCCATCGCATTCGCGCGGGCGGTGACCGAAGCCGTCAACGCCCATTCCGAGGGTTTCGCTTAATCACATATAGTTATTGTGATTTCATAAGCTATCACGTTGGACGCGCGTCGAATGCTGCGACGGATCCGCCGTAGGCGCAAGCGCCCGTGGGTTGCGCCGGACGGCTGAGGAAGCGCCGGGAGGATGTCCGCGGCTCGCTACGCTCTCCCGAAGCCGGGCATTGGCGGGCCGGGAGCGCCGAGGCGGGTCAGATGCCGCCCATGCAGAGATACTTGATCTCGAGGTAATCATCGATCCCGTAATGGGATCCCTCGCGGCCGAGGCCCGATTCCTTCACGCCGCCGAAGGGCGCGATCTCGGTCGAGATGATGCCCTCGTTGATGCCGACGATCCCGTAATCGAGCGCCTCCGCTACGCGCCATACGCGGCCGATGTCCCGGCCGTAGAAGTAGGAGGCGAGGCCGAACTCGGTGTCGTTCGCCAGCCGGATCGCCTCCTCCTCCGTCTTGAAGCGGAAGATCGGCGCGACCGGCCCGAAGGTCTCTTCGCGGAAGATCTTCATGTCCGGCGTCGTGTCCGCGAGCACGGTCGGCTCGAAGAACGACCCCCCGAGGCTCGCCCGCTTGCCTCCGGTCACGACCTTGGCTCCCTTGGCGAGCGCGTCCTCGACATGCTCCTCGACCTTGGCGACGGCCTTGCTGTCGATCAGCGGGCCGATCACCGTGCCCTCCTTGAAGCCGTCGCCGACCTTCATGCCGGAGACCGCCTCGGCGAGGCGCTTCACGAAGGCGTCGTAGATCCCGTCCTGGACGAGGATGCGGTTGGCGCAGACGCAGGTCTGGCCGGCATTGCGGTACTTGGACGCGATTGCGCCTTTCACGGCGGGCTCGAGATCCGCATCGTCGAAGACGATGAAGGGCGCGTTGCCGCCGAGCTCCATGGAGGTCTTCTTCACGGTCCTGGCGCATTGCTCGAGGAGCAGCTTGCCGATCTCGGTCGAGCCCGTGAAGGTGACCTTCCGGACGATCGGGTTCGAGGTCATCTCGCCGCCGATCTCGGTCGCGGAGCCCGTGACGCAGGAGAGGACCCCCTTCGGCACGCCGGCCCGCTCTGCGAGTTCGCACAAGGCGAGCGCCGAGAACGGCGTCTGGCTCGCCGGCTTCAGCACCATGGTGCAGCCGGCCGCGAGCGCCGGGCCCGCCTTGCGGGTGATCATGGCGGCCGGGAAGTTCCAGGGCGTGATGGCGGCGCAGACGCCGACCGGCTGCTTGATGACCACGATGCGCTTGTCGGTCCCGTGCGCCGGGATGACGTCGCCGTAGGTGCGCTTGCCCTCCTCGGCGAACCATTCGATGAAGGAAGCCGCATAGGCGATCTCGCCCTTGGATTCGGCGAGCGGCTTGCCCTGCTCGGCCGTCATGATCGCGGCGAGGTCCTCCTGGTTCGCCATCATCAGGTCGAACCAGCGCCGGAGTATCTGCGAGCGCTCCTTGGCGGTCCTGGCGCGCCAGGCCGGAAGCGCCGCCTCGGCCGCCTCGATGGCGCGCCGCGTCTCGGCCGCGCCCATCTTCGGCACGGTGCCCAGGACGTCGCCCGTGGAGGGATTGTCGACCGCGATGGTGGCGCCGCCATCCGCGTCGACCCAGGCCCCGTCGACGTAGCATTGCTGCCGGAACAGCTTCGGGTCGCTCAGCGCGCGCGTCCCGGTGCGGACATCCATGTATGTCATCGGCGGTCTCCCTGGGTTTGGGAGACCCTGTAGCATGCCCTCCCGGCCGCGTCCGCCGTTTCGGCGCCGATCGGGGCGGCGTGCGGCTCAGTACTTGGCCCGGATCACGTCGCGGTAGCCGGAGCGGTAGCGGGCGACCGGGAGCGGCGGGCCGTTATGCAGGACGCCCCGTGGGATGTAGTAGGCGTAGAATTCGGCGAGGGGCGGCTGGCCGTGGGTGGGCGGCTCCGCGAAGGCGCCATGCCAGTGGTGGTCCCGGTAATGATCGAGACCGTGCCGGTCGAGGCCGTCGCCGGCCAGGGCGCTCCCGGCGCCCGCCAGGAAGGCGGCAACCGCAACCGTCGTGCTCAATCGCATCACCATCTTCCCTCGCCGCATGACACGGGCGGCAGCCTGGGAGCGCTTCGTTGCGGCGCCGTTTACGAGCGGCGACGCGCTTGGAACATGGTTGCCCGCTCGTGAACGGGTCCGGCCGCCGCTGCCATCGCGCCGGTGTGATGGGGAGCCGCAGCGACGTCCGGGAACCAGGCTAGGCATCTCCGGTTGACCGCCCGCCTTTCCGCGTGCCGGAGTCCGTGCCGATGCCGCCCGATGTCGAGAGCGACCGCGAGATCGAGAACGTCGTCGATCCGCGCGAGGCGGCCGAGTCGGTCGGGCTGCGCTACGTGTCGGACGACCGGCCCGGCATCCGCCGCAAGCGCGCCGGCAAGGGCTTCTCCTATATCGGGGTCGACGGGAAGCCGGTCCGGGACGAGAAGACGCTGGAGCGCATCCGCAAGCTCGCGATCCCGCCGGCCTATACGGAGGTGTGGATCTGCCCCTTTCCGAACGGACACATCCAGGCGACCGGGCGGGACGCGAAGGGCCGCAAGCAGTATCGCTACCATCCCAAGTTCCGCGAGGTCCGCGACTCGACGAAATACGAGCACATGCTCGAATTCGCGCGCGGTCTTCCCGCGATCCGGGAGAAGATCGCCGAGCACATGAAGCTTCCCGGCATGCCGCGCGAGAAGGTGCTCGCGACGGTCGTGTACCTTCTGGAGAACACCCTGATCCGGGTCGGCAACGACGATTACGTGAAGCAGAACAAGAGCTACGGCCTGACGACGCTCAAGGACCGGCATGTGCGGGTCGACGGCGCCGAGCTGAAATTCCAGTTCAAGGGCAAGTCCGGCAAGACCTGGAATCTCAGGATCAAGGACCGCCGCATCGCCAAGATCGTCAAGCAGTGCCAAGACCTGCCCGGCCAGGAGCTCTTCCAGTACATCGACGACGAAGGCAGGCGGCAGGACGTGACCTCGGCCGACGTCAACGCCTACCTGAAGGAGATAACCGGCCGCGAGGTCACGGCGAAGGACTTCCGCACCTGGGCCGGCACGGTTCTCGCCGCGCTCGCGCTCGCCGAGTTCGAGACCTTCGATTCGGACGCCAAGGCGAAGAAGAACGTGCGGGCCGCGATCGAGCGGGTAGCCTCGCGGCTCGGCAACACGCCGACGATCTGCCGCAAGTGCTATGTCCACCCGGAGGTGCTGCACTCCTATCTCCAGGGCGACCTCATGCTGGACATCAAGGAGGAGGTGGAGGAGGAGCTGCGCAAGAACCTCGCGACCCTGAAGCCGGAGGAGGCGGCCGTCCTCACGCTGCTCGAGTCCCGGCTCAACCGCGACCTGACCGAGACGCTGCGCAAGGCCGCCGCGGCGGCCTGAACGGGACCGTACGGGAACACTCTCCGGCGCGGGCGTTTGTACCCCGGGCTCGCCCGGAGGCCTGATGCGCGTCCATCATCTCAATTGCGGCTGCATGTGTCCCGTCGGCGGCGCGCTGTTCGACGGCTTCAGCCGGGGCCTGCGCGGGACGCTGATCTGCCACTGCCTCCTGATCGAGGCCGACCAGGGCCTGGTGCTGGTCGATACCGGGTTCGGGACGCGCGACGTCGAGGAGACCTATCCGCGGCTCAGCCCGCTCTTCGTCCACCTGAACCAGATCCGGTTCGAGCGCCGCTACACCGCCCTGGAGCAGGTGCGCAGGCTCGGCTTCTCGCCGTCGGACGTGCGGCACATCGTGCTCACTCACCTGGACTTCGACCATGCGGGCGGGCTCGAGGATTTCCCGGACGCCACGGTCCATGTCATGGCTGACGAGATGGAGGCCGCGCGCCGTCGCCGCGGCTTCATCGCCCGCAACCGCTACCGCCCGGAGCAATGGGACGGCGTGAAGCATTGGCGCTTCTACGGCGCCAAGGGCGAGCGCTGGTTCGGCTTCGACGCGGTGCGCGAGCTCGAGGGCCTGCCGCCCGAGATCCTCATGGTGCCGCTGCCCGGCCATACCTGGGGCCATGCGGGGGTCGCCGTCGACGCTCCGGGCGGGTGGCTTTTCGACGCCGCCGACGCCTATTTCTTCCGCCACGAGATGGACCGGCCCGGGCGGCACGCCCCGCCCGGCGCGCGCGCCTATCAGCGCATGATGGCGGTGGATTTCGACCTCCATCTCCGCAACCAGGCGCGCCTGCGGAATCTGGCGATGGACACGGACGCTAAGGTCCGCATCTTCTGCAGCCACGATGCGGTCGAGTTCGCGGCCTTGTCGCAGTGAGCCGGACCGGCTCCTATGCGCTATCGCCGGGCGCCATGTTCCGGCGGGGCTTGCAGGACCCGGCGCCCGCCGGTTCGATCCGGGCTAGCGAGGGAGACGGATGACGCTCGACGCCCTGATGCTGTCGCGGATCCAGTTCGGATTCACGATCGCGTTCCACATCATCTTCCCGGCCTTCACGATCGGGCTGGCGAGCTGGCTCGCTAGGCTCGAATTCGAGTGGCTGCGCACCGGCAACTACCTCTACAAGAACCTCTACAAGTTCTGGGTGAAGATCTTCGCCGTCTCCTTCGGGCTCGGCGTCGTGTCCGGGATCGTGATGAGCTACCAGCTCGGCACGAACTGGTCGCGCTATTCCGAATTCGGCGGCAACGTGCTCGGGCCGCTGATCGCCTACGAGGTGATCACGGCCTTCTGCCTGGAGGCCGGCTTCCTCGGCATCATGCTGTTCGGCTGGGACAAGGTCGGCGACCGCCTGCACTTCCTGTCGACATGCCTCGTCGCCCTCGGCACGCTCATCTCCGCATTCTGGATCCTCTCCGCCAATTCCTGGATGCAGACGCCGGCCGGGTTCCGGATCGAGAACGGCATCGCGCTGCCGGTGGACTGGTGGCAGATCATCTTCAACCCGTCCTTCCCGATCCGCTACGCCCACATGGTGCTCGGCTGCTTCCTGACCACCGCCTTCGCGGTCGGGGGCATGTCGGCCTGGATGCTGCTCCGCCACCCGCACGATGCGCCCGAGGCGAAGCTCGCGGGCGCCCGCACCTCGCTCTCCATGGCGATGTGGTTCGCCGTCGTGATGGTGCCGGTGCAGATCTTCATCGGGGACGCGCATGGGCTCGGGGTGCTGAAGCACCAGCCGACCAAGCTCGCCGCCATCGAGGCGAACTGGGAGCGCACCGCGAACATGCCGCTCCTCCTGTTCGCGATCCCGGACGAGAAGGCCGAGAAGAACCATTACGAGATCGGCATCCCGAAGCTCGGCAGCTTCGTCCTGACCCACTCCTTCGACGGCGTCGTGCCCGGCCTGAAGGACGTGCCGCCGGACCAGCGCCCGCCGGTCTGGCCGGTCTTCTTCTCCTTCCGGATCATGGTCGGGATCGGATTCCTGATGCTCGGGCTCTCGCTCTGGAGCCTGTACCTGCGCTGGAGGGGCACGCTCTTCACCAACCGTCCCTTCCTCTACGCCGCCATGCTGATGACGCCATCCGGCTTCGGGGCGGTCCTGTTCGGCTGGTTCGTGGCCGAGATCGGGCGCCAGCCCTGGGTGATCTACGGCCTGCTCCGCACGGCCGACGCCGTGTCCCCGGTCGCGGCCGAGGCGGTCGCGACGTCGCTCGTTACCTTCATGGTCGTCTACGCCTTCATCTTCGGATTCGGGAGCTACTATCTGGCGAAGCTTCTGCGCCGCGGCCCGGACCCGGTCGAGACCATGCCCGGCGAGGAACTCGGCAAGATGCCCAAGCGTCCCTTCTCCGTCCCCAGCGAGAGCCTCGAAGGCGGGCCGGGCCGCCGCGCCCTGCCGGCCGAATAGGGAGACGGCCATGTTCGGCTTTGCCACCGACCTTCACGGCTGGGCCTTCTGGCTGCCCCTGATCTGGGCGGCGATCCTCGGGATCGCGGTCGTCATGTACGTGGTGGCCGACGGGTTCGATCTCGGCGTGGGCATCCTGTTCAGCGGCGCGCGGGAGCGCAGCTGGCGCGACCGCATGATGTTCTCGGTCGCGCCGATCTGGGACGGCAACGAGACCTGGCTGATCCTCGGCGGGGTCGGGCTCTTCTGCGTCTTCTCGCTCGCCTACGCGATCATAATGCCGGCGCTCTACATCCCGATCCTCATCATGCTGATCGCCCTGATCTTCCGCGGCGTGGCCTTCGAGTTCCGCTTCAAGGCCGAAAGCTCGCAGCGGATCTGGGACCATGCCTTCCATTACGGTTCGCTGATCGCGACCTTCGCCCAGGGCATGGTGCTCGGCGCATTCGTCCAGGGCTTCCGGCATTCCGGCCGGGCCTATGCGGGCGGGACCTGGGACTGGCTGACGCCGTTCACCGTGATGACCGGGATCGGGCTCGTCTGCGGCTACGGGCTGCTCGGAGCCACCTGGTGCGTGATGAAGACCACCGGCGAACTCGAGCTCTGGGCGCGGCGCAAGGCCACGCTCTTCCTGTTCGCCACGATCGCCTCCATGGCGATCGTCTCCGCCTGGGTGCCCTTCCTCGGGCTTCACATCGAGGAGCGCTGGTTCCGCTGGCCGAACGTCGCCTTCCTCTGGCCCGTCCCTCTCGTGACCGCGCTCGTCGCCTGGCTGATCTGGAAGACGCTGCAGGACGGGCGCCACATCGCGCCCTTCCTCCTCACCATAGTGCTCTTCCTGCTCGGCTTCCTCGGGCTCGGGATCAGCCTCTTCCCCTATGTGGTCCCGCCCGACATCACGATATGGCAGGCCGCGAACGCGCCCGAATCGCAGATCTTCGTGCTCGTCGGCTACGCCGTCGCGGTGCCGATCACCTTCGCCTACACGGCCTATGCGTACTGGGTGTTCCGCGGGAAGGTGGCCGAGGACATCGTGGCGGAGGCCTACCATTGAGCCGGCTGCCGCGCCTCGCCTGGTTCGTGCTCCTCTATGCGGGGAGCGTCGCCGCCTTCACGATCCTGGTCTACGGATTGCGCGCCATCGTTCCACGCTGACGCTCAGGCGAGCGCGATGCCGAGCCGCTCGTCCCGGCGGCGGATCCACTGCACCACCGGGATGGTGAGCAGCACCATCCAGAGCTTGCCGAGGATCTGCCCGGGCAGGAAGTCGAGGCTGCCGAAGGCGAGGTGGAGGAAGACCGCTGAATCCACCACGAGCCCGACGATGCTGGACGCGACCACCGCGAGGACGAAGCGCCGCCGCTGCAGCGGCGTGTAGACGAAGAAGTCGGCCAGTTCAGAGAGCAGAAAGGCCGCCGCCGAGGCCAGAACGATCGCCGGCGGAGCCACCCAGGCCGACAGGGCCGCCCCGATCAGGATCGCGGCCAGCCCGGCGAAGAGCCCGAGCCGGCGCTGGACCATGTCGCGGAGGACGAGCGCCAGCCCGATCATGAGCACGCCGGAGGGCGCCATCACGCCCGGCGCGACCGGGATCAGGCAGGGCCCGCCCGGCGGACATGTCGTCCCGACATGGCCGATGAGCCAGTTGGCCGCCGGGATCGTCGAAATGAAGAGGGCGAGGGCGGCCGCGCCCTCGATGCGGATGCGGGTTTGAGACATGCCGGAAATCCAGAGGAGCCGGCTTTCTTCAGGCAAGGACCCTGCCGGTCAAGCCGGCCGGCGGCGCAGCCGGTCAGCGTGCGATGCGGGTGCCGGTGATCGTCGAATAGATGGAATCGAAGGCCGGCTGCAGCTGCGACACGTCCTGCACGTCGTAGTACATGCTCGGATTCGAGGCGCAATCCTGCAGCAGGCCCGCATTCCCGTCGATGATGCGGGCGGTGAAGACCACGATGCCGGCGGCCTTGACGGCGTCGCAGGCCTGCCGCGTGCGGGCATCCATCGCGGCGACGCCCGAGATGCCGCGCATCTTCGTGTTCTCGCCGTCGGTCATCAGGATGATGTACTTGGTCAGCGCTTTCGTGCCGAAGGGCAGGGCGTTGGTGACCGGCTCGGCCGGCGACAGCAGGTGGTGGCCCCACACCATCCCGATCGTCAGGTTGGTGGTGCCGACCGCATTCATGCCGTCGATCGAGGCATGGAGCGCCGCGAAATCGTTCGTGAGCGGCAGGATGGGTGCGAGGTTGCAGGCCGCCGTCCGGGTCTGGTCCGGGCCGTAGAGCGTGCTCGCGACCCCGGAGCTCGGCGCGGTATCCTTCACGTCGTTCGGCTGGTCGCGGTCCCAGATGCAGCCGGAGGTCGCCGGGTTGGTGGTCCAGTAGCCCGTCTGGGTCGGGTCCACCCACCAGGACGTCTTCAGGCTGCCGAGATTGACGTCCGTCTCGAAGGGGACGATCCCGATGCGGACCGCGTTCGGGCCGCCCGCGCTCGCCTGCATCTTGGTCAGGAAGCTGTGCGCGGCCGCCTTCAGGGTCGGCAGCTTGTTCGCCTGGTTCATCGAGCCGGTATTGTCGAGAACGAGCACGATCTCGACCTTGGTGTCGCCGTAGAGCGCCTCGGAACGCCCTGCGACCGACATCGTGCGGATCCCCAGCACGTTCATCAGCGTCGTCGGGACCCCCGCCGTCGCGTCCACCCGGACGCGGTCCGCCAGGAAGGTCACCTTCACGCTCAGGTCGTTGATCTTGTCGGTCGCGAAGGTCTTGCGCAGGTAGTCGGTCGCGGCCGCATCCGACATCGGGGTGCCGCTCAGCTGCTCGTTGTTCTTGGCCGCGAGCAGGGCCGCGCCGTCCACCGCGCGCTGCAGATTCGTCTGTACGGAGGCGGCCCGCGAATAATCCATCGCCATCCCGACGGCCCCGATCAGGACCATCGCCGCGAACGCGAACATCAGCGCGACGCTGCCCTCGACGTCCTGGCGGAAGCGCTCCACGGCCGCTGTCATGCTCCGGCATCCGGTTTCGGGCCGGAATGTAGCGCCTGAAGCTTACGGCCATCTTTCGGGAATAGCCGAGGCCGCGCGATCCTGCGCGGGCGTTAACGGCCCGTTGCCGCGCGCCAGCGGGCGAAGCCGTCGGCCCGGAGCCGGCACGCCGGGCAGGAGCCGCAGCCATAGCCCCATTCGTGCAGCCGGCTGCGGTCACCCAGATAGCAGGTATGCGTCGCCTCGACGATCAGGCGCAAGAGTTCGGCGCCGCCGATGCTTTCCGCCAGCGCGAAGGTCTCGGCCTTGTCGCGCCACATCAGCGGCGTGTGCAGGACGAGCCGCGCCTCCAGCCCGAGATTCAGCGCCACCTGCATCGCCTTGATCGTGTCGTCGCGGCAATCCGGGTAGCCGGAATAGTCGGTCTCGCAGACGCCGAGCACGATGTGCCGGCAGCCGCGCCGATAGGCGAGGGCGGCCGCGAAGGCCAGGAACACGAGGTTGCGGCCCGGCACGAAGGTGGTCGGAAGCCCGGAGGCGGATACCGCGATCTCGACGTCCCGGGTGAGCGCCGTCTCCGAGATCTGGCCGATGGCGGCGAGCTCGATGCGGTGGTCGGGTCCGAGCCGACCTTCGCCGAGGCCGCCCGGCCGCGACAGCGCCTCGCGGATCCCGGCACGGCATTCCAGCTCGACCGCGTGCCGCTGGCCGTAATCGAAGCCGACCGTCTCCACCTCCGGAAAGCGTCGGAGGGCCCAGGCCAGGCAGGTCGTCGAATCCTGCCCGCCGGAGAAGAGGACGAGCGCGCGCTTATCGGAGGGCGTGGCCGTCATGCTAAAGCATGCCGTGGCTACGCGCCTGCCGGCCCAGGGTCAAGCGAGGGTCCGTCGGCTCCCGCCGACGCGGCGGGCGCCTAGCTTACGACCGCAAGCTTCGCGCGCCGTGCGCGCGGGACCTGTCTCTGGCCGTCATGCGTCGCCACGAAGTCGGCGATGCGCGGGGCGATCTCGGAGCGGAAGCGCGAGCCGTTGAAGACGCCGTAATGGCCGACGCCTTTTTGCAGGTGGTAGGCCTTCCGGTCCTGGGACAGGTTCGGCGTGAGCTCGAGCGCCGCGAGCGTCTGGCCTACGCCCGAGATGTCGTCCTTCTCGCCCTCGACCGCCATGATGGCACAGCGGCGGATGGCGAGCAGGTCCACCGGGGCGTCCCGGTGCAGCATCTCGCCCTTGGGCAGCTCGTGGTCGACGAAGACCTTGGCCACGGTCTGCAGGTAGAACTCGGCCGTGAGGTCCATGACGGCCAGGTACTCGTCGTAGAACTCGCGGTGCTTCTCGGCGAGGTCGCCGTCGCCCCGCACGAGGTGATTGAACATGTCCCGATGCGCCGTCATGTGGCGGTCGAGGTTCATGGCCATGAAGCCGGAGAGCTGCAGGAAGCCGGGATAGACCCGCCGTCCGGTGCCCGGATAGCCGAACGGGACCGTGTGGATGCAGTTGCGGCGGAACCACTCGACGCCGCGCTTCTCGGCGAGCTGGTTCACGGCGGTCGGAGAGCGGCGCGTGTCGATGGGGCCGCCCATCACGGTCAGCGAGCGGGGGATCGCCGGGTCGTCGAGCGCCTCGAGCCTGGCGACGGCCGCGATGGCCGGCACCGAGGGCTGGCACACCGCGAGCAGGTGGAGGTCGGGGCCGAGCTCGCGGCACATCTCGATCACGTAGTCGATGTAGTCGTCGAGGTCGAAGCGGCCCTCGACCAGCGGCACCATGCTGGCGTCCGTCCAGTCGGTGACCATCACCTCGTGCGTGGGCAGGAACGCTTCGACGGTGCCGCGGAGCAGCGTGGCATAATGGCCGGACATCGGCGCGATGATGAGGAGCTTCGGCTGCCGGCGCGGGCGCGCCACCGGCCCGCGCCGGAACGCGATCACCTGGCAGAACGGCTTCGACCAGACGATCTCCTCCGAGACGGGGACGCGTTGCCCGTCGATGAGCGTGGAGGTCAGGCCGAATTCGGGCTTGGCGTAGCGGCGGGTGGTCCGTTCGAACATCTCGCAGGCCGCCGCCATCGTGCGGCCCATGGGCGTGTAGGTGAGCGGGTTCGCCGGATTGTTGAGCGCGAGGCGGGTGAGGTCGGAGGCGGCGCGGGCTGGCGCGAGGATCGCATGCGCGGCGTCGTACCAGTAATATGCGAGGTCCATCGACACTCCTGCACTCAGCCCCGGCAGGTGGCCGCGAGCCGAGCGTCAACCCTGGGTTTCGGCCGGGGTTCCTCGAATCGTACGACAACCTTTCTTTCGTGGATATGAACCGAGCACGCCCTTTCGGCGTAACACCAGGGGCCGGACTGCTGGCGCAGGCGAATTTCCCAACCCATGTGATGTCTTCGCCTCAGCCTTTCGTCCAAGCATCCCGAGTGCCCGGGGATCCGATGTGCCAGGCCTGATCTCGACCCTGAAGGAGCATCCGGCGACGGGAGCGATCGGGCGCGACGCGCGCCGGCTGAAGCTCGACACGCTGGTCCGGCTGCGCTGGCTCGCGGTCGCCGGGCAGTCGGCGGCGGTCGCCTTCGTGCATTTCGAGCTCGGCTACAAGCTGCCCTTCGGCGCCTGCCTCGCGGTGATCGCGTCGGCCGCGCTCGTCAACCTGTGGCTGAGCCTCAGATGGCCGGCGAGCCACCGCCTCGGCGAGGATCTCGCGACCGTTCTCCTCGCCTTCGACATCCTCCAGCTCGGCGCCCTCCTCTATCTCACGGGCGGCCTGCAGAACCCCTTCGCGATCCTGTTCCTCGCGCCCGTGCTGATCTCGGCCGCCGCGCTCTCGCCGGCCCGCACGGTGGGGCTCGGATTCCTGGCGGCCGGCTGCGCCACGCTTCTCCTGTTCCACCACCGGAAGCTGCCCTGGGGCACGGAAGGCGGGCTCGAGCTGCCTCACCTCTACGTGCTCGGCGTCTGGAGCGCGATCCTCCTCGGCCTCGCCTTCACGGGCGCCTTCGCCTACCGGATCGCCGAGGAGGCGCGCCAGCTCTCGGCGGCGCTCGCCGCGACCGAGCTGGTTTTGGCGCGCGAGCAGCACCTCTCGCAGCTCGACGGCCTCGCGGCCGCGGCCGCGCATGAGCTCGGGACGCCGCTCGCGACCATCGCGCTCGTCGCCAAGGAGCTCGACCTGCAGGCGCCGGAAGGCAGCCCGCTCAAGGAGGACACGAGCCTGCTCCGCGAGCAGGTGGAGCGCTGCCGCTCCATCCTGTCCAAGCTGACCTCGCTCGGCGACGACCAGGGCGGCTTCCTGGAGAGCATGAGCCTGCGCCACCTGATCGAGGAGGTGGTCGGGCCGCAGCGCTCCTTCGGGGTCGCCATCGAGGTCGTCTGCACCGGGGAGGGACCCGAGCCGGTGAGCCGGCGCTCGCCGGGGCTGCTCTACGGCCTCGGCAACCTGGTCGACAACGCGGCCGATTTCGCGGAGAGCCGGATCCTCATCGAGGCGCATTGGACCGCGCACGAGGTCTCGGTCGAGATCCGCGACGACGGGCCGGGTTTCCCGCCCGAGGTCCTTCTGCGGGTCGGGGAGCCCTATGTGACGACGCGCGGCCGCGGCGACGACGGGAGCGGGTCCGGCCTCGGGCTCGGCCTCTTCATCGCCAAGACCCTGATCGAGCGCTCGGGCGGCCAGCTCACGTTGTCGAACGCCATGCCGCCCGAGCGCGGCGCGATCGCGCGCATCGTCTGGCTCCGGACCAGCTTCGAGGAAAAAACCGCAATCACGACAACGGGATCGGTTCCCGCCCCCCTGACGAACCCGGAGAGCGTTCCCATATAGGGTTCATCAGATGCCCCGATCGAGGATCGTAACGTGGCTCAGCCCCAGATCGCCCCAGCTGAGAGCAACATGCCCATGACGGCTCTCACCGAAAACTCCCTGCTGCTTGTCGACGACGATCGCGCATTCTCGACGCGTCTCGCCCGCGCCATGGAGGCCCGCGGCTTCCAGGTCAGGGTCGCCGAAAGCGTGGCCGAGGGCGTGGCGGCCATCGAGGAGAAGGCTCCGGCCTATGCGGTCATCGACATGCGCCTGGCCGACGGCAACGGCCTGGACGTCATCGCCCGCCTCAAGGAGCGCCGGCCCGATGCCCGCGGCGTGATCCTGACCGGCTACGGCAATATCGCCACGGCCGTCACGGCCGTGAAGCTCGGCGCCTTCGACTATCTGGCCAAGCCCGCCGACGCGGACGAGATCCACGCCGCCCTGAAGGCAGAGCCGGGCGAGCGGGCGAGCCCGCCCGAGAATCCGATGTCGGCCGACCGGGTGCGCTGGGAGCACATCCAGCGGGTCTACGAGCTCTGCGGCCGCAACGTCTCGGAGACGGCGCGCCGGCTCAACATGCACCGCAGGACGCTCCAGCGCATCCTGGCCAAGCGCGCCCCGCGCTAGGGGGCTCAGTCCATCCAGCCGGCGGCGCCGGCCGGATCGACCAGCATGTGGTGCCGGTTCGCCGCCGCATGCGCGAATCGCAGGGTGACGGCCTTGCGGCGCGCCCCCGCCATCCTGTGCTCGGGCGCCTCCCGCACCATGGCGGCCCCGTAGCCGTCGGCCACGATCAGCCCGGCCTCGTCCGGGAGCACCCGGCACGGAAACGTCCCGCTCACCGCGAAGAAGAAGCGGTCGCACAAGTCCCGGTATTCCGGCCATTTCCCGTCGGCCCGGAAATCGGCGAGCGACGATTTCACCTCCACGATCCAGACGCAGCCGTCCGGACCGAGCGCGATGATGTCAGCCCTCCGGCCGGAGGCGAGGGTCAGCTCGGTCACGGACGCATAGCCCAGCCCGGCGAGAAGCCGCCGCGCGCCCGTGCAGACGGCGAGCGCCGCATCCGACTGGCGCCCGTCGGGCGGTACGCTGAGCTGGCCCGGGCGGAGGGCGAGGTTCATCTCGGACGGCCTGTTCACGATTCGTTTATGGTAACCTGTCGGCTTCCCGGCGGCTTGTCACGCGTCACCGGCCGGTTCTTGGCCGGGCACGTTGCCCCGCCGCCTGCCCGGGTCTAACCTGACCGTCTCTGAGGTCAGGGCGCGGTATGGAGCGCGATCCGGTACGTTTCGTCTGGCGGTCCGCGCCGGGTCTGAACATCCTTCTTCTCAGTCTGGCGCTCCTCGCGGTCCCGAGCCTCTGGATGATCCTGGACCTCGTGCGCGCGGCCATCGACGATGCTGCGCTCGGCCGCGCCTTCGAGGGCCGGCGGACGGCCTCCTTCATGCGCTACGCGCTCGTCCTGCCGGACCGGGTCGCCGAAGGCCCGCTCGTGATCTTCGGCGGCTTCACGGTCAGCCGGGCCGGGCTGGTTCAGGGCCTCCTCGCCGCCCTGCTCGGGGCCGCCGCGGCAACGGGCCTGTTCCTCGCCTGCTCGAGCCTCGTGCGGGCGGAGATCGGCCGGCGCGCTCTGGACGGCCTCGAGCGCCGCATCCTCGAAGGTATCGCATCGGCCCCGACTGCGGCGGCGGAGGGAGCGCGCCGCGCCGCGTCTCTGGCAAGCGAAACGCTCGCGCGACAGCGGACCTTTCTCGGCCGCGCCATCGGCACGCCGGCCCTCGCCGGGGCTCTCCTCATCGGCTGCCTCGCCTTCCTGGCCTATCTCGACCTACGGCTCGCTGGACTGGCGGGGATCGGGCTTCTCGGCTTCGGCTGGGCGACCGACGGCAGGGCGGCCGTTCGGGCCAGGCTCGGGGCGGCGGAGCTTTCGGCTAACGCGGCGCTCCGCAGGTCGCTGTCCTATCTCGCCGATCACCTCTCGGCCCTGGTGGCGCACGGCACGGCGGATCTCGAGCAGCGCCGCATCTCGACCGAGATGGCCCCGATCCGGCTGCCGGCCGACGCGCTGCGCCGCCGCTCGGTCGTGCTGCTCGGGGTCGCGGTCGGGCTTGCGACGGGGACCGTCGCCGCGGTGCTCGCTGCCGGCGCCTGGCTCGGCCTCGCCGGCCGCCTCTCTCCCGGCGAGGCCGCCGCAGGTGCGACGGCCGCCGCGCTGGCGGTCGGCGTCCTGGAGCGGCTGCTGCGCTGGCGGGCGGAGCGCGCCGCCGCCACCCCGGTCTTCGCCGAGATCGCGCGCCAGCTCGGATCGTTCAACGCCCGCCGCCAGGAGCGGAGCGCCGTCCCGCTTCCCGCCGCAGGCCCCGTGGTCGCGGAAGGCATCGCGGCCGATGGCACCCTGCGGAGCGGGCGCCTCGTCGGGCTCGACCTCGCCTTCGATCTCCCCGCACATGTAGGGCTGACGGGCGATCCCGATTCCGGCGCACGCACCTTCGCGGGGCTCCTCGGCGGGCAGGCCGTACCGCGGGCGGGCCGGCTGACCTTCGGCGGCGTGAGACTCGCGGATGCCGATCCCGCCGACCGGGCGCGGCGGCTCGCCTTCTCCGGCGGCGAGATCCTGCTGCTGCCAAACACGCTGAGGGCCAACATCCTGTATGGCTGCCGTGACCAGGACGCGGGCGATATCGAGGCCCGGATCATGTCGGCCGTCGAGACCGCGGGGCTGCGCGGCTTCGTGTACCGGCGGGGGCTCGCGGGCACGATCGATCCGCGGCGGGAGCCGGGTCTCGCGGCCGCGATCGTCGCGGCCCGGGCCGGCATCAGGGCGGAGCTCGAACGCGCCGGGCTCACCCACCTCGTCCAGCCTTTCGATCCGGAGCGCTACAACCCGCAGGCGACGCTCGGCGAGAACATCCTCTTCGGCGTGTCGCTCGGAGACACGTTCCGCGAGGAGAACCTCGCCACCCAGCCCTTCATGCGCAGCCTGCTGGACCGCGAAGGCCTGACGAAGCCGCTCGCCGATCTCGGGGCCGCGATCGTGAAGAGCACCCTGGAGATGTTCTGGGGCCTGTCGAGCCGCAGCGCCATCGTGGGTCGCTTCTCCCTCCTCACCGCCGCCGAGCAGGAGGAATTCGAGGCGCTCCTCGCGCGCCAGGGCGGATCCCAGCGCAGCGCGGCCTCCGCCCGCGACACCGCGCGGCTGATCGGGCTCGCGCTGCGCTACAGCGAGAACCGGCACCGGCTCGGTCTCCTCGGACCCGAGCTGGAGGAGCGGCTCCTGCGCGTCCGGGCCGCCTTCGCGCGCGACATCCCGAAGAGCCTGGAACCCTCGATCGAGTTCTTCCGCCCCGACCGGCTCTGCGCCGCGACCAGCATTCTCGACAACCTCCTGTTCGGCCGCGTGGCGGAGGACCAGGCGGCAGCGCGACCGCAGGTCCTCGGGGTCGTCCGGCGCGTGCTCGACGGGCTCGACCTCACGCGCGACGTGATGCGGGTCGGGCTGCAAACCCGCATCGATCCGGTCGCGAGCGGCCTCTCCCCCACCCGCGTGGCCGCCATCGACCTGGCCCGCTGCCTGGTGCGCAATCCCGACAACCTGGTAGTGGAGCGGGCGCTCGACGACCTGCCGGCGCCGGATGCCCTGAAGCTTCTGCAGCGCCTCACGGCCGCGATGTCGGGCCGGGGGCTCATCGTCGTGCTGCCACCGCAGCTCGACGGTGCGGCCGGGCTCCTCGATCAGGTCATCCCCTTCAGGTCCGGCAAGGTCGCCCCGGCAACGGCCGGGCGCGTCGCGGCACCGTCGCCAGCCGGCCCGTCCGGTGAGCGGGCGGCCGGCCTCCCCGTGGCCGAAGCGGCCTGGAGCGCCCGATGACCTCCCCCGCCCCGCAGAGCGGGCTCGAGGTGAAGTTCTGGGGCGTTCGCGGCTCCATCCCGGCCTGCGGGCCGCGCTTCGAGGAATATGGCGGCAACACTCCCTGCGTGGAGATACGCTGCGGCGGCCGCCTCGTCGTCGTGGATGCGGGAACGGGGCTCCAGGCCTTCGGAGTCGACCTCGCCGCGAACGCGCCGGCCGAGATCGACATCGTGCTGAGCCATCTGCATCTCGACCATGTCGGCGGGCTGCCCTTCTTCCGCCCGGCCTTGATGGCCGACCGCCTCGTCCGGCTCCATTGCGGCAACCTGCGCGGCGAGACGGCCGAGGAGGCGCTGGACCGGCTCTTCTCGCCGCCGCTCTTCCCCGTGAGCCTGGGCCAGCTTCCGAGCGCCTTCGAACATGTGGGGTTCAAGGCGGGCGACACGCTCCGCCTCGGCGACGGGCTCGCCATCCGCACCATCCCGCTCAACCATCCGGGCGGCGCGACCGGGTACCGCTTCGACCATGGCGGGCGGGCGGTCTGCTACATCAGCGACATCGAGCACGAGGAGCCGTGGCCGCCGCCGGACCTCGCCGGCTTCGTCCGCGGCGCCGACCTCGTCATCTATGACGGCATGTTCTCAGAGACGGAGTATCTGCGCTGCCGTGGCTGGGGGCACTCCACCTGGGAGAAGGGGGTCGCGCTCTGCGATGCGGCGGGCGTCCAGGCGCTCGCGATCTTCCACCTGCACCCGCAGCACGACGACGCCTATCTCCGGAAGGTGGACGCCGAGATCAAGGTGCGGATGCCGGGCGGCTTCCTCGCCCGCGAGGGGCAGGTCATCCTCTTCCCGGCCGTGGAGTAAATTCGCGCCCGGCGCGGAGCCGTGCTAGGAGCGCCGCCCTCCGAGGACCAGAGCATGAATCCGATCTTCGCCGACCTGCCGACGACGGTCTTCGAGACCATGTCGCGCCTCGCCCGCGAGACCGGCGCCGTGAATCTCGGCCAGGGCTTTCCGGACGATCCGGGCCCGGAGGATGTCCGGCGCAAAGCCGCCGAGGCCGTTGTCGGTGGCTGGAATCAGTATCCGCCCATGATGGGCATTCCCGAGCTGCGGGAGGGGATCGCGCGCCACTACGCGCATTGGCAGGGGATGAGCTTCGACCCCGGCACGGAGGTCATGGTGACCTCCGGCGCCACGGAGGCGCTCGCGGGCGCGCTCTTCGCGCTGATCGAGCCGGGCGACGAGGTCGTGCTCTTCGAGCCGATGTACGATGCCTATCTGCCGCTCGTGCGGCGGGCGGGCGGCGTCCCGCGCTTCGTGACGCTGACGCCGCCGCAATTCGGGCTGACGGAGGAGGCGCTTGCCGCCGCCTTTTCCGAGCGCACCAAGGTGGTCCTGTTCAACAACCCGCTCAATCCCGCCGCGACGGTCGCGTCCGCGGAGGACCTGGAGCTCCTCGCCCGGTTCTGCATCCGCTTCGGCGCGGTCGCGGTCTGCGACGAGGTCTGGGAGCACGTCGTCTTCGACGGGCGGCGGCACGTGCCGCTCATTTCGCTTCCCGGGATGCGCGAGCGGACGGTCAAGATCGGCTCCGCCGGCAAGATATTCAATCTGACGGGCTGGAAGGTCGGCTTCGTCTGCGCCTGCCCGGAGATCCTGCGGGTGCTCGCCAAGGCGCACCAGTTCCTCACCTTCACGACGCCGCCCAACCTGCAAGCCGCGGTCGCCTATGGGCTGGGTAAGGAGGACGGCCATTTCGAGGCGCTCCGGGCGGATCTCGCCCGCAGCCGCGACCGCTTCACGGCGGGCCTCCGCGATCTCGGCTTCGCGGTCCTGCCTTCCGCCGGGACCTACTTCCTGAACATCGACATCGCGCCGCTCGGCGAGGCGGACGACGTTTCCTTCTGCCGGCGCCTCGTGGAGGAGCACGGCGTCGCGGCGATCCCGGTCAGCGCCTTCTACGCGGAGCGGGCGGTCGCGAACCTCGTCCGGTTCTGCTTCGCCAAGCGCGACGAAACGCTCGACGCGGCACTGGAGCGACTCGCCGGCCTTGCCCGCGCGCGCGGCCTCGCTCCGAGCGGCGCGATAGCGGCCTGACGGCGCTTCGGACCAGGAAGCTCGCAGCGCCTCGGCGAACCAAGCGGCGCAGTCCAAAGCCGACCCGGCTGCTTGGCACGCGTCACTCAGCGGCCACCCGCGCGACATGCACGCGGGATAGGAGCGCCCGCAATGCGGCGGGCTTGAGCGGTTTGTTCAGGATGCTGACGTCCTGCTCGGCGGCGCGCTCCCGGAGTTCCGGGGAGCGGTCGGCCGTGACGAGAACCGCGGGCAGGTCGAAGCCGATCTCCTCCCGGACGGCGGCGATGGCCGAAAGCCCTTCGCCGTCGTCCAGGTGGTAGTCCGCGATCACGATCTCCGGCTCGCCCGCCGCGTGCACGCGCCCGCGCGCCTCCTCGATCGAGGTGGCGGTGACGACCTCGCAGCCCCAGCCCTTCAGAAGCCGCGCCATCCCGTCGAGCACCGCGGGCTCGTTGTCGATGGCGAGCACGACCATGCGCTGCAGCGGCGCGATCTGCGGACGGCGCGCCGTGGCGGGCGGTTCGGGCGCGCTGGACGGCTCGGCCCGGACCGCCGGCAGGGTCACGCTGAACACCGAGCCCCGGTCCGGCTCCGACTTGAGCCCGATTTCCGCCCCGAGGGTCTTGGCGATGCGCTCGACGATGGAGAGGCCGAGCCCGAGACCGCGGGCGGCCTTGGCGCCGGCCGAAAGGCGGCGGAACTCGCGAAAAATGGTCTTCTGCTGAGAGGCCGGGATGCCCATTCCCGTGTCCCAGACCTCGATCCTGGCCTGCGCGCCGCTGCGCCGCACGCCGACCAGAACGCGCCCGTTGGGCGTGTATTTCACCGCGTTGGAGACGAGGTTCTGGAGGAGCCGCCGCAGGAGCTGCCGGTCCGCCCTGACCGCGAGCCCTGTCCGCATGAAGGTGAGCTTCAGGTTCTTGGCCTCGGCAAGCGGGCCGAACTCGCGCGCGAGCTGCCGGAACAGCTCGTCGAGCTTGACCGTGGACCATTGCGGCCTGAGCGCGCCCGTATCGAGCCGCGAAATGTCGAGAAGCGTGGTGAGGATCTCCTCGACCGCATCGAGAGAGGCGTCGACGTTCTCCGCGAGGGAGCGCTCCTCCGGATCGGTCGTCCGCTCGGCCAGCGAGGTCGCGTAGAGGCGCGCCGCATTGAGCGGCTGCAGGATGTCGTGGCTGGCCGCCGCCAGGAAGCGTGTCTTGGAGGCGTTCGCCTCGTCGGCGAGCTTCTTGGCGCGGGTCAGCTCCTCGTTCAGCCGCGTCAGCTCCTCGGTTCTCTCGCGGACGCGCTGCTCAAGCGTCTCGTTCTCCCGCTCGCGCTCCTGCTCCTGAGCGAAGAGGTCCGTCACGTCCGTATAGGTATTGACGAGGCCACCTCCCGGGAGTCGGTTCGACCGGACCGAGATGACCCGTCCGCTGGGATAGAGCTTCACGCGGACCGGGCCGGGATCGTGCATGACGCTGTGCAGCCGCATGGCCACGAGATCGTCCACGTTGCCCGGTCCATAGGCGCCGCGCTCGGCATTCACCCGGATGATCTCCTCCATGCCGACCCCGATCCGGATGAGCTCCGGCGGGAAGCCGTAGAGGTCGATGAAGGCCTGGTTCCAGGTCAGCAGCCGGAGGTCCTTGTCGAGCACCGTGATGCCCTGCTGGGCATGGTCGATGGCGTGCTGCAGGAGGTCCCGGTCGTGCTGCAGGGCGGCTGAGGCTTCGTCGAGGAGCCGGAGCGCGGCGCGGGTCGAGAGGTTGCCCCGGCGCAGCACGAGCGAGAGCGCCAGCCGCGAGGAGGCTGCCCCGATCGCCGAGGCGAGCAGGTGCTCGGCATAGCGGAGGAAGTGGATGTCCGCCTCGGCCTGCTGGTCGAGCACCATGCCGCGCGAGCGCGCGAAGCCGGCAAAGGAGCGCCGCGTCCGGTCCTCGCCGAGAAAGCGTCCGACCGCGCGGCTGAGCTCGTCCACGCTGACGCTGGCGCGCAGGAGCCGCATCGTCGGCGCGATCGGCATCCGGTTCTCGCCCATGAATGCCGCGGCCTGCAGCCGCTCCAGGGCGTTCGCCGGCCGGGCCAGCGAGAACCCGATATAGGCGATGAGGTTGAGGGCGAGGCTCCAGACGATGCCATGCGTCAGCTGCGGAAGGTCCAGACCCGCGATCGCGGTCGGCCGCAGCCCCGCGAGGCCGAAGGGCCCCTCGGCAAGCAGGACGGAGGAGGCCGGATCGTCGATCATGGTCGGCAGGAGCAGCGTGTAGGCCCAGGTGACGATGCCGACCACGAGCCCGGCCGTCGCGCCCTGAGCGGTGGCGCGGCGCCAGAACAGCCCGCCCAGAAAAGCCGGGGCGATCTGCGCCACGGCCGCGAAGGAAAGAAGGCCGATCGCCGCGAGTTCCGCGTCTCCCGCGAGCCGGTAATAGGCATAGGCCAGGAGAGTCAGCGCGACGATGGAGATGCGCCGGACGAGAAGCAGGAAGCGGCCGAGATTGGGCGCCTCCGCACCCGGGAGGGCTTCGCCCGAGAAGCCGCGGCGCCGCAGGACGAGGGGCATCACGAGGTGGTTGGCGATCATCACCGAGACCGCGATCGTCTCGACGATCACCATGGCGGTGGCGGCCGAGAGCCCCCCGATGAAGGTGATGAGCGCGACCGTGCCCGATCCGCCATGGAGGGGGAGGAGCAGCACCGTCATGTCCCGGTCCACACCCTGGCCCGGGAAGAGATGGAGGCCCGCAAGCGCGAGCGGCACCACGAAGACGTTGATCGCGACCAGGTAGAGCGGGAACAGCCAGACGGCGCGGCGCAGGTCCTCCGGGCCCCGGTTTTCCACGACCATCATGTGGAACTGGCGCGGGAGCAGCAGGGCGGCCGATGCGGAAATCAGCAGCATGGCCGCGTAGCTGATCGGGTCGGCCGTGGGGCCGAGGAGATCGAGCGCATATCCGGACTTGCCGAGGCGCGCGACCATGTCCGTGAAGCCGTCGAACATCCAATAGACGACGAAGAAGCCGACGAGCAGGAAGGCGCCGAGCTTGACGAGCGATTCGAGCGCGATGGCGAGCACCATCCCGTTCTGGTGCTCGGTCGCATCGGCGTGGCGCGTGCCGAAGGCGACCGAGAAGCCTGCGAGCAGGATCGCGACGAGGAGGGCGATGTCGCCCAGGAGCGGGGTCCCCGTGGCCTCCCGGGTCTCGGCCGCGAGCAGCACCTCGACGGAGGCCGACACGGCCTTGAGCTGCAGCGCGATATAGGGCAGCGCGCCGATGACCGCGATGATGCAGACGAGCGCGGCGACGCGTTCGCTCTTGCCGTAGCGGGCCGCCACGAAATCCGCGACCGAGGTGATGTTCTGCGCCTTTGCGATGCGGATCACGCGCGCGATAAGCGGACAGCCGAGGCAGATCAGCAGGATTGGCCCGATATAGATCGCCAGGAAGTTCAGGCCTGCCCGGCTCGCGAGCCCGACCGAGCCGTAGAAGGTCCAGGAGGTGCAGTAGACGGCGAGCGCCAGCGCATAGACCGTGGGACCCCAGCGCCGCCGCATGACGCGGCGGCCGGAATGGTCGCCCCAATGCGCCACCGCGAACAGGAGGCAGAGATAGACGAGGGCCGAGAGAAAAACGGCCCAGCTCGCAATCATGGTCGGAACCTGGCGCTCACAGCCTTGATCCTACCGGCGCTTGCGAAACGAGGCCAATCCAGGAACATGGCCCCTTCCACTCGCCTAACCATTGCGGAGCGCGCCGATGCTCGAGGAATTCAAGAAGTTCGCGTTGAGGGGCAACGTCGTCGATCTCGCGATCGGCGTCATCATCGGCGCGGCGTTCAGCCGGATCGTCGACTCGGTCGTAGGCGACATCTTCATGCCCATCATCGGCGCCGTGACCGGGGGCCTCGACTTCTCGAACTACTACACCCCGCTGTCCAGCACCGTGCAGCAGGGGGTGGCCTATATCGACGCCAAGAAGCAGGGCGCCGTGCTCGGCTGGGGCAACTTCATCACGGTCGCGATCAACTTCGTGATCATCGCCTTCGTGCTCTTCATGGTGATCCGGGGGCTCAACCGGCTGAAGCTCCGCAGCGAGGCGGCGCCCGAGACGCCCGCCGACGTGAGGCTGCTCGCGGAGATCAGGGACATCCTCGCCTCCCGCGAGGCTCCGCTTCGACAATAGATCGGCGCGGCGAATGGCATCCATCAGCGCTTTTGGCTGAACCCGGGCCCGCTGGCCTGCTAGAAGGAGCGCTTCGCTCCCGACCAGCAGGTCCGCCGACCCGATGAACGCCGTTCCCATGTCCCTCCGCGCCGGCATCCGCCCGGAGGTCGAGCGCATGCCGGAGAGCGGCATCGTGGAGGTGGCGAATTACGGGCGCGGCCGCGATGGGCTCATTCCGCTCTGGATTGGTGAGGGGCACCGGCCGACGCCCGCCTTCATCGCGGAAGCGGCGAGCCGCGCGCTTGCCGCGGGCGAGACCTTCTACACTTGGCAGCGCGGCATCCCGGAGCTGCGGGAGGCCATCGCCCGCTATACGGGCCGGCTTTTCGGCCGCGCCTTCGATCCCGAGCGCTTCTACGTCACGGTCGGCGGGATGCATGCGCTGCAGATGGCGATGCGCATCGTCTCGGGTCCCGGCGACGAGGTGATCGTGCCGACACCCGCGTGGCCCAATTTCGAGGCCGCCGTCGGGGTGAACGGCGCAAGGGCCGTCGCCCTCCCCATGATCCCGGGCCCGGACGGTTGGGTGCTCGACCTCGGCCGGCTGGAGGCCGCGATCACGCCGCGGACGCGGGCGCTCGTGATCAACTCCCCGTCGAACCCGACCGGCTGGACAGCCTCGCGCGACGACCTCGTGCGCATCCTCCATCTCGCCCGCCGGCACGGGCTATGGATCGTGGCCGACGAGATATACCAGCGCTTCGTCTGGGACCCGGGGCTCGGCGCAGAGACGGGCCGTACCCCCTCCTTCCACGACGTCATGGAGGAGGATGAGAGGATCCTGTTCCTGCAGACCTTCTCCAAGAACTGGGCCATGACCGGATGGCGCATCGGCTGGCTCGAGGCTCCACCCGAGCTCGGCCCGGTGATCGAGAACCTCGTTCAGTACACGACCTCCGGCGTGCCGGCCTTCCTGCAGCGGGCAGCGGTCGTGGCCCTGGAGGAGGGGGAGGGGCTCGTCGAGGAGCATATCGCGCTCGCCCGGCACAACCGGCAGATCGTGTGCGAGGGGCTGCGCGCCACGAACGTCGTCGAGCTTCCCTCGCCGCCTGGCGCCTTCTATGCCTTCTTCGGCGTGGACGGTGTGAGCGACACCCGGCGTCTCGCGCTCGATCTGATCGACCACGCCAATGTCGGGCTCGCGCCCGGGACGGCCTTCGGGGCGGGCGGCGCCGCCTATCTCAGGCTCTGCTTTCTCCGCGATACCGCCGTGCTGGAGGAAGCCATCGGTCGGCTCGCCGCCGCTTTGCCGAGACTTGCTTCCCGACGTGCCGCCTGACCGTCAGCCCGGCCGGCTCGCGATGAGGTTCCGCAGGGTCGCCAAGGTCGAACTGTCGACGACCCCGTCGACCCGCGCTGGCCGAAAGTGGCGCTGGAAGGCGGTCACCACCTGACGGGTCGGCTCGTCATAGGTCCCACTCGCCTGGAGGCTGTAGCCGTAGAAGGCGAGCGCATCCTGCAGCGCTTCGACCTCCGGTCCCGTATCGCCCGGCTGGAGCATGACCTCGCCGGTCGGAGGCTGCGGTGCCACCCAATGGCCGATTCCGGCCTCGGCCAGCCTGTCCCACGGAAACAGCTCGCCCGGATCCTCCTTGCGCGATGGCGCGACGTCGGAATGGGCGAGGACGCGCTCGGGCACGATGCCCCAGTGGTCCACGATCGCCCGGCAGAGCTCGATCACGGACGTGATCTGCTCTTCCGGATAGGGCGGCAGGCCGCCTTCATGGCCCGGGTTCACGATCTCGATCCCGATCGAGCACGAATTGATGTCCGTCTCGCCGGCCCAGTAGCTCACGCCGGCGTGGTGGGCGCGCCGGTCCTCCGGCACGAGCTGGACGACCGTCCCGTCCTCCAGAACGACGTAGTGGGCCGACACCTCGGCGGCAGGGTCGCGCAGGCGCTGCAGCGCCATCTCCGCCGTCGGCATGCCCGTGTAGTGGAGCAGGAGGAGGTCCGGCCGGCGTCCGCCGCGGCGCTCGCCGTGATTCGGCGACGGGACGAAGCGCGAGACGATCGCCCCCGGTTCTCCGTCAGGCGGCCTGCCGCTCACGCTCGATCCGGTCCCAGGCCGCGTTGATGGCGCTCAGCCTGTCATTGGCGATCTTCACCGCCTCTGGAGGCAGGCCGCGGGCGATCTCCCGGTCGGGATGCGTGTCCGCGACGAGCTGCCGGTACCGGCGGCGCAGCTCCTCGTAGCTGGCCGAGCGGTCCACCCCGAGCACGCGATAGGGATCGTCGGGCAGCACCACATGGCGGGCGAGTGCGGCCTCGAACCAGGCCTCGTCCCGGCCGAAGATGCGGGCGACCTCACGGAGATAGGCGATCTCCGCCTCGTGGACTGCATGGTCCGCCTGCGCGATCAGGAACAGCCCGTCCACGATGTCGTCTAGGAGCGCGGGCTCGTCCGCAAGAAGCTTCGCGAGCTGGGCCGCATAGGCCTGGAACCCGTCCGTCGTGGCCTGAGCGAGCCGGAACAGCCGCTCGACGCTGGCGCGGTCCTCGTCGGGGACGACCACCACGCGGGAGAAGGCCTCGACCTCCGAGCAGGCGACGACGCCATCGGCACGGGCCATCTTGGCGGAGAGGGCGACAAGCCCGGTCGTCAGAACGACGTCCCGCGGCGCGGGGCCGAAGGGCGAACCCTCACGGTCGATGAGGTAGTGACCGGCGAACGCGCCGAGCAAGCCCCCGATCGGTCCACCGATCGCAAGGCCGAAACCTGCTCCGCCGAGCTTGCCCCAGATGGACATGAACGGCGCAATAGCAAAGCGGCATCCCGGCGCAAAGCCTGCCGGGATGCCGGAACGTCAGCTGGTCAGCGGCAATACACGTTGCCGTAGTAGTCCGTGTAGGTGCCGCGCGGGCAGGGTGCGGTCGCAGCACCCACGAGCGCGCCGCCCGCGGCGCCGATCGCCGCGCCGGCCAGCGTGCCGCCCACGCGTCCCCCGGAAGCCGCCGCCCCGATCGCTGCGCCCGTCGCGCCGCCGATCAGCGCGCCGCCGCCCGCCCGCTCCTCCGGGGTGTAGCAGCCGCCAAGCGACAGGGCGATCGCGCCCGCGAGCGTGAGGGGAATGATCTTCCTCATATGAGCTATTCCTCGTTTGGTCGCCGCTTTTCGCGGGAGCTTGGCCATACGGCCTTTCGAACTCGGCTGTCATGCAAACGTTCCGGCAAGTCGTGGAAAACGGCCAAGCTTGGTGTGCCGATGGTTCACATTCGACCGACGGTGTCTCTCGTCTGCGCCTTGACGGCCCGCCCCGGCGCCCTCAGATCACTTGCGTCAGCCGGCCGGGCGGCCGCTTCGGCTCACGCCGGGGAGGAAAGTCCGGGCTCCATTGAGACACGGTGCCGGATAACGTCCGGCGAGGCCTTGCGCCTCAGGGAAAGTGCCACAGAAAGCAGACCGCCGCCGGGTTCGCCCGGCGGTCAGGGTGAAAGGGTGCGGTAAGAGCGCACCGCGGACGCGGCGACGCGGACGGCACGGCAAACCCCACCGGGAGCAAGATCGAATAGGGGCGACAGCGGCTTGCCGCAGGCCTGTCTCAGGGCCCGTCGCCCGGGTTGATTGCTCGAGGCGGCCGGCAACGGCCGTCCCAGAGGAATGGCCGCCACGGCCGGACCGCAAGGTCCGGCCCATACAGAACCCGGCTTACAGGCCGGCTGACCCTTCTCGCAGCTCCGGTCAGCGGCGGTAATAGTACCGCTTGCCGTTCTTCACGTAGTAGCGGCGCGCCTTGTGAGGACGGCGTGCGCGCTCGTCCGGAATGCCGAGCACGCCCTTCACCCCGCCGACCGCGCCGCCGACCCCCGCTCCGACCGCACCGCCCACGACCCCGCCGACCGGCCCGGCCGCGCGGTTGCCCTCCGCCGCGCCTTGGCGCGCGCCGCCGATGATGCCCTGCGCATTCGCGGCCGGCACGGCCGCGAGGAAAGCGAGGCACCCGAGCATGACAGCTGTCTTCGTCTTCATCCGATGTACTCCCTTCGCCGTAGCTAATAGCCGCGGTCAGGGGGGAGTTCCGGATCGCTTTAGCCGCCATCGGAGCAGGGTTGACGAAGCCTTTGAGGCGGCTCGCAAACGGTTCGTTAACGCTACCCGGGTCTGAATGACGGGCGCGTCCAAGCGGAACGGCGAGCCGTTTCGCACCCCCATCGGCCCATGATATCCCACGCGAATCCACCCGAACGAGCACTCGCGGCCGGCGTGCCGGCCGGCTCCGCCCGTTCGCTGGAGCGCCGGGCAGAACCGGCGCGGGCCTGGGCACCTGCCTGGCGGTCGCAACACGTCTCGGATCATGGATCGACATCCTTCAGCGTCTCGGGCGCAATCGGGCAGGTTGCGGTGCGGCGACCATCGGCAATCGTCGTGTCGCCCTCGCGGGGGAGCGGCGGGGCCTTGAAGAGCGTCCCGCGACAAGTCGCGGCCGATGCCGGGCCGCACATGCCGGTGCTCCTCGGAGAAGTGCTGGACGGGCTCGGCGCGGCCCGAGGGGGAATCTTCCTCGACGGCACCTTCGGGGCGGGCGGCTATACGCGCGCGATCCTCGGCGCCAACCGCCAGAACCGGGTGATTGCGGTGGATCGCGACCCGGATGCCATCGCGGCCGGCGCGACGCTGGTCGCCTGGGCGCACGGAAGGCTGCGGCTCGAGCCGGGCCGCTTCGGGGACCTCGACCTCATCGCAGAAGCCTCGGGTGCGGAGCTGCTGGACGGCGTCGTCCTCGATATCGGCGTCTCGTCCATGCAGCTCGATCGGGCGGAGCGCGGCTTCTCGTTCCGGGCCGACGGGCCGCTCGACATGCGGATGGAGCGAAGCGGTCCGAGCGCTGCGGACCTCGTGAACGAGACGGAGGAGAGCGAGCTCGCCGACATCATCTACCGCTACGGCGAGGAGCGCCGCTCGCGTGCCATCGCCCGCGCCATCGTGGAGCGTCGCCGCCGGGGCCGGATCGAGACGACGGGCGAGCTCGCCGAGCTCGTCGCCCGGCATGTCCGCGGCGAGCCGGGCATCCACCCCGCCACCCGCACCTTCCAGGCGCTCCGGATCGCCGTGAACGACGAGCTCGGCCAGCTCGAGGCGGCGCTGGAGGCGGCGGAGCGCGTCCTGAAACCCGGTGGCCGGCTCGCGGTGGTGACCTTCCATTCCCTCGAGGACCGGATCGTCAAGCAGTTCATGCAGGAGCGCTCGCGCCGCGGCGCGCGGGGCTCGCGCCACCTGCCGGATATGCCGGAGGCCGGCGAGGCCACCTTCTCGCTCGTGAGCAGGGGGCCGGTCGCGCCGGGACCGGAGGAGCTCGCCGCCAACCCGCGATCGCGGTCGGCCAAGCTGCGGGTCGCGGAACGCACCGCCGCCCCCGCCTCGGGGCGCGAGGGCGACCGGAAGGCCGGGGACCGGCGATGATCCGGTTCCTCCACCTCGTCGCGATCACGGGCCTCGTCGCCTCCGCGGCCTATGCCTACAGCATCAAGTACGAGACCCTCTATTATGCGGAAGAGGTCGTGAAGGTGCGCCGCAAGATCGAGCGCGAGCGCGACGCGATCGCGGTAGCCAAGGCGGAATGGGCCCTTCTCACCCGGCCCGACCGCCTGCAGCGTCTGGTCGAGCAGAACCTCGATCTCCAGCCGATGGGCATCTATCAGCTCGGCCGTCTTGCCGACCTGCCGCAGCGGCCGCCCAAGGCCGATGCGATCGGCATGAAGCTGGAGGCGCTCATCCGCGAGCCGACCGCGACGCCCAAGGACCGTCGTCCGGGCGACGCCCGCACCCCCACGACGACCGGCAGCTTGCCGAAGGCGACCGTGCGATGAACCACGATCTGCCCTACCAGGACGAGACGGGCTCCTCGATGGCCGGATCCGCAGCGGCGGAGCCGGCTGCGGCTGCCCGGCGTCTTGGCCTGGCCGGCCGCATCCGCGAGCTGTTCCGGCTGCGGCTGGACAAGAGCGGCGCGCGCGTCGGGCTCGTGATGCTGGGCTTTGTCGGCGTCTTCGGCCTCATCCTTGCGCGCCTTGCGATGCTGGCCATCTCGCCGGCCGAGCCGGAGGGCATTCGCCGCTTCGCGGGCGGGCACGTCAACGTCGCCCGTCCCGACATCCTCGACCGCAACGGCGAGGTCCTGGCGACGGACGTGAAATCCGTCTCCGTCTTCGCCGAGCCGCGCAACATCATCGACAAGGACGAAGCGGTCGAACTGCTGACGGCCGTGCTTCCCGATCTGGACGCGCGCGAGCTTCGGGCGAAGCTGAACAACAAGCGCGGCTTCGTCTGGGTCAAGCGCGAGATCACGCCGCGCCAGCAGGCCGAGGTGCATCGCCTCGGCATCCCGGGGGTCGGCTTCGTGCCGGAGGCCAAGCGCGTCTACCCGAACGGCGTCGCCGGGGCGCATGTCATCGGCTTCGCCTCCATCGACAATGTCGGCATCGCCGGCATGGAGAAATACATCGACAGCCGGGGCCTTCAGGATCTGGCCGGCGCAGGCTTCGCGCGCGAGGCGACAGATCTCACCCCCGTCCAGCTCTCGATCGACCTGCGCATCCAGCACGCCATGCGCGACGAGCTTGTGAAGGGCATGGAGCATTTCCGCGCGCTTGCCGCAGCCGCGATGCTCATCGACGTGAACACCGGCGAGGTGATCTCGCTCGTGTCCCTGCCGGATTTCGATCCCAACAACCCGGTGGACGCGCTGGAGAAGGACCGCATCAACCGCATGGCGGTCGGCGTCTTCGAGATGGGCTCGACCTTCAAGGCGCTCACGACCGCGATGGCGCTCGATTCCGGCAAGGCGACGATCAATTCGAGCTTCGACGCCCGTTCCAGCCTGAAATACGGCCGCTTCACGATCAACGACTACCATGCCCAGCACCGCATCATGACGGTGCCCGAGATCTTCGTGCATTCCTCGAATATCGGCACGGCCAAGATGGCGCTGGCCGTGGGCGTGGAAGGCCACAAGGCGTTCCTGAAGAAGATGGGCCAGCTCGATCGGCTCGTCACGGAGATCCCGGAGAACGCGCAGCCGATCGTCCCGGCGAAATGGGGCGAGCTCAACACCATCACGATCGCGTTCGGGCACGGCGTCGCCGTCACTCCGATGCAGGCCGCCTCCGCGGTCGGCGCGCTCGTGAATGGCGGCTATCTGATCAGGCCGACCTTCCTCAAGCGCTCGGGCGAGGAGGCGCAGCGGGTCTCGCCGCGCGTCATCAAGCCGGAGACGAGCGAGGCCATGCGCTACATCATGCGCCTCAACGGCTCGATCGGCTCCGCCTCGAAGGCGGCGGTGCCGGGCTACTTCGTCGGCGGCAAGACCGGGACGGCCGAGAAGGTGGTCCGCGGCCGCTACGCGAAGGACCGGCTGTTCACGACCTTCATGGCCACGTTCCCGGCCGACAAGCCGCGCTATCTCCTGGTTACGGTCTACGACGAGCCAAAGGCGGCACCGGAGACGCACGGCTATGCGACCGCGGCCTGGAACGCCGGCGAGACGAGCGGGCGGCTGCTGGAGCGCATCGCCCCCATGCTGCCGGTCGCGCCGCGCTTCGAGCCGCCGCAGAATCCGTTCCCGCTGATGGCGAAGCTCAACGCCTGGGGGATCAAGCGGTGAGCGACGGTCTTTCGACCGGGCACGACATCGCCGCGATCTCGCGCGAAGGTCGCGCCGGCATGGCCCCGCTGACGCTTCCCGCTCTCCGCGAACTCGCGCTTGGCTCGCCGTCAGGTGGCGACCGCCCGATCGCGGGGATCACGGCCGACAGCCGCAAGGTCCGGCCCGGATGGCTCTTCGTAGCCGTGCCGGGCACGAAGGCCGACGGGATGGATTTCGTCCCGGATGCGGTCGCCCGCGGCGCGGCCGCGGTGATCGGCGAGGCGGAGCGCCCTGCCGGCATGCCGGCCGCAATCGCCTATGTCCAGGTGCCGGATGCGCGTCGCGCGCTCGCCCTTGTGGCGGCCCGGTTCTATCCGGGCCAGCCGGAGACCATGGTCGCGGTTACCGGTACGAGCGGGAAGAGCTCGGTCGCCGATTTCACGCGCCAGCTCTTCGCCGCGGTCGGACGACGGAGCGCGAGCCTTGGCACGCTCGGCCTCATGACCTCGGACGGACTCGCCTACGGGTCGCTGACGACGCCGGACCCCGTGACCCTGCACGAGACCCTCGACCGCCTCTCCCGGGACGGCATCTCGCATCTCGCCATGGAGGCCTCCTCGCACGGGCTCGATCAGCGCCGGCTGGACGGCGTGCGGCTCGCGGCGGCCGCCTTCACCAATCTCGGCCGCGACCATCTCGACTATCACCCGACAGTCGAGGAATATCTGCGGGCGAAGCTCCGGCTGTTCGACACGCTGCTGGAGCCGGGCCGTCCGGCGGTGGTGAATGCCGACGGCGCCTATGCGGACCGGGTGATCGCGGCCGCACGGGCGCGCGGGCATCGCGTCCTGACGACCGGCCGTGCCGGTGAGGCGATCCGGCTGCTCGCCATCGTGCGGGACGGGTTCGACCAGCGGCTGCGCCTGTCCGCGGCCGATGCCAGCTTCGACGTGCTCCTGCCGCTCGCCGGCGACTTCCAGGTGGAGAATGCGCTTCTTGCGGCGGGGCTCGCCATCGCGGTCGGCGCGGATCCGGCGCGGGTGCTTCCGGCGCTAGGGAGCCTGCGAGGCGTGCCCGGCCGGATGGAGCGTGTCGGGCAGGTGGACGGGGCCCTCTGCATCGTCGACTACGCGCACAAGCCCGAGGCGCTGGCGCATGTGCTCGACGCGCTCCGGCCCTTCGCGACCGGCCGCCTCGTCTGCGTGTTCGGCTGCGGCGGCGACCGGGATCGCGGCAAGCGGCCGATCATGGGCGCGATCGCGGCCGAGAAGGCGGATGCCGTGGTCGTGACCGACGACAATCCGCGCTCGGAGGACCCCGGCGCGATCCGGGCCGAGATCCTGAAGGCGGCGCCCGGCGCGCGCGAGATCGGCGACAGGGCAGAGGCGATCCGCACGGCCGTCCGGGAGCTCGAGCCCGGGGATGTCCTGGTCGTGGCCGGGAAGGGCCATGAAACGGGCCAGATCGTGGGCGAGCGCACGCTCCCGTTCTCGGATCACGAGGTGATCCGCCAAGCCATTATCGAGAGACAAGCATGACCGCCCCGCTCTGGACCAGGGAGGACGTGGAAACACTCGGCGGCAGGATCGTCGGGTCGTTCGACGCCGCCACCGGCGTGTCGATCGATACCCGCACGATCCAGCCGGGCGATCTCTTCGTAGCCATCGCGGGCGAGGCGCGGGACGGTCACGATTTCGTCCGCGCCGCCATCGAGAGGCACGCGGCCGCTGCGATCGTCGCCGAAGGGAAGGCCGGGTCCCTGTCCGATGCCGGCCCGCTGGTCGTCGTTCCCGATCCGCTCGACTTCATGCGCAGGCTCGGCTGCACCGCGCGGGCCCGCACGGCCGCGCGTGTGCTCGCGGTGACGGGCTCCGTCGGCAAGACCGGGACCAAGGAGGCGCTCCGCCTCGTCCTGTCCCGCTTCGGCGAGACCCATGCCTCGGTCGCGTCCTACAACAATCACTGGGGCGTGCCGCTGACGCTCGCCCGCATACCGAAGGACAGCCGCTTCGGCGTCTTCGAGATCGGCATGAACCACGCGGGCGAGATCGCACCGCTGACCCGGATGGTCCGGCCGGAGGTCGCGGTCGTCACCACGATCGAGCCGGTCCATATCGGGCATTTCCGGTCCATCCTGGGCATTGCGGACGCGAAGGCGGAGATATTCGAGGGCCTGGAGCCCGGCGGGGTCGCGGTCATCAACCGGGACAATCCCTATTTCGACCGTCTTCTCGCCCATGCGGCGGCGTCGAATGCCGGCCGCGTCATCTCCTTCGGCGAGCACGAGGCCGCCGACGTGCGGGCGCTCCGGATCGCGACCGGGCCGGATGCCTCCATGGTCGAGGCGAACGTCCTCGGCCGCACCGCGGTCTACCGGGTCGGCGCGGCCGGCCGGCACATGGCCCTCAACTCGCTCGCCGTGCTTGCGGCGGCCGCGGCGCTCGGGCTCGACCCGAACGAGGCGGCGGGAGGCCTTGCCGAGCTGAGCGCGCCGGTCGGGCGCGGTGAACGCATCCGCCTGCGTCACCCCGACGGCGAGTTCCTCGCCATCGACGAGAGCTTCAACGCGAATCCCGCCTCCATGCGGGCCGCGCTCGCGACGCTCGCCACCGTCGAGGCCCGCGGCAGGCGCATCGCGGTACTCGCCGATATGGGCGAGCTCGGCGAGATGGGACCCAAGGCCCATGCCGATCTCGCCGAGGCCGTCGTGGCCTCCAAGGCGGATCTCGTCTTCGCCGCCGGTCCTCTGATGCGCGGGCTTTGGGATGCGCTGCCCGCGAGGCTTCGCGGCGCCTATGCGCAGAGCGCGGCGGAACTCGAGGGAGCCGTCCTCGATGCAGTTCGCCCCGGCGACGCCGTGATGATCAAGGGCTCCAAGTTCACGCAGGTCTCGAAGATCGTGGCCGCTCTGAAGCGCCGGTTCGGGCAGGCTCAAGCCGCCGCCACCACCGGGCGGGGTTGACGACAGATGCTCTACTTCCTGGCGGATCTCAGCGGCCATTTCTCGCCGCTGAACGTCTTCCGCTACATCACCTTCCGGACAGGCGGCGCGATCGCGACCGCCCTCCTCTTCGTGTTCTGGCTCGGTCCGGCCGCTATCTCCGTCCTGCGCATCCGCCAGGGCAAGGGACAGCCGATCCGCGAGGACGGCCCGCAATCGCATCTGCTCACGAAGCGCGGCACCCCCACGATGGGCGGGCTGATGATCCTGGCCGGCGTGCTCGTCGCGACGCTGCTTTGGGCGAATCCGACCAACCTCTATGTCTGGGTGGTCGTCTTCGTGACGCTCGGCTTCGGGTCGATCGGCTTCTACGACGACTACCTCAAAGTGACGAAGCAGTCCCACAAGGGCTTCTCCGGCAAGAGCCGCCTCGTGCTCGAGATGTTGATCGCGGCGGCTGCCTGCGTGATGATCGCTTTCATCGCGACGCCCGGCCTCGCGAACAAGCTGTCGGTGCCCTTCGCCAAGGACCTGCTGATCGATTTCGGCTGGTTCTACATCGTCTTCGGGGCGCTCGTGATCGTGGGCGCGGGCAACGCCGTGAACCTGACCGACGGCCTCGACGGGCTCGCGATCGTGCCGGTGATGATCGCGGGTGCGACCTTCGGCTTCGTGGCCTATCTGGCGGGCAACGCGATCTTCTCGAACTATCTCCAGATCCGCTTCGTGCCCGGCACGGGCGAGCTCGCCGTGCTCTGCGGCGCGCTGCTCGGCTCGGGGCTCGGCTTCCTGTGGTTCAACGCGCCTCCGGCGCAGGTTTTCATGGGCGACACGGGCTCGCTGGCGCTCGGCGGCCTGCTCGGGACGATCGCGGTCGCGACCAAGCACGAGATCGTGCTCGCCATCGTGGGCGGGCTGTTCGTGCTCGAGGCGCTCTCGGTGATCATCCAGGTCGCGTCCTTCAAGCTGACCGGGAAGCGCGTCTTCAAGATGGCTCCGATCCACCACCATTTCGAGCAGCTCGGCTGGACGGAGCCGCAGGTGGTGATCCGGTTCTGGATCATCTCGGTCCTGCTCGCGCTCGTCGGCCTCTCGACCCTGAAGCTGCGGTGACGGTGATGACGCCTGTCACCTGTATGGGCGGCCGAAAGCTGGCGCTGTTCGGGCTCGGCAGGTCCGGCATCGCGACGGCGCTCGCCCTGAAGGCGGGCGGAGCGGACGTCCTCGCCTTCGACGACAATCCGAAGAGCATCGACAAGGCGCACGCTGCGGGGCTCACGACCTCCGACCTACGCGAGGCGGACTGGTCCGACTTCGCAGCGCTCGTGCTCGCGCCCGGCGTGCCGCTGACCCATCCCGAGCCCCACTGGACGGTGGGTCTGGCCAGGGAGGCCGGCATCGAGATCATCGGCGATATCGAGCTGTTCTGCCGCGAGCGGAACGCCGTTGCACCGGGCGCGCCCTTCGTCGCGATCACCGGGACCAACGGCAAGTCCACGACGACGGCGCTCGTTACGCACGTCCTGCGGAGCGCGGGCTACGACGTTCAGATGGGCGGAAACATCGGCATGGCGATCCTGTCGCTCGAGCCGCCGGCGCGCGACCGGGTCCATGTGATCGAGATGTCGTCCTTTCAGATCGACCTCACGCCGTCGCTCCGCCCCTCCGTCGGCGTTCTCCTCAACATCACGCCCGACCATCTCGACCGCCACGGCACGATGGAGAATTACGCCGCCATCAAGGAGCGGCTGGTCGCGGGCGCGGAGGTCGCGATCGTCGGGATCGACGATGGGCCGAGCCGGGCCATTGCCGAGAGGCTGGCGCAGGCGGGCCGCACCGTCCTCACGCTCAGCCGCGACATGCTGCCGGGCGACGGCTATCACTTCGAGGGCACGCGCATCTTCGCCACCTCGGGCACCTCGACCCGCAGGGTCGCGGACCTGAAGGGGATCGGCTCGCTGCGCGGCGCCCACAATGCCCAGAACGCCGCGGCGGCGGTGGCGGTCGCAGAGGCGCTTGGGCTCGATCCGGAGGAGATCGAGGCGGGTCTCGCCTCCTTCCCCGGTCTGCATCACCGGATGGAGGAGGTCGCCCGGCTCGGCCAGGCTCTCTTCGTCAACGATTCGAAGGCCACGAACGCAGATTCGACCGAAAAGGCGCTCCTCTCCTTCGACCACGTCTTCTGGATTCTCGGGGGCAAGCCGAAGGACGGCGGGATCGAAATCCTGCGCCCCTATTTCGACCGGATCGAGAAGGCCTACCTCATCGGGGCCGCGAGCGAGGACTTCGCCCGCACCCTCGACGGGGCGGTTCCGGTCGAGCGTTGCGGCACGCTCGACGTCGCGGTCGCGGCGGCCGCCGCCGATGCGGCGCGCTCGGATGTGGACGAGCCCGTCATTCTGCTCTCGCCCGCCTGCGCGTCCTACGACCAGTACCCGAATTTCGAGGTGCGGGGCGAGCATTTCCGTGAGCTTGTCCGGGCGCTGCCCGGCGTGGAGATGCGGTCGTGAGCGGGGCCCGCAAGGTCGACGACTACCCTCCTCCTCGTGGGGAGGGTAGCCCGAGCGTAGCGGAGGGCCGGGCAGGGGGCACGACGCGCTCGCTCGACTGTCCCACCCCCCATCCCGGTTCGCGCCTGCGGCGCGACTCGGCCCTCCCCACGAGGGGGAGGGAAGGAGCCAGCCATGTCCTCCCGTGCTGAACGAACCTATCTCGGCGACTGGCTCTGGACGGTCGACCGCCTGCTTCTCGCCGCGCTTGCGGCCCTGATGGTGGCGGGGCTTGTCGCCCTCATGGGCGGGGGGCCGCCGGTCGCGGAGCGGCTCGGCCTGCCGACCTTCCATTTCGTCAACCGGCAGGTGCTCTATCTCGTACCGGCCGCGATGATCCTGGTCGCGGTCTCCTTCCTGTCGCTGCGCCACCTGCGCCGGCTCGCCCTCCTGGTCTATGCGGCGGGCATCGTCCTCTGTGTGCTCGCGATCAATTTCGGGCCGGAGATCAAGGGCGCGCATCGCTGGATCGCGGTCGGCTCCTTCGGCATCCAGCCCTCCGAGTTCGTGAAGCCGGCCTTCGTCGTGCTGGCGGCCTGGGCCTTCTCGGAGAGCGCCCGCCGGTTCGAGGGCGCGATCCTCGCTGTCCTGCTCCTCCCCATCACGATCCTGCCGCTCATCCTGCAGCCGGATTTCGGGCAGACGATGCTGATCACCATCGTCTGGCTCGGGCTCTTCTTCGTCGCCGGCCTGCACTTCTTCTGGATGATCGGTCTTGGCGGCGTCGCGCTGGTCGGCGTCTTCGCGGCCTACAAGCTCCTGCCGCACGTGCAGGAGCGAATCGAGCGCTTCCTCGACAAGTCCTCCGGCGACACCTTCCAGGTCGACACGGCCCTGGAAGCCTTCGCCAAGGGAAGCTGGCTCGGCGTGGGTCCGGGCGAGGGGACGGTGAAGCGCATCCTGCCGGATGCCCATACGGACTTCATCTTCGCGGTGACCGCGGAGGAGTTCGGGATCGCGGCCTGCATGGGGCTCCTGTGCATCTTCGCCTTCATCGTGCTGCGCGGCCTCGCTCTGGCGCGCCGCAACGAGGACCTGTTCTGCCGCTTCGCGACCACAGGGCTCGTGCTGATGTTCGGCCTCCAGGCCTGCATCAACATGATGGTCAACGTGCACCTGATGCCGGCCAAGGGCATGACGCTGCCCTTCATCTCCTATGGCGGCTCCTCGCTCCTTTCGCTCGCGCTCGGGATGGGCTTCCTGATCGCGCTCACGCGGCGCCGGCCGCGCTCCGAGATGCTCGACCGGCTCATGCCGGGTCCCGCGAGACCATGAGCCGCGGCACCGTCCTCATCGCGGCGGGCGGCACGGGCGGACACCTTTTCCCGGCCGAGGCGCTCGCGACCGCGCTCGGGCGGCTCGGGGTCTCCGTCGTGCTCGCGACCGACGCCCGGGTGGGGGAGATCGCCAGGACCTTCCCGGCCGAACGCGTGGTCGAAATCCCGTCGGGGACGCCTTCGGGAGGCTCCCTCCTCGGCAAGGGGATGGCCGCCGTGAAGCTCGCGAGCGGCGTGCTGGTCGCGCTCCGGGTGATCCGCGCGCTGAAGCCCGATTGCGTGGTCGGGTTCGGCGGCTACCCGACCGTGCCGCCGGTCTTCGCGGCCGCGACCGGCGGCGTGCCGACGTTGATCCACGAGCAGAACGGCGTGATCGGGCGGGCAAACCGCTTCCTGATGGGCCGCGTCTCCGCCATCGCGACCGGGTTCCCCAAAGTGAAGGGACTGCCCGAAAGCCTGGCACGCAAGACCTATCATACCGGCAACCCGATCCGCCCGGCGGTGCTCGCCGCCGCGGCGCTGCCCTATGCGGCTCCGGAGCCCGGCGGCACGCTGAGCATCCTCGCGTTCGGGGGCAGCCAGGGCGCCCGCATCATGAGCGAGATCGTGCCGCCGGCCTTGGCCTCGCTTCCCCCGGAGGGGCGCCGGCGTCTCTCGGTCGTGCAGCAGGCCCGGCCCGAGGACCAGGACAGGGCGCGGGCCCTCTACGCCGAAGCCGGGATCGCGGCCGAGGTCGCGCCCTTCTTCAAGGACCTGCCGGCCCGCATGGCGGCGGCGCATCTCGTCATCGCGCGCTCCGGCGCCTCGACCGTCGCGGAGCTCGCCGCGATCGGCCGCCCCTCCATCCTCGTGCCGCTGCCGGGCGCCATCGACCAGGACCAGGCGGCGAATGCCCGCTCCCTCGCCGAGATCGGGGCCGCGACCGTGATCATGCAGGCGGATTTCACGCCCGAGCGCCTTGCCGGGGAGGTTGCGTCCCGCCTCGAGGACCCGTCCGGGTTGACCGAAGCCGCCCGCGCGGCGAAGAGCGCAGGCGTGCTCGACGCGGCGGAGCGACTCGCGTCCCTCGTCCTTACGCTCGCCAGGATCCCGGTGCCGGAGCGGCCCGCCCAGGAGACGACATCATGAAGCTGCCCCCGAAGCTCGGGCCCATCCACTTCATCGGCATCGGCGGGATCGGCATGTCCGGCATCGCCGAGGTGATGCACAATCTCGGCTATACGGTCCAGGGCTCGGACGCCTCCGACAACTACAACGTGCGCCGTCTCGCGGACAAGGGCATCCGGACCTTCATCGGGCACGAGGCGAAGAACGTCGAGAATGCCGAGGTCGTGGTCGTGTCGACCGCGATCAAGCGCAACAATCCGGAGCTTTCCGCCGCCCGCGAGCGGCGCCTTCCCGTCGTGCGCCGCGCCGAGATGCTGGCCGAATTGATGCGCTTCAAGTCCTGCGTGGCGGTGGCGGGCACGCATGGCAAGACGACCACGACTTCGCTCGTCGCCACGCTTCTGGATGCCGGCGGCCTCGACCCGACCGTCATCAACGGCGGCATCATCAACGCCTACGGCACCAATGCGCGCATGGGAGCCGGCGACTGGATGGTGGTGGAAGCCGACGAATCCGACGGCACCTTCCTGAAGCTTCCGGCGGACGTCGCGGTCGTCACCAACATCGATCCGGAGCATCTCGACCATTTCGGCTCCTTCGAGGCGATCAAGGACGCGTTCCGGTCGCTGATCGACAACATCCCGTTCTACGGCTTCGCCGTGATGTGCATCGACCATCCCACGGTGCAGGATCTCGTCGGCCGGATCGAGGACCGGCGCGTCATCACCTATGGCGAGAACCCGCAGGCCGACGTCCGGCTCATCGACGTGGATTCGAAGGGCGGCCAGAACCGCTTCCGCGTGCTCATCCGCGACCGCCGGCCCGGCTTCCGCATGGAGCTGGGGGACCTGGTCCTGCCGATGCCGGGCACGCACAACGCGCTGAACGCCACCGCCGCCATCGCGGTGGCGCATGAGCTCGGCGTCTCGCCCGAGAACATCAGGAAGGCGCTCGCCGGCTTCGGCGGCGTGAAGCGGCGCTTCACCCGCACGGGCGAGTGGAACGGCATCGCGGTGTTCGACGATTACGGCCACCATCCGGTCGAGATCAAAGCGGTGCTCAGAGCCGCCCGCGCCTCGACCGACGGCTGCGTGATCGCGGTCGTGCAGCCGCACCGCTACAGCCGCCTCTCCTCGCTCTTCGACGAATTCTGCACCTGCTTCAACGACGCGGACACCGTGATCGTCGCGCCGGTCTATGCGGCGGGCGAGCTGCCGATCCCGGGTGCCGACCGCGACAGCCTCGTCGCCGGCCTGAAGTCGCGCGGGCACCGGAACGCCATCGCGCTGGAGAGGTCGGAGGACCTGGCCGGCCTCGTTCGCGGCCAGGCCAAGCCCGGCGACTACGTGATCTGCCTCGGCGCGGGCAACATCACGCAATGGGCCTATGCTCTGCCGGGCGAGCTTGCCGCCCTGGGCGAACAGGCGGCGGCGTAGTCGAGGACGGACGCCTTGCCCACAAAGGTGCGCGAGGCGATCCGGATCATCGAGGAGGACGGGTGGCTGCTCGTTGCGACGCGAGGCAGCCATCGCCAGTATAAGCACCCGATGAAGGCTGGCCGCGTCACCATCCCCGGAAAGCTGTCGGACGATCTCGCGCCCGGCACGCTGGCGAGCATCCTCAAGCAAGCCGGGCTGGAGAAGGATGGGAAGCGATGACCCGCTATGCAGTGGTGATCGAGCAGGCCGGGCGGAACTATTCGGCCTACGTGCCCGACCTTCCCGGTTGCGTTGCGACCGGGGACACGATCGAGGAAGTCGAGCGTGAAATCCGCGAAGCCATCCAGTTTCATATCGCGGGCCTGAAGGCGGACGGCATCCCGGTTCCGACACCCACGAGCCGGGCGGAGTACGTCGAGGCGTGAGTGCATCCCTTCACGACGAGGTGGCGGCCGTTATTGGCAGCCGGAGCCTCGCCGCCGACCTGCGCGCGGGCCTCGCCGGCCTGCGTGGCACACTCCAGGCGGATGCCCCGACCGCGCCGCTATCCTGGTTCCGCACCGGCGGGCCGGCCGAGGTGCTGTTCACGCCGGCCGACGAGGCGGATCTCGCGCTGTTCCTCGCGGGCTGTCCCGCCGACGTGCCGGTCCTCGTCGTTGGGCTCGGCTCGAACCTCCTTGTCCGCGACGGCGGCATCCGGGGCGTCGTGATCCGCCTGGGCAAGGCCTTCGCCGAGGTCGCGGTCGAGCCCGGTTTCCGCATCCGCGCCGGTGCGGGCGCGCCGGACGTGAAGGTCGCGCGCGCGGCGGCCGAAGCCGGGATCGAAGGGCTCGCCTTCCTGCGCGGCATCCCCGGCGCGATCGGCGGGGCCTTGCGCATGAACGGCGGCGCATATGGCGGCGAGACCGCCGACGTGCTCATCGAGGCGCGCGCGCTCGACCGGCAGGGCAGGGCGCATGTGCTCTCGAAGGCGGAGATGGGCTTCACCTACCGCCATTGCGGCGCGCCCGAGGACTACATCTTCACCGAGGCGCTGTTCGAGGGCCGCCCGGGCGATCCCGGGACGATCCTGGCGGCCATGAACCAGATCACCGAGGCGCGCTCGGCAAGCCAGCCTGTGAACACGCGCACGGGCGGCTCGACCTTCAAGAATCCCCCGGGCTGCAAGGCCTGGGAGCTCGTGGACCGGGCCGGCTGCCGCGGCCTCCGCATCGGCGACGCGCAGGTCTCCGAGCTGCACTGCAACTTCCTGATCAACCACGGCAGGGCGACGGCTGCCGAGATCGAGGCCCTGGGAGAAGAAGTGCGCCGCCGCGTCCGCGAGACCTCGGGCGTGGAGCTCGAATGGGAGATCAAGCGGGTCGGGATTGCCCCCGGAGAATCGAGCCCATAGGATATACCCTGCATCAAACGTGTATCCGGAGGCGGTCATGAAGGTCGCACGCTGGGGAAACAGTCTCGCGGTTCGGTTGCCACGCGAAGTGGCAGAAGAGCTTTCCCTCAAGGAGGGCGACGAGATCGAACTGCGGCCTGCGGGCGAGCATAGCTTCGAGGTGGTGCGGGACCGTAGGCGGGAAGAAGCGATGGAACGCATCCGGGCTCTGAGTCGACCGCTTCCGCCTGGGTTTCGCTTCGATCGGGAGGAACTCTACGACACCGCTCGCGGCGGGTTCAGGTTCGAGAATGAAGAAGAATGACTGTTTCCTAGACACGAACATCCTGCTTTACGCATTCACGGAAGGCGACCCGCGAAGCGAACCTGCGAGAGACCTCCTCCTGGGAGGGGGCACGTTCAGCGTGCAGGTCGCGAACGAGTTCGCGGATGTCTCCCGTCGGAAACTGGGCTGGACCTGGAACGACATCGCGGCTGCTCTCGACAGTATCCGTCGTTGCCTGGGAACCCCGCTACCCCTTGATCACGAGACCCATCGCGCAGCACTCGATCTCTCGAGCCGGTACGGGTTCCGCTTCTACGACAGTCTGATCATAGCGTCCGCCAAGCTGATCGGCTGCAGAACGCTCGTGACAGAAGACCTCCAGCATGGGCAGACCGTGGATGGGGTCGAGATTCGCAACCCTTTTCTGCCAGCCTGACGCTGCTCGACGCGAGCCTCGGAGAAGCTGAACCATGTCCAAGCACGTCGCCGTTCTCATGGGCGGCTGGTCGGCCGAGCGCGAGGTGTCGCTCAACACGGGCAGGCCCTGCGCGGCAGCCCTGGAAGAGCGTGGCTATCGGGTGACACCGATCGACGTTCAGCCGGACATCGCGCGCGTGCTGCAGGCCGTGCGGCCCGACGTCGTCTTCAACGCCTTGCACGGGCGCTATGGCGAGGACGGAACGATCCAGGGCCTGCTCGAGCTTCTGCAGATTCCCTACACCCATTCCGGGGTGCTCGCCTCGGCGCTTGCCATGGACAAGCAGAAGGCCAAGGCCGTGATGGCTGCGGCCGGTGTCTCGGTGCCGGAGGGGGTGGTTGTGACGCGGCAGAAGGCCGCCGCCGAGCACGTCCTGCCGCCGCCCTATGTGGTCAAACCCGTTAACGAGGGCTCGTCGGTCGGCGTCATCATCGTGCGCGAGGATCGGTCGCACCCGCCGCAGGAGCTCGGCCGCGAGGACTGGCCCTACGGGGACGAGGTGCTGGTCGAAAAGTTCGTTGCGGGACGGGAGCTTACCTGCGCGGTCATGGGGGACCGCGCGCTCGGCGTGATCGACATCCGGCCGGCCACGGGGCTCTTCTACGACTACGACGCCAAGTATGTCGCAGGCGGCTCTGTCCATGTCCTGCCGGCCGACCTTAAACCGAATATTTACCAACGGGTCCAAGAGTTGGCCTTAACGGCGCATCAAGCACTCGGCTGCCGCGGCGTGAGCCGCGCCGACCTTCGATACGACGACACGCCGGGCGGGACCGGCGCGCTCGTGGTGCTGGAGGTCAATACCCAGCCGGGAATGACGGCAACGTCCTTGGTGCCCGAGATGGCGGCCCATGCGGGCCTCTCGTTCGGTGAGCTTGTGCAATGGATGGTGGAGGACGCGTCCTTGAGCCGCTGACGGCCGGGTACCCCGGCCTCGCGGCCGGCCGTCCGGCGCCCCGTCCCGGACAGAGCCGCTTCAAGCGCGTCCCCGTCTTCCTCCCCCGCCTTCCCGTTCTCCGCCGCAAGCGCCGGTCCTTCGTGGCCGTGCCGCTGGCGCGGCGTATCCCGCGCCTCACCGGCACGGTGCTCATCCTCGCCTTCTTCGGCGCGACCGGCTTCTACGGCCTCGTGCTCGGCGGGCAGTACGACGCCCTGCGCGCGCAGTACGGCGAACCCCGCGACATCCTGGCCCGCATCGTCGGCTTCGGCCTGGAGAAGGTCACGATCTCCGGCATCGCCCAGCTTTCCGAACGCGAGGTGCTGACGATCGGCGGCATCAATCCGCGCCTGTCGCTGCCATTCCTGAGCGCCGCCGAGATCCGCGAGCGTCTGGAGCGCACGCCGCTCGTGAAGAGCGCGGTGGTGCGCAAGCTCTACCCGAACGAGCTCGCGATCACGCTGGTCGAGCGCGAGCCCTACGCGCTCTGGCAGATGAACGGCGAGCTCTTCGTGATCTCCGCCGACGGGACGGTCATCGACCGGATGAGGGATCCGCGCTTCGCGTCGCTGCCGCTCGTCGTGGGTGACCAGGCGAACAAGCGCGCGGCCTCCTATGTCGCGCTGCTCGAGGCGGCGGGCCCGCTCCGGTCGCAGATCCGTGCCGGCATGCTGGTCTCCGGCCGGCGCTGGACGCTGAAGATGGAGAACGGCGTCGACGTGAAGCTGCCGGAGGACGACGCGCCGGCGGCCATCGCCCGGCTCGCGCGTCTCGCGCGCGAGCAGCACATCCTGGACAAGGACGTGCTCGCGCTCGACTTCCGCCTGGCCGACCGCGTCGTGGCCCGGCTCACGGAAGAGGCCGCGGCGGCCAGAGCCGAGCTCGTCAAGAAGCGGCCTCAGCGCGGCACCAAGGGAGCCGAGATTTGAGCCTGCGCGACCACGGACTGACGCCGCGCCTCAAGCCGCTGTCCACGCGAAAGAGCGCGACCCTCTCGATCCTCGATATCGGGACGAGCAAGATCGTGTGCCTCGTGGCCGAGCTCCGCCCGGTCACGGGGGGCGAGGCCTTGCGCGGGCGCACCCATCTCGCCCGCGTCATCGGGATCGGACATCAGCGCTCGCTCGGGCTGAAGGGCGGCGCTGTCGTCGATCTGGAGGCGGCGGAAACCTCCATCCGTCAGGCCATCCACGCGGCCGAGCGCATGGCCCGGGTCGAGATCCAGTCCGTCATCGTCAACCTGACGGGCGGGCGCCTCGCCTCGCATCACTTCGAGGCGAGCGTTCCGATCCGCGGCGGCATGGTGAGCGCGGCCGACATCCATCGCGTGCTGGAGACGGCGAGCGCCCATACGCTGCGGCCCGGGCGTTCCGTGCTGCATGCGCTGCCGACGGGCTTCTCGCTCGACAGCCAGCGCAACGTCGTCGAGCCGGCCGGCATGATCGGCGAGACGCTCGGCGTCGACCTGCACGTCGTCACGGCCGAATCCGCCGCGGCCCGCAACCTGATGCTGGCCGTCGAACGCAGCCATCTGGGCGTCGAGGCGGTCGTCGCGACGCCCTACGCCTCGGCGCTCTCCGCCCTGGTCGACGACGAGGCCGACATGGGCTGCGCCGTGATCGACATGGGGGGCGGCACGACCTCGGTCGGGGTCTTCGCCAGCGGCCATCTCGTCCACACGGACGCCGTGGCGGTCGGCGGTCACCACGTCACGATGGACATCGCGCGCGGCCTCACCACGCGCGTCTCCGCGGCCGAGCGGCTGAAGACGCTCTACGGCGCGGCGATCTCCTCGCCCTCCGACGAGCGGGACATGGTCGCGGTCCCGCAGGTCGAGGACGACGACGAGCGCGAGGTCGCCCATCACGTCCCGAAGGCGCAGCTCGTGCGCATCATCCGGCCGCGCATCGAGGAGATCCTGGAGCTCATGCGCGACCGTCTGCGCAACGCCGGCTTCGCCGCCCAGGCCGGCCGCCGCGTCGTGCTGACGGGCGGCGCGAGCCAGCTCGTCGGCCTTCCCGAGGTCGCCCGGCGCATCCTGCAGGGGCAGGTGCGGGTCGGTCGGCCGCTCGGCATCAAGGGCCTGCCGGAAGCCGCGCGCGGCCCCGCCTTCTCGGCGGCAGTCGGGCTCCTCGTCTACCCGCAGGTCGCGCATATCGAGCACTTCGAGCCAAAGGGGCAGGGCCTCTTCGCGGGCGGAGGGCCGGAGGGCGGATACCTGTCCCGGGTGGGGCGCTGGATCCGGGAAAGTTTCTGAACGCCGCCAAGGCGACGACGCCGCGGCGCACCAACGGGGCCAACGAGAGAGGCCAAGAGAGGGCGAGGTCATGATCAATCTGCAAGCCCCGGACATCCGGGAACTCAAGCCACGGATCACTGTGTTCGGGGTCGGGGGCGCCGGCGGCAACGCCGTGAACAACATGATCGATTCCGGCCTGATGGGCTGCGAGTTCGTCTGCGCCAACACCGATGCCCAGGCCCTCACGTCCTCCCGCTGCGAGCGCATCATCCAGATGGGCGTGGGCGTCACGCAGGGCCTCGGCGCCGGCTCTCAGCCGGAAGTCGGCCGTGCCGCAGCCGAAGAGGTGCTGGACGAGATCCGCGACCAGCTCTCCGGCGCGCACATGGCCTTCATCACGGCCGGCATGGGCGGCGGCACGGGCAGCGGCGCCGCGCCCGTGATCGCGCGGGCCGCGCGCGACATGGGCATCCTGACCGTCGGCGTGGTGACCAAGCCGTTCCAGTTCGAAGGCCAGCGCCGGATGCGCATCGCCGAGGCGGCGGTCAACGAGCTGCAGCAATGCGTCGACACGCTCATCGTGATCCCGAACCAGAACCTGTTCCGGGTCGCCAACGAGAAGACGACCTTCGCGGACGCCTTCGCCATGGCCGACCAGGTGCTCTATTCGGGCGTCGCCTGCATCACCGATCTCATGGTGAAGGAGGGCCTCATCAATCTCGACTTCGCCGACGTGCGCGCGATCATGCGCTCCATGGGCAAGGCCATGATGGGCACCGGCGAGGCATCGGGCGAGAAGCGCGCGAACCGGGCCGCTGAGGCCGCGATCGCCAACCCGCTCCTCGACGACGTGTCGATGAAGGGCGCGCGGGGCCTGCTGATCTCGATCACGGGCGGCCGCGACATGACGCTCTACGAGCTCGACGAGGCCGCGACCCGCATCCGCGAGGAGGTCGATCCGGACGCGAACATTATACTCGGCGCGACCTTCGACGAGAGCCTGGAAGGCTCGATCCGGGTCTCCGTCGTGGCGACCGGGATCGACCAGCCGGCGCTCGCCGAGTCACCGATCTCGGCCACCGAGCAGCGCATCGCCGAGGTCGCCGAGCGGCTCCGCGCGGAGGCGCGCGCCAGGGCGACGCAGATCGGTGCCGCGCCGCGTGCACCGGAGCCCGCCCCGGCCCCCGCCGCGGTCGAGACCGCGCCCGCCGTGGCCCGCGCGGCCGAGATCGTGAAGCAGGCAGCCGAGCCGGCCCCGGCCGTCGTGCGCGAGGACGTGGTGCTCACCCCCGCGCAGGCGAAGGGCGCGAGCTTCGAGACCTTCGCCGAGCCGGAGACGCAGCCCGAGCCGGATGCGGCGCCGCCCTCATCGTTCATCCCGCCCGCGCCCGAGCGCGCGATGCGCCCGGCCCGCATGCCGCGGGTGGAGGACCTTCCCGTCCCGGCGCAGAAGCAGCTCCGCGCCGCGCGGGGCGACGGCGAGGCGGCCGCCAACGAGCGCAAGTCGCTGCTCCAGCGGCTAGCGACGGTCGGCTTCGGCCGCCGCGACGAGGGAACGCCGGCCCCGGTTCCGGCCGAGCCCGCCCCGGTGGCTGCGGCCGAGCCGGCGCCGCGTCCGGTCGTTCCGGCCGAGTATGCCCGCCGGCAGGCCCCGGCTCCCGCCTACGCTCCCGCCAGGGGCAATCTCGACCGGCAGGGCCGGCCCGCTCCGGCACCACGCCCCAGCGAGGACGACCACCTGGAGATCCCGGCCTTCCTTCGGCGTTCGAGCTGAAGGACCCTCTCTCCCCTGCAGCCCCGGACGGAAACGTCCGGGGCTCTTTCGTTACGGATGTGTGTAACAGAGCGTAAGAAAGCGTGATTTGGCGTCGAGTCCCGCCCTAACTAAGGTGCCGCCACGTCAAGAGTAACGCGGACAGCGCGCCCCAGTGTTCAAGCGGGCGCCGTCCCGGTGGGGCAACAGCAGCGGGCGAGATCCGGTGAGCGGCGGGACGAGTTGGTCACGCGCCGATGGAATTCGGCCCGAGGTGAACGAATGAAGCAAAGTCAACAGGCCACGCTCGCAGCGCCGGTGTCACTGTCCGGCATCGGCGTGCACTCGGGCAAGCCGGTCAATCTTCACCTCCACCCCGCCCAGCCCAACCACGGCATCGTCTTTCTGCGCACCGGGTTGCCGGGTGGCGATGACCGCCTGATCGACGCCCGGAGCCTCGAGGTCACGGCGACCGAGCTCTGCACCGTGGTGGGCGATCGGGAGACGGGAGCGGTCGCCACCATCGAGCATCTGATGTCCTGCCTCCGCGGTCTGGGCATCGACAACCTCCTGGTCGAGATCGACGGTCCCGAGGTCCCGATCTTCGACGGCAGCGCCCAGGCCTTCGTCGAGGCGATCGACTCCGTCGGCGTCGTGCAGGCCCGCGCGGCACGCAAGCAGCTGAAGGTGCTCCGCACCGTACGTGTCGAGCTCGGTATCGGCTGGGCCGAGCTCCGCCCGAATTCCCGCGGCTTCCAGGTCGATGTCGAGATCAAGTTCGACAATCCCGTGATCGGCCGTCAGCGCAAGGTGATCGATCTCTCGCCCGCCGCCTATCGTCGGGAGATCGCCCGGGCCCGCACCTTCGGGTTCATCGGCGACGTCGAGAAGCTCTGGAAGGCCGGCTTTGCGCTCGGCGCCTCGCTCGACAACACCGTCGCCATCGGCGAGGGCAGGGTCATCAACCCGGAGGGGCTCCGCTTCGCCGACGAGTTCGTCCGCCACAAGATGCTGGACGCCATCGGCGATCTCGCGCTTGCCGGCTATCCGATCCTCGGCACCTATAAGTCCTTCTGCGGCGGCCACCGCCTCAATATCGCCGTCTTGAAAGAGCTACTTTCCGACCGGGCGAATTACGCGATCGTGGACGGTGAGACACGGCGCGAGGCGGGGCATGCGGAGATCGCGAGCGGCGTGGCCGTTCCGGCTTTCGCGCCCGACGTGCACTAGCTCCCCTCCTGGGCTGACCCGAACCGGGCTGTGGCCCGGAAGCAGCGCTTCCCGGCTTTCCGGACGCGACGGCTTGGAGCGGGCTGCCAGACTCGTGTAAACAGCCCGAGCAGTGCCGCGGTTCCGTTGAACGCCAGAGGATTTCTCGAGCATGTCACTCGACTTCGCCGTCACGGCGCGTGATGCGCGCGCCGCCATGCGGGCGGTGGCCGTCGTGGCCGGCGCCCTGACGCTTGCCGGCTGCGATACGCTCGCCTCGCTCAATCCCTTCGACCAGGGCGAGAAATACGAGATGAAGATCGTGCCGGACGTCCCGGCCGAGAAGATCTACGACGACGGCCTCGGTCGCATGAAGAGCAGCGACCACGAGGGCGCCGCCAAGAAATTCGCCCAGCTCAGCAAGAACTATCCCTATTCCGAATGGGCGCGGCGCGGCCTCATCATGGAGGCCTATGCCAATTACGAGGCACAGAAGTGGGAGGATGCGATCACCGCGTCCAGGAGCTATCTGTCCAAGTATCCGAACACCAAGGATGCTGCCTACGCGCAGTATCTCCTTGCCATGTCGAACTACAACCAGATCCCGGACGTGACCCGCGACCAGGAGCGCTCGGAAAAGGCGCTCGCGGCCCTGCAGGAGCTGGTCCAGAAGTATCCGGACTCCGAATATGTCTCGGACGCGCGCAACCGCATCCAGATCGCGCGGGACCAGCTCGCCGGCAAGGAGATGGAGGTCGGCCGCTACTACCTCGAGAAGCGCAACTTCCCGGCGGCGATCAATCGCTTCCGCGAGGTCGTCTCGAAGTACCAGACCACCCGGCACGTCGAGGAGGCGCTCGAACGCCTGACCGAGGCCTACATGGCGCTCGGCATCACGCAGGAAGCCCAGACTGCCGCCGCCGTGCTCGGCCACAACTTCCCGGACAGCCCCTGGTACAAGGACGCCTACGCGCTTCTGCAGAGCGGCGGCCTCGAGCCGCGCGAGGAAAGCCAGTCCTGGATCAGCCGCGCCTTCCGCGGCCTGAGGACGGCCGCGCTCGGTCAGTAGGCGCCGAACGACCGGCGCGGGCTCGGTCCGCGCCGTGCTTGCCTCGAAGACGGTTCCCATTTCGTTCTTATCGCGCTAGGCTCCCGTCCGGCATGCTCGCGGAGCTCCTGATCCGGGACATCGTCCTGATCGACCGGCTGGATCTCCGGTTTCCGGCCGGCCTCTCCGTGCTGACCGGCGAGACCGGTGCGGGCAAGTCGATCCTGCTCGATGCCGTGTCGCTGGCGCTCGGCGGGCGCGGCGACGGCGCGCTCGTCCGCCAGGGCGAGGCCCGCGGCCAGGTCACGGCCGTATTCGACGTCCCGGCGGACCATCCCGCGCGCGCTCTCGCCCGCCTTGCCGAGATCGACGCCGACGGCGACCTGATCCTCCGCCGCATTCAGTTCGCCGACGGGCGCACGCGGGCGCTGATCAACGACCAGCCGGTGAGCGTCCAGGCGCTGCGCGCGATCGGCGCGACCCTCGTCGAAATCCACGGCCAGCACGACGACCGCGCCATGGTCGATCCGGCGACCCACCGCGACATCCTGGACGCCTATGCGGGCCTGCAGGGACAGGCCCGCCAGGTTGCGGATGCGGCCCGCCGCCTTCGCGAGCTGCGCAGCGAGGTCGCCGCGCACGAATCCCGCCTCGACGCGATCCGGCGCGAGGCCGAGTACCTGTCCCACGCCCATGCGGAGCTGACCGAGCTCGACCCGCAGCCCGGCGAGGAGGAGAGCCTGACCGAGCGGCGGCAGGTGATGATGCAGTCGGAGAAGATCGCGGCCGATCTCACGGGCGCGCTGGAGACGGTTGCCGGCAGCGCATCGCCCGTGCCGGCGATCTCCGCCGTCCTGCGCAAGTTCGAGCGGCGCAGCGGCCAGCTCGGGACCCTGCTCGACCCTTCGATCGCGGCCCTGAATGCCGTCCTTCTCGCGCTCGACGAGGCACGGACTGCGATCGAGGAGACCATCCGGGCGACGGAGTTCGATCCCGGCGAGCTGGAGCGCACGGAGGAGCGTCTGTTCAAGCTCCGCGCAGCCTCCCGCAAATTCTCCGTTCCCGCCGACGAGCTGCCGGCTCTGCGTGAGCGCTTCGCGGCCGATCTCGCGGCGATCGATGCCGGCGAGGAAGAGCTCACCCGGCTGCGCCGGCAGCTTGCCGAGGCGGACCGCGCCTATGCGGCGGCGGCCCAGGCGCTGTCGGAGGGCCGCCACGCGGCGGCGGCCGCGCTCGACGACGCCGTCGCGCGCGAACTCGCGCCGCTCAAGCTGGAGCGCGCCCGGTTCATCACCAAGGTCGAGACGGATGCTTCATCCCGCGATTCCGCCGGCTACGACCGCGTCGAGTTCTGGGCCCAGACGAATCCCGGCACCCGGCCGGGACCGGTCATGAAGGTCGCGTCCGGAGGCGAGCTCTCGCGCTTCATCCTGGCCCTGAAGGTCGTGCTCGCCGATCGCGGCTCGGCACCGACCCTCGTCTTCGACGAGGTCGATACGGGGGTGGGCGGCGCCGTGTCCGACGCGATCGGACAGCGGCTGGCGCGGCTCGCCGAGCGGGTCCAGGTCATGGCCGTGACGCATGCTCCGCAGGTGGCGGCGCGCGCCTCCAGCCACTTCCTGATCGTGAAGGAGCCGGTTCCCGAGAGCGAGCGGGTCGCGACGCGGGTCGCGGCGCTCGCTCCCACGCATCGCCGCGAGGAGATCGCCCGCATGCTGGCCGGCGCCTCCGTCACGGACGAGGCGCGCGCGGCGGCGCACAAGCTGATCGAGGCGGCCGCCGCCGCCGCGGCATCGCCCGCGGCCGGCCACAAGCGACGCGTTGGTCGGCCGAGCCTTTCCGGCTAGAGCCGCGCAATGGCCAGGCGTCGCGTCTCCGAAATCCCTGTCGAAGAGCTCGGAGCCGGAGAGGCGGCCCGCGAATATCGGCGTCTCGGCGAGGAGATCGCCGCGCATGACCGCCGCTACTACCAGGACGATGCGCCGACGATCACGGACGCGGACTACGATGCGCTCCGCCTCCGCTATGAAGCGATCGAGGCGCGGTTTCCCCAGTTCGCCGATGGCGGGAGCCTGACGCGCACCGTCGGCGCCGCTCCGTCCGAGAAATTCGCCAAGCGTCGGCATGCCGTGCCGATGCTGTCGCTCGGAAAGGCCTATACGGACGAGGAAGTTGCGGAATTCGTCGCGCGCGTGCGCCGCTTCCTGCGCCTCGCCGAGGATGCGCCGCTGGACTTCACGGCCGAGCCGAAGGTCGACGGGCTGTCGCTAAGCCTGCGCTACGAGGCGGGCGAGCTCGTCGCTGCGACGACGCGCGGCGACGGGACCGAGGGCGAGGACGTCACCCCGAACGCCCGGACCGTCAAGGACATCCCCCATCGGCTGAAGGCCGCAAGCCCGCCGGCTGTCTTCGAGGTCCGGGGCGAGATCTACCTGACGCATGCCGATTTCGCGCTCATCAACGAGCGCCAGGTCGCCGCCGGCAAGCCGCCCATCGCCAATCCACGCAACGGCGCCGCCGGCAGCCTGCGCCAGCTCGATCCGAGCGTGACGGCCTCGCGCCCGCTCCGCTTCCTCGCCTATGGCTGGGGCGAGGTCAGCGCGATGCCTGCGCGCACCCAGAGCGGGATGATCGCGGCCCTGGCCGAGCTCGGCTTCCGCACCAATCCGCTCATGCGGCTCTGCCGCACCCCCGGTGAGATGCTGGAGCAGTACCGGCTGATCGAGGCTGAGCGCGCGACGCTCGGCTACGACATCGACGGCGTCGTCTACAAGGTCGACGACATCGCCCTTCAGGAGCGGCTCGGCGCGGTGTCGCGCGAGCCGCGCTGGGCGCTGGCGCACAAGTTCTCGGCCGAGAAGGCGACCACGATCGTGGACGCGATCGAGATCCAGGTCGGCCGCACCGGCGCGCTCACGCCCGTGGCGAAGCTCCGCCCCGTCACGGTCGGCGGGGTCGTGGTCTCGAACGCGACGCTTCACAACGAGGAGGAGATCCTCCGCAAGGACGTGCGGGTCGGCGACACGGTCACCATCCAGCGGGCCGGCGATGTCATTCCCCAGGTGCTCGGGGTCGATCTCGACAAGCGGCCGGAGGGCTCGAGGCCCTACGAGTTCCCGATCACCTGCCCGGCCTGCGGCTCGAGCGCCGTCCGCGAAACCAATCCGCGGACGGGCCGGCTCGATGCGGTCCGCCGCTGCACGGGCGGGCTCGTCTGCCCGGCGCAGGCTGTGGAACGGCTGAAGCACTTCGTGTCGCGCAACGCCTTCGACATCGAGGGGCTCGGGGGCCAGCGCATCGACGAGTTCTACCGCGAGGGCCTCGTCACGCGCCCGGGCGACATCTTCACCCTCGCCGAGCGGGACCGGCGCAGCCTGACCAAGCTCGAGAATCGGGAAGGGTGGGGCCGCACGAGCGCGCAGAACCTCTTCGCCGCGATCGAGGCGCGGCGCCGCATCGGCCTCGACCGCTTCATCTTCGCTCTCGGCATCCGCCATGTCGGCGAGACCAATGCCCGGCTCCTCGCGCGCCATTTCGGCAGCTTCGAGGCGTTGCGAGAGGTCGGCCGTCGCGCCGCCGCCGGGGATGCCGAGGCGATGGCTGAACTCACTGCCATCGGCGGGGTGGGGGAGGTCGTGGCGGAGGCGCTCGTCGACTTCTTCCGCGAGGCGCACAACGAGGAAATGCTCGACGAGCTTCTTGCCCAGGTGACCCCCGTGCCCCTGGAAGCCGTGTCGAGCGACAGTCCGGTCGCCGGTAAGACCGTGGTCTTCACCGGATCGCTGGAGCGGATCACGCGCGAGGAGGCGAAGACCATGGCCGAGCGGCTCGGGGCCAAGGTCGCGGGCTCCGTCTCGGCGAAGACGGATATCGTCGTGGCCGGCCCGGGGGCCGGCTCGAAGCTGAAGAAGGCGGCCGAGCTCGGCCTGCAGGTCATGGACGAGGAGGGCTGGTTCCGGCTCGTGGGCGGGCAGGAATGACGCCCGCGGACGACCGCACCATCAGCCGCCTCGGCCCTGCCGGCGCGCGACGCGCATCGGCAGCCCGGTCCCGGGACGCAGCGTGATGCGGAGCTTGAGGTCTGGGTCGCGCCCGCTCGCCCGGGACAGGCGCACCACCGGCAGCAGAACCGCGAGGATCGCGGCAGCTTCCAGCAGGGCGAAGCTCATGCCGATGCAGATGCGCGGGCCGGCCCCGAAGGGCAGGTAGGCGTAGCGGTGCCGCGCCTTCACGACCGAGGGCACGAAGCGTTCGGGATCGAAGCGATCCGGCTCGTCCCAGAGCCGGACATGGCGGTGGATGGCGTAGACCGGGACATAGACCGAAGTGCCCGCCGGGATACGCTCACCGGCGAGTACAAGATCCTCCTGCGCCGCGCGCACCACGATCGGAGCCGGCGGGTAGAGCCGCATCGCCTCCTGCAGCACTTGGCGCGTATAGGCGAGCTGTTCGACATGTTCCGGCCGCAGCGGACCGCCGGCAGTCACCGTCGCGACCTCCGCGACGACCCTGTCCGCGATCTCGGGGTGAAGGTCGAGCAGATAGAAGGTCCAGGTGAGCGCAAGCGCGGTCGTTTCGTGCCCGGCCGTGATGAAGGTCAGGAGGTTGTCCGCGAGATCCTGGTCGCTCATGGCGCGGTCGGTCTCCGGATCGCGTGCCTCCAGCAGAAGCCCGATCAGGTCCGACCGCCGTTCGCCTGAATGGCGCCGGGCAGCCACGATCCGCAGAACTTCCTCGCGCAGGTAGTCGCGCGCCCGTTCCGCCCGCCCGCGGCCGGGATAGGGTACCCAGCGCGGCGCGCGCAGCAGCGCGAGCGCCACGGTCCAGCTGGTGGATTCGAGATAGTCGGTGATGCCGCGCTCCACGCGGCCAGCGTCGATGCCGGCGCGGCCCGACAGCATCGTCTCCACGATGATGTCGAAGGTCGTGTGCATCATCTCGTGCGCGACATCGACCGTGCCGCCCGCGATGGACAGCCAGGCGTCCCGCCGGCGCTCGGCGGCCGCGATCATCTCGCCGACGAAGCCGAGGATGCGCTCGTGCCGGAAGATGGGTGCCGCCGCCCTGCGCTGCCATCGCCAGCGCTCGCCGTCGGCGGTCAGCAAACCCTCCCCGAGCGCAGGTTCCAGCGATCGCAGCATCGCTTCGGACTTGGTGAACTTTGCCGCCTCGTCGACGAGCACCGTCCGGACGAGATCCGGGTCCATGACGAAGACCGTGTCGCGACTGAGCAGCCGGCGGCGATAGAGCGGCTCCTCGTAGACCGCCTGCGGCCAGACCTCGATCGGATTGCGGATCACCGTCCGCAGCAGCTTCAGGGCCGGCAGCGCATCGTGGGGCGGTGCGACCCGGACCGGCCGGGGAGAAGCATGGTGCTGTATCGAAGGCGCGATCATCATTCCGTCCTGCTCGGGACGGACATGAGAACGCGTGTCGCGAAAGGGAAGGCGGGACAGGGTCGCGCCGGGCGACCCCGGCAACTCAGCGGCGGCGGAACTGCGGCCGCTGGCCGGGCCGGGGCGCGGTCGGGCCGGCGTCCTTGTGGCGGAAGATCAGGCGTCCCTTGTCCAGATCGTAAGGCGACATCTCGACAGTCACGCGGTCGCCGGCAAGCGTCTTGATCCGGTTCTTCTTCATCTTGCCCGCGGTATACGCGATGATCTCGTGTCCGCTGTCCAGCTGAACGCGGAAGCGCGTGTCGGGCAGAGCCTCGAGCACGAGGCCCTCGAACTGGATCAATTCCTCTTTCGCCATAAGCTACCTTGTCCTGACTGCGCCCGCCGCGATGCGCTGAGGCGCGCTCATAGCCGAGAACGCGCCGCTTCGGAACGGCTTTGTGCCGCAAAGACGGCAAGGCGACCAATGTTCGTGTTGAAGTGGTGCCGTTTCCGCCGTCATGCAAGCGCGCGGGTGTCTGGCCCGGCCCGGGTCGCAATGGTAAGGCGCCGCCATGCTCGAGGGCCTTCCCCCGCACCAGCCGACCCGCGTCATGCGGCTCGTCACCGACGAGCGCCGGGCCAAGGCGCTGACGGAACTCCTCGGCGAGGTGTTCGACCCGGCCGAGACGGCGGTCGCGGCCTTCGAGACGGAGGACGGCAGGACCTGGCTGCTGGAGGCCTACTTCGCCGAGCCGCCGGACGAGGACGCGATCCGGGACCTCGCGCGCCCGGTCGTGGGCGACGCCGTCGAGAGCGCGACCTTCGACACGCTCGGCCGCAAGGACTGGGTGAAGGCCTCGCTGGAAGGGCTCAAGCCGGTGCGGGCCTGGCGCTTCCTGGTCCACGGCGCGCATGACCGCCCCGCCGTACGGCCGAACGATCTTGCCATCGAGATCGAGGCGGCGCTCGCCTTCGGGACCGGGCATCACGGCACGACGCGTGGCTGCCTCCTGGCCCTCGCGGCCGAGCTGAAGCGCCGCCGCCCGCGCGCCATGCTCGATGTGGGCACGGGGACCGGGATCCTCGCCTTCGCGGCCGCCAAGGCGCTGAAGGGGCGCGTGGTGGCGGGCGACATCGACCCGGAGGCCATCCGGGTCGCGCGCGGGAATGCGCGGCTGAACGGGATCGCGCCCCACCTCTCCTTCTACGTGGCGCCGGGCGTGAAGCACCCGCTCGCGGACCGGCGCGGCCGTTTCGATCTCGTGACCGCGAACATCCTGGCCGGGCCGCTGCGCCGCCTCGCGCCGTCGATCGCGCGCGTGCTCTCCGCCGACGGCACGCTCATCCTCTCCGGGCTTCTCGTGCGTGACGTGCCGGGCGTGCTTGCCGCCTATGCCGCCCAGCATCTCCACCTGCGGTCGCGCTCCGTGCTGGAGGGCTGGGCGACGCTCGTCCTCCGCCGCCGCGGCGCGGCGCCAAGCCCGCTGACCCGGTGAGAGGCCGTCTCGCGCAGCCCCTGCCTCCCGTCAGACCTAAGGGCGCATAAGTGGCACTGTTCCAAAGCTTCGAGGATCTCGCCGATCCGTCCCAAGGCACCATGCGGATCCCGCTGCTCCGGGCGGAGCTCGCCCGACGGGGCCTGGACGGCTTCGTCGTGCCCCGCGCCGACGAGCACCAGTCGGAATACGTGCCGGCCAATGCCGAGCGCCTGTCCTGGCTGACCGGCTTCACCGGATCCGCGGGGACCGCCGTGATCCTTGCCGGGAAGGCGGCTCTCGTGGTCGACGGCCGCTACACGCTGCAGGCGGCCGCGCAGGTCGACACGAGCCTGATCGAGATCGTTCCGCTGGCGGAGACCTCCGCCGAGGCCTGGATCGAGGCCCAGCTCGGCCAGGGCGGCGTGCTCGGCTACGATCCGTGGCTGCACACCGCAAAGGGCGTCGAGGCGCTCCGGAAGGCGGCCGGCCGCCTGGTCGCGACCGACGGCAACCCGATCGACGCGATCTGGGCCGACCGCCCGGCGCCGCCGCGCGCCCCGGTCACGATCCGCGCCCCGGAACTCGCCGGCGAGAGCGCGGAGGCGAAGCTCGGCCGGGTGCGGGAGAAGCTCGATAGGGAGCGCGTCCAGGCGCTCGTCGTCTCGGACCCGCATAACCTCGCCTGGGCCTTCAACCTGCGCGGCGGCGACGTGGCGCATACGCCGCTGGCGCTCGGCTACGCGGTCGTGCCGGCGGAGGGGCGGCCGATTCTGTTCCTCGATCCAGCCAAGCTCAGCAACGAGGGGGGTGACGTGCTCGGCCGGCTTGCGGACCTGGCCCCGCCGGAGACGCTCGGCCCGAGCCTGGAGAAGCTCGGTGCAGCCGGCGCGACCGTGCGCTTCGACCAGGCGACCGCGGCCTCCGCCCTGGTCGAGCGGCTGCGGGAGGCCGGGGGCTTCCCCGACATCGGGTCGGACCCGATCACCCTGATGAAGGCGGTCAAGAACCCCGCCGAGATCGCGGGCACCCGGACCGCGCATCTGCGGGACGGGGCGGCCGTGACGCGCTTCCTCCATTGGATCGAGCGCGAGGCGCGGAGCGGCCGCGTCTCCGAGATCGGCGCGGCGGAGAAGCTGGAATCGTTCCGGGCGGAGACCGGCGCCCTGAAGGACGTCTCCTTCCCCACCATCTCCGGCTCGGGTCCGAACGGCGCGATCGTCCATTACCGCGTCACCCGCAGCACGGACCGCCGCCTCGCGCCCGGCGAGCTCTATCTGTGCGATTCAGGCGCCCAGTACGAGGAGGGTACGACCGACATCACCCGCACGGTCGCGATCGGCGAACCCACGGCCGAGATGCGGGACCGGTTCACGCGCGTGCTGAAGGGGCATATCGCGATCGCGACGGCGCTGTTCCCGAAGGGCACCTCGGGCGCGCAGCTCGACGCCTTCGCGCGCCGACCGCTCTGGGAGGCGGGGCTCGATTTCGATCACGGCACGGGCCACGGAGTCGGGGCCTACCTGTCCGTGCACGAGGGTCCGCAGCGCATCTCCAAGCTCGGGCACACGACGCTGGAACCGGGCATGATCCTGTCCAACGAGCCCGGCTACTACAAGACCGGCGGCTACGGGATCCGGATCGAGAACCTGATCCTGGTAGAGGGGCGAGAGGTGCCGGGCGGCGAGCGCCCCATGCTCGGCTTCGAGACGCTGACGCTCGCGCCGATCGACCGGGCGCTCATCGAGCCGCGCCTGCTATCCGAGGCGGAGATCGCCTGGATCGATGCCTACCATGCGCGGGTCCGGCGGGAACTCGCGCCGATTCTGGATGAAGAGACCCGGGCCTGGCTCGGCAACGTCACCCGCCCGCTCGCCTGACCACGAGCGTTCCGGGTCGTGGGCCTTATTCATAAAGTATTCATCTGATGGAAATGCAGACAGTATTTCGACATACTCCAGATGAATGGTCATTCAGGTTGAATCTCGCCGGATTCGCTGACGGAACCTGTGCGAAGGCCGCCGAATTGTCGGCTCATCACAGGAGGTACTCCATGAAGGTACATCACACTCTGCTCGCGGCTGCGCTCGTGCTGACCCCTGTCGCCGCTCAGGCCCAGAGCGGGGCCGCGGCCGGCGCGACCACCGGCGCGGTCACCGGGGCGGTGGTCGGAGGGCCGGTCGGCGCGGCCGTGGGCGCCGGCGTCGGCGCGATCGCCGGCGGCATCGCCGACGAGCAGCGCCCGCGCTTCCGCGAATATGTCGTGCGAGAGGGCCGTCCGTCGTACAGTTATCGCGAGGAGATCCGGGTCGGCGCGACGCTACCCGCCTCGGGCGTGACCTATTACGAAGTCCCGGCCGAGTACGGCGTCAAAGGCTACCGCTACACGGTCGTGAACGATCGGACCGTGCTGGTCGACCCCGGCACCCGCCGGGTGGTGCAGATCATCGACTGAGGTCTCGAAGCTTCCGGCCCCGCCCCGTCGCCTGGGCGGGGCCACCCGACCGACCCCGATCCCGCCTCATTTCGGTGCAATGCGCTTCGGAAGCGGGTAACGCTTGCGCCATAAGCTGCGCAGGCGCGATTCGGGGGCGGGTGCTGCATGGCGCGAGAGGCGACGCGGAAGGTTCTGTGCGCGGCCGCCTTCGCGATAGCGGCCGCCTTGGCTCCGCCGGCTGCGGCCCAGCCCAAACATCTTGCACCGATCCCGGCCGCGACCGTGGCCCTGATGGCTGCGAAGAACACCTCGCCCGGCGCCCCGATCCTGATGCGGGTGTTCAAGAAGGAATCCGAGCTCGAGGTGTGGAAGCAGGCGCGCGACGGCCGCTACGTCCTGCTCAAGACCTTCCCGATCTGCCGCTGGTCCGGCCAGCTCGGGCCGAAGATGCGGGTCGGCGACCGTCAGGCGCCCGAGGGATTCTACACGATCACCCCGCGCCAGATGAATCCGAACTCGGCCTATCATCTCTCCTTCGACACCGGCTTCCCCAACGCCTACGACCGGGCGCGCGGCGCGACGGGCTCGGCGCTCATGGTCCATGGCACCTGCTCGTCGATGGGCTGCTACGCCATGACGGATGCCCAGGTCGGCGAGCTCTTCGCGCTGGCGCGCGAGGCCTTTGCGGGCGGGCAGGCGGCGTTCCAGTTCCATGCCTATCCGTTCCGTATGACGGCGCAGAACATGGCCCGCCACCGGACCGAGCCGCATATCGGCTTCTGGCGCATGCTGAAGGAGGGCTACGACCGCTTCGAGGCCACGGCCGAGGAGCCGTCCGTGTCCGTCGCGGGAGGACGCTACGTCTTCGGGCCGTTCCGGAATCCCGAGCGGGAGGCGCTGGCCCAGGCACGGCTCGCCGAGGAGAGCCGCAAGATCGAGACCCTGATCGCCGATGGGATCGCGGCGATCCGCACGACCTATTCGGACGGCGGCACGCATCCGAGCTTCGCCTCCCTCGCCCGGATGGGCTCGCCCAGGCTCGGCATGGTGTCGCGGCCTGAGGCGCTTGCCTTGGCCGGGCGCGAGATCACGGTCATCCCGGCCCGCAAGGCCCCGCCGCTACCGCCGGTGCTGGTCGCCGGGCTCCGCCCGGCCGAAGCGGCGGCAGAATCCTCCGGGCCGGATGCCATGTCGGTCTTCGTCTTCGCGAGCCTCGGCTACGGCACCGGCGGATCGCCCGCGGCCGCATCGGCACTGATCCCGGGTTCGGCCCGGATCGTCGAGCAGGGCTTCGGCAGGGCCGGCTTCCAGCTCGCCCTTCGCTGAAGGTCACAGACGGCCGGGCATAGGCCGCCCGAAGCAGGGGCGGTAGCTTTCGCCACTAAGGAGGACGCCGGTCGTCCGAGCGAAAGCAAATTCCCGAAACGCCGGCCGCCGGCCTGCCCTCCGTCGGAATTCGAGATCGATATCGGGCCAGTCCGGCCGTCCCATCCGACGGTTCCGAAAGCCCGCAGCAGGCACCACGCGTCAGGGTCGCGGCCGGCGACCGCAACGGCGTTTCGCCGAAGCCACCCCCACCGCCTCCTGACCGAGCCGGCATTGCCGACTTCTAGCGTTGCTGTCCCGAATGGCTGCCCTGAACGTCGAATCGGCCTAGACGCAGCCGAGAGCGGGAGGAGAGCGCTTGGAGATCGCGGGGCGGGTCGTCGTCGTGACGGGCGGAGCGAACGGCATCGGCCGTGCCCTCTGCGAGTGCTTCCACCAGGCCGGCGCCAGGGCGGTGGTTGTGGCCGATCTCGACGGGGCCGGGGCGGAGGCCGTCGCGGCGGAGATTTCCGGCCGCGCCTTCCGCTGCGACGTTTCCCGCGAGGCCGAGCTTCGGCAACTCATCGAGGAAACCGAGCGCGACATCGGCGCGATCGACCTCTTCTGCTCCAATGCCGGGATCGCGCCCGGCTTCGATCCGATCGCCGAGAACGTGGCGGCCGCGCCCGACAGCGAGTGGGAGCGGGGCTTTGCCGTAAACGTCATGGCGCATGTCCGTGCGGCCCGCATCCTCGTGCCGCTCATGCGGGCGCGGGGCGGCGGCTACTTTCTCCAGACGATCTCGGCGGCAGGGCTGCTCTCCCAAGTCGGAAGCGCCATCTACTCGACGAGCAAGCACGCCGCCGTGGGCTTCGCAGAGAGCCTCGCCATCGCGCACCGGGCGCACGGCATCCGCGTCTCCATCCTGTGCCCGCAGGGGGTCGACACGCCGATGCTGCGGGCGCTTCCCGCCGGACCTCAGCGCGACGACGGGGTGCTGAGCACCGAGGAGGTCGCGGCTGCCGCCCTGGCTGGGATCGAGGCGGAGCGCTTCCTCATCCTGCCCCACCCGCAGGTCGCCGAGTACATGCGGCGGAAGGCCGAGAACTACGATCGCTGGATCGGCGGAATGGCCAAGCTGCAGAAAGCCTTGCGGGACGCGGCAGCTCCGGCCTGATCGCGCAGGCGGCCGAATCGCCTGTCTTTGTCGGGATGTGTCAATCCTTGTCTCGGGAGACGATCTCAACTACGCTCTGTTAACCACAGCTTTGTGGAGATGGGTCCGGGCGGCGGCCTGGATGCGGGCGTATGCGTGAGTTCGAGTACCCCCTGGCGAGGGCGAGGCGCATCCGCGCGCGGCGGGCCGTCTTCGGCGGTAGCTCGTCCCTCCTCGTCTGCGCCGCGCTCGCCCTGATCTTCCTCACGCCCGACGAGGGCCGCCGTACGGGATCCTCGCCGTCGCCCGCGCTCGAGGTGGCGCCTGCGCAGGCCATGGCGCCGGCCACCGCTAGGCTTCCGCTTCCGGCCGACCGGGTCATGACGATCGCGCCGGCCATCCTGGAAGGGGGGCAGGCCCCCGATATCTGGTCGACGCCGCTGAAGGCCGAGCCGACTGTCGAGACGGCTGCTCTCAGTCCGGAAATGGCGGTTCCGGCCCTGCCGCAGGCCGAAGAACCGGCGGCCGGCGCGGACACGGAGCCGCCGCGTCTTCTCTTCGAGCACGCGAGCCTCGTCGACCAGCCGGTCGCGATCGAGGGCCGGAACCCGGCCGGCTTGGCGGTGCTAGTTGCGGCATCGGCGCCCGCGCCGCTGACCTTCGCGTCGGTCGCGGGCAGGTGGGCGTCCCACCCTTCCGCCTGTTCCGACCGCAAGGGGCGCAGCGCCTATCTCCCGCTTCTCATCGACGAACGCGGCGCGAAGGCGGGTGGCGCCTCATGCAGCTTCCGCCGGACGGCGCAGGACGGAAACCGCTGGTCCGTGACGGCGGCCTGCGCCGATGCGACCGAGCGCTGGGACGCGCATGTCCGCCTTGTCCTGGCCGGCAACAGGCTGACCTGGTCGAGCGAGCGGGGAACCCAGACCTATACCCGCTGCCGCTAGGGTCAGAACAGCTCGAGGCTGCGCGTCTCTATGGCCAGATAGCCCACGAAACCCAGAAGCGTCAGGGCGATCAGCAGGTTGCAGAGCGCCATCGCGAGCTTCCAGCCGAGCGGATCGGGACTGCCCGCGCCTTCGAGCGCATAGGTTTCGTGTTCCGCCGGGCCCATGCGCCGAGCTAAGCTGCAGACCGCCAGCGGGTCCAGCTCAGGCTTAACGTCTGGTTAATTTCCGACCCTGCAATCCCCCGCTAGGCTTGCGTCGCAGGTCGTACTCGGGTTGCATTCCGGATGTGTCCGGCCGCGGGCTCCGCGCGAAGCGACCAATGATCGCCAGCATGGCCGGGACATCCAGGCTGTTTTCGGACCCGTCGGCCGGCTCATCTCCATATGGGACTATGCCACCCCGGCCGCCGGGGTCGTTCGGCCCTCGAGCGTGGCCGTCATCCGGCGCGCAGGGGCGACCTGTTCCTGCAGCGGGCCGGCCCGGGAACCGTCGACGGCTGCCGCGACCAGGTCGCCCACGGCGGGGGAGGACATGACGCCCGCTCCGCCCAGCCCGGCCGCCCAGACGAATCCGGCGATGGCGGGGTCCGGGCCGATGACGGGTGCGCCGTCCGGGGAGAAGGTGCGATGGCCGGCCCAGGCGCGGGTTACGCGCCGGACCTCCAACGTGGTGAGGCGCTCGACCGTATCGACGATCTCCGCAACGCGGAGATCGTCGCTCATGCAATCGCCCGGCTCGTCGAGTTCGGCATCCATGAGGCTGGCCAGGAGCTGTCCCGGCTCGGGCTTCATGTAGAAGGGCAGGGAGGGGCAGCGAAAGAAAGCCCAATCGTGCGGCCGACCGGTCGCGGGCAGCGGAATGGAGGCGATGTGGCGTCGTCGCGGCTCGAAAGCGATCGGGCGTGCTCCGCACATCGCCGCGATCTCGGCGGCCCAGGCCCCCGCGGCGTTGACGACGGTTCCGCAGACATAGCGATGCGCATTGGTCCTGACGGCCACGACCCGGCCGCGTGCTGTCTCGATCGCCTCGCAGCGCTCGGCCAGGTGGAGCTCGACCCCGGCCCGGCGCGCACCCGACAGATATCCCATCGATAACGCGTGGACGTCGAGCGGGCCGGCACCGGGGTAGTGGGCCGCCGCCGCGAACCAGTCCGTCCGGACGATCGGCACGAGCGCCGCCACGTCCGCGGGCGCGAGGGATTTGACCTCGACCCCGGAGGACCGCGCGGCGGCGATCTCTGCGGCGAGCGCATCCGCATCGGTCTCAAGCGCCGCGATAACGGCTCCGCGCCGGCTCAGGAGCGGCGCGTCGGAGAAGCCATCGGGGGGGCTTTCGAAGAACGGCAGGCTCGCCTGCGCGAGCGCCGAGAAACACGCGGTGTCGTAGATCGGCAGGAAATAGGAGGCGTTGCGGCCCGTGCTGTGGACGTTCAGGGTCACCTCGGCTTCCAGCAGAACGACCCTGCCGATCCCCCGGCGACCGAGCGCGTAGGCGATGCTCGCTCCGACGATCCCAGCGCCGATGATGACGACGTCGGCGGACCGGGTCACGTCGCTTCCGCGCCCCCGTAGTCGCGGCGCAGATGGTCCCGCAGGCCGGCGAGAAGCGACAGGCCGTCCAGCCCCCATGCGGCCTCGACCTCCTCGAGGGTGATCGCGTCGGTGCCCTGGCGGCCGATGAGCGTGACTTCGTCCCCGGGGACGGCCTCGGGATGGGCACTGAGATCGAGCCGCAGATGCTCGAGATGGACGGGATTCAGGATCGGAACGGGACGGCCCTGCACGAGCGCCCGTGCGCCGTCCCGAAAGCGCCGCGGCAGGCCGTCGCCCCAGCCGACCGGCAGGACGCCTATGCGCATCCCGATCCTGGCCGGAAAGGGCGACAGCCGCTCGTCGTCGGGCACCGACGTGATGGTCTTCGCGAAGAGGATGCGCGACCGGAACGCCGCCAGCGCCGGCCGCAGCTGGAGCTTCCGTTCAAGCGGACCGGCCGGCGTGACGCCGTAGAGCAGCCGACCCGGATCGACGCCGGACAGGTCCAGATCCGGCCGCTGCACCACCAGCGCGCTGTTCGAGCCCATGACGAACGGAATGTCGGCGCCGGATTCCTGAGCGGCGGCGACCGCCTCGCGCAGGCGGGCCACCTGCCACTCCAGATAGCCTGCCCCCTCCGGGCCGCCATAGGTGTGGAAATGCGTATAGATGCCGGCAAGGCTGAGTTTCGGGTTCGCGGCGATCCGGGCCAGGAGGGCGCCGAACTCGGACGGTTGCGCCCCGCCGCGCATCAGCCCGACATCGAACTTGGCGAAGACCGGTCGCCGGCCGTCGAAGGCTGTCGCCCAGGATTCCACCTCGGCCGGGGTCGAGACCGTCGGGGTCAGGTCGAACTCGGCGACGGCCGTCGCGACCTCAGGAAGACAGGTCGGATACAGCATGACGGGCGCGGTGACGCCCGCCCGACGGATGCTGATCGCGTCGTCGATATTGCCGACCGCAAGGCCGTCGGCGCCGCCCGCGACCGCTGCCCGGGCGATCGGGCCGGCGCCGCAGCCATAGGCGTTGCGCTTGAGGCAGGCATAGATGGCGACCTGCCGGCCGACCGCGTCGCGGAGGCGCTCGAGGTTGTGCCGGAAGGCGCCGGGGTCGATTTCGAGCCAGGTCGGCCGGAGCGACGTCTCGCCGGGCGCTATGCTCACCGGACGTCTTCCGCTCGGAAGGCGAGGAGCTTCTGCTCGGGCGTATGCTGAAGGAAGACGGGCACGACCGCGTCGCCGATGGCGGGCGGGCGTGCCGGATCGGCATCGATCCGGCCGTAGATCAGGGGCCCCTCCTCGATCTCGACAGCCGCGAACACGTACGGCGTCTCGCTCAGGAAGCCGTCGTGATGGGGGCGGTGCACGACCGTGAAGGTCTTGATGCGGCCGCGCCCGGAGACCTCCACCCAGTCGAGGTCGCCGCTTTGGCAGACGGGACAGCAGACGCGCGGATAGTACACATAGCGCCGGCACTCGGGGGCTGCGCAGCGCTGGATCAGGACTCTCTCCTCGTTGCAGGCGGCGAAGAAGGGCGCGTTGACGGCGTCGATGCGCGGCAAGGGCTTCGTGACCATGGGGGCGGCTCCTATTCCACACGCTCGAGGATCGCGGCGCTGGCAGACAGGCCGCGTCCGTAGGCGATCATGCCGTAGCCGCTGACGAGGCCGCGCCGGCAGTCGACCTGACGTTCTCCGGCCTCGCCCCGAAGCTGCACCACCCCCTCGTAGACGCCGATCATGCCCCCGCTCGCGCCGGCTTGGCCCGCCGACAGCTGGCCACCCCCCGTGTTGATCGGGAAGGCGCCCTCGGTGGTGATGTCGGTGTCGCGGACGAAGGCGAAGGCTCGGCCGGGCTCGGCGATCCGCAGCCCTTCGAGCTGGATGAAGCACATGACCGGGTAGTCGTCGTAGAGCTGCGCGAAATCCATGTCTTCGGGCCCAAGCCCCGCGCGCTCGTACATCCTCCCGGAGAAGCCGGACCATCCGGCGGTCAGCGAGTAGGGGTCCCCGGCCGGATAGTTGTGGAGCTCGCCGCCCGACCGAATCGCGACGAGCGGAGCCTTCAGCCGGCTCGCGACGCGCTCGCTGACGAGGACCACGCAATCCCCGCCGACGCAGGGTAGGACGCAGTCATACAGCCGGAGAGGGTCCGCGATCGGCCGGGCATTCAGGTAATCGTCGAGCGTCATCTCCGACCGGAGCAGCGCGTTGGGGTTCCTCTGCGCGTTCTTGCGGAGCGCGACGCAGAAGCGCCCGAAATCCTCGCGCTCCGCGCCATGCCGCTCCATGTAGAGCCGGGTCTGGAGGGCGAACATGCCGTTCGCCCCACCGAAGCCGTGCGGGGACATGTAGTTCTGGACGGAGCCGTTGAACCGGTCGAGCGTCTCGTTGTGGGAAGCGACGTCGTACGCGTCCGCCGCCATGCAGAGCACCACCTCCGCATCGCCGTTCCGGATGGCCCGGGCCGCATGCATCATGCCGATGATGCCGGACGCGCCCCCATAGACGCCGTGGAACAGGAACCGCGCCTCGATCCCGAAATGTTCGGCGATGGTCGTCACGTTGTCCGGAGGCAGATTGAAGCATGTCAGCGCGAGGCCATCGACCTCGTGCCAGCCGAGACCGGCCGAGCGAAGGGCCGCATCGCTGGCTTCGAACAGCAGACGGGTCGCCTTTTTCGGGGAGCGCTTCTCGTAGACGGTCTGGCCCGCCCCGGCGATGAAGACGCCGTCGAAGGGGTTGCGGTCCATCAGATCACGCCCTCGGCCTCGAGCGAGGAGAACTCTGCCTCGCTCAATCCGAGCTCGCCGATGAAGATCTCCCGATTGTCGGCTCCGAGCGCGCGGCCCGAATGGCGCACCTCGCCGGGTGTGCCCAGGAAGCGGGGAGCGACGTTCTGCATCCGCACCTCCCCGAAATCGTCGTCGGGGACCGACACGATGTTGCCGCGTGCGGCGTAATGCGGGTCGGAGAAAATGTCCCGGATGTCGAGGACGGGTCCGGCTACGACATCGGCGCGTTCGAAGATCGCCGCGATCTCGGAGAAGTCCCGCTCGGCGAACCAGGCCGAGATCTCCGCGTCGAGCGGATCGGCATAGGTACAGCGCGAAGCGTTGTCGCGAAAACGCGGGTCGGTAATCAGCTTCGGCTTCTCCATAGCCAGTGCAAGACGCTCGAAGGTCTTCTGGGAGGACGCCGATATACCAACCCAGCGTCCGTCCTTCGTGAGATAGGTGTTCCGCGGGGAATCCTCGGCAAGCCGATTTCCTTGCCGTTCCTTCACGATGCCAAGCTGGTCGAAGCCGATGACTTGGGCTTCCGCCAGCCTGAACAGAGGCTCGTAGAGACTGACGTCGATTTCCTGGCCGCGGCCGGACCCGCCCTGGTCGCGGTTGTAGACGGCGAACATCGCGGCCATCGCCGAGAAGGTCGCCGCGACAGAATCGGCCATCGGGAATCCGGGAAGGGTCGGCGGACGGTCGGGGAAGCCAGTGAAGGACGGAATGCCGCTGAACGCCTCCGCAATGGTGCCGTAGCCGCCGCGCTTCGCGTAGGGGCCGGTCTGGCCGAAGCCGGAGACGCGGACGAATACGAGGCGCGGGTTGATGCGGGAGAGCACGTCGTAGCCGAGGCCCCAGCGCTCGAACGTGCCCGGCCGATAGTTCTCGATGACGATGTCGGCCTCGCGGACGAGCTGCTTGAACAGCTCCTGACCGCGCGGCTTCGACAGGGTGAGCGTGATGAGCCGCTTGTTGCGCCCGATCACCTTCCACCAGAGGGAACGGTCATCCTTGATCGGCGCCCAGTGACGCATCGAGTCGCCCACGTTCGGGAGCTCGATCTTGATGACGTCGGCTCCGAAGTCGGCCAGATGCGTGGCCGCGAGCGGCCCCGCGATCATCGTCCCGGCGTCGATGACCTTGAGGCCGCGCAGCGGTCCCTTGAAGTCGGCCGGCGCGGCACCGGCCGAGGTTTGCGAGGGGGGGGCGAGCAGGTCAGGAGACATCTTGGTTCTCGGAAAGCGGCTGGCTGGAAACGGAGGAAACCGAGCGGGCGGATGACCTGCGGCCTGCGGCGGGTATCGCCGCCGTCAAAGCCGGTAGCCTTCGCGGAAGTGACGCAGGAACGCCTGCAATCGCTCGGTCTGGGGAGCGTGGAACAGCTGATCCGGCGGCCCGGCCTCGACGATGCTGCCCCCCGACATGAAGACGACCTGGTCGGCGGCGTCTCTCGCGAAGGCCATCTCGTGCGTGACGATGACCATGGTCATGCCGCTCTCGGCGAGCTGGCGCATGACGGCGAGCACCTCGCCGACGAGCTCCGGATCGAGGGCGGAGGTGACTTCGTCGAACAGCATCGCCTTCGGCTTCATCGCGAGCGCCCGCGCGATGGCGACGCGCTGCTGCTGCCCGCCGGAGAGCTGGCCGGGATAGGCGTCGAGCTTGTGGCCGAGACCGACCCGGTCCAGCAGTTCGCGGGCGACGGCCTCGGCCTCGGAACGCGGCAGGCCCTTGATGCGGACCGGCCCGACCGTCACGTTCGCGAGCACCGTCATGTGCGGGAAGAGATTGAAGCTCTGGAAGACCATGCCCAGCGCTGCTCGCTGGCGTGCGATCTCGCGCTCGGGCCTCCGGCGCCTCGTGCCGTCATCGGAATAGCCGAGCGGCTCGCCGTCGATCCGGATCTCGCCTTCCTCGAATTCCTCGAGGAAGTTCATGCAGCGCAGAAGGGTCGTCTTGCCCGAACCGCTCGGGCCGATCAGCACGACCGCCTTCCCGCGATGGACGTCGAGATCGACCCTGTTCAACACCTGGACGCTGCCGAAGCGCTTCGAAACGCCCCGGAGCTCGATCGCCGCGCGCCCGCTCTCAATGGACATAGCTGAACCGCTTCTCGAGGTACCGCCCGGCCAAGGACAGTCCGTAGCAGAGGACGAAGTAGATCAGCGCGACGGCGCCGAAGACCTGGAAGGAGGCAAGCGTCCGCTCGACGATCTGCCGCCCCGCCAGGGTCAGCTCCCACAGCCCGATGATGGACACGAGCGAGGTGCCCTTCACGAGCATGATCATGGTGTTGACGTAGGAGGCGGACGCCAGACGCAGCGCCTGCGGCACGATCACCTCGCGCATGAGCCGCCAGCCGTGGAAGCCGATGCCGCGGGCGGCGTCCCACTGACCTTTCGGCACCGCGAGGACGGCGCTGCGGAAGATCTCGGCCATGAAGGCGGAGAAATAGGTCGACAGGACGAGGATGCCGCCGACGCGGGGCGAGAGGTCGATCCCCGTATAGGGGAGCGCGTAATACATCGCGAAGAGCAGGACGAGGAGCGGCACGCCGCGCATCACATAGAGCCAGACTTCGACGAGGTAGCGGAGAGCGCGAGCCGCGAAGAGCTGGCCGAGCGCGAGAAGGATGCCGAGAAGGGTCGCGAGAAGGCCGCTCGCGACGGAGAGGAGCACCGTCTCGCCCGTGGCGGCGAGGAGCAGCGGCCAGCTGCGGAAGACGACGTCGAACATCGCGCAGATCAGGCCAGAACCCGCACGCGCCGCTCGATCAGCCGCATGGTGCCGCTGAAGATCGAGACCACGAGCAGGTAGAGGAGGGCGAGCGTGAAGAAGACCTCGTAGACGGCGGCGGTACGGTCGGCGAGAAGACGCCCGGCCTGGGTCATCTCGGCGACCGAGATCGTCGACACGAGCGCCGTATCCTTGATGATGGTGACGCCCTGGTTGGAAATCGGGGCGACCACGCGCCTGAGCGCCTGGGGCAGGGTGACGATGAAGAAAGCTTGGCGGCGGAGCATGCCGAGTGCCAGACCAGCCTCGGTCTGGCGCCGGCTCACGGAATCGATCCCCGCGCGATAGATCTCGGCCACGTAGCCGCCGTTCTGCAGCGTGAGGGCGAGCAGGCCGGCCACGAAGCCGCTGAGCGGATATCCGGCCATCCCCGAGCCGAAGAAGATGAAATACATCTGAACGAGCACGGGGGTGTTGCGGACCGCCTGGATATAGCCGGCGGCAAGGTTGCGGACCGGAGCGGAGTCCGAGCGGCGCAGTCCGACGACGACCAATCCCCAGAGGAGCGAGAGCACGAATGCCAACGCGCTGAGCTGGATCGTCACGAACAGCCCGTCCAGGAAGACGGGCAGGTTGCGCACGACGAAACCGAAGTCGAACGGCATCGCGAACCTTCTCGCTCCCTCAGCCGGAGCGGCCTATTTCGCGGCCGCGGCCGCGCCGTAGAAGCGCTGCGGCGGCGGGTTGCGGCCGAACCACTTCTGGTAGACTTCGACATACTCGTTGTAGCGGGAGCCGGTGGTCAGTTCCTGGACCATGGTGTCGAGGAACAGCCACCACGCGAAGTCGCCCGGCTTCAGGAAGATCGCGTTGTTCTGCACGTTGCCGAGCATCTCGGGCAGGACGATCAGATCCTGGCTGTTCTCCTTGCCGTACCAGTCGACGACCGGGCTATCGAACTGCATGGCCTGTGCCTGGCCCGTCTTGACCGCCAGGAACATGGCGCTCGGCGTGTCGAAGGTCAGGGTCTTGGTATCGGGCAGAAAACGCTTCTGCCGGTCGACCATCTGCGGATTGCTCAGATTGGCGAGCGTAAATTTGGAATTGTTCAGCTCGGCGATCGTGCTGATGCCGGCATCCTTGCGCACCAGAAGCGAGATGCCGGAATCCATGTAGGGCCGGGTGAATGCGACCCGCATGGCCCGATCCGGGTAGACGGTCGTCGATGCGATCCCGAAATCCGCACGTCCGGAGAGGACGCTCGGCCAGCGCCCCTCGCTGGTGACGGTGACGAAGTCGACCTTGTTCGGGTCGCCGAACATGCTCTTCGCGATCAGCCGGGCGATGTCGATGTCGAATCCGACCAGTTGTCCCTTCTCGTCCGTGAAGCAGAGCGGCGGCGAGGTGCCGAAGGTCGACACGATGAGCTTGCCGCGCTGCATCACCTCGTCGAGCCGGGACGCCTGAGCCTGGGCCGGGTTCGATCCGGCAAGAGCACTCACGGCCATGGTGCCGGCCACAATGGACGCCGGGGAAAACCACCTCTTCAGCAGATTGCGAAGCGCTCTCATTCTCCCCTCCGTCTATTCCAAAAAATGGAATTGCAATTACCATTTTTCAGGATAAAAACAGGGTCGTCAAGCCATAGTTTTCGGCATTGCGGGGAGGATTCGTGCCGAAACAGCGCGCAGCCGTCGAAGAGGCGGACAGCAAGGGCGACCAGCCGCTCGACAGGGCGCTCGCCGTCCTCGAATTCGTGCTGGACCAGCGCGGTCCCGTCGCGGCCAGCGCCATTGGGGAGGCCACAGGCTTGCCCCCGGCCACCGTGCACCGGCTCATTCTCCAGCTGGAGGCGCGCTCGCTCCTGAAGCGGGCGCTCGGTTCGAAGAAGCTTCTGCCCGGCGGCCGGCTCGTCGCGCTCGGGACACGGATCCTGAGCGCCGCCTTCGTGGCCGACGAGACACATGCTCTCTTGGTCGCGCTGGCGGCAAAGCTGCGCGAGCACTGCCACATCGGCACGATCTCGGGCGGCGAGGTCTGCTACGTCGACTCGGCGCGCAGTGCGCGACGCTCCGGCCTTCTGTTCGAGCCGGGCGGGCGCGCGCCGATCTACTGCACTTCCATCGGCAAGGTATACTTGGCGGGATTGTCTGAATCCGATTTCCAGCAGGTCACGGCGGCGCTCGACTTCAAGGCGTTCACGCCGAAGACGATCACGTCTCTTCGGAAGCTCGCCGCCGACATCGCCCTGGTGCGGGCTCGGGGATGGGCCTCGACGGACGAGGAATTCACGCCGGGCGTAGTCGGCTGCGCAGTCCCTTTGCGGAACTCGAAGGGCGAATTCCTCGCTGGGCTGGGAGTTTCGGTGCCCGCCGCTCTGTGCCCCTACGAGGAGATCGGGAAGTTCGTGCCCGATCTCCTGGAAACCGCCTCTCAGATCGAGGCGGCGCTGGCCGTTTGAGGCACTCGGCGCGGCACTGCCGAGCGAAGCCTAGCAGGATCAGGAGAGCTCATGTCCAGGCATTACGACGTCGAGTCCGTCCGCCGGGAATTTCCGGTGACCCGGCGTATGCTGTACCTGGATTCGGCGCATCAGACGCCGCTCGCGACGAGCATCAAAGAGGCGCTGGTCCGGTTCTACGAGGAGGGTAACGAACTCGCCGGGCCGAAGCCGGTCTGGCTCCGCCGGGTCGAGGAGGTCCGGGCGAGGGTGGCCGCGCTCCTGAACGCCTCGCCGTCCGAGATCGCCTTCGTCAAGAACACGTCCGAAGGGATGAACATCGCCGCGAACGCGATCCCGTTCCAGCGCGGCGACAATGTGCTGCTCGTCGAGGGCGACCATCCGAACAACGCCTACGCCTTCCTCAACCTGAAGCGCCGGGGCGTCGAGGTGCGCTTCATCGCCCTCCGGGGCGATACCGCCGATGCCGGCACCTTCGAGCCGCATATCGACGGCAGGACGCGCGCCATCTCGCTGTCGCATGTGACCTTCCACGCTGGACACCGCTTCGACGTGTCCTCTGTCGGCAAGCTCTGCGCGGCAAGAGGGATCGATCTCGTCGTCGACGCCATGCAATCGACGGGCGTCATTCCGCTGGACAGCAGAGAACTCGGCGCGACGATCCTCGGCTCCGGCTGCCACAAGGGTCTGCTTGTTCCGCAGGGCCTGGGCATCCTCTACTGCCAGTCGGGCCGTGACGAGCTGCTGCCGGCCTACATGGCCATGTCGAGCCTCGCGAATCCGCCGCAGGATTACATCGCGCGGCACGACAACATGGCGCTCCGAGACGATGCCGGCCGGTTCGAGATCGGCAACTTCAATCTCCCCGACATTCACGCTCTGTCGGCATCGCTCGATCTGATCGAGCGCATCGGTGTCGCCAACATCGAGGCGCATCTCTACGATCTGGGCGACTACCTGATCGGCCACCTGGACGAGCTTGGGGTCCGACTCGTTGGTCCGCGCGATCGCTCTTTGCGGTCCCCCCACATCTACGTGCTCGATCTCCCGGGAGAGGGCTGGGCGGAGTACCTGGCGGAGGAGCAGGTCCGTGTCTCGCCGGAGCGGGACGGGATCCGGGTCTCGTTCGGGTTGTTCAACACGCACCAGGACGTGGACGAGTTCGCCGCGATCGTCCGCCGCCGGCTTGCGGGGGCGAGAAGCTGAGTGCGCTGTCGCCAGACGGCGAATGGCGGTCGAATCGCATCCGCGCCGAGCATCGCCGGCACGGCCAGGAGGAGCCGACCGCCAGTCCTACGTCGAACCGGCCCTACTCGGATCTGCCAGCGAAGGTAGCGGACTCTCGGGACCGGCGAGATGGTCAAGCCTGAGCCGCAGCACCGAACCGCCGGCTGGCTCAGGACCTATCAATTTAGATTTGATGTGTGATTCAACGCTCTAGCTGTCGTTACCAAGGAGGTTGTCCTTGGTGATGCGGCTGATGGGCGGTTGTCCGCCGAGGGCGGAGTGCGGTCTGCGGCTGTTGTAGGAGCAGAGCCAGACCGGCATGGCGGCAGCTCGTTCGGCCGATGACCTGTAGGGGCTTGCGTAGACCCATTCCCGGAGGCTGGTCTGGATGAAGCGCTCGGCCTTGCCGTTGTGCGGGGCGTGTAGGGCCGGGTTCGCCTGTGACGGATGCCGGCCCGGCTCAGGGCTGCCCGGAAGGCGTGGCTCCTATAGGCCGCGCCGTTGTCGGTCATGAGGCGCTCGACGGCGACGCCATGCCGGGCGAACCAGGCCCGTGCCCGTTCCAGGAACGCGACGGCGCTGTCCTTGCGCTCGTTCGGCAGGAGTTCGGTGTAGGCCAGCCTGGAGGCATCGTCGACCGCGACGTGGAGGGCCTCCCATCCGGTCCCCCGCTTGCTGCTCTGACCGCGCCGGTCACCGGTGATGCGATGGCCGATCCCGTCGATCTTGCCGAGCTTCTTGGTGTCGATATGGATCAGCTCGCCAGGGCGCTCCTGCTCATAGCGGATGACGGGCTGTTTGGGATCGAGCGCATCGAGGCGTCCGAGACCGAGCCTGCGCAGGATCCCGCCCACGGTGGAGCGCTTGAGGCCGAGCTGCCGGGCGATGGCGTCGCCGGTCAGCCGCTCCCGCCGGAGCCGTTCGATGGCGGCGATCGTCTCGGGCGGGGTCGCATGAGGCGAGCGGGCGGGCGTCGAGCGCCTGTCCCCGAGGGCGCTCTCGCCACCCGCCCGGAACCGCCGCAGCCACTCGCGGGCGCGCCGTTCCGACAGGCCGGCAGCCGCGGCCGCATCCGCCACGCGCCAACCCTCATCGAGGATGCGCCGGATCATCAGGGCTCGACCTTGTGGCGTCAGGCGCGCATTCTGGTGGACGTCCATCCGGGCGCTCCGGGTCCGAGGTTGCAGGCTTCGCAACCACAGCCTCGCTCCCAAGCCTCGGACGGACAACCTCCATAGTATTGACATCTAGGGCGCGACTGCGAGGCCCGCCTCGATGTCTCCGAACCTTAATCCCTGTGCTGTGGGAGGGCTCTCTGCGACGCATCGCCCACCATAGCCGTTTCCAAAGGACTTTGAGAAAGGTCACGAGTTCTCATCACAAAGCCCGCTCCAGCTGCGCCGCGCCCTCATCCCTCCCTGGCAGATCGGTCGGGATGAAAGCGCGAGCAGAACGTATCTCCTCGAAATCCGAACTTCGGATCATGGAAGGTAGGGGGGGATGTCTCCGTACCCGTGACTTGCGGCAATTCGAACTCCTCCTTTCTCGACGCAGGACATCCGATCACCCCGATCTCGCACCTGCTCCACACGTTTTCCGTCACGAGATTGAAATTATTTAGATTGAAGGCCGACGTCTCATGCCAAAACCAAACGTAATCAAATGGGGCTACGAGGTCTATAATGGATCTTAATGTCTCCATCTGGCTAATCTCAAAATATATCAACGGGCTACTGACCGCAATAATGCGGAGCGCACCAGCAAATACCTCGGCCTCCATTCCTTCAGCGTCGACCTTTAGCAGCTGGACGCCAGAATGAGGAACGACTTCATCGAGAGATATTATGATAGTGTTTGGAAGATTGCCTCCGAGATGAACTGCCTCTCTAAGGCCCACGGATCCGAGATTCCAGTTGGCCGCGTTATAGTCCGGCGACAGCGAAACGGTCTCAAATGCAGCTCCACATCCCAAATGATGAGGCAGAATGTTCGAATAGGCGTTCGCCACCACGTTGTAGGCAAACAGCTCAAATGGGATCATTTGTGGCTCAAACGAATACAGGGTCGACTTCGGAAGTCTAGCTGAGTACGCGAGACTATGAGTGCCGATATTCGCCCCGACATCGATGATCGTGCCGCCATCTATGAGATGATTGCAAATACTCTGAATTTCGTGCTCTGCCCACTCACCGTAGGTCCGGAGAGAATGCCCTACGACAGCGTCACGGGCCGGCACCGCCATTCTTCCATACCTCGTGACGACGTGGCAAATCTCTATCCCGGCGAACACAATAGGGGAATCGGCCAAAGCACCTCTCCAATCCGGCTACAGCGCTCCAAGATGCTTTGTTGTAAGCCTACAGGATGATCGCTTACTTTAAGTGGCTTAGAGGCCGTTTGGAAACTCAGGGGTGGGTGGTTTTCGCAGGAGACGGCGCGGCAGGACCTGGAAGCCCTTCTGCTGGTCGGACCGGCGGATGATCTCGACGACGAAGTCAAGATAGGAATACTTGGCTATAAGCTTGCGCCGCCCGTAGGCGGCGTCGGCGACTAGGTGCTTCACCCAGGGCCAGCGCTTGCGGAGGGCGTCGAGGATCGCCTGGGTTCCAGCGCTGTCGGAGATGTCGGGCGAGGTGAGGTGGACCATCAGGAGCCGCCCGTCGGTGTCCACCGCGCGATGTGGTGCTTGCGCCCACGGTCTTCTTGCCCGCGTCGTAACCCCCTTGTCTTGCCTTGCGGAGCCTTGATCGTCTGGCTGTCGATCACCGCCGCCGAGGGCCTCGCCTCACGGCTGGCCATCTCCCGGTCCAGCATCAGCACCACGTCGTGGTTGGTCCGGAATAGGAAGCGTCGGGCCAATTCGAGGAACCAGCCATAAACCCTGCGCCAATGCCCAAAATGGATCGGCAACATGCGCCAGCCGCAGCCGGAGCGGACCAGATAGCGTACCGCGTTGATGACCTCGCGGAACTCCACCTCATGTGGCCGCCCGCGCCGCCCAGGCTTAGGCATGACGGGCGCGATCACCTCCCACTCCTCGTCGGTCAGGTCGGACGGGTAGCGCCTGGTCTTCTTGGCGATCCAGCCATCCGGCCACGGCTCTGCTCGGTCCCCATTCCAAGCTTTAATCACAGTCCCGCCCCCGCCGATGCGTTTTTCAAACAGACTTCTAGGGTAAGGAGAGCCGATCCACGAAGTTAAAACGGCTTTCCGCAGACGATCACATCCTGCAAGGTGCCCGCCTGATTGTCTCCCCGCCAGCTTCCGAATTCTATGTGCCGGGGGATCAAGCCAGCATCCACTATCGCCGAGTCAAATAAAAATTGATCGAAAGCTATGAATGCGAGTCTATCTCTTGAATCTCCAACGAACACTTGCTTGTCCTCCGAAAAATCTGGAAATTCAAATTTAAACAAAGCCGAATTATCGCGGATACGTTTCCTAGAATAAGGATTCAGAATAAAAGCCGTAAAGACAAAAATGCCGCCAGGTCGAAGCAAATTAGCTACAAACTGCAACAATCCACCAATATCATCGCGGTCGACGTGCGTAAAAACTGAAAATGCAAAGGCGCCATCAAAGAAACCGCCATACGTCTCTCTCAGATGGTCGCGTGTTTTCCTCACCGAGTTGCCGACGAACCGGTCGTAATGGTCGTTATTTCCCTCGATCAGCTCAAATCTTGTCCGCTTATCTGGGGCAATGTTCTCGCGAAAAAATGCAATTGCATCTTCCATTATGTCGAAACCGACAAAACTTTTAATGTGAGGCGCCTGCCGCAAACCGGAGAGCATTACGCGACCCGCCCCACATCCGAAGTCGAGGAGCCGGGTGGCCTTGCCTACGTCAATGTATTTACTAACTATATCGAAGCACATTGCGCCAACCTGCTCTGGATCGGCGCCGCCAACCCGCATGTTTAACTCGCTGTCCCGGAGTTTCGCAAAAGCCGCATTGATGTCAATCATCGTCGTGTTCCTAAAACTGTAGGGCCGCCGAGCGCCGGTTGGCGCACGACCTCGTGGGCACCCGTTACGCCAAAGCTCTCCTTAATATGGCAAAACGTTCCCTGGAGCTAAAAACCCGCCGTGCGACAATTCTACGATCAGCCCCACGCCTAAGAGCTTGTAGATGGTGTTCCGCTGGCTCATCCAAGCTCCTGCCCAACGCCGCTTGATAGACCGCCTCCAGGAATTCTGTATCCGTTCCAACAGCTGTCTCAAAGGCAAGCCACGATCGACGCTTGCGGGCCTGATATTCCGCCAACTCACGTCCTATGTCGAGCGAGTACTCGAACCCTGCATTTCGGAGCGCCAGTTCCAGTTGCGTCCTCTTCTCCGAACCAGTTGGTTGAGTTCGCCCGGAAGCGTCTAGCGAGATGGTGATGCGAACCGTCCCACCATGCACGAGCGCGTCTGCAACACACAAAAGAGCATAGGCTGTCCTCCTCTCGCCAGCTCCGTCAAGGAGGAAGCCGAAGTCAATCATGCGGTGCGCATTCGGCCTCAGCCCGTCTAGGCGTGACAGCAGACCTAGTTTGAGGCCGGCAGGCAACTCCTCACCGGAGGCTTCTCCGCTCAAAGAAATGCGCCTAGAAACGAGGGCGCCCTCCAAAAATGCCCGCGATGAACGTCCTAGAAATTCTCCGAAGGTCGCAAGTATTCGCCTCCCCGGGAAGTTCCTGTGTGGGACTTCATCTGATTCCAAGTCCGCCGGGACCCGGCTAACTTCCGTGTGTACGCCGTCGACGGCAAAGTGGTTCTCGGCAACGCGACTTTCCGCGCGCCTAAGAGCCTCGGAAATGGCATCCCTCTCCCGCTGGACCTCAAGAGCCTCTTCCAAGATCGACACACGCCTCATTCGTCGAACGAGTTGATCAAAGTCAAAAGAACGCCGCGCGTCTTCAAACGCTAGATGAATTGCCTCAGCCGCCTCAAACCAGCTGTGCGTAACGTTCTCGACCGAAGGATTTTGCTTCCACTTTGGGAGGTTGGCGGCTACTTCGGCAAGTTCTTGTGTAGATTTACAGAAATGAATATTAATTGAACCCTGGGCATGCCGTTCTATTTCTCTATACACAGGTAGATCACGAACAATAACAGGTTTTTCGTGGGCCAGGGCATGCATTATTGGCAGGCCGAAACCTTCGTAGTGACTGGGGAACAAAACCACGAAAGCTCCCGCGTACAACCGATCTACCACCTTCTGATCTAGATCACCGGCTCGAAAACTGGCAGATGCAAGAGACTTTGGCACTTCGATCCCAAGAACGGTCACTGGCGGGCAGTTCTCGATCGCGTTGAGCTTCTCGAGGGTCTGGAGTACATGCTTGTGCGAGAAATGATTGCCTACCAGCAATATACCACCTGACGGATCAATCGATTTATCCCTGGTCGCGGGGCGGTAGTCACCTACATCTGTCGAGCATAGGGACACAAACTCGTTGCGGATCTGGTAGAACGGGAAACGCCGCCGAAACTGATCACGGGAAAAAGAACTATTGAATCCAACTATGTTCGTGCAATCCAGCATCTCACTCCAAATCGACCAATAGCCTGGATCATCAAGGGTCAGGCAATCCATCGCTATGGTGTCCAGCATCAGGAAGCCCGCGACCGTAGCCGAACGCGCTACCTCCGCGACGTGCTGCCGAGAAAATGGCTGTCCGACCCTTAGCGCAAACGCAAAAGGCCGCTCATCGAGCGCGTCTGGAGAGATCAGAGTCAATCGATCGACTAAATCAAATTGATGAAAATAGTATACATCGGTTGAACATTTAACGTGAATATCATATAGAGATCCGTAACGCTCTGCGAATGCCGAAATCAACCTTTTGGAATGCTCGAAAGTTCCGTTGTGACTCATCGACATGTTTGTGCAGTCGAAAAGTACCCGCAATTTTCCGAGTTTATCCGGAGCTAGACCGGCCAGCAGATATTGAGCTTTGTACTCTGAACTCTTGAAATATCGGCTAACCGATCTATCGTATTCAGGGTATCTTGAAAGAAGTGTTTTCCTGTTTTCTTCATCTCTGGAATTTCGCCCACCAGACAACTGATCGAACGAAACACTCCCCTCGTGATAGGCGTACGCGCGGTTCGCTAGCACGGCTCTGTAGCCGCCGCGATTTGCCCGCATTATCAAATCGTTTTCCTCGTTATACCCCAAGCCGTACGCAGGATCGAAAAATCCATACTCAACAAGAATACGATTTCTTATATATAGACAGAATCCCACTGCGGTCGGGGCGTAAGTGACGCGCGGCAAGTACTGCTGAATCGCAAGGTGAGCCGAATATGCATCTTCCTTTGCGTGGCTGCGAAAGCTAGGTGGATAGGGGGAGTTGCAAATCGTCGCATTGTTTGAGCGGGGGCTTACAACTGATGTAAGCGGATCTAAATGAGATACTGATCTCATCTCAAGGAGTGCCCCGCTCGTAAGTATTGCATCGGAATTAAGAAGTAGGGCATCCGCACGTTCGCGCAGTGCAATCTCAAGACCGATGTTGCACGATTTTATAAAACCTAGGTTGTTGTTGTTGGTTATTATTTGGGTTTGTACGATCCCCGATAGGTCGCCAGCCTCCCGTTCCAAGAGAGAAATGAGGTCATTATCCCAAGGAGAGTCGTTGATACACAACACCCGTGCATCGACATCGTTGATCTCCTTAGAAATCTCACGTAGGCTGCGGAACATAGGAACAACTAGTTCACTATTCTCGTAAAACGGAATAATGATAATTATGGAAGAATGTGATACCCTTCGGATCAACGTTCGCTCCACCAAGTGTAAACGGCATCGCGGGCGCGGCAGCACGTCTGTCTACGTCACCCGGACGCAAGGCGCAAACCGCCATCAGGGTCTACCATATGGGACTGGAGGGCTCGGCGGCTTGCGAGGTTGCGGCTGGGGGCAGGCCGGCAAGTGCGCCGTGTGATCTGTGGTGGTTGTAGAGTGCTGGAAGCTGTCAAGGATGGCTTGAGGGCTTAGACTGTGGCGGGCAGGCTTAGGTCTCGTAGAACTCGTATCGCCAGGCTCCATTGCAGCACCTGGATGGCGTTCACCGGGAATGGCATGTACGGCTACGGCCGCAAGACCGTGACGACCGAGACCGGCCGGATGGAGCTCGAGATCCCGCGCGACCGGCAGGCGACCTTCGACCCGCAGCTCATCGCCAAGTACCAGCGCCGCTTCCCGGGCTTCGACGACAAGATCGTGTCGATGTACGCCCGCGGCATGAGCGCCCGGGAGATCGTGGGCCACCTGCGCGAGCTCTACGGGATCGACGTCTCGCCCGACCTCGTCAGCGCGGTCACGGACGCGGTTCTGGAGGAGATCGCGGCCTGGCAGGCGCGGCCCCTGGAGCCGGTCTACCCGCTCGTCTTCTTCGACGCCCTCAGGGTCAAGGTGCGGGACGAGGGCATCGTCCGCAACAAGGCGGTCCACATCGCGCTCGGCGTCCGGGCCGACGGGGCCAAGGAGATCCTGGGCCTCTGGCTCGAACAGAGCGAAGGCGCCAAGTTCTGGCTCCGCGTCACGAACGAGCTCAGGAACCGCGGCGTCGAGGATATCCTGCTCGCCGTCGTCGACGGTCTGAAGGGCTTCCCGGATGCGATCACGGCCGTGTTCCCCGAGACGGCGGTGCAGACCTGCATCGTCCATCTCCTGCGCCACAGCCTCGACTTCGTCTCCTACAAGGACAGGAAGCCCGTCGCGGCCGCCCTGAAGGGCATCTACCGGGCGCTCGATGCCGAAGCCGGCCGGGGGCCGCGCTCGCAGCATTCGAGGAGGGCCTCTGGGGCCGGCGCTACCCGGCCATTGGGCAGAGCTGGCGGCGCGCCTGGAACGAGGTCGTGCCATCGGCGTCAGCGCCCACTTCTTCCTCAGCCTGTTAGGGCGAAACGCCGATCCGACGGACAACCAATCGTTCGATTGGTCCCGCGAGCGCACCGCAAATATCTGATCCTGAAGGCGAATATCGCGGCTGCGAGCGCAGCCGGCCCAGCCGGATGCGCCATAATCGACGACACGGGAACGCCTGACCACCACCGAACACACGATCGAGAGAGGCTCACGTGCGATACGGATTGAAACACCTTCTGGTCGGCCTCGTTTTGATGGCCGCTTTCGGCTCCGGCGCCGCGAGGGCGCAGTCGATGGTCATCGCGACCGGCGTCGATCCGGCCTTCGCGGCCTTCTACGTCGCCAACCAGGCCGGCATCTTCAAGAAGAACGGCCTCAACGTCGACCTCAAGACCGGGCCGAGCGGCAGCACGATGGCCTCGCTCGTCATCGGCAACCAAGCACAGGCAGCGATGTCCTCCGAGCAGGGCGGCATCCAGAACTTCAACCGGAGCTCCGACGTCGTCGTCGTGTCGGAGGGCACGCAGATGGTCGGCTTCCACGGTCTCGTGGCGCGTGGCCACAAGACCCTCGACGAGCTGAAAGGAAAGAAGATCGGCGTCGCGAAGGGCACGGGCGGCGAGGCGTTCTGGCTCGCCATGCTGCAGAACAAGGGCCTGAAGGCGACAGACTTCCAGGTCGTCCAGGTCGAAGCGCCGGAGATGATCGCGGCGCTCGAGCGCGGCGACATCGTCGGCTTCGCGGCCTGGGAGCCCTGGCTCGCCAAGGCGCGCCGCGCCGTCCCGAATACCGTTCTGGTCATCGACGACGTCGGCATCATGAGCCCGCGCGCCTTCGTCTACATGAACAAGCCGTGGGTGCTGAAGAACGGCGCCGCGGCCGAGACCTTCCTGAAGTCCCTGATGGAGGCGAGCGACATCATCACCAAGCAGCCGAAGGAAGCGGCGGCCTATGTCGCCAAGCAGCTCAACTTGGACCTCGACCTCACGGAGGAGCTGATGCCGAAAGTGCCGAGCAAATTCCAGCTCACGCAGGACAGCATCAAGGCGCTGCAATTCGCAGAAGGCGTGCTGAAGGAAGGCGGCCGCCTGGTAAAGCCGGTCGATTACGGGAAATTCATCTACCCGGACCTGCTGAAGAAGCTCCGGCCGGAGGCGGTGAGCTACGAGGTTCCGAAATCCTGAGCATCGCGGGAGACCGCCCCGGCCTCCCGCCCGACGACAGATCCCGCCCCGATCGAGCTCGAGGCGGGAGCAGGCGAGCCAGTGTGGGAAAAGAACGGCCGATGGCGTTTCTCGAGCTGAAGAACGTGTCCAAGAGCTTCGTCTCCTCGCGAAGCCGCAGCACCTCGCTGGCGGTGCGCGACTTCGACCTCGAGATCGCGCCGGGCGAGTTCTTCTGCCTCCTCGGGCCCTCGGGATGCGGCAAGTCGACGGTCCTGACGATGCTGGCCGGGTTCGAGCATCCGACCGGCGGCGAGATCCGCGTCAACGGGCAGCCGGTCGAAGGACCGTCGAAGGACCGGTGCGTCGTCTTCCAGGGCGACGATTCCCTCTACCCCTGGCTGACCGCCGCGCACAACGTGGAGTTCGGACTGCGCATGGCCGGCATGCCGAGCGCCGAACGAAGGCAGAAGGTCGAGGCCGCACTCGGGCTCGTCGGGCTCTCCGGGCAGGGCTCGAAATTCCCCGCCGAGCTGTCCGGCGGCATGCGCCAGCGCATCCAGATTGCCCGCGCGCTCGTGATTCAGCCGAAGGTGCTCCTGATGGACGAGCCGTTCGGCGCGCTCGATGCGCAGACGCGGCATGTCATGCAGCACGAATTGCGCAAGATCTGGCTGGCGACGAAAAGTACCGTCGTCTTCATCACCCATGACATCGACGAGGCGATCCTGCTCGGCACGCGCGTCGGCGTGATGACGGCCGGTCCCGGCGGGACGCTGCGCGACGTCGTGACAATCAACATCGAGGGCGAACGCGACCGCCTCGATCCTGCCTATACGCGATACTACGCCGAGGTGCATGGCATGATCCGCGACGAAGTGGCGAAGTCCGTGAGGGCGATGGCCGCGTGACCCCCTCCAAGACTGCCACCCTGCCGCCTCCCATCGCCATCCCGAGACCCGCCTTGGGCCCGATCGCCAGATTTCTCGTCGCAATCCTCCCGTCGATCATCGGCTTCCTCAGCCTGTTTGTCGCGTGGCACGTGGCGGCCGCCTATCTCGTCCAGTCCGTGCTGTTCCCGACGCCGCTCGCCACGTTCGGCAAAGGGCTGGAGCTCGCGCTATCCGGGCAGCTCTGGATCCAGATCGGGGCGAGCCTGAAACGCATCATCCTCGGCTTCGCGGCGGGCTCGCTGATTGCGATCCCGATCGGGCTTGCGATCGGGAGCTTCCGCACGTTCCGCAAGCTCGTCGAGCCTTGGACCGAGTGTCTGCGCTTCATCCCTTCGGTCGCTCTCATCACCATCGCCGTGATCTGGTTCGGCATCGGCGAGGAATCAAAGATCTTCCTCATCATCTACGCGACCGTGTTCATCGTGATCCTGAACACCGCGGCCGGGGTCTCGGCGATCACGCCGAACAAGATCCGCGCGGCCCAGGCGCTCGGCGCGACACGCTGGCAGGTCTTCGCCTTCGTCGGGCTGCCGGCGACGGTTCCCTACATCCTCACGGGGATGCGCCTGGCGATGGCCAACGCCTTCACGACGATCGTCGCGGCCGAGATGATCGCCGCGAATGCCGGCCTCGGCGTGATGCTGTGGGACGGGCGCATGTTCATGATGATCGAGGAGATCTTCGTCTCCCTCGTGTGCCTCGGCGCGCTCGGCTTCATCACCGACCGGCTCTTCCGCCTCGCCATCCTGAGATTCGCCGGGCGCTTTTCGCCGACCATGTGAGGCGGGCGCAGTCCGCCGGATTTCAGCACGCTGCCCAAGCCCCCGCGCGGCGCCGGCGCGGCCGGAGCCTGACGCACGCAAGCCGGGTATCGAGACGCCGCCGGAGGACGTAGGAGAATGACAGTCAGAAAACCCGTCGGGATCGCCGTGGTCGGCTGTGGCCGGATCGTTCACGCCCATGCCGACGCGATCGCCCAGCAGCCGGACGTGGCGCGGCTTGTCGCCTTCGTCGACACGGACCTCGCCCTCGCGCAGAACATGGCGGCGCGATACGGCGCCCCGCACGCCTTCGGCAGCGTCGCGGAAGCGCTCGCGCATCCGGAGATCGAGGCCGTCGATCTCTGCCTGCCGATCGAGGCGCATGGGCCGGTGACGATCGAATGCCTGCGCGGCGGCCGGCACGTCATCGTCGAGAAGCCCATGGCGCAGGATGCGGCGACAGCCTACGCCATGAACGCGGCGGCGAAGGCGGCCGGGCGCGTCCTCGTGGTCGGCCAGTCGCGGCGCCATTCGTCCGCGGTGGGCTACGTGCGGGACAACCTCGCGAGCTTCGGGCGGCTGCGCTCCCTTCAGGCGGCCTTTTGCATGTACTGGGACGGGCCTCAGGTGCCCTGGTGGGCGGAGCGGACGCCGGAGGAAGGGCTCGTCATCCCCCAGCTCGGATCCCACGCGCTCGACTTCGTGCAGCTCATCATGGGCGAGCGGCCGACGACCGTCTATTGCCAGACCCATCGCTGGCGCGACTGCTGGAAGGCCGAGGACGAGGTCATGATGCTGCTAACCTACCCGTCCGGCCGGCTTGCCACGGCGCTTCTCTCCTACAACCAGCGGCCCTTCTTCGAGCGGCACTTCCTCCTGTTCGACGATTGCTTCGTGGAGGTGCGGGATTCGAAGACGGTGCTGGTCGACGACCGTGTGGTCCTTGCGCCGCCGGAGGACGACCCCGACGGCGAGCTGATCACCAACGAGCTGTTCAAGAACCAGCTCCGGGATTTCGTCCTGGCGATCGAGGGCCGGCCGAGCCGCAGCGCCTTCGCGCCCGAGACGGCGCAGCAGATCGAGATCCTCGATGCGGCCCTGGCTTCCTCGCTCTCGGGCCAGCCCGTGCAGCTCGGGCCGCTGCCGGCGTGAGCGCCATGCTGTGGAAAGATGGCGTCCCGGCGGAGGTCCGCGCCGGGCGTCCGATCGTCTGGTGGAACGACCGGGGAGCGGCTCCCGCCCCGCCGACGGTGGATGTCGACGAAGCCTTGCGGGAGGTCGCGTGGGGCCGCCCGTTCCTGCGCGCCATCTTTCCCGAGCTAGAGGCGACCGAAGGGAGGATCGAATCTCCCTTGATCCCATTGGGTGGCGGCGGCTGGAGCGTTCCCGGCCCGCTCTATGCCAAAGCCGACCACGCCCTGCCACTCACCGGCAGCGTCAAGGCGCGCGGCGGCATGTACGAGGTCCTGGGACATGCGAAGGAGGTCGCCTGCGCGGCCGGATTGCTGCCGGAGGGGACGTCGTCCGAACTGCTCGCCTCGGACGCCGCCCGCACCCTCTTCGCGGCGCGCCGCATCGCCGTCGGCAGCACGGGCAATCTCGGCTACAGTATCGGCATCCTCGGCCGAGCGCTCGGCTTCGCGGTCGTCGTGCACATGTCGCGCGACGCGAAAGCCTGGAAGAAGGCCCGGCTGCGTGACATCGGCGCCACGGTGATCGAGCACGAGGGCGACTACGCTGCCGCCGTCGCCAGCGCGCGGGAGGCGAGCCGCGCCGACCCGTCGAGCTATTTCGTCGACGACGAGAGTTCCCTGCCGCTCTTTAAAGGCTACATGTGCGGCGGCTTGGAGCTTGCCGACCAGCTAGCCGCCTTCGGCCTCGTGCCTTTGCCGGAACGGCCGCTCGACGTGCTGATCCCCTGCGGAGTCGGAGGGGCTCCGGCTGGCATCGCTTATGGCCTGAAGCACGCTTACGGCGAAGCGGTCCGCCTTATCCTGGTAGAGCCGACGCAATCGCCCTGTGTGTTGATCCGGCTCGCGGGTCTTGGCGTCATGAAATCCGTCTACGATGTCGGGCTTACGAACGCCACCCTCGCGGACGGCCTTGCGGTTCCGAGCGCCTCCGAACTCGCCTGCGCGATGGCCGGCGCCCTGATCGGGTCCGTCGTTACGGTGTCGGACGAGAGCCTCCTCGCCGCCTGCCGGGCTGCCTGGAGGGATCATGGCCTCAAGCTCGAGCTGTCCGGAGCCGCGGGTCTTGCCGCGCTCGGCGCATTCTACAATGATCTCAGGAGGCGAGGTGGGCCGGATCCCACCGCAACCATTGTTTGGACGACAGGCGGGGCGCACCTTCCGGAATTTGAGTTTCGAGCAATGCTTGCCGCGGCTGGGACCTCGGCTGCGCAGGTCGACTAAGAGCCCGTCCCGAAAGGGTTGCGTGATCGGGCAGACTTGATTCCAGAAGGGTGCTGAAGCCTGACCTGGATGCGCCATGTGGCCCCCGAGACCTGCGTCTGTGCTGGCAGGAGGTGATTGACCAGGCCGTGGCGCTCATCGCGATCGAGGCGACGCACTGGACGGCCCGCCGCCATGGTCAAGGCCGTCGGGATCAGCGTCTCGTCGGTCCAGCGCATCTGGAAAGCGCACGGGCTCAGCGACGAGACGTTCTATACGCTATGGCGGGATGGAAGTCTCCGACGCTCGGCGGCTGAAGGCGCTCGACGAGGAGAACCGCAAACTGAAGAAGCTCCTGGCTGAGGCGATGCTCGACGCGGCGACGCTGCGCGAGGCTCTCGGAAAAACTTCTGATGCCGGTGCGCGGAGAACAGCCGTGACCTGGACGATCAAGGAGAAAGGCTATTCGCAGCGGCGCGCCTGCAGGCTGATCGGCATGGAGCCGAAGACGTCTCGCTACGTGTCGACCCGGCCTGAGGACGTCGGCTTGCGAGCACGCCTTCGAGCTCTGGCAGCGGAACGGCGGCGGTTCGGCTATCGACGGCTGCACATCCTGCTGGGGAGCGAGGGTGTCACTCTCAATCACAAGAAGCTCTTCCGGCTCTCTGCTTGCGGCGGACTCGAAAGGCCGGTTCGTCAATCTTGAGATCAAGCCGCACTTTCCAGCGACCCGCCTCAGCGCCCGATCAGGCTCCTCGCCACGATCAGCCGCATGATCTCGTTGGTGCCTTCCACCTGAGCCATGACGCAAAGCCCATGCTATCAGAACAGATAGCAAGCGGGACGCGTCGCGTCGAGCACGGCTTCGGCCCCAGGTCACCTAAGCGCATCCACCTCGCATTTGGCATAGGCGGCAGCAGCCGTGACATAGGCGTTCAGCTTGGCGACATAGGCTTCGGCGGCGCTTTTGAAGGCCGGCACCTGCGCATTGTACGCCGTCACCTCGTCGTTGAACTTGTATGCCTCCCAGCCGAGGCAGCCAGGCGTGCCGGGCTGCTTGTCGACGCAGGGTCCCTTGACGGGCGCAGGCAGCTTGGCCGGGCGGGCGGCCGGGTCGGGAGGGGCCGGGGCGGTGCAGGCCGCAAGGGCAGGGGTTGCCGTGCAGCAGGCTGCCGCGAGCGCGAGGAGCGCGATCCGTCTTCTCATGTCCCCTCTGCACCGGACGGCGGCAGGAGATCCGCCACCGGGATCCGCAGGCCCGGCGGATCGAGGATGAGCTCGCCTGCCGAAAGGTCCTCCGATACGACCGCTCCGCCCTCGCCTCGTCGCCGGTGTGACACGATGCGGTCGTCCGGATCCACGACGAGATAGTGGGCGACGCTCTCGACCCGGAAGTAGTTGCGGGCCTTGCGACCCAGATCGCGATAGGCCGTCGAGGGCGACAGGATTTCCACGATCACGACCGGCCGGTCGACGAAGCGGGCATCGCCCGGCAGACGAGGGCCGCACTGGATGATGACGTCGGGCTGGTAGGAGGTGGCGCGATCGATCCAGATCCCGGGTCCCTCGACGAAGACTTCGCAGGGCAGACCGGCCCTGGCGACCGTATCCGCTAGCACCCGTGAGATGGCGAACTTGGTTCGGGCGTGAACGATACGCTCCGGCGCCATCGCAATGACGACGCCGTCATCGAGCTCGTAGCGGCCATCATCGTCCCGCGCGTCGGCCCAGTCGAGGAACTCCTCGACCGTCATCCGTGCGGGAGCGAGTTGCGCGGACATGCGACCTTCTCCGGGCGGAACCCGCCCTCAGCGTAGCAGGTCCCGCTTGCCGCGGCCTACTGCATGGTCGGGATGACGAACTCCGCGCCCTCCTTGACCCCGGAGGGCCAGCGCGAGGTAACGGTCTTCGTCTTCGTGTAGAAGCGGATGGAATCCGGGCCGTGCTGGTTCAGGTCGCCGAAACCGGAGGCCTTCCAGCCGCCGAAGGTGTAATAGGCGATCGGGACCGGGATCGGCACGTTGATGCCGACCATGCCCACATCGACCTTGGCGGCGAAGTCGCGCGCCGCGTCGCCGTCCCGGGTGAAGATCGCGACCCCGTTGCCGTATTCGTGCTCGGTCGGCAGGCGCAGCGCTTCGGCATAGTCCTTCGCCCGCACGACGGAGAGGACGGGCCCGAAGATCTCCTCCTTGTAGATGCGCATCTCGGGCGCCACCTCGTCGAAGAGGCAGCCGCCCATGTAGAAGCCGTTCTCGTAGCCCTGCAGCTTGAAGTTGCGGCCGTCGACGACGAGCTTCGCGCCCTCCTTGATGCCGAGATCCACGTAGCCCTTGATCCGGTCCAGCGCGGCCTGGGTCACGACCGGGCCGAAATCGGCGGAGGGATCGGTGGACGGGCCGACCTTCAGGCTCTCCACCCGCGGGATCAGCTTCTCGACCAGCTTGTCGGCGGTCGCCTTCCCGACCGGCACCGCGACCGAGATCGCCATGCAGCGCTCGCCCGCCGAGCCATATCCCGCGCCGATCAGCGCGTCGACGGCCTGATCCATGTCGGCATCCGGCATGATGATCATGTGGTTCTTGGCGCCGCCGAAGCACTGCGCGCGCTTACCCGTGCCGGCGGCCCGGTGGTAGATGTACTGCGCGATCGGCGAGGAGCCGACGAAGCCGACAGCCTTGATGTCCGGATCGTCCAGGATCGCGTCGACGGCCTCCTTGTCGCCGTTGACGACGTTGAGGATGCCGGCCGGCAGGCCCGCCTCGATCATCAGTTCGGCCAGCCGCATCGGCACGCCGGGATCGCGCTCGGACGGCTTCAGGATGAAGGCGTTGCCGCAGGCGATCGCCGGGCCGAACTTCCACATCGGGATCATGGCCGGAAAGTTGAACGGCGTGATGCCGGCCACGACGCCGAGCGGCTGGCGCATCGAGTAGATGTCGATGCCGGGGCCGGCGCCCTCGGTGTACTCGCCCTTCATCAGGTGCGGGATGCCGCAGGCGAACTCGACGACCTCGAGGCCGCGCTGGATGTCGCCCTTCGCGTCCGGGATCGTCTTGCCATGCTCGCGGGCGAGGAGCTCGGCGAGGGAATCGTATTCGCGCTGCACGAGGTCGAGAAACCGCATGAGGACGCGGGCGCGGCGCTGCGGGTTGGTCGCCGCCCAGGCGGGTTGCGCCGCTTTCGCATTCTCGACCGCGGCCCGAAGCTCGGCCTTGCTGGCGAGCGCAACCCGGGCCTGGACCTCGCCCGTCATCGGCTCGAACACGTCCGCATGGCGGCCCGACGTGCCCGCGACGGCCTTGCCGCCGATGAAATGCCCAATGTCACGCATGAGCGTGTCTCCCTATGGTCTGATGATGGCGCGTCGGCGGCTCAGGCCGCGCGCTTGAGGTCGAACTGGCCGGTCTTGCGGAAACGCGTGAGGTAGGCCGGTACGATCGCTTCCATGGCGCGCGGCGTCATTCCGATGCCTTCGAGCGTCCTGGCTTCGGCCCTGGCCCCCTCGGACACCACGTTGTCCTGCCGGAGCAGGACGAGCTGATCGCGGGTGAGCTTCAGTTCGTCCGGCAGGAGGCCGAAACTCAGCGCGTCGACGATTTCCATGACGCGGGCCTGAATTCGTGCGAGGCCCTCCGGCATGGCGATGATCATGCGCTTCCGCTCGGTCACCTGAAGGACGTATTCCACGAGCTCGCGCAACGTGCGGATCTCGGGCCCTCCGAACTCGTAGATCCGCCCGCCCAACACCCTGCCGTCGACCGCGAGCGCGATCGCCTCGCCGACATCGCCCGCCCAGACGGGCTGGAAGCGCGTCTCGGCGCCAGCGATCGGCAGGATTGGCAGCGCCCGCGCCAGTGCCGCGAAGCGGTTGAAGAAGCTGTCGCCCTGCCCGAACAGGACCGAGGGCCGGACGATCACCGCGTCGGGTCGGGCCGCCAGGACGGCCGCGTCGCCCTGCCCCTTCGTACGAGCATAGGCCGATGCCGAATTCGGGTCGGCTCCAATCGCCGAGACCTGGACCAGGGGCAGGCCCGCGGGGGTGCCTTCCGCGATCACCCGCGCGCCCTCCGCCTGGACCGGGCCGAAGCTCTGGCGCCCGCTCTCGCTCAGGATGCCGACGCAGTTCACGACCGCATCCGCCCTGTCGAGCGCGCGCCTCACCGTGTCGGGATAGCGCAGGTTCGCCTGGACGAGCTGGATCTGCCCGACGACGCCGAGCGGCTGCAGGAAGAAGCCGAGATCCGGCCGGCGCACGGCGACGCGCACGCGATAGCCGCGCTTGGCCAGCGCGCGCACGACATGGCGGCCGAGGAAGCCCGAGCCGCCGAAGACGGTCACGAGCTTCGGGGATTGACGCATCGCGTCCATGGAGCGGAGACCCTGAACTCTCTTGCGGGCTCCCTTACGGCAACGGCGACCCGCCTGGGAAGCGGCGCGAGCGGCGAAAACGTCTCACTCGAGCTTCGCGCCGGAGACCCGCACCATTTCCTGCCACATCGGGCGCTCCTTGTGGGCGAGCCTGGTGACATCCTCCGGCGGCGAGCCGAGGACGCGCGCACCCGCCGTCTGGAAGCGCTCCTGCACGGCCGGCTCCTTCGCGATCTGCTGCAGCGCCTGCGAGACCTTCTGCACGATCGCCGCAGGGGTTGCCTTGGGCACCACGAAAGCCGCCCAGGAGGTGACCACGAAATCGTCCATCCCGGCCTCCTTCATGGTCGGCACGTCCTTCATGGTCGGCCAGCGCGTCGGCGACGTCACGGCCAGCGCCCGCATCTGCCTGGATTCGATGATGCTCGTGTAGGACGCGAGATTATCGATTGCGAACTGGATGTCGCCCTTCAGCATGGCCGGGATGGTCGCGGCCGCACCCCGGAACGGCACATGCGTACCCCTGATGCCGTTGCGCGTGCAAAACAATGCGCCCGACAGGTGCGGCGTGGTGCCGACGCCCGGGCTGCCGTAAAAGATGCCGCCCTCGCGCGCCTTAGCCCAGGCGATAAACTCCCCGAGCGTCTTCGCCGGGACGTGCTCGGAGGGCACCACCGCGACGTTGGGCAGCTCCCAGGTCATCGATACGGGCGCGATGTCCCGGTCCGGGTCCCAGGACATCTTGGCGTAGAGATACTGGTTGATCGAGAAATGGCCCACGGTCGCGGAGCCGATCGTGTAGCCGTCGGGCTCGCTCTTGGCGACGGCATCGATCCCGATATTGCCGCCCGCGCCGGGCCGGTTCTCGATGACCCAGGTCCCGCCGAGCCTCTCCTTCAGCCGCTCCGCCAGGATTCGGGTGAGGACGTCCGTCGAGCCGCCCGCAGGGTAGGGCACGATGATGCGCACCGGCTGCCGCGGCCAATCCGCCTGCGCGAGCGCCGGCCGGGCGAAGCCTGCCGCTCCCAATCCCGCGAGCGCGATCCTGCGTGTGATCGAGAACCTCATCCTGGCGTGTCTCCCGGGCGTCTTGCAGCGCCTGGAGGGAACACTACTCAGGCCGAAAGCGCGTGGCTACCGCCGCCGGGGAGATGAACAGCCATGGCGGCAGGGATGCCGGACCGCGCTCGCTCATTGACAATCGCGTCCGGCGCACCTATTCACCACGAGTTCACGCGTGGGCAGGTCTGCCCACGCGTTCGTCGTTTTGGCGCTTCGCTCCGCTTGGCCGCCGAGACATCCCGCAACTGCAAAGAAGCCGGACACGCGCAAGCGGAGATCCGGTTGGAACACGGATCAGAACGATGTTCGCAGTGATCAAGACCGGCGGCAAGCAGTACCGCGTCGCCGCCAACGACGTCATCACGGTCGCCACGCTTCCGGGCGAGGCGGGCTCGGACGTGACCTTCGACCAGGTCCTCACGCTGTCCCATGCGGGCGGCGTGGAGGTCGGCGCCCCCGCGGTTGCCGGCGCGACCGTCTCCGGGACCATCGTCGAGCATGCGCGCGGCCCGAAGGTGATCGCCTTCAAGAAGCGCCGCCGCCAGAATTCGCGCCGCAAGCGTGGCCACCGTCAGGACCTCACGGTCGTGCGGATCGGCTCCTTCTCGCTGAACGGGAAGACGCTGTCCGCCCCGGCGGCGGCTGCCGCATCCGAACCGGCCCTGGCCGAATCGGCCCCGGTCGAGTAGAGTCGAGACAAGTTCAGGAACACGCGTCATGGCACATAAAAAGGCAGGCGGCTCGTCCCGCAACGGCCGCGACTCCGAAGGCCGTCGTCTCGGCGTCAAGAAGTTCGGCGACGAGTGCGTCATCGCCGGCAACATCATCGTGCGTCAGCGCGGCACCAAATGGCACCCGGGCGTGAACGTGGGCATGGGCAAGGACCATACCCTCTTCGCGACCACGGACGGCCGCGTCCGATTCCTCACGAAAGCCGGCCGAGCTTTCGTATCGGTCATTCCCGCCCAAGAGGCGGCCGAGTAGCGGCGGAGAGTCCGACTGGAGCTCCGCCAATGTTCCCACGGAACCGGCGGGCGAAGCTCCGGACAGGCCCTTAAACGGCCGAGCTTCGATCCTAGGGGGAGGTGGGAGACCACCTCCCCCTAGTCGTTTGGGCCCCATGTCCCGGCGCAGCCGGACAGCCCATCAGGATCGGAGCAGGACGATGTTTCCCGACCTCACCCGTGACGACGTGTTCCGGCTCGAGACCCGCCGGCTGTGGCTCCGTTGGCCGCGCCAGGCCGACGCCGCCGCCATCGTCCGTCTGGCCGGTGAGAAAGTCGTAGCCGACATGACGGGGATCATTCCGCATCCATACCCTCCGGACGAGGCCGAGACGTTCGTCTTCGCCGCCAGGCAAGCCAATGCCGACGGACGCAGGCTCGTCATGGCGATCACGCCGCGCTCGAAACCGAACCAGCTGATCGGGGTGGTCGAGATCCGCTGCGACGTGCCCTCCGCCCCGGTCCTCGGCTACTGGCTCGGGGCGCCGCATTGGGGCCAGGGCCTCGCGACGGAGGCGGCGCGCTCGCTGATCGACGCCTTCTTCGCCTATACGGAGGGCAAGGAGCTGACTGCCTCCGTCCGGGTGATCAACCCGGAGGGACAGCGGGTCCTGGAGAAGTGCGGCTTCTCGGCCGTGGGATCTGGCCTGGAGGCCTTCCCGGCGCGGGGCGGGCTCCTGCCGGTCGAGAGATATCGGCTCGACCGGCGCAAGTGGCAGAGCTTCAAGACCTGGAGTGCCTCCGACTACGTCCCGCAGCGGCCGGAGGAGCCGGCGGCGCTCGCTGCCGCGCATTGAGCGAGGCCGCCCCGATCCTATCTTGGATATGCCGCCGGGGTCGGGGCGGCCGAGAGTTGAGTCCGCGATGAAGTTCCTCGACGAGGCGAAGATCTACATACGCTCCGGCGACGGCGGGAACGGCATCGTCGCCTTCCGGCGTGAGAAGTTCATCGAGTTCGGCGGGCCGAACGGCGGGGACGGCGGCAAGGGCGGCGACGTCTGGGCTGAGGGCGTCGAAGGCCTGAACACGCTGATCGACTACCGCTACCAAGTGCATTTCAAGGCGCAGCGGGGCCAGCACGGCATGGGCCAGAACCGGGCCGGCGCCAAGGGCGACGACATCGTCCTCAAGGTTCCGGTCGGGACGGAGATCCTCGACGAGGACGGGGAGGAGCTCATCGCCGACATTTCCGAGCCGGGGCAGCGCGTGCTGCTCGCCCGCGGCGGCAATGGTGGCTTCGGCAACGCCCATTTCAAGACCTCGACGAACCGCGCTCCCCGCCATGCCAATCCGGGCCAGGAGGGCCAGGAGCGCTGGATCCGCCTCAGGCTGAAGCTGATCGCGGATGCCGGCCTGGTTGGGCTGCCGAATGCGGGGAAGTCCACCTTTCTCGCCGCCGTCACGGCCGCCAAGCCGAAGATCGCCGACTATCCATTCACCACGCTCCATCCGGGGCTCGGCGTGGTGCGCAGCGCCGGCCGCGAATTCGTCCTCGCCGACATCCCGGGCCTGATCGAGGGGGCGCATGAGGGCGCCGGGCTTGGGGACCGCTTCCTCGGCCATATCGAACGCTGCCGTGTGCTGCTGCATCTGGTGGACGGCACGAGCGAGGAGCCCGGCCGGGCGTACGAGACGGTCCGCCGCGAGCTGGAGGCCTATGGCCACGGGCTTGCGGAAAAGCCCGAGATCGTCGCGCTGTCCAAGGCCGATGCGCTCGACGGGGAAACGCTTGCGGGGCGTGTCGCCGACCTGGCGGCTGCCGCGGCGCGGAAGCCGCTCGTGATCTCCTCCGCCTCCGGGCTTGGGATCGAGGATGCGCTCGGCCGGCTGGCCGATGTGATCGGGGCGAAACGGACGGAGGAGAAGGCGGAGGCGGAGCCCGCACCGGCCTGGCGGCCTTGATTGGCCTAGAGGCGAGCCTCGTGCTAGCACAGCACTCTTGGAGCTAGCACATGGCGCAACGTCAGCTGAACATCCGGAGCGACGAGGCCGCCGAGCGTGCCAGCGCGCTCGCCAAGCGCTTGGGCAAGACCACGACCGAGGTCGTGGTCGAAGCTCTCCGGTCCTATGACGCAAGCGCTCGACCGGTCGACGAACTCGGGATGACGCCGGAGAAGCGGCGGCGTTATGAGTCCATCCTCGAGATCGCTCGCGAAACGCGAAAGCGGATCAGGCCGGAGGCGACCTTCGACGAGAGCTGGATGTACGATGAGAACGGCCTGCCGAAGTGATCGCGGTCGACACGTCGGTTCTCATCGCCATCGCCAAGGAGGAGCCTGAGCGCAAGCGCTTCGGCAGCTTGCTGGCCGAGGGTGACGCCGTGATTGGTGCGCCCATGATCGTCGAGACGAAGCTCGTTCTGTCGTCCATCCTCGACGCCCACGATATCGACGAGATGACGCGTCGGCTGGTCCGGGAGGGCAGCTTGAGGATCATCGACTTCACGGGCGACATGGCGGACGCGGCGGTCGAGGCCTTTCGCCGCTACGGCAAGGGTCAGGGCCATCCGGCCCAGCTCAACTTCGGCGACTGCTTGTCTTATGCTGTCGCCAAGACTCTCGACGTGCCGCTCTTGTACAAGGGCGACCACTTCGCCCACACGGACATCCGGTCCGCCCTCGCATGATCCCGTCGCTCACCCAGTTCCGACGCATCGTCGTCAAGGTCGGATCGGCGCTGCTGGTCGACCGGACGCGCGGGCGGCTGAATCATGCCTGGCTCGCCGCCCTCGCCGAGGACCTCGCCGAGCTGCACGGGCGCGAGGCGGACGTGCTCGTGGTCTCCTCCGGAGCGATCGCGCTCGGCCGCAGCGTGCTGGGGCTCGGGACGCGGGCGCTGAAGCTGGAGGAAAGCCAGGCGGCGGCGGCCGTCGGGCAGATCGCGCTCGCCCGGACCTGGTCGGAGGTGCTGGCGCATCACGGCATCACGGCCGGCCAGATCCTTCTCACCCTGTCCGACACGGAGGAGCGGAGACGTTATCTCAACGCGCGCGCGACTCTCTCGAAGCTCCTCGAGATGCGGGCGGTCCCGGTCGTCAACGAGAACGACACGGTCGCCACGACCGAGATCCGGTACGGCGACAACGACCGGCTCGGCGCGCGCGTCGCCACCATGATCGGGGCGGACCTGCTGATCCTTTTCTCGGATATCGACGGGCTCTATACGGCCCCGCCGAGCCTCGATCCCTCGGCACAGCACATCCCGCTGGTGCGCCAGATCACGCCCGAGATCGAGGCGATGGCCGGGGAGGCTGCCTCGAACCTTTCCCGCGGCGGCATGCGCACCAAGATCGATGCGGGCAAGATCGCGACCGCGGGCGGCACGCACATGCTGATCGCGGATGGTCGCCCGAAGAACCCGCTGCGGCGGGTCTTGGAAGGGGCCCGGTGCACCTGGTTCCTGACGGGATCGTCGCCCGCGACGGCGCGGAAGACCTGGATCGCCGGTGCGCTCGAGACGAAGGGTGCGCTTGCGGTCGATGCCGGCGCGGCACGCGCGCTCCTCGGGGGCGCGAGCCTCCTGCCGATCGGGGTGACGGGGCTCGAAGGCGCCTTCGCCCGGGGCGATGCCGTCCTCGTGCGGGATCCGGACGGGCGGATCCTGGGGCGCGGGCTCGTCGCCTACGATGCCGAGGAGGCAGGTCGCATCCTCGGCCGCTCGAGCCGCGAGATCGAGGCGATCCTCGGCTATCCGGGACGGGCCGAGATGATCCACCGGGACGATCTTGCGCTCGCCGTCAATCTCCGCGACGCGGAGGCCGCTACCGCGGCATGAGGCTCGCGAGGCGCTGGGCGTCGGCCGGCGCCGCCGCCTTCACGTCGTTGTCGAAGAACGAAAACACGTCGCGGCCTTCCTGCCGCCAGGCTTCCGCCTTCCGCGCCCATTCGGCCAGCGCGGCGTCGTCATAGCTGCCATGGTAGCGCCCGCTCGGGCCGTGACCGCGGATATAGACGAAGTCCGCCGTCGCGACCCACGGCGCCGGCGCGTGCGCGTGGTCGGAGATGCAGAGCGCCGAGCCGGTGTCCCGCAGGACGTCCAGGATCGCGTCCTCGTACCAGCTCGGATCGCGGAACTCGAACACGTAGCGCCCGCCTTTCGGCAGGGCGCCGATGAAGGAGGCGAGCCGCTCACGGTTCGCCTTGAAGCGCGGCGGGAGCTGGAACAGCACCGGCCCGCCCTTGCGGCCGAGACCGCTCATCCGGCCGAACACGTTCCCGATCGGCTCCTCGGGATCGGTGAGCCGGCGATAATGCGTGATCACTCGATGCGCCTTCCAGGCGAAGACGAAGCCGTCCGGCGTTGTGTCCCGCCACGAGGCGACCGCCGCTTCGCTCGGCAGGCGGTAGAAAGACAGGTTGATCTCGGTCGCGGAGAAGGTGCCCGCGTAGAATGCCAGCAGCTTCGGCTTCGGACAGCGCTCCGGATAGAAGGGGCCGAGCCAGGACTCGTAATGCCAGCCCGAGGTGCCGATGTAGCGCCTGCCCGTCATCTCCGTCCCGAACATGGCGCGTCCCGCCCCGGGAGGGTAAGATGACCGGCCCCGCCACTAGGTTCCCGACAGATCATGAGCGCCGCCATCACCGCCGACAGGACCCATGGACAGTCCCGTGCGGCCGAGCCGCCGCTTGCGGAGCTGATGGCCGATATCGGCCGGCGTGCCCGGGCCGCCGCGCACGCTTTGGCGCTCGCCTCGACGGAGCGGAAGCGCCGCGCGCTGTCCGCCGTCGCCGAAGGAATCCGGGCGGCGGAGCGGACCGTTCTCGCCCAGAATGCGCTCGACCTCGCCGATGCGCGGTCCGCCGGTCGGCCCGCTTCCTTCGTCGACCGCCTGACGCTCGACCCCGGGCGCGTGGAGGCGATCGCTAAGGCGGTCGAGGAGATCGCCGCGCTTCCCGATCCGGTCGGGCGTGTGCTCGCGACCTTCGAGCGGCCGAACGGCCTGAGGATCGAGCGCGTCTCGACGCCGCTCGGGGTGATCGGGGTGATCTTCGAAAGCCGGCCGAACGTCACGGCCGATGCCGGCGCGCTCTGCCTGATGGCCGGGAACGCCGCCATCCTGCGCGCCGGCTCGGAGAGCTTTCGCACATCCTCGGCCATCGCGGCCGCGATGGCCGAGGGGATCGCCCAGGCCGGGCTGCCCGCGGACGCGATCCAGCTCGTGCCCGTGCGGGACCGCGAGGCGGTCGGCCTGATGCTCACCGGGCTTGGCGGCGCCATCGACGTCGTCGTGCCGCGTGGCGGCCGCAGCCTCGTCGAGCGTGTCCAGGCGGATGCGCGCGTGCCGGTCTTCGCGCATCTGGAGGGCGTGAACCACGTCTATGTCCAGGCCTCCGCCGATCTCGACATGGCGCGGTCTGTCGTCCTGAATTCGAAGCTCCGCCGCACCGGGGTGTGCGGCGCGGCGGAGACGCTGCTTCTGGATCGCGCCGCCGCCGGCACGCATCTCGCGCCCCTCCTCAAGGCGCTGCTCGATGCCGGCTGCGAGGTGCGTGGGGACGAGGCGGCACGCGCGGCCGACCCGCGGGTCCGCCCCGCCGCGGAGGCGGACTGGGCGACCGAATACCTCGACGCCGTCATCGCCTGTCGCCTCGTGGACGGGCTCGATGCCGCCCTCGACCACATAGCCCGTTACGGTTCGCACCATACCGACGCGATCCTGACGGCCGATGCCGCGGCGGCCGAGCGCTTCCTGGCCGAGGTCGATTCCGCCATCGTGCTGCACAACGCCTCGACACAGTTCGCCGACGGGGGCGAGTTCGGGTTCGGGGCCGAGATCGGCATCGCGACCGGCCGCATGCATGCGCGCGGCCCCGTCGGGGTAGAGCAGCTGACCTCGTTCAAGTACCGCGTCCGTGGCTCAGGGCAGACGCGGCCCTGATGGAGCCAGCTGAGCGGGGAGGGCTCATCCGCCTTCCCCCGACGGCTGCGGGGCTGCGGATCGGCCTTTACGGCGGCAGCTTCGACCCGCCTCATGCCGGCCACCGGCATGTCGCCATGGCGGCGCTGCGCCGGCTCGGGCTCGATCGGGTCTGGTGGATCGTCGGACCGGGCAATCCCCTGAAGGACACCACCCGTCTGCCTACGGTGGCAGAGCGGCTGGCCGCGACGCGCTCGCTCGCGGGCCACCCGCGGATGGTCGTGACCGGGTTCGAGGCGGAACTCGGCGCGCGCTACACGGTGGACACGCTGCGGTTCCTGACCCGGCGCTGCCCCCGTGTCCGCTTCGTCTACATTCTGGGAGCGGACAGCTTCGCCAATCTTCACCGCTGGCGTGCCTGGCGGGAGATAACGTCGCTGGTGCCGCTCGCGGTCGTGGATCGCCCCGGCTGGACCCTGCGCGCTCTCCGGAGCCCGGCCGCACGGACGCTGCCCTTGTTCCGGGTCCCCCCACAGACCCTCGCCGGAAGCGGCCCGCCCGCCTGGACCTTCCTGACCGGGCCCAGATCGAACCTCTCGTCAACAGCTCTTAGGGATAAGCTCCTGAAAACGCTTGACCGGCGTTGAAAACGGCTCGTGTCGCATTATCTTCTTGAGACACGGGCAAGGCTCGCAAGCCAAGAGCTTGGCCGTGGCGAAGAGGGGAACCTGGCACTGGATCACGTTTCTATCCGCGAGGCGGATATTCCTCCGCTTCACCTCGTCGCCGCAGCGCAGCCTGCGGCGCGCGAGAGCATCGCCTGCGTGGCGCGCGCTTGTCTCGAGGACATGAAGGCCGAGGAGACGGTCGAGATCGACCTCGTCGGCAAGACCTCGATCGCCGACACGATGATCATCACCACGGGCCGCTCCAACCGGCATGTCGGCTCGATCGCCGAGCGCCTGATCCAGGCCTTCAAGGATCAAGGCTACGGGCGCGTGCGGGTCGAAGGCGTTCCGGCCTGCGATTGGGTGCTGATCGACGCCGGCGACCTCATCATCCACATCTTCCGGCCCGAGGTGCGCGGCTTCTACAATCTCGAGAAGATGTGGGGCGCGGACCGTCCGACCGAGCGCGCCGCCGGCTGACCATTGCTGGCGTAGCCTGTGAGGTGGCAGCTCCTCGCGGTCGGCCGGCTGAAGGCCGGGCCTGAGCGCGAGCTGGTGGAACGCTACCGGGTCCGGGCCGATGCCCTGGGCCGGAGTTCCGGCTTCGGGGCTCTGGACATCGTCGAGCTGCCCGAAGCACGCGCCCGAACGGCTGCCGAACGTATCGCGGCCGAAGCGGCAGCCGTCCTGGCGCGCACGGCCGGCACGAAGCTCGTTGCCTTCGACGAACGGGGGCAATCCATCTCCAGCGACGAATTCGCCGGGCGTCTGCGGGACTGGCGCGACGGCGGCGCCCCTATGTCCTTCGTCATCGGCGGCTCCGACGGACTGGACGATTCGGTACGCCGCCGGGCGGATTTCCTCGTCTCCTTCGGCCGCCTGACGCTTCCGCACCAGATCGTGCGCATCCTTGCAGCCGAGCAGATCTACCGCGCTTTGACCATCCTGGCCGGCCATCCCTACCATCGGGGCGAACCCGGCGGAGAATGATGCGACCTGCCATGGTCAAGGCCGCCATCCCGGGCATGGCGCTTCTCGTCGCGCTCGCCGGATCCTGCCAGCAGGGCGTGGCGCAGGACCGCTCGTCCGAGATCGAAGCGAGAGCGGCCGCGAAGGAGGCCGAGCGCCTGCGTCGCGAGGAGGCGCTGCGGGAGCTGGACCGGCGCGCCGCCGAGAGCCGCGAGGCCGGCCGAAAACTCGCATCGGAGATCGAGGCGCTCCGCACGGACAACGCCCGCCTGAGCTCGGCCCTGGTCGCCACGGCTGCGCGAATCAGGGACACGGAGGCGAGCATGCGGGCGCTCGAGGCCGAGCTCGCGACGATCGAGGGGAGCGAGACGGCTCTCAGGGACTCGCTGGAAAGCCGGCGAGCCGTCATCGCGGATGTTCTCGCCGCGCTCCAGCGCCTCGGACGCGGTGCGGCGCCCGCCATGCTCGTCCGGCCCGAGGATATCCTCGCCGCGATCCGCAGCGCGATCCTGCTCGGGGCGGTCGTGCCGGGGCTCAGGGACGAGGCCCAATCGCTCGCGACCGATCTCGGCGAGCTGGTGCGCCTGCGCGACTTGAGGCAGGCGAATCGGGCGGCGCTCGAGCGGGAGCTCGATCTGCTGAGGCAGGATGACGAGCGGCTCCAGGTTCTTGTCCGGCTCCGATCCGACCGGCTCAAAGCCGCCGAGGCTTCTCTCGGCGAGGAGCGTGCCCGAAGCGCCGCGCTAGGAGCTGAGGCCCGGAGCCTGAAGGAGCTCGTCGACAGGCTCGACGGCGAGCTCGGGGCGGCGCGCCGGGAGGCGGAGGCGGAACGTCGGCGCGCCGAGGCGGAGGCGCGCCAGGTCCGCGAACGCTTCGCGGCTGCCTCGAGCCGCGATCCGGCCAGGCTCGCGCCCAAGATCCCCTTCGCTGAAGCGCGCGGCACGCTGGCGCGGCCGGTGATCGGGCCGGTGGCCCGGGAGTTCGGCGCCCCGGACGGCCAGGGCGGCACGATGCGCGGAATCGTGATCGCCACCCGTCCCAAGGCGCTCGTGACGTCCCCTGCGGACGGCTGGGTCTCCTATGCAGGACCGTTTCGGTCCTTTGGCCGACTCTTGATCATCAATGCCGGCGACGGATACTATCTCCTTCTCGCCGGGATGGACCGGATCAGCGTTGAGACGGGACAATTCGTGTTGGCCGGAGAGCCGGTCGGACAGATGGGCGAGGGCGCCTCGTCATCTGCGGCCTTGAGCGTCGTTGAGGGGAATGGTCCCGCCCTCTATGTTGAGTTCCGGAAGGATGGTGGGCCCGTCGACCCCCGTCCTTGGTGGGCGAAATCGCAGAGCGAAAGGGTTCGCGGCTGATGCGCAGATTGTCTCTCGTTCTGGTCGGTGCGCTCATCGGAGCCGGCGCCGCGACCCTCACCACCCAGACGCGCCTCCTCTCCAGCACGAGTGCGATCGCGGCCTCGGCGGAGACCTACCGGCAGCTGTCGCTGTTCGGCGACGTCTTCGAGAAGGTCAGGACGGACTACGTCGAGAAGCCCGAGGAGGCCAAGCTCATCGAGGCCGCCATCAACGGCATGCTGGCCTCGCTCGATCCACACTCATCCTACATGGACCCGAAGAGCTTCCGGGACATGCAGGTCCAGACGAGCGGCCAGTTCGGCGGGCTCGGCATCGAGGTCACGATGGAGGAGGGCCTGGTCAAGGTCGTCACGCCGATCGACGACACGCCGGCCGCCCGGGCCGGCATCATGGCGAACGACGTCATCGTCCAGATCGAGGAAGACCAGGTCCAGGGCCTAACGCTGAATCAGGCGGTCGACAAGATGCGCGGCCCCGTGAACACGCCCGTGCGTCTGAAGCTGCAGCGGCCCGGTCAGAAGGACCCGATTACGGTCACGCTGACGCGGGACATCATCCGCATCCGTCCCGTCCGGTCCCGGGTCGAGGGCGAGATCGGCTACCTGCGCGTCACGCAGTTCAACGAGCAGACCTACGAGGGCCTGCGCGCGGCCATCGAGAAGCTCACGGGCGAGATCGGGCAGGATAAGCTCAAGGGCTTCGTGCTCGACCTGCGCAACAATCCAGGCGGGTTGCTGGACCAGGCGATCCTCGTGTCGGACGCATTCCTGGACCGGGGCGAGATCGTGTCCACGCGCGGCCGCAACTCGGACGAGAACCAGCGCTTCAACGCGAAGAGCGGCGACCTCACGAAGGGCAAGCCGATCGTGGTGCTGATCAACGGCGGGTCGGCCTCCGCCTCCGAGATCGTCGCCGGCGCGCTGCAGGACCACAAGCGGGCGCTGCTGATGGGCACGCGCTCCTTCGGGAAGGGCTCGGTCCAGACCGTGATTCCGCTCGGCGGGAACGGCGCCGTCCGCCTCACCACGGCGCGGTACTACACCCCGTCCGGCCGCTCCATTCAGGCCAAGGGAATCGAGCCGGACCAGGAGGTCCTGCAGGACATCCCGGAGGAGCTGAAGGGTAAGGACGAGACGAAGGGCGAGGCGGGGCTCCGCGGCCACCTCAAGAACACCGAGGAGAAGGGCGGCTCCTCCGCCTATGTCCCGCCGGATCCGGCGAAGGACAAGCAGCTCATCGCCGCGTTCGACCACCTTCGCGGCGTGCGCAAGGGCGCCGAGAATACGGCGACGCCGCCGGGCGGCGGCGAGAAGTCGGCCTCGAGCAGCGTTCCGAACTGAAGCGGCGCGCGGGTGGGCCCGCGCTCGTCTCATCGGCCCGTCGGGGCTTGAAGCCCCCGCGCGGCCTGACATCATGGGCGCGACCGATTCGTCCGAGCCGCCGCCGGCTGGCGCGATTCTCCACCCGCCGCTCAGGTCCATCGCGTTTGGGCACGACCTCCGACGAGCTGACGCGTCCGCTGGGAAGGCCCCGCGCCGAGCCGAAGACGGGCTCGGGCCTGGCAGCCATCCGCATTGCCGGGGCGGTCTGCGCCGGGCTCCTCGTCGCGGCTGGCGGTTATGTCTACGTTGCGGGCGATCCGCAGGGCGGCATTCCCCGGATCGCCGTGGAGATCGGGGCCAAAGCGCCGGCCCGGCAAAGCTCGACCTCGACCTTGCCCGACGTACCCGTGGGATCGGGGCCGCAGACGGCCGAGAGCGTCGAGGGCGCATCTGGGGTCTCGGTCGTCCGGCCTGACGGTACTGCTGCCCCGCAATCCATCATCGTCCGGATTCCGGACGAGGCGATCCTCGCCCTCAACCCCGCTCCCGACAGGCGGCTGGTGGAAGCGACCCGGTTCGGCACCCTGCCACGAATCGGCCCGGACGGGTCCCGTCCCCTCGACGTGTATGCCCGGGCCGCGACCGGCCTTCCCGGCGGCGCCCGTCCTGTCGCACGGGTCGCGATCGTGGTCGGCGGGCTTGGGATCAGCCAGAGCGGCACGCTGGACGCCATCGCCAAGCTTCCCCCGGCCGTGACGCTCGCCTTTGCGCCCTACGGCCAGGATCTCGACCGGCTGGCCGCCCGCGCCCGGGAGGACGGGCACGAGATCATCCTCCAGGTGCCGATGGAGCCCTTCGACTATCCGGACAGCGATCCCGGACCCCACACGCTCCTCGCCGCTGCGCGACCGGCGGAGAATATCGAGCATCTCCACTGGGCGATGGGCCGCCTCTCCGGCTATGTCGGGCTGATGAACTACATGGGCGGCAAGCTGACGGCGGATGCGCGGGCCATCGCGCCGATCCTCCGGGAGATCGGAGCGCGCGGGCTCGGCTTCCTCGACGACGGCTCCTCGCCGCGCTCGGTCGCGACCTTGGTGAAGGGAGACACGCCCATGGCCCGGGCCGACGTGGTGGTCGACGCGAGCGGCAGGCCGGACGGGATCGACCGCGCGCTCGAACGTCTCGAGACCGCGGCGAGCGGCGGCGGCATCGCGATCGGCACGGCGACTGCGCTGCCCCTCTCCGTCGAGCGCATCGCCCGCTGGGCCAAGGGGCTCGAGGCCCGCGGCATCCTTCTCGTCCCGGCAAGCGCCGCCTTGCGGTCCGCCGTTCGCGAGAGCGCCACGCGGTGAGGCGGCGGTCGCGCCAGGTCCCGACCCCGGCCGACCTGCCGTACCGGCCCTGCGTGGGCGTCATGCTCCTCAACCGCGAGGGACTCGTCTTCGTCGGGCGGCGCCGGCGCTCCGCCGGCCCGGAACATGTCGACGACAGCCATGCCTGGCAGATGCCGCAGGGCGGCATCGATCCGGGCGAGGAACCGCTTCAGGCGGCCCTGCGCGAGCTCTACGAGGAAACGAGCGTGCGCTCGGCCGAGCTCATCGCGGAGGCGCCGGACTGGTACGGCTACGACCTCCCGCCGGAGATCAGCGGCCGGGCCTGGCGCGGGCGGTACCGCGGCCAGATGCAGAAATGGTTCGCATTCCGGTTCACGGGAGAGGATCGCGAGATCGATATCGACCATCCCGGAGGCGGCAGGCACAAGGCGGAGTTCGACGCCTGGCGCTGGGAGAGGATCGAGAACCTCCCCGGACTGATCATCCCGTTCAAGCGGCCGGTCTACGAGAGCGTGGTCGAGGCCTTCCGGGAATATGCTCGGCCGGACCCGTCCTGAGCTACTGCCGGGCCCAGATCACGCGCGCCATCCAGTCGATCTCGTTCAGCGGAAGGACCCGGTCCGGGTGTTCCGGGTTCAGCGAAAGCAGCTCGACATTGCGCTGGGTCTTCCGCTTGAGCTCCTTGGCCATGACCTCGCCATCCCTGGTGCGGACGACCACGCGGTCGCCGCGCCGGACGGAGGCTGACGGCGAGACGATGATGATGTCGCCCTCGCGATAGAGCGGCCGCATGGAATCGCCCTGCACCTCCAGGGCGAAGACGCGTTCGTTCGAGAATTCCGGGAACTCGATCTCCTCCCATCCGGGGCCGCCGGTCGGCATGCCGTCCTCGTTGAAGAGGCGCCCGGCACCCGCCTGTGCCATGCCGATGAGCGGCACCTTCGGCCGGCCGGACCGGTCCCCGTCGTCGATCAGGCGCATGAACTCGTCGAGGCTCGCGCCCGTTGCGGCCAGGATCTTGGCGACCGATTCCGTGGAGGGCCAGCGGTCCCGGCCGTCGGGGCCCTGGCGCTTCGACTTGTTGAAGCTGGTCGCGTCCAGCCCAGCCTTGCGGGCGAGGCCCGAAGCCGATAGCCCGTAGCGCTCGGCCAGCCGGTCGATGGCGGCCCAGATTCGTGCGTGGGAAAGCATTGGCGTGCTCGCAGACCGTGAGAACATCGGCCTAAGCTAGGAAAATAAGGCAGCTCTCGGGCGGATGCAACAGCCATTCTGCCGTTTCTGAAAGACCACCCCGACCATGCGGCTCATCTACAAGATCTGCCCGGAGGATCTGTGGCGCGCCGCGGAGCAGGCCGGCGTGTTCGCCGGAGCGCCGGTCGATATCCAGGACGGCTTCATCCACTTCTCGACCGCGGAGCAGCTTCCCGGCACGGCCGATAAGCATTTTCGCGGCCAGAGCGGCCTCATGCTCCTGTCCGTCGATGAAGCGGATCTCGGGTCGGCACTCCGCTACGAGCCTTCGCGTGGCGGGGCTCTGTTCCCGCACCTCTACGGCCCGCTTCCGCTGGCCGCGATCCGCAAGGTCGAGCGGCTGGCGCTCGGGCCGGACGGTCGCGTCGTCCTCCCGCGCCTCGGCTCAGAGCCGCAGGTGCCGTTCGATCCATCCGCGGATGGCTGGACCACGCGACCGGAAACCGGTCTCATGGAACTGCTCGGGCCGGTCTGGATGAAGCGGGAGGGAGAGGACCGTCTCTATGGGTTCCTGGCGGAGGCGCGACATCTGAACCGCGGCGGCGTCGTGCATGGCGGCATGCTGATGGCCTTCGCGGACCAGACGCTCGGGATGGCGGCCTCCCGGGCGAATGGAGGCCGCCGGCAGGTGACGGTGCAGCTCGACACCCACTTCCTCGCCACCGTGCGCCAGGGGGAGTTCGTCGTCTCGCATTGCACGGTGGAGCGGCTGACGCGCTCGCTCGTCTTCATGCGGTGCGAACTGAAGGCGGGCGCCCGCACGGTCGCAACCGCGTCGGGAATCTGGAAGCTGCTCGGGGCGTGAAGCGCTTAGCGCTTCCCGCCCATGAAGCGCATGAGCAACCAGATCGGAACGACCACCATCGCGCCCGTCAGGATGTAGGCGCCCGCGTTCCGGAGCGCCCCGAAGCCGAGGTTCCAGAGCGAGCGGGCCGCCGCGGCGATCCGGGACGGGAGCGTCGTCGGCGTGAAGCCGAACCCCGCCATGATCGCCCCGATGACCAGCGACAGGAACAGGAGCTTGAAGAGGACGAGCAGCGGCGAGCCGCCGAACAGGCGCTGGATCGCGGAGCTCATGTGCCTTCCTTGACGGTGCGGCCCGCGAGGAGCTTGCCATAGACCGACAGCGTCCCGGCGATCATGGTCTCGAGCGAGAAATGCTGCTCCACATGGGCCCGCGCACGCCGCGCCAGTCCCTCATGGGCGCTGGCCCCGAGCCCGAGCACCTCGTCGAGCGCCTCAGCCAACGCGGCGGGATCGCCGGCAGGCACGCGCCAGCCGGTTCGGCGCGAGGCCGGCGTTTCCGGCGGCGCGAGCACGGTTTCCGGAACGGCGCCGAGATTGGAGACCACAACTGGTGTCCCCATCGCCTGTGCCTCGACCGCGACCCGGCCGAAGGCCTCGGGCTCGGTGGACGGGACCGTCACGACCGACGCGGCCAGATAGGCGGCCGGCATGTCCGTGCAATGTCCCACCCGCCGGACGATCCCGGCAAGGCCGCGCTGCCCGATGAGCCTGTCCAACTCCTTCACGTAGCCGTCCCGGCCCTGATGGTCGCCTGCCAGGATGTAGACGATGTCACGCCGGCCGCGGTCGCGAAGGCGCGCCGCAGCTTCGATCAGGATCTTCTGGCCCTTCCAGCCGGTCAGGCGCGCCGCCAGGAGGACGATCCGTTCGTGCGGCGCGACCTCCCATTTGCGGCGCAGCGCGTCGACCCGCTCGGCCGACACTGCGGCGGGCGAGAACTCGGTCAGGTCCGTGCCGCGCTGGAGCGTGACCACCCGCTCCGCCTCGGCCCCGTAGGCGGATCTCACGAGGTCGGCCGTGAAGGCGGAGTTCGCGATGACGATGTCGCCGCGGGCCATGACGGAATTGTAGAGCCGCTTCGCCGCGGATCGTCCGGCATAGCTGCCGTGGAACGTGGTCACGAACGGGATCCCGAGCGCGCGGGCGGCGCCGAGCCCGACCCAGGCCGGAGCGCGCGAGCGCGCATGGATGATGTCGGCCCGTTCGTGATAGGCGATGCGGGCAAGCCGGCGGACGTTGGCGAGCATCGCGAAGGGGTTCTTCGTGCGGGCCGGAAACGGGATCCAGACGCCTCCGTGAGCCTGCAATTCGCCGACGAGCCGCCCGCCCTCGCTCGCGACGAGCGCGCGCGCGCCGACCTCGGCCAGCCCGGCCGCGACGTCGATCGCCGTGCGCTCGGCGCCGCCCGCCTCGAGCTCCGGAATGATCTGGAGGATCGTCCGGCCGGCGAGCGGATGCACGCTCGCCCGAGGAAAGGCCGAGGCCGGTCGCAAGGCGGTGATCACGGGTGTAGGGGAACGACGGCTGCGGCCATGGGACAGGCACCCTGGCCACCACGGGTTGAGGTTCGGTTAACCATGACGTCCTGGATCGAGGTCGGAGAGGGAGACGAGGCGCGGCGAATTGCCGTGCTCGCGCGGGACGGGGCGGAGCCGCCGGTGGTCTGGTTCGGCGGCTTCCGGTCCGACATGCGGGCGACCAAGGCGGAAGCCCTCGATGCCTGGGCGGCCGAGACGGGCCGCTCCTTCGTCCGGTTCGACTATTCGGGACATGGCGAGTCGGGCGGCTCCTTCGCGGACGGGACCATCTCCCGCTGGCTCGAGGAGGGGCTCGCGGTCCTCGGCGCCTATGCGCCGAAGAGACCCGTCCTCGTCGGCTCGTCCATGGGTGCCTGGATCGCGACCTTGGCGGCGATCCGCCTAGCTGCGGAATGTGGCGATCGCGGGCCGGCCGGTCTCGTCCTGATCGCGCCGGCGATCGACTTCACCGAGCGCCTGATGTGGGACGCGTTCCCGGCCGATATCCGCCATACCATCGAGACGGACGGGGTCTATTACCGCCCGTCTCTTTATTCGGACGAGCCCTATCCGATCACGGCGAAACTCATCTTGGATGGCCGTCGCCACCTCATCCTGGATGGCCCGATCACCACGCGGGCTCCGATCCACATCCTGCAGGGGATGCGCGATCCGGACGTGCCCTGGGAGCACGCCCTCAGCTTCGTCGAACGACTGCCGGGCGAGAACGTCCAGCTCACGCTCATCAAGGACGGCGATCACCGCCTGTCTCGCCCGGAGGACCTCGACCGGCTCGTCCGAGCCGTCGAGGCCGTGCTCCGCCGCGAGACATCCGGCGTCAGTTGAGGCCGACGGTGCGCAGATCCTGCGCCCAGGCATTCGCCAGAGCCGCATCGCGGGAATCCGTCAGCAGGATCGGCGTGCCGCTCGCGGACAGAAGGGCGAACAGCTCGAGATCGGGCGCGAGTTCGGGGGCTTGCGGAAAGAGGCGCTTCACCTCGTCCGAGCGCATCGGCTTCACGTAGGCGATCTGGCCCTCGCCGAGCGCCGCGAAAGCGCGTGGATCCAGCCGTGCGGCGGGGTTCGTGTTCTCGTTGTTCATCGACATATTTGCCTCCATGACGAACGGCTGGGCTTCGCTCAGTCGCGCGAGATGATCTCGATACGACGAGCGACCCGCGCCGGTTCCGGCCTGGCGAGATCGATCGAGAGAAGCCCGTTCGAAAGATCCGCGCCGAGCACCTCCATTCCGTCCGCCAGGAGGAATGTCCGCTGGAACTGGCGAGCCGCGATACCGCGGTGCAGGAACTGCCTCGTCTTATCCTCGACCTGCCGCCCGCGGACGACGAGCTGGTTCTCCTCCACTTGGATGTCCAGCTGGTCCGGCGCGAAGCCCGCGACCGCCAGCATGATGCGCAGTCGCTCCGGAGACTCGGCCGTGCGGGGGATCCGCTCGATATTATAGGGAGGGTACCCGTCGTTCGCGGCCTTGGCGATGCGATCGAGGGTCTGCTCGATCTCGTCGAAGCCGAGAAGGAAAGGATGCCCGAAGGGCGAAGGACGAGACATGGCGTGAAGCCCAGTGTGGCACTTCGCGGATGCGGACCCTGACGGCGCCCGATCTCCGCAGGCCAGATATGTGCAGCGCCGGGCGCCGCATCAAGCCATGGCGCCGAGCCGCATGTCCTTGAGGTTGCCGCGTTCCACATGGTCCAGGGGGAAGCGGACGAGGAAGGAGGAGGAGCCGTCCTGCGGCTCCTCGATCGCGCCGCCGATCTGCTGCACGAGCTTGCGCACGATCGTGAGGCCGAGCCGACGCTTCATCAGGGCCGAACGGTCGAGGCCGACGCCGTTGTCGGCGATCCGCAACGCCCCGAATGGCTCGTCCTTGCGGACTTCGACCGTGATGCGGCCTCGGCGGCCCTCGGGAAATGCGTGACGGTAGGCGTTGGTGAGAAGCTCGACCGCAATGAAGGCAAGCGGCACCGCGGTGTCGAGAGGAACGCGCATCGACTCGGCGTCCAGGACGGCCTCGATCCCGCGCTCCTCGCCGCCGAAGGCCTCCGACATCTCCTTGAGCAGCTCGTCGAGATAGACCTTGAAGTCGATCGAGGCGAGGTCGGGCGAGTTGTAGAGGAGGGTGTGGACCCGCGCCATCGCTCCGATCCGCCGGACGGCATTCTCGAAGGGCTCCCGCTGCTCGGGGTTGAGCTCGCGCGATCCGAGCCGCAGCAGGCTTTGCACGATCTGGAGATTGTTCTTCACCCGGTGATAGATCTCGCGCAGCAGCACCTCCCGCTCGGACGACGCCTTGCGCTGCTCGCCGAGCGCCTCCTGGGTGGTCTTCAGGAGCCGGGCATCGAGCTCGCCGAGCGCGCGGGATGCGGCGAGCCGCTCCTCGCTCACGCGACGCTCCATCACGGTGTGCACGATGAACACCGCCAGGATGCCGGCCAGGATGAGGCTGAGGGCTCCGGCCGCGATCGTCGCCCAGACGGAGCTTCTGGAGAACTTGTCGATCTGCCGGCGATCGATGGCCGCGGCCGCCACCCATCTCGTCAGGTCGGAGCGGACGAAGGCGCCGGATATCTCGTCGCCCTCGCGCGAGGGGCCGTGGAACAGCCCCGAATCCCTGTTCTCGATCTTCTGGCGGAAATGCGCCGTGATCTCGCGCCCGATCGCCGTCTCCGGCGCGCGGGAGCGGGCCAGAACCGTGCCGGCCTGGTCGGCGAGCGTGAGCAGAAGTCCGGAATCCTGGCTCTCCGCGGAGACGATCCGCAGCAGTTCCGACGCGTCGTAGCCGCTCACCAGTACCCGTCTTGCCTCCCCGTTCCGCACGACCGGAACGGAGAACACGATCACGCCCGGCCGGAGGCTTGGTCCGACCAGGGCGGCTATGCTGGGTTTGCGCGTGCTCCTGAGCGTCGGAACAGCCCCAAGCGCCTGCGGGGGAGGCCATTCGGGCCGGGTGGAGGCGAGGACCTGACCCGTTCCCAAGTCGACCAGCGCCAGCCCGGTCCAGTTCGGCACGTCCGACGCGACGCGGTTTGCGGCCTCCTCGAACTCGGAGGCGGGCCCGTCGAGGGCCGGGAGGGCGGCGATCGCCTTCAAGGCGAGGATCTGCTGCTCGAGCAGCGCATCGACGCGGCGCGACAGCATCGATGCGCGCGACGAGAGATAGCTCTCGATATCCCGCTCGCTCTTGTTGAGCTCGGATCGAACCCAGAACCCGGCGAACAGGATCAGCGGCACGAGCGCGGCAAGACCCGCGGCCGCCACGACGTAGAGCCGCTGCAGCCGTCTGCGGCCCTGCTCGGCATCCGCGAGCCAGGGTACGACGCCTGTATCCAGTGCCGTGCGCCGCGACAACCTCATCAAACCCCGACCCGAACCCATGTGGCCGCGGGCCCGGCCGGAAATGCCGGGTCCCCAATCCCCGCCAGGCAGACCGTCAGGCCTCCGGAGCGTGGCATCCCTTCAGCCCCGGTCCGCGGGCGCGGAGGCCAAGAACCAGGTTCGACGGTCAAGTCGAAACTCCCATGCCTGATGCGGGTTCCTGACCTACCGCACCTGCGGCCGGGTGCCCTTGTCGCCTCGCGCCATCCAGTCCGGGACAGGAAGGCCCTTCGCCTCAAGAAACGCCGGATTGAACAGCTTGGATGCGTAGCGCGTCCCTGAATCGCAGAGAACGGTTACCACCGTCGAGCCGGGACCCAGCTCGCAGGCGAGGCGGATCGCGCCTGCGACGTTGATGGCGGAGGAGCCGCCGAGGCAGAGGCCCTCGTGCCGCACGAGGTCGTAGAGCAGCGGCAGCGCCTCCTCGTCGGGTATCTGATAGGCGTGGTCCACGCCCAAGCCCTGCAGGTTCCCGGTGATGCGGCCCTGGCCGATCCCTTCCGTGACCGAGCTGCCGGAGGACTTCAGCTCGCCCGTCGTGTAGTAGCTGAAGAGCGCAGCTCCCATCGGATCGGCGAGGCCGATCGCGATGTCCGACTTGCGCTCGCGCAGTCCTTCCGCCACGCCCGCGAGGGTTCCGCCCGTCCCGACCGCGCAGATGAAGCCGTCCAGCTTGCCCCCGGTCTGCCCCCAGATCTCGGGCGCTGTCGTCTCGGCATGCGCCTGCCGGTTCGCGACGTTGTCGAACTGGTTCGCCCAGATCGCGCCGTTCGGCTCCGTCCGGGCGAGCTCGGCCGCGAGGCGGCCCGAATAGCGGACATAGTTGTCCGGGTTGGAATAGGGCACGGCCGGGACCTCGACGAGCTCGGCGCCGACAAGCCGCAACGCGTCCTTCTTCTCCTGGCTCTGAGTTTCCGGAATGACGATGACGGTGCGGAACCCGAGGGCGTTGCCGACAACCGCGAGCCCGATGCCGGTATTGCCGGCCGTGCCTTCCACGATCGTGCCGCCGGGCCTGAGCTCGCCGCGGCGGATCGCGTCCCTCACGATGCCGAGTGCGGCGCGGTCCTTCACCGAGCCGCCCGGGTTCATGAACTCGGCCTTGCCCAGGATGGTGGCGCCCGCCAGCTCCGAGGCGCGGCGGAGCCGGATGAGCGGGGTTCGGCCGATCGCACCGAGTACGTCCTCCCTGATGTCCAATGCGGGCTCCTGCTCAATCCGGAAAAGCTCGCGTGTCCTTCAAGTCGTGCTCCCGCGCAAGCGGGCGAACCTGCCCCGCGCTTCCTAGATTGTAGAGACCATCGGGAGACCTGCATGTCGAAGCCGCTGATCGTCGAGATCCCCCACCAGCTCGGCCGCGAGGAGGCGCGCCGCCGCCTCGAGACCGGCATCGGCCAGCTCAAGACGAAGTTCGGGCAGCATGTGAGCTCCGTGGACGAGAGCTGGACCGGCGATCACCTCGACGTCACCATCCGGGCGCTGGGTCAGGGCATCACGGCGGGACTCGACGTTGAGGCCGATCATGTCCGGCTGGAGGTGCAGCTGCCCTGGATGCTTGCAATGCTGGCCGAGAAAGCCAAAGGGTTCATCCGGAAGGAGGGGAAACTCCTCCTCGAGAAGAAGTAGCGCTGCGGCCGGGCCGGCCGCGCCCGGAGGACGCTCCCCTTGCTCATCGCCGTCGACCGTCTGCTCGCCCTCGTGACGGACATCTTCGCCGCAGCGGGCTGTGCGCCCGAGGAGGCGCGGCGGGTGGCCGAGGGCCTCGTCGACGCGAACCTCACCGGCCACGACAGCCACGGCGTCGTGCGGGTGCCCCGCTACGTGGAATGGCTGGAGGCGGGCGAGGTGGAGGCCGGCCGCTCGATCGCCGTCCTGAGCGAAGCCGGCGCGCTCGCGGTGGTAGACGGGCAGTACGGCTTCGGCGCGACGGTCGGGCGCCAGGCGGTGGAGTTCGGCATCCGCCGTGCGCTCGATCAGGGAACGGCCATCGTGGCGCTGCGCCATGCGGGCCATCTCGGCCGGATCGGCCAGTGGGCGGAACTTGCCCTCGAGCACGGGCTCGTCTCCATCCATTTCGTCAATGTGGCCGGCAGCGTGCTGGTCGCGCCCTTCGGGAGCGTCGACCGCCGCTTCTCGACGGCGCCGATCGCGTTCGGGTTCCCGCTCGAGGGCGAGCCGCCCGTCGTCCTCGACTTCGCCACCTCGGCGGTCGCGGAAGGAAAGGTGCTGGTGGCCGCCAACGGTGGAAAGCCGGTTCCCCCGGGGAGCCTCATCGATCCGGACGGGCGGCTCAGCACCGATCCGGCGACACTGTATGGTCCCCTGGAGGAGACGGCGGAACGCGATCACCGCAAGGGCGCAGGCGCGATCCGGGCCATGGGCGAGCACAAGGGGTCCGGTCTTGCGCTGATGTGCGAGCTCCTGGGCGGCGTCCTTGCCGGCTCGGGCACCTCCGGGCCGGAGAAGCACCGCTTCGCCAACGGCATGGTGTCGATCTACATGGCGCCGTCCGCCTTCGGCCGGAAGGAGGATATGGTCCGCGAAGCCCGCAAGTTCGTGGCCTGGCTTCGCAGTTCTCGCCCCGCCGTCGCCGGCGAAGCCGTCATGCTTCCGGGCGACCCCGAGCGCCGGACGAGGGAGGAGCGTCAGGCGGCAGGGATTCCGGTTGCCCCCGGCGCCTGGGCGGCGATCCGCGCGACGGCCGAGCGGCTCGGCGTCACGATCTGATCGAGGGAGGGTGACGAAACGTCAGCCGAACCGTCTGTTGACGCCGCAAGCGGATTGACTCGTCAGCCCAAGTTACCACATGTCGCAGGTGGTCGCCCGTGCGCTCGCGCCGAGCCCTTGCGGCTACCCTGAATCGGAAGAGGAGTTCGCCCCATTCGCAGACCTATGAGAGCCATGCCGGTCCCGCAGAAGGAGGGACCTCGCGCCAATCGCGACATTCGCGGCGTACGCGAAGTTCAGCTGATCGATCAGGACGGGCAGAACCGTGGCGTGGTGCCCTTCTTCGATGCGCTGAAGGTGGCCGAAGAGGCTGGCCTCGATCTCGTCGAGATCGCCCCCAATTCCTCTCCGCCGGTCTGCAAGCTTCTCGACTACGGCCGGTTTCGCTTCCTCGAGCAGAAGAAGCAAGCCGAGGCCCGCAAGCGCCAGAAGACCGTCGAGGTCAAGGAGATCAAGCTCCGGCCGGGCATCGACAAGCACGATTACGAGGTCAAGATGAAGGCCGTGCAGCGGTTCTTCGAGGAAGGGGACAAGGTGAAGGTCACCCTGCGCTTCCGCGGCCGCGAGATGGCACACCAGGATCTTGGGCTGAGGCTGCTCGAGCGCGTGAAGGCGGAAACGGCCGAAATGGCGAAAGTCGAAAGCGAGCCGCAACTGGAAGGCCGCCAGATGGTGATGATCCTGGCGCCTCGTTGAAGAATTAGGGCTGCTTCGGGCGGCCCTTTTCGTCTGGATGCTTCCCCGGGCGGCGCCATCGCCGCCCGCAGGACTAGACCGTTCGTAGCGTGTCGACTTGACGCCTCGCTGGATACGCGCCTGAAACCTATTCCTGCGAAATGGACGGGCGCGGTCCTAACGCGATTAGAGGCGAGGCCCGCCGGTTCCGACGGCGGTGTTCGAAGCCGGGCGCGGGTCGCGAGACGGGGGTCAGATGCAGGTACTCGGCGGGAGCGCGCCTACCTTCGGGCGCAGTGCCGGAGGTGTGGCTGGCTCCCGGCTGGGCTTCGCGCGCTCGGCCTTCATCGGCATCGGTCTGATAACGGCGACCATCAACGTCCTCTACCTGACCGGCTCCATCTACATGCTGGAGGTCTATGATCGGGTGATCCCGAGCCGGAGCGTGCCGACGCTGGTCGGGCTCTCGCTCCTGGCGCTCGCCCTGTATGCCTTTCAGGGCGTGCTCGACATCCTGCGCGGGCGCATTCTCGTCCGCATCGGGTCGGGACTGGACGGCGCCCTGGCCGGACGGGTCCACGACGCGCTTGCCCGCCTCCCGCTGCGCACGCGCCAGGCCGGGGATGGGCTGCAGCCTCTGCGCGACCTGGACCAGGTGCGTAGCTTCCTGTCCGGCATGGGCCCCGCCGCCTTCTTCGATCTGCCCTGGATCCCGCTCTATCTCGCGATCTGCTTCATGTTTCACACCTGGATCGGGATCGCGGCCGTCGTCGGCGCCCTGGTCCTGGTCGGGCTCACGCTCCTCGCCGAGCTGAAGACGCGCGAGCCGGCACGCGAGACGGTCGCGCTCGGACAAAGGCGGAATGCGCTCGCGGAGGCCACGCGGCGCAATGCCGAGGTGTTGCAGGCACTCGGCATGCGCAGCCGCTTCGGGGCGATCTGGGGCGAGGCGAACGACCGCTACATGGCCAGTCAGCAGCGGACCTCCGATGCCGCGGGCGGGCTGGGGGCGGCCTCGAAGGTCGTTCGGATGGCGCTGCAATCGGCCGTTCTCGGGGTAGGGGCCTATCTGGTGATCCGGCAGGAGGCGACGGCCGGCGTCATCATCGCGAGCTCGATCCTGACCGCGCGGGCTCTGGCGCCGGTCGAGCTCGCCATTGCGAACTGGAAGGGCTTCGTGGCCGCACGCCAGAGCTGGAAGCGCCTGCGCGACCTGCTCTCGGCCATTCCTCCGGATGACGGCCGCATGTCGCTGCCCCCGCCGGCGGCCTCCATCGCGGTGGAGGGCGTCTCCGTCGCGCCTCCCGGCGTGCAGCGGCTCGTCGTATCTGATGTGAGTTTCACGCTGCAGGCCGGCCAAGGTCTCGGCATCATCGGGCCGAGCGCCTCCGGCAAGTCCTCCCTCGCTCGTGCCATCGTGTCGGTATGGCCGCCGGTCCGGGGCAAGATCCGGCTGGACGGGGCGGCGCTCGACCAGTGGTCGTCGGACGATCTCGGCCGCCATGTCGGCTATCTTCCGCAGGACGTCGAGCTTTTTGCCGGCACGGTGGCGGAGAACATCGCGCGCTTCGACCCGGATGCGAAATCGGCCGACGTCATCGCTGCCGCGACCGCCGCGGGCGTGCACGACATGATCCTGCGCCTGCCCGACGGCTACGAGACGCAGGTCGGAGAGGACGGCGGGATGCTTTCGGCCGGCCAGCGCCAGCGGGTCGGTCTTGCCCGGGCACTCTATCGCGACCCGTTCCTGATCGTTCTGGACGAGCCGAACTCCAATCTGGACGGCGACGGCGAGCAGGCGCTCACCCAGGCGATCCTGGGGGTCAGGGCACGGGGCGGCATACCGATCGTGATCGCGCATCGGCCGAGCGCACTGGCCGGGGTGGACCGCATGCTCGTCCTGGCCGAAGGCCGCATGCAGGCCTTCGGGCCCAAGGAGGAGATCCTGGCGAGGCTCATGCGCCAGCCGCAGAAGCCTGCGGCGGCGGAGGGGGGCGCTGCGACCCCGCTCAGGGTCGTGACTGACGGGCAGGTGCGGGCATGAGCCGGATGGAGATGACGACCCGCTCGCTGCGGAACCATCTCGCGGCGGGTGTGGCGGTCGCGACCTTCCTGGTCGCGGGCGTCGGCGGCTGGGCCGCCACGACGGAGCTTTCGGGCGCCGTCATCGCGCCGGGGATGCTGGTGGTCGATTCCAACGTGAAGAAGGTCCAGCATCCGACAGGCGGGGTCGTCGGCGAGCTCAGGGTGCGCGACGGCGACCGCGTGAAGAGCGGTGACGTGCTCCTGCGTCTCGACGAGACGGTGACACGGGCGAACCTCGCCATCGTCACCAAGAATCTCGACGAGCTTGCGGCCAGGCAGGCGCGCGACGAAGCCGAGCGGGACGGCGAGGACAAGATCACCTTCCCGCCCGACCTCCTGGAGCGTGCCGAGACCTCGCCCGAGGTTGCGCGCCTCATTGCCGGGGAGGCCAAGCTCTTCGAGCTCCGGCGCAGCTCGCGCGAGGGCCAGCGCGCGCAGCTCCGGGAGCGCATCGCCCAGCTCAATCAGCAGATCGACGGACTGATCCAGCAGACCCGCGCCAAGCAGACCGAGATCGACCTCATCCAGCCCGAGCTGGAGGGTGTCCGGGAGCTCTGGAAGAAGGGGCTCGTCCAGATCAACAGGGTGACGAGCCTGCAGCGGGACGCGGCCCGGCTCGAGGGCGAGCGCGGCCAGCTCGTGGCCGCAACCGCAGAAGCCCGGGGCAAGGTGGTGGAGACGGAGCTTCAGATCCTGCAGATCGACCAGGACATGCGCTCGGAGGTGGGCCGCGAGCTCGCCGAGATCCGGGGCAAGACCTCGGAATTCGTCGAGCGCAAGGTCGCGGCCGAGGATCAGCTCAGGCGCGTCGAGATCCGCGCGCCGCAGGACGGGATCGTCCACCAGCTCAGCGTGCACACGGTGGGCGGGGTCATCACGGCCCAGGGCGAGCCCATCATGCTGATCGTGCCCGAGGCCGACGCGCTCAGGGTCGAGGCGAAGATCCCGCCGCACGACATCGATCAGCTTCATGTCGGGCAGCGCGCGGTCCTGCGCTTCTCGAGCTTCAACCAGCGCACCACGCCGGAGCTGAACGGCGAGGTGACCCTCGTCTCGGCCGACGTCAGCCAGGACCAGAAGACGGCCGCGACCTTCTACACGGTCCATATCCGCATCCCGCCCGAGGAGATCCGAAGGCTCGAAGGCCTGCGGCTCGTACCCGGGATGCCGGTCGAGGCCTTCGTCCAGACGACGCCCCGAACGGTCATGTCCTACCTCGTCCGGCCGCTCCAGGACCAGCTCATGCGGGCATTCCGGGAGAAGTAGGCGGCTACTTCACGGACGAGAAGGCGGTCGGCTGGAGGAAGCTGTTCGAGATGTTGGCTACGATCGCCCCGTCGCGCTCGCTTTCCGCCCTGGCCGCGATCCATTCCGGGTCGCTCTGAAAGGCGTTCCAGCGCTGCTCCCGCTCGCCCATATCCGTCCAGGCGAGGAGATAGGTGAGGTCCTGGTTGGACTCGCCCACGAGCGTCGTCCAGAAGCCGGCCTGCCGGATGCCGTGCTTCTCCCACATTCTCAGCGTCACGGTCTCGAACCGCTTGATGAGCGCCGGCAGCCGGCCGGGAACGCAGCGATACACCCTCATCTCGTAGATCATCGTTTCCTCGCCCGCTCGGCCGGATCGCATGCCGGCAGGGCTGGTTAGGGCGGACTCGCGGCCGAATCCAGCACCCGAGGCTGGAGAAAACCCGAGGGCTCCAGTAGCGTCCGGCGCCATGAACCACGCGCCCGATCCAGTCCTCGCCGCGGCTCGGTGGCAGCCTGCCTCGCGTCCGGGTCTGCTGCCCCGGCAGGCCATCCGCTCGCTTGTCGAGCGCGGCTGCCTCCGCGCGGCGGTTCCCCTGGACGACGCGCAGTTCCAGCCGGCGAGCCTCGACCTGCGGCTCGGCGCCTATGCCTACCGCGTCCGGGCAAGCTTCCTGCCCGGGGCGAGGTCCCGCGTGGAGGACAAGCTCGAGGCCCTGCAATGGGAGCGCATCGACCTGAGCGGGGGGGCTATCTTCGAGCGCGGCTGCGTCTATGTCGTCGAGCTCTCCGAGCGCCTCGATCTTCCGGCGCACGTGTCCGCGGCGGCCAATCCGAAGAGTTCGACCGGGCGGCTGGACGTCTTCACCCGGCTCATCACGGACCGCAGCGAAGCCTTCGACGCGGTCGAGCCCGGCTATTCGGGACCGCTCTATGCCGAGGTGTCGCCCCGGACCTTCAGCATCAAGGTCCGCCAGGGCACGCGCCTGAATCAGATCCGCTTCCGGCAGCACGGGCGTGGGGCGGACGAAGCCGGTACGCTAGGGGATCAGGCCCTGCGCGAGCTTCATGCGCGGTCGCCCCTCGTCGATGCGGACGAGCTCGCGGTGCGCAACGGCCTCGTGCTCCGCATCGAGCTCGGCGGGCTGGGGCCGCAGAACCTCGTGGGGTACCGGGCGCAGCGCCACACGGACGTGATCGACGTGGAGCGGATCGGCGGCTACCGGCCGGAGGATTTCTGGGAGCCGATCCCGGCGCGGCCGGATGCGCGCCTCATCCTCGATCCGAACGAGTTCTACATCCTCGCCTCGAAGGAGCGGCTTCACATCCCGCCCCATCTTGCGGCCGAGATGGTCCCGATCGACCCCGCCATGGGCGAGTTCCGGGTCCACTATGCCGGGTTCTTCGATCCCGGTTTCGGCTATGCGCCTTCGGGGCACCCGGGCAGCAGGGCCGTCATGGAGGTGCGCAGCCACGAGGTGCCGTTCAACCTGGAGGACGGCCAGATGGTCTGCCGGCTCGCCTACGAGCAGATGGCCGAGGAGCCGGACGCGCTCTATGGCGCGATCGGGACGTCCAACTACCAGGGCCAGGCGCTGAAACTCTCCAAGCAGTTCATCCAGCCTTAAGGTGGCGCACGGGATCGTGTTCCCCGGGATGCAGCGCCGGGGAAGATCCCGGCCCGCCTGTAGACGTTAGGGCCCGGCGACGGCGGATGGGGCCCCGTTCGCGCGGAGACCTTGCGACGTGACGACGCCCGACCGGTCGGATCCGGCCAGCGCGGAACAGAATACCGAACCCTCCCCGGTTGCGATCGCCCGAGCCTTCCGCAGGCTGGCGAGCGGCTTCTGGCGCGGGACGACGGCCAGGCAAGCCTGGGGCCTGACCGCTGCCGTGTTCGCGCTCGTGCTCCTCAATGTCGGGGTGGCGCTCCTCATCAATCGCTGGAACAAGTTCTTCTTCGACGCGCTCGAGCAGAAGGATGTCGGCTCGGTCACGCTGGGCGTGGGCATCGTGCTCGGCCTCGCCCTCGCGGCGGCGGCCGTCGCGGTCCTGTTGGTCCATGCCCGGATGCGGCTGCAGCTCGGCTGGCGCCGCTGGCTGACCCACCGCTTGATCGACCGCTGGCTCGCCGAGCGCCGCTTCTACCAGCTCACGATCGTCGGCGGCGAGGGAGCGCATCCGGAATTCCGCATCGCCGACGACGTCAGGCTCGCAGTCGAGCCGCTCGTCGACTTCGCCATCGGGCTCGCCAACGCCGTCCTGGCCGCGGGCGCCTTCTTCGGGGTGCTCTGGGTCGTCGGCGGCGCGCTCCAGGTCGGGCCGGTCGTCATCCCCGGCTACATGGTCGTATCCGCGGTCGTCTACGCCGCCCTGACCTCCGCGGCCATGATCCTGGTCGGGCGCCCGCTCATCCGCGGCGTCGAGCGAAAGAACGCGGGCGAGGCGCAGCTTCGCTACGAGCTGACCCGCGTGCGGGAATCCGCCGAGAACATCGCGCTTATCGGCGGCGACGACGACGAGCGGGAGCGCCTGAAGGAGACTTTCGCGGAGCTGGCCAGGCGCTGGCTCAGGGTCATCGCCCGGCAGGCGCACATGACCTGGATCTCGAACGCGAATTCCGTGCTCGCACCCGTGGTGCCGCTCCTCCTCGGCGCGCCGAAATACCTGCAGGGCGAGCTGAGCCTCGGCGAGCTGATGCAGATCGCGACCGCCTTCACGCAGGCCCAGATCGCGCTCAACTGGCTGATCGACAACGCGATCCGGCTTGCCGAGACGCTCGCCTCGGCGCAGCGCGTCGTCGAGCTGTCGCAGGCCATGGACGCGCTCGATGCGACGATCGGGCGGGGCGGGCCTGACGAGACGATCGTGCTCGGGTTCAGCCCGGACGACGCGATCCATATCGCCGATCTCTGCATCAAGCAGCAGAACGGGGTCGTCATGGTGGAGGGCGCCTCGACCACCATCCAGAAAGGCGAGAAGGTCCTCGTCAGGGGCGATTCGGGGACGGGAAAGTCGACCCTCATCCGGGCGATGGCGGGCCTGTGGCCTTGGGGCTCGGGCACGATCCTGCGGCCGCGCCGGGCGAGCGTCACCTTCATGCCCCAGCGCCCCTACCTGCCGCTCGGGACGCTGCGGCACGCGCTCCTCTATCCGCACCCGGATGACGGGCGCGTTCCGGACGACCGTCTGCGGGATGCGCTGGCACGCTGCGGTCTGTCCCACATGGCCGATCGGCTCGACGCCGAGGAGAATTGGGACGCCATTCTGTCGGGCGGGGAGAAGCAGCGCCTGGCCTTTGCCAGGCTCCTCGTCCATCCGCCGGACATCGTCATCATGGACGAGGCGACTTCGGCTCTCGACGAGGTAAGCCAGGCGAGGATGATGGAGTTCTTCTCCAACGAGCTGGCCGCCGTGACGCTCCTCAGTGTCGGACACCGCCCGGGCCTTGAGCACTATCACGACCGCGAGATCCACCTCGTGCGCGAGAACGGCGAGGAGAGCGCCCATGCCCGTGATCGGCGCTACCCGTTGATATGGCAGATCTGGAGTCGGTTCCGCCGGTCCGGAGGGGACGGGGCCGAGCCGGCCGGCGCGGCGGGAGAACGCGGAGGCCGTTAACGCTTCCTCAGCTATGATCGGCGGGGATTCCTCCCGGCCGAGGTCGACCGCATGGCGTCACCCTTCGAGAGCCTCAAGAGCTACGCAGACCGGCGCGTCGCGCTGATGCTCCTGCTCGGCTTCTCGTGCGGTCTTCCCTTCCTGCTGGTCGGCGGCACCTTCACGGCCCGGCTCGCGACCGCCGACATCGACATCAAGGCCATCGGGCTCTTCGCCTACCTGCTGCTGCCCTACAGCTTCAAGTTCCTCTGGGCGCCCGTCGTCGACGCCTTCGACGTACCCCTCCTGTCACGGCTTCTCGGTCGCCGGCGGTCCTGGATGGTGGTCGCGCAAGCCGGAGCCGGGCTTTCGCTCCTGATCATGTCGCTGACGGACCCGATCAGCTCGCTCCCGCTGCTCGGGCTAGCGGCCTTCCTGCTCGCCTTCTCGGCGGCCACGCAGGATATCGTGGTCGATGCCTGGCGCATCGAATCCGCCGGTCTCGAACGGCAGGGCTCGATGCTCGCCGCCTATCAGCTCGGCTACCGCCTGGGCCTGATCAGCGCCGGAGCCGGAGCCCTGTTCATCGCCGGATCGGCCGGCTGGCAGGCATCGTACCTGACCATGGCGGCCCTGATGGCGATCGGCCTTGCCGCCTCTCTCCTCGCGCCGGCGCCGGAGCAGATGCGAGGAGACGAGGAGAACGGGCCGCAGCGACCGCGCGAGCGCTTCTCCTTCGGACGCGCGGTCGCGGCTCCCCTCGCCGACCTCTACCGCCGGCAGGGGCCCCGCCTCGTCGCCGTGCTCGCGCTGGTCGCATTCTACCGCATGCCCGATTTCGTCTCCGGCGTGATGGCGAACCCGTTCTACATCCGCATGGGCTACACGCTGCCGGAGATCGCCGCCGTCTCGAAGCTCTACGGCATCTGGATCGGGATCCTCGGCGCCTTCGTCGGCGGCTGGTCGATCGCGCGGTTCGGGCTCTATCCGACGCTCCTTGCCGGAGCGGTGGCGGGCGCGGCCTCGAACCTCGCCTTTTCGTGGCTCGCGGCCGGTCCTCCCGAGGTCTGGCGCCTCGCGCTCGCCATCTCCATCGACAACTTCTCCGGCACTTTCGCCGGTACCGCGCTCATGGCCTACATGTCGGGCCTGACCGGGATCGGGTTCGCGGCCACGCAATACGCGCTTCTCTCCTCCCTGTACGCGCTTCCGGGCAAGCTCGTCTCGGGGTTGTCCGGCTTCATGGTGGCGGCCTACGGCTTTTCGACCTTCTTCGCCCTGACGGCCGCGATCGGCCTGCCCGTGCTGGTCCTCGCGATCCTGTTCGGACGGGTGGGCGAGGACCGACCCGAGACCGAGCCCGCAGCAGCGGACGATCTGGCGCCGGTCCGGGCCGGCTGATGCAGTCTTCCGGCGACCTCCTCGCCGACCGCCGCTACGCCTACGCGAAGTCCGCCTTCGACGAGGAGGATTGGGAGGCGGCGGCCGACCTCGCCCGGCAGGCGCTCGAGCTCGCGCCTGGCTTCGCGCCAGCCTGGTTCCTGCTCGGCGAAGCCTGCCAGAAACTTGCCGAACGAGACGAGACGTCCCGCGACGAAGCCGTCGCGGCCTTTTCCGCCGCACGCCGGTTCGATCCGGACGATGGGCTTGGCGCCGGCGTGAGGCTCGCGCTTCTGGGCGCCGAGGAGCCGCGACGCGCCATGAGTGCCGCCTATGTGCGCTCGCTCTTCGACGAATATGCCATCCGGTTCGATCGCCACCTGCGCCAGAGCCTCGCCTATCGCGGGCCGGAACTCCTGCACGACGCTGTCCGGCGAGCCTCCAGCCGAATTCTGCGCCCCTTCCGGTTCGACCTGATGCTCGATCTCGGCTGCGGGACCGGGCTCGCGGCCGAGGTCTTTCGGCCGCAATGCCGACGGATCGCGGGCGTGGACCTCTCGCCTGCTATGGCGCGCAAGGCTGAAGCGAAGGGCATCTACGACGAGGTCGAGATCGGTGAGCTGCTTCCCTGGCTCGAGGCTTGGCCGGAAGGGGCGGCCGATTTGGTGCTCGCCGCCGACGTGTTCGTGTACCTCGCCGATCTCGCGCCCGTCTTCGCGGCTGCCGCGAGAGCGCTCGACCGGGAGGGCCTCTTCGCCTTCACGGTCCAGCACCATGGCGGCGACGGAATCATTCTAGGGGAAGACCAGCGCTACGCGCACGGCGAAGCCCATCTGCGGTCGCTCGCGGCGGCATCGTCCCTCGATCCCGTGATCCTGGAACGCGTCTCGACCCGCCAGGATCGGGGGCAGGACGTGCCGGGGCTCCTGCTGGTGCTGGCGCGCTGAGTTCAGGCCAAATCGGTCTGGGAGAAATCGTCACCCTTGTAGAGCAGGCGCGTGCCGCGCAGCTTCGCGACAGCATAGGAGAAGCAATCGCCCATGTTCAGCTTGGCTGGGTGCCTTCCCTTGCTATAGCGGGCGAAGGCTTCGAGGGCGCCGATCGCCTCGGGCGTCTTCAGCGCCACGACCTCGAGTTCGAGCGCGCTCACGAGGGAGGCGACTTCGCCATAGGCGTCCGCGACGGAACACTCCTTGACACGCGCGACGGCCCCGGTCGCTTCGTAGAGCGATATCGCGTGCGTCGCACACGCTCCGGCGGCATCGATGCGCCCCAGCAACGCCTCCGCGTCCGCCTCCCGAAGGAGGATCGCCACAAGCGCTGAGGCGTCGACGACCATCACTCGCCCGACAGCTCGTCGAAGAACGCCTTGTCGGCCTTCAGTCCGGTGTCGCGCATGGCGGCAATCCGGTCCTGGATCGGCCGGATGCGCTCGGACAGTGGAACGCGTTTCAGCTCGTTCTCGACCGCGAGCTTCACGGCCTCCGTGAGGCCGAGCTTCTTGATCTCGGCCAGCCGGCGCACGAGTTGGTCGGTCTCGGCATCGCGGATGTGGAGCGCCATGCCTGTCTCCGTGTAGCTGCAAGTACAGGTAGCGTGTACACGGACGCATGACAACGGCGCCCCTCCTTCCCGCGCGCTTTCGCGAATGGTTCGCGTCTCGCGGCTGGGCGCCCCGGCGGCACCAAATCGAGCTTCTTGCGAAGGCGCGGGACGGCCGCTCGACGCTCCTGGTCGCGCCGACCGGTGCCGGCAAGACGCTGGCCGGCTTCCTGCCGAGCCTGGTTGATCTCGCGGAAACCGGGCCGGCCCCGCTGAAGGGAAGGGGGCTGCACACGCTCTATATCTCGCCGCTCAAGGCGCTCGCGATCGACGTCGCCCGCAATGTTGAGACGCCGGTGCGCGAGATGGAGCTCCCGATCCGCATCGAGAGTCGGACGGGCGACACCCCGGCGGCGAAGCGCAAGCGCCAGGTCGAGCGGCCGCCCGACATCCTGATGACCACGCCCGAGCAGCTTGCCCTGATGCTCGCGAGCCCGAGCGCATCGGAGCTCTTCGGCGGTCTCAAACGCGTCGTGCTCGACGAGTTGCACGCGCTCGTGACGTCGAAGCGGGGCGACCTCCTGTCGCTCGATCTCGCCCGCCTTCGGGCCATCGCGCCCACCTTCGCCGCTACGGGCCTCTCGGCGACGGTGCGCGAGCCGGATGCGCTGCGCCGGTATCTGGTGGGGCAGGGGCGCGGGGCGCCGGCTCTGGCGGACCTCGTCGTCGTGGAAGGTGGTGCGGAGCCCGACATCCGTATCCTCGATCTCGGGCACGACCTGCCGCTCGCCGGCCATCTCGGGCCGTCTGCGATGCCGGCCATCTACGGGCTCATCCGCGAGCACAAGACGACGCTCGTCTTCACCAACACGCGCTTCCAGGCCGAATACACCTTCCAGGAGCTCTGGCGGCTGAACGACGACGTCCTGCCGATCGCGATCCATCACGGTTCGCTCGATGTCGAGCAGCGCCGCCGGGTGGAGGCGGCCATGACGGCCGGCAAGCTCAAGGCCGTCGTCTGCACGGCGACGCTCGATCTCGGCATCGACTGGGGCGACGTCGATCTCGTCGTGAATGTGGGGGCGCCGAAGGGTGCCTCCCGCATCATGCAGCGCATCGGGCGCGCCAATCACCGCATGGAGGAGCCGTCCAAGGCCTATCTCGCGCCGACGAACAGGTTCGAGATCCTCGAATGTCAGGCGGCGCTCGACGCGATTGCCGTGGCTGCACAGGACACGCCGGACCCGCGCACCGGGGCGCTCGACGTGCTTGCCCAGCACGTGCTCGGCCGGGCCTGCGCGGAGCCCTTCGCCCTGGAGGAGCTCTACGACGAGGTGCGCCAGGCGGCACCCTACGCCGACCTCTCCTGGGAGGATTTCGGGGCGGTCGTCGATTTCGTCGCGACCGGCGGCTACGCGCTGCGCGCCTATGAGCGCTTCGCCAAGATCGTCCGTGGAGCGGACGGCCGCTGGCGCGTCCGCGACGGCCGGGTCGCGCAGCAATACCGGATGAATGTCGGGACGATCACCGAGGCGACGATGCTGAAGGTGCGGCTCTCCCGCTCCTCCCCCGGCAAGGCGGGAGCGGTGGCGCCCCGCCGTGGGCGCATCCTCGGCGAGGTCGAGGAGGGCTTCGTGGAGGCGATGAGCCCGGGCGACACCTTCATCTTCGCCGGCGAGATCCTCCGCTTCGAGGCGATCCAAGAGGACGAGGCGCTGGTCACGCGCGCGACGGCCGGCACGGACCCGAAGATCCCGGCCTATGCGGGAGCCAAGTTTCCCCTCTCGACCTTCCTGGCCGCGCGGGTCCGGGGCATCCTGGCCGAGCCGGCCGAGTGGCACCGCCTTCCCATGGGCGCGGGGGAATGGCTGGAACAGCAGCGGCGGCGATCTCTCATCCCGGCTCCCGGCGAGATGCTTGTCGAGACCTTTCCCCGGCAGCGCCGGCACTACCTCGTCGCCTTTCCGTTCGAGGGCAGGCTCGCCCACCAGACGCTCGGCATGCTCCTCACGCGGCGGCTCGAACGCGCGCGGCTGCGGCCGCTCGGCTTCGTGGCGAATGACTACGGGATAGCCACCTGGTGCATGGGCGATGTCGGAGAGATGGCCGAGCGGGAGCCGGGCTTTCTCGACACGCTGTTCGGCGAGGACATGCTCGGCGACGATCTGGAGGAATGGCTCGCGGAATCGGCCATGATGAAGCGCACGTTCCGCGATTGCGCCGTCATCGCGGGGCTGATCGAGCGCAATCATCCGGGCGAGCGCAAGACGCGGCGGCAGGTCACGGTCTCGACGGACCTCGTCTACGACGTGCTGCGGCGGCACGAGCCGGACCACATCCTACTCCGGGCCGCCCGGGCCGATGCGGCGACGGGTCTCCTGGATGTGAAGCGGCTCGGCGCGATGCTCGTCCGCATCAGGGGACGAATCAGGCATAAGGCGCTCGATCGCGTCTCGCCGCTCGCCATCTCGCTCATCCTCGAGATCGGGCGCGAGAGCGTGATCGGGGAAGCGGCGGACGAGATCCTGGCGGAAGCGGAGGCGATGTTGCTCGAGGAAGCTCTGGCGTGAATGCGGCCGCGATGGCCCTGCCGCAGAAGATCGCCGCGGCGGAGACGGAAATAGCCGGGCTCGCCTGCCTCCTCGATCCGTCCGGGGCGATGTTCTTCACTGCCGAGAAGGCGCTGGTCGTCGCTGACCTGCACCTGGAGAAGGGCTCGTCCTATGCGCGCCGGGGCTCGTTCCTGCCGCCCTACGACACCCGTGCCACGATCGCGTCTCTCGCCGGGGTGATCGGGCGGTATCTTCCGCGCAGGGTTGTCGCGCTCGGCGACAGCTTCCACGACCGCCGTGGGCCGGAACGGCTCGGCGAAGCGGAGCGCCGGGCGCTGGCCGAGGCCATGGCCGGGCTCGACTGGATCTGGATCACCGGCAATCACGATCCGGACCTGCGTCCCGAGATCGGCGGCGAGGTGCTGCCGGAGACGGAGCTCGGGCCGCTGCGGCTCCGGCACCATCCGGCTGCCGGCGCCTGCCGCGAGCTGGCGGGGCACCTGCACCCGGTGGCAAAGGTCGTCCTCTATGGCCGGAGCGTCCGGGCGAAGGCCTTCCTGAGCGACGGCGACCGCTGCGTCCTGCCGGCCTTCGGCGCCTATGCGGGCGGCCTGAATGCCTGCGACGAAGTCTTCGGGCCCCTGTTCCCGTCCGGCTTCACGGCGCATGTGATCGGTCGCAACCGCCTCTTCGCGCTCGCGCCCGCCGCCCTGTGCGGAGACTGAGCACTTGGCATTTGCACGCTTTGAGTGTGCGTGGCCGAGCGTATTTACAACCCGAATTCGGTACACAGGGCGGCGGCCCTCCGATACCCCGGAACCCCGTGGTACGGCAGCGAACAGCTAACGGTGGGCGCCAGGATCCCCGCCGCCCGACGGAGCAGGACCGCGAGGTCGGGGCTCGGCTGAAGGCGCTCCGCAACGCCGCCGACATCACCCAGGAAGCGCTCGCGAATGCGCTGGGCGTGAGCTACCAGCAGGTTCAGAAATACGAGAAGGGCACGAGCCGGATGTCCGGAGGCCGGCTGCGCCAGGCCGCGGGCCTGCTCCGGGTACCGGTCCAGGCCCTGATCGGCGAGGGCGCAACTGCCGCGCCCGGCTTCGAGGAGACCGGAGTGCCCTATGATGCGGGGCGTGAGGGAGCCGAGCTGATGAGGCACTTCGGATCGATCCGGGATCCCGCGGATCGCGACATGCTGCTCCGCCTCGCCCGCTTGCTCGCGAAGGGCTGAGGCTCAGTCGCGGCGGAAGATCACGCTCGCGAGCCAGCCGAAGAAGAGAGCCATTCCGGCCGCCGTGAAGCCGGACAGGACCGGGCGGTCACGCGCGAACTCCGTGATCTGTTCCTCCAGGCCCGTCTTTACCAGTTCGAAACTGGCATTGCGTCGCGCGACCACGATGCCGTCCGCAACCAGGCTCACCTCGACATCGTAGTTCCCGACCGGCGCCGTGGCGGGAAGCGGGATCGGTGCCCGGAAGAACTCGCCCGCCACGAAGGTCACCGCGCGCGGGTTCTCGAAATAGAGCCGCTCCCGCCCTTTCAGGCGCACGAGCGCGGTCCGGAAGGGATCGTCTTCGACCCCGCGCTCGATCGTGAATTCGGGTGCGCTCACCACGGCCTCGATGCCGAGCCGGAAGCGACGACGCATGATCTCGCTGGCCACCTCCGTCAGGGGGCGGGTCGACATGACGGCGAGAAATGAGGGAACCTGCACGAATTTCTGCTGTGCGCGGTTCAGCCAGATCGGGCCGAGCCGTTCCTTGCGCCGGATCGTGACCGCCTCCCGCGGGCCGCGAACGGTAACGACCACGTCGTAGGGTCCGGCCCGCGAGACTGTCTGGGCGTCGCGCTCGATTACCCCGAAGGCCACGAGCCGCGCGCCCGTATAGGTCGAGCCCACGGCGACCAGGTTGGTCGAGAGCGAAAGGACGAGGCGCTCGGCCGCGGCCGCAGCCGGCCAAAGCAGGCCGACGCAGAGAAGGACGAGGACGCGCCGCGTCCTCACCGCCGAATCTCCTGGATGGCGTAGGGCTCGGTCGGGCGCACCACGATCTCGATCATGAAGCGCAGCCCGACCGCGAGGATCAGGATGGCGAGGAGGAAGCGGAAGAGTTCGGCCCGGAGCGCGCGGCCGGCGCGGGCGCCGAACTGCGCTCCGAACACGCCGCCGAGGATGAGGAGGAGGGCCAGGATGATGTCCACCGCGCCGTTGAGCGCGGCCTGCAGCACGACCGCGAGGAGCGCGGTGCAGAGCACCTGCGCCTGCGACGTGCCTATGACCACGGTCGTGGGGACCCGGAACAGGTACAGCAGCGCCGGGACTATGATGAAGGCGCCGCCAATCCCCAGCACCGCGCCGATGAAGCCGACCGTGAGGGCAAGCCCGAGGATCGGGATGACGCTCGAATAGAGCCGCGAGCGCGGGAAGCGCATCCGGAACGGCAGGCCGAGATAGGCCGGATGCTCACCCGCGCGTCGCCGGGGGCGGGTCACGCCGCGGCGCGAGGACCAGAACTCGCGCAGGCTTTCGGCCAGCATCAGCGAGCCGAGCACGGTGAAGAGTGTCACGTAGGAGAGGACGATGACCAGCTCGAGCTGGCCGGCGCGGCGCAGCGCCGCAAAGAACCAGACGCCGAGCGAGGTGCCGACGAAGCCGCCGCCGACCAACACCAGCGCGAGCTTCACGTCGAGCGCGTCGCGCCGCAGCGCAGCGAGCGTACCGGTGGTCGAGGAGGCGGCGATCTGGGCCGATTGCGTAGCCACCGCGACCGCGGGCGGGATTCCGAGAAAGATGAGGAGCGGGGTCATCAGAAACCCGCCGCCGATGCCGAACAGGCCGGACACGAAGCCCACCGCCGCTCCCATCGCGAGCAGGAGCAGGATGCTGACCGGCATCTCCGCGATGGGCAGGTAAATCTGCAAGGCGGCAGTCCCAAGCGCCGCGCGGACAGGCGCGGCATGATCGCCCCGGCCGCAACCGGGTCGCGATCATCCTAGCGCCTTCGTTCTAAACCCGCGCTGAAGATCGAGCCCCCGCCGTGCTCGGGCTCGGCAGGGACGGCCCCGACGCGGCGCTACGCTCGCCCGGGCGCCTTGATCTGGGCATCGGTGGACCAGGTCGCGGGGGACGGGGCCTCGTTGGTGGCCTGGTTCGGCGGCGTCACCCGCCAGCGCTCGACGATGCTCTTGGCGCGGGCGAGGTCTGCCGGCTGGAGCCGCGCGCCGACCTCGTCGCGCTTGCGGCCTGCCTCATCGTCGCCCTGCGCGGCCGCGATCGCGAACCAGGCATAGGAGCGGACGAGGTCCGGCTGGGTGCCGAGGCCGCGCGCGAGCAGGACGGCCAGGTTGAACTGGCTGTCGCGGACGCCTTGATCGGCAGCCTTCTGGAACCAGGTCATCGCGCCCGCATAGTCCGGCTTGCCGCCTACGCCCTCGGCCATCAGCACGGCGAGATTGTGCATGGCGCGGGTGTTTCCGTTCTCCGCGGCGCGCTGATACCAGCGCCGCGCCGCCTCGACGTCGCGGGCGACCCCGATGCCCTTCTCGTAGGCATTGCCGGCTCGGTATTGAGCGATCGCCAGGTTCTTCTCGCCCGCCTTCTCGAAAAGAGCGACGGCCGCCCGCGGGTCGCGCGCCACCCCGCGCCCTTCCATCGTGCGGGAGGCGAGCTCGTACAGGGCGGCCGCGTCGCCGCCCGCCGCCGCCTGCCTGAGCGAGGACGGGATCCCGCTCGTGCCCTCTGGGGCAATCGGCGGTTTTGGCGGAGGCACGGTCGAGGCCGGCACGGGCGGAAGCTGCGAGACCTCCTTTTGGCCTAATCCGTCGATGGCGGGCGGCTGGCCGCCGGCGGCGCCGGCATTCGCCTGGGCCGCGGAGGAGGGCTCGGCCGCAACCCCCTGTTGCTGTTGCGAAATCGCCGGAACCTCGCGGGGCGGCGCGACGGATTGCGTTGTCGTCGGCTCCGGCGCTTCCGGCAGGGCAGCGACCTTCATGGGCGCGCCCGCCGTGATCACCGGCGCTGGAGCCTGGGACGCTGCAGGCGGCGGCTTCAGGGCGGCGATCTGCGACGGCTGCTCCGCCGTCAACTCGGCGAGCAGACGGTATCCGCCGATGGCCACCACGAGGGCTGCGGCGCTGACCAGCAGCGGACGGCGAAGGCGGTCCAGCACGCCCCGGATTCTGGCCTGTCCGGATCCCTCCTCGGCCGAGGCGAGCCTGTCGAGCGGCCGGCCCTTGCCCTTTTCGGCATCCGCCGCGGCCGCCTGAGCCGCGCGGCGCGCAGCCGCAATGAAGCTCGCCTTGATGTCGCGCGGATCTTCCGCACCGGTCTCGGGTGCAGGGGCCTCGGTGCCGGAACGGGGACGTCCCGCGCCAGGCTCGAGCAGGACCTCGTTCTCCGGCGCGCGGGGAAGCGGCCGGTCCGCATCCGAGAGGCCGGAGCTGAGGACCGCCTCGTTGAGGCGCCGCAAGGCCGTGTCGCTGAGCGGCGCGAGGCCGGCCGGAACCCCGACCGCCTCCTCGCCAACGGCGTGCCCGGGCGGCTCTTCGTGCCCCCCGGAAGCCCGGATGGGCAGGTCGGGAGAGGCGACGAGATCAGGCCGGTGCTCGTCGATATAGGCCTGAGGGGAAGCCGATGGGCCTGCAGCCGGCGCGCCCTCGCGCATGGCCTGAAGCGTGCGCTCGACGGCGCTGCGGGCCGCCTGCTCGGCAATGTCGATCGTGCCTTGGCGCCAGCTTGCGACCTCGCTCATGAGGTCGGTCATCGCCTGGCTCAGATCCGAGAGCGCCGGATCGCGCGAGGCGGTCGAGCCGATCGTGGCGGAGAGCCCGGCAATCTGCCGCTCGATCTGCTCCAGCATCTCGGGGTCGGAGGCATGCCGCTCGAGCCGTTCGATCTTCTCGATCAGCATCACGAGCATGGAGGCGATGGGCTGCAGCTCGTCCTTGGTCGCCTGCTGGATATCCGCCGCGCTCAGCTCCAGCCGTCCGGACGGCGCCCCCGACGAGAGGGCGTCGCGCATCTCTTCGAAAGCGACCCGGAGGGACGTGAAGTCGTCGGAATCGATCTGCCGGCTTCCGATGCGCGCGAGGTCGAGCTTCAGGTCGCCGAGCTGGTCGCTGAGCGCGCTGATGTCGGCTGGGACCGCCATGCCGCCGAGCATTCGCTTGACATCGGCCACCTCCCGCGAGAGCGCGTCAATGGCGGCCGGATCGATGCCGCTCGCGGCCACGATGTCCAGCTTGTGCGAGACGATGTCGATGTCCCGCGCGAGCTTGCCGATGCCTTCCGTCGGCATGCTGCCGGTCCCGGCAAGCCGCTTGACCTCGACCTGGAGCGCTTCGACCTCGGCCTCGACCGGGGCGAGGTTGCCGCCCCCTGTGCGAAGCTCCGCGATCTCCTGCGCCAGCATGCTGATGGAGCGCTCGAGCGTCCCGAGATCGGAGCGCGTGGCCAGCGCCGCCAGGGAGCCGTGCAGCCTGTCGACGTCCTGACGCAACGCCTCCAGACTGCTCGCCGGGGCGACTTTCGTCGGCATGGCGGACAGCTCCTCCGCCGCCGGCCGGCGTGAGGAGGACGGCGCAAGCATCCGCGCGGGCGCGGCCTCCGCGATCGGGGAGGGAGCGATTTCATCCTCGAGCGCGGCTTGGCGCGCGCGGATCTCGACCACCGCGTCTTCGATGTGCCGGGGCACGGGCTTGCGCACGGCGCCGCTTGGGGCTTCGAGGCGGCCCGCGATCTCGCGGATGCGGTTCTCCAGCTTCCGGAAGGCCTCCTCCTGCGCCGCGAGCGCCTCGGAGCGGGAGCGCTCTGCCGGACCGTGATCCAGCCGCTCGACCGCGCTCAGCGCATCGATGCCGCCCCTGGGCGGCTCGGGAGCTCTACCCGCCTCGGCCAAGTCCTCCTGCGCGCGTTCGATCCAGGCGCTCATCGAGCCGAGTGCCGTGCTCGATCGTGCGGCGGGAGCGTCGCGCTCGCGCACCGTATCGGGGGCTGGCGGCAGGTCCGAGCTCGCGCCTGTTCGGTTGTCACCCTCCCGGGAGCGGCGCGCCTGCTCGGCGACAGCTGCGTCCAGCCACTCGTCGATGCTGCGGCTCGCGCGGTCGGTTTCGCTCTCGACGGAGCCCGGCCTACGCAAAGGGACGTTCTGTCTCATCGATCGCTCATGCCGCGAGGGGGCGGTACGCGCGACCCGCCTTGCCCCTCGGGCGGACCGCTACGCCAACAGAGCGTCGGGCCGCCTTTCTTAAAGGGAAAGTTGACGAGCCACGTCGCTGATCAAGGATTTACGATCAAGGTAAACAGCACGTTAAGGTCCTGCCAGCGTGCTTTACACTTGCGCACACGAGCTTGTGCGGACGTGGCTTTGCGGTATCTGTCCGGGCCGTCGATCAGGCTGGACAGAAGGCGATCAGATGCCGAGCTACAAGGCGCCCGTCGAAGATGTGAAGTTCATACTCCAGGATGTTCTGGGGATCGACCGCTTCAACAATCTCGCGGGTTTCGCCGAAGCGAGTCCTGACGTGATCGACGCCATCCTTCAGGAAGGCGCGAAGTTCTGTGAGGAGGTCATCGCGCCGCTGAATCTGCCCGGCGACCAGGAGGGCTGCACGCGCCATCCCGACGGATCGGTGACCACGCCCAAGGGGTTCAGGGAGGCCTACAGGGCCTATGCCGCGGGCGGCTGGATGGGGCTCGCGGCGCCGGCGGAGTATGGCGGGCAGGACCTGCCGCACACCATCAACACCGTCATGCAGGAGTTCATCTCCTCGGCCAATCTCGCCTTCGGCATGTATCCCGGCCTGACCCAGGGCGCCATCGCGGCGCTCCTCGTGCATGGCTCGCCGGATCAGAAGCGGACCTTCCTGCCGAAAATGGTCGAGGGCGCCTGGACGGGCACCATGAACCTGACCGAGCCGCATTGCGGCACGGATCTCGGCCTCCTCAAGACGAAGGCGGTCCCGAACGGCGACGGCTCCTATGCGATCACCGGCACCAAGATCTTCATCTCGGCCGGCGAGCATGACCTGTCGGAGAACATCGTCCACCTGGTGCTTGCCCGGATCGAGGGCGCGCCGGCCGGAACCAAGGGCATCTCGCTCTTCGTCGTCCCGAAATTCCTGGTGAACGGCGACGGTTCGCTCGGGCCGCGGAACGGCGTCTCCTGCGGCTCCATCGAGCACAAGATGGGCATCCACGCGAACGCCACCTGCGTGATGAACTACGACGGCGCGAAAGGCTGGCTCGTGGGGCAGGAGAACCGCGGTCTCAACGCCATGTTCGTGATGATGAACGAGGCGCGCCTCGCCGTGGGCGTGCAGGGGCTCGCCCAGTCGGAGGTCGCCTACCAGAACGCCGCCTCCTACGCCAAGGAGCGCCTGCAGGGCAGGGCGCTCACGGGTGCCGCGGCGCCTGACAAGCCGGCCGATCCGATCATCGTCCACCCGGACGTCCGCCGGAACCTCATGCTCGTGCGCGCCTTCAACGAGGCGGCGCGCGCGCTGGTGCTCTGGGCGGCGCTGAGCTCGGACGTGGCGCATCGCTCCGAGGATCCTGCCGAGCGGCAGGCTGCGGACGACCGGCTCGGGCTCCTTACCCCGGTGGTCAAGGGCGTCCTGACCGATCTCGGCTTCGAGAACGCGGTGCGGGCGCAGCAGGTGCTCGGGGGGCACGGCTACATCGCCGAATGGGGCATGGAGCAGTTCGTACGCGACGCCCGCATCGCCATGATCTACGAGGGCGCGAACGGCATCCAGGCGATGGACCTCGTCGGCCGCAAGCTGCCCAAGGACGGCGGGCGCGCCCTGATGGCGTTCATGGGCGAGGTCGAGGCGTTCTGCCGGGAGAACGGCGCCGAGGACGGCATGAAGCCCTTCGTCGAACCTCTCGCGAAGGGCCTCGAGCAGCTCCAGGGTGCGACCATGTGGTTCATGCAGAACGCGATGGCGAAGCCCGACAATGCAGGCGCCGGCGCGACCGAGTACATGCACCTCATGGGGCTCGTGGCCCTGGGCTACATGTGGGGTAAGATGGCCAAGGCGGCGCTCGCCCGTAAGGCGGCGGGCGACGGCGCCGCGGCCCGCATGGACGCGAAGCTCGTGACGGGGCGCTTCTTCATGGAGCGCATGATGCCCGAGGCGGGCGCGCTCGCCCGGCGCATCCGGGCGGGGTCGGACGCGATCATGGCGCTGCCGGCCGAGATGTTCTAGCGCGGCGCCGCCCTATATAGCTGAAGAGCCTGAGCGCGGCCGGGCGGAACGAAGCGGCACCGGAGGCACGATGCCCGAAGCTTACATCTACGACCACGTTCGTACCCCGCGCGGGCGCGGCAAGCCGGACGGGGCGCTGCACGAGGTGACGTCGCTCCGGCTGGCCGAGACCGCCCTGCGGGCGATCCGCGACCGCAACGGGCTCGACACGAAGCTCGTGGACGACGTCGTGCTCGGCTGCGTCGATCCGGTCGGCGAGGCGGGCGGCGACATCGCCCGCGCTGCGGCGCTGGTGGCCGATTACGGCGATCACGTCCCCGGGGTCCAGCTCAACCGCTTCTGCGCCTCGGGCCTGGACGCCGTGAACTTCGCAGCCGCGCAGGTCATGGCGGGCCAGCAGGACATGGCGGTGGCGGGCGGCGTCGAATCGATGAGCCGGGTCGGCATCGGCGCGTCCGGCGGCGCCTGGCCCGTCGATCCCGCGATCGCGATCAAGTCCTACTTCATGCCGCAGGGAGTCTCTGCCGATCTGATCGCGACGAAGTACGGCTTCTCGCGGGACGACGTGGACGCCTATGCGGTGGAGTCGCAGAAGCGCGCCGCCCGGTCCTGGGAGGAGGGACGCTTCGCCCGCTCCGTCGTGCCGGTGCGCGACGTGAACAACCTCATCATCCTCGACCATGACGAGCACATGCGGCCGGGCACCGACATGCAGTCGCTCGGCGCGCTGAAGCCCTCCTTCGTGCAGATGGGCGAGATGGGTGGTTTCGACGCCGTGGCCGTGGACGCCCATCCCGAGATCGAGGGCGTGAACCACGTCCACCATGCCGGCAATTCGTCCGGCATCGTGGACGGCGCCGCGGCCGTGCTCATCGGGAACAGGGAGGTCGGGAACGCTGCCGGGCTGAAGCCGCGCGCCCGCATACGGGCCTTCGCCAATATCGGGTCCGAGCCGGCCATGATGCTGACCGGCCCCGTCGACGTGACCGAGAAGCTCTTCCGCCGCTCCGGGATGACGAGGGACGATATCGACCTTTTCGAGCTGAACGAGGCCTTCGCGTCCGTGGTCCTGCGCTATCGGCAGGCTTTCGACATCGATCCGGACAAGCTGAACGTCTGCGGCGGTGCGATCGCCATGGGCCATCCGCTCGGCGCGACCGGCGCGATGATCCTCGGGACGGTGCTCGACGAGCTCGAGCGGACGGACAGGACCACTGCGCTCGTCACGCTCTGCATCGGCGCCGGCATGGGCACGGCCACCATCATCGAGCGGGTGTGAGCGAGAACTCCCGCCTCGATCCGGCGAGGACGGCCCTTCTGGTCATCGACGTCCAGAAGGGGTTCGACGAGATCGCAGCGTCCGGCCTGCCGCGCAACAACCCGGGTGCGGAGGGCAGGATCGCGGAGCTGCTGGCCGCCTTCCGGGCGGCCGGGGCGCCCGTGATCCATATCCGCCACGCTTCGCGCGAGCCGAGCTCGGTGTTCCGTCCCGAGCATTCCGGCTACGCCGTCCAGGATCTTGCGCGCGAGCTGCCCGGCGAGCCCGTGCTCGTGAAGCACGTTAACAGCGCCTTCATCGGCACCGATCTCGACGAGCTTCTTCGCACGCGTGGGAGCGGGTCGCTGGTGATCGTCGGGGCGACGACCAACCATTGCGTCGAGACGACGACCCGCATGGCCGGCAATCTCGACTACGACGCCCGCCTCGTCAGCGACGCGGCCTGGACCTTCGAGCGCAGCGGGCCGGATGGCGACAGGTATCCGGCCGAGGCGATCCACGCGATGAGCTTCGCCAACCTCTCGGGAGAATTTGCGACGATCGTGAGGGCGGACGAGGTCGTCCGCGCGCTCTCGCCGGACCTCGCATCCGCCTGACTTGTCGAAAGTAGTGATGCTCACTACGCTCAGGCCATGCGCACTGTCTCCGCAGCCGATGCGAACCGGCATTTCTCCAAGCTCCTCCGGGAGGTGAAGGCGGGCGAGACGGTCGTGATCACCTCGCACGGTGAGCCTGTCGCCCGGATCGAGCCGGTCTCCGAGGAGGAGCAGGATCGCGCACGCAGGCAGGCGGCCCTGAAGAAGCTCTTCGACAGGCTTGAGTCGCAGCCTGCGATGAACATTCCGATTACCTGGACGCGGGACGACATCTACGACGACGACTTCTGATGGTCGCCGCCGATACGAACATCCTCATCTACGCGGAGCGCTTCGGCCACCGACGCCGAACCCAGCTTGCCACGACGTTTCTGAAGCAGCTACGTCGGCGGGGCTTGTTCTGCCGGCACAGGTACTCGCGGAGGCATATCGCGTTCTCTGCCGGAAAGGGCGGCTCAAGCGTGTGGATGCGCGTGAGCGGATTGGCGAATACGAGGATGCCGCCGAGGTAGCGCCGACGCTTCAAAGCACCTTGTCGGCCGCTCTCGATCTGGCCACCACGCATCGGCTCCAGATCTTCGATGCCATCATCCTTGCCGCTTCCGCAGAGGCGGGGTGCCGCATGCTGCTCACCGAGAACATGCAGGATGGCTTCGTGTGGCGCGGCGTCACGGTCGTGAACCCCTTCGCCGCGACACCTCACCCGCTCCTGGCCGACCTGCTCCGCCATTGAGCGCGGGTTCCCTGCTCACAAGGCGCGGCGTCTCTGCTAAGGCGAGGGCGAGCTGATCGAGGAACGCCCATGAACCTCCAGAACTTCCGCTTCGAGGTCGATGCCGACGGAATCGCGCTCGCGACCTGGGACATGGCCGGGCGTTCGATGAACGTCATCACGCCGGACGTGATGCAGGAGCTGTCCGCCATCGTCGAGAAGGTTGCGTCCGACGAGGCGGTCAAGGGATGCGTGGTGACGTCCGGGAAGGAGACCTTCTCAGGCGGCGCCGATCTCACCATGCTCCAGGGACTCGGGACCGAGTATGCCCGGCTCGCCGGCGAAAAGGGCGAGTACGAGGCGATGCGCTTCTTCTTCGAGGAATCGCGCAAGCTCTCGCTTCTCTACCGTCGGCTGGAAACCTGCGGGAAGCCCTTCGCGACGGCCGTCGCGGGCACCTGCCTCGGCGGCGCTTTCGAGCTCGCGCTTGCCTGCCACTACCGCGTGCTGGCGAATGACGACGCGACCCGCGTCGGCCTGCCCGAGATCAAGGTCGGGCTGTTCCCAGGCGCGGGCGGGACGCAGCGCATCGCCCGCCTCATGCCGACCGGCGACGCGCTCCAGCTTCTCTTTCGCGGCGACCAGCTTCGGCCGCTGATGGCCAAGAACATGGGGCTCGCGCACGAGGTGGTCCCCCGGGGCGAGATCGTCGAGAAGGCGAAGGCCTGGATCAGGGCCGGCGGATCGGCCGTGGCACCCTGGGATCTGCCGAAGTTCAAGGCCCCGTCCGGCAGGGTCTATTCGCCGGCCGGGATGATGATCTGGCCTCCTGCCAACGCCATCTATCGGCGCGAAACGCACGACAACTACCCGGCCGCGAAAGCCATCCTGCAGTCGGTCTACGAGGGCCTGCAGCTTCCGATGGACCTCGCGCTCAAGGTCGAGAGCCGCTACTTCGCGAACATCCTGAGATCGCGGGAGGCGGCCGCGATGATCCGCACGCTGTTCCTGTCGAAGAGCGAGCTCGAAAAGGGCGCACGCCGTCCCGCAGGCGTGCCGAGATCGGACCTGCGCAGCGTCGGCGTCGTCGGCGCCGGGTTCATGGGGGCGGGCATCGCCTATGTGACCGCGAGCGCGGGCATGAAGGTCGTGCTCGTCGACCGCGACCAGGAGGCTGCCGACAAGGGAAAGGCCTATTCGCACAAGCTCGTCACCGATCAGATCAACAAGGGCCGGGCGAAGTCGGCCGATCGTGACGCGCTGCTCGAGCGGATCACGGCTACGGCGGACTACGCGGCACTCGCCGAATGCGACCTGGTCATCGAGGCCGTCTTCGAGGACCCGAAGGTCAAGGACGAGGTGATCCGCCAGGTCGAGGCGGTGATCCGTCCCGACTGCATCTTCGCATCCAACACCTCCACGCTGCCGATCTCAGGCCTGGCCAGATCGGCATCTCGGCCGGGGCAGTTCATCGGCATCCATTTCTTCTCGCCGGTCGAGAAGATGATGCTCGTCGAGATCATCACCGGCCGCGAGACCGGAGAGGCGGCGCTCGCGACCGCGCTCGACTATGTGCGCGCCATCAGGAAGACGCCGATCGTCGTGAACGATTCCCGCGGCTTCTTCGCCAACCGCTGCGTCGGCGCCTACATCCTGGAGGGCCACCTGATGCTGGCCGAAGGGGTGCCGGCGGCCATGATCGAGAACGTGGCCCGCATCGCCGGCATGCCGGTCGGGCCGCTCTCGCTGAACGACGAGGTCGGCCTCGATCTCGCGCTCCGGATCGTCAAGGCCACGAAGGCGCAGGTCGGGGAGGCGGCGGTCAGTCCGGCGCAGGAGGCCGTCCTGACCGCGCTGGTCGAGCGCGAGGGACGGCTCGGGCGGAAGAACGCGAAGGGCTTCTACGACTATCCGCCGAAAGGCCAGGGCCAGAAGAAGCTATGGCCGGGCCTTGCCGAACTCCAGCCGACGAAGCTCGATCCCGATGCGGTCAGCGTCGCCGAGCTGAGGCAGCGGTTCCTCGTCGTCCAGGCGCTCGAGGCGGCCCGCACCGTCGAGGAGGGCGTCGTGACCGATCCGCGCGAGGCGGATGTCGGCTCCATTCTCGGCTTCGGCTTCGCGCCGTTCACCGGCGGAGCGCTCTCCTATATCGACGGGATGGGCGCGAAGGCCTTCGTGGAGCTCGCGCGCAGCCTCCAGGCGAGACATGGCGCCCGGTTCCAGCCGAACAAGCTTCTGCTCGAGATGGCGGAATCAGGCCGGTCCTTCTACGGCCAGGGGGCTGGGAAGAAGGCGGCATGAGCGATGGAGATGCTTCCGCATGTCCGCATGTTCGCGGCCTACAACTCTTGGGCGAATCGCCGCCTGTATGATGCCGCGGCGCGGCTCCCGGACGAGCAGTACCGGGCCGATCGCGGCGCCTTCTTCAAATCGGTTCATGGCACCCTGAACCACCTGCTGGTCACAGACCGGATATGGATGCGCCGCTTCACGGGCGAGGGCGAGGTCGCCGACCGTCTCGATGCGATCCTGTTCGACCGACTGCCCGACCTGCGCGCGGCACGGGAGGCGGAGGACCGCCGCATCGAGAGCTATGCGGCGGGTCTGGGCGAGGCCGATCTCGTCGGAATCATCCGCTACCGGCGCGTCTCGTCGCCCGAGGAGGTGGTCCAGCCGCTCGGGCCCGCGCTCGCCCACTTCTTCAACCATCAGACGCATCACCGCGGGCAGGTGCATTGCCTGCTGACCGGGCTCCTGGGCGATGCTCCGGCCCTCGATCTCCTCTTCTTCCAGCGTGAGACCGGGACCGGGATGAGCTGAGCGCTCACTCTGCCTGCCCCTACGAATTCGCCCCTGGCTGGCGTCCTCCCGCGACCCGACCTCGGAGGCCTTGTACGGCCGCAAGCCGCGCCGCTCGAGCCACCGCAACGCGGCTTGGCGGCGCATTACTCAGCGGCCTCCGCCCGGGGCGGGGAAGCGGCGTTCACTTGCGGCAGCACCTTCTCGGCGAGCAGCACCATCGAGCGGCGCGCGAGCTCGCGGTCCGCCCAGTCATGGCCGGCATAGAGCAGGGTGCCGAACTGGCCGACCTCCTCGCGGAAGGCGAGCAGCTCGTCCGCGACCTTGTCCGGCGTGCCCCAGGTCACGAGCTTGTCGCAGACGAAATCGAGCGTCACCTCATCGTCCGGCATGTCGCGGCTGGTCTTGAAGAGCTCGAGCCGGCCGGCGCGCTTCATCTTCGTGAGCATCTGGCTGTAGTAGAAGCGATAGGGGCTGTTCGGGTTCGTGGCGTAGTCCCGGGCGGTCGCGAGGTCGTCGGCCACGAAGACGCTGCGGGCCACGCGCCACTTGCCGAGGTCGGTCTCGCGTCCCGCCCGCTCGCAGCCCTCGACATATTTTGGCCAATGGCTCTTCACCCAGGGCGGCATCAGGAAATTCGCCGAGATCGGGTCCCAGCCGCGCGCCGCCGCCTCCGTAACGCCTTTCGAGAAGGGCGCGACCGCCGTGACGACGATCGGCGGATGCGGCCGCTGCAGCGGCTTGGGCAGGATACCCTGCCCGATATCGGCGAGGAGCGTGCGCTCTGTCGTGATCTTCCAGAACTTGCCTTCGATCTTGTAGGGCGCTTCGCGCGACCAGATCTCCAGGATCGTGTTGATGCATTCCAGGAACATGGCTGCCCGGTCCTGGTCCAGGTTCCCGAAGACCTCCGCGTCCGAGATCAGACCGCCCGGGCTGATGCCGAAGATGAAGCGGCCGTCCAGCATGTGGTCGAGCATGGCGATGTTGGATGCGACCGCAGCCGGATGCGAGTTCGGCAGGTTCACGGTGCCGGTGCCGAGCTTCATCGTCCTGGTCCGATCGATGAGCGTCGCCAGAAACAGCATGCAGGAGGTGATGTTCTCCGCCTGATCGGTAGCGTGCTCGCCGCAATAGCCTTCCGCGAAGCCGAGCTCGTCGGCCAGGATGAAGGCCTCCTGATCCTCGCGCAAGCATTGCCGCCAGTCCTTGCCCAGCGGGTGGATCGGCATGGTGAAGAAGCCGAGCTTCATGCGGCGCCTCGAAAAACGAACGGGTCGCAGCCGCTCTACGGCCCGGAGCTCGCGCGGTGAAATGATAAGAACTGGTCTGCCCGATCCGGTTTCCTGATGGGCCGGACGGCGCTCATTCCGCGGTCCAGCCGCCGTCGACGAGGAGGGCCGAGCCCGTCATCAGGGCCGAGGCATCCGAGGCCAGGAACAGGATCGCGCCGGTGAGGTCCTGCACCTGTCCGAGGCGCCCGAGCTTGATCTTGGAGAGGACGCTTTCCCGGAACGCCTCGTCCTCGAAGAAGGGCTTCGTCATCGGCGTCTCGACGAAGGTGGGGCAGAGCGTGTTGACGCGGATGCCGTGCGGCCCGAGCTCGACCGCCATGGCCTTCGTGAGGCCCTCCAGCGCGTGCTTGGACGCGCAGTAGATCGTGCGGCGCGCGCTCCCGACATGGCCCATCTGCGAGGACATGTTGATGATCGAGCCGGCGCGGCCTGCCTCCAGCATCCGCCTGACCACCGCCTGCGCGGCGAAGAAGGCGGCCCGGACGTTCAGGTCCATCACGGCGTCGTAATCCTCGACCGAGACCTCCGCGAAGGGCTTCGGGCGGTTGGTCCCGGCATTGTTGACGAAGATGTCGAAGGGCTCGGCCCGCGCGACCGCGGCCGCGAAGGCGGCGAGGTCCGTCACGTCGACCGCCAGCGTCTCGGCCCGCCCCCCTCGGGTCCGGATCTCGGCCGCCGCCGCTCCGATCTCCCCGGCGGAGCGGGCCGCGAGGGTGACCTCCGCGCCGGCTTCGGCCAGCGCCTGTGCGGCCGCGAGCCCGATGCCGCGTCCTGCGCCGGTCACCAGCGCGCGCCGTCCGTCCAGGCGGAAGGACGGGAGGACCGGGGCAGCCAAGACAGCGTTCATTCGGCCGCGGTCGCGTAGGGGATGTTGCGGCCGCCATAGCGGCGCACCCGGATATTCGCCTGCTCCGCGTGGCCTGCGAAGCCCTCGAGCATGCAGAGGCGCGAGCAGTACTCCCCGATCATGGCCGAGGCCTCGTCCGTCAGGACCTTCTGATAGGTCACGGTCTTGAGGAACTTGCCGACCCAGAGCCCGCCCGTGTAGCGCGCCGCCTTCCTGGTCGGCAGCGTGTGGTTGGTGCCGATGACCTTGTCGCCGTAGGCCACGTTGGTGCGCGGCCCGAGGAAGAGCGCACCGTAATTCGTCATCCTCTCCAGGAAATAGTCCGGGTCGCGCGTCATCACCTGGACGTGCTCGGATGCGATGCGGTCGGCCTCGGCGACCATCTCGTCGTCGTCCGCACAGAGGATCACCTCGCCGTAATCCTCCCAGGCCTGCCGCGCGACCGCGCCGGTCGGCAGGATCTGGAGCAGGCGCTCGACCTCCTCCATCGTCTCCCGCGCGAGCTTCTCCGAGGTGGTGAGGAGGATCGCGGGCGAGTTCGGCCCGTGCTCGGCCTGGCCCAGGAGGTCGGTCGCGCAGAGCTCCGCATCGACGCTGTCGTCGGCGATGACGAGCGTCTCGGTCGGGCCCGCGAAGAGGTCGATGCCGACCCGGCCGAAGAGCTGGCGCTTGGCCTCCGCCACATAGGCGTTGCCCGGCCCGACCAGCATGTCGACGGGCTGGATCGTCTCCGTGCCGAGCGCCATGGCGCCCACGGCCTGGACGCCGCCGAGGCAGTAGATCACGTCGGCCCCCGCAAGGTGCTGCGCGGCGACGATGGCCGGGGCGGGCCTGCCCTGGAAGGGCGGGGCGCAGGTCACGATGGAGGGCACGCCCGCGACCTTCGCGGTGACGACCGACATATGCGCGGAGGCGAGGAGCGGATACTTGCCGCCAGGCACGTAGCAGCCGACCGAGTTCACCGGGATGTTCTTGTGGCCGAGCACGATGCCGGGCAGCGTCTCGACCTCGATGTCCTTCAGGGCCGCGCGCTGGTGCTCGGCGAAGTTCTTCACCTGCGCCTGGGCGAACTTGATGTCCTCGATGTCGCGCGCCGAGAGCTGGCTCAGGCAGTCGCGGATCTCGGCATCTGTGAGCCGGTAGTCGTCCCGGTCCCAGCCGTCGAACTTCCTCGACATCTCGCGCACGGCCGCATCGCCGCGCGCTCCGATATCGGCCAGGATGCCTTCGACGACGGCGCGGGTCTTGGCGTCGTCCTCCGCCTTCTCGTCGGCGCTGCGGCCGCGCTTCAGCACCTGTGGCATGGCTGGCTCCTAAATCACTCGGCCGTCATTCCGGGGCGTGCGGAGCATCGAACCCGGAACCCACGTCTCGCGTGCCGGGTGGGTTCCGGGTCTGCGCTGCACCGCGGAGCACTGCAGCGCGCCCGGAATGACGGAGTTTCAAACCGAACAATAGCGTTCCTGGATCTCGGCGTCCGCAAGAAGCGCCGCGCCCGTCGCCTCGTGTACGATGACGCCCTGATCGACGACATAGGCGCGGTCGGCGATGCCGAGGGCGAGCTCGACATTCTGCTCGACGAGCAGGATCGTCTGGCCCTCCGCCTTCATGGCCTTGAAGAGCTCGAACATCTCGTCGACCAGGACCGGCATGATCCCTTCCGAGGGCTCGTCCATCATGATGAGCTTCGGCTCGGAGATCATGGCGCGCGCGATCGCGAGCATCTGCTGCTCGCCGCCCGACATGGTGACGGCGGTCTGCTCCAGCCGTTCCGCGAGGCGCGGGAAGATGCGCTTGGTCCGCTCGATCAGCTCGGATTCGCGGCTCTTCAGCGGCGAGGCGACGAGACCGAGGCTCAGGTTCTCCCGCACCGTAAGGCCCGGGACGATGCGGCGCTCCTCCGGCACATAGGCGAGTCCGGCCCCGTAGCGGATATGGGCCGGGCGCCCTCGCATCTCCTGGCCCTCGAAGACGATGCTGCCCGTCGTCTTGGGCAGAAGGCCCATGATCGATTTCAGCGTCGTCGTCTTGCCGGCGCCGTTGCGGCCGATCAGGCAGACGATCTCGCCCCGGCGGATCTCGAGATCGATCCCCTGGAGCACATGGCTCGGCCCGTACCAGGCGTTCAGCCCCTCGACCCGCAACATGGCTCAGAACTCGCCTTTTCCCGCGAGCATGATCTTGTCCGCCAGCCGGTGCCCGTTTTGCGGGATCATGCTCAGTGCTCCCGCTGGCCGAGATAGACGCGCTTCACGGTCTCGTTCCGCCGGATCTCGTCCGGTGTGCCCTCCGCGAGCAGCTCGCCGTGATGGAGCACGAGCAGCCTGTCGCAGATGCCCATGACGAGCTTCATCTTGTGCTCGACCAGGATCACCGTGCGTTCGGAGGCAAGCCGCACGATCAGATCCATCATGGTGCGCGTCTCCTCCGGGCTCATGCCGGCCGTCGGCTCGTCGAGGAGAAGCAGGCGCGGCCTGGACGCGAGCGCCATGCCGATCTCGAGCGCGCGCTGCTCGCCATGCGCAAGCGCGGAGGCGAGCTCGCCGCGGCGGTGCCAGAGGCCTACGGTCCTCAGGAGCTCGTCCGCCGTCTCGATGAACTCGGTCATGGCGGCGCGCGGCCGCCAGATGTCGAACCGCGTCTTCAGCGCCTGGGCGGCGATGCGGACGTTCTCGCGCACGGTGAGCTGCGGGAACACGTTGGTGATCTGGAAGGACTTGGCGATGCCGAGATGCGCGAAGCGGTGCTGCGGCAGGCCCGTGACGTCCTTCCCCTCGAAGGTGACCTTGCCGGTGGAGGGCGCGAGCGAGCCGGAGAGCAGGTTGAAATAGGTGCTCTTGCCGGCTCCGTTCGGGCCGATGATCGAGGTCAGCGCGCCGCGGCGGAACTCGGCCGAGACATCCTTGAGCGCCACGAACTTGCCGAAGGAGCGGCCGACCCGCTCGGTGCGCAGGATGACGTCGGAGGAAGGCGCGCTCATCGGCGGCTCCAGTGCAGGATCGACCCCCAGATGCCGCGCGGGAAGAACAGCACGCAGACGATGAACACCACGCCCACCACGAGCTGCCAGTGGACGGTGTAGACCGAGACGAGGTTCTCCAGGATCAGGAACACGGCCGCGCCCACGAAGGGGCCGAAGAACGTGCCCATGCCGCCGAGCAGGCACATCATCACGGCGAGGCCGGAAGTCTCGATCGCCAGCATCTCCACCGGCACGATCGCCAGATGCAGCGCCTGGAGCGCGCCGGCGAGGCCGCAGAAGGCGCCCGAGAGCACGAAGGCGACGAGCCGCGTCCGGGTCACGTCGTAGCCGCAGGCGCGTGCGCGCGCCTCGTTCTCGCGAATGCCCTCGATCACCGCCCCGAAGGGCGAAGCGAGGATGCGCGACAGGAAGAACAGGCTCGCGAAGACGAAGGCGGCGACCACGTAGTAGCGCGTGAGCGGGTCGACGAAGTTCAGCGGGATGCCGAACGGGCTGATGGCCGTCACGGAGGGCAGCCGCAGGCCGTTCTCGCCGCCCGTCCAGTCCACTGCCTGGTAGAAGAGGTAGTAGACGCATTGCGCGAGCGCGAGCGTCACCATGGCGAAATAGATGCCGCGGGTGCGGATCGCGAGCGATCCGATGAGGGTGGCAATCAGCACGCCGCCCAGCGTGCCCGCCAGGATGCCGAGCCACCAGGGCGCGCCGAAATGGACCAGCGATATGCCGCAGAGATAGGCGCCACCGCCGAACAGCGCCGCATGCCCGAAGGACAACAGACCAAGATAGCCGAACAGCAGGTTGAAGCCGAGCGCGTAGAGCCCGTAGGTCAGGATCACGATCGCGAGCGCATGGAACGGCAGCACGAGCGGGAAGACGAGGAGGAAGATCCCGGCGAGCAGCACGCGGTGGCGCTCGGCGAGGTCGAGGAGCCGCGCGCCGGTCGAGGCGGGCGCCGTCTCCATGCGGGAGGTGGCGAATTCGGCCGACATCGGTTCAGCTCATCAGCCCGGCGCGGCCGAAGAAGCCCTGCGGACGGACGAGCAGGACCACGGCCATCAGGGCGAAGATCGATACCTTCGCCATCTCGGGCGCGAAGAGCGATGTCATGCTGACCACCACGCCGACGAGCAGCCCGGCCAGCACCGCGCCGAGCAGCGACCCCATGCCGCCGACCACCGTCACGACGAAGGCCTCCGCCAGGATCGTCGCCCCCATCTCGGGCGCGACGCCCTGGAGCGGCGCGGCGAGCAGGCCCGCGAGGCCGGCGATGCCGGTGCCGATGCCGAACACGATGAGCCAGACCTTCGACACGTCGACGCCGAGGATGCGCACGATCTGCGGATCGCGCGCGCCGGCCCGGATGATGAGGCCGAAGCTCGTCTTCTCCAGGAACAGATAGAGCCCGGCCAGCACGACGGCCGTCGCCGCGATGATGAACAGCCGGTAGAGGGGAAAGTAGCCGACCCAGATGTCGACCGCGCCCTGCAGCAGCTCCGGCGTGTCGAACGGGTATCCGGTGCGGCCGAAGATGATGCGTACCACCTCGATCATCACGTAGCCGAGGCCGAACGTGAGAAGCAGCGGGTAGTCGATGCCGCGGCCGTAGAGCGGCCTGATCAGCACGCGCTCGACGGCGAGCCCCACGAGCCCGACCGCGACCGGCACGACGAGCAGCGCCACCCAGAAGTTCGCTCCGATGGAGAGCGCGTAGAGGCCGATATAGGCGCCGATCATGTAGAACGCGCCGTGGGCGAAGTTCACGACGGTCAGCATGCCGAAGATCAGCGACAGTCCGATGGACAGGAGGACGTAGACCGCCCCGAGCGCGAGGCCTGTGAAGAGCTGGAGCGCGATCAGATCGGGCGTGAGGCCGGCTAGCATGGGCGTTCTCCCCTCCCCCTTGTGGGGAGGGCGGACTCGCGCTGAAGGCGCGAGCCGGGTGGGGGTGGTGCAGGGTGGAACATCGCCGGGGCATGAAGGGGAACGACCCCCACCCCGGACCTCCGCTTCGCTCCGGCTCGACCCTCCCCCCAAGGGGGAGGGATGAAGGCGGAGCGTGTCACGCCTTGTGGCCGAGCTCGGCGCAAGAGCGCAGCACGGACTCGCTCGGCTCCTCCGTATGGACGATGTCGAACACGTCCTCCGGCGTCTTCATGTCCTTCGACTTCGACTGGAGGATGAAGACCGACTGCACCGACTGGTGGTCGCATTTCCGGTAGTATTGCGGCCCCTTGTAGTAGTCGTACTTGAGCGCCTCCATCGCGTCGACGACCTTCTCGGTGTCGGTCGTGCCGGCCATCTTGGCGGCCTCGAGCAGGGTGCGGACGCCGCCATAGCCCATGGCGCCGTAATCGGTCGGGATCGCACCCCTGTGCATCTTGCGGAAGGCGTCGTTGAACTTCTTGGCCGAAGCGACCTTGTCTTCGAGACCCCAGTAGTAGGACGTACCGCCGACCACTCCGTCGAAGGCCTGCGCGCCGCCCGCGACGCGCGCGGTGTAGAGCATGACGGGCACGATGATCTTGGTGTTGCGCTTCAGCCCGAAATCGGTCGCCTGCTTGACCGAGATCTGCTGGTCGCGGCCGAAATTGATGATGCACAGGATGTCGGGCCGCATCGCCTGGATGCGCGGCAGCAGCGTCGAGAAGTCCGTGGTGCCGAGCGGGTGCTTGATCTCGGCGAGCGTCTCGGCGCCCAAGTCCTTGCCGGCCCGCTGGAAGCCCCGGGCCATCTCGTAGCCGTAGGCGTAGTCGGCCAGCAGATAGACGACCTTCTTGCCGAGCTTGCTGAAGGCGTAACGGCCGACCGCGCCCGCCGTCATGTGCGGGTTCATCGCCTCGTGGAAGGTGTAGCGGCTGAAGTCGCTCGCCTCGTTGATGGCGTCCGACTGGCTGATGGAGTTGAAGATGACCTTCCGCTCCTTGGTGATGTTGTTGATCGCGAGCTGGACCGAGGCCGACAGGCTGCCGACGATGAAGTTCACCTTGTCGTTCTCGATGAGCTCGAGGGTACGGGTCGCGGCCTCGCCCGGGTTCAGCTTGTCGTCGCGCGGCAGCAGCTCGGCCTTGCGGCCGTTCAGCCCGCCGGCATCGTTGAATTCCTGCACGGCAAGCTGCGCCGCCATGACCTGGTTCTGCGCTTCCGCGCCGTAGGGCCCGGTCAGCGGGCAGGGGAAGCCGATCCTGATCGGGCCTTCCTGGGCCTTGAGGATGTTGATGCGGAAGGACGAGGCCGCGAGAGCGAGGCCGGCCGCGCCGGTGGCGAGAGCACGCCGGCGGCTGAACCCGGCATTGCCGAAATCGTCTGTCGTCATCCGTTCCTCCCTGTCCCGCCCCCTGCGGCCCGGCGAGGGGCCGTAGCCTTGTCCGGCCTCGGCTGGGCTTACCGGCGCCTGCCGCGGCAAGTGAAACAATAATCCCTGCTCGCCGCCATCAGGCTTTCTGATGCGGTCAGACCCGCCCGAGCGCCCTGAGCACTCGCTCTGGCGTCATCGGGATGGAGGTGAGGACCACCCCGAAGGGGGCGAGCGCGTCGTTGACGGCGTTCATCACGGCAGCCGCGGCGCCGGCGGTCCCTGCCTCGCCTGCCCCCTTGGCGCCGAGCTCCGACTCGCCGGTGGGCGTCGAGACATGCCCGACCTCGATATCCGGCATCTCGAAGGCCATCGGCACGAGGTAGTCGGCCATGTTGCCGTTCAGGAGCTGGCCGTGCTCGTCATACAGGCAGTGCTCGTAGAGGGCGGGCCCGAGCCCCTGCACGATGCCGCCGCGCACCTGCTCGTCCACGAGCTGCGGGTTGAGGATGGTGCCGCAATCCTCCACGCACCAATGCTTCAGGAGCTTGATGAAGCCCGTCTCCGCATCGACCTCGACATAGGACCCCTGGATGCCGTTGGTGAAGGCGAAGGGATATCGCTTGGGCACGTAGTGCCGGGTGGCGACGAATTCCGGCTGGACGCCCGGCGGCAGCGTGTCCGGCCGGAAATACGCGATGCGAGCCACCTCATCGAGCGGCATGCGCTCGCGCCCGGTTTCGGCGTCGACGACGAGGCCGTCGCGGATATCTAGGTTTTCCGCCTGCGCCTGCAGGATTGCACCCGCGACCGAGAGCACGTTTCCGCGCAGGACCTTGCCGGCCTGCCAGGCGGCCTCGCCGCCGATGCCGGCTGCGCGCGAAGCCCAGGTGCCGCCGCCATAGGGCGTGTTGTCCGTATCGCCCGTGACCACCCGGACGCGCTCGATCGGCACCCCGAAGGCCGTCGCCACGACCTGAGCGGTCACGGCCTCGGCGCCCTGTCCCTGCTCCGTGACGCTCGATGCGACATGGATCGAGCCCTGGGCGTCCATGCGGACCGTGACGCCGTCCTGCGAGGATATCCTCGCGCCGCCGACGCCGTAGAAGGCGGCCGACGGGTTCGTCACCTCGATGAAGCTCGCGATCCCGATGCCGCGATGGATGCCCCGCCTCCTCGCCTCCGCCTGGTCGGCCCGCAGCGCCTCGAGATCCATCATGTCGAGGAGCTTTTCGAGCGCGGCCTGGTGCGACAGGCGCTCGAACTTCATGCCGGCCGAGGATTGGCAGGGATAGGCGTCGTCCGGGATCACGTTCTTCCGGCGGATCTCGACGGGGTCCATGCCGATCCGCCGCGCCGCGAGATCGACGAGCCCTTCGGTGACCGAGCAGGCGATCGGGTGCCCGACGGCCCGGTACTGGCAAGTGACGTTCTTGTTCTGGAATACGACCCGGGCGAGCGCGCGGTAGTTCGGGCAGGTATATTGCCCGCCCGTGAAGTTCACGACCTGGTTCGCCTCGATGGCGCTCGTGCGCGGATACATCGAATACGGGCCGATGCCGGTCAAGTCGTCGATCTCGAAGGCCGTGATCGTGCCGTCGTTCATGACGCCGATCCGGCCCTTCACGCGGTGGTCGCGGGCGTGGATGTCGGTGACGAAACTCTCGATCCGGTCGGCCACGAACTTCACCGGCCGGCGCAGGAGCTTGGACAGCGCGGCCGTCGCGACCTCGTCGGCATAGACATGGACCTTGATGCCGAAGGAGCCGCCGACATCCTTGCACAGGACCCGCACCTGGCTCTCGGGAAGGTCCAGGTGCTTCGCCAGGATGTTCTGGATCATGTGCGGCGCCTGGGTCGCCTGGTACACGGTCAGGCGGCCATCGCCGGCATTGTAGTCGGCGACCACGGCGCGCGGCTCGAGCGTGACCCCCGTATGCCGGCCGAACCCGAAGGTCGCCTCGATCACGTGGTCGGCGGACGCGAAGGCGGCGTCGGGATCGCCGGCGACGTGCAGGCGCTCCCAGGCGAGATTGTCGCCGAGCTCCGGATGGATCACGGGCGTCCCGGGATCGAGCGCCGTCTCCATGTCGGTGACGACCGGCAGCTCCTCGTAGTCCACGGCGACGAGCTCGGCCGCATCCTCGGCCTGGGCGCGCGTCTGGGCCACGACGGCCGCGACGGCCTCGCCCTGCCAGGAGGCCTTCTCGATCGCGATTGGATGCTGCGGCGCCGACTTCAGCCCCTTCAGGTGTGTGAGGACGCCGATCCAGGGCGTGCAGACGCCCGCGAGCTCGCGGCCCGTGACCACCGCGATCACGCCGGGCGCGGCTTTGGCTGCCGCCGTCTCGATCGACACGATCCGCGCATGGGCGTGCGGCGATCGCACGAAGGCGACATGGCCCATGCGGGGCAGCACCACGTCGCTGACATATTGGCCTCTGCCCTGCGTGAGCCGGGTGAGGTTCGGGCGCGGGACGGAACGGCCGATATAGGAGTTCGGCCGGTCGAGCTCGGAGAGGCCGGTCGGGCCCGTGGTGTCGAGTTTCGCGCTCACGCCGCGGCGCTCCCCTTGGCGGTCCGGCCCGCCGCGGTCGCCGCGACCGCGTCCACGATCGCGTGGTAGCCGGTGCAGCGGCAGTAATTGCCAGACAGGTGCTCGCGGATCTCCTCGCGGGTGGGTTCGGGATGGCGGAGCAGCAGGTCCTGCGCCGTCACGATCATGCCCGGAGTGCAGTAGCCGCATTGCAGAGCGTTGCGGTTGCGGAACGCCTCCTGCAGGTCGGCCACCTCGCCTGAATCGGAGAGGCCCTCGATCGTCTCGACGCGCGCGCCCTCGCATTGCACGGCAAGGGTCAGGCAGGAGCGGACGATCTCGCCGTCGAGTCGGATCGTGCAGGCGCCGCAGACACCGTGCTCGCAGCCGAGATGCGTGCCCGTGAGGCCCAGATCCTCGCGCAGGACGTCGCCGAGATGCCGGCGCGGGTCGACGAGAAGCCGGACGGTCTCGCCGTTGACCATGAAGGACAGAGGGCGCGGGGTCACGCTGCCACCTCCTGCGGGCCATCGAGCCCCGCCTCGGGCACGAGCCGAGCGACGGCCCGGCGGAAGATGACGCGAGCCAGGTGAATGCGGGTGTGCGCACTGATCTGCAGGTCGCCTTCCGGCGAAAGATCGTCGGCGAGAGCGGCGGCCGCGGCCTGGACGAGCGCCGCCGTCGGCTTGCGCCCGTTCAGAACAGAGGCGGCATGGTCCGCCACCATCGGGTGCGGCCCGGCCGCGAAGAAGACGGGGCGAAGGCGGGCCATGATGTCTCCGTCCATCTCCGCCGTGCAGCTGATGCCCACCAGTGCGTAATCGCCTGAGCGCCGCGCCAGCTCGAGAAACGCGTGTCGTCGGTTGGTACCTGCCTGTGGGACCTCGATTGCCGTCAGGATCTCGTCGGGACCGAGATCTGTCTCGTATACGCCCTTGAAGAACGCATTCGCCGGCACGCGGCGTTCGCCGTCCGGTCCTGCCAGGGTGAACCAGGCCCCGAGTGCCACCATGCAGGCGGGTAGTTCCGAGGCGGGATCCGCATGGCAGAGATTGCCGCCGATCGTACCCCGCGTCCGGACCGCCGGATGCGCGACATGGCGGATCGCCTCCGCGAGGAGGGGAGCATGCTGGCGGATCACGGGCGAGCGTTCGAGCTCGACATGGCGCGTCATCGCGCCGAGCCGCAGGTGCCCGTTCTGGACCGAGACGCCCTTCAGCTCCCCGATGCCGTTCAGGTCGATCAGAATTCCGGGCGCGAGGAGCCGCAGGTTGAGGGCCGGAACGAGGCTCTGCCCGCCCGCGATCAGCTTCGCGGCCTCGCCATGCTCCGCCAGCGCCGCCAGCGCTCCGGCGAGGCTGGTGGGAGCGAGATAATCGAAGGCCGGGGCCTTCATCTGATCGCCAGCGGGTTGATCGGCGAGCCGGTGCCGCCGGAGATCACGAGCGGCGGCCCCGTGAAGAAAAACTCGTAGACGCCGTCCGCGGCGCAGGCCTCGGCGAGCTCCTTCACGTAGAACATCTCGCCCATCGTGAGGCCGATCGCCGGGATGACGACCCAGTGCCAGGGCTGCTGCACCTCCGTCGTCTCGTTCGGGCGCACCTCCACGCCCCAGGTGTCGGAGCAGATCGCCGCGATTTCCCTGGCGTACGACCAGTAGCAGTTCTCGAACTTCACGCCGGGGGCATCGCCGCCGGCATAATCGCCCCATTTGCCCTCGTGCAGGCAACGCTCCATCTGGCCGGTCCGAATGATGACGAAGTCGCCCTTGCGCACCTCGACGCCCTGCGCCCTGGCGGTCGCGTCGAGCTCGTCATTGGAGATGCCGTAGCCGTCATCGAGCCAGTCCACGCCCTTGTAGCGGGCGACGTCGAGCAGCACGCCGCGGCCCACCATCTTGGCGCGCGTATGCTCGATGCCGAGCTCCTGCACGCCGCCGCCGTCGACGAGCCGCGCATCGAGGCCGTTATACATCTTGTCGTCCAGGAAGATGTGCCCGAGCGAGTCCCAGTGCGTCGCCGCCTGGACCGGCATGTTCAGGGCGTCGTCTGCATAGCGCAGCTTGTTCGTGTGGTCGAACCGGCCGGCGATCGCGTCCGTACCGGTGGCGAGCATCGTGTGGATGGGATTCCAGCGTCCGCCGAAGAGCCCGCTCTGCGGCCCCTTGTTGTCGAGCGGGATACCCATCGCGAAGACTTGGCCGGTGCGGACGAGCTTCGCCGCCTCGCGGACCATCTCGGGCGTGACGTGATTGAGCGTGCCGATGCGATCCTCGGCGCCCCAGCGGCCCCAGTTCTTCAGCTTCTCGGCAGCCTCGTAGATGGCCGCCTTGCCGACCTGGATCCCCATGCATTCCTTCCCTTGCGCCGGGTTGTCCGGCCGCGATTCGGTAGGGAGGATCCCGGCGGCGCCCGCTGGCGCCTCGTCGCCTCCCCCGTGGGCTCAGGCCCTTGTTGAGCGGATGTTAAATAAGCGCCCGCCGCGGTCAAGCGGTTCCGCGAGGATTTCGCCGTCCGGGGCCGCGCCGGGATATCGGATCGCGGCCTGCGCGGGGTGGGCCGCAGCCCTCCCTACCAGCCGATCGCCTTCGGCAGCCAGGTTGCGATGCCCGGATAGGCGAAGCAGATCGCCAGCGCCAAAAGCTGCAGGAAGATGAAGGGAACCACCCCCTTGTAGATGTCGAGCGTCGTGACCTCGGGCGGGGCGACGCCGCGCAGGTAGAACAGCGCCCAGCCGAAGGGTGGCGTCAGGAACGAGGTCTGCAGGACGACCGCGATCAGGGTCGCGACCCAGACCTGGTCGAGACCCGCCCCGATGATCATCGGCAGGAACATCGGCACCACGATGTAGCTGATCTCGATCCACTCGATGAAGAAGCCGAGAACGAAGATCAGCGCCAGCATGAAGACGAGGCCGCCGGTGGCGCCCCCCGGCACCATCTGGAACACGTCATGCACGAGCTGCTCGCCCTGCAGGCCGCGAAAGGCGAGTGCGAAGACCTGGCTGCAGATGAGGATGAACATCATCACGGCCACCACCCGCGCCGTCGTGTGGACGACGTCCACGAGCGTTCTCCAGGAGAGGCGGCGGGCGAGCGCCGCGACCAGGATCGAGCCGACGGCGCCCATCGAGGCCGCCTCGGTCGGGGCCGCGATGCCGCCGATGATCGAGCCGAGGACCGCGAGGACGAGCGCGATCGGCGGGAGCGCCACCTTGAAGACCTTGAGGAGCAGCTCCTGCCGAGGCAGCGCCTTGCGCTCGTCCACCGGGATGGGAGGCACCTTAGCCGGCCAGATGATTCCGACCAGCAGCATCCAGACGACGAAGATCCCCGACAGCAGCAGGCCGGGCAGCACGGCGGCGGCGAAGAGCGTGCCGACCGACTGACCCATGATGTCGGCAAGCAGGATGATGATGGTGGAGGGTGGGATGAGCTGACCGAGGGTGCCGGAGGCGCAGATCGTGCCGCAGGCGAGGCTCTTGTCGTAGCCGCGGCGGAGCAGCGTCGGCAGGGTCAGGAGCCCGAGCGTCACGATGGTCGCGCCGACGATCCCGGTGGTCGCGCCCATCAGCACGCCGACCAGGATGATGCCGATGCCCATCCCGCCGCGCAGGTTGCCCGAGACGTGGCCGATCACCTCCATCAACTCGTCGGCGATGCGCGACTTCTCGAGCATCACGCCCATGAACACGAAGAGCGGGATGGCGATCAGCGTGTAGTTCGCCGTCACCCCGTAGATGCGGGCCGGCAGCAGGTTGAACAGAAGAGACCCGAAACCGAGCCAGCCGAAGACGAAGCCGGATATCGCGAGCGTCAGCGCGACCGGGACCCCGATCGCGAGCAGAATGAAGAAGGACGCGATGCAGCCGAGAGCCAGGATCTCGTTAAGGGGCATTGATGGTGACCGTGGCGGGCACGTCGCGGTGCGGGCCGCCCAGGAACGGGCCGAGCGCACGCAGCACCGAGGCGACGCTCTGGAGGCCGAGGAGGACGAAAGCTGCCGGGATCAGCGCCTTGAGGATCCACCGGTGCGGCAATCCTCCGGGGTCCGGCGAGCCTTCTCCGACGCGGTAGGACTGCATCACATAGGGCAGCGACAGCCAGACCAGGAGGAGGCACAGGGCGACTGCCGCGAGCGCGGAGAACAGGCCGATCGCCTCCTGCACGCGGCGCGGCAGGCGCCCGTACAGGATGTCGACCTGGACATGGCCCTCGTGCTTGATCGCGTAGGCGATGCAGAGCAGCGAGAGCGGCGCCATCAGGTGCCATTCGAGCTCCTGCATGGCGACCGAGCCGGTGCGGAAGACGTACCGGATGATGACGTTCGCGGCCATGACGAGGACCAGGGCCAGCCCGCTCCACGACGCGATCCGTCCGGAGGCCTCGACGATCGCGTCGAGGCCCCGAGCCCACCGCTCCAGACGTTCCGGCATATGGATCAGGCGCGGATCTGGCTCTGGAAGACGGCTTCGGACACGCCGGCCCAGGAATCGTGCTTCGCCTTGAAAGCCGTGAAGCTGTCGTAGACGCGTCTGATCTTCGCATCCTTGGCGAGGTCGTCGAGCACGGTCTTGGTCACCGCCCTCAGCCTCTCGATGACGGGCTGCGGCAGCGGTCCGGCGATCACGCCCTGCTTCTTCAGGTCGTCCAGCGCCTCGGCATTGGTCGCCTCGCACCAGGTATGGCTGATCGTGTTGCAGGCCGCCGCTGCCGTGCGGACGATCTGCTTCAGGTCTTCCGGCAGCGAGTCCCAGGCGGCCTTGTTGACGATCAGCTCGGTGACGTTGTTCGGCTCGTGCCAGCCGGTCGTGTAGTAATACTTGGCGGCCTTCTGCAGCCCGAGCCTGCGGTCCTGGTACGGGCCGACGAACTCGGCCGCGTCGATGACGCCGCGCTCGAGCGCCGGGAATATCTCGCCGCCGGGGAGCAGCTTCACGTCGACGCCGAGCTGCGCGTAGACCTTCCCCGCGAGGCCCGGGATGCGCATCTTGAGGCCCTGGAAATCCTCGACCTTCTCGATCGGCTTCCTGAACCAGCCCGTCATCTGCACGCCGGTATTGCCCATCGGCATCGGCACCAGGTTGAAGGGCGCGTAGAGCTCCTCCCACAGGGCTAGCCCGCCGCCATGCATGATCCAGGCGGTCTGCCCCTGGAAGTTCAGCCCGAACGGCACGGTGGTGAAGAATTGCGCAGCCGGGACCTTGCCGGCCCAGAAATAGCTGTTCGCCGCATTCATCTCGACAGTGCCGGCCGAAACCGCGTCGAAGCCCTCCAACGCCGGGATCAACTCGCCCGCCGCAAAGTGCTGGATATTCAGGCGCCCGCCGGACATCGCCTTGACCATGGCGCAGAAGTCGGTCGGGCTGCCCGGGCCGGTCACATAGAACGGCGAGCCCGGCCCGTAGGCATTGGTCATCTTCCAGTTGAATGACTTCTGGGCGCGGGCCACATGCGGCATCGCAACGGCGGCGCCCGTGCCCAGGACGGCGCCGGTGAGCAGGTTACGCCTCAGCATCGGGAGAGACCTCGTCCGGGGTGAGCGAGCGCCGTCACCCGGGACGGGGCGGCGCGACGCCCTCTCCAGCAAGCTCCGTGCCGAGAGGCTGTTCGGTTGCCAGGCCGGCCTCGAAGAGCGGCGCGCCGGGCTGGCGTCGCGGTCAGGCCGCCCTTTTCTGCGGCTGCAGGCGCACCGAATCCGGGATCGGCAGGGGCTTGTTCGCGCTGTCCTTGAACTCGACGGTCGAGAAGAGGAGGTCCGTCTCGCCGATATTCTCCAAGTCGTGGATCTTGTACTCGCCGGCCGCGTAACGCGCGTGCTGCGTCTCGCCGGCGTAGTATTCGGTCTCGTAGGTCGTGCCGTCAGCATGGTTGGAGCGGGCGCGGCCGGGATTGAGGGCCGTCCAGAAGTAGTCGAGCACGTGCTTGTGGAAGCCGATGCGCTCGCCCGGCTTCAGCCGGATGGTCCAGACGCGCACGCGCTCGTCCTCCGAGACGAGCTCCGTCCCGACGCAGCCGTTCTGCTCGGCCCGAGCCAGGTCGTCCTTCAGCCATTGCGGCCAGGGTCCGCGCGGTACCGCCGAGCCGGGTGTCATCGCCATCGACATGTCAGCCTCCCTTTACGCTTTATTTAGCACTTGATCATCAAGCGGGCGGGTGTCAAGGGTGCGGCCATGAGGACCTGCATCGCGGGCCGGCGCAAGGGCTCCGCCGCATGAGCGGAGCCGTCGCGGCGCCGAGAAAGCCCGTCCGCCGGCTCCCGCCCGCCGATCGTCGAAAGCAGATCGTCGAGGCGGCGGTCGCCTATTTCGCCGAATTCGGCTTCGAAGGCGCGACGCGCGGGCTCGCCGAGCGGCTCGGCGTCACGCAGCCGCTGATCTACCGCTACTTCCCGTCCAAGGACGAGCTGATCCGGGCCGTCTACGAGGAGGTCTATCTCAGCCGCTGGCGCGGCGAATGGATCGAACTCCTCGGCCGGCGCGAGATGCCGCTGCGCGAGCGGCTCATCGCCTTCTACGAGGACTTCGCCCGGGTCGTGTTCGAGCCGCAATGGATGCGGATCTACATGTTCTCGGGCCTGCGCGGCCTCGACATCAACCGGTGGTGGATCTCCTTCGTGGAGGACCACGTCCTGCGCCGGGTCTGCGAGGAGGTCAGGATGATGGCCGGCCTTCCCGATCCTGCGCAGGCGCCGATCACGGCCGCCGAGATCGACGGCTACTGGCTCTTCCACGGCGGCATCTTCTATTACGGCGTCAGGGAGAACGTGTACGGGATCGTGCCGCAGACACCGCTGCCCCGCTTCATCGAGATGGCGATCGACAGCTTCCTCCAGGGCTTCCCCGCGACCGTGAAGGAGGCGGTCGCCCGGCAGGCTTGATCCCAGGCCGAGCCGAGTTTATCGGTCGATAAACAAAAGGGGGAAAGCCGGATGGGATCGTGGCGGCGCGCGCTGGTGATCGGCGGCTCGGTTGGGGGGCTGTTCGCCGCGATCCGGCTCCTTCGCGACGGCTGGGACGTCGAGGTCTTCGAGCGCTCGCCCGTCGAGCTCGCGGCGCGGGGCGCGGGCATCGTGGTCCAGCCGCAGGTCGTCGCCGCGTTGCGGTCTCTCGGCCTCGGACTGACGCGCGATCTCGGCGTCGACGTGAGCCGGCGCCAGACGCTCGACCGGTCGGGCCGCGTGATCGCGCAGGCCCTCCGGCCTCAGGTCGCGACCTCATGGAACCGGCTGTTCGACATCTTGCGCACGGGCTTCCCGGGCGGGCGCTACCATCTCGGCCGCGACCTCGTCGGCGTAGAGCAGGACGGCTCGGCCGTGACGGCGCGCTTCGCCGACGGCGGCGCCGCGACGGGCGATCTCCTGGTCGGTGCGGACGGGTTCCGTTCCAGCGTGCGCCGGACTTTCGCGCCGCAGACGCGGCCCCTCTATGCCGGCTACGTCGCCTGGCGCGGCCTCGTCGAGGAGGAGGCCTTTCCGCCGGATCTCCACCGGCAGATGTTCGGGTTCTTCTCCTTCGGCCTGCCGCCAGAGGAGCAGATCCTGGGCTACCCGGTGGCGGGCGACGGCTCCGCGGACCAGGCCGGCCGGCGCCGCTACAATTTCGTCTGGTACCGGCCGGCCGACGAGCTGACCGAGCTGCCCCGCCTCCTCACCGACGAGACGGGGTACAGGCACGAGATGTCCATCCCGCCGCCGCTGATCGCAAGGGCCGCGATCGCCGAGATGCGGGCGCATGCCGAGGAAGTGTTCCCGCCGCAATTCTGCGAGATCATTCGGCTCACGGAGCAGCCCTTCCTGCAGCCGATCTACGATCTGGAAAGCCCGCACATGGCGTTCGGCCGCGTGGCGCTGATCGGTGACGCCGCCTTCGTGGCGCGGCCGCATGTCGGTGCCGGAACCGCCAAGGCGGCCGACGACGCGATGCGCCTCGCCGACATGCTGACGGCCGAAGGCAGCATCGAGGCCGCGCTTGCCCGGTTCGAGGCCGAGCGGCTCCAGATGGGACGGCGCATGGTCGAGCAGGCGCGCCGGCTCGGCACCTACATGAAGCGGGACTTCGTCTCGGAGGCGGAGCGTCTCCGGGCGGAGCGGCACCGTTCGCCCGAGGCCGTGATGGCCGAGACGGCGCTTCTCGATTTCCTCGGCGCCTGATCAGGCGGGCTCGCGGCGCCTGAGCCCCGAGCGGCTCTCGATGACGCGGCAGACGCAGGCCGTGTCGACGGCCCCGAGCCCCGCCGCGACCGCGGCTTCGTAGATCGGGCCGGAGGCGGAGAAGAGCGGCGTCTCCACGCCGAGCTCGGCCGCGAAACGGCGGATCACGTCCATGTCCTTCTGCCAGATTGCCGTCTTCATGGTCGCGGGCTCGTAGCGGTCCGCCGCCATCATGGGCGCGCGGAGCTCGAAGATCCGGGACGTGCCGGCGCCGCCGGAGACGAGCTTGACGATCTGGTCCGGATCCAGCCCGGCCTTCATGCCGAGCACCATCGCCTCCGCGGAAGCGACGTTGTGGATCGCCACCAGCAGGTTCGCGACGAGCTTCATGCGGGTGCCGTTGCCGAAGCGGCCGAGATCATGCGCCTCGCGCGCGAAATCGGCGAAGACCGGCATGGCCCGCGCGATCGCGTCTCTCGCGCCGCTCGCATAGACGACGAGATCGCGGCTCCGGGCTTGCGCGCCCGTGCCCGAGAGCGGGCAATCGAGCGCGGCATGACCTGCCGCCGCCATCACCGTCTCGAAAGCGAGCTTATCCTCCAGCGCCAGCGTGCTCGCTTCCGCGACGACGCGCGGCCCGGCCTCGGCTGCCGCGATGGCCTTCGCAGTCGCCGCGGCCGCCTCCGGGCCCGGCAGGCTTGTCAGGATCAGGGGCGCCTGCCGCACGAGCTCCGCGACGTCCGCCGCGAGCGCGACCCCATGCGCTTGCGCCTCGTCCCGCCGCTCGGGACTGACGTCGAACCCGACCACGCGCCAGCCGCGCTCGACGAGGTTGCGGGCGATAGCTCCGCCCATGATCCCGAGACCGACGATGCCGACCGAGCCCTGTCCCATCCCGATGCTCCGCGGCAGCGTCGCGCCCGGGCCGCCGTCAGCGGATCGGCTGGGCAGTCGGCGCGCCCGCGGCGGGTCCGCCGGCACCGCTCACGGAACGGCTCGCGACCACGATGCGGTTCGGCTCCCCGCCGCCGAGCGCCACCCAGGCGAGCCCGTCCGAGCCCTCGCGCTTCACGAAGTCGTACCCGGTCTTGTTCCAGGGAAGAACGAGATCCGTCTCGTTGTCGAGAATGAAGTCGCCCCTGTCGGTCCGGACGGTCAGCACGGCGTGGCCGGCATCACGCCGGTCGATCACCACCGTCATGCGCATGGCGCGGCGCGGCAAACCCGCCTCGGTGAGGAGCCGGCGCTTCAGCAGCTGGATGTCCTCGCAATCGCCCTTGCCGTCGTCGGGATAGTCCCAGCGGTCGTTCACGCCCCAGTGCTTCTGGTCCGTGACCTGCTGGATCGTCTCGTTCACCTGCAGGTTGATGCGCTTGATAAGAGCCCAACTCTCGGCCGTGAGGGTCAAGAGCTCGGGCTCGGCCGTGTTCACCTCGCATTCCGCCGGGAGGCGATGGCAGAACTCCTTCCAGGCGGTGGTCGGGCGGTCGTCCTCACCGCCGAGCGCGATCGCCGGCGCGACCGGCAGCGGCTCCGGAGCCTCCGCCCGCGCGGGCGCGGCCAGAGCGAGCCCGAGACACAGCAAGGCGGATGCGAGCCGGCGCGAGCCGGCCGTGCGGAGATCCCCCATCGTGTTCGCCCGTTCGTTCTTGCTTCGCCCATGCAGGCGGAGTGCCAGGCGAGGCCCTCCGCCTTAGGACGGCCGCTCCAGGCTGCGGCAGCCATGGTTAACGGGAACTTACCTCCTGAGCTTCGTGCACAGGCCTGTCGGCATCTCACGCCGATCCGCCCATCTTCCGACGAAGAAGGCAGGGCGGAATGCCGGACGGGGGCGGGTGCTCTTCGGCACAGGTCCCGGGAGCGGGCGGGCTACCCGGACCGGGCGGGAAACGGGTCCGCCACGCCGTCGGGCAGCGGCACCTCGAAGGCGTTGATGGTCATGGAAATGAGCCCGTAATAGCCGAGCACGCCGACGAGATCGACGAGCCCGACCTGGCCGAGGGTCTCCAGCGCGAACCTGAAGGTCTCGTCCGACACGCGCCGCGTCCTCAGGATCTCGGACGAGAACATGTAGACGGCACGCTCGTCGGCGCGGGGGAGGTCCGGCTCGCGGCCGGTGCGGATCGCCTCGATCGCCTCGATATCGATACCCGCCTCCTGCGCGATGGGCGCATGCACGGCCCATTCGAAGCCGGCCTGCCAATGCGCGCCGGTCGTGATGATAGCGAGTTCCGACAGGCGCTGCGGCAGGCTCGTGCCGTAGCGGCAGAATGCGCCGAGCGCCTGCGCCTTGTCGGCGAGGCCGGGGCTGTTCACCCAGACCCGGAGCGGGCCCTGCACCACGCCGCGGGGGCCGGACAGGATCGCGTCGTAGACCCGGCGCTGCTCGGGCGTGAGCCGGTCCGGCTCGATATCGGGAAGGCGGGGCATCTCTGTCCTCTGCTGCGGGTCAGGCGGAAACGGCAGCGACCGGCACCGGCGCGTTCTCGGCGGCGGAGCGGCAGATCGCCTCCAGCACCGCCACGTTCCCGATCTTCTGGGCATCCGTGAACGGGTACGGCGCACCCGCCGCGATCGCGCGGGCAAAGGTCTCCAGACCCGTCCGGACGCTGTCGAGCCATTCGTAATCCCGCGTCTCGCGGCGGCCGTCGCGGTAATGCACGGTGAAGGTGGCCGGGCCGGGCGTGTCGGGATGCGTGTGGTTGCGGATCTCGGCCCAGCCCTCCGAACCGAAGACCGTCAGCCCGATATAGAGCGGCGTGACCAGGATCGCGTTCAGGTAGCCGGTCGCGCCCGATTCGAAGCGCATCAGCACCGAGACGACATCGCCCGTCCGGCTGAACGCGACCCGGCTCGCCGTCGCCGCGAAGACCTCCCGGATCGGCCCGAACAGGTCGAGATAGAGGTCCGTGAGATGCACGCCCATGGCCGTCATGCCGGCTGCTGGCGCGTCGGCCGGCGAGGCGCGCCAGTCCGTCTCCGGGACCTGCGCGAGCTTGTTGTGGCTGAAATTCGCCTCCGCATGCATGATCGTTCCGAGCGCGCCGGCCCGGACCAGGCGCCGCAGCTCGCCGACCGCGGCCTCGTAGCGCCGCTCGTGGCCGATCCCGAGCATCACGCCCGCGCGCCGGCAGGCCGCGACGGAGCGTTCCGCGTCGGTACGGGTGAGGGCGAGCGGCTTCTCGCAGAACACGTGCTTCCCGGCCGCGGCGGCGGCAAGCACCTGTTCCGCATGGAGCGCGTGCGGCGTGGCGAGGATCACGGCGTCGATCGCCGGATCGGCCAGGACCTCCGGAAGCGAGGCCGCGAACCGGATGCCGTGCTCAGCCGCGAAGGCGGCGCGCTCCGGGTTCGTCTCGACCGCGGATACGATCCGCATCGCGTCCGAATCCGCCATGCGCCGCACGATGTGCTGTCCCCACCAGCCGAGTCCGGCCACCGCAGCCCTGATCAAGCGCGCTCCCCGTTGTCCTTCTGCGACGGCCCGCTCAATCGCCGTCGAGCGGCGCATGCGTGCCGTATTTGCCGGCCGCGAAGATGAGCGGCTCGCCCTCGCGGTAATGCGCCTGGACGACCCGCCCGATGAAGATCATGTGGTCGCCGCCCTCGATCGTGCTTTCCGTGCGGCACTCGAAGATCGCAAGGCTCTCGTCGAGCATCGGGCAGCCCGCGATTCCGGCCGAGAACCGCACTCCCTCGAACTTGTCGTGGCGCGGCGTCGCGAAGTGGCGCGAGGTCAGGCTCTGCGCGGTGGAGAGCACGTTCACCACGAAATGCCCCGCCGCCTTGAACCCCGGGAGCGACGGCGCGGCGAGCCTCAGGCTCCACAGAACGAGCGGCGGGTCGAGCGAGACGGCCGAGAAGGAGTTCGCGGTCAGGCCCTCGTATTTCCCGTCCGGGGTCTTGGTGGTGATGACGGTCACGCCCGTGGCGAAGCGCCCGAGCGCCTGGCGGAGCAGTCGGGGATCCGTCGCTTCGCGATCGAGCGGAAGGGACAGCATCGTCATGGAGGCACCGCCTATCGGGTTCCGGCCTGTCGAGAAAATGATAGTTTGTTCTTCGCGCGATTACGAATTCCGATGACCGCGGGAGGAACGATGGCCGGCAGCCTGCAGGATATCAGGCTCTTCGTGGCCGCCTACGAGGAGCGCTCGTTCACGGCGGCCGCCCAGCGCGAGAACGCCACCCAGTCGGGCGTCTCGCAGCATATCCGAAAGCTCGAGGAGCGCTTCCGGCTGAGCCTGTTCAGCCGCGACAAGGGCCGCGTGTGCCCGACACCCGCCGGGGATTCGTATTACCGCGCCTGCCTGGACGTGCTGCGCGCGCACGACGCCGCGACCAAGGCCGTGCAGGGTTTCGTGGGCGGGCTCGAAGGCGAGCTCGTGGTCGGGCTCATGCCCACGATGACGCGCTGCGTTCTGGCGCCTGCGCTCGCCCGCTTCACCGAGGCGCATCCGAACGCCGCGATCCGCGTGGTGGAGGGATACAGCGCCGCCCTCACGCAGCACGTGCAGGCGGCCGAGCTCGATTTCGCGATCGTGCCCGGAACCGCCGGGATAGCAGGCGTGAAGAGCCGGCTCTTCACCCGTACGCCGGAGGTGCTGGTCGCGAGCGTCCGCCATGCCGGCCGGCGCAACGGCGAGCCGGTCCGGACCCGCGAGCTCGGGCCGCTGCGCCTGGTGGTGCCGAGCCGGGCCAATACGCGGCGGCTCAGCATCGAATCCTACTTCGCATCGAACGGGATCGCGATCGAGCGGCTGCTGGAGCTCGACGCCATGCTCGGCACGCTCGACCTCGTCGGCCGCTCCGAGTGGGTCGCGGTACTGCCGGGCATCATGATGGCGGCCGACCCAGAACCCGGCATGCATGTGATCAATCCGCTCGCGGACCCGCCCCTGACGCTCGACCTCGTCCTGATCGAGCCGGCCCGGCGCATCCTCTCGCCCTTAGCCTCGGCCTTCCTCGGCCTCCTGCAGGAGGAGGCCGCCCGCGTGAATGCCCGGTGGGACGTCCCGCGCCCGGGCTGAGTGGCGACCCCGGCAGGGCTCGAACCTGCGACCTGCCGCTTAGAAGGCGGCTGCTCTATCCAGCTGAGCTACGGGGCCAATGCGCCGAACGACCTCTAGCAGAGGGCACCTGAGCCGTCACCAAGTCGCTGGCCCGGATGAAGAAACGTAACGGGCGTGAGTCCACGGGAGCGGGCAGATCGGACCTCCGCCACCCGTGACAGAGAAGGTGACAGAGAAGCTTGAAAACCCTCCTATCCTCGGATCGGAGAACTCATGGCCACGCCGCGTACGAGCCCCCTGGAGCGGGCAATTTGTGCGCGCGCCGCTCCCGCCGGTAGCGTCCCGGTGGCATGCCCAGATGTCTGCGGCAGAAGCGGCTGAAATAGCCCGGGTCCCGGAAGCCGAGCGCGAACGCGATCTGCTCGACGGGCACGTCCGTCGTCTCCAGCTGGCTGCAGGCTTCCTCCAGCAGCCGTTCCCGGATCAGCGTGCCTGGCGGCCTGCCATGGCTGCGGACGGAAGCCGCGTGGAGCCGATCCTCCGTGACACCCAACACGTCGGCGTAGCGCTTCACGCTCCAGCCGTCCCGAAGATGCAGTTCGAGCAGGTGCCGGAAACGCTGGGCGACCGAGGCGGCGCGCTCTGGAGCCACGCGCGCACCCTTTGCGGGCGCATCCGCAAGGCGCCAGACATGGAGGCAGAGAAGCGCCAGATGGGCAGCGATCATTCCCGGCGCGATCTCGCCCGGCTGCCGCACCTCGCGCGCGAGGACGCGGAAGGATGACCCCAGCTCCTCGGCAAACGGCTCGATGCGGGCTGCCGGAACGGTGGCGGGCTGCACCAGCAGCCGCCTTAGCCGCGCCGTCCCCGGCATGCCGCTGATCGCCCCGGCCAGGACATCGATGGAGGCCGCGAGCCGATGGCCGCGCGCGCCGGCCTCAAGGCGCACGGTTCGGCCGGGCCCGCCCGGCACCCAGGCGAGCCCCGGCGCAGCAAGCTCGATGCGCGCGCCAATGCCGACCAGCGACATGCGACGGGATGAAGTCAGGAAGAGCTGGACCTCCTCGGGCGCAGAGGCAGACCATTCCCGGGGAAGAAGCGCCGGCTCGATGGCTTCCGCTTGCAGCGACACCTCGCCCGGACTTCTCGAGGCGGTCGATCGGGGAGGCGGGTAACCGGTCTGCGGCACCGCGGGAAAGTGCAATTTTTCGCCTGTTATGTCCAGTCCCGCCGCTTCGGCCCCGTTCTACTCTGATGTTGCCGCAGACGCCCGAAGAGCGACGCGAGCACGGGACCGGGAGGACGACATGAGAGGTATCGGATTGCGGCTCGCAACCGTTGCGTCGCTCGCAGCCGCACTCGGCGCCGCCGTCGGATCGGCCGCGGCCCAGGACAAGATCAGGATCGGCTACGCCATCTCGAAGACCGGGCCCTTCACGGGCGGTGCCAGCATCACTACGCTGCCGAACTATCAGCTCTGGGTGAAGGAGGTGAACGCTGCGGGCGGGCTCATGATCGGCGGCAAGCGCATTCCGATCGAGGTCATCGAGTATGACGACCGCTCCAATTCCGAGGAGGCCGTGAAGGCGATCGAACGGCTCGCCACACAGGACAAGGTCGACTTCATCCTGTCGCCCTGGGGCACGGGCCAGAACCTCGCCGTGGCCCCGATCATGAACCGGCTCGGCTACCCGCACCTGGCCGCGACGACCAACACCAACCGCGCGCCCGAACTCGCCAAACGCTGGCCGAACGCGACCTTCTGGCTCGGCCTGCCGTCCGACATCTCTGTGTCCTTCGTCGAGCTGCTCGCCAAGCTGCGGGGCGAGGGCAAGGTCGGCCCGAAGGTGGCGATGGTCTCCGTCTCCGATCAGTTCGGAATCGAGCTCTCGACCGCGGCGCGCGATGCGCTGAAGAAGGCCGGCTTCGAGCTCGTCTACGACAAGTCCTATCCGGCCGGGACGCAGGACGTGCAGCCGCTCCTCAAGGACGCGATGGCGGCTTCGCCGGATGTCTTCGCGGCGTTCTCCTACCCGCCGGACACGCTGGGGATCACGGACACGGCGAAGGTCTTGGGCTTCAACCCGAAGGTCTTCTTCGTCGGCGTCGGCACCGCCTTTCCGGTCTTCAAGCAGCGCTTCGGTCAGAACGCGGAAGGCGTCCTCGGCATCGGCGGCTGGAACGCGGATTCGCCGACGCTCAAGGACTACTTCAAACGCCATGTCGAGGCGCTCGGCCGCGAGCCCGACCGCTGGGCGAGCCCCATCACCTATGCCAGCCTCCAGGTGCTGGGGCAGGCGATCGAGCGCGTCGGCAAGATCGACCGTGCGGCCGTGATCAAGGAGATCCAGACGGGCTCCTTCGATACGATCATAGGCAGGGTAAAGCTCGAAGGCGGCCTCCTGAAGGAGGTCTGGGCCGTGGGGCAGTGGCAGGGCGGCGAATTCTACGGCGTCGCGCCGACCGCGATGGCAGGCGCGCGTCCGGTCGTGGTGCCCAAACCCGAGTGGAAGCAATAGGGCGCCTCCCCGGGGGCGCGAGATGCTCATCCTCGACATCGTCCTCGGAGGTCTGATCCTCGGCGGCATGTACGCGCTGGTCGCCTCGGGCCTGACCCTGCAATACGGCGTCGCCCGCATCATGAACCTAGCCTATGGCGAGGTCCTCGTGGCGGCGGCCTTCGCGTCGTACCTTCTGGTGACCGCGGCGGCCCTGAGCCCGCTGTTCGGGCTCGTTTTCATCCTGCCGGCGGGCTTCCTGGCAAGTTCGCTGATCTACCGCGTCCTGCTCGTGCCCCTGGTGAGACGGGCTAAGACCCGCGAGGCGCTGGAGGTCGATTCCATTCTCGCCACGTTCGGCCTCCTGTTCGTGGTCCAGGGCCTCGCCTTCGTGCTCTTCGGCGGCCAATATTACAGCTACTCCTACTTGTCCGTGCCGGTGACGATCGCGGGCTCCACCGTGCCGGCGAACCGCCTCCTCGCCTTTGCGGTCGCGGCCGTGCTGGCGGTCGGGATCTATGCGGCCCTGATGCGCACCCGGACCGGAACTGCGATCCGGGCGGTCGCGGTCGATCCCGCTTCGGCCCGGCTCGTCGGCATCGACGTGCAGCGGGTCGCCGGCTTCGCCTTCGCGCTCGGCGGCGGGCTGTGCGCCGCAGGCGGCGTCCTCGTCTCCATGTTCCTCACCTTCAACGCTGCCATGGGCGTCGTCTTCACCATGAAGGCGCTCGTGGTGGTGATCATGGGCGGCGTCGGCAACCTCATGGGGGCGCTCGTCGCCGGCCTCCTCCTCGGGCTCGTCGAGACGAGTGTCGCCCGGCTGGTCGATCCGGGCCTGACCCTGGCCGCGACCTTCGGGCTGTTCCTCCTGGTCCTGCTCGTGAAACCCACCGGGCTGTTCGGAAGGGCCGGGCGATGAAGGGGGTGCCGCTCGCGCTCGTTGTCGCCGCCATGGGTGCGCTGGCGCTCGTGCCGTTCCTCGGCACGGGCTACCACCTCGCCCTCGCGATCGGCATCCTCAACAACCTCGTGCTCGCAACCGCCTGGGCGCTCTTCTCCGGCCCGACGCGCTATGTCTCGCTGGCGACGGCGGCATTCTTCGGCATCGGCTCCTACGCGGCGGCGGGCCTCGGCGAGGCGCTGCCCTGGCCGGTGCTGCTCGCCGTCGCCCTTGTCCTGGGGGCCGCGATGGCCCTCGTGGTCGGGCTTTCCACGCTCCGTCTCTCCGGCATCTATTTCGTCATCTTCACCTTTGGCTTGTCGGAGCTCATCCGACAGCTCGTCACCTGGTGGGAGGTCAATGTCAGCCGCTCGGTCGGCCGCTACATCTTCCTGGACGTGACGCAGGAGGGCATCTTCTGGCAGCTCTTCGGGCTCGCCGCGCTCGTCTTCCTCGTCGGCTGGCTGATCGGGCGCTCGCGGCTCGGCCTCGCGCTCCGCGTGGTCGGCGACGACGAACTGGTCGCCCGGCACTGCGGGATCAACGTGACGGGCGCGAAGCTCCTGCTCTTCGCGGTGAGCGCCGCCTTCATGACCCTCGCCGGCGCGATCATGGCGCCGCGCTGGACCTATCTCGACCCTTCGATCGCCTTCAACCCGGTGATCTCGTTCCAGGCGCTCATCATGGCGCTGCTCGGCGGCGCAGGGCGGCTCTGGGGGCCGCTGCTCGGCGTCGTGCCGCTGACGCTCCTCTTCGAGGTGCTCGGCGCCAACTTCCCGAACGCCTTCTCGATCCTGCTCGGCCTCGTCTTTATGGCGATCGTGTACGCGGTCCCGAACGGCATCGCCGGCTGGTTTGAGGGCGCATGGCCCCGCGCGGTCCGGCTCCTGCCGCAGAAGGCGGTGCGATGACAGTCCTGCTCGAAGTCTCGGGCCTGGTCCGCCGTTTCGGCGGGCTGGTCGCCGTGAACGGGCTGAGCTTCACGGTAGGTTCGTCGGAAATCCTCGGCCTCATCGGGCCGAACGGCTCGGGCAAGACCACGGCGCTCAATCTCCTGTCCGGCGCGCTGAAGCCCGATGCCGGCGATATCCGGTTGCGGGGCCGCCCCGTCGCCGGGCTCTCGCCCGACCGCATCGCGCGGCTCGGCGTCGCGCGCACCTTCCAGCTCGTGCGCGTGCTCCCCTCGCTCGACGCGCGCGAGAACGTGCTGGCAGGCCTCGCCTTCCGTGCGGATCCGCTCTGGGGCGAGGCGGCGGACCGCGAGGTCTCGCACCTGCTCCAGCGGGTGGGCCTCGGCGGCCGCGGACATCAGCGCAGCGCCGAACTCACCTATATCGACCAGAAGCGGCTCGAACTCGCCCGGGCGCTGGCGCTCGCTCCGAAGCTCCTCCTCCTCGACGAGTGGCTCGCAGGGCTGAACCCGTCCGAGCTGCAGGACGGCATCGGGCTGATCCAGTCGCTGCGTCGCGAGGGGCTCTCGATCGTGCTGGTCGAGCATGTGATGGACGCCATCCGAACCCTTTGTGACCGCTGCATCGTGATGAACGCAGGCTCGGTCCTGGCCGAAGGCGCGCCCGACGCCGTGCTGTCCGACCCGCAGGTGGTCCACGCCTACCTTGGAGACCCGGATGCTTGAGGTCTCCGGCCTCTCCGTCTCCTACGGCCTGCATCGCGCGCTGGAGGACGTCAGCCTCGGCGTCGGAGCCGCCGAGATCGTCGTGATCCTGGGCGCGAACGGGGCCGGAAAGACCACGCTCCTGAAGGCGGTCGCGAACACGGTTCCGGCCGAACCGGGACGCTGCGTCGTCCTCGGCGGGCGCGACGTCTCGGAGCTCCCGGCGCATCTCCTGGTGGAGGAAGGCCTCGCGCTCGTGCCGGAGGGACGCGGCATCTTCGGCGAGCTGACCGTGCGCGAGAACCTCCTGCTCGGCGCCTATCCCAAACGGGCACGGGCCGGCGAGGCGGCCACCCTGGAGCGGGTGCTCGCGCTGTTTCCGCGCCTCTCCGAGCGCCTGGGCCAGACCGCCCGCACCATGAGCGGCGGCGAGCAGCAGATGGTGGCGATCGGCCGCGCGCTCATGTCGAATCCGACGGTGCTGCTCCTGGACGAGCCCTCGCTCGGGCTGTCGCCGCTCATGTCCGGCGAGCTCTTCGCGGCGCTCGGCCGCGTCCGCGAGACGGGCATCGGCGTGCTCCTGGTCGAGCAGAACGCGCGCCGCTCGCTCGCCATCGCGGACCGCGCCTACCTGATCGAGACCGGCCGTATCGTCGGCGAAGGCCCGGCCGCGAGGCTGCGCGACGATCCGGCCGTGCGCCGCGCCTATCTCGGGGAGGCGGCGCCCGGCGCCGCGCTCCCGTCCCACGCATGAGGAAGCAGCCATGACGGACATCGCATTGCTTATCGAGGATCGCGACGTCGCCGCGACCGGCGGGGCGACCTTCGAGCGCCTGAACCCGATCACCGGCGCCGTCGCGAGCCGCGCCGCCGCCGCGACACCTGAGGATGCCATCGCGGCGGCGGATGCGGCCGCTGCCGCCTTCCCGGCCTGGTCCAACATGGGTCCGAATGCCCGCCGCTCGCTCCTGTCCAAGGCCGCGGACCTGCTTGAAGCGCGGGCCGGCGAGTTCGTCGACCTCATGGCTGCCGAGACCGGCTCGACGGCGGGCTGGGTGGGGTTCAACGTGCGCCTTGCGGCGGGCATGCTGCGCGAAGCTGCGGCGCTCACGACCCAGATCTCGGGCGAAGTGATCCCATCCGACAAGCCGGGCTGCATCGCCATGGCCATCCGGCAGCCGGCCGGCGTCGTGCTCGGAATCGCTCCCTGGAACGCCCCTGTGATCCTCGGTGTCCGGGCGGTCGCGACGCCGCTGGCCTGCGGCAACACGGTGGTTCTGAAAGCCTCCGAGATCTGCCCCGGCACGCACAGGCTCATCGGCGAATGCCTCCGCGAGGCCGGGCTCCCGGCCGGGGCCGTGAACGTGGTCACCAATGCGCCGGACGACGCCGCGGACGTGATCTCGGCGCTCATCGCCCATCCGGCCGTGCGGCGGATAAACTTCACCGGCTCGACCCGCGTCGGGCGCATCATCGCCGAGAAGGCGGCGCATCACCTGAAGCCGGTCCTCCTCGAGCTCGGCGGCAAGGCGCCGCTCGTCGTGCTGGACGATGCCGATCTCGATGCGGCCGTGGCCGCCGCCGCCTTCGGCGCCTTCATGAACCAGGGCCAGATCTGCATGTCGACGGAGCGCATCATCGTGGACTCGTCGGTTGCGGACGCCTTCGTCGAGAAGCTCGCCGCCAAGGCCAAGAGCCTGACGGCCGGCGATCCGCGAGAGGCCAGGACAGCGCTCGGCTCGCTCGTCGGGCCGGAGGCGGCGCAGCGCATCCTCGGGCTCGTTCACGATGCCGTCCAGAAGGGCGGCAGGCTTCTCGCCGGCGGCGAAGCGCGGGGCACGCTGATGGGCGCGACGGTGATCGACCACGTCACACCCGCCATGCGGATCTATGCCGAGGAGAGCTTCGGGCCCGTGGTTGCGATCATACGTGCGCAGGGGGTCGAAGAAGCCGTCCGGATCGCGAACGACACCGAGTACGGGCTCTCGGCCGCGGTCTTCGGACGCGACATCGCCCGTGCGCTGGACGTGGCCAAGCGCATCGATTCCGGCATCTGCCACGTCAACGGCCCGACCGTGCATGACGAGGCGCAGATGCCCTTCGGCGGCGTGAAGGCCTCCGGCTACGGCCGGTTCGGCGGCAAGGCTGGGATCGCCGAATTCACCGAGCTGCGCTGGATCACGGTCGAGACGGGGCCGCAGCACTATCCGATCTGAAGTAGAACGCCGGCGCTGAACCGGTCGTAGCCGGAGGACCGACGGACATCGGCGAGAGCACAACTTGTCCGAGGGTCCCCGATCCGCGCTGCCCGGCGATCGCGAACGGAGCTGCGCCGCCGCCGTGGCTCCGAGCGGAATATCGGCTCTCGGCCGGGCATGCGCTCGGGGCGAATTCCGACCCGCCCGACGCCTGCGTCGGCTGGGGGCTCAGGCCGCCACGTCGCGCAGGTGGCGTGCCCCGCCGCCCCTGAGCCACACGGCCATGTCCTCAGGCCGGATCGGTCGGGACATCAGGTAGCCTTGGCCCTCGTCGCATCCCGATTGCCGCAGGAACTCAAATGCGGCCTCGTCCTCGACACCTTCGGCAACGACCACGAAATCCAGTTCTTTGGCCATCGAGATCATCGACCGAAGAAGGGTGCGGCCACGGTCGTCGAGGTCTAGGTTTCGCACGAACGACTGGTCGATCTTGATGATGTCCGCTGGCAGGTTCTGGACGTAGGAAAGGCTGCTGTAGCCGGTTCCGAAATCGTCGATGGCCACCTTGATGCCGGCTGCGCGAATGTTCCGTAGCTGCTCTCCGACGCGCACCTCGTCGCGGATGATCGCGCTTTCGGTAACTTCGACCTCCAAGGCGCTGCAGGGTAGTCCCGCGGCTGCGATGCGCAGAATGAGCCGAGACGAGAAGTCCTGCTCTTCGAGGTTTGCCGAGGATACGTTGACGGAGATCGGAAGAGGAGTGCCGGCCGATCTCCACGCCTGTGCCTGGCGGATTGCGGCGTCGATGACCCAGTCCGTGACCGGCCGGGCGAGATCCGTCTTCTCGACGATCGGAATGAACTCGCCGGGCGAGACCGAGCCCAGGAGCGGATGGTTCCAGCGCAACAGGGCCTCCACGCCGACGCAAGCTCCCGTCTTGAAAGCGATGCGAGGCTGGAAGGCGAGGAAGAGCTGGTCGTCTGCAGCCAAAGCCGCTCGCATGTCGGCGACGAGCCGAAAGCGCCGCCGATGAACCTTGTCCGCCTCTTCCGAGTAGATGCTGACGAGCTCGCCGGTGTTCCGGGCATCGAGAACGGCGCTGTGCCCGGTCCGGAGGAGATCGGCGGCCGCGATCTCGCCCAGGCGGAAGGGGGTGACCACGGCCACGGGACTGGCCAGCCGTGGAAAGGAGGCTCGCCGCAGATAGCGGGCGAAGCGAGGGCCTGCCGCGGCAAGATAGCGCGTGCGAGCGTCCTTATCCGCGTGGGCCACAATCCATCCGAGCTGGGCCGTTCCGACCTGGTAGATCTTGAGGCTCGGTCCGAATTCCGATCGCAGTGCCAGCGTGGCCTCACGCACCAGCTCGTCGACCGTATCGGGTCCTAGCACCCGGGTGGCCTCTTGCAGCCGAGCCGCGTCCGCAAGCTCCAGGAGAACGAGCGATCTCAGTGCTCCAGGACTGTCTCGGGCCGCGTCGTCCAGATCGTCCAGAAGTTGATGCCTGTTCGGCAGTCCGCTGACCGGTTCGACGCGGCCGAACGCGTGCTGGAGCTCGATCTGAGCCATGACCATCGCGGCAAGGTCGACGAGCACATGTTTTTCCTCGGGTGTCACCTCCCGCGGCTCGGTCCCGAGCACGCACATCGCGCCAAGCCCATATCCATCGCGCGTGACGAGAGGAGCTGCCGCGTAGAAACGGATTCCGGACTGCGCGAGCAGGCTGTCCCGGTAGTGCGGGCTCTCCAGCAGGTCCGGCACGACCAGCGGGCCTGCCGTCTCGGCGACCTCGGCGCACGGAGCCTTCTCGCGTGGGATTTCCCGATGGTCGACCCCGACCCGCGATTTGAACCACTGCCGATCCCGGTCGGTCAGCGACACGGCGGCAATCGGCAGCCCGAACATCCGGCTCGCCATCCGGGTGATGCGGTCGAAGCTTTCACTGGGCGGTGTGTCGAGGAGGCCAAGCTGAGTAAGCGCCTGCAGCCTCATCTCTTCCGAACGCGTACGATCCATCCCGGTCTCCTGAGAAGACTCTGGTCCGGAGGAGCAAACACACGCTTAACTTGCTCGCACGTTTCCGAGAGTATCGGGAGATTTTCGGTCCCGTTAGACGCAGCCGATCTGCTTGCAGCTGCGGATGTCGAGCGCGGGCCGACGTACCCTCGGCTTCAGAACTTGGCTCCTAAGCGACGGGTAAGATCCCCAGACCAAGCGAGTTCGGCGATCGGGGTGGCACAGGCTGGGTGAGGTTTCTCGCGAGAGCGATCCGATCCCCGCTGGCTGCTCGAACGGAAGAGACCGTGATCTGCCGCACACCGCCACGCGGCCGCCGCGCGCATCCTTCATCCGTCCGCCGAAGCGGCGGCAAGCGGAGGAGGGTGCCATGCGATTTCCCCTGCCATTCGTCCCCACGACGACCTACAAGGGCGGCAACGGGTTCGGGGGCGACCGGAGCAAGGTCCGGGCCGGGCTGAAACATGCCGCCAACGACCTCGCCGCCAAGGCGGGCACGCCGGTGCTGGCGATGGCCAGCGGCAAGGTCATCGTCGGATCCAAGCCCTTCTTTCGCGGAACCAACGCGCTGGCGATCCAGCATCCGGACTTCATCGCCCGTTACTGTGAGATCGCGCCTAGGGCCGAGGTGAAGGCCGACGACGACGTCGTTGAAGGACAGGTCATCGCCTATGTCGGCGACCAGCCGGGGCAGGACATGCTGCATATCGAGTTCTTTTCCGGCGCGGAGACGGGCGAGCTCAGCAACGGCACCCCGCCCTATTACCGCCGGGCCGACGTCTTCGACGGCGTGAAGTACCTGGACGACACGCGCGGGACCGCCACGCATTGGGCCGACTGGAAGACCGGCTACCGCTACAGCGTCGATGCGAACGGCCGAAAATTCGTGCAGCGGATGGACCTCCGGGACATCTGAGGCCGCGAAGGCGGGCGCGAGGCGACCGAGCCGCCCGCCTCAGGCCTTGTTCCGCCGAGCCGCCTCGTATTCTGCGATCGTCGCTTCGCTGGGCGGGAAGGTGCCGGCGAGGGGAGCGCCCGCTGCGACACGCTCGGCGAGCCAGGTTTCCATCTCCTCCTGCTCGACCGCTTCGCGAGCGATCTCGCCGGCCATGCTGCGAGGGATGACGATCACTCCGTCCTGATCGCCCATGATCACGTCTCCAGGATAGACCGCGACGCCGCCGCACGCGATGGGCCGGCCGTGATCGAGCGCGTGATGCACGCCGCGGTTCACCGGCGGGCTCGGGGCCGCGCAGAAGACGGGAATGTCGAACTTGGCGATCGGGCCGCTGTCACGGACCCCGCCGTCGGTGACCACGCCCGCCCCGCCGCGCACCATCAACCGCGTGACCAGGATGTCGCCGCAACAGGCCGCACGGGTCTCCTCGCGGCAATCCATCACAAGCACATGGCCGGCCGGGGTCGCCTCGAATGCCTCCCGCTGGATTTCGTTGGCGTCGGGCTTGATCCCGAAGGCGTCTATGTCCTCGCGCGCCGGGATGTAGCGGAGCGTATAGGCAGGCCCGACCATCACCCCGTTCGACTCGCCAAGCGCCCGGACGTTGCGGATGAGCACGTTTCGCAGCCCGCGCCGGAAGAGGCGGCCGCTGACCGTCGCGGTCGATGTCCGCCGAAGGAGAGCGAGAACTTCGGGTTCGAGGTCGAGCATGAGAGGTTTCGAGCTCAGCGAAAGTGGCAGCCGACGATCCCGAGCGGGTCATGATCCGCTCGGATCGTATCGCCTGCTCCACCTTCGATGGAACCTACGGAACCGGCAAGGAGCACTTCGCCAGCCTGGAGCCCGTACCCGTGAACCGGAGCCCGCTCGCGAGACCGGTACCGCCTCTCAGGGCTTCGGCCGGCGGGCGGGCGCGATGCCCGCGCCGGCATCGCCCAGAGTGCGTTCGATCGCGGCTGCCTCGGCGGTGCTGATCGCGGGCTCGCCTGACGAGCCCTCCGCGCGGATGAGCGATGCGAGCCGGATCTTCGCGCGCTGCGCCAGCGTCCGCGAATCCCAGCCGAGCCGCACCCGCGCCTCGCGAATCTGCGGCCCGGTAATCATGCCGGTTCCTCCGCGCGGGCCTTGCGGCCCGCCGCTTTCGGACGGACCGCCGCGGCCGCTGAGGCCTGGCGCTCGGCGCGCTCCTTCTCGAGCCTGAGCGCCCGAAGCCGCGCGGTGTTGACCTCCACGGCTGCGCGGCCGGCCTCGTACTCGGCCATTGCCTTGGCCCCGTCCGCGGCGCGGTCGAGGGCCTTCTGGGCCTTCGCGGCCCTCTCCTGGGCCGCGTGATCCTCCTCGGACATCGAGATCTCCCGAGCTATCGCGTGCTGTGCGCGCTCAGGAACTGGCGCTCCACGGCCTTGAGGCCGTCCTTGCGGGCCGCGTCTTCCGACCGCTGCACCCGGTCGGAGCGCTGTATCAGCTTGCCGTGGCGGCGGATCGCCCAATCAAAGGCGCCAGGCGTCCGGACAGAGGCCTGTACTTCGAGTTCGTAGGGGTACATCGAGGTGTCGTTCATCCAGGATATATAGGACAGAAAATCTGGATTTGCACCCCGGGATTTCGCGCCGGCTGCGAAGACCGGCCTCGCGGTCCCGGAAAAAACCGGGCGAAATCAGCAGCGAGCACGCTGCTATTTGGCCTTCGGATGCGAGCCGCCGCAATCAGTCCTATTTCGGCTCACGCGGCGGCAGGTGGCGCAGGTAGCTCTCCTCCCGCTCGGTGCGCGCCTTGATCTGCTCCTCGTAGGCCTGCCTGGCCTCGGGGGAGACCGCGACGCGCTTGCCCTTGTCGGCCTTGCGGCGCGGCTGCTTCGTGAACTTGCTTCCGATCTCGACCATCGGCATCCCCGGTCCGGCTCACGAGACGGCACGGGCCGTTCTCGCCTTGCCACCCTACGCGAATGGCGGCCACGTGTCTGCGCGGAGCGGGTGAGGATCAGCCGCCTTTCGCGGCCCGTTTCTGCCGGTCGAACTCCGCCCGGCGGCGGGCCAGCTCCTCGGGCGAGAGCTTCTCGACCGAGGCGTAGTCCCGCTTCCACGCATGATCCTCGCTCCAGCGCAGCGGCGAGTGCAACGTGGTGCGCGGCCCTGGCGCGGATTCCAGGAGGCGGAGCGCCAGCTCCAGCGTGAGCTCCTGCGAAGCGAGGTCGTCCGGCCTGCCCGCGCTGTTGCCGAGCGGGAAATCGCTGAACAGGAATCGCGGCGCCCCCGCATGCTCCACGATGTCCTTGGCGCAGCCCGCCACGACGGTCGGGATGCCGTTCGCCTCCAGATGCCGGGCGGCGAGCGTCGCGCTCTGGTGGCAGACGGGGCAGTTCGGCACCAGGATCGCGGCATCCGCCGCATCCTGGCGGATGCGGGCGAGGAGCTCAGGCGCATCCGCCTCCATCGTGACGCGGTGGCTGCGGTTCGTCGGCAGGCCGTGGAAGCGGGGCGCGACGCGCCCGATCCGGCCGCGCTCCGCCGCTAGCCGGAGCTGCCGGAGCGGGAAGTAGGTCCCGAGATCGGCCGCACTCGTGTGGTCGCGGTCATAGGCGATGTGGGAGATGCGCAGGTCGGGCATCGCGCCCTCCGCCGGGCCGGAATAGACGGCGAAGAACTTGGCCGAGCCGTTATAGGGCGCGCCCGGGCCCTGGTCGCCCTTGTCCGGCTGGTACGGCGCGGCCGTGGTGACCAGCGCGATGCTGCATTCGGAGAGCCGCCTCCCGAGCGGCGCGAAGGGCGCGTCGAGGTGATACGCCCAGCGGTACGGGGTCTCGTAGCCGAGCGCGGCGTAATAGGCGCGGGTGCGAGCCATGTAGGCGATGGGGACGTCGCCGTCCGGGGCGAAAGAATGGGCGGCTTCGGTCGGCATGGCCGGAGGCTAGCACAGGAAGGTCGCCCGATGCCCGTTGTCATGGTCGGGCTCGACCGACCATCCAGGTCGGAGGGCATCTGGATCCTCGGGTCAAAGTCCGAGGATGACAGAGAGGCGGCGCAACCCCCGGCCAGGATTCGGCTTGCCGGAGCCTCCCTTCCCAGCTCCGCCGAACCTTCCTAAGACCCCGGCATGACAGAGACGAACATCATGAGAGCGGCGCGCGTGACGGCGCCGGGCCGGATCGCGGTCGAGACGGTCCCGAAGCCGGCGCCCGGGCCGGGCCAGGTGCGGATCAGGCTGGAGGGGTCGGGCGTGTGCGCCTCGAACCTGACGCCCTGGGCCGGACCGGACTGGATGACCTTCCCGACCGAGCCGGGGAGTCTCGGTCACGAAGGCTGGGGCGTCGTGGACGGCCTCGGCGAGGGCGTCGCCGGGCTGGCGCTCGGCGACCGCGTCGCCGCCCTCTCCCACAAGGCCTATGCCGAATACGACCTCGCGGATGCCGGGGCGGTCGTGAAGCTGCCGGATTCGCTCGCCGGAGAACCATTTCCGGGCGAGCCCCTCGGCTGCGCCATGAACATCTTCCGGCGCTCCGACATCCGGGCCGGACAGGACGTCGCCATCGTCGGTATCGGCTTCCTCGGCGCGATCCTGACGAAGCTCGCGAGCGACGCGGGCGCGCGCGTGATCGCCATCTCGCGCCGGCCCTTCTCGCTCGACCTCGCCCGACGCATGGGCGCGGCGGAGACGATCCCGATGGAGGACCACGGGGCCATCATCGGGCGCGTGAAGGAGCTGACCGGCGGCATCTTCTGCGACCGCGTCATCGAGGCTGTCGGAAAGCAATGGCCGCTGGACCTCGCGGGCGAGATCACGCGCGAGCGCGGCCGCCTCATCGTGGCGGGCTACCACCAGGACGGGCCGCGGCAGGTCAACATGTGGCTGTGGAACTGGCGCGGCATCGACGTGATCAACGCGCATGAGCGCGATCCGGAGGTCTACGTCCAGGGCATGCGCGAGGCGGTGGACGCAGTTGCCTCCGGCCGGCTCGATCCGAGCGGTCTCTACACGCACCGCTTCCCGCTGGAGAAGCTCGACGAGGCCCTGAATGCCACGCGCGACCGCCCGGCCGGCTTCCTCAAGGCTCTGGTGACGGTCTGATGGCGGTGGTCGAGACGGAGGCGGCGCGGCCGCGCCTGGGGTTCCTCGGCGTCGGCTGGATCGGTCGCCACCGGATGAATGCCGTCATCGAGGCGGACGTGGCCGAGGTCGCGGCCATTGCCGAGCCGTCGGCCGAGGCCGCTGCGGAAGCGCTGAAGCTCGCGCCGGGCGCAGAACGCGTCGGCGGGCTCGACGAGCTTCTCGCCATGGGGCTGGACGGCATCGTCATCGCGACGCCGTCCGCCCTTCATGCGGAGCAATCGGTCCTGGCGCTCGCCTCCGGCGCCGCCGTGTTCTGCCAGAAGCCGCTCGGACGGAACGCGGCGGAGGTGCAGGCGGTGGTGGACGCAGCCCGCGCGGCCGACCGGCTGCTCGCGGTCGACCTGTCCTACCGCTTCACGGAAGGCATGCGGCGGATCCGTGACGTCGTGCGCTCGGGCGAGCTCGGGCGGATCTACGCGGTCGATCTCGTCTTCCACAATGCCTACGGGCCGGACAAGGCGTGGTTCTACGACCCGAAGCTCGCCGGTGGCGGCTGCGTGACCGATCTGGGCGTCCACCTCGTCGACCTCGCGCTCTGGTGCCTCGACTTTCCCGAAGTTGCGGAGGTTGCGGCACGGCTCTTTGCCGCGGGCGAGAGGCTCGGGCCGAACCCTTCGCAGGTGGAGGATTACGCGGCCGCCACGATCGAGCTCGCGAACGGCACGGCGATCCGGCTCGCCTGTTCCTGGCGGCTCCAGGCCGGCTGCGACGCGGTGATCTCGGCGGCCTTCTACGGCACGGGGGGCGGCGCCGCGCTCAAGAACGTCGGCGGCTCGTTCTACGACTTCACGGCGGAGCGCTATCGCGGCACCGCGCGCGAGGTGCTGGCCTCACCGCCCGACGAGTGGGGCGGGCGCGCCGCCGCGGACTGGGCGCGCCGGCTCGCGGCCGGCGGGCGCTTCGACGAGAGCGCGGTGCAACTGGTCGAGGTCGCCCGCGTGCTCGACCGGATCTACGGGAGGTAGCCTCCGTCAGTAGACGGGGTGGTACTGGTACAGCCAGGTCTCCGAGAGGATCTGGTCGCCGCTCCTGAGATAGCAGCGCAGCTCCACCGGCTCGTTCCCTGCCGTGGTCAGGTCGAACTGGGCGCGCCAGTGGCCCGGCACGTCGTTCGGCACGGCCTCGGTGCGGATATAGGAGAAGGCGCCGCGCGAGGCGGTCAGGACGGGCTCGGGCAGCACGCCGGCCGGCAGGTCCTTGAGCGGGCCGCCCAGGAATTCCAGCATGAACTTGCGGACGCCGCGCGGGCGGTCCGTCCCGGGCTGGCCGCCATTGCCGAGCCGGGTCGCCACGCAGCGCGCGAGCGGGGTCGGGAACGGCTCGTCCGCCGCCCAGTGCAGCCGGTAGGACAGCTCGTAGCTCTTGCCGGCCGTCGCGGGCTCGGCCGGGACCCACATCGCGTTCAGGTTGTCGTGGATCTCGTCGTCCGTCGGATTCTCCACGAGCTGGACCGTGCCGCGCCCCCAATCGCCCTTCGGCTCGACCCAGAGGGACGGGCGCCGGTCGTAGTAGACGCCGTCCAGATAGTGGTCGAAATTGCGGTCGCGCTGGAGCAGCCCGAAGCCGCGCGGGCTCTGATCGGCGAAGGCGGAGACCTGGATCGTGCGCGGGTTGTTGAGCGGCCGCCAGATATGCTCGCCGGCCCCCGTCCACATGGCGAGGCCGTCGGAATCGTGCACCTCCGGCCGCCAGTCGACCATGGTGGGCTTCGCCGTCTCCGAATACCAGAACATCGAGGTCATGGGCGCGAGGCCCAGCCGCACGACGTCGCGCCGGAGAACGAGGGAGACGTCGATGTCCATGATGACGGCAGCCGTGCGGCGCATCACGAAGCGGTAGGCCCCGACGACGCTCGGTCCGTCGAGGAGCGCATAGACCGTCACTGTGTCCGCGCCAGGGGCAGGCGTTTCGAACCAGATATGGGTGAAGTCCGGGAATTCCTCGGGAACGTTGTAGACGACCGTGTTGACCGCGACGCCGCGGGCCGAGAGCCCGTATTGGGCAAGTTCGCCGATCGCCCGGAAATAGGAGGCGCCCAGGAAGGCCACCCAGTCGTTCCTGCGCCAGTCGAGCCTGCCGTCCCGCGCCTCCTGGAAGCGGAACCCGGCGAAGCCCGAGTTCTTCGGCAGCTGATGGGCCGGCGAGTCGGCCGGCATGTCGAAATAGCTCTCGTCGTAGAGGATCTCGCGTGCCTCCCCGGCCTCGACGACGTGCATCCTGACCGGCTTCTGGAAGTAGCGGCCGAGATGGAAGAAGGTGACCGGGAACTTGCCGGGGCCGTTCGCGAACAGCGCGAGCTCGGTCTTGTACCGGATCTTGCCGTGGGCGTCGTAGTCGATGCTCCAGAGGACGTCCGGCTTGGATGGCTGCTCGGCCGAGTAGGGCCGGGCCGCCATGTCACGAACGCGCGCCTTCAGGGCCTCGAAGGAGAACGGGGCGGAGGAGCCGAGCGTGAGCCCGGCTGCCGCGATCGCCGGCGCGCGGAATCCCGATGCGGCGAGCCCGGCGGTCCCGAGGGCGGCCGCGCGGAGGAGGGAGCGTCTGTCGATCATGAACGATCCGAGGGGAGGCGCCGGGGAGGTATGATCCGCCCCCCTCTACGTCAATCGTTGCAAGGCGCGGGAGGTTGTGGCGTGGTAACTGACCAGCTCAAGACCGCGGCGAAGCGGCAAAGCGGCGGACGTGGAGGGAGCGGGCTCGATGGCGGACGAGGAGCAACACGCGGCGAAGGAGCCGGCCGCGCTCTCGACCGAAGCCCTGCGCAAGGCCGAATCCTATATCGAGGCGGAGGAGGGCGCGACGAACCGCATCTCCGGCCTGCCCGGGATGGTGGTGACCGGCATCGCGGTCGTGATGAGCCTGTTCCACCTCTATGCCGCCTACGCGATCGTGCCCACGCAGGAGCTGCGCTACACGCACGTCGCCTTCGTCCTGCTGCTCTCGTTCCTCCTCTTCCCTGTCGCGGCGAAGTACCGCGACCGGATCCGCTGGTGGGATGTTGCACCGGCCGCGATCTCGGTCGGGCTCATCGCCTACGCTCTCTGGGGCGGGGAGGATTTCACGGACCGCGCGACCGTGCCCGAGCGGATGGACGTCTGGGTCGGGATGGCCTTCATCATCATCCTGCTCGAGGCGACGCGGCGCACCACCGGCCTCATCATGCCCGTCGTGGCGCTCGTCTTCATCGCCTATGCGATGCTCGGCCCGCACCTTCCCGCGCCCTGGACGCATCGCGGCTACGACCTGCCTCGCCTCGTCGGTCATCTCTTCATGACGCTGGAGGGCATCTTCGGCGTGGCGGTGGATGTGTCGGCCACGCTGATCATCCTGTTCACGATCTACGGGGCCTTCCTGGCCCAGTCCGGCGCGGGCAAGTTCTTCATCGACTTCTCGCTGGCCCTGATGGGCGGGAAGGCCAACTCGGCGGGCCGGACGGTGGTGCTCTCCTCGTTCCTTCTCGGCGGTCCCTCGGGCTCGGGCGTCGCCACCACCGTGATGATCGGCACCGTCGCCTACCCGATGATGGAGAAGGCGGGCTTCAAGAAGAACGATGCCGGCGGCCTGCTCGCGGCAGGCGGGCTCGGCGCGATCCTGTCACCGCCGGTGCTCGGCGCCGCCGCCTTCCTGATCGCCGAGTTCCTGAAGATCTCGTATCTGGACGTGATCTGGATGGCGACGATCCCGACCTGCCTCTACTACCTGTCTCTGCTCATCATGGTCGAGCTCGATGCACGGAAGTTCGGAGCACGGGACGTCAGCATCGCGCAGGAGATGACACTCGGCCAGATGACGCGGCGCTACGGCTTCCACTTCATCTCGCTGATTGCGGTCGTCGCCTTCATGCTCGTCGGCTATTCGCCGATGCTCTCGGTCTTCTATGCGACGCTCGTCACCTTCGCGCTGTCGTTCCTCCGCCCGGACACGGCGCTCTACCCGAAGAAGCTGGTGCGCGCGCTCGCGGACGGCTCGATCGGGGCGCTGAACGCGGCAACCACCTGCGCCTCGGCCGGCATCATCGTGGGCGTCGTCACGCTCACTGGTCTCGGGCTCAAGTTCTCGTCCATCGTGATCGCCTATGCGGGCGGCAGCCTTCTGCTGACGGCGATCTATACGGCGCTCATCGTCTGGGTCATCGGCCTCGCCGTGCCGGTCACGGCGTCCTACATCATCTGCGCCGTGATCGCGGCGCCCGCGTTGACGAAGCTCGGCGTGCCCGATTTCGCCGCGCATATGTTCATCTTCTACTACGCGGTCCTGTCGGAGGTCTCGCCGCCGACCGCGCTCTCGCCTTTCGCGGCCGCCGCGATAACTGGCGGCGACCCCTACATCACCACCCTCCAGAGCTGGAAATACACGCTCCCGGCCTTCCTGGTGCCCTTCGTGTTCGTGCTCGATCCGCAGGGCGTCGGGCTCCTGCTGTCGGTCCCGAAGGACGGCTCGTGGGTGGACATCATCCTCATCACGCTCAAGACTGCGGCCGGGCTCATGGCGCTCGCGGCGGCCGCCCAGGGCTGGGCGCTTCGGCGTGCCACGGGCGCCGAGCGCGTCGCGCTGGCGCTCGCGGGCCTCCTTCTCGTGTTCCCGAGCCTCATCGAGGCTCTCGGCGAACTCATCACCGGGCGCGACCTCGCCTATAGCTGGGCGATCGGGCTCGTCTTGGCCGGGGCCGTGCTGGCCTGGCAGTCATTCCGCCCGCACCCGCAGGCGGCAACCATCTAACGGGAGAGAAACATGCATCATCGGATCACCCGGCGCGGCTTCAATCTGGGCCTCGGGGCCGGCGCGGCGAGCCTCTGGCTCGGCGGCGGCACGGCGCTGGCGCAGAACAAGACGATCTCCATCGGCACCGGCGGCACGGGAGGGGTCTATTATCCCCTGGGCGGCGCCATCGCGAACGTCCTGACGAAGAACCTCCCGGGCATGCAGGCGACCGCCGAGGTGACGGGCGGCTCCGTCGACAATCTCAAGCTGATCGGCTCCGGCCAGAGCGAAATCGGCTTCACGATGGCGGATGCCGCCCTCGACGCCTTCAAGGGCGAGGACAAGTTCAAGAGCGGGAAGGTGCCGCTCCAGACGCTGCTGGTCCTCTATCCGAACCGCATGCATGTGGCGACCGTCGAAGGGACCGGCATCGAGAAGATGTCGGACCTGAAGGGCAAGCGCGTCTCGACCGGCTCGCCCGGCTCCGCGACGGAGGTCATGGCCTTCCGGGTGATCGAGGCGGCAGGGCTCGACAAGGACAAGGACTTGAAGCGCGAGCGGCTTTCGGTCGCCGAGTCGGTGAACGCCCTGAAGGACCGCAAGATCGACGCCTTCTTCTGGGTCGGCGGCGTCCCGACGGCGGCCGTGACGGACCTCGCGGCGACGCCCGGGCTGAAGATGAAGCTGATCGACCACGCCGACCTGGCCGACAAGATGAACGCCAAGTACGGCAAGCTCTACGCGGCCGGCACGATCCCGCCGGGCTCGTATCCGGGCTACGACAAGCCGAACCACAACGTCGACGTGTGGAACATCCTCGTTACCGGCAATCGGATGAGCGATGACGACGCCTACCAGATCGTGAAGACGCTCGTGGAGCGGAAGGCGGACCTCGTCGCCGTGCACAAGGACGCGGAAGCCTTCTCGCTCGAGAACCAGATCCAGTCGCGCTCGCCCATCCCGTTCCATCCGGGCGCGCTGAAATACTTCGCCGAAAAGGGTGTGAAGGGCTGAGCCCTCCCGCGGGCCGGCCTCTGCGCCGGCCCGTTCAGCCCCCCTGGACGGAGGTCGCGCGGCGCCAGAACTGGACCATCATGTAGAGGGCGGCGAGCGAGAAGATTCCCATCAGCCCGTAGCCGACCGTCTGGCCGAGCTCGAACAGCCCGGCAATGGCCCAGCCGCCGGACAGCGCGACCGCGAAGACCTCGATGCCGACCAGCACCATGAGGCTGACGAGGGTGAACATTGAGCGGCCCCTTGCGGGGCGTGAGGCGAGGGCCAAGCCGGCTCTCCAGTTGCGGTGAGCGCGCCACCTAACGCAAAGCGGGCCGCGCGTGCAAGAATATGGCCTTTCGCGCCCGATATCCCAGAGCATGACAGACACACCGACCTTCGCGGCGGCGGCCGTCGCCGCCCCCCATCGCCTTGCCGCCGAGAGCGGCCGCGCCGTGCTGGCGGAGGGCGGCAATGCGATCGAGGCGATGGTCGCGATGGCGGCCACCATCGCGGTCGTCTACCCGCACATGAACGCGCTCGGCGGCGATGCCTTCTGGCTGGTCCGCGAGCCCGGCGGGCGCATGCGCTCCATCGAGGCCTGCGGGCCGGCCGGCAGCCTGGCGACCATCGGGCGCTACCGCGACAAGGGCTATGACGTCCTTCCCTTCCGCGGCCCCGACGCAGCCATCACGGTCGCGGGCGTGGTGGGCGGCTGGGAGGCTGCGCTCGGCCATGCCCGGAGCCTCGGCGCCGGGCTGCCGCTGCCCGACCTCCTCGCGGACGCGATCCGTTTCGCCAAGGACGGCTACGAGATTTCCGCCTCCGAGCTCCGCACCCGGCCGAACGAACCGGAGGCGTTGAACGCCGCGCCGGGGTTCCTGGCCACCTTCGGCTTCGACGGGAAGCCGCCGAAGAGGGGCGATGTCCGCCGCGTGCCGGCTCTCGCGGCGACGCTGGAGCAGCTCGCCCATGTCGGGCTCGGCGACTTCTACCGCGGCGATGTCGGGCGCGAGATCGCGGCCGACCTGGACCTGCTCGGGGCGCCCATCACCCGGGCCGATCTCGAGCGCTTCGAGGCGGTGTTCCGCGAGCCGCTCGCGGCGAAGCTCCGGCACGGCACGGCGTATAACAAGGCACCGCCGACGCAGGGCATCGCCTCGCTCCTGATCCTCGGCATCTACGAGCGCCTCCGGATCGCCGGACCCGAATCGGTCCGGCACCATCATGGCCTGATCGAGGCGACGAAGCGCGCCTTCCGCATCCGCGACCGGATCGTGACGGATTTCGACCGGCTCAGGCACGATCCGGCGAGCTTCCTGACCCCGGCCGCGTTCGAGCGCGAGGCGGCCGCGATCGACATGAGCCGTGCCGCGCCCTGGCCCGCGCCGCCCGGCGACGGCGATACCGTCTGGATGGGCGCGATCGACAAGGATGGGCTCGCGGTATCCTACATCCAGTCGATCTACTGGGACTGGGGCTCCGGCTGCGTCCTTCAGCGCACGGGTATCCACTGGCAGAACCGTGGCGCCTCGTTCTCGCTCGACCCGGACAGCGTGAACCCGCTCGAGCCCGGCCGCCGGCCGTTCCACACGCTGAACCCGGCTCTCGCCGTTCTTTCGGACGGGCGGGTGCTGTCGTACGGCGCGATGGGCGGCGATGGGCAGCCGCAGTTCCAGGCGCAGATCTTCACCCGCTATGTCGAGCTCGGCGAGGGGGTGGCCGAGGCGGTGGACCGGCCGCGCTGGCTGCTCGGCCGCACCTGGGGCCAGAGTTCGACGAGCCTGAAGATGGAGAGCCGTTTCGATCCCTCCCTGATGGAAGGGCTTGCGCGGCTGGGCCACGATGTCGAAGAGGTGGGTGAGCCCTATTCCGACGGGTTCGGTCATGCCGGGCTTCTCGTCAAGCATCCCGGCAACGGCCGCGTGGAGGCGACCCACGATCCGCGCTCGGACGGCGGAGCGGCCGGCATCTAGCCCAAGCGGGCGCAGCCGCGCCGATCGCGGGCGAGACATGCAGCCCGACTTCGGGCATCGCGAGAACGGCCCCGAGCCCGGCGATCGGGATGCTCCGAGGCCGCTGCGGTTGCGATCGGCCGCGCGGCTCCTCATCTGCAAGCTCCCCAACGCCTTTCCGGGACGACCATGAAACGTCGGCAGCTCCTGCTCGGCGCGACCCTTCCGTTGCTCCCGACCGCCGGACGCGGACAGGAGGGCAGGCAGGTCAGGATGGACGAGTTCACGAGCGGCGCACGCCGCATCAGGACCGAGTGGTTCCCGGCCGGCGCAGGCGAGGCCGGACCGGATGAGCTGCGGCCCGGCCTTCTCCTGCTGCACGGTGCCGACGGGCTGGCCTTCGGCGGCGACCGCTACCGGCTCGCGGCAGGCCTCGTCTCCGCCTCGGGCTACCATGTCGGGCTCGTCCACTATCTCGACCGTACGGGAGAGCGGCGGGTCGACTACGCCACCCTGCGCGAGAACTATCCGCTTTGGGTGGCGACGATCGGCGATGCGGTCGGCTGGCTCGCCCGGCGGCCGGGCGTGGATGCCGGCCGGCTGGGGCTCGTCGGCGTGTCGCTCGGCGGCGCGCTCGCCCTCTCGACGGCGGCCTCCGACGGCCGGGTCCGGGCCGTGGTCGAGTATTCCGGGCCGGTTCCCGAGGATTTGCCGGATCCCCGTCCGAAGCTGCCGCCCACGCTCGTCCTGCATGGCGAGGCGGACCGGATCGTTCCGGCGAGCCACGCCCGCCGACTTCAACAGATCCTCCGGGAAAGCGGTACGCCGCACGAGGTGCAGGTCTATCCGGGACAGGGGCACGTCCTGTCCGGGGCGGCTCAGTTCGACGCCGCCTCACGCGTGGCGAGCTTCCTCGCGCGCCATCTCTGAGACAAGCGCACCCGGCTCTTGAGCTTCCTCCCCGGCTCGGATAGCCAGACAATCAGTCAGGCTGGCGACCTGGTCAAAAGAGCGAAGCGGAGGAGACGGACCATGCTGAAGGCGCTCTGCGGCGCGCTCGCCTTGTGGGGCATGGCGGCGACAGCGTCCGCCCAGGGTTTTCCGACGCGTCCTGTCACGTTCGTCGTCCCTTACGCGCCGGGCGGCACCACGGATGTTCTCGCGCGCATCATCGGCAAGGCGATGAGCACCGATCTCGGCCAGACCGTCATCATCGAGAATGCGGGCGGCGCCGGCGGCACGACGGGCACGCAGCGCGTGGTCCGGGCGGAGCCCGACGGCTACACGCTCTCTTTCGGCAATATGGGCTCGCTCGCGGCGAATGTATCGCTCTATCCCAAGCTCAGCTTCGACCCGCGGCGCGACCTCGCGCCGGTGGGGCTGGTCGCGACGGTGCCCATGGTCCTCTCGGTGTCGAAGAAGAGCGGTATCAAGGACCTCGCGGGTTTTCTGGCAAAGCTTCGATCCGGCGACGACGCGGTGAATTTCGGCAGCTCTGGCCCCGGCTCGACCGGCCACCTCGCCGCGATCGCCTTTCTCGCCGTGACGAAGACCAAGGCGACGATGGTCAACTACCGGGGCGCCGGCCCGGCCATCAACGATCTCGCGGCCGGCGTCGTCGACGCCGTCATCGACCAGACCGTGACCATGATCCCGATGCACACGGGCGGCAACGTCACGGCGATCGCGGTCTCGTCGAAGGCCCGCCTGCCCCAGGCGCCCGAGGTCCCGACCTTCGCGGAGGGCGGAGTGCCCGAATTCGACCTCAGCGTCTGGAACGCCATCGCGGCGCCTCGCGGGACGCCAGCTGCCGTCCTGGAACGGCTGCAGGCTTCTCTCGCCAAGGCGCTGAACGATCCGGAGGTAAAGCAGCGCTTCACGGATCTCGCCGCCGAAGCTCCCGCACCGGAGGCGCAGGGTGCCCGGCATCTCGGGGAGCTGATCGCTGCCGATGTGGAGCGCCTCGGCCAGATCGTCCGCGCCGCCGGGGTTACGGCCGAGTAGGCCCTAACCGTCGGCAGGGGGACCGGAAGCCGCGGCCGCAAAGCCGAGAAGGTGCCCGGCCCGGTCGCGCTTGGAAGCGAGATAGCGAGCATTCTCGGCCGTCGTCCGGGCCGGCGCCCGCTGATGCGACACGAGCTCGAGGCCGCTGTTCCGAAGCGCCGCGATCTTGTCCGGATTGTTCGTGATGAGGTTGACCCGGGTGACGCCGAGCTGCCGCAGCATCTCGGCCGCGAAGTCGAACCGCCGCTGGTCGGGCCCGAAGCCGAGCATCTCGTCGGCGTCATACGTGTCGTAACCCTCGGCCTGGAGCCTGTAGGCGCGGATCTTGTTCGCGATCCCGTTCCCGCGCCCCTCCTGGTCCAGATAGAGCAGGATGCCGCCGCCGTGCTCGGCCATCCAGCGCACCGAGAAGCGGAGCTGGTCGCCGCAATCGCATTTCAGGCTGCCGAAGAGGTCGCCCGTGAGGCAGGCCGAATGGAGCCGCACGGTGACGGGCTGCGTCAGGTCGGGCGCTCCGACGATGACCGCCACCTGGTCGCGCAATCCCTCGCCGCCGCGGAAGACCACGAACTCTGTCTCCGCGGCATCCTCCAGAGGAACGGGTGCACGCCCGACGATCTTCAGGTCGCGCGCGCGGGCCGCGCGATAGCCCTCGACGGCTCCCGTCGAGACACGTAGCACCGTTCCGTCGATCCCGAACCCCTCCGACAGGGGCATCACCACCACGGCCGGCAGCGACAGCGCGAGACGGGCGAGTTCCAGGGCCGCCTGGTCGAAGCGGCCGGCCGGCCGCACAGGCCCGTCGAGCCGGGCATCCATGGAGAAGGCGAGGGTCGCGATCCGGCGCACGTCCAGGCTCGGCAGGCCGATCCAGCCGTCGTGCGGACGCTCCAGGCCGAGCCGCTTCAGGCGCGCCGCCGGCAGGACCAGACGCCCCTGCCGGACCGAGACGGCGTCGAGCCGCTCCGCCTGCTCGCGCCCGAGATCCTCGGCGCTCTGCACCAGCGCGCGCTCCTCGCCGCTCTCGAGCAGCACGGGCCGGCCCATGCGCAGCTCGGCGATCGCGCGTTCGACGGAGGTGCGGTCCAGGTCGCCGGACAGGCTGGGCGTGTTGGGGGTGGCCCCGTTCATGGCCCGACATATGGAGCGCAGCCGGGCGGAGGGCAAACCGCCTGGCGCAAACGGGACCCGGCATGGCTGCAGGGGCGCGTGGGTCAGGCCTCCCACCAGGGCGGAAGCGCCGGAGAAACGGGGTTTGGAGCGGCCTTCCGGAACGCTCGTCAGTTGAGCCCGGGCCCGACCACGCCGGCCTCGAGGCCGAGCGTGATGCGGTCGGTCACGGCCCATTCCACCCCGACGCGCGCCTCGGGCCGGACCACGATGTCTTCGCGCGTGAACGGCGCGGTGGTCGAGGTCGCGCCGAAGCGCAGCGTCTCGTGCACGGCCGAGGCGCCCGCCTTGGCGTAGACCAGGACGTCGGGCGTGACGAGCGTCCCGACCTTCACCTGGACCCCGCCGGCGAAGTCGCGCGTATACGCGACGCCGCCGAATCCGGGCGCGGCGCCGCCGCGGATCGCCGCCAGATAGTCGAAGCCGCCGACAACCCCATAGACGAGCGAGCCGTCCTGCCACATGCGCCCGCCCTCGAACCCGACGGTCGGCCCCGCATAGCTGCCGAAACGCCTGGAGGAGGAGACGACGAAGCCGGTCGACATCCGGGCAAAGGACCCGGCCCAGCGGCTCTCCTCGCCCTCGGCCGGCTGCGGCCGGGCGAAGGAGGGTAGCGACGCCCAGGAGCTGGCAGGCGGGACGGCTTGCGCCGCCGCGGGGCGCGGCAGGGCAAGGAGCCCGCCGAGGGCGAGGCAGGCCGCGGCAACCCGGCGGAACGGACGGGAGTCCAAGAGGCTGATCACCCCGCGATCCTACCCGAAGGCGGTCCTTCGGGACAGACCGGCGGACGGGATTATGTCGAGGGGTCGGACCGAAGGAGCTCGTTCGCGAGCCGTCGCCTCGCGTCCGAGAAAGGTTCCGGCCGGCGCGTGGCGCGACTCATCTGCACGCAGACCGCCTCGGCGGTCGCCGCGACCCCGCCGTCGTCGCGCTCGATGATCTGGGCGAGCCCGAGCGAGGAGCGGCCGAGATGCCGGATCCAGGTCCCGGTACGCACCCGGCCGGGATAGTAGAGTTCCGACTTGAACTCGATCGTCAGCTTCGCGATCACCCAGAAGGTCTCGCCGCGCTCGTCGTCGCCGAGGCGGGTCCGGAACAGGTTCACGCGGCCGCTCTCCGCCATGGCGGCGAAGACGGCGTTGTTGACGTGGCCGTTCATGTCGGTGTCGCCGAAGCGGAGGATGTCCTCGACCCAGACGACGCGCGGATCGGCGCGGAGCGCCGGAAGGTCGATCTCAGGCAATCGGCTCGACCCCGCACCATTCGGCGACGAAGAGCGCCATCGCGGTCGTGATCCGCTTCAGCGACGATAGGCTCACAGCCTCGTCGAAGCCGTGGATGTTGCGGCTGGCCGGGCCGTAGCACAGGGCCGGGATGCGGTCGTAGAGCGCGTGGACGCGCGTATCGAGATAGCCCGCCGTCATGAAGCTCTCGAGCTCCCGGCCCGTCGCGGCCTTGTGCGCTTCGCCGAGCACGCGCTCCGCGTCCGAGCCTTCCTCGAGCACGTAGCCCTCGGCGAAGAAGCCGTTGAAGGTGACGCGCGGCGGGTTGTTGGCGAGGAACGGATCGCCACGCGAGAAGGCGCGCACCGCGTCCTCGATCTCGCGCGCCGCGGCCGCCGCGGAGATGCCGGGATAGATCGAGATCCGGCAGGAGAGCCGGCACCAGGCCGGGACGGAGGAGGCCCAGTCGCCGCCTTCGATCTTGCCGATGTTCAGGTTGATCGGGTGCTCCTCGGTCTCGAAATGCGACCGGCCCGCCTTGTCGGCGTTCCAGCGCGCCTCGATCTCGCGCAGCGCGCCGACGACCCGGTAGGCGGCGTCGATCGCGTTCTGCCCCGCGCCCATCTCGCGCACATGGACCGGCATGCCCCGCACCTCGACCTCGAACCAGAGGACGCCGGTATTGGCCCGCACGAGCTTCTCGTCCTCGGGCTCCGGGATGAGGACGGCATCGGCCTTGTAGCCGCGCAGATGGGTCATGAGCGCGCCGTTGCCGGTCGATTCCTCCTCGACCACGGACTGCACGGTCACCGTCGCGGCCGGCTGGAGGCCGATGCGGCGCAGCGCGTCCAGGCAGGCGAGGTTCGCCGCATGCCCGGCCTTCATGTCGGCGCCGCCGCGGCCGTAGAGCCAATCGCCCTCGACCACCGGCTCGAAGGGCGGATGGGTCCACATGTCCTCCGGCCCGGCCGGCACCACGTCGACATGGGCTTGCAGGATCAGCGAGCGGCCGGTCTCCTGCCGCGGCCGGTGGATGCCGACCACGATCGGCGCCTCGGAATGGTCGGGCGTGAATTTCGAGCCGCCCGGATGCGCCTCGATAGCGGCGCGATCCATGAGGAAGCGGTCCATCGCCAAACCGCGGTCGCGAAAGGCGCGGAACACGAAATCCTGGATCGCCTGTTCCTCGCCGCGGGTGGAACGGAAGCGGATCAGATCCTGCGTGAGGGCGAGCTGCTCGGGGAAGCCTTCGTCGACGGACGCGACGATGCGGTCGCGCAAGGCGGGATCGAGCGCCATCGGATCAGCCCTTCTGCCGCAGCGGCTTGAGGGCGTTCGTCCAGCGCAGCAGCTCGTCGAGCATCGCCGTCGCGGAGCTTGCGTGGATGTCGGTCGGCCGGAAGGCGCCGGTCTCCTTGTCGATATGCTGCGGCACCATCGGGATGAGCACCGTCTCGAGGATCGGCACCATCTTGAGCGTCGTGAGCGTCAGCTTCTCGGTCTGGACCGCCCGCATGCCGCCGGAGACCCCACCGTAGCTCACGAAACCGGCAGGTTTGTAGTTCCACTCCAGGTAGACGTAGTTCAGCGCGTTCACGAGCGAGGGCGGCGGGCCGAAATTGTATTCGGGCGTGACGAACACGAAGGCATCCGCCGCATCCACGATGGCGGACCAGCGCCTAGTGTGCTCATGCTCGTATTGCTGCAGCCGCGGATGCTTGGGCTCGTCGTAGATCGGCAGGTTCACCTCGGCCAGGTCGACGAGCTCCACCTCGAACCCGCCATGCTGCCTGGCAACCCCATCGAACCAGTCGCCGACGGGCTTGCCGACCCGCCCGGGCCGTGTCGAGCAGATGATGACGTCGAGCTTGGGTGCCAAGGCGGCCTCCGTGAATGGGATGTCCGCCTCTCGTAGCCGTTCGGGCCGGGGGTTCAAGCCACCCGGCCGCGGGTCTCAGGCGAGGATGCGGCAGATCTCGGCCGGCAGACCGCGGATCCCGACCTCGAAGGCGAAGACGTGGCCGGCCATCGGGTCGATCTCGGCGTCGCGGCCCTTCGCGGCCGTGGTGACGTAGAGCGTCGTGAGATCCGGCCCGCCGAAGGCCGGCTTCGTCACCTGCGCGGTCGGGATCGGCACGACGAGTTCGGGCCGGCCCTCCGGCGAGAAGCGCGTCACCCGGGAGGCGCCGAAATGCGCGATCCAGACATGGCCCTCGGCATCGACGGTCATGCCGTCCGGATGACCCGAGCCTTCCTCGAACGACACGAACAACTCCCGCGCGCCGGGCGCTCCATCCTCACCGAACCGATGCCGGAAGACGCGTCCGCTCGTGGTGTCGGCGCAATAGAGGAGCCGGTGCACGGGATCGACCGCCGGCCCGTTGGTGATCACGGCCGGGTCGCCGAACGAGGCGAGGCCGTCCAGCGACCAGCGGTAGAAGCGCCCGGTCGGCTCGGCTTCCGCATCGTCCATCGATCCGAAATAGAGCGAGCCGTCCGGCCCGACCGCGGCATCGTTCAGCCGGTTGCCCGGACGGTCCGGCTCCGGCCGGAGGACGATTTCGCGCATGCCCGAGCCGAGGTCGAGACGGGCCAGGCCCGACTTCAGCCCGATGACGACGACCTCCGGGTCGGGCGTGAGGGCAACGAAGCCCAGAGGCTCGTCGAGCTCGATCGCGCTCGGCTGGGCGCCGGGTCGCCAGCGCCAGAGCCGGCCCTTCGCGATGTCCACGAACAGGAGCGTTCCCGTCCTGCGGTCCCAGACCGGACCTTCCCCGAGGGTCGCCCCGCACGGGACCGCAACCCGGTGCCGGCCTTGGAAGACTGCTGGGGTCACGGATGTGCTTCGCCAGGCATCGCCTCGGAACGGCCGGGTCAGAGCAGCGGTTCCGCGGCCTCCCTGGCCAGCCGCACCGCGAGCGCCGCGAGCGACAGGTCCGAGCCGCGCGGGCCCATGATGGAGATCCCGAGCGGCGCCCCGAGCCGGCTCGCGAGCGGGATGGTGACCTGGGGCGTTCCGGCGAGGCCCGAAAGGCAGAGGAGGTTGATCGCCTGATTGCGGTAGAGGTCGAGCGTGCCCTCGCTTTCCGTCAGCAGCGGCGCGATGTCCGGCATCGTGGGCAGGACGAGCACGCCGTCGCTGCCGAGGATCCCGTCCATCCGGTCGCGGAACTCGGCCCGCAAGCGCGTCGCGTCCGCAACCTCGTCATCCGTGACGGCCCGGCCGTAGAGGAACCGCTCGGCGACGCCGGGGCCGAGCGGGGGCGCATAGCGCTCGATCATGGGCCCGTCCGTCAGCCACGCCTCCCGTCCCTGGATGCGCCGGAACGCCCAGTAGAGCGGCTCGAAGCCGCTCGCGGCGGTCTCGACCATCGCGGCCTCGCCGAGCGCGCGCTCGATCCCGTGCACCACGATGGCGAGTGCGCCCCGCACCTCCGTATCGAGCATGGCGAAGCAATCGGCCGCGAGCATGGGCCGCGGCTCCTGCGGCAGCGGATTCGGGTCGGGCCCGAGCAGCACCTCGCCGACCCGCAGGAAGGTGTCGCCGTCGCGGGCGAAGTGCCCGCAGGTGTCGAGCGAGGGAGAGAGGTCGAGCGCGCCTTCGAGGCTGACGCGCCCGTGGCTCGGCCGGATGCCGAACAGGCCGCAATGGCTTCCCGGCGCACGGACCGAGCCCCCCGTATCGGTGCCGATCGCGAAGTCGCAGAGCCCGTTGGAGACCGCCGAGGCGGAACCCGAAGACGAGCCGCCCGGGATGCGGTCCGGTGCGCCGCCGTTCACCGGCGTGCCGAAATGCGCATTCTTGCCGTTCAGCGAGAAGGCAAGCTCGTCCGTGTGGGTCTTGCCGACGAAACGGGCGCCCGCGTCGAGCAGGCGCTGCACGGCCGGCGCCGTGACGCTCTTGATCCCCGACATGGCGAGGACGTGCGGCGATCCGCCCCCGGTCGGGTAGCCCGCGACGTCGAAGAGGTCCTTCGCCCCGAAAGTCAGGCCTGCGAGCGGACCTTCGGAGGCGTTCGGCACCTCGACGGCAGGATAGGGGACGAAGGCGCGGGCAGGATCGTCGCGAAGAAGCATCGTGTCTCCAGCTTCCGGCTCCGGAGGCTCATCTCCCGATTATCCCGGGAGGAAGCCGGGCCGCAATTCCGGCCGCGCTGAAAAGACGGGCAGCTTCTCTCAGGCGCCATGCGGGGAGAGGACGTGGATGACGCGGCTCGCCAGCATGTCCTTCGTCCGCGCCCCATAGGCCTGCATGTGCGGTGCGGCGGCATGGGCGCGCAGGGCCTCGAGGCTCGCCCATTTCTCCACGACCATGAAGGTATCGGGGCCGAGCTTCGTCTGGAACGGCCCGACATCCTCGGCGTCCACCACGGGTCCATATTCGATGCAGCCGTCCTCGGCGAGGACGTTGGGCACGTTGGCGTGCATCTCGCGCAGCACGCTCTCCCGCATCCCCGGCTTCGCCGAGATGACGGCTATGACATGGATCATCGGACGCTCTCTCCCGTGTGATTGTCAGGCGATCTAGACCGCCGCTGCCGCCCCCGGCAAGGCGGGATCCGGATTGGCCCTTCGGCGGGCTTGGCGGCGGAACGGAGCCGGGCTAGGCCTTGGACGGCCGCCCGGCTCAAGAGGCGGCGACGAGGAGGCGCCGTGTTCTATCGCGAGGCGGGCCAGTTCAAGACCAGCTACGCGGCCGACATGGCCGTCTTTCCCCTGCGGGAGGATCGGATCGGCCTCGCGGCGATCCTGCTCGTCGCGGCCGTGGCGATCCCGCTTTTCGGTTCGGGTTTCCTTCTCAACGTCGTGATGATCCCGTTCCTGATCTTCGCGCTCGCGGCGATCGGGCTGAACATCCTGGTCGGCTATACGGGCCTTCTGTCGCTCGGGACGGCCGGGTTCATGGGGGTCGGCGCCTATGCCTGCTACAAGCTGACGAGCGCCTTCCCCGGCGTGAACATCGTGGTCTGGGTGCTTGCGTCCGGCCTGTTCTCGAGCGCGGTCGGGGTTCTGTTCGGGCTGCCCTCGCTGCGCATCAAGGGCTTCTATCTCGCGGTCGCGACGCTCGCGGCGCAGTTCTTCCTGTCCTGGTGCTTCATCCGCATCCCGTGGCTCGTGAACTACAACATCTCGGGTGCGATCGAGGTGCCGACCAGGACGCTGTTCGGCGTCCCCGTGACGGGCCCGAACGCCGCGCCGGAAACGCGCTACCTCGTCGTGCTCGCCATCGTGGTGCTCCTGACCTGGGTGGCTTCGAACCTCGTCCACGGCCGCATCGGGCGCATGTGGATGGCGGTGCGCGACATGGATCTCGCGGCGGAGCTCATCGGCATCCGGCTCCTGCCGACGAAGCTCCTCGCCTTCGCGGTCTCGTCCTATTTCTGCGGAGTGGCCGGGGCGCTCCTCGTGTTTCTCTGGTACGGCTCAGCAGAGCCGGACGTGTTCGGGATCGACCAGTCCTTCCTCATCCTGTTCATGGTGATCATCGGCGGGCTCGGGTCGCTTCTCGGCTCGTTTCTCGGCGCCGGACTGATCTATCTCCTGCCCATCGGGCTTCGCGCCGTCCTGCCGGCGCTCGGCATCGACGTGCAGCCCTCGACGGTCGAGCACCTCCAGTTCCTCATCGTCGGGTCTCTCATCATCGGTTTCCTGATCGCCGAGCCGCATGGCCTCGCGAGATTGTGGCAGACGGTGAAGCAGAAGCTCCGGGTCTGGCCCTTCCCCTACTGACGCGGCTGCCATCTGCAGCTCGCCCGTCCGGCAGCGCCTCGTGCCGTGAATGCGCCGGGCCGCGGCTGGCTCCGGGCTGAAACGGCGTCACCCAGGAACCCGTTCGCACGGGATCCGGAGTACCCTTGCGCGCCTGCGGGCCCGCTCCCATCTCGCTTCGCGCGGGCCGGGCCCCTCTGACGACGCACCCCAGGTGTCGTGATGTCGGACCGCGTCGGGCGAGCTCGATGCCGGGTCCATGCGCTTTACGGGACAGTTCCCATCGAGCCGCCTCTCGAACCTGAGAGGGAGCTATGGATCTGTTCACGGATGTCGTTTTGCTGGGAAGGCCGCTTTGGATGTGGGCGGGCTTTCTCGTCCTCGTCGCGGCGCTTCTCGTCTTCGATCTGGGCGTTCTTCACCGCAAGACGCGTGAGATCGGGGTGCGCGAGAGTCTCGCTCTCTCCGCATTCTACATCGCGCTTGGCCTGGCGTTCGGCGGCCTCGTCTGGGTTCAGCTCGGGCAGCAGGCAGGGGTCGAGTACCTGACCGGCTTCGTCGTCGAGAAGAGCCTGGCGATGGACAACGTCTTCGTCATCGCCATGATCTTCGGCTATTTCGCCATTCCGCGCGAGCTGCAGCACCGCGTCCTGTTCTGGGGCGTGCTCGGGGTCATCGTGCTGCGGGCCGTCATGATCGGCGCCGGCGCAGTCCTCGTCCAGGAATTCTCCTGGATCCTCTATGTCTTCGCGGCCTTCCTCATCGCCACGGGCGTGAAGATGCTGTGGACGAGCGGGGAAGATTCCGACCTGTCGCAGAACCCGGTCCTCCGGTTCCTGTGCAGGCGGCTCCGGGTGACGGACAGGCTGCACGGGGAGAGCTTCTTCGTGCGCCTGCCGCACGGCCCGGCCGGGCAGGCCGCGATCTTCGCGACCCCGCTCTTCCTGGCGCTCGTGCTGATCGAGGTCGCGGACGTGATCTTCGCGGTCGATTCGGTGCCGGCGATCTTCGCGATCACGACCGATCCCTACATCGTCTATACGTCCAACATCTTCGCGATCCTCGGCCTGCGCGCGCTCTATTTCGCGCTCGCCGCGGTGCTGCATCGGTTCACCTACCTGAAGCAGGCGCTCGCGGTGCTGCTGGTGTTCATCGGCTCGAAGGTCTTCGTCGCCGACCTGCTCGGCTGGACCAAGTTCCCGGCGGAGTGGTCGCTCGGAATCACCTTCGCGATCCTCGCGGCGGGCATGCTCTACTCGATCTGGCGCACGCGGCCGGACGGCGAGCGTGGTCCTGCCCTGCCGGCTCATAGCAGGCCGTGACGGAAGCGGGACGGCCCGGCTTCCGGGCCGTCCCGCCACCGACTAAAGTCGGGGCATCGGACGCATGACGTCCGCAACACAATGCGGCACACGGCCGACAAGGGCCCGCAAAGGGCGTTCCATCCGGAGGAAACGATGCTCAAACGCGCGATTGCACTCGGCCTTGCCGCCGCCACCCTGGCCGGCTCGCCCCTTCCCGCCTCGGCGCAGGAGGGGATCTATGTCCCGCTCTTCACCTACCGCACCGGCCCGTTCTCCGGTTCCGGCATCTTCATCGCGAACGGCATGCGCGACTACCTGACCATGCTGAACGAGCGCGACGGCGGCATCGGAGGCGTGAAGCTGCTCATCGAGGAATGCGAGACCGGCTACGACACCAAGAAGGGCGTCGAGTGCTACGAGGCCGTGAAGGACAAGCGGCCCGTGATGGTCAATCCGTGGTCGACGGGCATCACCCTGCCGCTGATCCCGAAGGCGGCGGTGGACAAGATCCCCGTCCTCTCGATGGCGTACGGGCTGTCCGCCTCGGCCGATGGCAGCCGCTTTCCCTGGATCTTCAACCCGCCCAACACCTACTGGGACGGGCTCGCCATGATCATCAAGTACATCGCCGAGCAGGAGGGCGGGCTCGACAAGCTGAAGGGCAAGAAGATCGGCTACATCTATCTCGACGCCGGCTTCGGCAAGGAACCGATCCCGCTCTTCGAGCAGCTCGCCAAGGATTACGGCTTCGAGCTGAAGATGTACCCCGTCGCCGGCACCGAGATGCAGAACCAGTCCTCGCAATGGCTCGGAGTGCGGCGCGACCGGCCCGACTATATGGTCATGTATGGCTGGGGCGCGATGAACCCGACGGCGATCAAGGAAGCCGTCAAGATCAACTATCCGATGAGCAAGTTCCTCTCCGTGTGGTGGCCGTCCGAGGACGACGCCCGCGGCGCCGGGCCTGGGGCGAAGGGCTTCAAGACCCTCAACTGGCACGCGGTCGGCACGAACTTCCCCGCCCTTCAGGACATCATCAAGCACGTCGTGGACACGGGTAAGAGCCAGTCGCCCAAGGATCAGGTCGGCCAGGTGCTCTACAACCGCGGCGTCTACAACTCGATGCTGATCGCCGAAGGCATCGCCCAGGCCCAGAAGATCACCGGCAAGAAGATGGTGACGGGCGAAGACGTCCGGCGCGGTCTGGAGGGGCTCGACCTGTCGGCCGCGCGCCTGAAGGAGCTCGGCTTCGAGGGGTTCGCGGACCCGATCAAGCTGAGCTGCACCGACCATAACGGCCACAAGGCGGCGTTCATGCAGGAATGGGATGGCGCCAAATGGGCGAAGGTCACGCAGCCGATCGAGCCCATGGCCGACAAGGTGAAGCCGCTCCTCGAGGCCGCCGCGAATGACTACGTCGAGAAGAACACCGGCTGGCCGAAGCGGACTGAGCCCTGCGACAAGAGCTCGTGATGTCTGGTGGTCGCCGAGACCAGGCTGCCATGGCCGGGCTTGTCCCGGCCCTCCCGGCCCTAAGGGGACGCCCGGTCGAGCGGAGGGCGGTCAGATGGGCTGCTGCATGCCGAACCCGCATGCGGACCTGATCGTCGTCGCCAGGACGAGCCGGCCATGATGAAGGGGAGTGCCATGAGTCCCGGCGCCGCGGTGTCGCCCGCACCCGACCCGATCCTCGCAGTCAACAACATCGAGGTCATCTACGATCACGTGATCCTTGTCCTGAAGGGCGTCTCACTCGAGGTGCCGCGCGGCGGCATCGTGGCGCTGCTCGGCGCCAACGGGGCCGGCAAGACGACGACCCTGAAGGCGATCTCCAGCCTTCTCAGGGCGGAGCGCGGCGACGTGACGAAGGGTTCGATCACCTTCGCGGGCGAGCGGGTGGACAGGCTCTCGCCGGACGATCTCGTTCGGCGCGGCTGCATCCAGGTGCTCGAGGGGCGGCACTGCTTCGGCCACCTGACGATCGAGGAGAACCTCCTGACGGGGGCCTATACGCGCCGTGACGGCAACGCGGCGATCAGGCGCGACCTGGAGGCCGTCTACGAGACGTTCCCGCGTCTGCGGCAGCGCCGCTCGGCGATGGCCGGCTACACGTCGGGCGGCGAGCAGCAGATGTGCGCGATCGGCCGCGCCATCATGTCCAAGCCGAAGATGATCCTGCTCGACGAGCCGTCGATGGGCCTCGCGCCGCAGATCGTGGAGGAGATCTTCGAGATCGTCCGCGACCTGAACACGAAGCAGGGGGTGTCCTTCCTGCTGGCCGAGCAGAATACCAACATGGCGCTCCGCTATGCGACCTACGGCTATATCCTGGAGACCGGCCGCGTCGTGATGGACGGTCCGGCCGAGAGCCTGCGCGAGAACGAGGACGTCAAGGAATTCTACCTCGGCGTGGCCGAGGGCGGGCAGCGCAGCTTCCGCAACGTGAAGAGCTACAAGCGCCGCAAGCGCTGGCTGGCGTGATCCTCAGAGCATCGAGCCACGGCGGGGCGGGTCGAGGCTGAAATTTCGACGGTTCGGCCGCCCGGAACTCTGGCGCGTGTCGAGCTGGCCTGGCCGCCGCGATGCCAGGACGGACCTTGTTGGCTCGATGCTGCGGTTCATCCGCCCGGCGCCGGGGCAGACCCCGACCGGCTCGTCGATCACCGTCCGGAGCAAGCGGCCCCGGGGCCGCGGCCGATCCCGGGGCAGGCGGCGCGTGCCGGGACGACCGCGACCAGCTTGCGGCCTGCATCCCCTCCGGCCGTCACGACCGGGTTTCCGCTTCTCGGCGGCTGCGGCATCTCGCGCCGGAGAGAAAGTCGTCCCGCCGCCCCTTGAAACCCCGCCGAGCCGGGAGCATGTGAATGTTGTTGACATTCACATCGGGAGCTTCCCCCATGTACTCTGCCTCGTCCTCCGGCTGGAATGCCGGTGCGGCTGCCGCCCAAGCTCCGTCGCGCCCGTGCTCCTCGCGCCGGCCGCTGGAGATCGTCGGCGTCGTGTTCATGTTCCTCTATTTCTGGCCGCTCGCGGTCACCTATCTGGTCTGGAAGTTCATGGGCTATCCGGTGCCGCACGAGCTGCGTCGCACTGTCGAGGAGAACGTGCTCAACCCGCTGCGCAACATGCGGTGGGGCGCACCGTCCTCCTTCGCCGGCACGGGCAACCTCGCCTTCGACGAGTATCGCCGCTCCGAGCTCGAGCGGCTCGAGCGTGAGCGCCGCCGCCTCGACGAGGAGGCGCGCGAGTTCCGCGACTTCGTCGAGGAGCTGAAGCGGGCCAAGGACCGCGAGGAATTCGACGCCTACATGGCGCGGCGCCGGAATTCCGGCCCGACCACGGCCTGATCTGCAGGAGGAGCCGGGTGGCGCCGCCCGGCTCCTCTCTCGTCTTGCAGGCGTCATATTTGACGCCTTCCCGCACGCGGCGGTAAACGACGGCATCTCGGCCGGCCTCGGGTCGGCCGGCGAAGGGTCGCTCATGTCCGAAATCGCGGGTCCTGCGCCGCGTCATCCCACAATCGGTGTCCGGGTCGGTTCCGTCATGGTCGGCGGGGGCGCGCCCATCGTCGTCCAGTCGATGACGAACACCGACACGGCGGATGTCGATTCGACGGTCGCCCAGGTCTCGGCGCTCGCCCGGGCCGGTTCGGAGATCGTCCGCATCACGGTCGATCGTGACGAGGCGGCCGCGGCCGTGCCGAAGATCCGCGAGCGGCTCGACCGGATCGGGGTCTCGGTGCCGCTCGTCGGCGATTTCCACTATATCGGCCACAAGCTCCTCACTGACCATCCGGCCTGCGCGGAAGCGCTGGCCAAGTACCGGATCAACCCGGGCAATGTCGGCTTCAAGGAGAAGAAGGACCGGCAGTTTGGCGCCATCATCGAGCTCGCGGCGAAGCACGGCAAAGCCGTCCGCATCGGTGCGAACTGGGGCTCGCTCGACCAGGAGCTGCTCACCCATCTGATGGATGAGAACGCGAGGCTGCCGAACCCGGTCGATGCGCGCGCGATCACGCGCGAGGCGCTCGTCCAATCGGCGCTCCTCTCCGCTGCGCGGGCGGAAGAAATGGGGCTGCCGCGCGACCGCATCATCCTGTCCGCCAAGGTCTCCAACGTCCAGGACCTGATCGCCTGCTACCAGGACCTCGCCCGCCGCTCGGACTACGCGATCCATCTCGGCCTGACCGAGGCCGGCATGGGCTCCAAGGGCATCGTGGCCTCCTCGGCCGCGCTCGGGATTCTCCTGCAGCAGGGGATCGGCGACACGATCCGCGTCTCGCTCACGCCCGAGCCCGGCGGCGACCGCACGCTCGAGGTCAAGGTCGCGCAGGAGATCCTGCAGACCATGGGGTTCCGCACCTTCGTGCCGCTGGTCGCGGCCTGCCCCGGCTGCGGCCGCACGACCTCGACCGTGTTCCAGGAACTCGCCCGCGACATCCAGGATTGGATCCAGGTCTCGATGCCGGACTGGAAGCGGACCTATCCGGGCGTCGAGAACCTGAACGTCGCCGTGATGGGCTGCATCGTGAACGGCCCGGGCGAATCGAAGCATGCCGATATCGGCATTTCGCTCCCCGGCACGGGCGAGAGTCCGACCGCGCCGGTCTTCATCGACGGGCGCAAGGCCATGACCCTGCGCGGCCCGACGCTCGCGCAGGACTTCAAGTCGCTCGTGGCGGATTACATCGAGCGGCGCTACGGCACGGCGGCGCGCGACGCGGCCGAATAGAGCGCCCCACCTCCGCGGGAACACTCCCATGCGCCCGAGTCTTGTGGTGGGGCCCGGCGGCGAAACCTCCCGGAGGGATCGCGGCCAGGCAGGCGGCGCCGCGGCGCCCGGCATGCGGGCGCGCAGGCGGTCCTGGCGGGGCTGACCATGGCTCAGGAGGCGGCCGTCGCGAACGGTCATCCCGACTCTCCTGCTCCGGCGGAGAGCGCCGTCCCGGGCGGGCACCACAAGGCCGGCTTCTGGACGCTCGCGCTCGGCTCGGTCGGGGTCGTCTACGGCGATATCGGCACCAGCCCGCTCTACGCCTTCCGCGAGGCGGTGCATACGGCCCGCTCGGACGGGGTGATCACGCCGGACGAAGTCTATGGCGTGATCTCGCTGATCCTGTGGACGCTGACGCTCATCGTCACGATCAAATACGTGACGATCGTGCTGCGGATGGACAACAAGGGGGAGGGCGGCGGGCTCTCTCTCATGGCTCTCGCCCGGCAGGCGACGGGGGGGAGCTTCGTCCTCCTGGCGCTCGGCGTGCTCGGGGCATCGCTGTTCTATGGAGACGCGATGGTCACGCCGGCCATCTCGGTCCTGTCCGCCGTCGAAGGCCTGAAGCTCGTCACGCCCGCCTTCGAGCCCTACATCCTGCCGATCACCATCGGCATCCTGCTCGCGATGTTCCTGGTCCAGAGCCACGGCACGGCGCGGGTGGCGGCCTTTTTCGGGCCGATCATGGTGGCCTGGTTCTTGACCATCGGGCTTTCGGCGCTGCCGCACATCGCCGGCCACCCCGAGATCTTCCACGCGTTCAACCCCTATTACGGGGTCGAGTACCTGTTCACCCACGGTCACGGCGCGCTGGTCGCGCTCGGCGCCGTGTTCCTGGCGGTGACGGGCGCGGAGGCGCTCTTCGCCGATCTTGGCCATTTCGGGCGCAAGCCCATCCAGCGCGCCTGGTTCTTCCTCGTCTTCCCGTGCCTCGCGCTGAACTATCTGGGCCAGGGCTCGCTCGTGCTGCAGGACGCGGAGGCCGCGGCCGATCCCTTCTTCAGGCTCGTGCCCGAATGGGCGCTGCTTCCGCTCGTCGTGCTTGCGACCTGCGCGACCGTCATCGCCGGCCAGGCCAATATCACCGGGGCCTTCTCGATGTCGCGCCAGGCGGTGCAGCTGGGGCTGCTGCCGCGGCTCGAGATACGCCACACCTCCGAGGCGCATTCGGGCCAGATCTATCTGCCGCAGATCAACTTCTTGCTGCTTGTCGGGGTGATCATCCTGGTTCTCGCCTTCAGGTCCTCCTCGGCGCTGGCAGCCGCCTACGGCATCGCCGTGACCGGGACCATGCTGATCACCGGCACGATGGCCTTCATCGTCGCGCGCCGGGTCTGGAAATGGAGCACGCCGGTGGCGGTGCTCGTGATCGTGCCCTTCCTCCTCCTGGAACTCACGTTCCTTGGCGCGAACATGATCAAGGTCCTGGACGGAGGCTATGTCCCGCTCATGCTGGCGGCGGTCCTGACCCTCATCATGGCAACCTGGATCAAGGGCACCCGCATCCTCTTCGACAAGACCCGCAAGACGGACGTGCCGCTCGCGGAGCTGGTCGGCATGCTCGAGCGCAGCCCGCCGCACCGGGTGAAGGGCACCGCGGTCTTCCTCACGAGCGACCCCGCCACGGCGCCCTCCGCGCTGCTCCACAACCTCAAGCACAACAAGGTGCTGCACGAGAGGAACGTGGTGCTGACGGTACGGTCGATGGATACGCCGCGCGTGGCCCCCGAGGAGCGGATCTCGATCGAGCAGCTCGGCGACGCGTTCTGGCGCGTGCAGATGATGTTCGGCTACATGGAGACGCCGAACATCCCGCGCAGCATGGCGCTGCTCAGGAAGCTGGGCTTCAAGTTCGACATCATGGGAACGTCGTTCTTCCTGTCCCGGCGCTCGATCCGACCGGCCGTGCGCTCCTCGATGCCGCTCTGGCAGGACAAGCTGTTCATCGCGCTCGCGCGCAGCGCCTCCGACGCCACCGACTTCTTCCAGATCCCGACCGGGCGCGTCGTCGAGGTCGGCACGCAGGTCACAATCTGAGCCCAGCCGCGGGAGCCCAGCTGCCATGAGGCGGCTCGTCCGCCTCCTGCTCGTCGTCGCGCTCGTCTATCCGGCGTTCGTTCTCGCGCTCGCGCTCGCCTATATCGTCGTGCCCCCGGTCTCGACCCTGATGCTCGCCCGCTGGCTCTCCGGTGAGAGCGTGGCCCGCAGCTACGTGTCGCTGGCGCAGATCTCGCCCCAGCTTCCCGCGGCCGTCATCGCCTCGGAGGACGCCCGGTTCTGCCAGCATGGCGGCGTCGACTGGAGCGCCCTGCACGAGGTGATCACGGACGAGGAAGGTCCGAGCCGGGGCGCCTCCACCATCCCGATGCAGGTCGCCAAGAACCTGTTCCTCTGGCCGTCCCGCTCCTATGTCCGCAAGGCGTTGGAGATCCCCCTCGCCATCGTCCTCGACCTCCTCTGGTCCAAACGGCGGATGATCGAGGTCTACCTGAACGTCGCCGAATGGGGGGAGGGGACGTTCGGGGCCGAGGCCGCCGCACGCAGGCATTTCGGGAAGGGCGCGCGCGAGCTCTCGCGGCGGGAGGCGGCGCTTCTCGCCGCGGCCCTGCCGAACCCGCTCCTGCGCAATCCCGGACGGCCTTCGGGGCGACTCCGGGGCCTTGCCGGCCGCATCCAGGTCCGGATGGAAGGAACCCCGACCGACTGCCTCCGCCAGGGCTAAGGCGCTCCGGAGAACGCTCTAGCCAGAACCGGCGCGCACCTATATAAGCCCGCCAATCCGGAAGATGCCTGCACGCCTCCCGCCCGCGCGGGAGCGCTTGCGTTTGGAGACAGCAACGTGGCCGTTCCGAAGCGAAAGACCTCGCCGATGAAGCGCGGCATGCGCCGCTCGGCGGATGCCCTCAAGGCCCCGACCTATGTCGAGGACAAGGATTCGGGCGAGCTGCGCCGCCCGCATCATGTCGACCTGAAGACCGGCATGTATCGCGGCCGCCAGGTGCTCGCCGTCAAGTCGAAGGATTGAGGGCGGAGGCCCTCTCGGCGCGCCCGCGTCGCAACTGGCCGGTTTTCGGCCGGCGCGGGCCAGGTCAGATCAGCAGCTCAAATCAGGCAGTCGAGCCGCGCCTGCGCGGGTTCGCTTCGCCGGGCGTAGGCGCTCGTCGCGGTCTCGGGGGCGGCCGAGCGGGCCTGCCTGTAGGCGGGAAGCCGGCGCTCGCAGGCGATCAGCTGGGCCAGGAAATACGCTTCGGGCCGATCCGATCCGTGCGGCGGACGCGGCGTTGCGAGCGGGACGAGGGCGCGCGAGCGCGGATTGCCCGCTTGGGCTTCCTCGGGGTCGGCCAGGTGCTGATCCGTCATGGGACGCCTCCCTCCTCGAGCCCGTCTCCTCGCAAGCGATCGGCCAGATTTTACGAGACCTTAACGACACTTACCGCATCGTTTCGGCACGTTCCACGCCGAACGAACCCCCTTCCGCCCGAATCGTTCCAGGATGAGGCGAGGGCCCGCTCGGCACCGCCAGGACTGCGCGATGTCGGGCCTTGCCCAGCCGAGACTCCCGGACCATCTGCCGTCCGATCCGCGCGGCATCCTGACCTCGATCGGCGTCGCCGTCTATGACTGGGACATCGCGGCCGACCGGCTGACCTGGGCGCCGAACGCGGCGGAGGTCATCGGCCTGCAGGACCTCTCCGCCTTCTCCAGCGGGCGAGACTTCGCCGGCATCGTCGAGCCCGGCTCCGGCATCGCGCGCAGCGAAGCGATCCTCGGCTCGGCCGTGCGGGACGAGGGCTCGGGCGTGCCCTATTCCACCCGGTATGCCGTCCGGCCGACGCCGCACCGCCTCATCCTGGTCGAGGATACGGGGCGCTGGTACGCGGGTGCGGACGGGCGGCCGGCCGTGGCGCACGGCATGCTCCGGATATCGCAGGCCGAATCGGAGGGGCAGGCGCATGAAGGCCCCGGCCAGCGCGAGCGCACGGCCTTCCTGAGGCAGATCGCCGGAGACGTCGGCGAGGCGAGCCGCTCCAGAAGGCCGCTCACCGTCTTCGCCATCGCGATCGAGAACCTGTCGCAGCTCAACGACGAGCTCGGCTTCGACGGCGCCGACCAGGTCGTGCAGGAAGTCCTCGCGCGCATGCGGGTCGTGATGCGACGGCGTGACGGCTTCACCCGCTATTCGGGCAACCGCTTCGCCCTGGCCCTGCGCGCCTGCCCGCCGGATCAGGCCCGCATCGCGGCGGAGCGGCTGAACGCCGCGGTCTCGGGCGCTCCCGTCGCCACGGCGCAAGGCCCGGTGGCGGTGCGCATCCTCATCGGCGGGGCGACCGCGCCGGACCACGCGCTCGACGCCGCGGGTCTGCTGCGCCGCGCCGAGCAGAGCCTCGCGGTCGTCAAGCGCCGCTCCGGCGCGAGCTTCGTCCATTACGATCCCGAGATCTTCCGCTCCGGGGAGCGTCCGGCCGGCAGCCAGGGCGCGCTCGACGTGATCGGCCTTCTGAACGCCCGCCGCATCGCCTTCGCCCGGCAGCCGGTCGTGGATGCGAGCACGCGGGAGGTCGTCTTCAGCGAGGCGCTTCTGCGGATAACAGGAGAGGACGGGCGGGTCGCCACCGCCGGGGACGTCGTGCCGGCCATGGAGCGGAGCGGCCTCGTGCCGCTCGTCGACATGCGGATCCTGGAACTCGCGGCGGAACGGCTCGCGCGCCACCCGGAGGAGCGGCTCTCGGTCAACATCTCGCCTCTGACACTGGAGAGCCCGGACTGGCTCGCGACGCTGGCCGCGCATGTCGGCCGCCGCTCCGACATCGCGTCCAGGCTCATCGTCGAGGTGACCGAGACGGTGGCGATCCGCGACCCGGACATGGCCAGGCGCAAGCTCGACGCCATGAAGGCGCTGGGCGTGACGATCGCGATCGACGATTTCGGGGCCGGCCATACTTCGTTCCGGCACCTGCGCAACTTCCCGGTCGACATCGTGAAGATCGACGGGGCCTTCATCCAGAACCTGTCGCGCTCGACCAACGACCGCTTCTTCGTCCAGACCCTCATCGACCTCGCCCATCACCTCGGGCTCTCGACGGTCGCCGAATGGGTCGAGGACGAGGAGACCGCCCGCATGCTCGCCAAATGGGGCGTCGACTACCTGCAGGGCGACTATTGCGGTCTGCCGCGGCTCTCGCTCGAGGCTCCCCCGCGCGAGGCCGCCCGGGTCGCCTGATTCCGCCGGGCGGAGGCTCCGGGCCGGCCAGATCCGGGTTCCCGGCAGCAGCCGCAATCCCGGGCTGGCCCAGAAGGCTTACTTGCGGGCGCAGACAATCACGCTCAGGATAGCTCCCAGGCGATCGTCACTTCCGGCTCTCGTAGAGGAGCTTCAGATGGCGGGCGAGCGAAGAAGAGGTTGGGAGTTCACGAGAGCGGTCCAAAGGGAGGCCGAGCAGCGGCAGATGGGGCGATGCGCCTGCTGCTACAGGGAGCTGGCCGACACGGCCCAGACCAATGCCCACCACGTCGTTCCCATCGAACAGGTGGACGAGCGGGTCGATTTCTTCAAGCATCAATGGCTGAAGAGTTCGGACAATTGCGTGGTCGTCTGCCGGGAGCCGTGCCACACCGAGATCGCGCATCACGCATTCAAGACCAGCGGAGGCTACGAGGCGCCGCCGGAATTCTTCCCGTTTTCGCACGGTATCGGCAATTCGCCGGCGCATCGCGCCTGGATCCGCAAGATCAAGGAATACCGCGCCCGCCTGTTCAAGGAAAAGGGATGGGATGCCGACGGGGACTTCTCCGGCGGGGGCGCTCCGTCCGGAGGAGGACCGCCCGAGGGCACCTTCGTTCCCCCGCCGGCGCTTCCGGCCCTTCCGAACGGAGCCGGGGGAGCCGCCTCGGTCGGTCTCGCGATCCTCGCCATGGTGGCGGTCGCAAGGAACCTCGCGACCTTCGTGCGCAACTGCAAGAACGCGGGGGCGGCTGCCGCGGACCTGGTCGGGGCAGAGCGGGATATCGACGAGAAGCGTCGCCGCGATCCGACGCTCGGCTGCCTGGTCGCGCTGACCTACAGGGTCGAGGTCGGCGTCGGGACGGTGAGCTTCGAGTACGAAAGCGTGAAGCTCTACTACAATTACTCGGAAGACAAGGCGCTGGCCACCTTGCGGATATCGCCGCCGTACCGGCTGAAGGCCGACCCGTTCGGCCAGGACGCGCCCAACATGGGTTATTCCGTAGAGGCGATCTGGATAAAGCCCGTCAAGACGGCGGTCTTCTCGAAGGACATCTCAGGCACGATCGCGAGCATCGACCATGCGATGTACAACCCGCCGGATCGCGAGCAGGCCTTCCACATCCTGAATGGCTGCAGGATGCACGACATCCTCCAGATCTACGTGACCTTCATGAAGGATGGGAAGCACAGGTGTCTGTGGGAGAACATCGGAAGCGCGAAAGGCATCAACCGGGAGAGGCTGTCTCTGGCCGTAGCCGCTATCGACTACAAGAAGCAGGGCATCCCCTTTGCGAAATTCGCGCAGGCCATGGGGACCTGGATGCCCGCTTCGGGCACCCAGGAGTACAACGAGCTGGCCGCCTTCTACGGAACCTCGGCGCCGGCGAGCGACACCGGGCACGCGATCGTGGGGAACTGGGGCGTGAAGATCGGAGGCTGGAGCGGGGCGTTCAGCTTCACGCGCGACGGCAAGGTCTCCTGGAACGAGACCGGAGGGAAGCCGCATCCTGGGAAATGGTGGCGCTACCAGGGTGCGGTGAACTGGCAATTCGACGACGATCCTCCGGGCTTCCAGCGGACGTTCGAAGCCGTCGAGCCGATCGGGCCCTCCGTGAGCGGCCGCATACTTCCCGAAGGCCAGGGCTTCTTTAGCATGGCGAAGAGGTAGGAGGCGGGCGCACGCACGGGTCGGCTGGGCCGCGAGGCCGGAGGGACCGCGGCTACTTCTTCGCCAGGCTTTCGAGCTTCGCTTGCATCTCGGCCATCTGCCGCTTGAGCGCCTCGATGTCGCTGGCGCTGGTATCGGCCGGCTGGGCCGGCTTTTCGGCCTTGTCGGGTTCACCCTCGCCCTTCGGCACGAAGGGAGACCACATCCTCATGGCCTCCGTGAAGAAGGCCATGTTCGCCCGGACCTGGTCCTCCATGGCGTGAAAGGCGGTCGGCCCGAAGGTCTTCTCCATCTGATCGCGCAGCTTCTGCTGGTCGCGCGTCAGATGGTCCATGGAGAATTCGAGATAGCGCGGCACGAGCGCCTGCATGCTGTCGCCGTAGAAGCGGATGAGCTGGCGCAGGAAGGTGGTGGGGAGCAGGTTCTGCTGGCCGCCCTTGCTCTCCTGCTCGAACATGATCTGCGCGAGCACGGAGCGGGTGATGTCCTCGCCGGTCTTGGCGTCGTTCACCACGAAGTCCTCGCCGGCCCGGACCATGGCGGCGAGGTCCTCCAGCGTCACATAGGTGCTCGTACCCATGTGATAGAGACGGCGGTTCGCGTACTTCTTGATGACCGTCGGCGCCTTTTCGGTGGCCATTCGACTCCCATCCTCCCGAGACGGGGAGAGTCTTCCACGGACCGTGCTGCACTGCAATCATGCAAAAAGGTGGGAGTGGCTGCGCCGCCGGCTCCAGCGCCGGTCCTAGTCCGGGCATCCCTCGGCAAGCCATGCGCTCTTCAGCTCCGCCAGCCGTCGTCCGAGCTGCGGTCCCGGCGGCACTCCCTCGCCGATCAGGTCGCGCCCGGTCAGGCGGAAGGCGGGGGCCGGCGCGCCTGCCCTGAACGCCTCGACCTGCACCTGCCCGTCCTCGGACACGACCGGGCGCGGCTCTCCGGCCAGGACCGAGACGATCTCCACGAGCGGCCCCGCACCGTGCAGCGCCGCGATGCGGCGGGCCTCGGCCCGGTCCAGGACGCCGCGTGACAGCAAACGGCCGAGCAGGCGGGCGAAGGTGGCGAGGCGGTCATGCTCCGCGTTGGACAGGCGGAGGCGGTCGCGCAGGCGTTCGGCATCCTCCTCCGTCCGGACATGCAGCGCCGCCAGCCTTCCGACCGCGTCGAGGCTCGACGCCCGGCGCAGGCGGCCCAGTTCCGGCACCTCGCCCGCGATGCGCAGGAGGAGGCCCGTCCCGCTCAGCGTGGCCACGACCTCGGCGGCACGGCGGGCCGAGAGCAGCTTGAGGAGTTCTGCGCGGATGCGCTCGCGCGACAGGATCGAGAGCCCGTCCCGCTCGCGGATTGCGGCATCGAGACCCTCAGGGTCGAGCGGACCCTCGGCATAATCCGCGCTGAACCGGAAGAAGCGCAATACGCGCAGGAAATCCTCCCGAATGCGCTGGCGCGGATCGCCGATGAAGCGCACCCGGCCGGCGGCGAGATCCGGCACCCCGCCCGTGTAGTCGCGGACCTGCCCGTCAGGCCCGAGCGACAGCGCGTTGATGGTGAAGTCGCGGCGGAGCGCGTCCTGCTCGAAGCTGCGGCCGAAGCGCACGACGGCGCGGCGCCCGTCCGTCTCGACATCCTCCCTCAGGGTCGTAACCTCGAAAGGCGTGCCGTGCACGATGACCGTGACTGTCCCGTGCTCGATGCCGGTCGGGACCGCCTTCAGCCCGGCGGCGCGGGCCCGCCGCATCGTGTCCTGCGGCGGCGCAGTCGTGGCGAGATCGATCTCGTGGACCGCTCGGCCGAGAAGCGCATTGCGCACCGCGCCGCCGACGATCCGGGTCTCCTCGGCGGGGGCGGCAAGCGCCTGGAGAAGGCGCCCGACCTCGGCGCGGTCGAGCAGCCGTGCCGGACCGTCGAGGTCGAGCTCGCCCGCGCTCATTTGAACCGGCCGGGCACGAACTGGCCGTTCTCCATGTGGGGCGGTTCGAAGCCGGCCGCAGGCCGCTCGGTGAAGAAGCCCTTGTAGAGGAAGCTCGCGAGCACGAGCAGGAGTCCCGCCATCGCGAGCCATACGATCGGACCGGACCAATGCTCGACGTCCAGCACCTTCCGGCGCTGGAGCATGAGGAAGAGCCCGAAGACGAGGAACGGCGCGAGGAAGAGAAGCCCCTCGGTCAGGATGACCCTAATCATGCGCGTAGAGGCGCTCGTACATGTTGCGCAAAATGCCTGCGGTAACGCCCCAGATATAGCGGCGGCCGAAGGGGATGGCGTAGTACTGGCGGATGCTGCCGCGCCATTGCCGCGCATGCAGCTCGTGGTTGCGCTCGTCCATCAGGAAGGAGAGCGGCACCTCGAAGACGTCCGCGACTTCCGCCGGGTTCGGCGCGAGCGGCGCGCCGGGCATGACGAGCGCGACCACGGGCAGGACGAAGTAGTTGGAGGACGACAGGTAGGCGTCCAGGTAGCCGAGCGGCCGCACGAAGCTGCGCGGAAGCCCGATCTCCTCCTCGGCCTCGCGCAGGGCGGTGTCGATCGCGGTCGGGTCCTCCGGATCCATGCGTCCGCCCGGAAAGGCGATCTGGCCCGAATGGCTCCGCAGGCCCGAGGCGCGCTCGGTGAGAAGGACGCAAGGCCCGCCCGCATGCTCGACCACGGGCACGAGCACGGCGGCGTTCCGTGGCTGCGCCGAGGGGAGCGAGCTCCAGGTCGCCGGGTTCAGGGCGTGATCGCCCTTCAGGTCGCAGCGCGGCTCGAGGAAGCCCGGCGGCTCGCGACGGAGCCGGCCCCCGGCGCGCTCGGCGAGATCGTGCCGGCGCTCGAGCGCCGCGCTCACGCCGCCTCTCCGTACGGCACGGGATAGAACGCGCCGCGCACGAAGATCCCGAACTCGGCCGGCCGGCCTTCCGCCGACCTGTCCTCGCCCAGCTCGATGAGATCGTAGGTCAGGGCCCGCGTCAGCCGCGCCCAGAGGTCGCCGCGGACACGGAGATAGGGCTTCACGGCTCCGGTCACGTCCGCGTCGAAGCGCAGCGGGTGGTCGGGCCCGACCTCGACGAGATCGTCGACATTGGTCCGAAACGCGACCCTCCGCTCCCGTCCCTCGCCGTCGACCGCCATCTCGACCGCCAGAAAGGGGACGTCCTCGACCGCGATTCCCACCCGCTCCACGGGGGTGACGAGGACGTAGCGGTCCGGGTCCTTGCGCAGCACGGAGGCGAACAGCTTGACGAGGGCGGGCCGGCCGATCGGGGTTCCCATGTAGAACCAGGTGCCGTCGGCCGCGATCCGCATGTCGAGATCGCCGCAGAAGGGCGGGTTCCAGCGTTCGACGGGAGGCGGACCCTTGCCGGCCGCGTGCTCGCCGAGCGCGGCCTTCAGCCGCCCCAGCGCATCGGTCGGCCCGGAAGTCTCGCTTGTTCGGCACTGTGCCATGCCGCGTCTTTAGTCGATCCGCCATCAAAGAAACATCAAGCCGCTGCCTAGTTTCGAGGCGGCTGCGTCGACGGACCGCTTGCCACGGTCCGGCTGCCTGCCCACACTCTCCGCTTCCGTCAGGCGGCGGAGACCCCTGGAGGCGCTTTTGGAACTGGCCCAGTCAGCCGCATCGGTCCCGACCTCGCTCGACGATGCGGTGATCCAGCACGCGGAGACCGCGCTCGAGACCATCGGCCGCGCACGCGAGGCGATCGACCGTGTCATTTTCGGCCAGGAGCGCGTGGTCGAGCTCGCGCTCGTCACCCTGCTCGCGGGCGGCCACGGGCTGCTCGTCGGCGTGCCCGGCCTGGCGAAGACGAAGCTCGTCGAGACGCTCGGGACCGTGCTCGGGCTCGAGGCGCGCCGCGTCCAGTTCACGCCCGACCTGATGCCCTCCGACATTCTCGGAACCGAGGTGCTGGACGAGGGCGCGGACCGACGCCGCTCCTTCCGCTTCCTGAAGGGACCGATCTTCGCCCAGCTGCTCATGGCGGACGAGATCAACCGCGCCTCGCCGCGCACGCAATCGGCGCTGCTCCAGGCGATGCAGGAATTCCACGTTTCGGTCGCGGGCGAGCGGCACGACCTGCCGCGCCCCTTCCACGTCCTGGCGACCCAGAACCCGATCGAGCAGGAGGGCACCTATCCGCTGCCCGAGGCCCAGCTCGACCGCTTCCTCCTGCAGATCGACGTCGGCTATCCGGACCGCTCGGCGGAGCGCCGCATCCTGCTCGAGACGACGGGCGTGGAGGAAAGCCGGCCGGCCGCGGTCATGAACCCGGAAGGGCTCATGGCGACGCAGCGGCTGGTGCGCCGCCTGCCGGTCGGGGACAGCGTGGTCGAGGCCATTCTTGACCTTGTCCGCTCCGCACGGCCGGAGGATTCGGGCGAGATCGCGGGCAAGCTGATGTGGGGACCTGGCCCCCGCGCCAGCCAGTCGCTGATGCTGGCTGTGCGGGCGCGCGCCCTCATCCAGGGCCGGCTCGCGCCCTCCGTCGACGACGTGATCGCGCTGGCGGAACCCGTCCTGAAGCACCGCATGGCGCTGAGCTTCGCGGCGCGGGCCGACGGCGAGACGCTGCCCGGCATCATCGGGCGGCTCGTTTCGCGGCTCGGCTGACCCGCCGGATGGCCAGGACGGAGGTTCTTCCGGCCGAGAGCCGCAGGCCGGGCCGCAGCGAGACCGCGGCGGCCCTGTCGCTCGCCGCCCGGATGCCACGGCTCATCCTGGAGGCGCGGCGGGTGACCGCGAGCCTGGCCCACGGCCTGCATGGCCGCAGGCGCGCCGGACCGGGCGAAAGCTTCTGGCAGTTCCGCCCCTTCGTGACGGGCGAGGCCGCCGGCCGGATCGACTGGCGGCGGTCGGGTCGCGACGACCGACTCTATGTGCGCGAGCGGGAATGGGAGACGCCCCATGCCGTGTGGCTCTGGATCGACCGCTCGGCTTCCATGGCGTTCCGGTCCGACCTTGCGGAAACGCCGAAGATCGAGCGCGCCTTCGTGCTCGGGCTGGCGCTCGCGGACACGCTCGTCGAGGCGGGCGAGCGGGTCGGCCTTCTCGGCCTCAAGCAGCCGACCGCCTCGCGCCGGGTGGCGGAAGGCTTCGCCCAGACCTTCGCGGCGCGCGAGCGCGACCTGGACGACGACCTCCCGCCCGCGACGCCGATCGGACGCCTGGACGAGGCGGTGATCGTCAGCGATTTCCTGTCGCCGCTGCCCGAGTTGCGGCGGCGTGTCGAGGCGATTTCCTCACGGGGTGCGCGCGGTCATCTCGTGATGATCGTCGATCCGGTCGAAGAGACCTTTCCGTTCGGCGGCCAGGCCGTGCTGGAGGAGCCCGAGGCGGGGCTGCGGCTCCGCATCGGCGATGCGGCGTCGTGGGGCGCGAGCTACCGCCGCCGCATGGCGGCTCATCGCGGCGCCATCGCGGAGCTCGCGCGTGCCCGCGGCTGGTCGGTCACGATCCACCACACGGACAAGCCAGCAACCCAGCCTGCGCTGCGGGTGCTGACCCTCGTGGCGGGCGCGCCCGGGACGGGGGGTGCCTGACATGCTGGGCCTGCCGCTCACCTTCCTGTCCCCGCTGGTGCTGGCCGCGCTCGTGACCCTGCCGGCGATCTGGCTCCTGCTCCGGGTCACGCCGCCGCAGCCGCGCCGCATCGACTTCCCGCCGCTGCGCATCCTCGCGGACCTCCTGCCGGAGCAGGAAAATCCCGCCCGCACGCCCTGGTGGCTCCTCGCACTCCGCCTCCTCGTCGCGGCGCTCCTGATCCTCGCGGCCGCAGGCCCGCTCTGGAACCCGGGCGCCGCCGGCGGGCGCGGGCCGCTGCTGGTGATCCTGGATTCCGGCTTTCCGGCCGCGTATGACTGGCGCGAGCGGGCCGCCTTCGCGGCCGAGCGGATCGAGGGCGCGCAGCGGGACGGCCGCCCCGTCGCGCTCCTCGCGACCGGCGAGCGCCCGGGCGGCCTTGAGACCGTCTCGCCGGCCGCGGCGCTCGACCGGCTTCGCGCCGTGAAGCCTCAGCCCTGGCTCGTCGACCGCCGCAACCACGCCGATGCCGTGACCCGCTTCCTCGCGGCCCAGCCCGATGCCGAGATCGTCTGGATCTCCGACGGGGTCGCCGGCGCGGGAGATTCCGCCTTCAGCGAGGCGCTTGCGGCTGCGGCAGGAGCCCGGTCGCTCGCGGTGTTCCAAGCTCCGGCGCCGCCGGCCGTGGCGCTCGCCGGCCTGGAGAACCGGGCGGGCCAGCTCGTCGTTCATGTCTTGCGGGCGGTGCCGAACGGCCGCGATGCCGGGACGCTTCGCGCCATGGATCTCAAGGGCCTGCCGCTCGCCGACGCCCAGTTCGCCTTCCAGCCCGGCGCGACGGAGGCCGAGGCGAGCTTCGAGGTGCCGATGGAGATCCGAAACGCGATCGCCCGGATCGACATCCTGGGCGAATCCTCCGCCGGAGCCGTCCACCTCTCGGACGAGCGCGGCAAGCGCCGCCGGATCGGTCTTGTTTCCGGTTCGACGGCCGACCAGGCCCAGCCCTTGCTCGCGCCGACCTACTACCTCGCCCGCGCGCTCGGCCCCTATGGGGAGGTGCGGGAGGCGCCCGGCGGCGTCGCGGAAGCGGTCGGCCAGCTCCTGGACCAGCAGGTCTCGGTCCTCGTCCTGGCGGATGTCGGGACGCTCGACCGCGACACCTACCGGCGCGTGGCGGAGTTCGTGGACAAGGGCGGCCTGCTCCTGCGCTTTGCCGGAACGCGGCTCGCGGCAGGGAACGACGACCTGGTTCCCGTCCGGCTGCGCCGGGGCGGCCGCAATCTCGGGGGCGCGCTGTCCTGGGACGCGCCGAGGACGCTCGCGCCGTTCACGCGCGAAAGCCCGTTTTTCGGCCTGGCCGTGCCGGCCGATCTCGGCGTGCGGCGCCAGATTCTGGCCGAGCCGGACGGGGAGCTGAGCCGGAAGACCTGGGCGGCGCTCCAGGACGGAACGCCGATCGTCACGGCCGACTGGCGCGGCCAGGGCATGGTCGTTCTCGTCCACGTGACCGCGGATGCCGCCTGGTCGAACCTGCCGCTGACCGGCCTCTTCGTGGACATGCTGCGCCGGGTCGTCGCGCTGTCCGGCAATCCGGACGTGGTCGGGGCGGATCAGAAGGCCGACATCCAGACCGTGGCGCCGACGCGCGTGCTGGACGGGTTCGGCGCACTCGTCGCTCCTCCGCCGACCGCCAAGGCGGTGCAGCGCAACCATTCGGACCGGGCGAGCCCCGAGCACCCGCCCGGCTATTACGGCCCGACCGAATCGAGCCTCGCCGTCAACGCGCTCCTCGCCGGCGACAAGCTCGCGCCGCTTCCGCTCGGCCCGCTTGCGTCCCGCACCGCCCCGCTCGCCCGTGCGGAGACCCTGGATCTGCGCGCCCCGCTGCTCACGGCCGCGATCCTGCTGCTCCTCGCCGACGCGCTCGTCTCCCTGTGGCTCGGCGGACATCTCCAGCGGCTTCGTCCGCGCCGGGTGGCGGCCGCAGCCGCTCTGGCGGCGGCTCTCGGCCTGCCGTGCCTCGTCGGCGGCCAACCGGCCTTAGCGCAGGGCTCCGGCCGTGCCTCGCCCGATCCGGCGCTCGTGACGCGGCTCGCCTACGTCGTCACGGGGGATGCCACCATCGACCAGACGAGCAAGGCGGGGCTGACCGGCCTGACCCAGGCTCTGGCCGCCCGCACGGCGCTCGAGGCGGGCGAGCCGGCGGCCGTGGACCTGGCGCGGGACGAGCTGGCCTTCTTCCCGCTGCTCTATGTCCCGGTCGCCCCGAACCAGCCGCTGCCGTCGCCGGCGGCGATCCGCAAGCTGGACGCCTTCATGAAGAACGGCGGCACCATCCTGTTCGACACCCGCGATGCCATGAACGCGCGGCCGGGCGGCGAGCCGACAGCCGAGACGCAGGCACTGCGACGCATGCTCGCCACGCTCGACATACCCGAGCTCGAGCCGGTGCCGCGCGACCACGTGCTCACCAAGACCTTCTACCTGCTCGATCGCTTTCCCGGCCGCTACGGCACCGGCCAGACCTGGGTCGAGGCGCTGCCGCCCGCGGCCGACGGCGAGCGCCGCCCGGCGCGCGCGGGCGACGGCGTGTCGCCGATCGTGATCACGTCCAACGATCTCGCGGCCGCCTGGGCCGTCGGCCGCAACGGCGAGCCCATGTTCCCGGTGATCGGCGCCGATCCGCGCCAGCGCGAGATGGCGTTCCGCGGAGGTGTGAACCTCGTCATGTACACCCTGACCGGTAACTACAAGGCTGACCAGGTCCATGTGCCGGCGCTGCTGGAGCGGCTGGGGCAATAGGCCCCGCGAGGCGCGATGCTGACCCTCTCCTTCTCCCCGCTGCTTCCGGTCTGGGCCCTCGTTGCGCTCGGGATCGCGGTCGCAGCGGTCACGGTCGTGGCGGCGCTCACCCGGGGCGGCGTCGCGGCTCTGCGCGCGCTCGCCCTGGCGCTCGTGCTCGGCGCCTTGACCGGGCCCTCGCTCGTGCAGGAGGAGCGCGATCCCGTCCGCAGCGTGGTGGCGGTCGTGGTCGACCGCTCGACCTCACAGACGCTCGGCGATCGTGCCGAGATGACGACGCGGCTGCGCGAGGAGGCCGAGCGCCGGCTCGGCGCGCTGCCCGATATCGAGATCCGCATGGTCGATGCCGGCGACGGCGAGGGGGACGACGGCACGCGCCTCTTCGCCGCCCTGCAGCGCGGGCTGGCCGATGTGCCGCCGGACCGGCTCGCGGGCGTGCTCATGGTGACGGACGGGGTGGTGCACGACATCCCGGCTTCAGCATCCGAGCTCAGCTTCCGGGCGCCCCTCCACGCCCTGGTCACCGGCCGGCCGAACGAGCGCGACCGCCGCATCGCGCTCCTCGAAGCGCCTCGTTTCGGCATCGTCGGCAAGGACCAGACCATTCGCGCGGAGGTATCCGAGCGCGGCGGGACGGGGATCGCGACCGTGACGGTGCGGCGCGACGGCCAGACGGTGCTGCGCCAGGACGTCCGGACGGGCGCGCCGTTCACGCTGACCGTCCGGGTGGACCATGGTGGGCCGAATGTCGTCGAGATCGAGGCGGACGGACTCCCCGGCGAGCTGACGCCGGTCAACAACCGGGCGGTGGTCACGATCGAGGGGATCCGCGAGAAGCTGCGCGTCCTCCTCGTCTCGGGCGAGCCGCATCCGGGCGAACGGACCTGGCGCAACCTGCTCAAGTCGGACGCGAACGTGGACCTCGTCCACTTCACCATCCTGCGTCCCCCGGAGAAGCAGGACGGCACGCCGATCAACGAGCTCTCGCTGATCGCCTTCCCGACCCGGGAGCTCTTCCAGCAGAAGATCAAGGATTTCGACCTCATCATCTTCGACCGCTACGCCAACCAGAGCGTCCTACCGTCGACCTATTTCGACAACATCACCCGCTACGTGCGGGAGGGCGGCGCGCTCCTGATCGCAGCGGGGCCGGAATATGCGGGCCCGGGCAGCCTCGCCCGGACGCGCCTCTCCGCGATCCTGCCGGGGGGGCCGGACGGCCGCATCCTGGAGACGCCCTTCAAGGCGCGCATCACCGAGCGCGGCCAGCGTCATCCCGTGACCCGCGACCTGCCGGGATCCGAATCCGACCCCCCGGCCTGGGGCGAGTGGCTGCGCACGATCGGGGCGGAGATCCGAACCGGCACGAGCGTGATGTCCGGAGCGGGCGAGGCGCCGCTTCTCGTGCTGAACCGCGAGGAGAAGGGCCGGGTCGCGCTGCTTCTCTCGGACCACGCCTGGCTGTGGGCGCGCGGCTACAACGACGGCGGGCCGCATCTCGACCTCCTGCGCCGCCTCGCCCACTGGCTCATGAAGGAGCCCGCTCTCGAAGAGGAGGCGCTGCGCGCGAATGTGGCCGGCCGCGCGATCCGGCTCGAACGGCAGACGATGGGTCAGGATCCCGGACCGATCGCGGTCACGTCCCCGTCGGGTCGAGAGCGACAGATCGCGGTCGCCGAGGCCCGGCCGGGGCTCTTCACGGCGGAGGTGCGGGCCGAAGAACTCGGGCTCTATACGTTCCGCTCCGGCGACCTCGCCGCATTCGCGAGTGTCGGGCCGGCGAATTCGCGCGAGCTCTCCGACGTCTTCAGCGACCCGGCTCATCTCCGTCCGTTAGCGGAGGCTACGGGCGGGTCCTCGCGCCGCGTCGCGGAAGCGGCCGGGCCGGCGACGCTGCCGCGCATCCAGATCGTGCGCTCCGGCTCCCGCATGGCCGGGTCGGACTGGATCGGCATCCGCCCGAGCGACGCTGCGACGATCCGCGGCGTGCGGGTCTTCCCGCTCGGGCTCGGCTTCCTCGGTCTCGGCGTGCTGGTCGGCGCGGTGCTGTTGGCCTGGATCCTGGAGGGTCGCCGCCGGGTGGCGCGGGCCTGAACGCCACGGTCAGGGCTCCGCCACCGTTTTCCTCTCGTTATCGATCACCATCAGCAGGTCGTAATAGACGATCTGCGGCTCCGATCCCGTGCGGGCGCGAACGCCCTCGCGCCATTCCGGTCCATGCGCCGCCTCGGCCGCTTCGCGCGACGGCCAGAGATAGATACCGCCGCCGGCATCGTCCTGGCCGTAGAGGAAGTGCTTGCGGATCAGGTCGGGATTGGCTTGCCATTTCGGCACGGTCGCCCGCGCCTCCTCCAGGACCTCTTCCCGGCTCTGGCCCGGCCGATGCTTGAAGGTGACGATCTCGACAATCACGAGGAGCTCTCCCGCGCAGCGAAGCTGCACAATGCTGCACAATAGTGCGCGGCACCGTTCGGGAAAGCCGTCCGCCCGGCGAGGGGCCTAGGGCCACCTCACGGTGGGCGGGAGGGAGGACAGGATCGAGGCGACGTTGCCGCCGGTCTTAAGCCCGAAGATCGTGCCGCGATCGTAGAGCAGGTTGAATTCCACATAGCGGCCGCGGCGGACCTGCTGCTCCTCCCGGTCGGCCTCAGTCCAGGGCGTGGACATGTTGCGGCGGACGATCTCCGGATAGACGCGGAGGAACGCTTCGCCGACGGCCTTCGTGAAGGCGAGATCGGCCTGCGGATCGCCGGACCAGAGATAGTCGTAGAAGATGCCGCCGATCCCGCGCGGCTCGTTGCGGTGCTTCAGGAAGAAGTATTCGTCGCACCAGGCCTTGTAGCGGTCGTAGGGCTGCGTCGGATGCGCCGCGCACGCCTCCCGCATCGCGGCGTGGAAGGCGAGGGTGTCGGGATCCTCCTGGCTGCGGCGACGATCCAGCACCGGCGTGAGGTCCGCCCCGCCGCCGAACCAGGGCTTCGACGTGACCACGAAGCGCGTGTTCATGTGCACGGTCGGCACGTTCGGGTTCCAGGGATGCGCGATGAGCGAGATGCCGCCCGCCCAGAAGCCCGGATGCTCCTCCGTGCCCGGAATCTGCGCCCGGAATTCGGGCGCGAACTCGCCATGGACGGTCGAGACATGGACGCCGGCTTTCTCGAAGACGCGTCCCTTGATGACCGACATGACGCCGCCGCCGCCCGGCGCGCCCGTATGGTCCGTACGCTGCCAGGGCGTGCGGACGAAGCGGCCGGGTCCGGCCGGCGCCTCGGGAAAGGCCGGCCCCTCCGCCTCGGCCTCCAGGCGCTCGAAGGCGGCGCAGATGCGGTCGCGCAGATCGGCGAACCAAGTGGGAGCCTCGGTCTGGAGGCGCTCGGTGACGGACGGAATGCGCTTCGGCGTGCGGCGTTCCGGACAGCTGCTCATTGCGCCGCCGTGACCGCGATCGCCATTTCGCGGAGGTCCGGACCACTCACCTGCACCGCGAAGGGCGCGCCGCCCGTGTCGAAGCGGACGCTCTTGCGCAGGCCCGGGCAGCCGCGATGGCCGGTCGAGCCGAGCGAGCGGAGATGGCGCCCGCCCTGCACGACGTCGACCCAGGCGTCGTCCGACAGCGTCACCTGGATCCGGGCCGGCGCCCCGTCCACCTGGACATGGGCAGCCCGGATGTCGGGGCCGCCGCGCTCCGGAGGAGCGTGCAGCCCCGCCTGCGCCAGCGGCACAGCCGCGATGCGCCGCGCTTCCCCGAAGGGCAGGGTCGCCCCGTTCTCCGCGGCCGGTGCTTCCGAGAGGAGGGTGCGCTCCCGGGTGAGCGGCCAAGCGAAGTCGGCGCAGCGGTCCTGGGCGGCGGCCGGACCGGACGCCGCGAGAGCCGCGAGGAGGCCGAGAAGGGCGGGCCGCATTTTCAATCCACGCCAACCATCACGTCGGACGCCTTCACGACCGCATAGGCCTCCTGGCCGACCGCAAGGCCGAGCTCGGCAACCGCGCGGTTGGTGATGGATGCGGTGACCACCTGACCGCCCGCGATCTCGATCCGGACATGCGAGGTCGTCGCGCCCTTCTCGATCTCGACGATGCGGCCCCTGAGCTGGTTGCGGGCGCTGAGCTTCATGTTCCCTCCGGGACCGCCACCGACCGGACGCGGCCGTCAGGCCGCGAGCTGCCGCAGCACGTAGGGCAGGATACCCCCGTTGCGGAAATATTCGAGCTCGTCGAGCGTATCGATGCGGCAGACGAGCGGCACGTTCTTCACCGTTCCGTCGGGCGAGCGCACCTCCATGGTCATCCTCTTGCGCGGCGTGAGGCCCTCCTCGATGCCCCGGAGCGTGATCGTCTCGTCGCCCTTGATGCCGAGCGAGGCCCAGGAATCATCGCCCTGGAAGACGAGCGGCATCACGCCCATGCCGACGAGGTTGGAGCGGTGGATGCGCTCGAAGGACTCGGCGACCACGGCCCGGACCCCGAGCAGGTTCGTGCCCTTCGCGGCCCAGTCGCGCGAGGAGCCGGTGCCGTACTCCTTCCCCGCCAGGACGACGAGCGGAACGCCTTCCTGCTTGTAGCGCATGGCGGCGTCATAGATCGCCATCTGCTCGCCGGAGGGCTGATGGATCGTGTAGCCGCCCTCGACGACGTTCCCGGAGGCGTCCTTCACCATCTGGTTCTTGATGCGGATATTGGCGAAGGTGCCGCGCATCATGACTTCGTGGTTGCCGCGCCGCGTCCCGTACTGGTTGAAGTCGGCCACGCGGACCTGGTGCTCCAGGAGGTATTTGCCGGCGGGCGAGGAGGCGCGAATGTTGCCGGCCGGCGAGATGTGGTCCGTCGTGATCGAGTCGCCGAAGAGGCCCAGGATGCGGGCATCGACGATGTCGCGGACCGGCTTCGGCTCCCTGGTGATCCCCTCGAAATAGGGCGGGTTCTGGATGTAGGTCGAGCCCATGTCCCATTCGTAGGTCAGGCCTGTGGAGACCGGCACCGCCTTCCAGTGAGCGTCACCCGCGAAGACGTCGGCATAGCGGGTCTTGAAGAGGTCGGCCGTGATCGTCCGGTCGATGAAGGACTGGATCTCCTCCGAGCTGGGCCAGATGTCCTTGAGGTAGACCGGCTGGCCGTCCGAGCCCGTGCCGAGCGGCTCGGTCGCGAGGTCGATCGTGAGCGAGCCCGCGAGCGCATAGGCGACCACGAGGGGCGGCGAGGCGAGATAGTTCGCCCGCACGTCGGGGTTCACCCGGCCTTCGAAGTTGCGGTTCCCCGAGATCACCGCGCCCGCGATGATGTCGTTGTCGTTGATCGCCTTCGAGATGTTCTCCGGCAGCGGCCCGGAATTGCCGATGCACGTCGTGCAGCCGAAGCCGACGATGTTGAAGCCGAGCTTGTCGAGGCAATCCTGCAGGCCGGCCTTCTCGAAATATTCCTCGACCACCTGCGATCCGGGCGCGAGCGAGGTCTTCACCCAGGGCTTGGAGCGCAGGCCCTTAGCGACGGCGTTGCGGGCGAGGAGCCCCGCCCCGATCATCACCGAAGGGTTCGAGGTGTTCGTGCAGGAGGTGATCGCCGCGATGACGACGTCGCCGTGGCCGAGGTCGAAATTCGCGCCCTCGACCTTGAACCGCTTGCCGAGCTCCCCGGCCTTGCGGAACTCGCCTTCCATGGCGGACGCGAACGACGCCTTGATGTTGTCCAGGGCGACCTTGTCCTGCGGGCGCTTCGGGCCGGCCATGGACGGCACGACGTCCGCGAGGTCGAGCTCGAGCGTGTCGGTGAAGACCGGATCGGGCGTCGACGCGTCGCGCCACATGCCCTGCGCCTTGGCATAGGCCTCCACCAGAGCGACGCGCTCCGGCGTACGGCTCGTCGTCCTGAGATAGGCGATGGTCTTCTCGTCGATCGGGAAGAAGCCGCAGGTCGCGCCGTATTCAGGCGCCATGTTGCCGATCGTCGCCCGGTCGGCCACCGACATGTCGGCGAGGCCCGGCCCGTAGAACTCGACGAACTTGCCGACCACGCCCTTCTTGCGCAGCATCTGCGTGACGGTGAGCACGAGGTCGGTCGCCGTCACGCCCTCGCGCAGCTTGCCCGTGATCTTGAAGCCGATCACCTCCGGGATGAGCATCGACACGGGCTGGCCGAGCATGGCGGCCTCGGCCTCGATGCCGCCGACGCCCCAGCCGAGCACCGCGAGCCCGTTCACCATCGTGGTATGCGAGTCGGTGCCGACCAGCGTGTCCGGATAGGCCATCTCGACCGGCTCGGCCTCCGCGCGGCGCGTCCACACCGTCTGCGACAGGAACTCCAGATTGACCTGGTGGCAGATGCCGGTGCCGGGCGGCACCACCGAGAAGTTCTCGAAGCCGACCTGGCCCCATTTCAGGAACTTGTACCGCTCGGCATTGCGCTCGTATTCGAGTTCGACGTTCTTCGCGAACGCCTTCGGCGTCCCGAACTCGTCCACGATGACGGAGTGGTCGATGACGAGGTCGACCGGGATCAGCGGGTTGATCTTGCGGGGATCGCCGCCGAGCGTCTTCATGGCATCGCGCATGGCCGCGAGGTCCACCACCGCAGGCACGCCCGTGAAGTCCTGCATGAGGACGCGGGCGGGCCGGTAGGCGATTTCCTTCTCGGCCTTGCCGCGGTTCTCGAGCCAGTCGACGATGGCCTGGACGTCCTCCTTCTTGACGGTGCGGCCGTCCTCGTAGCGCAGCAGGTTCTCCAGCAGCACCTTCATCGAGAAGGGCAGGCGGGACGCGCCCGCGAGGCCGTTCTTCTCGGCTTCCGGAAGGGAGTACATCGAGTAGGTCTTGTCGCCGACCGTCAGGGTCTGGCGGGACTTGAAGCTGTCGAGCGAAGTGGACACCGGGCTGCTCCTCCGGATCGGTGTGATCGAACACGCGCGGCGTGAACCGCGCAGGACGGGTGTTCGGCCGTGTGCGCCTTGTCGGCGCGCGCCGCTCCGGGGGTGCCCGGACGCTGGGAAAGCGCGCGGAGCGGATTGGACGCTCTGGCGCGCGGCGCAGCCGGCGCGGATATAGGTCAAAAGCGCGGCCCGCGCCAGCGTTTCGGAGCAGTTCTAATTTTGCTCTCACACGGTGTGGATGGGTAAGTCTGCCTTGTCAAGATAACAAGTCTCTCTTACCATGTTGCCGTGATCGAGGTCGTCAAGAGAGCTGCGGAGCGCGTGGGCGGCGTCCCGGCGCTGGCCAAGCGTATCGGCGTCAGTCGGCAGGCGCTGTATCAGTGGCAGCGCGTCCCGTCCGACAAGGTGAGCGCGCTCGCGCGTGAGACCGGCATTGCCGAGCATGACCTCCGTCCGGATCTGTATGGTCGCAGCCGGGAAGACCGCACGCCTAGCTACGATGACGACTACGCCGCCTGGGCCTTGCACCAGGCCCGCCTTCTTCGCACCGGTCGCTTCGACGAGCTCGATCCGGAGAACCTGGCCGAGGAGGTGGAGGATTTGGCCAGGCAGGAGAAGCGCGAGATCGAGAGTAGGCTCGGGGTGCTGCTCCAGCACCTTCTCAAATACATGGTTCAGCCGGAGAACCGCTCCAATTCCTGGCGTGCCACCATTTTGGAGCAGCGCGCGAGGATCGCGCGGCGGCTGACCGAAAGCCCAAGCCTGCGAAGCTATCCAGGGCAGGTTCTGGAGGACGAGTATGGGCTGGCCCGCCAACAAGCTGCTCTAGAAACAGGACTGCCGCTCGAGCGGTTTCCCGCCAATTGCCCGTTTGGTATCGATGACGTCCTCGACTTGGATTTCCTGCCCGAACCGGGGCGAGAAGCAATCTGACTGCGGTCGAGAGCCGGTCTGCTTCGCGTGGCGTATCATAAACTCCAATCCACCGGCCCCATGCCCCGACTTTCCAGAAAGGCATTGGCCCGGCTGAACGGTCGCGAGCCGGGGAAGTCGCGGGCCCGGTTGAGCGGCGAGGGGTGGCCGCTCTCGATGACGAGATGCTTCGTCCGGTCCACCAGGGCGGCGCGGGCGCGCGCATTCGCTCCCCAGAGCAGGAAGGCGACGGCGGGCCGCCCGGCCGAGACCGCCGCGACGATCTCGTCGACGAGCCGGGACCAGCCGAGCCGCATATGCGCGCCGGAGCGTCCGATCTCGGTCGTGAGCGCCGCGTTGAGCAGCAGGACGCCCTGGCGGGCCCATTCCGTCAGGTCGCCATGGCTCGGGCGCGGACAGCCGAGATCGTCGCAGAGCTCCTGGAAGATGACGCGGAGAGAGGCCGGCACGGATTTCGGGCCGACATAGGAGAAGGCCAGGCCGTGTGCGTCGCCTGCCTTCGGGTAGGGGTCCTGGCCGAGGATCACGGCCCTAACGCTGTCGAGTGGCGTCAGCTCGAGGGCGCGAAAGATCAGGCCGGGCGGGGGGGCGAGCGAGACGCCCTCGTCGCAGAGCCGGTCGAGCTCGGCCGAGATCCGGTCCGCCTCTCCCTCCGTGAAGAAGGGGAGGCGGCACCAGCCTGAAGCGTTCGGATCGGCGCGCAGCTGCGCCAGGGCCGCCGCGACCGGTCGCGTCATCGTGACGTCCCGGGCTCGGCTGCCGGGAGGTTCGGGCGCTGTGTCCTGGAGCATTCGCGAACAAGTATCGTTATGAGCTGCGCCGAGGCCGAACCCAGATAATCATGAGCGCACCGACCGTCACCTCCGCACAGAGCTCCCGCTCCCCCTCCTCCGATCGTCCCGCGGGCCATCCGCTCGTGCGCTCGGGCCGGATCGGAGTGCTCCTGATGAACCTCGGAACCCCCGAGGCGACGACCTACTGGCCGATGCGGCGCTACCTGAAGGAGTTTCTGTCCGATCGCCGGGTGATCGAGACGCCGCGGTTGATCTGGTGGCCGCTCCTCAACGGCATCATCCTCTCCACCCGGCCGAGCCGGAAGGGGCGCGACTACGACACGATCTGGAACAAGGAGCTGGACGAGGGCCCGCTGAAGACCATCACCCGCAGCCAGGCGCAGCAGCTCGCGGCGGTGCTCGGCGAGACGGCCGGCGAGCGCATCGTCGTCGACTGGTCGATGCGCTACGGCTTTCCGCGCACGAAGGACCGGATCGAGGCGCTCCTGGGGGAAGGGTGCGACCGCATCCTCCTCGTGCCGCTCTACCCTCAATACTGCGCCGCGACCTCGGCCACCGCCTGCGACCAGGCCTTCCGGGCGCTCATGGACATGCGCTGGCAGCCGGCCGTCAGGGTCGCGCCGCCCTATCACGACGATCCCGTCTATATCGAGGCGGTCGTCTCCTCCATGAAGGCGGAGCTCGCCAAGCTCGCCTTCGAGCCCGAGGTGATCCTCGTCTCCTTCCACGGCATCCCCGAGGAGTACCTGCAGAAGGGCGACCCCTATTATTGCCATTGCCACAAGACGTGGCGGCTGATGCGCGAGGCCTTCGGCTGGCCGGAGGAGCGGTTCCGCATGAGCTTCCAGTCGCGCTTCGGGCCGGACGAGTGGTTGAAGCCCTACACGGACGAGACCGTGAAGGAGTTCGCCGCCTCCGGCGTGAAGCGCATGGCGATCGTGGCGCCGGGGTTCTCGGCCGACTGCCTGGAGACGCTGGAGGAGCTGAACGGGGAGAACCGGCACTATTTCGAGGAAGGCGGCGGGACGGACTTCGCCTATCTGCCGTGCCTGAACGACTCGCCCGAAGGCATGCGGGTGATCCGCCACGTGGTCGAGCGCGAGCTGTCCGGCTGGATCTGATCTCCGGCCGCGGCTTGCGTCCCGGCACAAGCTGCCTAACATCGCGGCAGGTCGAACCGGAGCCGGTCGCATGATCGCGCAACCTCGGTGCATTGCGCTCGTCGGACCCTTCCAGAGCGGCAAGACCACGCTGCTGGAAGCCATCCTCCACCGCACGGGCGCGATCGACCGCATGGGCCGCTCCGGCTCAGGCAGCCTGGTCGGCGATTCGAGCCCGGAGGGCCGCGCCCATAACATGGGCGTCGAGCCGAACGTCTCCACGGTGCAGTATCTCGGCGACGGCTACACCTTCATCGATTGCCCGGGCTCGGTCGAGTTCGCGCATGACATGCGCACCGTGCTGCCCGTCTGCGACGCGGCCGTGGTCGTGTGCGAGCCGGACGACAGGAAGGTCCCGGCGCTCGCCCTCGTCATGCGCGAGCTCGAAGAACTCGGGATCCCGCGCTTCCTGTTCCTGAACAAGATCGACGCCACGGGCCGGCGCGTCCGGGAGACTCTGGCTTCGCTGCAGGAGGCCTCGGCGACGCCGCTGCTGCTGCGCCAGATCCCGATCTGGGAGAATGGGGTCGCGACCGGCTTCATCGATCTCGCGCTCGAGCGTGGCTTCGTCTACCGCGAGCAGGCGCCGAGCGAGCAGATCCCGCTCTCCGAGGGCGAACTGCCCCGCGAGAAGGAGGCGCGTTTCACCATGCTGGAGCGCCTCGCCGACCACGACGACGCGCTCATGGAGGCGCTCATCTCCGACGAGGAGCCGCCGAACGACCGTGTGTTCCAGGACCTCGCGCGCGAGCTGCGGGACGGGCAGGTCGTCTCCGTGCTGATCGGCTCGGCCGAGCATGGGCATGGGGTGACACGCCTTCTGAAGGCGCTCCGCCACGAGGCGCCTGCGCTCCCGGATACGCGCGAGCGGCTCGGCGTGCCTGCCGAGAGCGTTCCGCTGGCGCAGGTCGTGCGGACGATCCACACCGGCTTCAGCGGCAAGCTCTCGGTCGCGCGCGTGCTCCGGGGCGTCTTCCGCGAGGGCGACACGGTGACGGGATCGGGCGGCGGGGAAACGCGCATCGCCGGTCTCTCGCAGCTTCGCGGCGCCCAGACCACTCGGTTGGCCGAGGCCGGGGAAGGGGAGGTGGCGGGCTTCGCCCGGCTCGATCCGATCGGCACGGGCGAATGCTTTGCGGCGGGCCGCAAGGCGGCCGAACCCCTCGTCCAGCTTGTGCCGGCGGAACCGGTCTACGCCGTCGCGGTGCGGGTGAAGAACCGCAAGGACGACGTGCGCCTCACCTCCGCGCTCGCCAAGATCGTGGAGGAGGATCCCTCGCTGAAGCTCGAGCACCGGCCGGATCTCGGCGAGGTGCGGCTTCTCGGCCAGGGCGAGATGCATCTCAGGGTCGCGGTCGAGCGTCTCGCCTCGCGGTTCCAGGTCGAGGTCGAGACCGCGAAGCCGAAGGTGGGCTACGCCGAGACGATCCGCCGGCCGAGCTCGGCCCGCGGCCGGCACAAGAAGCAGTCCGGGGGGCACGGCCAGTTCGGCGACGTCTCCATCGAGGTGCGCCCGCTCGGCCGTGGCGAGGGCTTCGTGTTCGAGAGCCGGATCGTCGGCGGCGTCGTGCCGAAACAGTACATCCCTTCCGTCGAGGCCGGCGTGGAGGAGTGGCTGAAGCGCGGGCCGCTCGGCTTCCCCATGGTCGATCTCGCCGTGACGCTGGTCGACGGCTCGTACCACGCGGTCGATTCCTCCGATGCGGCCTTCCAGGCCGCGGCCAAGCTCGCCATGAGCGAAGCGGTTCCGCGTCACGCCTCCGTGCTGCTGGAGCCGATCCTGTCCGTCGAGATCGCGATCCCGTCCGGTGCGATCTCCAAGGCTGCGAGCCTCGTCACGGGCCGCCGCGGGCAGGTGCTGGGCTACGATGCCCGCCCGGGCTGGCCCGGCTGGGACATCCTCTCCGCGACCGTCCCGGAGGCGGAGATTGCCGACCTCATCGTCGAGCTGCGCTCGGCCACCGCCGGGGTCGGCACCTTCTCGACGAAGTTCTCCCACATGGCGGAGGTGACCGGCCGCCCGGCCGAGCTGGCGCTCGCAGCCGCGGGTTAGAGGATGAAGCGGCTCAGGTCGGTGTTGCTCGCCAGGCTCTCGACCTGCGCCCGCACATAGGCGCCGTCGATCGCGAAGGTCTCGCCCGAACGGTCCGGTGCCGTGAATGAGATGTCGTCCAGCACGCGCTCCAGTACCGTCTGGAGCCGGCGCGCGCCGATATTCTCGACCGTGGAGTTCACGTCCACGGCGACCTTGGCGATGGCCTCGATCGCGTCCTCCGAGAATTCGAGGCGGATGCCCTCCGTGCTCATCAGGGCCACGGATTGCTTGATGAGGCTCGCCTCCGTCTCGGTCAGGATCCGGCGGAAATCGTCGATGGTGAGCGGGTTGAGCTCGACCCGGATCGGCAGCCGGCCCTGCAGCTCGGGTAGAAGGTCCGAGGGCTTGGAGACGTGGAAGGCGCCCGACGCGATGAAGAGGATGTGGTCCGTCTTCACCGGGCCATGCTTGGTCGCGACCGTGGTGCCCTCGATCAGGGGCAGAAGGTCGCGCTGCACCCCCTCGCGCGAGACGTCGGCGCCGATCCGCCCGCCTTCGGAGCGGGCGCAGATCTTGTCGATCTCGTCCAGGAACACGATCCCGTTGTTCTCCACCTGCCGGATCGCCTCCTGCACGATCGCGTCCTGGTCGAGCAGCTTGTCGGATTCCTCCCCGATGAGAGGCCCGTAGGCCTCCCGCACCGTGGTGCGGCGGGTGCGGGGCCGGCCGCCGCCCAGCGCCTTGCCCAGCATGTCGGAGATGTTGATCGCGCCCATGGAGGCGCCCGGCATGCCGGGTATCTCGAACATCGGAAAGGCCGGCGCGCCGCCCTGGACCTCGATCTCGATCTCCTTGTCGTCGAGCTCGTTCGCCCGAAGCTTCCGCCGGAAGGAGTCGCGGGTCACCTGGGAGGCCGTCGTGCCGACGAGCGCGTCGAGCACGCGCTCCTCCGCCGCGAGATGCGCCCTCGCCTCGACGCTCTTGCGCTTCTCGTCGCGGACGAGCGCGATCCCCACCTCGACGAGGTCGCGCACGATCTGCTCGACGTCGCGGCCGACATAGCCGACCTCCGTGAACTTGGTCGCCTCGACCTTCAGGAAAGGCGCGCCCGCGAGCCTGGCGAGCCGGCGCGAGATCTCCGTCTTGCCGCAGCCGGTCGGCCCGATCATCAGGATGTTCTTGGGCGCCACCTCCTCCTTGAGGGGCCCTTCGAGCTGCTGCCGGCGCCAGCGGTTGCGGAGCGCGATGGCGACGGCGCGCTTGGCGTCGGCCTGGCCCACGATGAAGCGGTCGAGCTCGGAGACGATTTCACGGGGAGAGAACGTGGTCATGCCTGCTTATAGCTGCTTCGGCCGGTCTCGGGCGCCGTGGCGTCCGGCCAGGACCTCTCGATGCTTCCGTTTCGATGCGATAGGCCGCGATACAGGGGCTTCGCGCGATCATCCTTTCGCGCGTCGCGCGCCATCAGCAGCACCCGGCCAAAGATCGTATCCCGGAACCCGAGCCTGACGAAGCCGGCCTTTTCGTAGGCCCTGATCGCGCGCGGATTCGACGGATCGGGATCGGTGACGACGCGCGGGGCGCCGCGCCTGAACAGCTCCTCGACGAAGGCCGTGACGAAGCAGGAACCATGACCCCGCCCGACGAGATCAGGCGGCCCGATGAACTGGTCGATGCCGAGCGTTCCGTCCGGCTGGTCCCGGTAGGGATGGCCGTCCTCCAGATGGGGCGCGTAGTGCTGGATGTAGCCGATCGGCTCGCCGCCGAACTCGACCAGGAAGGGCTCCGTCGAGGGATCGGCGATCGCGGCCCGGATCTCGGCGAGACCGTCCCCGTGCCACCACTCGGCGACGTGCGGCTCGGCGAGCCAGCGCGCCAGCAGCGGCAAGTCGGCCGCCGCGACCGGGCGGAACGCATATGCGGGTGCCTCAAGCCGCATCGAGCGTTTCGATCACCACGTTGCCGTTCGTGTAGACGCAGATCTCGGCCGCGATCGCGAGCGAGCGGCGGGCGATCGCCTCGGCGGCCATGTCGGTGTCGATGAGCGCACGGGCGGCGGCCAGCGCGAAGTTTCCGCCCGAGCCGATCGCCATCACGGCCCCGTTCGGCGTCGCCTCGGGCTCGAGCACGTCCCCGGAACCCGACAGGAGCAGGCTCACCTCGCGGTCCGCGACCAGCATCATGGCCTCGAGCCGGCGCAGATAGCGGTCCGTGCGCCAGTCCTTGGTGAGCTCGACGCAGGCGCGCGTGAGCTGCCCCGGATATTGCTCGAGCTTGCCTTCCAGCCGCTCGAACAGCGTGAAGGCGTCGGCGGTCGCGCCCGCGAAGCCGCCGATCACCCCGCCCTTCGCGAGGCGTCGCACCTTGCGGGCATTGCCCTTCACGATCGTCTGGCCAAGGCTCACCTGGCCGTCGCCGCCGATCACCACCTGCCCGTCCTTGCGGACCATGACGATGGTGGTGGCATGCATGCGGGGCGGCTGGTCTTCGGACAAGGAGAGCTTCCTAGAGGGAACCGTCACTTAATCATCCGGATAGCGAAATCCAGCCACGACCCCGGAGCGGTGGCGCCATGGCCCTGCGCTTGCTACTGAGCGGGGCCTGTTCAACTCAAGAACACCTTCGGGGGGATCATGCGCTCCGCGAGCGTCAGCCGCCGGACGAACGAGACCGATATTTCCGTGTCGCTGGCGATCGACGGGTCGGGCCGCACCTCCGTGGCGACGGGCATCGGCTTCCTCGACCACATGCTTGAGCTCCTCGGCCGGCACGCGCTGTTCGATCTCGACGTGAAGGCGGCGGGCGACCTCCATATCGACGGGCACCACACGACCGAGGACATCGGCATCGCGCTCGGCCAGGCCTTCGCGAAGGCGCTGGGCGACAAGCGCGGCATCGCCCGCTATGCGAGTCTCGACCTGCCGATGGACGAGACGCTGACCCGTGTCGCGGTGGATCTGTCGGGGCGGCCCTTCCTGGTCTTCCGCACGACGTTCCCGACGGAGAAGATCGGCGGCTTCGACACCGAGCTCGTCCGCGAGTTCTTCATCGCCTTCGCCATGAATGCCGGCCTGACGCTGCACGTCGAGACTTTGTACGGCGAGAACAGCCACCATATCGCGGAAAGCTGCTTCAAGGGTCTGGCGCGCGCGCTGCGCCGGGCGGCCGCTGTCGATCCGCGGGAAGGCGAGCGCATTCCTTCCACCAAGGGTGCGCTCTGACGGTTTGCTCGATGTCCTCCTCCTTCACCGTCCACCTGCCCAAGGACGCGCTGCCCGGCGATCCCCGCGCGCTCGACCGCGCGGAGATCGTCCGCGACCAGTTTTCCTGGGGCGCCTTCCTCGTACCGGAGCTCTGGTTCCTGTGGCACCGGCACTGGATCGTCGCGATCGGGGTGCTCCTGGTCAGCTTGGCGGTCGCCATGGGGCTGCGCGCGCTCGGCTTCCCGGCAGGTGTCATCTTCCTGATCGACCTGCTCATTCAGCTGTTCCTCGGGTTCGAGGCAGCGAGCATCCGCCGCCTGGCCTACCGGATGCGCGGACGGCCCATGACCGGGTTGGTCATCGCGGCGGACGAAGCCGAGGCGGAGGCGAAGGGCTTCGCGCAGTGGCTCGATGCCGGTGTCGCTTCGGCTCCGACGCCGGCTGCCCTCGTGCGGGTGGCGCCGCTCGTGCCCCGGCCCGTCCAGGAACCTGTGCTCGGCCTCTTCCCTGACGCGGAGGGCCGGCGATGACCGTCGCGATCGTCGATTACGGCTCGGGTAACCTCAATTCCGCTGCCAGGGCCTTCGAGCGCGCGGCGCGCGAGAGCGGCTCGGGCGAGGACATCGTGGTGACGTCCGATCCCGACCTGGTCGGGCGGGCGGACCGCGTCGTGCTTCCCGGCGTCGGCGCCTTCGCGGATTGCCGGCGGGGACTGGACGCCATCCCGGGGATGGTCGAGGCGATGCGGGACGCCGTGATCGGGCGCGGGCACCCGTTCCTGGGCATCTGCGTCGGCATGCAGCTCATGGCGACGCGCGGCCTCGAACACGAGACGACCCCGGGCCTCGACTGGATCGGGGGCGATGTCGCGCCCATCCAGCCGGACGATCCCGGTCTCAAGATCCCCCATATGGGCTGGAACACGCTCCACCCCCAGAAGGACCATCCGCTGACGGACGGCATCCCGCTCGGGCCGGAGGGTCTGCACGCCTATTTCGTCCATTCCTACGCGCTCCAGCCGAGGGACGGTGACGAGGTCGTGGCGATCTCGGCCTATGGCGGTCCGGTGACCGCGATGGTCGCGCGGGACAACCTGGCGGGGACCCAGTTCCACCCGGAGAAGAGCCAGGAGCTCGGCCTCAGGCTCATCGCCAACTTCCTGCGCTGGCGGCCATGATCCTCTTTCCCGCGATCGACCTGAAGGAGGGGCGCTGCGTCCGGCTGGTCCAGGGCGACATGGCCCAGGCCACGATCTTCAACGACGACCCGGCCGACCAGGCGCTCACCTTCCAGCGCCAGGGTTTCGAGTGGCTGCACCTCGTGGATCTCGACGGGGCCTTCGCGGGCCGGCCCGTCAATGCCGAGGCCGTGCGCCGGATCCTGCGGGAGGTCGCGATTCCCGTGCAGCTCGGCGGCGGCATCCGCGACATGCGCACGGTTGAAGGATGGCTCTCGGAAGGAGTGGCGCGCGTCATCATCGGGACCGCCGCCGTGCAGGATCCCGACTTCGTGCGCGAGGCCGCCCGGCGTCACCCGGGGCGGATCGCCGTCGGGATCGACGCCAAGGACGGACGCGTCGCCGTGCATGGCTGGGCGGAGACCTCGATGCTCACGGCCGAGGAGCTCGGCCGCCGCTTCGAGGATGCGGGCGTTTCGGCCATCATCTACACCGATATCGCGCGCGACGGCGTGCTGAAGGGACTGAACATCCCGATGACGCTCGCGCTCGCCCGCGCGGTCGGCATCCCGGTCATCGCATCGGGCGGGCTCGCCTCGCTTGCCGACGTCCAGAGGCTGCTCGAGCCGGACTGCGCCGCGCTCGCCGGCGCGATCACGGGGCGTGCGCTTTATGACGGCCGGATCGAGCCTGGGGAGGCGCTCACCCTGATCGCCCGGGCCCGCGGCGCGAGAGGTGCGGCGCCGCCGGATCGCGTCCGCGCCCGGGGATGAGCACGCCGCTGTCGGAGCCGGGAGCGCCCCCCGCGACGGGCGGCCTCGATCGGCCGGGTCGGGCAGTCGGCGGAATCCAGCAGCTCCTGCGCGAGATCACCGCCGGCGGCATGGTGGGGCTCCTGGTCCTGCCGTTCTGCGTCTCTGCCGGGGTCGTCGCCTACGAGCCGCTCGGCCGCGACTACGTGGCGCTCGGCGCCGCCGCAGGCATCCTGTGCGCCGTGGCGGGCGGCGTGACCGGAGCGCTCGCCCGCGCCTCGTCCTTCATCCCTAACGTTACCTCGACCACCCACTCGCTGATCCAGGCGAGCTTCCTCGGCTGGCTCGTTCAGCGGTCGAATGGCGACGTGACGCTCGCGCTCGCCCTGCTCCCGCTCTCGGCGATGCTCGCAGGCCTCTGGCAGATCGTCATCGCGCTTTCGGGCCTCGGCCGGGCCGTGAAGTTCACTCCCTATCCGGTTCTCGCGGGCTTCCTCACGGGCCTGGCGATCCTCATCATGGCGCAGCAGCTGCCGCGGCTGTTCGGGCTTTCGTCGGTGGGTGCCCTGGCAGGCGCCTTGGCCGAATTCCGGCTGCCGGCGCCTGCGATGCCGCTGTTCGGGCTCTCGCTCGTCCTTCTCGCCACCACGCTCGAGCGGCGGGCGCCCCAGCTCCCGACCATGCTGATCGCGCTGCTGGTCGGCACCGGGATCTACCACCTTCTCCGGCTCCTCGCGCCCTCGCTCGATCTCGGCGGCACCGTCGGCCCCATCTCGCTCGAGACCGCCTCGCTCGGGCTTCATCTCGACCTCGCGACCGCAACCCGGGCGCTCGCCGATATCGAGCTCGTGAAGGCGCTTCTCCTCACCTCGCTGACCCTGGCGATCCTGGGCACGCTCGATCTCACCTTCGCGCTCCGGGCGGCGCAGGATCTCGCCGACGTCGACCCCGCCCCGCGCCGCAACCTCGCGGGCCAGGGGCTCTCCAATTTCGCCTCGTCGCTCGCCGGCGGCCTCACGGTCACGACCTCGATCGCCTTCTTGCGCACCATCTTCGGCGGCGGCGGGCGGACCCGCCTTTCGACGATCTCGGTCGCGGCCGTTCTGCTGCTCGCGGCGGCTGCCGCCCCGAAGGCGGTCGGCGCGCTGCCGAGCGTCGTTCTCGCCGCCATCCTCGTCGCGATCGCGTGGCGGCTCTGGGACCGCTGGTGCCTGGCCCTCGTGCATGACCTCGTCCGGGCCGACGACCGCGATGCGGCCGTGCGGGCGCGCCGCAACGCCGCGATCGTGGCGGCCGTGACGGCGACGACCGTCCTCGGCCAGCCCGTCGCGGGCGCTCTGGCCGGCATCGCGCTCTCCTGCCTCGTCTTCATCATGGAGATGAGCCGCCCGATCGTCCGGCGGCAGCTCGACGGCTCCCAGCTCTTCTCCAAACGCATCCGGTCGCAGGGGCACGTGGCGCTGCTGCGCGGCAGCGGCCGCTACACGGCGATCCTCGAGCTGCAGGGCATCCTCTTCTTCGGCAATGCCGACGACCTCGCCTCGCGGGTGAACTCGCTGGAGGGAAGCGCCCGTACGGTGATCCTCGATCTGCGCCGCGTGACCGACATCGACACGTCCGGGGCCACCATCCTGAAGCAGATCGCCGCCCGCTGCAGGCAGCGCGGAATGACCCTCATGGTCTCCGCCGTCGATCCCAAATTCGCCGCCCTCGTCGCCCAGGCGATCGGGCCGGATTCGGAGGCGGCGATCTTCGCCGACCTTGATGCGGCGCTGGAGACGGCGGAGGACAGGGCCCTGAAGAGCGCGCATGCGGCGGGCAGCGCATCCTGGCGGGCATTGCGGATCGAGGAGACGGATCTCGCAGGCGGTCTGTCGGAGCGTGAGATGGCGGCCTTCAAGGCGCATCTGAAGCCCTGCTCCTACCCGGCGGGAGCCGCGCTCTGCCGGGCCGGGGAGGCGGCCGACAAGCTCTGGATTCTGACCCGCGGCTCGGTCAGCGTCCGGCTCGCCGGCGGGCGGGCCGACCGCCGGATCGCGGGCCTCGGCCCGGGCACCGCCGTGGGCGAGATGGGGCTCCTGGACCGCCGCCCGCGCTCGGCCGACGTGATCGCCGACGAAGAGGTCGAAGGCTTCATCCTGACGACGGAAAGCTTCGATCAGCTCTTGCGCGAGGAGCCGCATCTCGGCCAATCGCTGCTTGCGACGATCGCCCGCCTCACCGCGCAGCGGCTCCGGGCCACGTCGGAAGAGCTGCTGCTGGCCTCGAGCTGATGCTGAAGATTCGGATCATCCCCTGCCTGGACGTCAAGGACGGACGCGTCGTGAAGGGCGTGCGGTTCCTCGACCTGCGCGACGCGGGCGACCCCGTAGAGGCGGCACGCGCCTATGACGCGGCAGGTGCGGACGAGCTCTGCTTCCTGGACATCACGGCGAGCCATGAGGACCGCGGCATCCTGCTCGACATCGTCCGGCGCACGGCGGCGGAGTGCTTCATGCCGCTCACGGTCGGAGGCGGTGTGCGCACGGTGGAGGACATCCGCCAGCTCCTCCTGGCCGGCGCCGACAAGGTGTCGATCAACACCGCGGCCGTGAACGATCCGGACTTCGTCCGCCAGGCGGCCGAGAAGTTCGGCAGCCAGTGCATCGTGGTCGCGATCGACGCCAAGCGCGTCACGGAAAAGGGCGAGGAGCCGGACCGGTGGGAGATCTTCACCCATGGTGGCCGCAAGCCGACCAGGATCGACGCGATCGCCTTCGCCCGCAAGGTCGTGGCGCTCGGCGCCGGCGAGCTTCTCGTCACCTCCATGGACAAGGACGGGACGCGCTCCGGCTACGACCTCGCGCTCGTGCGGGCGGTCGCCGACGCCGTGACGGTCCCGGTGGTCGCCTCGGGGGGCGTCGGCAGCCTCGACGATCTCGTGGCGGGCGTGCGGGACGGTCATGCGAGCGCGGTTCTCGCCGCCTCCATTTTCCACTTCGGCCAGCACACGATCGGCGAGGCGAAGCGGCACATGGCGCAGGCCGGCATTCCTGTGCGGCCTCCGCTCGAACCGCGGCATGCTCCGCTCCACCGATCGCATCGCCGGCCGCTTCAGGGGACGGGAGGACAGGACATGGCATCGTTCAAGCTGAGCAATCCGGAGGGTGTCCATCGTGCGGCTCCAAGCTACTCGCTGGCTGCGCAGGTCGAGGCGGGCGCAAGGCGGGTGATCGTCTCCGGTCAGGTCGGCATGGCCGCGGACGGCACGATCCCGGCCGCCCCGGAGAGGCAGATCGAGCTCGCCTTCGAGAACCTCCGCACCGTGCTGCGCGCGCACGGCCTGGACCTGCCGGACGTCGCCAAGACCACCGTGTTCCTGACGGATCGCTCCCTCCTCCCTCCCTATCGCGAGATCCGGGCGCGGCTCATGGGCGAGCACGCCCCAGCCTCGACGCTGCTGTTCGTGGCGGGGCTCGCCCATCCGGAATTCCTGGTGGAGATCGAGGCGGAGGCAGTCGCCTGACGCCCCATTGACCCTCTCGCAACCTGGACCGGCATGACCAGCTTCACGCTCCTCGATCTCGAGCGCATCGTGGCGGAGCGCGCGGCCGCGCCCGTCAGCGAATCGCATACGGCGAAGCTTCTTGCAGGGGGGCCCGCCAAGCCGGCCAAGAAACTGGGCGAGGAGGCCGTCGAGGCGGCGATCGCGGCCGTCCAGGGCGACCGGCCCGGCCTCGTGGCGGAAGCGGCCGACGTCCTCTATCATCTTCTCGTCACACTCCGCGCCGGCGGGGTGAGCGTCGATGAAGTCATGGCCGAACTGGCGCGGCGCACCGCCCGGTCCGGCCTCGCCGAAAAGGCGTCGCGCGGGAGCGGTTGAGCCGATGCACGAGTTCCTAGGCCGGGAGAGCCCGGCCGTGCCGGTCCCGCCCCCTGCCGCGGTGCCGGCAGCGCCGGAGCGCGATCTATCGCCCTACCGCACCTTCTCGCGTGAGGAATGGGCGAAGCTGAGGGCCGACACCCCGCTGACGCTCTCGGCGAGGGAGGTGGAGCAACTCCAGTCTCTGAACGACCCGATCTCGCTGGACGAGGTCATCGCCATCTACCTGCCGCTGTCGCGGCTGCTCTCGCTCTATGTCGCGGCCGCGCAGGGGCTGTTCCGCGCGACGCAGCGCTTCCTTCTCGCCGACACCCACGAGAAGGTGCCCTATATCATCGGGATCGCGGGCTCGGTCGCGGTCGGCAAATCGACCACGGCCCGTATCCTCAAGGCGCTCCTGGCGCGCTGGCCGAACACCCCGAAGGTCGACCTCGTCACGACGGACGGGTTCCTGCGGCCCAATGCCGAGCTGCAGCGGCTCAACATGATGGACCGCAAGGGCTTTCCGGAGAGCTACGACACTGCCCGGCTCCTGCGCTTCCTGTCCGACATCAAGGCGGGCAAGCGAGGGGTCAGGGCGCCGATCTACTCGCACCTGACCTATGACGTCCTGCCCGACGAGGAGGTGGTGGTCGAGAACCCGGACATCCTGATCGTCGAGGGGCTGAACGTGCTGCAGCCGGCCCGCCTGCCCCGGGACGGGGCCGCGATTCCCTTCGTGTCCGACTTCTTCGACTTCTCGGTCTATCTTGATGCCGAGGAGGAGGACCTGCACCGCTGGTACCTCGCGCGCTTCCTCCGCCTGCGCAGCACGGCCTTCCGCAACCCGCTCTCGTATTTCCGGAAATACGCGGACCTGTCCGAGAGCGAGGCGGTCGAGTTCGCCGAGGGGCTCTGGAACCGCATCAACCTCGTCAATCTGAACGAGAACATCCTGCCGACGCGCCAGCGGGCGAGCCTCATCCTGCGCAAGGGGGCGAGCCACCGGATCGAGGAGGTCTCGCTCCGGCGGCTTTGAGCGGCTCAGCCGCGGCGCATCGGGCCCTCGCCATGCGGGCCGGGGCCATGACGCCGGTGGTGGCCGGCGACGCCGCGGACGAGGCTGCGCGAGAGTACCGAAAGGCGCCGCTTCTGGCCCTCGTCGAGCGAGGCGTAGAGGGGCTGGGCGGCGTCGGCGAGCTTCCGAAGCGCATCCGCCGAGGCCGCCTGGCGGTCGGCCATGAAGCGCAACGTGTCCGGCACGTCCCGCGGGGCTCCGTCCTGCCGCATGGAAGCGAAGCGCTCGCGCCTCGCTTGCCGGGCCTCCTGGCGCTGCGTCGCGAGTCCGCGGATCGCCTCCTCGACCGGCGGCCAGAGATTCTCCTGGGCGGGCGTAAGCTTGAGCCCCGCACGAAGGGCGGCGATACGGGCATCCGTGAAGGCGGCCCGATCCTCGGCCGAGAGCGGTCCGCCCCGGCGCCAGCCCGGCCCGTCGTCGAACGGCCCGCCCGGGAAGCCGCGATCCTGCGCATAGACCGCCGTCGCCGCCGCCAAGGCGCCGACGCCCGAAAGGCCGATCAGCCACCGCTTCATGTCCGTCTCCTGGTCTGGCCGGCGCTATCCGGCTCGACCCGAAGCTGGACCTGCCGAGCTTACGGCGGGGTCGCGGCCGGGTTAAAGGGCGGTAATGCTGCAGCCCCAAGGCCGACACCCCGCGCCCGCCGAAGCCGTTCCCGCCCGATGAAGTGGTCCCCCGAGCAGGACGCCGCCATGCTTGCGGTCGCCCAATGGCTGAAGGCGCGCGACCGGCCGGTCTTCCGCCTGTTCGGCTATGCCGGGACGGGCAAGACGACGCTCGCCCGGCACATCGCCGAGAGCGTGGAGGGCGACGTGTGCTTCGCCGCCTATACGGGCAAGGCCGCGCTCGTGTTGCGGGACAAGGGCTGCGCCGAGGCCTCGACCATTCACTCGCTGATCTACCGCTCGCGCGGCTCGGGCGAGACGGGCCCGCGCTTCGTGCTGAACCGGCAGAGCGACGCGGCGAAGGCCAAGCTCATCGTCATCGACGAATGCTCGATGGTCGACGAGGAACTGGGGCGCGACCTCCTCTCCTTCGGCACCCCCGTCCTCGTACTGGGCGATCCCGCTCAGCTTCCGCCCGTGAAGGGGGCCGGCTATTTCACGGAGCACGAGCCGGACGCGATGCTGACCGAGGTGCATCGGCAGGCCGCGGGCGATCCGATCATCCGCCTCTCCGTTGCGGTCCGCGAAGGCGGCCGGCTGGAGCGCGGGGAATGGGGCGGGACGCGCGTGATCGGCCGCCGCGACATAGACGCCGAGGCGATCCTCAAGGCCGACCAGGTGCTGGTCGGGCTCAACAAGTCCCGGCGCGGCTACAACAATCGCATCCGCCAGCTTCTCGGCTTCCGCGACTCGATGGCGGCTGCGGGCGAGCGCCTCGTCTGCCTGCGCAACGACAAGACGAAGGGGCTGCTGAACGGCGGCCTGTTCACGGTGAAGGCGGCGCGTGGCGAGCGCGGCGGCCATGTCGAGCTGGACGTCTCGCCGGAGGACGAGGCGAAGCGCTCCGTCCGGGTCTCGGTTCCACGCGAGTTCTTCGAGGGGCGCGAGGAGGAGCTCTCCTTCGCGACGCGGCGCAAGTCGGACGAGTTCGACTACGGCTATGTCCTCACCGTCCACAAGGCGCAGGGCTCGCAATGGGACGAGGTCGTGCTCTTCGACGAGAGCTACGCCTTCCGCGAGCATCGCGCGCGCTGGCTCTATACGGGCCTGACCCGGGCCGCCAAGCGGCTCACTGTGGTAATGTGATCACAACCTCAAGGAGTGTAGATCTAAGGTTCGAATCTCGCTTCCTGACCTGTCGGCCGCGTGCATTCATTACCTGAGGTTGTGGAGACGCGATCTGACCTCCACACAAGCCGGCACATGCCGAAGGGCAGGCCGGGCCCGGGGGGGGCTGACATGCGCGCATTTGCGATCGGGATTCTCTGCGCCGGGCTCGCGGCCTGCGACTCGCCGAACTTCCGCACCTCGCAGTTCCGCTTCGGCGACACGGACACGCTTGCTGCGACCGGGAACCTGCGTTTCGTGACCGAGAGGCCTCGGTCGATTGCGGGCGGGCCGCCCGAGATCATCATGTGCTCGGAACCTACCCCCGACTACGCGACCGCCTTCTCCCAGGACGTCGATCTCACGCTGAAGAGCACGGCTGCGCAAGCGCCGGCCGAAGGCACGCTCGGCAACGCCGTCACCGAGAAGATCGAAAACCTCGGCGGCCGCAGCAAGGGCGTACTGGCGCTGCGGGACGGGCTCTACGCCGCCTGCCAGGCCTATACGAACGGGCAGATCGGCAAGGATGCCTATTCGATGATCCTGAGCCAGTACGGGACGCTGCTCGTGGCGCTCATGAACGAGACGGCGCCCACCGCGACGGTCCAGGGCGGGAACGGTGCGGCGAACGCTGAGGCGATCAGGGTCCAGCGCGCGGCGAGCGCATTCTCGGCCGTGCTCGTCGCCTGCATCAACGGCAACGACCCGACGCGGCAGACCGCCGAGGACCTCCCTCCCAACCCGCTTCTCACGCGCGAGTTCTGTCGGAACGTCGTCGCGCGCGCCGGCGGGGTGACCTGGCGCCGCAACCGGGGCTGAGCCGCCCGGTTGACCTACGGCATTCTCGGGACGCGCCGGACAGGATCCGGGTTCCGCTCGCGAGCTGGTCCGGCGGCAATCTCGGCGCGTGGTCGAATGGCTTGGCCGAAGCCTTGCATCGTGGGAGCCGCCCGTGGGCGAGCCGGAGTTCCCCGATGCAGCACCCCTTCAGGATCGCCGCGGCGGCAGCCGCCTCCATCGCCCTTGCCGTGCCCGGCGCCCTGGCCCAGGGCACCCTTCGGATCGGGATGACCGCCTCCGACATCCCGCTCACCACCGGCCAGACCGACAATGGCGGCGAAGGCATGCGCTTCATGGGCTATACGGTCTATGACGGGCTCATCAACTGGGACCTGTCCAGCGCGACCAAACCGTCCGATCTCGCGCCGGGGCTCGCCGCGAGCTGGGCTGTCGACGCTTCGGACAAGACGAAGTGGACCTTCAAGCTGCGCGAGGGCGTCCGCTTCCACGACGGATCCCAGCTCGATGCCGCGGCCATCGTCTGGAACCTCGACAAGCTGCTGAAGGAAGACGCTCCGCAATTCGACCGCAGGCAATCCGCGCAGGGCCGGACCCGCATTCCGGCGGTCGCTTCCTACAGAGCCCTCGACGGATCGACGCTCGAGATCACGACCAAGACGCCCGATGCGACTCTTCCCTACCAGCTCGCCTGGATCATGATCTCATCACCGGCGCAGTGGGAAAAGGTCGGTCGGAACTGGGACGAGTTCGCGAAAACGCCCTCCGGCACCGGGCCCTGGAAGCTCGTCTCGTTCAGGCCGCGCGAACGGGCCGAGCTCGTTCCCAACCCCGGCTACTGGGACAAGGCGCGCGTCCCGAAGCTCGACCGGCTCGTCCTGTTGCCGCTGCCGGAGCCGAACGCCCGCACAGCTGCCTTGCTGTCCGGCCAGGTGGATTGGATCGAAGCTCCCGCGCCTGACGCGGTCGAGGCCCTCAAGAAGGGCGGCTTCCAGATCGTCACCAATGCGTATCCGCACAACTGGACGTGGCACCTCTCCCGGGTGGAAGGATCGCCCTGGAACGACATCCGCGTCCGGAAGGCGGCCAATCTCGCCGTCGACCGGGAGGGGATGAAGGAGCTCCTGGCCGGTCTGATGATCCCCGCCAAGGGTTTCTTCCCTCCGGGCCACCAATGGTTCGGCAATCCGAGCTTCAAGCTCGGCTACGATCCGGCCTCGGCCAGGAAGCTCCTGGCAGAGGCGGGTTACGGGCCGGACAAGCCGCTCGCGACCAAGATCCTGATCTCGCCCTCAGGCTCCGGCCAGATGCAGCCGCTGCCCATGAACGAGTTCGTTCAGCAGAACCTCGCCGATATCGGCATAAAGATCGAGTTCGAGGTCGTGGACTGGAACACGCTCATCAATCTCTGGCGCGCCGGCGCGAAGTCCGAGACGAACAAGGGCGCCACTGGGATGAACTACACCTACTTCATCCAGGACCCGTTCACCGGCTTCATCCGGCATCTGCAATGCAACCTGGCTCCGCCGGCGGGCACGAACTGGGGGCACTATTGCGATCCCGAGATGGACAAGCTGTTCGATCAGGTCCGCAACACCTTCGATCGGGCCGAGCAGACCGCCGTCCTGCAGAAGGTCCACGAGAAATACGTCGACGACGCGCTCTTCCTGATGGTTACGCACGACGTCAACCCGCGCGCGATGAGCCCGAACGTGAAGGGCTTCGTTCAGGCCCAGAACTGGTTCCAGGACTTCTCCCCGATCACGATGGCGAAATAGCCGAAAGGCCCGGACCGCCGGCGCGCCCTTCCTCCAGCATCATGCGGGCGCGGGCGGAGAGCTTTTCCGTCTCGCTCTTGAGCTGGCCGCAGGCCGCCAGGATGTCGCGACCGCGCGGCGTGCGGACGGGGGAGGCGTAGCCCGCGCGGAACACGATCTCGGAGAAGCGCTCGATCCGCTCCCAGCTCGAGCACTCGTACTTGGTGCCGGGCCAGGGATTGAACGGGATCAGGTTGATCTTGGCCGGGATGCCGCGCAGCAGCCGCACGAGCTCGCGCGCATCCGCGTCGGAATCGTTCACGCCCTTCAGCATGACGTATTCGAAGGTGATGCGCCGCGCGTTCGAGAGCCCCGGATAGTCGCGGCAGGCGTTGAGCAGGTCGGCGATGGGGTAGCGCCTGTTCAGCGGCACGAGCTCGTTCCTGAGATCGTCCCGCACGGCGTGGAGCGAGATCGCCAGCATCGTGTTCGCCCGCTCGCCCAAGGCCGGCATCTCGGGGACGACGCCCGAGGTCGAGACCGTGATGCGGCGGCGCGAGAGCGTCAGCCCCTCGGCGTCGCTCATCACGTCGATCGCATCAACCACGTTGTCGAGATTGTAGAGCGGCTCGCCCATGCCCATGAAGACGATGTTCGTCACGAGCCGGCCGCCATCCGGCAGCATGGCCGTCTCGCGGTCGCCGAGCGTCGGGAAGTCGCCGAGCCGGTCGCGGGCCACGACGAGCTGGGCGGCGATCTCGGCGGAGGTCAGGTTCCGGACCAGGCGCTGCGTGCCGGTGTGGCAGAAGGAGCAGGTGAGCGTGCAGCCGACCTGGCTCGAGACGCAGAGCGTGCCGCGGTCGTCGTCCGGGATGTAGACGCACTCGATCTCGGCGCCGCGATCATGCGGGCCGGTCTTCGGCATGCGCAGCAGCCACTTGCGCGTGCCGTCCACGGAGATCTGCTCGGCCGTCACCTCCGGCCGGTCGAGCGTGTAGGCTTCGGCAAGGGCGTGCCGCAGGCCCTTGCCGACATTGGTCATCTCCTCGAAGTCCCGGATGCCGCGGTGGTAGAGCCAGTGCCAGATTTGCGAGACCCGCATCCGGGCCTCCTTCTCGGGCACGCCGATGGCGAGCAGCTTCTCCTTGAGCGCAGGCCGCGTCAGCCCGACGAGCGACGGCCGCGCGGATTCGGTCGCGATGTCGGAGGACGGCGCGGGCGGAAGAACGGGATGCGGTGCGCGCGCGCCATTGTCGAGCGACGCCGTCGCCATGGGAGCCTGCCTGGTGAGCCTGGGTGAGTGGCTCATATAGCATTGCGGCCCCGTCTTGTTGAGGGGCGGGCCTCCGGGTCGCGATCCTTCCCGGACGGGCCGGCGTCAGGGGCATTCCTTCCTGGCGCGGTCCAGCGCCTGGGCGAAGCCGGCGAGAGAATAGCGGTCGCTCGTCTTGTTGCCGCGGGCCGAGGTGACCGAGACGGTCATGGCCTGCCCGCGCGCCATCGCGGCGATGGCCTGAGGCTCGTCGGCCGGATTCTTGATCCAGGCGTTCTGCGCCTTGGTGACGAGGGCATAGGAGCTGTTGCCGACCGCCAGGGAGGCCTCGCCGCCCTCGCGGGTGTTGAAGCCGAGGACGGACGCGACCTCGTTGCGGACGTTCTCGGCCGGCCGGAACGAGACGAAGAGATAGGCCGGCGTGTCCTTGAGGTTCGCCGGGCTGCGCGATTTCGGCTGGGACAGCGCGTAGCAGATCTTCGCGCGGCCGGTCTGCGCCGTATAGGCGCTCCAGTCGGTGAAGGTGGCCACCAGGGTCGCCTGGCCGCCGCCCGGCGCCTGCGCCGCCGCGGCGGGACGCTGCGCCCGCTGGGCCGTCTGTCCCTGCGCGAGAGCGGGCGCGGCGAGCGCGAGGCAGAGCGCCGGGAGGACCAGGGGCAGACGAGTCATGGACGGGACCGGTTCAACTTTTCGTTAAGCTAGGCCGGACAGGGTTAACAAACACGAAACGGGGCGGAATTGCGGTCCCTGGCCGGCCCGGCACCGGTCACCCGAGCCGCTGCTCGGGCCGCGCCTCGCCGAAGGGGCGGCCGACCCGGATTCCACCGCCGACCATCGGATAGGCGGCCTCGACCAGATAGGGCCCGCCGCCGACGGTGTCGCGGGCCGAGAAGAGCACGAAGCGCTCGGCCGTGAAGCTCAGCTTCGGGAAATGGCCGCGCATGGCGATGAAGCCGGCGACCTCGCCTGCGGAGGCGTCCCGCAGCCGCGCCAGCGTGACGTGGGGCGTGTACTTGCGGGATTCGGGCTCGAGCCCGACGCGCCGCATCAGCCGCTCCTGGTCGGCCTGGAGCTTGGTGAGCTCCGGCGTCGGCGCGACGCGGGCAAGGAGCGCCCGCGGCCGCGACCCGCCGAAGGTCGAGAGCGCGTCGAGCGTGATGCGGATCGGCGCGCGCGGCCGCTCCTCCGCCAGCATGGAGGCGATGTCCCGCGCGATCCCATGGTCGACATCGCCGATGAAGCGCAGCGTGATGTGGTAGTTCGCGGGATCGGCCCAGCGCGCGCCGGGGAGCCCGCCGCGATAGAGCGCGAGCTCGGCGCCGATCTCGGGCGGGATCTCGAGGCCGGTGAAAAGGCGTGGCATCGGCATCCCTCCAAATCAGCGACTCGGGAATTGTCGCGGCCGCGCGCGCGGCCGCAAGGGCCGGATGCCCGTCGATCAACAGCCCGTTTGGGAGCGGCTCAGCGGCCCGGGGCGAGATCGGGCTTCGCTGCCGCGATATCGTCGCCTCGGAGCACGCGCCCGCTCGCCGTCGTCACGAAGGGACCGCGCGCATCCGCCGGCAGGCCACCCTGCGCGAAGTCGAGCGCCTCGCGCAGCGTGGCGAATTTCTGGCTCGCCTCGCCCCAGGACAGGTCGGCCGACGCGTTCTCGCCCCGGATCCAGTGGACCTCGGCCGGCTCGTCGAAATTCAGGTCGTCGGGCATTCTGACCTCCCGCCTCTTCGCAGCGTGAACGTCCGACGGCTTCCCGGGTTCGCTAGCCCCGCTCCCCGATGCGCGCGAGAAAGCTCTCCACGGTCGGCAGAATGCGCTCCACGATGACCTTCACGCCCTCCGCCGACGGATGCATCCCGTCCGGGAGCTGCAGCCGCGCCTCGCCCGCGACGCCGTCGAGGAAGAACGGGTAGAGGACGAGGCCGTGCGTCTTGGCGAGTTCGGGATAGATGGCGTCGAACCGGCGGGCATAGTCGGGCCCGAGATTGCGGGCGGCCAGCATCCCGGCGAGCAGGACCGGGATTTTCCGCTCCTTCAGGCGCGCGATGATCGCATCGAGCGCCCGGCGCGTCACGGCGGGGTCGATGCCCCGCAGCATGTCGTTCGCCCCGAGTTCGAGGATGACGCCGTCCGTCCCGTCCGGAACCGACCAGTCGAGCCGTTCGAGCCCGCCCGTCGCGGTGTCCCCGGAGACGCCGGCATTGGCGATCTCGACCTTGTGACCGCGCGCCTTGAGAGCCGCCTCGAGCACGGCGGGGAAGGCCGCGGCCTGCGGCAGGTTGTAGCCCGCGGTGAGCGAATCCCCGAGCGCCACGAGCCTGATCACGCCGTCTGGCGCGGCCCTTGCGGGCGCGCATCCGAGCCATGCGAGGGCGAGCAGCAGGCCCGTGACGTAGGCGCGCCATTTGCCGGCGGCGCGGAGCGACCCATATGTGCGGCTGCTGGACGCCAGCGCCATCTGCAACTCTCCCTGGGAACGGGGGCTGAGATCGGGTCTCCGTGCATGCCAGGCAAGATCATCGAGCTCGAGGATGTCCAGCTCAGCCTCGGGGACGGGGCGGCGCGCGTCGAGGTCCTGAAGGGGATCAGCCTGACGGTCGAGCCCGGCGAGGCGGTCGGTCTCGTCGGGCCCTCCGGCTCCGGGAAATCCACGCTCCTCATGGTGATGGCCGGGCTGGAACGGCCGGACCGCGGCCGCGTCGTCCTTGACGGCGCGGAGCTGACCGGTCTCGGCGAGGACGAGCTCGCCCGGGTGCGCGGCCGCCGCATCGGCATCGTCTTCCAGTCCTTCCACCTCGTGCCGACCATGACGGCGCTGGAGAACGTGGCGCTGCCGCTCGAACTCGCGGGGCGCGATGGGGCCTTCGCCCGCGCGAAAGCCGAGCTCGAGACGGTCGGGCTCGGGGCGCGGCTGCACCATTATCCGGCGCAGCTCTCGGGCGGCGAGCAGCAGCGGGTCGCGATCGCCCGGGCGCTCGCGCCGGACCCGGCGATCGTCGTGGCCGACGAGCCGACCGGCAACCTCGACGAGACGACCGGGCGGGGCGTGGCGGACCTGCTTTTCGGGCTGAAGCGCGAGCGCGGGACGACGCTCGTCCTGGTCACGCACGACCCTTCGCTCGCCGCCCGCTGCGACCGTACGGTCCGGCTCCGGGCGGGGCGCATCGCCGAGCCCGTCCCGGCGGCGGAGATCTGAGCCCGCATGCACGGCACGATCCCGGCCGCCTCCTCGCCCGCCCGCAGGGCCGGGCTTCCGCTCGTCCTGCGCCTCGCGCTGCGCGAGCTCAGGGCCGGGCTTGCCGGCTTCTTCGTCTTCATCGCCTGCATCGCGCTCGGGGTCGGGGCGATCTCGGGCGTCGCCTCCATCGCCCGCTCCCTCGTGGAGGGCGTGGCGAGCCAGGGCCGCACGATTCTCGGCGGGGACGCGACCTTCGCGCTCATCCAGCGGGAAGCCACGCCCGAGGAGCGCGCCGCGCTCGCGGCCCGGGGAAGCGTCGCGACCGTCGCGACGCTCCGGGCCATGGCCGTCACGGCGGATGGCGCCGCGCTCGTCGAAGCGAAGGCGGTCGATGCGAGCTATCCGACCCGCGGCACGCTCGAGACGGATCCGCCCGTCGCCGTGGCGGAGCTCCTGGCCGAGCGGGACGGCGCCTGGGGCGCCGTCGCCGATCCCGTTCTGTTCGAGCGGCTGGACTTGAAGCCCGGGGCCCGGGTCACGATCGGCACCGCGGCATTCGAGCTGCGGGCCCGTCTCGTGTCGGAGCCCGACAAGATCGCGAACGGGATCGGGTTCGGGCCGCGTCTCATCATGTCCCAGGACGCCCTGCGCGCGAGCGGTCTCCTGCAGCCGGGCAGCCTGGTGCGCTGGAGCTATCGGGTGTCGCTGCCGCCGGGCCGGGATACGGACGAGGACCTCTCCGCCGCGGTGGAAGCCGTCGCGAAGGCCGTGCCGGAGGCGGGCTGGGACGTGCGCACCCGCCTCAACGCCGATCCCCGCTTCACCAACAACATCCTGCGCTTCTCGCAATTCCTGACCCTGGTGGGCCTGACCGCGCTGCTCGTCGGCGGGGTCGGGGTCGCGAACGCCGTGACCGCCTTCGTGGACCGGAAGCGCAATTCGGTCGGTATCCTGAAGAGCCTCGGCGCGACGGGCGGGACCGTGATCGCGGTCTTCCTCGTCCAGGTCATGGCGATCGCGCTGATCGGGATCGCGCTCGGGCTGGCGGTCGGGGCTGCGCTCCTCTTCGGCACGGCGGCGCTCGCCGGCTCGGTCCTGCCGCTCCCGATCACGCCGACGCTGGCGCCGGCCGATCTGGCCACGGCCGTGCTGTACGGGCTTCTGACCGCGCTCGCCTTCTCGATCCTGCCCCTCGGCCGGGCGCACGACATTTCGGTCTCCGGCCTCTTCCGGGACCGGATCGCACCCGACCGGCGCTGGCCGCGCCCCCGCTACATGGTCGCGGCGGCGGTGGCCGGGCTTGCCCTGACGGGGCTCGCCGTCCTGGCCGCGCAGGACCGCCGCGTCGCGCTGATCTTCGTCGGGGCGGCGCTCTTCGCCTTCGTCCTGCTCCGCCTCGTGGCGGAGGGCGTGATGGCGGCGGCCCGCCGCCTGCCGCATCCGCGCCATCCCTCGGCGCGGCTCGCGCTCGCGAATCTGCATCGCCCGGGCGCGCTCACGCCCTCGCTCGTCCTCTCGCTCGGACTCGGCATCGCGCTCCTGGTCACGATCGCCGTGATCGACCGCAATCTCAGCCGCGAGCTGAATTCGACGCTGCCGGAACGCGCGCCGAACTTCTTCTTCATCGACGTGCCGAGCACCGAGACGGAGGCCTTCGGCCGCTTCCTGGCCGAGAAGGCGCCCGGCGCGGCGCTGGAGGCGGTGCCGATGATGCGCGGACGGCTGACGAGCCTGAAGGGCGTGCCGGTCGGCGAGGTCAAGGCCGCGCAGGAGGTCGCCTGGGTGCTCGACGGCGATCGGGGCATTACCTATTCCCGGGCGCTGCCGGAGGGCAGCTCGCTCGTCGCCGGCGAGTGGTGGCCGGCCGACTATCGCGGCCCGCCGCTCGTCTCCTTCGACGCGCAGGTGGCGGAGGGGCTCGGGCTCGCCATAGGCGACAGCGTCACGGTCAACGTGCTCGGGCGCAGCCTCACGGCCCGGATCGCGAATCTGCGCAAGGTCGATTGGCGGCGGCTCGGCATCAACTTCGTCATGGTGTTCTCGCCCAACACCTTCACGGGCGCTCCGCACACCGAGCTCATGACCATCACGCTGCCGCGCGGCGCCGACCCGGCGCTGGAGCCCCGGCTCCTGCGCGACGTCGCCCGCGCCTTCCCGAGCGTCACGAGCGTGCGGGTGAAGGACGCGCTCGAGGCCTTCAACGAGATCGTCGGCCAGCTTCTCTTCGCGATCCGCATCGCGAGCTCGGTCGCGCTGCTCGCGAGCGTGCTGGTGCTCGCCGGCGCGCTTGCGGCCGGGCACCGGGCGCGCGTCTACGACGCCGTGATCCTGAAGACCCTCGGCGCGACCCGGCCGAAGCTCGTCCTGGCCTATGCGATCGAATACGGCGCGCTCGGGCTTGCGACCGCCCTGTTCGGCCTCGTGGCCGGGAGCGCGGCGGCGTTCTTCGTGATCACGCGCGTCATGAAGCTCGGCTTCTCGCCGGATCTCGGCCCGGCCGCGGCCTGGGCGCTCGCGGCCGTATTCGTCGCGGTCGGGCTCGGTCTTGCGGGCACCTGGCGCATCCTGGGCCAGAAACCGGCCCGCTACCTGCGCAGCAGCGAATAGCGAATCGGTAACCCTGCCGCGCATCGGACGGAGGGGCGCGGCATGCGACGCAGGTCGTAACGGCGGCAAAGCTTGGCCGCCTCTTGCCGGCAACTCTGCTTCCCCCCATATTCGCTGCATCGCCGGAGGTCCGGCGGAGGAGGGTGCGTGAAATCCTCCCGAGAACAAACACGCTGAGAGCCATCCAGAGGACGACTCCCATGCCTTCCTTTATCCCGAACCAGGCCGGCTACGGCGCGGGGTTCGCCCGCACGACCGCCGAGGTCGATCAGGGCCTCCGGGCCTTCATGCTCGGCGTCTACAACAACATGGTGCTCGGGCTTGCCGTGTCAGCGCTCGTCGCGCTGGGCATCAACATGCTCGCCGTGACCACCGATGCCAGCCAGGCCGTGGCCCGGATGAACGGCCAGTACCTGACCGCCTTCGGCCGCACCCTCTACGGCACGCCCCTGATGTGGGTGATCGCGCTCGCGCCGCTCGCCTTCATCTTCTTCTTCAGCTTCCGGCTGGACAAGATGTCGGCGGCGACCGCGCGGACGACCTTCCTGGCCTTCGCGGCCGTGATGGGCGCCTCGCTCTCGACGATCCTGCTCCGCTACACCGGCGCGAGCGTCGTGCAGACGTTCTTCGTCACGGCGGCGGCCTTCGGCGGGCTGAGCCTGTGGGGCTACACCACGCAGCGTTCGCTGTCGGGGATGGGCTCCTTCCTAATGATGGGCCTGATCGGCCTCATCCTGGCCTCGCTGGTCAACATCTTCCTGGCTTCGAGCGCGCTTCAGTTCGCGATCTCGGCGATCGGCGTGCTGATCTTCGCAGGCCTCACCGCCTACGACACGCAGAAGCTGAAGGAGATGTACCTCTACGGCAACTATGACGGCGAGACCGCCGCCAAGGTGTCCGTCTATGGCGCCCTGACGCTCTATCTCGACTTCATCAACATGTTCCAGTTCCTGCTCGCCTTCATGGGCAACCGGAACGAGTAAGTACGGCCGCAAGGCCGGACCTCCAGAACCCCGGCGAAAGCCGGGGTTTTTCTTTGTCCAGAGGGCAGGGGCCCTTCCATCGCGAGGACATCACCTTGGCCACCGCCGTGCGCCTGCGCCATCCGCAATCCGGGATCGTCAAGACGGGCTATTACGGCTTCAGCTGGACGTCGTTCTTCTTCGGCGGCTTCCCGGCCCTGATGCGCGGCGACGTCTGGGTCGGCCTGGCGATCCTCGCCGGATCGCTCGTCGCCTCCGCCTTCTCGGCGGGGCTGCTCTGGTTCGTGGTCGGCCTCGTCTGGGCCTTCATCTACAACCGCCGCTACACGCTCGGCCTGCTCGAGCAGGGCTACGTCTTCGACGACGACCCTCGCCGCGTGGCGGACGCGAAGCGCGCGCTCGGCGTCGCCTGACCCTCTCTCGCGCCGCCTCAGTTCGCGACGACGCGCAGAGGCTCCAGTACGCGCAGCACGCGGTCGAGCTCGTGGCCGCGCTTCAGGATGCGGCCCCCGGCCGCGATCACGGAATAGGCGCCCTGGCGGCGGGCGAGAGCCGGCTCCTTGACGATGCGGTAGAGCGGCATCTCGGAGGAGCGTCGGAATACCGAGAACACGGCCCGCTCCCGCTCGAAATCCATCGCGTAGTCGCGCCACTCGCCCTCGGCGACCATGCGGCCGTAGAGGTTCAGGATCTGGCGCAGCTCGTCTCGGTTGAAGGTGACTTCCGCCTTCGGCGCGGCGGCCGGAAAGGGCACGATATGCGCCCCGCCGCCGCGCATCATCTCCGCCTGCTCGCCCTCGTTCATCACGCCTCCACCGAGCCGGGGCCGTCACCAGCCTGTCACGGGATGATGGGCCGCGCCCGGCCCGGGCGCAAGCCGCCATGCCGGGCAGGCGCCGGGGTTCAGGCGGGCTCCACCACCAGCGTCGCCCCGTCGAGGCGGGAGACCCGGATCTCGGCTCCGGCCGGCAGATCGGGGCCGACCACCCGCCACACCGTGTCGTCCAGGCGGATCCGGCCCTCGCCCGCCACGATCGGCTCGTCCAGCCGGAAGCGGCGGCCGACAAGCGCCTCGCCGCGCCGGTTGAGGGCCGGACCGTCGGCGCCGCCCCCACGTCGCGTCAGCGCCCGCCCGGTCAGGACGGAGGCGAGCGACAATGCGGCGAAGGCCACGAAGGCCGCCTGCCAGGACAGGCCGAGCCCGTAATCGAGCAGGCCCGTCAGGACGGCGGCGATCCCGAGCCAGAAGAGGAAGACGCCGGGGGCGAGCGTCTCGAGCCCGATGAGGACGAGGCCCAGGATCAGCCAGGTCCAGGGCTGAAGATCGCCCGCACCCCACATCGGTCAGCCCGCGTTCGGGGGCGGGGAGGAGGGCGGCAGGCTCCGGCCCGCCCGGGGCCTGCTGTCGCCCGAAGAAGCGGCGCCGTCGCCGAAGACGGCGCGGGTGATCTCGGCGATGCCGCCGAGCGTCCCGGCCAGGGCCGCGGCCTCGATCGGCACGACGACCACCTTCTGGTTGGGCGCCGTCGCGATCGCCTTGACGGCGTCGACGTATTTCTCGGCGACGAGGAAGTTCGCGCCTGCGATGTCGCCCCGCCCGATCGCCTCGGACACCATGGCGGTGGCCTTGGCCTCGGCTTCCGCCAGCCGCTCGCGGGCTTCGGCATCGCGGAAGGCCGCTTCCTTGCGGCCCTCGGCGGCCAGGATCTGGGCCTGCTTCTGCCCCTCCGCGCGCAGGACCTCCGCCTGCCGCAGGCCCTCCGCCTCGAGCACCGCGGCGCGCTTCTCGCGCTCGGCCTTCATCTGCCGGGCCATGGCGCCCGCAAGGTCGGCCGGCGGCAGGATGTCCTTGATCTCGATGCGGGTCACCTTGACGCCCCAGGGGGAGGCGGCCGCATCCATCACGCGGAGCAGCCGCTCGTTGATCTCGTCCCGGTGCGACAGAAGCTGGTCGAGATCCATGGAGCCCACGACCGTGCGGATGTTGGTCATGGTCAGGACGAGGAGCGCCTGCTGCAGGTCGGCCACCTCGTAGGAGGCGCGCGGGGCGTCGAGCACCTGGTAGAAGGCCGCCGCGTCGATCCTCACCCCGGCATTGTCGCGCGTGAACGCCTCCTGGCTCGGCACGTCGAGCACCTGCTCCATGATGTTCACCTTGTGCCCGATGCGCTCGATATACGGCACGATGAGGCCCAGCCCCGCCCCGAGCGAGCGCGAGAACTTCCCGAACCGCTCGACCGTATAGACATAGCCCTGGGGCACCGTCCTGACGCCCGCCGCAATCGTCACGATCACAAGAAGGACCAGGACGATGACGAAGACGTTCAATCCGAGCGAGACCTGCGTCACGAAGCTCCCTCCCGGGGCGATTCGCGGCCCTCGGCGCAGCCCTTCGTAGCGCAGGCTCCGTTTCCGTCCGGTTTCTCATACGGGCGGGTCCCGGCCGCATGGGGGAGCCCTTTGCGCCGGAACGCGTTGTCGCGCCGAATCACGCACGGAGACGCGCCATGGCTGCCAGACAGACGCCGGCCCAGAAGGAGACGGTCGAGCGCGTCATCCACGAGTTCAAGCATGGCGAGCTCAGGATCCGGGGGAACGGCCCCAAGGTGAAGAACCCGAAACAGGCGATCGCGATCGCGCTGCGCGAGGCGGGCGCCTCGAACCAGGAAAGCCCGAAGAAGAACAGGCAGAGCCTTGCCCGCAGCAAGGCCAAGGAGCGCCGCGGCGAGACGGCGAAGGACGCGGCCGAGGGCGGCAAGAGCGCGAAGTCTGCGGCCGGCGAGACGAAGGCCGCACTCTACGAGCAGGCCAGGAAGAAGGATATTCCCGGGCGCTCGAAGATGAGCAAGGACGAACTCGCCCGCGCGCTGCATCGCTGAACCGCGCAGATCGGCCGGCCGGGCCTTGGATCTGGCCCATGCCCGGCATGGCGTAAATCGAAATCATCCGAAGCATCTGGCGGGCTTAAGCCGCGGTTCAGCCACATAGGACAGGTTGAAGTGCTGCCGCCCGCTCGTCACGCGCGCGTTTTTTCAAGGAGAGGATGGTGACGTCACCCTGGACGATCCTGCGCCGGACCGGCGCGGCCGCAATCCTGGCCGGTGTGTTCTCGACCGCGGCCTCCGCCGCGACCTGCCGCGATCCGGCCGGCTTCGACAAATGGCTGCAGGACATCCGGCGCGAGGCGATCGCGCAGGGCATCTCGCCCCGGGCCGTCGATGCGGGCCTGGCGGGCGTGACCTTCGATCCGGCCGTGATGCGCAAGGATCGCGGTCAGGGGGCGTTCCGGGTGCCGTTCGAGCAGTTCGTGAAGACGCGCGTCACGGCGGGCCGGGTCGCCAAGGCGGCCCAGCAGCTCCGCCAGCGGGCGGCGCTCTTCCGCTCCATCGAGCAGCGCTTCGGCGTGCCGGGCCCCATCCTCGCCGCGATCTGGGCCATGGAGACGGATTTCGGCGCCGTCCAGGGCAACATGCCGGTCGTCCGCTCGGTGGCGACGCTCGCCTATGATTGCCGCCGCACCGAGCGCTTCACGAACGAGCTCTTCGCGGCGCTCCGGGTCATCGACCGCGGCGACCTCACGCCGGCGCAGATGAAGGGCGCCTGGGCGGGCGAGATCGGCCAGACCCAGTTCATGATCTCGAACTACTACAAATACGCGGTCGATTTCGACGGCGACGGCCATCCGGACCTGATCCGGAGCGTGCCGGACGTGCTCGCTTCCACGGCGAACTACCTGAAGGGCCACGGCTGGCAGCGCGGCGCAGGCTGGAATCCGGGCCAGCCGAACTTCGCGGTCATCCGCGAGTGGAACAAGTCGGAGAACTACGCCCGCGCGATCGCGCTCTTCGCCAGCAAGCTCGCGGGCGCGGAGGATTGAGGACGCGCAGGACGATCAGGGAGTCCTGCCCGCCTCCTCCACCGTCCGATGGAGATGCTGGACGAGCGCGTCGTCCAGTTTGAGTCGCGCGGCCAGCATGGCGAGGTAGCCGCGCTCGGCCGCGTTGTCGACGTCGATGGCGAGGAGCGAGGCCGCATAGATCTCCGCCGCCTCCTCCGGGTTGCGCGCGCCGCGCGCGACCGCATCGACATCGAGCGGCGCCCGCAGCTCGTCCATCACGAAGGCCTTGTCGTCGGAATCGAGATCGAGCTTGTCCATGGCCCCGAAGATGTTCGCCTGCTCGGCGGCGTCGATATGGCCGTCCGCCTTCGCGGCCGCGATCATGGCCCGGAGGAGCGCCCGGCTGAGATCCTGCTGCTCCTCCTCGCCCGCCGGGTTGAACGGCGTGCCCGGGGGAGGCGGCGCGAGGCCGGCCGCCGCCTGGGCAGGCTGGCCCCAGGGGCTCTGCCCCGGCTGCGGGATGAAGCCGCCGCGCGCGGATCCAGGACCCATGCCGGCGGCGCGCGCGCCCTGGCCCGCCTGCCAGTCCTGGTAGGCCCGATAGGCGAGCGAGCCGATCAGGGCGAGACCGCCGAGCTTCGCGGCCGAGCCGCCGAGCTTCCGCCCTTTCTTGGAGCCGAGCAGGATGCTCGCGAGGCCGCCGGCCAGCGCGCCCGAGCCGCCGCCGCCGAGCTGCCGGGCGAGGCTGTCGAGCGGCGAGCCGCCGCCATGACCGCCGAACCCGCCGCCATGGCCGCGGTCGTAGCCGCGCCCGTGCTGGCCGAGCGATCGTCCGACCTGGCTTGCGATGAGCTGCCCCAGGAGGCGCTTGGCGTCGAACATCGGGTTCCCTGTCTCCTGCCGGCCGGGCCGGCCTGGAGGTCAGGTGGGGACGCTGCCGCCGGACGCCAATGCTTCAGCGCGGCGCCGTGACCCGGATCGGGCCGAAGCGACAGGCCTCCCGGTCCACCTGCGGGCAGCGCCGGAAGCCCGACAGGTCCTTCTCCAGGCAGATGCGGACCTCCCGCAGCTCGCCGCGGCGGCAGGTCACGGCCATCATGTCGGGCCGCAGCCCCGGATTGACCTCCGCAAAGGCGCGTTCGACGCTGGCGCCGGTCGTCTGCCCGTCCCGGGAAAGGCTCTGGAGCGGGTCGGGGATGCGGACCATCTCGCGCGCCCGGCGCACGGCCCGGAAATAGGAGCCGGGATCGAGGCCCGAGCAGGTGCCGTGCCTGCGCCATTGGTGACGCGCGAGCCCGGCATCCGGGAAGATGTCCGACGTCTCCTCGACCACGTAGCGCGGGGGGGGGCGGCTGTCGCATTCCGTCGGGTAGCCGCGCTCGTATTGCGGCCAGAGGCCGTGCACCACGAAGCCGAGCCGGCGTCCGGGATCGCATTGCCGCGAGCCGCGGGCGGCTCCGGTCGCCTCGCAGAAGGCCGGCGACCAGCTCAGCGCCAGGACATAGAAGTCGAAATCTCCCGGCCGTCCGCGCTCCTGCGCGAGGGTCGGACCGGCCGGGAGAAGAAGCGCGACGAGGCCGGCGAGGGCGGCTCCGAGGCGCCTCCGCATCAGGGCCGCGCCATCCGGCAGGCGGGTGCGAAGGCCCAGTTGCGGTCGAGCCCCTGGACGCAGAATTCGACGCCCCAGCCGTTGCCGAGAAAGTCCATGTCCTCGCGCACGGAATAGTCGACGCGGTGGCGGCGGCTGTTCGACAGCGTCGCGGTCGCCGTGCAGTAGCGGCGCGGGATCATGTCCAGCCCCCAGGGCTTGTAGGCGAGCGGGTGGATGCGCTCGTACTCGACGATGGTCAGGTCAGAGTTCCAGAACTGGGCTTCCTTCTCGGCGAACTGGTTCGCGACCCTGGCGAGCACGGCCGGGTCGCCGCAGAGAGGAAGCTCTCCCGTATAGGGCAGGACGCGCTTCTCGGCCGGCGTCAGCTCCCGGGCGCCCGGAGTTCCGGCGAGGGGAAGGAGGGCCGCGAGGCCGAGGACCAGGGCTGGCAGGTTGCGACGCATGGCGTCCCGGATGTTCGTGGCGACCCGCACACTTGGCCGCGAGGAGGCGGCCGGGTCAATGGCCGGGCCGCAACACTCGCCTCAGTAGATCGCGGTGCCGCGGTGAAGCTGGGGCTGGAGCACCAGGGGTGCCCCGGCGGGCCGGCCCGGCGCTCCGGCCGGCGGAGCGTAGGGATCGCGATGCGGGGCTGGAGCGGGGCCCCTGTAGGCCGGACCGTCCTGGCGCGGCGCCGCGGCGGCGCGGCTCGGCGCTGCCATCTCGTAGGCTGCCGCGCGGCTGGCGGGGGGCGGCGGCGAGGCGGCGGCCCGGCTCTGCGGGCCGGGGCCATGGCGCGGCAAGGCCTCCGAGACCGCGTAAGGATCCTCGCCCTCGTCCTCGATCTCCAGCGGCTCGGCCGGTTGCGGCAGCGGCCGGACCGCGGGCCTGGGCCGGGCGACCGGGACGTCGGCTGCGCGGTCGGGATCGAGCCGGGGCTCGAACTTGATCATCGGCTTGCAGACGCGCCGTCTGCCGCGCGGATCGTGCCGGGCGAGGTCCAGGTGGAAGTGGTTGTAGTGGTAGATGTCGGAGCCGGGGGCCAGCACCGTCGTGAAATGGCGGCATGCGCCCACGAAGGCCTCGCGGAGGAAGTCCTGCTCGTCCGGCGCGCCTTTCCAGCCCTTCTCCACGCTGATCGTGCGGCCGTCGGCGAGCTTGAAGGACATGATGTCGACCGCGTTGCCGAAGGCATGCTCGGAGAGCTTGGCGCCGACGCGGTTGTTGCGGCCGCGGCAGGAATAGGAGCCGGCCCGGATCTCGGCGACGCTCGTGCCGAAATAGAGCTCGGCCGCGGGCTGCACCGTGCCGTTCAGCCAGGCGTCGATCTCGGGGATGATGGGACAGCCGAGCGTCAGCCGGTTGGAGAGGCCGACCGTGCCGTCGGCCAGCGCGGCGACCTTGAACGGGTACGAGATGCCGCAGGCGCCCGGCCCGTCGATCTCGGATGCGCGCGACATATAGGCCGTGGGCGTGACGAGCTTCGCCGCAAGGCATGCTTCCTCGGCCTGGGTCCGCCAGGCTTCACGCTGCTCGAAGCCGAAGCGCCCACAGCCCACGAGCGCAACGCCGACGAGCGTCAGGGCCAGAAACGCAACGTAGCCACGACGCATTCCGATCAAATGCGGCGGGCGCGGTTAAGGGCGCTTCAACGGCTGCGGCGGGGCGCTGGCCCGAATCGGGGCAGCGTCATCTGGCGCCACCTTGCCGCCATGGGATAAGCCGTTCGCCCCTCCGCCTGCGGCCTCCCATGCTGTCCCTCGTCGATCTCCTTGCCCGAATCGGATCGGGCGCGCTCACGCCAGAGAGCGCCTTCCGGCTGACCCTGGAGGCGATCGCGATGCGCGAGGGCGAGATCGGCGCCTTCGCGCATCTCGACCGGGATGCGCGCCCATCCGGACGAGGCCCGCTCAACGGGATCGCGGTGGGCGTGAAGGACATCATCGACACGGCCGGCATGCCGACCGAGATGGGCTCGCCGATCTATGCCGGATGGCGGCCGAAAGCGGACGCGCCCGTCGTCTCCGCGCTGAAGCGCGCCGGCGCGACGGTGATCGGCAAGACGACGACGACCGCCTTCGCGTCCGTCGACCCGACCCGGACGCGCAACCCGCACGGGCTCTCGCACACGCCGGGCGGCTCCTCCGCGGGCTCCGCGGCCGCGGTCGGGGCCGGCATGGTCCCGCTCGCCGTCGGCACCCAGACCGGCGGCTCGGTCATCCGCCCGGCCGCCTATTGCGGCGCGGCCGCCATCAAGCCGTCCTTCCGCCTCCTGCCGACGGTCGGGGTGAAGTGCTTCGCCTGGACGCTCGATACGGTGGGGCTGTTCGCGGCCGGCACGGCCGACCTCGCCTTGGCGCTCGAACTCGTGAGCGGCCGGCCGATGCCGCTCGATCCGCCCGCGAGGCCGCGGATCGGCGTCGTCACGCAGGATTTCGCGGGCGAGCCCGAGCCCGCCGCGGCCGCGGCGTTGGAACGGGCCGCCCTCCTCCTCTCGCGAAGCGGGGCCGAGATCTGGGACGTGAAGCCCCCTTCCTCCTTCGCGGCCGCCTGGGCGGCGCACGGGACCATCCAGGATTTCGAGGCGAAGCACGCGCTCGCCTGGGAATACGACCACCACCGGGCCGAGATCGCGCCGCTGCTCGGCGAGGCGCTCGACAAGGCGCAGGCCATTCCGGCAGCGGCCTATGACGATGCGCGGCGGCTTGCGAACCGTGCCCGCCGGGACGCCAGGGAGCTGTTCGCCGAACTCGACGCCGTCGTCACCTACGCGGCTCCCGGTCCGGCCCCCGAAGGTTACGGCTCGACCGGCGACTCCCGCTACAACCGGCTCTGGACCCTGCTCGGGACCCCCTGCGTCAATGTCCCCGGGCTCGTCCGGGAGGGCGGGCTGCCCGTCGGCGTGCAGGTGATCGCGCCCTTCGCCCGCGACGGGGTCGCGCTCGCCCTCGCGCATCTCCTGGAGAGGGCACAGGCTGCCTCCTGAAACGCGCCGCAGCACGGTCGGACCCTGCGCCGCAGCATCGAAAGCCGCTGGCGCCGTGAAACCCGGGCTGTTAGCCTCGCGTTCAATACGGCGTCAGGCGAGGGGGCTAGCCATGGACGTTCTGCTGAGATCGCATTGGTGGGGCCGAATGCAGGCGGCGGCAGCCTGCGCCGCGCTCGGGCTACTGGGAGCCATCGTGCTCGGAGTGTTCTGATCCGAGCTCGTCCCGACCGGATGCCGGCGCCCGGCCGGTTGCCGGGCCGGTCGGGATCATGCCAAGCGGAGGCCATTTCGCGAGGCCTCCGTGACCGGACATCGACCTGACAACGTGCTGATCGGGCCCTGGGCGACGCCTTTCGGGGCCCCGCCCTTCGACCTGATCGACCGGGCGAGCTTCCGAGACGCCTTCGACCACGCCATCGCGGAGGATCGGCGCGAGGTCGACCTCATCACGAACGACCCGGCCGAGCCCAGCTTCGAGAACACCATCGTGGCTCTCGAACGGAGCGGGCGGCTGCTGAACCGGGTCTCCGCCACCTTCTTCAACCTGACGGGCGCGGATACCGACGACACCCTGAAGGCGATCGAGCGGGACATCGCGCCCGTACTCGCCAAGCACAACAGCTCGATCTACCTCAACGACGCGCTGTTCCGCCGCATCGACCTGCTGAAGGGGCGCCGGGACGAACTCGGGCTCGGCGAGGAGGAAGTCCGGCTCCTCGACAAGTGGCACAAGCTCTTCGTCCGCCAGGGGGCGGGGCGTCCTGCCGAGGTGCGGGCGCGGCTCGCCGAGATCGGGGAGCGGCTCGCCGTGCTCGGCACCCGCTTCGGCCAGAACGTGCTTGCGGACGAGCAGGCCTATACGCTCCGGCTCGAAACCGAGGAGGACCTCGCCGGCCTCCCCGACTTCATGGTCGCGGCGGCGCGGGAGGCCGCGGCCGAGCGCGGGCTCGACGGCCACGTCATCACGCTCTCGCGCTCCTCGATCGAGCCCTTTCTCCAGTACTGCGCGCGTCGCGACCTGCGGGAGAAGGCGTTCCGCGCCTGGATCGCGCGCGGGGAGGGCGGCGGAGAGACGGACAACCGCGCGATCATCGCCGAGATGGTGGAGTTGCGGGCCGAGCGGGCGCGCCTTCTCGGCTATGCGAGCTTCGCCCATTTCCGGCTCGACGACACGATGGCCGGCACGCCGGAGCGGGCGCTCGAGCTCCTGCGCTCCGTGTGGGGACCGGCGCGCGCGCTCGCGCTGCGCGAGGCGGCCGACCTGCAGAAGCTCGCCGATGCCGAGGGTGGCGGATTCCGCATCGCGCCCTGGGACTGGCGCTACTATGCCGAGCGTTTGCGCAAGGAGCGCTTCGCGCTCGATGCGGAGGGCGTGAAGCCCTATCTCCAGCTCGACCGCGTGATCGAGGCGGCCTTCGACTGCGCCGGCCGGCTGTTCGGCCTGAACTTCACCGAGCGCCGGGACGTCCCGACATATCACCCGGACGTGCGCGCCTTCGAGGTGACGGACCGCGAGGGCCGGCATGTCGGGCTGTTCCTCGGCGACTATTTCGCCCGGCCGTCCAAGCGCTCCGGCGCCTGGATGAGCGCGTTCCGCACGCAGTGGAAGCTCGACGGCGAGGTCCGGCCGATCATCGTCAACGTGATGAATTTCTCGAAGAGCGCCGGCGAGGAGCCGGCGCTCCTGTCCTTCGACGACGCCCGCACCCTGTTCCACGAATTCGGCCACGGGCTGCACGGCCTTCTCTCCGACGTGACCTATCCGTCGCTCGCGGGCACCGCCGTCCCGCGCGATTTCGTCGAGTTCCCGTCCCAGCTCTACGAGCATTGGCTGGAGCAGCCCGCCGTGCTGCGGCGCTACGCCCGCCATTACCGCACGGGCGAGCCGATGCCGGACAGCCTGATCGAGCGCGTTCTCGCCTCGCGCCAGTTCAACCAGGGCTTCGCGACCGTCGAGTATACCGCCTCCGCGCTCGTCGACATGGAGCTGCATCTCCTGCCCTCGGCGCACAACCTCGACGTCGTCGCGTTCGAGCGGGCGACGCTGGAGAGCCTCGGCATGCCGGAGCCGATCGCGATGCGGCACCGGACCCCGCATTTCGGGCACGTCTTCTCGGGCGAGGGCTATTCGGCCGCCTATTACAGCTATCTCTGGTCGGAGACCCTCGACGCGGACGGCTTCGCCGCCTTCGAGGAGGCCGGCGACATCTTCGATCCCGCGACGGCCGGCCGCCTGCGGCGCTACGTCTATTCGGCGGGCGACCTGCGCGATCCCGCGGAGGCCTACCGGGCCTTCCGCGGCCGGCTGCCCTCGCCCGAGGCCCTGATGCGCCAGCGCGGGCTGCTCGCGGTGGCGAGCGAGGCGGAGATGTAGCTCCGCCCCCGCGAGCGCCTACGCGACCGTGAGCGTCTTCTGGATGTTGCCCCTGGTCGCGTGGGAGTAGGGGCAGACGATATCCGCCCGCCGCACGAGGTCCTCGGCCCGGTCGCGATCGAGCCCCGGCAGCGTCACCGTGAGCGCGACCGTGATGCCGAAACCCTCTCCGTCGTCGCGCGGACCGATCCCGACCGCGGCCTCGACCTTCGCGTCGGCCGGAACCGGGATCTTGTCGCGGTTGCCGACGAAGCGCATCGCGCCGAGGAAGCAGGCCGAATAGCCGACCGCGAAGAGCTGCTCGGGATTCGTGCCCGGATTGCCGGCACCACCGAGCGCCTTCGGGGTCGTGAGCTTCAGGTCGAGGACCTTGTCGTCCGTCTGGGCCGAACCCTCGCGGCCGCCGCCCGTCGCGTGGCCATGTGCCGTGTAGAGAACCTTCACCATGACACTCTCCCGTGCGGGGCCGCTCGACCCTAATTAAATTGCGCGCAATACATCTAATCGACATTCCGATTGCGCGCAATCGATTTCCGCGCGAGAATCCGATCACGAACTCGGGAGCATCCGGTGCCTGCGCCGAACCGACCCATGCCGGTCGACATGCTGTGCTTTGCCGTCTACTCGGCGGCGCATGCCTTCAACCGCGCCTATCGGCCGCTTCTGGCGCGCCACGGCCTCACCTATCCGCAGTACCTTGTCCTGCTCCTGCTCTGGGCGGATGACGGGCAGACCGTGAGCGAGCTCGGCGCGCCGCTCTTTCTCGATTCCGGAACTCTCACGCCGCTCTTGCGGCGGCTGGAGAGCGCCGGCCATATCCGGCGCGAGCGCGACCGGGAGGACGAGCGCCAGGTGAGGATCCGGCTGACCGGCAGGGGTAGGGCGCTCGAGGCGGAGCTCGCGGATGTGCCGGCCGCGATCGGCTGCGCGGTCGGGATGCCGGCCGCGGAGCTGCGGGAGCTGACGGGCCGCATCCGGGAACTTGGGCGGACGCTGCGCGCCACCGCCGGATCGGAGATGGACGGGGACGGCGATGGCGCATGACCAGCTGAGGATGGACCGGGTCGCGGATGCGCCGCGCTGGAACCCGGTCGACAACCTGGCTCCGGACGGCTGGAAGCCGTGGCTCAGGCTCGGGCGCTACGACCGGCCGATCGGGTCCTGGCTCCTCATGTGGCCCTGCTGGTGGTCGGCGGCGCTCGCCGCCCAGGCCTCCGGCCGCCTCGAGCAGCTGCCGGCCCATCTGGCGCTCTTCTATGTCGGAGCCTTCGTCATGCGGGGCGCGGGCACGACCTGGAACGACATCCTCGACCGCAACATCGATGCTCGCGTCGAGCGGACGAAGCTGCGCCCGCTCGCCTCGGGGCAGATCGGAGTCAAGGCGGCGCTCGCCTTCGCGATCGTCCAGTCGCTGATCGGGCTGCTGGTCCTGCTCCAGTTCAACGCGTTCTCGATCGCGCTCGGCTGCCTCTCGCTCGTGCCGGTCGCGGTCTATCCGCTGATGAAGCGCTTCTTCGCGCTGCCGCAGGCCGTCTTCGGGCTCTGCTTCGCCTGGGGCGCGCTGATGGGCTGGGCCGCGGTCTTCGGCGCGCTCGCGGCGGCGCCGGTCCTCATGTACTGGGGCGCCTATTGCTGGTGCATCGGCTACGACACGGTGTACGGGCACCAGGACCAGCGCGACGACGCCATCATCGGCGTGCAGTCCACCTCGCGCACCTTCGGCCGCTGGAGCCGTGCCATCATCGCGGGGCTCTATGGCGCGGCGGTGCTGCTGATCGGGCTCGCCCTCTGGTCCGCGGGCGCCTCCTGGCCGGGCTATCTCGGCCTTGCGGCCTTCGCGGCTCATCTCGCCCAGCAGGTGGTGCGGCTCGATCCCGGCGACCCGCCCCTCTGCCTCCGCCTGTTCAGGTCGAATCGGGATGCCGGCGCGCTGCTGTTCCTGGGATTGCTGGCCGATGCGGCGATGAGGGGGTGAGCGGCAAGCCGCTCGCTGATGCCGGGCCGGGGACGGCGTCGCCTTCGGCGCAGGGCGGCCGAGATCCGGCCGCGAGCCGGCTCAGGCGGCGTAACGGTTCGCGGTCGGGCCGAAATAGTTGATGTAGCGGCCGCTGATGGCCTCGACGGGGAGGGCGACGAACACGTCCGTCGTGCCGAACTGCCTGTCGATGGCGGCGCCCTCGCCGAACTTCGCCCCGACCCGGAGATAGGCCTTCACCAGCGGCGGCAGGCTGAGGAGCGCCGCCTTCCTGTCGATCGCCTCGGCCGCGATCCTATCCATGCGGACCAGGCGCCCGGGACGCGGGCGTGCGCTCCATTCGGGCTCGGCCCTGGCGAAATGGTGCAGGAAGCTCAAAGGCACGGCGAGCCTGTCGGGATCGGTTCCTTCGAGGCTCGCGCAGCCGATCATCGCGTCGATGCTGTGGCGCTGCACATAGGCCCAGATCCCGGCCCAGAGCAGCTCGACGGTCTTCTTGTTGCGGTAGGGCCGCAGCACGCAGGAGCGGCCGAGCTCGAGCAGGTTCCTGCCCCGATGCCTGTCCAGGAGCGGGGCAATGTCGAATTCGCCGGCCGTGTAGAAGCCGGAATGCGCCTCCGCCACGTCGCCCCGCAGCAGCCGGTAGGTGCCGACGACCTTCGGCTTCGGCGCCCGGAACGGCTTCCGCTTCACGGCATGGTCGAGGACGAGCAGGTGGTCGCAGATCGCATCGTAGGCGTCGATGTCGCGCCGCTTCAGGGCGGCCAGGCCGACCGGCACGGCCGACATCTCCTCGTAGAACACCTTGTAGCGCAGGCGCTGCGCGCGCTTGATCTCCTGCGGTCCCGCGGCGAGCCGGACCTCCAGGGACCCGAGCCGCCCGAAGCTCTCCGGCAGTGCGATCGGTAGGCCAAACCCGGGCAGGAAGCGGGAGGCCGTCCCGCGCAGCATCGCGGGCACGAAGGGCAGGCCGGGCAGAGTCGGTGCCGGCCGTGGGACATCACGGTCGAACTGCGACTGGCTGGACATGCGGGGTAGCTCCGGCAAATCGGCATGCGGCGCCGATTGCTGCGGCCTTACATCACGGCCCTCTGACGAATTTGCGACGGGCGGCGGGGCGATCAAGCGGCGGCGCTTCGGTGGGGCCGGACGGCCTCCGCCAGCGCCTCGAAGCCGAAGGGTTTCAGGAGGAAACCGTCGAAGCCGGCGGTCTCGCTGTAGCGCTCGCGCTCCCCGACCATGCTGGCCGTGAGCGCCACGATGCGCAGGCGTTCGTCCCGGCCGGTCGCGGCCTCGATCTCGCGAATGCGGCGCGTGGCCTCCGCGCCGTCGAGCCCCGGCATGCGCAGGTCCATGAGGATCACGTCGTAGGGGGGGCGGGCGCCCGAGAGCGCCTCCTCCGCATAGGCCAAGGCCTGCAGGCCGTCCTTCGCCCAATCCACCAGGGTGTCGAGCTTCTGGAGGCTCTTCATCGCGACGAGCGCGTTGATCTCGTTGTCCTCCGCGAGCAGAATTCGGAGCGGGCCGGAAACGGCCGGCGCCGGCGCGGCCGGCGGCGGAATATCGGCGAATCGCACCGGGGGCGCCTCCGGACGGAGGCGCTCGAAGAGCGAGCGGGCCCGCACGGGTTTCACGAGATAGGCGTCGTAGCCTGCGGCGTGCGGCGATTCGAGATCGCGCCGCTCGAAGGGCGAAAGGAGCACGATCTTCCGGCGGATGCCGCCGTCCTGCGCCGCCCGGGCGAGCTGCCGGATGTCCGTCTCGCCGAGGGCGACATCGGCGATCAGCACGTCGAAGCGCGCGGCCCGCATGATCTCGCCGGCGCTCGCGGCGTCCAGCGCGCGCGCCGTCTCGGCCCCCGCCTCGGCGAGCCGCCGCTCCAGGCAGCGCGGCTCGAAGGGCGAGGCGCCGACGAGCAGCACGCGCAGGTCGAGCCGGTCCGGCTGCGCCTGTCCGCCGGCGGCCGCGGCCCGGAGGGGCAGCCGGACCCGGAAGATCGAGCCCTGCCCGACGGTGCTCTCCACCTCGATGCGCCCGCCCATCCGCTCGACGATTCGGCGCGTGATCGCGAGCCCGAGCCCCGTGCCGACGCTGCGGGCCGCCTTCAGTCCGCCCTGCTCGAACTCCTCGAAGATCGCGCCGATCCGGTCGGCCGGAATCCCGGGGCCCGTGTCCTCGACGGCCAGGACGATCTCCTCGCCCCCTCCGCGCTCGACCGAGATGCAGACCCCTCCGCTCCCGGTGAACTTGACCGCGTTGCCGGCGAGGTTGAACAGCACCTGCCGCAGCCGGTCCCGGTCCGAGTTGACGACCCTCGGTACGTCGGCGGCCACGAAGCAGGCGATCTCGGTGCCCTTGTCCTGCGCGCGCGGCGCCAGGAGTTCGACGACGCCCTGGACCAGGCTCTCCAGCTCGAACGGCTCGCAGACGAGATCGATGCGGCCGGCCTCGATCCGGGAGAAGTCGAGGATCTCCTCGATCAGCGACAGGAAGGCTTCGGCCGAGCCGCGCAGCGCCTGGACATAGGTGAGCTGCTCGGGCGCCAGCCGCGTGTCCAGGAGCAGGTCGGACATGCCCAGGATGCCGTTGAGCGGCGTCCGGAACTCGTGGCTAACCGTCGCCAGGAAGCGGGACTTCGCCTCGCTCGCGGCTTCCGCCCGCGCCCGCGCCTCCTCCAGCGCCCGCTCGCTCTCGATCCTATCGGTGATCTCGCGCCCGCTCCTGAGGAGCGCGACCGTCCCGTCCGGCTGCGCAAGCTCCCGTTCGGTCCAGCTGAACCAGCGGACGCCGCTCTCCGTCCTGATCGCCTCGTCGACACGCCGCGTGCCGTCCGGCAGGGTTTCCGGCTCGCGCCGCTCGACGATCTCGGGCTCGGCCGCCGGGTCGCCGAGCAGCCGCCGGTAGGCCGCGTTCGCCAGGACGATGCGGCCGTCGGCCCCGCGCTGCACGACGGGATCGGGCAGGGCGTCGAGGATTTGGCCTTTCGGCTCGGCGGACATGCGCAGAGATCACCCCGGATTCGGGGCGAGCCTAGCGTCTCCGCTTCTCACGGGCCGTTGAGGAAGATGCTTACGACAAGCCTAACGGGCCTGCTCCCGCCACGTCTCAGATCCGCTCGATGATCTTCTCGCCGAACAGGCCCTGGGGCCGGATCATCAGCACCGCGAGCGCGATGAAATAGGCCAGCCAGGTCTCGATCCCGCCCCCGATGAGCGGCCCCCAGTAGAACTCCCCGAGCTTCTCGCCGATGCCGATGATCAGGCCGCCGACGATCGCGCCCGGGATCGAGGTCAGGCCGCCGAGGATCAGCACCGGCAGCGCCTTCAGCGCGATGACCTGGAGCGCGAAGGAGACCTCCGAGCGGGCGCCCCACATGATGCCGGTGGCGAGCGCGACGATGCCGGCCGTGAACCAGACCACGACCCAGATCTGGTTCAGCGAGATGCCGACCGAGAGCGCGGCCTTGTGGCTGTCCGCCACCGCGCGCAGCGCGCGGCCGATTCTGGTCTTCTGGAAGAAGACCGCGAGCGTCGCGACCGCGAGGGAGGCGATGATCGCGGCCGCGATGTCGATCTTCTGCAGCGAGACGAGGCCGCCGAGGATGGGCAGGTCGATCGCGCCGCTCGGCAGGTAGAGCTGCTCGGTGATCATGCGGCGCGGATTGCCGCCGAAGATGATCTCGCCGAGCCCGATGAGGAGATAGGTCAGCCCGAAGGTCGCCATGAACAGGATGATGTCGGGCTGGTTCACGAGCGGGCGCAGCACGACGCGTTCGATCGCGACCGCAAGCACGAACATGACGCCGATCGTGATGGCGAGCGCGAGGAAGGCCGGCACGCCCTTCTCGGCGAGGCCGACGAGGGTCAGGGCCGAGAACACGACCATGATGCCCTGGGCGAAGTTGAACACGCCCGAGGCCTTGAAGATCAGCACGAAGCCGAGGGCGATCAGCGCGTAGAGAACGCCCGATACGAGCCCTTCCCAGATCGTCTGGACGAGCAGGTCCGGCGCCCCGCCCATCTGGACGAATGGGTCGATGAAGATGCGGTACAGGAGGTCCATCAGGCCGCGATCCCACCTCTCCCCTTGCGGGAGAGGTCGAGTCGCGTGCGGTAGCACGCGACCGGGTGAGGGGACGATCTTCCTCGAGCAGGATCCGACCCCTCACCCGGACGGCCGCTGCCGCGGCCTGCTCGGCCTCTCCCGCAAGGGGAGAGGCGGGCGCGCTCCGTGATCAATGCGCCACTCCCAGATACGCGTCGATGACCTTCTGGTCGCGCTTGACCTCGGCCGGGACGCCGTCCGCGATCTTGCGGCCGTATTCCAGGACGACCACGCGGTCGGACAGCTCCATCACGACGCCCATGTCGTGCTCGATCAGCGCGATGGTGGTGCCGAACTGGGCGTTCACGTCGAGGATGAAGCGGCACATGTCCTCCTTCTCCTCGAGGTTCATGCCGGCCATCGGCTCGTCGAGCAGCAGCACCTCCGGCTCCATGGCCAGGGCGCGGCCGAGTTCGACGCGCTTCTGCAGGCCGTAGGGAAGCTTGCCGACCGGCACCTTCCGGATCGCCTGGATCTCCAGGAAGTCGATGATCTCCTCGACCACGCGGCGGTGCTCCACCTCCTCGGCCATGGCCGGGCCGAAGCGGAGCGCCTGCCAGAGGAAGCCCCTGTGCATCCTGAGCGAACGCCCGGTCATGATGTTGTCGAGCGTCGTCATGCCCTTGAACAGAGCCACGTTCTGGAAGGTGCGGGCGATGCCGCCGCGCGCCGCCGCGGACGGGCGCATGCGCTGCCGCCGGGCGCCCTTGAAGGTGATGCAGCCCTCCGTCGGATGGTAGAAGCCGTTGATGCAGTTCAGCATCGAGGTCTTGCCGGCGCCGTTCGGGCCGATGATGGCGCGGATCTCCCCCTTCTGGATGTCGAAGGAGACGTCGGTCAGCGCCTTCACGCCCCCGAAGGCGAGGGAGACGTTCTCGACGGAGAGGATCACCTCGCCCTTCACGATGAGCGGTCCGTCGGGGGCTCTCACGCCGCCTTCTCCAGCTCGCGCGCGGCCTCTGCCGGGGGGTGGAGGATCATGTCGCGGATCGCGACGGTGCCGGCCAGGATGCCCTTGCGGCCGTCCTCGAAGGTGACCTCGGTGCGGATGGAGGCTTCCTTCGAGCCGTCGTAGAGGCCCTGGATCAAGGGTGCGTAGCGCTCGGCGATGAAGCCGCGGCGCACCTTCTGGGTCCTGGTCAGCTCGCCGTCGTCGGCGTCGAGCTCCTTGGGCAGGATGAGGAAGCGGCGGATCTGCGCCCCGCCCATGCGGGGCTCGGCGGCGAGCGAGCGGTTCACCTCGTCCACGTGCCCGGCCACCATGTCGTAGACGCGCGGATGCGCCGCCAGCTCCTGGTAGGAGGCGTAGGTCACGTTGTTGCGCTCGGCCCATGAGCCGACCGCCACCAGGTCGATGTTGATGAAGCAGGCGACGTAGTCGCGCCCGTCCCCGAAGGCGACCGCCTCCTTGATGTTGGGATAGAACTTCAGCTTGTTCTCGACATATTTCGGCGGGAAGAGCGAGCCGTCGCGCAATCGGCCCACATCCTTGGCGCGGTCGATGATCTTCAGGTGCCCGCGCGCATCGAAGAAGCCGGCGTCGCCGGAGCGGACGAAGCCGTCCGGCGTCTTGGTTTCGGCCGTCTTCTCCGGGTCCTTGTAATAGGCCTGGAAGACGCCCGGCGAGCGGTAGAGGACCTCTCCGTTCTCGTCGATCCGGATCTCGACCTCCGGCGCCGGCCGCCCGACCGTGTCGGCCAGGATCTCGCCGTCGGGCTGCATGGTGACGTAGACCGAGGCCTCGGTCTGCCCGTAGAGCTGCTTCAGGTTCACGCCGATCGAGCGGTAGAAGCGGAAGATTTCCGGCCCGATCGCCTCGCCGGCCGTGTAGCCGACCTTGATCCGCGACAGGCCGAAGCGGTTGCGGAGCGGCGCATAGACCAGGGCGTTGCCCAGCCCGTAGATCAGCCGGTCCAGCAAGCCGACGCGCTCGCCGTTGAGGATCGGCTCGCCGACTTTCCTGGCGTGGCGCAGGAAGTAGTGGAACATGCGCCGCTTGGGCGCGGAGGCGTCCTCCATGCGGACCATGGTCAGGGTCAGCATGTTCTCGAAGACGCGCGGCGGCGCGAAGGCGTAGGTCGTGCCGATCTCGCGCCTGTCGTCGACGACGGTGTCCGGGCTCTCGGGGCAGTTCACGCAGAGCCCCGTGATGATGGCCTGCGCGTAGGAGAAGATGTGGTCGCCGACCCAGGCGATCGGCAGATAGGCGATGATCTCGTCCGTCTCGTCGAGCTTGTCGAAGGCCGAGCCGATCTCGCCCGCAAGCCTGACGTTGTCGAAGGTCAGCATCACGCCCTTGGGCCGGCCCGTCGTGCCCGAGGTGTAGAGGATGATGGAGAGGTCCGAGCCCTTGCCGGCCGCGAGCGACGCGTCGAGCTTCTCGACGAGCTCCGGCAGCGTCTCGAGCAGGCGCCGGCCTTCCGTCACGGCGTCGTCGATGGAGGTCAGCCGCGTGTGGTCGTAGGTCCGAAGGCCCTTCTCCTCGTCGTAGAGGATGTGGTGCAGCTTCGGCAGCCGCTCGGAGACGGAGAGGAGCTTGTCGACCTGCTCCTGGTCCTGCGCGACCGCGAGGGTCACCTCGGCATGGTCGAGCACATAGGCCATCTCGTCGGCGACCGAATCGGCATAGACCGGCACCGGCACGGCGCCGAGCCATTGCGCGGCGGCGATCGCCCAGTACAGGCGCGGCCGGTTCTGGCCGACGATCGCGATCTTCGAGCCGCGCTCCACGCCGAGCTTGTCGAGCCCGGCCGCGAAGGCGCGGACGATGTCGTGCACCTCGGCCCAGGTCCAGCTCTGCCAGATCCCCAGGTCCTTGTGCCGGAACGCGGGACGCGCGCCGCGGACGCGCGCGTTGCGGACGAGAAGCTTCGGAAACGTGTCCTCGGCGCCGGGCGCTGGAGCCGCCACCACAACCTCCCTCAGCTCCGGCGGAGCAACCTATAGCCACGCGCGGATTGCTTCCGCGTCTCGGGCGATGAGCCCGGCCGCGGATTATGTCGCACGGGGATTGCCGGCCCGCAACGCGACGGAAGTCGCACGGGCCGGGGGGGCGACCTACTCCGCCGCCTGCGCCAGCGTCGGCTCGGGCGAGCGGAAGCGGGCGAGGAGCTCCGCCTCCTCCTTCTTCGCTGCCGCGAGGTGGCGGGCCTTCACGTGGCCGAAGCCGCGGATCTTGCCGGGCAGCGCCGCGAGCCCGACCGCGGTGGCGTGGTTCGCGGGCGTGAGCCCGGCCAGGATCTCGTCGAGTAGCTTCACGTAATCGGCCACGAGCTGGCGCTCGACCTTCCGCTCGTGCGTGTAGCCGAAGATGTCGAAAGGCGTGCCGCGCAGACCCTTCAGCTTCGCCAGCATGCCGAACGCCTTCAGCATCCACGGGCCAAAGCTCATCTTCCTCGGCTCGCCGGTGCGCCGGTCGGTCCGGGCGAGGAGCGGCGGCGCGAGATGGAACTCGAAGCGCAGGTTATCGCCCTCGAAGGTGGAGGCGATCTGCTTCGCGAAATGGCCGTTCGTGTAGAGGCGCGCGACCTCGTACTCGTCCTTGTACGCCATCAGCTTGAACAGCGCGCGGGCGACTGCCTCGGCGAGCGCGGTCGAGCCCGGCACGGCCTTCGCCTCGGCCGCGCGCACCCGCTCCACCAGGTCGCGATAGCGCTTCGCGTAGCCCGCGTCCTGGTAGTCGGTCAGGAAGGCGACCCGGCGCGCGACCGCCTCGTCCAGCGTCTGGGAAAGGTCGGTCGTGTCGGCGGACGCCTTGCCGGCCGCCACGATCGCCCGCACGGCCTCCGGCTCGGCCGCGGCGCGGCGGCCCCACTCGAAGGCGTCGAGGTTCATCTGCACGGCCTCGCCGTTGAGCTCGATCGCCCGGCGGAGCGCGGCGCGCGACAGCGGCACCCGCCCCGTCTGCCAAGCATAGCCCAGCATGAACATGTTCGCGCCGATCGCATTGCCGAGCAGCGCCAGCGAAGCCTCCGTGGCGTCCACGAAGGAGAGGCCCGGACCTTGCTCGGTGCGGGCTCCGGCCGCGGCCGCGATCGCCCGCTTCAGGCGCTCGGCCGGAAGCGAGTAGTCGGCATTGCGGGCGAAATCGCCCGGCATGACCTCGGCCGTGTTGACGACCGCGCCGGTGCGGCCCGGCTTCATGGCCGCGAGCACCTTCTTCGAGCCGGTCACCACGAGGTCGCAGCCGAGCACGAGGTCGGCCATGCCGGCCGTCACCCGGATGGAGGTGATGTCCTCCTGCCGGTTGGCGAGACGCAGATGGCTCGTGACCGCGCCGCCTTTCTGGGCGAGGCCCGCCATGTCGATGAGCCCGAGTCCCTTGCCCTCCAGATGCGCGGCCATCCCCATGATCTGGCCGACCGTGATCACGCCCGTGCCGCCGACCCCGGTGACGAGGACGTTGAAGGTCTTCTCGATCGCCGGGAGGGCCGGCTCGGGCAATTCGCCCGCCGGCATCGCGGCCGCCGGGAGGGCGGCCGGCTCCATCTTCTTCGGCTTGGCGCCATGCACCGTCACGAAGGAGGGGCAGAAGCCCTTGATGCAGGAGAAATCCTTGTTGCAGTTCGACTGGTCGATCCGCCGCTTGCGGCCGAACTCGGTCTCGAGCGGCTGCACGGCGACGCAGTTCGACTTGACCGAGCAGTCGCCGCAGCCCTCGCAGACGAGGTCGTTGATGATCACGCGCTTGTCGGGGTCCGGGAAGGCGCCGCGCTTCCTGCGCCGACGCTTTTCCGAGGCGCAGGTCTGGTCGTAGATCAGGACCGACACGCCGCCGACCTCGGCCAGCTCGCGCTGCACCTCGTCGAGCTCGTCCCGGTGATGGATGGTGAGGCCCGCCGGCCAGCGCACGCCGGCCGGGTACTTGTCCGGCTCGTCGGTCACCAGGCGGATCGTCTGCACGCCCTCGGCCGCGACCTGCCGGGCGATCATGTCGACGGTGAGCGAGCCCTCGTGCGGCTGCCCGCCGGTCATCGCGACGGCGTCGTTGAACAGGATCTTGTAGGTGATGTTCGTCTTGGTCGCGACGGCCCAGCGCAGGGCCAGCGAGCCGGAATGGTTGTAGGTGCCGTCCCCCAGATTCTGGAACATGTGGCCGCGCTTGGAGAACGGCGCCTCGCCGATCCAGTTCGCGCCCTCGCCGCCCATCTGGGTGTAGCCCTCGGTCTGGCGGTCCATCCACTGCGCCATGAAGTGGCAGCCGATGCCGGCATAGGCGCGGTGGCCTTCGGGAACCCGGGTCGAGGTGTTGTGCGGGCAGCCGGAGCAGAAACCGGGCGTGCGCACGGCCACGTCGCCGGTGACGGCGAGGAGCGCCTGCGCCTCCTTGAGCTTCGCCACGCGCCCGGCGAGGTCGTCGTTGCGGTGATAGCGCAGGAGCCGCTCGCCGATCGCGATCGCGATGTCGTTCGTGTCGAGCGCGTATTTCACGGGGAAGAGCCACTTCCCCTGCTCGTCCTTCTTGCCGACGACGACGGGCTGGTTGGCGGTGCCGTAGAGCTCCTCCCGGACCTGGACCTCGATCAGCGAGCGCTTCTCCTCGACCACGATCACGAGATCGAGCCCGCGCGCGAAGTCGATCAGCTCCGATTGCGGCAGCGGCCAGGGACAAGCGACCTTGAACAGGCGCAGGCCCATGTCGTTGGCCTTGACCTCGTCGAGGCCGAGCTCATCCAGGGCCTCGCGGACGTCGAGATAGCTCTTGCCGACCGTGATGATGCCGACCTTCGGGTTGCGGCCGCCCGACAGGATCGTCCTATTGAGGCCGTTCGCCCGCACGAAGGCGAGCATCGCGTCCCGCTTGAAGTCGTGGAGGCGCGCCTCCTGCTCCAGGAAGGGATCGCGCGGCCGGATGTTGAGTCCCCCGGGCGGCATCGCGAAGTCCGTCGGGATCTCGATCTTCACGCGATCCACGCGGCCGTCGACGGAGGCGGTCGACTCGATGTTGTCCTTCACGCACTTGACCGCGACCCAGGTGCCGCAGAACCGCGACAGCGCGAAGCCGTAGAGCCCGTAATCGAGGATCTCCTGGACACCGGCCGGGTTCAGGATCGGGCTCATCACGTCCACGAAGGCGAATTCGGACTGGTGCGCGACCGTGGAGGATTCCGCCGTGTGGTCGTCGCCCATCAGGGCGAGGACGCCGCCGTGGCGGGAGGTCCCGGCCTGATTCGCGTGCCGGAAGACGTCGCCGGTGCGGTCGACGCCGGGGCCTTTCCCGTACCAGACGCCGAAGACGCCGTCGTACTTGCCCTCGCCGCGCATCTCCGCCTGCTGCGCGCCCCAGAGCGCGGTTGCGGCGAGCTCCTCGTTCAGCCCGGGCTGGAAGACGATATGCGAGGCCTCGAGCTGTCGCTTCGCCTTGTAGAGGTTGAGGTCCAGCCCGGCGATCGGAGAGCCGCGATAGCCGGAGACGAGGCCCGCCGTGTTCAGGCCGGCCCGGCGGTCGCGCTCCCGCTGCATCAGCAGCAGGCGGACGATCGCCTGCGTGCCGGTGAGGAAGACCCGCTCCTTCGAGAGGTCGTACTTGTCGTCGAGCGATACGGAGTCGAGAGCAACCTCGGAGAGGCTCATGACCCGGTCCTCCACGCCCCACGGGGCTCAAGCCGGCTGCGGCCGGTCTCGTTCGAATACGTCAGTAATGCTGACATATGCAGTTTAGAGCGTCAATCAACTGCGGACGGGCAGGCTGGGTCAAGACGGCCGGAGGTCGCGACGCCCGGATACGCTTCGCTGCGCTCGCCACGCCCACCGGGTCACGGGGTCAAACCCGAGGCGTCCAGCTCCGCTTCGCGCGGGCGACCAGCGCCCACGCTCCTCATGCTGAGGTCCTCATGCTGAGGTGCCTCGCCGGGAGGCGGGCCTCGAAACACGAGGCCGAGGCCCGGACCGACTCGCTGCAGACACCCTTTTGTCCTTCGAGGCTCCGCTCCTCAGGACGAGGAGCTCGGGCGGGCCGCATCGGCTTCCGCCTGACAGGACCTTCTTTTATTCCTATAAGGCCGCCACTCCCCTCCGGAGAGGGAGCCGCGTGCGCACCGGTCGCGTTGGCGGAGGGGAGGCGGTCCCGCGACGGGCGCCCAGGTGGGTGCCCGGCCCGGGCGGCCGTCGCGAAACCGAGGCAGCTCCGATCTGACCCGATGGCCGCGGGATGCGGGCCCTCCGGGTCGTCGAGCGCCTTCAGCTCGGAGATGCCGGCCCGCCCGCAGCGGAGAGCGACACGACGGCCGCTAGCGTCCGGAGGAGGAGGAAGGACGGCGCGTCGCGAGCGCGATGACGTGCGACAGCTCCGCAAGGGTCGGGCCGTGCATCGCTTGCCCTCCAACTCGGGGCGAAGCGAGCGGCCGGACGCGTCCGGAACATGGAGACGCTTGTCGCGCGACCGCCATCCGCCCCATGAGAGCGGCAGAACGGAGATGAGCAGCCTCATGACAGCGATCCGCCCCCGCCGCAGCGTCCTCTACATGCCGGGCTCGAATGCCCGCGCGATCGAGAAGGCCCGCTCGCTTCCGGCGGATGCCGTCATCCTCGATCTGGAGGACGCTGTTGCGCCGGAGGCCAAGGCAGCCGCTCGGGAGCAGGTGGTCGCTTCCGTGAAGGCCGGCGGCTTCGGCCGGCGGGAGGTCGTGATCCGGGTGAACGGGCTCGACACGCCCTGGGGGCATGACGACCTCCTCGCGGCGGCCTCGTCCGGCGCCGATGCCGTGCTGGTCCCCAAGGTGTCGGATGCCGACGCGATCGGGGCCGTGGAACTCGCGCTCGCGACGGCGCGCGCGCCCGACGCCCTGCGGGTCTGGGCCATGATCGAGACCCCGATCGCGATCCTGCATGCGGAAGCGATCGCCCGAGCCGCCCGGCACGAGACCGGCCGGCTCGCCTGCTTCGTGCTCGGCACCAACGACATCGCCAAGGAGACCCGCGCCCGTTTCGTCCCGGGCCGCTGGACCATGCTGCCCTGGCTCGCGACCGTCGTCGTCGCCGCCCGCGCGCACGGGCTCGACGTGCTCGACGGCGTCTACAACGACCTGCAGGACGAGGCGGGCTTTCGGGCCGAATGCGAGCAGGGCCGCGACCTCGGCATGGACGGCAAGACCCTGATCCATCCGAACCAGATCCCGGCCGCAAACGAGATCTTCGCCCCGGCTCCTGCAGAGGTCGAGGCCGCCCGCAAGATCATCTCGGCCTTCGATCTGCCCGAGAACAGGGGGCGCGGCGTCATCTCGCTCGGCGGCCGCATGGTCGAGCGGATGCATGCGGAGATGGCTGCGCGCACGGTCGCCCTGGCGGACGCGATTGCGTCGGCGCGATAGGCCCCGCCCTACCCCAGACTACGCCCGATCGCCTCGAATTTCCGGGCGCGGTGCTCGCGGATCTCCGTCGGTCCCATGCCGCCGAGATCCGACAGCGCCCGCTCGATCGCGTCTCCCGCCGCCCTCACGGCCGTCGGGCGGTCGCGGTGGGCGCCGCCGATCGGCTCGGGCACGATCTCGTCGATGATGCCGAAGCGCAGAAGGTCCTGGGCGGTGATCTTCATGGCGGTCGCGGCGTCCTGGGCACGCGTCGGGTCGCGCCACAGGATGGAGGCCGCGCCCTCGGGCGAGATCACGCTGTAGACGGAGTGCTCCAGCATCAGGACCTTGTTCGCGGTCGCCACCGCGATGGCGCCGCCGGACCCGCCCTCGCCGATGACGAGAGCCACGTTCGGGGAGCCGAGCGCGAGGCAGGCCTCGGTCGAGCGCGCGATCGCCTCGGCCTGGCCGCGCTCTTCGGCGTCGATGCCCGGATAGGCGCCCGCCGTGTCGACGAAGCTGATGACGGGCAGGCCGAACCGGTCGGCCATCTCCATGATGCGGGCCGCCTTGCGGTAGCCCTCGGGCCGGGCCATGCCGAAATTGTGCCGCACGCGGGTCTCGGTCGTGGAGCCCTTCTCCTGGCCGATGACGGCCACGGCCTCGCCCCGGAAGCGGCCCAGCCCGGCAAGGATCGCCTGATCCTCCCCGAACTTGCGATCACCGGCAAGCGGCGTGAACTCGGTCATCAGCTCGCGGCAATAATCGACGAAGCGCGGCCGCTCGGGATGGCGAGCGACGAGCGTCTTCTGCCAGGGCGTCAGGCCGTCATAGAGATCCTTGAGGGCCGCGAAGGCCTTGGCCTCCAGGCGCGCCACATCCTCCCGGATCTCGACCGCGTCGTCGCCCTGCGTGAGCGTGCGCAGCTCCTCGACCTTCGCCTCCAGTTCGGCGACGGGCTTCTCGAAATCCAGATATGCGCGCATCGGGGGTCGAGACGAAGCTCCGCGGGAGGCGAGCGATGTCCGGCCGGCACGCCCGCGGCGGATCGCATTGCGGGCGGGACTTAAGCCGCTCCGCCGTCCGCTTCAAGTCGCAGCCAGCTTCAGCCGACTACCAGGAGCCCGGCGAGCCCCGCCGAGCCGACCAGGATCCGCCACCATGCGAACGGCGTGAAGCCGTGGCGCGAGATATAGTTCAGGAAGGCCTTCACGACGAAGAGGCCTGCCGCGAAGGCCGCCAGGAAGCCTACGGCGATGTTCGCCACGTCGTTGAAGGCGAGCAGCTTGTAGCTCTTGAGGAGGTCGTACGCGAAGGCGCCCGCCATGGTCGGCATGGCGAGGAAGAAGGAGAACTCGGCTGCCGAGCGCTTGTCGGCGCCCAGCAGCATGGCGCCCACGATCGTCGCCCCCGAGCGCGACACGCCGGGGATCATGGCCAGGCACTGCACGCAGCCGATCCCGACATACATCCGCAGGGGAAAGCTCGTCGCATCGTTGTAGCGCGGTTTCAGGTCCACCTGGTCGATGATCATCAGCACGAAGCCGCCGGCGATCAGCGATATGCAGACGATGAGCGGGTTGAAGAGCACGCCCTTGATGAAGCCGTGCAGCAGCGCGCCGACGATGGCGGCCGGCAGGAAGGCGATGAGGACGCCGATCACGAAGTACCGTGCCGCCGGCTCGCGCGGCAGGTCCTGCGCGACCCGGAGCAGGCGGCCGAAATAGGCCGAGACGATCGCCAGGATCGCGCCGAGCTGGACCAGGATCGCGAAGGTCTTGTTGGCCTCTCCGCTCAGCCCGAAGAAATGCTGGAGGAGCAGCAGGTGCCCGGTGGAGGAGACGGGCAGGAACTCGGTGAAGCCCTCGACGAAGCCGAGGATCAACGACTGCAGAAGCTGGATGGCGGTCATGGGCGGCTCGGCCGGGGCGGGTGGTCCGCTAGGAAGGGGTTGTCCGCTTAAGGTAAGCGGCGGGTTAACGCGAGCGACCCGGTCTCGCGCCTTCTCTGGCGAACCCGACGATCACGGCCCGTTAACTCTCCGGCCGTCTATGGGCGCAGTTTCGCGTTTCCCGACATGGCCGTTCTCCACCACTACCCTTTCTGCCCGCATTCCCGCTTCATCCGCCTCTCGCTCGCCGAGATGGGCATCCAGTCCGCGACCGCGGAGGAGCGGCCCTGGGAGCGCGACGAGAGCTTCCTCCGGCTGAACCCATCCGGGACCACGCCCGTGCTTTGCGACGACGAGATCGCGGTGCCGGGGGCGAACGTCATCGCCGAATATCTCGACGAAACCCGCGGCCCCGGCCTGAACGGCCGCCGCCTCCTTCCGCCGGATCCCGCCACCCGGGTCGAGGTGCGGCGGCTCGTCGAGTGGTTCAACGGCAAGTTCTTCGAGGAGGTGACTTCCTATCTGCTCGAGGAGAAGATCCTGAAGCGCTTCCGCCGCGGCGCGTCGCCCGACGCCTCCGCCATCCGGGCGGCGCGCTCGAACATGCGCTATCATCTGCGCTATATCGGCTATCTGGCCGGGACCCGGAACTGGCTCGCCGGCGACAGGCTCACCTATGCGGACCTCGCGGCCGCAGCCCATCTCTCCTGCGCGGATTATCTCGGCGACGTGCCATGGGACGAGGACGAGACTGCGAGGGACTGGTACGCCCGGGTGAAGTCGCGCCCCGCCTTCCGGCCGATCCTGGTCGACCGGATCCCCGGCATGGCGCCGGCAGCGCATTACGCGGACCTGGATTTCTGACCGGGGCGGCCCTGAAGGCCCAGGTCGCCGAGCGGGGCAGGGCGCTCGGCTTCGACCTTATCCGCGTGGCCGCTCCGGACGCGATCCCGGAGGCGGCCGACAGGCTCGCCGACTGGCTGGGTGCGGGGCACCAGGCCGGCATGGACTGGATGGCGGCCACCCCTGAGCGCCGCGCCTCGCCGGCCGGGCTCTGGCCGGAGGTGCGCTCGGTCGTCATGCTGGGCATCTCCTATGCGCCCGAGCGCGACCCGATGGCGGCTCTGGCCGAGCGCGGCACGGCGGTCCTTGCGACCTATGCCACGCGGCGCGACTATCACGACGTCATCAAGGGACGCCTGAAGGAACTCGCAGGGTTCCTCGCCGCGAAGGCGGGGGCGGACGTGAAGGTGTTCGTCGACACCGCCCCCGTGATGGAGAAGGCGCTCGCCGCGGCGTCTGGCCTCGGCTGGGTGGGCAAGCATTCCGTGATCGTCTCGCGCGAGCACGGCTCCTGGCTGCTCCTGGGGGCCATCTACACGACGGCCGAGCTGCCGCCGGACGAGCCCGAGACGCCGCGCTGCGGGAATTGCACGCGCTGTCTCGACATCTGCCCAACCGCCGCCTTTCCGAGACCGCATGTGCTCGATGCCGGACGCTGCATCGCGTATCTCACCATCGAGCATAAGGGCCATATCGCGCCCGAGTTCAGGGAGGCGATCGGCAACCGAGTGTTCGGCTGCGACGACTGCCTCGCGGTCTGCCCCTGGAACAAGTTCGCGGCCGCCGCACGCGATGCCCGGCTCGCAGCGCGGGCCGAGCTGTCCGGCCTCTCGCTTCGGGATCTGTCCCGGCTCGACGATGCCGGTTTCAGGCAGCTTTTCGCCGGCACGCCGATCAAGCGGACGGGCCGGGACCGCTTCATTCGCAACGTGCTGATCGCGATCGGCAATTCCGGCGACCCCACCCTTTCCGAAGAAGCCATGCGGCTCCTCGCCGATCCATCCCCGCTCGTACGTGCCATGGCCGTATGGGCCGCGGGACGTCTGCTGCCGCCTGCGGAATTCAGGCGTCTCGCCGCCGCGCAAGAGCCGTGCGAGGGGGATGCGGATGTCCGGGCCGAGTGGCGCGCCGCGCTCGGGCCGGCGGCCCCGCTCGAGGCTGCCGCATGAGTCTCGTCGTGTTCGGGCACGGCTACACGGCCGAAGCCTTCATCCGCCGCGTTCGCGGCCGCTTCGACCGGGTCGTCGCGACCGCGCGCAGCCGGGAGAAGACCGTCCGCCTCGCGGAAGCGGGCCTGGTGGGCCGGCTCTTTCCGGACCCGGACGGCGCGTCCGCGCTCCGCGCCGACATCGCGGCCGCCGAGGCGGTGCTCGTCTCCGTCCCGCCCGGCCCGGACGGCGATCCGGTTCTCGCCCGCCTCTCGGATGCGATCGCGGCCGCGCCGCGCCTGGCATGGATCGGCTATCTCTCGACGGTCGGCGTCTATGGCGACCATGGCGGCGGCTGGGTGGACGAGACGACGGAGCCAAGGCCGGTCAGCCGACGCTCGCACGAGCGGCTCGCGGCCGAGGGCGGCTGGCTCGATCTCGGCCGGCGCAGCGGCAAGCCGGTCGCGATCTTTCGCCTCGCCGGCATCTACGGGCCCGGCCGTTCGCCGCTGCAGAAGGTGCTGGACGGGACGGCGCAGCGCATCGTGAAGCCGGGCCAAGTGTTCAATCGCATTCATGTCGAGGACATCGCGGCGGTTCTGGAGGCCTCGCTCGCCCGTCCGCGCGCCGGTGCGATCTACAATGTGGCCGACGACGAGCCCGCGCCGCCGCAGGATGTGGTGACCTACGCGGCCGGGCTCGCCGGGCTTCCGCCCCCGCCGGAGGTCGCCTTCTCCGAGGCCGAGATGACCCCGATGGCGAGGAGCTTCTACGGCGAGAACAAGCGCGTCGCCTCGCGGCTCATCCGCGAGGAGCTCGGCGTCACGCTGCGCTATCCGACCTATCGCGAGGGGCTGGCAGCGCTGGTCGCAGGCCGTGATGCGGCGGAGCGACCGGACAGGAGTTGAGACCTTCCGACGAGCCCAGCCGAGCGGAAGACGGAGGCGCGTCTATTCCACGCGCTCGTTCGGGTAGACGCCCCAGAGCCGGTCCTGACGGATATAGCCGGAGATGTCGCGGCCGGGCTGCGCGATGGAGACCCGGCACCAGCCGTCCCGGCACGCCTTCACGCTCGCGATCACGTTGGGCTGAAGCTGCGCGACGACATTGCCCTTCTCGTCCTGCCTGTCGAACAGGGGCAGCGGCGCCGTCCCGCTCTTGGCCCAGGGCATGACGAGCGCGGTGCGACGGCCGGAGAGAAGCGAGTGGAGCACCCATCCTTCCGTGCCGCCTGCGTCCCGTATCCGCCGCCACACCTCGTATTCGGCCGTGATCTCCACCGGCAGGCCGGCGCGCTGGAACACCCAGGCCGTCCTGTGATCCTTGGACGGGCCCTCGCGCAGGTTCACCCGGTCCGTCTTGAGGCTCACGTAGCGTGGCACCGGCAGGCCGGAGACCTTGCCTGTCTGCGTCTCGCCGACCGCGAGAGCCGGGACGACGCTGCCCAGGAGAAGGAGTGCGGCAAGCGCTGCGAGGATGCGGCTGGATTGCGTCATGGGCGGCTCATGAGGGTCGATTGTCTTCGCCCGGGCCTCTGCTAGACAGGCCGGCTCTAGCGAGGTCCGGCTCCTGCCGCCATAGGGCGGCTTGCCGCCTTTGATCGTCGCACTAGGGTTAAGGGCGCGTAAGCGCCGCCACGGGGGAAGTCTCGGATCCATGATGCCGTCGCGGAAAAGACCGGTCGTTGTCGTGACGAGGCGGCTGCCTAACGCGGTCGAGACGCGCATGCGCGAGCTCTTCGACACGCGCCTCAATATCGAGGACAGGCCCATGACGGCGGCGGAGCTCGCCGAGGCCGTGCAGAGCGCCGACGTGCTGGTCCCGACCGTGACGGACCAGATCAACGCCTCCCTCCTCGCCCAGGCCGGGCCGAACCTGCGGCTGATCGCGAATTTCGGCAACGGCGTCGACCATATCGACGTGCAGGCGGCACTCGCCCGCGGCATCACGGTCACCAACACGCCGGGCGTCCTGACCGAGGACACGGCGGACATGACGATGGCGCTCGTGCTCGCGGTCGCGCGCCGGCTCGCAGAGGGGATCCGCATCATCCCGGAGGACGAATGGGCCGGCTGGTCGCCGACCTGGATGCTGGGCCGCCGCATCACGGGCAAGCGCCTCGGCATCGTCGGCATGGGCCGTATCGGTCAGGCTCTGGCGCGGCGCGCCAAGGCCTTCGGACTATCGATCCACTACCACAACCGCCGCCGCGTCGCGCTGCCGATCGAGGAGGAGCTCGAGGCGACCTATTGGGACTCGCTCGACCAGATGCTCGCCCGCATGGACATCGTATCGGTGAACTGCCCGCACACGCCCGCGACCTACCACCTGCTCTCGGCTCGCCGCCTCAAGCTGATGCGGCCCGACGCCATCATCGTGAATACGGCGCGCGGCGAGATCATCGACGAGACCGCGCTCGCCCGGATGATCGAGGCCGGCGACCTCGCGGGCGCCGGGCTCGACGTGTTCGAGCACGAGCCGACGGTCAATCCGCGCCTCGTCAAGCTCGCACGCCAGGGCAAGATCGTGCTCCTGCCGCATATGGGCTCGGCCACCGAGGAGAGCCGCTTCGACATGGGCGAGAAGGTCATCGTCAACATCCGGACCTTCATGGACGGGCACCGTCCGCCCGACCGCGTGCTGCCGAGCATGCTGTGAAGCCTTTCTGCCGGACGGCATAGAGGGACGGCATCCGGCGATAGCCGCGATGCAGCATCGCACGGACGCCGAATGCGGTCGGGTTCGCTGCCTGGTTGCCGAGCCGGCATAGGGCTATGTCGGCCGACCCTGCCCGGAAAAATCCTTCTCGTAGCGCCATGCGGCCGCACCGTCCTCGTAATAGTCGGGGATGACCGCGATCCTGCGATATCCGGCGCGCTCGTACAGCTTGCGGGCCGCTTCGTTGTCCGCCCTCACCTCGAGCCGGATGCGGGTACGACCGGCCTCCCGCGCGGCCCGCTCGGCGGCATCCACCAGCCTGCGGCCGAGCCCGTCGCCCTGACGGCCGGGCGCGACCGCCACGGAGGTGAGCCAGGCGAGATCCGAGCCGCGGCGGATCTGGACGAGCACGTAGCCCAGGACCTCGTCGCCATCGGCTGCGACCCGGGCCAGGATGGTGGGCGACCTGACCGCGTGCCGGAGCGCGCGCCGGTCGAGACGGTCGGTCGGGAAGGAGGCCTCCTCGATGGCGAGGAGCGCAGGCACGTCGTCCGGCTCCGCCGGGCGGATCGCGGCCGCCGTGCGTCGCCGGCCGGCTCCGCTCAAGTCACGGTCCAGCGATAGGTCCAGGTCTCGGTCAGCGCCTTGTCGCCGGAGCGCAGATAGGCGCGCAGATCCGCCGACTGGCCGGGATCGAGCTTGAGGTCGATCGCGGCCCGGAAGCCGCCCGTATGCTCGTTCGGCACCACGAAGGTTCCGACGATCTGCCCGGCGGACATGGAGGGCACGACCTGAACCAGGCTCGGATCGGGCAGGTAATAGGCCAGGTTGCCGCCCGCGAAGTCGATCAGGAAACGACGCACCGTCCTGTCGGCGGGCTCGACGGAGCCGCTGGCCCTGGCCGGCGCCTGGAACGTGTTCACGACCTTGCCGCCGGGGTGGAGATCCTCGCCGGCGCCGATCGACCGGATCCGATAGCCGAAGGAGACTTCCTGGCCGGTTTCGTAGGGTTGGCGGGGACGCCAATAGGCGACGACGTTGTCATGCACCTCGGCGGGCGTCGGGATCTCGACGAGCTCGACTGCACCCTCGCCCCAATTGCCGGTCGGCTCGACCCAGTAGCTCGGCCGCATCTCGTAATTGGCCTCGAGGTCCTGGTAGCTGTCGAAGCGCCGGTCGCGCTGCATCAGCCCGAAGCCGCGCGGATTGTTGTCCATGAAGGCCTGGACGGTCTTGGTGGCCGGGTTGCGGATGGGCCGCCAGATCCACTCGCCGGTGCCGGCATGGATCAGGAGCCCGTCCGAATCGTGCACCTCCAGGCGGAAATCGTCGCCCGTGCGCCGCTCATTCTCGCCAGAATAGTACATCGAGGTCAGTGGCGCGAGGCCGGCCGCGGCGATGGGCCGGCGCGGGAACAGCGTTGCGCTGACGTCGATCGTGGTCTCCGCGGAGGGATAGATCTCGAACCGGTAGGCGCCCGCGACCGAAGGGCCGTCGAGCAGGGCCAGCACCGTCACCCGCTCCGGGCCCGCGGTCGGTACGTCGATCCAGAACTCGCGGAAGAACGGGAACTCCTCCGGCTGCTCGCGGCCGTCCACGTTGATGGCGAGCCCGCGGGCGGAGATGCCGTAACGCTGGTCGCGCCCGAGGAAGCGGAAATAGCTCGCGCCGAGAAAGGCCACGAGCTCGTCCAGCACCCGCGGCGTGTTGAGCGGGTAGTGCAGGCGGAATCCGGCGAAGCCGAGATTGACCGGAAGCGGCCGCTCGATCCGCGTGCGGCCGTAATCGAAGAGCTGCGGCTGGTAGGCGACCGGGGTGGGCACCCCGTCGCGGATGACGTTCACGGTGATCGGGCGCGTGTAGAGAAAGCCCAGATGGAAGAGCTGCAGCCGGAACGGCCCCCCCGAGGAGGCGAGCAGCGCCCGTTCCGGGCGGAAGCGGATGTCGCGATAGGCGTCGAAATCGAGGTTCTGCAGCGGCTCGGGAAGGGGCGCGATGGCGGCGTCGAAAGGCGCGCCCGCGAGCTCGCGCGCGCGCCGGACCACGTCCTCGAACCGGAACGGGATGAGCGGCGGGGCGGCGCTCTGCTGGGCGCGAATGGGGGAGGCGGCAGCCGCGGCGGCGGCCAGTGTGGCGAGCGCGCTCCGGCGCGTGATGTCGGTCATGGAAACAGGATATAAGAGGGTGCGTCGGATCGCGCGACCCTGGACGGCGGCAGGTGACCTTTCGGTGAACGGCCGGGCTGGCGGCCCCCGGGCCGCGGAACCACCGGGGCTGGCCGCCGCTTGGGGAAGGAGCTCACGGGAGGCGGCATGATCGGGCGGGTCCTGGCACTGGCGATCGGACTCTTTGCGGGGCTTGCCGCCTCGCAGGCGCCGGAATTCGCTCAGCAGTACCGGCAGCGGATCGGCGGCGCGATCGACGAGCTGCGGCGGGTGGTCGGCACATTCGACGAGAATGCGCGTGCGGAGGGCCTGTCGCGGGAGCAGGCCATCGCGCGGCTGTCCGGCCAGCCCGACCGCCTTACCCAACGGCAGGGGCCAGCCATGAGCGAGATCGTCGACCGGCTCGAGCGGCTGGAGCGGCAGCGGGACGCGGTCGCCAATGCCGGACCCTTCGAGCGCCTCGTCGTGCTTGCGCGCGGCTTCGACGGCCAGCTCGCCCGCGCCACCTATCTCGATTACGAGCCGGCCTGGCCCGCGACGAGCGAGGGGCTCGTGATAGGCGGCGCCGGGTTTCTGCTCGGCTGGGGCGGCTTCGCGCTCCTGTTCCGCGCGTTCGGCCGGCTCCGGCCAGGGCGCTGGCGCCAACCGCCTCGTAAACGCCTCCAATCCGCGTGATCAGCCGCCGATTTTCAGGTCGGCGTAGACCTGGGCGAGCGTGACTGAGCCGCCGAGCGCTGGAAGTGCCAGGATGGACCGGTGAACCTGCTCGTCGAGGGGGAAAGAACCTCCGCGACGAGCACTGGATCCTTCGCGTATCCGCTCTCGAGAGGCGGGCCGCAACGGACCACCAGATCAGGAATCGCTACGTAGTCCTCCACCGCACCGCTGAGCAGCCTCAATCCGGCCAGCGCGACGCAGCCGCGTTTCGCGGCGAGATCGTCGAGCGCCCGCCAAAGGTTTTGCTGAATGCGCTGGTGCCGCTCGATCTGCGGCGCCATCCGGACGGGCTTTCCCGACGAGAAGCTCCCACCGCTCCTCGTCGGGGAAGCGCTCTATCATGTCCATGAACGCCGTGACGTTCATGGAGGGCGTGGCCGGCGGACGGCGACGTTCATTCGGAACACCTCCGCCGGCCAGATTACCCTGGCTTAAGGGTCACCGCACCAAGGTGTTCCGGAACGCCCAGGGCTCGGCAGGGTCGATGTCCTCCGGGAAGAAGCCTGGGCGGCCGGTGAGCGGCGTCCAGTCCGTGTACTGGCCGATCACCGGGCCGAGATAGGGCATCTGGATCTCGAGGCAGCGGCGGAAGTCCATCTCGTCCGCCTCGACGATCCCGGCTTCGGGGTTCTCCAGCGCCCAGACCATCCCGGCGATCACGGCCGAGGAGACCTGGAGGCCCGTCGCGTTCTGGTAGGGCGCGATGCGCCGCGTCTCCTCGATGGAGAGTTGCGAGCCATACCAATAGGCGTTCCGGGCATGGCCGTAGAGGAGGACGCCGAGTTCGTCGATCCCGTCGACGATCTCGTTCTCGTCCAGGATGTGCCATTCGGGCTGCCGCTCGCCGGCCTGGCCGAACATCTCGTGCAGCGAGAGCACGGCGTCGTCGCAGGGATGATAGGCATAATGGCAGGTGGGCCGGTACACGGCCCGCCCCGACTGGTCGCGGACGGTGTAGTAGTCGGAAATCGAGATCGACTCGTTATGCGTGACGAGGAAGCCGTATTGCGCCTGCGCGGTCGGCGTCCACGAACGCACGCGCGTGTTGGCGCCGGGCTGCAGAAGGAAGATGCCCGCCTGGCAGCCTTTGTCGTGGCCGCGCGCGTTCTCCGGCATCCAGGGCTCGAAGGTCCCCCAGCCGAGCTCGGCGGGCTGCAGGCCTTCCGACACGAAGCCCTCGACGGACCAGGTGTTGACGAAGACCCGCCGCGGCTTCGGGTTGCGGGCGCGCTGCGTGTCGCGCTCCGCGATGTGGATGCCCTTGACGCCGACACGCTGCATCAGCGCCGCCCAGCCCTCGCGCGTCCTCGGCTCGTCGCCGTCGAGCCCGAGATCGGTCGCCACGTTGAGGAGGGCGCGCTTCACGAACCAGGACACCATTCCCGGGTTCGCGCCGCAGGTCGACACCGCGGTGGGACCGCCCGGCCGCTTGCGCTTGGCGGCGAGCAGGGTCTCGCGGAGGGCGTAGTTCGTACGGGCTTCCGGCCCCGTCGACCTATCGAAATAGAACCCCGCCCAGGGCTCGACGACAGTGTCAATATAGAGCGCGCCGAGCTCGCGGCAGAGCTCCATGATGTCGACCGACGAGGTGTCGACGGAAAGATTCACGCAGAAGCCCTGCCCCTCTCCCTCGGTGAGGAGGGGGGTCAGGATCTCCCGGTAGTTCTGGGCGGTGAGCGCCGCGTGCACGAATCGCACTCCCTGGACGTCCAGCATCTCGCGCTCGGTATCGACCGGGTCGATCACCGTGATGCGCGACCGGTCATACTCGAAATGCCGCTCGATCAGCGGCAGCGTGCCGCGGCCGATGGAGCCGAAGCCGATCATGACGATCGGCCCGCTGATGCGGGCATGGACGGGCCAAGCTGTCATTCCGGGGAGGGTTTCCTTCTGCTGAGGGACGACGCCGCCAGATGAACGGCGGCGCCTGCCGGGTCAACCGCTACAGGCGGCTTGTGGAGGACGGATGAAACGTCCAGCCCTGCCGCGCTTTAACCCGGGCGCGGGACGCTCTAAACCGCGGGCCACGCCTCCGGAGAGGGGCGGAACGGGATGGGACGTCCGGGCTTGGGGGCGCAACCACCGGTCCTGACCGGACAACGCCTGGAGACCCATCGTGCGTTCCCTCTCCCGTCGCGGCCTTCTTGCCGGCACGGCCGCCGCAATCGCCGCGCCCGCCCTCGCCCAGAGCTTCCCGAACCGGCCCATCACGATGGTGGTGCCCTTCGCGGCCGGAGGCTCGACCGACGTCGTGGCGCGCATCATCGCCCAGAAGATGAGCGAGGGCCTCGGCCAGCAGGTCGTGGTGGAGAACGTGGCGGGCGCAGGCGGCAATGTCGGCGCGGCCCGCGTCGCCAAGGGCGAGCCCGACGGCTACCAGATCCTGATGGGCACGGTCGCCACGCACGCGCTCAACCCGCTGATGCTCAAGCGGAAGCCCTACGATCCGGCGACCGATTTCGCACCGATCTCGCTGCTCGCGATCGTGCCGAACGTGCTGATCGTGAATCCGTCGCTGCCGGCGAAGACCGTTCCGGAGCTGATCGGGCTCCTGAAGGCCAATCCGGGCAAGTATAACTACGCCTCCTCGGGCCTCGGCACGCCGCTCCACCTCTCGGGCGAGCTGTTCAAGAGCCTCGCCAAGGTCGAGATGCAGCACATCGCCTATCGCGGCTCGGGCCCGGCCCTGAACGACGTGGTGGCGGGCGTGGTGCCGATCCAGTTCGACAACCTTCCTTCCGCCTCCGCCTTCATCCAGGCCGGGACGCTGCGGGCGCTCGGCGTCACCACCAAGGAGCGCGCCGCGTCCTTTCCGGACGTGCCGACCATCGCGGAGGCCCTGCCCGGCTACGAGACCTATACGTGGAACGCGCTCTTCGCCCCGAAGGGAACGCCGAAGGAGATCGTGGACCGGCTGAACGCCGAGGCGGTGAAGGCCGTCAAGGACCCTGCCGTCGGCGAGCGCATGAAGGTCTTCTCGGCGGCCGTGGTCGGCTCGACGCCGGAGGCGCTGGCCGAGCATGTCAGGGCGGAGATCGCCAAGTGGACGCCGGTCGTGAAGGAGGCGGGCGTCTCCATCGACTGACCCCGCACGGCCGCGCGGCAAAGAAAAAGCCCGGTCGGGAGATCTCCGGACCGGGCGAAAGTTTCCACTAACCGGGAGCTACAAAGCCCGAGATGCCGCCACGAGTCGAGCCCGTGCCTTAAGATTTGGTTAACCACTCGGTCGACGGCTCAGGCCGCGCGCGCGACCGACGGCAGATCGTCGTTCGCGAGCGCCCGGATGAGGCTCGCGAGGTCGGGACGCGGCGCGAGCTCGCCCGTGGCCTGGACGAGGCCGCGGGCGCCGGCGAGCGCGCCGGGCGCGAGTTCGAGCCCGAGAAAGCGTTCCCGCTCGACCGGGCCGGGCAGCCACAGGCCGGCGACCGCCTGGGCCGAGAAGCCGAAGCGCCGGTAGTAAGGGGCGTCGCCGACGAGCAGCACGGCCCGATGGCCGAGTTCGGCTGCGCGGGCGAGCGCATGGCGCATCAGCTTGGCTCCCATGCCGAGCCCCTGCAGGGCGGGATCGACCGCGATCGGGCCGAGCAGCAGCGCCGGCCGTCCCGGACCGGCCGTGACGTTCCAGAGCCGCAGGGTCGCGACCAGCTCGCCCTGCCGCTCGACCACGAAGGCCAGCTCCTCCGCGGGGAGGCGGCCTTCGCGCAGGCGCTCGCAGGTCTTGGCGAAGCGCTCGTCGCCGAAGCAGGCTTCGAGCAGAGCCTCGCGCGCGGGAATATCCTTCGGGGTCTCTGTGCGGATCTCGAACAAGGCCGTGCCCTCCCCGGGCGAAAGGTGGGAGAAAACAGCCCTCGCACCTGCCGCTGACGCGGCAGGCCGTCCGGGGGATTGGGGGGGTCGTCATGGTCGGGCTTGACCCGACCATCTAGGGATCGCGCCGCGGCTGGATCCTCGGGTCGAGCCCGAGGATGACAGCCTTGGCCCTCACCCGGTTGCCGCTGCCGCGGGCGCTCGACCTCTGCCGACGGGAGAGGCGGGGCCGCTCAGATCACATGCGTCTCGAGCGGCGGCAGGCCGTTGAACGCGACCGACGAGTAGGTCGACGTATAGGCGCCCGTCCCCTCGATCAGCACGAGATCGCCGATCTGGAGCGAGACGGGGAGCCAGTACGGCGTCTTCTCGTACATCACGTCGGCCGAATCGCAGGTCGGGCCGGCGAGCACGCACGGGACCTTGCGGTCATCGTCGTGCTCGGTGCGGATGCGGTAGCGGATCGACTCGTCCATCGTCTCGGCGAGGCCGCCGAACTTGCCGATGTCGAGATAGACCCAGCGCACCTCGTCCTCGTCGCGGCTCTTCTTGGAGACGAGCACGACTTCGGACTCGATCACGCCCGCATTGCCGACCATGCCGCGGCCCGGCTCGATGATCGTCTCGGGCAGACGGTTGCCGAAGTGCTTCGAGAGCGCCTGGAAGATCGAGTTGCCGTAGGCCTCGACCGCCGGGACGTCCTTCAGGTACTTCGTCGGGAAGCCCCCGCCGAGATTGACCATCGAGAGCGCGATGCCGCGCTCGGCGCATTCGCGGAAGATCCAGGACGCCGAGGCGAGCGCGCCGTCCCAGGCCTCCGTGTTCGCCTGCTGCGAGCCGACATGGAAGGAGACGCCATAGGCCTCCAGCCCCAGCCGGTGCGCATGCTCCAGCACGCCGACCGCCATCTCCGGCTCGCAGCCGAACTTGCGCGAGAGCGGCCATTCGGCGCCTGCGCCGTCGCACAGGATGCGGCAGAAGACACGGGTGTCCTCGGCGCCGGTCGCCCCCACGGAGCGCGCGATCTTCTCGACCTCGGCCTCGCAATCCACCGCGAAGAGCCGCACGCCGAGCTCGAGCGCGCGCACGATGTCGCGCTCCTTCTTGATCGTGTTGCCGAAGGAGATGCGGTCGGGCGTGGCCCCGGCCTCGAGCGCCATGCGGATCTCCGCGACCGAGGCCGTGTCGAAGCACGAGCCGAGCTCGGCCAGCATGGCGAGCAGCTTGGGCTCGGGATTCGCCTTCACGGCGTAGAAGACGCGGGTGTCCGGCAGGGCGCGCGCGAACTTCTCGTAGTTCTCGCGCACGACCTCGAGGTCCACCACGAGGACGGGGCCGTCGGCGAGGCCGGCGCGGCGTCGGTCCTGCAGGAAATCACGGATGCGCTCGGTCATGGCGCTCTCCCCAGAAGGTTCAACGTGCCGGATCAGGCCGGCCCCGGTGAAAATTCAGGCGGCAGGGAGAGAGACCCTGGCCGCCCGGCCTCATTGGGTCGACGTGCGATGTGGCGCCCCGCGCGGTGGAAACGCGGATGCGGCACAAGGCACCGTCGTCCCGACGATGCTGCCTTCGTTTGGATGGGGAGACCCCGTCCGCACGCCCGGCAATGAGAAACAAGCCTCTTCGGTGCCGGCCTTTGGAGGGCCGACGAGACCAAAAAAGCCCGTTCGTCGTTGCTTTAAGCTGCGTCCCCCGTGGAGAGCGGGGTTCGCCGGTTTCGCCTCCGGCTGCCGGTTGTTGTCGGGGTCGGTGTCACCACCTGGATCGCCGCCTGGAGGGTTCCCGCCCTCGCGGCATCGATCCTAAACCCCTGGCGGCTGTCCGGCCTCTTGTCCGGATGCCCACCAACCGGCACGCGGCCACAGGCACGTGCGAAATTGGGCAAGCGCGGAGATAGGGTTATTCGCCCCCGGGCACAAGACCCTTTTTGGGGCCGCGCCGGGACATTTTGACGGGGCGGCGCGCTGGGTCCGCCTCAGGCGGACAGGACGAGAATGCCGGCCTGGCCGTCGGCGGCCCCGAAGGCGAGCCGGCCGCCCTTTGCGTCCCAGGCGAGCGCCGTGATCGCGCTGCCTTCCGCCGGGCGGCGGGCGAGGAGTTCGGCCCCGTCCTCGAAGCGGACCAGGAGCACGCAGCCGTCCTCGTAGCCGATCGCCAGCACGTTGACGTGCGGGTGGAAGGCAACTCTCATGACGCGCGCATGGCGCAGCCCGCATTCTCGCGGCGCCTTGCCGGTCGGGCCTTCCTTCGAGCCGAAGGGCCAGACGATCGCGGCATCGGCCCCGGAGGTCGCAAGCCACGCGCCGCCGAATGACCAGGAGAAGGAGCGAGGCTTGCCGGCATAGCCGGTCATCCGCATGTGGCCGCGATCCGGCTGCAGACGCCAGCCATGCATCGCGTTCTCCTGCATGGAGGTCACCACGAAGCGGCCGTCCGGCGACCACGTGACGTCGAGATGCGAGCCCTTCCAGGAGAGGAGCTCCGGCGGCGTGTCGAGGTTCGGGTACCAGAGCGTGGCGCCGCCGTAATGAGCGACCGCCAGACGGTAGCCCTTCGGCGCGAAGGCGAGGCCGCGGGCGCTGGAGGGCGCATCCCAGCTCTTCGCCCGGCCCTTATCGTCGAGCGCCGTGACCCTGCGCCCGGCCGCGAAGGCCACCGCGCCGGAGGGGTGGACCGCCAGGGCATCGACCCAGCCGGACGAGGCGGCGAACTCCCTCGCAGTGCCGTCCGGGCCCGTCGCGACCACGCGGCCGTCGTCGCCGCCCGTCACGATCCGTTTCCCGTCCGTGGCGGCGGCGAGGACGGCCCCGTCCGGATGCACCGCGGCCCGGCGCGGCTCCCCTTCGGGCGGGACGAGAAGCACGCTTCCGTCTGCGAGCGCGAAGGCGGCCGTGCGGCCGAGCCAGCCGAGCCCGGTCACCTCCGCGCCGGCTTCGACCGGCAGGACCTGGTCGGTGAGCGAGGTCAGCGTGGCGGACATGTCGTTCCCTGTCATGGTCGGGCTTGACCCGGCCCCGAGAATTGTCTGGATGCTCGAGTCAAGCCCGAGGATGACAATGCCGGTCATGCGGCCGAGGCCGAGCGGTTACGCCGCGCAGGCGAGAAAACCCTCGCGGATGGCCTTCTCGTTCAGGTCCCGGCCGATGAAGACGACGCGGCTTTCGCGCTTCTCGTCCGGGCGCCACTCGCGGGACAGATCGCCGTCCAGGATCATGTGCACGCCCTGGAACACGAAGCGCCTGGGCTCCTGCGGGAAGGCCACGATCCCCTTGCAGCGCAGGATGTTCGGCCCCTCGCGCTGGGTCAGGTCGGAGATCCAGGGCATGAACTTGTCCGGGTTCACCTCGCCCGCGCGGAAGGAGAAGGAATCGATCTCCTCGTCGTGGTGGTGATGGTGCCCCTCCTCCAGGAATTCGGGCTCCACCTCCATGATGCGGTCGAGGTCGAACGCCTTGCGGTCGAGCACCTCGCCGATCGGCACGTTGCAGTTCACCGTCCTGTGGATCGTGGCGGAAGGGTTGATGGCGCGGATCTGCGCCTCGACCTTCTCCAGTCCCGCCGCGTCGACGAGGTCGGTCTTGTTGAGGAGGATCACGTCCGCGAAGGCGATCTGGTTCTTGGCCTCCGGCGCGTCCTTCAGGCGCTCGCTGAGCCACTTGGCGTCCGCCACGGTGACGACGGCGTCGAGCCGGGCGCGCTGCGCCACGTCCTCGTCGACGAAGAAGGTCTGGGCCACGGGAGCCGGATCGGCGAGGCCGGTCGTCTCGACGATGATCGCGTCGAACTTGCCGCGCCGCTTCATCAGCCCCTCGATGATGCGGATGAGGTCGCCGCGCACGGTGCAGCAGATGCAGCCGTTGTTCATCTCGAACACCTCCTCGTCCGCACCGACGACGAGGTCGTTGTCGATGCCGATCTCGCCGAACTCGTTGACGATGACGGCGTAGCGGCGGCCGTGCTGCTCGGTGAGGATGCGGTTGAGGAGGGTGGTCTTGCCGGCCCCGAGATAGCCGGTGAGCACGGTGACGGGAATCTTGTCGGGCATGTCCGGTCGGATGCTGCGGTTCGGGGCGCCGCCCGCGAACCTCGAAGGTCGCGGCTTATATCGTGAGCCTCGCGGCCGGGGGAAGATCGCGGCCGGCCGGGCATGGCTGTCGCGCGTTCCGCCAATCCGCTCGCCCCTTCATCGTTCTGCGGCGGTGCTCCTCCCCCTTGAGCGGGGGAGGGGACCACGCGAAGCACGGGTGGGGCAGCGCCAGACAGTCGCGTCCTCGCAACCCCGGTCTCAGAGCGGCCGCTTCACCCAGCGCGCCACGAGGCCGAGGATGCCCTCGCGGAACAGGAGCACGCAGAGCACGAAGATGATGCCCTGCACGATCGTCACCCAGGCGCCGAGTGTGGCCAGGTAGTTGGCCATGGCGACGATCACGGCCGCGCCCACGATCGGCCCGAAGACCGTGCCCATGCCGCCGACCAGGGTCATCAGCACGACCTCGCCCGACATGGACCAGTGCACGTCCGTGAGCGAGGCGAGCTGGAACACGATCGCCTTCAAGGCGCCGGCCAGCCCCGCGAGCGTGGTCGAGAGGACGAAGACCGCGAGCTTGTACTGGTTCGCCCGGTAGCCGAGGGAGACCGCGCGCGGTTCGTTGTCCCGGATCGCCTTCAGGACCTGCCCGAAGGGGGAGTGGATGATCCGGTAGATCAGCGCGAGCCCGAACAGGAACACGGCCGCGACCACGAAATAGAGCACGCGGTCGTCGGCGAGATTGATGAAGCCGAACAGCCTGCCGCGCGGCACCGCCTGGATGCCGTCCTCGCCGCCGGTGAACTTGGCCTGGAGGCAGAAGAAGAACACCATCTGCGCGAGCGCGAGGGTGATCATCGAGAAGTAGATGCCTTGCCGTCGGATCGCGACCGCCCCGAAGACGAGCCCCAGGAGGGCCGCCGTGGCCGTGCCCGTGAGGATGGCGAGTTCGGGCGAGAAGCCCCACACCTTCGCCGAATAGGCCGACAAGTAGCTCGCCATGCCGAAATAGGCGGCGTGGCCGAAGGAGAGGAGGCCGCCATAGCCCAGCAGAAGGTTGAAGGCGAGCGCGAAGAGCGCGAAGCACAGCACCTTCATCAGGAAGACGGGGTAGAGGACGAAGGGCGCGATGACGAGCGCCACCGCGATCCCGATGAAGACCTTCAGGTGGAAGGAGGCGGTGCCGCGCGGCTCGTGCAGCACGGTTGGGATGTTGGTGTCGGCCGGCAGCGCGGCTCCGGCGGTGGTCGCGTTGGCCATCAGGAGGCCCTCCCGAACAGGCCGGCCGGCTTCACGAGCAGGACCAGCACCATGATGACGAAGATGACGGTGGACGAGGCCTCCGGATAGAAGACCTTCGTGAAGCCCTCGACCAGGCCGAGCGTGAAGCCGGTGACGATCGAGCCCAGGATGGAGCCCATCCCGCCGATCACGACCACGGCGAAGACCACGATGATGAGGTCGGCCCCCATGTTCGGGTTCACCGAATAGATCGGGGCGGCGAGCACGCCCGCGAAAGCCGCAAGCGCGACGCCGAAGCCGTAGGTCAGCGTGATCATCAGGGGCACGTTCACGCCGAAGGCGCTGACCAGGGTCGGGTTCTCGGTGGCCGCCCTGAGATAGGCCCCGAGCTTGGTCTTCTCGATCATGAACCAGGTCGCGAGGCACACGATCAGCGAGGCGACGATCACCCAGGCCCGGTAGTTCGGCATGAACATGATGGGCGCATCGAAGAGGCGGATCTGCTGTCCGCCCGCGAGCTGCGGCGGGATCCCGTATGGCAGGCCGGAGACGCCGTACTGGTTGCGGAACAGGCCCTGGATGATGAGGGCGAGCCCGAAGGTGAGCAGCAGGCCGTAGAGGTGGTCGACATGGACGGTCGAGCTCTGGCTCGGCCGCTTCCAGGCATAGATGGACGCCGCCGCCACTCCGATCACGGCCGCGCCGACGAAGGCCAGCGTCGCGGAAAGCGAGAAGCCGAAGGACAGGACCAGGAAGCCGATCGCCGTCGCCCCGATCAGGACGAAGCTCTGGCGCTGGTCGGAGAAGCTGAGCGGCGCGATGTAGTTGCGCTCGATCAGGATGCCGACGCCGCCGACGATCACGGGCGCGAGGATGAGCGCCCACCAATAGCCGATGCCAAGATAGTTCAGCAGCATCCAGGCCACGAACGCGCCCATCATGTACAGCGCACCGTGGGCGAAATTGATGATGTTCAGGAGCCCGAAGATGACGGCGAGCCCGAGGCTCAGGATCGCATAGAACGATCCGTTGATGAGCCCCAAGAGGAGCTGTCCGAACAGGGCGGCGCTTGGGACGCCGAAGATCGTGATCATGCGACAGGGTCTCGGCCGGGGCGCTTCGCCTCCATTGAGGGGAGACGAAGCTGCTTTGCGTCAAGGCCGCTCCGCCGATTCAGCGGAGCGGAGTTATGGTTCAGCTGTGGTCCGCGGATGGCGGAGCAGTCGGGTCAGCCCTTCTTCACGAAGGGGCAGTTGCCCTCCTCGATCGGCCGGAAGGCCTCCTCGGTCGGGATGGTGGCGACGAGCTTGTAGAGGTCCCACTCGCCCTTCGATTCCTCGGGCTTCTTCACCTCGAAGAGGTACATCGGGTGGATCGCGCGGCCATCGGCCCGGATCGAGCCCTTGCCGAAGAGCGGATCGTCGATCGGCATCTCCTTCATCTTGGCCATCACGACGGCGGTGTCCTTGCTCTTCGTCGCCTCGACGGCCTTCAGGTAGTGGATGATGCTCGAGTAGACGCCCGCCTGGGCGCTTGTCGGCATCTTGCCGCCGAATTTCGCGGCGAAGCGCTTGGAGAAGTCGCGCGTGGCGTCGTTCTGATCCCAGTAGAACGCCTCGGTCAGCACGAGGCCTTGTGCCGCCTTCAGCCCCAGCGCCTTGACGTCGGACGAGAAGATCAGGAGCCCGGCGAGGTTCTGGCCGCCTTGGGTAATGCCGAATTCCGAGGCCTGCTTGATCGCGTTGATCGTGTCGGAGCCGGCATTGGCAAGTCCGATGACCTTGGCCTGCGAGCTCTGCGCCTGGAGGAGGAAGGACGAGAAATCGGCCGCCGAGAGCGGATGCTTCACGGCGCCGAGGACCTTGCCGCCCGCCTTCTTCACGGCGTTGCTGGTATCGCGCTCCAGCGCGGCCCCGAAGGCATAGTCCGCAGTCAGGAAGAACCAGCTGTCGCCGCCCTTCTTGGTCATCGCAGCGCCGGTGCCGTTGGCGAGCGCCCAGGTGTCGTAGGTCCAGTGGACGTTGTTAGGTGTGCACTTCTCGCCCGTGAGGTCGGAGGTGCCCCCGCCCGAAGGCATGAATATCTTGTTCTTCTCCCGCGTGACCTCGGAGACCGCGAGAGCGACCGAGGAGGTCGTCACGTCGAGGATCACGTCGACCCCGTCCTGGTCGTACCATCTCCTGGCGATGGTCGAGCCGGTATCCGGCTTGTTCTGGTGATCGGCCGAGACGATCTCGGCCTTGATGCCCTTCTCGGCGGCCTTGAAGTCCTCGACGGCCATCTGGGCCGCGACGACCGAGCCCGGACCCGAGATGTCGGCATAGAGGCCGGACATGTCGTTCAGGACGCCGAGCTTCACTGAAACCTGGGCCTGGGCCGCGCCCGCGCAGGAGGCGGCGAGAGCGGCCGCGATTACCGTACCGAGCTTTCTCATCATCGCGTCACCCGGTTGACCTTGAACAAACCGGCTCGCAGAGGCGGCAACCGTGCCTCCGCGAGCCTGCCTCGAACCGCTCAGCTCTTCTTGACGAGCGGGCAGTTGCTCTCGGAGAGCGGACGGAAGACCTGATCCGCCGGCACCTTGGCCAGGATCTTCGCCACGTCCCAGTCGCCCTTCGATTCCTCCGGCTTCTTCACCTCGAGCAGGAAGGCGTCGTGCATCTTGCGGCCATCCGCGCGCACGCTGCCCTTGCCGAACAGAGCGTCCTCGGTCGGCATCGCCTTCATGCGCGCCAGGACCTTCTGCGGATCCTTGCTCTTCTCCGCCGCGACCGCCTTGAGGTAGTGGATCACGCTCGAATAGACGCCGGCATTGGTCATGTTCGGCATGCGGTTGTTCAGCCTCTCGCCGAAGCGCTTCGACCAGGCCCGGGTCTGGTCGTTCTCGTCCCAGTAGAAGGTCTCGCTGAAGACAAGGCCCTGGGCCGTCTTCAGCCCGAGCGCCTTCACGTCGTTCACGAAGACGAGCATGCCGGCGAGGTTCTGCCCGCCCTGCGTGATGCCGAACTCGGCCGCCTGCTTGATCGAGTTGACGGTGTCGCCCCCGGCATTCGCCAGCCCGATGACCTTCGCCTTCGAGGCCTGGGCCTGGAGGAGGAAGGACGAGAAGTCGTTGCTCGGGAACGGCGTCTTCACCGAGCCGAGGATCTTGCCCCCGTTCTTCTGCACGACGGCCGCGGTGTCGCGCTCGAGCGCGTGGCCGAAGGCGTAATCCGCGGTGAGGAAGTACCAGGTGTCGCCGCCCTGGCGCACCATGGCGCCGCCCGTCACATTCGCGAGCTGGACCATGTCGTAGGTCCAGTGAACTGTGTTCGGCGAGCACTGCGTCCCGGTCAGGTCCGAGGTGGCCGCGCCGGAGTTCAGGAAGACCTTGTTCTTCTCGCGCGTGATCTGGTTGATGGCGAGCGCGACCGACGAGGTCGGCACGTCGAGGATCACGTCCACGCCGTCCTGGTCGTACCATTGCCGGGCGATGTTGGACCCGACATCCGGCTTGTTCTGATGGTCGGCGGCGATGACCTCGACCTTGATGTCGTCGCCGATGATCTTCTGCGCCCTGGCGTCCTCGACCGCCATCCGGGCGGCGAGCACCGAGCCCTCGCCGCCGATATCCGAATAGACGCCCGAGCGATCGTTCAGAACCCCGAGCTTCACCGAGATCTGCGCCTCGGCGGAACCCGCCATGAGGGTCGCCAACGCGACGGCCGCCAGCATCGTCCTCCCTGTCATCCTCGTTCCTCCCGTGGTCGCGTTATGGTTGTTCTTGTTCTTAGACGCCGAGATAGCGGTGGAGCTTCTCGATGTTCCGGTCGAGCTCGGCATTGGGGATCATGTCGACGACCTTGCCCTGCTCCATGACATAGTGCCGGTCCGCCACGGTCTGGGCGAAGCGGAAATTCTGCTCCACGAGCACGATGGTGAACCCGTCCCGCTTCAGGCGTTCGATGGTACGGCCGATCTGCTGGACGATCACGGGGGCGAGCCCCTCGGTCGGCTCGTCGAGGAGCAGCAGCTTCGCGCCCGTGCGCAGGATGCGGCCGATGGAGAGCATCTGCTGCTCGCCGCCGGAGAGCTTCGTGCCCTGGCTGCCCGAGCGCTCGCGCAGGTTCGGGAAGAGCTCGTAGATCTGCTCGACCGTGAGCCCGCCCGGCTTCACGACGGGCGGCAGCATCAGGTTCTCGTAGACCGAGAGGCTGGCGAAGATGCCGCGCTCCTCGGGCACGTAGCCCATCCCGAGCCGCGCGATGGCGCGCGACGGCATCCTGATCGTCTCGACCCCGTCGAAGGTCACGGATCCGGTACGCTTGCTCATGATGCCGATGATGGAGCGCAACGTCGTCGTCTTGCCGGCGCCGTTGCGGCCGAGCAGCGTCACGACCTCGCCGGGAGCGACGTCGAAGGTCACCCCATGCAGGACGTGGCTCTCGCCGTACCAGGCCTCGAGATTGCTGATCCCGAGCAGCGGGGCGCTCGCTCGCGCCGCCCCGGGTGCGCGAAGTGCGGCCTCAGCCATGGCCGGCTCCGATATAAGCTTCCACCACGCGGGGGTCCTTCGAGACGGTTTCGTAATTGCCCTCGGCGAGCACGTTGCCGCGCGCCAGGACCGTGATCGTGTCGGACAGCGAGGCTACGACCGAGAGATTGTGCTCGACCATGAGGATCGTGCGGTTCTTGGCGGCGCGCCGGATCAGGTCGGAGTTCCGGTCGACGTCCTCGTGGCCCATTCCGGCCATCGGCTCGTCCAGGAGCATCATCTCCGGATCGAGCGCGAGCGTGGTCGCGATCTCGAGCGCGCGCTTGCGGCCGTAGGAGAGCTCGACGGCCGTGTGATTGCGGAAATTGGCGAGGCCGACCTGCTCGATCAGGTTCATGGCGTCGCCATTCAGCTGGTCGAGCACCCGCTCGGAGCGCCAGAAATCGAACGAATCACCGCGCTTGCGCTGCAGCGCGATGCGCACGTTCTCGAGCACGGTGAGATGTCCGAAGACGGCCGAGATCTGGAAGGAGCGGACAAGCCCGAGCCGGGCGACGTCGGCCGGCTTCATGTTGGTGATGTCGCGCCCGTTATAGACGATCGAGCCGCGGCTCGGCTGCAGGAACTTCGTCAGCAGGTTGAAGCAGGTCGTCTTGCCCGCCCCGTTCGGGCCGATGAGAGCGTGGATCGTCCCGCGCTTCACCTTCAGGTCGACCTCGCCGACGGCCGTGAAGCCCTTGAAGTCGCGCCCGAGTCCGCGTGTCGACAGGATGATGTCGTCAGCCATTCCGATGCTTGGTCCCCGGCGTTCCCAGCGCCGAGTTCCCCGTCGGTCGCTTGGCCGGTATGAGCCACACGCAATCCGGACAAGTCAACACTGACGAGGGAGGTGAGGGGTAAGGTGCCGCATTTTCGGTCACCCGGCACCCTCGGCAGCCAGGAGGTCCGCCTGATGCTGGGTGATGAGGGCGTCGACGATCTCGTCGAGCGCCTCGCCCGAGAGCACCTCCTCGAGCTTGTAGAGCGTGAGGTTGATGCGGTGGTCCGTCACGCGACCCTGCGGGAAGTTGTAGGTCCGAATCCGTTCCGACCGGTCGCCCGAGCCGACCTGCGACCGGCGGTCGGCCGCACGGGCGGCGTCCTTCGCGCTCCTCTCCCTGTCGAGCAGGCGCGAGCGCAGCAGGGCGAGGCCGCGCGCCTTGTTCTTGTGCTGGGACCGCTCGTCCTGGACGAAGACCACGATGCCGGACGGGATGTGGGTGATACGCACCGCTGATTCCGTCTTGTTGACGTGCTGGCCGCCGGCCCCCTGCGCCCGCATGGTGTCGATCTTCAGGTCAGCGTCGTTGATGGCGACGTCGACCTCCTCGGCTTCCGGCAGCACCGCAACGGTGGCCGCGGAGGTGTGGATGCGCCCCGACGCCTCGGTCGCGGGCACGCGCTGGACGCGGTGGACGCCGCTCTCGAACTTGAGCCGGGCGAAGACGCCGCGCCCCTTGATCTCGGCCACGACCTCCTTCAGCCCGCCGGCCGTGCCCTCGCTCTCGGCCATCACCTCGACCCGCCAACCCTTCAGCTCGGCATAGCGGGCATACATGCGGAACAGGTCGCCCGCGAAGAGCGCGGCCTCGTCCCCGCCGGTTCCGGCGCGGATCTCCAGGATCGCGCTCTTCTCGTCGGCGGAGTCCTTGGGCAGGAGGAGCACGTTCAGCTCGGCCGCGGCGCGCTCGAGCGCATCGACCGCCTCCGGCCGCTCGTCGAAGGCGAGCGCCCGCATCTCGGCGTCGGTCGCCGGATCCTCGAGGAGTGCATCGAGCCCGGCGAGGTCTTCCGCCCGGGTCCGGTAGGCGCGAATCGCCGCGACCACGGGGTCGAGTTCGGCGAGCTCGCGCGACAGCGCGACGAACTGGTCGGGCTCCGGCGCGCCGTTCAGCGTGGCGGTGACGATCGCGTGCCGCGCCAGCACGGCATCGAGCTTCTGGGCCGGCGGGGCTCGCATCAGAGCGGGATTCCGTGGCGCTCGGCGAAGTCCGTCAGGGCGGGCCTCAGGCTCTCGTAGGTGCCGGCATGGTCCATCTCGCGCCGGATCAGCTCCTTCAAGGGACGGGTATCGAGTTCCAGGATCATGGCCTTGATCGGGCCGATGGAGGCCGCCGACATGGAGAGCGAGCGGAAGCCGAGGCCGATCAGCAGCATCGCCTCGAGCGGCCGCCCGGCCATCTCGCCGCAGACGGTGACCGGGCAGTTCCGCTCCGCGGCGCCCTCGACGATGGCCGTGAGCGCCCGCAGCGGCGCGCGGCTCAGCGGGTCGAAGCGGCTGGCGACGAGCTTGTTGCCGCGATCGGCCGCGAACAGGAACTGCATCAGGTCGTTCGAGCCGATCGACAGGAAGTCGGCCGCCTGCGCGATCTCGCCGATCTCGAAGAGCAGCGAGGGCACCTCGACCATGGCTCCGAGGGAGAGCCTCTCGGGAAGCGGGCTCGACTGCCGCTTCAGCCAGTTGATCTCGCCCTCGACGAGGAGCTTCGCGCGCTCGAACTCGGCCGTGCTCGCCACCATGGGGAACATGATTCGCAGATGCCGTCCGGCCGCGGCCTTGAGGAGGGCGCGGGCCTGGATCCGCAGGAGCGCGGGCCGGTCCAGCGCGATGCGGATCGCGCGCCAGCCCAGCGCCGGGTTCTCCTCCTCGACGCGCGGCATGTAGGGGAGGAGCTTGTCCCCGCCGATATCGAGCGACCGGAAGGTGATCGGCGCATCCCCCGCGGCCGCGAAGACGGCCGCATAGAGCTGCTGCTGGTCCTTCGCGGAGGGCATGCGCTCGGCGATCATGAATTGCAGCTCGGTTCGGAAGAGGCCGATGCCGACCGCCCCCGTCTCGTGCAGATGCGGCAGGTCGACGAGGAGCCCGGCATTGAGCTGGAGCGCGATCTCGACCCCGTCGCGCGTCACGGCCGGGCGGTCGCGGAGCTGGCGGTACTGGGCCTGGCGCCGCGCCCGCATCCGCGCCTTCTCGGCATAGGCCGCCTCGACCTCCGGGGGCGGGCGGATCTGCACTTCGCCGGCGCCGCCGTCGACGATGATGGCGTCCCCCGTATCGACCATCGAGGCCGCGCCCTCGACCTCGCTCACGACCGGAATGTTGAGCGCGCGGGCGACGATCGCGATGTGGCTCGTCTCGCCTCCCTCCTCGAGCACGAGCCCGCGCAGGCGCGAGCGGTCGTAGTCGAGGAGCGCGGCGGGCCCGAGCATGCGGGCCACGATGATGGCGTTGTCCGGCAGGTTTTCGCGCGGCGCCACCATCTCCTGGCCGGCCAGCTTGTGCAGGAGCCGGTTGGCGAGATCGTCCAGGTCGTGCAGACGCTCGCGGAGGTAGGGCTCCGTGACCCGCATCAGGCGGGCGCGCGTGTCGCTCTGGACGCGTTCCACGGCCGCTTCCGCCGTGATGCCGGTTTTCACCGCGTCCCGCATGCGCCGGAGCCAGCCCGGGTCGTGTGCGAACATGCGGAAGGTCTCCAGCACCTCGCGGTGCTCGCCGCCATGCGCGATGTCGCCTCGCTCCAGCATCTCGTCGATGGAAGAGCGCACCTCGCCGAGCGCCTCGTCGAGGCGGGCAAGCTCGGCATCGACATCCGTCGCGATGAGATCGCGGATGACGACCCGCGGTTCGTGCAGGACGGCGTAGCCGAGGCCGAGCCCGTCGGCCAGCGCCACGCCCTTCAGCTGCGCCGGGCCCCGCGCAGCCGGCTCCGCGCCGGGCGAGCCGAGAGACTGCAGCTCGCCGGAGGCGATCATCTCCGCCAGCACCATCGCGGTCGTCTGGAGCGCCTCGACCTCCTCCTCGGCATAGACCCGATGCGTCCGATTCTGGACGACGAGGACGCCGAGCGTGTTGCCGCCGCGCAGGATCGGGACCCCGAGGAACCCGTGATAGACCTCCTCGCCCGTCTCCGGCCGGTAGGAGAAGGCCGGGTGCGACTGCGCGTCGGAGAGCGCGAGGGGCTCCGCGTTCTGGGCGATCAGGCCGACCAGGCCCTCGCCGGCCTGCATGGTGGTGAGGTGGACGGCCTCGCGGTTCAGACCCTCGGTGGCATAGAGTTCCAGCGTCCTGTCCGCCCGCATCACGTAGATCGAGCAGACCTCCGAGACCATGTTGGACGCGATGAGCACCACGATGCGATCGAGGCGGGCCTGCGGAGGCGCGGGCTCCGCCATGACCTCCCGCAGGCGGCGCAGGAGCAGGCGCGGACCGCCTGGTGCACCTCGCATCTCAGAAACCCGTGACTTTCGACCCGCTTAGGCAAACCCCAATAGCCGAGCTCTGCCCCCGAGCCCGCTTCCGCATGAAATCAGGCCTTGTCCAGGCCGTATAGCGAGTGAAGCGTCCGAACGGCAAGCTCGGTGTAGGCGGCGTCGATGAGCACGGAGAACTTGATCTCGGACGTCGTGATCGCCCGGATATTGATGCCCTTCTCGGCCAAGGCCCGGAAGGCGCGGGAGGCGACGCCGGCATGCGAGCGCATCCCGACCCCGATGGCCGAGACCTTTACGACGTCCGTCGCGCCCTGGATGTCCTTCAGGCCGATCCGCTCGCGGTTCTCCTCCAGGATCGCGCGCGAACGCTCGTAATCGGCCGCCGGCACCGTGAAGGTGATGTCGGTGGTCGCCTCGTCGTCGGAGACGACCTGGATGATCATGTCGACATTGACGTTCTGGTCCGCAAGCGGACCGAAGATGGCCGCGGCTACGCCCGGCTTGTCGGCGACGCGGCGGAGGGTGATCTGGGCCTCGTCCTTCGAGAAGGCGATCCCGGTGACGACGGACTGCTCCACGATGTCCTCCTCGTCGCAGATGAGCGTGCCGGGCTTCGGATCGGCGGGATCGTCGAAGCTTGAGCGCACATAGGTCGGCACCCGGTAGAGCATGGCGAGCTCGACCGAGCGCACCTGCAGGACCTTCGCGCCGAGCGACGCCATTTCCAGCATTTCCTCGAAGGCCACCCGGTCGAGCCGGCGCGCCTTCGGCACGATGCGCGGATCGGTCGTGTAGACGCCGTCCACGTCAGTGTAGATGTCGCAGCGCTCGGCGCCCAAAGCCGCCGCGAGCGCGACCGCGCTCGTGTCCGACCCGCCGCGGCCGAGCGTCGCGATCCGGCTCGTCTCGGCATGGACGCCCTGGAAGCCGGACACGACCGCGACCTCGCGGCGCGCCTCGAACCCGTCCAGGATGCCGGAGCCGTCGATGCTCGCGATGCGGGCAGCGCCATGCTGGTCGGAGGTGCGGATGGGGATCTGCCAGCCCTGCCAGGAGCGAGCCGGCAGCCCGTCGTTCTGCAGCACCAGCGCCAGCAGGCCGGACGTGACCTGCTCGCCCGACGCGACGACGACGTCGTATTCCTTCGGGTCGTAGATCGGCGCCGCCTCCTTGCACCAGGCGACGAGCTCGTTCGTCTTGCCGGCCATCGCGGACACCACCACCGCGACATCGTAGCCGGCCTCGACCTCGCGCCGGACGTGGCGCGCGACGTTGCGGATGCGCTCCACATTGGCGACGGAGGTGCCGCCGAACTTCATGACGAGACGTGGCATCGGATCGTGTCTTGAGGAAGCGTCGTGGTGCCGATGCCGAGGGAGGGAGCCGGGCCGGTCGCCCGCGGGGCGCGTATCGCGTATGGTCGCGCCATGTCAACGCAGCGCGCATTCGCCGGAGCCGGGACGGTCGACCGGCGCGAGGTCGACCGCTTCGACCGCCTCGCCCGGGACTGGTGGGACCCGAAGGGCCCCATGCGGGCGCTCCACCGCATAAATCCGCTCCGGATGTCCTTCATCCGGGACGAGGCCTGCCGGCATTTCCGGCGGGAGCCGAAGGCGCCCTTTCCGCTTGCCGGTTTGTCGGTGCTCGACGTCGGCTGCGGGGCCGGGCTCCTGTCCGAGCCCGTGGCGCGCCTCGGCGGGGCCGTGACTGGGCTCGATCCGAGCGCGCGGAACATCGAGGCGGCGCGCCGCCACGCGGCGGAGGGCGGACTTGCGATCGAGTACCGGACGGAGACGGTCGAGGAGATTGCCGCCCGAGGCGGGAGGTTCGACCTCGTGATCGCCATGGAGGTCGTCGAGCACGTCCCGGAGGTGGAGAGCTTCGTCCGGGCCTGCGGAGCAGCGGTGGCGCCGGGCGGGCTCCTTCTCCTCGCGACCATCAACCGGACGATGCGTTCCTTCGCGCTCGCGATCCTGGGCGCGGAATACCTGCTGAAATGGCTGCCGAAAGGCACGCACGACTGGGAGAAGTTCGTCACCCCGGACGAGCTGCGCGAGGCGGTCGAAGCGGCCGGGTTGACGGGATTCCGGACGCGCGGGATGGTGTTCAACCCGGTCGAGCGGGACTGGTCGCTCTCCCGCGACACGGCCGTGAACTATCTCGCGGCAGCCGAGAAGCCGGCCGGCCCATGATCCACGTCACGCCCTCGATCGTGCTGGACGAAGCCGAGATATCCGAGAGCTTCGTCCGGGCATCGGGGCCGGGTGGGCAGAACGTCAACAAGGTGTCGACCGCCGTCGAGCTACGGTTCGATGCGGCGCGTTCGCCGGCTCTTTCGGAGGCCGTGTTCCATCGGCTTGCGGCGCTCGCCGGCCGACGGATGACGCAGGACGGGGTCGTGGTGATCGAGGCGCAACGGTTCCGCTCGCGCGAGCAGAACCGCGCCGACGCGCTGGAGCGCCTCGTGGCCCTGATCCGCCAGGCGGCAGTCGCCCAGAAGCCCCGCCGCCCGACCCGGCCGACATTGTCATCGAAGGTGCGTCGTCTCGAAGGAAAGACCCGCCGGGCCACCGTGAAGAAGCTGCGCGGCGCGGCGCGCCTGGAGGATTGATGCTGGCAAGAAGAGGGAGGGGCGCCGGGGGGAATGCGCGCCGTCCGAGCGGCTGCCGTCATCCCGTTGGGGACCGACACCATCGCGGCCGACCGGATCTATTCGGCGTCGGGCTGCCGCGCCGGCTGGGCGTCTGCGAAGGCGGGGAGGGCCATCGCGGCTGCGTCCGCCTCCGCGAGCCGCGGCAAGCCGGAGAGGTCGGCGCCATAGCGGCGCGCATTCGCCATCTGCGGCACGAGGCAGATATCGGCGAGGGTCGGGGCCCGGCCGAAGCAGAACGGCCCGCTTTCGGCAGCGACCAGCTTCTCGCAGGCCGCGAGACCCTGCTCGTTGACGTGCCGCGCCCAGGCCGTCGTCCTCGCCTCGTCCGAGAGCGCACGGATCTCGTTGAGCACACGCAGGTTCTGGAGCGGGTGGGTGTCGCAGGCGATCGCCGCCGCGAAGGCCCGCACCTTGGCGCGGCGCACCGGGTCGGCGGGTAGGAGGGGCGGCTCCGGACGGGTCTCGTCCAGCCATTCGATGATGGCGAGCGACTGCGTGAGCACCGTCCCGTCGTCCAGCACCAGGGTGGGAACGAGACCCTGCGGGTTCAGGGCCAGATACTCGGGCGCGCTCTGCTCCCCGCGCCGGAGATGCCGGAAGGCATGCTCGACCGCGATGCCCTTGAGGTTCAGCGCAATGCGGACCCGGAAGGCCGCGCTCGAGCGGAAATAGCCGTAGAGCTTCATCGGGCCGTCACCTTCCCGGCCGGTTCCCCGGCTCCCGGCCCGTTCAGTGACGGAGCGGCCGCGCCTTGTCGAGCCGGCCGCCCGGAGCTACGAGCCTCAGCCGGAGGAACGCCATGGACATCATCCCCCCGTCGAAACATCCGAGCCGCCGCGTGAACCCGGACTGGTTCACCGGGACCGTGTGGCAGGACCCCATCGTGGAAGCCCCGCCTCCGGCCCGGATCCGGGCGGCGCGGGTTGCCTTCGAGCCCGGGGCGCGCACGAACTGGCACACACACCCGCTCGGCCAGACGCTCCATGTGGTCCAGGGGATCGGGCATGTGCAGAGGGAGGGCGGCCCCGTCCAGGTCATCCGGGCCGGCGACACGGTCTGGATCCCGCCGAACGAGCGGCACTGGCACGGCGCCTCGCCGACCCACGGCATGGTTCATATCGCCATGCACGAGACGGATGGCGAGAAGCACGTGACCTGGATGGAGCCGGTCACGGACGAGCAATACGCGGTGCAGCCGACAGCCTGACCGGAGCGGCCGAGGGCGGCGGTCCCGGCGGGGCTCTCAGTTCCCCATCCGGTCGCGCCATTGCTGCTCGCCGGCCAGGCAATTGGCGCGCCGCGTCTCCTGGGCGAGGAGGACGAGCGAGCCGCCCTCGTCCGCAGCCGCGAAGCCGGGACTTGGCGCCGCGGCGATCTCCATGATGATCTTGGTCTTCACCGCGTCCCGGAACTGCGCCTTGTCCTTGGCCGGTACCATGAAGGCGCCCTGCCCACCGATGACGCAGTCGCGGTAGTAGGTATCGAGGTCCTGGATGTCGAAATAGCCGGCGTCCTTGAGCATGACGGGGAGGCCGTTGATCGTGATGCCGCGCGCGATCGCGTCGGCGCGCGAGGCGAGGACCGCCCGGCCCTGGTTGTTGGGCCCGTCCCCCGAGACGTCGATCACGCGGCGGAGCGCCGAGACCCCGCTCTCGTCCTGCATCCGCACGGAATAGTCGATCGCCCCCGAGATCGAGGTTCGCGAGGCGCGCCGCGTCGGCTTGCGCGAGAGCGCCTCCGCAAAGGCGTTCGCCGTGTCGGCGCCTTCCAGGATCGTCCAGGGAAGCAGGATCCGCTGGTCGCTCGCACCCGCCCATTCCATGTAGGATACGGCGATCCGGCCGACGGCGCCGCGGCGGATCGCGTCGTGGACGATGGGGGAACGGAACGCCTCGATGAAGCCCTCGCGCTGAAGCGTCTGTTCGTCGGGGTCCATCGAGAAGGAGACGTCGACCGCGATGACGAGCGCGAGGTCGACCTCGATCTCCGCTCGCGCCGGCCCCGAAGTCAGGGCGGCCCCTGCGAGGGCCAGGCCCGCGAGCTGGAAGAGACGGCGCCGCATCGCGCACCCCCAAGGACGACCGCCAGTGTGGCGATCGGGATAGGCGATGCAAGCAACGGTCCAGCCCCGGACCGGGTTCAGACGTCCAGTCGCGTCCGGACGATCCGAAGCGCCTCCGCGAAGGCGGCGTCGGCGTCGAGCGCGGTCGTGTCCAGGAGGACCGCGTCCTCGGCCATCCGCAGCGGCGCGTTGGGGCGGCCCTGATCGCGCGCGTCCCGGCGACGGATATCGGCCAGGACCGTCTCGAAATCCGACGGTTCGCCCGTTTGGGCGAGCTCGCGCTGCCGACGGCGGGCGCGTTCTTCCGGAGAGGCCGTGACGTAGAGCTTCAGGTCCGCGTCCGGACAGACGACGGTGCCGATGTCGCGCCCGTCGAGCACCGCGCCGCCCTCCTGGCGGGCGAAGCGGCGCTGGAAGCCGAGCAGCGTCTCGCGCACGGCCGCGAAGGTGGAGACGATCGAGGCCGCCTCGCCCATCTCGCGGCTGCGCAGCCGCGGGTCGTCGAGCCTGGCGGTATCGAGCGCCGCGGCCGCGCGCGCGGCGAGCGCCGCGTCCGAGAGCGGCTCCTCGCGGTCGAGCATGTCGCGGGCGACCGCCCGGTAGAGGAGCCCGGTATCGAGATGGGGCCGGCCGAGATGGCGCGCGAGGCGGCGGGCGAGCGTTCCCTTGCCCGAGGCGGCGGGCCCGTCGATGGCGATCACCATCAGGACAGCTCGGCCCCGAGCTCGCGCATCATGGCGGCGAAGCCGGGGAAGCTCGTCGCGATCATGGCCGAATCGTCGGCCGTGACGGGATCCCGCGAGGCGAGGCCCATCACCAGGAACGCCATCGCGATCCGATGGTCCATATGGGTCGCGACGAGGCCGCCGCCCGGCACCTTGCCGCCCGTCCCGTGCACGAGGAGGTCGTCGCCCGAAATCTCGGCCGCGATCCCGTTCGCCGCGAGACCGGCGGCGACCGCGGCCAGCCGGTCCGATTCCTTGACCCGAAGTTCCTCGAGGCCGCGCATCAGCGTCGGGCCGGCCGCGAAGGAGGCCGCGACGGCGAGGACGGGGTACTCGTCGATCATGGAGGGGGCGCGCTCCGGCGGGACCTCGACCCCCTTCAGCGGCCCGTAGGACGCCCTGATATCCGCGACGGTTTCGCCGCCGATATCGCGCCGGTTCATGAACTCGATGGCGGCGCCCATCTCGACCAGCGTCGTAATGAGTCCGGTGCGCAGCGGGTTCATCATCACGTTCTCGACGACGACCTCCGAGCCCGGCGTCACCAGCGCGGCCACAAGGGGGAAGGCGGCGGAGGACGGATCTGCCGGAACCACGACCTCCGTGCCCTTGAGGTCCGGCTGGCCCACGAGCGCGATCCGCCGGCCGGCGTCCTCCTCGGCCACCGAGACGGTCGCGCCGAAATGGGACAGCATGCGTTCCGTATGGTCGCGCGTCGCCTGCCGCTCGACGACGGTCGTGATGCCGGGCGAGTTGAGCCCGGCGAGGAGTACTGCCGACTTGATCTGGGCCGAGGGAGCCGGGGTCTCGTAGGTGATCGGGATCGTCTCGCGCGGTCCGCGCAGCGACAGCGGCACGCGCCCGCCCGGGGCTTCGGAGACGACGGTCGCGCCCATCCGGACGAGCGGGTCGAGGATCCGGCGCATGGGCCGCTTGCGGAGCGAGGCGTCACCGTCGAAGGTCGCCGTGATCGGATGCGAGCCGGCGACGCCCATCATCAGGCGCGAGCCGGTCCCGGCATTGCCGAAATCGAGGACTGAGGCGGGCTCCCGAAGGCCGCCGATCCCGGCCCCGACGACGCGCCAGCGCCCCTCGGCCTCGCGGGTCACCCCCGCCCCGAGCGCGCGCGCCGCTTCGGCCGTGCGCAGGACGTCGTCCGCTTCCAGGAGGTTCTCGACCCGCGTCTCGCCGCGGGCGAGGAGGCCGAAGATCAGGGCCCGGTGCGAGATGGATTTGTCGCCGGGAACGCGGATCCGTCCGCGCAACGGCGAGCCGGGACGGGACGCGATGGGGGATGCGGCGGTGTGGGACCGTGACACGATGCTGGGCGATGTCGGAAGAAGGCGGCGCCCCGTTACCATGCAGGCCCGCGCGCGTCATCCGCGCTTGAAATCGCGCCCGTCCGTTACGAATTGACTCGCTTGGCCCGCGCGACTAACGGGGCCGCTTCCATCCAGCGGAAATCTTTGCACGTGGCTAGACCAGAGCTCGGCACGAAGCGCGTCTGTCCGACGACCGGCCGGAAATTCTACGACCTGAACCGCGACCCCATCGTGTCGCCCTATACGGGCGAGGCCATTCCGCGCTCTGCCTTCGAGCCCGCGCTGAAGCCTGCCGCGGGAACGCGCGCCCGTCCGGAGGAGGACGACGAGGAGACGGACGTGGCCGGCGCCGGCGCCGAGATGATCTCGCTCGAAGACGTCGCCGAGGGCGAGGACGCCGCTGCCGTGGTCGAGGACGAGGTTGCGCTCGAGGAGGATGGCGGCGCCGAGGACACCTTCCTGGAGGAGGAAGAGGAGGGCGGCGACGATGTCGCAGACCTCATCGACGGAGATATCGAGGACGAGGAGGAGGCCTGAGGCTTCCCGCCGCCGCGATCGGTCTTGAACTGACCGGCGCCGGCCCATATAGAGGCGCCGCTGCTTCGGCGGCGCCGACGCGGCTTCCCAACGCCGCGGACGTGTCTGGGGCCATAGCTCAGTTGGGAGAGCGCGTGAATGGCATTCACGAGGTCGGCGGTTCGATCCCGCCTGGCTCCACCACTCGACCGTTGATCCGGTCCATCATCCGCCTTCCCGCCCGACCCGGACGGGTCGCGCGGACATGCGTACCGGCGCCGTCTGCTCCCGCGGCGACCCGGCGGGCCTGAGGGCGTCGGCATGTTCCCCCGACGCCGGATCCCTGTCGTTCACGTAGGCAAGGACGGCTGGCTGTTCCTGGCCGGCGGCCGCAACCGCCCGATCGACATGTACCGCCGGCGGATCGGCACGGCGTGGCGCGCCCATGCCTGGGCACGGCTGATCCGGACCCGCGCCGAGCGCTTTCGCGCCCGCGGGATCCTCTACCGGCACGCCGTCGTGCCGGAGAAGCTGTCCTTGTACCCCGAGTTCACGGCCGGGCTCCGCTACGACCCGGCCCGCGGTTATGCGGCCCGGCTGGGCCGCCGGCCGGACCTGCAGCCGGTCCTCGTGGATATCCTCGGCGCACTTGCCGAGGCGAAAGGGCGCGCGCAGCTCTACCACCGGACCGACACGCATTGGACCACGGAGGGCTGCCTCGCCGCGCATGACGCGATCTGCGCCGCGCTGGGGGCCAGCCGCTCCTGGCGTCTCGAGGACAGGCCGTATATCGCGCAGGACATCGCGGGCGACCTCGGAGTGAAGCTCGATCCGCCGGTCGGCGAGACGCGCCGGCAGCATCACGTCACTCTCGCGGCCGCGCCCGTCTGGCGCAACGCCCTGTTGAGCCGGGCGGAGGCGTCCGGCACGATCGCCGACCTCCATCGCGGCGCCGCCATCACCTATGCCCAGGGCGGCCCGGAGGCGGATCCCAGGCGGGTGCTGCTGTTCGGAGATTCGCTGTCCCACTTCTATCCGATGTTGTTGACGGGCATGCTCGCCGAGACGTTCCGCGAGTTGCACTTCGTCTGGTCCGCCTCGGTCGACTGGACCCTCGTCGACCGGATCCGACCCGATATCGTCGTCACCGAGATCGCGGAGCGGTTCATGGCCGAAGTGCCGGCAGACGATTTCGACCTGGAGGCGTTCGTCGGCGAGCGCCTCCGGACGGCGTAGCTTCTCCGACCGAAGTGCCGCCCAGAGTTCAGTTTCGCACGGGAGCCTCTGCCCGATCCCGGCGTTTTGCCGAGGTCCTCATCGGACGTTCCTCCCAGACTGGCCCCGGCCCATTCGATGCGGCCGGGGTTTTTTGAGCGCCGCAGCTCGGCGCCTCTTAACGCAACATTAACCATGACCGGGCGAGCCAGTCGGAAAAGGAGAATCCGAATGGCCCCGAACGACGGAAGCGCGAGCGCCGGCGAGACCCTGACGCCGCTCGTGCGTCAGCTTGCCTCGCAGCTCCGCGCCAGCCGGTCTGGAACCGCCATCGCGAAGTCGTTCCCCGAACGCGAGGCTGCCGATCGGCCGGCCCTGCGGAGCACGCTGGAGGCCATCGCGAAGGCAGCGGAGCGAAGCAGCGCCCGCGAGCAGGCGATCACCCAGCTCGAAGCGCGGCTGAAGGAGGTGGAGGCGATGCTCGCGGCCCAGGCCGCCCGGCTTTCCGAGACCGAGGCCAGACTGCGCGCATCGCAGGACGAGACCCGCCGCGAGCGGGCCCGGGCCGAGGAGCTCCAGCGCCGCTCGACCGAGCTCCTGGAGAAGACCCAGGGCATGCTGAGCGAGGCGGGGGAGCGGCTGGCGGCGGCGGAAGGCCGCGCCGAGAGCGCGGAAGCGGATCTCGAATACCTGAAGACCTTCGTCCGCGACCGCCTGAGCGCGTGATCCGGGGCGAGGGGGTCAGAGTACGGCGAGGGCATAGGCCAGCCCGATATTCGTGACTTGGTGGAGAAGCTGGTCGAAGCCGAACAGCCACCAGTAACGCGCATCATGGGGCGTCCAGCCGCCCCAGCGTCCGACGACGCTCTTGCCGCGGTCGACCCCGAAATGGACGACCAAGTCTATCGCGGCGAGCCACCACAGGCGTGGCGCCACTACGAGGACGATCGCGAGCGCCAGGCCGGCATGGATCGCCACATGTGCCGCGAGCGGCTTGAACCAGTCGCCGCGGCAGTCCTTCCCGATGGCGATCCACCCGGTCTGGAGCACGAAATCGGCGAGGAAGTGCTTGACCGTAAAGGCCACGGTCAGGACGGCTAGCATCGTCAGCGGCGTCCACGCGCCCGCCCCACCCATCATGCTCCGCCCGTCTCTCCCATGCCGACGACCTATGGCGCGTCCAGAGGGCCGGCGCCAGCGAGAGTCGGAAGCGGCATTGCGGCTGTCTGTGTGCAGGCGCACGGATCGGCTTGGGCGCGCATCCGCGGGCCGTGTATCATGCGGCATGCCACCCCGAGCCATAACGGGACGCCATGGGAAGCTACGCCGCGCCGCGCTACGAATACGTCATCCCGCCGGAGCTGCGCGGGAGCCCGGGTGCGAGGCGCCCCGTCGTGGTGGTGGGGGCTGGACCGGTCGGGCTCGCGGCCGCAATCGATCTCGCGATCCACGGGATTCCCTGCCTCGTGCTGGACGACAACGACACGGTCTCGGTGGGAAGCCGCGCGATCTGCTGGGCGAAGCGAACGCTCGAAATCTTCGACCGGCTCGGCGTGGGGGACCGGATGGTCGCGAAAGGCGTGACGTGGCAGCGTGGCCGCGTTCATCGCGGCGATGAGGAGATCTACAGCTTCGACCTGCTGCCCGAGGGCGGGCACAAGATGCCGGCCTTCATCAATCTCCAGCAATACTACGTGGAGGAATACCTCGTCGAGCGGGCGCGCGACTTCCCGGACCTCCTGGAACTGCGCTGGCGCAACGAGGTCACCGGCGTGAGCGCCCGCGGGGATGGGGTCGTGCTGGAGGTCGCGACCCCGGACGGCTCCTACCGGATCGAGGCGGATTGGGTGCTGGCGGCCGACGGCGCGAACAGCGCGCTGCGGCGCATGCTCGGCCTGCCCTTCGAGGGCCAGGCCTTCGAGGAACGCTTCCTCATCGCGGATGTCCGCATGCGGGCACCCTTTCCGAACGAGCGCCTCTTCTGGTTCCGGCCGAGCTTCCATCCCGGCCAGAGCGCCCTGCTCCACCGCCAGCCGGACGACGTCTTCCGCATCGACTTCCAGCTCGGGCCGGAGGCCGATCCTGTGCTCGAACGCCAGCCCCAGCGCGTGATTCCCCGCGTCAGGGCGGTGGTGGGCGAGAGCACTCCCTTCGAGCTCGAATGGTGTTCCGTCTACGCCTTCCGCTGCGCCCGGCTGGAGCGCTTCGTGCATGGGCGCGTCGTCTTCGTCGGGGACAGCGCGCATGTGGTCAGCCCCTTCGGGGCGCGGGGCGGCAATGGCGGCATCCAGGACGTGGACAATCTGTGCTGGAAGCTCGCGCGCGTCGTCCAGGGCCGCGCCCCGGAAAGCCTCGTGGCGACCTACGACGGGGAGCGCCGGCATGGGGCGGACGAGAACATTCTGAACTCGTCGCGCACGACCAGTTTCATGACTCCGAAGACGAAGGTCGAGCATCTCTTCCGCGACGCCGTCCTCGACCTCGCGCCGCGCGCCGCCTTCGCCCGTGCGCTGGTGAATGCCGGGCGGCTGTCCCGGCCCTGCACGCTGGCCGGACATGTTCTCCAGACTCCGGATGCCGCTCCATGGGACGGCCCGGCCCCGGGCACCGTCTGCCCCGACGCGCCGATCCTGGACGAGGCCGGGCGGCCGGGCTGGCTGCTCAACCGCCTTGGCGGAGACTTCGCACTGCTCGTCTTCGCGGAGGATGCGGCCGAGCTTGCCGCGATGGCCGCCCGCGCCTCGTGCCTCGGGCCGCCGCTCGTCGCAATCGCCCCGCGCTCCCTCCAGGCGCCGGAAGGGATCGTGGTCCTCGCCGATCCGGACGGGCTGGCCCGGGTGCGCTACGCGGCGGAGCCCGGCACGACCTATCTGATCCGGCCCGACCAGCATGTTGCGGCGCGGTTCAAAAGCTTCGATCCTGGCGGAATCGCGCTTGCGCTCGAGAGGGCGGGCGGCGGCGTCCGCCCGGTGCGGGCAGCTGCGTGATGGCGGGTGGTCTCGACCTCGCGGAGGGCTTCGCCGGCCGCGGCGACGACGTCTACGAGGCGCTGATCAGGGGCCACGAAGGTCTTACGGACGAGGAGAGCGCCGCCATGAATGCGCGCCTCGTCCTGATCCTCGCCAATCAGGTCCGCGACCCGGAGGCGGTGATCGCCGCCATCCGGCTCGCCCGCGAAACGGCCCGGGCCGGCTAGCACTTTGGCCGGTCTCGGTGTCACCTTGAAGCGGATGCGGCAGTGCCGCCGATCCTTCGCATCGCCGGGAACAAGCTCCGCACCGACGACGGCTACGTGAGCGGCCAGACGGCCAGGATGAGCGGCACGCCCACGACGATCACGATGAGCGAGAGCGGCAGGCCGAGGCGGGCGTAGTCGCCGAACTTGTAGCCGCCGGGGCCCATCACCAGCGTGTTGCACTGGTGGCCGATCGGGGTGAGGAAGTCGCAGGCGGCCCCGATGGCGACCGCCATGAGGAAGGCGTCGGGCTTGAAGCCGAGCCCGGTCGCGAACCCGGCCGCGATCGGCGCCATGACGAGCACGGTCGCGGCGTTGTTGAGGAAGGGCGTGACCGCCATCGCGGCCACCAGGATCAGGGCGAGCGCGCCCCAAGGCGGAAGCCCGCTCGCCGCATGGCTGAGCCACCCGGCGAAGAGGTCCGTGGTTCCGGTCGTGCGGAGCGCGTCGCTCACCGGGATGAGGGTCGCGAGCATCACCAGGATCGGCCATTCGATCGCGTCGTAGGCCTCCCGGATCGGCAGCGCGCCGAACAGGATGAGGAGTGCGGCCGCGCCGAAGAACGCGACCGCCACCGGCACGAGGCTGAAGGCCAGCAGCGTCACCGTGACCGCCAGGATCCCGACCGTGATCCAGGCGCGCCGGGCGCTTCCGAGCTGAAGGGTGCGTTCGGCGAGCGGCAGCAGACCGAGCTCCCGCATCCGCTCCGGCACCAGAGCGAGGTCGCCCTGAAGGACGAGGACGTCGCCCGACCGGAGCGTGATGTCGCGCAGGCGCTCCGTGAAGCGCTTGTTCGAGCGGCTGACCGCCAGGATGTTGAGGCCGAAGCGTTCGTGCACGGCGAGGCGGCGGGCGGATTGCCCGATCAGCAGCGAGTTCGGCCCGATGACGGCCTCTGCCACGCCGACCTCGTGGCTCGGATCCTCCACCTCCACCGAGCGCCGCTCCGCCTCGAGTTCGAGGTCCGCCCGGGCGACCACCCGCTCGAGCGCGTCCGGCTCGCCCTCGAGCAGGAGGATGTCGCCGGACCGGAGCGTCGCGTCGGGCAGCGGCGACAGGCTCTGGGTCTTGTTGCGCACGACGGCCGTGACGGTGACGTCCCCCTCCGCCATGTTCTTCAGGTCGGAGACGGTCTTGCCGGCCAGCGGCGAGGTCTGCGGAACCGCGGCCTCCGTCACGTAGTCCTTGATGTTCAGCGCCTCGTCGAGCGTCGCCGCGCCGCGGCGGTCGGCCGGGAGCAGCCGGTGGCCGACGACCAGGAAGGCGACGCCCGCCGCGGCGATCCCAAGGCCCACCGGCGCGAAGTCGAACATCGTGAAGGGCTCGCCCAGCATCTCGCCGCGCACGCGCGACACGATGATGTTGGGCGAGGTGCCGATGAGCGTGATGATGCCGCCGAGCAGCGCCCCGAAGGACATCGGCATCAGGAACACGGAGGGCGACTTGCCGCTGCGGCGCGCGATCTGAAACGCGACCGGGATCAGCATGGCGAGGGCGCCGATGTTCTTGATGATGGCGGACAGGATCGTGACGCTGCCGACAAGCACGGCGATCTGCGTGCGGGTGGTGCGGGCATAGGGTGCGATGTGGCGGAGAAGCCGCTCCATCACGCCGGAGCGCCCGACCGCGGCGCTCACCACGAGCGCGCTCGCCACGATGATGACGATGTCGTCGCTGAAGCCGGAAAAGGCGTCCTTCGGCTTGACGATCCCGGCCGCGAGCGCGGTGAGAAGTGCGAGAGCCCCGACCAGGTCGTAGCGGAGCCGCCCCCACAGGAAGAGCCCCATCATCGCGGCGAGGATGAGGACGGCTAGGATCTGTGGGGTGGTCATCGAGCTCGGACGGCGGGGGCGGGCGGGCCGCCGAACTCAAGTCGGGCCTCTCGCCCCGGTTCCAGGTGCGCGGCCTCTGGCCGGTTCCGTCCGAAACCAAGCCTCGGATCGGGTGGCGGCGGAAAGACCGCCATGCCGGGCGGATGCCGCCCGGAAGCAGGCGGAGCGCGGGCGCGCCGCGCTCCGTCTCGGCGTCAGCGCGTGGCGAGATTGGTGCCGATGGACCTAAAGGCGGTGTTCAGGTTCGTGCCGATGGTCGTCAGGGCGCCGATGATCACCACGGCGATCAGAGCCGCGATGAGGCCATACTCGATGGCGGTCGCGCCATCCTCGTTGCGGATGAAGCTGCTGGCGATCGACTTAAGCTTAGGCACAGGTCTCTCCCTTGTGGCCGGTATGCTTGGCCAGTCTGCCGGGTAAACGTGGAGAGCCGCTTAAGAGGCGCGGTTAAAAAGTTCAGCATGACTTGCCTCGTCGGCGGGGCCCGATCCCGCCGGTGGAACCGAGGACGGCAGAAAACGGGTCGCGGCGGGTATCCGGCAGGCTAGACCCGCGCGGGAGGGTTCTCTCTTGCGACACACCGGCACGCTGCCCGGCGCGATGAATGCGACGGAATGGTCGCTGCTCGTCTCGCTTTCGCTGCTCTGGGGCGGCTCCTTCTTCTTCGTGGCCGTTGCCGTGCGGGAGATCCCGCCGCTCACGCTCGTCCTGCTGCGGGTCGGGATCGCGGCCCTGGTGCTCAACGCCCTGCTGCCGCTCCTCGGAAGCGGGCTCCCGAAGACCCGGCGCGCCTGGTCCGCGATCCTGGTCATGAGCCTGCTGAACAACGTGGCGCCCTTCTCCCTCTTCGTCTGGGCCCAGACGACCCTGACGGGCGGGGCTGCCGCCATCCTGAACGCAACGACGCCGCTCTTCGGCGTTCTGGTGGCCAATGCCTGCCTGCCCGACGAGAGGCTGACGGCTGCCCGGGTTGCCGGCGTGATGCTCGGCCTCGCGGGCGTGGTCGTGATGGTCGGGCCATCGGTGCTGTCTGGGATCGGGCAGGAAGCGGGAGCGCAGGCCGCGTGCCTCGCCGCCGCGCTCAGCTATGCGTTCGCCGGTGTATGGGGCCGGCGCTTCGCAGGGCTTGAGGTCGCACCGATCCAGACGGCGGCGGGGCAGGTGAGCGTCTCGGCCCTCATCCTGCTGCCGCTCGCGCTCGGCATCGAACGGCCCTGGACCATCGGCATGCCCGGCGCGGCGAGCTGGGCCGCCGTGTTCGGGCTGGCGACGCTGTCCACGGCTCTCGGCTACGTCATCTATTTCCGGATTCTCGCGACCGCGGGGGCGACGAACCTGCTTCTCGTCACGTTTCTCATCCCGCCGAGCGCGATGCTGCTGGGCGCCCTTATCCTGGGCGAGACGCTCACGCTCCGGCAGGCGGGCGGCATGGCCCTGATCGGGGCGGGGCTCGCCGCCATCGACGGGCGTCTCGTGCGGCTTGCTTCGGGCATCGCCCGGACCGGCATGCGCTGGCGGAGGGCGAAACGGCGAAACAGCCCGGAAACGTGAACCCCAGCCCCGCGCATCACGGGCGAAACATCCGCAACCTAAGTAGCTCCCGCCCCGGCGCAGCAGGCCGGACAAAGGGGGTTCACGTCATGATCGCTCGCGCCAAGATCCTGCCCGCCTTCGCGGCCGCCGCCATCCTGGGCGGCGCGACCGTCGCCGCGACAAGCCCGGCCCAGGCCTGGTGCGGCTATTACGGCTGCGGCTACGGCGATGCGGCGCTCGCGGCAGGCATCGTGGGCGGCCTCGCGGTCGGCGCGATCGCGGCCTCCGCGGCCCACCAGGCGCAGGCCGCGCGCGAGGCGGAGGCGCGCCGCGCCTATTACGGCCATCGCCGCGCGCCGGCCCGAAAGGCGCGCCCGGCGCGCCATGTCCAACGCTGATCCGCTTCAGGTCGGCGTCGGGACCGGCGACGGTACGAGGACCGGCGAGAAGTGCCGCGCGCGGCGCCTCTCGTAGACCGGGATGGGGCGGTGGAGCTGCTTGGTCGCCTCCACGACGTGGAGGCCCGCGAAGGGGAGCGAGAGGCTCCGCCCGAGCTGCTCCCAGGCCGCCGCCCCGGACAGGAGGAAGCGGCTCCGCAGCGGCGGGACGTAGAGGATCTCGGCCCAGCTCTCTGGCGAGAACAGCGCGCCCTTCATCAAGTGCCGGAGCTGCCGCCGGCTGAAGGGTTGGCCATGCCCGAAGGGCGTGGTGTCCATGCGCGACCACAGCCCGCGGCGGTTCGGGCAGACCAGGATCATCCGGCCGCCGGGGTTCAGGACGCGCCAGACCTCGTTCAGGAGCTCGGACGGGCTCTCGACCGTCTCCAACGCGTGGACGACCAGCACGCGGTCCACCGATCCGTCGGCGAGCGGCATCATCATCGGGTCGACCAGGGCGGATGACGAGGGGCCCGAGGCGGGCCAGTTCACGACGCCCTGGGTGGCGGGCATGAAGGCGAAGCGGGGGCCGGCCTCCTCCATCTCGGCAAGGAACGGGGTCGCATAGCCGAGCCCGAGCACGCTCAGGCCGCGCAGGTCGCTCCAGGCCTGCGCGATCGCGCGGCCGACGAGCCGCTTCGTCACAGAGCCGAGCGGGCCCGCATAGAAGGCGCGCAGATCGGTTACGTCCACGCTCAATCCCGCCTCCGCTCCCGGCCGCTCCGGTCGTCCACGGCCGAGGTTCCATCGTGTCCCGGGCCGTGATAGCCGATCGCCCGTTCACGCGAGATTATTCCGATGCCGGCCGACATCCATGTCTTCCGCTGCCTTGAGGACAATATCGGGGTGCTCATCCACGATCCCGCGACGGGCGCCTGCGCGTCGGTCGACGCTCCCGAGGAGGCCGCGGTCGCGAATGCGCTGGACGAGAAGGGCTGGAAGCTCAGCCACATCCTGGTCACGCATCGCCACGCCGATCACGTCCAGGGCATTCCGGGCCTGAAGGCGCGGTTCAACTGCCGGGTTGTGGCGCCCAGGAAGGCCGCCTCCGAGGTGCCCGGCATCGACCAGAGCGCGGGGGAGGGCGACCGGGTGGCCGTCGGCGACCTGTCGGCCGAGGTGTGGGACACGCCGGGCCATTGCCGGGATCATATCGCGTACTGGTTCTCGGCCGAGAAGGCGGTCTTCGCCGGCGACACGATCTTCACGCTGGGCTGCGGCCGCGTGATGGAATCGACCATGGACGAGATGTGGCGGTCGCTCGAGCGCTTCGCCGCGCTGCCGGACGACACGCGCGTCTATTCCGGGCACGATTACGTGCTGTCCAACGCGAAATTCGCGCTCGCGGCCGATCCGGACAATGCCGCCCTGAAGAGCCGCGCCGAGGAGGCGAAGCGCGCCGCGGAGCAGGGCCGCTTCCTGGTTCCGTCGACGATCGGCGAGGAGAAGGCGACGAACCCGTTCCTGCGGGCCGGCGAGCCGGCGCTGGCCAGGTCGGTGGACAAGGCGGGCGCCCCTCCGAACGAGGTCTTCGCCGCCCTGCGCGAGTGGAAGAACCGGTTCCGATGAGCGTGGGCGGCCTGTCCGCCGAGGCCGTGATCCGTCTCCTCGATCTCGCGCCCCATCCTGAGGGCGGGCATTTCCGCGAGACCTTCCGCGATCCGCGCGAGATCGCAGGCCGGTCCGCCTCGACCGCGATCTACTATCTTCTGGCGGCCGGCGAGACCTCGGAATGGCACCGCGTCGACGCCGCCGAGACCTGGCACTACTACGCGGGCGCCCCGCTTGTCCTCACCGTCTCGCCGGACGGCCACGACGCGGAGGCGCGCCGTCTCGGGCCGGAGCTCGCCGCGGGCCAGCGCCCGCAGATCACGGTCGCGGCAGGCTCCTGGCAAAGCGCGACGAGCCTCGGCGCCTGGACGCTCGTCGGCTGCACGGTCGCGCCCGGCTTTCGCTTCGAGGGGTTCGAGATGGCCCCGCTCGGCTGGCGCCCGGTGCCGAGGGCAGCGTCCGGGCATGGCTGACCTCGCTCTCATTCGCGCCCTGGAGGAGCGGCTGATCAACGCCTGGCCCGCTTTCGAGATCGAGGTGGTCGAGGGCTGGATTCTGCGCTTCGCCGAGGGCTATTCCAAGCGCGCCAACGCGGCGACCCCGCTCGTGCCCGGGGCGGCGGTGGATCCGGCGCTGATCGACCATGTGCTGCGGTCGTTCGAGGAGCGGGCGGTCGCGCCCTGCTTCCGCCTCACGGGGGTCGAGGACCGCCGCTGCGAGGAGGTGCTCGCCGCCCGCGGGCTCGTCGACTTCGATCCCTCGCTCTGCCTCGTCGCACCGCTCGGGCCCGAGCTCGCCGTCGATCCCTCCGTCGTCATCCGGCCGGCGCCCAAAGCCGCCTGGATTGGGGCCGCAGCCGCGGCCTATGGCGGGGAGAAGGCGAATGCCGACCGGCTCGGGCGCATCGTCCGCGCCATCCGTCAGCCGGCCGCCTTCGCGACCCTGTCGCTCGACGGGGAGGATGCAGGCTGGGGCCTCGCGGTCTGCGAGCGCGGCTATGTCGGGCTCTACGACATCGTCGTGGCGCCGAACCTGCGCGGGCTGGGCCTCGGCCGGAGGTTGGTCGTTTCGCTCATGGCCTGGGGCCGCGACGCGGGCGCTGCGCAGGCCTATCTGCAGATGCGGGAAGCGAACGAGGTTGCCGGGAGCCTCTACGCCTCGCTCGGCTTCACCACCGCCTACCGCTACGCGCACCGCGTCCTACCGGCGCCGCCATGAGGCCGGCATCGTGGCGACGACCGCGCCGGACGCGATAAGCGCGCAGGCCAGCGCCAGCGACCAGGTCGGCTCGGCGAAGCCGGCCAGGATCAGGATGCCCGTGGACACGACCGGGATCGCATAGGAGCCGATCCCGAGAAGCCGGATGTCGCCGCGCTTCATGCCGATGTCCCACAGGTAGAAGGCGGCGCCGACCGGCCCGAGGCCGTTCGCGATCACGGCCGCCCATTGCAGGCCGGCTTGCGGCCACACCGTCCGCTCGAACAGGAGATGGCATAGGAACCCGAGCGCGGCGGTCGCGAGGCAGAAGCCCGTGACCGCGTCCGTCGGCACGGCCGCCACGCGCCGCGACAGGACCGAGTAGCCGGCCCACACGAAGGCGCAAGCGAAGGCGCAGAGATAGCCCGCCCAGTATTCCGGCCTGATCTCGAGCGCGCCGCGGCCCGCGACCAGGACGACCACGCCCGCGAAGCCGAGAAGTGCGCCCGCGACATGCTGCGCCCGCAGCCGCTCCCCGGGGAGAAAGGAGGAGAAGAGGACGATCAGGAGCGGCCAGAGGTAGTTGATGAGGCCCGATTCGGCCGGCGGCGCGAGCTTCAGGGCCGCGAAATAGAGTGCATGGTAGCCGAAGAGCCCGGCTACCCCGAGGGCCCACACGGCCGGCTTCTGCACGAGGGAGGCCGCCGCGCCCGGGCGGAACGGCCACGAGAGCACGCCGAGCCCGCCCCCGATCGCAAAGGTCATCGCGAGGAGCTGGAACGGCGGGACGGGCCCGGTCGCGGCGGTGAAGAGCGCGAGCAGCGCCCAGAGCGCCGCCGCGCCGAAGCCGGTGAGCGTTGCGGCGCGGGACGACATGCCCGCGCCGTAGCGAGCCTTCCGCTACCCGGTCAAGCTGGCCGGGACGGCTCAGACCATGTATTGGCCGCCGTTGATGGAGAGCGTCGAGCCGGTGATGAAGCCGGCATCCTCGCTCGCCAGGAACACGACCGCGCGGGCGATCTCCTCGGGCTCGCCGAGCCGGCCGACCGGGATGCCAGGCAGGATGTTCTTCTCCACGACCGCCGGGTCGATCGCCTTCACCATCTCGGTCGCGATGTAGCCCGGGCAGATGGCGTTCACGGTGATGCCGGCCCGCGCGCCTTCCTGGGCCAGCGCCTTCACGAAGCCGATGTCGCCGGCCTTCGCGGCCGAGTAGTTCGCCTGGCCCATCTGCCCCTTCTGGCCGTTGATGGAAGAGATGCAGATCACGCGGCCCCACTTGCGTGTCCGCATGCCCTCCCAGACCGGGCGGGTCATGTTGAAGAGCGAGTTCAGGTTCGTGTTGATGACGGCGTACCACTGATCCTTGGTCATGCGGTGGAACATGCCGTCGCGCGTGATGCCCGCATTGTTGACCAGGACGTCGACCGGCCCGACCTCCGCCTCGACCTTGGCGATGCCGGCCGCGCAGGCGTCGAAATCCGACACGTCCCATTTGTAGGTCTTGATCCCGGTGGCCGAGGTGAAGGCGGAGGCCGCCTCGTCGTTGCCGGCATAGTTCGCGGCCACCGTGTAGCCGGCGGCCTTGAGCGCCTTCGAGATCGCCTCGCCGATGCCGCGCGTCCCGCCCGTCACCAATGCCACACGTGCCATGCGTTTCACTCCCTCTTGCTGCCGCCCCGGCTCTTCGGCCCGAAAGCGGAACGGCCCGGCGTTGCCGGGCCGTTCACCAATGTTAACGCGGCAGAGCCGGGCGTCGATCCTCTATGTGGGTTCGACTTTCGGCCGCTTCATCCCGCCCGAGGGAGGTCAGCGCTCCACGCACATCGCAACGCCCATGCCGCCGCCGATGCAGAGGGTGGCGAGGCCGCGCTTGGCGTCGCGCTTGCCCATCTCATGCAGCAGCGTGACGAAGACGCGGGCGCCGGAAGCGCCGATCGGATGGCCGATGGCGATGGCTCCGCCATTGACGTTCACGATGTCAGGGTTCCAGCCCATGTCCTTGTTGACGGCGCAGGCCTGGGCCGCGAAGGCCTCGTTGGCCTCCACGAGGTCGAGATCCTGAACCTTCCAGCCCGCCTTTTCGAGCGCGCGCCGCGATGACGGGATCGGGCCCGTGCCCATGATGGCCGGATCGACGCCGGCGGTCGCCCAGGACACGATGCGGGCGAGGGGAGTGAGGCCGCGCTTCTCGGCTTCGGACGCGGCCATCAGCACGACGGCGGCCGCGCCGTCATTGATGCCCGATGCGTTCCCGGCCGTGACCGTGCCGTCCTTCGAGAAGGCGGGGCGGAGCTTGGCGACGGAATCGAGGGTCGTGCCGGCCCGGATATACTCGTCGTCCGCGACGACGACGTCGCCCTTGCGGCCCTTGACGGTGACCGGGACGATCTCGTCCTTGAACCTGCCGGCTTTCTGGGCGGCCTCCGCCTTGTTCTGCGACGCGACCGCGAAGCGGTCCTGCTCCTCGCGCGAGAGCTGCCACTTCTGCGCGACGTTCTCGGCCGTGTTGCCCATGTGGTAGCCGTGGAAGGCGTCCAGGAGGCCGTCCTTGAGCATCGTGTCGAGGAGCTTCAGGTCGCCCATCTTGGTGCCGCCGCGCATATGGGCGGCGTGCGGCGCCATCGACATCGATTCCTGGCCGCCGGCCACGATGATGTCGGCGTCGCCGTTCGCGATCTGCTGCATGCCGATGGCGATCGTGCGCAGGCCTGAGCCGCAGAGCTGGTTCAGGCCCCAGGCCGTCTTCTCGGCCGGGACGCCCGCGGCCATCGCGGCCTGGCGGGCCGGGTTCTGGCCCTGGCCGGCGGTCAGGATCTGGCCCAGGATGACCTCGTCGACCTCGCCGGGCTCGACCTTCGCGCGCTTGAGCGCCGCCTTGATCGCAACCGCGCCGAGCTCGTGCGCCGGCATCGTGCCGAAGACGCCGTTGAAGGACCCGACCGGGGTGCGCGCGGCTCCCACGATCACGATGTCGGCTTGGGCCATCCCTGTTCTCCGGTTCGGCAGATTGCTGAAATTGGATGCGATAGGGCGATCAACTCCCCGTCCGCCATCAAGTCAAGCCGGCCGGATGGTCCCTTCTCTCACCGCCCGGTGCGGATGCGGGTCCAGAGCCGCGTCACGGTGCGCTGCGTCCGCTCGTCATAGGCCGTGTTGGTGAAAAGCCGCCCGAAGGTCTCCGCATCCGGATAGATGCCGGGATCGGACGCGATCTCGGGCCTGACCAGCTCCTTCGCGGGCAGGTTGCCGCTGGCATAGTTCACGAAATTCGAATTGGCGGCCGCAACCTCCGGCCGGAGCATGTAGTCGATGAAGGCATGCGCCTCGGCGACGTGCGGAGCGTCGGCCGGGATCGCCATGGAATCGAACCACATCAGCGCGCCCTCGCGTGGGATGACATAGGCGATGTCGACGCCGTTCTTCGCCTCCTGCGCCCGCTTCCTCGCCTGGAGGATGTCGCCCGAATAGCCGACCGCCATGCAGATGTCGCCGTTGGCGAGCGCATTGATATATTCGGAGGAGTGGAACTTGCGGATGTTGCCGCGGATCTTCATGACCGCGTCCGCGGCCTTCTGCAGGTCCTCCTGCTTCTTGGAATTCGGCTCGAGGCCGAGCGCCGCGAGGACGCCGGGGAAGACGTCCTCGGGTGCGTCGAGGACGTAGATCCCGCAATCCTTGAGCTTTCCCGAGAGCTCCGGGTCGAGCAGCAGCTTCCAGCTGTCGAGCGGCACGTCGCCGAGCCGCTCTTTCACCTTGGCCCGGTTCAGCCCGATTCCGGTTGTGCCCCACATGTAGTTCACGGCGAATTTGTTGCCCGGATCGTAGACCGCAAGCCGCGACTGGATCTCAGGCCAGGCGTTCTTCAGGTTCGGGAGCTTGGCCGGATCGAGCTTCTGGAAGACGCTCGCCCGGATCAGGCGCTGAAGAAACGGTCCCGACGGGACGACGACGTCGTAGCCGGACTTGCCCGCGAGCAGCTTCGTCTCGACGATCTCGTTGTTGTCGTATGTGTCGTACACGACCTTGATCCCGGTCTCGGCCGTGAAGCGCTCGAGCACCTTGGGATCGACGTAGTCGCTCCAGTTATAGACGTGGACCACGCGGTCCTGGGCGAGGGCGGCGGTCGCCGCGAGGGCGCAGAGGAGAGCGGCTGCAAGGCGTCTGATCATGATGGCGGGAACGTAGGAGAGGGGGGACGGCGAGACAACCGGTCCTTCGGCCGACGGATGCGTCCTGCCGAAGCAGATTCCGTCTGGCGTGCCATGGCCTCACCATGATTACACGTACGATCCAGCGACGGCGGTACCTGTCCGGAGTGCCTGGCCGCGGGAGTAGAGTGCGCCATGATCACGCGTCGCAGCTTGGTCCAGGCCGCCGGCGTTGCGGCGGCCGCGATCGCGACCGGCGCGCGCGCCCGATCCGGCGAGGTCGCGATCGGCATCCTGTTCCCGACCTCCGGGCCGAACGCGCAGGTCGGCATCGATGCCCGCCACGCGATCGATACCGCGCTCGATATCGTCAACAACCCGCATCCCGACCTCGACCTGCCCCTTGCCGCCGGGGTGGGGCTCCCCGGCCTCGGTGGGGCGAAGCTCCGGGTGGTCGCCGCCGATCACCAGTCGAGCCCGCAGACCGGCCGCTCGGAAGCCGAGCGGCTGATCGCTCAGGAGAAGGTCTGCGCGCTGCTCGGCTCCTACCAGAGCGCGGTCGCGGCCAGCATCGCCCAGGTCTCCGAGCAGCTCGAGGTCCCCTATGTGTCGGCCGAGAATTCCTCGCCCAGCCTGACCCGGCGCGGGCTGCGCTACATCTTCCGCCCCGGCGCGCATGACGACATGTTCTCGGCGACCATGTTCGACTGCCTGGACGAATTGCGGCGCAGGGGAAGCCGCGTGGAGACCGTGGCGCTCTTCGCCGAGGATACCCTGTTCGGCACAGATTCCGCCAATACCCAGCGCAGGCTCGCCGGCGAGCGCGGCTACAAGGTCGTGGCCGACATCAAGTACAGGGCGAACGCCCCCACCCTTGCCGAGGAGGTCCGGCAGCTCAAGGAGGCAGATGCGGACGTGCTCATGCCGTCCAGTTACACGAGGGACGGCATCCTGCTGGTCAGGGGCATGGCCGAGCTCGGGTACCGGCCGCGTGCGATCCTGGCCCAGAATTCCGGCTTCTCCGATCGGGCCCTCTACGACGCCGTCGGGCGCGACGTCGTCGGCTGCATCACGCGGGCCTCCTTCCCGCCGGAGCTCGCGGCGCGGCGGCCCCTGGTCGGCAGGGTCAACGCCCTGTTCCGCGCCCGCTCGGGCAAGGACCTGAACGACCTCTCGGCGCGCCAGTTCACGGGCGCGCTGGTGCTCGCGGAGGCGATCGACCGGGCGCAAGGAACGGACGGCCCCGGGATCCGCGACGCGCTCGCGGCGACCGACATACCGGGGGAGCGCACGATCATGCCGTGGAAGCGCGTCACCTTCGACGAGACCGGCCAGAACCGCGACGCGGATCCCGTCCTGCTGCAATGGACGGGCGAGCGCTTCGTGACGGTGTACCCGTCCACGGTTGCGGTCGCCGAACTGCGCTTCCCGATGGGCCGGGCCTGATCGAGGCCACGACCTCGATGATCGTGTCCGGCCCGATCCGCTCGACCAGACGGCGGATCCGGCTCCGCTCGACGGCCACGCAGCCCTCGGTCGGGGAGAAGCCCGGCCCGGCCGAGTGGAGGAAGATGGCGCTGCCGCGGCCGCGCACGATGGGGCCTCGATTGTAGGAGAGATCGAGCACGAGATCGTAGAGCGCGTCATCGCGCCACATGCGCTCGTGCCCCGAATGGGACGGCAGCGCGATCGGGCGGTTGTAGAGCCGGTCCTTCGGATCGTCGCTCCAGCCGAGATCCGGCCGGATGATGCCGAGCGGGAGCGGCGTCGCCGGCCGCCGCATCCGGTCGGGCCTGTACAGGGCGGCGAGCACCCGGAAGCGGCCGACCGGGGTGCGCCCGTCGCCCTCCCGCTTCGGGCGCCCTGGCCCGCTCCGGCCGAGCGCGCAGACGAGGTCGATCCCCGGGCCGAGGAGGCGGCCCCTGGTCCGGTCGAGCGGCGAGCGAAACACGCGGATAAGTCGGGCGGTGCGGCGCTTCATCGGAGGAGGGGTCTTCTACCGGACCCGCCTGTCAAGCTAAAGGGGCGGGATGTCGAGCTCCGCCGAGCCTATGGCATCAGGAAGGCGCATCTGAATGGCGCGCATCAGTCGGCTACTCGTCGTCGAGGACGACGGCGATCTCCGCGAGACGCTGGTCGAGCAGATCGGCCTCTGTTCCGAGTTCGAGGTCGGCTCTGTCGAGACCGCGGGCGAGGCGCGCGAGCTCCTCAAGACGGAGCGCATCGACGTCGTCATCATGGATGTCGGGCTTCCCGACATGGACGGGCGCGACGCCGTGAAGCTGATCCGCCAGGACGGCTATCGCGGGCCCATCATCATGCTGACGGCGCAGACGAGCGACGCGGACGTCGTGACGGGCCTGGATGCGGGCGCGAACGACTACGTGGCCAAGCCCTTCAAGTTCGCCGTGCTGCTCGCGCGCATCCGGGCGCAGCTCAGGAGCCACGAGGCGAGCGAGGACGCAGTCTTCAAGATCGGCCCCTACACGTTCCGGCCCGGGGTCAAGCTGCTGGTCAGCGACAAGGGCTCCAAGCTCAAGCTGACCGAGAAGGAGACCGCGATCCTGCGCTTCCTGTACCGGGCGGGCCAGAAGGTCGTCTCGCGCGACATCCTGCTCCAGGAGGTCTGGGGCTACAACGCAGCGGTTACGACCCACACGCTGGAGACGCATGTCTACCGGCTGCGGCAGAAGATCGAGCCGAACCCCTCCTCCGCCCGCATCCTGGTCACCGAGCCGGGCGGCTACAAGCTCCTGCCCTAGCGAGCCGGGGCGTGGCGCAGGAGAGCATCATCGCGCTGCTTCGCCGGACCCCGGTGGTCGGGCTGTTCGAGGACGATGCCCTGCGCATCATCGCGAACGTCGCCGACGCGCGCCGGCTGCGGCCGGGCGAGGTGCTGTTCCGGCAGGGGGACCGTTCCGACGGAGGCTATGTCGTGACCTCCGGCCGGATCGCCGTCGGGCGCGAGGGGGACGAGGAGGAGGCCGTGCTCCTCGGGCCGGGCTCGCTCATCGGGGAGGTGGCGCTCTTTCTCCGGATGCAGCGCCCCGCCACCGCGACCGCCCGCGAGCCCTCGTCGGTCCTGCGCATCTCGCCCACCCTGATGCGCCGCGTCCTGCAGGAATATCCCGCCGCGGCCGACGGCATGGCCGAGGTCCTGTCGCGCGACCTGGAAGGCGTCGCGGCCGAGCTCGACCGGGTCGAGCGGCTCTTCGCGGAGCCGGCGTAGCGCTCAGAATTCCAGCGTCGCCGTGACCGGGACGTGGTCGGAGGGCCGCATCCAGCCGCGCGCGTCGCCATGGATGTCGACCGACCGCAGCGTCGAGCCGAGGTCGTCCGAGATCCAGACGTGGTCGAGCCGCCGGCCCTTGTTGGCGGCGGCCCAGTCCGGCGAGCGGTAGCTCCACCAGGTGTAGATCTTGGTCGGCTCGGGCGTGAGGTGGCGGGCGCAGTCGATGAAGGCGCCTTCCTGGCGGAGGGTTTCCAGCGCCTCCGTCTCGACCGGCGTGTGGCTCACCACGTCCAGGAGCTGCTTGTGCGACCAGACGTCGTGCTCGAGCGGCGCGACGTTCAGGTCGCCGACCACGATGGTCGGCCGCTTCCCGCGCCGGCCCGCCCAGTCCCGCATCTCGGCCAGGAACTGCAGCTTGTGCTTGAATTTCGGGTTCAGCTCCGGGTCCGGCACGTCGCCACCGGCCGGCACGTAGAAGTTGTGGATCTCGAATCCGGCCGCCTCGCCCGCCTCCGGCCCGAGGGTCACGGCGATGTGGCGCGCGTCCTGCCGCTCGCACCAGTTCTGCGGCTCGACCTTCGCGAAGGGGAAGCGCGACAGGATCGCGACGCCGTTATAGCCCTTCTGCCCGACCTGGACGACGTGCGGGTAGCCGAAGCCCTGGAGCGCCTTCAGGGGGAAGCAGTTGTCCGGGCACTTCGTCTCCTGCAGGCACAGGACGTCCGGCGCGATCTCGCCGAGCGCCCGCTCGACCTGATCGATGCGCAGCCGGACGGAGTTGATGTTCCAGGTGGAGACGGAGAGCTTCACGGGAGGCTAGGGGCAGGAGGATGCCTGCCCCTAGTGGAGGATCGTGGCCTGGGGAAGGGAGCGAAACGCCCCATCCCGCCCGCCGGCCCGCTACTCCACAGGCCGCATGTAGTTGAGCATGAAGATGCGCGGATCGATCGTGCGGTTCTTCTCGATGTCGGAGAGGGAGACGGTCGTCGTGTAGCCCTGCGGGTCGATCACGCGCCAGCGCTTCAGGGTCGTGATCTCGGGGTCGAAATAGAGGGTGATCTTCGAGGTCCCGCCGAGCGTGGACGAATCCTCGATCGAGATGCGCACGCCCTCCTGGTCGGTCGCCACGGCGGTCACGCGCGCGTCCCGGGACAGGTCGATCTTGGAGGAGAGCAGGAACTTCAGCGGCGTCTGCGAGATCGGGTAGGGGTCCGAGGTGTTGAGCTTGCGGTCGCGGACAAGCACCGTCGAGCCGTCGGACACGACCTCCAGGGTCGAGGGCTTCTCGTATTCGAAGCGCAGCTTGCCCGGCCTCTGCAGGTAGAGAATGCCCGTGAGCCGGCGGCCGTCGCCGCCGACCTGGGTGAAATCGGCCACCATGGAGGTGACCGAGTTCAGCGCCGCATTGGCCTTCTCGACGATCTGCCGGTCGGTCAGCTTGTCGCTCGCAGCGGCCGGGACGACCGGAGCGCCGGCCGCCCGCGCCTTCGCGATGGGCACGATGGAGCCCGTCGCCGCCACGTCCAGGTCGCGTCCGAGCGAGGCCGGCCGCGGCGGCGGCAGCACGCCCGCCACCCTCGACCGGCCGGCGGCCTCGGCCGATGGGCCGAGCGCGAGCAGCGCCGCGAGCGCCAGCGCCGGTGCGCGGGTGAAGTATGCCGCCGTCATGTACTCAACTCCACGCTTGGGCCGGGCGCGTCCGGCCGGCAGCCCGCCGGCCCGGCTCAGTCGCCGGCGCCCACGTTCTCCATCAGGATCTCGCGCTTGCCCGCATGGTTCGCGGGCCCGACGATCCCCTCGTTCTCCATCCGCTCCATGATGGAGGCGGCGCGGTTGTAGCCGATGCCGAGCCTGCGCTGGATATAGGAGGTCGAGGCCTTCTTATCACGCAGCACCACCTGGATGGCCTGGTCGTAGAGGTCGCCGCCTTCCTCGCCGAAGGAGCCCTTGTCGAAGATGGCCGCCTCGTCGCCGCCGCCGGCCGGACCGTCCTCGTCGCCCGTCGTGACCGCGTCGAGATATTGCGGTCGGCCCTGCGCCTTCAGATGCGCCACGACCTTCTCGACCTCGTTGTCGGACACGAAGGGGCCATGCACGCGCGTGATGCGCCCGCCACCCGCCATGTAGAGCATGTCGCCCTGGCCGAGGAGCTGCTCGGCGCCCATCTCGCCGAGGATCGTCCGTGAGTCGATCTTCGACGTGACCTGGAAGGAGATCCGGGTCGGGAAGTTCGCCTTGATCGTGCCCGTGATCACGTCCACCGAGGGGCGCTGCGTCGCCATGATGAGGTGGATCCCGGCGGCGCGGGCCATCTGGGCGAGGCGCTGGATCGCGCCCTCGATGTCCTTGCCGGCCACCATCATCAGGTCGGCCATCTCGTCGACGATCACGACGATGTAGGGCAGCGGCTCGAGATCCATGATCTCGTCCTCGTAGATCGCCTCCCCCGTCTCATTGTCGAAGCCGGTCTGCACCGTGCGGGTGATGACCTCGTGGCGCGCCGAAGCTTCCGCGACGCGGGCGTTGAACCCGTCGATGTTGCGGACGCCGAGCTTCGACATCTTCTTGTAGCGCTCCTCCATCTCGCGCACGGCCCATTTGAGGGCGATGACCGCCTTCTTGGGGTCCGTCACGACGGGCGAGAGCAGGTGCGGGATCCCGTCATAGACCGACAGCTCGAGCATCTTGGGATCGACCATGATGAGCCGGCACTGCTCGGGCGTGTGCTTGTAGAGCAGGCTCAGGATCATGGTGTTGATGGCGACCGACTTGCCCGAGCCGGTGGTGCCGGCGACGAGGAGGTGCGGCATGCGGGCGAGGTCGGCGATGATGGGCTCGCCGCCGATGTTCTTGCCGAGGCAGAGCGCCAGCTTCTGCTTGGTCTCGACGAAATCGGCCGAGGAGAGGAGCTCGCGCAGATACACCGTCTCGCGCTTCTGGTTCGGCAGCTCGATGCCGATCGCGTTGCGGCCGGGCACGACCGCGACGCGGGCCGACACCGCCGACATGGACCGGGCGATGTCGTCCGCGAGGCCGATGACGCGGCTCGACTTGGTGCCGGGGGCCGGCTCGAGTTCGTAGAGCGTCACGACCGGTCCAGGGCGGACGTTGATGATCTCGCCGCGGACGCCGAAATCCTCCAGCGTCGATTCGAGCAGCGTGGCGTTCTGCTCGAGCGCGTCCTTGGAGACGGTCGCGACCTGCTTCTTCGCCTCCGACAGCAGACCGAGCGAGGGGATCTCGTAATCCCCCTCCGGTTCAGGCTGGCGCACGGCCTGCCTGACCGGGGCGGCGGGAGCGGAGACGCGGCTTGGCGCGGGGCGGGCGGGCGCGGCCGGCGGCTTTGCGGCAGCTCGCGGCGGCGGCTCGCAGGCGGGCTCCTCCTCCTCGTCCTCGCCGAGGTCGTCGAACTCGGGCTCGACCTCGTCCCGGCTGCGCTCTGGCTCGATGACGAGCTTCCGGCCGCCTCGGGCGGCCGCGACGGGCGGCGCGTCCTCGTCCTCTTCCTCGTCGAAGACGTCCGGCGGCGCCGCCGGGGCGCGGCGCTCCGCCACGACCGGCTGTGGCCGCGCAGGCGCGGGCCGAGCCGGAACGGGCGCATCGCCGAAGGAAGGCTCGCGGCGCATGCCGGCGGCTGTGGGGGCGCGACGCTCCAGAGCAGATGCCGTACGGGCAAGGTGACCGTCCTCGCCGCGATGCGCCTCCAGGCCGGCCTCCACCTTGCGGCGGAGCGCCGATTTCAGGCTCATCGCGGCATGCGCGAGGGCGCCGAGCGAGATGATCGCCCAGCTCGGCTCCTCGTCCGACGAGGCTTCCTCGCGATCCTCGCCGCGGCGCCCGCGCGGCATCGGCTCGGCCGCGGCGGTCTCCGGCGGGCGCCGGCCGGCGCTGCAGGCGGCGGTGAGGAGCAGGATGGCGAGCGCCGCGAAGCCGAGCCCGGCGAGGGCCGCGCCCGTCGCTCCGCTGAGCCCGACGACGTGGCGCAGCCCCAGGACGCCGTCCCCGACCACGCCGCCAAGGCCCGTGAGGAGCGGCCACCGCGTCGTGGGGGGCAGCGCGCTCGCGGTCGCGGCTGCGGCCATGATGCCGCCGCCCCAGAGGAGAAAGCGCATGATCGGACGCTCGAGCTTCTTCTGCCGCAGGAGACGCAGGCCCCAGGCCGCCGGCCCGAGCAGGAAGGCGACCGAGCCGAGCCCGAAGATCTGAATGAGGAGGTCCGCCCCGATCGCGCCCGGCGCCCCGAGCAGGTTGCGGGCCGGCGCGGATGTCGCGTTGTTCCAGCTCGGGTCGTTCACGGACCAGCTCGCGAGCGCGAGAGCCGCCGCGATCGAGCCCGCGACCAGCACGATGCCGCCCGCCTCGACGGCGCGCCGCCGCAGGAAGGCCCCGAGCGCCTCGGACAGGCGGTCGAGAGGTGAATCGTAGCGACGGATCGTGTGCATCAGGATACGCGACGAATATGGTTGACCGCCCCGATCCTTAGGGAGGGGCAGTTAAGGCGCCGCTAACCCTGCGGCGGGGGCCGGAGCTGACCGGGTGCCCCCTCCCGGCTCTGCAGCGCCGGTGCTATCTTCGGGCCATGGCTATCGCGGCGCTGCAGACCATCCTGGACCGTATCCATGCCTGGCCGGAGGAGCGGCAGGAGCGCGCGGCCGACCTGCCCGCCTCGCTGGAGGCCGCGGGCGGCGGCGATGACCTGCAGGTCAGCGACGAGGATCTCGCCGAGATCGACCGGCGGCTTGCGAACCCGGATTCCCGTCGACTTGGCCTGGAGGAGTTCAACGCCCGTATGGACCGGCGTCTCGGGCGGTGAAGGTCCTTGTCTTGGAGCCCGCTGTCGAGGATCTCGAGGCGATCCACGGCTCTATCGCTCGCGACGGCCCGCGTGCGGCGGACGACTTCATCGAGAGCATCCGAGCGCACCTGAACAGCATCGCCGATACGGGGTTCGGCGGCATCGGAAGGCCCGGCAGAGGACGTGGCACCAGAGAGCTGGTGCATGGCCGCTACGTGATCGTCTACCGCTACGACCCGCAGACAGACGAGATTCTCGTTATCTCCGTCGTCAACGGCGCGCGCCGCCGCTAGGATGGCGGCCCGCCGCTCCGCGCTCGTCGGGTGGGCGCTGTTCGACTGGGCCTGCCAGCCCTTCTTCACGCTGGTCACGACCTTCGTGTTCGCCCCGTATTTCGCGTCGGCGCTGGCGCCTGACCCGGCGACGGGCCAGGCCTGGTGGGGCTATGCGACGGCGGCGGCGGGCCTCGCCCTGGCGATTTCCTCGCCGGTGCTCGGCTCGATCGCGGACGCGACAGGCCGCATGAAGCCCTGGATCGCGGCCGCCTGCCTCATCCTCGTCCTGGCCTCGGCCTCGCTCTGGTTCGCGGCGCCCGGCGCCAACCGGGCCGTTCCGCTGGCGCTCGCCGCCTTCGCGGTCGGCACGGTCGCGGCGGAGGTCGCGGCCGTGTTCAACAATGCCATGATGTCGCGGCTCGTCGGCCCGGCCGGGCTCGGGCGGCTGTCCGGCACCGGCTGGGCGGTGGGCTATACGGGCGGTCTCGTCTCGCTGGTCCTCGTGCTCGGCTTCATGGCGGCCTCCCCCGATACGGGGAGGACGTTCTTCGGCCTCGAACCATGGTTCGGCCTCGATCCCGCGGCTCGGGAAGGGGATCGGGCCTCCGGCCCGCTCGCCGCGCTCTGGTTGATCCTCTTCGTCTGGCCGCTCTTCGTCTTCACGCCCGACGCGGCCGGCACGGGAATCCCCGCCCGAGCGGCCGTTCGGGACGGGCTCGCACGGCTGCGCTCCACGATCGCCGAGGCGAGGGCGCATCCGGCGGTCGGGCGCTTCCTCCTCGGCAACATGATCTATCAGGACGGGCTCGTCGCCCTCTTCGCCTTCGGGGGCATCTACGGCGCGGGCGTCTTCGGCTGGAGCCCGACCGAGCTCGGGATCTTCGGCATCCTGCTCACGGTGTCCGGCACGGTCGGAGCGGTCGTCGGCGGCATCCTCGACGACCGGTTCGGGGCGCGTGCCGTAATCCTGGGCTCGCTCGCCGTGCTGATCCTCGTCTGCATCGGCATCCTGTCGCTCGGGCGCGCGCACGTGCTCTTCGTGGTCCCGACCGCGCCGCCATCGGCCGAGCTGTTCGGCAGCGTGCCCGAGAAGCTGTTCCTCGGGCTCGGCCTCCTGATCGGAGCCGTCGCGGGGCCGCTCCAGGCCTCCTCGCGCGCCTATCTCGCCCGCACCGTACCGGCCGAGGATGCGGGCCGCTATTTCGGCCTGCTCGCGCTCTCCGGGAAGGTCACGTCCTTCCTGGCGCCGCTCGCGGTCGCGGCGGCAACCCAGGCGGCCGGCACGCAGGCGGCGGGCCCCGCGGTACTGATCCTCTTCTTCGGGATCGGCGCGGCCCTGATCGCGAGCCTCAGGCGACCGTGGCGGCGGTGCCGGTCACGGTCACCATGAGCATGCTTTCGGAGGCGCCGATCGCGCCGTAATCGAGGTCCACCCCAACGACCGCGTTGGCGCCGAGCCTGCGCGCCCGCTCGGCCATCTCGGACATGGCATGCTCGCGCGCATCGCCGAGCACCTTCTCGTAGGATCCCGACCGGCCGCCCACGAAGTCCCGGATGGAGGCGAAGAAGTCCCGGAACACGTTCGCCCCGAGGATCGCCTCGCCCGAGACCACGCCGTGATAAGCCGTGATCCGGTGGCCCTCGATGCTCGGCGTCGTGGTGATCAGCATCGGCTCTCTCCCCTTCAGTGGCGGAAATGGCGGTGACCGGTGAACACCATGGCGAGACCGGCCTCGTCGGCGGCGCGGATGACCTCGTCGTCGCGCATGGAGCCGCCGGGCTGGATCACGGCCGTCGCTCCGGCTTCCGCGGCCGCGAGGAGACCGTCCGCGAAGGGGAAGAAGGCGTCGGAGGCGACCACCGCGCCCCGGGCGAGGCTCTCGGGCAGCCCCGTATTCCGGGCGGCCTCGGCCGCCTTCCAGGCTGCGATGCGGGAGGAATCGACGCGGCTCATCTGGCCCGCCCCGATCCCGACGGTCGCGCCGTCTCGGGCATAGACGATCGCGTTCGACTTCACGTGCTTGGCGACCCGGAAGGCGAAGCGGAGGTCCCGCAGCTCCTCGTCGGTCGGGCCTCGCCTCGTCACGACCTTGAGGTCCATGTCGTCGACGACCGCATTGTCGCGCGCCTGGGCCAGAAAGCCGCCCGAGACCGTACGGACGACGAGGCCCGGCGCGCGCGGGTCGGGCAGGCCGTCCGCGAGCAGGAGCCGGAGGTTCTTCTTCGCGGCTACGATCGCGACCGCCTCCTCGGACGCGTCGGGCGCGATGATCACCTCCGTGAATATCTCCACGATCTTCCGCGCGGCCTCCGCATCGAGCGGCCGGTTCAGGGCGACGATGCCGCCGAAGGCCGAGACCGGGTCGCAGCGGAGCGCCTTCTCGTAGGCCTCAAGGAGCGTCCCGCCCTCGGCGACGCCGCATGGATTGGCGTGCTTGATGATGGCGACCGCCGCCGTGCGGGCCGGGTCGAACTCCGCCACGCATTCGAAGGCGGCATCGGTGTCGTTGACGTTGTTGTAGGAGAGCTGCTTGCCCTGGACCTGACGCGCTGTCGCGACCCCCGGCCGGCGCTCCGGCCCGCGGTAGAAGGCGGCGCTCTGGTGCGGGTTCTCCCCGTAGCGCATGGCCTCGGCCAGCATACCCCCGATGGCCCGGTAGTCCGGGGCCGCTTCGGCGATCTCGCCGGCGAGCCAGTTGGAGATCGCGGCATCGTAGGTGGCCGTCCGGGCATAGGCCTTCTGCGCCAGCCGCTTCCGCAACGTGAGGGTCACGGCGCCGTCATGCGCCGCGAGCTCGCCCAGGACCGCATCGTAATCCGCCGCATCCACCACGACCGCGACATCGGCATGGTTCTTCGCCGCGGCCCGGATCATGGCGGGGCCGCCGATGTCGATGTTCTCCACGCATTCGTCGTAGCCCTTGCCGGCCGCGACGGTCGCCTCGAACGGGTAGAGGTTCACGACGAGCAGATCGATGCTCGGAATGCCATGCGCGAGCATGGCGGCCTGGTGCTCGGGATTGGACCTGATCGCGAGGAGACCGCCGTGAACCGCCGGGTGGAGCGTCTTCACCCGTCCGTCCATCATCTCCGGAAAGCCCGTGAGCTCGGACACCTCCTGGACGCGAAGCCCGGCCCCGACAAGGGCTGCGTGCGTTCCCCCTGTCGAGACGAGCTCGACGCCGCGCTGCGCCAAAGCCTGCGCGAAGGGCACGAGCCCCGATTTGTCGGAGACGGACAGGAGGGCGCGGGTGACGCGCCGAAGCTCGGTGGGCATACTCAACTCTGGTCGGGTTCTGGGCCCGGCCGTCCGGCCGGTGCCTCGGGTTCCTCTAGGGTCGCCTCCTCGGGCGGAGCGGCGGCCTGACGCCCCTCTAGCACACGTTCGAAGCTCCAGCGGGCGGAGAGCGGCGCATCTGGCGGCGGCGGATTGAGGCGCACCACGATCTGCCGCGTCGGCCTGCGGCCCTGGGGACCGCCGAAATAGATGCTGTCCTCGAGCGCGGCCGGCGCGTTCTCGCTCCGGAACCGCCAGACCTCGCCGCTTCTGCCGAGCTTCAGCGCGACGGCGTTCGGAGAGGCCTCGCGCGCGGCCTGCACGTCCGGATGGAGGTGGAACCGCAGCACCGGCCCGGGCGCGCGCTCGCGGGGGCGCCCCGCACCGAGAAGGCGGTCGACCCCTTCCAGCCTGGCGCCGTCCGGAGCGAGGCTCCAGCGCCGCTCATGCGCGATCCCGAAGCGCGCCTCGTAGCCGTCGTGCCGCGCCGAGACCACCACCCAGCCGTCGGCATCGATGCCGCGCTCGACCCGGACCTCACCGGGGCCGGCGACGAGCACCGGCCCGAGCCGGCGTTCCACGAAGCGGGCGATCTCGCCCCGCGCGTCCTCGAGAAGGAGGCCCGACGACACCTCGCCCAGCGCGAGCGTGGAATGCGCCGCGGTCCGGCGCGCGGCCGTCCGGGCGGGTCCGGGCGCGAGCGGCGCGCCGACATTGACGACGAGCGGCGCCCCGCCCGCCGTCATCTCGAAGGACAGGCAGCCGGCATGGGCCGCTCCCGCCGAATCGAGCGGCGGGGCCCGCCCGGTATCGGCGATGAGGACCGTCCCGCCCGACTCCAGCCGGGCATAGCCGGACTGCTCCGCGTAGCTCGGCGGGCTTCCCCGGACGCTGTCGTAGGACAGGAGCGTCGCGATCTGGTCGACCGCGGTCGGCCCCATCCCGTTGAACAGCGCGAGCTCCCGCCCGCCGCCCCGGAGATAGCGCAGCATCGGCATCATGCGGTCGATGGCGCGCCCGAGCGCCTCCGGCGCCTCGATCGCCCGGCTGGCATAGAGGAGGCGCAGCGGCAGCAGGTCGAGCAGGAGCTCGATCAGCACGCCCGGATGGCGGCTGACATGGCCTCCGTCCGGCAGGATCTGCGCGTCGAGCTCCGCCCCGAGCAGACGGGTGGCGCGCCTCAGCCGGTTCTCCAGCCCGCTGCAGCAGAGCGCCGCATAGGAGAGCGCGATCGCGGCGGCGAGCCGGTCGAGCGGGATACGGGCGCCGACGGCCTCCGCCTCGAGGAGCGCGACGCCGCGTCCGATCGCCCGCAGGAAGGCGTTGTAGAAGGCCGGATCGGCCCCGTTCAGGACGAGCGGCGACTGGCACAGGAAGGAGATGGTCCGCCGGGCCACGACGCGCGGCTCGCGTCCCACCCCGGCCGCCAATTCCCGCCGACGCGGCCCGACGGCTTCGCCGACGAGGGCGCGCGCGTTCTCGCGGGACAGCTGGGAATCGGCGGCCCGCAGGTGCCTGAGCCAGGAGAAGCCGTAGAGGGCGCGCGCCCAGTCGCGCGTCGGCGGCTCGATCTCGAAGGGCGAACGGCCGCGCGTCTCGACCTCGCGCCCGGCGAAGGTGAACAGGCCGGAATAGATGTCCTGCGCGATGGTCGGGTCGCTGGTGCGGAGATCCTGGGGCGCGAAGAGCAGCCGCTCGGGGCGCGGCACGCGCCAGCTCGGGCCGCGCGCATGCCGGCGCAGCCAGAGGATCGGCACGCGGCCGGCCTCTGCTAGTGCCAGCCTGTAGAGCCGCCAGCGGTCGGCCGCCCAGCCCAAACGCTATTCCCGCCTGATCGGACCCGCGCGGAGGAAAGGCCCGGGTGAGTTGAGCGCGGCCTCCGGCGCCGCCCTCTCCCCATGGCGCATCAGGCCGGCTTGCGCGAGACCCGGCACGCGAAAAAGCCGTCCAATCCCCGGCGGAAAGCCTCCGGCAGGCCGGCGGCGTCGGGCAGCGTGCGGAGGTCGCCCTCGTCCGTGACGACGGCCTGGCCCAGGCCGGTCTCGCCCGGCGCGACGGGGATGCGCTCGAATTCGGGGTGGCGGCGGAGGAAGGCGGCGGCCTGCTGCTCGCCCTCCTCGGGTTCGAGCGAGCATACGCAATAGACGAGCCGCCCGCCCGGGCGGACGAGCGTTGCCGCGTGGTCGAGGAGGCGGCGCTGCAGGTCGGCGAGGCTGGCGAGATCGCCTTCCTGCTTGGTCCAGGCGGCGTCGGGATGGCGGCGGAGGGTTCCGGTCGCCGTGCAGGGCGCATCCAGCAGCACGGCGTCGAAGGGCTCGGCCCGGAAGGCCAGGGCGTCGGTGCAGACCACCTCCGCCCCGAGCCGGAGACGGTCGAGATTCTGCCGCAGCCGGCCGAGCCGCGCGGCGGAGCGGTCCACGGCGGTCACCACGGCGCCCGCGGCCGCGAGCTGCGCCGTCTTGCCGCCGGGCGCGGCGCAGAGATCCGCGACCCGCTCGCCCGGCCCCGCTCCCAGAAGCCGGGCCGGGAGCGCCGCCGCGGCATCCTGCACCCACCATGCGCCCTCGGCATAGCCCGGCAGGTCCGGGATGGCGGTCCGGTCCGCGAGGCGGATGCTGCCGGAGGGCAGGAGCGCGCCGCCGAGCCGCTCGGCCCAGCCCGCGGCATCCTCCTTCGCGCTGAGGTCGACCGGCGCGCCGTCGCGATGCGCCGCCGCCATGGCGGCGGCGCGCTCCGGCCCGTAGGTCCCGGTCCAGCGCTCGGCCAGCCAGACCGGAGCGTCCTCGAGCGGCGAGATCTCCTCGGCCAGGATGGCCTCGCGCTCGCGCGCCACCCGGCGCAGGACGGCATTCGCCACCCCCGTGAGGTGCCGGAGCTTCGGGTCGCTGCGGGCCAGCTCGACCGTGAGGTCGACCGCGGCGTGATCCGGCACGTTCAGGAACAGGATCTGCGCCGCTCCGGTCGCCAGCAGCGCGAAGGCGCGCTCGTCCGCGGAGAGGCCCTTCGCCAGCCGCTCGTTCAGCACGCGTCCCAGGGTCCCGAGCCGGCGGAAGGTCGTCACCGCGACCGCGCGCGCGAGCGGGTCGGCGCCAGGGCTCCGGGCCAGGATCTCGTCAAGCCCGGTGCGGCTGCGCAGAACCTCGGCGACGGCCGCCAGGGCCAGCCGCCGCGCTCCGAACCCGGCCGGCTCGGCCGCGGCGGGAGGTCCTTCCTCGCTCCGGCCCGAACGCCGGGCCCGCGTCACCGCCACGTGCCCGGCCAGCCGGTCGCGCCCAGGGAGCGGCGAACGGCCGGCCCGAAGCCCGGGCGGGCCGCGCCGCCGAAGCCGGACCGGGCGAGCTCATGCAGGGCCGCGATGCGGTTCTCGGTTGCCGGATGGGTCGAGAAGAGGCTGTCCAGCCCGCCGCTCCGCAACGGGTTGACGATGAAGAGCGGCGCCGTCGCGGGATGTCGCTCCGCCTCGACATTCACGTAGCGCTGGGCGCCGGCCTCGATCCGGGCCAGCGCCGAGGCGAGCCAGAGCGGGTTGCCGCAGATCTCGGCGCCCAGCCTGTCGGCCTCGTATTCGCGCGACCGGCTGATCGCGAACTGGATGATCATGGCTGCGATGGGAGCGAGAAGGGCCGTCGCGATCGCCACGATCGGATTCATCCGCTCGGCCTCGCGCCCGCCGAAGATGAAGCCGAACTGCGCCAATGTCGAGATCGCGCCCGCGATCGTGGCCGAGACGGTCATGAGCAGCGTGTCGCGGTTGCGGATATGCGCGAGTTCGTGCGCGATCACGCCGGCCAGCTCCTGGCGGTTGAGCGTATCGAGCAGGCCGGTCGAGACCGCGACGGCCGAGTTCGCCGGGTTGCGCCCCGTCGCGAAGGCGTTCGGCTGCGCGCTCTCGATGATGTAGACTCGGGGCATCGGCAGCCCGGCGCGCGCTGCGAGCTCCCCGACCAGCCCAACGAGATCGGGCGCGGTGCGCGCATCGACCTCGACCGCGCCATGCGCCGCAAGCGCGAGCTGGTCCGAGTTCCAATAGGCGAAGAGGTTCGTCACGGCCGCGAACCCCAACGCGATCAACATCCCGGTCGTGCCGCCGAGCGCGTAGCCGACCACGCCGAAGAGAGCCGTGAGCCCGGCGAGCAGGACCGCGGTCTTGACGGTGTTCATGCCATCCTCCAACTCGACGTCATGACTGACGTCCTCGCCGGGAATGTGGGAATTCAGGGCGGCCTGCGGCAAGATGCGCCACCGGGCGCGGCCCCTGGCAAGCCGCTGAGCGAGGCCGCGAGGCGGGCGCTCGCCGAAGCGGCCGAGCGGCGCGCCGCTGTCGACCGGCGGGCGGCGGAGATCGCGAAAAGTCCCGAGCGGAACGGTCGCGGCGGGCTGGAGCCCGTGCGCTACGACGACTGGGAGATCGGCGGCCGCGCGGTCGATTTCTGAGGCCGGCGGCGCCGATTGCGGGAGGCCGGGACGCCGCCTAAAGCTGCAGCAAAGCTTGAGGGGAGGGGCAGGTGTCCGCCTACGACCGCGATCTCGACCGCAATCCGGCGAACCACCAGCCGCTCACGCCGCTGCAGTTCCTCGAACGCGCCGCGGGGGCCTTCCCGGACCGCACGGCCGTCATCCACGGCGGGCTGCGCCGCTCCTATGCCGAGTTCTACGCTCGCACCCGCCGCCTCGCCTCGGCCCTTGCGAAGCGCGGCATCGGGCGCGGCGATACGGTCGCGGCGGTCCTCGCCAACACCCCGGCTATGCTCGAATGCCATTACGGCGTGCCGATGTGCGGGGCGGTGCTCAACACCCTGAACACCCGTCTGGACGCGGCCACCATCGCCTTCTCGCTCGACCACGGCGAGGCCAAGGTCCTCATCACGGACCGCGAATTCTCACCCGTCGTGCAGGCAGCGCTCGCCCGGGCGAGCGTGAAGCCGCTCGTCATCGACTACGACGATCCCGAGTTCGACGGCCCCGGCGAGCGCCTCGGCGCCATCGAGTACGAGAGCTTCCTGGCGGAGGGCGACCCGGATTTCGCCTGGCTGCCGCCGGACGACGAATGGGACGCGATCGCGCTGAACTACACCTCGGGGACCACGGGCGACCCCAAGGGCGTCGTCTACCATCACCGCGGCGCCTATCTCACGGCCATCGGCAACATCCTGTCCGCCAGCATGGGCCGGCACCCGGTCTATCTCTGGACGCTGCCGATGTTCCACTGCAACGGCTGGTGCTTCCCCTGGACGATCTCCGTGCTCGCGGGCACGCATGTCTGTCTGCGCTGGGTGCGGGCGAAGGCGATGTTCGACGCCATCGCGGAACACGGCGTCACGCATCTCTGCGGCGCGCCGATCGTCATGTCGACGCTGCTCAACGCCCCCGCCGCGGAGAGGCGGGAACTGCCGCACCGGGTCGAGTTCATCACGGCCGCGGCTCCGCCGCCCGAGGCGGTGCTCGCCGCGATGGCGGAGGCCGGGTTCAACGTGACCCATGTCTACGGCCTGACCGAGACCTACGGGCCTGCCGTCGTGAACGAGTGGCACGGCGAGTGGGACGACCTGCCTGCCACCGAGCGCGCGGCGCTCAAGTCCCGCCAAGGCATCCGCTACGTCCCGCTCGACGCCCTCGACGTCCTGGACCCGGAGACGATGCGGCCCGTCCCGGCGGACGGCGCGACGCTCGGCGAGGTCATGTTCCGCGGCAACGTGGTGATGAAGGGCTATCTCAAGAACCCGAAGGCGAGCGCGGCCGCCTTCGCGGGCGGCTGGTTCCACTCGGGCGACCTCGGCGTGAAGCACCCGGACGGCTACATCCAGCTCAAGGACCGCTCGAAGGACATCATCATCTCGGGCGGGGAGAACATCTCGTCCATCGAGGTCGAGGAGGCGCTCTACAAGCATCCCGCCGTCCAGGCCGCCGCCGTCGTCGCGAAGCCGGACGAGAAATGGGGCGAGACGCCCGTCGCCTTCGTCGAGCTGAAGCCGTCCGAGATGGTCTCGGCCGAGGAGATCGTCGCCTGGTGCCGGGCCAATCTCGCCCATTACAAGGCGCCCAGGCACGTCGTCTTCACGGAGCTGCCCAAGACCTCGACGGGCAAGATCCAGAAGTTCCGCCTGCGCGAGATGGCGCGCGCGGTCTGAGGCCGGACCGGGAACCGCCGCCTCGCAAGAGGCGGCGGCGGGGATCGTCAGGCTGTCTCGGCGTGCCTCAATGGGCCGTCCGCTTCAGGCGGTAGATCTCGTCCTTAAGCTGCAGTTTCCGTCGCTTCAGCTCCGCAAGCCGCGTCGTGTCGGCGGAGGGACGTGCGGCGGCATCGTGGATCTCACGCTCGAGCGCCTCGTGCTTCCTCTCGAGCTCGGACAGATGGTTCTGCAGCGGCATTTAGTTCTCCTCGCCTAGTGCCAGTGCCCCCAGATCTCGTCGTTGATTCGTGGCCAAGCTGTGGCATCCAGCCGCAGATTGACGGGCCATCAGCCTTGCTGAGATGGCCATGCGAAAGCATAGTCGCAACCGCCTTCGGGCGCTAGGACTGCGACGCTCGGGAGCCGCGATGGTGCTGGAACAGGACGATGATCCCGTGGCCGCGATGCAGGCCGAGCTGTCGCGGCTGAAGCAGGAACACCGGGATCTCGATTCGGCCATCGATGCGCTGGAGAACATGGTCGGCGGCGACCAGCTGCAGGTGCAGCGTCTCAAGAAACGGAAGCTGATCCTGAAGGATCGCATCTCCTTCCTGGAGGACCAGCTCACGCCCGACATCATCGCCTGAGGATTTCGGCGGCGCGCGCCGCCTTCCGCTCGCGCTTGCGGCGGTACATGGCGGCGTCCGCGCGGGCGAGCGCCGCCTCGGGCTCGTCCTCCGGCCGGATGGCGGCCGCCCCGATCGAGGCCTCCACGGTCAGGTCCGGCTCCGGCAGCGGGGTTCCGGCCAGGACCGCCTCCAGCGCCTCCGCCTTCTGCCGCGCGAGCGCCTCGTCGACCCGCCAGAGCAGGACGGCGAACTCGTCGCCGCCGAGCCGACCGATGACGTCGGAGGCGCGCAGATTGGCCTTCAGGCAGGCCGCGACGTGCTTCAGCGCGCGGTCCCCGACCTCGTGGCCATGGGTGTCGTTGATCGGCTTGAACCGGTCGAGGTCGACGAAGAGGAGGCCGGCCGGCATCTTGTAGCGCCGGACGAACGAGACGGCGCGGGCGAGGTCGCGCATGAAGCCGCGCCGGTTGAGCAGGCCGGTCAGCGGATCCTCGACGGAAGCCGCCGCGAGCGCCTCCTTCTCCGCCTCGACCTTGCGGAGTTCGCAGGCGAGCCGCCGGATCTCGGCGCGCAGGCGCCGAATCTCCTCCGACGGCTCGCGAGCTCTCCTGGCCGGCTGCCTCATGTCGGGAGGTTAAGGCTAGGGCCCTTAAGCCTTTCTCAGCCGCTTGCCCCGAATTGTGCGCTCCTCTAATCGGCCCTCTCCGGGCCGGGGCGCGCCCGGCGGACGGAGCCGGGCATGAGTGCGGGTGCGCCACCCGTCGCGATCATCATGGGCAGCCAGTCGGACTGGGCGACGATGCGGCACGCGGCCGAGACGCTCGACGCGCTCGGGGTGCCGCACGACGACCGGATCGTCTCCGCCCACCGCACGCCGGACCGGCTCTTCGCCTTCGCCAAGGGCGCGCGCGATGCCGGGTTCAAGGTCATCATCGCGGGCGCGGGCGGTGCGGCCCATCTTCCCGGCATGGCGGCGGCCATGACGACTCTGCCCGTCCTCGGCGTGCCGGTCGAATCGAAGGCGCTCTCCGGCCAGGACAGCCTGCTCTCCATCGTCCAGATGCCGGCCGGCGTACCCGTCGGCACGCTCGCGATCGGCCGCGCGGGAGCCGTGAACGCGGCCCTGCTCGCGGCGTCCATCCTGGCCCTGGAGGACAGGGCGCTCTCCGAGCGGCTCGACGCCTGGCGGCGCGCCCGCACGGAGGAGGTCGCCGAGCGGCCCCGCGACGATGCCTGACCGGCTCGCGCCCGGCGCCACGATCGGGATTCTGGGCGGCGGCCAGCTCGGCCGCATGCTGGCGCTCGCCGCCGCCAATCTCGGGCTGAAGTCGCATATTTTCTGCCCCGATCCGCATTCGCCGGCCTTCGACGTCGCGGCCGCGCGCACGGTCGCCGAATACGACGACGAGACGGCCCTGCGCGCATTCGCGGAGGCCGTGGACGTCGTCACCTACGAGTTCGAGAACGTGCCGGCCCGCACGGCCGAGGTCGTCGCCGCTTCGCGCCCGCTCCATCCGGGCGCCCGGGCGCTCGCGACCGCACAGGACCGCCTGGCGGAGAAGACCTTCGCGGCGGAGCTCGGCATCCCGACGGCTCCGTTCCGGGCGGTGGCGAGCGAAGCCGAGCTCGCGCGGGCTCTGGGCGAGCTCGGCGCGCCCGCCATCCTGAAGACGCGCCGCTTCGGCTACGACGGCAAGGGCCAGGTGAGGATCGAGCCGGGCATGGCGGCCGGTGAGGCCTGGGCGCATCTCGGCGGCGCCCCCGCCATCCTGGAGGGCTTCGTGGCCTTCTCGCGCGAGATCTCGATCGTCGCCGCGCGCGGCCGCGACGGCGCCTTCGCGGCCTACGAGCCGTGCTGGAACGAGCACCGGAACGGCATCCTGGACGTGACGCGGCTTCCGGCCGGGCTGCCGTCCGCGGCAGAGCGGGCCGCGGTCGACGCCGCGCAGGCCATAGCCGAGGCGCTCGATTACGTGGGCGTCATCGCGGTCGAGATGTTCGTGGTCGGGGAGGGCGAGCGGGCGTCGGTCGCCGTGAACGAGATCGCGCCGCGCGTCCACAATTCCGGCCATTGGACGATCGAGGGCGCCGAGACCTCGCAGTTCGAGCAGCATGTCCGGGCGATCTGCGGCTGGCCGCTGGGATCGACCGCGCGCCGGGGCCGGATCGAGATGCGCAACCTGATCGGAGCCGAGATCGAGGCCTGGTCCGAGATCCTCGCACAGCCGGGCGCGCACCTGCACCATTACGGCAAGGCGAAGGCCCGGCCGGGCCGCAAGATGGGCCATGTCACCGTGGTGGCGCCGGAGGGGACTTAGCGCGCGATTTCGGCGGCTGCGCTTCTGGACAGGCCGCGGCGATTCTGCTATCGGGACGCCCTTCGGCGGAGGCCTGCGCGTTCCGCGCCCTTTGCCGTTTCCGAAATTCGCGCTGGTCGCCGGCGACAGAGGCTTTCGAGGAGCACGCGTGCAGGTTCTCGTTCGGGACAACAACGTCGATCAGGCGCTTCGCGCCCTGAAGAAGAAGATGCAGCGCGAGGGCATCTTCCGCGAGATGAAGCTCCGTGGCCATTACGAGAAGCCTTCGGAGAAGAGGGCACGCGAGAAGGCCGAGGCCGTGCGCCGCGCCCGCAAGCTCATTCGCAAGCGCATGCAGCGCGAGGGCCTGCTGCCGTCCAAGCCGAAGGCTCCGCCGCGCGGCGGCGCGCGTCCGGGCCGTCCGGGCGAGGCTCGCCCGCTGGCTCCGCGTCCGGTCGCTGCGGCCCCTGCGGTCTGACCTTTTTCAGGTTTTCCTAACCACGAGCCGACACCTTCCGGCCGGCGGACGGGAGTTCAAGCTTATGGTTGCCTCGGGACGGGGATTCGGGATCGTGGGCGCTGCGGCGCTGGCTGCGGCGCTCGCGGGATGCAACACCGTCGGGCAGGGCGCGCGCGGCCCGCAGGTCGCGGTGGTCGAGGAGGACAAGGGGACGGCCTCGATCAACATCGAGTCGCTCTCCGACGTCGTCCGGCGCAACCCGAACGACGCGAGCGCCCTGAACACGCGGGGCGCCGCGCTCGCGCGGGTCGGCCGCTACGGCGATGCGATCGCCGATTTCAACAAGGCGCTCCAGATCGATCCGGGCAACGCGCCGGCCTACACGAATCGCGGGCTCGCGCATCGCCAGACCGGCCGCAACGACGCCGCCTATGCCGATTTCACCAAGGCGATCCAGGCGGACCCGAACTACGGCCCGGCCTATATCGGCCGCGCGAACCTTCTGCGCGCGCAGGGCAATTACGATGCGGCCCTGGCCGATCTCAGCCAGGCGATCCGCCTGATGCCGGAATCGGCCGAGGTGCTCCATGCGCGCGGCCTCGTCTATCAGAAGATGGAGCGGCACCGCGAGGCGATCATCGATTTCGACGCCGCCATCGACCGCAACGCCTATGTGGCGGCGCCCTACGAGGCACGCGGCCAGAGCCTGATCGCGACGCGCCAGTACGACAAGGCGGTCGAGGACTTCAACGCCGCCCTCAACGTCAACAACAAGGACGCGAGCGCCTGGGCGTGGCGCGGCCTCGCGCTCGAGCGGGCCGGCAAGCGCCAGGAGGCGATGGAGAGCTACACGCGCGCCACCTCCATCGATCCGGGTAACAGCATCGCCAAGCAGGGCCTCGGCCGTCTCCAGGGCGGGATCGCCTCGCTCAATCCCTTCCGATAGCGGGGCCGGGCCCGGCCTTCGCCTCGACCGGAAGCTTCGCCTCGATCTCGGCCAGGAAGCTGCGGACGGCGTCGATCCCGCCGCTCTCCAGGATGGTTTCGTGCCCGACGCCGGGGAGGCGCAGGTAGCGCTTCGGCTCGTTGGCGGCCGCATGGAGCAGCTCCGACAGCGCGATCGGGATCACGGCGTCAGCCTCGCCGTGCATGACGAGGAGCGGCACCTTGATGTCGCCGATCCGGTCGATCGAGCGGAACTGGTCACGCATGAGGAGCGCGACGGGCAGATACCAGAACATCCCCCTGGCAATGTCGGCCGTGGACGTATAGGGCGCGTCCAGGATCACGCCCCCGACCTCGCGCTCCGTCGCGAGCCGCACGGCGACGCCGGTCCCGAGCGATTCGCCATAGAGCACGATGCGCTGCGGCGCGTATGAGCTCAGCCAGTCGCGCGCGGCCCTGGCGTCCTCGCGCAGGCCCTCCTCGGAGGGGGCGCCGGTCGAGCCCGAATAGCCGCGATAGCTCACGATCAGGATGCCGCGGCCGTCCTGCGTGAGCAGCCGGACCCGGTCCCGCCGGTTCAGCAGGCTCCCGCCATTGCCGTGGAAGTAGAGGACGAGTGCCCGCCCGGGTTCAGGCGGCTTCCACCAGCCCACGAGCCGCTCGCCGTCGCGGGTCACGATCACGACGTCCTGCACGTCGGGAAGCCCGGCCTGCGCGGCCGGGACCCGGAGGCCGGAGGCCGGAAACAGCAGCCGGCGCTGCTGCGTGTAGATCAGGGCCAGGACCGCCACATAGGCAAGGATGCCGAAGGCGACCGTCCAGGCGAGGATGCGGAGAAGGCCGGATCCGGCGCTGTCCATGTGGCTGCGTGCGCTGTCTGCCGAGACTTCAGGAACAATGTGGCCCGGCCGCGATTGTTCGGGCCGTCTCCCCGAACAGAACGATCGAGCCCGGGTATGAAGCTCTTCAAGTGCCCGCATTGCGGGCAGCTGCTCTACTTCGAGAACGTGAAGTGCGAGCGCTGCGGTCACCGCCTGGGCTACATCCCCGAGGCGGGATACCTGACCGCGCTGGAACCGCAGGACGACGGAACCTGGCGCTCGCTCCGCCCGGACGGAGCGCGCTACAGGTTCTGCTCCAATGCCGAATACGACGTCTGCAACTGGCTGGTCCCGGCCGAAAGCCCGGACACGCTGTGCCGCGCCTGCCGGCACAACCGCACCGTCCCGAATCTTGGCCGCCCGGGCGCGCAGCTCGCCTGGCGCAAGATCGAGGAGGCCAAGCACCGGCTGTTCTACCAGCTCCTCCGGCTGGGCCTGCCGACGCCCGCGGAGGGCGAGGCGAAGGAGCCGCTCATCTTCGACTTCCTGGCCGACCCCCCCACACCGGACGGTCCCAGGGTCCTCACCGGCCATGACGACGGCCTGATCACGATCGCGCTGGCCGAGGCGGACGATGCCGAGCGCGAGCGGCGCCGGGCCGCAATGGGCGAGCCCTACCGCACCCTGCTCGGCCATTTCCGGCACGAGGTCGGGCACTTCTATTGGGATCTCCTGGTCCGCGACGGCGGACGGCTCGCCGAATGCCGCGCCGTCTTCGGGAACGACGAGGAGGATTACGGCGAGGCGCTCAAGCGCCACTACGAGGAGGGCGTGCCCGAGAACTGGCGGGAGAGCTACATCTCGGCCTATGCCACGACCCATGCCTGGGAGGATTTCGCCGAGACCTGGGCGCATTACCTCCACATCATCGACTGCCTGGAGATGGCGCGCGCCTTCGGGATCAGCGTGCAGGCGCGCGCGGACGATACGGGGCTGATCGCGGCCGATGCGGATGTGGACGTCTACGGGCCGGGAGATTTCGCGCCGATCGTGCAGACCTGGTTGCCCATCGCCTTCGCGCTGAACAGCGTGAACCGCTGCATGGGCCAGACTGACCTCTACCCGTTCGTGCTCTCGCCGCCTGTCGTGCGGAAGCTCGGCTTCATCCACTGGCTGGTCCACGACCACCGCAGCCGCACCAGCGGTTGACTCAGTCAAGTAATCCGATCAGCTTCGCTCCTCCACGCGGAGGGTGCGATGCCGGAACCGGACGACGAGGCGGTCGTGGCCGTCCGAGCCTTCACGCGCTTCTATACGCGGCAGACCGAGCTCCTGAACGAGGGGCTGCTCGACAGCGGCTTCTCCCTCGCGGAGGCGCGCGTGCTCTACGAGCTCGCCAATCGGGACGAGGTTTCGGCCGGCGATCTCGTACGGGATCTCGGCATGGATGCCGGATATCTGAGCCGTATCCTGAAGCGGTTCGAATCGGCCGGTCTTCTCTCGCGCTCCGCTGCGCCCGAGGACGGCAGGCGCGCCCGGCTGAGCCTCACGGAGGCGGGGCGTGCCGCCTTCGCGCCGCTCGACCGCGCATCGCGCGAGCAGGTCCGCAGGCTCATCGGCCCGCTCGCGCCGGCGGAGCGCATGCGGCTCGTGCGCAGGATGGGCGAGATCGAGACGTTGCTCGGCGGCGGGGACGGGGAGGGAGAGCCGCCCTTCCGCCTGCGCGGACACCGGCCGGGCGACATGGGCTGGATCACGCACCGGCAGGCCGTGCTCTATGCCCGTGAATACGGCTGGGACGAGACCTTCGAGGCGCTGGTCGCCGAGATCACGGCCGCCTTCATCCGCAACTTCGACCCGGCGCGCGAGCGGTGCTGGATCGCGCAGCGGCGCGGCGAGGTTCTTGGCTCGGTGTTCTGCGTGCGGGAGAGCGACACGGTCGCGAAGCTCCGGCTCCTCTATGTCGAGCCGGAGGCGCGCGGCCTCGGCCTCGGCCGCCGCCTCGTCGAGGAATGCATCGGCTTCGCGCGTCACGCGGGCTACCGCACCCTGACACTCTGGACGAATGACATCCTTCTCGCAGCCCGCAGGATCTATGTCGGGGCCGGTTTCAGGCTGGTCGCCGAGGAGCGCCACCATTCCTTCGGGCACGACCTCGTCGGGCAGTACTGGGAGCTGGCGCTATGAGGGCGAGGGACGGAACTCAGCCACGCGGCCGAGTATCTGTTTAAGCGCCTGAACATCGTCCAGATCCGCACGCGAGCTGAAGTCTCCGTGAGCGAGGGCATTTCGCTTCCGGAGAAGGTCCCGCAGGGACACCACGAGGTCTCCTTCGACGATGCCGAGGGACGTGAGCCACTCGACGATCTGCCACGAAGTCATAGGCTCGCGAGCCGCAGATGCGGCATCTTCTATTTTGCGACGGGTCGCTGCTTCGAGGAGAGACCAGCCGAGTAGGAAGGCTGCGGACAGATTGCCGGCCTGCTCGAGCCTGTCGATCTCCTCCTGAACCTCCATCAACTCGGCGTCGGAAGCCGAGCGGATCTCGGCGGGCCTGAGCGTCCATCCTCTTTCGCGAACGAAGTTCTCCGTGAACACGACCTCCAACGTCCAGTTCGGATGACCGTTGAGCCGGCGCGACACCTCGGCGATGCGCTGGTCGGGCCGGCCTGTCCTCTGGCGCTTGAGCTCTATCAGAACGCCTTCTCCGTCCTTCAACGCGAGGGCGTCGGGCCTGTAGCCTTGCAGAAAGTCGGGCACGAACTCCGTCGGCGGCTCCACCATGAACTGAAAGCCCCGCTCCCGATACTTCGCGCCGAGGACTTCCATGATCTCTCGCTCTTGGGAAGCAGACGGCGTAGTCATGGCAGTTCCTGATGATCGATTCCGGCATCCACCCGAACGAGCACGAAAGCGTCGTTCCACAGAAGCGCGTCCGCAAGCTCCGGAGGTGGGTTTTTCATGGCCACTAGAGCCGTAAGATCTGACTTCCGGATAACGATCTCATCGATCTGTCGGTCGTCAACCCAGATCAGACCATTCAGAGCGTCCAGTATGGGCTTTGCGATATTGTCCGCGTCCAGGGCGGAAGGACCCTGAGAGAAATAGATGATGGTGACGCGAAGCTGGGTCGTCCAGGCCCATGATCCCGGTGGGAGCTTAGCCAGGGCGGCCACCCGGACACTGTCTCGCCACCTTGCTCGCGATCGGGCCGAGGCTTGCACCGATGCAGGAATTCCCCGCACTGCGAACGTCAGAGGTAAGTCTGGCTCGAGCTGTGGCACGGCTCGGCAGCTCAGGGGTAAAAGTAGGCCTCCAATCGAGACCTCGCCTCAGTGGGCGAGGCTCTTGTTGATCTCGTCCACCATCTTCTTCGCGTCGCCGAAGAGCATCATGGTGTTGTCGTTGAAGAAGAGCGGGTTCTCGACGCCGGCATAGCCCGAGCCCATGCCGCGCTTGATGAAGAGCACCGTCTTCGCCTTCTCGACGTCCAGGATGGGCATGCCGAAGATCGGCGAGGAGGGGTCGGTCTTGGCCGACGGGTTGGTGACGTCGTTCGCGCCGATCACGAAGGCGACGTCCGCCTGCGGGAACTCGCCGTTGATGTCCTCGAGCTCGAACACCTCGTCATAGGGGACGTTCGCTTCCGCGAGCAGCACGTTCATGTGGCCAGGCATGCGGCCCGCGACCGGGTGGATGGCGTATTTGACCTCGACGCCCTCCTTCTTGAGGTTGTCGGCCATCTCGCGCAGCGCATGCTGCGCCTGGGCGACCGCCATGCCGTAGCCCGGCACGATGATCACCTTGGCGGCGTTCTTCATGATGAAGGCCGCATCGTCCGCCGAGCCCTGCTTGACCGGCCGGGTCTCGGCCGCGCCGGCAGCCGGGCCCGCCGTCTCGCCGCCGAACCCGCCGAGGATGACCGAGATGAAGCTGCGGTTCATCCCCTTGCACATGATGTAGGACAGGATCGCGCCCGACGAGCCGACCAGGGCCCCCGTGATGATCAGAGCCATGTTGTGCAGGGTGAAGCCGATGCCGGCCGCGGCCCAGCCCGAATAGGAGTTGAGCATCGACACGACGACAGGCATGTCCGCGCCGCCGATCGGGATGATGAGCGTCACGCCGAGCACGAACGAGACGAGCACGATCAGCCAGAAGGCGAGGTGGCTCTCCGTCCGGATCAGCACCACGACGAGGACCAGCAGCAGGACGGCGAGCCCGATATTCAGGGCGTGCCGCTGCGGCAGGATGATGGGCTTGCCCGACATGCGCCCGTCGAGCTTCAGGAAGGCGATCACCGAGCCCGTGAAGGTCAGGGCGCCGATCGCCACTCCCAGCGCCATCTCGAAGAGCGAGGCGCCGTAGATCCGCCCCGAGACCGGGTTGACGATGCCGAAGGCCTGCGGCGCGTAGAGCGCACCGGCCGCGACCAGCACCGCCGCGAGACCGACGAGCGAGTGGAAGGCCGCCACGAGCTGCGGCATCGCGGTCATCGGGACGCGCTTGGCGACGACCGCGCCGATGCCGCCGCCGATGCCGAGCGCGAGGATCACGAGGATCCAGGCGACCGCGCCGGAAGGCGGATGGCCGGCGAGGGTCGTCACGACCGCGATCCCCATGCCGACCATGCCGAACAGGTTGCCCTGCCGTGACGTGGTCGGGTGGGAGAGGCCCCGCAGCGCCAGGACGAAGAGGACGCCGGAGACGAGGTAGAGAAGGGCGGAGAGGTTCGGCGACATGGGGAACCTCAGCCCTTCTTGCGGTACATGGCGAGCATCCGCTGGGTGACCAGGAAGCCGCCGAAGATGTTGATGGAGGCGAGGATCACGGCAATGAAGCCGAAGATCCGCGCCCAGGTCGTGCCCGATCCCAGCATCGGGGCCGCGGCCACGCCGACGGAGAGCAGGCCGCCGACCACGATCACGGAGGAGATCGCGTTCGTCACCGACATGAGCGGCGTGTGCAGCGCCGGCGTCACGGACCAGACGACGTAGTAGCCGACGAAGACCGCGAGCACGAAGACGGCCAGCTCGAACACGACCGGGTCGACATGGCCGCCGGTGGCGGCGCTTGCGGCGGCGGAGAGGGAGCGGATCTGGTCGAGATAGCCCTGCGTTGCCTCGGCCGCCTGCCGGGCGGCGGCCGCGGAGGCGCGGGCGCTCTCGAGGGCCTGTTGGTCGGTCACAGCCATGTCGGGACCTCCGGAAAAATCGCGGGTCCCTTCTCCCCTTGCGGGAGAAGGTGTCGGCACGAAGCGACGACGGATGAGGGGGTGGTCGGGTGCGTACCCCTCATCCGGCCCTCGCTGACGCGAGGGCCGCCTTCTCCCGCAAGGGGAGAAGGGGCGCGAGCTGGAGGGGTCGCCTGCACGATGGTTCTACAGCGTCACGGCGTCTTCTCGGGACGGCGCTTCGGCTCCAGCCGGGGCGGTCGCGACCGCCGGCTGCGAGGCCGTCTGCTGGGCGGCGGTGCCGAACAGCGGATGCACGATCTGCCCGTCGCGGGTCAGCAGCGTCGCCTTCACGAGCTCGTCGTCCCAGTTCACGGCAAGGCTCTTCGACGCCTTGTCGACCAGCGTCTCGACGAAGGCGTAGAGGTTGCGCGCATAGAGGCTCGAGGCCGTCGCGGCGAGCCGGCCGACATTCGAGTAGCCGACGATCTTCACGCCGTTGGCGGTCGTGACGAGCTCGTCCGCCTTGGCGCCGTCGACGTTGCCGCCGCGCTCGACCGCGAGATCGACGAGCACCGAGCCGGGTTTCATCGAGGCGATCATCTCGCCGGAGACGAGCTTCGGCGCGGGCCGGCCCGGGATGAGGGCCGTCGTGATGACGATGTCCTGCTTGGCGATATGGGAGGCGACGAGCTCGGCCTGCTTACGGCGGTACTCGGCCGACATCTCCTTGGCGTAACCGCCGGCCGTCTCGGCCTGGCGGAACTCCTCGTCCTCGACAGCGATGAACTTGGCGCCGAGCGACTCGACCTGCTCCTTGGCGGCCGGCCGGACGTCGGTCGCGGTCACGACCGCGCCGAGGCGGCGCGCGGTCGCGATCGCCTGCAGGCCGGCCACTCCCGCGCCCATGACGAAGATGCGCGCAGCCGGGACGGTCCCGGCCGCGGTCATCATCATGGGGAGCGCGCGGCCGTATTCGGCGGCGGCGTCGATCACGGCCCGGTAGCCGGCGAGGTTCGCCTGGCTGGACAGCACGTCCATCACCTGGGCGCGGGTGATGCGCGGCATCAGCTCCATCGCGAAGGCGGCGACGCGGGCCTCGGCCGCGGCCCGGAGCGCCGCCTCGTTGCCGTGCGGGTCCATGATCGCGATGACGAGCGCGCCCGGCTTGCAGGCGGCGAGCTCCGCCGGGCTCGGACGGCGGACCTTCAGGACGATGTCGGCCTCGCGCGCCGCGGACGCCGCGTCGGGCGCGATGCCGGCACCCGCCGCCTCGAACTCGGCATCCGGGACGCCGGCCGCGGTGCCGGCACCGGCCTGGACGACGACGCTCGCCCCGAGGCCGAGATATTTCTTCACCGTCTCGGGCACCGCCGCAACGCGCGTCTCCGACGGCGCGTCGGACAGGACAGCGATCCGCATTTCCGTCCCCTTCGTCTTTGTCGGCGGGCTGACCGGAGCCCTTAAGGCCTTAAGGCGGTCAGTAGAGGAGAAGCATGAGCAGGAGGATCGCCATCACGACCGCTCCGGGACGCCACGACAGCGATGTCGAGAACAGGCCGACCGCGGCCGCGACATGGGCGAGCACGATCATGACGATCGCCGAGACCCAGCCGCCCTTGACCCCGCCGACCGCAAGCGCCGTCACGATCGACGCGGCGAAGACGGTCCCGACCGCCGTGAAATGCGTGAAGGCGTTGTAGGTGGCCTCGTGCGCCCGCGCGTCCATGTCCGGGCTGTACAGCCGCTCGGCGTTGCCGGTCTCCGCCATCGTCTTCCTCTTCAACGACCCTGGCCCGTCTCGTAGCCGAAGGTCCGGGACGCCGCAATCGTGGCGTGCCGGCTCCCGTCAGGCGGCGGCGGGGAGCCCGACGCGCTCGAGGGCGGCCTTCTGGCGTGCGGCGAGCGTCTCGATCGCGAAGCCCTCGATCTCCGACTGGAACAGGCGGTGGAAGTTCAGCTCGGCGTTGAGGTGCAGGAACACCGCGCCGAGCCCGACCGCCGCGCGGTCCATGAACACGAATTCGCGCGGCACCGTCACGGGCCCCTTCTCGCGCAGCGCCATGTGGACCCGATACGCTTCGCGGCGTCCGTATTCGGACGGCTTCACGCCGTCCGCAATGGTGCGGACGCGATCCTCGAGCAACGGCCCGTAGATGAAGCGGGCCCAGATGTTCAGCGTGTCGATCAGATCGGGAGTAAGCCGGCGGAAGCCCCAGGTCTCGTAGGCATGGACCATGCGGGCGCGGTCGTCGTGCAGGAGTCCGAGATAGAGGTCCACCACGCCCGCCAGGAAGCGCGGCGGGAAGATGCGGACGCAGCCGTAATCGAGAAGGTTGATGCCGGCGGGCTCGCCGCCCTCGGAGAACACCGTGTAGTTCCCCAGATGCGGGTCGCCATGGATGATTCCGAGATCGGCGACGGGGTGCCACCAGGCCTTGAACATCGCGATCGCGAGGCGGTTGCGGATCTCGACCGGGGCGTCCTTGAAGGTGAGGATCTTCGCGCCGTCCAGCCAGCCGAGGGTCAGGAGGCGGCGGGTCGAGAGCTCGGGGAACACCTCCGGGACGCGCACCTCGCCGATGCCGTCCAGCGCCTCGCGGTAGATGGCGGCGTTCTTGGCCTCGTGCGTGTAGTCGAGCTCCTCGCGCACGCGCGCCCCGATCTCCTTGGCGATCTCGCGCGTGTCGATGGCGGCATCCATGCGCCGATGCAGCGCGAAGACGAGCCCGAGCTGCCTGAGGTCGGCTTCGACGGCCGACTGCATGTCCGGATACTGGAGCTTGCAGGCAAGCGCCCGGCCCTCATGTGTGGTGGCGCGGTGCACCTGGCCGAGCGAGGCGGCCGCCGCGGGCTTCAGGTCGAAGGAGCCGAAGCGGCTGCGCCAGTCGGGTCCGAGCTCGCTCATCATGCGGCGGTTCACGAAGGCCGCGCCCATCGGGGGCGCCTCGCTTTGCAGCTTCGACAGCTCGGCCGCGTATTCGGGCGGAACCAGGTCCGGGACGGTGGCGAGCAGCTGCGCCACCTTCATGATCGGGCCCTTCAGGCCGCCGAGGGCGGAGGCGAGCGCGGCCGCGTTCGAGGCGTCGGCGCCGTCGCGACCGAGCAGGCGCTGCCCGGCGATGCGCGCCGCCACCCCGCCGACATTCGCTCCCACCCGCGCATAGCGCGCGGCACGGGCGGAGAAACGGTTCGCTTCGCGATCTGACATGCGGGGGAGAGACTCGAGAAGACGGGCTCCTCATATGGGTCGCCCGGCGCCGGATGCTACGGCGCCCACGGTTCTTGGAGAGGCGGACAAGTAGAGTTATAACGCTTGTACGAACCGGAGGCGCTCATGACGGCTCACGACAAGGACCTGGCGAGCGGCCCAGTCCAGGCTGCCCCTGCCGCAAAGGTGGTCGCTATCGGCAACTCGCACGGGATCGTCCTCGGGAAGGAGATCCTGGCGAAGCTCAATGTCGGGCGCGGGGATCTTCTCTATCTGGTCGAGGCTCCGGACGGGTTCCTGCTGACGCCCTACGATCCGAAGATTACCGAGCAAGTGGAGGCGGGGAAGCGCTTCATGCGCCGCTACCGGGACACGTTCCGGGCGCTTGCGAAGTGATCGCGTCTCGTGCGCGCGATCGTCTGGATCGAGAAGAAGGCTCTCCTCCTGCTTCATAACATCAGCCTCGCCGAGCACGGCGGCTCGTCCGGATTACGGGACGAGGGTCTGCTCGACTCGTCGCTCGCGCGTCCCCAGAACCTGGCCGCTTACGGCGAGCCGGACCTCGCCGCGTTCGCCGCCAGCTACGGCTATAGGTTGGCGAACAACCATCCCTTCATCGACGGAAACAAGCGCGCCGCCTTCCTTGGGATCGGCCTCTGCCTGGACCTGAACGGGATGGTTCTCGACGTGGACCAGCCGGAGGCGATCGCCACCGTTCTGGCCCTGGCCGCGGGAGAGCTGGGCGAGGACGAACTTGCGGCTTGGATCAGGGATCACGCCGTCCCGGTCGATTGAGCTGGGCCGGCCTCCCGCCCCCAGCGAAGCACCCCCTCGGCCGCCGCAACGCCGGTCGCGAAACAGGCCTGGAGGAGATAGCCGCCCGTCGGCGCCTCCCAGTCCAGCATCTCTCCGGCTGCGAAGATGCCGGGGAGGCGCTTCAGCATGAAATGCTCGTCGATCTCGTCCAGCAGGATGCCGCCGGCGGAGGAGATCGCGCGGTCGAGGCTGTCCGTGCCGACGACCCGAAGCGGAACGGCCTTGATGGCCGCCGCGAGCCCTGGCGGGTCCGCGGCGAGCGCCGGGCCGTATCCCTCGCGCATGAGGCCGATCGCGGCCGGCGGGAGCCCCGCCGCCTTGCGCAGGAAACTGGCCATCGACTGCTTTCCGCGCTCGCGGGACAGAGCCTTCGCGAGGGCGTCGGCCGGCAGGTCCGGGCGGAGGTCGACACGCAACGTCGCCTCGCCGTCCTGCGCGACCGCATCCCTGACCGATCCCGCGACCGCATAGACGGCGCCGCCTTCCAGCCCGGCCTTCGTGACATTCGCCTCGCCGCGGATATCCCGACCTCCATGAGCCAGCGCGATGCGCTTGAGCGGCGCGCCCTCGAACCGGGCGAGGAAGCGGTCGGACCAGGCGACGCGCAGGCCGGCATTGGCCGGGACGAGATCGCGGATGCGCACGCCCGCCTGTTGCAGGATGCTCACCCAGCCACCGTCCGATCCCAGCCGCGGCCAGCTCCCGCCGCCAAGCGCCAGGATGGCCGCATCAGGCCGGATCGAGGCCGGTCCGGCCGGCGTTTCGAACCGCAGCTCGCCTGCCGGGCCGAAGCCCGTCCAACGGTGCCGGAGGCGGAACTCCACGCCGAGGTCGTCCAGCCGCCGCAGCCAGGCCCGAAGCAGGGGCGACGCCTTCCAGGCCCGCGGGAAGACGCGCCCGCTCGAGCCGATGAAGGTCTCCGCCCCGAGCCCGTCCGCCCAGGCGCGCAGCCGCTCCGGCGGAAAGGCCTCCAGGGCCGGCCGGAGCCGCCCGGCCGCCTCGGCATAGCGGGCGACGAACCGCTCGAAGGGCTCGCCATGAGTGAGGTTCAGCCCGCCGCGACCGGCAATCAGGAGCTTGCGGCCGACCGACGGCATCCGGTCGAACACGGTCACGCCCATGCCCGCCCGGGCGAGCGTCTCGGCCGCGATGAGGCCGGCCGGCCCGGCGCCGATGACGGCGACCTTGCGGGATGCGTAGGAGCTCAGCCCGGGGCCTCAGACCATGGCCGCGAGCAAGGCTGCCAATTCGCCGTTCGGCTGCGCCGTGTTGAAGGTCACCATGGCCTTCCGGGAGGTTGCGCCGAGCTGCCTGCGGGCCATGGCGGCCCTGGCATCTTCGCCGCCTTTCAACAAGGCCTGCATCCCCCGGACCGTCTCGCGGGCGGCGAGGTAGCGTGCCTTGGCCTCCGACCGGAGGCGGAGCCTGTTCCGCTCCGCGCCTGCAAGATCGAGCCCGGCCAGCGTGAAGCCGAAAGGCGCGCCGGGCGCGCTGAAGGCCAGCGTGCCCGTCTCCACGGTCCCGTCCCAGAGATCCTGGATGACGTGACCGGCCTGCGTCACGCAGGAATCCATCTCGTCTGCGAAGCGGCTGGCGAACAGATGCTCGATGACGAGCAGTTCGAGCACGAGCCCGGGGCTGAACCGGCGCAGGCTCTCGTCATAGGCGCATTTGATCGCGAACGAGGTTCGCCCCGTCTGCAGGTTCAGGGAGACCGCGATCGCCTTCCCGTCGAGGGAGAGGACGTCGGCCGAGGCGATCGGCGCGCCTCCGACCTGACCGCCGAACGCGGCCCGGGCGAAGGCGGCCGTCCCGGGCTGCGAGAGAAAGGCGGTGCCCGCCTCGCCCTTCCAGCCGGATTGCTCGATGCGGAGAAAGTCCTCCAGAGCGGCGCGGACCTCGTTCGGCTCGGTCGCGTGCCGGTAGGCGACGGAGCCTTGTTCGGACAACCGGCGCTGCGTCCGGCGCAGTTCGCGCAGCCGCTTCGGCGCGACGCTTCGTGCAAGATAGGCCTCGGATGTCTCGTCGCTGCGCCGCAGGACGGGTCGCGCAAGGCTGCCGACGAACTCCGCCCGGGACCCCGTCGCGGCCGCCCGGTTCCGAGCGAGGGACGCGACGGGGCCGTTCACGCGAATGTTGGGCAGCAATACGCGGCCCGCGAGCCCGGACAGCCCCGCGCGGGCGGACAGCAGCGCATCCAGCGTTGCGGCTGCATGGTCCCGATCGATCAGCGGCGTTCCGCTCGGCTGGAACAGGTTCTGCGCGCCGAGCTCGACTGCCCAGGGCAGACCGTAGCGGAACCAGGTTCTTTGGAGCGGCAGGAGCCCCACGAGACGCTCGGCGCCCGAGGCCTCGCACCGGAAGGCGCAGAGGATACGCGTGCCGCTCTCCCCCAGATGCTCCAGCCCGGCGCGGATATAGGGCCGGCTGTAGAACGGATTCTCCTCGATCGCGTTCGCGGCAAGCCTGTCCCAGGCCGGGCCGAGCGCCTGCAGGTCCTGCTGCGCGAGAATCCGCGCGACCACGCGCGCCGCCTCAGGCATGTGCCTGCCTCGACGAGAGGCCGAGAGGAAGGATGATGCCGAGCCGTTGATAGGCATAGGCCGCCAGCATCAGCGAGCGGCAGGCCATGGTGGCCGCGCTCGCGGCCGCCGCGCCCGCGAGACCGAAGGCGGGGATCAGCATGACGAGCAGCCCCAGATTGAGCACGAGCGCCAGGGCGAAGCTCAGGGCGCAGACGCGCTCCTGGCCCAGCATGGTCAGGACGTCCTCGCCCGGTCCGGCGAGGCATGCGACCACCATGCCGGCAGCCAGGATCGGAACGAGGTAGGCGGCCGGCGTGAAGTCCGGCCCGAAGAGGCCGAGCAGGAACGGAGCGGCAGCCGAGAGCGCGACCGCGCCCGCGAGGGTGAGTCCCGAGGTCGCGACCGTGACGAGCGCGATCAGGCGGTGAAGGTCGGCCCGCCGTCCCATGGCGTCGAGGGCCGCGAAACGCTGGGCCGTGGCGGCCGAGCCGGAATAGCGGACATATTCCAGAATCTGCGCGATCCGGGTGGCGGCAAAGTAGATGGCAACGGATTCCGGCGGCAAGAACAGGCCGACCACCAGCAGGTCGGCATTGAGGAGCAGCAACTCGGTCGTGTCGACGAGCGCGATGGGCAGGGCGGTTCGGAGCCAGACCCGAAGCTCGTAGCGGGGCTTCCCGGCGGGGACCGCCTGCCGCAGGGCAGCCCTCAGGAGGACGACTTGAACCGCGATGCCGACCAGGAGAGCCGCAGCGGCACCGATCAGCGCGATGCCGGGGCTCGGCACCACGGGCGAGAGCGCCAGGCCGGCAAAGACCAGGACGGACGCGCCCTGCCGTACGACATAGGCTGGTCCGATCCCGAGAAGCGGCCGGCCGAGCGCGCGCGCAACGGCCTCCAGGTTGTCCTGGATCGCCAGGAGCGGGACCGCCAGGAAGCCGATCGCGAGCGGCAGGACATAGATGCTGTCCACGAGGCCGGGAACGAGGGCGACGACCGAGATCGCGGCCAGACCGATACAGGCGCCCGCCGCGAGCGCGAAGACGATCCCGAAACGGACAAACCCCCGAACGATCGCGTGGTCGCCTGTCGCGAGCGCCTGCGCGACGTAGCGGCAGAGAGCCTGGTTCGTGCCGCCGACCGAGAGATGACCGAGGACGGTCAGCCAGACGAGGGCGAGGGCATAGACGCCGAAGCCCTCCCGGCCGAGATAGCGGGCGGCGAGGATCTGGGCCGCATAGGCGAGGGCGGCGCCGAGGAGCCGCGCGGCCAGGACCTGCGCACCCGCGCGTCCGTCCCGGTTCGCGCCTGCCCGTCTCAGCCGCGCGCGGAGCGAAGCGGCCGGCGAGAGCGCGCTGCGGGCATCGAGCACGATTCCGGCGTGGCTCATGCCCAGATCCGCCCCCGAAGCGGAATGCAGTCTACCGACCCGCTCATTCTACAGCTCCCAGCGTCATCTGCGACGGGAGCTGTTGTCAATCCATGAACCGAAGCCAGTAATCCCGGCTCTATTCGCCGAAGATATGGTTAATGGCGCAGTCGCGCATGGCCGGCCCGACTATTCCATGCTTTCCAACTCGGCGATGAGGCTCTCGATCATGGACAGGCCGATCTGCCAGAAGCCGGGATCCTTCGCGTCGAGCCCGAATGGCTGCAGGAGCTCGGCATAGGGCTTGCTGCCGCCAGCCGAGAGCAGCGCGAAATATCTCTCGACGAAACCGTCGCTGGCGCGCTGGTACACGCCGTAGAGCGAGTTCACGAGGCAGTCGCCGAACGCATAGGCATAGACGTAGAACGGCGAGTGGATGAAGTGCGGGATGTAGGTCCAGTAGGTCTCGTATCCAGGGCCGAGCCGGATCGACGGCCCGAGGCTCTCGCCCTGGACCGACATCCAGAGCTCGCCGAGCTGGTCCGCGGTCAGCTCGCCCCTGCGACGCTCCGTATGGAGCTTCCGCTCGAAGGAATAGAAGGCGATCTGGCGCACGACCGTGTTGATCATGTCCTCGACCTTCTGGGCGAGCATCGCCCGGCGCTGCTCCCGATCGGTCGTGCGGTCGAGGAGACGCCGGAAGGTCAGCATCTCGCCGAAGACGCTCGCCGTCTCTGCGAGCGTCAGGGGCGTCGGCGCCATGAGGGCGCCGTTCGGGGCGGCGAGCACCTGGTGCACGCCGTGGCCGAGCTCGTGCGCGAGGGTCATCACGTCGCGCGGCTTGCCCTGATAGTTCAGGAGCACATAGGGATGCGCCGAGGGCACGGTCGGATGCGCGAAGGCCCCGGGCGCCTTGCCGGGGCGGACGGGCGCGTCGATCCAGCTTTCGTCGAAGAAGCGGCGGGCGATGTCCGCCATCTTCGGGGCGAAATCCGCATAGGCCGCAAGCACCGTGTCGCGCGCCTCGCCCCACGGGATCGGCCGCTGCTCGACCTTGGGCAGGGGAGCGTTGCGGTCCCAGAAATCGAGCACGTCCCGGCCGAACCAGCGCGCCTTGAGCCGGTAGTAGCGGTGCGAGAGCCGCGGATAGGCGTCGGTGACGGCCTGGACGAGCGCATCCACGACCTCGCGCTCGACCCGGTTCGCGAGGTGGCGCGAATCGGCCACGTCCTCGAAGCCGCGCCAGCGGTCGGAGATCTCCTTGTCCTTGGCGAGCGTGTTGGTTATGAGGGTGAAGACCCGCAGGTTCGCCCTGAAGACCTCGGCCAGCGCATTGGCCGCCTCACGGCGCACTTCCCCGTCGCGGTCCTGCAGCTTGTTCAGCGTCGGCTCGAGCGTCAGCTCATCGCCCCGCACCTTGAAGCGGAGCGAGGCGAGCGTCTCGTCGAATAGACGGTTCCAGGCGCCTCGGCCGGTGACGGACTTCTCGTGGAAGAGCTGCTCGATCCGGTCCTCCAGCTGGTAAGGCTTGTCCTTGCGGAGGTCCTCGATCCAGGGGCGGTAATGGCCGAGCGCCGGATCGGCCATGGCGGCATCGAGCACGGCGTCGTCGATCCGGTTCAGCTCGAGCGTGAAGAACAGGAGATCGCTGGAGGCGGCCGTCAGCCGCTCCTGGGTATCGCCGTAGAACTTCGCGCGCGCCGGATCGGTCGTGTCGCCGGAATAAACGAGGCCCGCATAGGACATGAGCCGCCCGAGCCGGTCCTCGATCGCCTCGTAGCGCTTCACCGCCTCGGCCAGGCCGCCGGAGCGGGCCAGCTCGTCGAGCCGTCCCCGGTAGGTCTCGGCGAAGGTGCGGCACTCGCCCTCCGCCCAGGCCAGGTCGGCCCGGAACGCCTCGCTGCCGATGCCCGGATAGAGGTGCGAGAGATCCCATTCCGGCAGCGCCCCAAGCTCCGCCTGCTCCGGGGGGGCGGAGGCGAGGAGGGCACTCGAGCGGGCGTGCTCGCGGAAGGCGAGGGCGGACATCGCGACGGCAATCCTGACGGTCGTGGAACTGTTCCAATATCGTGCGCCCGCCCCGCCGATCAACGGAGGAAAGCCGTAACCTTAAGCCGGACTTTACACTTCGGGCCGACCATGCCGGCCCGATCCCACCCTGTCGCAGCCTTCCCAGACGCATGTCCCAGAACGTCCTCATCGTCGACGACGATCCCGTCCAGCGCCGCCTGTTGGAGGCGACCGTGCGCCGCCTCGGCTACGGCACGGCGCTGGCGGAGAGTGGCGATGCGGCGCTGGCCATCCTGCGGGCCGGCGAGGCGGCCGACCTCGTGATCCTCGACCTCGTCATGCCGGGGCTCGACGGGTTCGGCGTACTCGCGGCGATGCGCGAATCGCGCATCGAGGTCCCGGTCATCGTGCAGACCGCGCATGGCTCCATCGAGACGGTGGTGAACGCGATGCGGGCGGGCGCGATCGACTTCGTCGTGAAGCCGGTCGGCGCGGAACGCCTCGGCGTCTCGATCAAGAACGCGCTCCGCCTCGGCTCGCTGGAGGACGAGGTGCGGCGCATGAAGCGGCGCGCGGACGGCACGCTCGGCTTCCGCGACCTCGCCACCCGCTCGCCCGACATGACCCGGGTGCTGCGCCTCGCCGAGCGCGCCGCCAAGTCGAACATCCCCGTCCTGATCGAAGGCGAATCCGGGGTCGGCAAGGAGGTTCTCGCCCGTGCCATCCAGGGGTCCGGCGACCGCAAGGGGAAGCCCTTCATCACCGTCAATTGCGGCGCGATCCCCGAGAACCTCGTCGAATCGACCCTCTTCGGGCACGAGAAGGGCGCCTTCACCGGAGCGACCGAGCGCCACCAGGGCAAGTTCGTCGAGGCGAATGGCGGGACGCTCTTCCTCGACGAGATCGGCGAGCTGCCTCCGAACGCGCAGGTGAAGCTGCTGCGCGCCATCCAGGAAGGCGAGGTCGACCCCGTCGGCGGCAAGCGCTCGGTGCGGGTCGACATCCGGCTGATCTCGGCCACCAACCGCTCGCTCCTCGACATGGTCAAGGAGGGTCGCTTCCGGGAGGACCTCTACTACCGGCTGAACGTCTTCCCGATGACCATCCCGCCGCTGCGCAACCGGCGGGAGGACATCCCGGAACTCGCGCGCTCCTTCCTGGCGCGGTTCGCGGCCGAGGAGGGAAAGCGCCTGCGCGGCATCTCGGCGGAGGCCATGTCGCTCCTCTCCAGCTACGGTTGGCCCGGCAATGTCCGCCAGCTGGAGAACGCCATGTTCCGTGCCGTGGTGCTGGCGGACGGGGACGAGCTCACGCTCGCCGAGTTCCCGCAGATCGCCAACCAGGTCGACGGCTTCGACGTCCGCATCCCGCCTGCGCCCGTCCGCGAAGCGGGGGCCCCGGTGGAGAAGGAGATCGTGCGCGTGGAGATCCGCGACCCGCACGCGACCTCGCTCGTGGACGAGGTCGGGGACGTGAAGAAGCTGGAGTATTTCGAGGCGGAGATCATCCGCTTCGCGCTCGCCCATTATCGGGGGCGGATGTCGGAGGTGTCGCGCCGGCTCGGGATCGGACGGTCCACCCTGTACCGAAAATTGAAGGAATTCGGGTTAGACGAGGGCTTCGACGAGGAAGCGGCCTGACCGGGCACTGTGTCCTTCGTGCGCTTGCGCACGCTCGGACCGCCGGGAACAAGGCCAGGCTTCGGTCGGGGCGTGAGGGCGTAGGGCATGGGACGACGGCGCGAGGCCGCTTTGCTGGTGGGGCTCTGGCTCGCGGCGGCGGCGCCGGTCTTCGCGACCGAGCCAGGCCCGGATCTCCTCGGCCTTCCGCTGCCCGAGGAGCCTGCTCGGCCGGAGCTGCGCGGGAGCGCGGACGAGCCCGCGCCCGCGATCCTGGCCGACCTGCCGCCGCCGGACCTGCCGGCCGTTCCGCCCGTCGCCGAGGCATTCGGCCGGCCGGAACCGGTGAGGACCGGGAGCCTCGGGGCCGTCGCGGTTCCGCTCCCGGCCGAGGCGCAGGTCGTCGTCACAGCGGCGGACATGGTCAGCGGTGCTCTCGAAGCGAGGCTCGCCGACGGGAAGGGCGCATGGCCGCAGCGCCTGCCGAAGGCCGATCGGGAGGCCGTGGCGGCCTTCTACGCCGCGCGGCAGCACCGGCCGCTCTGGCTGGCGGGTGAGGGTTGGAGCGCGGCGGGGCAGGCGGTGATCCGCCGGCTCGGACTGGCGGCGGAGGACGGGCTCGATCCGGCGGATTACGTCCCGCCCGCGATGGGTCCCGGCGCCGCGCGGCGCTCGCCGCCGGAACTCGCCGAGGCCGAGCTGAAGCTGTCGGCGGCCGCTGCGCTCTACGCGCGCGACGCCCGTGGCGGCCGCATCAACCCGACGCGGCTCTCCTCTCTGCTCACCCCGAAGCTCGACCTGCCGACGGCGGACCAGGTCCTCGCCGCCCTCGCGGCGGCCGACGACCCGGATGCCGCGCTGGAGGCCTATAACCCGCGCCATCCGGGCTATGCCGCGCTCAGGCGGAAGCTCGCCGAATACAGGGTCAACCGTCCCGCGACGGTTCCCATGGTGCGGCGGAAGCCCGGAATCGAGCTTACGACCCAGGCGATCGCCGTCCTGCACGACGCCCCGGTGGCGCGTGCCTCCGGTGTCTATGCGAGCCCGCGGCTCGAGGGCGACCTCGTCGCCAACATGGAGCGCTGGCGCTGGCTTCCGTCCGAGCTCGGCGACCGGTACGTGGCGGTGAACATCCCCGAATACCGGCTGCGGCTGTTCGAGGGCGAGCGCGTCGCGCACGAGACCCGCGTCATCGTCGGCAAGCCGGAATCGGCGTCCCCGGTGTTTTCCGGGCTGATGGAATACGCCGTCGTGAACCCGTCCTGGTACGTACCGCCGTCCATCCTGAAGAAGGAGTTCCTGCCGAAGCTAGCCGAGGATCCGGGCTATGCCGAGCGCCAGGGCTACAAGGTCGTCCGGCGCGGCAATGCGATCTCGATCCGCCAGCCGCCGGGCGAGCGCAATGCGCTCGGCTTCATCAAGTTCATGTTCCCGAACGGCCACGCGGTCTATCTGCACGATACGCCCAACCGGCGGCTGTTCTCGACGACGCGGCGGGCCTATAGCCACGGCTGCATCCGGGTGGAGAACCCGTTCCTCCTGGCCGATTTCGTGCTCGGGCACGAATGGTCGGAGGCGCGGCTGAAGAAGCTCATCGGCCGGGGCGAGCGCACGATCTTCCTGCCGCGGAAGCTTCCCGTCCACCTGACCTATTTCACGCTCGCGGTGGACGAGATGGGCGAGCTCAGGTCCTTCGAGGACATCTACGGCCACGACCGGCGTGTGCGGCAGGCCCTCGGGCTCTCCGGCTGAGGCCGGAACGGAAAGGGCCGCCCCGAGGGGCGGCCCTGATGTCTCGACCTTCTCTGGCCCGGCCCCGGCCGCGTTGGCTGGGGGCTGACAAAGCACGGCCGGGAGCCGGGCCGTCGAGGCAACGACCCGTTTCTGCTGCCGCGCTTTGGCAAGGGCGCGACGTCAAAGCGGCCGGAATGTGAAATCTGCTGACACGAACGTGATCGTGCCCGCCGCTCGCGAACTCTGCACCGCTTCGCACGTTGGAGGGGAGGAGACGTGACGATGTCGGAAGCGAAAGACGGCGGCGAGGCCTACGGCCGCGAAGAGCACGAGAAGGCACTCTCGCGCCAGGTCCGGGAGCATCTCGGCCGCAAGCTGAGATCCGAGCTGCGGGTGGAGGCCGAGAAACCCGCCTTTCTGGGCGACGAAGCCGTGCCACCGCAATTCGCCGGGCTCGTGCATCAGCTCCAGCGCCGCGAGATGTCGTCCCAGCAGGGCCTGGACGCCCTCCGCAAGGAATTCGGCCTTCCGGAGCGGGACGAGGGCGGCGGAGGCTAGGGGCGGCTCTCCTCGGCCAGCTTCTTCAACGTCTGCAGGTCGCGTTCGATCCAGGCCGCGTCAGCGGCGAAGCTGTCCTCCGACATCTCGGGCCACCGGAACAGCGTCAGGGTCACGAGGCAGCCTTCCCCATTCCGGATCACCCGGAGCGGAACATAGACCTCGCGGCCCCCGCCCAGCTCCACCCAATGGTCCATGATCCCGAAGGGATTGTGCCCCGTGAAGCGGATCGTGACCGGACCTTCCGGGCCCCTTGCCCGCCAGACCTCGCCGTCCTGCTCCAGGCCAGCCTCGCTGAGGCCCGACGCCCATTCCGGAAACGCCTCAGGCCGCCAGAGGCGCTCATAGAGCTCGCACCAATCCCGGCACAGATCGCGACGCTGATGGTCCGCGCCTCGAACACCGCCGTTCACCGCTGGCAGAGGGGGCAGTGGAAGGTCGAGCGGCCGGACTGGACGATCCGGCCGATGACCCCCCGGCAGCCGGGCGTCATGCAGGGCTCGCCCTCCCGGTCATAGACCCGGAAGCGCTCCTGCATCGCGCCCGCCGTCCCGTCGACTTGCGCATGGTCGCGCAGCGTCGAGCCGCCATGCGCGACGGCCTCCTCCAGCACCGCCTTGATCGCCTCGCTCAGGGCATGCGCCTTGGCCTTCGGCCGCCCGCTCGCGGTGACCAGCGAGCCGGCCGGCGCCTCCGGCGAAAGCCGTGCCCGGAACAGGGCCTCGCACACATAGATGTTGCCGAGGCCCGCCACGAGCCGCTGGTCCAGGAGCGCGGCCTTCAGCGGCGTCCGCTTGCCGCGGAACAGATCCGCGAGCGCGTCTCCGGACAGCTCCGTCCCGAGCGGCTCGATCCCCATCCCGGCGAAGGGCGGCGAGGCCTCGATCGTCGCGCCGTCATAGAGGCTCATGAAGCCGAAGCGCCGCGCGTCGTTGTAGGTGACGCGCGCTCCGTCCGAGAGCCAGAACACGACGTGGTCATGGGCCGGGGCGGGCGGCGAATCGTAATAGAAGGCCCCCGGCTCCGCCGCCTCGCGTCCCGTCTCGACGCGGAACCGGCCGCTCATGCCGAGATGCATGACCAGCACCTCTCCGGACGAAAGATCCGCCAGCAGGTACTTCGCCCGCCGGCGCAGGGCCTCCACGCTGGTTCCTTCGAGCCGCTCGGCGAAACGCTCCGGGAAGCGGAAGCGCAGATCGGGCCGGCGCTGCTCCACCCGGACCAGCCGGCGTCCGACCAGCACCGGCTCCAGGCCGCGCCTCACCGTCTCGACCTCTGGAAGCTCGGGCATTGCGACCTGTCGACCCACGGGCGGCGTCTCGTCCCGCCTGCCCGGATAACCTAAAGACGGAGCTCAGATAGCGGGCAGGTGCGGCTTTCGCTATGTGCAGGGCGAAGGCCGGGGAAGATGCAGGACAGCTTGGACAGCCCGCGGGGCGGCGAGACCCATTTCGGCTTCGAGACCGTCCCGCTCGCGGAGAAGCAGGGACGGGTCAACGAGGTCTTCAGGTCCGTGGCACGGCGCTACGACCTGATGAACGACCTCATGTCGGCCGGTCTGCATCGCGCCTGGAAGTCGACCCTCGTCTCGATGCTGAGGCCGCCGCGCACGCGGCCGTTCCGCCATCTCGACGTCGCCGGGGGCACGGGCGACGTCGCGTTCCGCGTCGCCGAGGCCGGCGGCGAGCGGACCCGGGTGACGGTCGCGGACATCAACCCGGACATGCTCGCGGTCGGGCGCGAGCGCGCCGAGACGAGAGGGCTCTCCCGGCTCGAATTCGTGGAGGCCGATGCCCAGGCGCTGCCGTTCGGGGATGCGGTCTATGACGGCTACACGATCGCCTTCGGCATCCGGAACGTGCCCCGGATCGAACTCGCATTGCGGGAGGCGCATCGGGTGCTGAAGCCGGGCAGCCGCTTTCTCTGCCTCGAGTTCTCCAAGGTCGACGTTCCCGGGCTCGACCGCCTCTACGACGCCTATTCGTTCAACGTGATCCCGAAGATCGGCGAACTCGTCGCGAAGGACCGCGACTCGTACCAGTACCTCGTCGAGTCGATCCGCCGCTTCCCGGCCCCGGGCGCCTTCGCGCGCATGATCGAGGAGGCCGGCTTCCGCCGGGTGACCTGCCGGCCGCTCTCCGGCGGCATCGTCGCGATCCACTCGGGCTGGAAATTCTGAGCGTGATCGGCGCCGTCGCGCATCTCGCCCGCAACCTGCGCGCCGGCTATGTGCTGGCGCGAGAGGGCGCGCTCTCGCTCATCGACGCGAGCGTGCTGCCGCCGGGGGCCCGGCTCGCCCTGGGCTTCGCACGGCTGATCGAGAAGCAGCGTGTCGGCGGCGGGGCGGCGCGCCTCTCCTCGGCGCTGACGCGGCTCGGCCCCTCCTATGTGAAGTTCGGGCAGTTCCTGGCGACCCGTCCGGACATCGTCGGCGTCGAGGTCGCGCGGGACCTCGAAAGCCTGCAGGACCGCATGCCGGCCTTCCCGAAGGCGGAGGCGATCGCCGCGATCGAGCTCGCGACCGCGCGGCCGATCGCGGAGCTCTTCGCGAGCCTCAGCGAGCCGGTCGCGGCTGCCTCCATCGCGCAGGTGCATCGGGCGGTGCTGCACGACGGCCGCACGGTCGCCGTGAAGGTCGTCCGCCCCGGCGTGCGCGAGCGGTTCCACAAGGACCTGCAGGCGATGCGCTTCGCCGCGAAGCTCGCCGAGCGCACCCTGCCCGAGGCGCGCCGGCTCCGGCCGCAGGACATCGTCGAGACGCTCGCCCGCTCCGTGGCGGTCGAGATCGACCTGCGGCTCGAGGCGGCCGCTCTGTCGGAACTCGCCGACAACACCGCCGAGGACCCGGGCTTCCGCGTGCCCCGGCCGGACTGGGACCTCACGCAGCGCGACGTCCTCACGACCGAGTGGATCGACGGCATCCCGCTGCACAGGCTCGACGCTATCGACGCCGCCGGCCACGACCGTCCGGCCCTCGCCCGGACGGTCATCCAGTCCTTCCTGCGACAGGCCATCCGGGACGGCTTCTTCCATGCCGACATGCATCCCGGGAACCTGATGGTGGATGCGGAGGGACGGCTCGTCGCGGTCGATACCGGCATCATGGGCCGGCTCGGCCTCAAGGAGCGGCGCTTCCTGGCCGAGATCCTGCTCGGCTTCATCCGTCGCGACTACCGGCGCGTCGCCGAGGTGCATTTCGAGGCGGGCTACGTCCCCGCCCACCATTCGGTGGAGGATTTCGCCCAGGCCATCCGGGCGATCGGCGAGCCGATCCACAACCGCCGCGCCAGCGAGATCTCGATGGCGAAGCTCCTGACGCTGCTCTTCGAGATCACCTCGCTCTTCGACATGGCGACCCGGCCGGAGCTCGTCATGCTCCAGAAGACCATGGTGGTGGTCGAGGGCGTGGCTCGGGGCCTCGACCCGCATCTGAATATCTGGGCGATCTCCGAGCCCGTGGTGCGCGACTGGATCGAACGCAATCTCGGCCCCATCGGCCGGGCCGAGGAGGCCGGGCGCGGGCTCTGGACGCTGGCCAAGGTCGCGTCCGACCTGCCCGAGATGGCGCAGCGCGTCGAGCGCCTCCTGACCAAGCTCGAGCGGGTCGCCGACGAAGGGCTCGGCCTTGCGCCGGTGCGCGTCACGACCATCGGCCCGCGGCCGACCCGCAACCTCGCCTTCATCGCGCTCGGCATATGGGTGGTGGTGCTGCTCCTCCTCTTCGGCTTCGCTGGGCTGTAGGGTTCTTCCATGCAGGGCCGGCGCATCCTCCTCGTCATCGGCGGCGGCATCGCGGCCTACAAGTCGCTCGACCTCATCCGTCGGCTGCGCGAGCGCGGCGCGTCGGTTCGCTGCATCCTCACGGCGGGAGCGCAGCAATTCGTGACCCCGCTCGCCGCCGCGGCTCTGTCCGGCCAGCGCGCGCATACGGACCTTTTCGACCGTGAGGACGAGGCGGATATCGGCCATATCAGGCTCGCGCGCGATGCCGATGCGGTCGTGATCGCGCCCGCAACCGCGAACCTGATGAGCAAGATGTCGGCCGGCGTCGCCGACGACCTCGCCTCGACGGTGCTGCTGGCCACGACCCTCCCGATCCTGATCGCGCCCGCCATGAACGTCAGGATGTGGCAGCATCCGGCGACGCAGCGGAACCTCGCGACGCTCCGGGCGGACGGCGTCCAGGTCGTCGGTCCGAACGAGGGCGCGATGGCCGAGGCCGAGTTCGGTCCCGGCCGCATGGCGGAGCCGACCGAGATCGCAGATGCGGCGGAGCGGCTCCTGTCCCTCCCCGGAGGGGAGGGCCGAGTCGCGCCGGAGGCGCGAACCGGGGTGGGGACATCGTCCCCCTCCGTCGGGCGCTCCGCGCCCACCACCTCCCCCTCAGGGGGAGGAGAACTCGCCGGCCTGCGCGTGCTCGTGACCTCAGGCCCGACGCACGAGCCGATCGACCCCGTCCGCTACATCGCGAACCGTTCCTCCGGCCGCCAGGGCCACGCCATCGCGGCCGCGGCGGCCGCCGCCGGCGCCGAGGTGACGCTCGTCTCCGGTCCCGTGTCGCTGTCCGACCCTCCGGGGGTGAGGACTATCCGTGTCGAGACGGCGCGCGAGATGCTGGCCGCCGTCGAGGCGGCTCTGCCCGCCGATATCGCGGTCTTCGCCGCGGCGGTCGCGGATTGGCGCACGGAGACCGAGGCCGGGCAGAAGCTGAAGAAGGACGGCGGCGCGCCGCCCCCGCTGCAGCTCGCCCTCAACCCCGACATCCTGGCCACGATCGCGCAGCGGACCGAGGGACGGCCGCCGCTGGTCGTGGGCTTCGCGGCCGAGACGGAGAACGTGGTCGAACATGCCCGGCAGAAGCTCGCCCGCAAGGGCTGCGACCTCATCGTCGCCAACGACGTCTCGCCCGCGACCGGCGTGATGGGCGGGGAGCGCAACACCGTCCATCTCGTCACGGCGCAGACGGTCGAGACCTGGCCGACCATGGGCAAGGACGAGGTCGCCCGCAGGCTCGTTGCGCGTCTTGGCGAGCTTGCGGGGAAGCGGCCATGACAGCCTCCGTTCTCTGGCGCGAGCTCACCGCTGCGCAGCTTCGCGGGATGGCCGAGGCGGGAGCCCTGGTGCTCCTGCCGGTGGCCTCCACCGAGCAGCATGGCCCGCATCTGGCGACCGGCGTCGACGACATTCTCTGCTCGGACATCTGCCGGCGCGTCGGCGAGGCCCTCGTTGCCGCGGGCAAGCCGGCCCTGGTCGCCCCGACCCTGTGGTGCGGCCTCGCCGAGCACCACGTCGCGTTCGGGGGCAGCTTCACGCTGACCCTGCCGACCTATCACGCGCTCCTGCGCGATCTCTGCCGCTCGATCCTGCGGGCGGGCTTCCGCCAGATACTCATCGTGAACGGGCATGGCGGGAACATGAGCGCCCTTGCCGCTCTGACGGTCGAACTGACCCGGGAACTCGAGGCGCCGATCGCGACGACGACCTATTTCCTCGCGGCCCAGGAAGAGTTCGCGCAGATCCTCCAGGATCAGCGGGCGGTTCTCCATGCCTGCGAGGCCGAGACCTCCATGATGATGGTCGTCCGGCCGGATCTGGTCGATGCCTCCCGCCTGCCCGAAGCCACCGGCCGGCAGGCAGACAGCCCGAGCGCGGTGCTGTCTCCCGTCCTGAACCGCTGGCGCTCCTTCCGCGAGCTGACCGAGACGGGCGTGCTCGGGGATGCGCGCCGGTCCACCCCGGAAAAGGGCGAGCGGCTCATCCGGGCGGTCGTCGACGGCATGGCGCGGCAGCTCCTTGCGGGCGAGCCCTGGGCCTGACCGCTCGCCGCGACCGGGCGATGCGTTGGCCGCCGGATTAAATCTTGTTCATCTAAGGGCTTGGCAGCTTCTCAGCACCGCCGGCCGTCCCTAAGGTCCCGGCCGCGACCGGTCGGGTTCTCCTCGGGCGCGACGATGTCCTGCGCCCGAACCGGAATGCCCGTCCTCCTGACCCTCCGCAGCCGAGACCCGGCCTGGGCGCGCGCGGCTGCGCTGGGCGGGATGCTGCTGCTCCTGGGCGGCTGCCAGACGGCGGCCCCGGACACCGCCCTGCCGATCCCGACCGGCTTCAAGGCCGCCCGAAGCGGGGAGGCTCCGGCGGTCTCGCCCGTCTGGTTCCGCTCCTTCGGATCCGCGGAGCTCGATCGCCTGGTGAGCGCGGCGCTCGCGCAGAACCTCGATATCGAGGCGGCGATCCAGCGCATCAACCAGGCCGAGGCGCAGGCCGTCATCACCGGCGCACCGCTCTTCCCGACCCTGGCCGCATCGGGGGACGCCTCCCGCCAGCAATCTTCCGGCACGGCGCGGGCGGGCCTCGGCGGCGGCGGCTCGCCGACCCGCTCGAACTCCTTCAGCCTCGGCCTCAACGCCGCCTTCGAGGTCGATCTCTTCGGGCGCAACCGCTATGCGGCTCGCGCCGCGGAGACGAGTGCCGTCGCGACCCGCTTCGATCGCGACGCGGTCGCGCTGGCGACCGCGGCCTCGGTCGCCAACACCTATTTCGCCGTCCTCGCCTCGCAGGATCGGCTCCGCATCGCCGAATCCAACCTGCGCATCGCCGAGCGCGTGCTCGAGGCCGTGCGCGGCCGCCTCAATGTGGGCACCGGCACGGCCCTCGACGTCGCGCAGCAGGAAAGCGTCCTCGCCACCCAGCGCGCCGCCGTGCCGCCGCTCAGGCAGGAGCTGCAGCAGAACAGGAACGCGCTCGCCGTCCTGGTCGGCCGGACGCCCGAGAGCGTGAGCGTGGCGGGAGGCAGCCTCGACCGGCTGCGGCTTCCGGGCGTCCGGGCCGGACTACCCTCGCAGCTCCTCCTTCGGCGGCCGGACATCGCGCGGGACGAGGCCAATCTTGCGGCCGCCGAGGCGAATGTCGCGTCCGCGCGGGCCGCCTTCTTCCCGTCCATCCAGCTCACCGCGGCCGGCGGCTTCCAGAGCGCCGCGCTCCGGACGCTCCTCGGCGGCAATTCGCTGGTCTATTCGGTCGCGGCCGGGCTGACCCAGCCGATCTTCGACGGCTTCAACCTCCAGGGGCAGCTCGCGCTGCAGCAGGGGAGGGCGGCCGAGCTCGCCGCGACCTACAAGCGGACCATCCTGCAATCCTTCCTCGACGTCGAGAACGCGCTCGTCGCCGTGCGGGAGACGGCGGAATACGAGCGGCGGCAGCGCGAAGCGGTCGCGGCCTCCCGGCGCGCGCTCGACATAACGGAGGAGCGCCTGCGGGAGGGCACGATCGACGTCGTGACGCTCTTCAACACGCAGACTAGTCTCTTCCAGAACCAGGACGCCCTCGCCCGCGTGCGCCTCCTGCGCTTCCAGGCTCTCGTCGGCCTCTACCAGGCGCTCGGCGGCGGCTGGACGGTCGAGCGGGCCGTGCCGGTCGCGCAGGTGGCGGACGCGCCGTTCAGCTGGAAGCTCCGCCCGTGAAGCGCTTTCTCACCGCGCTCCTCATCCTCGGGATCGTGGCCGCCGGAGCCGCCTATGTCTGGCGCAAGGAGCTCGGGCTGACCTTTCCCGGCCAGCAGGTCGCCGGCCAGGGCCAGAGGCCGGCGGGCGGGCCCGGCGGCCGGCGCGCGGGCGCGATGCGGGGCGGCGAGGGGCCGGTCTCCGTGCTCGCCGAGCCCGCGCGGGTGGCGGATGTGCCCGTCATCCTCGAGGCGGTCGGCACGGCGCAGGCGCTGAACACCGTCACGGTCCGGTCGCAGGTGGACGGCCGGCTGGTCGAGCTTGCCTTCCGCGAGGGGCAGGACGTCAGGAAGGGCGACCTCCTCGCCCGCATCGATCCCACGATCTACCAGGCGCAATACGATCAGGCGGTCGCGAAAAAGGCGCAGGACGAGGCGAATCTCGCCAATGCCCGCATCGATCTCGAGCGCTATGTGAACCTGGCCAAGACCAATTACGGCTCGAAGCAGCAGGCCGACACGCAGCGCGCCCTCGTCGCGCAGCTCGAAGCGCAGGTGAAGGCCGACCAGGGCGCGATCGACAACGCCAAGGCCTATCTCGACTATACGACCATCACCGCGCCGATCGACGGCCGCACCGGCATCCGCCTCGTCGACCAGGGCAACCTCGTCCGGGCCTCCGACACGACCGGCATCGTGGTCATCACCCAGATCAAGCCGATTGCGGTGGTCTTCAACCTGCCGCAGCAGAACCTGCGCGCCGTGAACGCCGCCGCCCAGAAGGGACCGCTGGTCGTCGAAGCGCTCGAGTCGGACAACCGGACCGTCATCGACAGGGGCCGGCTCGAGGTCGTCGACAACCAGGTCGACCAGACGACCGGAACCGTGAAGCTGAAGGCGAGCTTCCCGAACGCCAGCCTCCAGCTCTGGCCGGGCAGCTTCGTGAACGTGCGGCTCACCGTCGACGTCCTGAGGGGCGTGACCGTCGTGCCGACCGCCGCCGTGCAGCGCGGGCCGAATGGCGCCTTCGTCTATGCGCTCGACGAGGACAGGGCGGTGCTGAAGCCGGTGACGGTGGGGCGCCAGACCGAGACGGTGGCGGTGATAGGCTCGGGGATCGCGCCCGGCGAGCGCGTGATCACGACGGGCTTCGCCCGCCTCACCGATGGCGACCGGGTCCGCGTGGCCGAGGGCGGGAGCGCCGACGCCCCGGCAACTCCGCCCGCGATGCGCCGCCAGCGCCCCGACGGCGAAGCGGGCGCGCCGCCCCGCGAGCGCCGCCGCCGGCCCGAGGGGCAGGCCGGTCCGGTCGGCGCGTCCGGCCCCGCTCCAGGCGGCGCGGCCGAGGGGCAGGCCACGGGCTCGACGGAGCCGGCGCCCGAGAGCCAGCGCTCGCCGCGCCCGGAAGACGCCTCCCAGGGCCGGAGGCCCGCCGCGCCGTGAGCGTCTCGGGGCCGTTCATCCGCCGGCCGATCGCGACCTCGCTTCTCGGCCTCGCGGTCCTGCTTTGCGGCGTGCTCGGCTTCCTCCGTCTTCCGGTCTCCTCGCTGCCCCAGGTCGATTTCCCGACCATCCAGATCACGACGCGGCTGCCGGGCGCGAACCCGGACACGATCGCGTCCCTCGTGACGGCTCCGCTCGAACGCCAGTTCGGGCAGATCCCGGCCCTTGCCGGCATGTCCTCGAACTCGTCCTTCGGTCTGTCCCAGATCACCCTGCAGTTCGAGCTCGACCGCGACATCGACGGCGCCGCCCAGGACGTCCAATCGGCCATCAACGCGGCCGGCTCCACCCTGCCGCGCAACCTTCCGTACCCGCCGACCTACGCCAAGGTGAACCCGGCCGACGTCCCGGTGGTGACGCTCGCGCTCTCGTCGCGCACCGTGCCGCTGCGGACGCTCTCGGACCTCGCCGACACGCTGATCGCGCAGCGGCTGGCGGAGGTGTCGGGCGTCGGCAGCGTATCGATCCAGGGCGGCGTCCGGCCCGCGGTCCGGGTCCAGGCGGATCTCGCCCGGCTCGCCTCCTACAGGCTGAGCCTGGAGGACCTGCGCCTTGCCATCGTGGGCGCGAACGTGGCAGGCCCCAAAGGCGCGCTCGACGGGCCGCAGCAATCCTACACCGTCGCGGCCAACGACCAGATCGAGTCCGCCGCGCAGTACCGGGACATCGTCGTCGCCTACCGGACGGGCGCGCCCGTCCTGCTCCGGGACGTCGCCGACATCGTGGACGGGCTCGAGGATGCCCGGGTCGGCGGCTGGTACAACGGCGAGACCGCCGTGATCCTGGACGTCCAGCGCCAGCCGGGCGCCAACGTCGTCCAGACCGTCGACCGCATCCGGGCCGAGCTGACCCGGCTCGCGCGCGCCATGCCGGCCGGCGTCGACCTGCGGGTCGTCCAGGACCGCACGGACACGATCCGCGCCTCGATCTGGGACGTGCAGCTCACGCTGGTCGTGTCGGCGGTCCTGGTCGTGCTCGTGGTGCTCCTGTTCCTGCGCACCGTGCGGGCCACGATCATCGCGGCGATCACGCTTCCGCTCTCCATCATCGGCACCTTCGCGGTGATGTGGCTCGTCGGCTTCAGCCTCGACAACCTCTCGCTCATGGCGCTCACGATCGGAACAGGCTTCGTGGTCGACGACGCCATCGTGATGATCGAGAACATCGTCCGCAAGATCGAGGAGGGCGAGCGGCCCTTCGAGGCGGCTTTGGAGGGCGCGCGCGAGATCGGCTTCACGGTGATCTCGCTCACGGTCTCGCTGATCGCGGTCTTCATCCCGCTGCTCTTCATGACGGGCCTCGTCGGCCGCATGTTCCGGGAATTCGCGCTCACGCTCACCATCAACGTCGTGGTCTCGGCGATCGTGTCGCTGACGCTCACGCCGATGCTCTGCGCCAAGATCCTGCGCCACGTGCCGAAGGGCGAGAGCCGCTGGCAGCGGATGGCCGAGGCGCCCGTGGCCGCCATGGCGCGGGCCTACGACGTCACGCTCGGCTGGGCGCTGCGCAACCGGGCGCTCATGCTGCTCGTCACCTTCGGCACGCTGGCGCTGACCGGCTGGCTCTATCTCGCCATCCCGAAGGGCCTCCTGCCCGAGCAGGACACGAGCCTCATCGTCGCGGTGCTCGAGACCGAGCCGGATTCCTCCTTCCAGGAGGTCTCCCGGATCCAGGAGCAGGTCGTCCGCATCCTCCGCCGCGACCCCGACGTGACGGGCGTCGTCTCGTCCGTGGGCGTCGGACCGCTGAACCCGACCCCGAATGTGGCGCGGCTGTCGATCAGCCTGAAGCCGCGCGACGAGCGTTCCGCCTCCGCGGCCGAGATCGGCGACCGCCTGAAGGCCGAAGCCGCGGTGGTGCCGGGCGCGACGCTCTTCGTCCAGCCGGTGCAGGACATCCAGATCGCGACCCGCCAGAGCCGGTCGCAATACCAGTACACCTTGTCCGGATCGGACGCGGCGGATGTCTCGTACTGGGCGCGCCGGATGGCCGAGCGGCTCGCGCAGGACCCGGCGCTGCGCAACGTCGCCTTCGAGAACCAGGACGGCGGGCTGCGGGCGCTGATCCTGGTGGACCGCGAGATGGCGGGCCGGCTCGGCGTGTCCATGCAGACCGTGAACGACACGCTGAACAGTGCCTTCGGGCAGCGCCAGATCTCGACCATCTACGGGCAGGCGAACCAGTTCCGCGTGGTCCTCGAGGCTGCGCCCGCCTACCAGACCAGCCCGGACGCGCTGTCGAAGCTCTACGTCCCGGGCACGGGCGGCGCGCAGGTGCCGCTGTCCGCCTTCTCGCGCATGGAGCGCACGACGGCGCCGCTCTCGGTGGCGCACCAGGAGCAGTTCCCGGCCGCCACGATCTCCTTCGACGTGGCGCGCGGGGCCGCGCTCAGCGCCGCCATCGACGGAGTGGCGCGGGCGGAGGCCGATCTCGCCCTGCCGACCTCCGTCGTCTCCAGCTTCACGGGCGACGCGGCCGAGTTCCGCCGCTCGCTCGAGGGGCAGCCCTGGCTGATCCTGGCCGCGGCCGTCACGATCTACATCGTGCTGGGAATCCTCTACGAGAGCTTCATCCACCCCCTCACGATCCTGTCCACGCTGCCCTCGGCCGGCGTCGGCGCGCTCCTCGCGCTCATGCTCCTCGGCCACGACCTCTCCGTCGTCGCGCTGATCGGCATCATCCTCCTGATGGGCATCGTGAAGAAGAACGCGATCATGATGATCGACTTCGCGCTCGACGCGGAGCGCGAGCAGGGGCTGGGCCCGACGGAGGCGATCGTCCAGGCCTGCCGGCTGCGCTTCCGGCCGATCATGATGACGACGCTCGCGGCGCTCTTCGGGGCGCTGCCCCTGGCGCTCGCGCACGGGGCGGGGGCGGAACTGCGCATCCCGCTCGGCATCACGATCATCGGCGGGCTGCTGCTCAGCCAGCTCATCACCCTCTACACGACGCCGGTGATCTATCTCGGCCTCGAGGGCGTCAGGCAGCGGCTCGCGGCCCCTCCCGAGAACCGGCCTGCGGACGCCCTTCAGCCCGAGCTGCCGCTACCCGAACCGAGACCGCCGCTCCGCGAGGCCGCGGAATGAAGGGGGAGGCGCTACTCGGCGGCTTGGAGCCGCGCCTTCGCGGCCGCTACCAGGAAGCCGGAGCGCGTCTCTCCGGCGGCGCTCGCCGCGCGGTCGATGCGCTTCAACACGTTCTCGTCGACCGTGATGTTCACCCGGACGGCGCGACTCGGCAGGTCTACGTCCAGAAGCACGACCATGGCGTCGCGCGCATCCTCGACGAAATCCGGATCGGCCCGGAGCTCCGACAGGCTGCGGAAGCGGGGCAGGTCGAGCCCGTCCTCGACCATTCCGCCGACATGGAAGGCGACCACCTCGGCGGCCTTCCGTACGAGGCTGTCGGCATCGGGCGCAACCGTGGTGCAGCCCGGCAGGTCCGGGAAGGACGCGCCAAGGCGCCCGTTCTCCTCGTGAACCAGCATGACGACGCGGCTCATGGGCATTCTCCCTCCTCAGCGTCACCAGTCCCAGCCGGCCTGGCGGTAGATCGAGCGGAGTGTGCCCGTCGGAATCTCCGGTTCGCCGTGGTCGACCGTGACCCGGCCCGGCTTGCCGGGATGCTTGTACTGCCGGTGATCGCCGGGGCCTCGCCGCGCTTCGACCTAGCCGTCCTCGCGCAGCCGGCGCAGGACGTCCCGGGTTTTCCGAGACCGGTGCGGAACGGCCATGCTGCTCCCTGGCGGGCTTCAGTGTGTATCTATACATACGAACGTGGGCGGTCAAGAAGCGGTCTCCCGGCATGAACCTCTCGGAGCCCTTCATCCGGCGGCCGGTCGCGACCACGCTGGTCTCGATCGCGCTGATGCTGCTCGGCTTCGTGGCCTACCGGCTCCTGCCGGTCGCCTCCATGCCGACGGTCGACTTCCCGACGGTCCGCGTGATGGCGAGCCGGCCTGGGGCGGACCCGGCCACCATGGCCGCCACGGTCGCGGCGCCGCTCGAGCGGCGGCTCGGCTCGATCGCGGGCGTGAGCGAGATCACCTCGACCTCGTCGCTCGGCTCGACCTCCATCTCGATCCAGTTCGATCTCTCGCGCAATTCGGACAGTGCTGCGCGCGACGTCCAGGCGGCGCTGAACGCCGCCGCGACCGACCTGCCGAGCGATCTCCCGACGCTGCCGACCTTCCGGAAAGCCAATCCGGGCGCCTTCCCGGTCCTCATCCTGGCGCTGACGTCGAGGACGCTCGCCGGCCCCGCCATCTACGACGTCGCCGATACAGTCATCGCCCAGCGGATCGCCCAGGTGGAGGGCGTGGCCGAGGTGAATGTCAGCGGCGCCGAGCAGCCTGCGATCCGGGTGCGGCTCGACCCCCAGCGCCTGGCGGCCATGGGGCTTTCCCTCGAGGCCGTCCGGAGCGCCGTCGCGGCCGCGAACACGCAATCGCCGCTCGGGACCTTCAGCGGGACCGGCCAGGGCGTCACGCTCGCCACCAACGACCAGCTCTCGACGCCGGAGGACTTCGCCCGCATCGTCGTCCGCAACCAGAACGGCGCGATCGTCCGGCTCTCCGACGTCGCGGTCGTCGAGCGCGGGACCCGGAGCACCCGCGCGGCCGGCTCCTACAACGGCATGCCGGCGGTCACGCTCATGATCACCAAGCAGCCGGACGCGAACGTGGTCGAGACCGTGGACCGGGTGAAGGCCATCCTGCCGGAACTGCACCGCTGGATTCCAGCCGCGATCGACATCCAGGTGATGAGCGACCGCACCCAGACCATACGGGCATCGCTCGCCGACATGCAGGTCACGCTCGTCGAGACGATCGCGCTCGTCATGCTGGTCGTCTTCGTGTTCCTGCGCCGGGCGACCCCGACTTTTGCGGCGGGCGTCACCGTCCCGCTCTCGCTCGCCGGGACCTTCGCGCTGATGTGGGCCTGCGGCTTCACCCTGGACAATCTGTCCCTGATGGCGATCGCGATCTCGATCGGCTTCGTGGTCGACGATGCGATCGTGATGATCGAGAGCGTGCAGCGGAACGTCGAGGCCGGGATGAGCCGGATCGACGCCGCCATCGCGGGCGCCCGGCAGATCGGCTTCACGGTCCTGTCGATCTCGCTCTCCCTCCTGGCCGCCTTCATCCCGCTCTTCTTCATGCCGGGGATCATCGGACGCTTCTTTCGCGAGTTCTCGATGACGCTGGCCTTCGCGGTCGTGATCTCGACCTTCGTGTCGCTCTCGATCGCGCCCACGATCGTGGCCCGCATGCCGCAGCGGCCGCACCGGGTGACGCGGTTCGACCGGATCGTGGAAGGCGCGCTCGGCGCGCTGACGCGCGGCTACGCGGCGACGCTCGGAGCCGCCCTGCGCCACCGCTGGCTGATGCTTCTCCTGACCCTGGCGACCGTCGCCTTCACGGTGCAGATGTTCCGCGCCATACCGAAGGGCTATTTCCCGCAGGACGATACGGGCCTCGTGGTCGGCTTCACGGAAGCCTCGCCGGACATCTCCTTTCCGGCCATGGCCGAGCTGCAGGAGCGCGTCGCCCGCATCATCCGCGAGGATCCGGCCGTTCTCGGGGTCTCATCGTCCGTCGGCTCCTCCGGCTTCGGCGCGGGATCCGTCAACCAGTGGCGGCTTTTCATCAGCTTGAAGACGGGCGAGGGCCGCGAGCCGTCCATGACCGTGATCCAGCGGCTGAGGCGCCAGCTCGCGACCGTGGCGGGCATCCGGAGCTTCATGTTCCTGGCGCAGGACATCCGGGCGGGAACGCGCGGCGGGCGCGGCAGCTACCAGTTCACGCTGTGGAGCCCGGAGCTGTCGGACATCGAGACCTGGCTGCCGCGCGTCGTGGCGAAGCTGCGCACGCTTCCGGGCCTGCAGGACGTCTCGACCGACCGCGAGCAGGGCGGGCTCCAGGCCAAGGTCGAGGTGGACCGCCTCGCGGCTTCGAGGCTCGGCGTGCGCATGCAGGACATCGACGACGCGCTGAACAACGCCTTCTCGCAGCGCCAGATCTCGACCATCTACACGCAGCGGAACCAGTATCGCGTCGTCCTCGACGTCTCGCCCGAGGACCGGAACGATCCGGAAGACCTGACCCGCATCTACGTCCCGGCCTCAGGGGGCGCCCAGGTGCCGCTCGCCGCCCTGGCCCGGGTGACGCGCGGGACCGCGCCGCTGGTCGTCAACCACCAGGGCCAGTTCCCGGCCGCGACGATCAGCTACAATCTCGCCCCGGGCACCGGCATCGGCGAGGGCACGAGCGCCATCCTGGAGGCCGTGAACGAGCTGCGCCTGCCCGACACGTTGCGGGCCGAGTTCGCCGGCGACGCCAAGGACTTCGCGCAGGGGTCCGGCAGCACCGGCCTCCTGATCCTGGCGGCGCTCCTCGCCGTCTACATCATCCTGGGCGTGCTCTACGAAAGCCTCGTCCACCCGATCACGATCATCTCGACGCTGCCCTCGGCCGGGCTCGGGGCGCTCATCGCGCTCGACCTCGTCGGCTACGACCTGTCCATCATCGCGCTGATCGGGCTCGTGCTCCTCATCGGGCTCGTGAAGAAGAACGGCATCATGCTGGTCGATTTCGCGCTCGAGGCCGAGGCGCGCGGCCTTCCGCCCGAGAAAGCAGCGGTTCAGGCTGCCGTCGAGCGCTTCCGGCCCATCCTGATGACGACGCTCGCCGCGCTGCTCGGGGCGGTTCCGCTCGCGCTCGCGACGGGGGTCGGGGCGGAAATCCGCAAGCCGCTCGGCGTCACCATCATCGGCGGCCTCCTCGTCTCGCAGCTCCTGACGCTCTACACGACGCCGGCGATCTACCTCCTGCTGAGCCGCTGGCACCGGCGCACGGCCGCGCCGCGGCCGCAGGCCGGGCCGGCCCCTGCGGTGGCCCAGGCCTAGAACTCGTCTCTGTTCGCTGTCGTCATCGCAGGCGCCGGTCTTCACATCCCGAGCATCTCGGCCACCTGCGGCACGTCCTTGTCGCCCCGGCCGGACAGGTTGACCACCATCAGGTGATCCTTCGGCAGTTCGGGCGCGAGTTCCAAAACCTTGGCGATGGCGTGCGCCGGCTCCAGCGCCGGGATGATGCCTTCCAGGCGCGACATGAGCTGGAAGGCCGAGAGCGCCTCCTCGTCGGTGGCGGAGAGATAGGTCACGCGGCCCATCTCGTGCAGCCAGGAATGCTCCGGCCCGATGCCCGGATAATCGAGGCCCGCCGAGATCGAATGCGCGTCGGCGATCTGCCCGTCCTCGTTCATGAGCAGATAGGTCCGGTTCCCGTGCAGCACGCCCGGACGCCCGCCGGTGAGCGAGGCGGCATGCAGGCCGCCCGCGATGCCGTGGCCCGCCGCCTCGACGCCGTAGATCGCGACCTCGCGATCGTCGAGGAAAGGGTGGAAGAGGCCCATCGCGTTGGAGCCGCCGCCGATGCAGGCGACGAGCGAATCCGGAAGCCGGCCCTCGGCTTCGAGCATCTGCTCGCGGGTTTCGTTCCCGATCACCGCCTGGAAATCGCGCACCATCGCCGGGTAGGGGTGCGGGCCCGCGACGGTGCCGATGCAGTAGAACGTCGTCTCGACATTCGTGACCCAGTCGCGGAGCGCCTCGTTCATGGCGTCCTTGAGCGTCTTCGTCCCGGACTCGACCGGCACCACCTCGGCGCCGAGCATGCGCATCCGGAAGACGTTCGGCGCCTGCCGGGCGACGTCGACCGCGCCCATATAGACGATGCATTGGAGACCGAAGCGGGCGCAGAGGGTCGCGGTCGCGACGCCATGCTGGCCGGCGCCCGTCTCGGCGATGATCCGGGTCTTGCCCATGCGGCGGGCGAGCAGGATCTGGCCCAGCACGTTGTTCACCTTGTGCGAGCCCGTGTGGTTCAGCTCCTCCCGCTTCAGGTAGATCTTCGCGCCGCCGGACCGGCCGGAGGCCGTGGCCACCTCACGAAGATGGGCCGTGAGCCGCTCGGCGAAGTAGAGCGGGCTCGGGCGGCCGACATAGTGCTCCAGATAGCCGTCCATCTCGGCCCGGAAGGCCGGATCGGCCTTGGCCTCCTCGTAAGCCTCTTCGAGGGCGAGGATGTTGGGCATGAGGGTCTCGGCGACGAAGCGGCCGCCGAAGGTGCCGAACATGCCGCGTTCGTCCGGCCCGGTCCGGAAGCTGTTCGGGGTGGGTTGCACGGTCACGGTTCGGTCCTGTCCTGCTGAGCGGCCGCGAAGGCGGCCCGGGCGGCCTGCACGAAAGCCGCGATCTTCTCCGGATCTTTCACGCCGGGGCGGCTTTCGACCCCGGACGAGACGTCGACCGCCCTGACGCGTGTCGCCGCGATCGCCTCGGCCACGTTGGCGGGGTCGAGCCCGCCGGACAGCATGACATCGAGCCGCGGGTCAAGGCCGGCAAGGAGCGACCAGTCGAACGGGAGGCCGTTGCCGCCCGGGAGCGCCGAGCCCCGGGGCGCCTTGGCGTCCAGGATGATGCCGTCCGCGACGCCCCGATAGGCCGCGATGCGGCCGAGGTCTTCGGCCTCGGCGATCCCGAGCGCCTTCATGACCGGCCGGCCCGTCCGGGCCTGGATGGCGGCTACCCGCCCGGGCGCCTCGCTCCCGTGGAGCTGCACGATGTCGGGATCCAGAGCCGCGACGGCCTCGTCGAGCTCCCGGTCCGACGGATCGACCAGGAGAAGGACGCGCCGCGCTCGCCCGCGGGCGAGCGCGGAGAGCTCGCGTCCGTGCTCCAGCTCCAGGTGCCGCGGCGAGCGCGGGAACCGGACGAAACCGACCATGTCCGCGCCCGCCGCGATCGCCGCTTCCAGCGTCGCCGGCGTGGACAGGCCGCAGATCTTGATCATGACCTGTCCACCAGCAGCTGCAGAAGAGCATCGAGAGCTCGGATCAGCTTCGGCAGATCCTCCGACACAGCGCAGGCCAAGATGAATTCGTCGCAAAGCCAGTATTCGTGAACGAGGCGATTGCGCATGCCTCTTATTGCGGACCAAGGAACGTCTGGAGCAAGCCCCTGGACGGCCGGCGACACGCTGCCGAGCGCCTCTCCTACGACGATCAAGTCGAAGAGCAGGCTGTTGCGCGTGGCGCGATGGTTCCAGACGTCATCCCAACCCAGATCCGATACGGCGGTCACAGCGCCGAAAGCGTGCTGGCGCGCATCCAGCAACCTCTCGGTATCCGAGCGGTTCAAAGCGGTGAGGCTTTCGCAGGCAACTCTTCCGCGGCCGGGCCGTGCAATTCGCTGGTGAGGACAATCCGCACGGGCTGGCCGAGAAGATCGGACAGATCGGCTTCCGCACCGGTCAAACCGAGAAGGGAAAGGCCCTCCCTCTTCTCGGCGAGAAACTCGACATCCTTTTCGCCGGCCCAATGGCCGAGTGTCCCTGAAGGCAGCATTCCCACCACCTTCAGCGGGTATTTCGCCTCGATCGTCGCCACGTGGTGACGGAGGATCGAGCGATAGGTGTCCGGTGCGTTCACGCGAGCCTCCCGCCCGCCATCTCAGCCCTTCATATAGGCCTCGAAAGCCTCCTTGTAACGCGGGTCCCAGCGGGAGAGGGCGGGGCGGTTCTGGATGATGTCCTCCGACGACCAGCGGATGCGCTTCTCGTCGGCCTCGCGCGTGACCTCGTTGTCGGGGCACAGGATGTAGAAGTCGCCGCGCCCCAGCGCTTCGAACATGAAGTCGACCGTCTGCTCCGGCGTCCAGGCGCCGGGCGGCTTCTCGGTCACGCCGCGGGCGCGGGTGAGGCCCGTGAAGACGAAGCCGGGAATGAGCAGATGGGCCGTGACCCGGCAGCCCGGCGCGTTGCGCAGCTCGTGCGCAAGCGCCTCCGTCACCACCTTCAGCCCGGCCTTGGAAACGTTGTAGGGCGTGTTGCCGGGCGGCGTCGTGATGCCCTGTTTCGATCCGGTATTGATCACGAGGCCGGGCCGGCCGCTCGCCATCATGTCCGGCACGAAGGCCTGGATGCCGTGGATCGCGCCCCAGAGGTTCACGCCGATGATGCGGCGCCAGGTGTCGAGCGGGCTGAAGAACCTGCCGCCGATCTCGATCCCGGCATTGTTCGTGAGCACGGCGACGTCGCCGAGCTCCTCGGCTCTCCCCTTCAGATGGAGCATGTCCTCCATGCTGCCGACATCCGTCGGGATCGTCCGGACGTCGCCATGGGCGCCGCTGCTAGCGGCCCGGACCTCCCGCCCTGCCTCGTCCAGCCTGTCGCCTTCGAGATCCGCGAGGCAGACTTTCAGGCCGAGCGCGGCGAAGCGCTTGGCGGCGGCGAGCCCGATTCCGCTCGCCGCGCCGGTGACGACGGCGACACGGCCGGGCTCGATGGCTGGATGGATCGGCATGCTCACCTCTTCGGAATCGGACGAGGCGAGAACGGCCCGGGCGGGCGAAGGCTCCGGCCGCCCCGATCTCAGTAGGTCGCGCCGGAGCCCGGCAGGGCCGGCCGGTTCTGCACGATGCTGTCGCGCAGCCGGTCCGCCTCGGCCTTCAGCCGGTTGATCTCGCGCGCGGACATCCGGCGCTCGCGCCGTTGGCGGCCGGCGGCCAGCCAGGAACCCACGCCGCCCAGCACCACGCCGAGCGCGACCGAACCCAGGATGAGCGCGAAGAGCGGCAGCGTCACGCTAAGCTCCGGCGCGCCCTTCGAGAAGGGATCGAACGAGAGCACGACCGGACCGCGGTTCGCGACCGCCAGGAGCACGACCAGGATCGCGATCGGAAGAAGGATCAGCGCCTTCAGGAAGCCCAGCATGCCTCGTCCTACCTTGCGCTGTCCGGCGTCTCGGTTTTGGGGGCCGAGAGGTTCAGGCGCTTGCGCATCTCCTTCCCGGTCTTGAAGACCGGGATGTGCTTCTCGCAGACCGCGACGGTCTCGCCCGTGCGGGGGTTGCGGCCGCTGCGCGCCTCGCGCTTCTTGACCGAGAAGGCGCCGAAGCCGCGCAGTTCGACCCGGTCGCCGCGCGCAAGCGCATCCGCGATCGTGTCGAGGATGGCGCTCACCACCGTCTCGATGTCGCGCTGGTAGAGATGCGGGTTCTGTTCCGCGATCTTCAGGACGAGCTCGGACTTGATCATCGGTTACGCGAGCTCTGACCTTACTGACGGATTGCGGCGGGAGGCTGCCAAACGGCCAGAAGGCCGTCAAGCTTGGCGGCATCGGTCGAGGCCGAGCGCAGCGTGGCCGCGAGCTCGTCGAGGCCCGCGAGATCGGCCCCGAGCGCCGCCAGCGACCACAGCGAGAAGCTCCGCTCGGAGCGCGGCCGCCAGTCCCGAACCGGGAGGTCGGACGGCACGCCCTTTTCCCGCTCGAGCCAGGCGATCGCGTCGCGCTCGGTGCCGAGCTGGTCCACGAGCCTGAGCGGGAGGCCCTGGCGGGCGCTGAAGACGCGGCCGTCCGAGACGGTGTCGAGCGCACCGCCCGAGATGCCGCGGCGCTCGGCGACCAGCCCCTTGAACCAGCCGAAGGTGTCGTTCACGACCGACTGGATGGCCGCGCGTGCCTCGGGCGTGGTCGGGTGGAATCCCGAGGGCTCGGCTTTCAGCGGTCCCGACTTGATCTGCTCGACGGAGACGCCGAGCTTGCCGAGCACCCCCGAGAACTCGGGATACTGGAAGAGCACGCCGATGGAGCCGACGAGCGCCGTCTCGCGCGCGACGATGCGGTCGGCACCCATGGCCGTGATGTAGGCGCCGGACGCGGCGACGCCGTCCACGAAGGCGACCGTCGGCTTTTTCGCCGCGAGCGCCCGGATGCCCTGGAACAGCTCCTCGGACCCGGACGTGGTCCCGCCGGGCGAGTTGATCGAGACGACGACGCCCCGGACGAGGCCGGAATCGCCGACGCGCTTGAGCAGCTCGGTCGTGCGGCGGTCGCCCGTGATGAGGCCGGAGATGTTGACCCGCGCGACCTGCTGCCCCGTTCCGGGCAGGCCGTCGCGCCCGCTCCAGGCGAGGGCGCCCGCCGCGACCGCCAGGATGACCACGAGGAAGGAGGCGGCGCGCCAGAAGGTCAGCTTCCGGCGCAGGCGCCTCCGGTCCGCGATCAGATCGGCATCGAATGCCATGTCACCAGTCCCTTGCTTCGGCCCGTACCTAGCCCCGACCTCCGCCGGGCCGCAAGCAAGCCCGGCCGCGGCCGGGGCTCGCATGGCCGGTGCCGGCCGGATAATGCGCGGGCGTCCCCGAAAGGCTCGCCATGACGCTGCGCCACTTCGCCCCGATCGTTCTCCTCGTCGCCTCGAACGTGTTCATGACCTTCGCCTGGTACGGCCATCTCAGATTCGCCGACCGCGCTCTCTGGATCGTGGTGCTTGCGAGCTGGGGGATCGCGTTCTTCGAGTACTGGCTCGCGGTGCCGGCGAACCGGATCGGCCACCGGGTCTACAGCGCGGCCGAGCTCAAGGTCATGCAGGAGGTGATCACGCTCGCCGTCTTCGCGGGCTTCTCCGCGCTCTATCTGCGCGAGCCGCTGACGGTCAATCACGCGATCGGCTTCGCCCTGATCGTCGCGGGGGCCTTCTTCGTCTTCAAGGGCCCGATCGGCTGAGGCCGACACGAAAAGGCCCGCGCGGATCGCTCCGCGCGGGCCCGTCCCGATCGGCTCCGGCCGGGGCCGGAGCGAGGTTACTTGCGGTTCTTCAGCGCCGCCCCGAGGATGTCGCCGAGCGAGGCGCCGGAATCGGACGAGCCGAACTTCTCCATCGCCTCCTTCTCCTCGGCCACCTCGAGCGCCTTGATCGACAGCGTGACGCGGCGCGCCTTGCGGTCGAACATGGTCACGCGGGCATCGACCTTCTCGCCCTTCGCGAAACGCTCCGGACGCTGGTCCTGGCGGTCGCGGGCGAGCTCGGCCCGGCGGATGAAGGTCTGCATGTCGGTATCGACGATCTTCACCTCGATGCCGGAATCCTTCACGTCCAGCACCTCGCAGGTGACGACCTGGCCCTTCTTCAGCTCGCCGGCATCCGCGAAGGGATCGCCCGCCAGCTGCTTGATGCCGAGCGAGATGCGCTCCTTCTCGACGTCGACGTCGAGAACCTGGGCGCGCACCACGTCGCCCTTCTTGAACTCGTCGATGACCTGTTCGCCCGGACGGTTCCAGTCGAGATCCGACAGATGGACCATCCCGTCGACATCGTTCTCCAGGCCGATGAACAGGCCGAACTCGGTCTTGTTCTTGACCTCGCCCTCGACGACGGAGCCGACCGGGTGCGTCTCCGCGAAAGCCTCCCACGGGTTCTGCAGGGCCTGCTTGAGGCCGAGCGAGATGCGGCGCTTGACCTGGTCCACCTCGATGATGACCACCTCGACCTCCTGGGAGGTGGAGACGATCTTGCCCGGATGGACGTTCTTCTTCGTCCAGGACATCTCGGAGACGTGGATCAGGCCCTCGATCCCCGGCTCCAGCTCCACGAAGGCGCCGTAATCGGTGATGTTGGTGACGCGGCCCTTGAGCTTGGCGCCGACCGGATAGCGGGCGGCGATGCCCTCCCACGGATCGGCGAGGAGCTGCTTGATGCCGAGCGAGATGCGGTGCGTCTCGTGGTTGATCTTGATGATCTTCACCTTCACGGTCTGGCCGATATTCACGACCTCGCTCGGGTGATTGACGCGGCGCCACGCCATGTCCGTGACGTGCAGGAGGCCGTCGATCCCGCCGAGATCCACGAAGGCGCCGTATTCGGTGATGTTCTTCACCACGCCGTCGATGACCTGGCCCTCCTCGAGATTGGCGACCAGCTCGGAACGCTGCTCGGCGCGGCTCTCCTCGAGCACGGTGCGGCGCGACACGACGATGTTGCCGCGGCGGCGGTCCATCTTCAGGATCATGAAGGGCTGCGGCGTGCCCATCAGGGGCGACACGTCGCGGACGGGGCGGATGTCGACCTGCGAGCGCGGCAGGAACGCGACCGCGCCGTCGAGGTCGACCGTGTAGCCGCCCTTCACCTGGTTGAAGATGACGCCCATGACCCGCTCGTTGGCCTCGAAGGCCTTCTCGAGCTTCACCCAGCTCTCCTCGCGGCGAGCCTTGTCGCGGCTGATGACGGCCTCGCCGAGCGCGTTCTCGACGCGCTCCAGATAGACCTCGACCTCGTCCCCGACCTTGAGCGGCTGATCGCCGCGGCCGGGTCCGGTGAATTCCTTCAGAGGGACGCGGCCCTCCGTCTTCGCGCCGACGTCGATGACCGCGACGTCCTTCTCGATCGCGACGACCTTCCCCTTGACGACCGAGCCTTCCTGGACCTCGGACTTCTCGAAGGATTCCGCGAGCATGGCCGCGAAATCTTCGCGGGAGCTATTCTGCAAAGCTGCTGACATTCAGTCTCCTGGTGCCCGGAAGGGCGGCGCCGGCGGTTCGTGTTGCTGTACGATCCTGGCCGTCGGCTCGTCCCGCGCACCCTCGGGTGTCTGCGGAACCCACTGCCCGAGGGCAGGCCGGCGCGTCGTCGACGGGCGGGATCGGTTCCCGGCGGTCTCGCAGGAGGGATCCGGCGCGGGCGCACCCGCGCGGCATCCATCATCGTCTCGTCGGAACGGCGCTCATGTAATGCAAAGACGCTGTTGCGACAAGTTGTTTCGCGCGTCAGCCGGCGCTGCCCCTCCGGGCCGCCCAGGCGAGCGCCCGGTCCAGCCTGTCGTTGCCCCAGAACATCTCGCCATCGGGCGTGATGAAGCTCGGCGCGCCGAAGATGCCGCGCTCGCGGGCCTCGTCGCATTGCGCCCTGAGGCGGGCCTTGTTCGCGTCCGTTTGCGCCTCGCGGAGGATGCGGTCCGCATCGAGCCCGAGATGCAGGAGGATTTCGCGGACCGTCGCGGGATCGGAGATGTCGCGGCCCTCCCCGAATTCGGCCCGGTAGACCGCCTTGACGAAGGTCGGCTCCCAGGGGTGGCCGGCCGCGAGCAGCGCCACCCGGGCCGCAAGGAGCGAGTTCTGGGGAAAGGGCTCCGGCTTCCGGCATGGCAGGCCGAGCGCGGCGGCTTCCCGCTCCATGTCGCGCCACATGTAGCGGCCCTTGGCCGGGTAGAGGTTGAAGGGCGAGGTCGTCCAGCCCTGCGCGGCGAAGATCGGCCCGAGCAGAAAGGGCCGCCAGGCGATCTCGATCCCGGCCGCCTCCGCCTCGCGCTCGATGCGCATCGCGGACAGGTACGAATAGGTCGAGGCGAACTCGTACCAGAATTCGAGGACGGGTCGGCTCATCGGCGCCTCCGGCTGCGACCGCCCGCGAGGGCCGCATCGCAGCCTTATCTCACGGCCTTCCCCGCATGCGGTAGCGCTGCCTGCGGCTCGTCGTCCGGCAGGGCGGTGTCGAGATCCGCGACCGCCTCCTCGAGTTCCCTGAGGAGCGCCTGGAGGGCGGCGAGCTTCTCCGCCCCGAACCGCTGGGTGATCGCCCGATAGATCGCCTCGGAACTCGGCGTCACCGTCTCGATGAGCGCCGCGCCGGCCGCCGTGATGGAGATGACCCCGCGCCGAAGGTCGCCCGGGCTCGCCGCGCGCCGGATCAGGCCCCGTCCCTCGAGGTCCTGCAGGATGCGCGACAGGCTCGGCCCCAGGAGGAAGGTGGCCCGGGCGAGGCCGGCCACCTCGATATCCGGGACGGTGGCGAGCGCCCGCAGCACGCGCCATTGCTGCTCCGTGAGGCCGTGCCGGCGCAGCGAGGGCCGGAAATGGCGCATGACGGCTTCCCGGGCGCGCAGCAGCGACATCGGCAGCGATTTCGAGAAGTGCCGCAGATGCACGCGGGTCGGGCTTCGGGCGGATGCGGGCGTCATCGGAGGTGCCGGTCGAATTCCTTGCGCCGTTTCGTTTAACACGTTAAGTACTTAGCGACGAGCGGAGACCCGGCGTGCCGCATATCATCGTCGAATATTCGGCCAACCTGGAGGCCGAGCTCGATCCGGGACGTCTCGTCGACGCCCTCCACGCGGCAGCCCTCGCCACGGGCGCGATGCCGGTCGGCGGCCTGCGCACGCGAGCGGAGCGGCGCGACCTGTACCGGATCGCGGACGGAGATCCCGAGAACGCTTTCGTGGCGGTGCTGGCGCGCATCGGGCAGGGCCGCGACCCCGAGACGCGCCGCCGCATCGCCGAGACCCTCATGGCCGCGCTCGAGGCGGAGACGCGGGCCGTCTTCGCCACGCGCGGGCTCGGGCTGACGGTCGAGGTCCAGGAGATCGAGGGAACCGCCTCGCTCAAGACCAACAACCTGCATGAGCGCGTCCAGGCCCGCGCCAGGGGACCGATCCCGTCGTGACCGCGATGGTCGCGGAACTGCGATCGCACGGGGTGCCCGCCCGCGCGGACGAAAGACATAAGGCCGGGACCGCCGGCCGTGAGCAGCGAGGATGCGTCCCATGCCGATCCCGGCGCCGGTTCTCTATCCCCCGTTCCAGGTCGTCCGCCTCAACCACATCGTCCTGAGCGTCTCGGATCTGTCGCGCTCGCGCGCCTTCTGGGCCGATACGCTGGGCCTGCAGGTCACGGGCGAGGCGGACGACCGGCTCTACCTGCGGGCCATGGAGGAGCGGGGCCATCACTGCGTCGTGCTGGAGCGGGGCGAGGAGCCACGCGCGAGGGTGCTCGGCTTCAAGGTCTATGCCGAAGAGGATCTCGACCGCGCCCGGCACTTCTTCCGCGCACGCGGCCTTCCGGCGGAATTCGTCGAGGCTCCGCACCAGGGGCGGACGCTGCGCTGCAAGGACCCGCTCGGCGTGCCGCTCGAATTCTACTTCGCGATGGAGAAGCTGCCCTCGATCCACCAGCGATACGCCCTGTACAGGGGCGTCAAGCCGCTGCGCATCGACCATTTCAACTGCTTCTCGGACGACGTGCAGGCTTCGGTCGACTTCTACAACGCGTTGGGGTTCCGGACGACGGAATACACCGAATGCGAGCAGACCGGCCGGCTCTGGGCGGCCTGGATGCACCGGAAGGGGGGCGTCCACGACATGGCCTTCACGCACGGCGTGGGGCCGCGGCTGCATCACGTCGCCTTCTGGGTGCCGACGCCGCTCAACATCATCGACCTGCTCGATCTCATGGCGACGACGGGCTATGTGGCGAATATCGAGCGCGGGCCCGGCCGCCACGGCATCTCCAACGCCTTCTTCCTCTATGTCCGCGATCCGGACGGGCACCGGATCGAGCTCTACTGCTCCGACTACCTGACAGCCGATCCGGACCACGAGCCGATCCGCTGGGACCTGCGCGACCCGCAGCGCCAGACGCTCTGGGGCGCACCCGCCCCGCGCTCCTGGTTCGAGGAGGGCACGCCCTTTCCGGACACGCCGCCGCGCCAGCCCGTCTACGAGGCCTCGCCCATCGTCGCCGCCTGAAGCTGCCCGGAGATTATGCGCTTCGCAAGCCGACTGCCTGAGGATCGGAGATGGATTCCGCCCTCTCTCAGCTCCACAAGTTCAAGCAAGCCGCCCGCGAACTCGGGACGGATGACGACCCGGAGCGGTTCAAGGTAAGGGTCAGGAAAGTCGGGAGTGCGAAGGCGCCTGAGAAGCACCCGACACGGAAAGTGTGAGCCTGACGACTTCGCGGTCGTCTTCGTCTGTGACTCTCATATGCCAATCGTCGGGAATGGGATCCACCCTGCTAAGATCGCGTAGCAGCTCACCGAACGTGCGGAACGCTTCGCGTCGCGCTAGCTCAACGCGGTCCAGTTCGACTCCAGTGGCGTCGCGTAGGTCCGGCGTGTGGAAATAGAACTTGGGCATGCACGCGACATAGAGCGACCACACGCCGCGGCGACCACATAGGTTAGTACGTAAGCCGACCGCTGGAGTCTCAGATGGGGGACCTACCGATTACCGTAGAGGAACTTGAGGACGAGCTCATCGCGCTGGACGCCGAACTCACAAGAGCGCTCACCATCATCGACCATTTAAAGGTCGAGCCGCGGCAGGAAACGTTGGATCGCCTCGTCTCGAGGACCTTGCAGCTTGAAGCGCTTCTGGCACGGATCAGGAGCGGGCTGCCGCTGAACTGATTTGCAAACTGCATAATCGCCCTCCCCGGGACGGCAGCCGCGCCTACACGAACTCGTCGTCGCGGTTGCGGCCGATCATGATCTCGCCCTTGGCTTCCAGCTCCTTGGCGAGCTGGATGATCGCCGCCTGCGCCTGGTCGACATCCTTCATGCGCATGGGGCCGAGCGCCTCGAGATCGTCCATGAACAGCTTCGCGGCGCGGCTCGACATGTTCGACGTGAAGGCCTCGCGCGCCTTCTCGTTGGCGCCTTTCAGGGCGCGGGCGAGAAGCGTCTTGTCCACGGAGCGGAGCAGCGTCTGGATCGCGGCCGGACCGAGATTGGTCAGGTCCTCGAAGGTGAACATCAGCTCCTTGATCTTGCTCGCGGCCGCTTCGTTCGTCCGTTCGAGCGCGGCCATGAGGCGCTTCTCGGCCTGACGGTCGAGGTTGTTGAACACCTCCGCGATCGCCTCGTGCGAGTCGCGGCGCTGCTTGCGGGAGAGGCCGGACAGGAACTCCGCATGCAGGACCTGCTCGACGCTCTCCAGCGCTTCCCGCTGGACGTTGTTGAGCGTGAGCATGCGGTTCAGCACCTCGGTGGCGAATTCCTCGTCGAGGAACGACAGGGTCCGGGCCGCGATATCGGGCGGCAGGCGCGAGAGGATCAGGGCGACCGTCTGGGGATGCTCGCCCTTGAGGTAGGCGCTGAGCAGCGTGACGTCCACGTTGGAGAGCTTGTGCCAGACGTTGCGGCTCGCCTGGCCGCGGATCTCGTCCATGATGGCGTCGGCCTTCTCCTTCGGCAGCACCCCGCGGAGAAAGGTTTCGGTCCGGTCGTAATTGCCGACCACCTTGTCCTGTTCGGACAGGCTCTGCGCGAATTCCTCCGCGATGGCCTCGATCTTGGAACGCGGCACGGTCCCGAGCTCGGCCATGGCGAGCGACAGCTTCTTGACCTCGTCCTCGTCGAGATGCTGCCAGATGGGCGCGCTGCGCTCCTCGCCGAGAAGCAGCATGATCGTGGCGGCTTTGCGGGCGCCGCTGAGCTCGTCGCGTGCTGTGGCTTCCGTGCTGCTGGACATGGCGATCTGGCGCGAGCGTGCCCCCTGGGCGCCTCAGGCGTGAGGCTCCGGCTCGTATTGCGGGTTCGTCACCGTCTGGGTGAGCCTCACGGCGACGTGGCTGCCGGCGCGGCCCATGCGGCCGCGGGTGACCAGCACGTCGCCGCAGCGCAGCTCGACGGGCTGGTCCGGCCCGATGTCGAATATCAGCGTGTCGCCGACCGCGAGGTTCAGCACCCGCCCGAGCGGCAGCATTTCCTCGTGCAGCACGGCCGTGAGGTTCACCTCGGAGCGGCTCACTTCCGACACGAGATGCTGTTGCCAGACGTCGTCCTGGCCGAGGCGGTCGCCGACATAGGACAGGCTCAGCGCCTCGCGGATCGGCTCCAGGGTCACGAAGGGCAGGACGATGTCGAAGAAGCCCTGAAGCGTGCCGAGCTCGACCTTGAAGGTGGCGAGCGCCACGATGTTCTGCGGCTGCGTGATGGAGGCGAAGCGGGGATTGGTCTCGAAATGGTCGAGCACGAAATCGACCGGCGAGATCGAGCTGAAAGCCTCCTTGGTGTCGTTCAGCACCGCCTCGAAGAAGCGGCGCAGCATGTTCATCTCGATGGACGAGAACGAGCGTCCCTCGACGACCGGCGGCGAGAGATTGGCGCTGCCGCCGAAGACGACGTCGATGAGCGCGTAGACCAGGCTCGAATCGACCGTGACCAGCCCGAAATTGTTCCAGGGCTGCGCCTTGGTCACGCCGATCAGCGAAGGCAGCGAGATCGAGTCGAGATACTGCCCGAAGCGGAGCGAGGTGATGCGGTCGAGCCGGACCTCGACGATGTCGGAGGTGATCTTGCGGGCCGAGATGCGCAGCAGCTTGACGAGGCGGTCGAACACCGCCTCGAGCATCGGGATGCGCTCGTAGGGTACGGTCGGCGCATGGACGAGCGCGTCGATGCCGGACTGGCTCTGGACCGGGCCGCCGAAGCCGCTCAGCCCCAGGAAGTCGTCGATCGAGGCCTGGTTGAACGGGGCGTCCTGCTCGGCAGTGCCGTTCTCGCCGGGCGCCGTGCTGACAGGATTCGCCATCCCTCGTCCGATCCGACCTCTCCCGCCGGCCGCGGGCCGCGATCCCGGGGCGACATGCGGCGCGGCCTGCGCCCGGCCCCGCAGGACTGGTTAAGCCGACATGGTTTCCGACCGGTTAACCGCGTCGTCCCGGCGGCCGAGCGCGGCCGCCTCACGTCAGAGAAGTTTTAGCAAATTGAGCTTACCGACTGTCTTCAACCACAAGGGGAGATCTGTGGTCCGGGCCGCCGTGATCAGCCATCTCGAAAATACAGGCGACCCCCATCATCGCGTTCGGGACCGTCATCCTCAGCTTCCGCCCGCACGCGGCCGGCGGGCTGCCGTTGCCGCCGGGACGGCCCGCCGAGAAGGCGGCCGTTAATCGGATGGACCCGCTTGCGCAGCAGAATGGCGCGATGGCCGAGCGGCCGGCCGCGGCGTCCCGGCCGCGCAAGCCGGAGCGGCGGAAGAGCTGGAAAGAGTTGTGAGAGAGGAACGATGCAGGCGGCAACAGAATCTCAAGCAGAGACCCTGAAACTTCGCTCCGTCCTCGACCTCACGGCGGCCGCGCCGCTGAAGGCCGAGTTCGGTGCGCTGCGCGGCAGGCCCGTGCGCGTGGACGCATCGGACGTGGACCGCCTGGGGGCGCTCTGCCTCCAGGTGCTGATGTCGGCGCATTCGACCTGGACCTCCGACGGGGTGCCGTTCTCCCTGGGCGGCACCTCCCCGGGCTTCGAGGAAGGGCTGGATACGCTCGGCGCCTCCTTTCTCCTGTTCTCCATCCCGCGGGAGTGACCTCGTTGAGCAAGACAATCCTGACGATCGACGATTCCCGCACCATGCGCGACATGCTGATGCTGGCCTTGTCGAACGCCGGCTACCGGGTGGTGCAAGCGGTTGACGGCGTGCACGGCCTCGAAGTGCTGGGCGCCGCCGCCCCCGACGTCATCATCACGGACATCAACATGCCCCGGATGGACGGGTTCGGCGTGATCGAGAGCGTCCGCAAGGACGACCGGCACCGCGCCACGCCGATCCTCGTCCTCACGACCGAGAGCGATGCGGCCAAGAAGGAGCGGGCGCGTGCGGCCGGGGCCACCGGCTGGATCGTGAAGCCGTTCAATCCCGAGAAGCTGGTCAGCGCCATCCGCCGTGTGGCGGCCTGATCCGAGCCGCATCGAGCCGAGGGTGGCGACGTGGATCCTCTAGCCTCCATCAAGATCACCTTCTTCCAGGAATGCGAGGAGCAGCTCGCGGAGCTCGAGACGGGGCTCCTGACGATGAAGGACGGGGAGACCGATCCGGAGACCGTGAATGCGGTGTTTCGGGCCGTCCATTCGATCAAGGGCGGGGCCGGCGCCTTCTCGCTGACCGAGCTCGTGCGCTTCGCGCATGTGTTCGAGACGGTGCTGGACGAGATGCGGGCGGGGCGGCTCGCGCCGGACGGCCGCATCCTCGACGTGATGCTGCGCGCCGCCGACGTGCTGGCGGATCTGGTCCGCGCGGCGCGCGACGGTGGCACGGTGGACGAGGATCGCTGCCAGGCGCTGATCGCCGAGCTCGGCGCGCTCACGGGCGTGCAGGAGGCGGCGGTCGATGACGGCTTCCTCGACCTCGACTTCGCGCCGATCACCGTTTCCGTCGATGTCGGGGAGGAGCCGGAGCCCGCCGCCGCGGCCGGGCTCGAGATGGCGGAGGGGGCTCCCGCGGCGGAGAAGCTGGTGGTGGCGTTCCGCCCGCGCGCCGCGCTCTACGCCAAGGCGAACGAGCCGGCCGTGCTGCTGCGCGAACTCGCCTCGCTCGGCAGGGCCGAGATCACGCTCGATGCGTCGAGCCTGCCGCAGCTCGACGAGCTCGAGCCGGAGGCCGCCTATCTCCACTGGGTCGCGACGGTCGAGACCGATGACGAGGCCGCGATCCGCGAGGTGTTCGATTTCGTCGAGGGCGATTGCGAGCTGAGCATCGCGCGTGTGCCCGACGATTGCGAGCCGGTTGCCGCGAGGCAACCGCCCGTGGACGAGGCGGAGACTGCCGGGGAGCTCGACATCAAGGCGCTGATCGCCCGTGCGACCGGCGGCGCGACGCAGACCGCCGCGGCCGCCCAGGCAGCGCCCGCCGCGCAGGTCATCTCCCTGAGGGATCACCCGGCTCGGGCCCCGGATATGTCGGCCAGGAAGGAGGACGGGCACGCGGTCGCCGCCGCCTCGCCCACGATCCGTGTCGACCTGGAGCGCGTTGACCGCCTCATCGACCTGGTCGGCGAACTCGTGATCAACCAGGCCATGCTCGCCCAGCGCGTGCTCGAGAGCGGGCTCGCCCGCTCCTCCGGCATCGCGGTCGGGCTCGACGACCTGGAGCTCCTGACCCGCGAGATCCAGGACAGCGTGATGGCGATCCGCGCCCAGCCCGTGAAGTCCGTCTTCCAGCGCATGCCGCGGCTCGTGCGCGAGGTCGCTCACGCGACCGGCAAGCAGGTCCGTCTCGTCGTCGAAGGCGAGGGGACGGAGGTTGACAAGACCGTGATCGAGCGCCTGACCGATCCGATCACGCACATGATCCGCAACGCCATCGACCACGGCCTCGAGCCGCCCGAGAGGCGGATCGAGGTCGGCAAGCCCGCCGAAGGCGTCGTCCGCCTCTCCGCCCTCCACCGGAGCGGCCGCATCGTGATCGAGGTGGCCGACGACGGCGGCGGCATCAACCGCACGCGCGTCCGCCAGATCGCGGTCGACAAGGGCCTGATCTCGCCGGACGCGAACCTCTCGGACGAGGAGACGGACAACCTCATCTTCATGCCGGGCTTCTCGACCGCCGAGACGATCTCTGACATCTCGGGCCGCGGCGTCGGCATGGATGTCGTGCGGCGGTCGATCCAGGCGCTCGGTGGGCGCATCAGCATCGCGTCGCGCCCGGGCCAGGGCTCGACCTTCACGCTCAGCCTTCCGCTCACGCTTGCGGTGCTCGACGGCATGGTGGTCTCGGTCGGCGGCCAGACCTTCGTGCTCCCGATCACGACCGTGATGGAGACCCTGCAGCCGAAGCCCACGGAGGTGAGGAGACTTGAGGGTAGCGTGCCGCTCCTCCTCGTCCGCGACCGCTATGTGCCCATCCTCGATGTGGGGCACCGGCTCGGCTACCGCGCCGGGCCGATCGAACCGACGGAGGGGGTGGTCCTGCTCGTCGAGGGCGAGGACGGCCGCAGCGCCGCACTCCTCGTGGAATCGATCCTCGGCCAGCGCCAGGTGGTCATCAAGAGCCTGGAGGCGAACTACCAGCGCGTGCCCGGCATCGCTGCCGCCACCATCCTGGGCGACGGCCGCGTCGCTCTCATTCTCGACGTCGATGCGGTGATCTCGGGCCCAACCTCGGAGCCCGCGCTGGCCGAAACCCGTCTCCTCGCAGCAGGCTGATCCGATGAGCCCCGAGATGGTCATGCACGGGTCCGACCGGAAGGAGCTGATTGCCTTCCGAATCGGCTCCCAGGAGTTCTGCGTCGACATCCAGTCCGTGCGGGAGATCCGCGGCTGGACGCCCGCGACCCCGCTGCCGCATTCGCCGGGCTTCGTTCGCGGGGTCATCAACCTGCGCGGCGCCGTGCTCCCGGTCGTCGATCTCGCGGCCCGGCTCGGATTGCGCAGCACGGAGCCGACCGCCCGCCACGTGATCATCGTCTCGCGGATCGGCGCGCAACTCGTCGGCCTGCTGGTCGACGCGGTCTCCGACATCCTGACGGTCACGGACGACACGCTGCAGCCGACGCCGCACGTCGCCTACGACGCCGAACGCGCCTTCGTGAAGGGCCTGCTTCCCGTCGACGGCCGGCTGATCAGCCTCGTCTCGCTCGACCGCATCCTCCCGGACCAGGCGGAGGCAGCCTGATCCATGGCGACGTCTCCAGTGAGGCAGGCCGAGCGTTCGATCGTCGGTGGTGAGTTCCCCTTCACCGATCACGACTTCAGGCAGATCGCCGCCATGCTCTACGCGGATGCCGGCCTCGCGCTGCCGGAGAGCAAGGCGACTCTGGTCTATTCGCGGCTCGCGAAGCGCCTGCGCGCGCTGGGGCTCGAGAGCTTCCGCCAGTATTGCGCGCTCGTCTCGGAGGCGGAAGGCCACGGGGAGCGGCGCAACATGCTGGCCGCGCTCACGACCAACGTCACCCGCTTCTTCCGCGAGCCGCATCATTTCGAGCATCTCAAGACCGAGGTGCTGCCGCGCCTCCTCCAGAGCGCGCGGCAGGGTGGACGCGTCCGCATCTGGTCGGCCGGCTGCTCGACCGGTCAGGAGCCCTACTCGATCGCGCTTACGGTCCTGTCGCTTATGCCGGAGGCGCCCGACCACGACGTGAAGATCCTGGCCACGGACATCGATCCGAACGTGGTGATCACGGCGCGGCGCGGGATCTATCCGCAGAACGAGGTTGCGCCGATACCGGCCGATCTCGCCCGACGCTGGATGCTGCCCCGCGAGGGCGGTGCGCTGGAGGTCGGGGAGGCGATGCGGGAGCTCGTCGCCTTCCGCGAGCTGAACCTGATCGGCCAGTGGCCGATGAAGGGCCGCTTCGACGCGATCTTCTGCCGCAACGTCGTGATCTATTTCGACGAGCCGACGCAGCACCGGATCTGGGGCCGCTTCCGCGGCCTGCTGCAGCCGGGCGGCCGGCTCTATGTCGGGCATTCCGAACGCGTGACGGATGGCGGGTTCCGCAGCGACGGCCTCACGACCTACGCCCTCATCGGAGGCCGGACATGACGAAGACCACCGTCCTGGTCGTCGACGACTCGCTGACCATGCGCAGCATCGTGTCCGCGATGCTCCAGAGCGATCCCGAGATCGAGGTGGTCGGCACCGCCGGGGATCCTCTGCAGGCGCGCGAGGCCATCAAGGCGCTCAATCCCGACGTCGTGACGCTCGACATCGAGATGCCGAACATGAACGGCCTCGAGTTCCTCGAGAAGATCATGCGGCTCCGGCCCATGCCGGTCATCATGATCTCGACCCTGACGCAGCAGGGCGCGGATGCCAGCATCCGGGCGCTGGAGCTCGGCGCCTTCGACTGCGTCGGCAAACCCTCGGGGGGCGTGACCGCGGCCGAGGCCTTCGCCGAGCTGCCGGCGAAGGTGAAGGCGGCGAAGCGCTCGCGGCCCCGGCAGGCGAACGTGGCGGGGAAGCCGCCCGCCCCGGCGCAGGGCTTCGAGCCGAACGGCAAGGTGGTGGCGATCGGCTCCTCCACGGGCGGCGTCGAGGCGCTTCTCACCATCATCTCGCGCTTTCCGGCGAACTGTCCGCCGACGGTGATCACCCAGCATATGCCGGCGACCTTCACGGGCAGCTTCGCCCAGCGGCTCGACCGTTTCAGCGCCGCCAGGGTGGCAGAGGCAAAGGACGGTGCGCCGCTCCTGCCGGGCCATGTCTACCTGGCCCCGGGCGGCTCGACGCATCTGGAGATCTCCGGTTCCACCTCGTTCCGCTGCCGCCTGCGCGAGAGCGGGCTGGTCAACGGCCACCGCCCGTCGGTCGACCGCCTGTTCGAGTCCGTCACCGCGACCGTCGCCGAGAACGCCGTCGGCGTGATCCTGACCGGCATGGGGCGGGACGGCGCCCAGGGCCTGCTCGGGATGCGGCGCGCCGGCGCCGCCACCATCGGACAGGATGAACCGACCTCGGTCGTCTACGGAATGCCCCGCGTCGCCTTCGAGATCGGCGCGGTCGAGCGGCAGCTGCCGCTGTCGAGAATCGCCGGGGAGGTGCTTCGGCTCTGCAATCAGCATTCGGAGGAGAGGGTCTGATGCCCGCCGCCAAGAACATCAGCGTCATGATCGCCGACGACCAGGCGTCGATGCGATCGCTGATCCGGAACAGCCTGGAACAGATCGGCTTCGTTGACATCCGCGAGGCACGGGACGGTGAGGAATGCCTGAGAGGCGTGATCACCCGCCCGGCCAATCTCGTGATCTCGGATTTCAACATGCCCAATCTCGACGGGATCGGGCTTCTGCGCTCCATTCGCGTCCATCCGCCCACCAGCAAGATCGCCTTCATCATGCTGACCGGTCGGACCGATATCGAGCTCCTCAAGCGGGCCAAGGAATACGGGGTGAACAACTACGTGGTGAAGCCGTTCACGGTTGCGGGCCTGAAGGAACGGATCGAAGCCGTATTCGGTAAGCTTTCGTGAACGGCGCCGCGCGGGCTCTCGTCTCCACCGGCGACGGTCTCGATCCCTGCGCCCGGCGCATCCACATCGTGCAGGGCGAGTACGAGGTGAGCCGCGACCCGAACGTCGTCCTGACGACGCTGCTCGGCTCCTGCGTCGCGGCCTGCATCCACGACCCCGTCGCGGGGATCGGAGGTATGAACCACTTCCTCCTGCCGGACGCGGATGGCGGGAGCGACAGCGAGCACATGCGCTACGGCGTGAACTCGATGGAGCTCCTGATCAACGGTATCCTGAAACTCGGCGGGCGACGCGACCGGCTCCACGTCTGGCTATTCGGCGGCGCGCGGCTTTTCGATCGGCTGACGGATATCGGATCGAAGAATGCGGATTTCGCAGAAGCTTTCATCCGGCGCGAGGAGTTGATCCCGATGGGCGGCAGCCTCCGGGGCAGCAAGGCGCGGCGCATTCAGTTCTGGCCGGTTGCCGGCCGCGCACGCCAGCTCCTTCTCAGCAAGGCCGATCCGGCCGTGCTGAATCCGCCCGTCCCCACCCAGGTCCTGCCGTCAGCCGAGGCCGGATCGGACGTCGAGCTGTTCTGAGCGGAGCGGCGCAACCCCATGTCTTCGAGCGAGCCGCGATCCATCGGATTGACCCGCGTCCTCGGCACGCTGCAGCACGAACTCGCCGCGCTCGCCGGGATGAGCGACGAAGTGCAGGAGACCCTGTCGGATCTGCTCGGCGCGATGCAGCTCTCGAACGCGGACCTCGTGGCGATCCAGAACCTCGACCTGATTGCCCAGCACCTCGCGGCGCTCGCGACCTATGTGGAGCGCCTCTCCGAGCAGGTGCCGCCGGATTGGACCGTCTTTCCGGAGCGTGCTGCCTCGGAGGTGAAGCTCTCCGCTCTCGCGCACCGCCTCTCCTTCCACTCGCCTTCCGAGGCCGCCGAGGACCCGGACGACCCGCTCCTGTTCTGAGCCGATCTGCGCCGCCGGTTGTCCGGCACGACTCCCGCGATCACGCAACGCGGTCGCGGACTGCGATTTGCCTTGCCGAAGAACCCCCGGCCGGGCATTGTTGCCGGGATGTCCGTCGTCACCATCGCGCTCCTGGTGTTGGCGATCATCGGCACCGCCCTCTTCTGCGTGGCGCTGGGGATCTACAACCGCCTCGTCGTGCTCACGAGCATGCTCGTGGAGCTGCGCGAGCTCGCCGCCGGCAGCCAGGGCGAACTCGTCCAGACGAAGGAGGGGATCGGCAAGGTCCGCAGCGATCTCGGCCGGCTCGTCAACAACGCGAACGCCGCCTCAGAGATCGTCCGCACGGTGACGCGGCTTCCGACGCGCTGACCTGAGGCTCGTCGCCGGTCCAGGGGACGGGATCGGGCATACCCTTCTATCCTGAGACTCTCCGCAGGCCATGCACCGCTGCCGCTTGCCTTCCGGGCGCCGACCGGCATGGCTCGGCCGTGATGAATCGCATCCTCCAGCCGCTGGCCGTGATCGGCCGCTATGGAACCCAGGGCTTTGTCGTCAGCCTGCTGGTCGGGCTCTCGCTGCCATGGCTCGCGGCGGCGGCACGGCCGCTCATAGGGGTTTCGGTCTTCGTCTTCCTCCTGACGAGCTTCCTGCGGCTGAACGGGCAGGCTTTCCTGGCCGTCCTGCGGTCGCCGCGGCGCCTCATCCTGTCCGTCGCCTGCACGCTGCTCGTGCCGGGCATCGTCGTCTCGGCCGTGAAGGCCCTCGCCGGGCCGGACCTCGTGGATCCGGGCCTCGGGCTCGGGCTCGCCATCTATGCCGCCGCCCCGCCCATCATGTCCTCGCCCGCCGTCGCGATGCTGCTCGGGGTCGAGCCCGCCCTGATTCTTGCGACGGTGCTCCTGACGACGGTGGCGGCTCCCGTCCTGTCCCCGATCGTCGCGGACGTGGTGGCGGGCGGCTCGGTGCCGCTGGACCTCACGGTTCTCGTCACCCGCCTCGTCGCCATCGTGGGCGGGGCGCTGCTCACCGGGATCGTCCTGCGGCGCCTTCTCGGGCCGGCCCGCATCCAGGCCCATTCGCGCAGCCTCGACGGCATCGGGGTGCTGATGTACGGGCTCTTCGCCATCGCGGCGATGGACGGCGTGCTCGCGGCGGCATTCGACCGGCCCGGCCGGGTCGCGGCCTTCCTCGGCCTGTCCGTCCTGCTCTCGGTGACCGGCTACCTTGTCGCCTGGCTGCTCCTTCGGCCGGTGCCTCCGGCCGAGCGCGTCGTGCTCGGCTACGCGACCGGCCAGCGCAACATGGGCCTCCTCATCGCGGCGCTCGGGGCGAGCGCGCCGGAGACCACGTTCCTGTTCTTCGCGCTGTCGCAGTTCCCGATCTATATCGGCCCGCAGGTCATCCGGCTCCTTGCGGGCCGTCTGCTCCCCGGGCGCTGAGCCTCACTCGCCGATGCGCGCGCACACGTCGAGCGCCAGCGACAGCGCCGAGGTGAGGCCGGGGCTCTCGATCCCGAAAAGAGCGACCAGGCGGGGCAGCCCGTGCTCCTCCGGACCCTCGACGACGAAATCGGCCGGCTTCTCGCCCGGGCCGGTCAGCTTGGGCCGGATGCCGGCGTAATCGGGGACGAGCGCGCCGTCCGGCAGCCCCGGCCAGTAGCGGCGGATCGAGGCATAGAAGGAGCCGGCGCGCTCCGGGCGAACCTCGTAGTCGAGCCGGTCCACCCACTCGACATCCGGCCCGAACCGCATGCGGCCGGCGAGGTCGAGCGTGAGGTGGGTGCCGAGGCCGCCGTCCACCGGGGCCGGGTAGATCAGCCGCCTGAAGGCGGGCTTCCCGAGGCAGCCGAAGTAGTTGCCCTTGGCATAGACGAGCGGCGGGATGCGATCGGGCGGGTATCCGTCTGTCGCGCGGGCCAGCGCCTGGGCGCCGAGCCCGGCCGCGTTCACGACCGCATCCACGGTCATGCTGCCGCTGTCGGCTCCGCGATATTCCACCTCCCAGCCGAGCGCCGTATGGGAGAGGCGCGTGATCTCGGCGTTGAGCGCGAGATTGCCGGAGGCATCCTCGACATCGCCCTGGAGAGCCAGCATGAGGGCATGGCTGTCGACGATTCCGGTTTCCTCCGACAGCAGCGCGGCGATGCAGGACAGGTTCGGCTCGAGCGTCTTGGCGCGGTCGGCCTCGATGAGGGACAGCCCGTCGACGCCGTTGGCGAGCCCTTGCTGGTAGATCCCTTCGATCTTCGCGAGCTCGAGCTCGGAGGTCGCCACCACGAGCTTGCCGCAGCGCTTCGCCGGCACGCCGTGGCTCTCGCAATACTCGTAGAGGAGTTCGCGTCCGCGCACGCAATGGCGCGCCCGCAGCGAGCCGGTCGGATAGTAGAGCCCCGCATGGATCACCTCGCTGTTGCGCGAGGAGACTCCCGACCCGATGCCGGCCTCGCGGTCCGCGATGATGACCGAATGACCGCTGCGGGCGATCGCCCTGGCGCAGGCGAGGCCGATCACTCCGGCCCCGATGACAAGCACTTCCATGGCGATCAGGTCTGGGAGGGCGGCGAAGCGGGCATGGCTGCCCTATAGCATCTCGAGGGGGCGCGGGCGCGTGGGCGGCGGGAAGGCCCGGTCGATCTCGGCGCAGTCCTCGGGCGTGAGCCGGAGACGGAGCGCATCATGGTTCTCGCGCAGATGGGCGGGGCGTCCGGCCTTCGGGATCGCGATCACGCCCTCCTGCCGCAGCACCCAGGCGAGCGCCACCTGGGCCGGCGTGGCCCCGTGTCGCGCAGCCACCTTGGCGAGCACGGGCTGGCGCAGGATGCGGCCCTGCTCGATGGGCGAATAGGCCATGAGCGGGACGCCGCGGGCGCGGCAGGCGGGCAGGAGGTCGTATTCGATGCCGCGCCGGCTCAGGTTGTAGAGCACCTGGTTCGTCGCGACCGCCGCTCCGCCAGGCAGACCCTCGAGCTCCGCCATGTCCGCCGGGTCGAAGTTGCTGACCCCCCAGTGACGGATCTTTCCGCCCCGGACGAGCGCCTCGAAGGCCTCGAGCGTCTCCGAAAGCGGGACGTTTCCGCGCCAGTGCAGCAGGTAGAGATCGATCCGGTCCGTCCGGAGCCGGGCGAGGCTCCGCTCGCAGGCTCGGATCGCGGCTGTCCGCCCGGCATTGCTCGGGAGCACCTTGGAGACGAGGAACACCTCGTCCCGGCGCCCCGCGATGGCCTCGCCGACGAGCGTCTCGGAAGCTCCGTCGGCATACATCTCGGCCGTGTCGATGAGGGTGAGGCCGAGATCCAGCCCAAGCTGGAGCGAGGCGATCTCGTCGGCCCGCCTTCGCGCATCCTCGGCCATCATCCAGGTGCCCTGGCCGAGCACCGGGACGGCCTCGCCGGACGGAAGCTTCAGGGTCGGGACCTGCATCATGGTGGCCCTCAACGAAAAAGGCCCGGGCGGGCCCGGGCCTCGGCTGATCCGAGCTGCGTTCAGGCAGCGATCGACATCTGCGGCTCGGCCGCCCGGACGTCGGCGTCCACATGCGCCTCGAACCGCTTGAAGTTCTCCTGGAACATGGAGACGAGCCGCTTCGCGGTCTCGGCGAAGGCGGCCTTATCCGCCCAGGTCTTCACGGGATACAGGATGTGCGGCTCGACGCCCGGCACAGAGGTCGGGACCGCGAAGCCGAAATAGGGGTCACGCCGGAAATCGGCCTTGGCGAGGGAGCCGTCGAGCGCGGCCGTGAGCAGGCGGCGGGTCACGCGGATCGGCATGCGCCGCCCGCCGGTCGCCACGCCGCCGCCGGTCCAGCCGGTGTTCACGAGCCAGCAATCGACATGGTGGCGCTGGATCAGTTCGCGCAGCAGGTTGCCGTAGACCGAGGGATGGCGCGGCATGAAGGGTGCGCCGAAGCAGGTCGAGAAGGTCGCCTCCGGGCCCTTCAGGCCCTTCTCGGTGCCCGCGACCTTGGCTGTGTAGCCCGACAGGAAGTGGTACATCGCTTCCGCCCCGGTGAGTTTCGCGATCGGGGGAAGCACGCCGAATGCGTCGGCCGTGAGCATCACGATGTTCTTCGGATGGCCCGCGCGGCCGCTCGTCGAGGCGTTCGGGATGAAGTCGATCGGGTAGGCGCAGCGCGCGTTCTCCGTCTTCGACGCGTCGTCGAAATCGGGCATGCGGGTCACCGGATCGAAGACGACGTTCTCCAGCACCGTGCCGAACCGCTCGGTCGTGGCGTAGATCTCCGGCTCCGCATCGCGCGACAGGCGGATGGTCTTGGCATAGCAGCCGCCCTCGAAATTGAAGATGCCGTTCGGCCCCCAGCCGTGCTCGTCATCACCGATGAGGATGCGGTTCGGGTCGTTCGACAGGGTCGTCTTGCCGGTGCCGGAGAGACCGAAGAAGATGGCGGAATCGCCGTCCCGCCCGGCGTTGGCCGAGCAGTGCATCGGCATAATCTTCTTCGCCGGGAGCACGTAGTTCAGGTAGGTGAAGACCGACTTCTTCATCTCGCCCGCATAGGACGACGACCCGATCAGCACGATCTTGCGGCTGAAGTCGCAGGCGATGATCGTCTCCGACCGGCAGCCGTGCCGAGCCGGATCGGCCTTGAAGCTCGGCAGGTCGATGATCGTCAGGTCCGGCGTGTAGGACGGAAGCTCGCTCTCGTCCGGCCGGATCAGCAGGTTGCGGATGAACAGCGAGTGCCACGCGTACTCGGTATAGACGCGGGCCTTGACGCGGTAGGTCGGATCGGCTCCGCCGTAGAGATCCTGCGCGAAAAGCTGCTTGCCCTCGGCGTGCCTGAGGAAATCCTCCAGGATCGTGTTGAACTGATCCCGGGTGATCGAACCGTTATTGTCCCACCAGATCTCGTTCTCGGTGTCGGCGTCCCGGACGATGAACTTGTCCTTCGGCGATCGTCCGGTATGGATGCCGGTATCGGCAGCCAGCGCCCCGCCATGGATGAGGTGCGCCTCGTTGCGGGCCAGGGCGTGCTCGACCAGCGCCGGCGCGGTCAGGTTCCAGTGCACGCCCTTCAGCTGGCGAAAGCCGATCTTGTCCGCACCGAATGACTCGTTGTGCCGGCCGATATTTTCCAAGGACGTATCCTCCGGGACAGCTTCGTGCGCTATCGCACAGAACTCGAAGATGTCGCACGCAAACGGGTTCGTTCAAACGGGCATTAGCCGAAAGGCCCTTGTCGTCACAAGGGCGTCGCGCACGCATTCTTAACCGCGCGACCTCGCCTCGGCAGCAAGCGCGACGAGCACGCGGCGCAGCGCCGCTGCCGTGGTAACCCGTTCGGGGAAGGGGATGCGCGCGGTCTCGGTGCCGAGATCGATGTCCATCCCGAGCGGGTCGATGCCGGTGACGCGCCAGGGCCCGTCCTGGCACCCGGCCGTCGCGACCGCGAGACGCCGCACGGCGTCCGCATGGTCCTCGTTCAGATGGGCGACCGCTCCTTCCTCGGCCGCGACGAGGTCGGCAGCATCCGACAGGTCGCAGGCGAGGTCCTCCACCCTGATCTGGCCCGCCCGGGCGAAGCCTCCGTTGGGGTGATATCCGCGCGCGGTCACGCGGAAGAAGGAGAAGTCCGGAAAGTCTGCGTAGAGCCTCGCCTTCGGATGGCGGGCCAGGAAGCGGCGGCGCGCGGACGGCGCATGCGTCCTCTCGGCGCGGCCGGATACGGTGAGGCGGCGCGTATCGGCCATCGGGTCCCCCTTGCCAGGCGAGGCCAGAAGCAGGGATACGCGCGGGTCGGCCTCCATGTTGCGCGTGTGCAGCGCGAGCCGGGACGCCAGGAAGACCACCGAGCCGTCGATATCGGTCGCGACGTTGGTGAGAGAGGCGAACGGCCAGCCCGATGTTGGGTCCAGGGTCGCGAGCGTTGCCGTACGTGCCGTCCTGAGCAGCTCGCGAGCCATCGCGACCGGGTCGAAATCCGCCGGCGGCGTCCCGCCGAGCTCCAAACCGAGCGGCGTAACGGCTAGGTCGGCATCCGGTCGGATGGGCGCAGTGGACATGGAGCGGGTCTCCTTGGGATGCCGGTTGCTGGACGGGACGGCCGCAGACTGAAACCGTAAACGTGCGGAGCTGGGTCGAACCCGGCCGCCGCAAGCGCGTTTCCACCGCTCATAAATCCCGTTCGGGGCTGGGGAATTGGTATTCGACCCGCTCTGCCTTATTTAGCGGCTGGCGACCATGCGCTTCGGCGCAGGTGGACAACGGACCAAGCGGGTGCGACGAGCCGGATCTCCGGCGCGACGCACCGGATCGAGGAGACATGATGCCAACCATCGCCCTCGTGGACGACGACCGCAACATTCTGGCTTCCGTATCCATCGCCCTGGAGGCGGAGGGCTACCGGATCCAGACCTACACGGACGGCGCCTCCGCCTTCGACGGCCTTCGGCAATCTCCCGCAGACCTCGCCATCCTGGACATCAAGATGCCGCGCATGGACGGCATGGAGCTGCTGCGGCGGCTGCGGCAGAAGTCCGACATCCCGGTCATATTCCTGACCTCGAAGGACGAGGAGATCGACGAGCTCTTCGGCCTCAAGATGGGGGCGGACGACTTCATCCGGAAGCCGTTCTCGCAGCGTCTCCTGGTGGAGCGCGTGAAGGCGGTCCTTCGCCGCGGCGCCCCGAAGGACGCCGCGGCTCCGCGCGAAAGCGACACGGCCAAGGCGCTCGAGCGCGGGCAGCTCGTCATGGATCCGGAGCGGCACTCCTGCACCTGGAAGGGCGAGCCGGTGACGCTCACGGTCACGGAGTTCCTCATCCTCCAGGCGCTCGCGACGCGGCCCGGCGTGGTGAAGAGCCGCAACGCGCTCATGGATGCGGCCTATGACGATCAGGTCTATGTCGACGACCGGACGATCGACAGCCACATCAAGCGCCTGCGCAAGAAGTTCAAGGCGGTCGATCCGAGCTTCGACATGATCGAGACGCTTTACGGTGTCGGTTACCGCTTCAAGGAGGCCTGAGGAGTCGGCTTTCGGCTCCGACGAGCAATCGCCGCTGCCCGGGACGCCGGCGGGGGAGGCCGGCCCATCCGCGGGCGGCCCGGGTTTGAAGCCCCGCGCGGGCGCATCCGCCCGGCTGCGCGGGTTCGGGCGCTGGCTGCTGGGCCGCGCCTCGTCGAGCCTGACCCGCCGCATCGTCGTCCTCAATCTGGCCGGCCTCGTCGCGCTCCTGGTCGGCTTCCTGACCCTGAACCAATTCAGACAGGGGCTGATCGAGGCGCGGGTCAACAGCCTCCTGATCCAGGGCGAGATCATCGCCGGCGCGATCGCGTCCTCGGCGACCGTCGAGTCCGGGTCCGTGACCATGGATCCCGACCGGCTGCTCGAGCTCCAGGCGGGCGAGGGCGGGGGACAGCCGGACGAACCGTTCTCCCCGCTCCAGTTTTCGATCAATCCCGAGCGCGTCGCGCCGCTTCTGCGCCGGCTCGTCACGCCGACCGGCACCCGCGCCCGCATCTATGACCGCGACGGGACGCTCACGCTGGATTCCCGCACCCTCTATGCGCGCGGCGATCTCCGGGCGGAGCCGGCTCCCATCCCGAAGCCGCCCAAGCCGAGCCTGATCGAGCAGGCCTGGAACCTTCTCAGACGCCCGTTCGAGCGCGAACGGCCGGCCCTGGACGACGTCGGCCCGGTCGACGCGCGCAACCTTCCGGAGGTGCAGAGGGCTCTCGGCGGGCAGACGGCCTCTTCCGTTCGTGCCAACCGCCAGGGCGAGACCATCGTGTCCGTCGCCGTTCCGATCCAGCGGCAAGGCGTGGTCCGCGGCGCGCTGCTCCTCTCGACCCAGGGCGGCGACATCGACGCGACCATCGCGTCCGAGCGCTTCCAGCTTCTCCAGGTGTTCCTGGTCGCAGCGCTGGTGATGATCCTGCTCTCCGCGCTGCTCGCCGGCGCGATCGCCGGACCCGTGCGCCGTCTGGCGGAGGCGGCCGAGCGCGTCCGCCGCGGCACCAAGGCCCGGCAGGAGATTCCGGATTTTACGCGCCGGTCCGACGAGATCGGCCATCTGTCCGGGGCGCTTCGCGAGATGACGGCGGCCCTCTACAACCGCATCGATGCAATCCAGTCCTTCGCCGCCGATGTCGCGCACGAGCTGAAGAACCCGCTCACATCCCTGCGCAGCGCCGTCGAGACCCTGCCGGTCGCCAAGACGGACCAGACCCGCGAGCGGCTCATGTCGATCATCCAGCACGATGTCCGCCGCCTCGACCGGCTGATCAGCGACATCTCGGACGCGTCGCGCCTCGACGCGGAGCTCGCACGGGCGGAGGCGGAGCCGATCGACATGCGCCGGCTCGTCGAGACCGTCGTGTCCATCGCAAACGAACGGCGGCGCCCGCATGAGCCGGTGATCGAAGTCTCCGTCGAGCAGGGCGCGCCGGAAGCCTTCACGATCATCGGGCACGATTCCCGGCTCGGCCAGGTGTTCAACAATCTCTTCGACAACGCCCGCTCCTTCTCGCCGCCGGACAGCATCATCCGGGTGGAGGTCGCCCGGCGCGGGCGCGAGGTCGAGATCACGGTGGACGACGAGGGGCCGGGCATCCCGCCTCATGCGGTGGAACGCATCTTCGAGCGCTTCTATACCGACCGGCCGGACCACGGCTTCGGCCAGAATTCAGGCCTGGGCCTCTCCATCTCGCGCCAGATCGTGGAAGCCCACCGCGGCACGATCCGGGCCGGAAACCGTCCGCCCGCGCCCGATGGCACTCCCCGCAAAGGCGCGCGCTTCGTTGTACGGCTCCCCGCAGTCAAGCCGGCATGAGCGCCTCGGCCGCGACAATCCATGCGACCGCCCTCGTCCTCGGCGAGGACGGGATCCTCCTTCGCGGTTCGGCCGGGGCGGGAAAGTCCAGCCTCGCCCGGGACCTCGTGCAGCGCGCGCGGGAGACGGGGCGTCATGCCGCCCTGGTCGCCGACGACCGCGTTGCGCTCGCGGCCGCGCATGGCCGGGTCCTCGCCCGTCCTCCATCGGCCATCGCGGGCCTGCTCGAAATCCGGGGGGTCGGCATCGTGCGGGTTCCGTTCGTCGAGGCAGCCGTCCTCCGCCTCGTCGTGGATCTGGAGCATGTGCCGGCCCGGCTTCTGGACGAGGACGCGGGGTCCGTCAGCCTGCAAGGCATCCCGCTGCCCCGGATCGCGGCCGACAGGGCTTCGGCGCTGGGATCCGTGATGTGGCGGCTCGGCCACCTGCATGATCCTTTTGTGACCGTTCCTTGAGCAAAAGGTCGCAATGCTCTTGCGTCTGCCACTGCACTGCACAAAAATGATCTCTTCCGCCCGTATGGGTGAGGACCAAGTTCGCGCATGATCGGTATGGTGCTCGTGACCCACGGGCAGCTTGCGACGGAGTTCCGCGCCGCGCTGGAACACGTCGTCGGGCCTCAGGAGCAGATCGAGACGATCACGATCGGTCCGGAGGACGATATGGAGACGCGCCGCCAGGACATCATGGCGGCTGTCTGCCGGGTGAATACCGGCTCGGGCGTGGTGGTGCTGACCGACATGTTCGGCGGCACGCCCTCGAATCTCGCGCTGTCATGTATGAACGGCGGGTCGGTCGAGGTCGTGGCCGGGATCAACCTGCCGATGCTCATCAAGCTCGCCTCCGTCCGCGACGAGGAGGGCCTGAAGGACGCCGTCCTCCATGCCCAGGAGGCTGGCCGCAAATACATCAACGTCGCCTCCCGCGTCCTGGCCGGAAAGTAGCTGCCTGCATGGACGCCGAGACGGAGGACTGCCCGCCTGCCGAGATCCCGGAGGGTGCCCTCTATCGGGACCTGCTCATCGTCAACAAGAAGGGACTGCACGCGCGCGCTTCCGCCAAATTCGTGCAGACGGTCGAGCGCTTCGATGCGGCCGTGACCGTGACCCGCTGCGGCGAGACGGTCGGAGGCCGGTCCATCATGGGGCTGCTGACGCTCGGCGCCGCCAAGGGCACCACCATCACGGTCGTTGCGGCCGGGCACGACGCGGCGGAAAGCCTGGCCGCCATCGCGGCGCTCGTCGAGAGCCGCTTCGGAGAGGACGAGTAGCCCGTCTCAGGCGCTTCGCCCCGACCGCCGCTCGATCTCGGTCTCCAGTCGCTCCAAGGCCGCGTCCCTGACCTGGAGCGTGCGCAGAATGCGCACCGTCCGTTCGAAATAGTCGAGGCAGGATCCGAGTTCTCCGGATGCGGCGAGGATCCGCTCTGCGGTCTCCGCCTCGCCGAGCTTGCCCGAATAGCGCTTGTGACCCTGGTTCACGACGAAGGTCACGGCCCGGACCGGGCCCTCCTCCGTCGCGACCGTGACCCACCGGGCCAGATAGGCGCCGGACAGCATCTCCCGACGCCACACGAGCAGCAACTCCTCCCGTGCCTCCGCGGCCGGGATGCGGAAGGCCACGCCGCGGCAGGTGCCGCCGCGGTCGAGGGCGAGCATCAGGCCCGGGCAGTCCGGGCTGCCGCGCCCGCGCGAGAGCCACAGGCAGAAGCGCCGGTGCCAGCCCCGCACGGTCCCGAGCCGGCGCTCCTCGAACCGGAAGGCCGGGTTCCACATCAGCGAGCCGTAGCCGAACACCCACACGTCCTCTCCCGGCGGATGGCCGGCGAGCGTCTCGGCCAGCGACGCCTCGATCTCCGCGTCGGAGCGGATCGGGAAGTCGGGCGTCGCCCGCGCGCGGATCGCCGCGAGGTGGCTGCCGTCCCGCAGCCGCTCGCGCGTGATCACGAAGCCCTCGCGGCCCGTCCGCGGCTCGCCGTCGCTCACCGTGCCGCGCTCGGGACTGTTCGGAACAGATATAAAGACATCTTTATATGTTGATTGCCACGGAGGCGGACCGCTGCTATAGGCGCGCTATCATCCATCATCGAGAAAGTGCCCCGCTCATGTCGCAGCCGTTGAGGAAGGTCGAGTCCACGGGAGATTACATCGTCGCCGATATCGGGCTTGCCGCTTGGGGACGGAAGGAACTCGACATCGCCGAGACGGAGATGCCGGGCCTCATGGCGGTGCGGGCCGAATATGGTCCGGCGCAGCCGCTGAAGGGCGCCCGCATCGCCGGCTCGCTGCACATGACCATCCAGACGGGCGTCCTCATCGAGACCCTCGCGGCGCTCGGCGCCGATATCCGCTGGGTCTCCTGCAACATCTACTCCACCCAGGACCATGCCGCCGCCGCGATCGCCGCCCGCGGCATCCCGGTCTTCGCCCGCAAGGGCGAGAGCCTCGTCGACTACTGGGACTACACCCGCAAGCTCTTCGAGTGGGGCGACGGCGGGATGCCCAACATGATCCTCGACGACGGCGGCGACGCCACGCTCTTCGTCCATCTCGGCGTCCGGGCCGAGGGCGGCGACACGGCCTTTCTCGACAAGCCCGAGAGCGAGGAGGAGGAGATCCTCTTCGCGCTGCTCAGGAAGACCCTGGCCGAGAAGCCGAAGGGCTGGTTCGGCGAACTCGCCAAATCCATCCGGGGCGTGTCGGAGGAAACCACGACCGGGGTCCACCGCCTCTACATGATGGAGAAGGAAGGCCGGCTGCTCTTCCCGGCGATCAACGTCAACGACGCGGTCACCAAGTCGAAGTTCGACAACCTTTATGGCTGCCGGGAGTCGCTCGTGGATGGCATCCGCCGCGGCACCGACGTCATGATGGCCGGCAAGGTCGCGATGGTCGCGGGCTTCGGCGATGTCGGCAAGGGCTCGGCCGCTTCCCTCCGCAACGCCGGCTGCCGCGTGCTCGTCTCGGAGATCGATCCGATCTGCGCTCTGCAGGCCGCGATGGAAGGCTACGAGGTCGTCACCATGGAGGACGCGGCGCCCCGCGCCGACATCTTCGTCACCGCGACCGGCAACAAGGACGTGATCACGATCGATCACATGCGGGCCATGAAGGATCGGGCCATTGTCTGCAACATCGGCCACTTCGACAACGAGATCCAGGTCTCGGCGTTGAAGAACCTGAAGTGGAACAACATCAAGCCGCAGGTCGACGAGATCGAGTTCCCGGACGGGCACCGGATCATCCTCCTGTCGGAAGGGCGGCTGGTGAATCTCGGCAATGCGATGGGCCACCCCTCCTTCGTGATGTCGGCATCCTTCACCAACCAGACGCTCGCCCAGATCGAGCTCTTCACCAATCCGGGCAAGTACGAGAACAGGGTCTACACGCTGCCGAAGCACCTCGACGAGAAGGTCGCCATGCTGCACCTGGAGAAGATCGGCGCGAAGCTGACGAAGCTTCGGCCTGACCAGGCGAGCTACATCGGCGTATCGGAGACCGGGCCCTTCAAGCCGGATCATTATCGGTACTGAGGCGGACCCGACTCGTCCGGCTGTTGCGGACGAGTCACGCTCGAGCCGGCTGTTCCGGAGCCGGCCACAAAGATGGCGAAACCGCTTCCGGGCGGAGTCGGCGGCAAACTAGACTGCAGCGATTCGCGAGGGATGGATCCCCCCATTCCTCGCGATTCAGGCCTGCCGCGATGAGCCGCCCAGTCATTTTCAGACATAGACGAACCGTCCGAAGCGGCCGCCCAGCCGCTGCCGGATCCCGGCGCCGGCCCGGACAGCCGTGACGGCGGCATCGTGGCGCCGGCCCCGGCGCCGTCACTCTCAGGTCGTGTTCCAGTCTCTTCGCCTGCTCCTGCTCATCGGGCCCGGCATGGGCGCCTGTGCGAGCGCGGCCGCGGGTCCCCTCGACCTGCTCAACGCAGACTTCCTGCCTTCCCTGCTGTGGTTCGATCCGCGCTCGGCTTTCGGCTTCGCGATCCTGACCGGGCTCGTGATCTTCTCCACGACGCTCGCCATCCTGCACATCCGCGAGCGCCGGATCTGGACGGAGCGGGAGCGCGATCTCACGGCGGAACTCGACCATCTGCGCGATGCTGCCGAGCGCGCTGAGCTCCTCATGGGGTCGGACCGCCAGGCCGTCGTGCTCTGGTCCGGACGGGATGGCGGTGTGGCGGTCGAAGGGGATTTCGCCTCGTTCGTCCAGCCGGCGAGCCCGGGGCGGCTCCTCGCCTTCGGGTCGTGGCTCCTGCCGCCCGATGCCGGACAGATCGAGGCCGCCGTCGAACGGCTGCGCGATCGCGGCGAAGGCTTCCGCCTGGTCGCCCGTTCGGCGGAGGGCCGCTTCATCGAGGCGGAGGGGCGGGCGGTGGGCGGTCGCGCGCTCCTGCGCCTGCGCGAGGTGACGGGCTACCGGGCCGATCTCCTCAGGACGGAGGAGGAGCAGGCCGAGATGCGCCGTCGCCTCGACACGCTCCGCGCCCTTCTGGATTCGATCGACCAGCCGGTCTGGCTGCGCGGGCCCGACGGCCAACTCACTTTCGCCAACAGGGCCTATTGCGCGGCGGTCGAGGCGGCAGACGCCGAGGACGCCTGCCGACGTTCGCTCGAGCTGATGGAGCGCGGCGACCGCGCGGAGGCGGCGCGCCGGCGCGAGGCGGGGGAGGTCTTTCGGGCTCGGGTCGCGGCCATCGTCGCAGGCGCGCGTCGCGTGCTCGACATCACCGAGGCTCCGCTTCCGGCGGGCGCGGGCGGCATCGCCCAGGACGTTTCGGAGCTAGAGGCCCTGCGGGCCGACCTGCAGCGCCTCATGAAGGCGCATACCCGCACGCTCGACCAGTTCCCGACCGCAGTGGCGATGTTCGATTCCGCGCAGCGGCTCGTCTTCCACAACGCAGCCTACCGCCAGCTCTGGCATCTCGACGACGCATTCCTCGGCTCGCGCCCCACGGATGGCGAGATCCTGGACCGCCTGCGCAGCCTGCGGCTTCTGCCGGAACAGGCCGACTATCGCGCCTGGAAGGCCGGGATGCTCGACGCGTACCGCTCGCTCGAGCCGCGCGAGACGTGGTGGTACCTGCCGGACCGGCGCACGCTGCGGGTCGTGGCCAACCCGAACCCGCAGGGTGGACTTACCTACCTGTTCGACGACGTGTCGGACAGGATGCATCTGGAATCGCGCTACAACTCGCTCATCAAGGTCCAGAGCGAGACCCTGAACACCCTCTCCGAGGGCGTCGCGCTGTTCGGCGCGGACGGGCGGCTGCGGCTGTTCAATACCGCCTTCGCCAAGCAGTGGCGGCTCGAGGCCGCCGCGCTCGCCGGCGAGCCGCACGTCTCGAAGATCGTGGAGCTCTGCGCAGCCCTGTCTCCACAGGACGGCTCCTGGGCCGATCTCACGGCCGCCGTCTCCGGCTTCTCGGACACGCGGCTTCGGGTGGAGACCCGCATGGAGCGGCCGGACGGATCCGTCCTCGAATGCGCGGCCGAGCCTCTGCCTGACGGCAGCACGCTCCTCACCTTCGTGGACGTGACCGCGAGCGTGAACGTGGAGCGCGCGCTGACGGAGCGGAACGAGGCGCTCGAGCTTGCCTCTCGCCTGCGCAACGAGTTCGTGCACCACGTCTCCTACGAGCTGCGCTCGCCGCTCACCAACATCATCGGCTTCACCGAGCTCCTTGGGGCCGAGACCATCGGCGAGCTGAACGAGCGCCAGCGGGAATACGCGGCGCACATCATGCAATCCTCCGCCGCACTGCTCGCCATCATCAACGACATCCTGGACCTCGCCTCCATCGACGCGGACACGATCGAGCTCGCGCGCGAGCGCATCGACATCCGGGCGACGATCGAGGCGGCTGCGCGCGGCATCAACGACCGGCTCGTCGAGGACCGGCTGAACCTCGTGGTGGACGTCCCGGCCGATATCGGCTCCTTCACGGGAGACGCCAAGCGCGTCCGCCAGATCCTGTTCAATCTCCTGTCGAACGCGGCCGGCTTCTCCTCGCCCGGCCAGACCATCACCGTTCGGGCCCGGCGCGAAGGAGGCGACATCGTGCTGTCGGTAACCGACCACGGCCGGGGCATCCCCGAAGAGGTGCGCGAGCGCGTCTTCGACCGCTTCGAAAGCCACACGGCCGGGTCCGGGCACCGCGGGGTCGGGCTCGGCCTCTCCATCGTGCGCTCCTTCGTCGAGCTGCATGGCGGCCGTGTCGAGCTCCAGTCGTCGCCGGGTGCCGGCACGGTGGTGACCTGCTACTTCCCGGCCGAGGATGGCGGCCCGGCGGAGCGGATCGCCGCCTGAGGCGCCCGGCGGCGGGGTTGCGTCCCGACCCGAGGGCCTGCAAGAGGCCGGCATGCCCGTGACCCAGAAGGCCGCCCCGAGCGCGGCCGAGATCATCCGCGACAGGATGCCGATCGAGGTGCCGCTCCCCGACGAGGCGGCGACGGTCGAGTTTGGGCGCATGCTGGCCGCCGAACTGCAGGCCGGCGACCTCGTCGCGCTCTCGGGCGAGATCGGGGCGGGCAAAACGACGCTCGCCCGGGCCATTCTCCGCGCCAGACTGGGCGACCCTGAGCTGGAGGCGCCGAGCCCCACCTTCACCCTGCTCCAGACCTACGATGCCGGCGACGTCCCGGTCGTCCATGCGGATCTCTACCGCATCGCAGGCGGGGGCGAGCTCTACGAGCTCGGCTTCGAGGAGATCCAGGCAAGCTCGATCGTGCTGGTGGAATGGCCGGAGCGCGCGCCCGACCACCTGCCGGCCGAGCGCCTCGACGTGCTTCTTGAGCTCGACCCGGCGAGCGGGGGACGGCGAGCCCTCGTCTCGGGGGCAGGCCCGGTCGCCGAGCGCGTCCTGCGCGCCCATGCGCTGGTCAGTCTCCTGGAGCGCGCCGGGTGGGGAGATGCCGAGCGCATCCTCATGCAGGGCGACGCGTCGAGCCGTGCCTACGAGCGTGTGGTGAAGCCGTCCGGGGAGACGGCGGTGCTGATGATCTCGCCGCCCCGGCCCGACGGCCCGCCGGTCAGGCGGGGCAAGCCGTACAGTGCCATCGCGCGGCTCGCCGAGAGCGTGCACGCGTTCTCAGCGATGGACCGAGGCCTCGTCGATCAGGGCTTCAGCGCGCCGCAGATCCTGGCCGAGGATCTCGATATCGGGCTCGTTCTGCTGGAGGATCTCGGCAGCGAGCCCGTCGCCGACGGGAACGGTCCGATCCCGGACCGCTATGCGGAAGCGATCCGCCTCCTCGCGCGGCTCCATTCGCGCAGGCTCCCCTCCGAACTGCCCTATGGCGAGGACGGGCTCCACCAGATTCCGCCCTACGATCTCGACGCCTTCCTGATCGAGGCCGAGCTCCTGCTCGACTGGTACCTGCCCTTCATCGTGGGAACGAAACCCTCGGGTTCCGTGCGGGCGGAATTCGGACACATCTGGCGCGACACGCTGGCCGACATCCTGGCCGGCCCGCAGACCTGGACGCTGCGCGACTTCCACTCGCCGAACCTGATCTGGCTGGCGGGGCGCGAGGGCATCCGCCGCGTCGGGCTGCTCGATTTTCAGGACGCGGTCATGGGGCCGGCGTCCTACGACGTCGCCTCGCTCCTGCAGGATGCGCGGGTCACCGTCCCGACGGAACTGGAGCTCAAGCTCCTCGCCCTCTACGGGCGGGAGCGGAAGGCGGCGGATCCCGGCTTCGACATGGCCGAGTTCGCGACCTCCTACGCGATCATGGGCGCGCAGCGCGCGACCAAGATCCTCGGCATCTTCGCCCGGCTGGACCGCCGGGACGGCAAGCCGCAATACCTCGCGCATCTCCCCCGGATACGAGCCTATCTCGCCCGCAACCTCGCCCATCCGGCGCTTGTCCGGCTCCGGGCCTGGTTCGAGTATCACGGCGGCGATGTCATCCCGCAGCCGGCGGTCGAGGACGAGCGGGCCGATGCCGAGCCCGCGGCCGTCGGTGCCAGGACGGGCGACGAGCTCCCGAGCGGCGCGGCGGAGGCTGGCGGGGAGGCCGAGCGGAGTCCGCCCACCGCGGACGGGACCGCCGCGGAGGCGCCGCAGCCCGAAGCAGAGCCGGGAACCCCGGTCGCGGATCCGATACCCGCCATGGTGCTCGCGGCCGGCCTCGGCAAGCGCATGCGCCCGGTGACCGAGACGCGACCCAAGCCCCTGGTCGAAGTCGGTGGGCGGGCGCTCATCGATCACGCGCTGGGCCGCCTTGCCGAGGCCGGGCTGACCAGGGTGGTGGTCAACGTCCACTATCTGCCGGACATGATCGAGGCCCATCTCGCTGGCCGCACCGATCTCGACGTGACGATCTCCGACGAGCGCGACGCGCTCCTCGAAACGGGCGGCGGGATCAAGCGCGCCCTGCCGCTCCTCGGGCCTGAGTTCCTCGTCCTCAACTCGGATTCGCTCTGGACCGAGCGCGAGACCAAGAACCTGGCGCGTCTCATGGAGACCTGGCGGCCGCAGGACATGGACGTCCTTCTTCTTCTCGCGCCGCGGAAGAGCCTCGGCTATGACGGGCTCGGCGACTTCAACATGGATGCAGGCGGACGCCTGACGCGGCGCGCCTACGGGGCGCTTGCGCCTCATGTCTATGCCGGGGCGGCGATCCTGAAGGCGAGCCTTTTCGACGACGCGCCGAACGGCGCCTTCTCGCTGAACCTGCTGTTCGACCGGGCGATCGAGGCCGGGCGGCTCTATGGGCTGCCGCTCGAAGGCGAGTGGCTCCATGTCGGCACGCCGGAAGCCATCGGCCAGGCCGAGGCGCGGCTCGCGGAGGCGGAACGGAACTGAGGATCGAGGGATGTGCGGTCCCGCCTCCTGCTCCGTTTCGCGGGTTTGGTTGTTCCCGTATTGTTCGTGAGACGGCGGGGGATTCGCCCCCGCTCCCATGGAACGCTTCTTGGCCGAACCGAAACTCTTCACGATCCCGCCGGGGACGCCCTTCCTCGCGACTCTGGCCGATGCGCTCCATTCCGGTGAGCTGGTCGGGCCTCTCGGCCCGGACGAGATTTCAGCCGCGACGATCTACCTGCCGACGCGGCGTGCGGGGCGGGCGCTCGCGGAGCTGCTCGCCGCGCGGGCGCGCGGGCGCGGCCTCGTCCTGCCGCGGATCGTGCCGCTGGGCGATGCGGACGAGGAGAGCGGGACGGGGGGCGCCTCCGCTTCCGCCGACCTGAAGCCCGCGATCCCGCCGCTCGAGCGGCGGCTCATCCTGGCCCGGCTCGTCCAGGTCTGGGCGGCGCGGGTGGACCGGAGCGAGCTGCGCCTGGACCCCGACACGCCCTTCATGGTGCCCGGCTCGCCCGCGGATGCGGTGTCGCTCGCGGCGGATCTCGAAGGCCTGATGGACGCGCTCGCGACCGAGAGCGTGGACTGGGAGGCGCTCGAGGAGGTCGTCGACATCGACTATTCGCAGTATTTCCGCCTCACGCTCGATTTCGTCCGCATCGCGCACGAGCTCTGGCCCGGCATCCTGGCCGAGCGGGACGCCATGGATCCTGCCGTGCGCCGCAACGCCGTGATCGAGGCCGAGCGGCGGCGGCTCGAGCGCGAGCCGCCGGCCGGTCCCGTGATCGCGGCGGGCTCGACCGGCTCGATCCCGGCCACCGCGCGGCTGCTCGCCACGATCGCGCGCCTGCCTCGGGGGGCGGTGGTGCTCCCCGGGCTCGATCTCGATCTCGACGAGAAGGGCTGGGCGGCGATCGGCGGCGACGGCCGGAGCGGAGGCGTGCATGGCCATCCGCAATTCATCCTGCGCCGCCTCGTCGAGGAAAGTGTCGGGACCGCCCGCTCTGCCGTGACGCCGCTCGGGCCGCGCGACCCCGCCCTGGAGCCGCGGCGCCGGCTCCTCTCCGAGATCATGCGGCCGGCGGACACAACCGATCTCTGGGCCGAGATCTCGAAGGTCGAGCGGCATATCGTGGCCAGCGAGGGAACGGACGGCTTGGTCCTGATCGAGGCGGCGGACGAGCGCGAGGAGGCGCTCGCCATCGCGGTCGCGCTTCGGGAGACGCTGGCGACACCTGGTCGGCGCGCGGCGCTCGTGACGCCCGACCGCAGCCTCGCCCGGCGCGTCGCGGCCGAGCTCGGCCGCTGGGGCATCCGCATCGCTGATTCGGCAGGCATCCCGCTCGCCGACACCGCGCCTGGCCGGCTCGCCCGACTGGCAGCCGAGGCTGCCGCGCTCGACTTCCAGCCCGTTCAGGTGCTGGCGCTGCTCGCCCACCCGCAGGTTACGCTCGGACTCGCCCGCGAGGAGGTGGAGCGCGGCGCGGCCGCTCTGGAGCTCGGCGTCCTGCGCGGGCCGGCCCCCCGACCGGGGCTCGACGGCATCGCGGCGGCCTACCGTTTGCGCCGCGCTGGAAAGAGCCGCCGCGAACCGCTGCCCGCCCGCATCCTGTCGCCCGAGGACTGGGATCTCGCGGCCGAGATTCTGCAACGGCTGGACCTCGCTTTCGGGCCCTTCCGGCAGGCGGGCGCCGATGGCAGGCTCGTCGACCTCGTCCGGCTCGCCGGGCTGCATGCGGACGCCGTCGCGGGGCTGACGGACCTGCCCCCCGGCACGGGGCGGCCGCCAGATCCGGCGCGCGACTGCCTCGACGGGCTCTTCGACGAGCTCGCCGCCACGCGCGTCGAGGATGGTGCCGGCCGTTCCATCCTGGGCCGCTTCTCCGACTACCCCGCCTTCTTCTCGGCGCTGGCCCGCGACCGCCAGCTGGCGCCGGAGATCCGCGGCACGCATCCGCGCATTCGCATCCTCGGCCTTCTCGAAGCCCGCCTCATCGAGGCGGACCGCGTGGTTCTCGGAGGTCTCGACGAGACGATCTGGCCGCCGGTCGCCGAGACGGACGCCTTCCTGAACCGGCCGATGCGGCTGAAGCTCGGCCTGACCCCGCCGGAGCGGCGGATCGGCCAGACCGCGCATGACTTCGTGCAGGCGCTCGGCGTGCGGGATGCGATCGTCTCCCGGGCCAGAAAACGCGGCGGGAAGCCGACCGTCCCGTCGCGCTTCCTGGAGCGCCTGCAGGCCTTCGCGGGGAAGCCGGTCTGGAGCGAGATGGTCGCAAGGGGCGACCGCTACCGCCGGCTCGCGGCCGCGCTCGATACGCCGCGACCCGTCCCGCCTCTGCGCCGGCCGGAGCCGCAGCCGGGACCGGAGCGCTTCCCGCGCAAGCTCAGCGTGACCGAGATCGAGACGCTGGTGCGCGACCCCTACGCGATCTTCGCCAGGCACGTCCTCCGGCTCGAGCCGCTCGACCCGATCGCGGTGCAGCCCTCGGCGGCGGAGCGCGGCACCATCCTGCACGAGATCGTCGGTGGCTTCGCGGCCGCCCATCCCAAGGAGCTGCCCGCGGATGCCGAGGCCGAGCTGCTCCAGCGCGGCGCCGATCGGTTCGGGCCGATCGAGGAGGCCTATCCCGAGCTCTACGCCTTGTGGTGGCCGGCCTTCGTGCGCTTCGTGCCAGCCTATCTCGAATGGGAGCGCAAGCGGCGCGCGCGCCTCTCGGCCATCCACGTCGAGCGCTCCGGCCAGATCGCAATTCCGATCGCCGATGGCGACGTCTTCATGCTCCGCGCGCGCGCCGACCGCATCGAGTACGGGACGGGCAGCGAGGCCGTCATCATCGATTTCAAGAGCGGGCGGGTGCCGAGCGACAGGGAGGTCGCGGTTGGCTTCTCGCCGCAGCTCACCCTCGAAGCCGCGATGCTGATGCGCGGCGGCTTCGACCGCGTGCCCGCGGCCGAGGCGCTGCCCGTGCTGGAATACGTGAAGATCGGCGGACGCGAGCTCCTGCGGGAGAGGGCGGTCGAGACGCCCAAGAAGGACGGGCGCAGCATCGCGGCTCTCGTCGAGGAGCACCTGGAGGGCCTGGAGAAGCTCGTCCGCCGTTACGCGGTCGAGGGCGCCGGCTACCGCTCCCGGCCCTATCCGCAATATGCGCGGGCGCATTCGCCGTACGACCATCTCGCCCGCGTGAAGGAATGGTCGGCGACCGCGGGCGCGGACGATGCCGGGGGCGAGAGATGAGCGGCGATCTCGTCATCCCGGCGGACACGCTTGCGCGCCAGCGACGGGCCGCCGATCCCCGCGCCTCGGCCTGGGTCTCGGCCAATGCGGGCGCGGGCAAGACGCGCGTTCTGACCGACCGCGTGATCCGGCTCCTGCTCGAGGGCGCGGAGCCGTCGCGCATCCTCTGCCTCACCTTCACCAAGGCGGCCGCGGCCGAGATGACGATCCGTGTCTTCGAACGGCTCGGCAGCTGGGTCACTCTGGACGAGGTCTCGCTGCGCGACGAGCTGGAGAAGATGACCGGGGCGAGGCCGGACCGCGCAACGCTGGCCCGGGCGCGCCGGCTCTTCGCCAGGGCCGTCGAGACGCCGGGCGGGCTCAAGATCGAGACCATCCACGCCTTCTGCGAGCGCATACTGCACCTCGTGCCGTTCGAGGCGAACGTGCCGGCACGCTTCGCCGTGCTGGACGAGCCGCAGACGGCGGAGCTTCTCGCCGCCGCCCGCGCCCGCGTCCTGTCGGAGGCCGCGACGGGCGGGCCGCTCGGGGAAGCGCTGGAGATCGCGGGCGCGATCTGCACCGGCGATGCGCTGACCGGCCTCATCGATTGCGCCGTCCTCGACGAGCGCGTCCCGGGGGATCCGGACGAGCGCCAGATGGCGCTCTCGGCGCTCTGGGCGGCGCTCGGCGTCCCGGCGGGCCTTGCCTCGCGCGAGGTGGAGCGCGCCATGCTGGAGGACGGCATCCCGGCCTCCGAGCTGCCGGCGCTCGCGGCCGAGCTGCGCCGGACCGGCAGCAGGACGGATGCGGCGCAGGCCGCCGCGCTGGAGGCTGCCGCCTCCGCGGCTCCGGCCGACCAGCGGCTCGCGGCCTACAGGTCGGTCTTCTTCATCGACGGAGGCAAGGGCACGCCGAAGAGGTCGCTCGCGACCAAGGCGGTCGATCCGGGCGTCTGCGCCGCGCTGGCGAAGGAGCAGGAGCGGCTCGTCGCGCTGGGCGAGATGCTCAAGGCGGTCCAGACGGTGGAGCGCACGCAGGCGCTCTACCTGCTCGCCGGCGCGGTGCGGAGGGCGGCCGAGGCCGCCAAGCGCCGGCTGGGCGCGCTCGATTTCGCCGACCTCATCCGCAAGACGCTCGAGCTGCTCGATCGCGGCTCGGCCGCCTGGGTGCTCTACAAGCTCGACCGCGGCATCGACCATGTGCTGGTCGACGAGGCGCAGGATACCAATCCGGACCAGTGGCGCATCCTGCGCCGTCTCACGGAGGAGTTCACGGCCGGCGCCGGCCGCCCGACCTCCAAGCCGCGCACGGTCTTCGCGGTCGGCGACCCCAAGCAGTCCATCTACTCGTTCCAGGGCGCCGATCCGCGCTGGTTCGAGGAGGGCCGGCGGCACTGGAAGAGGCTGACCGAGGCGGCCTCGCTCGACTTCGCCGACGTGCGGCTCGACCTCTCCTTCCGGTCGGCGCCGGCGATCCTCAAGGCGGTCGACCACACCTTCCGCGTGGCCGCGCATTTCCGCGGCCTCTCCTTCGAGGATGCAGCCGTCGGCACGAGCCACGCCAGCGCCCGCCCGAACGCGCCGGGCCAGGTCGAGATCTGGCCGACGGAGGTGAGGAAGGAGGGCACCGAAGATCCGGACGCCTGGAGCGAACCGCTCGACGAGCCCGAGAAGGATGCTCCGCCGGTCGTCGTCGCGAGCCGGATCGCCAAGGCGATCCAGTGCTGGACCCGGCCGGGGAACGCGACCGGACGCGTCTGGCGGCCGAAGGACATCCTCGTCCTGGTGCGGAGCCGCGGGCCGGCCTTCTTCGCCGTGATCCGAGCCCTCAAGGCCGCGGGCGTGCCGGTCGCGGGCGCCGACCGTTTCGACATGGGCGAGCACATCGCGGTGAACGACCTCGTCGCGGCGGGCCAGGCGGCGCTCCTGCCGCGCAACGACCTCGTGCTCGCGGCCGCGCTGAAATCGCCGCTGGTCGGCCTGGACGACGACGACCTCGTCCGCATCGCGGCCGATCGCGGCGAGGCGGAGCCCCTCGTCGAGGCGCTGGAGCGCGCCGCGAAGGACGGGGACATGCGGGCCGAGGCCGCCTGTCGGGCGCTCGCGCGCTGGCGCGAGCTCGCCCGCGAGCACGGCCCGTTCGGCTTCTATGCGGCGCTGCTCGGCCCCGGCGAAGGCCGCCGCCGTCTTGTCGAGCGGCTCGGCGGCGAGGCCGCCGACGCGATCGATTCCTTCCTGATCTACGCGCAGACCTCCGAGATCGGGACGGATACGCCGTCCCTCTCCACGTTCCTGGCCCGGTTCGAATCGGCCGCGCACGAGGTCAAGCGCGATCTCGATGCGAGCGGCGACGAGGTGAAGGTCATGACGGTACACGGGGCGAAGGGCCTGGAGGCGCCGCTCGTGGTCGTGATCGACAATTGCGACGTGTTCGGGCGCGAGCCCCCGCTCGTTCCGGTCCAGGCCGGCAACGGCCAGCCGCTCCCGGTCTGGTCGCCGAAGAAGGACTGGGATTGCCGGGTCGTAGCCGAGGCGCGCGAGCGCGCCAAGCACCTGCGGCTGGAGGAGCATAACCGCCTCCTCTACGTCGCCATGACCCGCGCCCGGGACCGGCTCGTCATAGCCCCCTTCGCGGCGGGCAGGAGCGAGCCCGAGGAGGCCTGGTGCGCCATGGTCCGCCGCGGCTTCGCGGAGGCGACCCATGCGCTGGTCCGCACCGAGACGCCCTATGGCGAGGTGGATCTCTGGGCGGACGGGACGCATCCGGCCGAGCCCGCGCGCGGCGCCTCCGTGGCGGCCGATGCCGGCTCCCTGCCGGACTGGCTCCTGGCCCCCGCCGAGCCGGAGGACGAGCCGGCCCGGCGGCTGCGGCCCTCGGCGGCGCTTCCGGACGGCGCCGGCCGCCGCCGGCGCGCACCGGACGGCCTGTCGCGCGCCGAGGCGAGGCGGCGCGGCACGCTCGTTCACGCGCTCATCGACCACCTCGCGGCGCAGCCGCCCGAAAGGCGCGCCGAGGCCGCGGCCGCGTTCGTCGGGGCCCGGGCGGCCGGCCTGCCCTCGTCCGCGCGCGACAGGATCGTCGCGGACGCGCTCGCCGTGGTGGCTCATCCGGCGCTCGCGCCGCTCTTCGGGCCAGGCGCGCAGGGCGAGGCGCCGGTTGCGGGCGAGGTCACGGGCCCGGACGGCCGAAGCCGGGTCGTCGTCGGCCAGGTGGACCGGATGGCCGTGGCCGCCGACGAGGTCGTGGTGGCGGATTTCAAGACCGGCGCGGAGAGCGGCGACGACGCTCTGCCGGAGGGCTACCTCGCCCAGCTTGCGCTCTATCGCGCGGTGCTCGCGCGCGCCTATCCGGGCCGGAGGATCAGGCCGGTCCTCGTCTGGACGGACGGTCCGGAGATCGTCGAGCCCGACTCCGCCATGCTCGATGCTGCCTTGCACCGGGCGCTTGCCGGCTCGGCTTGACACAAACCTGTCGCAACATACCTAGTCAGCAACGAAGGGCGGTCCGGCCGTCCGCAGCAAGGATTCTTTCATGGCAACCGTGAAGGTGACCGACCAGAGCTTCGATACCGACGTGATCAAGTCGTCCGAGCCGGTGGTGGTCGATTTCTGGGCCGAGTGGTGCGGCCCGTGCCGGATGATCGGCCCGGCGCTCGAGGAGATCTCCAACGAGATGGCCGGCAAGGTGAAGATCGCGAAGGTCAATATCGACGAGAACCCGGGCATCGCCTCCCAGCTCGGCATCCGGTCGATCCCGACTCTGATGATCTTCAAGGACGGCAAGCTCGCCGGGCAGAAGGTCGGCGCGGCCCCGAAGGGCGATCTGTCCCGCTGGATCCAGCAGACCGCGTAGGCCCGCCCGACGGCTTCGATCTCAGCGGCCCGCTTCGGCGGGCCGTTTCATGTCGGGGGGGTGCCGTTGAGCGCCAGGACCTCGCCCGCGAGATAGAGCGAGCCGCAGACCAGCACGCGCGGCGGACGCTCGAACACCGTTTCCGAGATCTCGTCGAGCGCGGCCTCGATCCCGGCCGCGACGGAACTCCTCAGCCCGGCGCGGGCCGCGATCGCGGCGAGCTCTTCCGCCGGCCGCGCGGCGATCTGGGCCGCCATCGGCACCGCGATCAGCTCGCGCGCGAGCCCCCTGAATTCGCCGAGATAGGCGGCCGCGTCCTTCGTGGCTAGCATCGCCGAGACGAGGATGAGCGGTGCGGGGCTGCGCTCTTCGAGGTCGGCCATGGCGGCCGCGATGGCCCGGCCGCCATCGGCATTGTGCCCGCCGTCGAGCCAGAGCTCAGCGCCCTCCGGCAGGAGGTGCGTGAGGCGCCCGCGCGAGAGAAGCTGCAGCCGTCCCGGCCACTCCGCATTGGCAATCCCGCTCTCGAACGCCCTCTGCTCCAGGTCCCCGAAGCCTGCGGCCTTGAGAGCGGCGATCGCGGTCCCGGCATTCACCAACTGATGCCGGCCCGCGAGGCGCGGGGCGGGCAGGTCCATGAGGCCGGTCTCGTCCTGGTAGACGAGGCGCCCGCCCTCCGCATGGACCGAGAAGTCCTGCGCGCCGACGAGGATGGGGCTCGCGCCCGCGCGCTCGGCGGCCTCGCGCAGGGCGCCGTCGGCCTCCGCATGGTCCTGCGGGGCGATCACGACCGGGCAGCCGCGCTTGGCGATGCCCGCCTTCTCGCGCGCGATCGCGGCAAGCGTCGTGCCGAGATGCTCGGCGTGGTCGTGCCCGATCGGCGTGATCACGGCGCAGGCCGGCTGCTCGATCACGTTCGTGGCGTCCGCGCGTCCGCCGAGCCCGACCTCGAGCAGGAGCGCGTCGGCCGGTGTGTCCGCGAAGATGTCGAGGGCGGCGGCGGTCGTGATCTCGAACATGGTGATCGGCTCGCCGGCATTGAGCGCCTCCGCCCGCAGCAGCGCCTCCGCGAGCCGCTCCTCCGAGACGAAGCGGCCCCCCCGCATCCCGCCGAGCCGGATGCGCTCGTGGAAGCGCACGAGATGCGGCGAGGTGTAGACGTGCACGCGCAGCCCCGCGCTCTCCAGGATCGCCCGCATGAACGCGATGGTGGATCCCTTGCCGTTCGTCCCCGCGACATGGATCACGGGCGGCAGCCGCCGCTCCGGATGGTGCAGCCGCGCGAGCAGCGTCCGGATGCGGTCCAGCGAGAGGTCGATCAGCTTCGGGTGCAGCGCAAGGCAGCGCGCGATGATCGCGTCTGAGGATTCCATGCGGCCGCTCAGGCCGCGGGTGCGGGCGGGGCGGATTCTGCGGCGGGCGCTTCGGTCGCGACGCCCGTCGGGGGCGCCCGCATCAGGAGGCGGCAGAGCCGCGAGACTTCGTCCTTCATGTCGCGCCGATGCACCACGCGATCCACCATGCCGTGGTCGCGCAGGTATTCGGAGCGCTGGAAGCCGGGTGGCAGCTTCTCCCTGATGGTCTGCTCGATCACGCGCGGGCCGGCAAAGCCGATGAGCGCGCCGGGCTCGGCCAGATGGATGTCGCCGAGCATCGCGTAGGAGGCCGTGACGCCGCCCGTCGTCGGATTGGTCAGCACGACGATGTAGGGGAGCCGCGCCTCCCTGAGCCGCCGGATGGCCACCGTCGTGCGCGGCATCTGCATCAGGGAGAAGATGCCCTCCTGCATGCGCGCCCCGCCGGATCCGGCGAAGAGGACATACGGCGTCCTCTTGTCGAGCGCCGTCTCCGCGCCGCGGATGAAGGCCTCCCCCGCGGCCATCCCGAGCGAGCCGCCCATGAAGGCGAAATCCTGCACGGCGATCGTGGTCGGCAGCTCGCCGCAGCGGCCGTAGCCGACCTTGAAGGCGTCCTTCTGCCCTGTCTTGGCGCGCGCGTCCTTCAGCCGGTCGAGATAGCGCTTCTCGTCGCGGAACTTGAGGGGATCGGTCGCGACCTCCGGCAGCGGCACGTCCAGCCAGGTGCCCTGGTCGAACATCATCTTCAGGCGCTGCGTCGCCGTGACCCGGAGGTGGTGCTCGGAGCCGGGGATCACCCACCAATTCGCCTCGACGTCCTTCTGGAAGACCATCTGCCCCGTCTCGGGACACTTGATCCAGAGGTTCTCGGGGCTCTCGCGCTTGAAGAGCGTCTTGATCCGCGGGCGGACGACTTCGGTGACCCAGTTCATATAGCGATGCCTTTGTGCGCGTCAGGAGCGCGCGGCTTCGAGCGCTGACATTCGTTGTTTCAGGTCGGACAGGTCGGCTTCGAAGGACGCCACGGTGCGCTCGACCATCGTCCGATGGCCGATGAACCTCTTCATGGCTTCGAGCCCATTCGCCTGCATCTTATCGAGTTGCTCACGGATAGCGGCGAACTCTGCCGTGATTTCAGAATGCCGCCGGTCCATGTCGGTGCGCATTTCGCGCAACAGCGCCAGGGTGTGGTTCTCAGGCTCTGCCATGAGCTGAAGATACGCTTCCGCCTGCCCGACATCCAGAGCGTCAGGCGGCCCGCGCCTTCCGGGCCGACCGGACGCCCCGGGCCAGATCCCGCACCAGCGCGGTCACGGACGGTACCGTTTCCGCCGTCCCGTGCCCGTCCGCGTCGAGCGACCGGGCGACCGCGTCGACGATGGCCGAGCCCACGACCACCCCGTCGGCGCCGCGCGCCACGGCCGCCGCGTGTTCGCCGGACTTGACGCCGAATCCCACGACGACGGGCAGTTCGGTGTGGCGCTTGATCCGGGCCACCGCCTCGGCGACCCGGCCGAAATCCGGCGTCGCGGTGCCGGTCACGCCCGTGATCGAGACGTAATAGACGAAGCCTGCCGTGTTCCTGAGCACCGTGGGGAGGCGCCTGTCGTCCGTCGTCGGCGTCGCGAGCCGGATGAAGGCGAAGCCGGCCTGGAGCGCGGGTAGGCAGAATTCCTCGTCCATCTCCGGGGGCAGGTCGACGACGATGAAGCCGTCCGCTCCCGCGGCCTTCGCGTCGGCCAGGAAGCGCTCGACCCCATAGACGTAGATCGGGTTGAAATAGCCCATGAGGATCACGGGCGTATCCGGATCCGTCTCCCGGAACCGGCGCACCAGTTCGAGGGTCTTGACCGTCGTCTGCCCGGCCTTGAGCGCCCGGAGCCCCGCGGCCTGGATGGCCGGACCGTCCGCCATGGGATCCGTGAAGGGCAGGCCGAACTCGACGATGTCGGCACCCGCCTCCGGCAGGGCCGAGAGGATCGCGAGCGAGGTCTCGGGATCGGGATCGCCCGCCATGACATAGGTGACGAGCGCGGCGCGGCCCTCGGCGCGGCAGCGGGCGAAGCGGGCGGCGATGCGGTCGGTCATGGTGCCGGCTCGCTAGCAGAGGCGGCGGCGCCTGAACAGGAGGAGCCCGGTCCGGGGCTCGCGACGGATAGGGCGCTCAGATCGCGCCCGACCTGAACCAGACGCAGTTCGTGTAGGCGACGGCCGGGTCGACATTTGTCCGCGCCTTCGCCTGCGGCAGCGGCCGGCCGTTCTCGCCGAGATCGATCGTCACCTTCGAGGTCCCGTCGATCTGCTCGGAATAGTAGCAATACTGGTGGCTTGGGCTCTTCTGCTCGGAGGAGGTGAAGTTCCAGCCGGTAACCACCTGGCCCGACCCGTAGGGCACGTTCTTGAATACGGTGAAGTTGGTGAGCACCGCCGCCTTCGATTCCGGAACGGCGCCCGCCCCGAGCTGCGCCGGCGTGGGGGTGGGGACGTCCGAGCGGCCGCCGTTCACGGCGATGGCCGATTCGGGATCGAGCTTCACGGTGCCCTCCGTCTTGAAGGTCACCTTCTGCAGCGCCTCCGCGACCGCGTTCGCGACCTTGGCGGTCGGGAAGGTGGGGTCGTTCGCATAGGAATAGCCGTAGAAGGCGGCCCCGATCCCGACGCCGGTCAGCGCGCAGAGGATGCCGATCCCGGCGAGCCGGTAGAGCGCGGCGCGCGCGTTCAGGAGCCGCGCATCCGACTTGATGCGGGCATTCACGGCCGAGGCGAGGACCCGGTTTTCGGTCGTGTTCGGCAGTTCCATGGCTCAGCGTCCCGATTCGATCACGCGGAGCGGCGCGTGCCCGGGTGCGGCCGCATGGCTGGCGGACGCCGCGCCGCCGGCCTGGGCGGCCGCGGCCGGAGCCTGGGCAGGGGCCGGAGGACCGGCGGGTTCGGCCGGCGCGACGGGCGCTGGCGGGCGCGCCCGGTCGAGCGCCGCGGCGGCGCTGCGCTCCGCTTCCTCGCGGGCGTGGCGGATGATCTCCGCCGCGAAGGGCTCGAGGATGAAGGAGCCCGCCTGCGGATCGAGCACGATGTCGTCCTCCTCGCGCAACCTCTCGACCGAGGTGAGCGCGAGCAGCGTCGAGGCGAGCGAGGCCCCGAGCGCCGGGATGAAGACGAAGAAGAAGAGGAAGGAGTGGATCTCCTTCTCCGTCACCTGGGCGGGGTCCTTGAAGAAGACCATGCCCGTGAAGGAATGGAGCTGCGAGCGCATGATCGCATCCCGGAACGCGACCTCCGCCTCGCTCTGCGCGCGGTCGATCGCCGTGCGGTCGAGCTTGGCGCGTTCGGCGCGCGCCTCGTCGAGCCGCGCGGAGGCGTCCTGGCGGTCCTTCTGGGCCGTGCCGAGGCTGGTCTTCATCGCCTCCGTGCGCGGGTCGGTGGAGCAGCGCGTCCCGGTGACCCGCCGTCCGTCGGACGTCGTGCTCGTGACCCGCCAGCAGCGCTGGGGCGGGAGTGCGCCGAGCTCGGTATTGGCCGATTTCAGGCGTCTTTCCGCGTCCTCGAGCTGCGCCGTGCGCTGCGCCACCACCTCGTCGGCGTCCTTGATCTTGCGGTCGAGCGTCGCACGGGCATTGTTGGCGTCCACGAGCCGCTCATGCGCCTGCACGGCCTCCTGCAGGCGCGGGCGGAACATGATCTCCCCGAGCTGCGAGACCGATTTCACGGTCACGGCGGCGGCCCCGACGACGCCCACCGCGGCCACGATCCGCAGGGCAAGCGACTTCTGCGTCCGGATGGAGACGGCGAGCGGGACGCGGCTGAACTCGATGACGCCGTAGGCGATCGGCGCCAGCATCATCATCCAGAAGGCGAGAGGATCGTTGCCCCCATAGATCGAGGCGAAGAGCCAGGCGCCGGCAAGCGAGGTCGCGACGATGACGCCCTCGGCCGCGAAGGCGAGCGAGAGACGCTTGTAGGAGATCGAATAGCCCCGCTCCAGATCGGCGGCGCGCCGCGCCGCCTTCCGGGCCTGACGTCGTGTAAGGGCGTTCGGGCCCGCTGCAGCTACGGCATCCGCCATGCGATCCAAGAATCCTTCGCGTTCGTCGTCGCGTCCGCGAGCTCCCCCAAACCCACGCGTCTCATCATCTTAACTGATCCTTCACTTCTCCATCAATCGCTTGACGCCCGCATCCCAAGTGCCTCTCGTCGCATGATGAACGCGATCGAAGGCAGGCCCGGCACGGCGCAACTCCTCCGGTTCCTCGCCTTCCTGGCGATGGCGATCGTCTGGGGGCTGACCTGGATCTCGGCCAAATGGGCCACCGACGCCGCCCCGCCGGTCTTCGTGGCGGGGATCCGGCTCGTCCTCGCCTCGCTGTTCTTCGGGGCCTGGTGCCTGCTGGCGCGCGTGAGGCTGGCGACAGGACAGGCATCGCGGCTGGTCGTCGCCTCGCTCCTCGTGAACACGGGCTGCTACAGCTTCCTGTTCTGGGGCGTGGCGCATTCGCCGACCGGACTTGCGGCCATCGTCAACCTCTCGCTCATCCCGGTCCTCTCCATGCTCGTCGGGGCGCTCTACGGCGAGGAGACGATCTCGGCACGCCGGATCGCGGCCGTGGCTTTGGGCGCGGTCGGGCTCGTGCTCCTCTTCTCGACCCGGACCGGCGACGCGGCGCGCGAGGGTACGCAGGTGGGGCTCGGCCTTGCCGCCGTCGTGGTCGCGACCCTGTCCTATGCCTGGGGCGCCATCGTCTCGAAGCCGCTCGTGCGCGAGATGCCGCCGGTGGCCGTCGCATTCTGGCAGACGCTGATCGGCGGGATCTCGCTTCTGGCGATCTCGCTGGCGGCCGAGCGGGTCGGCGCGGGCGCGCTCGCGGCCCTGTTCTCGGGGCGGGGCCTCGCCGGCCTCGGCTTCCTCGTCCTCGGCGGCTCGCTCGTCGGCTTCTCGGTCTATCTCTGGCTTCTGCGCGAATGGGGCGCCTTCCGGGCCGGGCTCTACGCCTTCGTGAGCCCGGTCATCGCGGTCGCGGTCGGGGTGATCTGGGCCGGCGAGAGCTTCGGCCTCTGGGAAGGTGTCGGCATGGCCATCATGCTCGCGGCGACCGCCCTCGTCGTGCAGCCCGACAAGGTCAGCGCTTCCTGAGCCAGAGGCTGGTCTCGCGCGCGCCGGGCGGAAGCGGAAGCTCGGCGCAGATCCCGCCGGCGAGCCAGTCGGCGCGACGGGACGCGACCCAGTGGCTGGAGAAGAGGATGTCCCAGCCGCCGGATCCGATCAGGGCGGCCAAGACCGTCGCTTCGTTGTAGCCGCGCCAGGCCCATTCGGGCGGATAGGCATCCGGCAGCAGGATGTCGTGGACATGGACCAGGACGCCCGCCGGCAGGCGCGGGAGGATGTCGCCGGCGATGCGGTCCACGTCCGTGCCCGGCATGGCGACATGGCTCGAATCGACGAAGAGCACGTCGCCCGGCGCGAGCGCGGCGAAGAGGGCCGGATCCGCGTCGCGCAGGAGGGACGGCTCGTGCCGCACGCCCTGGTCGGCGAGGGAGGCGAGCGAGGCGCGGGGCGCAGGATCGATCGCCGCGATCGCGGTCGCGAGCCCGCCGTCGGCGACAGCCCGCGCCAGGAATCGCGTCGAGTGTCCCGATCCGATCTCGACGATGCGGGCCGGCCGGTGCCGGCGAACCATGGCGTAGGCGGCGACCGCGTCGAGGCGCGGGAACCAGTCCTGGTCGAAGCGGGCGGGTCCGTCGCCGCGGAGGATGCGGAGGATGTCCGGGCGATAGCCGTCGGCGGCGGCCAGCACGTCGCGAAAGAACCCTTCCGCGCCGAGGAAGGCCGGCTCCAGCGCCGGATAGGGTTCCGGCCGCGCGGAGGCCGCGTAGCGGTACGGGATGAAGAAGCCGCGCGTCCGCCCGAAGAGCGTCGACAGGCCCAAGGCGGCGCGGCGGAACCGGTGCTGCGGGCCGGGGCGGCGGGCCGCGCCGGTCACGGCGGGGGCGGCGGAACGGGCGGAATGGTGGCGGGCATCCGGTCGCGCCAGGCTTTCGCCAGCCGGGCGCGCTCGAACAGGAGCACGACCAGGAGCGCCATCGCGAAGGGCAGGAGCAGGTAGAAAAGACGGAAGACGAGCAGCGCGGCGAGCACGTCCGCCTGCGGGACGTCCGGCATCATCGCCACGAAGACCAGCTCCAGCACGCCGAGCCCGCCCGGCGCATGGCTGACCAGCGCGGCCGAGAAGGCGGCGAGGAACGCGCCCAGCACGATCAGGAATCCGGGATTGGCGGCTTCCGGCAGGGCGAAATAGATGATGCCGGCGGCGCCGATGAGCTCCAGCGGCGCGGCGATGATCTGCCGCCACATGATGGGCGGCCGCGGATAGGCGAGCGTGAAGTTGCGGATCGTGACCGGCCGCAGGTGCAGCAGCGAGCCGAGGACGTAGAGGGCGACGAAGGCCAGGAAGACGAAGCCGATGATCCGGGCCGTGGTGGGATTGGCCAGCATCGCCGGGACACGGTCGGCGACCCTGGTCAGGAGGTCCGGTTCGATGACGAGCACGGCGCCGCTGAGCAGGATGGTGCCGAGCCCGAACGTGAAGGAGCACAGGGCGACCAGGACGGCGACCTGCGCGGCCGAGAGCCCCTTGGACGTGTAGGCGCGGTATCGGACGAGCGCCCCGGAGAACACCGACGCGCCGATATTGTGGGAGAGCGCGTAGGTCGTGAACGACGTCACGGAGATGAAGAACCACGAGATGTGGCGCACGCCGAGATGCAGCAGCGCGATGCGGTCGTACCAGGCGAGCGCGGCATAGGCGAGGAGGGTCGAGCCGAAGGCGAGCGCGTAGCGGTGCGGCGGGATCGAGACCAGGCTCGTCCAGACGTCGACGAGCGAGATGCCGCGCAGCTCCCGGTAGAGCAGCCAGCAGGAGATGACGACGGCGGCGAGGCCGATGATCGGCCAGATGAATTCCTTGACGTTCTTCATTCACTCGTCCGGGCCGGCCGGGCCTCGTGGCCGGCGCGAAGCCCGGCCTCTGTGCCCGAGCGGACATATCCTCGCAAGCCGGGCAGGGATGTGACGAAAGGCCAAAAAGTCACAAGTCGCGGCGCGCGAGCCATTCCAGGATGTGCCGCGCCACGGCTTCGGCGCAGGGATCGAGCATGAGGAAGTGGCCGCCCGCCTCGAAAAGCCGGTGCCCGGCGCCGTGATAGAGCGCGGTGCGGAAGGCCGTGGCGGGCCAGACGAGCCGGTCGGCCGCTCCGTTCAGGACGAGGGTCGGCAGTCCTGCAAGGAAGGCGGGGAGTACCGGCCGCGGCAGATGCGCCTCCGCCAGCGCGCGCGGCGATTCCGGGATCAGGCGTGCGCCGTAGCGCAGCGCCTCCTCGCGCGGCACACCCTCGCCGAACAGGATCTCGAGGCCGGCGAGGTCGATGGCGGCGCGGGAATTCGCGAGCGTCGCGGCCAGCGCTTCCGACCAGATCCTCGTCTCCGTCATGGCGAGGCGCGGGCCGACCAGCGCCATCCCGTCCGGCGGCAGCGAGCCGACGAGAACGAGCGCCCGCATCCTGGCGCTGCCGATGAGGAGCTGTGCGAGGTAGCCCCCGAGGGAGTGGCCGATCACGACCGGCGGCTCGGGCATCGCCTCGACCGCGCGCCGGACGTCGCGGAGCATGTCGTCCAGGCCCGAGCGCCGCAGCCGGTCGCGCCCGTCGCTTCCGCCATGGCCGCGCAGGCTCACGGCGGCCGCCCGCCTTCCGCGCCGCCCGAAGAAGGGCAGGGCGTGCTCCGCCCAGCACCATGCGCCCGCGAAGGCGCCGTGGACGAAGAGCAGCGGCGCGCCGCCGGCGCTCCCGTCCGGCTCCGCCTCGATCAGTTCGAGCGCGGGCTCGCCCGGGGCGGCGAGAAGGCGGGCGGCGAGGGCGGGACCCTCGTCCGAATGGGGAAGGCGCGATGGCACGTGTCGGTGGCGCTCCGTGTCGCTCGTCATCCGAAGGCATTGGCCAATGCCGGCGGGAGGCATAGGTTCGCGCAGGCCTTCGTGTTCCCTTCCGATCCAAGGACATCGCAGTGTCGCCACGCCCCCGCCCGGACGGCCAGCCCGAGGTGCCCGGCTTCCTGGAGCTGCCCCCGGGCAAGATCGCGGCGGTGGCGACCTATCTGCAGATGACGCGTCCGCCGAGGCAGCCCGCGGGGGCGCGGTCGGGAAGGTTCGCGCCGCTCCGGGGCGACCTCGGCCGCTACCGCCGGCTCTTTGCCGAGGTCGGGCGGCCATGGCTCTGGTTCAGCCGCGCCGCGCTCTCGGACGCGCAGCTCCGCGCCATCATCGACGATCCGGCGGTCGAGGCCCTCGCCTATGTGGCGGATGGCGCGGATGCCGGAATCCTGGAGCTCGACTTCCGAAAGGCGGGCGAGTGCGAACTCGCCTTTCTCGGCCTCGTGCCGGGCGCCATCGGACGTGGTCTCGGCCGGCAACTCGCCGCCGAAGCGATCCGGCGCGCCTTCGCGCGTCCGATCTCGCGGCTCTGGCTGCATACCTGCACGCTGGATCATCCGGCCGCGGTCAGGTTCTACCTGTCGGTGGGCTTCGTGCCCTATCGCCGGGCGCTGGAGGTCGCGGACGATCCGCGCCTCACGGGCGGGCTGCCGCGCGATGCGGCGCCGGACGTCCCGATCGTGTGAGCCAGGCGCTCCGGCTCATGCCCGCATCGCCCGGGCGAGCCCGAGCTGGTTCATGGCCGCCTGGTCCCGGGCCGATTCGACGGCCCGTTCGGCCGAGCGTTCGCGGTTCTCCAGGATCTCGACCTTCTTCAGCGCCTCGAAGGCTTCGCCGAGTTCCGCCTGGGCGTCCTCGAGCTGGCTCTTCAATTCGTCGGCCGAGCGCTTCAGGTTGTCCCGCCGGGTCCGGGCGGCCTTGGCATAGGTCGAGTAGGCGAAATGGGCGACGTCGGTAATCCCCGAGCGCTGCTCTTCGGCGGCGACCTCCCGATCGAGATCGGCCGCCATGCGGTCGAACTCGGCAATCATCCCCTCGATCTGCGCGACCCGCCGGCGCTTCTCATCGAGCTGGAAGCGTTTCAGGCGGATAAGCGTCTCCCGCGACTTCATGGATCAATGTACTCCGCACGCGAGCCTCGTCGTCGGGCGTCATGACCGCGCGCCCAGAATCTCGGCGAGGCGACGGTAACCATCCCGTATGGAGGTTGACTCTTCCTTACGCTGGCCGAGGAAGGCCTCGAGCTGTGGCATCAAGGCTACGGCCTCGTCCACCTCGGCCGAAGAGCCGCTCTTGTACGCGCCGAGCCGGATCAGCTCCTCCATATCGGAATAGGTCGCGAGAACCTGCCTGGCCTTCTGCACGACGGGCCAGAACTCGGGATCGCAGGAGCGCGGCATCGTCCGGGAGACCGAGCGCAGGACGTTGATGGCCGGATAGCGGCCGCGCTCGGCGATGGACCGCTCCATGACGATGTGGCCGTCGAGGATGCCGCGCACGGCGTCGGCGACCGGCTCGTTGTGGTCGTCGCCTTCCACCAGGACGGTGAAGAGCCCGGTGATCGTGCCCTCGCCCGAGCCCGGCCCCGCCCGCTCCAGCAGCCGCGGCAGCTCGCCGAACACGGTCGGCGTATAACCCTTGGCCGTCGGCGGCTCGCCGGCCGCGAGCCCGATGTCGCGCTGGGCCATGGCGAAGCGCGTCACCGAATCCATCATGCACAGGACCGAGCGGCGGCCGTCGCGGAAATACTCGGACAGGCAAAGCGTCAGATAGGCGGCGTTGCGGCGCATGAGCGCGGGCTCGTCGGAGGTGGCGACCACGACGACCGAGCGCGCGAGCCCTTCCTCTCCGAGGTCGTCCTGCAGGAATTCCTGCACCTCGCGGCCGCGCTCGCCGACGAGCCCGATCACGGCGACATCCGCCTCCGTCGCGCGCGCCATCATTGACAGCAGCACCGACTTGCCGACGCCCGAACCCGCGAAGATGCCCATGCGCTGGCCGCGTGCGGCCGTGATGAAGGTGTTGATCGCGCGCACGCCGAGATCGAGCGGCGCGCCGACGCGCCGGCGGCTATGGGCCGGAGGCGGGTCAGCCCGGAACGGGTAGAGGACTGCGCCCTTCGGCAGCGGGCCCCTGCCGTCGAGCGGGCGCCCGAGCCCGTCGACGACGCGCCCGAGCCAGGCCGGACTCGGCCTGATCCCGGGCGCCGCGGCGCTGACCCGCGCCTCGCAGCCCCGCCGCACGCCCTGAAGCGAGCCGAACGGCATGGCGAGCGCCCGGTCGCCCGAAAAGCCGATGACTTCACAGGCGATCTCGCTTCCTCCATCGACCTGGATGTCGATGCGGCCGCCCACCTGCATCGCCCCGACCGGCCCGGCGATCTCCACGAGCAGGCCCCGCACCCCGGCCACGCGGCCGAAGACCCGGAAGGGTTCGACTCCCTGCAGGGCCGAGATTGCCTTTTCGATCCGGGAGGATGTCACGATCGTCTAAACCTCCTGTTTACCTGTCCCGTTAACACTGCGGCCATCGCGTCGCGAAGGTGGCGCGAGCCCGGATCCGACCGGGCGCTTGGCGGTTGACCCGCCTGAGGACAGGCGCAGGGCCGATGGGACACGAGCGTGTCCCGGCCGCCCTTGCGCGGTGGAATCAGGCTTTGTTAACCAAGCGAGCCTAGCGTCTTTGAGTCGAATCCGAGCGGTCCGGTCGCAGCGTGGGCGGCGGCGGCGGGCCGGTATTCTAAGCCCGTTGGCCTTGGGGCTAGGCTGGGGATCTCTATGCGCGTACTCCTCGTCGAAGACGACAGCGCGACGGCGCGCTCCATCGAGCTGATGCTCAAGTCCGAGAACTTCAACGTCTACACGACGGATCTCGGCGAGGAGGGCATCGATCTCGGCAAGCTCTACGATTACGACATCATCCTGCTCGACCTGAACCTGCCCGACATGTCGGGCTACGAGGTGCTGCGCACCCTGCGCGTCGCGAAGGTCAAGACACCTATCCTCATCCTGTCGGGCATGGCCGGGATCGAGGACAAGGTGAAGGGGCTCGGCTTCGGGGCCGACGATTACCTGACCAAGCCGTTCCACAAGGACGAGCTCGTCGCCCGCATCCACGCCATCGTGCGCCGCTCGAAGGGCCACGCCCAATCGGTCATCACGACGGGCGACCTCATCGTGAACCTGGACACCAAGACGGTCGAGGTCGCGGGCTCGCGCGTCCATCTCACGGGCAAGGAGTACCAGATGCTGGAACTCCTCTCGCTCCGGAAGGGCACGACGCTGACGAAGGAGATGTTCCTCAACCATCTCTATGGCGGGATGGACGAGCCCGAGCTGAAGATCATCGACGTCTTCATCTGCAAGCTCCGGAAGAAGCTCGCCAACGCCAGCCAGGGCAAGAACTACATCGAGACGGTCTGGGGCCGTGGCTACGTGCTGCGGGAGCCCAGCGAGGCCGAGGAGCGCATCCCGGCCTGAGGGCTCACCGAGCTTCGATCAGAAGCTCGCCTGCCTCCAGGCGGGAGAGGATCTTGGGCCGGAGACATCCATCCTGGCCAGCGGAACCTGTGTCCGGGCGCTGCCGCCCTGAAGCCAGACCACCGTCGTGACGCGTTCCTGAAGGGCCAAGTCGACGACGTCCTCGTCCCTTCCCTGGCCAGGACGACGCCCGCGGGGGCTGACCGACCTCTCCATCGGGCCTGCCGGCCGGCCGACTTCCGACGCATGCTCCGGGAGACTTCGGTCCCCGCGACCGGTGGCGCGATGGCCATGCGGAATTCGCGTTCGTGGTCGCCTGACTCTCACCTCGCCGACGAGGACCGGCCTGCTCGGGTACGCCGGGCGGACCGGAGCGTCATGGCGAGGAGCCCCGCATTCCAGCCGATGCAGATCGCCAGCGCCAGGAGGAGCGCGGCCGCCGAGCCGAGCGGCACGACGGTCAGGTGAAGGATCGCAAGGGCGGTCGTGAAGCCCACCATTCCGGGGATGCTGTTCGCCAGGACGGCGGCCGTCGCGGGGCCGCCGATGCGGGGATGGAGGACGAGGACCAGGCTCGTCAGCACCACCGGAAGCAGGGCCGCGATCCCGGCGGCCTGCGGCCCGAGCCAGCGCCCGGCAAGGACGACGGTCGCCGCGAGCCCCATCACGGTCGCGGCACGCGCCGGCAGGTCCCACCAGCGGGCGGGGGCCCTGACCGGCCGCGCCGCCCGCCGATAGGGGTGCGACAGGAGGTAGGCGCCGCCATAGGACAGGGCGTTCAGCGCCGCGGCTGTCCCGATCCCGGGAGCCAGGACGGACAACGCAGCGGCCAGGCCGGACCATACCAGGAGGGCCGCTCCCAGGCTGACGAGCAGCCCGAAGCGCTGCGCAAGGGAGGCGTAGAGCAGGATGAAGGGAGCGGTGCCGGCATTCACCGCCAGGCTCGCGAGCGTCGACCGGGCCAGGAACTCGGGCGAATGGTCGAGGGCGAGAAACGCGAAGGCGGGACCGGCGGAGATGGGCAGGGTCGCGACGAGCGCTCCGATCACCGGACCGGAGCGCTCGACCACGAGCGATGCCGCCACTACCACGGCGGCGCTCGCCACCATCTTGGCGAGGAGCGCGAGCCAGAAGGAGGTCACCGGCGCACGCGTCTCTCTCGGTGCGAGGAGCGGGTCAAGTCAGACGCTCTGCCGTGCGCCCGGGAGCTACCGCGCGGTCGCGACCCGGGGGCGCCCCGGGCTCAGGCCGTGAACCGGCCGTGGCAGTGCTTGTACTTCTTGCCCGAGCCGCAGGGGCAGGGCTCGTTGCGGCCGACGCGGCCCCAGGTCGTCGGATCGTGCGGATCGCGTTCCAGCACGGCGGTGTCGGCGCTCATCCCGGCGGCAGCGAAGCCGAGGGCAGGGCCTCCGCCACCGGAAGAGCCCGTGGCGTGCCCGGCGGCGAACTCGTTCTCGCCGGTCGCCGGATCGAGATGCTCCGCGAACATCGGCGGAAGCCCCTCGGGTTCCGGTTCCTGGAACACGATCTCGACCCGCATCAGCTGGCCGGTGACCTGCTCCCGCAGATGCCCGATCATCTGGTTGAAGAGATCGAAGGCCTCGCTCTTGTACTCGTTCAGCGGATCGCGCTGCGCGTAGCCGCGCCAGCCGATCACCTGCCGCAGATGGTCGAGCGTGACGAGGTGCTCGCGCCAGAGGCCGTCGAGCGATTGCAGCAGCACCTGCTTCTCGACATAGGTCATCACCTCCGGCGTGTTGCGCTCCACCCGGCTCTGGTACGCCTCGTCGGAGAGCTTGCGGAGCCGGTCGCGGATCTCGTCCTCCGCGATGCCCTCCTCCTTCGCCCATTCCTCGACGGGAGCGTCGAGGTTGAGGACATGCGCCACCGCTTCCTTCAGGCCGGCCGTGTCCCATTGTTCCGGATAGGCGCCTTCCGGGATGTGCCGGGCGACGAGGTCGTCGATGACGCCGTGGCGCATCTCGTCCACCTCGTCGCGCACGCTCTCGCGGGCCATGAACTCGCGGCGCTGCTCGAAGACGACCTTGCGCTGGTCGTTCATGACGTTGTCGTACTTGAGGATGTTCTTGCGGATGTCGAAGTTCCGCGCCTCCACCTTCTGCTGCGCCTTCTCGACCGCGCGGTTGATCCAGGGATGGACGATCGCCTCGTCCTCCTTCAGGCCGAGCTTGGTCAGCATGCCGTCCATGCGCTCGGACCCGAAGATCCGCATCAGGTCGTCCTGGAGCGACAGGTAGAACTTCGACCGGCCGGGATCTCCCTGGCGGCCGGAACGGCCGCGGAGCTGGTTGTCGATGCGGCGGGATTCGTGCCGCTCGGTGCCGAGAACGTAGAGGCCGCCCGCGGCGAGCGCCTTCTCCTTGAAGCGCGCGACCTCGGCCTCGATCTCGGCCTGGCGGCGCGCCCGCTCCTCGGCCGGCATATCGCCGCCGGCCGGGCCGAGCTCCTGTTCGATGCGCATCTTGGCGTTGCCGCCGAGCTGGATGTCGGTGCCGCGCCCCGCCATGTTGGTGGCGATCGTGATCATGCCGGGCACGCCGGCCTGGGCCACGATATGCGCCTCCTGCTCGTGGAAGCGCGCGTTCAGCACGGCGAAGATCTTGCGGTGCTCCCCCCTCCGGGCGGCGTCGTAGAGCGGCTCCAGCGCGTTCGGATCGGCGAAGTCGATCTGCCGGAAGCCGTCCTCCTTCAGGAGCTCGGCCAGGTATTCCGACTTCTCGATGGAGGTCGTGCCGACGAGCGTCGGCTGGCCGCGCTTGGATGCTTCGGTGATCTCGCGGATGATCGCCTTGTACTTCTCGCCGGCCGTCCGGTAGACCTCGTCGTCCTCGTCGAGGCGCTGGACCGGCCGGTTGGTCGGGATCTCCACGACCTCCAGGTTGTAGATCTCCTGGAACTCGTCGGCTTCCGTCGAGGCGGTGCCCGTCATGCCGGCGAGCTTCTCGTAGAGCCGGAAGTAGTTCTGGAAGGTGATGGAGGCGAGCGTCTGGTTCTCGGGCTGGACCTGGACGCGCTCCTTGGCCTCGAGCGCCTGGTGCTGGCCTTCCGAATAGCGCCGGCCGGGCATCATGCGGCCGGTGAACTCGTCGATGATGACGACCTCGCCGTTCCTGACGATGTAGTCCTTGTCGCGCTGGAACAGCTTGTGCGCGCGCAGCGCCTGGTTCACGTGGTGCACCAGCGTGATGTTGGCGGCGTCGTAGAGGTCGCCCTCCTTCAGGAGCCCCGCCTCGCGCAGCCAGCCCTCGATCTTCTCGTTGCCGCTCTCGTTCAGCGACACCGCGCGCTGCTTCTCGTCGAGATCGTAATCCTCGCGCGCCAGCCGCGGGACGATCTCGTCGATGGCGAGATAGAGGTCGGAGCGGTCGTCGATCGGGCCCGAGATGATGAGCGGCGTGCGGGCCTCGTCGATCAGGATCGAGTCCACCTCGTCCACGATCGCGAAATTGTGCCCGCGCTGGACCATCTGCGCGAAGTCGTACTTCATGTTGTCGCGCAGGTAGTCGAACCCGTACTCGTTGTTGGTCCCGTAGGTGATGTCGCAGGCATAGGCCGCGCGGCGCTGGTCGTCGTCGAGCCCGTGCACGATCGTGCCGACCGAAAGCCCCAGGAAGCGGTAGATCTGTCCCATCCATTCGGCGTCGCGGGTGGCCAGATAGTCGTTCACCGTGACGACATGGACGCCCTTGCCCGAGAGCGCGTTCAGGTAGACGGGAAGGGTGGCGACCAGCGTCTTGCCCTCGCCGGTCTTCATCTCCGAGATGGCGCCCTCGTGCAGCACCATGCCGCCGATGAGCTGGACGTCGAAATGCCGCTGGCCGAGCGTGCGCTTGGCCGCCTCGCGCACCGTCGCGAAGGCCGGGACCAGGATGTCGTCGAGCGTCTTGCCGGATGCGAGCTCGGCCTTCAGCTCGTCCGTCCGCCCGCGGAGCTGCTCGTCGGAGAGGGAAGCGAGCTCGGGCTCGAGGGCGTTGATGGCCGCGACCCTCGGAGCATAGGTCTTGAGCCGCCTGTCGTTGGCGGAGCCAAAGATCTTCTTGGCGAGAGCACCGAGCATCGCGGACCTGTAACCGATCGTGTCTTGGGGGCCGGGCAGCGTCGCCCGCTTTGGCCGGCCTTATAGACATAAGCATCGCGCCGCGCATCCGGAAGGCTCAGGCGGCGGAGGCCGGGAACAGCAAGGCCGGCTCGGCGGTTGCGGCCCCGTCTGTCGGGGAGCCCTCATGCAGCATGGTTGGCCCGAGCGGTTATGGATCGTCCGGCACGGCGAGAGCGCCGGGAACGTCGCGCGCGCGGCCGCGACGGAGGCCGGCCTCGCCTGGATCGACATCGCCGAGCGGGACGTCGACGTCGATCTCTCGGCCCTCGGCGAGCGCCAGTCCCGCTCGATCGGGCGCTGGTTTGCGGCCATGCCGCCGCAGGAACGGCCCGAGGTCGTCCTCGCCTCGCCCTACCGCCGGGCGCGGCGCACGGCCGAGATCATGGCGGAGCTCGGCGCCTATGATCCGGAGCACCAGCTGCTCCTCGACGAGCGCCTGCGCGAGAAGGAGTTCGGCATCCTCGACCGGCTGACCACGGTCGGCATCCGCGAGCGCTATCCGGAGCAGGCGGAGTTCCGCCGCATCCTGGGCAAGTTCTACCACCGGCCGCCGGGGGGCGAGAGCTGGTGCGACGCGATCCTGCGGCTGCGGAGCGCGCTGGACACGATCGGCATCCGGCATGCCGGCCGCCGGGTCCTGGTGGTGAGCCACCAGGTCATCGTGCTCTGCATGCGCTACCTGATCGAGAACATGACGGAGGAGCAGATCCTGGCGATCGACCGCGCCGGCGACGTCGCCAATTGCGGCATCACCGAGTACCGCTTCGATCCGTCGATGGGAAAGGACGGGGGAATGCGGCTCGAGCGCTACAACTTCACCGTCCCGCTGGAGGAGGAAGGCACGCCCGTGACCTCCGAGCCAGACGCGAAGCTCGCGGCCGCCTCGTGATCAGGACCGTCACCCGCGAGGCGCTGGCCCGGATGCCGATCCCGTCCCCGAGCGGGGAGGGCGGCAAGGAGGAGCGCGGCCGCGTCCTTGTCGTCGCAGGCAGCCGCGAACTGATCGGCGCCGCCATCCTGGCCGGTACCGCCGTGCTTCGGGTCGGGGCCGGCAAGCTGCAGTACAACGTGCCCGCCAGCATCGCCTTTCATCTCGGAGCCGCCATGCCCGAGGCCCGCTCGGTAGCGATGCCGGAGACGCCCTCGGGCGCGATCGCGGCCGGGGCCGCGGAAACCATTGCCGGGAATGCCGGCAAGTGCAGCGCCGTCCTGATCGGGCCGGGGCTCCTCGACGAGGAGGCGACCGGCGAACTCGTGGCGGCGCTGCTACGGAGGCTGGAAGCCCTGCCTCTCGTGCTGGACGCTGCGGCCATGATGGGCCTCAAACGCCACCGGGAGCTCCTCGCGCGCCACGCTGGCCGGATCGTCGTCACCCCGCATGCCGGCGAGATGGCCGGCATGCTCGGGCGGGACAAGGCGGAGATCGAGGCGGACCCGGCCGCGGTCGCGCGCGAGGTGGCGCAGGAATACGGCACCGTGGTGGTGCTGAAGGGCGCCTGCTCCTACATCGCGGGGCCGGGCGGGGAAGCCTGGTCATGCGGACACGGCAATGTCGGGCTCGGAACCTCGGGCTCGGGCGATACGCTCGCGGGCTTCATCACGGGCCTGATGGCGCGCGGCGCCGATCCGGTCCGGGCTGCGCTCTGGGGGGTCTATCTCCATGGCGAGGCCGGCAACCGCCTCGCCCGATCGCGCGGGCTTCTCGGCTATCTGGCGCGCGAGATTCCCGACGAGGTCCCGGCGATCCTCGCGGAGATGTGCTAAGCTCGCGCTCGCATCAAAGGTCGAAGCAGCAATGAGACGAGACGAGGCGGTCTCCAGACTGGCGGGGCTCGAGCCGGAGCTTCGGGCTTTCGGCGTCGCTCACCTGTATCTCTTCGGCTCCGTTGCCCGTGACGAGGCTGGCCCGGGCTCCGATCTGGACGTTTTCGTCGAGCCTGTCGGCCAGGACTTCTTCCGCCTGGACAACTACATGGGACCGTTCGAGCTGATCGAGCGGATATTTCCCGGGGTGCCGGTCGGCTACAGCACCCGTCAGGGGCTGTCTGACTACATCCGCGACACCGTCGAGAGCGAGGCCGTCAGGGTCTTCTAATGGGGGCAAGCCGGAATCCCGTCGCGCGGCTACGCCACATACGGGACGAGATCGACCAGCTTACGGCAGCGATGGGCGGCATCGGCTATGAGGTGTTCGCGTCGAGCTATATGCATCGGCGCACGGCCGAGCACGCTCTCCTGATCATCTCTGAGGCGGTCCGAGCCGTCCCGGAGGACATCACCAACCAGTACCCTGGCCCGAACTGGCGTGATGCGCGCCATCGGGAACGTGCTGCGGCACGACTACTATGCGGTCGAGCCTCCCGTGCTGTGGGACGTGGTGAATGTGAGGTTGCCTGAGCTCCGGCCCGTCATTGCTCGGATGATCGAGGATCTGAGCGGCGGGATCAATTGACGCACGCTCCCGGCAGGCCCCGGCCGCCCGAGGGCGCAGTCTTGCCATCTTCCTGGAACTAATCCACGTCTCCGCGACCCAGCGGGCCAGCAGGAACAGCTCATGTCGTCACGTCCCACCACGCTTCTGCGCAGCACCGCACTTGCGGCGGCGCTCGCGCTTCCGCTCGGCGCCGTGGCCCAGACCGCGCCGGCTCCGGCCGCTCCGCCGACCGCATCCGCCGCACCGGCCGACCCGGACAAGGTCATCGCGAAGGTCGGCGGGCAGAGCATCACGGAGGCCGATCTCGCCGTTGCCGCCGAGGATCCCGCCCTCGCGCTTCCGGGCACGGACGAGAAGCAGAAGCGCGACATCCTGGTCGGCTATGTGATCGACCTCAAGCTCGGCGCCCAGGCGGCCGAGGCCGCGAAGCTCGCCGACACGCCCGAGTTCAAGCGCCGCCTCGCCTATATGCGGGACAAGCTTCTCGTCGACGAATACCTGGAGCAGGAGACCAAGAAGGCGGTGAGCCCCGACGCCGCCCGCAAGCTCTACGACGAGACCGCCAAGACCATGCAGCCGGAGGAGGAGGTGCGCGCCCGCCACATCCTCGTCGAGGACGAGGCGGAGGCGAAGAAGGTCGCCGCGCGCGTCAAGGGCGGGGAGGATTTCGCCAAGGTCGCGGCGGAGGTCTCCAAGGATCCGGGCTCGAAGAACGAGGGCGGCGAGCTCGGCTTCTTCACCAAGGACCGCATGGTCGAACCCTTCGCCGAGGCCGCCTTCGCCATGAAGCCGAAGGAGATCTCCGACCCGGTGAAGAGCCAGTTCGGCTGGCACGTCATCCAGGTCGAGGAGCGCCGCACGAAGCCGCAGCCGACCTTCGAGGAGCTGAAGGACCAGATCGACCAGTATCTCACCCGCAAGGCGCAGCAGGACGTCGTCCTGGCCCTGCGCAAGAGCGGGAAGGTCGAGCGGCTCGACCAGCCGGCGGCTGCGACCGGAGCAACGCCGGCGCCGGGTGCCGCTCAGCCCAAATAGGCGGCAGTTCCCAAAGTCGGGCTCGACAAAAGCGGACGGCGTGACACATTCCCCGCCGGCACCCTCGGGTGCCCCACCATTGGGGAAACGTCCGCATGAAACGTCGTCAGTTCCTCCAGGCCGGCTCCGTCGGCCTGGCGGCCGGCACCGTCGCCGCGCCTGCCATCGCGCAATCCAATCCTGAGATCCGGTGGCGGCTCTCCTCTACCTTCCCGAAATCGCTCGACACGCTCTACGGCGCGTCCGAGACCTTCTCCCGGCTGGTCAGCGAGCTGACCGAGGGCAAGTTCCAGATCCAGCCCTTCGCTGCCGGTGAGATCGTCGGCATGCCGCAGGCGCTCGATGCGGTGTCGAACGCTACGGTCGAGATGATCCACGGCCCCGGCTACTACTACGTGGGCAAGGATCCGGCGCTCGCCCTCATCGCCGACGTCCCCTTTATCATGAACGTGCGGCAGCGGAACGCCTGGTTGCATATGGGCGGCGGCCAGGATCTCGTGAACGAGTTCGTCGCCAAGTACAACGTGCATACTCTCCAGGGCGGCAATACCGGCACCCAGATGGGCGGCTGGTTCCGCAAGGAGGTGAAGACCGTCGCCGACCTCCAGGGGCTCAAGTTCCGCATCGCGGGCCTCGCCGGACAGGTTCTCGCCAAGATGGGCGCGGTGCCGCAGCAGATTCCGGGCGGCGACATCTATCCGGCGCTGGAGCGCGGCACGATCGACGCGGCCGAATGGGTCGGCCCCTATGACGACGAGAAGCTCGGCTTCGCCAAGGTTGCGCCCTACTACTACTATCCGGGCTTCTGGGAGGGTGCGCCCACCACCCATTTCTGGATCAACAAGCCGAAATGGGAGGAGCTGCCGAAGCTCTACAAGCAGGTCATGACCACGGCCGCGATCCAGGCCGGCATGGAGATGACGGCGAAATACGACGCACGCAACCCGGCCGCTCTCCGGCGCCTCGTCGCGCAAGGCGCGCAGCTCCGGCCGTTCAGCCAGGAGATCCTGGAGGCGGGTTACAAGGCGTCCAACGAGATTTATGACGATCTCTCGGCCAAGAACCCGGACTTCAAAAAGCTCTACGAGCACATGCGGGCGTTCAGGAACGAGGAATATCTCTGGTGGCAGCTCGCCGAATATTCCTTCGACACCTTCATGATCCGCGCCCGTCGCGGCTGATCCGGACCGATGCGGCCGCCGGGCTTGTTCCGGCGGCCGTTCCGTGAAAAGCGCCTCGCCGGCCGGGACCGGCGTCCCGCACGCGTCGAGCGAGGCACATGGCAGATCTATCCACCTTCCCCATCACGAAGCGCTGGCCGGCCGCCCATCCCGACCGGCTGCAGCTCTATTCGCTGCCGACCCCGAACGGCGTGAAGGCCTCCATCATGCTGGAGGAGATCGGGCTCGCCTACGAGCCGCATACGATCAATATCGGGGCGAACGAGACCTGGACCCCCGAATTCCTGTCGCTCAACCCGAACGGCAAGATCCCGGCGATCATCGATCCCGACGGGCCGGGCGGGAAGCCGTTCGGGCTCTGGGAATCGGGCGCGATCCTCGTCTATCTCGCCGAGAAGACGGGCAAGCTCCTGCCGTCCGATCCGGCGGGCCGCTACGAGGCCCTGCAATGGGTCTTCTTCCAGATGGCCGCGATCGGGCCGATGTTCGGGCAGCTCGGCTTCTTCCATAAGTTCGCGGGCCGCGAATGGGAGGACAAGCGCCCGCGCGACCGCTACGCGGCGGAATCGAAGCGGCTGCTCGGCGTGCTCGAGACGCGTCTCGCCGGGCGCGACTGGATCATGGGCGACGAGTATACGATCGCGGACATCTCCATGCTCGGCTGGGTGCGCAACCTCGTCGGCTTCTACGGCGCCGGCGACCTCGTCGACTATGCGTCCCTGAAGGAGGTGCCGCGCTGGCTCGAGCAGGGCCTCGCGCGCCCGGCCGTCCAGCGCGGGTTGGAGATCCCGAAGCGGCCGTGAAGCCGGCGGAGCCGAGCCACGGTCCGGCGAGGCGGTGCGCGGCCGGGACACTCGGGCTTGTCCCGGCCCGCCGGATGTGAGAGGCGGCGCGGGCGTCGAGACGGCCGGGACAAGCCCGGCCGTGACAAAGGTTCTCCCGTTGACTCACGCCGTTTCGCCGCTGGCACCGCAGAGCTATCCCGAGATGCCGCCCATCCGCGGCGTCCGCCTCGCGACCGCCGAGGCAGGCATCCGCTACCGGGGGCGGACCGACGTTCTCTACGTCGAGCTGGACGAGGGCACGCAGGTGGCGGGCGTGTTCACGCGCTCGCGCTGCCCCTCCGCCCCGGTGGATTGGTGCCGGGCGCACCTGCCGGGCGGGGCGGCCCGCGCCGTCGTCGTCAATTCGGGCAACGCCAACGCCTTCACGGGCCTGAAGGGCCGCGAGGCCGTCCGGCTGACGGCCGAGATCGCCGCCGAGGCCGCCGGCTGCCGGCCCGAGGAGGTGTTCCTTGCCTCGACCGGGGTCATCGGCGAGCCGCTGGACGCGACCAAGTTCCGCGGCGTGCTCGCCGACTGCGCGGGACGTGCCCGCCCGGACTCGTGGCTCGATGCCGCCCGCGCCATCATGACGACCGACACCTTCCCCAAGATCGCGACCCGCCGGGTGCGGCTGGGGGAGGCGGAGGTCGCGATCAACGGCATGGCGAAGGGGGCCGGCATGATCGCGCCCGACATGGCCACCATGCTCTCCTTCGTGTTCACCGATGCCGCGATCGCCGCGCCGGTGCTGCAGCAGCTCCTGGCGGCCGGCGCGGAGAAGAGCTTCAACTGCGTCACGGTCGACGGCGACACCTCGACCTCCGACACGCTCCTCCTTTTCGCCACGGGCAAGGCGGGCGGGCCTGCCGTCGAGAGCGCGGACGATCCGGCGCTGCAGCCCTTCCGGCAGGCGCTCGACGACCTGCTCGTGGAGCTCGCGCAGCTCGTCGCGCGCGACGGAGAGGGCGCGCGCAAGTTCGTGACCGTCGAGGTCTCGGGCGCCGAGAGCGACCGCTCCGCCCATCGGATCGCCATGTCCATCGCGAACTCCCCCCTCGTGAAGACCGCGATCGCCGGGGAGGATGCGAATTGGGGCCGGGTCGTGATGGCCGTCGGCAAGGCCGGCGAGCCGGCCGACCGGGACCGCCTCGCGATTTCCTTCGGGGACGTGCGGGTCGCGGTCGAGGGCGCGCGCGACCCGGCTTACAGCGAGGAGGCGGCCTCCGCGGTCATGAAAAAGGACGAGATCGCCGTGAGGGTGGATCTCGGCCTGGGCGGGGGCAAGGCGCGGGTTTGGACCTGCGACCTCACCAAGGCCTATGTCGAGATCAACGGAGATTATCGCTCGTGAGCCTGCGCCGCCTAGCCTTCTCCACGCTGTGCCTTGCCGGATGGGCCTCGGCCGCGCTGGCCCAGCCGGCCCCCGGCCCGGAACCCGGGCGCATCAGCGTGATCGGACAGGCCACGATCGAGACGCCGCCGGACTTCGCCGCGGTGCAGATCGGCGTGACCTCCAAGGCCGCCACCGCGGCTGCGGCGCTTGCCGACAACTCCGCGGCGGTGGCCCGGACGATCGCGCTGGCGAAGACGATGGGGGTCGAGCCGCGCGACGTCGCGACGAGCGCGGTGAGCCTGCATCAGGCCTTCCGGAGCGTGCGGACGCCGAGCGGGGTCGAGCAGCAGCCGGACGGCTACCAGGCGCAGAACGTCGTGACCGTCCGGCTCGCCGACATGGGCAGGCTCGGCCAGTTCATGCAGCAGGCCGTCGAAGGCGGCGCGAACCGCATCGACTCGGTGTCCTTCGGCCTGCGCGAGCCGGGAAAGGCCGAGCGCGAAGCGGCCGTCGCCGCGACCCGCGATGCGCTCGCGCGGGCGAGGGCGGTGGCGGAGGCCGCCGGCGTGACGCTCGGACCGGTCGAGAGGATCACCACCCCGCCCCGGGCGGAACGGCCTGGTCACCCGCCCTATCCAGTCATGCGCATGGCCACCGCCGAGAGCCAGGCCAAGGCCGTGCCGCTGGAGGCCGGGACGCTCGCCGTCTCGGCCGAGGTCGAGGTGGTCTGGGCGCTGCGGCAATAGCCGGGCTATCCTCTGGTTATCGGACGGGCACGAATCGGAGACGGACAGGGTGCCTCGCGTGACCCGCCCCGCGGCGGTCCTGCTCCTTCTGAGCACGTTCGGGGCCGAAGCCGGCCCGGAATTCCTGCGCGTGCCGGAGCCGCGTTCCGCCGTCCCGCTCGGCTCCTTCGAGAGCGCCGGCGTGGCGGTCTTCGTGCGGGCGCACGAGGCGCGGCGGCATCCCGCGCCGGCCCCTCCGGCAGGACATGCGAGCCGGATCGCCGTCGCGCCCGTCGCGGCCGCGGTACAGGCGGACATGCTTGCCGCTCCCGGCCAGGCCGAAATCGACATGCCGACGGCCACCGGCAGCATGGGGCGCAGCCGGTGGGTCGCGCCGCCCGAAGGCGCGGCCCGGCCGGGCGCTCTCGCCCCGACGGGCACGGACGTGGCCTCGCCCTTCGCCAAGCCGGGCCTGCTCGGCTCGCACGCCACGCCGGACCTGGAGCTCGAGGTCTCCAAGCGGGCCACGATCGGCGTCTTCGGCGAGGCCGGCAAGATCGAGCCGACCGACATCCGCAACGCCACCACGCGCACGACACGCGACCTGGGCGCCGGCGTGACCCTGCAATACCGCTTCGGCGAATAGGCCCCGCGATGAAGCTTCTCCTCGTCGCGGCGGTCGCCCTGATCGACGCCGATTTCCGCGTGCTCATCGCCGAGCGGCCGGAGGGGAAACAGCTCGCCGGGATGTGGGAATTCCCCGGTGGGAAGGTGGAATTCGGCGAGCGGCCCGAGCAGACCCTGATCCGGGAGCTCCGGGAGGAGCTCGGCATCGCGGTCGAGGAACCCTGCCTCGCGCCGCTCACCTTCGCGAGCCATGCCTACGAGAGCTTCCATCTCCTGATGCCGCTCTATGCCTGCCGCCGGTGGAACGGCTTCGTGCAGCCGCTCGAAGGCCAGCGTCTCAAATGGGTGAGGCCGGCGGAGCTCCGGAACTATCCCATGCCGCCGGCCGACGAGCCGCTGATCCCAGCCCTGATCGAGCTCGTCGGAGCCGGCCCGAGCGCGTGACCGCAAGGAGCAGACCATGATCCTGGATCATTTCGGCTTCGGCGTCTCCGACTACGCCAGGGCGCGCGCATTCTACAACGCGGCGCTCGCGCCGCTCGGGATCAGGCTCGTGATGGAGATGAGCCCGGCCGAGACGGAGCGCGGCAACTGGGCCGCCGGCTACGGCCGGGAGAAGCCGGATTTCTGGATCGGCTCGGACGGGAAGACCTCGCCGCCGCTGCATGTCGCTTTCGCGGCGGAGAGCCGGGAGCAGGTGCGCCTCTTCCACGAGGCCGCGATCCGGGCCGGCGGGCGGGACAACGGCCGGCCGGGCCTCAGGCCGCACTACCATCCCCACTACTATGCGGCCTTCGTGCTGGATCCGGACGGCCACAATGTCGAGGCGGTCTGCCACCGCCCCTGACGGGTCAGGCGCGCAGCGGCTCGAGGACGGCGCGCGTCGCCGCCGGGATCCCGGCCGGGCGGCCCGTGGCGCGGTCGACATAGACATGCGTGAAGCGGCCCTGCGCCGCCGCGAGCTCGCCGCCTGCCTTGAAGATCGCGACCCGGTAGGTCGCCGACGAGCGTCCGAGCGCCGTGACCGCGATCCCGGCCTCGACCGTCTCGGGAAAGGAGATCGATTCGAAATAGGTGCAGGAGGTCTCGACCACGAGGCCCGTGACCGGGCTCGTGGCCGGGTCGAGCACGCCGTGATCGACCAGATGGGCGTTCACGGCCGTGTCGAAATACGAGTAGTAGACGACGTTGTTCACGTGCCCGTAGACGTCGTTGTCCATCCAGCGCGTCGGGACGGGCCGGAACAGCCGGAAGGCGGAGCGGGCGAGCCGTTCGGGGCGCTCCGCCATGCTCAGTAGAGCTCCTCGATCGCGTCCACCTTCTCCGGATAGAAGGCCATGTGCCCGGCGATGGCCTTGGCGGCGGGCAGCGGCGCCTCGTAGCTCCAGGCGGCGTCCCGGCGCTCGAGCCCGCCGGCCGTAAGCTTGTAGTAGCTCGCGTCCCCCTTGTAGGGGCAATGGGAGCGCCGCTCCGTGCGGTCGAAGAGGTCGATCTGCACGTCCTCGCGCGGGATGTAGAAGACCGGCGGATGGTTCGCCTCGCGCAAGGTCAGGGCGCGCGTCGACTCGGCCACGATGGTGCCGCCGAGCACGACCCGGATGCGGTTCGGGTTCGGCACGATGGTGATCGGGTGGTCCGCTGGCCTGTCGCTCATCCTGTCCCTCCCTCGCCGCCGGACGGCATGTCGGGCCGGTGTTCTCTCACCCCGAGCGCATCCGCAAGCCTCGCCTGCGCGGAACCGGGCCGGAGCGGCTTCTGCTGGCTCTCGTGCGGCGCCCAGCCGGAGAGCCAGACGATGTCGAAGGTCGCCCGGATGCGCCCGTCCGGATCGGCGAAACGTTCCGCATAGAAAGCCGCCATGCGGATGAGGGTCGCGCGCCGGAGCGGCGCGCGGCGGCGCTCGGCGAGCGCGTTGGTCAGGCCCATCGCCCGCAGGTCCTGCATGAGCCGGAACGCGTCGCGGTAGCGGACCGTCACGGTCTCGAGATCCACGACCGGCAGCGCGAAGCCGGCGCGCTGGAGGAGCCCGCCCAGCGAGCGCACATCGGCGAAGGGCGCGACGCGCGGGCTTGCGCCGCCTTCCATCTCGGCCTCGGCCGCCGCGAAGGCCTGGCGCAGCTCGGTCAGCGTGTCGCCGCCGAACAGGCATGCGAGCAGAAGCCCGTCGGGCCGGAGTGCGCGGCGGATCTGCAGCAGCGCGCCCGGAAGGTCGTTCACGGATTGAAGCGCCAGGAGCGACACCGCGAGGTCGACCGATTCCGGGCCGATCGGCAGCCGCTCCTCGTCGCCGAGCGCCGTCGGAATGAACGAGGCCGGGCCGGGAGCGGGCGCGATCCGCGCGATCGCGGTCCCGGGCCGCGACCTTGCGACGATCTCCGCGGCTATGGGGGTGGGCGTGCCGATATCGACCGCGAGCGGGAACGGCCGGCTCACGGCCGAGAGGCGCTCCTCCAGGTCGAGGGCCGCCCGCTCGAGCAGGAAGCCCGCGAACCTGCCCTCGATGGCGCGCGCGAGCCGCTTGCGCACCAGCGCGCGGTCGAAGACGGTCGGAGCCGTAGTCATGCCGTCCTATGGCGCCGATCCGGCCGCGACGGAAGGCGCTCGCGCGGACCCGTATGGGCGGCTAGGCTTCGGGCATGGTCCAGGCCGGCCTCTCGGCATTGTCCCGCTTCGGCGGCACGCTCCTCGGGCTCGTCTTTCCGCCGAGCTGCATCGGCTGCGGCGCGGCGACGGGCGAGCCGCACACGCTGTGCGGCCGCTGCTGGAGCTCCATCCGGTTCATCGAGCGCCCTTTCTGCGAGCGCCTCGGCACGCCCTTCGCGGTCGATCTCGGGATGGCGCTCGTGTCGCCGGCGGCGATCGCCGATCCGCCCGTCTTCGCCCGCGCCCGCGCCGTCGCCCGCTACGACGACACCGCCCGCAGGCTGGTGCACCGCCTCAAATATTCCGATCGGCTCGACCTCGTTCCCGCGCTCGGCGCCATGATGGCGCGCTCGGGCGCGGAGCTCGCCGCGGAGGCGGACGTGATCGTGCCGGTGCCGCTCCACCGGACCCGGCTCTGGTGGCGGCGCTTCAACCAGTCCATGGAACTCGCGCGCGTTGTCGCCGCCCGTCACGGCAAGCCCTGCGACCCCTCCCTGCTGCTGCGGATCAAGCGGACCACCCCTCAGGTGGGGCTGAGCCGCAACCAGCGGGCCGAGAATCTCCAGGGCGCCTTCCGCGTGCCGGAAAGCGCCCGGCCGCAGCTCAAGGGGAAGCGCGTGCTGCTCGTCGACGACGTGCTGACCACGGGCGCCACCGCCAATGCCGCCTCCCGCGCGCTCCTGCGGGGCGGCGCCTCGGCAGTCGACGTCCTCGCCTTCGCCCGCGTCGTGGCGGAGAGCTGAGGAGTAGGGAACGCAAGCAGGGCGACCTTCCCCATCTTGCATCCGGTAATCGAAGCAGTACCTTCAAGTGATGTCCGACCCGCCGTCGCCTGAGAACAACCTGATGCTGCGGCAGCTCGCGGAAATTCGGCGTGAGAACGCGGAGACACAGGAGCGGCAGGCCCGTGTCATCGAGCTTCTCGGACGCACGAACCAGAAGATAGATGACCTGGCGGCCAGAATGGACCAGGCTTGTCGGTGGTGCGGAGCGATATCGTTCTACTCGAGAACAAGGCCCTTACCGCTATCACCGATGTTCAGAGAGCGATTGCTAGGATCGACGAGCAGGATTCGACCCTCGCCGATCTCCGCAATACTCGCGCGCCGAGCTGAGTGCCCCGAGGATGAGGCTCAGGCCGCCTCGTCCAGTTCGCCCTCCGTGCCCTCCTCGAGCGATGCCTCGTCGGCTTCGAGCAACTCCGTATCGGAGGAGGTCAGTCCGAACCGCGCCGCCACGTCCGGCGCATAGCGCAGGAGGTCCGGCCGGAGCTTCATCAGGGCCAGGTCCTTCGCCTTGCTCTCCAGCATCACGTCGAAGACGAGGCCGTCCGCGTCGCGCATGAAGCGCGCGAACTCGAACGGATTCGTGAAATCCGCATGTCCCGTCCAGACGGGGGGCAGGAGCACGGTCTTGAGCTTCTTCGTCGTCCGGTCGCGCCGCTTGAGCTCCCGCAGCTCCGTCCGCGGGGAGGAATAGTGGAGCTTGGGCCGGACGCCGTCCGGCCAGGTCGCCAGGATGCGGCGCAGCGCCTCCACCATGTCGAGCCGCTCGGGGTTCAGGCACCAGAAATGCTGGTAGTCGAAGATGAGCCGCACGCCGGTCCGCTCGTGGATCCACAAGACGTCCGCGGCGCTGAAGCGGAGGTCGTCGTGCTCGAGCACGAGGCGCCGGCGCACATGCTCCGGCAGCGTCGGCCAGGTTTCGGCCCAGCGCGCCCGGCTCGCCTCGCGGTCTCCATAGGTGCCGCCGACATGGGTGACGAGCACGGCCTCGGGCCCGAGCTCCATCCGGTCCAGCATCTCGGCCTGGGATGCCAGGTCCCAGACGCTCTTGCGCGTCAGCTCCGGGTCGGGGCTGTTCAGGAGCACGAATTGCGACGGGTGGAAGGACAGGCGGATGTCGAGCCGCCGCGCCTTCTCGCCGATCGCGCGCAGCTCCGCGTCGCTCTCCGCCACCATGCCGTGGAATTGCGGCATGCCGGGATGCGTCGCGTAGGGCGCCAGGTCGGACGACATCCGGTACATCCCAATCTTGTGCCGGGCGAGGTGGTCGAGGATCCCGTCGAGATATTCGAGCGACACCTTGAGGTGCGGGTTCTTCTGCCAGCGCCTCGTGTCGTTGCTCTTCAGGTCGGCCCGCGCCATCACCTTCACGGGAAAGCCGAGCCGCATCGCGCCGTCGTTCATCCGCTCTTCTCCTGTGCGGACAACGGCCGGACCGGGAACGCGTTCTCGCGGCCGCCGCACGGTTTCGTGAGCGCGCCGGGACCTGCGCTTTGCCGGAACGGCCGGGCGCCTGCTACGTTTCCGCCGGAAACAGACGGACGGCCATGTCCCCCATCACGATCTATACGAAGGGCTGGTGCCCCTATTGCGCGGCCGCCAAGGACCTCCTCCGGCAGAAAGGCGCCGATTTCGAGGAGATCGACATCGGGCGGGAATCGGCCCGGCGCGGTGAGATGATCCAGCGTGCCGGCGGGCGCTCGACCGTGCCGCAGATCTTCATCGGCGAGCGCCACGTGGGCGGCTGCGACGACCTCTACGCCCTGGACCGGCGCGGCGAATTGGATAGGTTGCTCGCCGCCTGATCCCGCCGGAGAGCGCCATGACAGCCCAGACATTCGTCGCCGCCTGCGCGGGCATGCGCTCCGGTCGCGACCCGGTCGCGAACCGCGACGCGGCGGTCGCCCTCGTGCGTGAGGCCGCCGATCGCGGCGCGCATTTCGTCCAGACGCCCGAGATGACCTCGCTCGTCGAGCGCAGCCGGGCGGCGCTCTTCGAAAAGGTCGGGCCTGAGGAGACCGACGTCACGCTCGCCGGCCTCCGGGAGGTCGCACGCGAGAGGGGCGTGGTCGTCCATATCGGCTCGATCGCGGTGCGCGCCGGCGACAGGATCGCGAACCGCGCCTTCCTGATCGACCGGCAGGGCGAGATCACGGCCCGCTACGACAAGATCCACCTCTTCGACGTCGACCTGCCGAACGGCGAGTCCTGGCGCGAATCGGCCACCTATGCGGGCGGCGGCAGGGCGGTCCTGGCGGAGACGCCCTGGGGCCTGATCGGGCTCACCATCTGCTACGACGTCCGCTTTCCCGCCCTCTACCGGGCGCTCGCCGAAGCAGGGGCGGGGATGCTGTCGGCGCCGGCCTGCTTCACGCGCCAGACCGGCGAGGCGCATTGGCACGTGCTTCACCGGGCGCGCGCCATCGAGACCGGCTCCTTCATGATCTCGGCCGCGCAGGGCGGGCTGCACGAGGACGGGCGCGAGACCTTCGGACATTCGGTCATCGTCGACCCGTGGGGCCGCGTGCTGGCGGACGGCACGGCCGAGCCGGGGATCGTGATGGCGGAGATCGATCTCGCCCTCGTGGCCGAGGCCCGCGGCCGCATCCCTGCCCTGAAGCACGGGCGGCCGTTCACGGTCGAGGTGGCTCGGTCCGCGCCGCGGCTTGCGGCCGCGGAGTGAAATCTCGTAACGGCACGGAAAGCGCTTACTTGGCAGGATGATGACAGGCGCTTTCTGAAGGCTCAGCGTCCGAGATGATCCGTTACGCCCTGGCCTGCGACAACGGCCACGAATTCGAGTCGTGGTTCCCGTCCTCGGCCTCCTACGACCGGCAGGCCGAACGCGGCCTCGTTCTCTGTCCGCTCTGCGGTTCCGCCAAGGTGGCCAAGCAGCTCATGGCGCCCGCGCTGGGGCGGAAGGGGAACGCCGCCGGGGCCGCCGCGGAGCCCGCGCCTGCCCCGGCGAACCTGCCCGTGCCGGCAGCGCCGGCCCCGCAGCCGGTCGCCCTGATGTCCGAGCGCGAGCAGGCGGTCCGGGCGATGCTCCGGGCCGTCCGCGAGCACGTGACCAGGAACGCCGACTACGTCGGCACGGCCTTCGCCGAGGAGGCGCGCAAGATGCATTACGGCGAGATCGAGCACCGCTCGATCTACGGCGAGGCGAACGCCGCCGAAGCGAAGGCGCTCCTGGAGGAGGGGATCGAGTTCCACCCCCTCCCGATCGTGCCGGACGACCGGAACTAGGCGGGACCGCTTGTCGGTCTTCTTCACCTCCGACCAGCATTTCGGCGATCATCGGCGGCTCTTCATCGACCGCCGTCCCTTCGCGTCCGTCGCCGAGATGGACGAGGCGATGGCCGCGCGCTGGAACGCGGCGGTGAGGCCGGAGGACACCGTCTGGCATCTCGGGGACCTGACGCGGCTGCGGAAGCCGGAGCGGATCGACGCCCTCCTTTCCGGACTGAACGGCCGGAAGCACCTGATCATCGGCAACAATGACGGCCCCGCCACGCTCGCCTGGCCGGGCTGGCAGAGAGTGAGCCACTATGCCGAGCTCGAAGTGGATGGGCGCGGTCTCGTCCTCTGCCACTATGCCTTCCGGACCTGGAACGGCTCGGGCCGGGGCAGCCTGAACCTGCACGGCCACAGCCACGGGCGTCTCCGGCCCATGAAGCGGCAGTTCGATGTCGGCGTGGATGTGTGGGATTTCACGCCGGCGACGCTGGACCAGATCCTGGCCCGCGCCGCCATGCGGGCCTGAGCGTGGGGGGCGCTTGAGTTTCCCCGCCACCCGCCCGAGAACAGGCCCGGCCGAGGCAGGGCTCTAGGCGGACGGAGGAGGCGATGACGCAGGAGTACCCACCCGGCCGGGCGGTCCGGCGCCTGGTCGGCGACATCGAGGTGATCGCGCTGAGCGACGGCGTGCAGACGATCTCGCCGGCGCTCTTCCCGGATGCCGACCCGCAGGACCTCGCCTCCCTGGCGGCCGCGGCCGGCCATGCGGCCGATCCCATGCCGGTCCCGGTCAACACCTTCCTGATCCGGGCCGACGGCTGCAGCTATCTGGTCGATGCCGGGACGGGGCCGTCGCGCGGCGCGCATCTCGGCCATGTCCCGGCCGCGCTGGCCGAGGCCGGAGTGACGCCGGACGAGATCGACGTCGTGCTGATGACCCATATGCACGGCGATCATGCGGGCGGGCTCCTGCACCCCTCCGGCGAGACCGCCTTTCCGTCGGCCGAGCTGTGGCTGGCCGAGGAGGAGGCCGCGTTCTGGCTCGATCCCGATCTGCCCGGCCGCGTACCCGAACGCATGAAGGCGACGCTGGCCAACGCCGTTAAGGCGCTCGATGCCTACCGCGAGCGGACGACCCGCTTCTCCGCCGGCCGCGAGGTCGCGCCGGGGATCCGGACGGTGCCGCTGCCCGGCCACACGCCGGGCCAGACCGGCTACCTCGTCGAGAGCCGCGGCGAGCGGCTCCTGATCTGGGCGGACATCATCCATGTCGCGGCGCTCCAGTTCGCCCGCCCGCATTGGACGGTCGGCTTCGACGTCGACGGCCGGCAGGCGGCGGAGACGCGCCGCCGCATCTTCGAGCGCGCGGCGGCCGAGAACCTCCCCGTGGCCGGCATGCATCTGCCCTTCCCGGGCTTCGGCCGCGTCGTGGGGCTGGGGGAGGGGTATGCCTACGCGGCGGAGCCGGCGGATCTCTGACAGGCCGGATCGCGCAAATCTTGCACCGGGGCACGTCCGATGCTATCTAGCTGACGTCAGCTCTGGTGTGGTGCGAAAGCGCCATTGTCGGGAGCGGGCCCGAGAGGGTCCCGCTCTTTTTTATTGCTTGGACGCCGGACGACGAGCATCGGTCATGACGGACGGATCCGAAGCCAGATTCTATCGCGAGAAGGGCGTCGCGGCGCGCGTCGCGCAGGTGGTCGAGCCGGTGCTCGAGGATCTGGGCTTCCGCCTCGTGCGCGTGAAGGTGTCGGCCCAGAACGGGACGACGGTCCAGATCATGGCCGAGCGCCCGGACGGGACGATGACCGTGGAGGATTGCGAGGCGGTGAGCCGCGCGGTCTCGCCCGTGCTCGACCTGGAGGACCCGGTCGCACAGGCCTACCATCTGGAGGTCTCGTCGCCCGGGATCGACCGGCCGCTGGTGCGCGCCTCCGATTTCCGGCGCTGGGCGGGTTACGAGGCCAAGATCGAGCTTGGCGTTCCGCTGGAGGGGCGCAAGCGCTTCCGCGGCATCGTCCGGGACGCGGACGAGACCACGGCGACGGTCGAGCTCCCCGACGCGCCGGGCGACGAGGAGGTCGTGGCGAGGCTTGCGCTCGACGACATCGCGGAGGCGCGGCTCGTGCTCACCGACGACCTGATCCGGGAATCGCTCCGGCGCGGCAAGGCCGCGGAGGAAGCGGCCGCCGGCGACGAGGAAGCGGACCCGACCGCGGACGGGCGGGCCGGACAGAATACGGTTTAGAGGAGAACGGACATGGCGGTCAGCGCCAATCGGCTTGAATTGCTGCAGATCGCGGACGCCGTCGCCCGCGAGAAGGTCATCGACCGGCAGATCGTGATCTCCGCCATGGAGGACGCGATCGCCAAGGCGGCCCGCTCGCGCTACGGCGCAGAGACGGACGTGCATGCCGAGATCCACCCCCGGACGGGCGAGCTGCGGCTCTCGCGCCATCTCCTCGTGGTGGACAGGGTCGAGAACGAGGCGACCGAGATCTCGCTGGAGGAGGCGCGCCGCCGCAACCCGGCCGCCCAGGTGGGCGACGCCATCTCCGAGACGCTGCCGCCCTTCGATTTCGGCCGCATCGCGGCGCAATCGGCCAAGCAGGTCATCGTCCAGAAGGTCCGCGATGCCGAGCGCGACCGGCAATACGAGGAATACAAGGACCGCATCGGCGAGATCATCAACGGGCTGGTGAAGCGGGTCGAATACGGCAACGTCATCGTCGACCTGTCGGGACGCGGCGAGGGCATCGTGCGCCGCGACGAGCTGATCCCGCGCGAGACCTTCCGGCCGGGCGATCGCATCCGCGCCTATCTGTTCGACGTGCGGCGCGAGGCGCGCGGGCCGCAGATCTTCCTCTCCCGCACGCATCCGCAATTCATGGCGAAGCTCTTCGCCTCCGAGGTGCCGGAGATCTATGACGGCATCGTCGAGGTGAAGGCGGTGGCGCGCGACCCCGGCTCCCGCGCCAAGATCGCGGTCACCTCGCGCGACTCGTCCATCGACCCGGTCGGCGCCTGCGTCGGCATGCGGGGCTCGCGCGTCCAGGCGGTCGTGGGCGAGCTCCAGGGCGAGAAGATCGACATCATCCCGTGGTCCTACGACCGCGCGACCTTCATCGTGAACGCGCTGCAGCCGGCCGAGGTGGTCAAGGTCGTGCTCGACGAGGAGGCCGAGCGCATCGAGGTGGTGGTGCCGGACGACCAGCTCTCGCTGGCCATCGGCCGCCGCGGCCAGAACGTCCGCCTCGCCTCGCAGCTCACCGGCTGGGACATCGACATCCTGACCGAGGCCGAGGAATCGGAGCGGCGCCAGAAGGAGTTCGTCGAGCGGACCGAGCTCTTCATGGCCGCGCTGGACGTCGACGAGGTCGTGGGCCAGCTCCTCGCGTCGGAAGGCTTCCGCAGCGTGGAGGAGATCGCGGCCGCCGATCCGTCCGAGATCGCGGCCATCCAGGGCTTCGACGAGGACACCGGCGCCGAGATCCAGCGCCGGGCGCAGGAATATCTCGACCGCATCGAGGCGGAGCAGGATGCGCGCCGGCGCGAGCTCGGCGTGCAGGACGAGCTGCGCGAGATCGACGGCGTGACGACGCCGATGCTGGTCGCCCTCGGCGAGAACGACGTGAAGACGATCGAGGATCTCGCGGGCTGCGCGACGGACGACCTCGTCGGCTACACGGAGGGCCGCGGCCAGGACGCGGTGCGCCACGAGGGCTTCCTCGACCCCTTCGGCGTTTCGCGCGCCGAAGCCGAGGCCATGATCATGCAGGCCCGCGTGAAGGCCGGCTGGATCGAGCCGCAGGCCGAGGAGCCCGTCGAGGAGGAAGCGGCCGCCGAGGCCGAGATGCAGCCGAGCTGAACCGGGCCGCGCCGCGACGTGCCGAAACCCGAGCCCGAGCGCACCTGCATCGTCACGCGCGAGGCGAAGCCCGCCTCCGAGCTGATGCGCTTCGTGCTCGGGCCGGACGGCGCCGTCGTGCCGGACCTGCGCAACCGGCTCCCCGGCCGCGGCGCCTGGGTCACGCCGACCGCCGCCGCCGTCGCCGAGGCGGTCAGGAAGCGCGCCTTCGGTCGGGCCTTCAAGGCCGAGGCGAAAGTCCCGCCGAATCTCGTCGAAGCCATCGACGCGGCGCTCGTGCGGGATCTCAAGGGGGCGCTTTCGCTCGCCAACAAGGCGGGCGCGGTCGTGGCCGGCTTCGGCAAGGTGGAGGCGGCCATCGCGTCGGGTAGCGTGGCGGCCCTCATCCACGCCCGCGAGGCGGCCGAGGACGGAAGGCGCAAGCTCGCCGGGGCATTGCGAAAACGCGATGGCGACTCGATATCAGGCATATCCATCTTCGACGACCTGCCGGGTGACGATTTGGACGTGGCCTTGGGGCGCGCGCATGTGATACATGCTGCGCTTCTCGCGGGTCCTGGTAGTGAAGGGTGCCTGGCGCGCTGGCGTCGGCTTCGCCGTTTTCGCGGAGTTGACGACGGGGCCGGGCCCTCGCGGGACGTGGATGGACGGCAGGGCGAGGCTCGGCAGGCCGAGCGGCAGGACTAGATCTGTATGAGTGACACCAAGACCCCGGGCGACAAGACGCTGCACGTCTCTCCGAAGACGTTGTCGCTGCCGAAGCGCCCGGCCGAGCAGAACACGGTGCGCCAGAGCTTCTCCCATGGACGGTCGAAGGCCGTCGTGGTCGAGACTGTGAAGCGTCGTGCCGCGACGCCGGGCGGCGCCAAGGATGCCGCTCCGGCCGGCGCGCCGGCCGCTTCCCCCCGCTCCGCCGCGGCGCCTGCCCCGCCCGGCCGCCCGACCCTCGGCCTGTCGCGCCCGTCCCCGGCGGCTCCCGCTCCGGCGGCGGCGGCGCCCGCTGCCCGCGCGCCTACCCCGGCGGCTGGGACGGCCCCGCGTCCCGCGGCGCCGTCCCAGCCTTCCGGCCAAGCTCCGGCCCAACCCTCCGCACAGCCAGCCGGCCCGCCGGCCGGCGGCCGCCCGACCGGCATCGTGCTGCGCACGCTCACCGATGCGGAGCGCGACGCGAGGGTCCATGCCCTCACGGACGCCAAGCGCCGGGAGGAGGAGGAGCGCCGGATCGCGGAGGAGAATGCGCGGCGCCGTGCGGAGCGCGAGGCGCGCGACCAGAAGGAGCGCGAGGCCGCCGAGGCGCGCAAGCGCGAGGAGGAGGAGCGCCGCCGCCAGGAGGACGAGCGCAAGCGCCGCGCCGAGGATGAAGCGCGCCGCCGTCTCGGCGAGGTGACGCCGCCCGCGCCCGCGACGCCCCGTCCCACCGATTCGCGCCGCCCGCAGAATCTCGACATGATCGGCCGCCGGCCGGCCCCTGCCGCCGCGCAGCCCACGAACAAGGATGCGCCGCGTCCGGCCGGTGCCGCCGCGCGCCCGGCCGCCTCCGCGCCTGCCGGCCGGAGCGCCGCCGCGGACGACGAGGGCGACCGCAAGGTCGTCATCCGGCGGCCCGGCATGCCGCTCAAGATCATCACGCCCCCGAAGCCGAAGGGCCCGGGCGGCGGCAACCGCGACCGCCGCGGCCGCCTGACCATCGCCAGCGCCACCTCGGGCGAGGAGGAGCGCACGCGCTCCGTCGCAGCCTTCCGCCGCCGCATGCAGCGCATGAGCGGCCACCGCCAGGTTGACGACAAGGAGAAGATCGCGCGCGAGGTGACCATCCCGGAGACGATCACCATCCAGGATCTCGCCAACCGCATGGCGGAGCGCGCGGTCGACGTGATCAAGCTCCTGATGAAGCAGGGCCAGATCCACAAGATCACCGATACGATCGATGCCGACACGGCGCAGCTCGTGGCGGAGGAGCTCGGCCATACGGTGCGCCGCGTCGCCGAGGCCGACGTTCTCGAGGGCCTGTTCGACGAGCCGGATCTCGAGGAGCATCTCGAGCCGCGCCCGCCGGTCGTCACCATCATGGGCCATGTCGACCACGGCAAGACGTCGCTGCTCGACGCGATCCGCAAGACGGACGTCGTTGCGGGCGAGGCCGGCGGCATCACCCAGCATATCGGCGCCTATCAGATCACGACGCCCTCCGGCGCGAAGATCACCTTCATCGACACGCCCGGCCACGCCGCCTTTACGGCCATGCGGGCGCGCGGCGCCAAGATCACGGACATCGTGGTCCTGGTGGTCGCGGCCGATGACGGGGTCATGCCGCAGACGGTCGAGGCGATCAGCCACGCGAAGGCGGCGGGCGTTCCGATGGTGGTCGCGATCAACAAGATGGACAAGCCGGACGCGAACCCGCAGCGGGTCCGCACGGAGCTGCTGCAGCACAACATCCAGGTCGAGTCGATGGGCGGCGACACCCTCGAATTCGAGGTGTCCGCGCTGACGGGCCAGGGCCTCGATACCCTGCTCGAAGGTCTGCTGCTCCAGGCCGAGGTGTTGGACCTCAAGGCCGATCCGCTCCGCAACGCGGAAGGCACGGTGATCGAGGCGAAGCTCGACCGCGGTCGTGGTCCGGTCGCGACCGTGCTCGTCCAGCGCGGGCTGCTGGAGCCCGGCGACATCATCGTGGCCGGCGCCGAATGGGGCCGCGTGCGCGCCCTCATCAGCGACACGGGCGAGATGATCGAGGAGGCGGGCCCGTCCTATCCGGCCCAGGTGCTTGGCTTCAACGGTACGCCGGATGCCGGCGACCGGTTCGCCGTGGTGGAATCGGAGGCGCGCGCCCGCGAGATCACGGAGTACCGTGCCCGCGTGAAGCGCGAGCGTGCGGCCGCCCGCGCCTCGGTGAACCGCGGCTCGCTCGCCGACATGATGCGCGACCTGCGCGAGGGCTCCGGCCGCAAGGAATTCCCGCTCGTCATCAAGGGCGATGTGGGCGGTTCGGTCGAGGCCATCGTCACCGCGCTCGAGAAGATCGGCAACGAGGAGGTCGCCGCGCGCATCCTGCATGCCGGCGTCGGCGCCATCACCGAATCCGACGTGACGCTCGCCCAGGCCTCGGGCGCGGTCATCATCGGCTTCAACGTGCGCGCCCACAAGGAAGCGCGCGAGGCGGCCGAGCGCGCCGGGATCGAGATCCGCTATTACAACATCATCTACAATCTCGTGGACGATGTGCGGGACGCGATGTCGGGCCTGCTCGCCCCGACGCTCCGCGAGGAGCGGCTCGGCGAGGCGAAGATCCTGGAGGTCTTCGACGTCTCCAAGGTCGGCAAGGTCGCCGGCTGCCGCGTGATGGACGGCCGCGTCGAGCGCGGCGCCCATATCCGGCTCATCCGCGACAACGTCGTCATCCACGAGGGCGGGCGCCTGCAGACGCTCAAGCGCTTCAAGGACGACGTCCAATCGGTCGTGGCCGGCCAGGAATGCGGCATGTCGTTCGACAATTACGACAAGATCCGCGTCGGCGACGTGATCGAGTGCTTCAACGTCCACGAGGAGCGGCGCTCGCTGTAGCCCTGTCATGGCCGGGCTTGGCCCGGCCATCCACGGAACCCTCGAGACTGGCAGTACGTAGATGGCCGGGCCAAGCCCGGCCATGACGCTTTGGAGCCGGTTCGATTCCGGCATTGCGAACGATGCAGAAACGACAGGACTCCCCGAAGGGCCCGAGCCAGCGCCAGCAGCGCGTGGCGGAGCTGGTGCGTCACGCGCTCGCCGAGGTGCTCGGCCGCGGCGACATCCAGGATCCGGTGCTCGCGGCCCACGTGATCACCATTCCCGAGGTGCGGATGTCGCCGGACCTGAAGCTCGCGACGGCCTTCGTCATGCCGCTCGGCGGCAAGGACGAGCGGCCCGTCATCGAGGCGCTCGACCGCAACAAGAAGGTGCTGCGCCAGGAGGTGGCGCGGCGCGTCGAGCTGAAATACGCGCCCGAGCTCCGCTTCCGGCGCGACGAGAGCTTCGACGAGGCGGCGCGCATCGACGCCCTCCTCAGGAGCGAGAAGGTGCGGCGGGACCTGGAGAAGGATGCCGCCGCGGACGAGACAGAACGGGGCTGATGGACACGATGGTCGACGAGGCGCCGCGCGCCGAGGAACGGGCTCCCGAAGGGCGCCGCCCACCGCAGGACCGCCCGAAGAAGCGGGTCGTGAACGGCTGGGTCATCCTCGACAAGCCGGTCGGGATGACCTCGACCCATGCGGTCGCGGTGGTGAAGCGCGCCCTGAACGCCAAGAAGGCGGGCCATGCCGGCACGCTGGATCCGCTCGCCTCGGGCATCCTGCCGATCGCGCTCGGCGAGGCAACCAAGACCGTTCCCTTCGTCATGGACGGCAGGAAGTCCTACGTCTTCACGGTTACCTGGGGTGTCGAGACCGATACGGACGATGCGGAGGGCCGGCCGGTCCAGGCCACGAACCGGGTCCCGGACCCCGCGGCCGTGGCGGCGCTGCTGCCCCGCTTCATCGGCCAGATCGAGCAGGTGCCGCCGCGCTTCTCGGCCATCAAGGTCGCGGGCGAGCGCGCCTATGACGTCGCCCGCGGCGGCGGCGACCTGGAGCTCAAGGCGCGCGTGGTAGAGGTGGAACGCCTCGCGATCCTCCATCACGCCGACGACAAGACGGTGCTCGCGGCCGATTGCGGCAAGGGTACCTATGTGCGGGCGCTCGCCCGCGATCTCGGGCGGGCGCTCGGCTGCCTGGGCCATGTCTCGGCGCTCCGGCGCACGCGGGTCGGCCCCTTCACGGAGGCCGAGACGGCGACGATCCAGGAGCTCGAGACCGGGACGCCGGAGCCCGGCCGGACGACGCCCATCCTGCATCCGGTCGCATCCGCGCTCGCCGACCTGCCATGCCTGCCCGTGTCGCGCGATGCGGCCGGCCGCCTGATGCGCGGGCAGTCCGTGCTGCTGCGCGGCCGCGACGCGCCGGTGGAAGGCCGGCTCTATGCCACCTGCAACGGCGTCCTGGTCGCGATAGCGGATGTCGAGCAGGGGGAACTCGTCCCCCACCGGGTGTTCAGCCTGGCGTGATGGGGGCGGAAGCTCCCGAGATACGGGTCCTCGGACCTCAGGATGCGGCCGATTACCGGGCTCTCCGGCTATTCGCGCTGGAATGCGAGCCGGAAGCCTTCTCGGCCGATCTCGAGGAGGCCCGAGGGCACGGGCTGGACTGGTTCAGGAACCGGCTGGACCTGCCGCCGCCATCGGCGACCTTCGGGGCTTTCTTCGGCGGAACGCTGGTCGGGGCGGCGTCGCTGATCGTCGAGACGAGCCGGAAGATGAGCCATCGCGGGCTGGTCGCCGGCGTGTTCGTCTCGCCGGAGGCGCGGGGCAGGGGCGTAGCGGCCCGGCTGCTCGGCGGGCTGGTCGACCACGCGACGGACCGGCTCGATGTCCTCGACCTCGCGGTCGGAACCTACAACGCACCCGCGCGAGCGCTCTACCTTCGGCTCGGCTTCACGCCTTACGGCCTGATGCGCGACGCCCTCCGGGTGAACGGGCGCTCGATCGACGAGGAGATGATGTCCCTCGATCTTCGGACGCGAGCCCGACGGCCCGCGTCCGATTGAGCGGAATCAGCGGTCCGCCTTCTCGCCCGCGGCCGCCCGCTCGAGGTATTTGCGGGTGATCGGCTCCACCATGTCCTTGATCATCTGCGCAGCCTTCTCGTCCTCGCGCAGGTTCTGGTTGAGCGCCGTCAGGAACCGGCTCTCGCCCGCCACCTCCGCCATCGTGACCAGCGACTTGTAGGCCGCCACCTCGAAATTCTCGAAGGCGTGGTTGGCGAAGGTGTTCTTCAGGATCTCGTCGCCCATGGGCACATGCGCGATCGCCGCCATGTTGCCCATGAACTGCGTGGCCATGTCCTTCAGCAGCGAGCGGTCCTCGCCCAGACCGTCCAGGATCTCGTCGATGCGCTGCTCGTGCTGGAGGGTCTCCTCCAGGTGACGCCTGACGAGCGCCTCCATCTCCGGATAGTTCTTGAGCCGCTCGAGTTGCCGCTCGAGGATCTGGATCGCCTCCTTTTCCAGCGCGTGCGCGTTCTTCACGCCCGTGATGAAGATGGACCGCACCGCGTCGTTCTGCGAAAGGCTGCCGCCGAGTGTGGCCGTCGCCATGTGAATGCTCCGTCGGGTGATGCCGGCTCAACCGGCTCCTCGGCGACGGAGTTCCCATGCGAAACCGGACGGAAGCGCACGGAGCCGTGAACGTCCGGGAAGTGGCTACTGGCGCCCGAGACGGATTCGTGTATAAGGGCGCGTCCCGGACTGGCCCCTGGCCCCGGGCATTCCCGCGACAACCGACCGCGCTGGACGACATCCCGGCCCGGCCGCTTTCGCGGACCGGCGGTCACGTCACGTGCCCCGGCCTCGTCAACCCCTACCCGAAAGGATCCCGATGTCGATCACGGCCGAGCGCAAGCGAGCGCTCATGAACGAATATGCCCGCGAGGCGAACGACACCGGCTCGCCGGAGGTTCAGGTCGCCATCCTCACGGAGCGGATCAACAACCTGACCGACCACTTCAAGTCGCACAAGAAGGACAATCATTCGCGCCGCGGCCTGCTGAAGATGGTGTCGCAGCGCAGGTCGCTGCTCGACTATCTGAAGAGCCGGGACGAGAGCCGCTATCGCTCGCTCATCGAGCGCCTCGGCATCCGTCGCTGACGAGTTCCTGGCCGGAGCCTTGCGCTCCGGCCGTTTTCGCATCCGGGACGGCTGCAGCCGTTCCGTAACCCGATCGGCGGAATGGTCCGCCGGTCCGATCCCAAGCCGGGCGGCTGAGGCAGGCCATGGCAGGATCGCCGGGGGCTCGCGCGGACTGATCTCCGCCCTGTGCCGAGCCCCCCGTCGTCTTGCACATGGCGGAACCCACGCCTCCGTCGGCCCACACGGAAGGCAGCACATGTTCGACATCCAACGCGAAGAGCTGATCTGGGGCGGGCGCAAGCTCACCCTCGAGACGGGCAAGATGGCCCGCCAGGCGGACGGCGCCGTCGTCGCCACCTATGGCGAGACGACCGTCCTCGCCACCGTCGTCTCCATGAAGGAGCCGAAGCCCGGCTTCGACTTCTTCCCGCTCACGGTGAACTACCAGGAGCGCACCTATGCGGCCGGCCGCATCCCGGGCGGCTACTTCAAGCGCGAGGGCCGCCCGACCGAGAAGGAGACGCTGACCTCGCGTCTCATCGACCGGCCGATCCGCCCCCTCTTCGTCGAGGGCTACAAGAACGACACCCAGATCGTCGCGACCGTGCTGAGCCACGATCTCGAGAACGATCCGGACATCGTCGCGATGCTCGCGACCTCCGCCGCGCTCACGCTCTCCGGCGTACCGTTCATGGGCCCGATCGGCGCCGCCCGCGTCGGCTATATCGGCGGTGCCTACAAGCTCAACCCGACCCTCGCCGAGATGGAGGCGACGAGCCTCGACCTCGTCGTGGCGGGCACGAACGAGGCCGTGCTCATGGTCGAATCCGAGGCGAAGGAGCTCTCGGAAGAGGTCATGCTCGGGGCGGTCATGTTCGGCCACAAGCATTTCCAGCCGGTCATCGAGGCGATCATCCGGCTCGCCGAGAAGGCCGCCAAGGAGCCGCGCGACTTCACGGCGCCTGACCTCTCCGAGATCGAGAAGGTCATCCTGGAGATCGCCGAGCAGGACCTGCGCGCCGCCTACAAGCTCACCGACAAGCAGAGCCGCTACGCCGCGGTCGACGCCGCCAAGGTCAAGGTCATGAACGCGCTGGTCCCGGCCGAGGGCGAGGCGCGGTTCGACCCCGAGAAGGTCAAGACCGCCTTCAAGGAGGTCCAGGCCAAGATCGTGCGCTGGAACATCCTCGACACGAAGAGCCGCATCGACGGCCGCGACCTGACGACGGTCCGCCCGATCGTTGCCGAGGTCGGCGTGCTGCCGCGGGCGCATGGCTCGGCGCTGTTCACCCGGGGCGAGACGCAGGCGCTGGTCGTCGCGACGCTCGGCACCGGCGAGGACGAGCAGTTCATCGATCAGCTGGAAGGCACCCGGAAGGAGAACTTCCTCCTTCACTACAACTTCCCGCCCTACAGCGTCGGCGAGACTGGCCGCATGGGCTCGCCGGGCCGCCGCGAGATCGGCCACGGCAAGCTCGCCTGGCGCGCCATCCACCCGATGCTGCCGCCCGCGCACGAGTTCCCGTACACGATCCGGGTCGTGTCCGAGATCACGGAATCGAACGGCTCCTCCTCGATGGCGAGCGTCTGCGGCGCCTCGCTCTCGCTGATGGATGCGGGCGTGCCGCTCCGCAAGCCCGTCGCGGGCATCGCCTTGGGCCTGATCCTCGAGGGCGATCGCCACGCGGTCCTGTCCGACATCCTCGGCGACGAGGACCATCTCGGCGACATGGACTTCAAGGTGGCGGGCACGGATGCCGGCATCACGTCGCTCCAGATGGACATCAAGATCGCCGGCATCACCGAGGAGATCATGCGGGTCGCACTCGACCAGGCGAGGGACGGCCGCACGCACATCCTCGGGGAGATGAGCAAGGCTCTGACCTCGGCCCGCGCCGAGCTCGGCGAGCATGCGCCGCGCATCGAGGTCATGACCATCCCGACCGACAAGATCCGCGAGGTCATCGGCACGGGCGGCAAGGTCATCCGCGAGATCGTCGAGAAGACCGGCGCCAAGATCGACATCCAGGACGACGGCACGGTGAAGATCGCCTCCGCCGACGGCAAGGCGATCAAGGCGGCGTATAACTGGATCCGCTCGATCGTGGCGGAGCCGGAGGCCGGCACGATCTATGACGGCACCGTCGTCAAGACGATGGAGTTCGGCGCCTTCGTCAACTTCTTCGGCCCGAAGGACGGCCTCGTCCACATCTCGGAGCTCGCGCCGCAGCGCGTCCAGAAGGTCACCGACGTCGTGAAGGAAGGCGACAAGGTGAAGGTGAAGTTCCTCGGCCAGGACGAGCGCGGCAAGATCCGCCTCTCCATGAAGGTCGTCGACCAGCAGACGGGCGAGGACCTGACCGAGAAGCTCAAGGCGCAGCGCGACGCCGAGCGGGCCGAGCGCGAGGCCCGCGGCGAGACCGTGGATGACCGCGAGGAGCGCGGCGACCGGAGCGATCGCGGTCCCCGCCGCGATCGCGGTGACCGTGGCCCGCGCCGCGACCGTGGCGACCGCGATCGCGGCGACTTCCGCGAGGGGCGCGGCGAGGGCGAACGCCGCGAGCGGCCGGAGCCCGCAGACGCCGGCGAGTGAGCCTCGCGAATCGAGACGATGAAGGCGGCCTCTCGAGGCCGCCTTTTTCATGTCTGCCGCCGCCTTTGTCGCTGGAACGGGTCCCCGTCTCGCCGGTTCACGGTCCGGGCCGCCGCACGCTGCGGCGCGAAGGAGTTTCGAACCGATGCCGAACCACCTGATCGAGGAAACCCAGCACCTGTTCTCCGGCGAGCGGAACCTGTCCGTCACCGAGCGGAGCCTGTCGGTCGTGGGCGGGCTGGCGCTTGCGGCCGTTGCGGCGAGGCCGCGTCCGAACAAGGTGCTAAGCCTGATCGCGCTGGTGGCCGGCGTGGCGCTCGCCATCCGGGGCGCGACCGGTCACTGCCCGGCCAAGGCCGCCATGACCGGGGGCTCCATGTCCGGGGGCGCCGTGTCCGGCCCGGACGCCTGACGCGGAAAGCCGCCCGGCCAGGCCGGGCGGCTTTCCGACGACGCGGTCTAGGCCATTGGCCGAGAGGAGGAACGGCCGACGATCAGCCCGTAGATGAACAGCACGATGATGGCCCCGACCACGCCCCCGATGAAGCGGGCGCCGTCATTCGGGCCGTACCAGCCGACGAGCTGGCCGAGCCAAGTTCCCACGAACATGCCCACGATGCCCAGGATCGTGGTCAGGATGAAGCCCTGCGGCTCGTTCTTGCCGGGCATGATGAACTTGGCCACGACACCGATGATGAAACCCAGAATGATCGTCCAAAGAATACCCATTTCCTCGCGCTCCGGCTGCTGAGACCTGCCGTGCAACGCTCAGGCTCCGGCCCGGTTGCACCGGACTGCCAAGCTTGGTGAAAATCGTGATCGGCGTTTGACGCCTCCGCCTCGGTCGGGAACGATGCGGGCCATGTCCCAGCCTGCCGAAATCACCTCCGTCGAGGATCTCCATGCCCGCTACGGCCGCCCGAGCGAGAACGCGGTCGCGAAGGAGCTCGACAGGCTGATCCCGGAATACCGGGTCTTCATCGAGGCCTCGCCCTTCCTGACGATCGCCAGCGCCGGGCCGGACGGGCTCGACTGCACGCCGCGCGGCGACGCGCCCGGCTTCGTCCGAATCGTCGACGACAGGACCCTGATGATCCCGGACCGGCGCGGCAACAACCGCGTCGACACGCTGGAGAACATCCTGCACGACCCGCGCGTCGGGCTCCTCTTCCTAATCCCGGGGATAGGCGAGACGATCAGGGTGAATGGCCGCGCGCGGATCTCGGTCGATCCCGAACTGCTGGAGAGCTTCGCGACCGAAGGGCAGGCGCCGCGCTCGGTGATGATCGTCGCCGTCGGCCGGGTCTATTTCCAATGCGCGAAGGCGATCATGCGCTCGCATCTGTGGGATCCGTCCCGCCATGTCGAGCGCTCCGCGCTGCCGAGCCCGGGGCGCATCCTGAAGGCCTGCACGGCAGGCCGGATGGACGCGGAGGCGATCGACGAGGCCTATCCGGCGCGCCTGAAGGCGACGCTCTGGTAGCGAGCGGCCGCCGGCCGGGAGCGCGAGCCCGCGCTCGGCAACGAACTCGCCGCCCTGGCGTTGTCGCCCCGACGATCCAGGGAGAGCGAAATGGGAAGCGCCGGCTACGGCAACCATGAGGAGGCGGTGGCGGAGCGGCCTTCGGAAGAGGCCGCATCGGCGAAGCTCGGCGCGGGTTCGACGGACCGGCCGGGCCTCGATCTCGGCGGAGCGGGCGATCTCTCCTCCCCGCAGGGGCAGATGGCGGGCTCGCGCTCCGTGCCCGATCCGGCGGGGACCGGGCCCCATTCCGGCAACAAGGATTCGGGTTCGCCGACACTGAGCGACGACGACCGCCGCGACCAGTCGACGCCCGGCTCCGGCGCGCTTCCGAGCGACCGCCCCCAGGGCGGCGAGGTCGATCCGGGTGCCGGCTGAGGGGACGCATATGGGAGTGGCCAGCAACACCACCGACAACAGGCAGGGCCAGGGCACTCTGCGCGATGCCGGCAAGGGCATCGATGCCCCGCGTCTCACGCCGCAGGGCCGGACCGACCCGGATGCCGCCGGCGAGGACGACACCTCCCCGAAGGGCGGCTCCGAGCAGGGACAGCCGAGCAAGGCCGAGGGCTGAGAGCGGCGACGTGCCCGCCCTCGCGACATCCCCGGGCGAACGAAGCGGAGCGTAACGGGTCATCTCCCACCCGCCGGGAGAGAGGTCGGGCCGGAGACCCGAGACCCTCCGTCGGCAGCCATGGTCCTTGCGAACCCGGGAATGTCCGGAGGGCTGCGCCGCCTGCCCGGACCCGTCACATGGATGTTACCTCGCGGCGCGAGGAGCGGCCCGTCGTCCAGACGGAGACCCGACATGCTGTCACGCCGCACCGCGCTCGGGAGCGCGCTCGCCGCCACGCTCGCCACCCGGTTCGCCGGCTTCGCGGCCGCCCAGGACGGGGCGTTCCGGTTCGGCATCGTGGCCGATCCGCAATATGCGCCGGTGCCGCCGAACCTCGCCAGCGGCCGCTACTACGCGAACAGCCTGTGGAAGATGCAGGAGGCCGTGGCCGAGCTGAACAGGCACGACCTGAAGTTCGTCGCGACGCTCGGTGACATCATCGACCGGCACTGGGAGAGCTTCGGCCACGTCCTGCCCGTCTATGACGGCCTGAAGCACCCGAAGGTCTTCGTGCTCGGCAACCACGATTACGAGGTCGGCCGCGAGTTCCTTCGGTCGGTGGTGCGGACGGTGGGGATGCCCAATGCCTATTACGATTTCGCCGGCGGCGGCTACCGCTTCGTCGTGATCGACGGCAACGACGTCTCGACTTTCGCGCCGCCCGTCGGCGATCCGCGCCGCGAGCTTGCCGCCGAGCGCCTCGCCAGGCTCAAGGCTTCGGGGGCGCCCAATGCGCAGAGCTGGAACGGCTCGCTCTCCGACGAGCAGTTCGCCTGGCTGCAGAGGACCCTCGATGCCGCCCGCACGGCCCGAGAGAACGTGGTCGTGCTCGGCCATTACCCCGTCTTCCCGGCCGACAAGCACAATATGTGGGACTCGCAGCGGATCGTCGATCTGCTGACGAGCTACGACAATTTCGTCGCCTATCTCTGCGGCCACAACCACGCCGGCAATTACGGCGAGATCGGCGGGCGCCACTTCATCAATTTCCGCGGCATGGTCGATACGCCGACCACCACGGCCTACTCGATCGTGGAGATGCATCCCGACCGGCTGCGGATCGAGGGCTTCGGCCGCGAGGAGAGCCGGTCCTACGCGATCCGGGCCCGAGCCTGACTAGGGGAGCCGCCTCCCGCTCCGCCAGCCTCCTGCAGGGGCCGCCCCGCTACTGTACGGCGGCGCGCTTCCTGAGCACCATGTCGCCGCGGAACAGGAACTTCTGCGTCCGTTTCGCGGTGTCGACCTCGGTCGTGAAGACGTTGCCCTTCGAGTCGACCGCGAGGTTGTGCACCCAGTGGAACTGGCCCGCATTGCGGCCATTGCGGCCGAAGGCCCCCAAGACGTCGCCCGTCTCGCGGTCGAGCGTGCGCACCTCGTTGTTCTCGCCGTCCGCATTCAGGAGGAAGCTCTCCTTCTCGTCCGGCCAGAGCGCCAGTTCCCATACGGCCCCGTTGCCGCGCGTGGCCTTCTCGACGAAGAACTCCTTCACGAAGCTCCCGTCCCTCCGGAAGACCTGCACGCGGTTGCTGACCCGGTCGCAGACATAGACGAGCCCGTCCCGTGCCACCTGGACGCAATGGACCGGGTTCCTGAACTGGGCCGGGGGCGTCTCGCCCGGGCTGTAGGCCGGAAGCCTCTCGTCGGTCGGCGGCTTGCCGTAGGCGCCCCACATCCGCTTGTAGGCGCCGGTATCGGCGTCGAACACGATGATGCGCCTGTTGCCGTAGCCGTCCGCCACGAAGAGCTCGTTGGTCGCGGCGTCGACCATCATGCCGGCCGGTCGGCCGAGCCGGCTCGTGTCGAGGCTGTTCGTCTGCGGCCCCTGCTTGCCGATCTGCATCACGAACTTGCCGTCGGCCGTGAACTTCAGGATCTGCCCGTCCTGCTCGCCGTTCCCGGCGAGCCAAACGAAACCTTTGTGGTCGATGTGGATTCCGTGCTCGCTCTGGGGCCAGCTGTAGCCCTCGCCCGGGCCGCCCCAGCTCCTGATGAGGTCGCCGGCCTGGTTGAACACGAGCACGGGCGGGGCCGGCCTGCAGCATTTCGAGCGCGGCGGATCGAGGCTCGCGCCCTTCTCGTCATCGGTCAGCGTACGCGGGCGCTGCACCACCCAGACATTGTCCTCGGCATCCACGGCGACACCTGCCGCCTGGCCCATGAGCCACTCGTTCGGGAGCGGCTTCGGCCAGGCCGCATCGACCTCGAACCTGAGAGGTTCCGCCGCATCGGCGGCAAACGACAGTACGAGCGCCGCCGCAGCGGCTACGACCAGCCTCATCGGACCACCCTCCCTGACGCATCTTGTTCAGCGGAGTATCGGCCGGTCCGCGGCTTCGATCCAGCGATATCGGCGGAGTGGGGTCAGGCCCTGTTACCGGCGATCCGATCGGGCAGGCGCGGCGCCCGCTCGGTGGCGAGCCCCGCTGCGACGGAGAAGAGACCGAAGAGGAGATGCGGCCAGACCACGCGGTCCGCGAAGCCGAAGATCCATGGCGAGGCCGCCAGGACCGCGCCGCCTGCGACGTCGAGCATGAGGTGGACCGGCACTGCGATGACCGGCAGAAGCCCGACCTCGTAGTCCGTGAGCAGGCTGTAGAGGATCGCGCCGGCGCCGAGGATCCAGGCCATGTAGGCGGCAGGCCCGTCGCCGGCGAAGCCCAGCGTCCAGGGCGCGGTGCCGAGGAGCAGGCCCCAGGCATAGTCGACGAGCCCATGGATCCGGGTAGGGATGAACCGCATCGCGCCCTCCGGTTCGCGAGAAGCACAACAGTCGGCCGGCGACGCCGTTCCCCTGCGATCCGCAGCCGGGGCAGCGGGAGGAACACGCCTGTCTCCTCCCTCGTCAGAAGACATCGTCGGGCGCTGCGGGCGTCGGGAGCCGTCTTGCGCGACCTTCACGCGGGCGGCAGGTGCAACCAGTTTCGATCCACGCTCCGGCGCAGGAGCGACCTGCGTCCATGCGCCGGCCAGTTCTGCGGCTGCAACTGGAACTGCGCGTGCTCTAGCCCGTACCATCCCTTGCCGAGCGCCCGGCTTCGGGAGCATCCTGCCGCGTCGCCTTCAACACGCCCCGGAGATCGTTGACCAGTTCGTTCGTCAAGTTGGATAGGCCAGGCTCATCTGATGCTCGTCTCATCATCAGCAGGCCAAACAACAGGCAGCCACAACTTCCGAATAAGGGGTAAAGTAGTAAGGAATATGGGCCGAATGCAGGCCAGAACAGGAGGCAGCTTACACCCGATACGATGCCTGCAAGCGCGAGCGGAAGCAACATGGTGCTCAATGTGCCGCTCCTTGGTTAATGAATAATTATGTTTCTGGTCTGGGCACTATCAGCCGAGACTAAAAATTGGGCAATACGCCTCGATGTCACACTGAAGCGACCTGCCGACGATCCCTCAAGCCCCCCGCGCTAGATATCCCCAGCGTCCTTCGCCGCGTCCGCCGGTTGCGCTACCCGGATCGATCACAAGCTGCGACCCGCAGCGGACGGGAACAGAGCCTGCGCGGTCCGGCCAAAGGCTGCGGCCGCCATTGCCTGGCCGCGTGCGCAGCCCGAGACGGGCAGGCGCGTCGTGAATTCGGGTTGGATGGGCGCCGTCCAGACCCGGACGGGCACCCGCCCGCGCAGGGCTAAACCGCTATCCGGAAGGTGTAGAGGCGGGCAGGCGCAAGGGCCGCCAGTGGCGGAACGCTCCCGCTCGGGACCACCCGACGATGCTTCAGCCTGTCGATGGAGCCGTTCAGGCCGGTCTCAGGCCAGGCAGCGTGCTTCGTCAGAGTGGCGGACGTCCAGAATTCCACCAACCGAACTCATGATCTCCCCTCTAGTACGCCCGATGGGAAATCAACTTCGTGCATGTCAGCGCCAATATACGGAGATCCAGCTCAAGAGACCAGTTTTCGATGTACCAGAGATCATGATCAACGCGGGCCTTCATGTCCTCGACACGAGGCGTCTCGCCTCTGAACCCATTGACCTGCGCCCAGCCGGTGAGGCCAGGCTTGACATGCTGCCGGTGCGCGTAGTTGTCGATGACATCGCTGTAGATCTCGTCATGGGCGACTGCATGCGGCCGCGGGCCGATAACGGACATGTCTCCCTTGATGACGTTCCAGAGCTGAGGCAGTTCGTCGATGCTGGTCCGGCGAAGCCACCGGCCAACGCGGGTCACCCGCCGATCGCTTCGCGTCGCCTGAACGACTTCACCGCCGTCTTCCAAGACATGCATCGTGCGGAACTTCAAAATCTTGAAAGACCGCCCATTGAAGCCCCGCCGCGTCTGCCTGAAGAGGATCGGTCCTGCGGAATCGAACTTCACCGCCGCAGCAACGAAGAGAAGGAGCGGTGCGAGCGCCGCGATCGCCAGACCGGCCACGACAAGGTCCAGAATACGCTTCGCGGAGCGTTCGACCAATGTAAGCGGCTCCCGCTTGACCTCGACCAGCCCGAAGCTCCCGTATCCACGCCGGCGCTGGAAAAGCAGATATGAAGCCGCGTCGTCCGGCAGAACACTGGCGGGGAGCGGCGTCGAGCGCAGCTCGAAAACGATGATCGGCAGGATGTGGAGATGGCGATACGGAAGGTGTATCAATATCTCCTCGACGTTCGATCCTCGCAGCTGGGCTATCGCTTTGGCTACGCGGACAGGAATCTCTTGGGAATTTGATCTGTCGAGGGAGATGGTTTCCGTTATCTCGAAGCCGTTCCTGAGAAGTGCCTGCTTCTTGCTGGGTGCGAGCTCGTCGTCACTCCACGTCAGAAGCGCGACGGGCCGACGCTTCAGTCCGCCCCGATCCAATTCCGAGCTGAGATGTCTGCTCCAAAAGGCCCTTGCGCCGATCAGCTGTACCGAGCACAGACAGACGAACGCAACCGTCTCTCCCTGGAATAGTCTCAATTCAGATTGTATGAGCCGAACAATGAAATATGCCATGAAAATGGATATGAACAGATGGCTGACAACGTACTTGATCTGATCATATAACGATAAGAGATGTTCAACTTTGTACAACCCACGATAGAAGAGCGTGGCGCTGCAGACGGAAGCGACGAGAATGGCGAAGCCAAGGTATAGATCCGGATGATGGGGGTAGGCGTAGAAAAACCCGTGTAGATAGGCTGACACAGGTCCGGAAAGCGTGATGATCGCGAAATCAAGCCCTGCGGCAGAGATTTCGACCCGATGATGCGGATACCGCGGCAAAGACTCACTCATCAGCGCCTTCGTTCGCTCCTAGTCCGCTGGGCTAAGGGGTGCCGCTATCGCCCTCTGAGCGTATCATAGGCGGCAATCCTCGATCTAGCGGTTTCGGCTTAATCCACGTCATATCAGGTCGTTCGGAAGTACTTGGCGCATTCGGCGGACGTGAACGCGTCCGGGACCGCGTCGAGCCGGGCCCGAAATGCTCCAGCGGTTCGCGTGGTTGCCTCGCGCAGGAGGGCCTAAGCTTGGCGAAGGCATTCTCGCTGGGGGAGAACTCGGAGCTGGTTGGCCTGCCGGGGCGGGCCGGATGGGAGAAGAGGCCGCCGCGCGCCGCTCCACGCCTTGCGGCGGGAGAACTTGCCCGGGAGATCCGTTCGCCTGTGTTAGAAGAAGCTTGGCTGGCGCGGCCAGGCCTCCCTTCCGGGAACTGTCGCGGCCGCTGTCGCGATGCCTATTCGTGATCGTGCGCTAACTCTTCGTTGCGCCGATCGATGCATTCGATGATGTTTCGAGGATCATTGCTACAAACATTGATCTTAGACGGTTCCCGTCAGTTCGGGGACCCGCATGAATCTCGGGATAAATCTGTCCGGCGCCCGCTACGGACTGCTGGCCGATTTCAGTAGCATCGACTACTTCGCCGCCCGCGGATTTTCCACCATCAGGCTCCCGCTCGACTGGGAGCTTCTGCAACCCAAGCTCAATGGGCCGCTGGAGGCCAGCCTGATGACGCAGGTCCATGCCTTCGTCTCCTATGCCGAGGCGCGGGGGATGGACGTCATCATCGACCTGCACAATTACGGCTCCTATGCCGGCCACCTGATCGGGACCGCTCAGACGCCGGTCAAGGCCTTCGCCGATTTCTGGGGCCGCATGGCGGCCGAGTTCAAGAACGACGCCAATGTCTCGTTCGGGCTGATGAACGAGCCGCAACTCGCCTCGGCCGGGGCCTGGCTGCCGGCCGTGAACGCTGCCGTGTCGGCGATCCGGGCCGCCGGAGCGACCTCGCAGGAGATCCTCGTTTCCGGCACCTATTGGGACGGCGCCCATAACTGGACGCAGACCGACAACGCCTCGGTACTCGGGACGAAGGGAGCGATCGTCGACCCGTCGGACAACATCGTCTTCGAGGTTCACCAGTACCTGGACGATACGTCCGGCAAGCACGAATGGGTCGTGTCCGAGACGATCGGCGTCGAGCGTCTGACGGCGATCACGGAATGGGCCCGCGAAACGGGCTCGAGGCTTTATCTGGGCGAGTTCGGGGTTGCGAACAATCCGACCGCGCTGATCGCTCTCGGCAACATGCTGAATTTCCTGGCCGCAAATAGCGATGTCTGGGTGGGCGCCGCGTATTGGGCGGCGGGAAAGGGCTGGCAGGATTACATGTACTCTGTCGAGCCGAACCACGGCATTCTCGACATGCCGCAGATGGCGGTGCTCGCGCAGCATACCGACACGCGCACGGTGGCAAAGACGCTCCCGGACGGCCTCGTGGAGGTCCTGACATTCGTCGGCGATAGCTCATCCGCGAGCATCAGGGACGTTGTCGCTGCGGACGGCCGGCTACTCTCCCGGACGCTGTTCGACCCCGAAGCCAGGGTGACGCGCAGCGTCGAGGTTCGGTCCGACCAAACCCTCAAGCTCTCGATCCACTCGGTGCCAGGCTCGGCCCCGGACATCGTCGAGATCTACACGCCGACGGACGAGATCGTCAGCCGCACCACGTTCAACACCGACGGCTCGAAACTCCTGCAGTTCTTCGGCGAGAACGAGTGGCAGACTGTCCGGTCCGAAACCTACACGGCCGACGGCCGGTTGGCGGAGGTCTTCATCAAGAACCCGGACGGGACGCTCGTCGTCCAGCATTACGCGAACGACATAATCTCCAGCGTCGAGACGTTCGACGCAGGCTGGAACTTCATCTCCCGCTCGAGTTACGACGCCGCGGGACGGCTCACCAGAACCCAAAGCGTGGATGATTCCGGTCACAACGTCGTGACCGAGTACGGCAGCGCTGGGACGGTACCCACGACAGCCTACGTCTACGACACGTCCTGGAAGCTCATCGGTACGAGAAGCTACGATGCGGAGGGGCTTCTTCTGCTCGAGCGTACGAAGCTCGCCGGCGGAGGCGAACAGGTCGACAGCTATCAGGGCGGCCGAATAACCCAGACGGAGCTCTTCGATCGGGCCGGCGCCCTGGTGTCGCGCACGGTGCGCGATTCTGACGGTACGCGAACCGTGTCCAGCTTCGAGAACGGCGTGATCGAGACACTCGAGGTCGTCGCTTCCTCCGGTCAGATCCTGGCCCGCACCTGTTACGACGATTCAGGCCTCGTAAGTACGGTCGAGCGTACGGCCGAGGATGGAACGCGCCTGCTCGAGACCTATCGGTCAGGCACCGCATCGCTCGCAACATCCGAGGCCTATGCGGCGGATGGACGTCTCGTCAGCCGGACGACCTACGATGTCGAGGGCCGGGTCTCCGAGGTTCTGACCGAGAGCTCGGACGGAACGCACACGGTCGCCAAGTACGCGGCTGGCGCCACGACGCCCTCTACGCTTGACGTCTTCGACGCGTCCTGGGCCATCGTGAGCCGGACGCATTTTGATCCCGACGGCGATGTCACCGCGATCGATCGGATCGACGCCTCCGGACGACATCTCGTCGACAGTTTCGAACCGGGGTCCAGGTCGCCGATCCGGTCGGAGATCTATGATGCGAGCTGGAATCTGGTCAGCCGCACGACTTTCGATGGCGAGGGCCGCGTCGTCGAAACCCTGCAAGAAGGCACGGACGGAACTCATACGGTCGCGAGATTCACTGCCGGGGCGGAGCATCCGTCCACGGTGGACGTGTTCAGCCCGGATTGGAGCATTCTGAGCAGAGCTCATTACGATCAGAACGGCGCGTTCATCGCGATCGACCGCATCGACCCGTCCGGGAGACACCTGGTCGACAGCTTCGAGCCGGGCTCCGCGTCGCCGATCAGATCGGAGGTGTATGACGCGAGCTGGAATCTCCTCAGCCGCATCACGTACGACAGCGATGGTCGCATAACGACCGTGCAGCACGACAAGGCCGACGGAGGCCACCTTATCGCAAGGTACGATGCTGACGGCGACCTGCAGTACCTGGACACGTTCGCGCCGAACTGGGCGATGCTTGCGCGGGCCACGTTCCTCGACGATGGCAGCCTGCAGGCAGTCGACCATATCGGCGCGGACGGCTCCCACCGGGTCGACACCTTCCGCGGCGGCTCCGAGCAGGCCTACAGGTCCGAATTCTACGATCCTCAATGGCGCTTCATCGAGGGCAGGGGCTTTGCCGACGGCGGCGGGCCGACAAGCGAGCTGGCGGCGGAGGCGTGGAACTTCGCCGAGAGCGGAGGACCGGGCGGGAGCGTCGTTCCAGCGCCGGCCTGGACGGACGATACCCTCTCCGCATCAGCCTCGTCCGACCACTTCCCCGTCTCCGGCTGGTTACTCGCCGGGTGACGGCGCGCGCACGGGCCGCGACCGAGAGGCGCCCGCCGCCGAATCCAGGGGCTGCTCTGGGCCGGAGGCCCGGCCCGCGGCGCGAGCAAGAAATCTTCGCTCGACCAGATGCCAGGACAGGAAGCCGGCCAAGTATGAAATCGCCATGACGGCGTACAGGTAGATTTCGCGACCGACGGCTCCAAGTTCCACGAATATGTTGAGAACGAGCCCGTGATACAGGTAGGTCCCGTACGAGATGTCCGTGGCGTGGAGCAGGTTTCGCCGGACGAAGGTATATGCGGCCGAGATGGTGGCCGCCGCGAGAGCCGCCTGGGCACACATGATCGCCGCCGTGCTGGTGCCGCCGAACGTCGTGATGGCGAATAGCAGGGCAACCCAGGACAGGAGCTTGCCCCGCAGCAAGCGATGCGAATGCAGCGCCAGATAATAGCAGGCCGCTCCGGCCAGGAAGAGATGATAGTGTGAGATGAAGGCGTAACGTACGAGCTTGGCGGGCAGCGTCTCCTGACCCTCGAACATTCCGGTCACGCTCGGAAAGATCAGCCTGATCACCAGGGCGAGCACCCAGGCCGCCACGAGAAGCAGGCCCAGGACCGTGGCACGGCGCCCGCAGCGGTTCAGGAACCAGCTCAGGATCGGAACCGTAACGTAGAACTGAATCTCGACCGGGATGGTCCAGAGGCTGCCGTTATAGGAGCCGAACCCGAAATCACGCAGAAATGCCGGCGTGTAGAGCAGGAACGCGAACTGCGCGAGCAGCCAGCGCATGCCGTGCCCGGTGAGGATAGGGTATCCCAGCAGGAGGAGGACGAGCGCCGTGACCGCGAGGCAGCCCCATAGGCCCGGGATGATGCGCCGGGCCCGCCGCTCTGCATAGCTCCTGCTCGAGCGGCTTCGCTCATAGGAGGCCGTGATCAGGAAGCCGCTGGTCACGAAGAAGACCGGCACGCCCGAGAAGGGGCCGAGAAGGGCGGTCCATCCGGGCGCAGAAATCCCGAGGTGGTGGACCGCGTGGAATACCATCACCTGAGTGGCGGCGAAGATCCTGATGTAATCGAAATTGTTCGGCAGCAGCGAAGGCGCGGCCGGACTCGCGTTCGGATCCGGGGCGGAACGCTCCGGCCGCTGCGATGGGGCATACCCCCCGGGGATCCAGCCGCGCATGCGCCCTGTCACGCCTGGCTTTGCGCGGCCGGCGCCGTGCGTTCCGGAGCCAGACCTCCGGATCGACCGACCCGGCCCCTGTCTGCCGAGAGCAGGCCCTGAGCCAGCCTCGTCAACGGCATCTCCACGAACTTCCACACCAGGTGCGCGACGACGAGCGAGGATACGATCGAGACGACATAGAAGGCCGCTGACGCCACTGCCCCGCTGCTTATGCCAAAGCCGGACCAGATTGCACGCACTACCGGCAGGACCAGGATATGGGTCAGGTAGAGCGAGTAGGATACGCCCCCCAGCCAGTTCAGGGATGGGATTTCAGGCACGCCGTTGCTCTTCTCCCATAGAACAAAAGCCGCAACGATCAAGGCGACCGGCCCCCCGATCGCGAGAACGTGGAGCGGCACTGGCCGCACCGTGAACAGGATGGCGAGCATGAGGCCCGATGCGAGACAAAGGAGTGACAGGGCGCGGCTCGGCCGCGCCGCGGTCGTGAACAGCCACCCGATCACGACGCCGGCCCCGAACTCGAGGATGATGGGATCGGAATAGAACCGGATCGCATCCGGCAGGTCCGGTGCGAACCCAAGCGCCGCGATCGCAGACAGGATGGCGAGAACGGTCCAGGGCCGGCGCTTCTCGTCGGTCCGGAGGCATTGCGAGAAGACCAGGTAGAAGGCGAGCTCGTATAGCAGCGTCCAGCCCGGGATGAGGACGGGCGAGAGGCCATGACCGAGCGGGTGCGGCCAGGGAAGGAACAGGAGGGACGCGATCATGTGCGGGCCATCGACGACGGTCGATCGCATCGCGCCCGGAGCAAGGAGCGCGACCGCGACGACCGCAAGGGTGAGCGCCCAGTACAGGGGAGCGATCCGGGCCATCCGCCGCGCCAGGAACTCGGTCGCGGTCGGCTGAGACCGGACCGTCGTGATCCACATCACGATCCCGCTGATGACGAAGAATACGTCGACGCCGAAACGGCCCAGGCTTCCGAACGGCGCGATCTCTCCGCCGATCCGCACGATCTGCGTCTCGATGTGGAAATAGACGACGGCAAGAGCGGCGAGCCCCCGAAGGTACTGCAGGGAGAGGATCAAACAGCGCCCCCGGATCGCGACGAGTCGAGCCTCTGCTCCGCGATGGGCGGCGTCGCCGCGTCTGCCTCGGGGACTTGCCGTCCCCTCGGACGCAGGCGCGCGAGGGGCTGCTCGATCAGCCGGTGATAGGCGAGCCCGACGCAAGTGGCCGCAATCACCAGTGCGACGAACGCGACCGGCAGGCTCAGCGAACGTCCGGCGATCTTCGTGACGAGATGGATGGAGGCGGAAAGCGCGACCCCGTGGATCAGATAGATCGCGTAGGAGGCCGCGCCGAGTTGCCGGAGCGGCGCGAGAACCGCCACGCCGCGGCTGCGCTCGAATTCGACGAAGCCGACGATGCCGCAGAAGGATGCTGCGCCGTAGGCGAGGCGGGCGAACAGGGAGGTCGCCATGAAGGGCGGCGGGAAGAGCATCAGCGCGAAGAACGACAGCAGGCCGGCGACGCCCACCAGGAGCGGGGCCGGAATGCGGGCATGCCGCAGGCAGGCGGCTGCACCTATGCCGATGAGGAACTCCAGGTTGAAGGCGTTCAGGTAGACCGAGAGCGGGAAAGGCAGGCGCCCATAGTGAAGCTCCGCCCAGACGATCAGCGCGGCCCAGGTGGGCAGGACCCACAGGAACGGTCGGCCGAGCACGATGAGGAGCCCGAAGAGCAGATAGAACGCGATCTCGTGGACCAGCGTCCAGGCTACGCCGAGAACTGGGGGCTCCGGATAGGGCAGGAGCGCGGCGGACAACAAGAGGTTCAGCGGATCGCGCTGGCTGGGCTGGCCCGTGCCTGGGAACATGAAGTAGAGAGCCGCCAGCGGCAGCAGTACGGCCCAATAGCTGGGATATATTCGCCAGAAACGCCGGATGGCGTATCGGCGAAGGCGCTCGGGACGTCCGAGGTCGCCCCAATGGACCCAGGAGATGATGAAGCCGCTCAGTACAAAGAAGAAGTCGACGCCGGCGCCGAAGGGTAGAAGCCTGCCGCCGAACACGAGCTCCCCGAAGAAGCGAGGCTCGGCCATGATGCTGGTCGCATGGGCGAGCACGACGGCCAGGGCCGCTAGGCCACGCCCCGCCTCGATGGTCTCAAGCTTGCCAGCAGGCGGAGCAGTGGCGCCGGACTTGGATTTCTCTCCTGACACCTGCTACCCCAGCGGCAAGACCGGACGAAACCGAAGCTGAACCCGCCGCCCCCCTTGGGGATAGTGGCAGCATATGGGCGGGGCGCGCGGAGCGCTCCCCTGTCTAGCCGGGCCTGCGATTGCTGGACAGTACTGACGGCGATTTGCTCGAAAGAAGGTAAAATCCGCAGGTCTGGCTAAACTGGCCGCCTTGTGCGATGCAAGATGCTGGCCTATCTCCCTGGCGCGGACGACTAGGCCAGGGCGGTTGCTCAACCGGAGATCCGACATGCAAAATGCCGCGTGGCCGTTCTTTCTCCGGCATTGGAAGATCCTGGCCGCGCTTGCATTCCTGGCACCGGTTGTGCTCGCGGCCGTTGCAGCCTTCGTTCCGTCCAAGCGCTATCAGGCGACAGCCTGGATCATCGTGGATGCCAGTCGGCAATCCCAGGCGGTGTCGGTGTCGCCGGAAGAGCGGCGCGGAGGCAACGAGGTCATCACCTACGATCAGGTGCTGCGGACCCAGCTCAGCATCGCTGGCAGCGAGGAGGTCGTCCGCCGCGCGATCCAAGGCCTGCGCCCGGTGCGTCTCTATCCTGAGCTTCCGGAGGACGCGACCGATGCCGAGTACCTGATGGCCAGAGGCAACCTCGGCTTGGCGGTCGAGCCGAACACCTTCGTCGTCAAGATCAGCTTCCGGCACAAGGATCCGGTGCTCGCAGCGAGATTCGCCAACGAGGTCGCGAGCAAGTACCGTGATCGGCGTTCCGAACTCATCGGGAACGAGGGTGCGGTCGATTTCTTCAGGAAGGAGGAGGAGAGGTTCAAGAACGAACTGCAGAGTGCCTCCGCCAAGCTGGAAGAGTTCGCTCGCAAGACGGGCATCTATGCCGTCGGCGAGCAGCGGAAACTGCTGCTCGAAGCCCGCTATCACTCCGCAAAGGAGCTGGCCGAAAACGAAAACCAGATCGCGCGTGCATCGAGCGAACTGGACTCCCTGCGCTTCCAGATGCGTGCGCTCCGTCGAAGAACGACGCTGCCGCCCGAGATCTTCGGAGAGGGGAGCAACCCGGCTGCCGCGCGCCAGCCTCGGCGCGACGAGATCCTGTCCGACGAGCCGCCCCTGCTCAACGTCAAGATCTACCAGGATTCGGCGGCAAAGCTTGTCGCGGCCAATGCGGAGCTGGAAGGCCTCAGAGCCACTCAGGCGAAGCGTCTGGAGGATCTGAGGAAGATGGACGAGCAGCTTGCGCAGCTTGCAGCCAACGAGGCTCAATTCACAAGTCTGAGGCGCTCCGTCTCCTTGGCGGAAGCTTATATCGAGAACCTCGCCAAACGCGCCGACGAGGCCAAGATCAACAATTCGTGGCGGTCCAACGAAGCGTTTTCGAGCGCGCAGCTGCTACAGAGCGCAACCGTCCCGCTCGGGCCGTCCTTCCCGAACCCTGTCCTGTTCATGGGCGCGGGATTGCTCGCCGGCGTCTTCGCCTCGGGGAGCATAGCCTATTTTGCCAAGGTGTTCGGAAGGTTCTCAGCCCCAACCGATGCTGGTCGGATCGGGGAGACGGTGCAGGCCGCCCCGGCGCATCCGTTCGGCGGCTTCGGGTCGCGAGTGCAGCCGCCTCGTGACGCCGTACAGGATTTTCCGTCCGTCAAGGGCGGCCGTCGACCGCTCGGGGTCTCCGAGCTGTAGGGCGAGGCATCCGTGCATCGGGCCTCGCATGGCGAGCATGGTTCGCCTGGATCGGCTCGACCTCCTGCACGCGCGGTGGAAGACGCTCGGCTGACGATCGTTCAGTACGCGGGAGACTTCCGCGAGGCCTCCGAACGGCTGCGGGACGGAGGGCCGGAGACCTATCGCGGCCAGCGCTACACGGTCGGCTACGTGGAGGGTCTCGCATCCCGGCTCGCCTCGGTGACGACGGTGACCGGCTTCACCGAGGAAGCTTACGCAGAGACCCTTCCGAGCGGCGCGAAGGCGATCGGGGCTGGCTTCCGCGACCGCTTCGACGGCAGGCGGATGGCGGCGCTGGTGAAGGAGAGCGCGCCCAACCTCCTCATTCTGCGCTCGCCCATCCGGCCGGTCCTGCTCTGGGCGGCGCTGAACCGCGTCCGGACGCTTGTTCTCCTCGCCGATTCCTTCGACCGGAGCTCGCTCAAGTCCCGCTTGAGCCAGTATCTCCTGTCCGGGTTTCTCCGTCTCCCGAATGTCGACTGGGTCGCCAATCACGGGCTGCGCGCTGCCGAGCAGCTCGTGAGCGCGGGTGTCCCGGCCCGCAAGGTCCTGCCCTGGGACTATCCTGCCCTCGACAGTCCTCACGGGCGTCCCGCGAAGACGCAGGCCGGATCGGCCGGCCGGCTGCTCTATGTCGGCCTGATGACGGAAGCCAAGGGCGTCGACGACCTCATCGAGGCCGTCGCCCTGCTGAAGGCGCAAGGGCGGGCGGTTCACCTCGACCTGATCGGCCGGCCCGATGACGGACGGCTGGCGCAGCTGATTGCCGCGAGGGATCTTGGCGCCGAGGTGACCCAGGTCGGCCTGGTGAGCAATGCGGAGATCGTGGGCCGGATGCGGCAGGCCGATGTGGTGGTCGTCCCCAGCCGACACGAATATTCCGAGGGCATTCCGCTCACGATCTACGAGGCCTATTGCTCCCGCACGCCGCTCGTCGTGTCCGATCACCCGATGTTCCTCGGCAACGTGGTCGACGGGGAGAGCGGCCTCGTCTTCCAGGCCGGCAGGCGCGACGGGCTGGCCTCGAGCATCGCACGCCTCCTCGACGACCCGCCGCTCTATGCCCGCATCTCCGCCGCCTCCGCCTCCGCCTGGGAGCGGCTGCAGATCCCGCTCAAATGGGACAGGCTGATCGACGATTGGCTCGAGAACAGCCCGGAGAGCCGGGCCCGGCTCGCGAGCCACTCCCTGGCGAGGACTTCGGTTGCCGCAAGACCCGCTTAGCAGCGTGCGCAACCACCTTCCGGGGGAGGGCGGGTCGCCGGGGTTGAGCCGGCGCGACACGTTTGGCGGCGCCGCCCTGGCCGCCCAGCTCGTGCTGCCGTCCGCCTCGGCATTCGGGCAGGCCGGCGGGTCGTCCTCCTTCCCGTTCCTGCGCGGCATCAATCTCGTCGGCAGCAACCGCTATATCGGGGCCAATACCTGGCCGACCGAGAAGGGAATGGATTACTGGCTCGGCCTCGGCATGAACTGCTTCCGCATCACGGCGATGTGGGAGAATCTGCAGCCGCGGCTCCTCGGCCCGCTCCATCCCGGCAACCGGGACGGCCTTCTCCGCACCGTATCCTATCTCAGCGCGGGCGGCGCCTATCCGATCGTCGAGCTGCACAACAGCGCACGCTACAAGACCAGCGGCCGCGACGACGATCCCGGCAGCGTCGTGGGCGAGAGCGCCGTCACGGCGGAAATGTTCGCAGACGTCTGGGCCAAGCTCGCCGAGCTCTTCAAGGCGGATCCCCGCGTGATCCTCGAGCCGACGAACGAGCCGCACGACCAGGATACCGATATTCTCGTGCGGACCTACAACATCGTCATCGCGGCGATCCGGGCGACGGGCGCGCGCAACCTGATCCTGCTGGACGGCAACGGCTACTCGAACGCGGCGTCCTGGATGCGGAGCTACGACGGCTCGGTCGCGAACGGCGTCGCGATGCTCGGGATCGTCGATCCGATCGACAATGTCGCGTTCAGCCCGCACCAGTACCTCGACGACATGGGCGGAAAGCTCGAGACCTGCGTCGCGGGTGCCGGCACGCGGTATCTCGGGGGCGTGACGGATTGGGCGCGCAGGCACCGCAAGCGGCTGCTGCTCGGGGAATTCGGCGGTGGCGAGAACGCCGCCTGCCATCGCGAGATCGCCGCCATGATCCGCTACGTCGAGGCGAATAGCGACGTGTGGATGGGCTGGACCTACTTCGCCGCCTATGCGGGCCAGCGCCCCTATCTGGAGCCCGACACGTTCTTCCTCGGCATCGATCCGAAGGATTACGACAACCCGGTCGAGAACGGCCGGATCAGGACGCTCCGGCAGTTCCTGACCAAGCGCTGAGGCGCCGCCGGGCTCAACCTCGGCCCGCCAGAAGGTGCTGCTTGTAAAGCCAGAGCCCCAGGATCAGCGCGAAGACGGTTGCACCGCCGGGGTAGAACAGCGTCGGCGAGATGCAGCCATAGGCGGCGATCAGGCATCCGCTCAGGAAGAAGGGCCACGCATAGCGCGGCCCGAGAAGCGAGTTCCACGAGCAGGCGATGAGCGCGCCCGTCACGAAGAGCAGCATTCCGAGAAGACCGAAGTCCCACCAGACGCCGACTAGGCCGAGGTCGCTGGCGGCGAAAAAATAGTTCCCGGTGGCGAAGCCGACTTCGTAGGGCGTGGGTGCGAGGCCGACACCCAGGAGCGGGCTCTCGCGCAGGAAGTCCTGAGCTACCTCGAACTCGATCGCGCGCGCCGTGCCGGACGAGTCGGCGGACAATGCGGAGAACGGGTTGAAGGACGGATCGAGGATCCCGGCGAGGAGGACCAACGAGGTCGTCCCGAAGACGAGGACCGAGAGCGCCGAGATGGCCGGCCGCGGCATACGGACGAGATAGAGCAGGGTCATGAAGCCCGTCAGAAGGATGAATACGCGAGACAGGCTGATGAGGATCGCCGCCGCGCATAGGACGATGCCTGCGGCCGCGGCCGCCGTCAGGCCTTCCGAGCGCCATCGGTGCAGCCAGTAGAAATAGGCGACGGCGGTGGCCGACCCGTAGTGGTAGAGCCGCAGGCCGCGCTCGTCCTGGAACAGCGTGACGGGAGCCATGAGGCCTGCGGGCAAAACGCCCGCGGAATAGGCGAGGCTGAGGGCAAGATAGGCTATGCTATAGAGGAAGAAGTACCTGCACGCCCATTCCAGCATATGATGCAGCAAGCCGCACCTGGCCATGATGAAGAAAAAAATGAATGTCTGCACGGGCAGGAATTGAAAGCCTGCCGTGACGAGGAAGCCGAAGCCGCTCACCTTGGAGAACAGGTAGATCTGAAAGAACAGCAGCGTTATCGTGAGCGTGCTCAGTCCGGCGATGATCAGGTGGCCGCTGAGATAGGCAAGGACGAGCGCCAGCGCGATGCATGCGAGCAGGACCGCGAGCGTGAGCTGCTGCGAGGATGGGTGAAGAAGAGCGCGGTTCAGGCGCGAGCTGAAGACCAAGTCCGAGACAAGCAGGAGATGGAAGGACAGCTTCAGGATCAGCTGGACAGGTTCGGACGCGAGCACCGCATCCAGGCTCGTCGGGGCCGCGCGCCGAGGCTCCTGCAGGACGATGCTCAATGCGTGCCTCCGGCTTCGGCTGGCAGCGACCCTGCGCGCGAGCCGTGGGTGCACTGCCGTCCGCCAGTCCTAGCTAGCGTGCCGTCCGGCGCCAGGATAGAGGCGGTCTGCACGTGCACCAAGTCCGCCGGACCTGCGCACCTGCCCCGGGGGCAACTCCGGTTGCGCGCGAGGCGCGGAACCGGGCCTCGGCTAGATGGTCTGAACGGGGCAGAGACGCGGGCATGAGAAAGCCAGGCATCGCGCGCAGTTTCGCCGCGAACTCCATCGGGACCCTGCTGACGCTTCTCGTGTCCATCCTGACGGTGCCGATCTACGTCCATCAGGTCGGGGATGCGCGTTACGGCGTGCTGTCGATCGTTTGGCTCCTCCTCGGATATTTCGGCTTCCTCGACCTGGGCCTGTCCCGCGCCTCGACGAACGCGCTCGCCAAGATCGGCGAGGGGTCGGACGAGGAGCGCACGCGCGTCTTTGCGACATCGCTCGCCATCAATCTCGTGCTCGGGGCGGTCGGAAGCTTCGTCCTATACGTCTGCGGATCGTTCCTTCTTGAGCGGATCGTATCGGTTCCGGCCGAGCTTCGTCCGGAGGTCGAGGCGTCGCTGCCCTGGGTTGCCTCGCTCCTGCCGCTGGCACTCGTCTCCGGCGTGGCTGTCGGAACCTTGGAGGCGCGAGAGCGCTTCGTCGCGGCGAACGTGCTGCAGGTGGCCGGCACGAGCATCGGGCAGATCGCACCCGTGATCTGCGCGATCGTCATCTCGCCGAGCCTGACCGTCGTCATACCGGCCGCCGTGATCGCTCGCGCGTTCGGCGTCCTCCTCGTCCTGGGCTACGTCGTTCTCAGGAACGGACCCTGGACAGGCTTCCGGGTCGATCCTGCGAAGGGGCGGGCCCTCCTCGGCTATGGCGGCTGGGTGACCGTCTCGAGCGTCGTCAGCCCGATCCTGCAATCCGTCGACCAGTTCGTGATCGGCTCGATCCTCGGCGTCGCCGCGGTGACGTATTACGCGATCCCCATGAACCTCGTCGTGCGCAGCCAGCTTTTCGCTGTCGCGCTCTCCCGATCCTTGTTTCCGAGGATGTCGCGGCTGGATCCCGAGGAGGGGAGGCGGATCTCCTCCCGCTCGCTCGTGACGCTGGCCTTCGGCTACGCCGCAATCTCCGCGCCTGCCATCGTCTTCGTCGAGCCGTTTCTCGGGCTGTGGATCGGCCCGACCTTCGCCGACACGGCCGGATCGCTCGCCCGTGTTCTCTTTCTAGGGGGCTGGCTCAACGGCCTGGCCTTCATTCCCTTCAGCCTGCTCCAGGCGCAGGGCCGCCCCGACATCACGGCCAAGTTCCACCTCGTCGAGATGTTGCCCTTCCTGGCCGTCCTGTGGGTCCTCTCCTCCCATTTCGGCCTCCTCGGGGCCGCGATCGCATGGTCTCTCCGCACGATCGTCGATGGCGGTCTGCTCTTCGCGGCGGCGAGGCTCGAGTACCGGGCGCTCCTCAGCATCCTTCCGGCAGGCCTGACGCTGGTCTTCGCGCTGGCGCTCGCGGAGCTCGTTCCGCTCTCCCTTCTGCCGGCCTTTCTTGCCGCGTCGGCCGTGGGGGTGGGGGTGCTCGGTCTAGGCTTGGCCTGCGACGCGGAACTCCGCTCGCGCATCGAGAGGATTGCGAGCGACGCACGCCTCTTCCGCACGAAGCGGTCGGGCTGACCGCCCTCGGCAGGGCTGCATGATCTATTGACTTTATTCCTTTATAGGAATATAAGCAGGAAGAGCTAGCGCCTGACGCGAGGAGTTGCCATGCGCGCCTTCCTGGAACCCTATCCCCTTAGCTCCACCCGCTCGAGCTTCGCGCCGCCCTTCGCCGATTACGTCGAAGACGTGGTGCTGCCCGCCGACACCCTCGTCCGCGTCCCGATCCCGGCCGGAGCGCGCTTTGCGCTGTTCTCCTTCGACGGCAGCTTCCGTGCGAAGCCCGGGGTCGCCGCAACGACCTTCGCCCTTCCGACGGCGACGACCGGGGACGGCTCCGGCAGCGAGCTCGAGCCCGCGGCCCGGCGCATCCCGCCGTTTCTCGCAGACGGTACGACCGCTCCCACGCATCTCTGCCTGCGGGCGCCTGCGGCCTGCAAGGGCTCGCTCGCCTTCTACCGGTAAGCGCGATGACCTCGCTTATCTCCCCGCTCGGCGGGACGGACCGCGTGTTCTCGGGCCCCGGCGCGTTCGCGACGGCGTGGCGGGAAAGAACCGGGATCGGCAGCCCAGGCGCCGTGCCGCTCGGCGCGCGCCTCGTGACCCTTGGCGACAGCATTACGGCTCACGCCTTCCAGCAGAACAATCCGCAGGACCGCGGCTATTCGGCTTCCGGCTTCGTGTTCTGGTTCCTTCAGGGGCTCGGGCACAGGCTGCGCGTGCCGCATAACGGCAACCTGGCCGTGTCCGGCAACACGCTGCAGCAGATCCGCGACAGCCTCGGCGCGGGCGGCGCGACCGTGCGGGCGCTGGCCCCGGACGTGGTATCGTTTCTCGGCGGGACGAACAACCTGAACGACACGTTCGCGGACGGGCAGTTGACGGCCCTGCTCGACCAGAGCCTGGATCTCCTGCTGGGAGCGACGGCGGCGCAGATCCTGCTCTGGACGATCCCACCGCGACCGGCGGCGGTGCCCCTGTCGACGGAGGGTGAGCGCCAGCGGCTGGCGCTCAATGCCCATCTCGCGGCGCGGGCCGCGGCGCGCACCGACCGGATCACGCTGGTCGACCTCGACGACGTCGGGCTCGGGGCCGGCGACTTCTCGGACAATGTCCACCCGAACGCGAGCGGGGCCAGGAAGATCGGCCTCGCGGGCGCCGCCCGGTTCGTCGGCAAGGTGGCGGCCGGGAGCATCGCGGCCGTGCCGCCGCTTGCCGCCTACACGCTCAACCCGACCCTCTCGGGCGGAAGCACGGTCGCGCCCTCCTGGAGCACGACGCTGGCGGCGGGCAGCGCCACCGTGGCGTTCACAAAAGACGAGAACGACCGTCAGCGCATCCTGATCTCCGGAAGCTATGCCGGGACGGCCGGCAGGATTTCGCTCGATCAGTACACGACCGTCGCGGCTGTGGGCTCAGGGCCGCCCGACGGTGCGGAGATCGATGCGCTGCTCGATTACGAGATCGTCGGCACACCGGTCGGCATCAACGCGATCGGCGTCCTGGGGCAGACCGGAACGGCGGGCTACGCGAACCTCGCTCAGGCGCAGAGTTGCCTCGGCGACTACGCGAACGATCTCACGCCCGGGGGGCCGGGCAGCTACCTGTCGCGTGCGATCGGCGTCGCGAAAGGAGCCGGTACGCCGCATTTCCTGACGACGCGCCTCCTGATCACCTTCATCGACCGCCCTGTCGCAGGGCCGGTCTCTCTCGATCTGCGCGTCAACTCGCTTGCCTTCCGGCGGATTGGCTGACCCGAGCTGAGGGGCGGCGAAGCCGCCCCTTTCGGTCAGATGAGATCGAAGCCGTGCGCCACACCGGCAGCGACGGCGGCCCAGTTTACGTGCAGGCCGGAAACGTCGTGATTCACCTCGTTGATCGTGTAGTCGGCCGCGATCTGCCACTTGTAGTTATAGAGCTGCACGTAGTCGTACTGGCCGTAGTCGAACTCGGCCTTCGCCCACTGGAAGTCCAAATCGGAGTCGAAGTGTTCGGTCACCGTCTTGTTGCCGGTGACGGTCACGATGTCGACGCCTTCAAGCTTCCACTTCTTGTTGTAATGCTCCGTCCGAGTCTGGTTCCCGTTGACGGTGACGATCTCGGAGCCGGTCTGACGCCACTTGCTGTCGAAATGTTCGATGATCGTCCTGTCGCCGTCCTGCTTGACGGAAGTGGCCGAGACGAGCCGGTTCTTGTCGTCCAGGATCTGCGTCACTGTCGCGCCGTTCACGACGCTCACGTATTTGTGTGTCGGTCTTTGCTTCACGGACGCTCCCCGCACGCCTGCTCATCTTTCGTGAATTAGGCGAACGCTTCTGCGGGCGCGACACTTTGGTGAACAATTAGTAAAATAGATCGGCTCCGGCAGACCTCTCGCCCGGCCTCATGCCGAGCGGGCAAGATCCACGAAGGTGCGGCCGATGCCGCCCCAGGCGATCGAGGTGGAGACCCTGGCGGCGGCGGCGGAGGCGCGAACCTGCCATTCGGCGGCGGGCAAGGCCGCGAAGCGATCGATGGCATCCGCGATGGAGGCGGGCCCGACCGGCCCGAGGATCTCTTCCCCGGCCATCCCGGCGGCAAAGAGGTCGGCGAGCCCGCCCGAGCGCGACCCGATCACGGGCCGTCCACTGACCGCAGCCATGACGGCGACGCCACTCTGGGACTCGAAGTTGTCGTAGGCGAGGATGAATGCGTCGATGCCCGACAGGATGCCGGGCAGGTCCTCGTCCCGAACGAAGCGCAGATCCACATCGAACCCGTCCGGATCCCGTGCGATCTCCGACAGGCACTCGTCCCAGTACTCGCGCTCGAGCGGATGCGGCTCCCCGGCTATCAGGAGCCGCACATCCAGACCCCGGGCCCGGGCGAGCTTCACGCCCCGGATCGCCTCGAGGACATTCTTGTTCCGCCGGATCGTCCCGAAGCAGAGGAAGCGCCCCGACCCGGGGACCGGCCCGACTCCTTGGACCGCGAACGGCCCGTGCGGGACGACACTGATCCGGGACGGCTGGATCCCGAAGCTCTGCTCGAGGACGCGGGCGCCGGCCGGAGCGAGCACCACGAGCCGCTGCGCCAGCCCGTAGATCAGGTCGTGCACGATCCGCTCCACCGAGCGCAGGGCTCCGGCGAAGCGCCAGGCGTGCGGCTCCGGGTCGTGCACCACGAAGATGATCCGAGCGCCGGTCGCGCGTAGAAACAGCAATAGCGGCACCGTGAACGGCAGCGGCTCGGGTATGGTGAAGATGAACACGCGGGTCGAGCCGCGCAGAAGGGCGGTGCGCAGCGTGCTCGTGAGAGAGCGCCGGAGCGATGCCATGACCCGGGCCGGCCGCATTGCCGGCACGACCAGCTCGCGGGGCACGACAATTCGGGTCACGTTCGGGTGCGAAGGCTCGCGAGCCTCCGGCGAGGCAAGCGGCGACACGAAAGCCACGGTCGCGCCGGCGCCCGCGATCGCTTCGGCCAGGAGCTGAGCGTACCATCCGGTGCCCGAGCGCCAGACCTTGGAAACCAGGCAGATCTCGGGCATCGCTTCACCGATGGGCGCCGCTTGTGAACGGCGGGAACACTTGCTAGTCAGCCCGCTCATCTTCGCGCGGGCGGCCTCATGTCAAGCGCGGGCGGAGGTTTTAGGCGGCCTCTCGTCGGCTCTTGCTGGATCAGCAGCTGTCGACCATCGGAATATCGGCATGGCAGGAGGTCGTGATTTCGCAGCCGATGCGACGGCGGTCATCGTTCTGAACTACAACGGCTGGCGCGACACGATCGACTGCGTCGAGTCTCTGCTGCATCTGCCCGAGCCGCTCGGCGTGTTCGTCGTCGACAATGCTTCGTCGGACGAGTCGGTCCGCAAGCTGCGCGAGTGGGGGCAGTCACGACTTCCCGACATCAATGCCGAAAGGGTTGCGTCTGGCTCCTCGGCCGTGCGCTTCCTCGAGCGCAGGCCGATGTCGTCGCAGGGACCGGGTCCGGATTGGCCGCCCGCCGAGAGCAGCATCGGGTCCGTGGTGCTGATCGCAAGCAGCCGCAACGGAGGCTACGCGGCCGGGAATAACGTCGCACTACGCTTCGCGCTGGCCGAACCCTATCGGTTCTTCTGGGTGCTGAACAACGACACCCTGGTGAAGCCGGACACGCTGCACTGGATGATCGCGCGGCTGCGGGAGGATCCGGGGATCGGCATGTGCGGCTCGACGCTCCTCTACCACGACGAGCCGGACACCGTGCAGAATTACGGCGGCGCCGCCTTCCAGCCCTGGAAAGGCCGGGCCTCGGGGATCGGGCTCGGGGAGCCTTTCGATCCCGCCATCGACCGGACCGGCGTGGAGCGCCAGCTTGCCTATGTCAGCGGAGCGTCGACACTCGTCACGCGGCGCTTTCTCGAGACGGTCGGCCTGATGGAGGAGAGCTACTTCCTGTTCTGGGAGGAGATCGACTGGGCCGTTCGAGCCCGGGGCCGCTTCCGTCTCGGCTTTGCGCCCCGCTCGATCGTGTATCACCGGGTCGGTGCGTCCATCGGAACCCGGGACAAGAGCGAGCAATCCGAACTCGCGGAATTCTACATGGTGCGGAACCGCGTCCTGTTCTGCAGCCGCTATTCCCGTCGCTCCCTCCCGTTCGTGCTCGCCGATGTCGGCCGAACCATGTTCCGGCGACTGCGCCGCGGCGAGTGGCGGCGTGCGGCCGGCCTGGTTCGGGCGGTGACCGGCGGTCATCTGCGGCCCGGGACGGTGTGACATCGAAGGCGAAGCGTGGTGACTTCTCTCGACATTCGTCCGGCAGGTCCCGAGGTGGGGCTCGACCTGTTCGACAAGCTCTCGGTCGTCGAGACGGAGCGGGAGCTCGATTCCCTCGTCAGCGACCTGCTCGATAGGAAGCGAGCCGTCGTCCTTTCCTTCCTGAACCAGCACGCCTTCAACCTCGCCATGCGGGACGCGCCGTTCAGGCGCGCCCTTCTCGAAAGCGACATCCTCCTGCGGGACGGCGTCGGCATCGAGGTGGCATTGAAACTCCTGGGCCGGCCGGCCGGCCTCAACTCGAACGGCACCGATCTCATCCCGCTCATCCTGGAAAAGGCACGGGGACGACGGGTCGCCATCTTCGGTACCCGGGAGCCCTGGCTCGGGGCGGCGGCGGACAGGATCGGCAGGCTCGGAGCCGAGATCGTGTCATGCCGCGACGGGTTCCAGCCGGAGGCAAGCTACCTCGATCAGGTGCGGGCGACGCGGCCTTCGATCGTGCTGCTCGCGATGGGAATGCCGCGGCAGGAAAGCCTCGCCGCTCTCATCAGGTCAGAAGCGGAGGAACCCTGCCTGATCATCAATGGGGGCGCGATCCTCGACTTCATGGCCAACCGCTTCCGGAGAGCGCCGACCTGGATGCAGGCAGCCCGCATCGAATGGATCTTCCGGATGGCGCAGGAGCCGGAGCGTCTCATGCGGCGCTATCTGTCCGGAGGCCCGCCCTTCGCGATGAAGGTGCTTCGCCTGGCCTGGCATCAGCGCGCGAGGCGGGCGCTTGCGAGCGGCGACCCATGACGGAGGGCCGACGAACCCGGATCGTCGCGATCGCGTCGCCGGGCGGACGCTCTGCAGGCGGCGGAATGGGCACGGTCTCGCGTCTGATCGCCGACGGCCTGGAGGGCGCCGGATCCGGTTACGGCGCCGTGATCCTGGATCCGCGGGGCGCCGGTTCGCCTTGGCTCTGGCCCGCCTTCTTCCTCGGCGTCTGCGGCCGACTCGGGTGGCTGTGGGCCCGAGCCCGCCTGTCCGTCCTGCACCTGCAGGTTTCCGAACGCAGCAGCTTCATCCGGAAGGGGCTGCTGCTTGCGCTCGGCAGGGCTCTCCGGGTTCCGGTGGTGCTGCATCATCACGGAGCGGAGCTCATCCCCACCTACGCGGGTGGCCCGCGATGGCTTCGCGCCATCATGCGCCGCACAATCAGGGGGGCCGATCTCAATATCGTGCTGGGCGATGTCTGGCGCCGCTTCCTCGTCGAAGAGATCGCGGCCGATCCGGCGAAGGTCGTCGTTCTTGCCAATGCCAGCGCCGATCTCGGCTCGCGATCCCCGCCCGAGCCGTCCCAGGGCGCCCGGCCGGGGCTGCTGATGCTGGCAAACCTCTCGCCCCGGAAGGGCGTAGGCGAGTTGCTCGCCGCGCTCGCCCGCCTCCGTGAGGAGGGTCTGGACGTTCCGACGATGCTCGCCGGCGGCGGCGAGGTCGAACGCTATCGGGCCGAAGCCGCACGGCTCGGCATTGCTGATCTCTGCACCTTCACAGGCTGGGTTGGCCGGGCGGAGGTCGAAAGGCTGCTTGGCCAAGCGCGGGCGCTCGTCCTGCCGAGCTACGAGGAAGGCCTGCCGATGGCCATTCTCGAGGCCTTGAGCGCCGGTGTGCCGGTCGTCGCCACGCCGGTCGGCAGCATCCCGGAGAACCTGACGAACGGCGAGACATGCCTGCTCGTTCAGCCCGGGAACGTGGACGAACTGGTCTCGGCCCTGCGCGCGATCATGACGGACGAGCACTTGCGTGAACGTCTTGTCCGGAACGGGCGTGCGTTGTTCGAAAAGCGCTTCGCTCCAGGCGCCTACATCCAGGCCGTCGTCGCCATGTACGACCGGCTTGGAGCCGGCCGGCCATGAGGCCTGGACCTAGCTCGCGGCCCACAAGGCCAGGGAGTACGCGCCGTAGAGCAGTCCAAGCGTCCAGGCGGCAGACCCCAGCAATCCGACGCCGATCACTGCCAGCGGCCAGTGCGGTGCAACGGTGTTCAATGCGGCCGATACGGCGACCGAGCGATGGCCGGCCGGCGTCGCCGGACCCAAGTCGGGCCGGCAATCCGCCTCGAGGTGGGCTTCGCGGGCGAGAGCTGCGACCACGATCCTGACTCCTGATGCTGCACTAGCTAACGTTAACATTGCGACGCAACAATGTCAGCTCGGCCGGATCGCGCGCAAGGGGGGCGTTCGCCCGGCGTCCCTAAGACGGCTGCTCCGGTACGTGCAGGAGAGCCGCATCCAGAGCGTCCAGATGGGCGCGAGACGCCGCTTCGGCCTCACGCTCGATGGCCCGGTAATGGGCGACGAGAGTCTTGCCCAGCTCCGTCAGACGGGCGCCGCCGCCATGGCGTCCGCCAAGCTGCGCCTCGACGAGCGGGGACGCGAAGGTAGCGTTCAGTTCCGCGACCAGGTCCCATGCCCGCTTGTACGACATCTTGAGCGAGCGCCCGGCCGCCGAGATCGACCCATGCTCCGCGATGCGTTCGAGGAGCAGGACCTTGCCGGGTCCCAATCGGCGCTCGGGACCCAGATCGATGCGGATGCTCATGCGGGCCAAGGGAGCGTCCTCAGATCGCGGGAAGCCTGTCCGCGAGCGCCGCGGCCTTGACGACGGCATAGGCGGGCGAGCCTGGGCGGAGGCCGAGCGCGCGCAGCGATCCCCGCGTGATCCGCGACAGCAATCGGGCATCCCCGCAATCGAGCTGCAGCATCATGCTCCCGTCGGGAAGCTCCTCGATTGTCGAAACGGTCCCGGGAAGAACGTTCATGGCCGAGATCCGGCCCGGAGGGTCGACGGCCAGCAGCACGTCCCGGGCATAGATCCGCACCCGGCTTCTCGCGCCCGCAGGCAGGTTCAGCGAGGGGATGCGGAGCTCGCCCGCCCGGCTGGACAGGACCGTCACGCCGAGCTCGGCATCATGTCCGATCACCTCGGCCTCCAGGACGGCGCTGGCCTCGTCTCCTTCGGCGCGCGCGACATCGAGCCGGGAGACGAGGTCGGAGGCGGGACCCGCCGCGATCACCCGGCCGGCCTCGAGCAGGACGAGCGTATCGGCGAGGCGGGCCACCTCGGCCATGGCGTGCGACACGTAGACGATCGGGACCGCCGCCTCGTCCCGGAGGCGCTCGAGATAGGGCAGGATCTCCGCCTTCCGCGCGGCGTCCAGGGACGCCAGCGGCTCGTCCATCAGGAGCAGGCGCGGCTTGGACAGGAGCGCGCGGCCGATCGCCACCCGCTGCCGCTCTCCTCCCGAGAGGCCGGCCGGCCGCCGTGCGAGCAGGTGGCCGATGCCGAGCAGATCGACGACCCCCGGCAGGTCCGGGCCCCGTTCCCGGCGGGGGGCGAAGAAGCGCCCGAACAGGAGATTTTGCCGGACCGTCAGATGCGGAAACAGCCGCGCCTCCTGGAACACATATCCGATCCGGCGCCTGTGGCAGGGAATCTCGGTCCCATCATCAGTGTCGAGGAGCACGACGCCGTCGACGACGACACGTCCCCGGCCGGGTCTGAGAAGCCCGCCGATGACGTTGACGAGGGTCGTCTTGCCGGAGCCGGACCGGCCGAACAGCGCCGTCACGCCAGACGGAGCATCGAAGGCGGCCTGGAGGGCGAACTCGCCGAGCCTGTGCTCGACCTCGACGGACAGCCTCATGCCGCCAGGCGCCGGCTGACCCGCCGAGCCAGGAACTCGGATGCGGCGAGCGCCGCCATCGACACTGCGACGGAGACGACGGTCAATCTCATTGCTCCCGCCTCCCCGCCGGGCACCTGCGTGAAGGTGTAGATCGCCGACGGCAGCGTCTGGGTCTCGCCGGGGATGTTCGACACGAAGGTGATCGTCGCTCCGAACTCGCCCATCGACTTGGCGAAGGAGAGGATCATGCCCGCGATGATGCCGGGCAGGATCAAGGGCAGGGTTACCAGGCCGAAGACCCAGGCCCGGTTCGCGCCAAGCGTGCCCGCCGCCTGTTCCAGCCTGATGTCGACGGCTTCGATCGAGAGGCGGATCGCCCGCACCAGCAGGGGAAATCCCATCACGGCGCAGGCGAGAGCGGCCCCCGTCCAGTGGAACGAGAGCACGATGCCGAAGCTATCGGCCAGGAACGTCCCGATCGGCCCGCGGCGCCCGAACCAGACCAGCAGCAGGTAGCCCGTGACGACCGGCGGCAGGATGAGCGGAAGGTGCACCAGGGTATCGACCAGCGCCTTGCCCCAGAACCTGCCCCGGGCGAGGAGGTAGGCGACCGCGAGGCCCGGAACGAGGCTCGCGGCTGTGGCGGTCGTCGAGACGAGGAGGGACAGGCGCAAAGCCGTCCACTCCTCGGGCCGGAGCCAGTCCGTCATCGATCAGGAGGTCAGGAGCCGCCGGCAGGCCGGTCGAGCACCGTGAAGCCCTGCTTCTCGAAGGCTGCCCTCGCCTCCGGACCGCGCAGGAAGGCGAGCAGCGCGGCGGCGTCCGGGCTCGCCGCCTCCTTCGTCACGGCAACGGGGTAGACAATCGGCGGGTGAGTATCGGCCGGGAAGGTGGCGAGCACCTTGACGTTCGGATCGGCGGCCGCGTCGGTCGCATAGACGATGCCGAGCGGCGCCTCGCCGCGGGAGACCAGAAGGAGCGCCGCCCGGACGCTCTCGGCCTGCGCGACCCTGTCCTTCAGGCCCTCCCAGGCGCCGAGCTTCTCCAGCGCCGCCTTGCCGTATTTGCCCGCCGGCACGGCATCGACGTTGCCCATGGCGATCCGGCCCGAGCCGAGCGCCGCCGAGAGATCGAGCCGCGGCCCCATGCTCACCGACGCGCGCGAGTCCTTCGGGGCGATGATGACGATCGTGTTGGCGAGAAGGTTTATGCGCGTGCCGGGACGGATCAGGCCCTTCCTCTCGACATGATCCATCCAGTCGAGGTCGGCCGAGAAGAAGAGGTCGGCCGGCGCTCCCTGCTCGATCTGCTTGGCGAGCGTGTTGGACGCGGCGAGCGAGACCCTGAGCGGCGGCTTCCCGCTCCTGGCCCAGGCGGCGGCGATGTCGTCCATGGCGTTCTTCAGGCTCGCGGCCGCGAACACGGTTGGGCCGCCGGCTTGCGCGAGGGCGGCAGGGCCCGCGGCCGCGACCGACAGCAGCGCTCCGAGCAGCGTGCCGGCGACCAGTCTGCGCGTTGCGGCCATCGCGATCCCTCCGATCTCCTGCGCTATATCCAGCCATTTATATCGCTCCGAGGCAACCGCCTAGGGCGGATCCCAGCCTGCCGGACCGCATCGATGCGCGGCGGGTCCCGGCGGGTCTCGGCCCCGGCAGCAGGGTCCCGGTTGCGAAGCGGAGGGGCCGCCTGAAGAATGACGCATGTTCTTCGCGCATTCGACGGACCGGCCCGACCGCTCCGACTGGCAGCCGCTTGCGGTTCATCTGACGGGCGTCGGCGCGAAAGCGTCTGAGTTCGCGGCCAAGTTCGGGGCGCCGAAGGCGGCGCTCCTGGCGGGGCTCGCGCACGACCTCGGGAAGTACAGCCTGGCCTTCCAGGCCCGGCTCTCGGGCGGGAAGGAGCGGGTCGATCACTCGACCGCGGGCGCACGGGAGGTGGTCGGCGCTACCTTGCCGAAGGCGCCGTGGAGCTGGATGGCCGAGCTCGTCGCCTATGCCATCGCGGGCCATCATGCGGGACTGCCCGACCGGCACGGCGGCCGGGGTTCGCTCGAGGAGCGCCTGAAGGCCGCCTCCATCCCCGAACCCGACCCGGCCTGGGCAGGAGAGATCTCCCTGCCCGCGGCAGGGCCGCCCCGGATCCCGGACCCGGTGAAGGAGCGCTATCCCTTTCAACTGGCCTTTCTCGGCCGGATGATCTTCTCCGCCCTCGTGGACGCAGACCGGCGCGATACGGAGGAGCACGCGGTCGCGACGGGACAGGAGGAGGCGAAGCCGCGCGACCGGCCGCTTCTCTCGGAGCAGGTCGACGCGATGATCGCCAGGCTGGACGCGCATCTCGCGCGGTTGTCCGGGCGAGCCCCGGACGACACGCTGACCGGGATCCGCCGCCGCGTCCTCGACGCCGTGACGGCGCGGGCCGAGGGCGAGCGCGGCCTCTATACCCTCACGGTACCGACCGGAGGAGGCAAGACGCTCACGGCGACGCGCTTCGCGCTGGGCCATGCGCGCCGCTGGCATCTCGACCGGATCATATACGCCATCCCGTTCACGTCGGTGATCGAGCAGACGGCCGCGATCCTGAAGGGCATCTTCGGCGAGGAGCTTGTTCTGGAGCACCACTCCGCGATCGAGTTCGGGTCGTCCGAAGACGAGCGCCAATTTCGCGAGCGCGACGAGAGCCTCGGGCTCAAGCTGCGCCTTGCCATGGAGGATTGGGCCGTCCCGGTGGTCGTGACCACGAACGTCCAGCTGTTCGAGAGCCTGTTCTCGCACCGGCCCTCGCGCTGCCGGAAGCTGCACAACCTGGCAAACAGCGTCATCATCCTCGACGAGGCTCAGACGATTCCGCTCATGAAGCTGCGGCCCTGCCTGGCAGCGATCGACGAGCTTGCGCGCAACTACGGTTGCACGGTCGTGCTGTGCACGGCCACGCAGCCGGCCATCGCTGCGCCCGATTTCGGGGGCGGGCTTCACCTCGGGCCGGAGCGCGAGCTTGCGCCTGATCCTGCCGGGCTCCACGAGGAGCTCCGTCGCGCCGCCATCCGGATCGAGCCTCGGCCGATGACGGACGGCGACCTCGTGGCTGCGCTCGCCTCGGTCGAGCAAGGGTTCGTGATCCTCAACTCGCGCCGGCACGCGCTCGCGGTCTACCGGGCTGCCCGGCAGGCCGGGCTGGAGGGGCTGATCCATCTCTCGACCCGGCAATATGCCGCCCATCGCCGCGAGATCATCGCAGGGATCAAGCGCGATCTCGCCGACGGACGACCCTGCCGGCTGGTCGCGACCTCTCTGATCGAGGCCGGCATCGACCTCGACTTCCGGGCCGGCTGGCGAGCCATGGCGGGGCTCGAAAGCATCGTGCAGAGCGCCGGGCGCGTGAACCGGGAGGGGCGATACGCGGCCGAAGACAGCATCCTCACCGTGTTCACGCCCGCCGTCGATCAGGACACGCCGCGCGAGATCGCCGGATTCATCAGGGATCTCGGCCGGATGGCCAGGGAGCATTCGGACCTCGCCCATCCGGACGCGATCCGGGCCTATTTCAGGGAAGTCTACTTCCGGACGGACGCGGAGCTGGACATCATCGAGGTCAGAGAGGACAACGGCGCCACCCGACGCAGCGTGCTCGACTCGTTTCGGCTCAGCGGGAGCGAGACAAATTTCGCCTACCGCACCGTCGGCGAGAACTTCCGCATGGTCGAGGATCAGGGACTGCCGGTGATCGTCGCGCGGGACGAGGAAGCCAGTATCGCGCTCGATCGGCTGGGGCGTCCCGACGCGTCGGCCGGCGCGGCCGCACGTCTGCTGCAGCGCTATATCGTCCAGGTGCCGCAACGGAGTCGGCAGCGGATGCTCGACAGGGGAGACGTTCAATTCCGTGAACATGCTCGCTTCGGGGAGCAATTCCCGGTCCTTGCAGCCGATCTCCTGTACCAGGACGAGTTCGGTCTACTTTGGGAGGATGATGCCGAGCTTGGCAGCGAAGATACGATCTTCTAGCTTCGGCTGAGGCGCGTCGGGGGGATTGGTGGCGTACGGTGTAAGGCTGAAGGTGTGGGGAGATTACGCGTGCTTCACTCGGCCGGAGATGAAGGTCGAGCGCGTATCGTACGACGTGATGACGCCGTCAGCGGCCCGAGGGATACTTGAGGCGATCCACTGGAAACCGGCGATTCGCTGGATCATAGACGCCATTCATGTGCTGGAGCCGATCCGCTTTCACTCCATCCGCCGCAACGAGGTGGGGAGCAAGGTTCCGGCCGCCTCGGCCCGGAGAGCCATGAGGGCCGGCAGCATCGAGGGCCTGCATCTCAGGATCGAGGATGCGCGGCAGCAGCGTGCCGCGACCGTCCTGGCCTGCGTCGCCTATGTGATCGTTTCGAGCTGACGCCGAAGGCTGATGGGAGCGACAACGCGGGGAAGCATCTCGACACCTTCAACCGGCGCGCCCGCAGGGGCCAGTGCTTCCACCAACCCTGCCTCGGCACCCGGGAGTTCCCGGCCCGCTTCGAGCTGATCGAGCCGGGCGCGCCGCTGCCGCGCGCGAAGGACGAGCACCGGACGCCAAGTCTCGGCTTCGGAACACCGCGCGACCTCGGCTTCATGCTCTGGGACATCGATCACGCCGGCGACCGCTCCTCGATGCTGTTCCGGGCGAGCCTGGCGGACGGCGTGATGCGCGTACCGCCGCCCGGCTCGCCCGAGATCAGGCGGTGAGGGAAGAATGACGATCCTGGCTTCGCTCGCGAGAGCCTATGAGCGGCTTCCGGACAAGTCCCCGCCTGGCTATTCGAGCCAGCCGATCGGCTACGTGATCTCTCTCAACCCGGACGGCACGCCGGCCCACCTTCCGATCCCGCGGCAGCAAGGTTCCGCGAGGAAGCCGGCCGCATTGCCGATGAGCGTGCCGCAGCCCGTCAAGCGCACCTCCGGCATCGCGCCGAACCTTCTCTGGGACAAGACCTCCTACGCGCTCGGCGTCACGGCGGCGGGCGGCCGCAGAACCGCCGAGGAACATGCGGCCTTCCGCAAGCTCCACGCCGAGAAACTGGCGGGCAACGACGATGCCGGGCTGACGGCGCTCAGGCTGTTCCTGGAACGTTGGACGCCGGGCCAGTTCGAGGCGCTCGGCTGGCCGAAGGAGATGATCGACCAGAACGTCGCTTTCGTGCTGGAAAGCGACCGCCTTCGCCACCTGTTCATCCACGACCGGCCAGCCGCGCGAGCGCTGGTCGCGCGGGTCTCGTCCGAAGGCGGGGCCCGGCCGGAAGCCGTGTGTCTGGTCACGGGCGAGCGCGCTCCTGTGGCGCGCCTCCACCCGTCCATCAAGGGCGTCTGGGGAGCGCAGACAGCCGGCGCCTCCATCGTCTCGTTCAACCTCGACGCCTTCACGTCCTACGGCCACGAGCAGGGCGACAACGCGCCGGTCTCGGAGGCGGCGGCCTTCGCCTATACGACCGCGCTGAACCGGTTCCTGGCGCGCGACAGCCGCAACCGCATCCAGATCGGCGACGCCTCGACCGTGTTCTGGGCGGATGCGAGTGCGGCCGATGCCGGCAGCGGCGGAGATCTGGCCGCAGAGCTCGAAGGGATGTTCCGCACCCTGCTCGGGGAGGGGATGAGCGCCGAGGAGGCGCGCGGCATGGCCGAGATGGTGCTCGGCGATTTCTCTCGCGTGGACGAGGTCGGTGAGGCCGAGAAGCTTCGCGCGGCGCTCCGCCAGATCCGGGCCGGGCGGCCGGGCGAGATCAGGCTCGGTCTCGCCGAGCATGTCCGCTTCCACGTGCTCGGCCTCGCGCCGAACGCGGCCCGCCTGTCTGTCCGGTTCTGGCTCGACGACGAGTTCGGCGTCATCGTCCGGCGCTACGCCGAGCATGTGGACCGGATGCGGATCGAGCCGAAGCCGCGCGACGAGAGCCCGTCCATCTGGCGCTGCCTCGTGGAGACGGCGACCCTGCGCAAGACCGAGAACATCCCGCCCAACCTCGCCGGGGATTGGCTGCGCGCGATCCTCGCCGGCACACCCTATCCGCTCACCCTCCTGACGACGCTGCTCATGCGCATGCGGGCCGACAAGGACGTGAATGCGTTGCGCGCCGCCATGCTGAAGGCCGTGTTGATGCGAAACTTCGGAATGACCGAGAAGGAGGCGCCCGTGGGGCTCGATCCCGACAACGATCAGCCCGGCTACCTGCTCGGGCGGCTATTTGCGACCTACGAGCGGATCCAGACCGACGCTCTGCCGGGGCTGAACGCCACGATCCGGGACAAATTCTACGGGGCCGCTTCGGCGACGCCCCGGAAGGTGTTCACCCTGCTCGACCGCGGTTCGGCCAATCACCTGGCCAAGATCGCCAAGGACAGCAAGGGCCGGGCCGTCAACCTGGAGAAGCTGCTCAGCTCCATCATGGAGCGGCTCCGGCCGGACCGTGATCCCTTTCCGGCCTTTCTCTCCACCGACCAGCAGGCTCTGTTCCCGCTCGGCTATTACCACCAGAAGAGCGAGTTCTTCCGCCGCAAGGAAACCGGGACGGCGCCCAGCCCCGTAGAGGAAACCGCTGCATGACCGCGCTCGCGAACCGCTATGACTTCGTCCTTCTCTTCGACGTGACGAACGGCAATCCCAACGGCGATCCGGATGCCGGCAACCTGCCGCGGCTCGACCCCGAGACCAATCGCGGCCTCGTCAGCGACGTCAGCCTCAAGCGGAAGGTCCGCAACTATGCCGAACTCGCGAAAGCGGGAGAGACCGGTTACGCGATCTATGTCTCGGAGGGCGCCATCCTGAACGACAAGCACCGGGAGGCCTACAAGGTCGCCCGGCCCGGCGACGCCAAGGTCGCGACCGAGAAGAAGCTGAACCCGAAGGACGATGCGGAAGCCGCGAAGGTGCGCGGCTTCATGTGCGAGAACTTCTTCGACGTGCGGACCTTCGGGGCCGTGATGTCGACCGGCATCAATTGCGGTCAGGTGCGCGGGCCGGTGCAGTTCTCCTTCGCGACCTCTGTCGAGCCGATCGTGCCGCTGGAGATATCGATCACCCGCATGGCCGCGACCACGCCGGACGAGAAGTCGAAGCGGGAGCAGGAGAGCGAGGGCGACGAGCGGCGCGAGAACCGCACCATGGGCCGGAAATACATCGTCCCCTACGGGCTCTACCGGGCCCACGGCTATGTTTCCGCGAAGCTGGCGGAGCGGACCGGCTTCTCGGAGGATGACCTCGCCTTCCTCTGGGAGGCGCTCGACGGCATGTTCGACCACGACCGATCGGCGGCGCGCGGCGAGATGGCCAAGCGCCGAACGGTGATCTTCAGGCATGCCTCGGCGCTCGGCAACGCGCCGGCGCACGCGCTCTTCGACCGCGTCAAGGTCGACCGCGTGTACCAGGGCGACAGTCACGAGGTCGGCGATGCGCGCACGTCCAACTGGCCGCCGGCCCGCCGCTTCGAGGATTACGCCATCCGGATCGATCGGGACGGACTGCCGGAGGGCGTAGAGGTGATCGAACGTTAGCTTCCGCTTCGGAGATGGCTGCGACCCCCGACCCCGCCGCCGAGGACGCGCTGATCCCCCTCTCGGCGCTGCAGCACCACCTGTTCTGCCCGCGGCAATGCGCGCTGATCCACGTGGAGCAGATCTGGGCGGAGGATCGGGCCACGGCGGAAGGGCGTCTCCTGCACGAGCGGCCGGATGACGGACGCGGCGAGACCCGGCCGGGCCTGCGCGTGGCGCGGGGCATCGCGATCCGCTCCTTCGCCCTCGGCGTGTCGGGCAAGGCCGATGTCGTCGAGTTCCACGGCGCCGGCCCGGGCCGGATCGGCCGGCCGTTTCCGGTCGAGTACAAGCGCGGCAGGCCGAAGGCGCACCGGGCGGACGAGGTGCAGCTCTGCGCCCAGGCGATCTGCCTGGAGGAGATGTTCGGCATCACCGTGCCCGAAGGCGCGCTCTTCTACGGCGCGACCCGCCGGCGCTGTCCGGTCAGCTTCGACGACGGCCTGCGCGAACTCACGGCCCGCGTGGCGGCGCAAGCCCGGACCATGATCCAGGCCGGCCGGACACCGCCGCCCCTGCGCATCCCGGGATGCCGCCGCTGCTCCCTCCAGGATGCCTGCCGGCCCGATCGGCTGCAGAAGCCGCCTTCCGTCGCCCGCTGGCTCGCCCGCCAGCTCGCCGCCTGAGCCCGTCCATGCGCCGGATGCTCAACACGATCTACGTGACGAGCGACGGCGCCTGGCTGCGCAAGGACGGCGCGAACCTCGTCGTCGAAGTTGAGGGGACGGAACGCGGCCGGGCGCCGCTGCACATGCTGGACGGCATCGTGTCGTTCGGGCGACCAGGCGCCTCGCCGGCGCTGCTGGCGGCCTGCGCGGAGGCCGGTATCACGGTGTCGCATCTCGATCCGAACGGCCGCTTCCTGGCCCGCGTGGAAGGGCCCCGGACCGGCAACGTGCTGCTGCGGCGGGCGCAGTTCCGGCTGGCGGACGATCCGGCTCGCGCCGTGCCGATCGTGCGCGGGATCGTGGCCGGCAAGGCCGCCAACCAGCGCGTCGTGATCCAGCGTGCCCTGAGGGACCACGGGCCCGGCCTGCCCCGGGAGCAGGCGGAGGCGCTCGAAGCGGCCGAGCGCCGGCTGGCGGATGTCGCTCGCCGCACGCTGCCGGCGACCGAGATCGACACCCTGCGCGGGCTCGAAGGCGAAGCGGCCCTGGTCTATTTCGGCTGCTTCGACGCCATGCTGCGCGTCGAGGGGGAGGCCTTCCGGTTCCGCGGGCGCTCCCGCCGTCCGCCGCTCGACCGAGTGAACGCACTGCTCTCGTTTCTCTACGCCATGCTCGGCCACGATTGCCGCTCGGCTCTGGAAGCGCATGGGCTCGACCCGCAGGTCGGTTTCCTCCACGCGGCCCGGCCGGGCCGCGCGAGTCTCGCGCTCGACCTGATGGAGGAGCTCCGTCCCGTGCTGGCGGACCGCCTTGCGCTGAGCCTCGTCAACCGCCGGCAGCTCGCGGCGGACGATTTCGTCGTGGAGGAGGCTGGCGGCGTGCGGCTCACCGACGAAGCCCGCAGGCGGGTCCTGGTCGCCTGGCAGGAGCGCAAGCGCGACGAGCTCCGCCATCCCTTTCTCGACGAGGCGGTGCCGCTCGGGCTGCTTGCGCACGTGCAGGCGCAGCTGCTCGCGCGCACCCTGCGCGGCGACCTCGACGGCTACCCCGCCTTCATCTGGAAATAGCCGATGCTCATGCTCTTGACTTACGACGTGAACGTCGAGACGAAGATCGGGCGGCGCCGGCTCCGCCGCGTCGCACGCGCCTGCCTCGATTTCGGGCAGCGGGTGCAGAACTCGGTCTTCGAATGCGAGGTCGACCCGGCGCAGTGGACGGCCCTGCGGGCGCGCCTCGTGGCCGAAATCGACCCGGCCGTCGACAGCCTCCGGTTCTACCGGCTCGGCGCGGAAGGGCGCAGGCGCGTCGAGCATGTCGGCGCCAAGCCCGCACCCGACCTCGAGGGGCCTCTCCTGTTCTGACCCGCGCGAACCGGGAGCGGCCACGAGGCAGGCCGAGGGTTCGCGGGGAGGCCAAGTCCCGATCCGCAAAGGCAAATCCGCCGTCGGCCCGCCCTGGCGGCCTTGCAGCGGCGCCACGGGCGCGGGGTTTCGCGCGGCGAGGGCGATTTTGCATGTCCTGCCAATATGGTAGCGGCAGGCGGTCGCTCCCTCACGGGAGCGCGGATCGAAACGAGGGCACCGATGCGGGCAATGGCATCGGTCGAGAGTCGCTCCCTCACGGGAGCGCGGATCGAAACCACACGCTTGAACCAGTGGGCCCGCCCATCTCCAGGTCGCTCCCTCACGGGAGCGCGGATCGAAACTCGCGTTCAGGCGCGAAGGCACGTCGCGACTGGCGCGTCGCTCCCTCACGGGAGCGCGGATCGAAACACGATCCGCGTGAACAGCCAGATCTACACCACGCCGTCGCTCCCTCACGGGAGCGCGGATCGAAACTCGATGGCCTCGTCCGGAATGGGATGCTCGATCTGTCGCTCCCTCACGGGAGCGCGGATCGAAACATCGAAGCGTGTGAGGACATCGGTTTCGATGTCTGTCGCTCCCTCACGGGAGCGCGGATCGAAACACCTCCAACGTGCATGTTGCGGTGATGGTGCTCGTCGCTCCCTCACGGGAGCGCGGATCGAAACCCGTCGGGCTCCTGACCACGATGGCCGTGGCCGGCGTCGCTCCCTCACGGGAGCGCGGATCGAAACTGCTCGGTATCGGCCTCCTTGTTCTCAAGCTCGGGTCGCTCCCTCACGGGAGCGCGGATCGAAACCAATAGATCACTCCCTTTGGGAGTGATTGAGCCAAGTCGCTCCCTCACGGGAGCGCGGATCGAAACTCCTATGCCGCTGGCGACGTCGTGCCGGTCGAGGAGTCGCTCCCTCACGGGAGCGCGGATCGAAACTCCGCCGCCTCGAGCTCGCGCGCCAGGCGATCCCGTCGCTCCCTCACGGGAGCGCGGATCGAAACATGAGGGCATAGGCCTCGCGCGCCTGGGCCACATGTCGCTCCCTCACGGGAGCGCGGATCGAAACTGCGGGTTGCCGATGATGTAGCGGCCCTCGCCGTGTCGCTCCCTCACGGGAGCGCGGATCGAAACGATTGCTACGGCCTCGCCCGCTACGTCCAGCGCGGTCGCTCCCTCACGGGAGCGCGGATCGAAACCCGGACGCACCACTTGTTCAGGATGTCGCGCAGGGTCGCTCCCTCACGGGAGCGCGGATCGAAACGGTATTGGCGTATTGTTTGCGCTCGCGCTCCAGCGTCGCTCCCTCACGGGAGCGCGGATCGAAACAAGACGGTCGTCGTGGACACCGCCGGCCGGGCGCTCGTCGCTCCCTCACGGGAGCGCGGATCGAAACCAGGGGCTCCGCTTCCCGTCATAGATGGGCACCACGTCGCTCCCTCACGGGAGCGCGGATCGAAACAGGAGCGAGAACGGGACGCGCGTTGCGAAGCGGTGGTCGCTCCCTCACGGGAGCGCGGATCGAAACAGAACCGACGCGCGCAACGCCGCCCGCCGCCACGCGTCGCTCCCTCACGGGAGCGCGGATCGAAACAGCAGGATCGCGACACGGTCTGCCGTCGGCGCAGGTCGCTCCCTCACGGGAGCGCGGATCGAAACTCGCGGTTGTCGCGCTGGTATCGCAACTGCCGCTGTCGCTCCCTCACGGGAGCGCGGATCGAAACTCGCAGGAGCTCGGCACGGGCAAATGCGACGTCAGTCGCTTCCTCACGGGAGCGCGGATCGAAACTCCTCAATCTGTCGATATTTGGCGGGGATTGGCGGGTCGCTCCCTCACGGGAGCGCGGATCGAAACATGGGCGTGATGGTGAACACTCTGTCGCTGGCCGTCGCTCCCTCACGGGAGCGCGGATCGAAACTGGAAACGCTCCCCCATCACACGCCCGAACTTCGTCGCTCCCTCACGGGAGCGCGGATCGAAACCATTCGAGCTCCTCGTGGATCTCGCCGCGATCCCGTCGCTCCCTCACGGGAGCGCGGATCGAAACTGGAAACGCTCCCCCATCACACGCCCGAACTTCGTCGCTCCCTCACGGGAGCGCGGATCGAAACCATTCGAGCTCCTCGTGGATCTCGCCGCGATCCCGTCGCTCCCTCACGGGAGCGCGGATCGAAACGACGATCATCTGCAGGTCGGGAGCGTCGGTCTTGTCGCTCCCTCACGGGAGCGCGGATCGAAACTTGATCGGGTCGGACACGGCGCGCGCCTGCAGCAGTCGCTCCCTCACGGGAGCGCGGATCGAAACCGGATCAGGATGTCGAAGCCCGGCTACGACGCCCTGGTCGCTCCCTCACGGGAGCGCGGATCGAAACTCAACCACCTCTGGCGCGACCGACTGCAGCCCTGTCGCTCCCTCACGGGAGCGCGGATCGAAACAGGGCCGTGCGAGAGGAGGCGCGCCACCTCCGCCGTCGCTCCCTCACGGGAGCGCGGATCGAAACGTGCTGGGGGCAGGCTTCGTGCTCGGCGGCTGCCTGTCGCTCCCTCACGGGAGCGCGGATCGAAACGCGGCGCTCCTGCCCGGCGTCCCGGACGGGACGCGTCGCTCCCTCACGGGAGCTCGGATCGAAACAGATCGCGGACGACGGCAGCGTGGAGCGCGACCAGTCGCTCCCTCACGGGAGCGCGGATCGAAACCACCGCGCAATGGCGCGAGCGCTGGGTCGGGGTCGTCGCTCCCTCACGGGAGCGCGGATCGAAACTCCGGCGACAGCATGGTCGAATACGCGCTGTTCTGTCGCTCCCTCACGGGGGCGCGGATCGAAACTGGCGCGGCAAGAAGAACGGCACGGAGGGCCACGGTCGCTCCCTCACGGGGGCGCGGATCGAAACTCGTTCCTCGGCGCTCATCTCGGCGCCCCCGGGGTGTCGCTCCCTCACGGGGGCGCGGATCGAAACACCGCGGAGGCCGCCGAGAAGATCGGCCTGTCCGTCGCTCCCTCACGGGGGCGCGGATCGAAACTTCGCCGCGCTCCTGCGCAACGCGCCCGGGCGGGTGTCGCTCCCTCACGGGAGCGCGGATCGAAACGACCACTGGTTCACGGAGCCCGTCTCGCTCGACGAGTCGCTCCCTCACGGGAGCGCGGATCGAAACATCTATGCCGATGGCACCATCACGCTCACGTCGGGCGTCGCTCCCTCACGGGAGCGCGGATCGAAACGCCTGGGATGCGGGCCCGATTCCCCAGACCTCGGTCGCTCCCTTACGGGAGCGCGGATCGAAACCGCAAGGCCAATCCAACCCTGATCCTCCGCGCCCTCCGAAGTCGCTCCCTCACGGGAGCGCGGATCGAAACAGGTTCGCGGTGACGTTCGTGCGGACGCGCGGGGGGTCGCTCCCTCACGGGAGCGCGGATCGAAACGCTATCCGCTCCTGCTCGCACTCGCGATCCGGGCGTCGCTCCCTCACGGGGGCGCGGATCGAAACAACAACCAGCTCCCGGCCGGCTCGCGCGAGGCGGGTCGCTCCCTCACGGGGGCGCGGATCGAAACGAGTTGGAGGCGTGCGATGACACGGGTCGTCTCGCGTCGCTCCCTCGCGGGAGCGCGGATCGAAACCACATGGCGCCATCGCCGCCGACCTCGCCCATCAGCGAAGTCACTCCCCGCAGGCGCGGGTCGGGCCGCGCCTGCGGGCGCGTCAGTTCGTCTGGGCGGGCGCGTCCGGCTTCGGACCCGCCTCGTTGTTCTGCGGCGGCGGGGTGCTCTGCTGGCCGCTGTTCATGGGCGTCACGCCCTCGATGACCCGGACGGGCCTGCGTTCGCCCGCCTCGGCCGTCGCGGGGCCGGGTGCGGCCGGCGTCGCATCCGGCTTGGTCGCGGTGCTCGGCGCCGGGGCGGCAGGCGAGGTCCGGGCGGCGGGGGCCTGCGGCTCGGCAGGCTTCTCGGGCCTGGCCGCCACATCCGCCTTCGGCTTCGGCGCGGGCTTCGCCGCACGGCGGGCGTCCGGGTTGACGCCGTCCACTCCGCCCGACGGCAGGCCTGGCTCGGGACCGGCGGGGCGCCTGGCTTCGCGCCGGGGCTCCGGCTCGGCCGGACGGGAGGCGGCCGGGCTGTCCGGGGCGAGCCGCGGATCGGCCGGGCGGGTCCGCCGCGCCGGGGAGGGCGGGTCGAGCTCGGGCGCGACGGGCCTTGCGGCCTGGCGGCCCGGGACCGGCTCGGGCTCGCCCGGGCGCCAGCGCGGCGCGTTCGGCATCTCGGGGGGCGGCGATACGCTCCGGCTGCGCGGCGCCGGGTATCCGTCGATGTCGAAGAGGTCGTCGTCGTCGAGACGGGCGATCGTCAGCGGCGTCTGGCGCAGGATCCGCCCGTCATAGGGGTCGAGCACGAGGCGGACCGCGCCGCCGCGGCGGCTCGTCGCCTCCACGACATAGACCGAGCCGTCGAAACGCGGCCGGCCGATATCCTCGAAGCCCCGATCCTCCAGCCGCTCGACGATCAGGTCGCGCGGGAGCGGGCGGGCATAGGCGGGCCCGCCATAGCCATAGGGGGGCGGCGGCGCGTTGTAATAGGTCCCGCCATACCATTGCGCGGCGGCGGGCGATGCGAGGCCGGCGAGCGCGGCGCCGGCGATCAGCAGGGACTTCAGGTTACGCATTCATCCGCTTCCGGTGGAATGCCGCGAGACTCGCGGCGGATTGGGGCGCGGCTGCGGCGGCGAGCTTACAAATTGGTAAGCTCCCGCCCTCACGCCCCCTGCCGGGCCGCCGCGAGCAGCGCCTCCACGCTCTCCGGCCGGGTGTCGAACGCGGTCACCAGCCTGACCAGGACCTCGTCGGGCCCGACCGCCTCTCCGGCCGGCAGGCTCTTCGCCGACCAGGGATGGTAGACCGCCCCGGCCGTCCGGAGCGCCGCGTCGACGCGCTTCGGCAGGATCGGGAAGACCTCGTTCGCCTCGCAGGGCCAGGCGAGCCGCACGCCCGGCACCGCGGCGAGCCCGGCCGCGAGCCGGGCCGCCATGGCATTGGCGTGCCGCGCGTTCTCGAGCCAGTGACCCTGCGCGAGGTAGCCCTCGAACTGCGCCGCGAGCAGCCGGCCCTTGGACAGGGTGTGGCCGGCGCGCTTGCGCCGCCGCCGCAGCGTGCCGGCAAGGTCCGGGTCGAACACGACGACCGCCTCCGCCGCGAGGCAGCCGTTCTTCGTGCCGCCGAAGGACAGGATGTCGACCCCGCGCCGCCAGGTCATCTCGGCCGGTTTCGCGCCGAGGCTCACGAGAGCGTTCGCGAAGCGCGCCCCGTCCATGTGGAGCTTCAGGCCCCGCGCATGCGCAGCCTCCCCCAGCGCGGCGATCTCGTCGGGCGTGTAGACGAGCCCGCATTCGGTCGCCTGCGAGATCGAGACGATCTCCGCCGGCATCTGCTTCTCGTGCCGTGGCAGGGCGTCCGCCGCAGCGGCCACCGCATCGGCGCCGATCTTCCCGCCGGCGCCGGGGAGGCCGAGAAGCTTCGCGCCGTGGCTGAAGAATTCCGGCGCGCCGCATTCGTCGTCGATCACATGCGCCTCCTCGTGGCAGAGGCACAGGCCCCAGGGCGAGAGCGCCGCCGAGAGCGCCAGCGCGTTCGCGGCCGTGCCGGTGGCGACGAGCAGCACCTCCACCTCCCGCTCGAACAGCTCGACGAAGGCTTCGGCGACCCGCCCCGTGATCGGGTCCGCGCCATAGGCCGGCATCGGACCGGCATTGGCCGCGACGAGTGCATCGAGCACGGGCCTGCTTGCGCCCGCGACGTTGTCGCTGGCGAAGTTGAGAGGGATCACGGGCTGTCCTGGATAGAGCTGGCTGCGTTCCGGGCTTATAAGGCACCCCTCCGCCGATCGGGAGCCGTCCGATGCAACCAAGGCCCACGCGCCGCGCCGCGCTGCAGGGTGGAATGCTCGTCGCGATCCCGCTCGCGGCCGGGCCCGGCCGGGCGTCATCCCCACGGGATGCGGCCGCCGAGATCGCGGCGATCGAGGCCGGGCTCGGAGGCAGGATCGGGGTGGCGGCGCTCGACGGCGGGTCGCGGCAGCGCATCCTGCACCGGGCCGACGAGCGGTTTGCGCTGACCAGCACCTTCAAGATGCTGGCCGCGGCCCTCGTGCTCGCCCGGGTCGACCGCGGCGACGAGGATCTGGATCGGCGCATCCTCTTCGGCCCGGACGATCTCGTCACCTATTCGCCCGTCACGAAGGACCGCACCCACGGACAGGGCATGTCGCTGGCCGAGCTCTGCGAGGCCGCCGTCGTGGTGAGCGACAACACCGCCGGGAACCTGCTTCTTGCGAGCTTCGGCGGGCCTGCAGGGCTGACCGGCTACCTGCGCTCGCTCGGGGACGACCTCACCCGGCTCGACCGGACCGAGCCCCAGCTCAACGAGGCTGCGCCGGGCGATCCGCGCGACACGACGACCCCGGCCGCGAAGCTCGAGACGATGCGCCGGATCCTGATCGGCGACGCGCTCGCGCCCCATTCCCGCGAGCGCCTGCTGCGCTGGATGCGGGCGAGCCGGACCGGCGCGGCGCGGCTCAGGGCCGGGTTGCCGAAGGACTGGACAGCCGGAGACAAGACCGGCTCCGGCGGGAACGGGACGGCGAACGATGTCGCGGTCGCCGTCAAGCCGGACGGGACGCCCGTCCTGATCGCCTCCTACATGACCGGCTCGAAGGCCAGCACGGCCCGGCTGAACGAGGCCCACGCCGCCATCGGCCGGCTTGTCGCGGCGACGTTCCGATAGGAGCGCGCGCAGCGCGGTTCGGTCCACGTGACGCTTGTGCTCGCAACTCAAATCTGTCACGTTCGAAACTAGGACAGTGGTGCTGTCCAAAACCCGGCTTCGGTCGCCAAGGCTTTCGTCCCGTGACACGCGTGGCTACGAAAAAACGAGACGTGATCGACGCCCGCGCCGAGCGGGCGATGCGGGTGCGCGCGGGCTAGGCAGCCGGCGAGACGCCCGCGGGAGCGGGCGCGAGACGGGACGCGGCCGCCCCAAGAGGAAGAGGGCAGCGAACGTCCGGGCAGTTTCTTGCATTCGGGCGGGATCGCCGCCGCGAGTCTGGTGTTTGCCATGCGGCAGGCGGATGCAGGAAACGTGATGGGCGCGCATCTGAACGGCATCGAAGGCCCCGAGGCTCGGGAGCAGGCGCTTGCGGCGCCTCTCGTCCCGCGCGATCCGGCCATGCCGGAAGCCGAGGGCCTCTACCACCCGGGGACGGAGCGGGATTCCTGCGGCGTCGGCTTCATCGCCGACATGAAGAACAGGAAGAGCCACGCCATCGTCGAGCAGGGGCTGCAGATCCTCCTGAACCTCGACCATCGCGGCGCCGTCGGGGGCGACCCGACCATGGGCGACGGGTGCGGCATCCTGGTCCAGATCCCGCACGGCTTCTTCGCCGAGGAATGTGCCGCCCTCGGCATCCAGCTTCCGCAGCCCGGACATCACGGCATCGGCCATTTCTTCATGCCGCGCGACCCCGAGGCGTTCCGGGCCGTGGAGGAGATCGTCACGGCCGCCGTCGAGAGCGAGGGCCTGACGCTGCTGGGCTGGCGCGACGTGCCGGTGCGGTCGGAAGACCTCAGCCCGTCGGTCGCCGCGACGGAGCCGCGGCACCGGCAGATCTTCATCGGTTCGCCCAAGCCCGTCGAGAACCTCGACACCTTCGAGCGTCAGCTTTTCATCCTGCGGAAGGTGATCTCGAACGCCGTCTATACCCGCGGGGATGCCGGGCTCTCGAAGTTCTACCCCGTGTGCCTTTCGGCCAGCACGATCGTCTACAAGGGCATGGTCCTGGTGACCCAGCTCGGGCGGTACTACAGGGACCTCGCCGATCCGCGCTTCGAGAGCGCCATCGCGCTCGTCCACCAGCGCTTCGCCACCAACACCTTCCCGTCCTGGCGCCTCGCGCATCCCTACCGCTTCGTCGCGCATAACGGCGAGATCAACACGCTGCGCGGCAACGTGAACTGGATGGCGGCGAGGCAGGCGAGCGTCGATTCTGAGCTTTTCGGCAACGACATCTCGAAGCTCTGGCCGATCTCCTACGAGGGCCAGTCGGACACCGCCTGTTTCGACAACGCGCTCGAGTTCCTCCTGCGCGGCGGCTACTCGCTCCCGCACGCCATGATGATGCTGGTCCCGGAAGCCTGGGCCGGCAACCCGCTCATGGACGAGGACCGGCGCGCCTTCTACGAGTACCACGCCGCCCTGATGGAGCCCTGGGACGGCCCGGCCGCGATCGTGTTCACCGATGGCAGGCAGATCGGCGCGACGCTCGACCGCAACGGCCTTCGCCCGGCCCGCTTCCTGGTCACCGAGGACGGGCTCGTCGTGCTCGCCTCCGAGGCCGGCGTTCTGCCGATTCCGGAAGAGAAGATCGTCCAGAAGTGGCGGCTGCAGCCCGGCCGCATGCTCCTCATCGACCTGGAGCAGGGGCGCATCGTCGAGGACGAGGAGATCAAGCGCGAGCTCGCGACGGCCCATCCCTACAAGGAATGGCTGCGGCGCACGCAGATCGTCCTGGAGGACCTGCGCAAGGTCGAGCCGCGGCAGCCGCGCACGGATGTCTCGCTCCTCGATCGCCAGCAGGCCTTCGGCTACACGTCGGAAGACCTCAAGCTCCTGATGGCGCCCATGGCCGTGACCGGCCAGGAGGCGGTCGGCTCCATGGGCAACGACACGCCGATCTCGGCGCTGTCGCAGAAGTCCAAGCTCCTCTACACCTATTTCAAGCAGAACTTCGCGCAGGTCACGAACCCGCCGATCGACCCGATCCGCGAGGAGCTCGTGATGAGCCTGGTGTCCTTCATCGGCCCGCGGCCGAACATCCTCGATCTCGAGGGCACGTCCCGCAAGAAGCGGCTCGAGGTGCGCCAGCCCATCCTCACCAACGAGGACCTGGAGAAGATCCGCTCCATCGGCCATTTCGAGGACCGGTTCGACACCAAGACCCTGGACATGACCTACCCGGTCGAGCTCGGCGCGGCCGGGCTCGAGGGCGCGCTCGAGCGCCTCTGCGACCGGGCGGAGGCGGCCGTGCATGGCGGCTACAACATCATCGTCCTGTCCGACCGCGCGGTCGGGCCGGACCGCATCCCGATCCCGGCGCTGCTGGGAACGGCCGCGGTGCACCACCACCTGATCCGGCGCGGCCTGCGCACCTCCGTGGGGCTCGTGCTGGAGACCGGCGAGCCGCGCGAGGTGCACCATTTCGCCTGCCTCGCCGGCTACGGCGCCGAGGCGATCAACCCCTATCTCGCCTTCGAGACCCTGCTCGCCATGAAGGACGACCTGCCCGAGCAGGTCGACGAGAAGGAGATCGTCTACCGCTACATTAAGTCCATCGACAAAGGCCTGCTCAAGGTCATGTCGAAGATGGGTATCTCGACCTACCAGTCCTATTGCGGCGCGCAGATCTTCGACGCCGTGGGGCTCCGGTCGGACCTCGTCGAGAAGTATTTCTTCGGCACCGCGACCACGATCGAGGGGGTCGGCCTGGCCGAGATCGCGGAGGAGACGGTGCGCCGGCACTCCGACGCGTTCGGCGACTCGCCCGTCCTGCGGAACACGCTCGATATCGGCGGCGAATACGCCTATCGCCTGCGCGGCGAGGCGCATGTCTGGAGCCCGGACACCGTCGCGGCGCTGCAGCACGCGGTCCGGCTCAACGCCGAGGACCGCTACCGCGAATTCGCCCGGCTCGTGAACGAGGGCGAGAACCGCTTCCGCACGGTGCGCGGCCTGTTCCGTATCAAGGACGCCGCCGAGATCGGCCGCTCGCCGCTGCCGCTCGACCAGGTGGAGCCCGCCGCCTCTATCGTGAAGCGCTTCTCGACGGGGGCGATGTCCTACGGCTCGATCTCGAAGGAGGCGCACGAGACGCTCGCGCTGGCCATGAACCAGATCGGGGCCAAGTCGAACACGGGCGAGGGCGGCGAGCTGCCGGAACGCTTCCGCAGGCTGCCGGACGGGCGCTCGAAGCGCTCGGCCATCAAGCAGGTCGCGTCGGGCCGGTTCGGCGTCACGACCGAGTACCTCGTCAATTCGGACGTGATGCAGATCAAGGTCGCGCAGGGCGCCAAGCCCGGCGAGGGCGGCCAGCTTCCCGGTCACAAGGTGGACGCCAAGATCGCCAAGGTCCGGCATTCGACGCCGGGCGTCGGCCTGATCTCGCCGCCGCCGCATCACGACATCTATTCGATCGAGGATCTGGCCCAGCTGATCTTCGACCTGAAGAACGTGAACCCGGCCGCCGACGTCTCCGTGAAGCTCGTCTCGGAGGTCGGCGTCGGCACGGTCGCGGCGGGCGTCGCCAAGGCCCGCGCCGACCACATCACGATCTCGGGCTACGAGGGTGGGACGGGCGCCGCGCCGCTGACCTCCATCAAGCATGCCGGCTCGCCCTGGGAGATGGGTCTCGCCGAGACGCAGCAGACGCTCGTGCTCAACAAGCTGCGCGGCCGCGTCGCCCTGCAGGCCGATGGCGGCATCCGCACGGGCCGCGACGTGCTGATCGCCTTCCTGCTCGGGGCGGACGAGGTCGGCTTCTCGACGGCGCCGCTCATCGCGGCCGGCTGCATCATGATGCGCAAGTGCCACCTGAACACCTGTCCGGTCGGGGTCGCGACCCAAGACCCGGTGCTGCGCAAGCGCTTCAAGGGCCAGCCCGAGCATGTGATCAACTACATGTTCTTCGTGGCCGAGGAGGTGCGCGAGCTGATGGCCTCGCTCGGCGTCGCGAGCGTGGACGAGCTCGTCGGCCGCTCCGACTTCCTCGACCAGCAGAGGGCGATCGATCACTGGAAGGCCAAGGGCCTCGACTTCTCGCGCATGTTCCACAAGCCCGAGGTCGGGCCGCAGATCGCGATCCGCCATGTCGAGCGGCAGCACCATCCGATCGACAAGGTGCTGGACCTCGAGCTGATCGCGCAGGCGCGCTCCGCCATCGAGGGCGGCGGCCCGGTCGCGATCGACGCGAAGGTGGGCAATGTCGACCGGGCGGTCGGAGCCATGCTGTCGGGCGAGGTGGCCAAGGCGCACGGCCATGCCGGGCTCCCGGACGACACGATCACGGTGAAGCTTCGCGGCACGGCCGGCCAGAGCTTCGGCGCCTGGCTCGCGGCGGGCGTCACGCTCTCGCTGGAGGGCGAGGCGAACGACTATGTCGGCAAGGGCCTGTCCGGCGGCAAGCTGATCATCCGGCCGCCGGCCGGGAGCAGGGCGGTGGCCGAGCGCTCGATCATCGTCGGCAACACCGTCCTCTACGGTGCGATCTCGGGCGAGTGCTATTTCCGCGGCGTCGCGGGCGAGCGCTTCGCGGTGCGCAACTCGGGCGCGATCGCCGTCGTCGAAGGCACGGGCGATCACGGCTGCGAATACATGACCGGCGGCGTGGTCGTGGTGATCGGCCAGACCGGGCGCAACTTCGCGGCCGGCATGTCGGGCGGCATCGCCTATGTGCTCGACGAGGACGGCACCTTCGCCAAGCGCTGCAACCTCTCCATGGTCGACCTCGAGCCGGTGGAGGAGGAGGAAGACCTGATGCAGCGCTTCCACCAGTCCGGGGACCTCGAGACCAAGGGCCGGATCGACATCCTGGCCGATATGTCGCGCGGCGACGAGGAGCGTCTCACCTCGCTGCTGAAGAACCACGTCGCCTATACGGATTCGGCGCGGGCCAAGGCGATCCTCGACAACTGGGCCGAGTACCGGACGAGGTTCGTCAAGGTCATGCCCGTCGAATACCGCCGGGCCATCCGCGAGATGGAGCGCGGGCGGATGCTGCAGGCAGCCGAGTAGACGGCCGTTGTAGGGGAGAAATCTGCGGCATATGCTCTGGCATATGCCAATCGGAGGTCGGCCATGCTGGAGCGAAAGGTGAGCCTGTTCCGGAACGGCCGCAGCCAGGCCGTCCGGATTCCGAAGGAATTCGAGCTGCCGGGAAATGAGGCCGTCATGCGGCAGGAGGAAGGTGGTCGACTCGTGATCGAGCCGACCCGGAAAGAGACGCTGCTGGAGGTTCTCGACCGCCTTGAACCGGTCGAGGATCCCTGGCCTGAGTTCGATGATCCGCTTCCCGAGGCGGTCGACCTGTGAGCCGCTACCTGCTCGACACGAACATTCTCTCGGATGCGATGCGAAATCCTCGGGGTGTGATCCGGCAACGGATCGAGGAGGTCGGGCCGGACTCCGTCTACACGAGCATCATCGTGGCGGCGGAGCTCCGTTTCGGAGTGGCAAAATCTGGCTCGTCGCGTCTGGCGAGCAACTTCGACGAGGTTATCAGGCCGCTAGAGGTGGTGCCGTTCGCTGCGCCGGCGGACCGGATCTACGCCGATCTCCGCGCCGATCTCGATCGATGCGGCACGCCCATCGGGGCGAACGATCTCTGGATCGCCGCCCAGGCGCTGCACGACGGCAGCGTCCTGGTGACGGACAACATGAGCGAATTCAGCCGTGTGCCTGGGCTCACGGTCGAGAACTGGCTTCGGCCGTAGCCCGCGCGAGCGGGCCGGGTACAGGACGTGTGGGTATGGGCAAGGTCACAGGCTTTCTCGAATACGACCGGCAGGAGCAGAAGTACCAGCTCGCCGCCGACCGCATCCGGCATTTCCGCGAGTTCACGCTGCCGCTCGACGACGGCGACCTGCGCAAGCAGGCGGCGCGCTGCATGGATTGCGGCATCCCCTTCTGCCACGGCCCGACCGGCTGCCCGGTCCACAACCAGATCCCGGACTGGAACGACCTCGTCTTCCAGGATGACTGGTTCGAGGCGCAGCGCAACCTGCACTCGACCAACAACTTCCCGGAATTTACCGGCCGCATCTGTCCCGCACCCTGCGAGGAAGCCTGCACGCTGAACCTCGAGAACCAGCCGGTCACCATCAAGACGATCGAGCAGGCGATCGCCGACAAGGCCTGGCAGAGCGGCTGGATCAAGCCGGAGCCGGCCGAGATCAGGACAGGCAGGCGCGTCGCGATCGTCGGGTCGGGGCCGGCCGGCATGGCCGCAGCGCAGCAGCTCGCGCGGGTCGGGCACGAGGTGCATGTCTTCGAGCGGGAGCCGAAGGCCGGCGGCCTGCTCCGCTACGGCATCCCCGACTTCAAGATGGAGAAGCACCATATCGACCGCCGCATCGCGCAGATGCAGGCCGAAGGCGTGGTCTTCCATTACGGCCAGGATATCGGGGTGACGCGCACGCTCGCCTCGCTCGAGGAGGAGTTCGAGGCCGTCCTCCTGACCGGCGGCGCCGAGGCGCCGCGCGACCCGAAGCTGCCCGGGCAGGAGCTCCACGGCGTCCACTTCGCCATGCCCTTCCTGGTGCAGCAGAACCGGCGACTCGGCGGCGAGGACGTGAGCGACGAGGAGCAGATTCACGCGGCCGGCAAGCATGTCGTGGTGATCGGCGGCGGCGACACCGCGTCCGATTGCATCGGCACGTCCTTCCGGCAGGGCGCGCTCTCGGTGACGCAGCTCGACATCCGCATGAAGCCGCCCGAGCGCGAGGACAAGCTGACCGTCTGGCCCTACTGGCCGACCAAGATGCGGACCTCTTCGAGCCAGGCCGAGGGCGCCGAGCGCGAGTTCCAGGCCGCCACCCTCCGGATCGAGGGGAAGAAAGGACGCGTCACGGGCGTGGTCTGCGCCCGCGTCGACGAGAAGCGCCAGCCGATCGCGGGCACCGAGTTCGTGCTCCCCGCCGAACTCGTCTTCCTGGCGATCGGCTTCTCCGGCCCGAAGGAGGAGGGCCTCCTCGCCGAGGCCGCGGTCGACCGCGACCGCCGCGGCAACGTGCTGGCCGACGACCGCGACTACCGGACCTCGCGCGAGAAGGTCTGGGTCGCGGGCGACATGCGGCGCGGCCAGTCCCTGGTCGTCTGGGCGATCCGCGAGGGCCGGCAGGCGGCCCGCGCGATCGATACGGCCCTCATGGGCGGGAGCGTCCTGCCCCTGTGACGGCAGAGGAGGAGATCAGAACTCCTCCCAGCCCTCGTCGTTGGAGGGTTCGAGGCTCAGGGCCGTGTTGCCCCGGACGGAAGCGGCCGGCGGTGCGCTCCGGGTGACCGGGGCCGGACGGGCGGCCGGAACGGGCCGGGGAGACTGCGCACGGGTCTCTTCAGTCCTGAACCGGCCGATCAGCCGGGCGAGCTCGTCGACCTCGCGGGCGAGCGAGTGGCTCGCGGCGGTCGATTGCTCGACCATGGCGGCGTTCTGCTGCGTCACCTGATCCATCTGGTTGATGGCCGTGTTCACCTCGGCGAGGCCGGTCGACTGCTCGCGGGCCGAGGCGGCGATCTCGGCCACGATGCCGTTGATCTCGCCGACCTGTGCCACGATCCGCTCCAGGCTCCTGCCCGTCTCGGCCACGAGCTCCACGCCGGAGGCCACCTGCGCGCCCGAGGTTGAAATAAGGGCCTTGATCCGCTTGGCGGCGTCGGCCGAGCGCTGGGCGAGGCCGCGGACCTCGGAGGCCACGACCGCGAAGCCCTTGCCCGCCTCGCCCGCGCGGGCCGCCTCGACACCGGCATTCAGCGCGAGCAGGCTCGTCTGGAAGGCGATCTCGTCGATGACGCCGATGATCTGCGAGATCTCCTTGGCGGATTTCTCGATCTCGCCCATCGCGGCGACCGCCTCGCGCACGACCGCGCCGGAGCGCTCGGCGTCGCCGGAGGCGGCGGCCACGGCCTCGCGGGCGTGGCTCGCGCCTTCGGCGGTCTTGCGGACGGTCGCGGTGATCTCGTCGAGCGCGGCCGCGGTCTCCTCCAGCGAGGCCGCCTGCTGCTCGGTGCGCCTTGAGAGGTCGTCCGCCGCCTGGCTCACCTCGCCGGCGCCTGAGCGGATGCCTTCCGCATTGCCGGCCACGACCCGCATGGTCTCCTGCAGCTCTGCCATCGCGGCGTTGAAGTCGGTGCGCAGCTTCTCGTACTCGGCCGCGAAGCGCCGCTCGAGCCGGAAGGTCAGGTCGCCCTTCGACAGGTTCTCCAGCCCCTCCGCCAGGGCATCGACCACGGCCTGCTGTTCCGCGGCCTGCCGCTCGCGGGCCTCCTCGTTCCGCATCCGCTCGGCTTCCGCCGCCGCGGCCTGCTCGGCGCTTTCCCGTTCCAGGCGCAGCTTCTCGATCGCGGCCTCCTTGAAGGTCAGGACGGCCCTGGACATCTCGCCGATCTCGTCCCGGCGCTCCGTGCCCGGGACCGCCGCCTCGTGGTCCCCGGAGGCGAGCCGGCGCATGGCGTCCACGAGCCGCTTGACCGGGAGCGTGATGCTGCGCCCGACCAGGAGGGCGAGGACGAGGCCGATCGCGATGGCCAGGAGAACCCCGCCGCCGAGCAGCCAGAGCGCGCTGGTGCGGGCCGTCTCGATGCCGGCGAGCTCGCGGGCTGCGACCTCCTGGGCCTCGCTCGCGACCTTGGCGACCGAGCGCGACAGCTCGGTCCGCAGCTCCTGCTCGGCCGCGTTGGCGTCCAGGATCTCGGGAATGCTGTTGCGGTACTCGGTGATCTTGCCGAGCAGGCCCTCGATCACCTTGTGCTGCCCGGCCTTGTCGATCTTGTAGTAGATGTCGAGCGCGGCCTTGGCGAGCGTCGCGGCGGCCGCGTCCATGGCGGTCGCGGCGGCCTCGTTGCCCGTTCGAATGAGCTCAAGCTCCTCCGCTTGCGCCGTCTGGGCCGCGACGATCGCGGTCGAGCTGAGCGTGAGGAGCTCCGTGCCGAGCGAGATGCGGTCGCGCGCCTCCTCCAGCCGCGTCTGGACGCTGCTTTGCTGGTTCAGGATCTGGCCGTCGATGGCCTGGAGCGCGTCCTGCAGGGCGCGGCCGGCATCGCCCAGCCCCTGCATCTCCTCGGGGCTCGCGATCCCCTTGATCGCGGCGCGATAGGGCTCGAGCGCCGCGAGCGCCTTTTCGGCCCCGTCCTTGAAGGCGGGGGCCTGGGCGACCCTGCGCAGGACGACGCCGACGAGATTGGCCGCCCGATCCGCCTGGATCCGCTGCTCGCCGTCCCGCAGGAGCGCGGCTTCGGATGCGCGCATCTGGTAGACCGAGCGGTTCACGTGGGCGAGGTTGCTCGCCAGCGTGTTGAGGGCGATCTGCTGGGCCGTTCCCTCCGCGGAGCTCTTCACGGCGGCGGCCAGGCTCTCCTCCTGCGCCATCGCGATCTCGCGCGCGGCGGTCTGGAACTCGTCCACCAGCGCCTTGTGCGCCCGCTGCATCGCGGCCTTCGTTCCCTGGCGGTCGGTGAGGCCGGTGAGGCCGGACTCGAAGGCGTCGAGTGCCTTGTTCATTCTGGCCGCCGCCTCGGCGATGGCGGCGCCGGGGCTTGCCGCGAGCCGGGCGATCGAGCCGCGGACCGCGGTCAGCGCCGCGCGCACCTGCGGATCGTCCTTCGCCCTGCCGCCGGCAAGCGCTCGTTCCGCTGCGAGCGCCAGCTGGCTGCTCTGGCCGCTGAGCGTCTGTGCCAACACCGCCTGGTCGGCCCCGGCCGAGAAACTCGAGAGGCTCCGCCAGCCCACCGCGGCCACTGCAATGGTGAGGAATAGGACCGAGAAGAAACCGCCGAAGATCCGCAGCCGAACGCTCACCCAACTCTCCCCCGTGCTCGGGCGGAGTCTGGATAAGACCGCTTAATTCCAGCTGAAATTCGGTGGTCGGTTCAAAGTTTAACTAAGGACTGCTTAATCATGTTGTCATTTGAACTTGTTCGCACAAGATCAAAGGATCAGGGATGCCGGTCGGCGGTCATGGCCGGCGCAGCGCCTCCAGCACCCGCCGGTTGGCGTAGCCGTCGGGCAGGAGACCGCGCGAGAGCTGGAACCGGCGTACGGCATCACGCGTCTGCGCCCCGAATTTCCCGTCCGGCGTGCCCCTGTAGAAGCCGAGGGATGTGAGCCGGCGATGCAGCTCGCGCCGCTCGTCTCCGGTCAATCCCGCGCCGGTCGGCCAGGCGCGGGAGAGTGGCGGCCCGCCGCCGATCCGGTCCGACAGGAGCCCGATCGCGAGCGCATACGCGTCCGAGGTGTTGTAGGCGCGGATCGCCTCCCAGTTCTCGTCGGCCAGCAGGAAGGCCGGCCCGCCGATCCCGGCCGGCAGGAAGAGGCGGCCGAGCCCGCCTCGCGGCATGGGCGAGCCGTCGGCGCGGCGGATGCCGAGCCGTGCCCATTCGGCGAAGTCGCGGTCGTGAACGGACAGGTCGAGCCCGTCCGGCAGGACCGCCTCGAAGCCCCAGGGTAGGCCCGGCTTCCAGCCCGACTGTGCGAGGAAGTGGCCGATCGAGGCGAGGACGTCGGGCGTGGAACGCCAAATGTCGCGCCGCCCGTCGCCGTCGCCGTCGACCGCATGGGCGAGGAAGCTCGACGGCATGAACTGCGTCTGCCCCATGGCGCCGGCCCAGGAGCCCTTGAGCTCGTCGCGCGGAAGGTGGTCCTCCTCGAGGATCCTGAGGGCGGCCAGGAGCTCGCGCCGGAACAGGTCCCTGCGTTCGCCCGCGAAAGCCAGGGTGGCGAGCGAGCGGATCGTGTCGAAGCCGCCGGTCGAGGATCCGTAGCCGCTCTCGGATGCCCAAATGGCGAGCACGACCGCCCGCGGAACGCCGTAGCTCGCCTCCACCCGGTCGAGCACCGCGCGCCAGCGTTCCGCGAGCGCCTGCCCTTGGGAGATTCGGGACGGCGAGACCGCGCCGGCGACATAGGCCGAGATCGGCCGGCTGAACTCCCCCTGCCTGCGGGTCAGCGCGACGACCTTGGGATCGGGCTCGAGGCCACGGAAAGCCTCGTCGAAGGTCGCGCGCGACACGCCGGCGCTGCGCGCCTCCGGCCAGAGGCTTTCCAGGAAACGGCCGAACGCCTCTGGCCGCGCGGCCGCGCCCTGCGAGGCCGAAGGGGAGGGGGCGGGCCGTTGCGCCTCCGCCGCGCCGGGGCCGAGGAGCGCGAACGCGGCGGCCAGCGCTGCGCCTCCGCTCCGCCGCATCAGGCCGCCCTGGCGCGCCCGGCGAGATGCCGTTCCCAGGCGAGGGCCTGGGCCACGATGCCGTCGAGGTCGTCGTGCTGCGGCACCCAGCCGAGCTCGGCCCGGATGCGGTCCGCCTTGGCGACGATCGCGGCCGGATCACCGGCGCGCCGCGGGGACAGCCTCACCGGGAAATCGGTGCCGGAGACGCGCTTCATCACGTCGATCACCTCCAGCACCGAATATCCGCGGCCGTAGCCGCAATTCAGCGTCAGGCTGGCGCCGCCACGGCGCAGGTGATCGAGCGCCGAGAGATGGGCGTTGGCGAGGTCCGAAACCTGGATGTAGTCGCGGATGCAGGAGCCGTCGCGTGTCGGGTAGTCGGTGCCGAAGACCTCCAGCGCGGGCCGCTGCCCGAGCGCGGTCTGGGCCGCGACCTTGATGAGGTGCGTCGCTGCCGGGGTGGACTGGCCGATGCGGCCGGCCGGATCGGCGCCGGCGACGTTGAAGTAGCGCAGGGCGACGTAGCGGAGGTCGTGCGCGCGGCCCGCATCCTCCAGCATCCACTCGGTCATCAGCTTCGAGCGGCCATAGGGGGACATCGGGTTCTTAGGGGTATCCTCCCCCACGGGCTCGCTGGAAGTCTCGCCGTAGACGGCCGCCGTGGACGAGAAGATGAAATGCTTCACGCCCGACAGGACCGCGGTCTCCAGCAGGTTCCGCGACTTGGCGGTGTTGTTGAGATAATAGCCGAGCGGGTCGGCGACCGACTCCGGCACCACGATCTTGGCCGCGAAATGCGCGATCGCATCGACCCGGTGCTCGCGGATGACGCGCGCAACCAGCTCCTGGTCCCCCATGTCGCCGACCACGAGCTTCGCCTGGCGCGGGACGGCCCAGTCGAAGCCCGTCGAGAGATTGTCGAGCACGACGACCTCCTCGCCGCGATCCACCAGGGCGAGCGCCATGTGGCCGCCGATATAGCCCGCTCCTCCCGTGACCAGGACCGTCATGCGTTCATTCTCCGTGCAGCCGCCGGCCGGTAGCAGCCTTGCGCTTCACAAGCCGTGAAGCCATTGAATTAGCCCATCGTGGAGCCGCTTGCGACCGGCGGCCTGTCCCGCACCGCACGAACCTCGAGGATTCCGAGCCTTCATGAAGCGCATCCGCAAAGCCGTCCTGCCCGTCGCCGGGCTCGGGACGCGGTTCCTGCCGGCCACGAAATCGGTGCCGAAGGAGATGCTGACCGTGGTCGACCGGCCCGTGATCCAGCACGTGGTGGACGAGGCCAGGGAGGCCGGCATCGAGCATTTCGTCTTCGTGACAGGCCGCAACAAGGGCGTGATCGAGGACCATTTCGACATCGCCTACGAGCTCGACGCCACCCTCAGGGAGCGCGGCAAGACCAAGGAATACGAGGCGCTTCAGCGCGACCTGCCGAAGGCCGGGCAGACGAGCTTCACCCGCCAGCAGGCGCCGCTCGGCCTCGGCCACGCCGTCTGGTGCGCACGCGAGATCGTCGGCGACGAGCCCTTCGCGGTCATCCTGCCCGACATGCTGAGCCGCGGCTGCATGAGCCAGATGATCGCGGCCTACGAGCGGCACGGCGGCAACGTCATCGCGGTCGAGGCGGTGCCGGAGGACCAGACGCACCAATACGGGATAGTCGCGACGGGCGAGGATTTCGGCGACACCTTCCGCATCACCGGCATGGTCGAGAAGCCCCCGAAGGGGACCGCGCCGTCCAACCTCATCATCTCCGGCCGCTACATCCTCCAGCCGGAGATCTTCGGCATCCTGTCGGCGCACGAGAAGGGCGCGGGCGGCGAGATCCAGCTCACCGACGCGATGAAGCGCCTCGCGCAGAGCCAGGACTTCTTCGGGATGCGCTATCGCGGCCGCACCTATGATACGGGCAACAAGCTCGGCTTCCTGATGGCGAACGTCGCCTATGCGCTCGAGCGGGACGATCTCGCCGGACCGTTCCGGGCCGAGGTCGAGGCGCTTCTCAAGAGCTGAGCCGCATGGACGAGGGGCGCCTCGAGGAAGTTCGGGCCTGGGTCATCAAGGCCGGGCTCTACGGCACGTCGGAGCCGGACCTGCTGCGCGGCTTCTGCAAGGGGCTGCACAAGGCGGGCCTGCCGGTCGCCCGCGCGCTCGTCATCATCGACACGCTCCATCCCGTCCATGAGGGCCGGGTGTTCCGCTGGCGCAGCGACAATGCGGGAGAGAGCGAGACCGTCGAATACGGCCGCACGAGCGGGGGTGGCGAGGCGGCCGAGAGCTGGCGCCGCTCGCCCTTCTACCACCTGCTCCAATCCGGTGCCTCGCTCCTGCGGCGGCGCCTGAGCGAGCCGGACGGGCCGGAATTCGCCCTTTTCGACGAGCTGCGGTCGGAGGGGCAGACGGATTATCTGGCGGTGATCCAGCGCTTCGCCGAGGACAGCACGATCGGCGAGATGGACTGCGTCTATTCCTCCTGGACCACCGCCCAGGAGGGCGGCTTCACGGATGCGCAGATCGAGGCCTTGCAGCGCCTCGTCCCCTCGCTTTCGCTCGCGGTGAAGTCCGCCTCGCTCTCCCGCATCCTGGAGACGCTGGTCGAGACCTATCTCGGCCGCGATGCCGGGCGCCGCGTGCTCCAGGGCCGCATCCAGCGCGGCGTCGCCGACCGGATCGAGGCGGTGCTCTGGTTCAGCGACCTGCGCGGCTTCACGCGCGTGACGGACACGGCGCCGCCCGGCGAGGTGATCCCGTTCCTCAACGACTATGCGGATGCCGTGATTTCGGCCGTGCACGAGGCGGGCGGCGACGTGCTGAAGCTCGTGGGCGACGGGACGCTCGCGATCTTCACGGCCGAGGAACCGCGGGATGCCTGCCGCTGCGCCCTGAAGGCGGAGAGCCTCGCGCGCGAGCGCATCCGCGAGCTGAACGCCCGCCGCGAGGCCGAGGGGCTGCCGGTGACCCAGGCCTATCTCGGGCTTCACATCGGCGAGGTCTTCTACGGCAATATCGGTTCGCAGGAGCGGCTCGACTTCACGGTGGTCGGGCCGGCCGTGAACGAGGTGAGCCGCATCGGCCAGATGTGCCGCTCCGCGGAGCGCGACGTGCTCATGTCCTCCGCCTTCGTGGAGGCTGCCCATGCCGAGGACAGGAGCGAGTTCGTGTCGGTGGGGCGCTATGCCCTGCGGGGCGTCGGCCGTTCGCAGGAGCTCTTTACGCGCGAGCGGCCTTGACGGCCCGGACCTGCCGATAAGGATGCGGCAAGCTGGCGGGCATAGTTTCGCCGCGCTCGGCTGCGACGACCAACGGCTGCAGAGACCTGTTGTCCAGTGACCTCCGTCTTCGAAACATCGGCGGCCTTCGTCTCGACCGCGGGCCTCTGGTCGCCCGTTCTGATCGTGTGCGCCTTCGTCTTCGGAGCTCTGGTCGCCGTTCCGCGGCCGCTCCTGTCGGTGGTCTGCGGCTTCGCCTTCGGGTGGTGGGGGCTGCCGCTCGCCTTCGTGTCCGCCGCCCTGGGCGCCTCGCTCGTCTTCGTCGTCGGGCGTCATCTCCTGCGGCCGCGGATCTCCGAGCGGGTCGCCCGCAGCCGGGTCGCGGATGCGGCCTTCAGGGCGGTCGAACTCGAAGGGTTCAGGGCGGTGCTGCTGCTGCGCATGAGCCCGGTCGTGCCCTCCAGCATCCAGAGCTACCTGTTCTCGATCACCTCGCTCGATTTCCGCGCCTATATCGCCGGGACCGTGCTCGGCACCTTGCCGGCCATGGTGCTCCAGGTCTGGACCGGCACGCTGGGCAGGACGATGATCGAGGCGGGCCTGCCTGCGGGGACCACGGCCCTGTGGGCGATGGGGCTTGTCGCTCTCGTCCTGGCGACGGCCCTGATCGGCCGCCGGCTCCGGGGCCTGCTCCTCGCGGAGGGCTGAGCCCCTCGCAGGCTTCACCCAAGGGCCGAGGCCGCCACGATGATCGCCGCGAAGCGGATCTACGCGCCGGCCGTGGAGGCCGACGGGTACCGTGTCCTGGTGGATCGGATCTGGCCCCGCGGGATCGGGAAGGCCGAGGCGGCGGTCGACCTCTGGCTCAGGACGGTCGCGCCCAGCCCGGAACTCCGCCGCTGGTTCGCTCACGACCCGGCGCGCTGGGATGAGTTCCGGTCGCGCTACGCCGGCGAACTGGCGGCGCAGCCGCAGGCTGTTGCGCTCCTGCGCGAGAGGGCGGCGATGGGCCCGCTGACGCTCGTCTATGCCGCGCGCGACGAGGCCCGGAACAACGCGGTCGCGCTGAAGCTCTTCCTGGAGCGGAACTCCTAGCTGCACGCCCGGGGCTCGTCCCCGGATCGGCGGACCTGCCTGTTACAAGATTGCATCATCATCCCCGGCGGCCGTGTTTGGGGTCCGTGCGAACCATTGCCCAGAGCCAACACATGTGATGTTACAACATAACGTTAAAGGAGATGTATGATGAGACGGCGCGACTGGGCATCGGGGTGCAGCATGGCCGTGGTGGGGACGGTCCTGTCGGGGGCCGCGCTGGCGCAGCAGGTCTCGCTGCCCGAGATCGTCGTGACGTCGCCGAGCCCGATTCTCACGCGCCCGGAACGCTTCGGTGCGGCGGCCGGGGCGGAGACGCCCGTCCGCGGAACCCTGCCCGTCATCGAGGACGCCTTCGCGCCCGTGACGGTCGTGACGCCCGACGAGATCGCTCGCGAGACGCGCCGCTCCCTTGGCGACCTGCTGTTCACCCGGCCGGGGCTCAGCGCCTCGAGCTACGCCCCGGGGGCAAGCCGACCCATCGTGCGTGGGCTCGACAACTTCCGGGTCCGCATCCAGGAAAACGGAATCGGCGCGCAGGACGTCTCCGAGCTCGGCGAGGATCATGGCGTTCCGCTCGATCCGCTCGCGGCCGACCGGATCGAGGTGATCCGGGGTCCGGCCACCCTGCGCTACGGCTCGCAGGCGATCGGGGGCGTGGTCAGCGCGACCAATAACCGTATCCCGACCTTCGTTCCCCCGGAGGGCGTGACGGGCCGCATGACGGGCGGTCTGTCCTCGGTCGATCGCGGACGCGAGGGTGCAGCGTCGATCGATGCGGGTGGGGGCAGCGTCGCGATCCATGCCGACGCGTTCGGCCGGCGCGCCGACGACTATCGCACCCCGCTCGGGATCCAGCGCAACTCGGCGGTCGAGGCGCATGGGCAGTCGGTCGGGGCATCCGTGGTCGGAACGAGCGGCTTCGTCGGGCTCGCCTTCCAGCATTTCGACGCGCTTTACGGCATCCCGGGCGGGGAGGCGGCCGAGAGCCGCACCCGCATCGATCTCAACCAGGACAAGCTCAGCTCGAAAGGCGAGGTGCGGCCCGACAGCGGCCCGATCGAGGCGGTCCGCTTCTTCTTCGGGGCCTCCCGCTACAAGCATCACGAGCGCGGGCTCGACGAGGACGGCGCCGATGCTGTCCGGGCGACCTTCCGCAATCGCGAATACGAGGCGAGGATCGAGGCCCAGCACGTTCCGGTCTTCACCGGCCTCGGCACGCTGACGGGCGCCCTCGGGGTCCAGTTCGGCCGCCGCGACATCGGCACCTCGGGCGAGGCCGGCACCTTGCTGCGCCCGACCGAAACCCGCACCGCCGCGGTCTATCTCTTCGAGGAACTCGCCGTGACCGACGCGTTCAAGCTGCAGGCTGCCGGCCGGGTCGAAGGGGCGGGGGTCCGAGGCACCGCGACAGCCTTTCCGACCGATTTCCTGCCGGCTCCCGACGAGCCGCCCGAGAGCCACCGCGAGCGCCGCTTCGTGCCGGCGAGCGTGTCGCTCGGCGCCCTGCACAAGCTGCCCTGGGGCATGGTCGCGAGCCTCAATGCGCAATATGTCGAGCGCGCGCCCGCTTCCGCCGAGCTCTATTCGCGCGGTGCCCACGACGCGACCGCCACCTTCGAGATCGGCAATCCCGACCTGAAGAAGGAGGTCGCGAGAACCGTCGAGGCCGGGATCCGCCGGGCGGAGGGGCCGTTCCGGTTCGATGCGACCGGGTATTACACCCGGTTTTCCGGCTTCATCTACAAGCGGCTGACCGGGATCACCTGCGGCGACGAGTTCTCGACCTGCGGCACGGATACGGAACTGCAGCAGATCGTCTATTCGCAGCGGAACGCCACGTTCTACGGCGCGGAGGTCACGGCGCAGCTCGACCTGGTGCCGATCGGACCGGGCTTTGTCGGGCTCGATGCGCAGTACGATTTCGTGCGCGCCCGCTTCGCCGACGGCACCTACGTGCCGCGCATTCCGCCCCACCGGGCCGGCGCAGGCCTGTTCTACCGGGATCCGAACTGGTTCGCGCGGCTCGGCTTCCTGCATGCCTTCGCCCACACGGAACTCGGGCAGTTCGAGACGGTCACGCCCGACTACACGCTTTTGAAGGCCGAGCTGAGCTACCGTCTGAAGCTCGATCGCGAGGCGCACGGCTTCACGGAGGTGAGCTTCGGGCTGGTCGGCGACAACCTCCTCGACGATCAGGTCCGGAACTCGGCCTCGTTCAAGAAGGACGAGGTGCTGCTGCCCGGCCGGAACGTGCGGCTGTTCCTGTCCGCCCGCTTCTGAGTGGATCAGGGCTGGTAGCGCATCCCGACCAGGAAGACGTTGGCCGTGTAGCTCGATCCGGCGATCGAGCTCGTGAGCCGCTCCCAGTTGTAGCTCGCCCGCAACGCGACGGAGCGGTTCAGCTTGTACTCGGCCCGGACCAGGGCGCCGTAGCCGCGCTCGTGGATCGCCGCGCCCTGGTAGTCGTAATCGGAGATGGTCAGCCCGCCGGTCACGATCAGGTAGCGCCTGAGCGCGTGCGAGACTTCGAGCAGGCCGCGGATCGTCTGCACGCCGCGCGCGTCCGGCACGGTCGTTTCGTCCACGGCCGCCGAGGCGGTCGCCTTGATCGTCGTCAGCGGCGTCACGGCCCAGACGAGCGAAGCGTCGACGAGCGGGCTCGTCAGGTCTCCGAGCCGCGGGTCGTCGTAGCGGCGGTTGATGGCGCCCGCCGCGATCTCGCCCGTGATGAGCCGCGTGATCTCGAAGGTGGTGCCGGCGCGCCCGCCGATCCCGTCGGAGCTGCGCCGGAACCCCGCATTGTCGATCCGCCTGTCATAGACGCGCGTGTCGGCCAGCGCCTCCACGAAGGGAATGAAGCCGGGCGTGATCTCGTAGCCGAGCCGGCCGCGGATACCGTATTGCGTGACGTTGCGGTCGCTCTGGTCGATGAGGATGCCGCTCGGCGTGCGGGCGTTCTCGTAATCGGTGCGGTCGATCGTGCCCTGCAGCGACGCGACGAGCCGGTTGAAGCGGTGCGTCAGGCCGAGCGTGCCGCCTTCGCTGAAGATCAGCGGCCTCGTCTTGACCGGCGAGGCGAGATCCGGGCTGTCCGGGCGCTGCGTGTCGATGAGGTAGCGGCCCTCGATGTTGATCTGGGTATCGCGCAGCACGTCGAGCCGCAGGCCCACACGCCCGGAGCCCTCCGGCCGGCTCGCCTCCGGGACGGCGGGATACTCGTTATAGGCGCCGCGGAGGAAGCCCGAGAGCTCGTGCCGCGACCAGTCGCTCTGGAGGCGCAGCTCGCCTTCGGTATGGGACACGAAGGAGCCCTTCCGCTGCTGCGTGCGGTTCGGGTTCGTGTCGTAGCCGATCGATTGCTCGATGGCCGGAAAGAGCGTGAGCCCGCCGACCCGGATGCCGAGCGAGGCGAAGGGATCCTCCTCCGGCGCGCGCCTGCGGGGCAGCGGGGGCGGCGTCGTGCCGAGCGCCAGCGCCGGATCCGGCACGCCGTTGAGCTGCGGCTGCACGTCCGGAAGAAGGCCGGGCGGGGTCAGGGTTGCTCTGAACGGCGTCGCCGGAAGCGCCTGGACGGGGTTGCGGGAGCGCCGCGAGGCCGGCCGGGGCGGCCGCGCCGGCCGGCGGATCCCGATCGGCGGGACCGTGCCGATCGCCGGCTCCGCGTTCGGGATCGACAGCCCCGTATTCCCCGTCGGGGCCGTGCTCCCCGTGGTCGGCGGATCGGCCGGACCCGCCGTGCCGCGGAGCTGCGCCGCCCCCGTTCGGCACGAGCCGATCAGGAGCGCTGCGGCGGCGACGGCGGTGAGAAGGTTCGGTCGCGTCCGGTCCACGGGCGCACCTCGGCGCGGGAGATGAGGAGCCGTCGCGGGCGTGACGGTGCTTAACGAGGGCTAAAGGGACGCGGTTAAGGAAGGGTAAGCGCGGTCAGCCGAGGAAGCGGGCGAAGGTGACCTCCGTGTCGCCGACCTCGCGCCGATCCAGCTCCTCGAAGCCGGCCGGAAGGGAGAAGGCTCCGGCCCGTTCCTCCACGACTGCGAGCGAGCCGGGTTCGAGCCAGCCGCCTGCGACTGCCGAGAGGAGGGCGGGGCCGGCGAGATCGCGCCCGTAGGGCGGGTCGCAGAAGAGCAGCGAGAAGGTCCCGTTCGGCCCGGCCGGGCCCAGCCGGGTCGCGTCGCGGCGGAACAGCCGGGTCGAGCCGCCGAGCCCGAGCCGGTCGATATTCTCGCGGATCAGCCCGCGGGCGGCGGCGGACTCGTCCACCAGGAGCGCGAAGGCGGCGCCGCGCGACATCGCCTCGAACCCCATCGCGCCCGTGCCGGCGAAGAGGTCGATCACGCGCGCCCCCGGGACGGGATCGCCATGGGCATGCGCCAGGATGTTGAAGATCGTCTCGCGCAGCCGGTCGGATGTCGGGCGGATCGCGTCCGAACCCGGTCCGGCGAGCGGGCGCCCGCGGAAGCGGCCGCCGACGATCCTCACGGCGAGTTTCCCCTAGCGGCCGCGCCCCCGCGGCGCCCCGCCGCTCGGGCGCGGTCCGGCTTTGCCGCCGGGCCGGGGGCCGCCGCGGGAGGGGCCGCCACGGCCTTGTCCCGCACCCGTCCGTCCGCCGGGCTTGCCGAAGGCGGGACGGCCGCCCGCTCGTTCGGCCGGGCGCTGATCGCGATCTCGGCCGAAGCCGCCGCCTGCAGGCCGCTTCGTCCGGGCAGGCCGGTCGTCGTCCTCACGCCGGGTCCGCGGAGGCCGGTCCGGCCGCGGCGGGCGCTCGGCGCGCTCCTCGCGCCGGGGACGGCGGGGCTTTTCCTCCGCCGCGGGATCGGCGACGAGCCGCTCCACGACGACCCGGCGCCCTTCCGGCGAGGAGATCGCGCCGATGCGCTCGCGCTCGCGCGCGGCCGCGGCCTGCCGTTCGGCCTTGGGGTCCTCCCGGCGCGGATGGGGGCGGCGGGGCATCTCCTCGTTCTCGCCGGCATCAGCGTGCCAGACGGTGCTCGGCTTGGGGCGCGTCCGCGCGGCCGGGGCCCGCTCCCCGCGGACAGGCCCGCGCTCGCGGTCGTCGAAGCGTCTGCCGCGCGCGCGCTCGTCGTCGACGCGTGCCGTCCGGGGCCGCGGCGGCCGCTCCGGCTTGCCGCGCTGCGCTTCGGCCGGCTGCTTCTCCGGCTTGCCGAAGGGCGGGATCGGCTCGCGGACCGGGCTCTCGAAATCGACTCCCGCCTCCTCCGCGAGCTTCTGGCCGAGCTGATCCTTCAGGACGCGCGTGCGGACCTCCTCTACGAGACCTGGCTCGAGATCGCCGAGCTGGAATGGGCCGAAGGAGAGGCGGATGAGCCGGTTCACCTGGAGCCCGAGATGTTCGAGGACGCGCTTCACCTCGCGGTTCTTGCCCTCCTTGAGGGCCAGCGTGATCCAGACATTGTCGCCCTGGACCCGGTCGAGCGTCGCCTCGATCGGACCATATTCCATGCCTTCGAGCGTGATCCCGTTCTTCAGCCTATCGAGATCCGCCTGCGTGACCTCGCCATGCGCGCGCGCCCGGTAGCGGCGCGTCCAGCCGGTATCCGGATGCGCGATGACCTTGGCGAGCCCGCCATCGTTGGTGAGGAGGAGCAGGCCCTCCGTGTTGATGTCGAGCCGCCCGATGGCGACGACGCGCGGCATGTCCTCCGGCAGGGAGTCGAACACTGTCGGCCGGCCCTGCGGGTCGCGCGCCGTCGTCACGAGCCCGCGCGGCTTGTGGAACAGCCAGAGCCGCGTCCGCTCGCGCGAGGGGAGCGGCTCGCCATCGACCGCGATCCGGTCGCCGGGGCCGACATTCACGGCCGGCGAGGTGAGGGTCTCGCCGTTCAGCGTGACGCGGCCCTCCGCGATCATCGCCTCTGCGTCGCGCCGCGAGGCGACGCCGGCGCGGGCGATCACCTTGGCGATGCGCTCCTCGGCCGGCGGAGCGGCCTCGGGCTGCCGCGCCGGGGCCGGCGCGTCCGCCGGCTTCTCCTCGGAACGCCGGTTCTCCCGCCGCTCGAACGGGCGCGTGCGGGGCCCGTCCTCGCGCCGTCCCGCCCGCTCGGCGCCGAAGCGGCCGGGCGGCTTGCCCCGACCGTCTCCGCCGCTGCCGCCGCGTCGGGGTCCGTCGGGGAAGCTCTGGCCACGGGGCGGGCGTCCGCCGGGGCGGCCGGGGCGTTTGCCGCCCCTGTCATTGCTGTCTGCCATGGCCGGCTGATAGCAGAGGCCGCATGGCAGGGCGAGGGACGGATAGGGAGGGGCGCACCCGCATCGACCCGATGGCGCTCGCGCTGGAGGAAGCCCGCCGTGCCGGCGCTCTCGGCGAGGTGCCGGTCGGCGCCGTCGTCGTGAAGGACGGCAAGGTCGTCGCGGCCGGGCACAACCGGCCCCGGACGGCGCACGACCCGACCGCCCATGCGGAGATCGTCGCGCTGCGCGAGGCGGCAGCCGTGCTCGGGGACGAGCGGCTTGCGGGCTGCGACCTCTACGTCACGCTCGAGCCCTGTACGATGTGCGCAGGCGCGATCTCCTTCGCGCGCATCCGCCGGCTCTATTACGGCGCGTCCGACCCGAAGGGCGGCGCCGTGGAGAGCGGCGTGCGCTTCTTCGACGCGCCGACCTGCCATCATGCGCCGGAGGTGTATGGCGGCATTCGCGAGAGCGAGGCGGCCGAGCTCCTGCGCGGTTTCTTCGCCGGGCGGCGCTAACCTTCGAGGAAAGGCCGGAGCGCCGCGAGGGTCTCGGCCGGCGCCTCCTCGGCGACGAAATGCCCGCAATCGATCTCCGATCCCATGATCCCCGGAGCAAAGGTTTTCCGCCAAGCCTCGAGCGGCGGCTCGGCCCCGGACCGGACGAGATAGCGTGCGCTCCAGACCAGGAAGCTGGGGCAGGCGAGCGTCCTTCCGGCTGCCATGTCCGCCTTGTCCTGCGCCGGATCGAGCGTCGCGCCGGCGCGGTAATCCTCGCAGAAGGCGTGGATGCGGGTGGGCTCGTTGCAGCTCTGGCGATAGGCGGCGAGGGCGCGCCGGTCGAGAAAGTCGAGCGACTTCCCGCCTGACCAGGAGCGGATCAGCCCCTCGAAATAGGGGAGGGGATCCCGGCCGATCTCCGTCTCGGGCTCGGGCTCCGGCCGCGCCAGGAACTCCCAATGCGCAGCGGGTTGGGTCCCGGCGCGGATGCGCCTCCAGACCTCGAAGGTCGGCAGGATGTCGAGCAGCGCCAGCCGCTCGACCCGTCCGGGCTCGTCGAGCGCGAGCCGGTACGCGACGCGTGCGCCGCGGTCGTGCCCGGCCACCGCGAAGCGGACATGGCCGAGCTCCTCCATGACGCGCACGACGTCGCGGCCCATGGCCCGCTTCGAGTAGGTCTCGTGCCCCGGATCGCCGCGCGGCGCGGAGGACCAGCCGTAGCCGCGCAGGTCCATGCAGACCACGTGATGCGTGCGGGCGAGCTCCGGCGCGAGCCGGTGCCACATCGCATGCGTCTCCGGAAAGCCGTGGAGGAGCACGAGGGGCGGCCCGCTTCCACCCGAGCGGGCGAAGACCCGGCCGGTCTCCGTGTCGATCCAGTGCGAGGCGAAGCCGGGAAAGAGATCGTCCGTCATCCGGTTCTCCTAGGGGAGCACGGCCGGCGGCGCGCGGAACGTCCAGAGCTTGTGCGCCAGGAAGCTCCAGACCAGCACGATCCCGGTCGTCGCGACCTGGGCCGGCAGGTAGGGCGCGCCGAGCGCCCGCACGAAGAGCGCCATGGCGGCCCAGGTGAGGCCGAACCCCACGAGCGCGACCACGGCGAAGCGCCAGCCCGCCTCCCGGTGCGGGCGGTCGCTCGCATAGGTATGCCGGCGGTTGAGCAGGTAGGACACGATGCCTCCGCCCACATAGCCGACCAGTGTCGCCCGCACGGCCTCCATGCGGTAGCCTTCGACGAGGCTGACGAGCAAGCCGTAATGCACGATCGCGGCCGCGATCCCGACGCCGAAGAAGGCGGAGAACTGCCGCAGCAGGGCCCGCATGGAACCCGGCCGGGCCGTCATCCCTTCGGCCTCTGCAGCCAGCCCGCGATCTGCCGGGCGAGGCGGCGCGGCGCGAGCTTGGCCCCGATTGCGCCGAGGCGGTTGGAAGCGCCGGGAATGACGACAGCCCGCCCCGCCTCGTGCCCGTCGATCCCGGCCTGCGCCACCTCCGCGGCGGACATGGGCCGCTCGAACATCCGCGAGCGCTCCAGGTCGGCGCGGGCCGAGAACTCGGTCGCGGTCGGGCCCGGGCAGAGCGCCGTGACCACCACGCCGTGCCGGCCCGCCTCCTCGTGCAGCGCCTCCGAGAGTGACAGGACATAGGCCTTCGTGGCCGCGTAGGCCGCCATGTACGGGATGGCCTGGAAGGCTGCGGTGGACGCGACGTTGATGATGCCGCCGCGCCGCCGTGCCGCGAGGCCGGGAAGCGCGAGCCGGCAGAGCTGGGTCAGGCTCACGACGTTGAGCTGCAGCATGGCGAGCTGGTCGCGATAGGGCAGGGTCGCGAATCCGCCGCGCAGCCCGAACCCGGCATTGTTGACGAGCGTCTCCAGCTCGATCCCGCGCCGGTCGAGTTCGGCCATCAGCGCCTCGGCGCCGTCCGGCTCCTCCAGATCGAGCACGACGGTCTCGATCCTTGCGTCGGGATGGCGCGAGCCGATCTCGGCCTTCAGCTCCGCGAGCCGCGCCTCGCGGCGCGCCGCCAAGACGAGCGAGCGTCCGCGGCCGGCATAGATCCGCGCCATCTCGGCCCCGATCCCGCTCGATGCGCCCGTGATCACCGCCCAGCGCGGATCGTTCATGCTTCGAGGCCTCCTGGAACGCGGTCGAGGATGGGTTATGCGTACGGGCTTCACGGTTCCAGTAGCGCAAGCGGGGCGGGATGTCTGGCAAGGTCGCGATCATCGGGTCTGGCGCCATCGGGGGTTATCTGGCGGCGGAGCTCGCCGAGGCGGGCCGCGACGTCACCCTCTGCGTCCGCACCCCGTTCGACAGGCTGATCGTCGAGGAGCCGGACCGGACGCGGCAGGTCGCCGTACCGCTCGCGACGAGGCCGGAAGATGTCGGCCCCGTGCCGTTCGTCCTCCTCACCACCAAGTCGCAGGACACGGCGGGCACGAAGCCCTGGCTCGACCGCCTGGTCGGGCCGGAGACGATCGTCGTCGTGGTGCAGAACGGCGTCGGGCACGAGGAGCGCGTCCGTCCGCTGGCCCCCGGCGCACGCGCGATCCTGCCGGCCATCATCTATTGCTCGGCCGAGCGGGTCTCGCCGGGCCGCATCCGCCATCACGCCTATGCGAGGCTGACGCTGTCTGCGACGGAGGCCGGCGCCGCCATCCCGCCGCTCTTCGCGGGCTCCGCCTTCGAGGTGGCGGAGGATCCCGATTTCACGACCGTCGCCTGGCGGAAGCTCCTCGGCAACCTGGTCGCGAACCCGATCACCGCCTTGACGCTCCGGCGCATCCGGGTGCTCGGCGAGGAGGGCATCGGCCCGCTCGTATCCGGCGTCCTCGCCGAGGCCCTCCGGGTCGCGCAGGCGGAGGGCGCGAAGCTCACGCCGGCCGATGCCGACCAGGTCGTTGCCGGCCTCGGCAAGGCCAATCCGGACGGCGGCACATCCATGCTCTACGACCGGCTCGCGGGCCGGCCGCTCGAGCACGACTACATCACGGGCGCGGTCGTCCGTGCGGCCGAGCGGCACGGGATCGAGGTGCCGCTCAACCGCGCGCTCCTCGCCCTCTGCCAAGCCGCGAGCGGGCGTGGCCTGGACGGATCGTACTAGCGAAGGAGGAGGGTCAGCCGCGTCCGCACCGGGCCGACCGCGCCGGCCGGCATAGCCGGATGTCCAGCTTTACGTTCCCCCTCCCGTGTGCTGCCCTGACCGGAGAAACGGCCAAGACCGAAGGAGGAAACATCATGAAAGGGTGCGCCAGGGCTGCGGCGGTCATGTTGATAGGGCTGCTCGGCTGGTCGGCCCAGGCCCAGACCCAGACCCAGACCTATCCGAGCCGGCCGCTCACCATGGTGATCCCGTTCGCGGCGGGCGGCCCGACGGACGTCATCGGTCGCATCATCGGCGAGCAGATGTCCCGCAGCCTCGGTCAGTCGGTCGTCATCGAGAACGTTGTCGGAGCGAGCGGGCAGACCGCAGGGCTGCGCGTCTCCCAGGCCGCGCCCGACGGCTACACCTTCCTGATCGGTCACACCGGCACGCATGCGGCGGCGGTCGCCCTGAACCCGAAGCTCCGCTACGACCCGCTGTCCGATTTCACACCCGTGGGTCTGGTCAACACCAATCCGATCCTGGTCGTCGCCCGCAAGACGCTCCCGGCCTCCAACCTTCGCGAGTTCGTCGCCTATCTCAAAGCGAGCGAGGGCAAGGTCACCAATGCCCATGCGGGCATCGGGTCGGTGTCCCATACCACCTGCCTCCTCTTCAATTCGATCGTCGGCATCAAGCCGACGGAGGTGCCGTATCGCGGAACGGGGCCGGCCATGAACGACATCATCGGCGGGCAGGTCGACTACCTTTGCGACCAGATCGTCAATGTGGCGCCACAGGTGCAGGCAGACACCATCAAGGCCTTCGCGGTCGCGCAGGCGGAACGGGCCCGGAGCCTGCCGGGCGTACCCACGACGGACGAGGCCGGGCTGCCCGAGTACAAGGTCCAGGTCTGGAATGCGATGTTCCTGCCGAAGGACACGCCCCGGCCGATCCTGGACAAGCTGAACGAGGCGCTGGTCGCCGCGCTGGCCTCGCCAGCCGTGCAGACCCGCTTCGCCGAACTCGGCGCCGATGTCCCGGCCCGGGATCTGCAAAGTCCAGAGGGGCTCCACCGCTTCATCAGAAGCGAGATCGACCGCTGGACGCCGGTAATCAGGAAAGCAGGCGCAGTGCTGGACCAGTGACGAGCGGCGGGCAGTCCTCAGCCGCCGCCGTCCGCGATCGGGGAGGGGGGCGCCGCGCCGCATCTTCAGAATGCGGAGGTCGGGTCGGACCCCGCCTCACGGGGCGGCAAGCTCCTCCCTGACCAGGCTCACCCAATAGGCGACCCCGAGCGGGATGATGCCGTCGTTGAAGTCGTAATGCGGCGTGTGGACTGGGTGGTGCGTACCGTCGGGGTTCACGCCGTTGCCGATGAAGATGAAGGCGCCCGGCCGGGCCCGCAGCATGTCGGAGAAGTCCTCGCCGCCCGTGATGGGCGGGGCGTTGCCCTCCACCCTGTCGCCGCCGACGAGGGACGCGGCGACCCGGGTGGCGATCGCGGTCTGTTCCGGGTGGTTGACGAGCGCCTGGCAGAGCTTCTCGTAGACCACTTCGGCCGTGCAGCCCTGCGCGGCCGCATGCGCCTCGGCGAGCTCCCGCATCCGCCGCTCGACCTTCGCGCGGATGTCCTCCGAGAAGGTCCGGACCGTGCCGCGGATCGCGATCTCGGCCGGGATCACGTTCGGCGAATGCGGCGAGCCGCCCTGGATGGAGCCGATCGAGATCACGGCGGGTTCGAGCGCGGGGATGTTGCGGCCGATCACGTTCTGCAGCGCCAGGACGAAATGGGCCTGCGCGATTGTGGTGTCGGTCGCCAGATGCGGGGTGGAGCCGCCATGCCCGCCCGTGCCGCGGAAGGTGACCGTGAAGAAGTCGACCGCCGCCATCATCGGCCCCGGCCGCAGGCGGAACTGCCCGACCGGCGTGCCCGCCCCGTTATGCATCCCGTAGACGGCGTCGCAGGGAAAGCGCTCGAATAGCCCGTCCTCGATCATGCGGGCGGCACCGCCGCCGCCCTCCTCGGCGGGCTGGAAGATGAAATGAACCTGCCCGGCGAAGTCCGGCTTCTCGGCGAGATAGCGCGCCGCGCCGAGCAGCATGGTCGTGTGCCCGTCATGGCCGCAGGCGTGCATCTTGCCCGGGATCGTCGAGGCGTAGGGAAGCCCCGTCTGCTCGTGGATGTTGAGCGCGTCCATGTCCGCCCGCAGCCCCACCGCGTGGTTCCCCGGGCGCCTGCCCCTGAGCGTGCCGACCACTCCCGTCCGGCCGACCCCCTCGCTCACCTCGATGCCCCAGCTCCGCAGCCGCTCGGCGACGAGCGCGGCGGTGCGCGTCTCCTCGAAGGAGGTTTCCGGATGCGCATGGATGTCGCGCCGGATGCGGATGAGGTCGTCCGCGAAGGGCGCGATCTCGGCGAGGAGCGGATGGGTCATCTGGTCCCTTGGGGTCGGTGCGCGCCCAGGAAGTCGGGCGTCTGCCAGCCAAGATGCTGCCCGCCGTCCACGCAGATCAACTGCCCTGTGACATTGCGGGCCCGCGCCAGGAACAGGACCGCCTCGGCGATCTCGGCCGCCTGGACCGGTCGGGCGAGCGGAATCCCCGCCACCTCCGCCCGCATCCCGTCCTCTCCGTCGTGGCGGTTCGGCGCGGTCGGGCCGGGCCCGACCGCATTCACCCGGATGCGGCGCGCTGCATGGGCCTGCGCCATCGTCCGTGTCGCGGTCCAGAGCGCCGACTTGGACAGGGTATAGGAGAAATAGGCCGGGTTCGGGCGCAGGACCCGCTGGTCGATGATGTTGACGATGGAGGCTTCGATCCCATCCGGCACCTGGGCCGCGAAGGCGGCCGCAAGGAGCACCGGCGCCTTCAGGTTCACGGCGAAGTGCCGGTCGAGCAGATCGGGATCGGGAGCCTCCGCCCCGTCCGGCTCGAACAGGGCGGCGGAATTGACAAGCAGCGTCAGCGGCCCGAGCGCGGCATTGGCCGCATCCACGACCGCGGCCGGCGCGGCCGCGTCTTCGAGGTCGCCCGGCACCACGGCGACGCGACGCCCGCCCGATGCGAGGCGGGTCGCGGCCGCTTCGGCCTCGCGCCGCGACCCCGGGCTGCAATGGAGCGCGACGTCGTAGCCGGCCCTGGCCAGTTCCTCGGCGATGGCGAGCCCGATCCGGCGCGCGGCGCCCGTCACCAGTGCCGCCGCGATCCCCGCCTCGCCCGCCGTCCCGCCGTCCAAGGCCGTTCCCCCGCTCGTCCGCCGCTCATAGTCGAGCTTCGCCGCGGCCGGAAAGCCGGCCCCGCCGATCCCGATTGTTGGAACTTCCGCCCGGGCAGCCAAGTTCACGTCGCAACCATGCAAGTTCCGGCGCCGTGGCGGAAGCCCGACCCGAATATCCGGGCCGAAAGCGGCGCCGGCTTGCGTCCAGATCTCGGATGTGGCGGTCGGCGATGCGGATCAGCGGCTTGAAGTCTTCTCTGCGTGCCGCCGCCGGCGCCGCCTTGGTGCTCGGCGGCATCACGGGCGCGCAGGCCGGGTTCTTCGAACGATTGTTCGGGATCGAGCCGGAGCCGCAGCGCTACTACTATCAGCCCGCCCCTGCGGGGGAGGGGGTGGATGTGGGCGACGATGCGCTCGACATCACGGTGCGCAAGCGCCCCAAGGAGCGGGCGGTGCGCAAGGAGCGCAAGCGGCAGGATTCGGTCGAGACCGCGAGCGTGCCCCCCGAGGCGCTCGACCCGGCCAAGAACCCGGACTGGTACCTGCAGGACCCGACGCTCCGGCGCGGCGACATCGTGGTGCTCAAGGGCGAGGTCCTGGTCTTCCGCGGCGGGCGCCTGCCCTTCTCGCGGGCGAACTTCGCCTCGCTCTCAGAATCGGACCTGCCGAAGGAGGAACGCGAGCGCCTCGCCCACATGGCCGGGTTGAAGCCCGTCCTCCCGCCCCGCACGACGGTGGCGAGCGCGGCCGAATAGGGCGGCCGGACCGGGTTCAGCGGGATCCGAGCCCGCGTCGCGGCGGGGGCTCCCGCCTGCGGGGGGTCGGCTCTTCCCCGTCCTGCCCGGCGCGGCTGTCGGGGCGTCGGCGGTCGGCCTGGCGCAGCAGGCTCTTCACGTGGCTCCGGATGTTGCGCCTGCGCTCGTTGTCCACGGCTCCCGCCCCAGAGATCGCCCCGATCGCGTCCATCGTAGCCTGCGGGCGCGGATCCCGATTCATCTGAACAGATAGGTTGGCGCGGACCCGCAGGGTCCTGCCCGGCGGCGCCTCGCACCAGCTCCGCGACGAGCGGGCGGGAAGCTTCCGCCTGCCGGTCCCGCTTCCCCCCGGCGGCGCGGCCTGCTAAAGCCTGCGCCCTAGCCCGATCACACCGTTGCCCGAGCGTGGCGCCTCGCCCGAGCGCCGCGCGCGGGCGCGCGCACGCAACACGCAATGCCCAAACGCACAGACATCTCCACCATCCTGATCATCGGGGCGGGGCCGATCGTGATCGGCCAAGCCTGCGAGTTCGACTATTCGGGCACCCAGGCCTGCAAGGCCCTGAAGGCCGAAGGCTACCGCATCGTCCTGGTCAACTCGAACCCGGCGACGATCATGACCGATCCCGATCTCGCCGATGCGACCTATGTCGAGCCGATCACGCCGGAGATCGTCGCCAAGGTCATCGAGAAGGAGCGCGGCGACCGCTCCAAAGGCTTCGCGCTGCTGCCGACCATGGGCGGCCAGACGGCGCTGAACACGGCGCTCTCGCTCAAGAAGATGGGCGTGCTCGACCGGTTCGGCGTCGAGATGATCGGCGCCGACGCGACCGCGATCGACAAGGCGGAGGACCGCCAGCTCTTCCGCGAGGCGATGACCCGGATCGGGCTCGAGACGCCGCGTTCGGCCCTCGCCAACGCCTCGGCGCTCAAGAAGGCGGACCGGGAGAAATACCTCGCGGGCAAGTCCGCGATCGACCCGGCGGACGCCGCCGCGCTCGCGGCCTACGAGGCCGCCTGGGAGCGCGGCGAGAACGAGCGTCGCAAGCGCTACCAGGAGCATGCGCTCGGCGCGGCCCTTGCGGCGCTGCCGATGGTCGGGCTCCCGGCCATCATCCGGCCATCCTTCACGCTCGGCGGGACGGGCGGCGGCATCGCCTATAACCGCGAGGAGTTCCTGGAGATCGTCGAGCGCGGCCTCGACGCCTCGCCCACCAACGAGGTGCTCATCGAGGAGAGCGTGCTCGGCTGGAAGGAATACGAGATGGAGGTGGTCCGCGACGGGGCGGACAACTGCATCATCATCTGCTCGATCGAGAACGTGGACCCGATGGGAGTTCACACCGGGGACTCGATCACCGTCGCGCCGGCGCTGACGCTGACCGACAAGGAATACCAGATCATGCGCGACGCCTCGATCGCGGTTTTGCGCGAGATCGGCGTCGAGACGGGCGGCTCCAACGTCCAGTTCGCGATCAACCCCGAGAACGGGCGCATGATCGTGATCGAGATGAACCCGCGCGTGTCGCGCTCGTCCGCGCTCGCCTCCAAGGCGACGGGCTTCCCGATCGCGAAGGTCGCGGCGAAGCTCGCGGTCGGCTACACGCTCGACGAGATCGAGAACGACATCACGGCCGGCGCCACCCCGGCCTCCTTCGAGCCGACGATCGACTACGTCGTCACCAAGATCCCGCGCTTTGCCTTCGAGAAGTTCCCGGGCGCCGAGCCGACGCTCACCACGGCCATGAAGTCCGTCGGCGAGGTCATGGCGATCGGCCGGACCTTCCCGGAAAGCCTCCAGAAGGCGCTGCGCTCGCTGGAGACGGGGCTGACCGGGCTCGACGAGATCGAGATCGAGGGGCTCGGCAAGGGCGACGACAGGAACGCCGTCAAGGCCGCGATCTCGACCCCGACGCCCGACCGGCTGCTCAAGGTCGCGCAGGCGCTCCGCCTCGGCTTCTCGGTGGAGGAGGTGTACGAGAGCTGCCGGATCGACCGGTGGTTCCTCCAGCAGATCTGCTCCATCCTCGATCTGGAGGCGAAGGTGAAGGCGCACGGCCTGCCGGCGACGCCCGGCGCGCTGCGCAAGCTGAAGGCGGCGGGCTTCTCGGATGCGCGCCTCGCGGTCCTGACGGGCAGGAGCGAGGCGGAGGTGAGGGCGCTGCGCCGTTCGCTCGACGTCCGGCCCGTCTTCAAGCGCATCGACACCTGCGCGGCCGAGTTCGCCTCGCCCACCGCCTACATGTACTCGACCTACGCGCCGCCCTTCGCGGGCGCGCCGGTCTCGGAGGCGGAGCCCTCCGACCGGAAGAAGGTGATGATCCTCGGCGGCGGGCCGAACCGGATCGGGCAGGGGATCGAGTTCGACTATTGCTGCTGCCATGCCGCCTTCGCGCTCGGCGAGGCCGGCTACGAGACCGTGATGGTGAACTGCAACCCGGAGACCGTGTCGACGGACTACGACACCTCCGACCGGCTCTATTTCGAGCCGCTGACCGCCGAGGACGTGCTGGAGATCGTCGATGTCGAGCGCTCGCGCGGCACGCTGCACGGCGTCATCGTGCAGTTCGGCGGGCAGACGCCGCTGAAGCTCGCAAAGCCCCTCGAGGCCGAGGGCGTGCCGATCCTCGGCACCTCGCCGGATGCGATCGACCTCGCCGAGGACCGCGACCGCTTCAAGCGCCTCCTCGACCGGCTGCACCTGAAGCAGCCGAAGAACGGCATCGCCTATTCGGTGGAGCAGGCGCGGCTCGTGGCGAGCGATCTCGGCCTGCCTTTCGTGGTGCGCCCCTCCTACGTGCTCGGCGGCCGCGCCATGGCGATCATCCGCGACGAGCAGCAATTCGAGGACTATCTCCTCGGCACGCTGCCCTCGCTGATCCCGTCGGACGTGAAGGCGCGCTATCCGAACGACAAGACCGGCCAGATCAATACCGTGCTCGGGCAGAACCCGCTTCTCTTCGATCGCTACCTGTCGGATGCGATCGAGGTGGATGTCGACGCGCTCTGCGACGGCAAGGACGTCTTCGTCGCCGGCATCATGGAGCATATCGAGGAGGCCGGGATCCATTCCGGCGACTCGGCCTGCTCGCTGCCGCCGCGCTCGCTCTCGCCGGAGACCGTGCGGAAGCTGGAGGACCAGACCCGCGCGCTCGCGCTCGGCCTCGGCGTGGGCGGCCTGATGAACGTGCAATACGCGATCAAGGACGGCGAGATCTACGTGCTGGAGGTGAACCCGCGCGCATCCCGCACCGTACCCTTCGTCGCCAAGGTGATCGGCGTGCCGATCGCCAAGATCGCGGCCCGCATCATGGCGGGCGAGAGCCTCGCCTCGTTCGGGCTCGCCCGCAAGGAGCTCAACCATATCGGCGTGAAGGAGGCCGTCTTCCCCTTCGCGCGCTTCCCGGGCGTCGACGTGCTGCTCGGGCCGGAGATGCGGTCCACGGGCGAGGTCATCGGGCTCGATCGCGGCTTCGGGGTCGCCTTCGCTAAGAGCCAGCTCGGCGGGGGCACGAGCGTGCCGCGCGGCGGGACGGTCTTCGTGTCGGTGCGCGATGGCGACAAGGAGCGGATCGCGCCCGCCGTGAAGCTCCTCGCCGATCTCGGCTTCCGGATCGTGGCGACGCGTGGCACGCAGCGCTACCTCGCCGAGCAGGGCATCCCGGCCGAGCGCATCAACAAGGTGCTGGAAGGCCGGCCGCACGTCGTCGACGCGATCAAGAACGGCGACATCCAGCTCGTGTTCAATACGACCGAGGGGGCGGGAGCGCTGTCCGATTCCCGTTCGCTCCGCCGCGCCGCGCTGCTGCACAAGGTGCCGTACTACACCACGCTCGCCGGCGCCGTGGCCGCGGCGGAGGGGATCAAGGCCTATCTCGCCGGCGATCTCGAGGTGCGCGCCCTGCAGGAGTACTTCGGCTGAACGCGCCTCTTCGTTGATGGGCAGGTGCCCTGCGCCAAGCTCCACGTCATGCAGGGCTGCCGTCGCGATTGGGCGCTGGCGCATGTCTTCGGCGAGCATTCCAGTGGCCTGCCGCCCGCAGGGGCTCGCCTCGTCTGGGGACCCGGCCTGCCGCCCTCTTGCGCAAGGTGCTCGGCTGCACCACACTTCCAGCCGAGATCGCCGCCGCGGGAGGCATGCGGGCCCATCCTGCAGGCGGTCCTGAGATGTACGCCGCGGGCAGTCTCGCCCGGGCGCCGCATCGGCCGACCTTGCGGGCCGGGTTCTCCGGACCTGGCTCCTGCTCCGATTCCGAAAGACGTGCCATGGACAAGATGCCGATCACGGCGAAGGGTTTCGCAGCTCTGGAGGAGGAGCTGAAGCACCGCCAGCAGGTGGAGCGGCCACGCATCATCGAGGCGATCGCGGAAGCCCGCGCGCACGGCGACCTGTCCGAGAACGCCGAGTATCATGCGGCCAAGGAGAGCCAGTCCCTCAACGAGGGCAGGATCCAGGAGCTCGAATCGATGATCGCGCGTGCGGAGATCATCGACGTCGCCAAGCTCTCGGGCGACAAGGTGAAGTTCGGCGCGACCGTGAAGCTCGTCGACGAGGAGACCGAGCAGGAGCGGATCTATCAGATCGTCGGCGACCCGGAGGCCGACGTGAAGTCCGGCCGGGTCTCCATCTCGTCGCCCGTCGCCCGGGCGCTGATCGGCAAGGGCGTCGGCGACACCGTGGAGGTTTCGACGCCGGGCGGGGGCAAGTCCTACGAGATCGTCGAGGTTGCCTTCAGATAGAGCGCGGCCTGCGCGTCTCCAGGCCGGACCGCCGGGTCTGGCTTATGCCGGCCCGCCGGACGGCCTTGGGCGGCGGGCGCAGATGCCGTCGATGAGCGATACTCCGCTGAACTGGACCCGCGACGAGGTCGCGAGCGTGCCGCTCCGGCGGTTCACGGCGCGCTCGGGCGCCGTCGAGGTAGGCTTCGTCGAATATGACGGCGGCAACCGCATGTGGGTCTGGTCGAGCCCGCTCGCGGAGGATGCCTGGGGCTGGGGCGCCGACGAGGCCGGTGCGAAGCGGGGCCTCGAGACCTGGCTGCGCGGCTGGCTGGAGAATTTCCGGCCGTTCTTCTCGGCGGAGCCCGCGGGGCCTCTCGCGCCGCGGTGATGGCGCGGGCGTCGCGGCCTGACCCGCGGCGCGCCGGCGATCACAGGAAGGCGGTCGAGAACCAGGGCACGGCCGCGATGACGACGAGCCCGGCGAAGAGCGCCACGAGATAGGGCCAGATGGCGCCGAGCGCCTCGTCCGGCGAGACCCCGCCGATCTTGCAGGCGAGATAGAAGCCGACGCCCACGGGCGGCGTCATCAGGCCGATATTCATCGCCGTGACCACCACCATCGAATAGTGGATGTCGTTGATGCCGAGCCCCTTGGCGATCGGGAACATCAGCGGCGCCATGAGGACGATGGCGGGCAGTCCCTCCAGGAAGCAGCCCAGCACGAGGAAGACCACGATGCTGAGCGCCAGGAACGCGAAGGAGCCGCCGGGCAGGCCCGTCATGAAGGAGGCGACCTGCTGGGCGATGCCGGCCTGGGTGATGGCCCAGGCCATGGCGAGCGCCGTGCCGAGGATGAGGAGGATCGCGCCGGTCAGCGCCGCCGTCTCGACCAGCATGGCGTAGAAAGAGCGCCAGCCGATCCCGCCATAGACCAGGATGCCGATGAGCAGCGCGTAGAGCACCGCGACCGTCGAGACCTCCGTCGCGGTCGCGATGCCGTCCGCCACCGTCCAGCGGATCAGGAACGGCAGGACGAGCGCGGGACCGGCGACGAGCATCGTGCGCCCGATCACGCCCAGGGGTGCCCGGCGCACCCCCTCCAGGCTCTCGTGGCGGCATTTCCAGCGCGCGAGCACGGCCAGCATGAGCAGCAGCACCATCGCGATCGCGAAGCCGCTCGTGAACAGGCCGGCGATGGAGACCCCGGCGACCGAGCCCAGCACGATCAGCACGATCGAGGGCGGCACGGTATCGGCCATGGCGGCCCCGGTCGCGAGCAGCGCGATCATCTCGCGCGGCGAATGGCCCCTGCGCTTCATCTCCGGAAAGAGCGCGGGCGCGACGGTCGCCATGTCGGAGACCTTGGAACCGGAGATGCCGGAGACCACGAAGAGCGAGCCGAGCAGCACGTAGGACATGCCGGCCCGCACATGCCCGAGGAGCGAGGCCAGGAAGTCGACGATCGCCTTGCCCATGCCGGTCGCGTCCAGGATGCAGCCCAGGAGCACGAAGACCGGGACGGAGAGCAGGATCAGGCTCGACATGCCCTCGTCCATGCGGCCGATCATGACGAAGACGGGCACCCGCGTCGCGAAGGCGAGATAGGTCAGCGTGCCGATGCCGAAGCAGAAGGCGATTGGCACGCCGGCCGCGAGCGCCACGGCGACGAAGATCACCAGGAAGATGACGATCTTGCCCTGGCCCATCCGGACGAGGCCCGGCGACCAGAGCCAGAGCGCGAAGCCGATGGCGGCCAGCACGAGCGCGGCGAGCGCGAGGTCGCGCCAGCGCGAGTTCCGCGCCGCATAGGCCAGCACGATGCCGAGCATCGTCACCATGCCGAACGGGATGGCGGAGACCCGGAACGTGTTCGGGATGTTCAGCGCGGGCGTCGTGATGAACCATTCCTCGGAGGCATAGTCGAAGGCCGAGGGTATGAGCCCCGCCAGGAACACGGCGACGACCAGGGCCGCGAAGGCCTCCACGAGGTCGCGCCAGCGCCCGGGGATCATGTTCAGGAACAGGGTCAGCCGCAGGTGCTCGTTGCGGTCCACGGCGATCGCGGAGCCGAGCATCGCGAGCCACAGGAAGCAGAGCGAGGCGACCTCGTCGATCCAGACGACCGGCAGCGAAAAGACGTAGCGGGACACCACCCCCGCGAAGAGCAGGACGACGATCGCGACGAGCAGCGCCGAGGCGATCATCTCGAGCGGCCGCAGGAGGCGGGAGCCGCGCCGAGCGCCCTCCGTTTCCGTGAGCGCGACTGAGGGCTCGCCCGGGACGAAGTCCTGAGCGGGGGCGATGCCGGGAGACGTCATGCGGTCACCGGTTCGGACGGGACCCTGCCGGAGCGCGGGCCCGGAGGGGCGCTCAGCAGGTTAGGCGAGCTTGCCGGTCGAGCGCTCCAGGAGCGCCCAGGCCTCGTCGCCGTACTTGCCCTTCCACTCGGCGTAGAACCCGGCCTGGCGGAGCTTGTCGCGGAAGGGCTCGATCCTGGGCTGGTTGAAGACCATGCCCTTCTCGGCCAGCTCCTTCTGGAGCGAGGCGTTGAGCGCCGCGACGTCCGCACGCTCCTTCATGCCGGCGTCGTTGACGTGCTTCGCCACCACGGTGCGCAGGTTCTCGGGCAGGCGCTCCCAGGCGCGGCGGTTCGCCAGGAACCAGAACCCGTCCCACATGTGGTTCGTGAGCGAGCAGTATCTCTGCACCTCGTAGAGCTTGGCGGTCGAGATGATGGCGAGCGGGTTCTCCTGGCCGTCGACGGTCTTGGTCTGCAGCGCGGTATAGACTTCCGCGAAGTTGATGCTGGCCGGCGCCGATTCCAGCGCCTTGAACATGGAGGTCCAGAGCGGCGACACGGGCACCCGGATCTTGAAGCCCTTGAAATCCTCCGGCGCGTTGATCGGCCTGGTCGAGGAGGTGGTCTGGCGGAAGCCGTTGTCCCAGATCTTCTCCATGGCGACGAGGTTCGCCTTGGCGATCTGGGCGCGCACATGGGCCCCGAGCTCGCCGTCCATCGCCTTCCAGACCGCGTCGTAATCCGGGAAGGCGAAGCCGACGCCGTTGATCGAGGCCGCGGGTACCAGCGTCGAGAGGATCAGTCCGGAGAGCGTGAAGAACTCGATCCCGCCGGAACGGAGCTGGCTCAGCATGTCGGTATCGGAGCCGAGCTGATTGGACGGGAAGATCTGGATCTCGACCCTGCCGCCGGTCTCGGCCTTGATCACCTCGGCCATCTCGCGGGCGCGCACGTTCATCGGGTGCGTGACCGGGAGATTGTTCGCGTATTTGTAGGTGAACTCGGCCGATTGGGCGCGCGCGATCCATGGTGCGGCCACGCCGCCGGCCAGCGCGGTCGAAGCCGTCGCCTTCATCAGCGCGCGACGAGACAGATCCATGACGCTCTCCTCCCGGGCCCGGCGGGGCCGGGCGGACGTTTCCAAGGGCCGGGCGCCCTTGCCGGGCTGCCTCGTTGGCCGGGAGTGTTGGGACAGCGCGGCGCAAAGATCAAGCAGCGGGAAACAGCACTTCCGGCGGAGGCCGAGGCTCCTTCCGGGCCCGGACGATGTGATTGGACAGCGTCGCGACTCCGCTCGACTCTGCCGATGCAGCGCGGGCCGTGGCCGGGAACGGCGCGGGCGAGGAGGGAGGACGTGCGATGGCGGGTTCGGATGTAGTCATCGTCTCGGGGGGCGCGTCCGGGATCGGGCTCGCAGCCGCGCGCCGGCTTCTCGGCCAGGGCTGGCGCGTGCTCGTCGCGGACCTCGCGCCCGACAGCCTTGCGGCGGCCGGGTCTTCCATCGGGCTCGGCCCCGAGCGGGTGCGGTTCGAGCGGCTCGACGTCTGCGACGAGGCGGCGGTCGTCGAGGCGGTGGCGCGCTGCGATGCGGAGTTCGGACCGGTGCGGGGCGTCGTGAATTCCGCCGGGATCGCCCGCGACGTGCCGTTCTTCGAGACGAGCGCGGAGCTGTTCAGGAAGATCCTGGACGTCAACGTCGTCGGCACCTTCCTGCTCGGGCGCGAGGCGGCGCGCTGCATGCGCCGGCATGGCGGCGGCGCGATCGTGAACATCGCCTCCGTGTCCGGCATGCGGGGCAATCTCGGGCGCTCCGCCTACGGCTCCTCGAAGGGGGCCGTGATCAACCTGACGCAGGTGATGGCTGTCGAACTGGCGTCTCACCGGATCCGCGTCAACGCCGTGGCGCCTGGTCCGATCGAGACCGCGATGGTGCGCGAGATGCACGGCCCGGAGGTGCGGCGCGGCTGGCTTCGCACCGTGCCGCAGAAGCGCTACGCCGCCCCGGAGGAGGTCGCGGGCACCATCGCGTTCCTGCTCGACGAGGGAAGCGCCAGCTTCGTCACGGGCCAGGTCGTCGCGGTGGACGGCGGCTTCACGGCCGGCGGCCTGATCGACACCTCCGAACCGGCCGCCTGAGGCGCGCGGTTACCTCACGAGGCGGTTCGCGTAGTCGGCCCCGAGCCCGATCCGCTCGTAATGGGCGCGTACGTTCTCGAGCTTGGTGAAGACGTCCTCGTAGCCCATCGCGATGCCGTAGGGGTCGACATAGGTGTAGCCGCCCGTGACGTGGAAGAGCGTGGCCATCTCGGACACGTCCTCCGGCACGACGAGCGTATGCGTCTCGCCCGGCGGCTCGAAGGCGTAGTCGCCCGCATTCGCCACCCAGTCGTGCTCGAGGTAGCGCCATCTGCCGCGCAGCGTGAAGGCGTGGACCGGACCGCTATGGCGGTGGCGCGACAGCACCCCGGCCCGGCGCACGCGCAGGATGTTGACGTAGAAGCCCTGGCTCACGCTCAGAATCAGGGGCTTGAAGGACACGTCCTCCGATTGCGGCACCCAGTCCCGCTCGTCGCCGTCGAGATCGAGCCCGCCGGTCACGAAGACGTCCGGCAGCATGCCGAACGGCTGCGGCTTCTGGTAGGCGACCTTGCTCGTGTCGAGCGCGGCCGCCGCGCGGGCGAGGTTGTCGTTCGAGGTCATAGCCTCCTCCGGTCAGCGGCGAAGGCGCCCCTTCTGCCGCGATAGCGTTCCGGTCCGGATCTGCCAACCGCAGCGCTCAGGTGCGACGCTTCTCGAAGACCTGGCGTCCCGTCTCCGAGAAGCCGGCGATCCGGGTTCCGTGCTGCGGGTGACTTCGCTCCCATTCCTCCAGGCCGGCATTGGCGGCCTCGGCCCAATCCGCGACGGGCCTCCCCGCCCCGAGCGCGGCCTTGAACCGCGCGGCCAGATCGCGCTCCAGCGCGCCCTGCTCGAGTAGCGTCATCTTCACGCGGCTGGCATAGAGCTCGACCACGCGCTCCGCCCATTGCCGCAACTCCCTGTCCGTCACGTCCCCTCGGCTCTCAACCTGCCTGCCCGCGCCCTGGCTGCCGCCTTGCCGGTCGGCGGCGCGGGCGGATCCGGTTCCCAGTCGCGCGGCTTCAGCTTCTGCGGGCCGAGCTCCCCGCGGGCACGCTCATACGCCACGCGCGCGATCTCGACGAACCGTGCCTCGCGGCGGGCCACGCGGCGCGCGAGCTCCGCGGGCGATCTCCAGGGCCAAATCATGCCGCGTCCCTCGCGATCAGGCCGGAACGGCCGACGGCCGTGCAGAACCGAGCCTCGTGGAGAACGGTCGCCCCGCGCAGCGGTTGCATCGTGCCCGGCCCGCCCGGCGCTCCCGCGGCAACAGCGCCGAAACATTGCCGGCCGCGGCGCCAACCCGCCGAAACATTCGGACCCTAGACAGGGACGGCGATCACGCGGAGGACGTGAGATGGGAAGGGCGGTAAATTTTGGCCGGCAGGCGGATGCCTGCAACGACAACGGCCTTCCGGCGCTCGTCACGCCGGCGCTGGCGCCGCGGGATGTCCTCACGGTCGCGCGGCGGTCGTGCGGGCCGGTGGCGCTCAGCTACCTCGCGGCAGGATGTCTTCTCGTCGGCGCGGCCGGGCCGCGGCGCATGCCGCACGCGGCCTGAGGGCTTTTCTTAACATCGGTTAACCGCCAAGCTGAAACCGCAGCAGGGCTGGGCGCTTATCCTCCGTGTCTGCGGAGGGGAGGCCCGTTCATGATCACCACGCAACCATCGGCGGCGCCGACCGGGCGTCGCGGAAGATCAAGGGCATCGCTGTTCGCGGGCCTGCTTCAGGACTTCTACGAGGATCTGCTCGAGCAAGGCGTTCCCGACGAGATGGCCGCGCTCGTGCGCCAGATCCCCGACGGCGGGGCGCCCGCTCGCGGCTCCCGGCGCATCGCGCTGGTTGCGGAGCCGGATCCGGACCTGCGGGCGCTCGCGGCCGCGCTGCTGGAGGAGACGGAACTCGCGGTGATCGAATGCACGAGCGCGGAGGCCGCCCTCGCAATCCTGCAGCGGAACGGCGAGCACGTGGCCTTCCTGTTCGCCGACGAGACGCTGGCCGGCCCGCGGGACGGGCTGGATCTCGCGCGCTCGGCCGCGACGCTCTGGCCGCAGGTCCACGTTGTGGTCACGACGTCCTCGTCCGGCCGGGATGGACAGGAGCCCCTGCCCGAGGGCATCCGGGCGCTGCGCAAGCCCTGGCGCGGCCTGGACGTACTGCTTGCGGCCGAGCGCGCGGTTGCGGCCTCCAAGATTCCGGGCTGACTGCGGCGCGGTCGCTCCGGCCGCTACGCGGGCGGTCTCGCGCCATTCCTGGTGCCGGCCGGAAAAGCGCTCGGGATCGAGCGGGCGCGGTACACGAGATAGGCTTGGGTCTCGCCGCAGCGAAGGCTGCAGCATGTCGCAGATCGCCGGCTTCCTCATCCCTCGGCCGCGACGCCCGATCGAGGCTGCCGGCCGGCGAGACCGCTCGGACCAGCGTCCGGGTGCGTCAGCGGCCGGCTGGGCCGCGGATGGAGGGCCGGTCGCGCCTACTTAATCTCGTAGGCCGTTTCCGACTTGATCCTCTCCATGGCGAAGCGGGAGGTGACGTTCTTCAGGCTGACGGTCGAAATGAGGCGCTTGTAGAAGGCGTCGTAGGCGGCCATGTCGGCCACCACGACCCGGAGCATGTAGTCGACGTCTCCGGCCATCCGGTAGAACTCCAGCACCTCCGGCATCGCCGAGACCCGCTCGGCGAAGGTCGCGAGCCATTCCTCCGAATGGTCGGGCGCCTCGATCGAGACGAAGACCGTGATGCCGAGCCCGATCTTCTCGGGGTTGAGCAGGGCCACGCGCTTCTCGATGATCCCGTCCCGCTCCAGCCGCCTGATGCGCTTCCAGCACGGCGTCTGCGACAGCCCGACCTTGTCGGCGATGCTCGCGATCGGGACGTCGGCATCGGCCTGGAGGATGCGCAGGATCTGGCGGTCGATGCGGTCCAGGCTTTTGGCCGCGGCGCTCATGGTCGCGATCCGACTGCGCCGGCGCGCGGAACCCGCCGGAGAAGAAGATTTTTCGTACGCCGCGGGGCCGGCGCGCATTCGCTCTGCCTGGCTCGTCTACGAGAAGAAATTAGTAAATATCGCGCCATGGCCTGATCGTTCTGGTTTTGATGCGCTTCTGGGTATAACTGAAACCGCTCGCTATTCTTCATCCCGGAAATGTTACACAGGATCGTTTCTGCCATGTTCTGGGCAATCGTGGTAGCGCTCCTGGCGGCCCGCGTCATCCTCTATCATGACATCGCAGTCGAGGCGCCGCCGCAGCCCGCACCGGGCGCGACCGCCGTATCCGGCCTGCGGGGCTAGCAAGGGACTGCCTGCGCGAGCTCGCCGCAAAGGGCTCCGGACAGCCTTGTCTCGGCTGCGGCCGCGAGCGCCGCCCCGATCACGATGATCACCGGCCGCCGCTCGGGAAGCACAAGGCCCTGCGCGAGGTCGCAGAGCCGCGCCGCGATCCGCGTCTCCTCCGGCCGCGACACGTCGGCCAGCGCGACCACCGGGGTCCCGCCCGGCAGCCCGGCCCCGATCAGCTTCCGCGCCAGGAGCGCGGCCGTGCGCCGGCCCATATAGATCACGAGGGTGGAGCGGGGATTCGCCAGCGCGGCGATATCGAGGTCGGCGGGAAGCTCGCCGTGCCGGTCGTGCCCCGTCACGAATTGGAGCCGCTGGGCGTGGTCGCGATGCGTCAGCGATACGTTCAGCGAGGCGGCGGCCGCGCTCGCCGTCGTGACGCCCGGCACGATCCGGACCGGAACGCCGGCCTCGCGGCAGGCAAGAACCTCTTCGCCCGTGCGGCCGAACACGGCCGGGTCGCCGCCCTTGAGCCGCACCACGCGCTCGCCCGCGAGCGCGAGATCGACGACCAGGGACGAGATGTCCTCCTGCCGGCACGCGGCGCCGTGGCCCTCCTTGCCGACATGGATGCGGCGCGCCTCGCGGCGGGCGAGCTCGAGCACGCCGGGCGTGACGAGACGGTCGTAGACGATGACGTCGGCGGCCTGGAGTTCGCGCATGGCCTTGAGCGTCAGGAGCTCGGGATCGCCCGGCCCCGCCCCCACGATCACGACCTCTCCGATGCCGCTCTCCCGGCGCCGCCCGGCGGCAATCGAGCCGGCCAGGCGCTCCAGTTCGGCGGGCTGTTCCGTTTCCGGCGTGCCCGTCCGAAGGGCGCGATCGACGAAGCCCTCCCAGAAGAGGCGCCGGTCGGAGCGGCCGGGCAGGAGTGCTCTCAGCCGCTCGCGAAAACCCTTGGCGGTCCGCGTCCAGGAGGCGAGCGAGGCCGGCACCACGGCCTCGATGCGGCGCCGGATCGCCTGGCCGAGGATCGGAGCCGCGCCGTCCGTCATGATGCCGATCACCACCGGCGACCTGTTGACGATGGTGCCGAACTGGAAGTCGCAGAAGGCCGGCTTGTCGATGACGTTGACCAGCAGCCCGCGCGCCTGCGCGGCCTGCCGCAGCCGGGCGGCCTCCGCTTCGTCCTCCTCGTCGGCGATCACGATGGCCGCCCCGTCGAGATCTCTGGGCCGCCAGGCGCGCCGATGCAGCACGACCGCACCTCCGCTCGCCGCGGCGAGCTCCGCGAGATCCGGATGCGGCTCGGGCGCCACGACATCGAGCCGCGCGCCCGCGGCGGCGAGCAGCTCCGCCTTCCAGACGACCGGCTCGCCGCCGCCGACCAGCAGCATGCGCCGCCCCGCGAGGTCGAGGAAGATCGGCAGCTTCGCGAGCGGCGCGAGCCGCGGAGCGCGGGTTACGGACGGGGCGAGTGTCGGCGTCATGGCCATGGTTCAAGCAAGGGTTGCGCCGGAAGGCACGGCTTCGAGGACGTTCACGCCGCCGCCTTCCGCTGCCCGACATTGTCGTGGAAGGTCCGTCCCGCCTCCGTTCTCGCGACGAAGCCGGCCCGGATGACGAAGTCGCCGAAGCGCTCCCCTCTCTTCCGCTTCTTCGCGTAGGCGGCGAAGAGCGGGTCGAGCGCAGCCACGATCGCACCCTCGTCCGCGTCGTCGAGATAGAGCTTCGACAGCCGCGAGCCGTCGAAGGCCGCGCCGAGATAGAGGTTGTACCGGCCGGGGCCCTTACCCACGAGCCCGATCTCCGCGATGTAGGGGCGGGCGCAGCCATTGGGGCAGCCGGTCATGCGGATGGTGATCTCCTGCTGGCCGAGGCCATGCGCGGCGAGGCGCTCCTCCAGGATCGTCACGAGGCTCGGCAGGTAGCGCTCGCTCTCCGCGAGCGCGAGGCCGCAGGTCGGAAGCGCCACGCAGGCCATCGCATTGCGCCGGAGCGCGCCGGCATGCGCGGTCAGGCCGAACTCGGCCACGATCGCCTCGATCTCGGCGCGCTTCTCGGGCGCGACATTGGCGACCATGACGTTCTGGTTCGCGGTCAGCCGGAACTCGCCCTCGTGCCGTTCCGCGATGCGGCGGAGCCCCGAGAGGAGCTGCGGCCCGCCGGGGATGTCCCGGATGCGGCCGTTCTCGATGAAGAGCGTCAGGTGCTGGCGCCCATCCTCGCCCTCGGTCCAGCCGTAGCGGTCGCCGTTGTTCTCGAAGCGGAAGGGGCGCGGATCCTCGAAGGCGCGCCCGACCCGCCTCTCCACCTCGGCCCGGAAGGCGGCGAGCCCGTGCTTCTCGATCGTGTATTTGAGCCGCGCGGCCTTGCGGTTCTGGCGGTTGCCCCAGTCGCGCTGCACCGTCATGACGGCCTCGGCGACCTTCACGGCATGGTCCGGCTCGCAGAAGAACATCACGTCGGCGAGACGCGGGAAGGTCTCCGGTTCGCCGTGGGTCATGCCCATGCCGCCGCCGACGGTCACGTTCCAACCCTGCACCCGGCCCGCATCGTCCAGGATGGCGATGAAGCCGAGATCATGCGCGAAGATGTCGACCTCGTTGGAGGGCGGCACCGCGACGACCGTCTTGAACTTGCGCGGCAGATAGGTGCGGCCGTAGACCGGCTCGCCCTCGTCCTCGCCGCCGACCACGCGCTCGCCGTCGAGCCAGATCTCGCGCCACGCGCCCGTGCGCGGCAGGAGCTCGTCCGACAGGCGTTTGGCGAGGTCGTGCGCGGCCCGGTGCGCGCCGGACTGATGCGGGTTCGTGGCCGCGAGCACGTTGCGGTTCACGTCGCCGCAGGCCGCGATCGTGTCGAGCAGGGCGGAGTCGATGGCGCGCATCGTCCGCTTCAGGTTCGACTTGATGACCCCGTGGTACTGGAACGTCTGCCGCGTGGTGGCCCGGAGAGAGCCGTTCGCATAGGTCGTGGCGATGCCGTCCAGGATCAGCCACTGCTTCGGCGTCACCACCCCGCCCGGGATGCGCAGCCTGATCATGAAGGAATAGGCCTTTTCCAGCTTCTTCTTCGTCCGCTCGGCCCTGAGGTCGCGGTCGTCCTGCAGGTACATGCCGTGGAACTTCACGAGCTGCCCGTCATCCTCGGAGATCGCCCCCGTGACGTCCTTCAGCAGGCCCTCCGCCAGGGTGCCGCGGAGATATCCCGAAGCCTCCTTGATGTGCTCGTTGCGGGAGAGCTGGTCCTTGGTCGGGGTGTCGTCGCTCATGTCTTCAACCTGCTTCCCGGCGTCATGGCCGGGCTTGGCCCGGCCATCCGGGTCCAGTGCGAGCATGCTCGGGACGGCCGGGACAAGCCCGGCCATGACACGACGTCAATACACGTCGGTCAGGTAGCGCCTGTCGCGTTCGAGCTTCCGTACGGCATCTTCCGCCAATTCCGGCGACATCGCCTTCACGTCGGCAAATGCATCCACGAGCGCCTTACGGACATCCTTCGCCATCGCCTTGGCGTCGCCGCAGACGTAGAAGGACGCGCCGCCCTCGAGCCAGTCGATCACGTCGCGCCGGCGCGCGCGGATCCGGTCCTGGACGTAGATCTTCTCGGGCTGGTCGCGCGAGAAGGCGAGGTCGATCCGGGTGAGGCTGCCGTCCTCCAGCGCGTCCTGCCATTCCAGCTGGTACAGGAAGTCGTGCGTGAAGTGGCGGTCGCCGAAGAAGAGCCACGAGCGGCCGGTGGCTCCGACGGCGCGGCGCTCCTGCACGAAGGCCCGGAAGGGCGCGACGCCCGTGCCCGGCCCGACCATGATGATGTCCGTTGCAGGATCCGCCGGCAGGCGGAAATGCCTGTTCGGCTTCAGCCGCACCTTGAGCTTCGCGCCGGTCCTGGTCCGGTCGGCGACATGGGTGGAGGCAACTCCCGTCCGGGCTCGCCCATGGGTGGCGTAGCGGACGGCCGCGATCAGAAGATGCGCCTCTTCGCCCACCTCCTTGCGCGAAGATGCGATGGAGTAGGCGCGGGGCGGAAGCGGGCGCGTGATGTCGCCCAGATGCTCGGCCGATAGAGCGGCTGGGTAGGTTTCGAGCAGGTCGATCAGCTGCCGGCCCTCGATCCAGGCCCGTGCCTCGCCCGAATCCAGGAGCCGCCGCGCCTCGTCGTGCCCGGTCGCCTTCGCGAAGCGGTCGATCGTGGCGGGTGAGAGCGTGGTGATGTCGCGCTCCGAGAGCAGAGTGCGGCGCAGGGCATCGTCGCCTGCAAGGCCCGCCGCCTTGAGGACCTGGTCGACCAGCGCCGGGTCGTTCTCCGGATAGAGCTCGAGGGAGTCGCCGGGCTCGTAGGCCGGGGCGCCGTCCTCGAACGACAGGGCGAGGTGGATCGTCTCCTTGGCCGAACGCGACGAGTTCAGGTTGATGTGCTCGGTCACCTCGGCCGTAACCGGCTCGCGGCTGGGCTCGGCGCCCGCTCGCCCGGCGAAATCCACCGCGACGACATTCCCGGTCTGCGGCTCGGGCGTAGCCGGTGCGAGCTTTTCGACCGCGCCCTTGATCCAGGCGGCCGCGCCTTTTTCGAAATCGAGATCGAGGTCGACGCGTTCGATGGCGCGTCTCGCGCCAAGCTCGGCGAGCCGGGCGTCGATCGCCTTTCCGATGGCGCAGAACTCGACATAAGCCGTGTCGCCCAGCGCCAGCACGCCGAAATCGACGCCATCGAGCCGCGGCGCATTCGGGCCCATCAGGTCGGCATAGCCGCTCGCCGCGCGGCCGGGTGGCTCGCCTTCCCCCCAGGTCGCCGCGATGACCATGAGGTGCTTCGCCTTCGGCAACTCGGCCAGATCCAGCTCGGCGAGATCGACCACCCTCGGCTTGAAGCCACTCCTCCGCGCCAGCTTCGCCGCATCGTTCGCCAGCTTCTCGGAATTCCCGGACTCGCTCGCGAACAGGATCGTCAGCGGCTCAGCGGCACGCGGCGGGGAGACAGCACTCGCCGGGACGGGCTGCGCGCCGGCATCGAGACCGGCCAGGAACCCGGCCAGCCAAGCGCGCTGGAGCGGCGTCGCCCCGCCGAGGACGCGGTCGAGGCGGGCGATATCGTCTTCTTTGAAGGGTGCGCTGCGGGGGAGAAGGGATACTTGGGTCACGCATCTGATTATAGATTTTACAGCCTGACCGGCCAATGGAATATTCGCGCTAAATTCCCGCGAGATGAAGCACAATCTCGTCTCTCTATCCCCGCCATGGAGAACTTATATCTTCGACGATCCGTTCTGACCGACGCGGCGCGATAAAAACATTCCCCAAACTGCCGTGCGCGGGGCGCTTTCGACCATGCGGTTCGCGGACAAAGAAAAACCCGACCATTGACCTCATGCCCTAGTCAAGAGCAACATATTTGGAAATGAACGATCTCTTACCTCCAGATTTCGGCAGATCGCGCACGAAATCTGCGCTCATGCTCGGGGATTTGAGTTCCGCCGAGCGTGATCACGTCTCGATACCGGGGAACAGGAGCCGCTCCGACGTAGTCCGGGCGGGACAGGCCGATGCGCCGAAAGGGGTCTCATAGAGCATGAGCAGACTGAAGATCGTGGCCGTTTCCGGAAGCACGCGCCGTCCGTCGCGCACCACGGAGCTGGTCGCCGCCATCGGGCGGGAGGTAGCTGCCAGACGCGGCGCAGACATTCGGCTCGTCGATCTGGCCGATATAGGCCCGGGCCTCGCCGCATTCCGGCGGGACGGACTGCCCGAGCAGGCGCTCGCGACTTTGGCCGAGATCGAGAAGGCCGATGCCCTCATCGTCGGCGCGCCCGTCTACAAGGGCTCCTATCCGGGGCTGTTCAAGCACCTCTTCGACTTCGTCGAGCCGGCGGCGCTCGCCGGGACCCCGGTCATCCTGGCCGCCACCGGGGGCGGGCGGCGGCATGCGCTCGTGGTGGAGCACCAGCTTCGCCCGCTGTTCGGCTTCTTCGCGGCTCTGACCCTGCCGACATCCATCTATGCGAGCGACGAGGACTTCCAGGACGGCGAGCTGGCCGACCCGGTGACCCTGGGGCGCATCAGCCAGGCGGCCGCCGAGCTCGCCAGCTTCGCCCGTCCCGCCACGCGCGATGCAACCCTCATCCGGGCCGCCTGAGAGCATCCATCATGTTGAACAGACGTTCCGCCCTGGCCGGTCTCCTCGCCGTCCCGTCGCTCGCTTCCGCCATCCGGCCGAGCGCGGCCGCCCCGGCCGAGTTCCGCGTCGGCTATCAGAAGAGCGGCGTCCTCGTCGTCGCGCGCCAGCAGGGGACGCTCGAAGCGCGGCTCAAGGCGCTCGGGGTGCCCAGCGTGAAATGGGTCGAGTTCCAGTACGGCCCGCCCATGATGGAGGCGCTGGGCCTCGGCTCGATCGATTTCGGCGCGGTCGGCGACACGCCGCCGATCTTCGCCCAGGTCGCGGGGGCCAAGGTGGTCTACGCGGCCGCGACGCCCGCCTCGCAATCCGCCATTCTCGTGCCGCAGGACAGCCCGATCCGCAGCCTCGCGGAGCTGAAGGGGAAGAAGCTCGCCTTCGCGCGCGGCTCGAGCTCACACAACTTCGTCGTGCAGGCGCTCGCGAAGGCGGGGCTGGCGCCCTCGGACGTGCAGCAGACCTTCCTCAATCCGGCCGACGCGGTCGCGGCCTTCTCGCGCGGCAGCATCGATGCCTGGGCCGTGTGGGACCCGTATTTCGCGATTGCCGAGAAGCGCCATAACGGCCGGGTGCTCACGACCACGCAGGGGGTACTCGACAGCTACTCCTTCTATCTCGCCAACCGGGATTTCGCAGCCCGACACCCGACGGTCCTGAAGGCCGCCGTCGACGCGGTCGGCGACACGGTCGCCTGGTCGGCACGCAACCGCGACAAGCTCGCCGCCGCGATCTCCGAGGTGACCGGCGTCGATCTGGAAATCCAGAAACATGCGGTCGACCGGCTGCGGATCGAGATCGGGCCGATGACCGACCAGATCATCCAGAGCCAGCAGACGATAGCGGACAGCTTCCACAAGCTCGGCATCGTGCCGCGCCAGGTCACCGTCCGCGACATCGTCTGGACCGCGCCCCAGAGCTGAACCGAGGACAGGACGAATGGCCGCCATGAACCGTCGCGCAGCCCTTGCATTGGGTCTGGCGCTCGCAGGCCTTGCCGCGCAGCCGCTCGCCGCCCAGGAGGCGCCGAAGGAGCTGCGCATCGGCTACCAGAAGGCCGGGCTCCCGGTGATCGCCCGGCAGCAGAAGGCGATCGAGAAGCGGCTCGCCGCGCAGGGCACCAACGTGCGCTGGGTCGAATTCACGGCCGGGCCGCCGCTGCTGGAGGCGATGAATGTCGGGTCCGTCGATGTCGGCTGGACGGGGGACGCGCCGCCGATCTTCGCGCAGGCTGCCCGCGCGGCGATCGTCTATGTGGCGGCGCTGCCCTCGAATGGGGCCGGCGAGGCGGTGATCGTCAAGCAGGATTCCCCGATCAGGACGCTTGCGGATCTCAAGGGCAGGAAGGTCGGCTTCACCAAGGGGTCGAGCTCCCACAACCTCACGGTCGCGGCCCTCGAGCGGGGAGGCCTCTCCTATTCCGACATCACGCCGGTCTATCTGAGCCCGGCCGATGCCGCCGCGGCCTTTGCGCGCGACGCGATCGACGCCTGGACTATCTGGGATCCCTTCCTGGCCATCGCGCAGACGCGGCACGAGCCGCGCCTTCTCGTGACCTCGAAGGAGGCGCTGAAGGTCAATACCTTCTTCCTGGCCAACAAGGCTTTTGCGGCAAAGAACGGCAGGACGATCGATCTCACGCTCGCCGGCCTCGACGAGGCCGCGAAATGGGCGGACGCCAATCGTCCGGCCGTCGCCAAGGCGCTGCACGAGGTGACCGGCGTCGAGCTCGCCGCGCAAACGCTCGCGGCCGACCGGACGGATTTCGGGATCCTGCCGATCACGGACGAGATCATCGCCAACCAGCAGAAGACGGCTGATCGCTTCCACAAGCTCGGGCTGATCCCGCGGGCGATCACCGTCCGCGACGCCGTGTGGGTACGCCCGCAGAGCTGAATTCCGGCTCCAGCGCACAGGACAGGTTCAGGAGGTATCCATGAGCGTAACCGCTCTCCGGCCCGGCATCGCCGATCCGATCCACTTCTTCTGGTTCATTCCGACCCACGGCGACGGGTCGTATCTCGGCTCCGAGCGGCAGCAGCGGCCGGCCGAGTTCCCGTATTTCAAGCAGATCGCCCAGGCGGTCGACCAGCTCGGCTTCGAGGGCGTGCTGCTGCCGACCGGACAGAGCTGCGAGGATTCCTGGATCACGGCCACCGGGCTCGCCACGGTCACCGAGCGTCTGAAGTTCCTCGTCGCGCTGAGGCCGGGCGTGGTCTCGCCCTCCTTCGCGGCGCGGCAGACCGCCGCCCTCGACCGGCTGTCGAACGGGCGCCTGCTGCTGAACGTCGTCGTCGGAGGCAATCCGGTCGAGCTGGCAGGAGACGGCGTGTTCCTGCCCCATGACGAGCGCTACCTCCAGGCGGACGAGTTCCTGACGATCTGGCGCCGGCTCCTATCCGGCGAGACTCTCGACTTCCGGGGCAAGTATTACCGGGTCGAGGGCGGCCGGATCGATTTCCCGCCCGTGCAGTCGCCGCATCCCCCGCTCTGGTTCGGCGGGTCCTCCGATGCCGGCCAGGAGATCGCGGCCGAGCATACCGATGTCTACCTGACCTGGGGCGAGCCGGTCGCCGGCGTGGCGGAGAAGGTCGAGCGCGCACGGCAGAGGGCGGCGGCGCGCGGCCGCAAGCTGCGGTTCGGCATCCGGCTGCACTTCATCGTCCGCGAGACCGAGGAGGAGGCCTGGGCGGCAGCCGACAGGCTCATCAGCCGGGTCAGCGACGCCCAGATCGAGGCGGCGCAGAAGCGCTTCGCCGAGCAGATGGACTCGGTCGGCCAGAAACGGATGGCGGAGCTGCATGGGGGACGGCGCGACCGGCTCGTCGTGGCGCCCAATCTCTGGGCGGGCGTCGGCCTCGTGCGCACCGGCGCCGGCACGGCGCTCGTCGGCACGCCCGAGCAGGTCGCGGAGCGGCTGCGCGAGTACCAGGCCGTCGGCATCGATACGGTGATCGGATCCGGCTACCCGCATCTGGAGGAAGCCTACCGGGTCGCCGAGCTCCTGTTCCCCGCGCTCGGCATCGAGAACCGGTTGCGCCGTCTTGGGGCCGCGGTCGCGAACGAGTTCACGGTCGGCCGGCACGGCCGCGAGAGGGTTGCGGCAGCATCGTGAGAGCCTTGAAATCGATCAACGCCGGGAATGCGATCGGCTGGCTTCTGCCGGTCGCGATCATCCTCGCCTGGGAAGCCGCCTCACGGCTCGGCGGCATTCCGCCGAACGTGCTGCCTGCCCCGTCCGATGTCGTCGCAGCGGCAGTCAAGCTCGCCCGTTCGGGCGAACTGCTCGAGAACATCTGGGTCTCGGCCCTGCGCGCGGTTTCGGGCTTCGTGGTCGGTGGAGGGATCGGGCTCGCGCTCGGCTTCGCCAACGGCCTCTCGTCTCTTTCGGAGAAGCTGACGGACACGACGCTGCAGATGATCCGGAACGTGCCGCATCTGGCGATGATCCCGCTCGTCATCCTGTGGTTCGGCATCGACGAGGAGGCGAAGCTCTTCCTCGTGGCGCTCGGCGTCTTCTTCCCGATCTACATCAATACGCTGCACGGGATACGTGGCGTTGATCCGCAGCTCCTGGAGATGGGCCGCGTCTACGGCATGTCGCCGGCGCGCCTCTTCTGGAAGGTGATCCTCCCGGGGGCGCTCCCCTCCATCTTCGTCGGACTGCGCTATGCGCTCGGCATCATGTGGCTCACGCTCATCGTGGCGGAGACGATCTCGGCCTCCTCGGGCATCGGCTACATGGCCATGCAGGCGCGGGAATTCCTCCTGGTGGACGTCGTGGTCCTGTCGATCGTGATCTATGCCCTGCTCGGCAAGCTCGCCGACACGATCGCCCGCTTCCTGGAGCGGCTCTCGCTGCAATGGCACCCGGCGTTCCAGATCAAGTCGTGAGGATCCGCACATGTTCGCCCAAGCCCTGCAGCGCCAGGCCGATCTTCCGGCCGTGAGCGGCAGCCGCGGCCAGATCGGACGCCCCCCTGCGGCGGGGGGCCTTCCGATCACGGTGCGGAGCCTGGAAAAATCGTTCGGGCCGAAGCGCGTGCTGGCCGGGCTCGACCTCCACATCCCGGCCGGGCAGTTCGTGGCCATCGTCGGCAAGTCGGGATGCGGGAAGTCCACCCTGCTGCGCCTTCTGGTCGACCTCGACGCGCCAACGGCCGGAACCGTCCGGGTGGGCGAGGAGAATGCTCCGGCCCGTGCCGCCCGGCTCATGTTCCAGGAGCCCCGGCTCCTGCCCTGGGGACGCGTGCTGGCCAATGTCGAGGTCGGCCTCGATCCGTCGATCCCGGCGGCCACCCGCCGGGAGATGGCGGTCTCGGCGCTGAAGGCGGTCGGCCTGGCGGACAGGGCCAGGGAATGGCCCTCCGTCTTGTCCGGCGGGCAGAAGCAGCGGGTCGCGCTCGCCCGCGCGCTCGTCAGCCAGCCGCGGTTCCTGGCGCTGGACGAGCCTCTCGGCGCCCTCGACGCGCTGACCCGGATCGAGATGCAGGGCCTGATCGAGAGCATCTGGTCCAGGGAGCGCTTCACGGCCGTGCTCGTGACGCACGATGTCGGCGAGGCCGTCGCCCTCGCGGACCGGATCCTCGTCATCGACGGGGGCCGGATCGCGCTCGACCTCCCGGTCGAGGTGCCGCGGCCGCGGCGGCGCGGCGACCCGACCCTGGCGGCCCTGGAAGGCCGCATCATCGAGCACCTCTTCAACGATCAGGGCGTCGGGATATAGGGGCTCGCGCAGCCCGGCCCGATCAGGCAGGCATCGTCATCGCCCCGAGCTCGGCTCGGCTCGGCATCCCGGCCTGCGCGCCCGACCGCCCGCAGGCGAGAGAAGCGGCTCGACAGGCGAGCTCGACGGAGCGCGGCAGGTCCATCCCCTCGGCCGACATCGCGGCGAGCACGCCCACGAAGGTGTCTCCGGCGCCGGTCGTGTCCACCACCTCGACGGCGGGTGCGGGCGCATGGAACGAGCAGGTCCCGCCGGCATAGACCCGGGCGCCCGCCGCGCCGCTCGTCAGGATGACCGTCCGATCGTGGCACAAGGAGACCGCGGCAGCGGCCGCTGCAGCATCGGAAGCGGCCTCGCCGAGCGCCCCGGCGGCTGCGGAGGCTTCGTGCTCGTTGACCACCAGGATCGTCGTGGCGTCGAGCAGCGCGCTCAGATCCTCGCGCGAGAAGCTCGCCGGAGCCGGCGCAAGATTCCAGATCACGACGGCCCCGGCGGCGCTCGCCTCCCGCGCGGCCGAAAGCGCCTCGGCGAACGGCACCTCCATCTGCAGCACCAGGACGTCGCCCCTGCCAGGCCGATGCGCGAGGTCGCCGGCGCGAAGCGCCATGTTCGCCCCGCTCGCGACCGTGATCGCGTTCTCGCCGCGCTCATCGACGGCGATGAAGGCGCAGCCGGTCGGCTCCCGGGCCGCCGCGACGCACCCGACCGCGACCCCGTTCGCCTGGAGGTTTCCGACCGCGGCCCTGCCGAACTCGTCGTCTCCCACGCGCCCCACCATCGCGACCTCGATGCCGGTCCCCTGCAGCGCGCGCGCGGCCGCCACCGCCTGGTTCGCACCCTTGCCGCCGAAGAGCATCTCGTAGCCGGGCGACAGGACCGTTTCGCCCGGGCGGGGAATCGACGCGACCCGGGCGACGAGGTCGATGTTGATCGAACCGAAGACGACGATCATGGCGGCGGGGGATGGATCAGGATTCGGCGTCCATCTCGTGCAGCTTCCGCACGCGACGCCTGAAATCCTCGTCGGTCGAGAACTCCGCCTCCATGAAGGATGTGATCAGGTCCTTCGCCAGCCAAGGTCCGACGATCTGGGCTCCGATGCACATAACGTTCACGTCGTCGTGCTCGACCGCCTGGTGCGCCGAATGGACGTCGTGGCACACGGCCGCGCGGATGCCCTTAAGCTTGTTGGCCGCGATCGAGGCGCCGACGCCCGTGCCGCAGACCATGATGCCGCGCTCCGCCTCCCCGGCCGTGATCTTCGCCGCCACCTTGCGGGCGACGTCGGGGAAATCGACCGGTTTGTCGTCGTAGGAGCCAACATCCGTGACCTCGTGGCCGAGTTCGCGCAGATGGGCGATGACCGTGCCCTTCAGGCTCCAGCCGGCGTGGTCCGATCCGATCACGAGACGCATCTTGCCATCCTTGTCAGTAGGAGGCCGGCGCATGGGCGCGCCGGCCGGTCTTGAGGTCGCCTGAAGGCTCAGCTGCGCATCTCGGCAGGCAGGTCGGAGCCGTGGAACTTCCTGTAGATCTCGTTCAGCTTGCCGTTCTTCAGGTTCGCCGAGATCCACTCGTTCAGCTTCTCTTTCAGGCGCGGCTCGCCCTGGCGCAAGCCGATCGCGAGGTCGAAATTCGTGATCAGCACCTTCGGCTCGAAGGCGCGGGACGGGTTCTTCACGCCGATCTGGTTCACGATCGTCGCGGAGGTCGCCACGCAATCGGCCTGGCCGGAGACGGCGGCCGTCACCATGGTGGCGTCGTCGTCGTAGCGCGCGATCCTGAGGTCGCGATCCTTCATGTTGGTGAGCGTCGTGTCCTGCGTCGTGCCGCGCGAGACCGCGATCGCCTTCCCCTTCAGGTCGGCCCAGTCCTTGATCGGCAGCGACTTCAGGCAGCCGACGACGGATTGCAGGGCCGCGTAGGGCTTGGTGAAGTCGATCACCTTGGCGCGTTCCGGTGTGACCGAAAGCGTCGAGATGATGATGTCCGCCTTGCCGGTCTGGACGTTCGGGATGCGGGTCGCCCCGGTCGTCTGGACGAACTCCAGCTCGAGGCCCCAGTCCTTGGCGAGGAGCTGGGCCGTCTCCACGTCCGAGCCGGTCGGCTTCATGTTGGCGTCGACCATGCCGGATGGCGGGATGGCGAGGTCGGTCGCGATCCTGATCTTCTTCGCCTTCATGATGTCGTCCAGGAGATCCGCCTTCGCGCCTCCTGAAGGCAGCGCCGCGCAGAGCGCTGCGAGCGCCGCAGCCGCAAGCCAATGCCGTCCCGTCATTTGTCTCTCTCCCTCTCCTGATGTGCCTCTAGGGTCCGGACCCTAGAGCCCCGTGCCGACGAACTGGGCGAGTTCCTGCGTCGCCGGCGACGAAAGGATGGCGGCAGGGCCGATCTCGTGGACCTTGCCGCGATGCATGAACACGACCTGGTCGGCGATGCCGCGCGCGAAGGCCATCTCGTGGGTGACGAGCACCATCGTCATGCCGTCCGCCGCGAGCTGCTCGATGACCTTCAGGACCTCGCCGGTCAGTTCGGGGTCGAGCGCCGAGGTCACCTCGTCGAACAGCATCACCTTGGGCTGCATCGCGAGCGAGCGAGCGATGGCGCCGCGCTGCTGCTGCCCGCCCGAGAGCTGCTCGGGATAGGCATGGAGCTTCTCCTCCAGGCCGACCTGGGCGAGCACCCGGCGGGCAAGCTCCCTCGCCTCCGCCTTCGGCATCTTCTTCACGGCGGTGGGCGCGAGGATGATGTTCTCCTCGACCGTGAGATGGGGGAAGAGGTTGTAGCTCTGGAACACGATCCCGACGTCGAGCCGCAGGGCTCTGAGGTCGAGCGACGGCTCGTGCACCCTGTGACCGCAGACGGTGATCTCGCCGCGGTCGATGCGCTCGAACCGGTCGATGCAGCGAAGCGCGGTGCTCTTCCCGGACCCGCTGCGGCCGATGATCGTGGTGACGCTTCCGCGCGGCACGTCGAAGCTGACGCCGTCCAGAACCTTGTTCGTTCCGAACGACTTGTGCACGTCGGAGAGACGGACGGCGGGGTCCTGGCCGGTCGCTGATGTGGGGGCTGGGCTCATGGCTTCGGGTATCACGCGGGCGCGAGCGTCTGGCCCCGCCCCTGTCCGGCCCGTCGCTCGAGCCTTCGGCTGAGGCGCGAGAGCGGGTAGCAGAGTACGAAGTAGATGACCGCGATGATCGAGTAGATCAGGAAGGGCTCGAACAGCGAGTTGTTGATGATCTGGCCCGAACGGGCGAGCTCGACGAACCCGACCACCGAGGCGAGCGAGGTGTTCTTGATGATCTGGACGAAGAACCCGACGGTCGGCGGTGTGGCGATGCGGACCGCCTGGGGCAGGATCACCCGGGTCATCCTCTGCGTGCGGCTGAGGGCGAGCCCTTCGGCGGCCTCCCATTGCGGCCGCGGCACCGACTGGATCGCGCCGCGCCAGATTTCGCCCAGATAGGCGCCGACATAGATCGTGAGCGACGCGCCGGCCGCTGCGAGCGGCGAGATGCGGAAGCCGATCGCTGGCAGGCCGAAATAGGTGAGGAACATGATGACCAGGAGCGGCGTGCCCTGGATGAGCTGCACGTAGCCGCCCGAGACGAGCCGGACGGCGCGGCTGGCCGAAACTCGGCAGAGCGCCACGGCGAAGCCGAGAATCCCCCCGCCCACAAGCGCCAGCACGGACAGGACCACGGTCCAGCCCGCGCCCTGCAGGAGGAAGAGGAGGTGGTTGAGGTTCAGCGAGCCGCCCATCCGGTCCTCACAGCGGCGTGCCGAGCCGGCGCCGGCGGGGGAAGATGAGCTGGCCGATCCCGAAGAAGCCGGCCCGCATGACGAGCGAGAGGACGACGTAGATCAGCGCGACGACGATATAGGTCTCGAAGGCCCGGTAGGTGTCGGACTGGATGTAGTTCGCCACCGCCGTCAGCTCCTCGGCCGAGATCTGCGAGGTGACCGAGGAGGCGAGCATCAGCAGCACGAACTGGCTGGTGAGCGAGGGATAGACCCGCTCGATCGCGGGCAGCAGGATGACGTGCCAATAGACCTGGGCCGGGGACAGGCCGAGGCCCTGGCCCGCCTCGATCTGACCCTTGTTGATGGATTCGAACCCCGCCCGGACGATCTCGGTCGTATAGGCGCCGACATTGATGGTGAGCGCGAGCGCCGCGACCGTCATGGCCGAAAGCTGCAGGCCGATGCTGGCAAGCCCGAAATAGACGAGGAAGATCTGGACCAGCAGGGGCGTATTGCGGATCCCCTCCACGTAGATCTCGCACAGCGCCGCCACCACCGGAGGTCCGCTGCGCCGCCCGATGGCGCACAGGATGCCGATCGCGCCCCCGGCGACCGTCGCGATGCAGGCGAGCTGCAGGGTCACCATGGCGCCGTCGAGCAGGCTCGGCCAGCGCTCGAGCACCACGGAGAAGTCGAGGTTCAGGTTCATGCCGGCCTGACGCTCCGACCCCGGTGTTCAGGAGGGCCGCTGGTTGGTCATGCGGTCGTAGACCCGGAACAAGGCCTGGTTCCCGTTCGCACCCTCGCCATGCGCCCGCGCCTCCACGTATTGGCTCGTGACCAGCGCGGTCCCGGGAAGCGGAACCGAAAGCGCCTGCGCATGCTCCTGGACGAGCCGCAGGTCCTTGAACATGAGGTCGATGCGGAAGCCGGCACTCGCATCGCCGGCGATCATGGCGGGCCCGAGCCTGTCCAGCATCCAGGAGGCGGCCGAGCCGCCGAGCAGCACCTTGCGCAGCTGCTCGAGATCGACCCCGGAGGCGCGTCCGAGGGCGATCGCCTCGCAGATCGCCTGGATGTTGATGCCGCAGACGAGCTGGTTGCAGAGCTTGACCGTCTGCCCGGCGCCCGGCCCGCCGACATGCGTGATCGTGGTGCCCATCGCGCCGAAGAAGGGGTGCGCCCGAGCGAAGCCCTCGGGGTCGCCCCCGACCATGATGGACAATGTCCCGTTCTTTGCCCCGACAGGGCCTCCGGAAACCGGCGCGTCGAGGAAGGCGACGTCCCGGGCCGCGAAATCAGCATGGATCCGCCTCACCGCGACAGGCGAGATCGTACTCATGTCGACCACGAGCCGGCCTCGCGGCGGGTTCGCGAGCAGGCCGCCTGCGGCATAGACCACCGCCTCGACATCGGGCGTGTCGGGCAGCATCGTGATCGCGATGTCGGCCCCGGCTGCGGCCTCTGCCGGGCCGTCCGCGGCGGTTGCGCCATGCGCGACGAGCTCGTCCATCGCCTCCCGGCGCAGATCGGAAACCCGAACCGCATGCCCCGCCTTGAGCAGGTTCAGCACCATCTCGCGGCCCATCGTGCCGAGCCCGATGAAGCCGACCGTGCCGGCTCCGCCACTCACGCCCATACGCGTTCCCTCGTCCCTTCTGTCGTTCAGGCCGATGCGGCAGGCCGCATCTCCCCGATGGCCGCCTTGCGGCGGAACTCGTCTCCGATGGCGAAATGCTCGCGCAGCAGCCTGTCCGCACGTTCCGGATCACGTTCGACGACGGCCTGGAACAGGCGCCTGTGATCCTCGATGAGATAGGTCCGGATCTCCCCGAAGGCGTCGAGCGTGCGCCGCCTGCCGACATGCGAGGTCATCAGCACCTCGGCCATGGCGTCGTAGAGGACCGCCAAGGTCTCCGAGCCGCTTGCGCGCACGAGGGAGCGATGAAAGTCGTAATCCGCCCGGGCGCCTGCCTCGGGATCGTGGATCGTCGGCGCGATCCGCGCGAGGGCGGCTCCAAGCCGCTCGAAATCGGCGATGGTGGCGCGCGCGGCGGCGAGGCGGATCGCCTGGCACTCGATGGCGATGCGCGCCTGCATGACGTCGTCGACGACGTCCGTGGCTTGAGCGATCGCGAAAGCGAAGAAATCGTTGAGGACGGAGACGTCTGGCCGGCGCACCACCGTGCCGACCCGGTCCTTGATCTCGACGAGCCCGAGCACGGTAAGCGCGCGAAGCGCCTCGCGCACGATCGGCCGGCTCACGCCGAGGATCACGGCCAGCTCGCGCTCCGGTAGGAGGCGGTCGCCAGGCTTGAGGTCGCCCGCGAGAAGCCGGGCACGCAAGAAGGCGAAGACCTTCTCGAACCCCTTTGCTCCGGCGTCCTCGGCCCGCGTGATTTCGATCCTGTCGTGCATCTGTCCGACCGTGGTCAGACCAATAAGCACGATCCCGGGCCCGCGGGAAGACCTGAGGCCCCGCCGTCGGTGGGCGCAGGTCGCCTCGGCTCCTGGCGGGGATCGTTTGCGCGCCAATGCTGTCGGACATATTGCAGGCGTCGGACGTGGCTGACGGACCTGCCGTCGATCGATCGCAATGTGCCGCTCGCAGTCGATGATCTTCTTGGCGGATCGAGGCCTCCTCCCGTGCCGACCGGGCCTCGCAGGACTGGCTGCCGATGAGCGGTCACACGCGGGCGTCCCGTCGTCCCGGGCGGGATCGCGGTAGAGGTGCGCGTGGCGGACGGAGCGGAGGAACAGGGGCTCGGGCGGACCGATCGGGAGCGCGCAGGCGACGGGCGGCGATCGGAGGCCGTCCAGCCCGTCTCGGCGGGACTGCTTGCGGCGATCGTGGGCTTTGCATCCACCTTCGCCCTGGTCCTGCAGGCGTTGGCCGCGGTCGGCGCGACGCCCGTGCAGGCGGCCTCGGGGCTCCTCGCGCTGCTGGTCGTGAAGGGCGGCGCCGCGACCGTCCTGAGCCTGCGCGCCCGCATGCCGATCAGCCTCGCCTGGTCGACCCCGGGCGCGGCGCTGCTGATCGTGACGGGCGTTCCGGCGGGCGGCTTCGCCGGCGCGGTGGGCGCCTTCCTTCTCGCCTCGGCACTCGTCGTCGCGGCGGGACTGTGGCGGCCGTTCGGCCGCGCGGTGGCCGCCATTCCGATCTCGCTCGCCGGGGCCATGCTGGCGGGGGTGCTGCTCGATCTCTGCCTCGCCCCGGTCCGTGCCGTCGGCGCGCTGCCGATGCTGGCGCTCCCCGTCGTGATCGCCTGGGCCCTGGCCTGGCGCGTTGCGCGCCCCTACGCGATCCCGGTCGCGGTTCTCGTCACCGGCGTCATCGTGGCCTTCGCGACGCCGCTGCCTGATGCGGCGCTGGCGGACTTCGTACCGCGGGTGGTGCCTGTCGCACCCGCATTCAGCTGGTCAGCATTCCTCGGCATCTCGCTCCCGCTGTTCATCGTGACCATGGCCTCGCAGAACATCCCGGGCCTCGCCGTCCTGAACTCGAACGGCTACCATCCGCCGATCGGGCCGATCTTCGTCGCAACCGGCTTCGCCAGCGCCCTCGCCGCGTTGTTCGGCGGGCACATGGTCAACCTGGCGGCGATCACGGCGGCGCTCTGCGCCGGGCCGGAGGCCGGTCCCGACAGGTCGCGGCGCTGGATCGCCGCCGCGACGGCAGGCCTCGCCTATATCGCCCTCGGGATGACAGCGACTTTCGCCGCGGCCTTCGTGGCCGCCTCGCCGCCGCTGCTGATCCAGGCTGTCGCCGGGCTTGCGCTGCTCGGCAGCTTCGGCGCCGCGATCCAGACCGCGCTCGCGCGCGAGCACGAGCGCGTGCCCGCCATCGTCACGTTCGTGACGGCGGCATCTGGGCTGTCCTTTCTCGGGATCGGGGCGGCCTTCTGGGGCCTCGTCGCGGGCGGCGCGATGCTCGGGCTCGCCCGGGTCGGCCGCCGCCGCTCAGCGATGCGCGGCTGACAGCGCTTCGTCGAGATCGGCGTAGAGATCGCCCGGATCCTCGATTCCCGTGGAGAGGCGGAGGAGGTCTGGGGGGCAGGGCGTACCTGGCCCTTCGATGGAAGCGCGATGCTCGATGAGGCTCTCGACGCCGCCAAGCGATGTCGCGCGTTTCCAGAGCCGGATATTGGCCGCCGTCCCGATCGCGGCCTGCTCGCCGCCCTTCACCTGGACGGAGAGCATGAAGCCGAACCCGTTCTCCATCTGGCGGGCGGCGACATCGTGCCCCGGATGCTGCGGCAGGCCCGGATAGAGCACGCGCGCCACCAGCGGGTGGTGCGACAGGCGCTCGGCGAGCGTGGCGGCGCTCCGCGCCTGCGCCGCCGCGCGCACGAAGAAGGTCTTGAGGCCGCGATTCAGGAGATAGGCTTCGAAGGGGCCGAGGATCGCGCCCGAGCCTGACCGGATGCGGCCGATGCGCTCCCAATAGGCGTCGCGCTCCCGCGCCGCGAGCACGCCCGCGATCACGTCCGAATGGCCGTTCAGGATCTTGGTTGCGGCGTGCATCACGATGTCCGCGCCGAGCGCGAGCGGGCGCGTGTGGAACGGGGAGGCGCAGGTCGAATCTACGGCAAGCCGGGCGCCGGCGGCATGGGCGATCTCGGCCGCGCCCGCGATGTCGGTGATCGTCCAGAGCGGATTGGAGGGCGTCTCGACCCAGACGAGCTTGGTCCGGCCCGGCCGCACCGCCGCCCGGAGCTTCGCCAAGTCGTCCGTCTCGGCGAGTTCGACCTCGAGGCCCCAGCGCGCTCCCTCGGTCACGAGCCAGTTGCGGAGCGCCCAGTACATCACGGCCGAGGCCACGACATGATCGCCGGGCTCCAGCGCCATGAAGCAGGCCGTCGCCGCCGCCATCCCCGAGGAGAACAGGAGCGCTCCCGCCTGCGCTTCCTCCAGCATCGCGATCACGGCCTCGGTATCGCGGATCGTCGCGTTGTCCGGCCGCCCGTAGATGAAGCCCGACGAATAGGCGTTGTCGGGATCGCGGATATAGGTGGACGCGACGTGGATCGGCGGCACGATAGCGCGCGTCACGGGGTCTATCCGGCCGAGCGCCTGCGCGGTCATGCTCGCCTTCGACCAGGTCCGGCTCTCCGCCATGTCCCGAGGAACCTCGTATCGTGACGCGTGTTTCGAGGCCGAGCCGTAGCGGATGGGACCGGCGATGAACACCCTGGCGGCAAGCGCGCGACATCGGAACGGCCGGTTGGGGAGGCTCGCCCTCGCGATCCTGCCGGTCGCGCTGGTGTCCGTCCTGGGCTCCTGGGCGACGCTGCCCAACATTCCGACCTGGTACGCGGGCCTCGCAAAACCGCCGCTCACGCCGCCGAACGGGGTGTTCGGCCCGGTCTGGACGGCGCTCTACGGGCTCATGGCCTTCGCGATCTGGCGGGTGCTCTCGACTCATCCCGCCATGCCCGGCCGGGGCAGGGCCGTCGCTCTCTTCTACCTCCAGCTCGCGCTGAACGGCCTCTGGTCGTGGTCCTTCTTCGCCGCGCAGAGCCCGGCCGCGGGGCTCGCGAACATCCTCGCGCTCGACGTCGCCGCAGGCGCGACCTTCGCCATGTTCCGGCGGATCGACCGGCTCGCCTCCTGGTGCCTGCTGCCCTACCTGGCCTGGATCGCGTTCGCGACCTACCTGAATGCCGAGATCTGGCTGCTCAACGGGTAGGTGTCACGCGGCCGAGCGGCGGGCCTCCAGCACGCGCGAGACGGCGGCGCGCGCTTCGGCGAGCGAGAACGGCTTCGTCAGCACGTCCTCGATGATCACCTCCAGGTTCTTCGCGCGCTCGCGCTGGTCGGCATAGCCGGTCATGAGCAGGATCGGCAGGTCCGGGAAATCGCGCTTGGCAGCGAGCGCGAGCGCGATGCCGTCCATGATCGGCATGCGGATATCGGTGAGCATCAGGTCGAACGCGCCTGCCTCCTCCGTGAGGCGTTCGAGCGCGTCCGAGCCGTCGACGGCAGTCGCGACCTGATGCCCGTCGAGCTCGAGGCCGCGCTTCAGGAAGCCGCGCACCGGCTCCTCGTCGTCGACAAGTAGAATTTTCGCCATCGTAAAGGTCAAGTTCCGCCGAACAGGTCGGGTTCCGCGTCTCCATGGGCCACGACGCCCACGAATGGAAGCTGCCGATAGTTGTGGGCGATATCCATTCCGTAGCCGACCACGAAGACGTCCGGGCAGGTGAAGCCGACGAAGTCGGGCTTGATCGTGACGGCGCGCTTGCCCGGCTTCTCCAGCAGGACGGAGACGAAGACCCGGCGCGCCCCGCGCGCCATCAGCAGGTCCTTGGCGAAGACGAGGGTGCGGCCCGACTCGAGCACATCGTCGACGAGGAGCACGTCGCGCCCGCGCACCGAGCTCTCGACATCGCGCAGGATGCTCACGTTGCCGGACGAGACGGTGCCGGACCGGTAGCTCGACAGGTGGACGAATTCGACCTGCGGGGCCAGACCGGCCCGATGAAGGGCGCGGATCAGGTCGGCCGCGAACATGAAGCTGCCCTTCAGGACCGCGATGACGAGCAGGTCGGGCGCGGCCGCCGCCGCGATTTCGGCCGCCATCTCCTGGTTGCGCCGGGCGATCGCGGCTTCGTCGAAGAGAACCCGGACACGGGGAGAGGAAGTCATGCCGCGAACACTGGCCGCAACCTCACCGCAACGCAACGGACGGGTCCGCTCCGGTGCTCTGGAATGAGGCGACGAGCCGCGCCCCGTCCGGCGGCGGCGAGGCGAGCCGGGCGGTGAAGCGGGCGCTCTCGCCGGGCCCGAGCTCGGGAACGGGCGGTTTCACGGACCAGCGATAGAGGCCGGTCCGGTCCTTGCCTTCGACGACGAATTCGAGCCGCGGCACCTGCACGCTGGCGGCGGCGACCGAGCGGATCTCGCCCTCAATGACGAGAGCCCGGGCGGGGCCATCCTCCGCGATCCCGGCCGTGACGTCGGCGAGCTCCAGCCCGACGAGGTTCACCCCGAGCCCGACCGCTGCGAAGAGCGGCGCGCTTTCGGGCAGGCGACGGACAAGCTCGTGGCGAAGCGCGATGGCGGTGGGAGCGGCGACGAGGACGAAAGCTATCGCTGCCGCCGCGAGCCGCTCGGGCATGCGGTCGCGCTTCAGGGGCAGGGATCTGGTCCGGCGGCCGGGCGGCGCTGCGTTGTTCGGGCGGGTCGGCTCCGCCGCCGCCTCGATCACGCGCAGCCCGGTCTCCGGCCCGGGCGCTCTCGAACCGAGATCCGCGCCGCTCCGCTCGGGAGCCGGCTCAGGCTTGCCCACGAACCAGGTCGTGCGGCACACGGCGCAGCGCACCTTGCGGCCACCATCCCCGATCCGTTCGGGATCGAGCGCGTATTCGCTTGCGCAGGAGGGGCAGACGATGAGCATGGCGAATCGGCCGAGAGGAGGGGCCTCGCTCTCGCCGGCGACCCTTGGTCGCGACTGGTTAACGGAGCCTCAATCGGAGCCACTCCGGCTTGGAACAGCCCGTCGTCGCCTTCGACAATGTCGGCCTGCGCTACGGGCAGGGCCCCGAGATCCTGCACGACATCAGTTTCGCGCTGGAGCCCGGCTCCTTCCAGTTCCTCACGGGACCGTCCGGAGCGGGCAAGACGACGCTGCTCCGCCTCATCCTCCTGTCGCTGCGGCCGAGCCGCGGGCTCGTGCGGCTCTTCGGCCTGGAGGCTTCGGGCATCGCCGGCCAGGATCTGACGGCCGTGCGCCGGCGCATGGGCGTGGTGTTCCAGGATTTTCGCCTGCTCGACCATCTGACGACCTACGAGAACGTGGCGCTGCCGCTGCGCGTGCAGGAGCGGGAGGAGGCGAGCTACCGCGCGGAGGTCATGGAGCTCCTCGCCTGGGTCGGCCTGGGCGAGCGGGCGCATGCGCTGCCGCCCGTCCTGTCGGGCGGGGAGAAGCAGCGCGCCGCCATCGCGCGGGCGCTCATCGCCCGGCCCGAGCTGATCCTCGCCGACGAGCCGACCGGGAATGTCGATCCGGCGCTGGCGCGGCGCCTCCTCCGCCTGTTCCTGGAGCTGAACCGCCTGGGCACTTCCGTTCTCATCGCCACGCACGATCTTGCGCTGATGGATCAGGTCGATGCGCGCCGGCTCGTCCTGAGCGACGGCCAGCTTCATCGGTATGACTGAGCCGCGGGCATGAGCGGATTCCGGTTCCTCCGTCGCGACCGCCGGCCGGCTCTCGTCCTGTCGGACCCGGCCGCCAGCCGCTCTCTCCTGGCCATCGTGGCGATCCTCACCTTCCTGGCTGCGCTGGCCGCCGCCGGTGCGGAGATGGTGGCCGCCAGTTCGCGCGAATGGCGCGCCGCGCTCGCGCGCGAGGCGACGATCCAGCTGCGGCCGCAGGCGGGCCGGGACATCGAGGCGGACCTCGCCCGTGCGGCTTCGCTCGCCCGCGCGGCCGCGGGTGTGGCGGAGGCCCGAATCCTGTCCCGGGCGGATGCCGAGGCTCTGCTGGAGCCCTGGCTCGGACGCGGCCTCGATCTCGCCTCGCTGCCCGTTCCAAGGCTCGTCTCGCTGCGCCTGTCGGCCGATCCCGCCCCGGATCTGCGGGCTCTCGAGCGGCGGCTCGCGGCGGAGATCCCCGGCGCGGGCCTCGACGACCACGGAGCATGGCGGGCGCGCCTCTCGGGCGTGGCGAACACGATCCTGGGCGCCGCCGCGGCTCTGATGCTGGTGATCCTGGCGGCATCGGGCCTGGCGGTGGCCTTCGCGACGCGCGGCGCGATGGCGGGGAGCCGCGACGCCGTCGACGTGCTGCAGCTTGTGGGTGCGACCGACCGCTTCGTCGCCCGCGTGCTCGCGCTCCGCTTTCTTGCGCTCGCGGCCGCCGCGGCGGCCGCCGGGGCTGCGGCGGCCGCGTTGTCCCTGCCGCTGCTCGGGTGGATCGCGGCGCTCGCCTCCGGCGCCCGCGGCAGCGAGGATGGCGTCCTCTTCGGCACGGTCTCGGTCGGCCTGCGGGCCTATCTCCTCATCCTATGCGTCGCCGCGGCCGTCGCGGCGATCGCAGGCCTGGTCTCGGCCGCGACGGCGAAACGCTTTCTTCGGGAGCTGAGGGCAGGGTGAAGGGATCGAACCGAATCGCCCTTCCGGCGTCTTATTCGGAACTATCCTGGAGTAGACGTGATCGTCCAGGGCGGCGCCGGCAGGCTGGTCCATGGTGGTCTGCACGAGGCACGAGAGATGAGGGAGGAGCGGTCCGGCCTGTTCCGCCGGCTGGCGATCGCCGGGGCCGCATGCGTCGGACTCGGGACCGCGGCTGCGGTCGCGGGTTTCGTCGGCTTCGTCTGGTCGCTGGACCGGGTGGAGCGCGATCCACCCGTCTCCGCGGATGCCATCGTCGCGCTGACGGGCGGGGCGCAGCGCATCGGCGACGCCATCGAGCTTCTCGCCCGCGGCTTCGGGCACCGGCTTCTCATCACGGGCGTAAACGAGCGCACCAGCCGCGAGGAGATCGCGCGGCTCTCTCCGGGCCAGCGCCGCCTCGTGGAATGCTGCGTCGATCTCGACTACCGCGCCCGCAACACGGTCGGGAATGCAGAGGAGACCCGGCGCTGGGTGCGCGAGAACGGTTTCGGATCGCTGATCGTGGTGACGTCGAACTACCACATGCCGCGCACCATGGCGGAGCTCGATCACGCCTTGCCGCAGATCCGCAAGGTGCCGCACCCCGTGGTAAGCCCGGCCGTCGATCCGGCCGGCTGGTGGTCGAGTCCGTCCGCGGCCCGGCTCCTCGCAAGCGAATATGCCAAATACGTCATGGTGGCTATCCGCACGCGGCTCAGCTCCGGGCCCGCGGCCGATCCGCCGGTCCGGGAGGCCGTCCCGAGGTCCGACGAGCTGGCGCGGCGCTGAGCCCCGGGCTTTCGTCCGGCCGCGTTTCCGGACTAAGACGCGGCTCCAGTCATCCCCCGGCCCGCCCCGGCGGCGCTCCCGCCATGAGCCGATGATCGTCGCAAGATCGCTTCTCTTCAGCCTCGTGTTCTACCTGAACACGATCGTGATGCTGATCGCCGCCATCCCGACCTTCCTGCTGCCGCGAAGGGCCATCCTCAGGGTGGCGCAGGCCTGGGCGCGGGTCAGCCTCCTCCTTCTCCGCGTCATCGTCGGCACGAGGGTCGAGTACCGGGGGCTCGACCGCATCCCGGCGGGCGGCCTCCTCGTCGCCTCTAAGCATCAATCCTTCGCCGACATCCATGCGATCCTGCCGAAGCTGCACGACCCGACCTTCATCCTGAAGCGGGAGCTCACCTGGATCCCGCTCTTCGGCTGGTTCACCATCAAGGCGGGGATGATCCCCGTGGACCGGAGCCGCGGCGCCTCCGCCATCACGGACTTGAACCGCCGCGCTCGCCACGAGGCGGCGTGTGGGCGGCAGATTCTGATCTATCCGGAGGGAACGCGGCGCGCGCCCGGGGCGGAGCCCGCCTACAAGCAGGGCGTGGCGCATCTCTACCGTTCGCTGGGCGTGCCGTGCCTGCCGGTGGCGCTGAATTCGGGCCTCTTCTGGCCGCGCCGCCGCTTTGTGCTGCAGCCCGGGACGATGGTGGTGGAGTTCCTCGACCCGATCCCGCCGGGGCTCGAGAAGGACGAGTTCATGGCCGTCTTGCGCGAGCGGATCGAAACGGCCTCGAACCGGCTCCTCGCGGAGGCGAAGCAGCCGGCCGGCTATACCGGGCCGGAGGGGATCTGACCTCCTCGGATCGAAGCTCCTTGACGGCAAGGCTTTCGTTCCTATATAAGAACAAATGTCGAACAGACGCAGACTTTCCTGGCTGACTTCCATGCGGGACATGCGGCACGAGAGGATCATGCGGGCCGTGATCCGCGAGGAACGGCTGCGGGCGACGGCGGGCCTGCGCGAGCCGCCGGCGCTCACCTCGTGGCGCGGCAGATCGGGCCGCCGCTATGTCGTGGGCATCCATCCGGCGAACGAGGCGGAGGTCGCCGATCTCAGCGACGCGGTGCTCATCGCCGTCCAGCGGGGGGAGGATGGAAGGGCCGAGATGCTGGACGTATTGGCGCCGGAGGCGCGCAGCTCGCGCCGGCAGCGTCTGCGCTGGCTCTCCGCCATGCGGTCGCGCGGCGCGACCGAGCTTCACGTTCACCGCCTGGCGGAAAGCGAAGCCGAGCGGCGGGCGGTGGCCGCCGACCTGGCCGTCGGCTCGCCCTGAGACAGGCGCGCCGCGATCCCGGCGAGGATCGGGTCGCTCACGCCCATTTCCATCAGTTGCCGGTGCGTCGCCCGCACGTAATCGGGGTTCGCGCCTGAGACGCCGACACCCTGGTTCACGAGCCGCAGAAGATCCTCGACCGGCAGCCGTCCCGCATATTGCGGGTGGCGCCTGTCGGCCACGTAGGTGACGGCCGGCACGATCCGCCCGTCATCGAGGCGGATCCTGACCCGGCGCTCCAGATAGACGGCAGTCACCTGCTCGCGCTCGCGCAGATAGGCGAGGGTGGCTTGCGCCTCCGCGGCCTCCACCGCGAAGGCGACCCCCCGGCACTTGCCGCCGCGGTCGAGGCCGAGCACCAGGCCCGGCATCTCCGGCGTGCCGCGGTGGACATGCGAGAAGATGCAGAGCGAGCGGTGGTAGCCCGTCAGCGTCGCGAAGTGGCGCTCGCGATACGTGAAGCCCGGCCGCCACATCAGCGAGCCGTAGCCGAACACCCAAAGATCGCCGCTTTCCGCCGCCATCCGGCTCCCGCCGCTTCCGTCCTTGTGGACCGGGGCGGCTAGCAGCTACGAACCGGCGGTTCAACAGGAGAGGCGCGTGCCGGCCGAATCGAGACCTCCCCGCCGGGCGAGCCGCGTCCGCCTCTATCTCCCCCTGGTGCTTCTGGCGCTCCTCGCGATCGGTTGGTCCGCCGGCTGGTTCGTGATCCGCGCCCGTACCCTCGCCGGCATGGATGCGTGGCTCGCCTCGGAGGCGGCGTCCGGGCGGCAATGGACCTGCCGCGACCGGAACGCCGGCGGCTATCCGTTCCGGATCGAGATCTCGTGCGGGAGCCTCTCGTTCGAGCGCGCCGACTTGACCGCGAGCCTCGGGCGGGTGCTCGCGGTCTCGCAGGTCTATCGGCCCGGCCACATCATCATCGAGGCGCAGGGCCCGCTCCGCGTCGCGGCCGCCCCGTCGACGAATGTCGAGGCGGAATGGCGGCTGCTCCAGGCCAGCGTCATATTCGGGGCCGGCAACTTCCAGCGCCTGGCGCTGGTGGCGGAGGATCCAAGGCTGCGCGGCGCCTCGCCGGAGACCGGCCCGCTCGATCTCGCGGCGCGCCGCTTCGAGGCGCATGCCCGCCCCGATCCGGCCGACGCGACCACGGCCGATCTCGCCTTCTCCACGGAGGGTGCGGTCCTGCCGGGCCTGGATGCACTGGTCGGCGGGAACGAGCCGGCCGATCTCGATCTCGTTCTCAGGCTGACGCGCGCCGTCGATCTCCCGACCCGGCTCGTCGCCAGCGAGCTCGAAGGCTGGCGCCTTGCCGGCGGGCGGCTTCAGATCGACCGGGTGCGGCTGGTCAAGGGTCCCCGCCGGGTCGAGCTGCAGGGCTCGGCTGCGCTCGACGAGATGCACCGGCCGCGGGCCGAGCTCCAGGGCCAGGTCGCAGGTGTCGAGGGGCTGCTCGGCCCCTTCCTCGGCGACCGCTCGGGGCTCGCCGGCAATCTCCTCGGTGCCCTCCTGGGGCAGCCTCCCGCCGCCGCGACAGCCCAGCCGCTCGACCCGAAGGCCCCGCGCATGAAGCCGCTCCCGCCGCTCAGGGTGGAGAACGGGCGCCTCTTCGTCGGGCCTCTCCAGATTCCGAATGTCAGGATCCCGGCGCTCTACTGACCGGCGGCGCTGGCGCGGTCCTGGCCGGGACGGAGCAGCGACACCGCCTCCTCGGCGGATACCGCCTGGCTGAACAGATAGCCCTGGCCCTGCTGGCAGCCGCGCGCCAGGAGGTCGGCCTCCTGCTCGCTCCCTTCGACGCCCTCGGCGGTGATCGTCAGGCCCAGCCCGTGCCCGAGCCCGACGAGCGCGCTGACGATCTCGGCGCTCTCGTGCTCATGGGCCATGCTGCTCACGAAGCTGCGGTCGATCTTGATCTTGTCGAGCTTGAAGTTGCGCAGGTGATAGAGGCTCGAATAGCCGGTGCCGAAATCGTCGAGCGCCAGGCGGACTCCGGCCTCGCGGAGCGAGGTGAGAACGCTGCGCGCCGATTCGAGGTCGCGGACCAGCGCGCTCTCGGTGATCTCGATCTCCAGGCGGCTGGGCGGTAGCCCTGTCCGGGCCAGAATCGCGAGGATGCGCAGCCCGAGGGTCGGCTCCTTGAGCTGGACGGGCGAGATGTTGAACGACAAGGTCACCGAGGTCGGCCAGTCGAGGGCCGCCCGGCAGGACTCCGCGAGCAGCGATTCGGAGAGCTCCTGGATCAGCCCGGTATCCTCCGCGACCGGGATGAAGCGGTCCGGAGGGACGGCTCCGAGGACCGGATGAGACCAGCGCGCGAGCGCCTCAAAGCCGACGATCTCCTTGGTCCGGAGGTCGACGAGAGGCTGGAAGAACGGCCTGATATCGCCCCTCGCGACCGCCGTCTTCAGCTCGCGCTCGAGCTGGTCCCGCTCGCGGATATGCTGGTCCATCTCCGCGTCGAAGAAGCGGAGTGAGGACTTGCCGTCGGCCTTGGCGCGGTAGAGCGCGACGTCCGCCCGCCGCATGACCTCGTCCAGCGTGGCGTCGGGAAACGGGAAAAGGCAGATCCCGATACCGGAGCTGATCTCCTGGCGGATGTTGGCGACCGTCGCCGGCGGGCTCAGGGCGTCGATGACCCGGAGCGCCAGCCCGGTGGCCGCCTCGGGGCCGGCGAGCTGCTCGGCCAGGATGGCGAATTCGTCACCTCCCAACCGGACCACGAGATCGCCTTCCCGCACGGCTCCGAGCAGACGCTGCGCGACCACGATGAGCAATTCGTCTCCTGCCCCATGTCCGTGGATGTCGTTGACCTGCTTGAACCCGTTCAGGTCCAGCATGAGCAGCGCATGCGCTGCGCCCAGGCGCGGAGGCGACATCAGGGCCGTCCTCAGCGCCTCCGTGAACTGCCGGCGGTTCGGGAGCCCCGTGAGCGGGTCGCGGAAGGCGAGCTTGCGCACGTCGCGCTCGGCCGCGCTGCGGCGCCGGGTCTCCCGCTTCAGCTCGCGAAGCCGGCGCCAGGCGAAGACCAGGAGCCCGATCATCAGGACGGCGCCGATCACCGGCAGCTCGTCAGTCTCGATTCCGGGCAGGTGCCCTCGGCCGCCGGAGACGAACACGTCTATCTCGAGGCAGACAAAGGCGGTGCCGAGGACCGCCAGGAGAACGAGGGTAAGATCCTGAATGCTGACGCGGTTACGAATGATGAAACTCCAGGCCCGGGCCGACAGGGTGAGCGGAGGAGCCGCTGCGCTGCGATGCATGGGACCAGTGTCGCCCGAGCTTCCTGACGAGACGTGAATCGGACGCGAGCGTCGTGGGACAGCGTGACCGGAAGCCTACCGCGGCGCGCGCAATTGCCGGAGCCGCGGCTCGCCCTACTCCTCGCGCCGCCGCCCGAAATCGGGCTCGGGCGTCTCCTGCCCCTGCGAGATGATGCCCCGCCGGATGGCGCGCGTGCGGGTGAAAAGGTCGAACAGCGCATCGCCGTCGCCCCAGCGGATGGCGCGGGCGAGGATCGCGATGTCCTCGTTCAGCCGCCCCAGCATCTCCAGAACGGCTTCCTTGTTATGCAGGAAGATGTCGCGCCACATCGTCGGGTCGGAGGCCGCGATGCGCGTGAAGTCGCGGAAGCCGCCAGCCGAGAACTTGATCACCTCGCCCTGCGTGACCTCCTCGAGGTCCGCGGCGGTGCCGACGATGTTGTAGGCGATCAGGTGCGGCACGTGGCTGGTGATGGCGAGCACGAGGTCATGGTGCTCGGCCGTCATGACTTCCACATTCGCACCCATCGCGCTCCACAGGGCGGCGACCTTCGCGACGGCTTCCGGATCACTCCCCTCGGGCGGCGTCAGGATGCACCAGCGGTCGCGGAACAGGGTCGCAAAACCGGCATCCGGCCCGGAATGCTCCGTCCCCGCCACCGGATGGGCCGGCACGAGATGGACGCCCTCGGGCAGGTGGGGCGTCACCTGTTCGATCATGGACTTCTTGACCGAGCCCGTGTCGGACAGGATCGCGCCGGGCTTCAGAGCGGGCGCGATCGCCTTCGCGACGGCCGCGAAGCCGCCGACCGGGATGCACAGGATGACGAGGTCGGCATCGCGAACGCCGGCCGTGGGATCCGTCGTCGCCTCGTCCGCGATGCCGAGCTCCTCCACGCGACGGATCACGGCCGGATCGCGGTCGACTGCCACGATCGTGCCGGCGAGGTTCCGAAGTCTTGCGGCCCGGGCGATCGAGGAGCCGATGAGGCCGAGGCCGACGAGCGCAAGCCGGGAGACGAGCGGCGTGTCGAGCGGCGGCCCGAGACGGTCAGGCATGGCCCGCGCCCATGAAGTCCCGCATGGCCGAGATGACGAGTTCGTTCGCCTCCGCGGAGCCGATGGTCATCCGCAGCGCGTTGGGCAGGCCGTAGGCCGCGACCGCGCGCAGAACCAGGCCGCGCCGGCACAGGAAGGCGTCCGCGTCCTTCGCGGTCCGGCCCGGCGTGCCGGGGAAGTGGATCAGGATGAAGTTGCCCACGCTCGGCGTGACCTCGAGCCCGAGCGCCGTCAGCTCCTTCGTGAGGCGCGGCAGCCATTCCTCGTTATGGGCGAGGGCTGCCGCGACATGGGCGTCGTCGCGCATCGCCGCCGCGCCGGCCGCGATCGCCGGCGCGTTGACGTTGAACGGGCCCCGGATGCGGTTCAGCGCGTCCACGACATGGGCCGGTCCCACGAGCCAGCCGATGCGCAGGGCTGCAAGTCCGTAGATCTTCGAGAAGGTGCGGCACATCACGACGTTCGGCGCCGTGAGCGCGAGCTCGAGCCCGGCCGAGTAGTCGTTGCGCCGGACATATTCGGCGTAGGCCGCATCGAGCACGAGGAGCACGTTCGTCGGCAGCCCGGCATGGAGGCGCTTCACCTCCTCGAAGGGCAGGTAGGTGCCGGTCGGGTTGTTGGGGTTGGCCAGGAAGACGATCCTCGTCCTGTCCGTCACCTTGGACAGGATCGCGTCGACCGAGGCCGTGAGGTCGGTTTCCTCGGCCACCACGGGCCTGCCACCCGCGCCCAGGATGTTGATCCGATAGACCAGGAAGCCGTGCTGGCTGAAGATGCCCTCATCGCCCGGACCGATATAGGCGTTCGTGAGGAGCGCGAGCAGCTCGTCCGAGCCCGTGCCGCACAGGATGCGGTCGGGATCGATCCCGTATTTCTGGCCGATCGCCTCGCGCAGCGCCGTCGCGCCGCCATCGGGATAGGTCTCGAGCGAGGCGGCTGCCGCCCTAAAGGCTTCGACCGCCTGCGGCGAGGGCCCGAGCGGCGTCTCGTTGGAGGAGAGCTTGTAGACCTTCTCCACGCCCTCCACATGGTCGCGCCCCGGCACATAGGCCGAGATGTCGAGGATGCCCGGGCGCGGCTGCGGGATGGGGGTGGCTGTATCGGTCATGGCTGGGATGCGGACGTGACGGGAAGGTCCGCTTAGCGGAACGGAGGGGGCTTGGCACGTCCAATCCGCCGGCACCCGCTCCGCCTTCCGCGCAGGCTGCCGACGCTTGATCGTCCCGGGGTCGCGTGCGACTGCCCGGCCGCACGGGAGGAGCGGTTGGTCAGGATCGGAGCTTCGGGTGCGCTCCGGCGCACGGTCGCGGCGCTCGCCCTCACGCAGCTCATCGGCTGGGGCACCACCTTCCACCTGCCGGCTGTGCTCGCGCCCGATATCGCGGCCGGAACGGGCCTCACCAGCGCGGCCGTGTTCGGCGGCGTCACGATCATGCTGCTGGTGGCGGCCGCGATGGCGCCGGTCGCCGGCCGCATCCTCGACCGGCAGCCGGCGCGCGGCTGCATGGTAGCGGGCTCGCTCCTCGTCGCGACGGGGCTCCTCGTGCTGTCGCAGGCGACCGGCTGGCCGGGATTCCTGTCCGGCTGGATGGTGCTCGGGCTCGCGACGCCCTTCGCGCTCGGGCAGGCCGCTTCGGTCGGGATCGTGCAGGTCGCGCCCGACCGCGCCAGGCAGGCGCTGACGCTGCTTCTCCTCTTCGGCGGGGTCGCCTCCACGGTCTCCTGGCCGCTGATGATCTGGCTGGGCGGCGCGCTCGGCTGGCGGGGCACGCTCCTCGCTTTCGCGCTCGCGCATGCGCTGGTCTGCGCTCCGCTGCACTGGCTCGCGCTGCCGCGCCGCCCCGCCGAGCTCCCGGCGGCGCCCGGCGGGGCGGCGGCCGTCTCGGAGCTCGATCCCGATCCCGAGCCCGTCCGCGGCGCCTTCCTGCTCGCCGCGATCTCGTTCTCGCTCGCCGGGTTCGCCACCTGGGGCCTGCCGCTCCAGCTCATCCAGGTGCTCCAGACCTACGGCCACACGGAGGTGACGGCGGTGGCGGTCGCGATGCTGTTCGGCCCGGGGCAGGTCGCGGCAAGGATCATCGAGGTGGTCGTGGGCCATCGCTTCGCCATCCTGACGACGGGGGTCGTCGCGACGGCCCTCCTCCCGACGTCGCTGCTTCTCCTGCCCCTGATCGGCCCGACGGTGGCCGGCGCCGTCCTGTTCACGGTCTTGTACGGCATCGCGGCGGGCGCGCTCTCCGTCGTGCGGGCGGTCGGCCCGCTCAGGCTCTTCGGCCGGAGGCGCTACGCTGTCATGGCGGGCTGGCTCATGGCGCCGCAGAACGTCGCCTTCGCGGCCGGGCCCTTCGTGTTCGCGGCGATTCGCGAGAACTTCGGGACGCAGGTGCTCGTCTGGGTCGCTGCCGCGGCGGGGTTCGTCTCCTTTGCGGCGACGGCTCTGCTGGCCCGTCGGGCGGGGGGCTGAGGCTCAGCCGCCCACACTGAACCGCGCCGCGTGCGACCCGACCTCGACGACCGGGCGCCCGCCGAGGCCTGCGGGGGCGAGCGCCGCGGCGAGCTGGCTCGGCGACAGGCTGCCAGGCAGAGCCGCGAGCACGGACAGGCCCTGCGCCTCGCCGGCGCTGCCGACAAGCTCGCCTCCGAGCTGTGCGAGCGCCTCCGCGGCCGCGCCGCTCCAGCGCTCGAGCCGGGCCGAATAGAGCACGACCTCGCGGGCGCCCGGGCTCGCGAGCGGCCGCGACACGACGAGGACGGGTGTTCCGGCCGGGTGGTCCGGGCGCTCGATGAAGGGAAGGCGCGCTATCACCTTCGGGGCGTCCGTGCCTTCGAGCCGCCGCCACCAGGCGCCCGCGCTTGCGCCCTGGTCGAGCCGAACGAGGCCGAGATCGCCGCGCGAGGCCGCGACTGCCGCGATGACGGAGGGCGCCGCGTCGTGCTGCCGGTAGGGCACCGTGAAGCCGAAATGGAAGCGGGCCGAATCGCGCATAGGCGCGTCGCCGCCCGAGATGTCCGCATGGACGGAGAAGGGCGCCTGGACATACGTGAAGGTCGCGATGATCACGCGCCAGATGCCCTCGGCCGTGTCGAGCGGCAGGAGGCCGCGATGCCGCTCGGCGAGCGCCCGCATCATGGAAGCCTCGCGGTCCGGCCGGAACGCCGCGCCGGACTGCGCGGTCCCCTTCGTGGCGATCAGCCGGTCGATGATCTCGCCGCGCTCCATCAGGAGGCGGTGCATCGCCTCGTCGATGCGGTCGATCTCGCGCCGGAGATCCGCAAGGGTAGGGGCTGGCTCTGTCATCGTGGTCCCGTCGGAGGATCGTCCCCGTCTAGGTTCACCCGCACAGGCTGCCAACAGCCGTTTCGTTGACATCGCGGCTGTTCGGAATAAAGAACGCTCGATGAACGAGCACGTCCTCAGGACGGCCGCGCCGGGCGTCGCCCCCCTTCCGGAAGTCGACCACCCGTCGAGCCCCGTCGCCGCCTTCGGTGCAGAGGAGCCGCTGCGGCTCGATGCCGGGGTCGATCTCGGGCCCTGGCAGATCGCCTACCAGAGCTACGGCGCGCTGAACGCGGAGCGCTCCAACGCCGTCCTCGTCTGTCATGCGCTCACGGGCGACCAGCACGTCGCGAACCGGCATCCCGTCACGGGCAAGCCCGGCTGGTGGGAGACGCTGGTCGGGCCTGGAAAGCCGGTCGACACGGACCGCTACTTCGTGCTCTGCGCGAACGTGGTCGGCGGCTGCATGGGAACGACCGGGCCGGCCTCGCGCAGCCCGCATACCGGCCGGCCCTACGCCCTCGACTTTCCGCTCGTCACGATCCGCGACATGGTCCGGGCGCAGGCCATGCTGCTCGACCGGCTCGGCATACCGAGCCTCTTCGCGGTGGTGGGCGGCTCCATGGGCGGGATGCAGGTCCTGCAATGGGCTGCGAGCTACCCCGAGCGCGTCTTCGCGGCGATCCCGATCGCCGCCTCCGCGCGGCACTCGGCCCAGAACATCGCCTTCCACGAGGTCGGCCGGCAGGCCGTCATGGCCGATCCCGACTGGCGGCGCGGCCGCTACATCGAGGAGGGCGTGCGCCCGCGCAAAGGGCTCGCGGTCGCCCGCATGGGCGCGCACATCACCTATCTGTCGGAGGGCGCCCTGCACCGCAAGTTCGGCCGCTCCTTCCAGGATCGCGCAGCCCCCACCTTCTCCTTCGACGCCGATTTCCAGATCGAGAGCTACCTGCGCCACCAGGGCATGTCGTTCGTCGAAAGATTCGACGCGAATTCCTATCTCTACGTGACGCGTGCGATGGACTATTTCGACCTCGCGGCCGATTACGGCGGGGTGCTGGCCAAGGCCTTCAAGGGCTCGCCGACCCGCTTCTGCGTGATGTCGTTCACGTCCGACTGGCTCTTCCCGACGGTCGAATCCCGGGCCGTCGTGCATGCGCTGAACGCCGGCGGCGCGCAGGTGGGGTTCGTGGAGATCGAGAGCGACAAGGGCCACGACGCGTTTCTGCTGGAGGAGCCGGAGATGTTCGCCGCCGCGCGCGGCTTCCTGGACGCGGCCGCGGTCGCTCGGGGGATCCGATGAGCACCGACGCGCCTTCCCTGCCGGTCGAGTCGCGCGGAGCGCGAACCGGCCTGGGCAGGGCGAGGATTCAGGGCGCCACGGGTTCGGGCATTCCCGCCCCCAATCTCTCCCCGCAGAGAGGAGGAGAGAACGCCGGCGAGCCCCGCCGCGACCACCTCCTGGTCGCCAGGATGGTGGAGCCGGGCTCGCGCGTGCTCGACGTCGGCTGCGGCGATGGCTCGCTCCTTGCGCTCCTGCGCGACCGCCGCGGCAGCGACGCGCGCGGCATCGAGCTGTCGCGCGAGGGCGTCAGCGATTGCCTGGCCAAGGGCCTGGCGGTGATCCAGGGCGACGCCGATACCGATCTCGCCGATTATCCGGACGACGCCTTCGACTACGTCATCCTGTCCCAGACCCTGCAGGCGACGCGCCGGCCGCGCGCGGTGCTGGAGCACATGCTTCGGATCGGGCGCCGGGCGATCGTATCGTTCCCGAATTTCGGCCATTGGCGCGTGCGCTGGGAACTCGGTGTCCGCGGCCGCATGCCGGTGACGGACAACCTGCCGCATAGCTGGTACGACACGCCCAACATCCATTTCTGCACCATCCGCGACTTCGTCGGCCTTTGCCGCGAGATCGGAGCGCAGATGGAGGAGGCCCACGCGCTCGATGCCGGCGGGCAGCCGGTCAGGTTCCACATGCCGTGGTGGTTCTGGAACCTGTTCGGCCAGCAGGGCGTGTTCCTGCTCAGGCGCGGATAGCGCCCCGCCCAGCCTATTTCGTGATGCGGAGCGCGCCGATCCCCTGGGCGATGGCCGCGAAAGTCGAGTTGAGCGAGGCGGCATCGCTCGCCAGGAAGTACTTGTCCGCCGAGCTCGCGCAATCCTTGATCAGCTGCTGGCCGCTCGCATCGATCGCATCGCCGGGCGTCGAGAACGCGACCGAGTAGATCACGATCCCCTTCGCCTTGGCGTTCGTGCAGGTCTCGCGGGTGAGCTGATCTATCGCGTTGCGCGCGTCGGTGTTCGAGGCGAGCGTCGTGCCCGCGGGAAACCGGCTCGCCGCCGCCGTACTGCCGTCTGTGTTCGTGAAGTAGCCGTAGGCCGAATATTCCGAGTTTCCGACGGAATAGACCGTTCTGTACCAGCCCCTGTCTGTCTCGTGGTTCCATGTATTGACGCCGTCCGTCATCAGGACGATGATTTTTGTCGTGTTGGGCGTCCCGTAGTCAGAAGCCTCGGTGAAGACGCCGGTCTTCGTGATCGTGCGCCAACCCCAGTGCAAGCCTTCGGCGATGTTGGTCTGACCATCCGCGGCAAGATTGCCGATTTCGGTCGTCAGGGCCGATTTCACGTTCGTGAGCCGAGTGAGAGCCCGCGACGTGCAGCCCCAGTTGGGGCCGCTCGCGCTGCTGTCGATATTCTTAGGCGTGACATACTTGCACGCTTGGCTCATCCGGGTGGTCTTGTTGCCGTTCAGGCTGTTGCAGGTGCCGCTCGTCGACGAGCCGTCGTCGAGATAGGTGTTGACGGGCGAGGTGCCGCCATCGTCGGTGCAGGTATAGTTGCCCCACCGTGAGGAGCACGTCGACTGCGTGCCGACCTCGTCAGGTGCGAAAAGCGGAACGTAGCGCGTGTTGGGCGTGCCGGAAGACGGTGTGACGTCCTGGGTGTTATAAGGATAGGGCAGTGACTCGAAACAGCCCGCCCAGGTCCAGCTGGACCGTGCCGTCTTCAGCTTCTTGAAGATGTCGAAGCGGCTCGTGAAGCTGGAAACGCTGGGGTTGCTGACGTTCTGCCAATGAATGCTCGACCCTCCCGACGAGTCGATCCAGGCGGCATTGGGCACGTTGTTGGGCGCATAGGTGTCCGGGTTCACCTTCACGGAAGCTGCGAAGGGCACGATCGACATCTTCAGATGCGTCGTATCGAAATTCGTGAACATCGTGTTCACGAAGTTGGTCGCGGCCGTCCGCAGCGCCTGGATCTTGGTGCCCGATCCCGCCGATTGGCTCATGGAGCCGGTTGTATCGAGCACGAGCGCGATCTCGTAGAAGTTCTCGCCCGCCGCGCAGGTCGCCGTGGTCGAGATCGGCATGGTTCCGGCGAACTTCATGAAGCGGGGCTCGTAGGTCACCCGCGTCGTCAGCGTGATGCTGCGCGGATTGTTCGTGGCCGTGAACGGGTCGAGGATCTCGACCGTGCGGCCCGGCATGAAGCCGCTGAGAACCTGCCGGGCGAGATTCCTGAGGTCGGCCGTTGCCGTGAGGGGGGACTTGCAGGCGGCGAGCGCGGCGGCATCCGTATCGGCCTGGAGCTGCGACTGCAGGTTTGCCGCCGAGGAGTAGTCGACGGCGGCGCCGACGACCGCGAGCAGCGGCACGGCGCTCACGGCGAAGATCATCGCAACGTTGCCGTCCTTGCGCTTCGCGAAGCGTCGGAGCAACCGTTTCATCGTCTTCGTCCAGCCTCGCTCGCGCCGCCAGCCTGCGCCTCGCGAGCACAAAGCCTTCCGATCACGCGGTTGAGATGTGGTTACGCCGAATGCACAACCTCACATTTTCGTCGAATGTCGAAGAGAGCTGGTTAGTGAGGCCTGACCCGGATGCGACAATTCGAGCGGCCGGCAAATTCATCTTCTTGTAGTCTAGTCGCGAGATCGGCCCGCCCCGCATCGAGCCGTTCTGCCGAAAGCTTCCGTCAAGCGGCGGCGCTCGACATCGGGTGCAGGTCCCGCACCATGGTCTTTAGCCGGTCGTCGAGGACGTGGGTGTAGATCTGCGTCGTCGAGATGTCCGAGTGGCCGAGGAGTTCCTGGACGACGCGGAGATCGGCCCCGTTCTGGAGCAGGTGGCTCGCGAAGGCGTGCCGCAGGACATGCGGGCTGATCCGGTCGCTGCGCAGGCCGGCGGCGGCCGCAAGGATCTTCAGATCGCGTGCGAAAGCCTGGCGCGTGAGGTGGCCGGATTCGGCGTCGGCGGGAAACAGCCAGGGCCCGGTCTGGCCGCGCCCTTCCAGCAGGGCGAGGTAGTCGCGCGCCGCGTCCAGCGCGGCCTCCGTCAGCGGGACGAGCCGCTCCTTCGCGCCTTTCCCCCGGACGATCAGGAAGCGCTCGCGCGCTCGCGCCGCCGCGGCGGGGAGCGAGACGAGCTCCGAGACGCGCAGCCCCGTCGCGTAGAGAAGCTCGACGAGGCAGCGCATCCTGGCGGCGCGCAGCCGGGCACCGGATCCCGGCTCCGCCTGCTCGACGAGCTCGCGGGCGACGCGCAGCAAGCGGTCGACATCGGCGACCGAGAGCACCTTGGGCAGCGTGCGCCCGCGCTTCGGGCCCGCCGCGGCGGCCGTCGGGTCGGCCGGGGCGTAGCCCTCGGCATAGAGGAACTTGTGGAATTGCCGCACGGCCGAGAGCCGCCGGGCCGCCGACGAGCTCTTGAGCCCACGCTCGTCGAGGCTCGCCAGGAAGCCGGAGATCGTGGCGGGTTCTGCCGCGGCAGGTTCCGTTCCGGCCTCCGCAAGGTAATCGAGATAGTCTTCCAGGTCGCGTCGGTAGGCGGCAAGCGTGTTCGCCGCCGCGCCGCGCTCGGCCGCGAGCATATCGAGGAAGAGCGAGGCGAGGCGGGAGGCGGGGAGGCTCATCGGGTAAGCGAGCCACCATTCCGGTTAAGGGCGGGTGTGGCGGAGTCGAGGCGGCGTGTTAAACCTCGCCCATGGACAGGCACATCCCGGGCGGGCAGGAGGCCGCAGGCGACGACCGGCCCCGGTCTTCCGGTCGGGATGCGCCGGCGCGCGACCTCCGCGAGCGGCTCCGGGACCGCGCGATCGTGCTTGTCGGGCTCATGGGGGCGGGGAAGACAACGGTCGGGCGTCGGCTCGCGACACGTCTCGACCTGCCCTTCCGGGATGCGGATGTGGAGATCGAGACCGCGGCCGGGATGCCGATCTCGGACATCTTCGCCATCTACGGCGAACCGGCCTTCCGCGACGGGGAACGGCGGGTCATCGCGCGCCTCCTCGATGAAGGGCCGCTCGTGCTCGCGACGGGGGGCGGAGCCTACATGAATGCCGAGACGCGGGCCAAGATCGCCGCCCGCGGCATTTCGGTGTGGCTGAAGGCGGATCACGAGACGCTGATGCGGCGGGTCAGGCGACGCTCCCACCGGCCGCTCCTCGCAAATCCGGACCCGGAAGGCACGATGCGGCGGCTGATCGCCGAGCGCTATCCGGTCTATGCGGAGGCCGACGTGGCGGTCGAATCCTGCGACATGCCGCATGACAGGGTGGTGGCCGAGGTGGTGAAGGCGCTCGAGTCCTGGTTCGAGGCGCATGAGGTAGAGGCGTGAGACCGGCGCTCGGCGAGCGGATCGGGCCGTCCCGGCAGGAGATCATCCGCGTCCCGCTGGGAGAGCGGGCCTACGACATCGTGGTCGGCCGGGGCGCGATCGAAGAGGCGGGTGCCCGGATTGCGGCGCTCGGCGCCCGCACGGTCGGGCTTGTCACGGACGGCACGGTCGCTGACCTTCACGCCGCGCGCGTATCGGCCGATCTGGAGGCGCATGGCCTGCGGGTCGCGGCCGTGGTGGTGCCGCCGGGGGAGGCGTCCAAGAGCTTCGGGCAGCTCGAGGCGATCTGCGACGCGCTCCTCGGGGCGAAGCTCGAGCGCGGCGATGTCGTCCTTGCGCTCGGGGGAGGGGTCGTCGGCGATCTCGCGGGCTTCGCGGCTGCGATCCTGCTGCGCGGCATCCGCCTCGTCCAGGCGCCGACGACGCTGCTCGCGCAGGTGGATTCCTCCGTCGGGGGAAAGACCGGCATCAACACGGCGCGCGGCAAGAACCTGGTCGGCGCCTTCCACCAGCCTTCCCTCGTGCTCGCCGACACCGCGCTTCTCGACACGCTCCCCGAGCGCGAGATGAAGGCCGGCTATGCGGAGGTCGCGAAATACGGCCTCATCGGCGATGCCGGCTTCTTCCGCTGGTGCGAAGGGCATTGGCGCGAGATCTTCGCGGGCGGCCCGGAGCGCGACCGGGCGGTGGCGCAGAGCTGCCGCGCCAAGGCCGCGGTGGTCGTCCGCGACGAGCGCGAGGAAGGCGACCGCGCCCTCCTCAATCTCGGCCATACCTTCGGCCACGCGCTGGAGCGGGCCGTCGCCTATGACGGCGCGCGCCTCGTCCATGGCGAGGCTGTGGCGATCGGGCTGGCGCTCGCGTTCCGGTTCTCGTCGCGGCTCGGCCTCTGCCCGCGGGAGGATGCCGAGCGCGTCGCCGCTCATCTCGACTCGGTCGGCCTGCCGACCCGAATCCGGGACGTGCCGGGTGCGGAAGCGTTTTCGGCCGCGGATCTGCTCGCCGCGATGGGGCAGGACAAGAAGGTGAAGGCTGGCGAGCTCACCTTCATCCTGGCCCGAGGCATCGGAAGGAGCTTCGTCGCCCGGGGCATCGACCGCACCGAGGTGCAGGCCTTCCTCGATGCGGAGCTGGCTCGGCGCTCCTCGTGATCTGGCCGCGGAACCGGCCTCCCGCAATCGCGCTCAGAAGAGCGTGTAGGCGCCGTCGATCACGATGCTGTCGCCCGTGTGGTAGCGGCTCGCCTCGCTCAGGAGGTACACGGCGATCCCGGCGAAATCCTCCGTCTCGCCCCAGCGCCGCATCGGGATGCGCGGCAGGACGTTCCCGGCGAAGCGTGCATCCGCAAACTTGTCGGCCGTCATCTCCGTCTCGATCCAGCCCGGCACGATGCCGTTCACGGTGATGCCGTAGCGGGCGTATTCCACCGCCAGCGCCCGCACCATGACGTTCAGCGCGCCCTTGCTCGCGCCGTAGGCTACCGCGCCCGCGGGCCCGTGCACGGTCGAGGTGGACGAGGTCACGACGATGCGGCCGCCCGGCTCTCCGGCCTTGGCGCGCTCGACCATGTGGCGCGAGGCGGCGCGGAGCGTGAAGAACGCGCCGTCCAGGTTCACGCTCATCACTGCGCGCCAGTCCTCGGTGGAAAGCTCATGGAAGGCGGTCCGCGCGAGCGAGCGTCCGGCATTGGCGAAGCAGCCGTCGAGCCGCCCGAGGGTCGCGATCAGCTCGGCCATGCGGGCATCGACCTCCTGCTCGTCCGCCACGTTGCAGGTCTGCGCGAGCACGCGCCCGCCGAAAGCCTTGAGCCGCTCCTCGGCGGCTCGGTTCTTGTCGGGGTTCGAGCCCCAGATCGCGACGCTCGCCCCGGCGCGTGCCAGGCCCTCCGCCATGCCGAGCCCGATCCCGCCGTTGCCGCCGGTGACCAGCGCCACCTTGCCCGTCAGATCGAAGTTGCCCTTGTCCGCTGCCATCATGCCCTCCCGCTCGGCAGGCCTATAACCCGTCGGGACGGCTGGCGACAGGAGCTGGAAGGACGGCGGGATTTGCTTGCCAAGGCAACGAATTTCGGGCAACTCTGACGACGGCAGAGGCGGGACAACCGCCCGGCCGGAGGAAACCCGATGCAGAGCCGAGCGCCCGGGCAGCGGGCGGCAGAAGCATGAGCGGTATCGTCATCGCGGGCGCCGGCCAGGCCGGCTTCCAGGCTGCGGCCTCGCTCCGCGATAACGGCTATGCGGGCCCGGTGGTGCTCCTCGGCGACGAGCCGGAGCTGCCCTATCAGCGTCCGCCGCTCTCCAAGGCCTATCTCGACGGCAAGGCCGATGACGAGATGCTGCGCCTGCGGCCGCAGAGCTTCTTCGACGAGCACCGCATCGAGTACCACCCGGGCGAGAGCCTCGTCCGCATTCGGCGGGCCGAACGCCAGGTCGAGCTGAGCTCCGGCCGCCGGCTCGCCTACGACCACCTGGTCCTGGCGACCGGCTCCCGCAACCGCGTGCTGCCCGTCCCGGGGGCCGATCTCGACGGCGTGGTCCAGCTGAGGACCCGCGCCGACGCCGCCGACCTGAGAAGGCGGCTGTCCGGGGTTCGCCGCGCCGTCGTGATCGGGGCGGGCTTCATCGGGCTCGAATTCGCAGCCGTCGCCGTCCAGCGCGGCATACCGGTCAGCGTGATCGAGGCGACGGAGCGGCCGATGTCGCGCGCGCTCTCCGTCCCCATGTCGTCCTTCTTCCGCGCCGCGCACGAGGCGAAGGGCGTCCGCTTCCTCTTCGATGCACCGGCGACGCGGATAACAGGCGAGAACGGCCGCGCGACCGGGGTCGAGACGGCCGGGGCCGGGCATGTGGAAGGCGATCTCGTCCTGGTCGGGATCGGGGTCGTTCCCAATGTCGATGCGGCGGTGGATGCGCAGCTTGCGGTCGCGGACGGCGTCCTCGTGGACGAGCAGCTCGTGACCAGCGACCCGCATATCTCGGCGATCGGGGATTGCGCATCCTTCCCGACGCCCTTCGCGGACGGAAGGCGCGTCCGGATCGAGTCGGTCCAGAACGCCGCCGATCAGGCGCGCTGCGTCGCGTCGCGGCTCGCCGGCAGGCCTGCCTCCTACGCGGCCGTACCGTGGTTCTGGAGCGACCAGGGCTCGCTGAAGCTGCAGATCGCGGGGCTCTCCACGCCGCACGAGGAAGCGGTCCTGCGTGGCGCCCCGGCGGGCGGCGCCTTCTCGGTGTTCTGCTTCGCGCGCGGGCGCCTGGTCGGGGTGGAGTCGGTGAACCGCCCGGCCGATCACATGGCGGCGCGCCGCCTGCTCGCCGGCCGGATCGGCATCACGCCCGAGCAGGCCGGCGATCCCGGCTTCGACCTCAAGGCTCTGGCGAGCGCGCCGCGCTCGGCGGGGGCCGCCGCGGCATGACCGGGGCGCCGCTACCCCTTCGCGACCGCGAGCGGCCTGTTCACGGCCGAAAGGTTCTCGTGCATCGCGTTGAGCGATGCGATCAGGAGCTCGCGCTCCTCCGCCGACAGGCAGGCGAGGAGCCGCCGCTCGCGCTCGAGCGCGACGGCGATGATCCGGTCGTGCAGCGCGCGGCCATGCCCGGTGAGCGCGATCACGCGCCGCCGGGCATCCGCCTTGTCCACCTCGATCGTCACGATGCCCCGCTTCTCCATGGCGGCGAGGCTGCGGCTGACCGGGCCCTTGTCGAAGCCGATCACCTGGCAGATGCGCGAAGCCGGGATGCCCGGCTCGATCGCGAGCTGGGACATGATGCGCCATTCGGTGACGTTCACGCCGAACTCGCGCTGGTAGAGCGCCGAAGCGCTGCGCGACAGCTTGTTGGCCAGGAAGGTCAGGAGCCCGGGAACGTAGCGGCGCAGGTCGAGCACCGGCCCCGAACCCGGCTCGACGGTCGGAGGCGCTGCTCTCGCCTGGGCTCGGGCTTTCGCCATCGTTCTTCCGCGCTCGTCCCCCGCTCCCAGCATATGACGGAACGGCGCCCTTCCGTCGACCTCCGTCCCGATTCCTCCTCCGAGCCCGGACAGAAGCCATGACGCGCACCCAGGTCGGCATCATCGGGGCGGGCCCGGCAGGCCTGATGCTCTCGCATCTGCTTCACCTCGCCGGGATCGACTCGGTCATCCTCGAGAGCCGGAGCCGGCGGGCCATCGAGGAGACGATCCGCGCGGGCGTGCTCGAGCAGAGCACCGTCGACCTCATGGTCGAGACCGGGGTCGGGGACCGGCTGAAGCGCGAGGGCTTTCTCCATCACGGCTTCGAGTTCCGCTTCGAGGGGCACGGCCACCGCATCGATCTTGCGGCGCTCACGGGCGGGCGCTCGATCACGGTCTATGCCCAGCACGAGGTCCTGAAGGACCTGATCCAGGCCCGGCTCGATGCGGGCGCGGATATCCGCTTCGATATGCGGGACGTGGCCCTCCACGACGTCGCCACCTCTCCCCGCATCACCTTCACGGACCGGGACGGCAGGGCGGGCGAGCTCGCCTGCGAGCTCGTCGGCGGCTGCGACGGCTCGTACGGTGTGTCGCGTCCGGCGATCCCGCACGAGAGTCGCCGCGACTACCTGCGCATCTACCCTTTCGGCTGGTTCGGCATCCTGGCCGAGGCGCCGCCCTCGTCGGACGAGCTGATCTACGCCCGCCACGAGCGCGGCTTCGCGCTGATCTCGACCCGCTCGCAGGAGGTGCAGCGGATGTACTTCCAGTGCGACCCCTCCGACAACGTCGACAACTGGTCGGAGGACCGGATCTGGGACGAGCTCCAGACCCGCACGGAAGGCGACGGCTTCCGCCTCAAGGAGGGCCGCATCTTCCAGAAGAACATCGTGCCGATGCGCTCCTTCGTTTGCGAGCCTATGCAATATGGCCGCCTGTTCATCGCGGGCGACGCCGCCCATACGGTCCCGCCGACGGGCGCGAAGGGCCTCAACCTGGCGGTCGCGGACATCTTCGTGCTGGCGCGGGCGATGGAGCGCTACCTGAAGTCCGGAGCGGATGACGGGCTGCAGAGCTATTCCGCGACGGCGCTGAGACGGATCTGGCGCGCGCAGCATTTCTCGTGGTGGATGACCTCCATGCTCCACCGTTTCGAGGAGGCGACCGAATTTGACAGGCGGCGCCAGCTCGCCGAGCTCGACCTCGTGACGAGCTCGGAGGCGGCGGCCCGCACCGTCGCCGAGAACTATGTCGGGCTGCCGCTGACCTAGACGGCGGCGGAGCCCTCCGGGCACAGGAACAAGAACAGGGAGGAGAGCCATGACGCCGAACGCAGCCCCCGAGCTCAGAGGCGGCGCCCTGCACGCGGCGCTCGCGGCCGGCGCGCCCGTCCCGGGCGTCCCGGTCTCGGATGTCGACCCGTTCTCGGTCGAGTTCTTCGAGGATCCGCACCGCATCCATCACGAGCTGCGCGAGGCCGGGCCGGTCGTGTGGCTCTCTTCCTGGAACGTCTGGGCTCTGGCGCGCTACGCCGAGGTCCATGCCGTCCTGAACGACTGGGGGACCTTCTGCTCGAGCCGCGGCGTCGGCATGAGCGACTTCGCGCGGGAGAAGCCCTGGCGGCCGCAGAGCCTCATCCTGGAGCAGGACCCGCCGAAGCACACGCGCGCCCGCAACGTCCTCGGCCGCGTGCTGTCGCCCGCCGTCATGAAGACTTTGCGCGAGCGCTTCGCCGCGGCGGCCGAGCGCAAGGCCGACGAACTTCTCGCCCTCGGCACGTTCGACGCGATCACGGACCTGGCGGAAGCCTTCCCGCTCGCGGTCTTCCCGGACGCGATGGGGCTGCCGAAAGAGGGGCGCGAGCACCTGCTTCCCTATGCGGCGCTCGCCTTCAACGCCTTCGGGCCGGATAACGAGCTGCGCCGGAAGGCCATGGCCGAGGCGGGCCCGCACGTCGCCTACGTGACCGACCAATGCGCGCGCGAGCGCCTGGCGGCCGGAGGCTTCGGGGCCGCGATCCATGCGGCGGTCGATGCGGGCGAGATCACGGCCGAGGAGGCACCGCTCCTCGTCCGGTCGCTGCTCACGGCCGGGATCGACACGACGGTGAACGGGCTCGGGGCCGCGATCTACTGCCTCGCCCGCTTCCCGGAGGAATACGCCAAGCTGCGCGCAAATCCGGCGCTCGCCCGCAACGCCTTCGAGGAGGCGGTGCGGTTCGAAAGCCCGGTCCAGACCTTCTTCCGCACCACGACGCGCCGTGTCGAGATCGGCGGGGTCGAGATCGGCGAGGGCGAGAAGGTGCTCATGTTCCTGGGCGCGGCCAACCGCGACCCGCGCCGCTGGGAGGAGCCCGAGCGCTACGACATCGAGCTCAAGACGAGCGGCCATGTCGGGTTCGGTTCGGGCATCCATATGTGCGTCGGCCAGCTTCTCGCCCGGCTGGAGGGCGAGGTCATGCTCGCCGCGCTCGCCCGGAAGGTCGGCTCGGTCGAGATCGCCGGGCCGACGAGGCGCCGCTACAACAACACGTTGCGCGGCCTGGAGAGCCTTCCCGTGACCATCCGCCCGGCCTGAGGACGCGAAGTGCCATCCGTCATCTACATCCACCCGAACGGGTCCCGGCAGACGCTCGACGTCCCCGCGGGACAGAGCGTCATGCAGGCGGCGGTCAGTCGCGGCATCGAGGAGATCCTGGGCGAATGCGGGGGCAACGCCATGTGCGCGACCTGCCATGTCTATGTGGAGCCGGACCAGCTCGACCGGCTGCCGCCGATGGGCGACGACGAGGACGCGCTGCTCGACGGGGCGGCGGCCGACCGGCTGCCGAACAGCCGCCTGTCCTGCCAGATCAAGGTCACGGGGGAGCTCGACGGCCTCGTCGTCCGGCTGCCCGACAGACAGGTCTGAGCATGCGCCCAGGCCGGCAACGACGAGAGCACCGGAAGGGGCTCCGGAGAGGGAACGAACAGGAGACACCATGAGACGCAATCTTGCTGCGGCCGCGGCCGCCGTCACGCTCGCCCTCGCGCCGGCCGCGCGGGCGCAGGTCTCGGACGACGTGGTCCGCATCGGCGTGCTCAACGACATCTCCGGCGTGTTCCAGGACACGAACGGGATGGGATCGGTCGAGGCCGCCCGCATGGCCGCGGAGGATTTCAACGGCGGCGGCAAGGGCATCAAGGTCGAGATCGTCTTCGCCGACCACCAGAACAAGCCGGATATCGGCTCGACCATCGTCCGCAAGTGGCTTGACGTGGACAAGGTCGACGCGGTTGTCGACGTGCCGAACTCCTCGGTCGGGCTCGCGATCAACTCGCTGCTGCGCGGCACGAAGATGACGTTCCTGGCCTCCTCGACGGCCACCTCGGACCTCACGGGCAAGGATTGCTCGCCCAACACCATCCAGTGGGTGAACGACGCCTGGGCGACGGGCAATACGACCGCAGCCGCCATGATGAAGCGCGGCGGCAACGACTGGTATTTCCTGACCGTGAACTACGCGCTCGGCCACGGCATCGAGGCGGAGGCCACGAACTACATCACCAGGAACGGCGGCAAGGTCCTCGGTTCCAGCCGCCACCCGCTCGGCACGTCGGACTTCTCGTCCTTCCTGCTCCAGGCGCAGGGCTCGAAGGCAAAGGTGATCGGGCTGGCGAATGCCGGCGCGGACACGATCAACGTCGTCAAGCAGGCAGGCGAGTTCGGCCTCAAGGAGGGCGGGCAGTCGCTCGTCGCCTTCCTGGTCTTCATCAACGACGTGCACGCGATGGGGCTGAAGGCCGGCCAGGGGCTGCTGCTCACCGAGTCCTTCTACTGGGACATGGATGACGAGACTCGCGCCTTCGCGAAGCGTTTCGCGCAGCGGCCGGGCATGAACGGCAAGATGCCGAGCGGCACCCAGGCCGGCGTCTATGCGGCCACGCTCGCCTATCTGAATGCGGTCGCGGCGACCGGCACGGACGATGCGCAGAAGGTCGTGCCGCAGATGAAGACCTTCAACGGCAAGGGCAAGCTCTTCGGCGACCTCGCCATCCGGCCCGACGGGCGGGTGATCCACCCGATCCACCTGTTCGAGGTGAAGAAGCCCGAGGAGTCGAAGTACCCTTACGATTACTACAAGCTCGTCGGCACCGTGCCGGCCGACCAGGCCTTCCGGCCGATCTCCGAGGGGAATTGCCCCCTGGTGGCAAAGTGACGGATTCCGTTGTCGGAACGGCAGGCGGAGCCGAGGCGACCGGCTCCCCAGCTATGCTGATCCCTGATAGCTATTGAGCCGAACGTATAAGACATGGCCGGCAACCAAGGTTGCGTTTTCAACGCCTCGGCTTCAAGGAACGGCCAATATAAGGGAATGCGGTTGGGAGGACCTACGATGACGACACGACGCGATCTGCTGGCCGGCGCCGCCATGCTCTCGGCCGCGCTCGCCGCGGGCGGCGCCTTCGCGCAGGAACCGGTGAAGATCGGCCTCATACTGCCCATGACCGGCCCCTTCGCCTCGACGGGCCGGCAGGTCGAGGCCGCCGTGAAGCTCTACCAGCAGCGTAACGGCGACACCGTCGCAGGCCGCAAGGTGCAGATCATCCTGAAGGACGATACCGGCACGGCCGACGTCACCAAGCGCCTCGCCCAGGAACTCATCGTCAACGACAAGGTCACCGTGCTCGCGGGCTTCGGCCTGACCCCGCTCGCGCTCGCCGCGGCGCCCCTCGCGACGCAGGCGAAGGTGCCGGAGGTGGTGATGTGCGCGGCCACCTCCTCGATCACGGAGGCCTCGCCTTTCGTGGTGCGCTCCGGCTTCACGCTGCCGCAGGTCTCCGCCCCGATGGCGGAATGGGCCGCCAAGAACAACATCAGGAAGGTCGTGACCCTGGTCTCCGATTACGGGCCGGGCATCGATGCCGAGAAATGGTTCTCCGACACGTTCAAGGCCGCGGGCGGCACCGTCGAGAACCTGCGGGTGCCGCTGCGCAACCCGGATTTCTCGCCCTTCCTCCAGCGCGCGGCCGACGCCAAGCCGGACGCCGTCTTCATCTTCGTGCCGTCCGGCGTCGGCGCGCAGTTCATGAAGCAGTTCGCCGAGCGCGGGCTCGACAAGTCCGGCATCAAGCTCATCGGCACGGGGGACGTCACCGACGACGACCTCCTCAACGACATGGGCGAGACGGCGCTCGGCGTGGTCACGAGCTTCCACTACTCGGCCGCACACGAGAGCCCCGAGAACAAGGCCTATGTCGAGGGCTTCAAGAAGGCCAACAACAACATGCGGCCGAACTTCCACTCGGTCGGCGGCTATGACGGCATGCACCTCATCTACGAGGGGCTGAAGAAGACGAACGGGCAGGGCGGCCAGGCGCTCGTCGACGCCATGAAGGGGATGAGCTGGAACTCGCCGCGCGGGCCGGTCACGATCGATCCGGACACGCGCGAGGTCGTCCAGAACGTCTATATCCGCCGGGTCGAGAAGAAGGACGGCGAACTCTACAACGTCGAGTTCGCGACCATCGAGAAGGTGAAGGACCCGGCGAAGAAGAAGTGATCGGGCGAATGGCGAGCGGCTGGCGGCGAGTGGCGCATGACGGCGCTGGACCCGGCCAGCCTGCTTCTGCTGCTCTCCGCTCGCCACGCTCCGCGCGCCACCCGCCACACCCATGCTGACCATCCTGTTCGACGGGGTCGCCTACGGCATGCTGCTGTTCGTGCTGGCCTGCGGGCTGGCCGTGACGCTCGGCCTGATGAACTTCGTCAACCTCGCCCATGGCGCCTTCGCCATGGCCGGTGGCTATGTCAGCGCCCTGATGCTGAACCGCTGGGGCGTGCCCTTCGTGGCGACGCTGCCCTTCGCCTTCATCATCCCGGCTGCGATCGGGCTCGTGCTCGAGCGCACCCTCTACGTCCACCTCTACGGACGGTCGCATCTCGACCAGGTGCTGTTTTCCATCGGCCTCGTCTTCATGTCGGTCGCGGCGGTCGACTACGCCTTCGGCTCGCAGCAGCAATTCATCCGCCTGCCGGCCTGGCTGCAGGGCCGCGTGGAGATCGCGGGCGTGCAGGTCGGGCTCTACCGCTCCTTCATCATCGCGATCTGCGCGGTGCTGGTGATCGCGATCCAGCTCGTCCTGACGAAGACGCGGTTCGGCAGCCGGCTGCGGGCCGCCGTCGACGACCCTCGCGTCGCGCGCGGGCTCGGGATCAACGTCAACGGCATCTTCGCGGCGACCTTCGCAGTCGGGTCCGGGCTCGCGGGACTCGGCGGGGCGCTCGGGGCGGAGATCCTGGGGCTCGACCCGAGCTTCCCGCTCAAGTTCATGATCTACTTCCTGATCGTGGTGACGGTGGGAGGAACCTCCGGCATCGTCGGCCCCTTCGTGGCCTCGCTCATCCTCGGCATCGCGGACGTGGCCGGCAAATACTACGTGCCGGCCTTCGGGGCCTTCGTGATCTACACGCTGATGATCGTGGTCCTGGTGCTGCGGCCGCAGGGGCTCTTCGCCCGTGCCCGCTGAGGCAGGCTCCCGCTCGCCCGTCGAGGCCGGGCTCCGCCACCGCCCGCGCTGGCGCTGGCAGGAGACCGTCTTCTGGATCCTGGCTTTCGGCTCCTTCTTCCTGACGAGCGACAAGCACCTGCTCGTCAGCGAGATCGCGATCCTGGCGCTCTTCGCCCTCTCGCTCGACCTCATCCTCGGCTATGCCGGCATCGTCTCCCTCGGCCACGCGGCCTTCCTCGGGCTCGGCGCCTATGTGGCGGGCCTCCTCGCCAAGCACGGTGCCGGCGAGCCGCTGCTCGGCCTCGTCGCAGCCGCCGCGGCGGCCGCGCTCGCCGGTTTTGCGACGAGCTTCCTCGTGCTCCGCGGGGCGGACCTCACGCGCCTCATGGTGACGCTCGGGGTCGCGCTCGTCTTCGGCGAGATCGCGAACCAGGCCGCCTGGCTCACGGGCGGCGCCGACGGGCTGCAGGGCATCACCATGGGGCCGGTCCTCGGCCTGTTCGAGTTCGACATCTTCGGGCGGACCGCGCACGCCTACACGCTCGTCGTCCTCTTCATCCTGTTCCTGCTCGCCCGGCGCGTCGTTCATTCCCCGTTCGGCCTCTCCATCATGGCCATTCGCGACAACCCGCTCCGGGCGCGGGCGGTCGGCGTCCCGGTGAACCGGCGCCTCGTCGCCATCTACACCATGGCCGCCGCCTATGCGGGGGTCGCGGGCGCGCTTCTCGCCCAGACGACGCAGTTCGTCTCCCTCGACGTGCTCGAGTTCCACCGCTCGGCCGACCTCATCCTCGTCCTCGTGATCGGCGGGGCGGGCTATCTCTATGGCGGGCTGATCGGCGCGGTGGTGTTCAAGCTCCTGCAGGACGCCTTCGCGACGCTCACGCCGCAATACTGGCTGTTCTGGATCGGCCTGATCCTCGTCGTCCTCGTGCTCGTCGGCCGCGAGCGGATCAGCCTTCACGCCCATGGCGTGCTCGGCCGTATCTTCGGCCGCCTCGGCCTGCCCGGCCGCAGGGTCGCGCCGCTGGCGGGCGGGGAGCCCCGGCCATGACGGCCGCGCTCGAGACGATCGGCCTGAAGAAGCGCTTCGGCGGCCTCACGGCGACCGACGATGTTACCTTCCGGCTTGAGAAAGGCGCGCGGCACGCGCTCATCGGCCCCAACGGCGCCGGCAAGACGACCTTCATCAACCTCCTCACCGGCGTCCTCGCCCCGAGCGGCGGCACCGTCCTGCTCGAAGGCGCCGACATCACGCGCCTCCCGCCCGATGCACGCGTCCGACGCGGCCTTGCCCGCACCTTCCAGATCAACCAGCTTTTTCCCGCGCTCACGCCGCTGGAGACGATCGGGCTCGCGGTCTCCGAGCGGCTTGGCGGCGGTTGGCACTGGTGGCGCAGCCTCGGCACGCGCCGGCCGATCATGGCGGAGATCGAGGCGGTGGCCGAGCGCTTCGGCCTGACCGATATCCTGGGCGAGCGCACGGCGACGCTGCCCTATGGCAAGCAGCGCCTCCTGGAGATCGCGGTCGCGTTCGCGTCGAAGCCGCGGGTTCTGCTCCTCGACGAGCCGGCGGCAGGCGTGCCGGAAGCGGAGCGGGCGGACCTGCTGGCCGCGGTCGCGGCGCTGCCGCGCGAGGTTTCCGTGCTCCTCATCGAGCACGACATGGACCTTGTCTTCTCCTTCGCCGAACGGATCTCGGTCCTCGTGAACGGCGCGCTCTTCACGGAGGGCACGGTCGAGGAGGTCTCGACGGATCCGCGGGTGCGCGCCGTCTATCTCGGGGAGGCGGAGCATTGAGCGGCCTTCTTACGGTCTCGGGGCTGCGCGCCGGCTATGGCGAGGCGGTCGTCATCGACGGCATCGACCTTGCCCTGGGGGAGGGGCGCTCGCTCGCGGTCCTCGGCCGCAACGGCGTCGGCAAGACGACCCTCCTCAACACGATCGTCGGCGTCACGCGTCACCGCGGCGGTACGATTGCGCTCGGCGGCCGCGACATCACGCGGCTGCGGCCGGAACAGCGCGCGCAGGCCGGCATCGGCTGGGTGCCGCAGGAGCGCAACATCTTCCGCTCGCTGACGGTGGAGGAGAACATGACCGCCATCGCCCGCCCGGGCCCCTGGACGGTGGAGCGGGTCTACGGCCTCTTCCCCAGGCTCAAGGAGCGGCGCTCGAACATGGGCAACCAGCTCTCGGGCGGCGAGCAGCAGATGCTCGCGGTCGGCCGCGCGCTCGTGTTGAACCCGAGGCTCATGCTGCTCGACGAGCCGACGGAGGGTCTCGCCCCCATCATCATCGAGGAGCTGCTGGCCGCGCTCCAGCGCATCCTCCGCGAGGAAGGCATGTCGGCGATCGTAGTCGAGCAGCACGCCCAGAAGATCCTGGGCGTGACCGACGAAGCCGTGATCCTGGAGCGCGGCGTGGTCGTGCACCGGGCCGCGAGCGCAGCTTTGCGGCAGGACGCGGCGGCGCTCGAGCGCTATCTCGGGGTGGCCGGCAAGAAGGTCACCTGACACCGCGACGCATACCGGAAACGTATGTCACCACAGACGCACGGGACTGGAACAGCCGGGCTTTATATGCTTTCATTCCTGGAAAGGGAGGAAAGCATGAGAGAATTGCCCCAAGATGCAGGCGCGGCGGTGAAATTGCTCGCCGACGAGGTGAAGCGCCTCAACGGCAAGGTCGCCGCGCTCGAGGCTTACGTCGCCTCGCTGCATGGCACGGTCACCCGGGATCCCGAGGCATTGCGGCGGTTCGCCGACTACTGCTGCAAGGAACGGCCGGCCGTCGGCTCAGCGGAATACGATTGGGCCTGCGCGACCCTCGATACGCTGATGCATAACCGCTGGTGCGATCCGCGGCCCTGATTGGGCGCGCTGGCACGCTTGCAAGAAGCTGCGCGGAGCGCGCATGCCGGGAGGTGCCGGAATCGGGCGGAAGCAGGACGGAAGGCCTCAGTGATGTCGAGGCGGGATTTGCGCGGGGTCAGGCCCCGCCGACCGTCACCACCAGCTTTCCCGTCGCGCCGCGGCTCGCGAGCTTTCGGATCGCCTCTGCCCCGCGCTCCAGCGGGTAGCGCTCCGACACGTAGGGCCGGATCTTGCCGGCGGCGTAGAGGTCCAGGAGTTCGCGGTTGTTCTGAGCGTTTCCGGCCGGGTCGCGCCGGGTGAACTCGCCCCAGAACACGCCCACCACCTGGCACGACTTCAGCAGCGTCAGGTTCAGCGGCAGGCGCGGGATGCCGGCCGGAAAGCCGACCACCAGATAGCGCCCTTCCCAGGCGATCGCCCGGAGCGCCGGTTCCGCATAGTCGCCGCCCACCGGATCGTAGATCACGTCGGCGCCGCCCTCGCCGCAGGCGGCCTTGAAAGCATCGGCCAGGGCCTTCGACTCCTCCCTGGATGAGGGAGCCGGCCCATAGACGAAGCCCGAATCCGCCCCGTGCTTCCTGGCGAGCGCCAGCTTCTCCTCGGACGACACCGCCGCGACCACGCGCGCGCCCATCGCCTTGCCGAGCTCGACGGCCGCGAGTCCGACCCCGCCCGCGGCGCCGAGCACCAGCAGCGTCTCGCCGGGCTTCAGCCCAGCCCGGTTCTTCAGAGCGTGGTACGAGGTCCCGTATGTCAGGATGAAGGCGGAAGCTTCGTCGAACGGCATGGTGTCCGGGATCGCGAGGCATTTCGCGGCTGGGACGACCGCCTTCTCGGCCATGCCGCCGGCGAGCAGCGAGCCGATCACCCGGTCGCCGGGCTTGAGACCGGTCACGCCCTCGCCGACCCGCTCGACCACGCCGGAGATTTCGGCGCCCGGCGCGAACGGGCGGGGCGGCCGGAACTGATATTTGTCCTGGATGATGAGGACGTCGGGGAAGTTCGCCCCGCAGGCCTTCACGGCGACGAGCACCTCGCCCGGGCCGGGCTCCGGCTCCGGCATGTCCCTGAGCACGAGGGTTTCGGGCCCGCCCGGAGCCTCGCTGACCAGCGCCTTCATGCCGTTCCGTCCACCTCTTCCAGCGTGAAACTACTTTCCGTAGCCCGGCGCGCCGATCGTCGGAAGGGTCGGGGCGGTCGCGCCGCCATAGACGTCCATGCGGCGGTTGGTGCCGTAGGTGTCCCGCCCGAGCGCCCCGCTCATGCTGGAGCTGAGGTCGCCCATGGCGTCGTCGCCGGAGCTGGACTGGCAGCCGGCGAGGAGAGAGCCCGCCACGAGCAGGCCGATGAGGGTGATGATGCGCATGGGAGCCTTCGCGAGATGGCGATTCGACCGCTCCTCATAAGCCGCGCCGGCCTCCGAAGGAAACGGTCCGCGTCGCGCGGCAAGGCCAGCCGACAACTTCAAGCAAAGGTGCAAGACGATCGCGGCGGTTGCTGGAGGCGAGAGACGAAAACAAAGCAAGGCGGTCGATTAACCAAGCTTTAATCATGATCTTCAAACTCGGTACAAAGCGGTTATCGTAGGCTCGATCTGGACCGAAGACATGGCGTCGGACACACCCGAGATACGAACCGAGCTCAACGCGGCCTGGCGGGCGGTGTCGGACCGGCTGATCAGCTGCGGCTACGCACGCTCGGCGGTGGTCGAGACGATGATGGGCGTCGCGCTCGCCGATCTGGACGAGCTATACGGTCTACAGGAGGCGACGCATTTCATCCTCAAGACGCGCAGCGCTCGGCGCAAGGCGGCAGAGAGCGAGATGCGGATGGAGGCGAGGCGCGCGGCCTTCGGCTGATCGCCGCCGGACCCTATAGGTCGCGCCCTTCCACTTCGGGCGAGATGCGGTCGACGACCTTCTTCGCATCCTCCAGGAACGGGTGCAGCGCGAGCGCCTTGCGATAGGCCTCGAGCGCCCGGCGCTTGTCGCCGCCCGCCATGTAGACATGGCCGAGCGCCGCCCAGGCCGCGAAATGGCGCGGCTCGGCGCTGAGCGCCTTGTGCAGGTCGGCCATCGCGTCGGCAGGGTCCTCCAGCATGTAGAAGGCCGCGGCGCGGCGATGCCACGCCTCCGCCCAGCCGGGCCTGAGCTGGGTCACGCGGTCCAGGAGCTCGATGGCGAGCGGCGCGTCCTTCGCCTCCAGGGCCTGGACGGCGCGGGACATCAGCAGGTCCGCCGTATCGCTGCCCGACCGGGCGAGCCGGCGCTCGATCAGGTTCTCGATCCCCTTCGCCTCCGTCTCGTCGGCAGCCGCGGCGAGCCGGGCGAAAAGGTCGTCGAGCGTGGACGGCCGGCGCGTCTCGGCCTTCTGCGGCCCGGGCGTGCGCTCGGCAGGCTTCGGCTCGATCGCCAGACTCGGGGGCGTGGCCGGCCGCGGCGCCTGCCCGAGCGCCGCCGTCGTCCCGAAGGGGGCGGCGAGCGCGAGCGCCAAGAAGAGAAGCCGTCGCATGGAGGGATGATGGGCGTCCTGCAGGGCGCGGTCAATGCGGCGGGCTGCCCGTGCTGGCTGTGCATGACCGTATCGCCGCTCTCGTCTCCGGGGCCGAGACGTTCTAGCTTTGTTCGGAAACTGACTCGCACGGACCCGATGCCGTTTGATCCCGTCTGGCTCGCTATCCTCCTCGGCTGCATCACGTCGATCCTGTCCGGGGTCGCCGCCTTCCGGCCGCGAGTCGCGGGCGACCCGTTGCTCCGGAACGCGCTGGACGAGCTGAGCAGGGATCTGGGCCAGCTCCGCACCGCGCTCGCGGAGGACCTGAAGCGGGGACGGGACGAGACCGGCAGCCAGGCCCGTGACCTCCGCCAGGAGGTGCAGACGATCGTGGCGCGCCTCGGCGAGACGCTCGGGGCCAATATCGGGCTCCTCGGCACGGCTCAGGCGGAGAAGCTCGACAGCGTGGTCGTGAACGTGAAATCGCTTGCGGAGGCGAACGAGCGCCGGCTCGGCGAGATGCGGCGCGACGCCGACGAAGGCGGCAAGGCGCTGCGCGAGGAGGTGGTGCGGCAGCTCAAGGCCCTCGCCGAGTTCCTCGACGGCAACCTGGAGAAGGGCGCGGCGAGCCAGAAGGAGCGGCTCGACGGCGTCGCGACGGAGATCCGCCGGCTCATCCAGACCAATGCCGAAGCCAACGAGAACCTCCGTCAGACTGTCGAAGGCAAGCTCGAGACGCTGCGCAACGACAATGCCCAGAAGCTGGAGGAGATGAGGCGGACGGTTGACGAGAAGCTGCAGGGCACGCTGGAGGAGCGGCTCGGCGAGAAGTTCAAGATCGTCAGCCATCAGCTCGAGCAGGTCTTCAAGAGCGTGGGCGAGATGCAGTCGCTCGCCTCGGGCGTCGGCGACCTGAAGCGCGTCCTCACCAACGTGAAGACGCGGGGAACCTGGGCGGAGGTGTCGCTCGGCCATCTGCTGGAGCAGGTGATGGCGCCCGAGCAGTTCGTCCGCAACGTGGAGGTGAAGCCGGGCTCGGGCGAGCGGGTCGAGTTTGCGATCCGGCTGCCGGGACAGGGCGAGGGCGACGCGGGGGTCCTGCTGCCGATCGACGCGAAGTTCCCGAGCGAGGATTACGAGCGCCTGCTGGACGCCTCCGAACGCGCCGACGGCGCCGCGGTCGAGGCCGCGCTCAAGGGGCTGGAAGCCCGGATCCGGCAGGAGGGGCAGACCATCTGCACCAAATACATCTGGCCCCCGGACACGACGGATTTCGCCATCCTCTACCTGCCGACGGAGGGCCTCTATGCCGAGGTCATCCGCCGGCCGGGTCTCGTCGACCATCTCCAGGCGCAGTGCCGGATCGTGGTCGCCGGCCCGACGGTGCTGCTCGCCATCCTCAACAGCCTGCGCATGGGCTTCCGGACGCTCGCGATCCAGAAGCGGTCGAGCGAGGTGTGGCAGACGCTCGCGGCCGTGAAGACCGAGTTCGGGAAATACGGCGAGGTCCTGGATGCCGTCCGGAAGAAGCTGAACGAGGCGACGAACCAGATCGACAAGGTGGCCGTACGCAAGCGCGCCATCGACCGGAAGCTGCGCGAGGTGGAGAGCCTGCCCGAGGGAGAGGCGGGTGCGGTGCTCTCGCTGGAGAAGCTGATCCAGGAAGGCGACCTCCTGGACGCCGCGGAGTAGCGGTCCGACCGCAGGTTGGCCGCCGAGTGACTACCGTCCCCCTTCCAGCAGCCGCGATACGACCCGGGCCGTGAAGTCGACCATCGGCACGATGCGGGCGTAGTTGAGCCGGGTCGGGCCGATGACGCCGACGGCGCCCACGACGCGCTGCTGACCGTCGCGGAAGGGCGCGGCGATCATGGACGAGCCGGAGAGCGAGAACAGCCGGTTCTCCGACCCGATGAAGATGCGCACCCCCTCGCCCTCGTCCGCGCGGGTGAGGAGGTCGATCACGTCCGTCTGCGTCTCCAGATCCGCGAAGAGGAGGCGGATGCGCTCCAGGTCCTCGGCCGCGCGCAGGTCTTCGAGAAGGTTCGCCTGGCCGCGGACGATGAGCTGGCGCCCCTCGGCCGCCCCGACCGTGGTGGCGAGGCCGGCATCGACGAGCCTTGCGGTGAGCTCGTCGAGCTCGCGCTCCATCTCGGCGCGGCGCTGCTGCAGCTCGGCCCGCAGCTCCGGCAGCGTGCGCCCGGCGATCCGGGCGTTCAGATAGTTGGACGCCTCCACGAGCGCCGAGACGGGAAGGCCGGGCGGCAGGTCGAGGAGCCGGTTCTCGACGGAACCGTCGTCGGAGACGAGCACCACCAGCGCCCGGCCCGGATCGAGCCGGACGAACTCGATATGCTTCAGCCGCGCATTCGTCTTCGTGGTCACGACGACGCCCGCCCCGCGCGAGATGCCGGAGAGCATGGACGAGGCTTCCGCGAGCGCCGTCTCGAAGGTGTGGCGGGACGCGGCCGCGCGCATTTGCGATTCGATGCGGTCGCGCTCGTCCGCCGCCACGTCGCCGATCTCGAGCAGCGCGTCGACGAAGAAGCGAAGCCCGTACTGGGTCGGCAGGCGGCCGGCGCTCGTATGGGGGGCGAAGATGAGCCCGGCCTGCTCCAGGTCGGCCATGACGTTGCGCACCGAGGCCGAGGAGAGGGTCATCGGCAGCATGCGGGCGATGTTCTTCGAGCCGACCGGCTCGCCCGTGGCGAGGTAGCTCTCGACGATCTGGCGGAAGATCTCGCGCGAGCGCTCGTTCAGCTCCGCGATCGCGCGGGTCGGCGGCGAGGGCGGGACGGTCGGTGCGTTCATGTCAGCCGGACTATGTGCCGTCGCGTTCGGGCCGCCGCAAGGGCACTCAGGTGCGGCTTGCCGCCCGGGAGGCGAGCCCGTAAGGACCCCCGATCCCACAGGAGACAGGCATGCGGCCTTCAGGGCGCCGACCGGACGAACTCAGGCCCGTGACATTGGAGCGCGGCGTGGCGCGCTATGCGGAGGGCTCCTGCCTCGTGTCCTTCGGCAACACCAAGGTGCTGTGCACGGCCTCGCTTGAGGAACGCGGCCCGCCTTGGCTGCGCGGGTCGGGACGGGGCTGGGTCACGGCCGAATACGCCATGCTGCCGCGAGCGACGCACGAGCGGACGCGACGCGAGGTCACCTCCGGCAGGCCGTCCGGCCGCACGCAGGAGATCCAGCGCCTGATCGGGCGCTCGTTGCGTGCCGTCGTGAACCTCGCGGCCTTGGGCGAGCGCCAGGTCACCATCGATTGCGACGTGCTCCAGGCGGACGGCGGGACGCGCACGGCCTCCATCACGGGGGCCTGGATCGCGCTGCACGAGTGCTTCGCCTGGATGCGGGAGCGCTCCATCATCTCCGTCGATCCGATGAAGGACCATGTCGCGGCGATCTCCTGCGGCATCCATGCCGGGACGCCGGTGCTCGATCTCGACTATGTCGAGGACTCGGCCGCGGAGACGGATGCCAATTTCGTCATCACGGGCTCGGGCGGCATCGTCGAGGTTCAGGGCACCGCGGAGGGAAAGCCCTTCACGGACGACGAGCTCCTGGCGCTGCTGCGCCTCGCCAAGGCGGGCGTATCCGAGCTCGTCGCGAAGCAGAAGGCCGTCCTCGCAGGCTGATCCGCGCCCCCCGCCCGCCTGCCTGCCGGCAAGCCGAGGAGCCCCGCCATGCGCGCCGTCACCGATCCCGAAACCCGCCTTCCGATCGGCCCCGAGGTGACCGCCACGCCGGCGCGGCGGCCGGCGCCCAATATCCGGCTCGAGGGGCGGACGGTGCTGCTGGAGCGGCTCGATCCGGACAAGCATGCCGCGGCCCTGTTCCGCGCGGTCGAGGCGGGCGATCCGGCGCAGCTCTATCTCTATCTCTCGCCGCCGCCCCCGACCGATTTCGCCGGCTTCCGCAGCCTGATGGCCGCGATGGCGGCGGCCGAGGATCCGTTCGCGCTGGCGGTGGTGGACAGGGAGACGGGCGAGGCCGTCGGCCACGCCACCTTCATGCGGATCGAGCCGACCCACCGCGTGATCGAGGTCGGCAACATCCTCTACACGCCTGCCCTCCAGCGCAGCGTCGCGGCGACCGAGGCCATGTACCTCATGGCCCGGCACGCCTTCGAGGAGCTCGGGTACCGGCGCTACGAATGGAAGTGCAACGCGCTCAACGCACCGTCCCGGCGCGCCGCGGCGCGCTACGGCTTCACCTACGAGGGCACCTTCCGCAGCCACATGATCGTGAAGGGGCGCTCGCGCGACACCGCCTGGTTCTCGATCACGGAGGAGGAGTGGCCGGCCCGCAGGCGCGCCTTTGAGCGCTGGCTCGATCCGGCCAATTTCGATTCCGGGGAGCAGCGGGTGTCGCTGTCCACGATCAATTCTCCCACCCTCCGGGCGGGCGACGCCGTCCTGCGGCGGGCCGGGCGGGACGACGTGGAAGCCTTCGACGCGGTGCACCGCGCCGCCTTCGCCCAAAACCGCGAGATCCTGGGGCGCGAGCCGCTGCCGCTGCTCATCGGGCCCGATGAGGTGCTCTCCCGCTACGAGACCTGGCTCCTGGAGGACGAGCGCGGGCTCGCCGGCACGCTGGCGCTTGAACCGAGGGCAGATGACCTGGAGATATGGAGCGTCGCGGTCGAGCCCTCGCGCCAGGATACCGGGATCGGCCGGAAGCTCCTGTCCGCGGCCGAAGCACGGGCGAAGGCGCTCGGGCTCGGGACGCTCCGCCTCTATACGGGCGCGGCGCTCACGAAAAACGTCGACTGGTACGGCCGCAGGGGCTACGCGGTCGAGCGGACGGAAGAGCTGCCCGACGGGCGGCAGGTCGTCCACATGGTCAAGCACATAGAACCATAGCTCGGGAGACGACGCATGGCCGGAAGGCTCGAGGGCAAGACCGCGCTGGTGACGGCTGCGGGTCAGGGGATCGGGCGCGCCATCGCGGAAGCGTTCGTGCGGGAAGGCGCCACGGTCTGGGCGACCGACCTCGATCCGGCGAAGCTCGCCGGACTCGGCGCCGCCGAGACCCGCAAGCTCGATGCGCTGTCCACCGAAGCCGTCGATGCGCTCGCGAAGGAGACCGGCCCGATCGGCATCCTCGTCAACGCCGCCGGCTACGTCCATGCCGGCACGGTCTTCGAGACGTCCGACCGCGACTGGGACTTCTCCTTCGACCTGAACGTCAAGTCGATGCACCGGACCATCAAGGCCTTCCTGCCGGGCATGCTGGAGCGGGGAGGCGGCTCCATCATCAACATCGCGTCCGGGGCCTCCTCGGTGAAGGCGGCACCGAACCGCTACGTCTACGGCGCCACGAAAGCCGCCGTGATCGGGCTCACGAAGGCGGTCGCGATCGACTTCATCCGGCGCGGGATCAGGGCCAACGCGATCTGCCCGGGCACCATCCAGTCGCCGTCCCTGGACGAGCGCATCGCCGCGCAGGCCAAGGCGACCGGCAAGAGCCTGGACGAGGTTCGCCAGATGTTCATCGACCGCCAGGCGATGGGCCGGCTCGGCACGCCGGAGGAGGTGGCCTACATGGCGCTCTATCTCGCCTCGGACGAATCGAAGTTCACGACGGGCCAGATCCATCTCGTCGACGGTGGCTGGTCGCTCTGACTGCGGCCGGAGGGAGCGGTCCCATGCACATCCTGGTTCTCGGTGCGGCCGGCATGATCGGCCGCAAGCTCGTCGGCCGGCTCCTCGCGGACGGCCAGGTCGGCGGCCGCCCGATCAGCCGCCTCACGCTGTTCGACATGGTCGAGCCCACGGCCCCGGGCGGATCGGTCCCGGCCGACACGGTCGCGGGCGATCTTGCCGCGGCAGGGCAGGCCGCGAAGCTGGTCGCGGACCGGCCGGACCTGATCTTCCATCTCGCGGCGATCGTGTCGGGGGAGGCCGAGGCCGATTTCGAGAAGGGCTACCGGGTCAATCTCGACGGGACGCGCGAGCTCTTCGAGGCCATCCGTCTTGTCGGGGACGGCTACAGGCCGCGGCTCGTCTTCACCTCGTCCATCGCGGTCTTCGGCGCGCCCTTCCCGCCGGACGGCATCCATGACGAGTTCCACACGACGCCGCTCACGAGCTACGGCACGCAGAAGGCGATCGGCGAGCTGCTGCTCGCGGATTATTCGCGCCGCCTCTTCTTCGACGGAATCGGAATCCGGCTTCCCACGATCTGCGTCCGGCCGGGCAAGCCCAACAAGGCCGCCTCCGGCTTCTTCTCCGGGATCATCCGCGAGCCGCTGAACGGGCAGGAGGCCGTGCTGCCGGTGCCGGAGACGGTGCGGCATTGGCATGCCTCGCCCCGCGCCGCGATCGGCTTCCTGATGCACGCGGCCAGCATGGATACGGCCCGGCTCGGGGCGCGGCGCAACCTCACCATGCCGGGGCTCTGCGCGACGGTCGGCGAGCAGATCGCGGCCCTGCGGCGCGTTGCAGGCGACCGGGTCGCGAACCTGATCCGACGCGAGCCCGACGAGACCATCATCCGCATCGTCCAGGGCTGGCCCGAGACCTTCTCGGCGAGGCGCGCCGAGGCGCTCGGCTTCCGGGCGGAGCGGAGCTTCGACGAGATCATCCGGGTCTATGTCGAGGACGAACTCGGCGGAAGGCTGCCCGCCTGAAAAGGATGTGGCGGCGGATGGGCCGCCGCCACGTCGCATCACCAGAATACCGGATGCGGTGCGTAGAACCCGACCGAGATGACCGGCCGGTAGGGCTTGTAGTAGCGCGGACCGTACCAGCCGTATCGGACGGGCCGGTAGTGACGAGGCCCATACCAGCCGTACCGAACGGGACGGTAGTAGCGCGGGCCGTACCATCCGTAGGGCCCATAGACCGGCCCTGGCTTGAACGGACGGCAGAAGCCGAAGGCGTCGCGTCCCCAGCCCGGGCCGCAACCCTGCGCCGCTTCGGCCGTCGTCGTATTCGCGAGACCGGCTGCAATAAGCGCAGCCAAGCCGATCAGCATCTTCTTCATTTTTCGCTGTCGTTCCCTGGCGTGTTGGTCGCCCCTTGCGCCCCAAAACCGGCAAGGGCCGCGCAGGTTCCCGGGGAGCCCGGATGACGCCGTTCAGCGCCTGTAGGGCGTCTCCGCCACGGGCGTGAGCGGGCCCTTGCCGGCGAACCACGAGACGAGGTTGTCGACCACGAGCTGGCCCATGGCGCGCCGGGTCTCGACCGAGGCCGAGCCGACATGGGGCAGGAGCACCACGTGCTCCATCTCGATCAGCTCCTTGGGCACGCGGGGCTCGTCCGCGAAGACGTCGAGGCCGGCCGTGAGGATCGTCTTGGAGCGGAGCGCCTCGATCAGCGCGGGCTCGTCCACCACGCTGCCGCGGCCGACATTGACGAAGACGCCGTTCGGTCCGAGCGCGCGCAGCACCTCGGCATTCACCATCCGGTCCGTCTCGGCGCTGCCCGGCGCGACCGAGATCAGCACGTCAACCGCCTCCGCGAGGCCGACGAGCGTGGGATAGTAATCGTAGGCGACGTCCTCCTGCCGGCTGCGGCCGTGATAGCTGATCGGCAGGCCGAAGGCTTCGAGCCGTTTTGCCACCGCCTTGCCGATGCGGCCGAGCCCCAGGATGCCCACCTTGCGGCCGCGCAGCGTTGCCGTGAGCGGGTAGGGCTTCTCCAGCCAGCGGCCCTCGCGGAGATAGCGGTCGACCTGCGGGAGCTGGCGGATGGTGGCGATGAGGAGCCCGACGGTCAGGTCCGCCACCTCGTCCGTCAGCACGTCGGGCGTGTTCGTGACGATGATCCCGCGCCGCCCCGCCTCGACCGCGTCGATGTAATCGTAGCCCACCCCGAAGCTCGACACGATCTCGAGCTTCGGGAAACGGTCCAGGAACGCCGCGTCCACCTTCGTGTGCCCGCCGAGCGCGATTCCCCGTATCGTCGGGCCGACCTCGCGCAGAAAGGCCTCCCGGTCGGGCGCCTCCCAGGCCTTGTGCAGCGTGAACTGCCGCTCCAGCCCCTCGATCACGACGGGCGGCATCTGGGCCGGCATCAGGACGGGTACGCTCGTCAACGGGCTCTCCTCGGATGTGGCGCGCCGGCGGCGCGCTCTTGTCGGGCGTTCAGGCGCGGCTCGATCCCATGCGCGCCCGCATCAAGCGCGCAAGGTCGCGCGGCGTCTCGATCCGGGCGGCCTTCACGGCACGCGAGCCGCATTCGGAGCATCTGAGGCGCCTCGTCAACTGGACGAGCGGGATGTCGCCGAGACCGTCATCGTCCCGGCCGATCGCCGATCGCCGGCCGCAGGACAGGCACTCCACGAGAATGCCGGAGACCGGAGGCCCCTGCCGTGTGCGCTCGTTCCGGCTCGCCATGGACCGGATTCGGCCCATGCCGTCATTCAGGAGTCAAGCACGGCCCCTAGGGCCTGCGTCCGAAAGCATGAGGGGCTCCGGCTTCCGCATGCTCCTGCGGCTGTGCTACGCCAAGGCAAGGCCGCTCTTTTCGCGAAGCGGCTGCGATACGGGAGGTGGCATGGCGTCGGTCGGCATCCGGGACGTGCAGAAGGCCTTCGGTTCGACGCGCGTCATCCATGGCGTCTCCGTCGACATCCAGGACGGGGAATTCGTCATCCTCGTCGGCCCCTCCGGCTGCGGAAAGTCGACGCTGCTGCGCATGATCGCGGGGCTCGAGAACATCTCCGGCGGCGAGATCCGCATCGGCGACCGCGTCGTGAACGACGTCCCGCCCAAGGAGCGGGACATCGCCATGGTGTTCCAGAACTACGCGCTCTACCCGCACATGACGGTTCGGGAGAACATGGCCTTCTCCCTGAAGCTCCGGAAGGCGCCGAAATCCGAGATCGAGACCCGGGTGGCCAAGGCCGCGCAGATCCTCGGCCTCGGCGCCCTGCTCGACCGCTATCCGCGCCAGCTCTCGGGCGGTCAGCGCCAGCGCGTCGCCATGGGCCGCGCCATCGTGCGCGATCCGCAGGTCTTCCTCTTCGACGAGCCGCTTTCGAACCTCGACGCCAAGCTCCGCGTCGCGATGCGGACCGAGATCAAGGAGCTGCACCAGCGCCTTCGGACGACCACCGTCTATGTGACGCACGACCAGATCGAGGCCATGACCATGGCCGACCGGATCGTGGTCATGCATGACGGCGTCGTCGAGCAGATCGGTGCGCCTCTCGAGCTCTACGACAAGCCGCAGAACCTGTTCGTCGCGGGGTTCATCGGGTCCCCTGCGATGAACTTCTTCAACGGCAGGATCCGGACGAACGGTCAGGCGACATTCGTCGGCGACAGCGGGATCGAGATCCCGCTCGGCCACAGCGCGCCTCCTGCGTCCGACGGCCGCCCCGTGACGCTCGGGGTCCGCCCGGAGCATTTCCGGGTTGCGGAAGACGGCGTCCCGGTCGAGGTGGTCGTCGTCGAGCCGACCGGCTCCGAAACGCTTCTCGCCCTGAAGGCAGGTGGCCAGGAGCTCACCTGCGTGTTCCGCGAGCGCGTTCTGCCGAAGCCCGGCGAAACGATTCGGATCCGTCCAGACACCGCGTCGGCGCACTTCTTCGACCGGGAGAGCGGACAGCGGATCTGAGGCAAGACTTCAGAACAGAAGAAAACCTAGGGAGTGAAGCTGCGATGACAATGAACAGGCGCGACCTTCTTCTGACGGGCGCGGCCGGTCTGGCCGCGACGTCGCCGTTCCTGAGCCGGACGCCTGCCCTCGCCCAGGCTGCGGAGCCGAACTACAAGCCTGAGCAGGGAGCCGAACTCCGCATCCTGCGCTGGTCGCCCTTCGTGAAGGGCGAAGAGGACGCTTTCCTCGCCAACGCCAAGAAGTTCACCGACCAGACGGGCGTGCAGGTCCGGATCGACAAGGAGAGCTGGGAGGATATCCGGCCGAAAGCTGCGGTCGCGGCCAATGTCGGATCCGGCCCGGACATCGTCCTCGTCTGGTTCGACGATCCCTTCCAGTACCCGGACAAGCTCGTCGACGTCACGGACCTCGCGACCTATCTCGGCGGCAAGTACGGCGGCTGGTATCCGGGCCTGGAGGGCTACACGAAGACGCGCGAGGGCAAGTTCATCGGCCTGCCGCTTGCGACCATCGCCAATGCGGTCTGCTATCGCGAGTCGCACGTGAAGGATGCGGGCTTTTCGACCTTCCCGACCAAGACGGACGAGTTCCTGGCCCTCTGCAAGGCGCTGAAGGCCAAAGGCACGCCGGCCGGGTTCACGCTCGGGCACGGCGTCGGCGACGGCAACAACTTCGCGCATTGGGTCCTTTGGAGCCACGGCGGCAAGATGGTCGACGAGAACGGGAAGGTCACGATCAACTCTCCCGAGACCATCGCGGCGCTGCGCTACGTGCGGGAGCTGTACCAGACGTTCATTCCGGGCACGGAGAGCTGGCTCGACGTGAACAACAACCGGGCCTTCCTGGCAGGTCAGGTCTCGGTCACCGCCAACGGGGTATCGCTCTACTACGCGGCCAAGAACGACCCGAAGCTCGCCGACATGGCGAGGGACATCAGGACAACCAATTTCCCGATCGGACCGGTCGGCCAGTCCGTGGAATTGCACCAGGTCACCTCGACCGTGCTGTTCAGGCACACCAAATACCCGAACGCGGCCAAGGCCTTCCTGAAGTTCATCTTCGAGGAGCCCCAGATGAACGCCTGGATCACCGCCTCATCGGCCTATTGCTGCCAGCCGCTCAAGGCCTTCGCGAACAACCCCGTCTGGACGTCGGACCCGAACCACGCCGCCTATGCGAGGGCGTCCGAGACGCTCCGGCCGAACGGCTATGCCGGCCCGCTCGGTCCCGCATCCGCCTCCACGATGGCCGATTACGTGCTCGTCGACATGATGGCGGAGGCCGCAACCGGCTCCCGGACGCCCGAAGAGGCCGCCCGCCGCGCCGAGCAGCGCGCCACGCGCTTCTATCGCAACGCCTGACGCTGAGTTCGACGCCCGGCCACCGCGGAGTGCCTCCGCGGTGGCCCGATTCTTTAGGGGCGAGGCGCCGCGCCACAGGTAGGTGCGGGCCGCTTTGTCCGCCGGGAGGACGCCGACATGGCGAATGCTGCCTTGGCCGGCACGGCCGGGACGAAAGACCGGGCGGGTCGCCGGCCCGTTTGGGGCCTCGGCCAGAGCCGCAACGCGCTCGGCATTCTCTTCATGGCGCCGGCCGCGCTCATCCTGCTCGTCTTCCTGGCCTATCCGCTCGGTCTCGGGGTCTGGCTCGCCTTCACCGACACGCGGATCGGCCGGGCTGGGACCTATGTGGGGCTGGAGAACTACGAGCTTCTCCTCGACGACAGCGTTTTCCGGCTCTCGATCTTCAACACGATCTTCTACACGGCCGTCGCCTCCGTCCTGAAGTTCGGGCTGGGGCTCTGGCTCGCGCTGATCCTGAACGAGCGGCTGCCCTTCAAGGCCTTCTTCCGCGCGATCGTGCTCCTTCCCTGGGTGGTTCCGACGGTGCTGTCCGCGATCGCCTTCTGGTGGATCTACGACGCGCAGTTCTCGATCGTGTCCTGGGCGTTGATCAAGCTCGGGATCATCGACAGCAACATCAACTTCCTCGGCGATCCCTGGAATGCCCGTGCCGCCGTGATCGCGGCCAATGTCTGGCGCGGCATCCCCTTCGTGGCGATCTCGCTCCTCGCCGGCCTCCAGACGATCCCCCCCTCGCTGCACGAGGCGGCGACCCTTGACGGCGCGACGCCTTGGCAGCGGTTCCGGAACATCACGCTTCCCATGCTGACCCCGATCATCGCGGTGGTGATGACCTTCTCGGTCCTGTTCACCTTCACGGACTTCCAGCTGATCTACGTGCTGACGCGCGGCGGGCCGCTCAACGCGACGCATCTGATGGCGACGCTGTCCTTCCAGCGCGCTATCCCCGGAGGGCAGCTCGGCGAGGGAGCGGCGATCGCGGTCGCCATGATCCCGTTCCTGCTCGCCGCGATCATGTTCTCCTATTTCGGCCTTCAGCGCCGGCGCTGGCAGCAGGGCGGAGCCGATTGATGGCCAGGATGTCACGCTCGCTTCCCGCGGACGACGCGGAGGGCATGAGCTATCTCGACCGGCTGCCGCGCCGGGTTGCGCTGGTCTATCTGCCGCTCGCGGTCTTCGTGTTCGTACTGCTGTTTCCGTTCTACTGGATGGCGATCACCGCCGTGAAGCCGAACGCGCAGCTCACCGATTACGAGAACTACAGCCCGTTCTGGGTGGTGCAGCCGACGCTCGAACACATCCGCTATCTCTGGACGACGACCTATCCGGCCTGGCTCTGGAATACGATCATCATCTCGGTCGGTTCGACCTTCCTGTCGATCGTCGCATCCGTGATGGCGGCCTATGCGATCGAGCGCGTGCGCTTCAAGGGCTCGCGCACGACGGGCCTCGCCATCTTCCTCGCCTACCTCGTCCCGCCCTCGATCCTGTTCATCCCGCTTGCCGCGATGGTGTTCCGGCTCGGCATCTACGACACCAAGCTCGCGCTGGTCCTCTCCTACCCGACCTTCCTGATCCCGTTCTGCACCTGGCTCCTCATGGGGTATTTCCGCTCGATCCCCTACGAGCTCGAGGAATGCGCCCTCGTCGACGGTGCGTCCCGGCTGCAGATCCTGTTCAAGGTCCTGCTGCCGCTCTCGGTGCCGGGACTCATCTCGGCTGGCATCTTCGCCTTCACGCTCTCCTGGAACGAGTTCATCTACGCGCTCACCTTCATCCAGTCCTCGGAGAACAAGACCATCTCGGTCGGCGTGCTGACCGAACTCGTCCGCTCGGACGTCTACGAATGGGGAGCCCTGATGGCCGGCGCGCTGATCGGCTCCCTCCCGGTCGTCATCCTCTACTCGTTCTTCGTCGAGCACTACGTCTCGTCCATGACGGGGGCCGTGAAGGAGTAGTCCGCTCGGTCCGATCCGACGGGAACGGTCGCCGGGCGCCGCGGTTTCGCCCTCCTCGGGAGGGGCTGCCATGGACGGGCTGCGGCTGCGCGGGCGGGATCGGGACAGGGTGCCGGAGGCCGAGATCGCGGCCGTGCGGGCCCATGCGGAGCCTCTGCCCGACATCGAGGATCCGGCCTTCGGGGCGATGTTCGACCGCTTCGCGGATGCCCGGGTGGTGCTGCTCGGGGAGGCGACCCACGGCACGAGCGAGTTCTACCGTGCCCGCGCGGCGATCACGCGGCGGCTGATCGAGCGGCACGGCTTCACGATCGTGGCGGTCGAGGCGGACTGGCCCGACGCCGCCCATATCGATGCCTTCGTGCGCGGGCGCGAGCGGCCCACGGCCGATGGCCCGCCCTTCACGCGCTTTCCGACCTGGATGTGGCGCAACGCCGAGGTGCATGCCTTCATCACCTGGCTGCACGCCCACAACCGCGAGCTGCCGGCCGAGAGGCGCATCGGCTTCCGCGGGCTCGATATCTATTCGCTCGGCGGCTCGATCGCGACCGTGCTGCAATACCTCGACCGGGTCGATCCGGAGGAGGCCAGGGATGCGCGCGGGCGCTACGGCTGCCTTTCGCCCTGGCTCGCCGACCCCGGCCGCTACGGCCGGGCGGTGCTGAATGGCGACAAGAAACCCTGCGCGCAGGCGCTGCTGGACCAGCTGAACGAGCTTCTGGAGAACCGCCTCGCCTATGCGCGCCTGTCGGGCGAGGAGGACTTCTTCGACGCCGTGCAGAATGCCCGGATCGCGCGGGCGGCCGAGCACTATTACCGGGTCATGTACCAGGGCTCGACGGAGTCCTGGAATCTGCGCGACCGGCACATGTTCGACACGCTGGAGCGCCTGCTCGCCGCGGGCGGAGCGGAGGCGCGGGCGGTCGTATGGGCGCACAATTCCCATATCGGCAATGCGACCGCGACCGCGATGGGCTGGCAGGGCGAGTTCAACATCGGCGAGCTCTGCCGCATCGCCTACCGGGACGGGGCCGTGCTGATCGGCTTCGGCACGGATCGGGGAACCGTCGCGGCTGCGGACGACTGGGACGAGCCGATGCGGGTGAAGAACGTCCTTCCCGCCCGGGCCGACAGCCACGAGCGCGTCTTCCGGGAGGCAGGCCTGCCGGCCGCGCTGACCGATTGGCGGCAGGATGCCGAGCTTCGCCAGACCTTGTCCGCCTCGCGGCTCGAGCGCGCGATCGGCGTCGTGTACCGGCCGCAGAGCGAGCTCGCGAGCCACTATTTCGAAGCCGTGCTGCCCGAGCAGTTCGATGCCTTCGTCTGGTTCGAGAAGACGAAGGCAGTCACCCCGCTCCCCGTCGCGCCGCAGCGCGGCGGCGGCGACCTGTATCCTTTCGGGCTGTGATCCGCCGGTCCCGGGATCGGCGGGCAGTCGCTTTCCCCAGAAAAGTTCTCGATATTTGCGGCCGAGCTGAAACTCTCTGGGTACCATGCCGTTCATCCGGCATGCGGACCGGCGGCAAGACCTCGTTCTCCTCGGACGCGTCCTTCGAGACGCGGTGCGACGCCATGCTCCTGGGCAGGCTCGGCCGCGAGCTCGCGCATGTCTATCACGACACGCTGCACGCGCCGCTGCCGGCGGCACTCAGGGCCCTGATCGACCAGCTCGAAGCCGCCCTCGACACGGGCGAGGGAAGCCGGCCGCAAGTCGCAAGCGCGCACAATCGCCCGCTTCGTTGAAGGGCGCCGGCCCGACCGCCCCGGCATGGACAAACCCCGGGAAGGCTTGCTATGCCTGCCCGCAGGCGGGCGTAGTTCAGTGGTAGAACGTCAGCTTCCCAAGCTGAATGTCGTCGGTTCGATCCCGATCGCCCGCTCCAAATTTCGCAGGCTCGACAAGAGCTTAAGACGGTCTGCCACTAATCTCCGTTCCCCACGTTCCCCGTCGCGTTCCCCATATCCGTTCAGGCCCCGTTCTTCGCGGCCCGGTGGGCGACGCGAAGTTTTGCGACCTTCCTGGATTTCCCGACCGCTCCCCGCGAGTAGCGGGCCGTGGTCGAAGCCTGTGAGTGGGCAGCCGACGACCTGATCGCGTCCAGGTCCGCTTCGGCGTCCTCTGCCTCAGTGATCGCGCCGGCGCGGGCGTCCATGTTCCAGACGTGGTCCGGTACCCCGGCCGCGCGAGCGACGGCTCGCCACTCCCGGGAATAGGCATCGTCGGCGTACGGCCGGCCGGCCTTCTCATCCATGATCACGGGGCCGACTCGTCGCTCTGGCGGAACGTGCGCCACGACCTGCAGAACGTGCGGGCAGAGCGAGACGTCATGGGCGGCGATAGCGCCGGTCTTGGACGTCACCTTGCGCGTCACGCCGTCGAGGACGAGCTCGCTCCAGGTCAGGCCGTTCACCCAGCGCTTGCCGTTCAGGACAATTCCGGTCGCGGGAGTGTCGGCCGGGATCGGCTCCCATTCCCCGATCACATCCTTCTGCCGGAGGAGAAGGTCGAACTGGATGGCGGTCCCAAGCGCGAGGGAAACGCGGCCCATCTCGATTGCCTTCGGGATGAACGCGGCCACGTGCTCAGCATCGAGCGTAGTGCGGCGCCGTTCCGGGCCGGGGAAGCGGGTCTCCTGAAGGATCGCGTGCACCCGACTGCATCCTGACAGCTCGGCCGCGACGCCGTAGGAGAACATCTCCCGGAGCTTCTTCATGATGCCCCAGGCGCGGCGGACGCGCGGAGGGGCGCCCGGCTCTTTCGGCTTTTTCGCCGCCTCGTACCAGCGCCAGAGGTCAGACAGGCCGATGGCGGCTATGGCTCGATCGCCGAAGGCCTTCTCGATGAGCTTGAGGACGTGGAGATCCTTCTCCCGCGTGTTGTGCTTCATCCGCTGGAACGGGCTGGCCTCGTCCGTCTGGTAGCGCCGGGACAGGCCGCGGATCGTGCCGTCATAGCGATTCAGGTCCCGCTTACGACCGCTGGACCACTCCAGCATCTCGGCTTGGAAGCGCATGCAGGCAGCCGAGATCAGTTCCCGGTCACCCGGCTTGCTCTCGTCATAGGGGAGGGGGATCGTCTTGGGCGTGTAGCCCTTCTTCACGAGGTCGGGCCGGGCGCACCAATACAGCCGGGGCGGTCCCGACTTGTTCGGCCGGCGCTTCAGGCCGGGCATGTCGGCGTCAGAGGGCATCGAGGTTCTCCATTCCGTCCGCTTGGACGACCTCGATGCTAGAAAGGGCATAGCGCCGGAGCCAATAGGCCTCGACGGCGGGCCAGAACCGGCCGCCCATGATCGGATCCACCTTGGGCAGGCCGTCGCGCTCGAGCACGATCGACTTCGCGGCCCACTCCTTGGGAGTCTGGCTCAGCCGCCGGGCGACCTCTGCCTCGCAGGGAAATAGCCCCGTCATCTTCACAGCCCGGTCGGAGGCGGCGGAGCGGGGCATCGGCTTAGGAGCGGCTAGTCCGCTCGGGACGGGATTTCCGCCCAGCGATCTTGAGGCCCTCTCGCACAAGCGCCCGAATAGCGTCTGAGCGGCAGGACTGCCCGGCAGGAATCGCCCAAGCGTCGATCGCGTCCAGATCCGACTTATCGAACACAACGAGTGTTCGATGGCGAGCAGGCGCGCGGGTGCGCCGCTCAGCTCCATAAGCTGATCGCATGGGGAACGACCTTCGATTTTCGGGGGTAGAAACAACGACGCCCGGCAGCCATTTCTGGCTCCGGGCGCGGCTCGATGTGCTGGGCGCGAGAATTAGCCCGTAAGTTCGCAGACCGCAAAGTCCAAAGTTGCCGCTGGAGTGTCCTTCAACGGCATTCGGTGGGAGGGTAAGCGACTGCAAGAACGTGCGTTTTTGGCTGCGGTAGTGCCATTTCGCCGCACGGCGGAGATCAGGGGCATTGGCGCTCATTTCTGATGTGCCTGGACCTTGGATCGCGCACGCCTCACCATTCCCCTGAGACGGTCCATGGTCCCGTCGCGACTGAACCCTTTCTCCTGAAGAGCGCTCACCATGGTGCCGGGCACCAAGCCGCACGTCTTAGCGTCGGGGCCGGCGGCTAGTAGGTCGACGAGCGCCGTCAGACAGGCGCGGGCCATCTCATCCCGGTCTGGGATGTTCGCTGCTTCGAGCTTGTCGCGGTAGTTCTGCGAGTATCGCTGCTGCTTGCGAAGGCGAGCGCGGTAGCGCTTGGCGTCTTCAGCGTCGTGGAAGTCGGTCATCAGCACGGGCCTCCTCGCTCCCGTGCTGATCCATCTCGGACGAGATCATGAAAGTGACCAGCGGATCCTGTTCCGCTGGATCGTGTGGCGGAGCTATCCGAAACCCGGTGAGATCGGCGGGTTTCCCCCTTCATACATCCTATAGGCCCTGCCCGGCGGGGCTAACCGGGTGAGCAAATCCGGGCCTGGGCATCCGACTAAATGATGAAGGCCCGGCGCTTTGGCCGAGCCCTATCCGATCAATCGGTATCCTGCTTCGGTGTCAGGAGCTCGGCCGGCGGCCGGCCGAAACCGCTGCGGAGTGGGGTGTCGCCATGCCAGTAGCTCCACTTTCGCATCGGACCTGCGCCGGGTCGGATCACGCGTTCGGCCTGTTCCCGGAGCCGTGGCGGCAACACCGGAATCAGGTTCTTCAGCGTCTCGCCCTCATGATAGATCCTGAGATCGCGCAACGCGTCGCTCTGCTTACTGAACGCCACATCGCCAACGGACATCCACGCGATCAACTCGATCGCCCGGAAAGCCAGTCGAGATGGAGACGGCGGGGTCTTCCCGATCATGGTCGACCAGCGAGAGAGACGGAGGTGATGCTCGCTCTCAATGCGACGAGCTGAGGCGGTTCCAGACCGTCGCATCTCGACAGCCTGCGCCTCCTCACGCTCCTTCAGCCTCGCCATCGCCTTATCGAAGGCATGTTGGCGCTCGTCCTCCCGAAGGAATGGATGGTTGAGATAGCGCTCGCGGAACTCGGACTCTCCGGGCCGGATGATGATGTGAACCATGCCGGTCGGAAGCTCGAACTGCTGCAGCGCGGGGATCCAGGAGTTCCTTCCCGAAAGCCTACCATCCGAGTGGACCGTCGACGGCCCCGGCTGCGCCCACCAGGGCATCGCGGCGATACACTCCGCAAGGATACGCTGCGCCCGCTTTAGCTCGAGCACCTGATCGAGCCATTCCGCGAACAGCTCGTCGACGCGGCGCGCGCTCTCATCACTGAGCGTGACGAGATCTGCCGCGCTGATCGGTGTCGCTTCTCCCGTAAAGGCCTCGTGTCGAGACATGCCGTCCTCCAAATTGCTGCCCCGATTGGGGCGAGGAGGAACGTCGGTGGCAATCTCGGCCGGATCGGTGCTCCGGCGAACATCACAAGACGCCGTTCGGGGCTGCTTTGAGCGGTTCGGGCGGGCCGGCGATTCGTTGGATGCAGGCAAGCCGAGGGCGGCTGCCGGAACGGTGTCGTTCGGCATTGATCAAGTTGCTCCGTCAACGGATCGTTGATAGTTTCTATATCAAATCGCCGACGTTCGGCTGTCAATAGAAATTCTATCGAAATGACGATCAGCGTCCGCCAGGTGAAAGCCGCTCGCGCCCTTCTCGGCTGGTCGCAAGCCGACCTCGCAAAAGCGTCGGCAGTTTCCTATCCGACGATCGCGCGTCTTGAATCAGACGACGGCGCTGGCCCGATCGGCGGGCGACAGGACACGGTCGACAAGATCACGAAGGCGTTGCAGGACGCCGGCGTGGAATTCACGAACGGTGGACAACCAGGGGTCAGGCTCAGGGGGGTCGGCTAGCGCGCATTTCGTTGACAGGGCAGGATCGCCGAACAATGGGCTGGGGAGCTCCACTTGCGTCATCTGCTTTGGATCATTGCGGCACTCGGCCTAGCGGGTTGCGCGACTCAGATCTCCGTTCCAGTCTCAGGCCAGTTCGGGAACGGCGTACCCGCTGCGGGGCAGGCAACGGCGCGCACGAGCGGCGAAGGCGATTTCTGGGTGCAGGCGCCGGGCGGAAAGCGCTGCTCGGGGACCTACAACTCGCTCGACACGAACCCCACGATCGTTGTCCCGGTCACATGCTCCAACGGCGCGCGAGGTGAGATCGTCGTCACTCGCCAGCTGAACGGGCTGTCGGGGACGGCCATCGGGAAGCTTTCCGACGGAACGACCGGCCAGTTCGTGTTCGGTGACCTGAAGTTCGAACAGGCGTTCGGGGCCGGCGGAAAGGCGAAGTCCGGCGGCTGACCCGAGCTACACACCTATGCGAGGGACAGGATGAGGAAGCTCGACTCCTTCACCGGCGAAGGCACGATCTCGTCGCGGCGGTTCGAGCCTTTCCCGTGCACCTATACGGTCGAGGTCTGGCACGACAGCGCTCGGAACCGCCGCGAAGCAAGCGGCACGGTCCGTGGCTCCGTGAACGACCTGTTCAGCGCGTTCGACTCGGACGATGCCCGCCTCACTATGAGCAATGGTTGGGTGCTCGAGATCGTACTCGGGAAGACGTCGGGCGATGGTACGGCGGAGATCTTCGTCAACAGCCGGATTCCGGGGTACTAGGAACGCAGTCTCGCCGCCCCTACATCACTGCTTCGTGAACCGGGACGGCGACCGCGGACGGACGGCGCCGGGCCGGGGATCGCGCCGCATCGCGGGAAGAAGCGGCTATGACGCCTCCCGCGCCTCACTCTCCGCCGTGATCCGTTCCAGCTCAATGAGATCGTAGTGCCGCCCCTCGGGGTCCACGACGTCGATATCGGTCAGGCCTCGGTCAAGCATGTCCCGCACATGATTGAGTGCCTCGCGGGCGTCTTGCGCGATTACGGCGAACCCACCGCTCGCGGTGCTTTCGCCTGGCCTGATGGTGAATCGCATCGCCACTCCACCCTCCATCGCTGCTGCCGGTAGCTCAGGGATGGCATCCTGCTTAGATCAGTCAAGGGCGCGGCAGCCGAGAGCGCCGTTACATCCGCGGTCGCTCTCGGCTCAGCCCGCCGCGTTGCGGAGCGATCAACCATGTTCAAAGGCCGAATGGCGGCTAGCGATCCGCTGAGGCATACTCCCAGGAAATGAGCCGCGAGATCACATTTCGCATCGACAGCTGGACGCCAGAGACGATCCCGATGGAGCGGCTCGGCGAGTACCTGGTCGAGCTTGGCCGCCTGTACGGCGAGAGCGCCAGCGTCCATTTCAAGAGACTGAAGAAGGGCAGCACGGTGATCGTCTCGGCTGTGGCTGAGCCTGCCGTTCCGAAGGTCGAAAGGCGCCTTGCTCAGGCACGGCAGATCCAAGCGCCGGCGGATGTCGTTCGAATCTATCGGCGAATCGACCAGATGCTTGCCGAGGATAATGCCGTTGGCGTGGTACGCTTCGGGCGAGGGAACGTCGTGCCGTTTCCAGGCCGCGAGCGAGAGATGCCGGTCGACTATGGCGTGGTCCGAGAGGAGGGCTTCATCGAAGGCGAGTTGGTCCGGCTCGGCGGGATCGACAAGTCGGTGCACCTGCAGCTGCAGGACGGCGACACGCTCTATACGAATGTTGTCACCAATCGCGAGACAGCACGTGAACTCGGGAAGCTGATTTTTGGCCCGATCATCCGGCTCTGGGGCACGGGCGCGTGGAGGAGATCGGCTGAGGGTGGCTGGGCGCTGGACAGCTTTAAGGTTGGTCGATTCGAGGTTTTGAGCGAGCAGGACCTAACGGAGGTGATTGCGGACCTGCAGGCAGTGCCCGGGAACTCGTGGCACCTCGAGCAGGACCCTATTGACGCCTTGCTAAGGATGCGAGCTGGCGAGCCGCCGGCCGCTCGGAAGCGTTCGCAGTGATAGGCGCCTTCGACGCGTCCATGCTGATCCTGCTGCTCAATGAGAGGGCAGCAGCGCCGACGGACCATCAGACGGGCGAACCGGTGAGCCTGGTGCAGGAAAGAATTAAGTTCATGGTCCAGCAGACCGTGAAGGCGCGAGGCCGCCTCATTGTGCCGACACCTGCACTTGGAGAGGTGCTGGTGAAGGTCGAGCCCGAGAGCGCAGCGGAGTATCTTTCCATTATGGAGCGCGCCCGCGGGTTCAAGATCTCACCGTTCGGGATCAAGGCCGCGATCGAGTTCGCCGAGATGCAGCGTCAGCTGTTAGGCAGCCGGCGGCGGATCAAGCGTGGCGACCTTGAGACGCGTGCCAGGGCCAAGTTCGACCAGCAAATCGTCGCGATCGCGAAAGCCGAAGGGGCATCGGTGATCTATTCGGACGACAGCGGGCTCAAGACCTACGCGAAGCACTTCGGCCTGGAGACACTCGGCATCCGCGATCTGCCGACACCACCGCCCAGCGATCTTCAACAGGAGCTGCCACTTGAGCCCCCCGAGCCGGAGATCCCGGCTGAAGTTGAGACGGCTCGCTAACGTGTTCACCCCGCGATCCTCTCGCCGACTCGGTCCGGCCAGCGCTCGAGGATGCGGCTCTCGATGCGGTCGCGGTACACGGTCGTGAGCTGGGCGAACCCGCCGACCTTTGCGGGCTCTGCCACGTGCTGTCGCCGGAGGATGGCCAAGCCGGCCTCGATCGCGTTCATGGCCCCAAGCCGGTCGACAGAGACCGCCGGCGTGATGACGCACTCCTGGAGCTCCGCTAGCTGCCCAGCCGGGCAGACGCCGGGGATCTCGTGCGTGCTGAACATGAGCGTGACGAACCGCTGGCCCTGCTCTGACCAGCCGGCGACCGTGTGGTCCGACCGGTGCACCTTTCCGGCGAACCGCTCCGCGAGCGCTTCCAGACGATCACCGACGGTGGGAACGAGCGTCGGGAGGGCCGCCACTATCTCCTCGACGCTGCTCAGCGTGTTGAGTTCGAAGAAGACGCTCGCTGTAAGCTCAACCTGCCCCCGGCCGACATAGACCGCCCTGGCCTGCGGGATTGGAAAGGCTTTCCCCATCCGGCCGACCGCGGCGCCTTCGGGGGTCGCCATCAGCCCGTCCGTGAATACGTGAACGGCATCGGTCGTCCGAATGACGTTGACCGCGGTCACAGGGCAGCTCCTTCAGATTCAGGCCGGTCGGGATCGCTGGGGTTAGGAGTCCGCTGACCGTGAGCCCGGGGATGATCGTGGTCGCGCCAAGGCTTCCGAGGCCAGCCGCACCGAGACCGGCGCCAACGAGTGGTCCGACAAGAAAGGGCATCAGCCGAACCTCCTGTCCCACACGCGACCCATGTTCCCGAAATTCCTCTGGATGTGCCGGACCGTCTCCTCGTTACCCTGGCGGATCGCAGCGAGGATCTGCTCGGGGGTGTAGCCCTGGGCGGGCTGCACGTTGATCGGTGCCTGGTTGATGGTGATCGGCGCCCCGCCGCCTCCGCCGGTGTTCACCGGCATGGGGACATTCATCGAGACCGGGATCGAGCGTCCGTCCGGGAGGGGGACGACGGCTTCGTTCATCTGGCCTTCGCCGATGATGTTGACGAAGGGCTGCCCGGCTTGCGCGATCCCGCCCTTCGCCATGTAGCGGAGAGGCATCGGGCCATCCGGCGTCAGGACGTTCCCGTTCGCGCTCCAAGACGCACCGGCGGCGTCGATGAACGGCGCACTGCCTCCGCCGCCTCCGAAGAGGCTTCCGAACAGGTTGCCAAGCCCGAACCCGCCTCCGCCCCCGCTGCCGATCGCGACTTGGCTCAGCTTCGATCCGAAAGCGTCGAGACCGGAGCCGAACGAGCCGAGGCCGCTGGTCGCCTCGGTGGCACTCGAGGAGAGCGTGGAGAGGCTTTGCGTCGCCTGTTCGGTCGAGCGGGTGATGCCTTCCCAGTTCCCGATCCCGGAATTGCGGGCCCCGTACCAAGGCCCCCAGCCGCCGCTCCTCGCCTGGTCGAGTGCGAAATCGGTCTGCTGGCGCCACGTCGAGGGATCGCGCACGTTGATCCCGCGGGACAGTGCCGTGTTGCCGAGCCCGCCTCCGGTGAAGAGCTGCCAGGGTCCGAACGAGCGGCCCTGGTCGCCAATGGTCCCGGTCGGATTCGATTGCGTCAGGCCTTCCGAGCGCGCGACCCGGAGCGCGATGTCGGGATCGATGCCCCGCATAGCCGCGGCTTGGCGGATATAGCCCGCGACCTCCGAATAGCTGGCCGAAGCTCCGCCGCCGAACTTGGAGGAGTCCAGGATCTGGGAAGCGCCCGGGATCAGGTTCTGCCCGGAGCCCCCAATGCCCGGCAGACCGCCGGTCCCGATGCCTCCGTTCACCACCACCGACGCGGCGTTGACCGTCATGGACGCCGTCGTGGACTGCGCCAGCGGGTTCGGCAGCTTGATCCCGCTCGCGTCGCCGAAGATGCGCGAGATCCAATCGCCGGTCGCGCCGCCGCCTGGCTTCCCGAACTGGCCTAGCAGCCCCTCGGTGAGCGGGCGGGAGATCAGCCGATCGAACATCTGATCGGTCTGCCGGCCAAGCGAGTTCACGATCCCTTCGAGCGGGCTCTTGCCCTGCCGAACGTCAGAGAACGCCCCCGTGAGCAGCCCGCTCGTGCTGGAGCGCAGCTCGTCCATGCCGCCGACGACATTCTGTTGAACGCGGCGAAGCTCTTCCTGAGCCGCTGCTGCCTTGCCCGCGGCGGCCGCGAGCTGATCGAGCCGCGCCGAGTAGTCGGACAGATCGGTGATGCCTCGCCGCGTGAGGTCGTTCACAAGCTCCTGACGAGCGGCCATGGCAGCCGCGGCCTCGGTGCTCAGCGTGAAGCCGTCGCGCTGAACCCGGAGGGCGGAGACCTGCTCGTTGATCCGGGTCGCGGCGTCCCGGAGCGGCACGTCGATCTGCTCGCGCCGGAACGTCGCCTGCTCCAGACCCTTCGCGACGTTGAGGCCTCCGATGATGCGCTGATCGCCGCCCGCCGCCTTCGCGAGGTCCCGGTACTTCTGCTCGATCTGGGCAAGGCCGCGCTCGTAGGGGAGAAGCCCGGCAGCGTCGAAGGCGTCCTGTGCCGCCTTCCGGAGCTCATAGGCCGCGGTCCCGCCTGCCTTGAGCTTCTCCTCGATCTGCGCCAGTCCGGCCCGGGCGCGCTCGATATCCGGAAGGTTGGTGGCGTCCTTCAGTGCCCGGCCGAATGCCGCCGCATCTCCGGCAAGCTCGTCCAACTCCCGACCGCCCGGGAACATGCGATCGAGCACGCCGAGCGCCCGGGTCGACGCATCCCGATTCAGCTGATCGATCTCCCGCTGCATCGCCAGCGCGGATTGCCGCCGGCGCTGCTCCTGAACGTCGGAGAGATCCTGCGTTGTCTGCTCGACCTGCCGCGGCGTCATCGTCCGATAGGAGGGCACCTGCGCCCGGATCTGCGGGTCATCCAGCCCCATGGCCCGGAGCGCCTCGACGAGGTCCGGCTCCGTGGACGTGTCATTGCTCCGGAGCCGCTGCTGCAGCTGCGCCGCGCGCTCCTGGAGCGTGGGCTGCGCCAGCGCGCGACCGATTGCGTCCGCGGCGTTCGAGGCGCTGTTCTTCACCGCGTCCCAGGCCTGCGCCCAGGCGGAGGTCTGCTCCGTCACCTTGAGCAGCGACGGCACGAGCGCGGCGTAGAGCGTGCGCTGCGCCCCGAGCGTGTCGCCCATGGCCTGTTGCCGGCGGATGGCGTCGAGCGTGGTCCCGCTCAGGAACCCCAGCCGAGCGTTGAGCTGCTCGGCCCCCTTGGTCGGGTCCGCGAAGGCCCGGGCGAGATCGGTGTTCGCCTGCTCGAGATCCTGGCCCGTGGTGACCGCGTAGTCTCGCGCGACCCGAACGAGGTCACCGAACATCGCGCCCCCGACTTTCCCTGTCCGGGCGTACTCCGCCTGCATCGAACGGGCGGCGGAGATCGAGACGCTGCCGGCCGCAGCCGTCGCGAGCGCGGTCTGGTTGATGCTGTCCCGGGTGGCGCCGGTCGCCCGCCCTATTCCGGCGACAGAGCGCTCCACATCTCGTTGCTGCGTCTCGTAGCGATCCCAGGCTGCGGCGGAAGCGATCGCCGCGGCCCCGACTGCGGCCACGGATCCCACCAGCGCAGTGGTCGGGTTGATCAGCCCGAGCGCGCTCTGCCCGGCCTGCTTGAGCCCTGCGGCGATTCCGCCCTGGCCCGCGAGAGCCTCGTAGATTTGCGGCCCCTGCTGGCTGAGCACCGTGAACGGGTTCTGACCGCCTTGAAGCGACGCGACGACATCGAACAGCTGCGATCGGAGGTTTCCGACTTGGTGTGCCGCGAGCCCCGAGCTCCGGGCGAAATTCTCGTTCGCCTGAGCGGCTACCCCGTATTTCTGCGCCGCCAGGCCGAGCAGCCGGTCCCGCTCCCGCATGTCGACAAGGCCTTGACCGGCCGCGCGGGCAAGGCGGGTCTCCACCTCAGCGTACCGCGCCTGCGAGCGGTGAACCTCGTCCACAGTCCGCCTGAGCCGCTCCAGGTCGTTGACGGCGCTCGTCTGCCGACGCGCGGACGTTTCGCTAACCTGCCCCATCGTGCCGGCGCTGCGCGCGACGGCCTCTTGCGCCTGATCGAGGCGGTTAAGGTCGCTCGCAAGCTTGTCGACCCCCTGCGAGCTGCCTCGAATGACGAGCTCGCGGATGACGGTCTGCTGCTGGGCGGACAAGATGCGCTCCTAGTTCGGCAGGCCGGAGAGGGTGGCGTCGAGCAGCGGCTGGGCGCCGCCGAGTCGCTCTTTCAACGTCCAGAGGGCGCCCAACCGGAACGCATCCAGGTCCGCGTCGCTGGCGCCGCGGGCCCGAAGCCCAGGTTCGGCCCGGATCACCTCGACCAGCGCATCCTCAAGGATCTGTGCGACCTGCAGCGGCGTCGGCGATGCCGGCAGAGCGGCAACGGCCGCGATCATACCCTGCGCGACCTGCTCGGCACGGGCCTGCCCCTGCGCGATCATCTCGGCGAGCGATGGCATTTAGAGCTCCGTCGTGGAGAAGGGTTGCCGGCCGCGCCCGAACCCCATCGGGCCGCCGGCTTCTCGGCTGTTTCAGGCCACCTGCCGAGTGGGCCAGGCGCGGGATGGAGGCGCCCGCGCCGGTCTCGTCAGCTCGCGGAAACCAGCAGGAGCTTGATCGCCTCAGAGTTGGCTAGCCCGCCCCCGACGCGCTTGTACGCGTAGAACATCACGTAGGGCTTCGCGCTGAACGGGTCCCGCAGCCACTTGATGCCCGCCCGGTCCACGATGATGTAGCCGAGCTTGAAGTTGCCGAAGGCGATCGGCACTGCTCCCGCGACAACGTCGGGCATGTCCTCGCTGAAGGTGACAGGGTAGTTCAGCAGCATCGGCGGCGCCCCGGCGATCATGCTGTCGCGCCAGATATACGCTCCGCTCGAGTCCTTCAGCTTGTCGATCCTCGCGGCCGTGTTCGTGTTCATGAGCCAGCCGGCCCCTTGCCTATAGGGAGCACGCAGCGACCAGGTGAGATCCTTGAGGCCGTCGGCCGTGATCTCCGTCGCATGTCCGCTGGGGACCGTCTGAAGCGAGGACCAGGGACGCGAGCCGTCCTTTTGCGCGCTGGTCCCGTAACTCAGGAAGCCGCGGGGCTTCTTGACGCCGTCGCCCGTCACGAAGGACGCGCCCTCCGTTCGCCCGAACCGGTCGCTGATCTTGCCCTCGAGCCAGCCGCCAATGTCGAAGCCGGAATCGTCGAGCAGCCGCTGAGTGACCTTCGGGTTCGCATAGATCTCCTCCAGCGGGATCCGGAGAATGCCGACCTGCGGGGTGCTGGTCTCGGGACGGGACTCGGTCTCGCCGACCCACGTGGCGCCGACATCGTCCAGGTCCAGCGGCTCCTCGAAAGCGTCCCCCTGCGTGATGGTCTCTACGCGTGCCAGCTGACGCATGGGCGTGGTGTCGAAGAGCCTCTTCGTCATCCGGCTGGAAAGGACCGGGTGCACGAGGAAGCCGCCATCCGGATCCGAGCCAACGCTCATCGCCTTCAGCTCGGCGTCGTCGCCGCGGCGGGCGAAGGTTGCGAGGGCCTTGTGCTCGGCCGAGGCGTCGCCGGCCTTCATGTCAACGGACCCCGGGCGGTTCAGGCGCTTCTCGAAGCCGTCGAGACGGTCGCCGTGGGCCTGCAGCTGCGTGTCGAACTCGCCCAGCCGGGCGCCGGTCCGTTCGAGCAGCCCTTTCACCTCACCGTGATGCGCGGAGAACTGGCGCGAGAGCTCGGCCAGATCCGCCCCGCTCTCACGCGGAGCGTCGAGTACGGGCCGGGGCCCGACGGATGCGGAGAAGATGCGTGCGGCCGAAGCGCCGCCGAGAACCATGTCACGAGTGTTCATGCGGTGAACCCTTTCAGGGAGCTCAGAGAGCGAAGATCGGCGAGAGCCGCGCCGACGGCGTCAGCCGCCGCAGTGAGGGCGGGATCCGGGGTGTTAGGTTCGGAACGGGAAAGGCCGGACCATCCGGCCGCGGTGAGCCGCTTCGCCTCCGCCCGGGAAAAGCCGGCCCGGTGCAGGAAGCGCTCAAGGTCCGCCGGTGAGGCGATCGACTTCACATTGTCGACGAGCGCCTGGTCGTTCATCCCGAAGAGCACGACGGAGACCTCGAAGAGGTCGAGGCGCTTGATGGTGCGGTAAGGTTCGGAGGGCTTGGTGCCGAGGGTGAATTCCTTCACCCGGTAGCCGATCGACAGACCGTCGAGCTCCCCGGCCTTCATTGCTTCATGTACGGCGCGGCCACGGTCGGTATCGAGCCCGAGAAGCCGGCCCTCGACGTAGAGGCCCTTTGTGTCCTCGCTCATGCCCGTCCATTGGCCGAGCGGAATCGCGTCCATGGCCGATCCGCCGAACAGGCCGGGCCCATGCTGTAGGAGCATCTTCGGCAGCTTGCCGCGAGCCTTCCACTCGCGAAGGGTCTGCGCGAACGCGCCCTTGGCGATGACGTCGCCGCCGAAGTCCTCGTGGTTGAACACGGAACCGTAGCCGCTGAACGTGCCCTCGGCCGCGCCGGAGGCGAACTTGACCTCCAGGCCGAGCGACATCCGGCCCATCGGCTCGGTCGCGGAACGCTTCGTTTCGTCAGGAAATGACAAGGGCCACCTGCATGCGCGAAAGCGATCGGGCGAAGTGCCCGTTCAAGCCCTGCGAGAGCCGCCATCACGGCGGACTGCTAGGTGACCTTCTGAACCGTCCAGCCCGCATCACGCGGGTGGCAGTCCGTTCGGATCACCTATGAATGTAGACGGATCGATAGCCGTCGTAAATTAATGTGATCTGCGGCGGGCCGTCGCGGCCTAGTGCTTCAACACGGACGCGATCGCACCGGGATCTGCAGCGTCGTCCTCGACGAGCTTCGCCAACTCGCGCAGCATCTCTGCCACTCCCTCGCGGGATACGCCTTCGGTGAAGAGGATATCCGCGGCCTGGAACATCAGCGCGGCGCCGAGTTCAATTGGGGGCTGACCCATCTTCCGCCACTTCCCGACGATCATCGCCGCGTAGTCAGTCGCGAGGTCGCCTGGGGCTTCGTCATCCTGCTCAAAGCCTACGTCTTGGCTCATCGTAATGCTCCTCTGAAAATGCGATTTTTGTCCAATTACTTCCCGCCCTTCTGGGGCGAGATTTCCGTTGCGCAGCAAGGCTTTGGCGCGCGTCCACTTTCCAGTCGCTCGCTTGCGAAAACTGGTTTTCTGCGCAATAATTCCAGTTCTCAGGCACCTGAAATTTCGCCTCGCGCCGGAAAATAAATGCGCGTGGGACCCCGTGCGGTGGGGCGTCCTACCAGCGCGGGAACTTCTGCTCCCCCTACCCCCCTCGGTCACTGCCGCCTCCCGGGCGCGTCGTGGCTCCCGTCGACGAGGAAGGCTCGCTCGGCATCGAGACCAGCGCTGAAGCCGACGCGAGCTTGGGCAAGCCAGATGTCCCGCTCGTCCTCGCTGAGACCGAGAACCTGACGGCGATGATCAGCGGCCGTGCGCATTGCGCGCTCCGCACGCTCGTTGATGGCGGCGAGCTGCGCCTGGGCGTCCTTCGCAACGATCGGGATTCGCTGGATGGCGGTGACGGTGAAGCTGGCGATGTCTCGGCCGAAGCGGTCGGGATCAGCCGTTGGATCAGGGGTAGGGGCTTGCACTGGCGCGCGCCGGCGTGGATCAGGCATAGTGATCCTCCGAGGTAAGGCGAGAAGAATGAACGAGCGACGTGGTGTGCCGTCTCTGGTGAACTTCGAGGGGACGACCGTCGGAGAGTTGATCGACTTCCTTCGCGAGTATCCGCCCGACATGGGAGTCGTGTTCCAGGACGACGCGATCCTGGTCACGAAAGCAAAGGCCGGCTACATCATCCTTCGACTTGATGACCGAGCTGACTACGCCGACGCACCACCGCCCTACCAGGGATAGTCGGGATCGAGAGCCAATCGAACTATGTCGTTGAGGCGCCACACAGACCATGGGAAGTGGTCCGAGGCGAAGGTTCCGCACCGAGGCTGGAGTTGCATTTACGACGACGATCTTGGGGAGCCATCGCAGCTTTGCGAGATGTGCGAATCGGCAGAGGTGCGCTTCGTTCATTACATGCAGCACCCGGAGTACCCCGACGTCTTGGGCGTCGGCTGCGTCTGTGCCGAGCGCATGGAAGAGGACTACACGCGCCCGAGGGAGCGCGAGCGACGCCTCAAGAATGTCGCCAGGCGGCGGGCGGCTTGGCGTGGACGTGAGTGGCACCGTTCCGCCAAGGGCAATCCGTATGTGAATGTGAACGGCTTCAACCTGACCCTCTATGAGGCCGCGCGGGGCTGGCGTGTGTCGGTGGCGAACCGTGCGACCGGAGCCTCTCAGAAGGGCAAGAAGCTGTTCCCTGATCTGGCCGCCGCTCAGGCGGCGGCATTCGAGGCACTGATCTGGGCCGAACAGAACCTCCCGTGATCGACGATTGTTGCCGCGATCTCGACCGCGACCTCTTCCGGCACGCCCACGTCGAGCGCCCGGCTCAGCACGGCCAGTGCCGTCGGTCGGATCCCCGCGTCGCGAAGATCGGCCAGGATCGCGGCCGCATGCTCTGCCACGTTCAGCCGCGGCACGTAGGCCGGTGGTGGTCGGATCGGTTCGGCGATCGTCGGCATGGCTGGTCCTCGACAACTCACATCCATCATATATCGTTATGGATGTTGCCGTTATCGAGAGGCTTCCGTTATGAACCTGCCGGACTTGATCGAAGCCATGGCGAAGGCGAGCGGCCGGCCTGAGGCAGAATGCCGACGGCACGCCAATGCGTTCATCCAGGCCGTCAGGCTCGGGTTGCGCACCGATGGAGAGGTCGCGATCCGCTCGTTCGGCGCCTTTGTGGTCGACACATCCCCGGCGCGGCCGTGCAGGAATTTCCAGACCGGCGAGCCGATGCTGTCCGAGCCGAAGCGCAAGATCAGGTTCAAGCCCGCGCCTGACGTCGAAACGGGCCCGCCGCATCCGTTCGGAGCGCATCGGAAGAGGAGAGCGGGCGCGGATCATGCCGCCTCGCTCTCGGGCTCGAGCACCTGATTACGAGATCGCTCGGCACCGCCTTCGATGAGCGAGAACAGCCGCAAGGTCGGGAACACCGGGCCTGGATCGGGCGGGCGCTTCCCGCCGCGGCGGTGATGAGGCGGGCGCATTGCGCGCTCGCGATCCCACTCGGCCGGCGGGGGCAGGTCAGCGTCGTCGGCGAGCAGCCATCGCTTCAGGTTGGCGATGATCTCAGGAGAGAGGTCGAATGCGTTCGGCAGGCCAAGCGCGCGCCGCTCAGCGGCATGCATCGCGTTGGCGAGCTGCGGCCTCGAGATCCCGATCGCGGTTGCGACATCCTCTTGCCGGAAGGCTCGTCTGCGCTTGGCAGCGATGACGGCAACCCGGACAGCCTCGGGCATCTCGCCGGAATGCCAGCGATCCAGGACGGCCCGGAGCTCGTCACGAGCCTGCGGGGGAGCGAGGAACGACAGTTGCCTGGCGTCGCCTTCCTGAGCCGGGATGGCACTGCTTCGGCCGCAGTACCTAGAAGCTATGCTTCTTACTGTAGCCGTTGTGGTGCCAACCTGCCCAGAAACCTCGTTCCCGGTCGTGGACGTTGTGGTGCCAAGGTCACCGGGAGCGGCTCTTTCGATTGTGGACGTTGTGGTGCCACGGGCCACAGCCTGGTTCCGAAACCAAGTCCGTCGAGACACCCCCGCAGCCTTCCATGGCTCGGCTTTCGCGACCGTGTCGGCGTACGATCGGGCGCCTTCCGCTCTCCGCTTCTCGGCTTTGCGTATCCGCGCGTCTTCCCGCCTCGCAGCCTCACGCTCCTTCTTCGACCAGTCGATCGCACCGATCGTTCGGATCTCAAGGGCTGTCCTCTCGGCTCTCGTTAGACGAAGGCGATTCGCCAGAGCGTCGGCTTTGAGCGTCCGGCCCGGGTCCCTGGCGATCTCCCGCAGATCGTCGAGCGCGATCTCACCGAGAGCTTTCCGGCACCACTGGGATGCCCAACCGATCAGCCGCGCGAGCGGATCGCCCATGACAACCCGGTTCGGGCCTTCGTGCGGCGCCGGCTGAGCCAAGATGTGAGGTGCTAGAGCTCGGATGTAGATCTCGCCTTCGCCATCCGTGTCCACACCGCCGTCGCCGTGGCGATACCGGATGAGGCGTTCGCCCTCGGCGACTCTGAGGGTGTCGATCCCGGGGCGCCTCGAGATGCGTGCTGGGGTGTGCTCGTAGCCCAGCCGCAGCTTCGCAGAGAGCTTCCCGGTCTTGTCCCGGAGGGGCTTCGCCCCGCGCGGGACGACGCGCGCGACAGGCGCGTTCTGATCCTCGATCACCGCTGCGGGGAGGTGCGTCGGGCGGGGCGGTTTCATCGGCCCGCCTCCGACTCGGAGCGGCAGAACAGCGCCTCACGGGTCCGCAGCCACTCGCGCTCGCTTTCCTCGGCGATCTTGAGAACCTGGAGTTCGTACCCTGAGAGGTGCCGATTGATGGCGCCCTGAACGAGGTGACGAAGCTGGTCGGGCGGGAGGGCGTCTAGCTCACACGCGAAGGCGTGTGGCCATTTCAGGTCGGCCACCGTCTTCCGCTTCGGGACCCGAGTGGGCAACCTATGCAATCGGATCTGATCAAGCGTGACGCCCACCGTCTCGAAAACGACGGTGATCCCCTTCTCGGCGGCGAAGCGTGTCAGCTTCTCCTGCAGGCTCCGACCAGCATCCCTGCCCGCCCTGTCGAAATCGCCCAGGTAGTACACGTAGTAGGGCCGCTGATCGTCGCCGCGCGCCGTCCTACCGGCCGCGGGGCTTTGCTTTTGTGCCATGTTCGCGTCTCCTGAATCGAGACGCGACGGGGAACGTGAGGTCAGAAAATCAGTGACTTACCTAAGCTTCCCAAGTTGAATGTCGTCGGTTCGATCCCGATCGCCCGCTCCACTTCTCATTCGAAAATCCAACAACTTAAGGGCTTCCGCCGGAAGATCGGCGATCCGCGCGCGCGCGGACCCGATACGGCGCGGCAACGCATCTCGTAAGGGCGAACCGCACGGCCTGTCATGACGTGGCCAGCCGAGCCCGGACCGGCAAACCGCGCAGCCTTCCCTTCCTCCGGTAGGCCCGCCGTCGAGCTGAGCCAGGCCAGCAGCTTGGCGGCGCGCCGACTGCGCCCGACCGGGGGCGTCCGTCCGATCCGGTTTCGGATGGTCCGCATGCCCGCCGGGCGGAGAGCCTCCCGCTACTCGGCAGCGAGCAGGCGGGGGAGGGCGGCCCGCAAAACCTTCCCGCTCGTGTTGCGCGGCAGCGCCGTCACGAGCGCGAACAGCTTCGGCACCTTGTAGCTGGCGAGCCGGGAGCGGGCGTGATCCCGCAATTCGGTTTCCGCGACCTCCAAGCCCGGCCGGAGCACGATCGCCGCGGCGAGCTCCTCCCCGAGATCCGGGTGCTCGACGGCGAAGACGGCGACTTCGAGCACGGCCGGGTGGTCCGCGAGCGCCGCCTCGATCTCGGCCGGGTAGATGTTCACGCCGCCCCGGATGATCACGTCCTTGGCCCGGCCGGTCAGCTGCACATGGCCGGAGGGCGTGATGCGCCCGAGATCGCCGGGCATGAACCAGCCGTCCGGATGGGCCGGCACCACCGCACCTTCGGCGTCCACGAGACGCGTCGAGACGCCCGGGCCGCGGTAGCGGAGCCGCCCGATCGCCCCGGCCGGCAGCGGGCTTCCCTCCGCATCGACGACCTCGATCTCGACCCGGAAGGCGGGCCGGCCGACGGTCGCGGCATGTTCGAGCTGCTCGGCGGGCTGGAGAACCGCGATCCCGCCGCCCTCGCTCGTCGCATAATAGTCCGTCAGCCCCGGCGACAGGCGCTCCAGCGCGCGGCGGCGCAATTCGGGCGGCATGGCGGCACCGCTGACAACGAGGCGGCGTAGGCTCGGCATGGCCGGACCTTCCCCGGCCCATGCCTCGATCGTGCGGCCGACCTGCGTCGGCACGAGGAAGGTGACGGTCGCTTCCGCCTCGCGTGCGGTCGCGATCAGCTCCTCTGGCGAGACGGGCGGCGGCTTCAGGATCACGGTCGCGCCGGCGACGAGGAAGCTCATCGCGAAGGACCGTCCACCGCCGAAATAGAGCGGCGTCGCGAGGAGGTAACGGTCGCTCCCGTTGAACGTCATGCCGACCCACTGGCCGACGAAGCGCTCGTAGAGCTCGCGATGCGACACGAGCGCTCCCGTCGGACGGCCCGTCGTCCCGGAGGACAGCGACAGGACGACCGGCAGGTTTTCGTCGATGTGAACCGGAGGCGCCCGGCCGGCCGCCTCGCGCCAGGACGGGTCGATGCGGATGCCGCCGAAAGGTTCGGGCGTCGCCTCGTCGTCCTCGACGAGCGTCACGCGGCAGGCGAAGGCGCGCGCGACCGCGGCCTTTTCGGTCGCGGTCCAGCGTTGGTCGAGCGGCACGATCGTCCCGCCGAGCCAGGCGACGGCGTAGTGCATCAGGAGATGGTCGGCGCTGTCCCGCAGCGAAAGACCGATCCGGTCCCCAGCCGACACGCCCCGCTCCGCCAAGCCTGCCGCGAAGCCGAGCATCCGCGTGACAGCCGCCTCGTAAGTCAGGCTGCCCGCATCATCCCTGATCGCGACATGATCTGGCCTGCTTCTCGCATGATGAGAGAAGATGTAAGATAGGTTAAGCATCGATATTTTCGTTCTTGCTTCAGGATGAATGCGCGTCTATTCGCATCATATTCTGTCTCGGAGCGGGTTGAGATGACGGTTCGTGCGATCGATGCGGTGGTGAATATCTGGACGACGGAGGCGTTGTCGCGTCGACCCGGCTGGGCCGGCGGGTTCTTCGTCGGCAAGATGAAGGCGCAGTCCGGGCTGATGGGTGGCCTCTCGCTTGAGGAGATGATCGACCGGATGGACGCGGCCGGAATCGACCGCGCCTTCCTGATCGCGCCGAAATCCGGCCGCCTCGGGCTGCCCGGCTCCTACCACCTTCCCTACGAGATCGTGGCGAAGGCGGTGGAGCGTCATCCGGACCGGTTCTGGGGGCTCGCCGGCATCGACCCGACCGAAGGCATGAAGGGCGTGCGGGCCTTCGAGAGCGCCGTCCGGAACGACGGCTTCATCGGGGCGCATTGCTATCCGCATTGGTTCGAGCTCGCGCCCGACCACGCGAAGTACTACCCGTTTTATGCGAAGTGCTGCGAACTGGGCGTGCCGTACCAGCTGCAGGTCGGGCAATCGATGGTCTACGCGCCCGAGCAGCCGACCCGGAGCGTCGGCCGGCCCATCACCTTGGACGCGGTCGCCTGCGACTTCCCGGAGCTCAAGCTCATCGGGATCCATGTCGGGATCCCCTGGCACGACGAGATGATCGCCATGGCCTGGAAGCACCCGAACGTGTTCATCGGCTGCGACGCGCACAGCCCGCGCTACTGGCCGCAGAGCTTCGTGCATTTCATCAAAACCTGGGGGCAGGACAAGGTGATCTTCGGCACCGACTTTCCCGTCCTCGACTTCGCCCGCACGATGAAGGAGATCGACGCGCTCGACCTGGGCGAGGTGCCGCGCCGCAAGCTCCTCGTGGAGAACACGGCGCGGATCTACGGCCTGACCCTCTGACGCGAAGGCCGTCCCGTGAACGTCTTCCTGGTCTTCGCCCATCCCGAGCCCAAATCCTTCAACGCCGCATTGCGGGACCGGGCCGTCGACGTGCTTCGTGAATGCGGCCACGCGGTCGTCGTGTCGGACCTCTACGAAATGAAGTTCAAGGCCGTTATCGACCACGACGACTTCCCCGATCCGCTGAATCCGGCGATGCTGCAGATACCGCTGGAGCAGGAGGCGGCCCATGCGCGCGGGACGACAGCGGCCGACATCGCTGCCGAGCAGCGAAAGCTGATCGCGGCGGATCTCGTCATCTTCCAGTTCCCCTTGTGGCTCTATGGTCTGCCCGCGATCCTGAAAGGCTGGTGCGAGCGGGTGTTCTCGAGCGGGTTCGCGCACGAGACGACACCGAGCGGAGAGCGGCGCTGGTTCGAGAACGGCGGCCTGAAGGGCCGCAGGGCGATGCTGTCGCTCACCTGCGCGGGCGCCGAAACCGCTTTCCAGCCGGACGGGCGGCACGGCGACATGGACCGCATCCTGTGGCCGATCCACAACGCGCTGCGTTACGCGGGCTTCGACGTCCTGCCGCCGGTGGTCAGCTATGCGGTCCTCCGCGGCGGAGAGCTCGGCCGCGCCAACGCCCTCGACCGCCTGGAAGGCAGGCTTCGCGGGATCGAGACGGACACGCCCATCCCGTTCCACAGCCTGGACGAATACGACGACGCCCATCGGCTGAAAGCCGGGATCGCGCCGCGCACGCCGGGGCAGCATCGCGGCCCGGGCTACCTCAGCCGAACGCCTTCTTCCTGATCGCGTCCGTGAAGTAGCCGTCGTCCTTCGGTTCCGGGATGATGCCTGCCGCGACCATCAGGTCCCGGGCGGACACGAATGTGGCGGGCGCGACCGCGAGCTTGGCGCGGTGCACCGCCGCGAAGTTCGTCCTGGCGAAATCGAGCGATGCCACGCCCCGGTCGGGCGATTTCGTCTCGGGAATGTCGTAGAGCTTCGACATGGACGCGATCAGCGCGGGCGTGTCGGCGGTCGCGCCGATTGCCGCGAGCGTTGCATCCACGCCGCGCAGGAACCGGACCAGCGTCTCGGGCCGCTCCTCGACGGTCCGCTTGGTCGTGACGTAGAGGTCTCCGGGAGACGGCGCGACCTCGTCGATGCACCAGGCGTGGATCGGCTGCCCGGCCGAGCGGAGGCGATGCACGGTGAGGTGGGTCGCGATATAGCCTGAAAGCCGGCCGGCCTTGACCAGCTCGAAGGCGCTCGGCGCGTTGCCGGCCGCCTCGCGGGAAACGGAGCTCTTCGGGATCGAGGCCTTCGCCAGCATCATGTCGAGCAGGTTCTCGGTCGCGCCGCCGACGGAGATGACGCCGACCGTCTTGCCCGCCAGGTCGGCCGAGCCCTGTATCGGCTTGTCGCGGTGGCTGATGACCCAGAACAGGTCCTTGGGATAGACGCCCGCGATGGCGATCAGCTGCGGGTCGCGAACATAGGCCTTGAGGAGGTCCGTCCCGCCCGTGCGCGAGATCAGGACGTTCCCGGCCGTCAGCTGCTGGATCCCGAAGGCCGACCCCTTTCCGCCCTCGTTGACCAGATCGAGCCCCTGCTTGGCGAAGAAGCCACCGGAGGTGCCGTACATCGTCTCGGCATAATCGATCAGGAATCCGAAGGGCGTCAGGTAGGTCACGCGCTCGGGTGCCTGGGACAGGGCGGGTCGAGCAGAAGCGGCCCCGAAAAGGGCGCCCAAGCCGGCCGAGACGGCGCGGCGCGTCACCTGGGTGGTCATTGTGGAACTCCTGCCTGCTCGTGATCTCTGGGGCGAGGTCTCAGCTTGTCGCCGGCGGCCGCAGTCCGAGGATGCGGATCGCGTTCTCGCCGAGCAGCTTCGGCTTCGTCTCCTCCGGGATGTCGAGCGCGCGCACCTGCCTGACCGACTCGGCGATGGTCTGGACCGGCCAGTCGGTGCCCCACATGACCTTGTCGGCGCCGTCGTTGTTGCCCCAGTCGCGCTGGGCGATGAAGTCGACGAAATGCTTCGTCCAGGACGAGGGCGGCCAGGCGTCGGCGAGGATGTAGATGTTCTCGTGGACCCGCACGGCGCTCGTCATGTCGGCCTCGTGCGGGAAGCCGATATGGAGCCCGATGATCTTGAGCTCGGGAAAATCGAAGGCCACCTCCTCCAGCATGGAGGGATGCGCGCAGTAGCGTCCGCCGGAGCGCGGCGACTGCCGCCCGACCTGGAGCGTGATCGGCACCCCGAGCTCGCAGCATTTGGCGTAGATCGGCCAGTAGGTGCGGTGGTTCACCTCCACGCCGAACCAGTGCGGATAGACGTGCACGCCGATGAAGCCGAGCTTCGTCACCGCCCGCTCGATGTAGCGGAGCGTCTCCATGCCGCCGAGCGGGTTGATCCCGCACCAGCCGAAGAAGCGGTCGGGATGCGCTTGGAGCACCGGGTAGACCTCGTCGACATGGGTGGCGAGGAGCTCGCCTCCCACCCCGTTCTGCGCGACATTCGCGACGATCCCGGCCATCGCGACGCCGTTCCTGTCCATCTCGGCGATGTAGCTCTCCGCGACGAAGGGCTTTCGCGCCTCCTCCGAAATCTTCAGCACCTCGTAGAGCTTGAGCTGGGTATGCGGCTTGAAGTTCACCGTGACGTCGATGATGCGGCCCATGGTCAGGTCTCTCGCGTGATCAGGACGGATTCGTGCCAGGGCGTGACGAAGCGGCGCAGCATGACGACGAGCGCGTAGAGCAGGAACCCGATCACGGTCAGGATGATGATGACCGCGAACATGCCGGGGACGTCGAAGGCGTTGAGGGCCGCGACGGCCATGTAGCCGAGCCCGTTCGAGCCGCCGAGGTACTCGCCCACGATCGCGCCGATGATCGCCAGCACGATCCCGACCTCCATGCCCGTCAGGATGAAGGGGAGCGATGCCGGCAGTTCGACCTCCCGGAGCGACTGCCAGCGCGAGGCGTTCAGGCTCGTCATGACGTCCCGGTGCCCGCGCTCGACCGACTTGATGCCGATGATCGTGTTGGTCATCACCGGAAAGAAGGCGAGCACGGCCGCCATCACGACCTTCGAGGTCGGGCCGAAGCCGAACCAGACCACGAAAAGCGGCACGAGCGCGATCTTCGGCATCACCTGCAGGCCGACGATCAGCGGGTTCAGGGTGCGCTCGAGCCAGGGCGTCTTGCCGAGCAGCGCCCCGAGGCCGATGCCGACCACGACCGCGATGAGGAAGCCGGCGATCGTCTCGTAGAGGGTGTACCAGATGTGGTTCCAGGTGCGCGGGCTCTGCAGCAGGTCCACGATCGAAGCGCCCACGCTCGCCGGCGAGGGCAGGATCAAGGGCGAGACCTCGAAGGCGCGCACATAGCCCCACCACAGGAGGACCAGCGCGGCGAGGATCAGGGGCGTCGCGACGAGATGGACGTGGCGTTTCATGACATTGCGTCGAGGCGCTTGCGGAGATCGCGCACGATCGCCTGGAATTCGGGCCGGGTCGCCGAATCGCCGTCGCGCGGCCGCGGGAAGGGCACGTCGATGATCGTGTCCATCCTGCCGGGCCGCGGCGACAGCAGGACGATGCGGTCCGCCAGGAACACCGCTTCCGAGATGGAGTGGGTGACGAGCACGACCGTGCAGCCTTGCATCATCCAGATGCGCTGCAGCTCGACGTTCATGCGGTCGCGGGTCATCGCGTCGAGCGCGCCGAACGGCTCGTCCATCAGCAGGATGTGCGGATCGAGGCTCAGCGCCCGGGCGATCGCGGCGCGCTGGCGCATGCCGCCGGAGAGTTCGCGCGGCCAGCGCCGCTCGAACCCCTTGATGCCGACGAGTTCCGTGAGCGCGCGGGCGCGCTCCAGCCGCTTCGCCTTCGGCACCCCCCGCAGCTTGAGCGGCAGCGCGATGTTCTCCTCGATGCGCATCCAGGGGAAGAGGTTTGCCTCCTGGAACGCGACGCCGAGCTCCTGGACCGCACTGTCGTCACGCGCTCCTCCCTTCCAGAGCGGCCGCCCGGCGATCTCGACGGTGCCGCTGGTCGGCCGGATAAGCCCGGCCATGATGCGCAGCATCGTGGTCTTGCCGCAGCCGGACGGCCCGATGAGGACGACGAACTCGCCGCGGCGGATGGAGAGGTCGATCCCGGTGAGCGCCAGGACCTCGCCGCCGGCTTCCGTCCGATAGCGCTGCTCGAGCCCGCTCAGCCGGATCTCGGGACTGGACGCCGATGCCTCGCTGACCATGGCTGGCCTCATCCGGCGAGCGCCTTCTCGCGCATGTCCATCGCGGCCACGCCTTCCGCCAGGTCGACGATCCGCGCGAATCCGAAGGCGAGCGCCGCGAGCGACGCCTCGTGCCGGTCGGCGGCGAAGTCGCCGCAGGCGTCGCGGACGACGATGGTCTCGAAGTCGCGCTGGCCGAGGTCGCGGACAGTCGTCTCGACGCACATCGACGTCGTCACGCCCCCGACGATCACCCGCTCCACGCCACGCGCGCGGAGCATGCGCTCGAGGTCGGTCCCGATCAGGGAGGAGTAGCGGGTCTTGTCGATCACGATGTCTCCGGGCGCGAGGCCCGCAGCGGGCGAGATCTCGATGTCCGGCGTGCCGGCCCGGAGCGCGCCGATGCGCTTCAGATTGGGCCGCAGCTCGTTCACGAGGCGACCGCCATCGGAATAGTCGGGCCGGTAGACCATCCTCGTCCAGACCACGGGCACCTCGCGGCGGCGCGCCTCGGCCGCCAGTCGTCCGCAATTCGCCGCAGCCCGGTGCATGTCCTCGATGGACCGGCCCTGCAGGGCCATCGACCCGCCCGGGTCGCAGAAGGCGCGCTGGACGTCCACGAGGAGGAGCAGAACAGACATCCGGCTCAGCCGAAGGCCTTCTGCCACGCGGAGGTGTCGTAGAAGGCGCGGTCCTGCAGGGGCTGGATGATCTTCGCCTTGATCATGAGGTCGTAAGCCGACGCGAAGGTCGCGGGATCGATTTTCAGCTTGCTGGCGTAAGGGAGCTTGTAGTTCTCGATCGTGTTGCGCAGCACGCTCAGGCCCTTGTCGGGGCGCTTGGCCTCGAAGACGTCGTACTTCGTCAGCATCGAGGTGACGATCGTGCCCGGATCGCCCGCGGACACCATGGCGCCGAGCGTGTCGTGGACCGCTGCGAGGAATTTGGCGATCGCGTCGCGCTTGGCGTCCAGACCCTTCTTCGACACGATGTAGACCTGCCCGGGCGAGGGCGCGACGTCGTCGCAGCTCCACGCCTTCACGGGCTGCCTGTCGTGGTTGAGCGCCGCGACGGTGTCCCCCGTGGCGATGAAGGCCGCGACGCGCCCGGCCTTCACGAACTCGAACGCCGCCGGCGCATTGCCGACCGTCTCGCGCCTGACCTCGCCCGCGGGAACGCCGGCCTTGGCCAGCATCATGTCCAGGATGTTCTCGGTCGCGCCGCCGACCGAGACGAGGCCGAGCGTCTTCCCAGCCATGTCCTCGGGCTTGAGGATCGGCTTGTCGGCATGGCTGATCACGAAGAACAGGTCCTTCGGATAGCAATCCCCGACCGCGACGATCGAGGGGTCCTTCGCATAGGCCTTGATGAGGTCGGTCCCGCCCGTCCGCGAGATCAGGACGTTGCCGGCGCTCACCTGCTGCACGGCCATGGCCGAGCCTTTTCCGCCCTCGATGGTGATGTCGATCCCGCGCTTGCGGAAGAACCCGCCGGTGTCCCCGTACATCGTCTCCGTGAAGCCCATCAGAAAGCCGAAGGGCGTGAGGTACTTCACGGGCTCCAGCTGCTGGGCGAAGGCCGAGCGCGAGGGCAGGGCGAGGCCGGCGGCAGCGCCTGCGAGGACGTGTCGCCGGTTGACGAGGATCGAGGCCATGATGCTCTCCGGAGGCTGCTGATTCAGGCGGCGGATCGTGCGACGCCGCGCGTCGCGCCGGTCCCGTAATCGTGCAGGAGCCGGGCGACCCGGTCGGTGGTCCAGCCCCGCTGATAGAGGTAGCCGCCGGTCACCTCGATCGCGCCGAGCTCCGCGAGTTCCTCGTCCGGCGCCGTTCCGAAGGTGAGCTCGCCGGTGCCGGCCCAGACCGGCGACATCCGCGTGCCGCCGAGCGGCAGCTCGAACAGCTGCTCGAGGTCGGGCACGTCCGGGCTCGGGCTCGCCACGAAGCGGTAGAGGAACGTGCTGGCGCTGTGACCAGGCAGGCGGTCGAGCGGCTGCCCGCCGTCCGGGACGGCGACCGAGAGGCTCAGCACCCGCGCTCCGTAGCGTGAGACGGTACCGCCGGGGCGAGCGCCGGGACCCGCACGCGTAAGGGCAGGGTTCATCGGCTGGAGACGGGTCCGGTCGACCTGGGCGAGGCGCTTGGACCAGCCGAAGATCGGGCCCATCCCCATCGACCAGTCGCGGTCGACCCAGACGAAGGCGCTGTAGCGGCCGACGCGGTCGCCGAAGCGGCAATAGAAGCCGACGACCCCCTCGTTGTAGGTCGAGCGGGCGGGGTCCTGCCACGCCTGGTCCGGGTGGCTGGCCGCGACCTTCGTCATCTCGGCGATCATCGCCCAGCCTTCGCCGGTATCGAGCGGCTCGAGCCCGGGCGGCAGCAGCGGCGCGATCCGTGCGGGATCGGCCCGAAACGAAACATGGACGGCGTCGGCGCTGATGTGGTGAGGAAGCGGCTCCACGAGCGAGGACCGCCCGCTCGCCGTCCGGGGCATCGAGACGCCCTTCACGACGGCGATGTCCCGCACGCAGACGGCCTGGCTGCCCTCACGGCCCCTCTCCGATTGATGTCATACCATTAAGACAGGTGCGGCGCGGAGGGTAAAGGGCCGGATGCCGGGAGCCTGCCCGTTTGGGCGCCACGGGCCGCTTCTTTTCTGCTCTGCCGCGGCCCGTGGGCCGCCGGATCAGCTGCCGAGGATGTCGATGCCGGTCTGCTCCCGGCCGTCCACCACCAGCCGCAGGATCTCGGGCCGGGCGTAATGGCCCGCGGCATCCACGAGCACCTTGGCGCGGGCGATCGCGTCGAGGTCGATCTCGGCCGCGACGAGGCGCTCCTCCGACCCGGTATGGGGCCCGGCGAGGCAGGTCCCGTTCGGGCCGTAGATCGCCGAGAACCCGCCGCCCGGCACGAGCTCCTGCTGTGGGCCCAGCACCGCTTCCATGGCGTCGAGATACTGCCCGGTGACCGGGTTCTCGGCGAGAACGACGAAGCATTGCCCGGTGAGGGCGTGGGCCTTCATGAGCGTCTCGACCGTCGCGTCGAAGGCGCCGCCGCGCCCGCGCGTGGACGCGAATGTCGGCCAGCTCGCGCAATGGATCTGGAGCCCCTGCGCGATCAGCGCCTGCCGCGCGAGGTTCATCATGTGCTCGTAGCAGATGAGCCCGCCGACCTTGCCGACCGGCATGTCGAAGACGCGAAGCGTGGAGCCGTCGCCCTGGCCCCAGAGCATCCGCTCGGCGAAGGTGGGCTGCAGCTTGCGGTGGCGGCCGAGCAGCGTCCCGTCCTCCGCGACGAAGACCTGGCTGTTATACATCGTCCCGCCCGCGCGCTCGCTGATCCCGAGCACGACGTTCACGCGCGCCATCCGCGCGGCGTCCAGGACCGGCGCAAGGTCGCCGTCCGGCACATCGACCGAGTGCTGCCAATAGAGGTGATGCACGCCGTGCTGCCGACCCGGTGGATAGAGGTTGATCCAGTACGGAAATCCCGGGACGAAGGCCTCGGGAAAGCAGAGGAGCCGCACACCCTGTCGCCCCGCCTCGCGGATGAAGTCGCAGGCCTTGGCGAGGCTCCCCGCCCTGTCGAGCAGGATCGACGAGCCATGCGCCGCCGCGATGGTGAATGTGACCACTCGTCCCCCGATGCATTCACGCCGGCTGGTCCGGATGACAAACCCGACCTAGCCTCGGGCCCGAACTACTATCGCGCGGCTGCCCGGGTCGAGGAAGCGATCTCGATCGAAGGAGGAGACGATATGAGAGAGACGCAACTCGAGGTCGCGGTTCTGGCCGGAATGCGGGCGTCCGGGAGTGCCGCGCGGCTCTGCCTGCTCGTCGGCGCCTTGGCGGCCGCGCCGCTCGGGAGCGCCCACGCCCAGCGGGCGGACGGGACCTATCCGGCGATCCTCGCCTGCGACGGCGGCGGCGGGTCCGGGCCGGTCCGGGCGAGCGGCACGGCCACGATCGGGGGAGGGCGGGGGAGCTACGAGATCAGGGTCGGGTCCGGCCGCGAGACGGGCAGCGGCGCCCTGGCCGGCGGCAGGCTGAGCCTCTCGGGCAAGGGCCCCGGCTACGAGGCGCGCTATGCGGGTGAGGTGAGCGGCCGGGGCGGGTTCCTGACCGGATACCAGACCGGCGCCGGCGGCAAGAGCTTTCGCCGCGCCTGCCAGCTCATCCTCGGCGACGGGTAGCGCGGCGGGGCGGCCGCGCGCCGTCCCGTCACACGAGGAGCTTTCCCTCCTCGCCGATGACGGAGCCCAGATCCTCCACGCCCGTCTCGCCGAGATAGTCGTTGAGGATCATCTCGTTATGCGCCTTGCCCGACGGGATCATCGGGAAGCAGTTCTCCGTCTTGTCCACGACGCAGTCGAAGATGACCGGCCGGTCGGTCACGGCCAGCATGGCGCGGATCTGGTCGTCGAGCTTCGCCGGGTCGTCGCAGCGCATGCCGACCCCGCCATAGGCGTCGGCGAGCTTCACGAAATCGGGGAGCGATTCCGAGTAGCTCTGCGAGTAGCGCCCGCCATGCAGGAGCTCCTGCCACTGGCGCACCATGCCCATGTATTCGTTGTTGAGGATGAAGATCTTGACCGGCAGCCGGTACTGCACGGCCGTCGACATCTCCTGCATGTTCATCAGGATCGAGGCCTCGCCCGCGATGTCGATCACGAGGGCGCCGGGATGGGCGAGCTGCGTGCCGATTGCGGCCGGGAGCCCATAGCCCATCGTGCCGAGCCCGCCCGAGGTCATCCAGCGGTTCGGCTCGTCGAACTTGAAGAACTGCGCCGCCCACATCTGGTGCTGGCCGACCTCCGTCGTCACGTAGGTCTCGCGGTCCCTGGTGAGCTCGTAGAGGCGCTGGATGGCGTATTGCGGCTTGATGATCTCGGACGAGCGCCGGTAGGCGAGGCAGTCGCGTCCCCTCCACCGATCGATGGCGGCCCACCACTCGCCCAGCGCGGCCTTGTCGACCTGCGGCGAGGTCTCGCGCCACACGCGCAGCATCTCCTCCAGGACATGCGCGCAATCGCCGACGATGCCGATATCGGCCTTCACGTTCTTGGAGATCGAGGAGGGGTCGATGTCGACATGGATCTTCTTCGAGCCCGGCGAGAAGGCGTCGAGCCGCCCGGTGATGCGGTCGTCGAAGCGCGCCCCGATCGCGATCATCACGTCGCAATCGTGCATGGCGTGGTTCGCCTCGTAGGTGCCGTGCATGCCGAGCATGCCGAGGAAGGCCGGATCGCTGCCCGGATAGGCGCCGAGCCCCATCAGCGTGGAGGTCACCGGGAAGCCGGTCAGGCGCACGAGCTCGCGGAGCGCCGCCGCAGCGCGCGGGCCGGCATTGATGACGCCGCCGCCGGTGTAGAAGACCGGCCGCCTGGCGCGCGCCATCATCTCCACGGCGGCCCGGATCTTGAGCGGGTCGCCTTCCACCACGGGACGGTAGGTCTTGTGCTGGTTGTCGCCGGGCCGCTCGTACAGGCCCGACTTGAACTGGATGTCCTTCGGCAGGTCGATCACGACCGGGCCCGGCCGTCCGCTGGAGGCCACGTAGAAGGCCTCGTGCAGGATGCGCGGCAGGTCCTCGATCGATTTCACGAGGTAGTTGTGCTTCGTGCAGTGCCGCGTGATGCCGACCGTGTCGCATTCCTGGAAGGCGTCGGTGCCGATCAGGTGCGTCGGCACCTGGCCCGTGATGCAGACCACCGGGATCGAATCCATCATCGCGTCGGCGAGCCCGGTCACGGCATTGGTGGCGCCGGGGCCGGAGGTGACGAGCACGCAGCCGACCTTGCCGGAGGAGCGCGCATAGCCTTCCGCCGCATGGACGGCGCCCTGCTCGTGCCGGACGAGGACATGCGTCAGCGCGGGCTCGTGGAAGAGCGCGTCGTAGATCGGAAGTACGGCCCCGCCCGGATATCCGAAGACATGCTCCACGCCCTGGTCGCGAAGGGCGCGGACGACCATCTCGGCCCCGGTCATGAACTCGCTCATCAGCCGCTCCTCTTCCTTCCTCGCGCGTCGTTCGGAGCAATAAAAAAGGGCCCCGAGGGACCCTGCATGCGCCACCAGCCGGATAAGACGGGTCAGACCCGCTCCGTCGATGGCGCCTCCGATACGATAAGGATTGCGGGCACCCGCCCCTCCGGTCGAACCCGAGAGGCCGTACGCCCTCGGGCCCGACCGGTCAAGACCGTTTTCGGGACGGCGCGGCCGCGTCAGCGTGAGCTGAGATTCGTGCCGATGGCCGTGAAGCTCGTATTCAGGTTGCTGCCGATCGTTGAGAGCGCGCCGATGATGACGACCGCGATCAGCGCGGCGATGAGCCCGTACTCGATCGCGGTCGCGCCCGACTCGTCCTTGATGAAGCGGGTGACGATGTTCATGCGGTTACCTCCGTTCGGGGAGGGTACGAGCGGGGCGTGCTTTCGGTTTCTTTCCGGCGTCCGGGCAAGGCGCCCAGGGTTAACCAACCGCTAACGGTCGCCCTGATCCTTCCGGAGCGCCAGGGCGACGCCGCTCAGGGTCAGGGCCATGGCGAGGCTCTCCCGCCAGCCGAGCGGCTCCCCCAGAAGAAGCGTCGCCGACACGATGCCGATGACCGGCACGAGCAGCGTTCCGATCGCGGCGGTGGCCGAGGGCAGGCGCCGGAGTGCCGCGAACCAGGTCACGTAGCACGCCGCCATCGGGCCGAGCACCATATAGGCGAAGGCCAGGGCTCCGCCGGGGCTCAGAGAGCCGATGCGGCCGTGTTCCGAGGCGATGCCGAGGAGCAGCATGGGCGCGCAGGCGAGCCCGACCTGCCAGGTCGTCGCGACGACCGGAGTGACCTCGGTCACCGGCCGCAGCAGGAGCGTCGCGGCGGCAAAGAGGATGGCCGCGAGGAGCGCGAGCGTCACGCCGAGCCCCCAGCCGGGCGCGGTCGAGCCGCCCACCTCGCCCCCCAGCAGCACGACGATTCCGCCGAAGCCGAGCGCAAGCGCGAGCAGGTGGCGGTTGCTGGGCCGGACGTCGCGGATCGGCCAGTCCAGAAGGCAGACCCAGAGCGGCATCGTGTAGACGAGAAGCGCGGCCTCGGCGACGCTGAGCCACTGCATGGCCACGGTCGTGAAGCCCATCCAGGCGAAGACGTTCGCGAAGCCTGCGGCCGCGAGGCGCGCGACGCTCCGGCCGGGAACCAGGATCCGCTCCCCGCGCCAGCCTGCCAAGGCGGCGAGGAGGCCGGCCGCCGCGACCCCGGCGAGGCCGCGGGCGAAGAGCGGCGGCCAGTCCTGGAGGAGCACCTTGACGACGGGCCAGTTCAGCCCCCAGCCGACGACGGTGACGGCGAGGAGCAGAATGCCGAGCTGGCGGTCGGTGCGCTTTGCGGCGGCCACGGCGGCGTCATAGGGCCTGTCCGGGCCGCGACGAAGCGGCCTTCGCGCATGCCAGGGTCGAGGCCGCCGAGCCGGAAGGCCTCGTTTTCGCTGCGGTGCGGTTCTTCAGCCCCTGAGCATCGTCCGCAGCCGGGCGCTCGCCTCCTGGGGTGCCGCCCAGGTCCAGCCGTCCATCTGGTGGCGCGCCCAGGTGAACTGGCGCTTGGCGTAGGCGCGGGTATCGGCCTGGCCGCGGCGGATCGCCTCCTCGAGCGAGACTTCCCCGCGCAGATGGGCGAGGAGGCCGGGCACGCCATGCGCCCGCATGACGGGCAGCGCCGGATCGAGCCCGCGCGCGGCGAGCGCCGCCGCCTCGTCGAGCGCGCCCTCCCGGACCATCGCCTCGAAGCGCCGGTCGATGCGCGCGCGCAGCGCCGTCCGGTCGGGCGCGAGGAAGACCCTGGCGAGCCGTCGTCCCGCGAGCGGCCCCGGGACGCGGCCGTCATGGAAAGAGGAGAGCGGCCGCCCGGTCGCGGCCAGCACCTCGAGCGCGCGCAGGATGCGCTGGCTGTCGCCGGGCCGCAGGCGCCGGGCGGTCTCGGGGTCCCGGACGGCGAGCGCGGCATGGAGCTCCGGCGCTGGCCGGCCCGCGGCATCGTCCCGAACACGCGCCCGCACCTCCTCGGGGACGGGCGGGATGTCGGAGAGGCCCTCCGCGAGGGCCTTGAAGTAGAGCCCGGTCCCGCCGACGAGGATCGGGATGCGGCCGTCGCGGCCCAGATCCCGCAGCACCGCCTTCGCCGCCTGCAGGTAGCGGCCGACCGAGAAATTCTCGGCCCCGTCTACGGTCCCGAACAGGAGATGCGGCACCTCCGCCTCCTCGTCCGGCGTCGGCCGGTTGGTGACGACGCGCAGGTCGCGATAGACCTGCATCGAATCCGCGTTGACCACCGCGCCGCCGAGCTCGCGCGCCACCTCGATCGCCAGGGCGGACTTGCCTGAGGCGGTCGGCCCTGCGATGAGGACGGCCTCAACCTTCGACGACATTCGCTTCCACGGGCTGGCTTGCGGGCCGGGCCGGAGACGGGGCCTCGCGTGGCCGCATCCCTCACCTACGTCGCGACGCTGATATCAGACCCCAGCAGGCCGTCCATCGGGCCGGCGCTCCTGGCCGCGGCGAGCCGGACCCTCCCCGGCGCGCAGGCGAGGGTGCTGGCCGAGGGCCTAGCGGCCGAGCTCGCCTTCTCCGGCATGGATCCGGCTGACGCCGAGGCGGCGCTGCGCCGCCTCGTCCGGGACGAGCCGGTCGACGTCGTCGTCCAGCCGGCCGGGAGCCGGCGCAAGCGGCTGTTCCTGGCCGACATGGATTCCACCATGATCGGGCAGGAATGCATCGACGAGCTCGCCGACCTGGTGGGCCTCAAGCCCGAGGTGGCGGCCATCACCGAGCGCGCCATGCGCGGCGAGATCGCGTTCGAGCCGGCGCTCCGCGAGCGCGTCGCGCTTCTCAAGGGGCTGCCCGCCGAAGTCGTCGACCAGCTCCTCCGCGACCGCATCACGCTCACGCCCGGGGGGCGCATCCTGGTTGCGACCATGCGGGCCCAGGGCGCCTATGCCTGCCTCGTCTCCGGCGGCTTCACGCTCTTCACCGGCCCGGTCGCGAAGGCGATCGGCTTCGACGAGCACCGCGCCAACCGGCTCCTCGTCGAGGGCGGCCGCTTCGTCGGCGCGGTCGAGGAGCCGGTCCTCGGCCGCGAGGCCAAGCTCGCGACCCTGATCGAGCTGCGCGAGCGGCTCGGCCTGCGGCGCGAGGAGACGCTCGCGGTCGGCGACGGGGCGAACGACCTCGCCATGCTGGGGGAGGCGGGGCTGGGCGTCGCCTACCATGCGAAGCCGGCCGTGGCCGCCGCCGCCCACGCCAGGATCGAGCATGGCGACCTCACCGCCTTGCTCTACATGCAGGGCTATCGGGCGGAGGAGTTCGTCATCCCCGGGTGATAGATCGGGTCGGGCAGGAGCCGATCCCGGCTCCCGCCCTCAGATTCCCCGGGTCCGGCCCGCGGGCTTCTGCTCGTCCCCGCCTCTCACCCGGATCACGCTGATGTTCCCGTCGGGTTCCAGGCAGGCCCGCTTCACCTCGGCCACGCGCTCGATGCCGTGCTGGCGGAGCTGGCTCATCAGCTCGTCCTCCGTCAGCAGCTCCCGGTCCATGTTCCGGCGATTGAAGCGGCCGTCCTGGATCAGCGGTACGGGATCGCCTCCGCCGAGGCTTCGGAGGAAGGGCACCCGGTCGCTCAGCCAGTTGATGACGTAGCTCCAGAACAGGATGGTGCCGACCAGAAACGCGGCCTCGACCAGCGACTTGGCCTCGCCGACCATCGCGTTCTGCGCGGCCTCGGAGATGAGGACGATGACCAGGATGTCGGCGATGCCGACCTGTCCGGCATGGCGCTTCATCAGGTAGCGAAGCGCCAGGAAGAGCATCAGGTACATGATGCTGCCGCGGAGGAGGACCTCGGGGATCGAGGTCTGCGGCACCAGCATCTCGCGCCAGTTCACGGCCGCCTCCGCCTCGAAGGGCAGGGCACGGATGGCCTTGGGGGCGGGGGCGGAAAGCCGCCGCCGCTATTCGATCGTCACCGCGACGAAGCGGACCTCGCCCTGCGCGTTGGACACGAGCAGGAGGGCGGATTTCCGGCCCTCCTTCTTCAGCGCCTCCACGCGGCGCGTCACGTCCGCCGGGCTCGCGACCGGCTCCTGGCCGACCTCGACGATCACCTCGCCGGGCTGCATGCGCTTGTCGGCCGCGGCCGAGTTCGGGTCGACGCGGGTCACGACCACGCCCTTCACGCTGTCCTTGATGTTGAAGCGCCGGCGCAGCTCCTCGGAGATGCCGGACAGCTCCAGGCCGAGCGCGCGGCGCGTCGCGGTCGGGCTCTCGGTCGAGGGCTGGTTCAGCCCCGCCTTCTGGGCCCGCTCGCCGTCCTCGAGGCGGCCGAGTGTCACCTGCCGGGTCAGTTCCTGCCCCTTGCGCACGACCGTGACGTCGACCGCCTTGCCGACCGGGGTCGAGGCGACGATCCGGGGCAGGTCGCGCGATTCCTTGACCTCGCGCCCGTCGAACTTCGTGATCACGTCGCCGACCTCGAGGCCGGCGGGCTTCGCCGGGCCCTTCTCGTCGACGCCGGCGATCAGCGCGCCGCGGGCTCCGCCGAGCCCGAGCGCCTCCGCGGTCGCGTCGTCCACGTTCTGGATGCGGACGCCGAGCCAGCCGCGCCGGGTCTCGCCGAACTCGCGCAGCTGGTTGATCACCGGCAGCGCGGTCGCGGACGGGACCGCGAAGCCGATCCCGACCGAGCCGCCCGTCGGCGACAGGATCGCCGTGTTGATGCCGATGACCTCGCCGTTCATGTTGAAGAGCGGGCCGCCCGAATTGCCCTTGTTGATGGCCGCGTCGGTCTGGATGTAGTTGTCGTAGGGTCCGGACTCGATGTTGCGGCCGCGGGCCGAGATGATCCCGGCCGAGACGGACCCGCCGAGCCCGAACGGGTTGCCGATGGCGATCACCCAGTCGCCGGGGCGCATCGTCTCCGAATCGCCGAACGGGACCGCCTTGAGCGGCTTGTCGGGCTTCACGCGCAGGACGGCGAGGTCGAGCTTGTCGTCCTTGCCGACGATCTCGGCCTTCAGCTTCGTCCCGTCGTTGAAGCCGACGAAGATCTCGTTCGCCGTCCCGATGACGTGATTGTTGGTGATCACGATGCCGGAGGAATCGATCACGAAGCCGGAGCCGAGCGAGCTCGAGCGGCGCTGCGGGCGGGGGGCGCCGTCGTCGCCGCCGCGGTTTCCCTGCCCGCGGCGGTTGAAGAACTCCTCGAACAGATCCTCGAAGGGCGTGCCCGGCGGGAGCTGCGGCATCGTCCGGCCGCGCGTCTCGACCGTTGTCGAGGCCGAGATGTTCACCACGGCGTCGGTGACCTGGGCGGCGAGGTCGGCGAGCGATTCCGGTCCCTTCGCGAGCGCCGGCAGCGGGGCAGCGACGCTCAGGGAGGCCACGAGGGCGAGAGCGGCCGCACAGCCGCGGACCGCCCCGAGGGCGGCCTGCCATGCGGATCCTCCGGCCCGGACGGTCTCAGCGGTGGGAACCATGTTCACCCTCTCGAGGGCGCACGCCGATGGCGGGCGCGATGTCATTGGGGACTCATACGGGGCGGGAGCCCTGCCGTTCATGAGGCGAGCCGTCGCGCCGCCCACACCACGATGACGCCGACCACCGCCGAGACGATCCCGACGAGGCGCATGCGGTCGCGCGGCGAAGCGGCGGCCTCCATCATGGCGCGTTTCATCGCGTCCGGGAAGGACGCCAGAAGGAGGCCCTCGATGGCGAGGGCCAGTCCGAGCGCGGCGATCAGGTCGCTCATCCCGGCTTTCAGGGCCGGGCGGGCTGGCTTGTCGCAGTCTGGCCCGCATCCGCCGCCGCGGCTGCCCGCCCGCTCGGGGCGTTGAAGAAGCGGAAGAACTCGGAGCTGGGCGAAAGGACCATCCGGGTGTCCCCGGACCGGAGCCCGGCCTCGTAGGCCTGCATGGACCGGAAGAAGGCGAAGAAGCCGGGATCCCTGCCATAGGCTTCGGCCAGGATGCGGTTGCGCTCGGCGTCGCCGTTACCGCGCAGCTCCTCCGCCCGGCGCTGGGCGTTGGCCAGGATCACCGTCACCTCGCGGTCGGCTCGCGCCCGGATGCCCTGGGCGGCCTGGCTTCCCTGCGCGCGCAGGTCCGTCGCCTCGCGCTGGCGCTCGGTCTGCATGCGCTGGAACACGGCCTGGCTGTTCTGGTCCGGCAGGTCCACGCGGCGCAGGCGCACGTCGACGATCTCGACGCCGATGCCGCGGGCGGCCGCGTTCACCTCATCTGAGATCTTCTTCATCAGCGCCTGGCGCTCGCTGCGCACCACCGCTTCGAAGGTCGAATCGCCGAGCACGCTGCGCACCGTCGAGTTGATGATCGAGCCGAGCCGGTTGTTCGCCGCCGGGATATTGGCAACGGCCTGGTAGAACCGGAGCGGGTCGAGGATGCGGTAGCGCGCGAAGGCGTCGACGATGAGACGCTTCTGGTCGGCCGCGATGACCTCCTGGACGGGGAGGTCGAGATCGAGGACGCGCCGGTCGAAATAGACGACGTTGTCGACCAGCGGCAGCTTGAAATGCAGCCCCGGCGCAAGTCCGGACGGGAGCCCGACGCCGGGCGAGCGCACCTGCTGGACGGCGCCGAAGCGGAGCACGAGCGCGGTCTGCGTCTGCTGGACCACGAACATGGAGGCCACGAGCACGATCGCGGCGACCGCGGCCAGCGCGACGAGGCCGGTTCTGACGGTGGCGTTCATCGGGTCGCTCCCGGCTGCACGGTGGAGCCCGCGGGCTGGCCCGCCTGTCCGGCGGCGGGCGGGGCGGCGCGGCGGCCGAGCTCGCCGAGCGGCAGGTAGGGCACCACGCCCTGGCTGCCGTTGCCGTCCAGGATGATCTTGTCCGTTCCGCTCAGGACGCGCTCCATGGTCTCCAGGAAGATGCGCTCGCGGATCACGTCGGGCGCCTTGCGGTACTCTTCGTAGACCTGCGCGAAGCGCGAGGCCTGGCCGTTCGCCTCCGCGATCGAGCGCTCGCGATAGGCCTCCGCGCCCTGGACGATGCGGGTCGCCTCGCCGCGCGCCTCCGGCACGACGCGGCTCGCATAGGTCTCGGCCTCGTTGCGCAGGCGGTCCTGGTCCTGCCGCGCCGCCTGGACGTCGCGGAAGGCGTCGATGACCTGCGAGGGCGGGTCGACCTTCTGCAGGTTGACGCGGATCACCGTCACGCCGGCCCCATACTGGTTGAGGATGTTCTGGGCGAGCCGCATCACCTCGGCCTCGATCGCGGCGCGGTCGGTGGTCAGGATGTTCTGGATGTTGCGCCGTCCGACGACCTCGCGCATCGCGCTCTCGGCGACGACGCGCACGGTGCCGTCCGGATTCTGCAGGTTGAACACGAAGTCGGTCACCTTCGCGCTGTCCACCTGCCATTGCAGCGTGAAGTCGATGTCGACGATGTTCTCGTCGCCGGTCAGCATCAGGCTCTCGTCGCTCGTGCCGACCCGCGCCGGGCCGCGCCGGGCCGTCTCGACCGAGCGGGCGCCGATCTCGATCGTGCGCAAGGCCGTCACGTTCGGCTTGGAATAGGAGCCGATCGGGTAGGGGAGGTTGTAGCTCAGGCCTTCGCGGCTGAGCCCCACGAACTTGCCGAAGACGAGGTTCACGCCGACCTCGTCCGGCCGCACCGTGTAGATGCCGGTCGCGGCCCAGACGCAGAGCGCCAGCAGCGCGATCAGGCCGATGCCGCGGCCACCGATCTGGCCCGTTCCGCCGCCGCCCGGGATGATGCCCTTCAGCCGGTCCTGGCCGCGGCGGATGATGTCCTCCAGATCGGGAGGACGGTTGCCGCCTCCTCCGGACGGGCCGGAACCCCAAGGCCCGCCGGGCCCGCCGCGCTGGCCCCAGGGACCACCGCCGCCGCTCTGATTGCTCCAGGGCATTACGTGAAACCGTTCCCTTCTGCGCTCTCGTGGCCCCTCGGCCCGGCGCCTTGTCTTTGCCGCCTGTCTAGCAGTCAAGTTTCGCAGGTGGGAGTGAAAAGCCGTCGCGTCAACGGCGCGCAGCCAAACGCGGTTAAGCTTGAGGCGCTGCGGCGCTTAAGCCCGCTGGGGAATAGGCAGCTCGAACTGCTCTTCGGGCAGTCGCTCAAAGGAGGGGACCTTCTCGACTACCTGCTGCTTCAGCCAATCGGAGATGCGGAAATCCGAGACTAGAAAATCCGTCAATTCTCGCTGTCGGACAGATTTGAGGCGGCGCTCCAGAATGGAGATGCGGAACGGAAAGTCATCATCTTGGGAGCGTGGATAATCGCGCTCTTCAAGCGTTTTCCACTTTCTACCGTCAAATTTCTCATCAAAAAATGCATCTCCATCATCGAAATGACCGAAAACTTGAGTAAGAAATACCTTATTCACAAGATCTGCAAATACTTTATATATCTCCGCTCCGCCTATGATCATTAACTGGTTTCTCTCGTTTATTATTGAATATATATCAGCGAAGAAGAGCGCCGCCTCCCGGTTTTTGACCCATTTCAGCTCGTTTCCGTCGTTTCCATCTTGTCGGGAGACTACAATGTTCATTCTGTTGCGGAGGGGGTGCCCGATAGAATCAAAGGTCCGACGGCCCATCACCACCGCGTGCCCCTCTGTCACACTCCTAAAGAAGCGGAGATCGGTGCGCAGCCTCCATGGGAGCTTGTTCTCGCATCCGATTACGTGCTGGGGATGGCTCCTGGCCACCACGTAAGCGATCGAAGGCATCTTCACGGGTTTGGACATAAACTCTGGCTAAAACTGAGTAACGGTCGGGAGCCTCAATACGGGGCATCTCAAGGTGGGTCTGTAGCCCTCCGTCAATAGAGGCGGCAACACCGGAATGATGCGGTCCCGAGGAGAGTCATGACGGCTCCGACGCGAGTTGCGAGAGCGGCTCCCCGGCGAGCCGGTACCGCGTCCAGCCCGAAACGGGTTCCGCCCCGAGTGCGCGGTAGAAGCCGATCGACGGCTCGTTCCAGTCGAGCACCGACCATTCCAGGCGGCCCAGCTCCCCGTCGCGGCACCGCGCGGCAAGCCGCTCCAGCAGCGCCTTACCGAGGCCCTGGCCCCGATGGTCCGGCCGTACGAACAGGTCCTCCAGATAGATCCCGTGCCGTCCCTGGAAGGTGGAGAACGTGTAGTACCAGAGCGCGAACCCGGCCGGCTCGCCGGACCATTCGACGATGTCGCAGAAAATTCGCGGCTCGGGCCCGAACAGGGCGAGGTCCAGCACCGCGCCCGTTGCCTCGACGGCGTGCAGCAGCCTCTCGTACTCGGCCAGTTCGCGCACGAGCTGGAGCACGAGAGGCGCCTCGCCCGGCCGGGCGGGCCGGATGACGAGGCCCACCCCGTCTAGACCGCGATCGGCGCCCGGATCGCGGGCGCGGGGTCGTAGCCCTCCACGGCGACGTCCGCATAGGTGAAGTCGAAGATCGAGCGGATGGCCGGGTTGAGCTTCAGGCGGGGCAGGGGCCGCGGCTCGCGCTCGAGCTGCAGCCGCGCCTGGTCGAGGTGGTTCAGGTAGAGATGGGCGTCGCCGAAGCTGTGGACGAAGTCGCCGACCCCGAGCCCCGTCGCCTGCGCCATCATGTGCGTCAGGAGCGCGTAGGAGGCGATGTTGAACGGCACGCCGAGGAACACGTCGGCCGAGCGCTGGTAGAGCTGGCAGGAGAGCCGACCCTCGGCCACGTAGAACTGGAACAGGCAGTGGCAGGGCGCGAGCGCCATCCGGTCGAGATCGGCCGGGTTCCAGGCCGAGACGACGAGGCGGCGCGAATCCGGGTTGCGGCGGATCTCGCTCTCCACCCAGGCGATCTGGTCCACCGTGCCGCCGTCCGGCTTCTCCCAGGAGCGCCACTGCTTGCCGTAGACGGGGCCGAGATCGCCTCGCTCGTCGGCCCATTCGTCCCAGATCGTCACGCCGTTGTCCTGCAGGTAGCCGACATTGGTGTCGCCCTGCAGGAACCAGATCAGCTCGTGGACGATGGATTTCAGGTGCAGCTTCTTGGTCGTGACGAGCGGGAAGCCCTGCGACAGGTCGAACCGCATCTGGTGGCCGAAGACGGAGAGCGTGCCCGTCCCGGTGCGGTCGGTCTTGCGCACGCCCTCGGCGAGGATGCGGCGCAGGAGGTCGTGATAGGCCTGCATGTCGGAAGAAGTCCTCGGGCCCGACTTATCCGGGCCCTGCAGGCCGGCCGCAACCCGGAGCCCTCGCGGCGGCGGAGCTATCCCCCGATTCCGCGTCCCGCGGCGCCGCGCCGCAGGCGCGCCCGGGGCGTTGCCGCAATGCGGCATTCGCGGCCACTGTGCCGTCCTGCCACTTGACGGGCCTCCCGCCCGCCGGGCAACTCATGACGATCCCTGGCGGCTGGGGACAAGGTTCAGGACGCTCGATGTCGACGGATCTCATCCGGTACGACCTTCTCGTGCAGGAGGCGCTCAAGGGGGTCGTGCGGCGCGTCCTGGCGGATGCGGCGCGGGACGGCCTGCCGGGCGAGCATCATTTCTACGTGTCGTTCCGTACCGACCATGCCGGGGTGCGGCTCTCGCAGCGGCTGCGGGACAAGTACCCGCAGGACATGACGATCGTCCTCCAGCACCAGTTCGAGGCGCTCACGGTCAACGACCAGGCCTTCGAGGTCGGGCTGTCCTTCTCGGGCGTTCCCGAACGGCTGCGCGTGCCCTTCGACGCGCTCACCGGCTTCTTCGACCCCTCCGTCCAGTTCGGCCTCAAGTTCGAGACGAGCGATCCGGTCGAGGAGGCAGACGAGGCGGAGCCGGAAGGCCCGGCCGCCCAGCCCATCCCGCTCGCGCCGCCGAAGCCGAAGGGCAAGGGCACAGGGCCGAAGCTCGCCGCGCGCAAGACCGAATCGGCCGAGCGCGAGAAGCCGGCCAAGAAGGAGCCGGCGCCGGAGAGCGGCGGCGGCTCGGCCGAGGTCGTGAGCCTCGATTCGTTCCGCAAGAAGAGCTGACGGTCAGGCGTTCCGCCGGCCGATCCGCATCGGCAAGCCGCCGCCCGGCCGCAGCGTGACCCGCTGCACCGGCATGACCCGGTGGCCTTCCACCAGGGCGAAGCGGAGCTCCCGGACGAAGCGCGCGAGCACGATGACGGCCTCCTGTAGCGAGAAGGACGCCCCGATGCAGACGCGCGGCCCCGCCCCGAAGGGCAGGTAGGCGTAGCGGTCGATCGTCTCGCGCCGTCCCGGCATGAAGCGGTCGGGATCGAAATCGTCCGGCGCCTCCCACAGGGTGCGGTGCCGGTGCAGCACGTAGGGCGCGATCATGACGAGCGACCCGGCCGGGATTCGCATCCCGCCGAGCCGATCCTCGCCGATCGCGGCGCGGCTCATGAAGGGGACGGGCGGATAGAGCCGCATCGCCTCGTCCACGACGGCGCGCGTGAAGGCGAGCCGGTCGAGGGAAGGCGGGGCGTCCGGCCCGTCCGCGAAGGCGGTCTCGACCTCCCGCTCCACCCGGGCGCGCACCTCCGGTGCCCCGGATAGGAGAAAGAGCGACCAGGAGAGCGCGTTCGCGGTCGTCTCGTGGCCCGCCCCGATGAAGGTGACGATGTTCGCCCGGACCTCCAGGTCGGTCAGGCCCTGCCCGGTCTCCGGGTCGGTCGCCTTCAGGAGCAGCGTCAGCAGGTCCTCCGGAGCCGCCCTGCCCGAGGCCAGAAGACGCCTGCGCGCCTCGATCAGCTCGGTCACGATCTCGTCGAAGAAGCGCAGGGCTGGCCGCGCGCGGATGCGGCCGATCCGGGGCAGCCAGTCCGGCAGGCCGAACACGTCCAGCGGGTCGACGGGGCCGATCGCGTCGAAATAGCGGGTGATGGCGCGCCCGAGCGCATCGGGATCGCGCGCGAGCCCGTGCGTGAAGATGGTCCGCTCCAGCACGTCGAGCGTGACCCGCGTCATCTCCACGGCCACGTCCACGGTCCGACCGTCGCCGCGGCGGAGCAGGCGCCGGACGAGCCGCCGGGCGGCCTCGTCCATGGCGGGCGCGAAGCCCGCGACGTGGCGCGGCGCGAAGAGCGGCGCGAGGGCGCGCCTCTGCGCCCGCCATTCCTCGCCCTCCGCGGTCAGGAGACCGTTGGCGAGGCCCGGCGCCAGCACGCGCCGCTGCAGGTCGTCCTTGCGGTAGTTCCTGGCATTGTCGACGAGGACGTGCCGGATCGCGGCCGGATCGCTCAGCACCGTGATGCGGCCGAGCACGCCCTGGGCGGCGAGAATCGGCTTCTCGAAATGCTCCTCCGTCCAGCTCTCCAGCGGGTTTTCGCGCGCGGCCCGGAAGAACGTGAAGAGGTCCGGCGGGCGGCGCAGGGGACGCGGCGCGGGCGGCCGGAAGAGCCGCGTTCCGGAATGGATTGCGTCCGGGCGCGCCGTGGAGGAAGAAGCGGCCGTCATCCGCCAAAGTTAGTCCGAAGCCCGGCGATCAGAAGAGGCCATGATGTCACCTGCAGGAGAGACGCGCACCGAGTCCGACACGTTCGGGCCCATCGAGGTGCCGGCCCATCGCTACTGGGGCGCGCAGACGCAGCGCTCGATCCAGAACTTCAGGATCGGCGGCGAGCGCATGCCGATCCCTCTCGTGCGCGCGCTCGGGCTCGTGAAACAGGCCGCCGCGCTCGTGAACAAGGACCTGGGTGAGCTCGATCCCAAGATCGCCGACGCCATCGCGGCGGCTGCCGCCGACGTGGTCGCCGGCAAGCACGACGACGAGTTCCCCCTCGTCGTCTGGCAGACCGGCTCCGGCACGCAGTCCAACATGAACGCCAACGAGGTGATCGCGGCCATCGCCAACGAGGCGCTCGGCGGCAAGCGCGGCGGCAAGTCCCCCGTCCACCCGAACGACCACGTCAATCGCGGCCAGTCCTCGAACGATTCCTTCCCGACCGCGATGCATATCGCGGCCGCCCGGGAGATCCACGAGCGGCTTCTGCCGGCGCTCCGCCACCTCCACAAGGCGCTGGACGACAAGGCGAAGGAATTCGCCGACATCATCAAGATCGGCCGCACCCACACGCAGGATGCCACGCCCGTCACGCTCGGCCAGGAATTCTCGGGCTACGCCGCGCAGGTGGCGCTCGGCATCGCCCGGATCGAGGCGACGCTGCCCGGCCTCTATGCGCTCGCGCAGGGCGGCACGGCCGTCGGCACGGGGCTGAACGCGCACCCGAAATTCGCCGAGGCCTTCGCGGCCAAGGTCGCCGAGCTCACGGGCCTCCCCTTCGTGACGGCGCCGAACAAGTTCGAGGCGCTCGCCTCCAACGACGCGCTCGTCTTCACGCAGGGCGCCTTCACGGCGCTGGCGGCCGGCCTGTTCAAGATCGCCAACGACATCCGCTTCCTCGGCTCGGGCCCGCGCTCGGGGCTCGGCGAGCTGAGCCTGCCGGAGAACGAGCCCGGCTCTTCGATCATGCCGGGCAAGGTGAACCCGACCCAGGCGGAGGCGCTGACCATGGTCTGCTGCCAGGTCGTCGGCAACAACGCGACCGTCGCGATGGCCGGCAGCCAGGGCCATTTCGAGCTGAACGTGTTCAAGCCGGTCATCATCAACGCCGTGCTGCAATCCTCCCGCCTGCTCGGCGACGCGGCGATCAGCTTCGCCGACAATTGCGTCGTCGGGATCAAGGCGAACCGCGAGCGGATCGCGGAGCTGATGAGCCGCTCGCTGATGCTGGTCACGGCGCTCGCGCCCTCCATCGGCTACGACAACGCCGCCAAGATCGCGAAGACCGCCCACAAGAACGGGACGACGCTGAAGGAGGAGGCCATCAATCTCGGCCTCGTCACGGCGGAGGAGTTCGACCGGGTGGTCCGGCCGGAGGACATGCTCGCCCCGCATTGAGGGGGGCGCCTCTCCGCACTTTCCGCTCCCGGGACGGACGGCGCGTGCCCGCTCGTGCCCACCTCTCCCCTTGCGGGAGAGGTCGAGTCGACCGCGGCAGCGGGCGACCGGGTGAGGGGGTCGACCCCCAATCCGCCCTTCGCTGACGCGAAGGGCACCTTCTCCCGCAAGGGGGAGAAGGAAACGCTCACCTCCCGCTCATACCGGCGAAAGCCGGAATCCAGCCAGCCCCGGCACCGGCCTGCGTGAGCGGAGGTGCAGCTCGCTACCCCACCCCCTCCAGCTCGCCCGAAAGCGCGAGCCATTCGTCCTCCGCCGCGGCGAGGGACTTGGCCGCCTCGGCCCGCATGCGGGCGAGCTCGTTGGCCTTCTTCTTGTCCGTCTCGTAGGCCGAGCCGTCGGCCAGCGCCTTGTCGACCTTGGCGATGACGCCGGAGAGCCGCTCGATGCGGGCCTCGAGCACCTCGAGCTGCTTCTTCTTCGGCTCGGCCGACTTGCGGCGCTCGGCCGCCTGGCGCCGGTCCTCGGCACGGGAGAGGGGCTCCTCCTCCGGCTCGGGGGCGGTCCTGGCCGGCTTCTTCTCGCCGCCGGAGAGGACGAAGCGGCGGTAATCGTCCATGTCGCCGTCGAAGGTCGAGACGGTGCCGTCGGCGACGAGCCAGAGCCGGTCGGCGCAGGCCTCGATCAGGAAGCGGTCGTGGCTGACGAGGATCACGGCGCCCTCGTAGTCGTTGATCGCCTCCATCAGGGCGGTGCGGCTGTCGATGTCGAGATGGTTCGTCGGCTCGTCGAGGATGAGCAGATGCGGCTTGTTGAAGGCCGCAAGACCCATCATGAGCCGGGCCTTCTCGCCGCCCGAGATCTGCGAGACGGGCGTGTCCGCCTTCGGCCCCTGGAAGCCGAGCCGGGCGCAGCGGGCGCGGATCTTCGATTCCGGCTGGCCCGGCATGCGGGCGGCGACATGGGCGTATGGGGTCGGCGCGCCTGACAGCTCGTCGAGCTGGTGCTGGGCGAAATAGGCGACCTCGAGCTTGTTGGAGCGGGTCACCGTTCCCGAGAGCGGCTCGAGCTTGCCGGCGAGCACCTTGCAGAAGGTCGACTTGCCGTTGCCGTTCGAGCCGAGCAGCGCGATGCGGTCGTCCGGCAGGAGCGTGAGGTCGAGCCGCCTCAGGACCGTGCGGTCGCCATAGCCCGCCTCGACCCGGTCCATGGCGATGATCGGGGGCGAGAGCGGGCGCTCGGGCGAGGGGAGGTCGAAGGGCAGGACGTTGTCCTCCACGACCAGCGAGGCCGGTTCGAGCTTCGCCAGCCGCTTGATGCGCGACTGCGCCTGCCTGGCCTTCGAGGCCTTGGCGCGGAACCGGTCGACGAAGGCCTGGAGGTGCTTGCGCTCGGCCTCCTGCTTGGCTGCGAACTTGGCCTCCAGCCGCCGTTTCTCGGCGAGCTGGCGGGCGAAGGAGGAATAGCCGCCGCGCCAGAGCGAGAGCTTGCCCCGGTCGAGATGGAGGATGTGGTCGACGCAGGTGTCGAGGAGCTCCCTGTCGTGGCTGATGACGAGCACCGTGTGCGGGTAGCGCGCCAGATAGTCGTAGAGCCAGAGCGTGCCTTCGAGGTCGAGATAGTTGGTCGGCTCGTCGAGGAGGAGCAGGTCGGGCTCGGTGAAGAGGACGGCCGCGAGCGCGACCCGCATGCGCCAGCCGCCCGAGAAGGCGGAACACGGACGCGCCTGCGCCGCCGCGTCGAAGCCGAGCCCGTGCAGGATGGCGGCTGCCCGGGCCGGCGCGGAATAGGCGTCGATGTCGACCAGCCGCGTCTCGATCTCGGCGCGGCGCATCCCATCGGCGTGCTCGGCCTCGGCGAGGAGCGCGGCGCGCTCCCTGTCGGCCGCGAGCACGACGTCGAGCAGCGTTTCCGGCCCGCCCGGCGCCTCCTGCGCCACCGCCCCGATGCGCACGCCGCGGGGCAGCGCGACCGCGCCGCCCTCGCTCGCGATCTCGCCGAGGATCAGCCGGAACAGGGTCGTCTTGCCCGCCCCGTTGCGGCCGACGAGCCCGACCCGCGCTCCCGCGGGCAGCGCAACGGTCGCGCGGTCGAGCAGCAGCCGCTCGCCGATGCGATAGCTCAGTTCGTTCAGGTGGAGCATGGGCCCGTCATGGCGTCTGGCCGTGTCCGGAGCAAGGCCGCATCCTCGCCTCGACCCCGGGGGCCCGTCGGGCTAGAAGCGCTCGCCCTCCGCCGAGAGGAGGCGTTACGGTTGGACGAGATTGGGACAGTCGAGCGGGACGGCGCGGGTCGTCGTCGTCGGATGCGGCCGGTGGGGCCGCAACCACGTCAGGAACTATGCGGAGCTCGGAGCTCTCGCCGGGGTGGTGGACCGGCACCCGGAGCGGGCGGCGGCCATGGCCGAGGCGCACGGGGTGCCGGCCCTGTCCCTCGAGGACGCGATCGGCTCCTCGGACGTCTCGGGGATCGTGTTCGCGCTGCCCCCGTCCCAGAACCTGCCGCTCGGCCTCCGCGTGCTGGAGGCCGGCAAGCACCTGTTCGTCGAGAAGCCGCTCGCGCTCTCCGTCTCCGAGGGCGCGAGGCTCTGCGCGGCCGCGGAGGCAGGCCGCCGGGTGCTGATGGTCGGGCACATCCTCCGGTACCATCCGGCTTTCGCGGCCCTCCTCGGGCTGGTCCATGGAGGGCGGCTCGGGCGGGTGCGCTCGATCGTCTCCACCAGGCTCGACCTGGGCGCCATCCGCCGCGAGGAGGATGCGCTCTGGGCGCTCGCCCCGCACGACGTCTCCATGGTGCTGGCGCTGACCGGGGCCGAGCCGGACCGCGTGAGCGCGTTCGGCGGCTACCATACGCATTCCGACATAGCCGACACGGCCACGCTGGCCCTTCGCTTCCCGGGCGGCGCGGCCGCGGAGATACGCTCCTCCTGGCTCCATCCCTACAAGGAGCAGCGCCTCGTCGTGGTCGGGACGGAGGCCATGGCGGTCTTCGACGACCGCGAGCCTTGGCCCCGGAAGCTCGCGTTCCATCCATATCGGATCGTCGAGACCGGGGGCACCGCGCTGATCGAGCGCGGCGAGCCCGAGGCCGTTCCGGTCGAGGAGGGCGAGCCGCTCCGGCTTGAATGCCGGCAGTTTCTCCGGAGCATCGCCTCGGGCGAGCCCCCGCCCACGGATGGCCGGGAGGCGCTGCGCGTGCTCCGGGTGCTCGAGGCGGGCAGCGCGGCGTTGCTGTCCGGTTGCCAAGCAACATCGCCGCAACACTATAAAGCTTGACTCCCGCGGGCGATCCGGCAGCGATGCCGCCCGGGGGAACTACATGAACCGTCTGGCCGGCATTCCGCTGTTCAAGGACGCGGAGATCGATCTCTCTCGCTTCGAGACGCGCGTACGCTGGCGGAACTTCCTGCCGGGCGAAATCCTGGTCGATTTCGACGATCCCTCGCGGGACGTCTTCTTTCTCAACTCCGGCGACGTTCGCGTCCTCATCCGGACGCGCTCCGGCAAGGAGGTCATCCTCGGCGAGATGAAGCCCGGCGCGCTCTTCGGCGAGCTCGCGGCGCTGGACGGGGTGAAGCGCTCGGCCAACGTCACCGCGCTCACCCGGGGCGAGGTCTGCGTGATGTCCGCCCCGGTCTTCCAGGAGATCGTGTTCGGCGCCCCGACCGTCGCGGGCCGGGTCTTCCGCCTGCTGACGAGCCGGGTGCGCGAGCTCGACGCCCGTCTCATGGAGCAGACGGTGCTCGATCTGCGCCACCGGCTCTATTCGGAACTGCTGCGCCTCTCCGTGCCGCGGCAGGGAAGCGAGACGGAGCGGGTGGTGACGCCTCCGCCCTTCCACCACGTGCTGGCGGCGCGGATCGGCTGCCGTCGCGAGCAGGTCACGCGGGAATTCACCGCCATGGACCAGGAGGGCCTGATCGAGCGCAAGCGCGGCGCCCTCGTCCTGAAGCGGCCCGACATCCTGCACGCCCGCGTCCAGGCGGCGCTCCGGGAGGAATAGGCTCAGGCCGTCCCGTAGGCGGCGAAGAAGACGGTCAGGGCAGCCTCGATCTCGCGCGCGATGTCGTCGGCCTCCGGCTTCGGGCCGACGCCGAAGATCGCCCGCCGGAACAGGTTCGTCGAGCAGAGGCTGAGGAACTGCTCGGCGGCGGTCCGGGTATCGTCGATCCGCAGACGGCCCGCCGCGACCTGCGCGTCCAGATAGGCCTGCAGGCGGCGGGCGCCGGTCTGCGGCCCGGCCTCGTAGAAGGCGCGCCCGAAGCGGGGGAACTTGTCCGTCGCGCCGATCACCATGCGGATGGACGAGATGTGGTCAGGCCGCAGCATCGCCTCCAGGAAGGAGATGCCGAGCCGCCGCATGGCCGAGCGCACGTCGGGGTCGCTCTCGTCGAGCCGGAAGAGCGCCTCGGCCAGCCCCGCCTTCTCCTCGAGAGTCAGCGCCTCGAACAGCGCCTCCTTCGAGTCGAAATACACATAGAGCGTTCCCTTGGAGACCCGCGCCGCCTTCGCGATCTCCCCCATGCTCGCGCCGTCGAATCCGGCGGACAGGAAGATGCGGCGCGCACCCTCGAGGATCTGGCGGCGCTTGGCGCTGTCGGTCCCGCATGTCTCCGGTGGGGGTTCGAGCGTGTCTGTGGCCATGAGCTTCCGTCGGTTCATTGACCGAACCGTTCGGTCAACATATATGGTCGAGGTCCCGGAGGTCAATTCCGGGCCGGACCGGCGGTCGGGCCGGTCCGTCGGGAGTGATCGATGTTACGGTCAGGCGACCTTTCCTCACCTTCGAAACCTGACGTTCCCAGCGAGGCTCCGGACATGAGCCGCGGCGCATCGAGCCCCGTCGGGACCGCCGAGGTCGCGGCCTCGCGCAGCGGGCGCGAGGCTGCCGGGGATGGACATGCCGGAGCGCGCGGACCCTCGCGCAAGCGCGTCGTCCTGGTCGCGCTGCTCGCGGTTGCGCTGCTTGCCGGCGGCTATTTCGGCTACGGCTGGTGGACGCATGGGCGCTTCTTCGTCTCGACCGACGACGCCTATGTGGGGGCGGATGTGACGATCCTGGCCGCGAAGGCCTCGGGTTATGTCACGGCCGTGGAGGTGGAGAACAACCAGAACGTCCAGGCAGGGCAGGTGATCGCCCGGATCGACGACGGGGATTATCGGCTCGCTCTCAAGGCGGCGCAGGACAGGGTGGCGACCCAGGAGGCCGCGATCGAGCGGATCGGCCGCCAGATCGAGGCCGCGGAGGCGCAGGTCCGGCAGGCGGAACCCCAGATCGCCGCCGCGAGGGCCGATGCCGTGCGCACGGCCGCGGATTACGAGCGCCAGGCGAGGCTGTCCCAGTCCGATTTCGCCTCGCGCGCGCGGCTGGAACAGTCGCTGGCCGACCGCGATCGGGCCGCGGCCAACGTGCAGGCCGCGGAGGCGGCCCTTGTGGCGGCACGCGCCAACGTGGCCGTGCTCAGGGCGCAGAAGGACGAGGCCGAGCGTGTCGCGGCCGAGTACCGGACCGCGGCGGCGCGCGCCGAGCGCGACCTCTCCTTCACGGTCGTGCGGGCGCCCGTCTCGGGCGTCGTGGGCAACCGCGCCGTCGAGGTCGGCGCCTATGTCCAGCCCGGCACCCGCCTCGCGGCGCTGGTCCCGCTCGACACGGTGCGGGTGGACGCCAACTTCAAGGAGACCCAGCTCGCCAGGATCAGGCCGGGGCAGCGGGTCGAACTCGAGGTGGACGCCTTCCCAGGACGCGAGTTTCCGGGCGTGGTCGAGAGCATCGCGCCGGCATCCGGCGCCCAGTTCAGCCTGCTGCCGCCGGAGAACGCCACGGGCAACTTCACCAAGATCGTCCAGCGGGTCCCCGTCCGCATCAAGGTCGACCCCGGCGTCGCCGAGGAGGCGGTCCTGCGTCCGGGTCTGTCGGTCGTGGTGCGCGTGGATTCCCGCGATCCGCGGACCGAGCAGGCGTCCAGGTAGCCGCCATGGCGGGCGCAGCGCTCGCGACCCCCGCCCCGGAGGCGGCGGCCGCTCCGGCCGGGGAGGGGCGGAAGCTCTTCGCCTTCCTCTGCATGGTCTTCGGGATGTTCATGGCCATCCTGGACATCCAGATCGTCTCGGCCTCGCTCGCCGAGATCCAGGCCGGTATCTCCGCCTCGGCGGACGAGATCTCCTGGGTGCAGACCTCGTATCTCATCGCCGAGGTCATCATGATCCCCCTCTCGGGGATGCTGTCGCGCGTGCTCTCCACGCGGTGGATGTTCGTGATCTCGGCGGCGGGCTTCACCATGATGAGCCTGCTCTGCGCGACGGCCTCCTCGATCAACCAGATGATCGTGTACCGCGCGCTGCAGGGCTTCATCGGCGGCGGCATGATCCCGACCGTCTTCGCCTCGGCCTACACGATCTTCCGGCCGGAGCAGCGCAACGTGGTGACGCCGATCATCGGCCTGGTGGCGACGCTCGCCCCGACCATCGGCCCGACGGTGGGCGGCTACCTCACGGACCTGTTCTCCTGGCACTGGCTCTTCCTCGTGAACATCGTGCCTGGGATCTTCGTCACCGTCGCGACCTATCTCCTGGTCGATTTCGACGAGCCGGACCTCGATCTGTTCAAGAGCTTCGACTGGACCGGGCTGGCGCTCATGGCGGCGTTCCTCGGCTGCCTCGAATTCGTGCTCGAGGAAGGGCCGGTCAACGACTGGTTCGAGGACGAGGCCATCCTGATCGGGACGGTCATCTGCGTCGGGGCGGGCCTCGGCTTCTTCTGGCGCATGTTCGCGGCGCGCCAGCCGATCGTGGATCTCTATGCCTTCGCAAACCGCAATTTCGCGGCCGGCTGCGCGTTCAGCTTCGTGATGGGCATCGGCCTCTACGGCCTCACGTATCTGTACCCGATCTATCTCGGTCGCGTGCGCGGCTATTCGGCTCTGCAGATCGGCGAGACCATGTTCGTCACCGGCATCTGCATGTTCCTCACGGCGCCCATTGCCGGCCGGCTGATCGGCAAGGTCGATCCGCGCGCCATGATGGCGGCGGGCTTCATCGGGTTCGGGCTCGGGACCTGGTGGGCGTCGTACATCACCAAGGACTGGGATTTCTGGGAGCTCCTCGTTCCGCAGGTCCTCCGCGGCGTGTCGCTGATGATCTGCATGATCCCGATCAACAACATCGCTCTCGGCACGCTCCCGCCGGATCGCATGAAGAACGCCTCCGGCCTGTTCAACCTGACGCGGAATCTCGGCGGCGCGGTGGGGCTGGCGCTCATCAACACCCTCCTCAACAACCGGTGGGACCTGCATCTCGCCCGCTTGCACGAGAAGGTCACCTGGAGCCGCTCGGTCGCGAACGAGACGCTGCAGACGATGACGGGCGCCTATGCCCGGCTCGGCTCGGATGCGAGCCTCGCGGGGCTGAAGACCGTGGCCGGAATGGTCCGCCAGCAGGCGCTCGTGATGTCCTTCGCGGACGTCTTCCTGATCATGACCCTGCTGTTCGGCTCGCTCGCGCTGCTGACGCCGTTCATCCAGCGGCCGAAGCTCGGAGCCGCGCCCGCCGACGCGCATTGAGGCCGCCGCACGGCTTCGCTAGTGTCGCGCCGGTCACAAGGCGCGAGGTTCGACGACATCTTGTTCTTCCGGCGAGGTTTGGCCGATCCGGCGACGGACGGCTTCGGGGCGAACGCTCCTGGGGACACGCGGGGCGATCCGAAAACCCTCATCCGATTCGAGGCCGTCACGAAGCGCTTCGGGGCTCTGACGGCCGTCGACGGCCTGACGCTCGACATCTGGGAGGGCGAATTCTTCTGCCTGCTCGGCCCGTCCGGCTGCGGAAAGAGCACGCTTCTGCGTCTCCTTGCCGGCTTCGAGCATCCGGAAGACGGCCGCATCCTGCTGGACGGCCGCGATATCGCGGAGGAGCCGCCGCACCGGCGGCCTCTCAACATGATGTTCCAGTCCTATGCGCTGTTCCCGCACCTGACGGTCGCCCGCAACATCGCCTACGGGCTCGAGCGCGCCTCCCTGGCCAAGGCGGAGATCGCGGAGCGCGTGGCGGAGATGCTTCGTCTCGTCCGGCTGGAGGGGCTCGGGGACCGCTATCCGGGCCAGATCTCCGGCGGCCAGCGCCAGCGCGTGGCCTTGGCCCGCGCGCTCGCCCGCAGGCCGCGCGTCCTGCTTCTCGACGAGCCGCTCGGCGCGCTGGACCGTCGCCTGCGTGAGGAGACCCAGGCGGAACTGAAGGCGCTGCAGCACCGGATCGGGACGACTTTCGTCATGGTCACGCACGACCAGGACGAGGCCATGAGCATGGCGGACCGCATCGGGGTCATGGAGCGGGGGCGGATGGCGCAGGTCGGGCCGCCGCGCGAGGTCTACGAGCGCCCGGCGAGCCGCTTCGTGGCGGGTTTCCTGGGCGACGTGAATCTCGCGGACGCCAAGCTCGTCGCGAGCGACGGCGGCCTCGTCCGCGTCCTGACCTCCTGGTCCGAAAACCCGCTCGCGGTGGCCGCGGAGGTGGGCGGCGCCGCCTCCGGTGCGGCCCGCACGCTTGCGATCAGGCCCGAGAAGATCCGGTTCGCCGCCGAACGGGAACATGGCCCGGGTCTCAACCGCCTGCCCGGCCGCATCGTCGGCGAAAGCTATTTCGGCGTGGAGACCGTGTTCCGGGTCGAGGTCGCGCCCGGACAGGTCCTCCGGGTCTCCCGTCCGAACGAGCGCGCCCCCGCAGGCATGGCCGAAGGCGCCGCGGTCGAGCTCGTCTTCCCTCCCGATTCGGCGGTCCTGCTGCCATGAGCGAGGCCCGTGCAGCCGCGGTCGGCCGGCCGCTGGTGCTCTTTCCGCCCTTCCTTTGGCTGGCGCTCTTCTTCCTCGCGCCGTTCGCCATCGTCCTGAAGATCAGCCTGTCGGAGCCCGCCACCGCCCAGCCGCCATACCGGCCGCAGCTTCCATGGAGCCTCGACCCGGAAAGATGGCGCGCCTTCGTGGAAGGGCTCGGGCTGGAGAACTACCGGACCCTGCTCGCGGACGACCTGTACTGGGGAGCCGGGCTGGCCTCGCTCGGCCTCGCGGCCGTCTCGACGCTCCTGCTGCTGGCCGTGGGCTATCCGATCGCGCTCGCGATGGCCCGCGCCTCGGCCGCGTGGCGGCCGATCCTCGTTGCCCTGATCATCGTGCCGTTTTGGACGAGCCTCCTCATCCGGGTCTATGCCTGGATGGCGATCCTGAGCCCCGAGGGCTTTCTCAACCGGGCCCTCCTGGCGCTCGGCATCGTGGGCGAGCCGCTGCAGATCCTCAACACGAACGCGGCGGTGCTTCTCGGGCTCGTCTATTCGTACCTGCCCTTCATGATCCTGCCGCTCTATGCGAGCCTCGAGCGGCAGGACCCGACGCTCGCGGAGGCTGCCTCCGATCTCGGCGCCTCGCCTCTCGTGACGTTCTGGACCGTCACCTTTCCGCTGTCGCGACCCGGGATCGTGGCCGGAGCTCTCCTGTGCTTCATTCCGATCGTAGGCGAGTTCATCGTCCCCGACCTTCTGGGCGGCTCGGAGACGCTGATGCTCGGCCGTACCCTGTGGAGCGAGTTCTTCTCCAACCGCGACTGGCCGCTCGCCTCGGCGGTGGCCGTGGTGATGACGGTGCTGCTGGTCGGGCCGATCGTGGCCTATCGCAACGCCGAGGCGCGCAGGCTGGAGCCCCGGGGATGAGGCGCAGCCGTTTCACCTGGTTCAACGGCGTCGCCCTCGCGCTCGGGCTCGCCTTTCTCTACGTGCCCCTGGCGCTCGTCGTCCTCTATTCGTTCAACGGCTCGCGCCTCGTGACCGTCTGGGGCGGGTTCTCCACCCGCTGGTACGGGGCGCTGCTTGCCAACGAGCCTCTCAAGGAGGCGGCCTGGACGTCGCTGAAGATCGCGGTCGCCTCCTCCGCGCTCGCCACGCTTCTCGGGACGCTCGCGGCCTACGCGCTCGTCCGGCACGGCCGGTTCCGCAGCCGGACGCTTTTCACCGGCATGCTCTACGCGCCGATGGTCATGCCGGAGGTGATCACCGGGCTCTCGCTCCTCCTGCTCTTCGTCGCGCTCGGCCTCGAGCGGGGCTTCTGGACCGTGACGGTCGCGCATACGACGCTCACCCTGGCCTTCGTGGCCGTGGTCGTGCAGGCGCGCCTGGTCGATCTCGACCGAACCCTCGAGGAGGCTGCGGCGGATCTCGGGGCGCAGCCGGTCGCGGCCTTCCTGACCGTGACGCTTCCCCTGATCGCGCCCGCCGTCGGGGCGGGATTCCTGCTCGCCTTCACGCTGTCCTTCGACGACCTGGTCCTGGCGAGCTTCACGTCCGGTCCCGGCTCCACGACGCTGCCCATGCTGATCTACAGCAGCGTCCGGCTCGGGGTGACGCCCGAGATCAACGCGGCCTCGAGCCTCATGATGGGCTTCGTCGCCATGCTTCTCCTGGCCGCGGCCGTGATGTCCCGACGCCGGGGACGCGGCGCGGCGGTCAGATCAGGTCGCGGCTGAGCGCGAGCGCTACCGCATGCGCCCGCGTGCGGGCGTCGAGCCGGCGCTTCGCGTTTTCGACATGGGAATGCGCCGTTGCGGGGGAGATGCCGAGCGCGGCCGCGATGCCGGCATCGTCCAGCCCTCGCGCGACCAGCGTGAGCGCCTGGCGCTCACGCTGGGTCAGGGTGTCCGTCCCCGGGCTCGGCGCCTCGGCCAGCCGCCGCGCCGCCTCGAAGGCGGTCAGCGAGATCGCGACGGCCTCGGCCCGCTTCTCGGCCGAGAGATCGAGCCGCGGCGCCGCGAGGCTGATGATCCCGCGCCCCGGCCCGGGTCCGTGGACCGGAACGACGAGACCGTCGTGCCAGCCGAACTCGGCCGCGGCCGCAAAGATCGCCGGGCAGGCATCGGGCTGCTCCGCCCTGATCTCCGTCCAGGTGAAGGTCCGCGGGCTGCGGAGGGCCTCCAGCACGGCGATGTCCTCGTTGGCGAAGCCGCGCGCCGCATAGAGCTCGAGCCAGGCGCGCGGCCATTGGAGCAGGAGGAAGCCGCCGGGCCGCGGCTCGCCCCGGAGCATCCCGGCCGCAAACGCATTGAAGCCGAAGCGGCCGAGCTCCTTTCGGAACAGAGCGTTCAGGTCCTCCAGGCATGAAGCCCGGAACGCGTCCTGGGCGAAGCGCCTGATCTCCGGGGCTGGTCCGGACAGGTCGTCGTAGAGCTGGCGCATGCGGAGGACGATCGGCGGACGGAGGACAGTCCGATCATATTCGGACGGAGCGGCGCCTTCGTGAAGCGTCTCTCATCCGTTCCGGCTCGGCCCCCCGGGATCCCCGGACGAGCGCCGCCGGCGCGGGCACGGCATTCAGAAGATGCGGCCGCACGATTGCCTCACGGTTTGCGTGCGGTGCTGAACTGGCGCTTTTCCGGTGCGGAGGGGGGCGCTATCCAGTCGCGGAACGGGGTTGGGCGGGCGAGGCCGGGGCTGCCGAGGATCGAGGGGCTATGAAGCGGAGGTACCTGGAGCAGAAGCTCAAGGTCAGGACCCTGCGGGCCATCGACGCCATCGCGACGCATGGAAGCCTGCTCGGGGCCGCGAAGGCCCTGAACGTCGCCCAGCCGACCCTGACGCGCTCGCTGCAGGAGCTGGAGGAGACGTTCGGCTTCCGGATCTTCGACCGGCACGCCCGCGGCGTGCGGCTGACGCCGGCAGGGGAGGTGGTCTGGAATTCGACCCGCCGCATCCTGGCCGAGATCCGCCGGCTCGACGGCGATCTCGACCGCTTCCTGTCCGGCACTGCCGGGAGCGTCGCGATCGGAACGCTGCCGGTCGCCGCGGAAGGCGCCGTGCCGCGCATCATGGCGGACGCGAGGAGCCGCCATCCGGACCTGCAGATCCGGCTCGTCCAGGGCCGCACGGAGGAACTGCTGCCGCTGCTCGCGGCGGGCGACATCGAACTCGTGGTCGGGCGCCTCTACGGGCCGGACGCACCGGACGGCTTTCGGCGCGAGACGCACTACCAGGAGCCGATCTCCTTCGTAGCGCGGGCGGATCACCCGATTTTCCGGCTGGAAGCGGTGACGGTGGCCGATCTCGCCCGCTACAAGCTCGTGCTGCCGACCTTGAGCCAGCGGCTCGGCCGGGAGATCGAGCACATCCTGGCCGAGATCGGGCTATCCGGCCAGGCACGCCTGAGGTCCGGCTCCACCGGCCTGACGCGCGACCTCGTGCATCATTCCGACAGCCTCGCCATCCTGCCCAGCACCCTGATGTCGGAAGATTTCGAGCGCGGCACGATGCGGATCGTCCCCTTCCCGGTCCCGAGCGGGCAGCGGGACGCCGGCGTCATCTATCGCGGCGAGGTCCCGCTCTCGCCTGCCGCCGAGATCGTCCTGGCGATCATCCGCGAGACCATCGGGCGGATCGCCGGGCCCGGCGGCGCGGCGACCCGGGGGACCGAGCGCTTCGGCACGGCGGCAGGCGAGCTATAGCCATCCGTCATAGCTGGGGATGCGATCGTATAGGACGCCCGACCCCTCGGATTGTAAGAGCGCCGGCATCAGCGCGACGAGCTTCCGATGGTGCCCGAACCGATCACCGACATCGCTCATCTCGGCCATCTCGAGATCACGTCGAAGGTGCCGGAGAAGAGCCTTTGGTTCTTCACCGAGGTGCTCGGGATGACCGTCTCTGCACAGAGCGGCGATTCCGTCTATCTGCGCTGCTGGGACGACTACGAGCACCACACGCTGAAGCTTACGGCCGGCAAGCGGACTGGGATGCGCCACATGGCGTTCCGGACACGCTCACCGCAGGCGCTGGAGCGGCGCGTGGCGGCGCTCAAGGGCTCGGGTTTCGACATCGGCTGGACGGACGGCGATGTCGGCCACGGTCCGGCATTCGCCTTCCACGACCCGGACGGCCACAGGATCGAGATCTACTACGAGACCGAGTGGTACCAGGCGCCGCCGGAGCTGCGCCCGGCCCTGAAGAACCAGGCCCAGCGCTTTCCCGCGCGGGGCGCCAATGTCCGTCGGCTGGACCATCTCAACTGCCTCGCCGCGGACATCAAGGCGAACCGCGAGTTCTTCGAGACCTATCTCGGCTTCCGCCTGACCGAGCAGATCGTCCTCGACGACGGCCGCGAGGCCGGGATGTGGATGACCTGCACCAACAAGACCTACGACTTCGCCTATACGCTGGAGGCGCATGGCCATAAGGGGCGCTTCCACCACCTGACCTTCGCACTCGACAGCCGCGAGGAGATCCTGCGGGCGGCGGACATCTACCTGGAGAACGGCGTCCATATCGAGACCGGGCCGCACAAGCACGCCATCCAGCAGACCTTCTTCCTCTACGCCTACGAGCCCGGGGGCATGCGGGTCGAACTCGCCAATGCCGGCGCGCGGCTGATCCTGGCGCCCGATTGGAAGCCGATCGTCTGGACGGAGGCGGAGCGGCGCAAGGGCCAGGCCTGGGGACTCAAGACGATCGAGTCCTTCCACACGCATGGAAGTCCGACCCTCGAGGAGATGCTGGAGGACATCGCGTGAGCGAGATGCAGCGGACGGCGCTGGTGATCAGCGCCCATTCGGCCGACTTCGTCTGGCGCGCGGGGGGCGCGATCGCGCTCCACGCCAGGCGCGGCGTCGCCGTGACGGTGGTCTGCCTCTCCTACGGGGAGCGCGGGGAATCCGCGAAGCTGTGGCGCCAGCCCGGCATGACCCTGGAGCGGGTGAAGGCGGACCGTCGGAAGGAGGCGGAGAACGCGGCGGGGAAGCTCGGCGTCGCCGACATCCAGTTCTACGACCTCGGCGACTACCCGCTTCACGTCACGGAAGAGGCGCTCTGCCGCCTGGTCGACGTGTACCGGGCGATCCATCCGAGCTTCGTGCTGACCCATTCGCGCGAGGATCCCTACAACCACGACCACCCGGTCGCGACGGACTTCGCCCAGCACGCCCGCATCATCGCCCAGGCGCATGGGCACAAGCAGGGCGAGAAGGTGCTCGGCGCCCCGCCCGTCTTCCTCTTCGAGCCGCACCAGCCCGAGCAGTGCAACTGGAAGCCGAACGTCCTCCTCGACATCACGGAGGTCTGGGATCAGAAGCGCGCCGCGATCGAGTGCATGGAGGGGCAGGAGCACCTCTGGGAATACTACACGCGGGTCGCGCTGCAGCGCGGCGCGCAGGCCGCCCGGAACTCCGACAGGAAGATCACCTACGGGGAAGGGTACGAGAACGTCTTCCCGCATGTCGTCTCGGACCTGATCCCATGAGCGTCGTCGTCCGCAATGTCCCCCGCCTCGATCCGGAGGTTGTGCGCGGCCTCGCGCGATACGGGGTCGCGACCGTCCATGAGGCGCAGGGCCGGACCGGACTGCTCCGCTCCCATATGCGGCCGGTCTGGGCGGGCGCGCATGTCGCCGGCAGCGCCGTCACGGTCGAGGTCGCGCCGGCCGACAACTCGATGATCCATGTCGCGGTCGAGCAATGCCAGGCGGGCGACATTCTCGTCGTCGTCCCGACCTCGCCCTCGGACGCCGGCTATTTCGGCGAGCTCCTCGCCTGCTCGCTCGCCGCGCGTGGCGTCGTCGGGCTCGTCATCGAGGGCGGCTGCCGCGACGTGCGGGCGCTCGCCGAGATGAAGTTCCCGGTCTGGTCGAAGGCGATCTCGGCCCAGGGGACCGTCAAGGAGACGATCGGCTCGGTGAACGTGCCGGTCTCCTGCGCTGGCCAGATCGTCCGTCCCGGCGACATCGTCGTGGCGGACGACGACGGCATCGTGGTCGTTCCGCGCGTCAAAGGCGCTGCGGTGCTCAAGGCGAGCGAGGCGCGGGCGGCGAAGGAGGCCGACACGCGCGCCCGGCTCAAGGCCGGCGAGCTCGGCCTCGACATCTACGGCATGCGCGAGCGCCTGCGCGAAAAGGGCCTGCGCTACGTCGACCAGCCGGAGAACGCCTGACGGGGGAGGGGCCGATGCAGCGCGCGATTCCCTGCAGCGTCCTGCGCGGCGGGACCTCGAAGGGGCTTTACTTCCTGGGCCGCGACCTGCCGGCCGATCCGGAGGCGCGCAACAGGGTCCTTCTGGCTGTCATGGGCAGCCCTGACGAGCGCCAGATCGACGGGATGGGCGGCGCCGACCCGCTTACGAGCAAGATCGCCGTGATCGGCCCGGCGACGCGGCCGGATGCCGATGTCGACTATCTCTTCCTGCAGGTGGTCGTGGACGAGCCCCGCGTCGATGCCTCGCAGAATTGCGGCAACATCCTCGCCGGGGTCGGGCCGTTCGCGATCGAGCGCGGCCTCGTGAAGCCGACGGGCGATCTGACGCGAATCCGCATCCACATGGTCAATACGAACTCGATCGCGATCGCCTCGGTCGAGACGCCGGGCGGCCGGGTGAACTATGCAGGCCCCGCCCGGATCGACGGCGTGCCGGGCACGGCAGCCCCGATCATGCTCGAATTCACCGACATCGCCGGCTCGAGCTGCGGCGCGCTCCTGCCGACCGGCCATGCCCGCGACAGCTTCGGAGGCATCGAGGTCACCTGCATCGACAACGGCATGCCCGTCGTGCTGATGCGGGCCGCCGATCTCGGGGCGACCGGCTACGAGAGCCCGGAGGAGCTCGAGGGCAATACCGGCCTGAAGGCCAGGGTGGAGGAGATCCGCCTCGCGGCAGGTCCGGCCATGAATCTTGGCGACGTCACGCGCAAGAACGTGCCGAAGATGTGCCTCATCGCTCCGCCGAAGAATGGCGGCGCGGTCTCGACGCGGAACTTCATCCCGCACCGCGTCCACAAGGCGATCGGCGTGCTGGGTGCGGTCAGCGTCGCGACGGCCTGCGCGCTGGACGGCTCGGTGGCGGACGGAATCGCGGTGCGCTCCGCGGCGAGCGGGCCGCAGCGCTTCGAGGTCGAGCACCCGATCGGGTTCTTCACCGTCGAGGCGGACCTCGTCCAGGGGGCGGGCGGGCTGGAGGTGCGAAAGGCCGCCCTGCTGCGCACGGCCCGCATCCTCATGACGGGCGAGGTCTTCGTGCCGGAAGCCGCCTACGCGGCCGCCGCCCGCCGCCCCGACGCGGCCTGAGACCGGATCGGAGTTCCCCTTGCGCGCCATCCGATTCGCGATCGTCGGCTTCGGCGAGGTTGGCCGGATTTTCACGCGCGACCTCAGGGATCGTGGCGCGGTCTGCGTCGGCGCCTTCGACATTGCGTTTGCCGACGCCGTTTCACCGCAGCATCGGAACGCCGTCGAGGACGGCGTGCAGGTCTTTCCGAGCGCGAGGGAGGCAGCGGCCTCTGCGGACCTGGTGATCAGCTGTGTCACCGCCGGTTCGGCTCTTGAGGCAGCAAGGTCCTGTGCGGGCGGTCTCGCGCACGGCCCCTTCTTCCTGGACGTCAACTCGGTCTCGCCCGGCACGAAGGCGAGAGCCGCGGCCGAAATTGAGGCCGCAGGCGGGCGCTACGTGGAGGCGGCCGTGATGACGAGCGTACCGCCCAGGGGCGTCGCCTCGCCGATGCTGCTCGGCGGACCGCATGCCGAGACCTTCGGGGCGGCCGTCACGGGCCTCGGCATGAACCTGAAGGTGCATTCGGCCGAGATCGGGCGCGCCTCCTCGGTCAAGATGTGCCGGAGCGTCATGATCAAGGGCCTGGAGGCGCTCGTGACGGAATCCATGCTCGCGGCGCGGCATTACGGCGTCGAGGAGGACGTGCTTGCCTCGCTGGGCGACACGCTTCCGCATCCCGATTGGCCGGGCCTCGCCCGCTACGTGATGAGCCGCGCGCTCAAGCATGGCCGCCGCCGCGCCAAAGAGATGCGCGAGGTTGCCATGGCCGTCCGGGAGGCCGGGATCGAGCCCCTCCTGAGCTCGGCCACGGCGGAGCGGCAGGACTGGGCCGCGGCCAAGGGGAGGGGGATCGGCCGGGAAGCGCTCCGGACGGAGAGCCTCGCGGCGCTTCTCGATGCGCTCCTGGCGCTCGGTGAGGATGCGGCCCGGCCATCATGAGGGGATGTCTGCCGCCGGGGCAGCCTATGGGCTGACGCCGCATCCTCGGGCCGGCTCGGCGAAGAGCATCTGGTTGCGTGTCGCGGACGAACCGGCGGAAGTCCGCGGCACGGCGTAAGCAGCATGACGTGCCGGTTCATCTTGCATGCAGCCCTGAAGGCGCGTGAGAGGAGCGACTCGATGTTCTCGACCTCGACCCGCCGCGCCTGCCCCGCGAAGGTCTGGCCGTCGACCTGGGACCGATCCTGCAAAGGACAGCCATGCGCGTGCTCGTCGTCTTCGCCCACCCGCTCCAGGACAGCCTCCACGGCTCGCTCCACCGCGAGATCGTCTCAACGCTGAGGCAGGCCGGGCATGAGGTCGACGATTGCGACCTCTACGCCGAAGGCTTCGAACCCGTCCTCACGCCGGCGGCGCGGGCGCGCTATTTCGATCCCGAGCGAAACCGCGAGGGCGTCGAAGGCTACGTCGCTCGGCTGTTCGCGGCCGAGGCGCTCGTTCTCTGCTTTCCGGTCTGGTGCTTCGGCCCGCCCGCGATCCTCAAGGGCTTCATGGACCGGGTGATGATCCCGGGCGTCTCCTTCGCGCTCGGGCCCGACGGACGCATGCATCCGAACCTACGGCACATCCGCAAGCTCGTCGCGGTGACATCCTACGGGCGGCCGCGGCTGGATGCCTGGTGGATCGGCGACCCGCCCCGGAAGCTGGTCACGCGCTATCTGCGCTGGTTCATCGCCCGCGGCGCCCCCGTCCGCTATCTCGGCCTGTATGATCTGCATCGGAGCGAGGCGCGGCTCCGCACCTTTCGGGATCGGGTGCTGGCCGAGATGGGGCGCTTCTAGGCGCGGCCGATGCGCGTGCGCCATCTCGCGGCGCGGGTGTCGGCGTATGCGGCTGGCCACGGATATCGATTATCTATTTCTCGACGCGAGAATCCCCGCTGCCATGACGCGCGCCCCCCGAAATGATACCGCGCGGTGCCGCGCATCCCGGCGAAGCCGCGGTCTCGCGCGGTGAGGTCCTGGTTAGGCTGCCCGGGATCGCTTGCCCCGGGCCTTATGCTCTGCTGCGCGATCGCCGCCGCGGCGCTCGCGGTCGAACATGCCGAGCGCCGGCTCCTCGGTCACCCCTTCATCGAGGGCCTGGTGGTCGCGATCCTGCTCGGGATGGCGTTGCGCACGGTCTGGCAACCTCCCGAGCGGTTCCGCGCCGGGATCGCGTTCGGCGCCAAGCAGATCCTGGAAGTGGCGGTCGCTCTGCTTGGAGCCGCGATCAGCCTGTCGGCCATCCTGGCTTCCGGAACGGCGCTCCTTCTCGGGATCGCGGCGATCGTGACCTTTGCGATGGCGTTCGGCTGGCTGATCGCCCGCGGCCTCGGCCTGCCGAGCCGGATGGCGATCCTCATCGCCTGCGGCAACGCCATCTGCGGCAACTCCGCGATCGTCGCCGTCGCGCCGATCATCGGGGCCGATGCGAAGGACGTCGCCGCCTCGATCGCCTTCACGGCGGTCATCGGCGTGCTCGTGGTTCTCGGCCTGCCGCTCCTCGTTCCCCTGGCGGGGCTCTCGCAGCACGAATACGGGATCGTGGCCGGGCTCACCGTCTATGCCGTGCCGCAGGTGCTCGCCGCGACCGTGCCCGTCGGTGTCGCCAGCGTCCAGGTCGGGACGCTCGTCAAGCTCGTGCGCGTGCTGATGCTCGGGCCCATGATCCTGGTCCTGTCGCTCGTGGCGCGGCGGCTGCGCGCTGCTGGTCCCGAGGATGCGCGGCTCGGGCAGCCGGGACTCGGCCTGCTCGTTCCATGGTTCATCGTGGCCTTCCTGGTGCTGGCAGCCTTCCGGTCGGCGGGGCTCATTCCAGATGCGCTCGCGTCCGGGCTCGCGGCCGCCGCCGGATTGCTGGCGGTGGCGTCCATGGCCGCTCTGGGACTCGGAGTCGATGTCCGGGCGCTGGTCGCCGTCGGCCCGCGCGTCACCGCGGCCGTGACGGGCTCGCTGCTGCTCCTGATCGCGGCGAGCCTCGTGCTGGTCCGCATCATTCCCATCGGCTAGTCGGCCCGCCGGCGGGTGATCTCGACCGAGATGCCGTCGAGGATCGCCGGTACGGGTGCGCCCGGCTTATCCACCGTCACGGTAACGGCGTCGAGCGGCGGGAACTTCGACAGGAGCTCTCCTGCGATCGTCTCCGCCACGGCTTCGATCGTCCGGAAGCGGCGCCGGGTCGCAACATCGGTCGCGACTTGGGCGAGATCCGCATAGGACACGCCCGTGTGGAGCGTGTCCGTGCGCCCGACCTCGCGCAGGTCCAGGCGGCAATCGAGCGACACATAGAAGCGCTGCCCGATCCGCTCCTCCTCGGCCAGCACGCCGTGATAGGCATAGATGGCGATGCGATGCAGGACGATCCGGTCGCTCATCGGGGCCGCCTCAACACCGCGTCGACCACCTGCATCGCCTCCACGTGCTGGCGCACGTCGTGGACCCGCACGATATCGGCGCCGAGGGTTCCGGCGAGCACATGCGCCGCGATCGATCCGAACAGGCGCTCCCGCGGCGGCACGCTCCCCTTGTGGACGCGCCCGAGCACGGACTTGCGCGAGACGCCGACCAGCACGGGGAAGCCGAGCGCCTTCAACTCAGGGAGCCGCCGCAGCGCCTCGAGATGCTGCTCCGGGCTCTTGCCGAAGCCGATGCCCGGATCGAGCACGATGTGCCGGTCCGGGATGCCGGCGCGGCGCGCGATCGCGAGGGAGCGGTCGAAGAAGCGCCGCATCTCGTCCATGACGTCGGTGCTCGGGTCGATCGTCTCCCGGTTGTGCATGACGATCACCGGCGCGCCGTACTCGGCCGCGACATCCGCGATCGCGGGTTCGCGCTGGAGGCCCCAGATGTCGTTGACGATCCGCGCGCCGGCCGAGAGTGCCGCTCTCGCAGTCGCCGCCTTGTAGGTATCGATCGAGATCGGGACCTTGAGCCGGGGCGCGAGCGCCTGGATCACGGGGACAACCCGTGCCTGCTCTTCCTCCGCCGGGACCGGGACATAGCCCGGCCGCGTGGACTCGCCGCCCAGGTCGAGGATGTCCGCTCCCTCCGATTCCAGTGCGAGCGCGTGCGCGACAGCCGCCTCGGGCGACTGGAACAGGCCGCCGTCGGAGAAGGAATCCGGCGTGACGTTGAGGACGCCCATCACGAGGGTCCGCTGCCCGAGTCCGGCGAGCGGCTCCTCATGCGCATCCACGGCCGCTCTCTCCCCGCTCACGCGGAAGGCTCACAAGCGGAGAAGAGGGGCGCGTCGTTCGGCATCATGCCGGTCCTATACAGGCCGGGGCTTGTCCGGAGAACCGCAAGAGAGACCGCGGGGCGGCGAGCCACGAAGCTGGGCTGCCAACATTCGCGGGTGCGGACTGGCATCGTTCGCCGGCTGCACGATCCCGATCTTGCGTGTAGGAGGGCTCCGACCAGGAGCCAGAGATGACAGAAAGCCAGAACCGCCGCATCGTCCTCGCGAGCCGCCCGGAGGGCGAGCCGAAGCCCGAGAACTTCCGGCTGGAGACCGTGCCCGTGCCGCAGCCCGGAGAGGGCGAGGTGCTGATCCGGACGCGGTGGCTCTCGCTCGACCCCTACATGCGCGGACGCATGAGCGCAGCCAAGTCCTACGCCAAGCCCGTCGAGGTCGGGGCGGTAATGGAAGGCGGAACCGTCGGCGAGGTCATAGCCTCGCGCAACGATAGGTTCCGGGTAGGCGATATCGTGCTCTGCCATTCGGGTTGGCAGGATTACGCGCTCTCGAACGGGCAGGGCCTCCGCCGGCTCGACCCGGACGAGGCGCCGGTCCAGACCGCGCTCGGCGTACTCGGGATGCCGGGCATGACGGCCTATACCGGCCTCCTCAACATCGGCCAGCCCAAGGAGGGCGAGACGGTGGTGGTCGCGGCCGCCACCGGCCCGGTAGGCTCGGCGGTCGGGCAGATCGCCAAGATCAAGGGGGCGCGCGCCGTCGGGATCGCGGGCGGGCCGGAGAAGTGCCGCCTCCTCAAGGAGACCTTCGGATTCGACGTCGCCATCGACCATCGTGCGCCAGACTTCGCCGACCGGCTCGCGCAGGCCTGCCCGAACGGCATCGACGTCTATTTCGAGAATGTCGGCGGCAAGGTGTGGGACGCGGTGTTCCCGCTGCTCAACGACTTCGCCCGCGTGCCCGTGTGCGGGATCGTGGCGCATTACAACGACACGCAGCTCCCGCCGGGGCCGGACCGCACGCCGCAGCTCATGGGAGCGGTTCTCCGCAAGCGCCTGACGCTGCGCGGCTTCATCGTCTGGGATTTCGCCGCGCAGGCCGGGGAATTCGCCCGCGAGATGGGAGCCTGGGTAAAGGCAGGCCGCGTGCGCTATCTGGAGGACGTGGTGGACGGCCTCGAGAACGCGCCGGAAGCCTTCATCGGGCTGCTCAAGGGCCGCAACACGGGCAAGCTCCTGATCCGCGTCTCCTGACGCGGCTCAGAGCCTCTTCTGACGCAGCAGCAGCACCCAGCCGATCCCGAAGATCGCGATCAGCGCGGTGACGACCGCGAAGAAGGGCGTGCCGAGGTCGACGAGCCGCGGCGCGACCTGGATCGCGAAGGCGGCCACGACGATGGCGATCGAGACGCGCGCGGCCGCGCGCTCGATCCCCTGCGTCAGCTTGTCGATGCCCTTGATCTCGATCTCGACCGTGACCTTGCCCTGCTTGAGCCGCACCAGCATCAGGTGGATGAGGCTCGGAAGCTCGGTCGCGGCCCCGAACATGCTGGAGCCGAGCGTCTCGATCTTCCGGCGCATGCCGCCGATCGAGAATCGCGCCTTCATCCGCCGCTGGACGGTGGGCGCGGCGGCCGCGAAGAGGTCGAAGGTCGGGTCGAGCTGGCGCATCAGCCCGTCCCAGGTGATCAGCGCCTTGAACAGGATGGCGAGGTCCGTGGGCATCGCGAGGTCGTTCTCGCGCGCCATGGTCATGAAGTCTTCGAGCACGAGCCCGATGTTCAGCGGCTTCTTCGAGTGCCGGACCACGAAGCTCTGGGCCGCCGTGTCGAGCCGCGTCAGGTCGGGATTGGTCGCCCCCGTCCAGGCGAGGAGCACGCTGACCAGCCCATCGGCGTCCTGCTTCAGCATGGCGCCGATCAGCACGAGGAGCTGGGATCGGCGCCGCTCCGTGAGCCTCCCGACCAGCCCGAAATCCAGGAACGCTATGCGGTTGCCAGGAAGCGCGAGCAGGTTGCCGGGATGCGGGTCGGCGTGGAACACGCCCTCCACAAGCGCCATGTGCAGGAAGGCATTGGTGATCGTCTGGGCGAGCGCGGCAGGGTCCAGCCCGGCTGCGCGCACCCGCGCCTTGTCGGTCGGCGGAATGCCCTCGATGTATTCCTGGATGAGCACCTGGTCGTTGGTGCGGTCCCAGAAGATCTTCGGGAAGACGATGTCCGGCGAATCGGGGAAGATGGAGGCGAGGAGCTCGCAATTCGTGCCCTCGCTCATGAGGTCGAGCTCGCCGGCGATACCCGTCGCGAGCTGCTTGAGCTGCTCCTGGGGCTTGTAGCGGGACAGCTCCGGCCATTGCCGCTCCACGAGCGAGGTGGCGTGGCCGAGGAGCCGCAGATCCGCCTCGATGACCCGCCGCAGCCCGGGCCGCAGCACCTTCACGACCACGTCCTGGCCGTCCGGCATGCGGGCGCGGTAGACCTGCGCGATCGAGGCCGAGGCGATCGGGTTGCGGTCGAACTCGACGAAGATCTCCTCGGGATGGCCGCCGAGCGCCGCCTCGAGCTGCGGCTCCATGTCTTCCCAAGGGAGCGGGACGACCCGGCTGTGCAGCTTGCTGAGCTCGTCCGTCCAGACCGGCGGGAGCAGGTCGGTCCGGCTCGCTAGGATCTGTCCCAGCTTGATGAAGGTCGGGCCGAGCGCCTCGATGGCGCGCCGGACGCGCTCGGGCTGGGAGAGCCGGGAGACGTCGACGGCTGGGCTGCGCCAGCGGGCGAGCGGCGCGATCGCCCTCAGCCCGAGCTTGTCGACGACGTTCGTCACCCCGTAAGCGATGAGGACGCCCACGATCTGCTGGAGCCGCTGCCTGTCTCGGGCAGCCGCAAAGGCCGATTTCAGCATGCAGCGGCTTGGGTTCGCGCCTCTCCGGAAGAGGCTAGCAGCCCGGCCGGTCCGGCGTCGACTGGCCCGGACGCCGGTGCGCGGACCGAACCATGCCCGGCGCGCATTTCAGGCGAGGCGCTCAGCGTGGCGCATCCGGATGGTCGCGGTCCGGCCGCGGCGTGGCCGGGGCACGGCGAGGCGAGGACTTCCGAGGCTTCACCCGCGCACGCGATCGGACCTTCGCCTGCGCCGGTCCGCCTCGCGCGATGGAGGCTTCCGCGAGCTTCTCCAGCGCCGTCTCGATCTCGGCCCGTCCGGGCTGGCCGGCGGCTTCCTCGAGCGGCGGACCGGGATCCGGACGAGGCGCCTCCGGGCCGGGTGCCTCGCCGGATCCGCGCCGGCGCTCGCGTCCTGCGCTGCCGGCCAGGGCGAGCCCGATCAGCGGCAGGCTCGCCAAGCCTATCGCGAGGCGCCCGGCGAGCTTCAGCCCATCCTTTGCCAGCTTGTCGAGGCCGGGCGGCCGCGATCTCTCGCTCACCCGAATCGCTCCACTCGAGGAGATGTCGCCCCTTCATGGACCGAGAACGCGATCTCGCCAAAGCCTCCGCTTGTGGCGAACCGGCGCAGTCCACGCGCGATTGACCCGTTCGTCTGACCGCAGCACGCTGCGCGGCCGATGCGGGCCGGGAGGTGAGGTCATGAGCGACGACAAGGATGCGAAGACGGAGATCCCGAGCTCGGTCCGGGACTTCGCGGAGAAGAGCGTGGAGCAGGCGCGCAGTGCGGTCGGGACCTTGCTGGACGCCGCGCGCAAGACCGCCGAGTCCATCCAGACCAGCGCCAAGACGGCGGATACGCCGCCCGGTCAGGCGGTGTCGCGAGGCTTCGGCTTCGCCGAGCAGAACATCTCGGCCATCTTCGACTTCGCGCGGAAGCTCGTGCGCGCGCCCGACCTGAAGGAGGCGACGCGTCTCCAGGTGGATTTCGTGCGCGAGCAGGCCGCCATCATGGAGAAGCAGGTGGCCGAGCTGAAGGATCTGACCCCTCCGAAGACCTGACGGGCGAGGTCAGGGCAGCACGGACAGGTAGGGCAGCGGCTCCGGCCTGATATCGGCCGCAACGGCGTCGATCCGGGTGAGCGCCCGCGCGAGCGAGGCCTGCAGGTGCTCGCGCAAGGCCGCCGCGGCGGCCTTGCGCCGGTTCTCGTCAAGCGCCTCGAGCACCGCGAGGTGTTCGGGGAGGAACGGCTCGGACGGATAAAGCGGAGGCAGCCAGCGGTACAGGAAGCTGTGCGCGACGAGCAGCGACTGGTAGGAACGGAGCGCCTCCATCAACGTGCGCTGCCCGCAGAAGCCGAGGAGCTCGACATGGAGCTCCGCCTCGAGAGCGTCGAGCTCGGCTCCGCCGAGCGTTTCGGCCTCCGAGATCGCCGCCTCGATATTCGCCCTGAGCCGCCGCACGAGTTCGGGCGGCGCGGCATCGGCGGCCTTCAGCAGGGCGACCGGTTCCAGCGTCCAGCGCATCTCGTAGAGCTCGGCCACATGGTCGTGCGTGAGGCCTGGCGCGTACCAGCGCGCGCGCTCGTCCTTGCGGATGACGCCGCGCTGGTTCAGGCGGGCGACCACGTCGCGCGCGATCGTGCGGCTCACGCCGTAATGCTTGGCGATCTCGGCCTCGATCACGCGCCAACTCGCGAAGGCCGTGCGCGACACGATGCTCGTCTCGACCTCGGCGTAGATCCTCTCCCAGCCGGCGGCGGAGGATAGCTGCACCGGCTCCGGAGCGGGAGCGGCGCCGGTGCCGCTCTCGCCCCTTCCGATCGCCAGATAGCCGCGCCCGCTCGCCCGCTCCACCAAGCCAGCCTCGGCGAGAGCCGCGAGCGCCTGCCTTGCCGGAGCGCGGCTGATCCCGAAATCGGCGGCGACGCGCGATTCGAGCAGCCGCGCGCCATGCGGGATCGTCCCGGCGCGGATGCGGCTGGCCAGGATCGCGAAGGCCTGGTCGTGCAGCTTCGCGACCGTGCCATGCGTCGTCGCAAGGCCGGTCTTCGGCGGCCCTGGAGCGGTCCTGCCGCCGCTTCCGCCGTGATGCTCTCTCTCCGCCATCTTGCCGCCCGTGGACGCCAAGGGATTCGCCGTTGGTGGTGCTTGTCAACTCGCAGCGGGCCCGGTTACATCCTGATCGGCCAGTGTATGCATTGAACATCTCTGGCCGGGAGGAAGCGTTCTTGAGCGGAAGGCTGCGCGGTTTGACCGCCTTCGTGACGGGCGCCGGCCAGGGGATCGGCCGCGCCGTCGCGCTCGCCTTCGCGGCGGAAGGGGCGCAGGTCTTCGCCGCGAGCCGGACGGCCGCCAAGCTCGCCGATCTGCGCACGATCTCGCGATCGATCACGCCGATCGCCCTGGACGTCACGGACGGAGAGGCGGTCGCTCGCATTGTCGGCGACGCGTCCCCGCTCGACATCCTGGTGAACTGCGCCGGCTGGGTGCATGGTGGCACGCTCCTGGAGACGAGCGCCGCCGACTGGGCGCGGAGCTTCGACCAGAACGTCACCTCGATGTTCCACACCATCAAGGCGGCCCTGCCCGGGATGCTGGAGCGGCGCTCGGGCTCCATCGTCAACGTGGCTTCCGTGGCCTCCAGCATCACGGGCGTGGCCGGTCGCGCCGCCTACGGCGCCAGCAAGGCGGCCGTGATCGGCCTGACGAAGGCGGTCGCGCGCGACCACGTGGCGGACGGCGTCCGCTGCAACGCGCTCTGCCCGGGCACCACGCTGTCGCCCTCCTTGGAGGAGCGCATCCGGAGCGCGCCCGACCCGGAGGCGCGGCGGCGCGAGTTCGTCGCGAGGCAGGCGATGGGCCGGCTCGGGACGCCGGAGGAGATGGCCGCTGCGGCGGTCTATCTCGCAAGCCCCGAATCCGCCTTTACGACTGGCACCGTGATGGTCGTCGACGGGGGGCAGACGCTGTGAGCGCCGCGCTCGAGATCGTGGCCGCTCCGGGCGGGTTGCGCTTTTCCGCCAGCGCGCTCGCTGCCTTCTCGCGTGCTGCGCTCGCGGCGGCGGGTGCAGACGAGCCGAGCGCGGATGCCGCGACGCGCTCCATGCTGCACGCTTCGCGCCTCGGCATCGACAGCCACGGCTTCCGGCTCCTGCCGCATTACGCCAGGGTAATCGAGGGCGGGCGCGTGAACGGCCGGCCGAATCTGCGCTTCCAAACCGGGGCGGGAGCGGTCGCGATGCTCGACGCCGACCATGCCCAGGGCGCGCGGGCGGCCTATGCAGCGATGGAGCGCGCCGTCGAACTCGCCGGGCCGTTCGGGCTCGGGGCGGTCGCGATCCGCAACACCTCGCATTTCGGCGCGGCCGGCGCCTACGCGCTTGCGGCTGCGGAGGCCGGATTCATCGGCCTTGCGGCCTGCAATTCCGACAGCTTCGTCCGCCTGCACGAGGGCGCCGAGCGGTTTCACGGCACCAACCCGCTGGCGGTGGCCGTGCCGGCTGGCGCGGGACGTCCGTGGCTGCTCGACATGGCGACGAGCGCGATCCCGTATAACCGCGTGCTTCTCTACCGCGGCCTCGGGCGCGACCTCCCGCCCGGCGCCGCATCGGATGGTGCGGGCCGCGACACCTGCGATCCTTTCGCGGTCGAGATGCTGGCCCCGCTCGGCGGTTCCTTCGGCTTCAAGGGCGCGGGCCTTGCGGGGCTGGCCGAGATCCTGAGCGCGGTCCTGACGGGCATGCGGCTCAGCCCCGAGATCCTGCCCATGGGCGGACCGGACCTGTCCACGCCGCGCGAGATGGGCGCGTTCGTGCTCGCCATGCGGCCCGGCGCCTTCATCGACGAGGCCGTGTTCCGGTCCGGGATGGAGCGCTACCTTGGCGCGCTTCGGGCGTCGCGGGCCGTGGAGGGCGGAACGGTGCTCGCCCCCGGCGACCGCGAATGGGCCGAGGCGGAGGGGCGGGACAGGGACGGCCTGCCGATCGATCCGGACACCCTGGCCGCGTTCGGCGAGATCGCCGCCCGGTTCGGTCTCGGCGTGCCGGAGCGGCTCGGGACGGGTGCGCCATGACGGCTGAACGGACGGCAGCTTCGCGATCGCTGCCGGTGAAACGGGAGGGAAGGATGAACAAAGCGCGTTACTTGTCCGCCGCCTTCGGCATGGCCTTCGCCGCGGCCGCCCTGGCCGGCTCGACCGCCGAGGCCCAGCAGAAGACCTTCACGCTGCGCCTGAACCACGTGCTCGGGCCGAACGAGCCGTTCCATCGCGGCTTCCAGGACTGGGCCAAGCGCGTCGAGGAGCGCACCAAGGGCGGCCTCAAGATACAGGTCTTCCACTCCGCCCAGCTCGGTGTGGAGGAGGACATCATCGAGCAGATGCGCCAGGGTGCGGCGATCGGCCAGAACACGGATGCGGCCCGCCTCGGCAACTACGTCAAAAGCATTGCGGTCCTGAACGGACCCTATTTCGCGACGTCGCTCGAGGATGTCGAGAAGCTCGGCAAGGCGCCGACCATCGTGAAAGCGACCGATGAACTCGCCAGGCAGCATGGGCTCAAGGTCGTCTGCTTCGACTGGGTGCAGGGCTATAGGCACTTCTTCACCAACAAGCCGATCCGCAAGCCGGCCGATCTCGCCGGGCTGCGCATCCGCACCCCGCCGGCGCCGATCTGGCAGGAATCGATCCGGGCGCTCGGCGCTGCGCCGACCGCGATGGCTTTCGGCGAGATGTATCCGGCGCTGCAGCAGCAGGCGATCGACGGGGTCGAGCTCGTCTACAACAACATCCCGGCCGGGCGCTTCTACGAAGTGCTGAAATTCGCCAACGAGACGAAGCACATCATGCTGGTGAACTTCCAGGTGGTCGGCTCGAAGTTCTTCGACGGCCTGCCCGCCGAATACCAGACCGTCCTCGTCGAGGAGTGCAGCAGGGCGGGCCGGGAAACCTCCGAGAAGATCCTCGCATCGGAAGCGAATGTCAGGACGCAGCTCAGGAGCCGGGGCATGACGGTCGTCGAGGATGTCGACCTCGCAGCCTTCAAGGCGGCCGGCAACGCCGCTTACGAGAAGCTCGGGCTGATGGACCTGAAGAAGGCCGTCGAGGCCGAGATCGGCCGCTGACGGCAGTCTGACGGGGTGTCTACGATGAGGCGGGCCTACGACTTCTTGTGCCGCGGGGAGGCGGTGGTTGCCGGCACCTTCCTGGTCGCGATGGTCCTCCTCATCCTGCTCGGCGGGCTCGCCCGCCTGGCCCACATGCCGCTGAACTGGACGACGGACTTGGCGACCTGCCTCTTCGCCTGGGCGTGCTTCCTGGCCGCCGACATCGCCTGGCGCAACAACAGCCTGATGGCCATGGAGGTCCTGACGGAGCGGCTGCCCGAGCGTTTCCAGCTCGCCCTTCGCTTCGTCAACTATGCGCTGATCGTCGCCTTTCTCGCCTATCTTGTCGGCATGGGAGTGTATCTTTCCTGGGTGAGCCGCATCCGCAGCTTCCAGGGCATCCCCGGCGTCAGCTATTCCTGGGTGACCATGAGCCTGCCGGTCGGCGCGGCGCTGCTTCTGCTCACGACGGTCCGCAAGATCCTGGCCGAGCTGCGGGGGGAGCACGAGGCGAATCGCGCGGTGGACGTCGTCTGATGGTCCTCGTTCTCCTCGCCTTCACCGTCCTGCTCCTGATCGGGATGCCCATCGCGTTCGCGGTCGGGATCGCGGGCGTGGTGTTCTTCATCCAGAATCCTGAGCTTCCGGCGACGATCCCCATCCAACTGACGGTCACGGAGACGCAGAACTTTGCGCTGCTTGCGGTTCCGCTCTTCATCCTGGCAGGCAACTTCCTCAACGGCTCGGGGATCACGCAGAACCTCCTGAAGCTCGCCTCCGTCCTGACGGGGCGGCTCCGCGGCGGGCTCGCCCAGACCTCGATCGCGCTCTCCACCCTGATGAGCGGCGTCACCGGCTCATCGATCGCCGATGCCGCCATGAACGCCCGCATCCTCGGGCCACAGATGCTGAAGCGCGGCTATTCGAAGGGCTATGCGGCGGGCGTCCTCTCCTACGGCTCGCTGATGGCGCCGATCATCCCGCCCGGGATCGGCTTCATCCTCTACGGCACCGTCGGGCAGGTCTCGATCGGACGCCTTTTCGCGGCAGGCGTCATCCCGGGCTTCATGCTCTGGGCGTCGCTCGCCGTCGCGATCTCCATCACGGCACGCCGGCGCGGCTATGCACCAGAGCGGAAGACGTGGCCGAGCGTGGGCGAAGTGGCGGGCGCGGCCTGGGGCGGCATCTGGGCGCTTCTCTTCCCGATCGTGCTTTTGCTCGGGCTGCGCTTCGGCGTGTTCACCCCTTCCGAGATCGGCGCCTTCGCGGCGGTCTATGCAGTCGTGGTCGGATTCTTCGCCTACCGCATGCTCACGGCGAAGAGCTTCGTCGAGGCGGTGGAATCGAGCCTGATCGATATCGGCGCGGTGATGTTCCTCCTCGCGCTCTCGGCCGTCTTCGGCTACGGCATCATCTTCGAGCAGGTGCCCGAGGCCATCTCGAATTGGATGCTCGGCCTCACCGACGAGCCGCACATCGTGATGGTGCTCGTCGTGCTGTTCATCCTGGTTGCCGGGACCTTCATGGAAGGCTCGGTGCTCATCATCATGCTCACGCCGATCTTCCTGCCGCTCATCACGCAATACGGCATCGATCCCGTGCATTTCGGGCTCGTCTTCATCATCGCGGCGACCATCGGTAACTACACGCCGCCGGTCGGGGGCGCGATGTTCGTCGTATGTCAGGTTCTGCGCTGCCCGATCGGCGAGTACACGCGGGAATCGGTGCCCTTCCTGATCGCGGTCTCCATCGTGACGCTCGCCCTCATCTTCCTGCCGGGCCTCGTGCTCTTCCTGCCGAATCTCCTGTTCAATCCCTGACGGGCGGGCGCTCACGCGGCCGTGAGGCGGGCGCGTGATGGCGGGCCTTGGTGTCGCGTGCCGGAGCCACCACCTGCGCAATGTGGCCGCGCGCCGCAGTCACGAGAAGGCCTTCAACGCCACCCTACAATCCCGGCGGGCACCCGATGCGCCTCGCTCCAAGGAGGAACCGAATGACAGCCCTTCACCGCCGTTCGATCCTGGCCGGCTTCGCCGCGCTCGCCGCGACCCCGCTCGTGCGGCCGGCCCCTGCGCAGTCCCAGGCGCCGAGCGGCCCGTTCCGCCTCGACCCGTTGCCCTATGCAGCCAGCAAGAACGAGCCGCATATCGACGCGCAGACGATGGAACTGCATCACGGCCGCCACCACGCGGCCTACGTGACCAACCTCAACAACGCCCTGAAGGATCACGGAGACCTTGCCCGGAAGCCGCTGGAAGAGATCCTCGCCAACCTCGGCAGCGTGCCGGAAACGGTCCGCACGGCAATCCGCAACAACGGCGGCGGGCACGCTAACCATACCATGTTCTGGCAGGTGATGGGCGGCTCGGGCGGGGAGCCAACGGGCGAGGTGAAGGCGGCGATCGACCGCGATCTCGGCGGCTATTCCAAGCTGGTGGAGGACTTCAACGCCGCAGGCGGCCGCGTCTTCGGCTCGGGCTGGGTCTTCGTCACCGTCGACCGCACGGGCAAGCTCGCCCTGGTGACCAAGCCGAACCAGGACACGCCCCTCATGGATGGGCAGCGCGTGCTCTTCGGCAACGACGTGTGGGAGCACGCCTACTACCTGAAATACCAGAACCGCCGCCCCGACTACCTGAGGGCCTGGTGGAACGTCGTGAACTGGCCCAAGGTCGCCGAGCGTTACGCCGCGGCGAAAGCCGGCACGCTCACGATCTGACGCTCGAGAGGCTCCCGGTCCGCCCGGGCCGGGAGCGCCTTTATCAGCCCAGGACCTTCACCTGCGCTCCGATCTCCGCGCGGTTGTAGAGATCGATCGCGTCCTGGTTCACCATCCGGATGCAGCCGGAGGAGACGGACGTGCCGATCGTCCACGGCTCGGTGGTGCCGTGGATGCGGTAGAGAGTGTCCTTGTTGCCCTGCCAGAGATAGAGCGCGCGGGCGCCGAGCGGGTTGCCTGGCCCGCCATGCATGCCGATGCCGCTCTGCAGCTCCGTCAGCGAGCGTGCGAGCTTCGGGTCGCGCGCGATCATCTCCTTGGGCGGATACCAGTCCGGCCAGGCCTGTTTCGAGTTCACGGTCGCGACGCCCGACCAGGAGAAGCCCTGCCGGCCAACCCCGACGCCGTAGCGGATCGCCTGCCCGCTTCCCTGCACGAAGTAGAGATGGCGCGAGCGCGGATCGACCACGATCGTCCCGGGCGGCTCGCTCCCCCGGTAGGCGACCTCGCGGCGGAGGTATTCCGGATTGATCCGCGCGTAGTTGAAGGCCGGAACCGGGTAGGGCTCCGTGGTGATGCGGCCGTAGATGCGCCTGTAGTCGAAGGCACTGCCTGCCACGGGCGTGTCGACAGGTCCGGTTCTGCCGTCGGCCGGCGCACGGCGGCGCTGGCCGTACGGGTAGTGCCCGTAAGGATCGGCCGAGCCCGCCTGACCCGATCCGAAGGGGTCGTGGATGTGGTAGTCCTGCTGGACCTGAGTGTCGTAGAACGTATCGCGCGGCGGAGCGCGGTAGCGGCCCTGCCAGAGGTCGTCTTCCGCGCTCGGGTAATAGGGGTCGTCATGGAGTTCCCGCCGTCGGTATTGCGCGGCGGCCGGGGCGGAGGCCTCCAGCAGGGCGGCCCAGGCGGCCGCGCCCGCAAGCAGCCTGCGCCTCGACAGATCGGGGAAGGAACGCTCGTCGCTCATGGCGGAATGATACCGCCTCGCCGCGCCTCATGCCACGCGATCGCGCCGGGATGGTGGGCGCGCAAGAGCCTTCCGCAGAGCTGCCGCCGCGCTCAGGAACCCGCCCCGGCCGTCCGCTCCGTATCCGGCTTGCGCCGGCCGACCTCCGCGGCGAGGCGCGTGAAGGTGCAATCCTCGCCTCGGGCCGAGCGGCTGTTCGCCAGTCGCAGGAGGCGCAGCGGGAAGCGGATTGCCTCCACGTTGCTGGCCGAAAGCTCGGACGGTCGCGCGCCGTCCTCGGCGAGGCATCGCTCCGCATGTGCCAGCGCGGCGTCGATCTCGCCTTCCGAGAGAAGATTTTTGTCCCGCAAGGCCGCCATCAGGGCTGCGATCGCGGCATAGACACCTTCGAGCTGCAGGTTCGCTGTGTTCATCGAATTGGTCCGGTTCGGCACAAGCTGAACCATGAGGCCGCCCCTGACGTTCCGTTGCGCCGGATCGACGCCGCGGGGCGACGTTTGCCGGGCACGGGGTAGGGGCGATGGGAGCTGAAGCGCGCGAGGTGACGGATGCGGAGGGCGTCACCTGGACCTGCATCCAGGCCTTCGCGGGCCTCGGGAACTCGCCGGAGAAGCAGCAGGCGGCCCGAGTCGAGGGTGCGGACGAGGTTCAGGTCGTGTGCACGCCCTCCGGCGGAGCGCGCTCGCGGCGGTTCGCGCTTCCGCCTGACTGGAGAAGGATGGAGGATGCGGCCCTGCTCGCGGCCATCGCCGGCGGCGAGGAGGGCTGACGGAAAGATCCCGCTGGAAGGGCGGGCGGGCCGCGCAGCGGCCGGCACAAGTGCCGGCGCTCCCTCGCCGGTTCAGGCAGGAAGGGCCGTTTCCGGCGCGGCGGGGGAGGCGGTCTCGTCCTCCACCTCGAGCACGGTGAGATGCCGCACGTCGCCCGAGCGCGTGGTCCAATCGATGCCATCGCCCGCCTTGAGCCCGATCAGCGCGGCCCCGATCGGCGTCAGCACCGAGACCCTGCCCTGCGAGATGTCCGCCTCGGGCGGATGAACGAGCGTGACGTGCTGGACCCGACCGGTGGTCTCGTCCCGGTACGAGAGCCGCGAGCCCATGGCGACGTGGCCCGGGGCGCGCCGGCCCCGCGGCAGCACATGGGCGCGGTCGAGTTCGCCCTGCAGAAAGGCGGCCACGTCCGGCATCGTGTGCTCGGCCGAGCTGACGAGGCGGGACAGGGCTTCGTAATCCTGTGCGCTCAGCGTGATGCGCGGCTTCCGCGCGGTGTGATGTCGAGACATGTGCCGTTCCTCTCAGTCCGGGTCGAGTGGATGCGCGTCGCGAGCGCACGGGCCCTGCGGCCGCTTCGGGCGGCGCGCGAGACCTCGATTGACGTTGGTGGAGGGCGGCCCCGAATCCGGCCGCGACGGAACGCCGAATCCGGGGCCTAAGAGCCCGCGATGAGACGACCGGCCCGGTGCAGCGGGCGGAGAAGGAGCGCCAGGGCGTTCATGCGGCAAGGCTCGGCCATCCGGCCCCGCTTGTCAAACGGGGCGGCCCGGCAGGCGCGCCGCCGCTATCCCGGATGCAGCAGCTCCAGCGTGCGCGGGTCGGGATCGCCGTCGCAATAGCGGCCGAGCGCCGCCCGGAACGCGCCCTCCCGCCTTTCCGCCGCGGCGTCGAACAGCGTCATGCAGGAGCGGAACTTGAGGTCGTCGGGCGAGCCGAAGATCTGCCGGAGGGAGCGGCCTTCCAGGCCCAGGACGGCCTGCGTGCAGGCGATGAGCCGCGATCCTAGAACCGGGTGGGCGAGATAGGCCTTTGCCTCGTCGAGCCCCGAAATGCCGTAGAGGCGCGCGGTCGGGGAATGCCCGAGCCCGGCGAGCTGCGGGAAGACGAACCACATCCAGTGGCTCCGCTTCTGCCCGGCCTCGAGCTCCGCAAGCGCCCGCTCCCACACGGATTCCTGCGCCGCAAGGAAGCGGGCAAGCTTGAAAGGGTCGCCAACCGACATAGCCGCCGTCCTTCCGAAGGCCCTCCGCGGGGCCGGCGCGATACCCTTGACAGCCGCCAGGCCGCACCTAGCTCATTATCCGCCAAGGCCTTGTGAGGCTTGGCAGCGGGCGCCGGGGGTGTCCGGCGCTCTCATATCCATGTTGCTCATTGGAGGATATGGCTATGGGCTTCGATCTTACGCCTCTCTACCGCTCGACGGTCGGCTTCGACCGGCTGTTCGACATGCTGCAGCAGGCCGCGCGCGCCGAGGGCATGGGGAGCTGGCCGCCCTACAACATCGAGAAGACGGGCGAGGACGAATACCGCATCTCGATGGCGGTGGCGGGGTTCGGCGAGTCTGAAATCCAGGTGGTCCAGCAGGGCAATACGCTCGTCGTCTCGGGCCAGAAGCATCCCGAGCCCGAGGGCGTGGAGGTTCTGCATCGCGGGATCGCGACCCGCTCGTTCAAGCAGAGCTTCAACCTTGCCGACCATGTGAAGGTGCTGGCCGCGAACCTGGAGAACGGCCTGCTCACCATCGAGATGAAGCGCGAAGTGCCGGAGGCGCTGAAGCCGCGCCGGATCGAGATCGCAACCGGCGGGCAGAAGGCCATCCGGCAGGACAACGCCGCCCAGCCCCAGATCGGGATCGCCAAGGCGGCCTGACCTTGGGCGATCGTCCCGCGGGCGCCCCGCCCGTGGGACCCATCTCGCAGCAGCACAGGAGGACAGAATGGCAGTCAGGGATCTCATGCCTTGGGGTCGCACGCGCTCGCCGCTTCCGTCCGAACGGGCGGGCGGCGGCGAGCTCACCCCCTTCTTCGCGCTCCATCGCGAGGTAAACCGGCTCTTCGATGACGTCTTCAAGGGCTTCGACGGCAGCATCCCGTCCGTGTTCGGGCGCGGAGCGTCCTGGCCGAGCCTGGAGGTGACCGCGAACGACAACGAGGTGCGCGTCTCCGCCGAGCTGCCGGGCCTCGAAGAGAAGGATGTCGAGGTCACGGTCGACGGCGACGTCCTGACCATCCGGGGCGAGAAGCGCTCGGAGACGGAGGACAAGGACAAGCATTTCAGCGAGCGCTACTATGGCCGCTTCGAGCGCAGCCTCTCGCTGCCCTTCGAGGTGGACGAGAGCAGGGCGCAGGCCGGCTTCAGGAATGGCGTCCTGAGCATCACGCTGCCGAAATCGGCCAAGGCCGAGGAGCGGGCCAAGCGCATCCCGATCGGCGGCGCCGGGGCGTCCGGTTCCTCGGCCGCGAAGTCGTGAGGCGGAGTTCCGTGCCCGCTTCGGACCGGCCCGGGCGTCCGGGCGAGGTCCCTTACGCGGGGCGGAGGGCCTGAACATGTCCGGAGAGACGGGCGTCGTACCGAGCCCGGCTCGGCCGGCCGGCTTCGCCGGCGGGCGGCGGCCCCGGCCGCCGCTCGCCGAGGCGCTCGCCCATCCGGCCGAGTTCTACGCGAGCCCGCGCGAGGTCGCCTGCGACCCCGATCTGTGGCCGGACGAGAAGCGTGCGCTGCTCCTGTCCTGGGCGCGTGACGCGCTTGCCATCGAGCAGCTCGCGAAGGGCGGGCTTCCTGCCGAGATCGCGGCCGAATCGCGTGCGGACGCCGTCATCGACGCGCTCGCGGCGGGCGAGTATCGGGCCGCGCTCGAGACGATACGGGGCGAGCGTCGGCGAGCGTTTCGGAGGCGTGCGGGATGACGGCGTTCAATCCCGGCGACTGGCGTAGCTCCCTCCGGCTGTTCCGCGGCCCTCACGATCGCCGCAGGCCCGAGGAGCGCAACCGGGAGACCGTACATCGCTGGGCCATGATCGTGGCCTTCTGCACCTGCTTCGCGAGCCTTGCTCCACCTGGGACGTTTCCGGCGGCCCTCGCGGCGCTGCTGCTCGTGGCCGGGTTCGCCTCGCTCGCGCTCGCGTTTCTGCAGGGGCAAAGCCCCTTCGCGCCGCATCTCACCGGGTTCGACGAAGCCGCGTGGTCGTTCCTGGCAAGCCTCGCGCTCGGCTTCGGGCTCAGCCTGCCGGCAGGCTAGGAGGTGAGACGGATGCCCTCGCGGCAACCGCCGCTCGGTCCCGGGACCGAGCGGAACGCAATGCGATTCACCCCGCCCGCTCCACAAAGCTGTCCAGCACCATCTTCCGGCCGGCCTTGTCGAAATCGACCGTGAGCTTGTTGCCGTCGATTGCCGCCACGGTGCCGGGGCCGAATTTCAGGTGCAGGACGCGGTTGCCGATCTCGTAGGCGGAGGGGGCGCCGGTGGATTTCGCCAGGATCTCGCCCTCGATCAGCATCGGGCCGCTGCGGCCGCCGGGGCCCTTGCGCGGGCCGCGCGTCGAGGTGCCGAAGCCCTCGTTGTAGCGAGAGCGGCTGCTGCCATCGCCCCAGCGGCCGGAATAGCCGTCGTCCGAGAAGCCGCCGCGGCTGTCCTCGTCCGCCATGCCGGCGGCCTGCGTCCACTGGCTCGCGCCGAACCCGCCGCCCGAGGCGGCGCGCGCCTGGGCGCGCTGCCAGCCCGGCGTCGCGTAGCTCGAACCGAACGGCGTCATGCCCTCGAAGCGCGAGGCGCGGCCGGCAGAATAGGCGGCGGGCGCCTCCGTCACCTCGACATGGGCCTCCGGCAATTCGTCGATGAAACGGGAGGGCACGGTCGTGTTCCACAGCCCGTGCACGCGCCGGTTCGTGGCGAAGTAGATCCTGGCGCGCTTCTTGGCCCTCGTCAGCCCGACATGGGCGAGGCGGCGCTCCTCCTCGAGACCGGCGCGGCCGTTCTCGTCGAGCGCGCGCTGGTTCGGGAACAGGCCCTCCTCCCAGCCGGGCAGGAACACCGTGTCGAATTCGAGCCCCTTGGCGGCATGGAGCGTCATGATCGAGACGCGGTCCTGGCCCTCGGTCTCGTTCGCGTCCATGACGAGCGAGATGTGCTCGAGGAAGGCGGCGAGGTCCGGGAACTCCTCCATGGAGCGCACCAGCTCCTTGAGGTTGTCGAGCCGCCCGGCGGCATCGGCCGACTTTTCCTTCTGCCACATATCCGTGTAGCCGGATTCCTCCAGGATCTGCGCCGCGAGGTCGTGATGCGCGGTGCGGTCCATGAGCGAGCGCCAGCGGTCGAAGGAGGCCATCAGGTCGCGCAGCGCCTTGCGCGGCTTCGGCTTCATCTCGTCTGATTCGGCGAGGTAGCGCGCGGCCTGCATCAGGGGCACGCGCGCGGCGCGCGCATGGGCGTGCAGCCGCTGCAGGCAGGCCTCGCCGAGGCCGCGCTTCGGCACGTTCAGGATGCGCTCGAAGGCGAGGTCGTCCGCCGGCTGCGCGGTCGCACGCAGATAGGCGAGCGCGTCGCGGATCTCGGCCCGCTCGTAGAAGCGCGGGCCGCCGATCACCCGGTAGGGCAGGCCGAGCTGGACGAAGCGGTCCTCGAGCTCGCGCATCTGGGCCGAGATGCGCACCAGCACCGCGACCTCGGAGAGCCTCTCCTTCCTGGCCTGGATCGCCTCGATCTCCTCCGAGATCAGCCGCGCCTCCTCCTCGGAATCCCAGGCGCCCGTGATCGTCACCTTGTCGCCGGGCTCGTCCTCGGTATGCAGCGTCTTGCCGAGCCGGTCCTGGTTCCTGGCGATCAGGCCCGAGGCGGCGGCCAGGATGTGCCCGGTCGAGCGGTAGTTGCGCTCCAGCCGGATCACGGTCGCGCCCGGAAAATCGTGCTCGAAGCGCAGGATGTTGTCGACCTCGGCGCCGCGCCAGCCATAGATCGACTGGTCGTCGTCGCCGACGCAGCACAGGTTCTTTCGCGCCTGGGCGAGCAGCCGAAGCCACAGATACTGCGCGACGTTCGTGTCCTGGTACTCGTCCACAAGGATGTAGCGGAAGCGGTTGTGGTACTGCTCAAGCACGTCCGGATTGTCGCGCCACAGCCGCAGGCATTCGAGCAGGAGGTCGCCGAAATCGACCGCGTTCAGCGTCTTCAGCCGCTCCTGGTAGGCCGTGTAGAGTGCGGCGCCGCGGCCATTGGCGAACGAGGCGGCCTCGCCCGGGGGCACCTCCTTCGGCTGCAGGCCGCGGTTCTTCCAGCCGTCGATGAAGGAAGCCAGCGCGCGCGCCGGCCAGCGCTTCTCGTCGATCCCGTCCGCCGTGATGACCTGCTTGAGCAGCCGGAGCTGGTCGTCCACGCCGAGGATGGTGAAGTCCGAGCGGAGCCCGACGAGTTCGGCATGGCGGCGCAGGACCTTGGTGCCGATCGCGTGGAAGGTGCCGAGCCAGGGCATGCCTTCGCCCGCGGGTCCCACCAGGGCCGCGATGCGCTCCTTCATCTCGCGCGCCGCCTTGTTGGTGAAGGTCACGGCCAGGATGTTGGATGGCCATGCCTTCCCGGTCGCGATCAGGTGCGCGATCCGGGTCGTCAGCACCCGCGTCTTGCCGGTGCCGGCGCCGGCAAGCACGAGAACCGGCCCTTCCGTCGCCTCCACGGCCTGGCGCTGTTCGGGGTTCAGCCCGGCCATGTAGCCGCCAGGTCCGGCGGCGGGCGGCGCCACGGCGGCGCGCGCCCGTTCCGACAGGCTGGGACGGCGGGGCTCGTCCGGCTGTTGCTCGACGAAGTCGGGCGCGGGGAGGGCGCTGGCGCGATTCATCGTCCCATCTCTGGATCAAATCGCGAACGCCGTCGAGGCGCGCAGGGTCGCGGCCCGCCGCGGTGTTCGCGAAGTCCACCGCGAACCGATGGAGCGCGACGGTGTTGAGCCCCATATGGGGACGGGGCACCGGCTCAGGAGAGCAGCATGCGGTTCATAATGATGGGCGTCGCGGCGGCCGCGCTCGCGGCAGCCCCGGCCTTCGCGCAGATCGAGCGCCTGCCCGAGACCAGCCGCTCCGAGGCGCAGTCGAACGCGATCAACAACTCGCTGAACGCGCAGAGCCGGTCGCGCATCCAGACGCAGCAGAACCAGTTCGAGATCAACTCGCTGCGCAACGAGAACGCGATCCGCTCGGCACCCCCGCCGGTGGTCGCGCCGCCGGTGGCCCCGGCGATCCGCTGAGCGCTACCCGGCCGCGCCGACCCGCCCCGCCTTGATCCCGACGCTGCGCCCTAGGGCTTGCGGCCGGGGGAGGCGGTCGTGCACGGCCTTCACGGCCTCGAGCCGCGCCAGGATGTCCTCGGGAAACGGCGCCACGCGGCGCGTCGTCATGTCCACATGGAGGAAGAGCTGCTCGCAGGTGGCGGCGACCCAGCCCTCCTCGAGCTGGTGCGCCTCGAAATAGGCGTGCACCCGCTTCTCGTCGAAGTCGACGATCCTGACGGTGGTGCGGGTCACCGCCTCGGCCGGGAGCTCGCGGAGATAGGTCGTGTGCAGCTCGGCCGTGAAATAGGAGGCGTTGCGGCTCGCCAGGTAGTCGGGCCCGAGTCCCACCACCTCGAAGGCCTCGTCCACCGCCCGGTCGAAGAGCACGTGGTAATAGGCCATGTTCATGTGGCCGTTATAGTCGATCCAGCCGGGCTCGACCCGCACGGGCGAGGCCACGAACGGGGCGAAGACGAAGACGGGCTCCGCGACGACTTGTTCCGCGACGACTTGTTCCTCTTGGACCGGCGGCACGGGTTCCTCCTGCTTCCTCCAGCTACACACGATGGCGGCGGCCGGGCCAAGCGTCCGGTCCCGCGTAGCGAGCCGAACCGCCGCAGCCGGCGCGAGAGGGCCGACAGTGTTGCGCCCCGGCCACGTCTGCTAGGCTCCGGGCGCTATATTCCGGCCTGATCGCCGCCTCGCCCGGACGCCCGTGATGAATGTCGCCACACCCATTCGGCCAGCGCAGCGCCTGCGCCCGGACGAGGCAAGCATCGCCGATCTCACGGGCGAGCTGACGAAGCGCTTCGGCAACCGCGTCGTCACCAGCCTCGCCGTGCGCCAGCAGCACGCCCACACCACGACGTGGCTCGCCAACCAGCCGCCGGACATCGTCGTGCTGCCCGAGAGCGCCGAGGAGGTGGCCGAGATCGTCCGCCTCTGCGCGGCGCGGCGGGTGCCCGTGATCCCCTTCGGCACCGGGACCTCGCTCGAGGGCCACCTCAACGCCCCCTTTGGCGGCGTGTCGGTCGACCTGAGCCTGATGAAGCGGCTCGTCGCCGTGCATCCGGAGGACCTCGACTGCGTGGTCGAGCCGGGCATCACCCGCAAGGAGCTGAACGAGCAGCTCCGCGATACCGGGCTCTTCTTCCCGATCGATCCGGGCGCCGATGCCTCGCTCGGCGGCATGGTCTCGACCCGCGCCTCGGGGACCAATGCTGTCCGCTACGGCACCATGAAGGACAACGTCCTCGCGCTCACCGTGGTGACGCCGGACGGCTCGGTCGTGAAGACGGGCACGCGGGCGCGGAAGAGCTCGGCCGGCTACGACCTCACGCGCCTGTTCGTCGGCGCGGAGGGGACGCTCGGGATCGTGACGGAGATCACCCTGAAGCTGCACGGGATCCCCGAGGCGATCTCGGCCGGCATCTGCTCCTTCCCGACGGTGAAGGATGCCTGCGACGCGGTGATCGTCACCATCCAGTCCGGGCTGCCCATCGCCCGCATCGAGCTTCTCGACGAGGTGCAGGTGAGGGCGGTGAACGCCTATTCCAGGCTCACCCTCCCCGAGACCCCGCTGCTCCTCTTCGAGTTCCACGGCACCGATGCCGGGGTGAAGGAGCAGGCCGAGCGCTTCGGCGAGATCTGCGCCGAGTACAGGGGCGGCAACTTCGAATGGGCCACCAGGGCGGAAGAGCGCTCGCGGCTCTGGCAGGCCCGGCACGACGTCTATTGGGCGTCGCTGGGGCTGCGTCCGGGCGCGAAGGGCGTCGCGAGCGACGTCTGCGTCCCGATCTCGCGCCTCGCCGAATGCCTCGCCGAGACCAAGCGCGACATCGAGGAGCACGGGATGGTCGCGCCGATCGCCGGCCATGTCGGAGACGGCAACTTCCACGTCATGCCCCTGGTGATGCTGGAGGACCCTGCCGAGGTGAGGATGGCCGAGGACTTCATGCACCGGCTCGTCGAGCGGGCTATCGCCATGGAGGGCACCTGCACGGGCGAGCACGGGGTCGGCCAGGGCAAGATGAAGTACCTGAAGGCCGAGCATGGCGAGAGCGCGCTCGGGCTCATGCGCCTCCTCAAGCGCTCGATCGACCCGGACGACATCATGAATCCGGGCAAGATCGTGGGCGCATGAACGGCTGATCGGCGGGGGCCCGGCGCTTGCGCGACCTGCTGACCGTCCTGGCCGGGATCGTCATCCTGGCCCTGGTCGCGGCGATGGCGGTGCCACCCTTCGTGGACTGGCGGAGCCAGCGCGCCTATGTCGACGCGGCGCTGTCCCGCGCGACGGGGCTCGCGGTGCGGACCGACGGCGCCATCGACCTCCGCCTGCTGCCGACGCCCCGGCTCGCCGTGGAAGGGCTTCGGGTCGGCGACGGCGCGGCCGAGGACGCCTCGCTCCATGCGCGGCATGTCGATGCCGAGGTCGCGCTGACGCCACTCCTCTCGGGCGAGGTTCGCTTCCTCCAGAGCCGGGTCGAGCGGCTGGAGCTGAAGCTGCCGGCGGGAGCGGGGGGCGACTGGCGCATCCCGCGCGCGCTGCTCTCCGAGGACACCCTGCGACGCACCTGGGTCTTCGAGGACCTCGCCGTCGGCCAGCTTCTCCTCACGACGGTCGACCCGCAGACGGGCCGGACCGACCAGGGCTATGCGGAGCAGGTGCGGCTGCAGTCGCAGTCGCTCGCCGGGCCGTGGCGGGCGGAAGGTCTCGCCGGCGGGGTCCGCTTCAGCCTCGTCACCGGCGAGATCGCGCTCTCCGGGCCGACCAACGTGAAGCTCTCGACGGAGGGCGAGGGCCTGCCCCGGCTCGCCCTCGACGCCCGCATGTTCCTCGACCGCGGCCCCGGCGACGTCCATCTGCCGCGCCTGGAGGGGACCGCCCGCCTGGTGGGCGCGCGCGAGGCGGTGCCCGTTCCCTACACGGTCTCGACCGGGTTCAAGACCGCGGGCCGGCTCGCGACGCTGGACAGCGTCTCGGTCGAGGCGGGGGAGGGCGCCTCCACGCTCCGGCTCGGCGGCACGGGCGAGATCGCGCTCGATGCGGGGCGCCTCACCCTCGCGCTGGAGGGGCGGCGCCTCGACTGGGACGGGCTCGCGGCCGCCTACCGGGAAGCTTCCGAGGAGCTGCGCCGCCGCTGGCGGCCGCAGCCGGACATGCCGCTCGACCTGTCGCTCCGCCTGGACGGTCTGGCGCTCGGCGGCGAGGAGCTGACGGGGATATCGGCGCGGACGACGCTCGCCGGCGACCGCATCGGCATCGACCGGCTCGACTTTACCGCGCCCGGACAGACGCGCGTGTCCGCCAGCGGCGAGGTGTCGCTCGCCATGGGGGGCGGCGGCCATGGCCGGGTCACGCTGTCCGCCCGTTCGGCCGATAGGCTCGCGGCCTATCTCGGCCGGTTCGGTATCCCGGACTTCTCCGGGGACGCGCTCGCCGGGCGCGCGCTCGAGGCCTCGGCCGATATCACGGCCGCCAATCCCGTCGCCTCGCTCCGCAACCTCCAGGTCCGGCTCGGCGACGCGACATTGACCGGCGCCCTCCGCTACACGGCCGCCGAGGCGGCCTCCCGCGCCAGGATCGACGCGCAGGTCGCGATCCAAGGGCTCGATCTCGACGCCCTGCCGCAGCTCACCGGGCTCTTCGATGCCGGCCGGGCGATCGATCTCGGCCTCATCCTCGACGCCCGCAATGTCGGGTACGGGGTCGGCGAGCGGGGCGGGCGCGTCGCGGCGCGGTTCGCGTCCGAGGGCCAGAGCCTCACGATCGACCTCCTGGAGATCACCGACCTCGCGGGCGCCAATGCGAGCCTGCGCGGCCGCATCACGGCTGACGGCAGCGGGCGCATCGGCGGGCGTCTCCGGGCCAGGAGGGCCGCGCCGCTGATCGACCTCGTGGGGCGGGCCGCCCTGGGCGGCCTCGCCGAGCTCGTGCCCCCATTCCTGCGCGAAGCCCCGCTGGATGCGGCCGTGCTCGCCTCCCGGGCGCCTGCCGCTGCTGGGACCGAGCCGGCGCTGGTCACGAAGGTCTCCGGCTCCGCCGGAGGCGGCGGGCTCGAGGCGGAGATCACCTCCGCCGAGGGAAGGGTCGCGGAGATCTCCGCAACGCTCACGGCGGAACAGGCCGGGGCCTGGTTCGGCACGCCCGCGCTCGCGCGCCCGGCGCGCCTCGAGCTGAAGGGCGGGCGGGACGCCTCGGGGCGGCTCGCGATGCGCCTGGCGGGCGACGTCGCCGGACTGCGCATCGCGACGGTCGAACCCTTCGGCCTGTCGCCTCGCGACACGGCGGTCGAAAGCGGGGAAGCGCAGCTCTCCTCCGCCGACATCGCGCCGCTCCTCCCGGCGATCGGTCAGCGCGCGGCCGGGCCGGTCGATGCCGACGTGAAGCTTCGCGTCGGGCGCCGCGAAGGCGCGGCCCGGGTGGAGCTGACCGGTCACGTGGGGGAAAGCGTCGTGGACGCGGACCTGTCCGGCCCGAGCCTGCGCGAGGTCTCCGGCCGCGTGCTGCTCGGCCAGGTCTCGCTGCCCTGGATCGCCTCGGTTCTCGCGCTCGGCAGCCTCCCCGAGGCGCCCGCCGGCTCTCCGTGGGCGGCCGCCCGCTTCCCGAATGCGCCGAACCTGCCGGTCGGCGGTACGGTCGCCGTGCGGGCGGTCACGGCCGATCTCGGGCGGGGGCTCGCGGCGCAGCGCGCCGAGTTCACGCTGGCGACGACCCCGGACGGCTTCGCCATACGGGATTTCGGGGGCGCGTTCCTGGGCGGCCGGCTGTCGGGGACGCTCAGCGTGAACCGCCAGGGAGGGCTCGCCTCCCTCATCGGCGAGGGCACGGTGACGGGGGCCTCGCTCCCGGATCTCGTCGGCCGTCCCGTCCGGCAGGGGCGGATCAGCGGCAATCTTCGCTTCGGCGGATCGGGCGAGAGCCTCGCCGGCATCGTGGCCAGTCTGGGCGGCGCGGGCGCCGCGGAGTTCGAGGAGCTGGAACTCGCCGGTGCCGATCCGGAGGCGATCGGACGCACCGTCCAGCGCGCGCTGCGCGGCGACGACACGCTGGTCCCGGCGCGGCTCCAGGCCATCGCGGCCGAGGAGCTCGACCGGGCGCCGCTCAGGGTCGTCAAGGCCATGGGCCAGGCCACCTTCGTGTCCGGCGGCCTGCGCATCTCGCCTCTCGTGGCGGATGCTGGCGCGGCGACCTGGCAGGGATCGGCCGCGCTCGATCTCCGCACGCTCAGCCTCGACATCCGCGGCACGCTCACCGCGAAGGCGCCGCCCCGCAACTGGTCGGGCTCGGCGCCCTATCTGACGCTCGGCTGGGCCGGGCCGCTCGGCCGGGCGGCGCGCACGCTCGATGTCGGGCCGCTCTCCAACGGCCTCGCCTCCGTGGTGCTCACGCGCGAGCTCGACCGCATCGAGACCTTCGAACTCGACGCGGCAGAGCGGATGCGGATCAATTCGCGGGTCGAGATGGACCGAGCGCGGCGCGCGGCGGCCGAGGAGGCGGCGCGGCTCGCGCGGCAGCGGGAGGAGGCCGAGCGGGCCCGGCGCGACGCCGAGCAGATCATGGGCGGCGCGCGGCCGGCCGACGGGCCGGGCGGGCCGCTCCTCGCGCCCCCGGTCGATATCAGGCCGCCCGCGCAGGGCGGGGCGGCCTCGGGCGGCTGATCAGGCGCGCGGGCAGCGCGTCAGCTTCATGAGCCCGCCGGTCGTGCCGGCCGGAGCGAAGAAGGCGGAATCGAGCCGCATCCTGTTGGAGCCGTCGAGAATGAAGCGCCATTCGTCGCCCTCGCGCGAATCCGCCTTGGTCAGGTTCACGGTCAGCCGGTCGCCCGCGAAGGCGGTCGAGTAGTCGGCCGCGACGCGCGCCTTCCCAGCCGGGCCCGAATAGGCGAGGACGTCGCGGCCGTCGAACTCGACGAAGAGCTGCGCCTCCGAGCAGGCCTTGCCCTCGGCCGCCCAGGTGCCCGTGATGTCGAAATCGGGATTGGCCGACAGGCTCGGGCTCGCGCTCGCAAGGCAGGCAACGAGCCCGAGGGCCGGGGGAAGATAGGGTATGCGCATCGCTCTCGACTCCTTTCGGTCGCGCCGGCAGGCGGCCGCATCCGAGCCGCTCCGGAAGCCGGCGCGAGCCCGACGCTCAAAGTCGAGCTAGCGGCTGAACGAAGCATAAAGGAATGCGGCCGTCCCGCGGCGGTATCCCGACATGGTGAATCGACCGTGAGGCGGCCTCAGAGTGCCTCGCCGGCGCGGGCCACATAGGCGGCGAGCACGTGGACCCGGATGGCGGAGGACAGGTTGCTTCCGCCGCGGGCCCGGTCGATCTCGGCCACGAGCGCCTGGACGGAGAGGCCGCGCGCCTGGGCAAGCCGGCCGAGCGCGTCCCAGAACGGCTCCTCGAGCGAGACGCTGGTGCGGTGGCCGGCGATGGTCAGCGAGCGCTTCTTCAGCCTGCCGGCCTCAGCCTGCATCCGGCTTGTCCGTCCGCTTCAGCCGGTGGCCCTCGTGGCGGGCCGCGGACAGCTTGTCGTTGGCATCGCGCTTCTTCTTCTCGGCCTTGGTCAGGCCGAACTTCGCGCGGTTCCGCTCGGCCTGCCGCTCGGCTTCGGCGCGTTCGCGCGCCTTGCGGGCCTGGCGCAGGTTGATGATCTCGGCCATTCGGGTCGGGGCTCCTCGGACCTTCTTACAGGAAGCTCATCGGGTCGACATCCACGGCGACCCGCACGGAACCGCGCGGCTTGCCGGTCCGGATGAGCCAGTGGCGGAGATAGTCCTGCAGGTTCGTCTCGCGGCTGGCCTTCACCAGGAGGCGGAAGCGGTAGCGGCCGCGGATCAGCGCGAGCGGCGCCTCGGCCGGGCCGAGTACCATGACGCCGGGCGGCGGCTCGGCCACACGGGCGAGGGCGCGCCCGAAGGCCTCCGCCTCCGCCCGGTCGGCGGCCGAGACGATCAGGGCCGCGAGGCGCCCGAAGGGCGGCATGCCGGCGGCTTCGCGCGCGGCCGTCTCCTCGCGGTAGAAGCGCTCGGCATCGCCCGAGAGCAGAGCCGCGATCACGGGATGGTCCGGCTGGTAGGTCTGGACGAAGGCGCGGCCGGGCTTCGTCCCGCGCCCGGCCCGCCCGGTCACCTGCTGCAGGAGCTGGAAGGTGCGCTCCGCCGCACGCGGATCGCCGGAGGTCAGGCCGATATCGCCGTCCAGCACCCCGACCAGCGTCATGTTCGGGAAATTGTGCCCCTTGGCGACGAGCTGGGTGCCGATCACGATGTCGGCCTCGCCGGCCGCGATGGCGGCGAGCTCGTTGCGCAGCCGCTCGGTCCCGCCCGGAAAGTCGCTCGACAGCACGATGCGGCGCTTCTCGGGGAAGAGGCGTGCGGCCTCCTCGGCGATGCGCTCCACCCCCGGGCCGCAGGGCACGATCGTCTCGACCCCGCCGCAGGCCGGGCAGGTCTCCGGCACGCGCTCGGCATGGCCGCAATGGTGGCAGACGAGCGCGCGCCGGAACCGGTGCTCGACGAGCCAGGCCGAGCAGTTCGGGCAGCTGAAACGGTGGCCGCAGGCCCGGCACAGGGTGAGCGGGGCATAGCCGCGACGGTTGAGGAAGAGCAGCGCCTGCTCGCCGGCCTCGGTTGTCCTGCGCAGCTCCTCCACGAGGCGCGGCGACATCCAGGTCCCGCGCTCGGGCGGATCGCGGCGGAGATCGACCGCCTCGATGTCGGGCAGCGCGCGGCCGCCGAACCGCTCGGGCAGGGCGACCCGGGAGAAGCGCCCGCGCTGCACGTTCACGCGCGTCTCGATCGACGGCGTCGCGGAGGCGAGGATGACGGGCGCGTTCTCGAAGCGGCCGCGCACAATCGCCATGTCGCGCGTGTGGTAGCAGACGCCGTCCTCCTGCTTGTAGGCGGCCTCGTGCTCCTCGTCGACCACGATGAGGCCCAGGTCCCGGAACGGGAGGAAGAGGGCTGAGCGGGCCCCCGCCACGACCGCGACCTCGCCGGAGGCGACGCCCGTCAGGACACGCTCGCGCCGCCTCCCGGAGACGCCGGAATGCCAGGCCGCGGGCCGCGTCCCGAACCGCTCGGCGAAACGGTCCAGGAAGGCGGAGGTGAGCGCGATCTCGGGCGCGAGGATCAGGGCCTGGCGGCCCATGCGCAGCGCCGCCGCGATCGCCTCGAAATAGACCTCGGTCTTTCCCGATCCCGTGACGCCGTCCACCAGGATCACAGGATGCCGTGATCCTGCGCTCCCCTGATCCTGTGCCGCGGTCGCCACGGCGGCGGCGAGCACCTCGGCCGCGGCCCGCTGCCGCTCGGACAGGGCGGGGCGCGCGAAATCCGGATCGGGCCGCTCCGCCACGGGCTCGGCCCTGAGCGCGACGGTTTCGAGCGTGCCTTCGTCCACGAGGCCGTCGATGACGCCGACACCGACGCCCGCCGCGTCGGCGAGCTGCCGCTTCGTATGGACCAGCCCGCCCGTCGCGGCTTCCAGGACGCGGGCGCGGGCGGGCGTGACGCGCTTCGGAGGCGGGCCGGCGAGCCGCACGCCGATCCGGATCGTCTCGGGCGCATCGACCGGCACCTTGAGGGCGAGCGCCAGCGCCGAGCCCTTGGGCGCCAGCGTGTACCAGGCGAGCCAGTCCACGAGGCGGCGCAGCGCGGCCGGCATGGGCGGGACGTCGAACCTGCCTGAAACCGTTTTGAAGTTGTCGCCCGCGCCATGGCGGAGCGACCAGACGACGCCGTAGCGCTCCCGCGGCCCGAGCGGCACTGCGACCAGATCTCCCTCCGCGAGCGGGAGGTCCTCGGGCACCGCGTAGCTGTAGGTCTGGTCCAGCGCGAGCGGGATCAGGATCTCGGCGACGCGCGCCGTCATTCGGAAAGGCTCAACCCGGACCGGTCACGATGGGTGTGATCAGATCGTGAACATGGCGGTTAAGGCATGGGGAAGCAACTCCGCGCTGATTCTCCCCTGAAGGGGGAGGTGGCCGTCGCGCAGCGACGGACGGAGGGGGATGGAGAGCGGGCCCCCACCCGTCGGCCTGCGGCCGACACCCTCCCCTGCAGGGGAGGGATCAGGCGCCAGCCTTCCGAGGCTGAAGCAGCGCAGATGTTGCTGCCCGGCACGCGGGATCTCCACCGCACGGTCGCATCCTGGCTGTCGGCGCTCGGCGCGGAGCGCCGGCTCTCGCCGAAAACCGTGGACGCCTATGCGCGCGACCTGCGCCAGTTCCTGATCTTCCTGGTCGAGCATCTGGGAGAGCGGCCCTCGCCCAAGATCGTCACGGGCCTCAAGCCGGCTGACATCCGCGCCTTCCTGGCGCATCGCCGGCGTGCCGGGATCGAGAGCCGGTCGCTCATGCGCCAGCTCGCCGCGCTCCGCTCCTTCGGCCGCCACCTGGAGCGCGAGGGGCACGGCACCGCTTCCGCCTTCGCGGCGATCCGCGGCCCCAAGGTGGCGAAGGGCCTGCCGAAGCCCGTCGCGCCGGCGGCCGCGCTCGCCATGGCGGATGCCGGGACGCGGGCCGGCGAGCCGCGCGAGCCCTGGATCCTGGTTCGCGACGCCGCCGTGATCGCGCTGCTCTACGGTTCGGGGCTGCGCATCGCGGAGGCGCTCGGCATCGCGCGCGAGGATGCGCCGGTCGGGCAGGTCGATTCGGTGACCGTGACGGGCAAGGGCGGCAAGATGCGGACCGTTCCGGTCATCGCGCCCGTCCGCAAGGCGATCGAGGAATACCTGGCGCTTTGCCCCTATCGCCTGCCCGCGAAGGGGCCGCTCTTCGTCGGCCAGAAGGGCGGGCCGCTCTCGCCGCGGGTCATCCAATACGCCGTGGAGGGCATGCGCGGCGCGCTCGGCCTCGACGCGAGGGCGACGCCGCATGCGCTGCGCCATTCCTTCGCCACGCACCTGCTCTCACGCGGCGGCGAGCTCAGGGCCATCCAGGAGCTGCTCGGCCATGCCTCGCTCTCGACGACGCAGATCTATACCCAGGTCGATGCGGCGCGGCTGATGGCGGCCTATGATTCCGCCCATCCGCGGGCCCGCGCCAGCTAGGATCAGCCGCGCTTCTCGGCGTTCCACACGCCGGAGCAGCCGGTCGTGGTCTGCCAGGTGCCGCTGCCCGAAGCGCCCGAGACCCGTCCGGTCACCTGCGCGCGCTGCTCGCCGCGCGAGATCGTGCCCTTCACGGCGCCGCTCTGGCTGACGCTGCCCGAGGCGCTGAAGGCCTCCGTCCCGCCGTAGCGGATCGCGCCGTTCTGGACCACGATCGGGTAGCGGTAGGCGCGGTCGCAATTGCCCTGCCGGGTGATGACCTCGACGCTCCATTGCCCGTCGAACCTGTTGTCGCCCTTCTGGGCCTGCGCGGCGCCGGAGATCGCGGCTGCGCCGATGGCGAGGGCGAGCGTGACTGCGAGACGCAAGGGTGCCTCCTCGGATCGTTCGTCACCCTTGAAACGCCCGAAGTGGCTTTCTCGATCCTACCCGGGCGCGATCCGGCGCGCAGCCGGTCTGGGCCCGGAGGTGGGCGCGAACGTCGCGAGCGGCGCCTTCCCAGCCCGCAAGCTGTCGAGATAGGCCTCCGTGAAATCGACCTTGATCTCGGTCCAGAGCGGGAGGTGGTCGGACATCTGCCACGTCCGCCACTTCCGGTAGGCGGCCTTGTCGGTCTTGGCCGGCTTTCCGCCCTTGGTCGTCGTCGGCATCAGGGGCCGATAGGCCGTGTAATCGGGATCGTCATCGCGGAACACGTACTCGTTCCACGGAAAGCTGCCTGCCGCCGCGATCTCGGCAAGCTTCTGCTGGGTTCGCATGGCGATTTGGTCGTAGAAGTTTGCGCTCGCCAGCCCGGTCGGCTTCCGCAGCTCCGCCGGCACCGTGAAGCCGCCGCCGAGGAGCGCACCCATCAACGGATCATCCGGGCTGAGGATGTTGAAGTCCCCGAGCAGGATATAGGTCTCGCCATCTGCCTTCTGCCGCTTGGCGAAGAACTCGGCGACCTCCTTGATCTCCTGCTGGCGGCGCGCCGTGTCCGTCGCCGTGCCGTAGTAGATGTGAACCGTGCAAAGGTTGAACTTGAACCAGCCCGCCTGGAAGGCGACGAGGAACGGCGTACGGTTGAACTGGTCCGGCTTCTTCCCGCGGTCGTCGGGCAGCACGATCTCGCCAGCAATGTGCCGGAAAAGGATCTTGCGCGTGTCGTACACGAAGGCGAGGCGCTCGTTGTTCCCGCTCTGATCCGTCAGGATGTACGTCCAGTGCGGACCAAGGAGCCGCATGACCGTCTCGAAATCCGTCAGGTTGCGGTTGACCTCCTGGATGGCCACAAGGTCGAAGGCCGAGATGATCTCGGCGATATAGAGGAAAGCTTCCGGTGTTCGCGGCGAGGGGTTGAACTTGTTGGAGCCGAGGTCGCGAATGTTCCAGGTCGCGAGGTGGAAGGAGCTCTGCTTCGTTTTCGCCGTGACATGGGCGTCGAGCCCGGCCCGCAGCGCGAGCAGACGGTCGATCGTCCGGTCACGCGCAGGCGCGTCAGTCCAGGATTTGATGCTGGAGTATTGGACCATGCCGCGCTCCCTTGCCGGGCTCGGCCGCTCATCTTCGTGGAGCGGGTCGAACGCAATCTCCGAAGTCTCTCGTCAGAAACCCGGCAAGTAAACAGGAAGATGACGGCGGAGCAGCGCGACCCGGAGCCGCCGGGCGAGGCTCAGGCCTCCGCCCGCAGGATGCGGCGGATGATCTTGCCCGTCGTGGTCATCGGCAGGTCGGGCCGGAAGGCGATCTCGCGCGGATATTCGTGCGCCGAGAGCTTTTCGCGCACGAAGCCCTGGATGTCGGCGGCGAGCGCGTCGGAGGGCTCGTAGCCGGGCTTGGGCACGACGAAGACTTTTACGATCTCGGTGCGGAGTTCATCGGGTTTGCCCACGGCGGCGGCGAGCGCGACGGCGGGGTGGCGCAGCAGGCAATCCTCGATCTCGCCCGGCCCGATCCGATAGCCGGCCGAGGTGATGACGTCGTCGTCGCGTCCGACGAAGGAGATGTAGCCGTCGGCGTCGACCGTCGCCTGGTCGCCCGTCGTCATCCAGTCGCCGACGAACTTCCTCTCGGTCGCCTCGTCGTTGTTCCAGTAGCGCAGGAACATCACCGGGTTCGGCCGGCGCACGGCAATCTGCCCGAGTTCGCCCGGCTCGCAACGATTGCCGTCCGGACGGATCACGGCGACGTCGTGGCCCGGGAGCGGTTTGCCCGTGGCTCCCGGCTTGCCCACGCCGAGCGCAGAGCAGGTGCCCACGACGAGGTTGCATTCGGTCTGGCCATAGGCCTCGTCGATCGGGATGCCGAGCGTCTCGCGGCCCCAGGCGGCCGTCTCGACCCCGAGCGCCTCCCCGGCCGACATGACCGTCCGCATCTGGACGCCGAAGCGCTCGCGCGGGCGCGGCACGGCGCGCAGCATGCGGAGCGCCGTCGGCGGGATGAAGGCGTTGCGGATGCCGTGATCCGCCAGGAGCCGGAAGGCGGCCTCCGGGTCGAACTTGTCGAACTTCCGCGCCACGACCGGCACGCCGTAGCGCAGGCTGGGCAGGAGGCAGTCGAGGAGCCCGCCGGCCCAGGCCCAGTCCGCCGGCGTCCAGAAGCGGTCGCCAGGCTGGGGGAACAGCCCATGCGGGAAGATCATGCCGGGCAGGTGGCCGAGCAGCACGCGGTGGGCGTGCAGCGCGCCTTTGGGCGGTCCGGTCGTACCCGAGGTGTAGATCATGAGCGCCGGATCCTCCGCCGCGGTGTCGCGCGGCGTGAACTCGGGCGATGCGGCCTCGATGGCCTCCCAGAACCCTTCGATCGCGCCGTCCGGGCCGTGGATCGACAGCGTGGTCTCGAGCCCGGGCAGCTGATCGCGGATCGTGGCGACCTTCGCGGCGCCGGCCGTCCCGGTGATCAGCGCCTTCGCGCCGGCGTCAGTGAGCCGGTAGGCGAGGGCGTCCGCGCCGAACAGGGAGGCGAGGGGAAGCGCGACGGCGCCGAGCTTGTAGATCGCCACATGCGCGATCGGCACCGCCACGCCCTGCTGCAGCAGCACGGCGACGCGGTCGCCGGGACCGATGCCGCGGGCGCGCAGCGCGGCGGCGAGGCGGTTCGAGCGCTCGCGGAGCCGGCCGAAGGTCAGGATGTCGGTCGTGCCGTCCGGTCGGACCTCGATGACGGCCGGACGGTCGGGATCGGCGGCCGCCCAGCGGTCGGCGACGTCCACGCCCATGTTGTAGCGGGCCGGGATCTGCCAGCGGAAGCCGGCCCGCAGCGCCGTGAAATCGCGCGCGGGCGGGACCGAGAAGCCGATCCCGTCGGCGGGAAGCTTGGGAAGGGTCTCTAGCGCGGCGGGCGTGGCCGTCGCTCCGAGCTGCGCCTGAACGGCGAAAGGCCTCAGGCCGCCGCGGCGCTCTTCTCGGCGATCTCGCGCTTCAGGCGGCGGGCGCGGAGCGACAGCTCGTCGTCGGAGGCCTTGGCCAGGAAGGAATCGAGCCCGCCGCGATGCTCGACCGAGCGCAGGGCGTGCGCCGTGATGCGCAGGCGGACCGAGCGGCCGAGCTTGTCCGAGATCAGCGTCACGTTGACAAGGTTCGGCAGGAAGCGCGTCTTCGTCTTGCGGTTCGAATGGCTGACGAGGTTGCCCACGAGCACGGCCTTGCCGGTCAGTTCGCAGCGACGGGACATGGGACTGATCCTATAGGTCTCAAGCCGAGCCCGCGCGAGCCGAACGGCCCGGCGCCTGGATCGACACAATCTCGATGTGAAGGCCGGCCATATACGGAAGGAGTCCGGGAGCGTCAAGGACGGAAGGCGGCGGTCAGGCTGCTTTGCATTGACATAGCTATCTCGCGGAGCATCATCCAGCAATGCACACCGTCCGCCTCGATCAGCTGAGAGCCGAGCTCGGTGAGTACGTGCATCGTGCCGAGGCCGGTGAGACGATCATCGTAACCGAGGACGACCGCCCCGTGGCGAGGCTCGTGCCGCCTCTAAACGTGGGGGAGCCGCGGACCGAGGAGGACGTGCTCGCGCGCGGCGTTCGGGAGGGCTGGATAACACCGCCTTCAGAGCCTCGCATCGGAGTGCCACCATCCTTCCCCTGCATGTCGTTCGAGGACCTCATGGAGGAGATCGCACGGGACCGGGAGGACAGGTGATCTACCTGGATAGCTCCGTCCTGCTGGCCCACCTCTTTGCCGAAGCGAGGCGGCCAGACGGAGCTATCTGGACCGAGCGCCTGGTGTCCAGCCGATTGATCAAGTACGAGGTGCTAAACCGCCTGCACGCGCGCAGATTGGGAGGCGCGGCATTCGATGCGGCGGTCTCGCTCGTGCGATCGATGTACCTGCTGGACCTAGCTCCGGACGTCCTCGCGCGAGCGCGTGAGCCTTTCCCCCGTCCCATACGCACCCTCGACGGTCTGCATCTCGCCTCGCTGATGTACTTGCGGAGAACAGAGCGGGATGTGCAACTCGCCACCTAATGATCTGCAGATGCGAGAAACGGCGGTCGAACTCGGAGTACCTTGTCGGGAAGTCTAAATCGGCCTCCTCGGTCACCCCAGCAGCCGCGCGAGCACCCGCGAATCTACGTTGCCGCCCGACAGGATCACCCCGACGCGCTTGCCCGCGATCGGGACGAGGCCATTCAGCGCCGCGGCCGCCGCGAGGCAGCCGGTCGGCTCCACCACGATCTTCAGCCGCTCCAGAAGGAAGCGCATCGTCTCCACCAGCATGGCGTCGGAGACGGTCAGGATGTCCATCACGTCCCGGCGGATGATCGGGAAGGTACGCTCCCCGAGATGCGTCGTCAGCGCGCCGTCCGCGATCGAGACCGGGACCGGGATCGTGACGATCTTCCCCTCGCGGAAGGAGCGCTGGCCGTCGTTCCCGGCCTCCGGCTCGACCCCGTAGACCCGGCAGCCGGGCGAGCGCGCGGCGGCGGACAGGGCCGAGCCCGCCAGGAGCCCGCCGCCGCCGAGGCAGACGAACAGCGCGTCGAGCGGGCCAGTCTCCTCGATCAGTTCCAGGGCCGCCGTGCCCTGGCCGGCGATGACGTCCGAATGATCGTAAGGCGGGATCACGGCCAGGCCGCGATCGGCCGCAAGCCGGCGCCCGATCGCCTCGCGGTCGTCCCGGTAGCGGTCGTACAGGACGACCTCGCCGCCATAGCCCTTCGTCGCCTCCATCTTCAGGGCGGGCGCGTCCGCCGGCATGACGATGACCGTCTTCACGCCGAGCAGGTTTCCGGCATATGCGATGGCCTGGGCGTGGTTGCCGGACGAGAAGGCGACGACGCCACGCGCCTTCCCGTCGGCCGGGAGGGCGGCGATGGCGTTGTAGGCGCCTCGGAACTTGAAGGCGCCAGAGCGCTGCAGGTTCTCGCACTTGAAGAACAGGCTGGCGCCGCTCAGCGCATCCGCCGTGCGGGAGGTGATGACGGGGGTGCGATGGGCGACGCCGGCGATGCGCCGCGCCGCCGCTTCCACGTTGGCGAAGGTCGGGAGCGCCGGTCCCGGCGCGGGCTCGGTCAGGGCTGCGCTCATCGGGATCATCCGTGCTTGAAGGCGGGCGGGCGCTTCTCGAGGAAGGCGGCCATGCCCTCCTTCTGGTCGGCGGTCGCGAACAGAGCGTGAAAGACCCGGCGCTCGAAGCGGATGCCCTCGGCGAGGCTCGTCTCGTCGGCGCGGTTCACCGCCTCCTTGGTCATCATGACGACCGGAATGGACATGGACGCGATCGTTCGGGCGACCTCCATGGCCTCGTCGAGGAGCTTGGCGGCGGGCACGACGCGCGAGACGAGGCCGGAGCGCTCGGCCTCGGCGGCATCCATCATCCGGCCGGTGAGGCAGAGGTCCATGGCCTTGGTGCGCCCGACGAGCCGGGTGAGGCGCTGCGTTCCGCCGATCCCGGGCATGACGCCGAGCTTGATCTCGGGCTGGCCGAACTTCGCCGTATCGGCCGCGATGATGATGTCGCACATCATGGCGAGTTCGCAGCCGCCGCCGAGCGCGAAGCCCGCGACCGCCGCGACGATGGGCTTGCGCCGCTCCGCGATGCGGTCGGCGAGGCGGAACAGATCGTCCAGGTAGGTGCCCGGATAGGTGAGGCCGGACATCTCGGCGATATCCGCACCCGCCGCGAAGGCACGGTCGGAGCCGGTGATCACCGTGCAGCCGATGTCGGGATCGCCGTCGAATTCCGTCAGCGCCTTGACGAGCTCGGCGATGAGCGCGGAGTTCAGCGCGTTCAGCGCCTTCGGGCGGTTCAGCGTGATCCGGCCGACGCGCTCGGCGCGCTCGACAAGGATGTGTTCATGCATCGCGTGCGTTCCTCCGGACGGGCAACGCAGCGCTAGTTGACGGGATGGTCGCCGGCAAGATCGGCCGCGGCCGGGCGCCGCGGAGGGCGTGCTTGCCCTTTGACCTCGGCCTTCGCCTGAAGTAGACCGGAAGGACAAGCAAAAACCGTGCCTGACGTGGCGCGCGGGGCTCCGTATGGCGTTGTTGCAGCGACTGGAAATGCGCCAGGGCCAGTCCCTGGTCATGACGCCTCAGCTTCTGCAGGCGATCAAGCTGCTGCAGCTCTCGCATCTCGATCTCGTCAGCTACGTGGAAGCCGAGCTGGAGCGCAACCCGCTGCTGGAGGCGGGCGAGCGCGAGAGCGACGGCGCACCGGCCGGGCTCGAGCCCGACCATCCGGCGGCGGAGCTGATCCGGGCCGGCGACATCGACCTTGCCCGCGGCGAGATCGACGGCGACGGCGCGCCGCCGCTCGACAACGTCTTCGACGAACCCGCCGGGCCCGCCGCGTCCGAGCCGCAGGTGGAGGCCTTCACGCTGTCGACGCCCGCCTGGCAGAGTTCGGGCGGGTCCTTCGACGGCGAGGAGACGGACTTCGCCGCCAGGCTGACCGCCGAGCCTTCGCTGCACGAGCATCTGTCGGGGCAGCTCGACCTCGCGACCGCCAGCCCCGTGGACCGCTTCGTCGGCCGCCACATCATCGATGCCGTGGACGAGGCCGGCTATCTCGGCGAGAGCTGTGAGGCGCTCGCCGCCCAGCTCGGCGTCGAGCCGGCCGAAGTGGAGCGCGTCCTGGCCCTCGTCCAGGGCTTCTCCCCCTCCGGGGTCGCCGCACGCAATCTCGCCGAATGCCTGGCCATCCAGCTCCGCGAGCGCGACCGCTTCGATCCCGCCATGCAGGCGCTGGTCGGCCGGCTCGACCTCGTGGCGAGGCGCGACACGGCCACGCTCAGGCGGATCTGCGGGGTCGATGAGGAGGACCTGGCCGAGATGCTGGCCGAGATCCGCCAGCTCGATCCGAAGCCCGGACGCGCCTTCGGGGGCGGGCCGGTGCAGACGCTCGTGCCCGACGTCTTCGTCCGGGCCGCCCCGGACGGGAGCTGGATTGTCGAGCTCAATCCCGACACCCTGCCGAAGGTGCTGGTGAACCAGGCCTATCACGCGAAGGTCTCGCGCCAGGCCAAGGGCGAGGCGGAGAAGAGCTTCATCAGCGAGTGCCTGCAGAGCGCGAACTGGCTGACGCGCTCGCTCGAGCAGCGCTCGAAGACCATTCTCAAGGTGGCGACCGAGATCGTCCGACAGCAGGACGGGTTCTTCGCCCACGGGGTCGCCTTCCTCAGGCCGCTGAACCTCAAGACGGTCGCCGATGCGATCGGCATGCACGAGTCGACGGTGTCGCGCGTCACCTCCAACAAGGCGATCGGGACCGCGCGCGGCACCTTCGAGATGAAGTACTTCTTTACCGCTTCCATCCCGAGCGCCTCGGGCGCGGAGGCGCATTCCTCCGAAGCCGTGCGCCACCGAATCCGTCAACTCGTGGAGGGCGAGAGTCCGGACGACATCCTGTCCGACGACGCGCTCGTGAGGAAGCTGAAGACGGAGGGCGTCGACATCGCCCGCCGCACCGTCGCGAAGTACCGCGAGTCGCTGCGGATCCCGTCTTCTGTCGACCGACGCCGAGACAAGCGCGTCGGCATGCGCTGACAGGTCGCCCCGGCCGGGGAACGCGATCCGCTTGCGCGGGATTGAACCGGGACACGTCCAGTCCAGAGGAGGATGCGCCCGATGAAGTCCCTTGCTGCCGCGCTCGCCGCGGCCGTCACCCTGATCGCCGGCTCCGCATGGGCGCAGGCGACGCCGCCCGCGGCCGCCTCGCCATCCTCGCCCCCTGCGAGCACGGCCGAGAGCCAGACCGCTCCCGCCCAGATGCGCGAGACGGGACGACCCGGCCGCGGCGCCCATATCAAGATCGATGGCCCGGGCGGCGTCGAGGTGTCGATCCGCTGCGCCGACGGCGAGACCACGCGCGCCTGCGCCGATATCGCGATCCAGCTGATGGAGAGGGCGCGGAGCGTCTCGTCCGAGCGCCGCCGCGACTGGGACCGCGATCGGGACCGCGACGCCTTCCGGGACCGCGACTGAGCGCGCCCGCTATTCCGGCGTGAACCAGAGCGTCATCTGGTAGTCGATCGTCAGCTCCTCTCCGGCCTGGATGTCGCGGCGGGCGACGAGGTCGATCGCAAGCTCGTCGATGTGCCGGACGAAGTCGCAGTTCGGCGCGTAGGAATGGTTGAGGAGGCTCGTATAGCCGAGCGCGATGGCCGAGCGGCCCTCGTGCCGGTAGAGGTCCTCCTCTACCGTCCCGTGCTCCCACATGAACACGTAGGTGAAGACGATCGTAGGGTCGACCGCGGCGCGGTCAGAAGCCGGGATGACGAGCACCGGCGAACGCTCGATCAGCGCCCCGGCCGGGATGTCTGCCTCGGCCACGACGCCGCGGCCGCGCCGCCCCATCTGCAGGATGCGGAGCGGCAGCCGGTGGCCGGACCGGATCGGCAGGAGCTCGAAAGGGGCGTTCATCCTGGCCTGTTCCGGTGAGGCGACGCGCATGCGCGCCGGGGAGGTTGCGGAGCGGCGCCTGTCGGAGCGTCTCAGGAGGTGGCAGGAGCGCGCGGGCCGATAAGCGGGCGAAGCGGCCCGGGTTCCGCGCGATTCTGCTCATTTACGAGGCAGGCGGGTCGAGCAGCCCCAGCCCTTCCACGCGCGCGAGCTCGCGCGCTTGCAGCCTCTCGCCGATGTCGCGGCGGTAGCGCAGATCCGGCACCAGCACCCGGTCCGCGAGCGCATAGGCCTCGTCCCGGGCGGCCGCGATCGTCGCTCCGGTGCCGGTCACGACGGCCGTCCAGCCGTAGATGCCGCTCGTCACGAGCGCGCCCGCTCCGTCGAGCCCGACCTCGCCGTGGTGGAAATTGGCGCGATCGGCGGCGCCGAGTTCGCCCTCGAACAGCACGGGCAGGCCGACCGGGGCATCGGGGATCTCCCGGCGCGTATAGGGGAAGGGCGGCGTCGTCAGCACCACGCCCACCGCGAAGCCCGGCCGGGTCCGGAGGCGCGCGCCCGAGCGGGACGTCATGGTGCGGAACAGCTCGGCCCACGCGGTCTCCTGGAGCGGATCGAGGATCGCGAAGCCGGGGTAGCCGAAGCGGCAGGTGAATTCGAGCGGCCAGATGCCCCGCTCGTTCACGATCGTGTTGAGGTTGATATAGCCGAGATAGCGGTTCTCGCGCAGCAGCGGCGCCATCCGGGCGAGCGTCCGGGCGAAGAAGGTCCCGGTCCGCTCGTAGGTGACGACCGTGCCCATCTCGCCCGTCAGCTCGCCCATGTCGCCGGGGAAGAAGCGCTTGTGCTCCCAGTCGAGGCAGGCGGGCTCGAGGAAGCGCTCCCCGTCGAAATAGGCGCCCACGCCCATCTCCACGCCGTCGAGATGCTCCATCAGGATGAAGCGGGCCGGGTCCTCGCGTCCGCGCAGGCGCGCCCGAAGCATCGCGGCGACGTCGCGCCCGTCGGAGAGGCGCCCGACATAGTTGTCGGATGCCCCGAAGCCCTCGCCGGAGAATTTGAGCACGTAGCGGGCGGGCCGCTCGGCCAGGAAGGCGAGGGCCGGGGCGGCCGCGTCGAACTCCCACACGCCTGCGACCCGCAGCCCGATCCCGGCGAGCACCGCCTGCGCGAAGGCGCGGTCCTTCTCCAGCCTGTCGCCGAAGCCGGAGCCGCCGATCACGTTGAAGCCCTGCCCCCGCAGCTCGTCCTGGACGGCGCCCCGGCCCTTGGCGACGTTCTCGAACAGGACGATCCCGTCCGGACCGGCCTCGCGGATCCAGTCGAGCTCGGCCTGCCAGTCGCCGGTCCGGGCGACGATCCCGGCCATGGTGCCGTGCGCGAGCGGCTCGCCGATGAAGACCCGGACCTCGTGCCCGTCCTCGGCGAGGCGGCCGTAGAGCGCGCCGAGATCGCAGGTGTCGCCGATGCCGAGGAACCGCATGGCCCGGTGTGGCAGGCCGCCCGCCGGAGCACAACGCCGCGGCCGAAGGGAGGCTCTCACGGGGCATTAACATCTTCGTGCGAAACCCGGCCGGGGCCTCCCTGCGCCCGCCATTCCGGACCGAGCCGCCGCCATGGACCTTGCACCCTCCCGCGAGCTCCCGGCGAATTTCAGCCATCGGCTCCGGCTCTACCGCCTCGGCGAGGCCGAATTCGGGTCGCTCGGCCGGCTCTGGCCGCGGCTCGAGCCCGCCCTGCCGGGAGCGCTGGACGACTTCGTCGCGCTGGAACTCGGCAATCCGCCCACCCGCGCGCTGTTCGAGGCGCATGGCGCCGCGATCCGCCGGCTCGAGCTCGACCATCTCGCGATCGTCCTCTCGGGCCGGATCGATGCCGGCTATGTGCGCTCCTGCCAGAGCTTGGCAGCCGAGCACGACCGCCTCGGGGTTTCCGCCCGCACGCGGCTCTTCGCCCGCAACGTCGTGTTCGAGGCCATGCTGGAAGTCCTGCGCCGGCAGCACCGCGTCAGCGGCGCGCGCCTCGCCCGGGCCGTGCGCGTCGTCGGTGCGGCGCTCGATTTCGACGTCGCGATGACCATGTCGCTGCAGCAGGACGCCGCGCTCAGGGCATCCGAATCGCGGCGCGAGGCGGTGGAGCGCGCGATCGGCGAGTTCGAGCCCGCGATCGGGACGGTCGTGCGCTCAGTGGCGGCCGCCGCGGAGGCGCTGCGCACGAGCTCGGCCGAGATGCGCGCGGTCGCCAACGAGACCTCGTCCCGCATGAGCAGCGCCGCCCGCTCGGCCGCGGAGACGCAGGAGACCGTGGTGGCGGCCGCGACCGCGACCGACCAGCTCGCGCTCGCCATCGGGGAGATCGGCAGGCAGAGCGGCGAGAGCCTCGGGCGGGCCCGCAACGCGGCCGACGACGCCCGCACCTCCATGGGCGGCCTTCAGGAGCTCGCGCTTGCGGCCGACCAGATCGGATCGGTCGTGGAGCTCATTTCCAAGGTCGCCGGGCAGACAAACCTACTTGCGCTGAACGCCACCATCGAGGCCGCGCGCGCCGGCGAGGCGGGGCGGGGCTTCGCGGTGGTCGCGCAGGAGGTGAAGGCGCTCGCGAACGAGACCGCGCGCGCCACGGAGGACATCGCCCGCCAGACGGAGGCGATCCGCGCGGCGGCGCGGCGCTCCCTGTCGCAGATCGGCGCGGTGATGGAGGCGGTCGCGGGCATCTCCCAGGCCGCGACCGCGATCGCGGGCTCGGTGGAGGAGCAGGCCGCCGCGACCCGCTCGATCTCGGACGGCATCAAGGTCGTGGCCGGAACGACGACCCGGGCGAGCGAGGAGATGCGGGCGGTGGACGCGGCGACTGCGCGCCATCTCGCCGCGGTCGAGGCGATCGTCCAGTGGACGGACCGGCTGGCGGTCGGCTCCGGCGATCTGCGGAGCGGCGTCGAGCAGTTCTTCGCCCGCGTGCGCGGGACGGGGTAGAGGGTCACGCCTCGCGCGGGACGAGGCCGGGGCGCGCCGCGTGGCTCGCCCATCCGCCGCCGATCAGCGCGGCGGCGCCCGCAGCCCCCGAATCGGCGAGCGCCTGGAGAATCTCATCCTGCCGAGGCGTCCTGGTTTCGGCCGTGCGGGCGCGGGCGATCTCGAGCGAGATCGCGATGCCGCGCTCGAGCTCGGCCCGGGACAGGCCCGGGAAGCGGCCGAGCACGTCGCCGGCCAGATCATGCAGGTCGGACCAGGCCGAGTCCGGAAGGCCGGCCAGGTAGGTCGCCACGACGAGGGACGTCTCCGCCATGATCGGCCGGGGGAAGGCTCAGGAGCCGGTGGCGGGGATTGTGCTCGGGAGCGGCGCGGCTGCCGGGCGGCGGCGCGCGTCGAAGCTCCTGGGCTTCGGCTTCGGCAGGAGCCCTTCGCGCTGCATCTGCTTGCGGGCGAGCTTGCGCGCGCGCCGGATCGCCTCGCCGCGCTCGCGCGCCTTGCGCTCGGAGGGCTTCTCGAAAGCCTTCCGTTTCTTCAGCTCGCGGAAGATCCCCTCGCGCTGCATCTTCTTCTTGAGGACGCGTAGGGCTTGATCGACGTTGTTGTCGCGAACCAGGACCTGCAAGGGATCTCGCTTTCAGCGCCGGGCCGGAGACGGGCAGCGCAAGCTGGGGGTGGCTTCGGCGGCGTCGCCGCGAATGGGGAGCGCGGGCTCAGTCCTGCGCGTCTTCTGCGGCCGGCTCGGTCCGCTGGGCGGCAGGCTCGGCCTCGTTGCGGGCCGGAGGGCGCGGTGAGAAGCGCTTTCCGCGCTGCACCAACGTCGCCTTCGGCATTTCCTTCTCCGCCAGGTGCCCGGCGGCCTTTTCGACGGTCTCGGCCAGGGTGCGGCCGGTCGCGTTGCCGATGAAACGTGCCACGTCGAACCTCCGTCGGACAAGGAAGGCGGGAGGGGCGGCGCCCCTCCCGGATGCGTGATCAGGCGATCTGGAGGTTGCCCACCGCGACCTTGCCGGAGCGGCGGTCCTGCTCGGTGTCGAAGGCGACCTTCTGGCCCTCGACCAGGCCGCGGATCCCGGCGCGCTCGAGCGCGGTCGCATGGACGAACACGTCCTTGCCGCCGTCGTCCGGCGCGATGAAGCCGTAACCCTTGGTCTCGTTATAGAATTTCACGGTTCCCGTGGTCATGACGGGTGTCCTTTCGTCTCTTCTGCACATTGAAATCAAGGCAGCGCAGGCGCGCCGCGATTTCGGCTTCGCGATATTGGATAGAAAGTCTGAAGCGTGCGCCTAAAGAGGCGAAGCGGCCCAGTCGTCCGGCCAAAGTCGACACAGGGGACATAGGCCTGTTCGGGGCCGATTACAAGCCGGAGGGTGCCGGAAGCGGCCCGGGCCGCCGGCCCGAGCCCTGGACGGAACGGGCGCCTGGAGCGGCGCCCGGCAAGATCATCGCGCCTTCAGCAACTCGGGCACGGAGAGCAGCACGAACTCGTTGTCGTCGGCCTTGTTGGGTTCGCGGCTGGACGAGAACGGCAGGTTGTTGTCGTTGCCCACGACGATATGGCTCGCATCGACCACATCCACGTTCTCGATGGTGAAGAACGGGAAGGCGAGTGCGCCGTCGGTGAGCGGCTTGCGGGCCTTCCTGTCCGGATCGGCGATCCGCAGGAGGTCGATATAGCCGATCTTGCGGACCGGCTTGCCGACCTGCGCCTCGCCCATCTCGATCTTGTAGATGCGCTTCAGCTTCGGCAGGTCGTGGAAGCAGTCCGTGCGGCGCTGGCCCTCGGGGCAGGCCTTGTCCGGTACGCCCTCGCCGTTGTCGCGCTCGATGACGAGAGCCGTTGTCGCGTCGACCATGTTGAAGTCGCCGATCGCGGCGCCGTTCTGCTCCAGCACGTATTTCCAGTGCCGGCCCGTCCACCTTCCGGCCTGCGTGTCGAATTCGAGGATGCGCAGATACTCCTTCCCGCCCTCCTTCTCCCAGTCCTTCGCCTCGGCGTTCCAGAGCGGACCTTCCAGAAGCGGATAGAGGAAGCGGCCGTCCGGCGACGCCGCCATGCCCTCGTAGCCTTTCGAGCGGCGCACCTCGAAGGTGACCGCGCCGCCGGGCGCGGCCGGCGTCGTGACGGCTGGGTGGTCGGGCGAGCGGACCACCTTGCCGTCCACCTCCGTCTCGAAGACCGCCTCGACCTTGCCGGTCCGGTCGGCGCGGATGAGGAACGGACCGAACTCCTCGCCGATCCAGATCTTGCCGCCGACGGGCTGGATGCTCTCCGGGTCGAAGTCGGAGCCCGTGAGGTAGCGCGTCGTCGTGGCCTCGTTGGCGATGCGGAACGGCACCTTCCTGTCCGGGTCGCGCAGGAAGACTGTCTCCTTGCGGTCGACCTGGCCGGTTGCGAAGTCGATCGCGTAACGGTGCCAGTAGAGCATGGCGTCCGGAGAATTCGCCTTGGCACCCGCGCCGTTATCCGTCAGCACGAGGAAGGTGCCGTCGGAAAGCTTCCTGATGCCGGACCCGGCTCATGTCGGGCCGATGACAGGTTGACCTCCGCGGCCAAGCTTCGGAGAACCCGGCCTGGAACAGCCGCCAGGAGAGCGTAGGGAAAATGCAGCCGCCCGATACCGTCCGGACCGTGGCCGAGCTCAGGGCGCGCGTGGCCGCCTGGCGCGCGGCGGGCGAGCGGATCGCGCTCGTCCCCACGATGGGCGCGCTGCACGAGGGGCATCTCGCGCTCGTCCGCGCCGGGCGCGAGCGGGCGGAGCGGGCCGTCGTGTCGATCTTCGTCAACCCGAAGCAGTTCGCGCCGACAGAGGATTTCGACGCCTATCCGCGCGTGGCGGAGAAGGACCGGGCGGCGCTGGCGGGCCTTGCCGATCTCGTCTTCGCGCCGGGCGTGAACGACATGTACCCTCCAGGCTTCGCGACGGAGGTCACGGTGGCGGGGCCGAGCGGCGGGTTCGAGGGCGCCGCCCGGCCGGGCCACTTCGCCGGGGTCGCCACCGTGGTCGCGAAGCTCCTGATCCAATGCGCGCCGGACTGCGCGATGTTCGGCGAGAAGGACTGGCAGCAGCTCCAGGTCGTCACCCGCATGGCGCGCGACCTCGACCTGCCGGTCGAGATCGTGCCGCACCCGACGGTGCGGGACGAAGCCGGGCTCGCGCTCTCCTCGCGCAACGCCTATCTCTCGCCGGAGCAGCTCGCGATCGCCCGCAAGCTGAACGTCGTTCTCTCGCGCGTCGCGGGCGAGCTGCGGGTCCGCCCGGTGGCGGAGGTCCTAGCCGAGGGCAGGGCGGAGCTGGAGCGGCTCGGATTCGGGCCGATCGACTATCTGGCTGTCGCCGAGCCCGAGTCGCTCACGCCGCTCGACGTGCTCGCGCCTGGGCGGCCCGCCCGGCTTCTCGCCGCCGCCCGGCTCGGCCCCGTCCGCCTCCTGGACAACATGGCCGTGTGAGGTGCTGCACCCCTTGGGGTAGCTTGACCGCTCGCGCCGGCCGCGCCTAGCCTCCGGTCGAGCGTCGCCCGGAGGCGCCTGTCTCCCGAGAGCGCCGCCGGGAGGGCGTGCCATGTCGAGCGAGGAAGGCGGCGCCCTGTCGCGCCGCGCATTCACGAGCATTCTGGGCGTCGGCGCCGCAGCCGCCGCCTCGGGCGCGGCGTTCGGCCAGGCGCCGTCGCAGCGGCAGGGACCGCCGACCGTCGTCAGCAACCCGCCGCGCGATTTCAGCCCGCGTGGGGCGCCGACCACCTATTTCTCGGATCCCGACATCCTCAGCGTCGATCCGAGCTTCGACAACCTCGTCCAGCCGAACGCCGCCATCCAGCGGATCTGGACGGGCGCGCTCTGGGCCGAGGGGCCGGCCTGGAACGCGCAGGGGCGCTATCTCGTCTGGAGCGACATCCCCAACAACCGGCAGCTGCGCTGGATCGAGGATGACGGCCGCGTCTCCGTCTTCCGCACGCCCTCCGGAAACTCCAACGGCAACACCTTCGACTATCAGGGCCGGCAGATCTCCTGCGAGCACCTGAACCGGCGCGTCGTACGCTACGAGCTCGATGGCTCCGCGACGGTGCTCGCCGACAGCTACCAGGGCAAGCGGCTGAATTCGCCGAACGACGCGGTGCCCCATCCGGACGGGTCGGTCTGGTTCACCGATCCGCCCTATGGCGGCCAGCTCTACGAGGGCGCGCCGGACGAGGCGGGCGGCCCGTCCAACCCGTCCGGACGGATCAATCCGCGCCTCGGCCAGCCGCCGGAGGTCGGCCGCTGGCGGCGCGAGCTGCCGACCAATGTCTACCGGCTCGACCCGTCCGGCCGCCTCGACGTGGTGATCACCGAAGAGCAGGTGCCGGACCCGAACGGGCTCTGCTTCTCGCCGGACTACCGGCGGCTCTATGTGGCATCCACCGGCAAGGGCCCGGGCGACCGCGGGCCGGGCGGCAAGGGCGACATCCATGTCTTCGAGGTCGGGCCGGACAACAGGCTGTCGAATGGCCGCCGCTTCGCCGATTGCGTCGTCGACGGCGTGAACTGCAATTCGGACGGCCTGCGCTGCGACGTCGAGGGGAATGTCTGGGCTTCGTCCAATGCCGGCCGGAACCTCGGCTATAGCGGCGTCACCGTCTGGAATCCGGACGGCAAGCTGATTGGGCGGATCCGGCTGCCGGAGGTTTGCGGCAACGTGTGTTTCGGCGGGCCCAAGCGGAACCGCCTCTTCATGGCCGCGAGCCAGTCGCTCTACGCCGTCTATGTCGGCACCCAGGGGGCTGCCCCGGGCTAGCACGGCTTCGGCAGCTCTCGGTCAAGATGTCGCCTGAAGGCCAGCGCTCGATCGGCGAAGCCGTAGCGGTCCTGGCCCCAGAAGAGCTCGCCGTCGATGACGAGCGTGGGCGAGCCGAAGACGCCGAGGCGCTCGGCCTCCTCGCTGTTCGCCCTGTACTCCGCCTGCACGGCCTCGCTCTGCTCAGCCGCAAGCAGCGCCGCGCCGTCATAGCCGTTCTCGTCCGCGATGCGGCGGCGGGTGGCGGGGTCGGCGATGTTCTGCTCCTCCGCCCAGAGCGCGCGCAGGATCGCGTGCGAGAGCGGAAAGGCATCGGCGCCGCTCTGCTGGGCCGCGATCACCATCCAGCCGGCGTGCTTGTTCCAGTTCGGCGCCGGGTTCCGCATCGGGTAGTGGCGCGGCTCCAGATTGAGCGGCAGGCCGAGATAGTCGCGCCAGCGCGCCAGCTCGGTGCGATGATAATCGCGCCGAGGCTGCGGCCGGGTCCGGATGGGGACGCCGCCTGTCCTCGGCACGATCTCCTGGAAGTCGAAGGGCTTCAGCACGAGCCTCACCCGCTGCCGCCGCACGATGTCCTGCAGGCGCGGCCCGCCGAGATAGGCCCAGGGCGAGGACAGGGTGTAGAAGCAGGGGAGTTCAAGCATGGCGCCTCTCAGGCGATCGTCAGCCGGGCGCCGTGCGTCAGCGCAGGGTCGAGTTCGCGCGGGGCGCCGCCGCCCGCCGCGAAGACCGCCGCGAAGGGGCCCTCGCCGCGGCTCGCGAGGGTGGCGGCAAGCGCCCCCTCGGAAGCCGTCGGGCTCGCGAGGGTGACGATGGTGCCGTTCGCGAGCGTGAAGGAGGCGGTTTGGGCGGGCGTGCCGCCGACGCTCTCCTGGCGGATCGGGACCTCTCCGGTCCCGAGCAGCGCCGCGTTGCGCTTCAGCGACTGCTCCAGGTCCTTCACGGCGACCGTCAGCTTCGCCACGCCCGTGACCCCGTTCGGGTGGCGGCGGATCTCGCCCTCCTGCACGCGCAGGCGGCGGGGCGTGACATCCCCGCACAGGAAGGGCACGTCGGGGCGCGGCGAGCGGGCGGTCTGCCAGTCCAGGCGCTCGCCGTCCGGACGGTTGCGGCCGCCGGGTTCGGGTGAGGCGATGTCGAGCCCCCGCGCCTGCGCCCGCGCGACCACGGCCGCGATGTCGTCCGGCAGCAGCGCATAATCGACGAAGCCCTCGCCGACCCCGTGGAAGATGTCGGACCAGCGGTTGCCGGGATCCGGGCGCTTCCAGGCGATCAGCTCAAGATAGGCCCCGTCCTGCAGGACGACGAGCACGTTGTGCGTGATCCCGTTCGCATGTTCGCCGCCGCGGATCACCGTGAAGCCGAGCTCCGTGTAGTCGGCGAGGGCCTTGTCGAGATCGGCGACCGCGATCACGAGATGGTCGAGGGCGAGCGACATCTGGACTCCTTGTGTCGGGGGGGCCGGCTCACTCGCCGGCCTCGCGAAGCTGCGGGTTGAGCGCGTCGTTGAGACCCTGGCCGACGAGCGATACGGCGAGGACCGTGACGAGGATCGCGACGCCCGGGATCGCCGAGACGTACCATTGCGTGCGCAGGACGCCGCGACCCGCGCCGATCAGGTTGCCCCAGGAGGCGACGTTCGGGTCCGAGAGCGACAGGAAGGCGAGCGCGCTCTCCAGGAGGATGGCGGTCGCCATGACGATGCTGGCATAGACGATCACGGGCGGCAGCGCGTTCGGGAGCATCTCCCGCACGATGATCTTGGCGTCGCGCATGCCCAGCACGCGGCAGGCCTGCACGAATTCGCGGTTCTTGAGCGACAGGAACTCCGCCCGCGTCAGCCGCGCCGGGGCGGGCCAGGAGACGAGGCCGATCGCGACCGTCACGGTCGCGATGTCGGAGCCGAAGACGGCCACGAAGACAAGGAGGAGGAGGAAGCTCGGCAGCGTCTGAAAGGCCTCGGCGACGCGCATCAGCGCGGTATCGGCCCAGCCGCCGTAGAACCCCGCGAGCGCGCCGACCGCGATGCCGATCCCGATCGAGATCACGGTGGCGACGAGCCCGATGAGCAGCGCCACACGGGCGCCGTGGAAGATCTGCGCGGCGATGTCCCGGCCGCTCGGATCGGTGCCGAGCGGGAAGCGCGGATTGACCATCGGCCATTGCAGCGGCCGCCCCGCGAGGCTCAGCGGGTCCCGCGGGAAGACGAAAGGCGCCGCGATCGCGACCGCGATGACGAGGAGCAGGAGCGCGGCGCCGATGAGGGAGGCGGGGCTCCGACGGAAGCGGGCGAGGAACCGCATGGCTCAGCCGCCCGCCGCGATACGCGGGTCGAGCCACGCATAGAGCAGGTCGACCGCGAAGTTGATCAGGATCACTAGGATCGCCGACACGAAGACGATCCCGAGCAGCGTGTTCAGGTCGCGCTGGACCACCGATTCGTAGGCGAGGCGCCCAAGACCGGGCAGGGCGAAGACGCTCTCCACCACCACCGAGCCGCCGAGCATCGTGCCGGCCTGCAGGCCGAGGATCGTCACCATCGGCAGGAGCGCGTTCCGCAGCGCGTGCCGGACCGTGACGGCGGTCGGGCCCAGGCCCTTCGCCCGCGCCGTGCGCACGAAATCGAGATTCATCACCTCCAGCATCGCGGTCCGCATCACACGCAGGTAGGTGGCCAGGAAGATGAGGGCGAGCGTCACGGTCGGAAGCACGAGGTGATGCGCGATGTCGAGTGCGCGGGCGAGGCCGGTCGCACCCGAGCCGACCTCCTCGAAGCCGCCGGAGGGCAGCCAGCCGAGCGTGATCGCGAAGACCACGATCCCCATCAGGCCGAACCAGAAGGAGGGCGTGGCGTAGAAGACGAGGCCCAGCGTCGAAAGCAGCGTGTCGGGCCAGCGCCCTACCGTGCGGGCCGCGATGACGCCGAGCGTCATCCCGCCCAGGAATGCGAGCGCGAGCGAGGTCCCCATGAGGAGGAGCGTCACCGGGAGCCGCTCCGCGATCACGTCCGCCACGGGCTTGCCGTAGATGGCCGACATGCCCAGATCGAGCCGCACGAGCCGCAGGAGGTAGCGTCCGAGCTGCACCAGCGCCGAGACGTCCAGCCCGTAATAGCGGCGGAGCTCCTCGGCCGTTGCCGGATCGCCGCCGCCCATCTGCGCCATCAGCGCGTCTACGGTATCGCCCGGCGCCAGCTGCAGCAGGAGGAAGAGGCCGGCGAGGATGAGGAAGAGCGTCGGCAGGCTCGCGGCGAGCCGCCGAAGGGCCAGGAGCAGGATGGTCATCGAGGGATCAGGCTAAGCTTCGACGCGCTGCCGCGCCACCAGCGATCGTCATCCCGAGAAGGCGCGGATCCGTCTCGAAGCACGCGCAAGCGGTCCATCCTTCGTGACGCGCCGGATGGGCGCGCAGGCGTCAGGGCGAGGGAAGAGCCGCTGGCTCACGGGTTCGCCCCGGGGCCGTTTCGTGTCTCCCTCAAGCCTCGATCCAGGTGTCGTGCCAGTCGCCCGAGCCCCAGCGCGGGTAGTTGTGGTCGTTCTTCACCTTCTTCGAGGTCGCTGCCAGGAAGGTCCGCTCCGTCAGCATCCAGACCGGGATCTCGTCGTTCACGGCCTTCACCCAATCGGCATAGAGCGCCTTCCGCCTGGCGGGGTCGAGCTCGGTTGCCGCATCGTCCACGAGCTTGTCCACGACGGCGGACTGCCAGCCGTACTGGTTCGTCCAGGGCGCGCCCTTCGGGGAGCCCGAACGGTACCACACGGTCGTCGAGACCGCCGGGTCGCCCCGATACTGGTGCCAGCCCGTGGCCAAGTCGAAATTCCAGTCGCGATAGACCGTGGCGAGGGCGCCAGCATTATCCAGGTTCACGATCTCGACCCGGATCCCGACATTCTGCAGCGATTGCTGGATGAAGGTGGCGAGCAGCGGCACGTCTTCGCCGTTCTGGATCGGCACGAGCTTCAGGGAGAAGCGGATGCCGCCGGCGCCGCGCTTGTAGCCGGCTTCGTCGAGAAGCGCGTTCGAGCGCTTCACGTCGAATTCGTAGGGCGGCTTGCCGCCGGGATAGAACGCCGTCGAGGAGGACGGGATCGGCCCGGTTGCGGGCTTGCCCTCGCCGTAGATGAAGTTCTCGATGAAGAACGGCACGTCGATGGCATGCGCGATGGCGCGGCGGACGCGCACGTCCGCCAGCTCCTTGCGCCGGCAGTTGAACTCCAGCGTGTTGTTGAAGGCGTTCGCCTCAAGGCCCCGGCTGGAGACCGTGAAGCGCGGGTCGCTCTTCAGCCGGTCGAGGTCAGCGAGCGCGAGCGCGTTGTACTCGGAGGTCTGGACCTGCCCGGTCTCGAGCGCGGCGGTCGCTGCCGCCTTGTCCGTGATGAAGCGCCACACGATCCGGTCGAGATAGGGGAAGCCCTTGCGCCAGTAGTCCGGGTTGCGTTCCGCGATCACGAACTGGCCGCGCTCGTATTGCACGAACTTGAACGGTCCGGTGCCGATCGGCGCCGTGTTGGCCGGATTCTCGAGAATGTTCGTCCCTTCGAAGACGTGCCTCGGCGCGATGTAGCCGAGGTCGCAGAGCGCGCGCAGGAGGAGGTCGGCCGGCATCGGGCGGGAATACCTGAACACGGCCGTGTGCGGGTCCGGCGTGTCGACAGCTTCCAGATATTGCTGAAGCTGGGTGCCGTAGTTCAGGTACTTCTTCCACATCTCCATGGCCGTGTACTGCACGTCCGCGGAGGTGAAGGGCTTGCCGTCATGCCAGGCCACGCCTTCGCGCAGCCTGAACGTGAAGGTCTTGCCGTCCGGAGCTGCCTCCCAGCTCGTGGCGAGAACCGGGGCCGGCTTGCCCTGGGCATCGAGATCGACCAGCGCCTCCATGATCTTCGACGTGATGATGTAGACGCCCGTGGAGGCGCGGATCGCCGGGTTGAGGACGCGCTGCTCGCCGCTGAGCTGCACTGTCAGCACGCCGCCGCGTCGGGGCGATTGGGCGAGCGCCTCCCTGGCGGAGGCGGCGCTGAGCGCGGCCGCCCCGATCCCTGCCAACACTTCGCGACGATTCATGGGGGAACCTGACTGCCTTCGAGGCGCGACAGTATCGCTGCACTGCAGCAGGTCGGCAAGGACACCGGCTTTCAAAGACGGGCCGCTGGCGGAGAAGGATGGCGCTGCTTCCCCTCGGTTCTGCGGAACGATCTTCTCCGACCGGGCTTCCCCGACGCGCGCCGGCTTACCGCCGCGACGAGCCGAGATCGGCGATCTCCACCCTGAGCCGTTCGGTCTGCCCGTCGCGCAGGAGCTCGATCTCGATCGCCTGGCCGATCCCGGCCCGCTCGAGCTCGTCCAGAAGGTCGGAGAGCCGCGAGACGGCGCGGCCGTTCACCCCGACGATGACGTCGCCGAGCTCGCCCGTGACGGGATCGATGCCCCGGATGCCGGCGCGCTGGGCGGGCGAGCCCGGAATGGTGCGGACCACCACGACACCCGGGATCCCGAGCCGGGCGGTGACCGCCTCGGCGCCAGCGATGATGCCGATGCCCGGCTGCGGCATGCGGCCGTTCCGGATCAGCTCCGGCACGACGCGGTTCACGACATCGATCGGGATCGCGAAGCCGATCCCGGCGGAGGCGCCGGACGGCGAGAAGATCGCCGTGTTCACGCCGATCACCCGGCCGGCCGAATCGAGGAGCGGGCCGCCGGAATTCCCGGGATTGATCGCCGCGTCCGTCTGGATGACGTCGGCGAGCTCGCGGCCCTGGCCGGTCGGAAGCCGGCGCTGCAGCGCGCTGATGACGCCGGTCGTGAGCGTCTGATCGAGCCCGAAGGGGTTCCCGATCGCGAAGGCCGACTGGCCCACCTTGAGGTCTCGCGACGCCCCGATCGCGATGGGCGGCGGCGGCTCGCGCAGGCGGCCGAGACGGAGGACCGCCAAGTCGTAGTTCGGCGCCGTGCCCACGATGGAGGCGGAGGCGATCTCGCCCGAGGCGAGGCGAACGGCTATCGGGCCGGCATTCTGGACGACGTGGTTGTTGGTTACGATGTGTCCCGCCGCGTCCCAGACGAAGCCCGTGCCGGTCTGCTGCCCGCCGCCCTCCTCGCCTGTGAGGAGGTTCCGGTTCGCCCGCGACACGGCGAAGACGTGGACGACGGAGGGCGAGGCGCGCTCGAACAGCTCGATCGTGCTGCGCTCGCTCGCCGTCAGGTCGTCGCGCGGGGTCACGACGCGCGGCGCCTCCTGCGTATAGAGGAAGCGCGCGACATAGGGTTCGGCCACGAAGGCCGCGAGCAGCAGCACCGCAAGCGTCAGCGCGACGCGGCTCAGTCCATCCCGCACGGTCCTCGCCCTCACGCTTCAGCCCGGAAAACTGGCGGGGTGGCCCGGGTCCTCGCCGCCGGACGCTGTGCCGAGATCCGCGCCGGGGTCGCGGAATGGCCGGCCCCGGCCTATGAGGCTCCGGGACAGGCGTCAACGGTGCCGGAGAGGAGGGCGAGTGAAGTCGAGGGGACAGGCGTCGCGGCGATGCTGAACCGGCGGACGCAGCTTTCGCTCGCGCTGGTGGCCGGGCTCACGCTTGCGGTCGGAATCGCCGCACATGCGGGAATGGACGCCGTAGCGGAGGTGCTGAGCCGCCTCGGTGGAACCGAACTTCTGTGGCTCTGTGCGATGCAGGTGGGTTCGGTCCTGCTCTGCGGGCTGGCCTGGTGGGTCTTCACCATCGGGGCGAGTCTCGTCGCCTGCACGGCAGCGCGCTTCGTCCGGGATGGGGCGTCGAGCGTGTTGGCGATCATCCCGGGCATGGGCGAGGTCGCCGGCATCCGCGCGCTGACCCTGTTCGGCGCGCGGGCCGGCAATGCGGCCGGGAGCGGCGTGATCGATCTGGCCACGGAGATCGTGGCGCAGATCCTCTTTACCCTCGCGGGGGTTGTGGCGCTTGTTGGCGTGCTCGGCTGGGCGGAGCTGGATCACGCGATCGGCATCGCCGTCGCATCCGTGCTGCCCCTTGTCGTGGCCTATCTGGTTTTCCGAATCGGGCGCATCCGCAAGGCGGTCGTGCGTTTTGTCGCCCGTGTGGAGCATCATTTCGGTCTCGCCGAGTGGGGCCTCGGGGCCGAGGCGGGCCGCACCGTCGCGGCGCTCTGGCAGGACCGACCGCGCCTCCTCGCCGGAATCCTGATCCATTTCGCCGCCTGGATGCTGTCGGCGCTCCAGATCTGGTACGCGGCCTGGGCGCTCGAGGCGCCGCTCTCCCCGCTCGGCTCGCTGGCGCTCGCCGCGCTCGTCCATGCGGCGCGCGGCGTGCTCTTCGTCGTGCCCTGGGGCGCGGGGGTGCAGGAGGTCGGCTTCGTCGTGGCCGGCGTCGCGCTCGGGCTCGACGAGCCGACCGGGATCGCCATGTCGCTCGCCTTCCGGGTGCGGGACATCCTGCTGGCGCTGCCGGCCCTCCTTCTGTGGGGCGTGGCCGAACTGCGCGAGCTCTGGCTCGCGCCCAAGTTCGATGCTCAGGCCGCGAAGGCGAAATCGCGGCCCGGCGCCGCATCGAGCAGCGCCCGCGTATAGGGGTGGCTGGGCGAGGCGAAGACCTCGCTCGTGCGGCCTTCCTCCACCACGACGCCCTTCTCCATGACCATGATGCGGTCGCAGATCTGTGCGGCGACCCGCAGGTCGTGCGTGATGAACAGGATGGCGAGCTGGAACCGCTTCTGCACGTCGTCGAGCAGGTCCAGCACCTGCTTCTGTACGGAGACGTCGAGCGCCGAAACCGCCTCGTCCGCGATCAGCACGTCGGGCTCCATGGCGAGGGCTCGGGCGATGGCGATGCGCTGCCGCTGCCCGCCGGAGAACTGGTGCGGGTAGCGCGACAGCGCGTCGGGCTGGAGGCCGACGAGCTTCATGATCTCGCGCGCCCGTGCGGTCGCGTCGGCTGCCGGGAGGCCGTAATTCATCGGCCCCTCGACGATGGAGGCGCCGACCGTGCGGCGCGGGTTCAGAGACCGGTACGGATCCTGGAATACCACCTGGATGCGCCGGCGATAGGGCCGGAGCTGCCGCTCGCGCAGCTTTGCGATATCGGCATTTGACACCAGGATCGCGCCCTCCGTCGGCTCGATGAGCCGCGCGATGCAGCGCGCCACCGTCGTCTTGCCCGAGCCGGATTCGCCCACGATGCCGAGCGTCTCGCCGCGCCTGACCTTGAGGTTCACGGCCGCGGCCGCCTTCACGATGCGGGGCCTGGAGAAGAAGCGTCGCTCGCCATAGGTCTTGCCGAGCCCGATCCCCTCCAGCGCGACCGGGCCGGTCGGCTCGGGCCGGCCCTTCGGCTTCAGGCTCGGGACGGCGCCGATCAGCATGCGTGTATAGGCGTGTTTCGGACGGGTCAGGACCTCTTCGGCCGGGCCCTCCTCGACGACGTGTCCGCCTTCCATCACGACGACCCGGTCCGCGATCTCTGCGACAACGCCGAAATCGTGCGTTATGAAGAGGACGCCCGTGCCGCGGCGGCTCTGCAGCTCCTTGATCAGCTTGAGAATCTGCGCCTGGGTGGTGACGTCGAGGGCGGTCGTCGGCTCGTCCGCGATGAGGAGCGCGGGGTCGAGCACGAGCGCGGCCGCGATCATGATGCGCTGGCGCTGGCCGCCCGAGAGCTGGTGCGGATAGGAGGCGTAGATGCGCTCCGGGTCAGGCAGCCGCATCGCCTCCATGATGCCGAGCACCCTGGTCCGGCGTTCCGCCGCGCCGAGATCGGTGTGGATGCGCAGGACCTCGTCGATCTGGTCGCCGATCGTGAGGACCGGGTTCAGGGCCGTCATCGGCTCCTGGAAGATCATGGCCATGCGCGTGCCGCGCAGGTCCCGCAGCCGCTGCGGCGAGGCTTCGAGGACGTTCTCGCCCTCGAGCAGGATTTGGCCTGCGGAGGGCTTCAGCACCTTCGGCAGCAGGCCCATGACCGAGAAGGCCGTGACCGACTTGCCCGAGCCGGATTCGCCGACGATGCAGACGATCTCGCCCGTGTTCACGGTCAGGGATACGCCCTCCACGGCGTGGCGCCGGTCGCCGCCTACCGGCAGCGCGACCGTGAGGTTCTTCACCTCGAGAACGGGCTTTGCGCTCTCCATCACCGCCCCGCCATCTTCGGGTCGAGCGTGTCGCGCAGTCCGTCGCCCAGCATGTTCACCGCGAGCACGGTGAGCGCGAGGAAGATGCCCGGATAGAGGATGTTGTGCGGATAGATGCGGAAGAGGTTGCGGCCCTCCGCCATGATGTTCCCCCAGGTCGGCGTCTCGGGCGGGATGCCGATGCCGAGGAAGGAGAGGATCGCCTCCACGAGCATCGCCGAGGCACATATGAATGTGCCCTGCACGATCAGGGGCGCGACCGTGTTCGGCAGGATGTGACGCACCATCAGTTTCGGGGTCGGCGTGCCGGCCATGATGGCGGCCTCGACATAGGGCTCCTCACGGACGGAGAGGACGATCGAGCGCACGAGGCGGACGACGCGGGGGATCTCCGGCACCGTGATCGCGACGATGACGGCGCCGAGCCCGGCCCGGAACAGCGAGACGACCGCGATGGCGAGCAGGATGGCCGGGATCGCCATCAGGCCGTCCATGAGCCGCATGATGGCCCCGTCGAGCCAGCGCACGTAGCCGGCGACGAGACCCAGCACGAGGCCGATGGCGAGCGAGATCGCCGCGACCGAGACGCCGATGATGAGCGACACCCGCGCCCCGTAGATGACGCGGCTATAGACGTCCCGCCCGAGCGAGTCGGTACCCATCCGGTGTCGGAAGGTCGCGGACGAGCCGTCGTCCTGCCGGATCGTGCGCTCGACCCCCGGCACGCGGTTGCGGAAGGCCGGGTTGATGGCGCTCGGGTCGATCGTTCCGAGCGCCGGCGCCAGCATCGCGATGAAGAGCATGACCAGCAGCACGCCGCCGCCGATCAGGACGGAGGGCTGCCGGAACAGCCTGCGCCAGACCGCGAAGCCGGGCGCCAGGGTCGGCGAGGGTGTCGCGGGCGCGAGGATCGCGGGCTTGGCGCTCAATAGCGGATCCTCGGGTCGAACAGCGTATAGGCGAGATCCACGCAGAGATTGATCGCGATGTAGACGACCGAGAAGAGCAGGATCACGGCCTGGATGGTCGGGTAGTCGCGGGCGAGAACCGCATCCACGGTGAGGCGGCCAAGACCCGGGATGGAGAAGACGCTCTCCGTCACGACCACGCCGCCGATGAGGAGCGCCACCCCGATGCCGATCACGGTGACGATCGGCACGGCCGCGTTCTTCAGCGCGTGGCGGAACAGGATCTTCCGCTCGACCTGCCCCTTGGCGCGCGCGGTGCGGATGTAGTCCTCGCCCAGCACCTCGAGCACGCTCGCGCGGGTCATGCGGGCGATGAGCGCGATATAGATCACCGACAGCGTCAGCGAAGGCAGGATCAGGCGCTGGAGGAAGCCCCGGAACCCGCCCGAGATCGATTGATAGCCCTGGATCGGCAGCCAGTTCAGCGTGATCGCGAAGACGTAGATGAGCGCATAGCCGATCACGAAGACCGGGACGGAGAAGCCGAGGACCGAGAACCCCATCACGACCCGGTCGATCCAGGTGCCGTGCTTGTAGGCGGCGAGCACGCCCAGCGGCACGGCCACGAGCACCGCGATCACGATCGTCGTCAGCGCGAGCGAGACCGTCGGCTCGAGGCGCCCGACGATCAGCTCGGCGACGGTCTTCTTGAAGAAGAAGCTTTCGCCGAAATTGCCGCTGAGCAGATTGCCGCTCCAGATCAGGAACTGGGTCAGGATCGGCTGGTCGAGCCCGAGCCGGGAGCGGATCATCGCGATCTGCTCTGAGGTGGCGTTGTCGCCCGCGATGACGGCCGCGGGGTCCCCCGGCGTCAGCCGCAGCATCAGGAAGACGAGCACCGCCACGATCAGGAGGACCGGGATGGTCGCGAGGAGGCGGCGCAGGATGTAGCCGAGCATCAGGCAGCACCTCGGCAGGGCAGCAGGGTGTCATCCCCGGCCGGAGCGAAGCGAAGGGGAAGGGGATCCAGTCGCACGAACTCGACCTCGAGATCCCCTTCCCGGCCGCTGCGCGGCCGCCGGGGATGACCTTCGGTCACTTCTTCTCGATGTTCCAGAAGACGGGTGCCGCGGCGGTCAGGATGCCCGAGATGTTCCCGCGCGTCCCGATCGGCACGTAGTACTGGCCGAGATGGATATGGGTCACCACCTCGCGCTGGCGCAGCTGCACCTTCTCGACGATCTCCTTCTGCTTGGCGGGATCGGTCTCGCGCGCGAAATCGTCGCGCAACTTCTCCATCTCGGCGTCGCACGGCCAGCCGAAGGCCGCCTTGTCGCAGGACGCGTTGATGAAGCCGGTCATCACCGGGTTCAGGATGTCGGCCGAGACCCAGGAGGTCAGCATCAGGTTCCAGCCGCCCTTGTCGACCGGGTCCTTGCGGGTGCGGCGGGAGACGACCGTCTGCCAGTCGGAGGACTGCATGTCGACCTTGAACCCGCCCTTCTCGAGGAGCTGCTTGGCGACGGGCGCGAGGTTCGTCAGCACCTGCAGGTCGGTCGAGTGCAGGAGCACGACCGGCGTGCCGTCGTAGCCCGCCTCCTTGAGCAGCTCCTGCGACCTCTTGAAGTTCGACTCGAGCAGGTTCTCCATGCCCTTCTCGGTCGCGAGCGCGGTGCCGCAGACGAAGATCGCCTTGCAGACCTTGTAATAGTCCGGGTTTCCGATCGTCGCGTCCAGGAAGTCCTTCTGGTTCAGCGCGTAGAACATCGCCTGCCTGATCTTCGGATTGTTGAAGGGCGGCAGCAGGTGGTTCGGGCGGAGTGTGTATTGCAGACCGAGCGGGTTGTAGTCGACCAGCTTGATCGACTTGTCGCTCTTGAGCAGCGGGATGAGATCGTGCGGCGGCTGCTCGTAGTAGTCGATCTCGCCCCCCAGAAGGGCGTTCGCGGCCTGCTGGTGGTCGGAGATCGCGAGCCATTCGACGCGGTCGAGCTTGACGACCTTGCCGCCGGCGAGGCCTGAGGCCGGCTCCGAGCGCGGCTTGTACTTGTCGAACTTGACGTAGACGATCTTGTCGCCCGGCTTCCACTCGTCCTGCTTGAACTTGAACGGGCCGGAGCCGGTGAAGTCCGAGATCTGCGTGTTGGGGTCGGTCTCCGCGACGCGCTTGGGCATCATGAAGGGCACGTTCGAGGACGGCTTGCCGAGCGCGAAGAGGAGCAGGCCCGTGGGCGATTTCAGCTTGATCGTGAAGGTCTTGTCGTCGCTCGCCGAGATGGTGTCGACGAAGCTCATGACCTTCTGGCCGAGCGGGTCGCGCGCCGACCAGCGCTTGATGGAGGCAACGCAATCCTCGGCCGTGACGGGCTTCTCGTCATGCCAGAGCAGGCCGTCGCGCAGCTTGAACGTGTAGGTGAGCTTGTCGGGCGACTCCGTGTAGGTGTCGACCATCTGCGGCTTGACCTCGCCCTTCTCGTCCAGCGCGAAGAGCGTGTCGTAGATCATGTAGCCGTGGTTGCGGACGATGTAGGCCGTGGTCCAGATCGGATCCAGGATCTTCACGTCGGAATGCATCACGGCCTTGAGCGTCGTCTGGGCCTGGGCCACGGACGTTCCGGCCAGCGCCGCCGCCGCGAACGCCGCCATTCTCCACGCGAAACTCATTCCCACCTCCGCTGTCGCGCCCCTTGCGCGGTTCTTATGAAAGGAGAATGCACGCGGCGTGCCGCCCCGTGTCAATCGCCAGCGCGTGCAGCATCCCGCTCGTAGGCCGCCGCGATCGCGAGGAGTTCGCGATCGGCGCGCGGGCGTCCCACGAGCTGAATGCCCATCGGCCTGCCCCGCTCGTCGAAGCCGGCCGGGACGTTGACCACCGGGCAGCCCGAGAGCGTGCCGATCACGACCACCTCCATCCAGCGATGATAGCTGTCCATCGGCACGCCCGCGACCTCCTGGGGCCAGCGCCAGTCGATCGGGAAGGGGAAGACCTGGGCGGTCGGCAGTGCGAGGGCGTCGAAGCGCTCGAAGAGCTTCAGGGCGACCTGGTAGAATTTCGCCCGGGTTCTCGCGGCGGCCGAGATGTCCTCGGAGCCGAGCCGGAATCCGCCCTCGATCTCCCAGGTCATCTCGGGCTTGAGGAGAGCCCGCTTGGCGAGATCGGCATAGACCTCGCCGTAGCGGCTGCTCATGGCCCAGTGCCGGAGCGTGACGAAGCTTTCCCAGAGGTCGGCCCAGGGAAACGGTACGGAGACGGGCTCGATCTGCCAGCCTGCCGGCTCCAGATCGCGGAGCGCGGCCTGGCAGAGATCGAGGATGCCGGGCTCGAAGGGCAGCCTGCCGTCGAGATCGGCCAGCCACGCGATACGGGGCGCCTCCTTGGGCGCAAGTCCGGCCTCGAAGGGCTCCGGCTCGGTCGCAAGCGAGAGCGGGGCGCGGGGATCGTAGCCCGCCATCACGGTCAGCATCGCCGCGAGATCGGCGACGCTCCTCCCCATCGGACCGTTCGTCGCGAGCTGGGCGTAGAACGGGTCCTGCGCCGGCACTGTCGGGACGCGGCCCTGGGACGGCCGGAAGCCGAAGACGTTGTTCCAGGCGCCGGGATTGCGCAGCGAGCCGCCGAAATCGGAGCCGTCAGCCACGGGCAGCATGGCAAGGGCGAGCGCGACCGCGGCGCCGCCGCTCGAGCCGCCGGCGCTGAGCTCGGGCAGGTAGGCGTTGCGGGTCGGTCCGAAGACCGGGTTGTAGGTGTGCGAGCCGAGCCCGTATTCGGGCACGTTCGTCTTGCCGACGATGATGGCGCCGGCCTGCCGGATGCGCCCAACGTGGAGGTCGTCCTCGGCCGGGACATGGTCCGAGAAGAGAGGCGAGCCCCAGGTGGTTCTGAGCCCCGCCGTCGCGGCGAGATCCTTGATGGCGATCGGCAGGCCGTGCAGCGCGCTGACCGTGCCGCCGGATGCCCGCCGCTCGTCCGCCTCCCGCGCCTCGGCGAGGATGTCCGCGCGCGGGCGCAGCGACACGACCGCGTTGTAGGTGGGGTTCAGCGCCTCGATCCGGTCGAGGCAGGCGGTCGCGAGCTCGACGGACGAGATTTCGCCGCCGCGCAGCCGCCGCTGCAGCGTGACGCCGTCGTCCCGCAGCAATTCGGGCGGCTCCAGCCCGGCGGGCGGGACGAGGCGGCCGTCGCGGCCGAAGGCGGGCCGGCGCATCAGGTCAGCCGGTGGAGGAGGCCGGCGATGAGGCGGCTGCGCTCAGCCAGGCTCTCCACCTCGATATGCTCTTCCAGCGTGTGGTACCCGGCGCCGAGAAGGCCCAGCCCGTCGAGCGAGGGAATGCCGGCAGCGCCGGTGAAATTGGCATCCGAGCCCCCGCCCGCCGAGCCGTGCGGCAGGTCGAAGCCGAGATCGCGCGCCACCCCCTTCGCCACCTCGTAGACCGCCATCGTCTCCTCGTCCGGCTCCCAGACGGGGCGGGTCACGCCGCGGGTGACCGTGAAGCGCGTACCGTCCGGATTGCGGACGGAGAGCGCAAGCATGCGTTCGACGCCGCGGTCGAGGTCGGCCTGGCGCTTGGCCATGGACAGCGCCTCGGCGCGGCAGGTCGTCGGCACGCAGTTGACCCAGCGCCCGCCCTCGATGACGCCGACCGAAAAGGTGCAGTCCTCGTCCGTCATCGCCTCGATGGCGAGGAGCTGGCGCGCCATCGCGTTGATCGCCGAGCGGCCCTCCTTGAGCGCCGCCCCGGCATGGCTCGGCCGGCCTTCCGCGAGGAGGTTGAAGCGGGCGATGGCATAGCGGCCGGTGACGACGCCGTTGCCGGGCTTCCCGGGCTCGGGCACGAGCACGTAGCGATGCTGACGCGCCTCGCTCATGATGAGGTCGCGCGTGCCGGGACTGCCGATCTCCTCGTCGCTCGTCAGCAGCACCGAGATGGGAAGGGGCGTCTCGATACCCGCGCGGGCGAGCTGGACCACGGCCTCGAGCGACGCGTAGGCGCCGCCCTTCATGTCGAGGATGCCCGGGCCGTAGCAGCGCCCGTTCTCGCGCCGGAACGGGAGCTTCTCCAGCGTGCCGACCGGATGGACCGTGTCGAGATGCGACATCAGCAGGATGCCGGGCTCGCCGCTCCGCGGATGCGGGAACTCGGCGCGGACGCAATCACCGAGGCCCGGCGGTCCGGGGATGCGCTCGATCCTCGCGCCCGCCGCCGCGAGATCTGCGGATGCGATGTCCATCATGCGGTTGACCGCCAGGATGTCGAAGGTCGGGCTCTCGGCCTCTACCCAGCGCTTGAGGCCGGCGAGCATGGCGTCGGTATCGAAGGGGAGGGCAGCGGGGTTCATGGCTGGGCGTTCTCGGATGGCGCGACTTCGCGCTTGACATTTATTCCTGTCATCCCCGGCGGCCGGAAGGGCCGGGAAGGGGATCCAGGTCGGCAAGGCTCCGGCGCGAGACGCTTGGATCCCCTTCCCCTCCGCGGCTGCGCCGCTCCGGCCGGGGATGACAAGGAGGTGCTCCTGCGTGCTTCGAGGCTCCGCTGCGCTCCGCACCTCAGGATGATGAGGTTGAGGAGGGCAAAACCGTTCAGGGCGACGCTCACGCCGCGAGGCGCTTCTCGACCACCCGCGCGAGCAGGCTCGCGCCGAGCGGCAGGATCTCCTCGCCCAGCACGAAGGCCGGATTGTGCAGGGGCACCCGGCCGGTATGGCCCACGAAGGCATAGGCGCCCGGCACGGCGCGCAGCATGTCGGCGAAATCCTCCGATCCCATCATCGGTTTCGGGTCGGTCAGCACGTTCTCGGCGCCGACGATGTCGCGCGCGGCATCCGCCAGCGCCTCCGCCTCGGCTTTCGTGTTGACCAGCACGTCGAAGATCGGCCGGATGTCGACCGCGACCTCCATGCCGAACGAGAGCGCGACGCCCTGCGCGATGGTGCGCATGCGCTCGTGAACGAGAGCGGCGACCTCCCGCGAGAAGGTCCTGATCGTTCCGGCGAGCGCCGCCTCCTCCGGTATCACGTTGTAGGCGGAGCCGGCATGGATCTGCGTGATGGACACAACCGCGGCCTGCAGGGGGTCGGTGTTGCGGGACACGATCGTCTGGAGCGCCTGGGCGAGGGCGGTCGCGGCCACGATCGGGTCGCGTCCGACATGCGGCATGGCGCCGTGGCTGCCCGCGCCGGTGATCCTGATGTCGAAGAAGTCGGCGCCGGCCATCGCCTGTCCCGGCCACACGGCGATCTGCCCCGGCTCGAGATAGGGCGAGTTGTGGAGGCCGTAGATCTCGTCGCAGGGGAAGCGCTCGAAGAGCCTGTCCGCCAGCATCGCGCGGGCGCCCCCGAGACCTTCCTCGGCCGGCTGGAACACGAACACGGCCGTGCCCTTGAAGCCGCGGTTCTCGGCTAGGTAGCGAGCCGCGCCGAGCAGCATCGTCGTGTGCCCGTCATGCCCGCAGGCATGCATCTTCCCCGGGACGGTCGAGCGCCAAGGCAGGTTCGTCAGCTCCTCGATCGGAAGCGCGTCCATGTCGGCGCGCAGCCCGATGCGGCGGCCCGGCCCGCCGGTGCCGTGCAGGATCCCGACCACGCCCGTCCGGCCGATACCGCGATGCACCTCGATGCCCCAGGAGGCGAGCTTCCCGGCCACGACCTCGGAGGTGCGGACCTCCTCGAAGCCGATCTCCGGATGGGCGTGCAGGTCGCGCCGGATGGCGACGAGGTCCTCGGTGAAATCCTGGATGGCGGGCATCGCGCCCATGTCACTCTCCGTCGTGTTCGAAGGTCAGGCGCCCGCGAAGACCGGGCCGAGCGGGGACATACGCATGCCGGGGCGCAGGCGCGTCCAGGGGAGGGCGGCTGGATCAACCGGCATCGGGCCGGGCGCGGCGCAGACGAGGATCGTCTCCGCGACGGGTTCGAAATCGGCACGGAAATGCACCGAGCTCTTGTTCACGAGGATCGCCTGTGCGGTCGGCTCGATTCCGACCTGCCGGTACATGGCCTGATCCGCCATCTGCGCCTTGCGCGACGCGACCGCGATGCGGACATCGCCGATCCGCAGGCACGCGCAGGGCCCGAGCTTCATGCGGGCGCCGCCATAGAAGGGGCCGGGCGCGACGAAGTTGCCGTCGGACAGCGCCTCGACCGCGAACTCCGCTTCGAGCGGCGCATCGCCCGGAACGCGCGACTTGGCGCCGAGTGCGACCCGGATCGTCGCGCCTGTTCCTGCCGCATGGGCGGCGGAGGCTGCCGCCGGATCGACGATGAGGCCGACCGCGGCGCGGCGCGCCTGGTTGCGGACAAGCGCGTGCACCATCCCCATCGTGTCCGAATCGCCGCCGGCGCCCGGGTTGTCCTGGGTGTCCGAGATCACGACGGGGCGGGTCGCGGTCTCCGCGATGCGCATCGCCTCGCGCACGCCCTCGTCCGGCGTGTAGACGCGGCCGCGGAACGCCTCCTCGCTCGCCATCACCAGCGCGGCGATCTCGTCGGCCGCCCTGTCCGCCTCCGCCTGGCTCGCCCCGTAGGCGACGACCGACGGGCCGCAATCCGGGAAGTCGGCGGCCGGAAATCCCGGCAGGAAGGACAGGGTCGGCACGGCCTCGCTCTCGAGGGCGGCAAGCCGACCGTAGATGGTCCGGCACGGCTCCATGGCGGTCGCCTGCCAGGCGATCGGAATGAGATACGGGATCTGCCGGAAGGCCTTGGCATGCCGCCGTGCCGTCCCGATGATGTCCGCGAGGTATTCGGCCGAGCGCCGTCCGGTCTCCGCCATGTCGACGTGCGGATACGTGCGGTACGCGATGAGCGCATCCGCGCTCTCCACCATCAGCGGGGTCACGTTGCCGTGCAGATCGAGGCTCGCGACCAGCGGCACGTCCGGTCCGATCGCGAGGCGCACGCGGCGCAGCACCTCGCCTTCCCCGTCGTCGACATGCTCGGCCACCATGGCGCCGTGGAGGTCGAGATAGACCGCATCGACCGGCAGCGCCGCCCGAATCCGCTCGACGAGATCGCCCGCGATCCGCTCAAAGGCCTCGCGCGTCACATGGGCCGACGGGCTCGCGGCGCACCAGAGGGACGGGAGCAGCGTCCAGCCGCGGCGCCGTCCTTCCTCGATGAAGCCCGACGCACCCACATTCACGTTGCGGACGGCCTCGAACACGCCCTCGCCGCGCGTCAGGACCGGCCAGCCGCCGCCCTGCTCGAAAGCCTCCATGCCCGCCCTGGAAGGCGCAAACGTGTTGGTCTCGTGCAGGAAGCCGCCGAGGGCGACGCGGTAGGGCATGTCGGGGAGGGTGTCAGCGTGTCGGCCGAGAACCAAGCACGCCGCGGCGCGCCAGCCAAGCTCTAATCTCGGGCCGGAACGGGCGCGGTCACTCCCCTTGCGGACGACACCCCGCGACGTATGGGCAGCGACCGATCAGGAACAAAGCGGCGTTGCAGCCCCATCCTCCAAGATCGTTGGTGAATGTAGAACGTCAGCTCGCCAAGCTTAACCGTCGCGTTTCGCGTCTATCCGAGCCGGAAACCTTCCGCCACCCTTGCGGGTTGTGCTTCGGAGCTGGTGAAATCTCAGGGACGACGGACATGAACAAGGTCATATCTGTCATGGCCGCGGCGACGCTGGGTGCGGGCCTGATGGCCATGTCGCCGGGCGCGCAGGCGAAGCCCGCTCTCCCGGATGCGGATGCACTCGCCGCCTCCGTGCCGAACGCCGAGTACACGCAGCATCGCGGGCGCCGCCACGGGCATTACCGCAGCCATCGCGGGCGCGATGCGGCGGCAGCGGCTGCCGCCGTGGGCGTCGCGGGTGCGCTGATCGGCGGCGCGATCGCGGCCCAGCAGCGGCGCGACTACTATTACGACCGGCCCTACGGCGCCTACGGCCATTACGGGCCGGATTACGACTACTACGATCCGTACTAAGCGGGGCCGGGCTCACGGGCCTGTCTGGTAGGAGCCCGGCCGCCGGAAGGCGGCCGGGCTTTTCGAATCACGCGCTCTCCCGGCAGGCTTGGCACTCGCCCTCCAGCTCGACCGCACGGCTGAGCGGCCTGAATCCGACTTGCGCGGCCGTGCCGGCAAGGTCGCGGGCGATCTCCGACGAGGCGAGCTCGTCGACATTGCCGCATACCGTGCAGACGAGGAACACCGTCGTCTCCCCGGCTCCGTGCTCGTGGTGGCAGGGCAGATATGTGTTGCGCACGGCGATCCGGTGGATCAGCCCCGCCTCCATCAGGAATTCCAGCGCGCGATAGACCGAGATCGGCGAGATGCGCCGCTCCCGCCCGAGCTGCTCGACGAGATCGTAGGCCCCGAGCGGGGCCGCGCTCGCGGACAGCGCCTCGAAGACGCGCCGGCGCAGCGGCGTGAACTGAAGGCCCCTGTCGCGGCAGACCCGCTCGGCATGCGCGACGAGCTCCGCCGCGTCCTGCGGTCCGTGCGGGTGGTGATGATGCGCGCCCGCGGGCGGCGGCTGTTCCTTGCCCATGGAGCCGATCCGGTCCTGTCCCGGTTACAATATTACAGCCCATGGCCCGCCAGGGCCACCCCATCGGACGGAAGGCCGCGCCCGTCCACAGGGGGTGCTGACGGCCGGTTCCGGGTCGTGTATGTTATATCCTAACACTGCTGCTCCGCAGCCCCGATCCTGGTGACCCGGTGAACCCCACGACACGATCCCGTTCCGACCGGCGGAGCCACGCCGCCGCCTCCCTGATGCTGCTCGGAGCGGGCGAGCGCCTCGCCATCTCGGTCCTCCTGTCCGGCGCGGCGTTCCTCGGTGTCGCTTGGGCGCTCGCCTGAACCGGGCATGACCTCGTCGGCGGCCGGAGGCACCGCGCCTGCGCTGACGTTTCGGGCCGCCTCCTTCGGCTATGGTGGCCGCCCGGCCATTCAGGGCGTTGACGGTGCGGTCATGCGCGGCGAGGTCCTGGCCCTCGTCGGGCCGAACGGCGCCGGCAAATCGACCCTGCTCAAGGGGATCGTCGGGGAGGCCGCGCGGCTCTCCGGCGATGTTGACCTGCACGGGCTGCGGGTGCGGGACCTCGCCTATCTGCCGCAGCAGCCCGAGATCGACCGGAGCTTTCCGATCACGGCGATCGAATTCGCGGCGACCGGCCTGTGGCGCCGGCTCGGCGCCTTCGGCCGCTATCGGCCGGAGCACCGCGCCGAAGTTGCCGACGCGCTCGCCCGCGTCGGCCTCGCCGCGCTGGAGGGCAGCCTCATCGGCGCGCTCTCCGGCGGGCAGATGCAGCGCCTGCTCTTCGCCCGCACCCTCCTGCAGGATGCGCCGCTGATCCTGCTCGACGAGCCCTTCACGGGGATCGATGCCGCGACCGAGGCCGATCTCCTCGGCATCGTCGGGCTCTGGCGGGAGCAGGGGCGCACGGTGGTCGCGGCGCTGCACGACCTTGCGCAGGTGCGGGCGGCCTTCCCGCGCGCGCTCCTGGTCGCGGGGCGCGTGATCGCCTGGGGCGACACGGCCGCGGTGCTGACGGCCGGGAACCTTGCGCGGGCGAACGGGCGCGAGCTCGCGCCGCCCGCCGATCCGGCCGCCGATGCGGCGCTCGCGGCCCTGGGCGCGACGTGACCGAATTCCTCCTGGGCCCCTTCATCGAGTTTGCGTTCATGCGGCGGGCCCTCATGGGCTGCCTCGCGCTCTCGCTCAGCGCCCCCCCGATCGGCGTCTTCCTGACGCTCCGGCGCATGAGCCTGATGAGCGATGCGATGAGCCACGCCATCCTGCCGGGTGCGGCGATCGGCTTCCTGGTGAGCGGGCTCTCGCTCCCGGCCATGACGATCGGCGGGCTCGCAGCCGGGCTCGCGGTGGCGCTGCTGTCCGGGGTCGTCACCCGGGCGACTCTCCTGAAGGAGGATGCCAGCCTCGCGGCCTTCTACCTCGTCTCGATCGCGCTCGGCGTGCTCCTGGTCTCGCTCAGGGGCTCGAGCATCGATCTCCTCCACATCCTGTTCGGCACGGTCCTGGCCCTCGACGACGCCGCGCTCGTCCTCATCGGCGCGATCTCCGCCACGACGCTCGTCTGGCTCGCGCTCGCCTACCGGCCGCTCGTCATCGAATGCGTCGATCCGCTCTTCCTGCGCCTCTCGGGTAGGGCGAGCACGGTCACGCATCTCTCGTTCCTGGCCGTCGTGGTGCTGAACCTCGTCGGCGGTTTCCAGGCGCTCGGGACGCTGCTCGCGGTCGGGATCATGCTCCTGCCGGCCGTCATCGCCCGCTTCTGGGCGGCGACGTTGTCCGGCCTCCTGCCGGTCGCGGTCGGGGCGGCGGCCCTGTCGAGCTATGCCGGCCTGCTTCTCGCCTATCACCGCGACCTGCCGCCCGGCCCGGCGATCGTGCTCACGGCCGGCGTGATCTACGCCGTCTCCATCCTGTTCGGCCGGCAGGGCGGCCTCGCCTGGCGGATCCGGAGAGCGTGACGGGCGGCAGCCTGGCTGCGGCCTCGCCCGTTCGCGCCGTCAATTGGCGAGGTAGCGCTTCGCCGCCTCGATCTCCGGGCGCCCCGTGTCGGCCTTTGCGGCGAGATGCGTGAGCTGCATATAGTAGCGCTTCGCGTTCTCGGGATCGCCTGCGAGTTCCGCCGCGCGCGCCGCACCATAGACCGCCCGGAAGCGGTTCGGCTCGGTCTTCTGCACGGCGAGGAACTCGCGGAACGCGTCCGCCGGACGATCCAGCTCCAGCAGCATTTCCGCCAGGAGCTCGCGCGCCGGCGCGAGGGGACCCGGCGTGATGACGTGCTTCTCCGTCCGGCTCTCGCGGTCGGCCGCCTGCCGGAGCCCGTCGAGCGCAGCCTCGCGGCGGCCGCGCGCGAACTCCGCCCAGGCCTCCGCCGTCTCGCGCTGGATGTCCACCTGCTCGGCCCAGTAGCCATCCCTGCCGCGCAGGCCTTCCGCGATGGCCTTCAGCGCGGCGATGTCGGCCCCCGCCTCCTCGGGCTTCCCGGCGCGCGCGAAGGCGACCGCGCGGGCGAAGTGGGTGAGGGCCTCCGTATAGGGGAAGCTCGATTTCCGCGGCGTCAGCGCCGCCGCTTCGTCCCAGGCCCCCCGTTCCATCACGAACCGGGCCGGCATGGCCGCGAGCCCGAAATAGGCGCTGTTGCGGGCCGAGGAGGGCAGCACGGCGTAGCGAGCGGCGCTCTCGATGATGCGCCGCGCCGCCTCGACCTGCCCGAGCTGGAGCTGAGCATAGACCATGTAGTCGTAGGCATGGAGCTCGTCGCTCGGCGAAGCGTCCTTGCGGGCGGCCTCGGCCGAACGCGCATTCATGGCGACGGACTGCTCCCAGCGGCCCACCCGGGTGAAGATGTGGGACGGCATGTGGAGCGCATGCGGCGCGTCGGGCGCGATTTCGGCGTAGCGCTCGGCCGCCGTGAGACCCCGCTCGGCGAGGGACGGGAAGTCGTAGGTATGGACCAGGTAATGCGCGACGCCGGGATGCTCCGGCTGCCGCGTCCATTCGGCCTCCAGGATCTCGGCCGCCTTGAGCGGCTTGGCGTAGGTCTTGTCCGTCGGCGAGGCCGCGACGTTGAGCGCAAGCGCATAGAAGATCCGCGCCTCCGGATCGTCCGGGAATCGCGCCGCCAGGCCCTCCATGGCCTTCTCGTAGGCGGCGACCCGCGTCCGGTGGTCCTTCGTGTCGTGGTCTCGGTAGAAGACGAGCAGCGCCTCCAGGTAGCCGCGCTCGCGCTCGGTCCTGGCGCCGATCGTCATGGCCTGTTCGAGCGCCTTCAGGCCCTCGGCCAGGTTGCGAGGAGTGGGCGGGCTGAACGGGTTGTTGAGCTGGGCCATGGCGTAGCCCCAATGCGCCATGACGCAGGACGGGTCGCGGGCCAGCACCGCCCGGAACTTGTCGGCGGCGGCCTGGTACCAGAAGGAATGCTGCAGCTTCATGCCCTCGTCAAAGAGGGGCTGCGCCTCGGCCGAGCAGGTGACCGGGAAATGCACCCTGCCGAGCGCCTGGTGGGCATGGCCGTCATGCTGGGCCAGAGCCGTGGAGGAGAGGAGAGCGGCGAAGGCGGCGCCGAGCAACCAGCGCGCCTCGTGCCGCGATGCGATCGCGACCATGGGCATTCTCCGATCGGTACGGTTCGAATGGCCCGATAGAGCTGGGCAAGGTCTTGCGGCGCTTCAGGTTCGATGCCCCGCCGCCAACGCGCTTATGCGAGGTGGGAGTTTACACCGGCGGACGGGCATGTCCACGAGCGCAAGCCGAGCCGCCGGCGCGGCGATGATCAAGGCCGTCGCGGCCGTCGCGGGAAACCGTAAGGCGCCAGGCGCTATCTCCGGCGGATGCGCCAGACCCGGGACAGCTTGATCTCCGTGTCCTCCAGCTCGCGCGTGACCCTGACGCGGTACTGCGCGATCTGCTCGATCTTGTCCTTCGGCAGATAGGAGCGGCCCGGATCTCCGATGAGCACGGTCGCGCCGCGCTGCTCCAGAGCGGAAAGCCAGGGCCAGATGCGGTCGGACATGTCCCGCTCGTAGAAGGCGTCGCCCGTCAGCACGACCTCCCAGCCCTCGTCCGTGCCGACGAGGTCGGCGAGGCGCGGCCTTACGCCGACCCCGTTCGCCTCGGCGTTGATCGCGATCGCCGCGGCCGCGAACGCGTCGATATCGGCCGCCTCGACCTCCCGCGCCCCGGCCATGGCGGCCGCGATCGCGACGAGGCCCGAACCCGAGGCGACGTCCAGCACCCTCCGTCCCCGCACGAGGCTCGGATTGTCGAGGATGTAGCGCGCGAGCGCCTGCCCGCCGGCCCAGGCGAAGGCCCAGAAGGGAGGCGGAAGCCCCATCTCGCCGAGTTCCTCCTCGGTCTTCTGCCACAGCGCCGTCGCCTCCTCCGCGACATGGAGGCGAATCTCCGGGGCATGCGGCACCGGCAGCAGCCGGGTCTCGCTCCGGATGAACGCCGCCCTGTCCACGATCCGGGTCACGCGGGAGCCCCGGCCAGCATGGCGCGGTAGAGCGCCTTCGCGCGCTCGGCTGCGTCCCGCTCGGTCCAGCCGTGGAGCACCCGCGCCCGGGAGGCCGCGCCCATGCGCGGCAGGAGGACGGGATCCTCCGCGAAACGCCGGAAAGCCGCGGCCAGCGCGGCCGGATCGTCCGGCGCCACCAGAAGGCCCTCCTGGTCGTCCGTGATGAAGTCGCGGCGGCCCGGGATGTCGGTCGCGACGAGCGGCCGGCCGCAGGCCGCCGCCTCGAGCAGCATGTCGGGCACGCCCTCGCCCGCCCGGGAGGGCATGCAGGCGAGATGGTGCTCCGCCCAGAGCGTCGCCGGCTCCGGCGCCACCGGCTGCCACCTGATCCCAGGCTGCGCGGCCCAGCCCCGCAGCGTCTCCGGCCGGAGGGCCTGCGGCGGCGCGCCGGCCTCTCCTCCGACCAGCGTGAGCTCCACGTCTAGGCCGCCCTCCCGGGCGATCCGGACCGCTTCGACCGCGACGTCGACCGCCATGGCCCGGAGCAGCGGACCGGCGACCGCGACCCGCAGCGGCGGCGCCGCAGGCATCGGCGGGGGCCGCAGCCCCTCGGCATCCACCCCGGATAGACGGATTATCGCCACGGCGCCGTCGCGCGGGTCGAAGCGCAGCGCCCGCGCGCCGCCCTCCGTCCCGAACAGGTAGCGCGTCCGGGGGCTGCGGAGGACGCGGCCGAGCAGGAACGCGGCGCCCCGCCGGGCCGCCCGCCCGGCAAGCCGCGGGTGCGGGAGCCAATCGCCGGCTCCCCCGATCCCGAAGACGCGCCTGTCGATCCCGGCCAGCAGGCAGGCGGCGCCGCCGACCAGGCTCGCCCGCAGCCCGATGCAGTGGACGAGGTCCGGCCCGGCGGCCTTCAGGGCCGCCGCGATCTGCCCGGCCGCATAGCCGGAGGCGAGTGGGTTCAGGCCGGGCGGGACGGTCTCGATCGCGTCCGCCGCGAGCCCGAGTTCCGCCGCGGCCCGCAGGAGAGCCGCCGGAACGGGGGCGTCTGCGACCACGAAGGCGATGCGGCCGCCCATCACGGCATCATCGCAGGTCGGCCGCTCGGGCCGCGCCGCCGCACCCGCTAGCGGAGGAACGGGTTGGTCAGCCGTTCCTCCCCCACGGTCGAGCCGGGCCCGTGGCCCGGCAGGAAGGACACGTCGTCGCCGAGCGGCAGGATCTTCTCCCGGATGGAGCGGAGCAGGGTCTCGTGGCTCCCGCCCGGCAGGTCGGTGCGGCCGACCGAGCCGCGGAACAGGACGTCGCCCATGAAGGCGAAGCGCAGGCTCGGCGCGAAGAAGACGACGCTGCCCGGCGAGTGGCCCGGGCAATGCAGCACGTCGAAGGTCACGCCCGCGATCTCGATCGTGTCGCCGTCCGCCAGGAAGCGGTCCGGCGCCACGTTGCGGACCCCGTCGAGGCCGTATTGCCGGCCCTGCAGCTCGAGCCGGGCGAGGAGCGGCGCATCACCCTCGTGCGGACCCACGATCTCGACCCCGATCTCGTCCCTGAGTTCGGCGGCCGCGCCCGCATGGTCGATATGGCCGTGCGTCAGGAGGATCGCCTCCAGGGTCACGCCCGCCCGGTCGACCGCCTGGCGGATCACGTCGAGATCGCCGCCCGGATCGATCACGACGCCCCGCCGGGTCGCCTGCGACCAGGCGATGGAGCAGTTCTGCTGGAAAGGCGTCACCGGGACGACCTGGACGGCGAAATCGGGCATCGGGCTCTCTGGGCGGGACGGGGCGCGCCGGTCGGCCCATCGCCTATCCCAGCTTGCCGCGACGACCAAGCGCCCGGGCTCGCCGGCTCAGCGGGCCGGCACCACCTGCGGCATCGCGATCCCGGTCGCGGCGGGGCGGGTGCGGGCGGAGAGGATCGAAACCGTGATCAGCCCGCCGATCATGCCGATATGCTCGGCCGCCGTGTGGAAGGCGTGCAGTGCCGCCGGGCCCTGCATCGTCCAGAAATGGTGCACGATCGGGATGGTCAAGGCCGTGAATATGCCGAGAGCGCCGGCGCCCAGCCAGACGTGGCGGCCGGCGATGATGAGGCCTGCTCCGACGAGCTGGGTGACAAGGACCGCGACGTTGAAGAGGATCGCGGGCTCCAGCCCGAACTGGCGCATGTCGGCGACGCCGGCGGAGAAGTTGATCAGCTTGTCGAGCCCGCTTCCCCAGAACGGGAAGGTGAGGATGATACGCGCCGCCAAGGCGAGGGCGCGATGGCTCAGCAGCGTCTGGATGGCCTGGGGCATGGACGGTGTCTCCGCTCGGAGCGCGCGGGGCGCGCCTCGGGCGCCGGAGGTAGCCCGTCCCGATTTCGGGGGTGTTGCACCCCTGTTTCGGCCTGAAACGAGCGGGAGTGCCGGCGGGCCGGCACTCCCGTCAGGGCCTCAGCGGCAGACGCGGCGCGGGCCCCACGGGGTATGCCGCACCCAGCAGCGGCGCGGGCCCCAGCCGGGGCCGCGGAAGCCCGGGCCCGGGCCGTAATAGCCGCGGCGCATCGGACGGCAGTAGCCGCCGGGGCCGCGGGCGAAGCCGGGGCCGCAGCCCTGGGCGACGCGCTCGATCAGGCCCGACCCGGCAAGATCGGCGGCGGGGGCGGCCGGAGCGGCGCTGGCCGCCGAGGCGAGGCCCATGCCGCCGGCCACGAGCGCGGCCGCGCCGATCATCTTGAGATTGAAGCTCATCCGTTTCTCCCTTGAGCCCCCGATAACGGCCAAGACGGCCGTCGGGTCCCATCCATCAGGCCGCAGGTGCGTTTACGCCCGCATGAGCGGCACGTGACGTTTTGGTCAGGGTGATGAAGGCGAGATGAACGGCCGAGCTTCGGGGCCCGAGCCGCGGAAGCCGGGGAGCGGGCGGGCACGCGCCGTCCTTCCCCGGCCCGGCACGGGTCGGTCGGACGGGCGTGACCGGACATGGCGCACTCGGTTGCCGAGTCCGATCGCCTGACGTATGCGGTCGCGCGAGGCCGACGCAGCCTGCCGCTCGCCCCCGCAAGGGGATGGTGAAAGCGTCATCCATGCCCCCGCATCGCATTTCTCCTTCCGGAGGGCGGCTGCGTCAGCAATGCGAGCCCTGACGATCGTTCGCCTCCATCGAGGAAGGCACATGCGATCTCATCTCGAGCCGAAGGCCATGGCGAAGGCCCTGCGCAACGCCTTGCAGGAGCGCGGGATCACCATAACCCACAGCGAAGCCCTGGAAATCGTCGCCGCGCAGCACGGCCTTGCGAGCTGGAACGTCCTTGCGGCGGCGCGAGGCGCGCCTGCCGAGGATGAGGTGCGGTTTTATGAGACCTGCCCGATCCTGCGCATCTTCGACGAAGGCCTCGCGAAGGAATTCTACGTCGATTTTCTCGGCTTCCACCTGGATTGGGAGCACCGGTTCGGGGAGAACTTCCCGCTCTATGTCCAGGTGTCGCGGGCGGGGCTGATCCTGCATCTCAGCGGCCACCACGGCGATGAGACGCCCGGCTCGACCGTGTTCGTCCGCATGCACGGCGTCGAGGCGTTCCAGGCGGAGCTCCTGCGCAAGGAGTACAAGCACAACAAGCCTGGGGTGGAGGACGTGCCCTGGGGCCGGGTGATGACGGTGACCGACCCGTTCGGCAACCGTATCCGGTTCTGCGAGGACAACTGAGACAACCGACGCCGAAGCCGTTCCTGATTGTGGTCGGGAGCGGAGCGGCGGCGCGGGTGATTGGAGAAGGCCGGCCCTCTTGGGACGGCCGTGGCGTCGTGCAAGAAGGCGTCATGGAAACCGACGCACGCTGCGAGCGCGAGGAGGCGCCTGGCTTCCTCGCAAATCAGGTTGCTCGGCTGTTCATCCGGGGCGTCGACCGCGACTTGGCCCCATCGGGCTCTCGGTGGCGCATCTGTCGCCCCTGCTTCTCCTTGCCGAGCAAGGATCTCTCTTGCAACGCGACCTCGTCCGCCAGTCTCCCAGCGGGCAGCCGGCGATGGTCGCGACCCTCTCGCGTCTCGAGAGAGCCGGCTTGATCGAACGGCGGCAGCACGATCGCGACCGGCGCGCCGTGCTGATCCAGTTGACGGCTGCGGGTCGCGAGGCGGTGAGGGCGGCCGGTTCGGCGTTGGCGGCTGCGAACGAGAAGGCTCTGATCGGCTTCGTACCCGCCGATCGCAAGCTCGCCATCGAGTTCCTGAAACGAATGGCGTCCAACCTCGGAAGGGCGACTAGATATATCAATATTGATATATTTTCTCTTCAGCTATAGAGCGCTCCGGTGCTGTCTCCCACGGCGCCGGAGGGTTCATGGCTCATCGCGTTCTGGTCACCGGCGCGAGCATCGCCGGCTGCACGGCGGCATGGTGGCTTTCGCATCTCGGAAATGAGGTCACGGTCGTCGAACGGACGGCCGAGTTCCGGGATGGAGGGCAGAACATCGACGTGCGGGGCATCGGCCGCGAAGTGCTGAGGCGGATGGGACTCGAGCAGCGCGTCCTCGAGTGCGGCACCGGCGAAACGGGAACGGCTTGGGTCGATGGCGATGGCCGTATCGTCGCGCAATTCACGACCGACGAGCTGGGCGGGGACGGGCCCACGGCCGAGATGGAGATCCTGCGGGGTGACCTGGCGCGTGTGCTCTACGAAGCCGCGCGCGACACCGTAGAGTTCCGCTTCGGAGACAGCATCAGGGGTCAGGGCATCCCTAAGATCGCTCCGAAGCTCGCGAACCCGAAGACCCGGCTCGGCATCCGCCTCCTCCACGCCGCCTTGCGGATCGCCAGCACCCGAGGCGTCCGCCTCATCGCGGGCCGCCTCTTCTCCCGTCCGCCGAAGGCACCCGACATCTCGGTGTACGAACATCCAGCGGGGTGAAATCCACCAGCGTCCGCTCCTCCTTCTGCCGAAGGTGACAAGCGGCCGGGCATCGGGCAGGTAAGGTGCCCCGTCAGGAGCCCCCATGCGCCGTCTCGCGATCCTCAGCCTCGTCCTGCCGCTCGCGACGCCGAGCCTGGCGGCGTTCCCGTGCGACGAGCTCTGGGGCGAGCGCAACGCCGTCTATGCCGATGCGGGCTACTGCTTTCGGACCGCGCGCGGTATCGCGGCCTTCGGCAATGCGGGCTGCCGCTACGACGACATCCGCGATGTCCCGCTCTCCGCCCGCGATCGCGCCAAGGTGAACGAGATCGTGCGGCAGGAGCGGGAGAACGGGTGCCGGGGGTAGGGCGCGACGATCGTCGGCCTTCCCCGGTCCGGGGTTTGGTTGGCCTGCGATGCCAAAGAGCGGGTGAATGGGTCGAGGAGCGCGGGACGCCGAAACGCCCGATCGGTTCTTATTAGAGGAGCCTTTCGGCGTTCCCACGGTGCATATTCCCATCTTCGTCATGACCGGGCTTGGCCCGGCCATCCACGAAAGACGCCGCGACAGGACTCAACCTTCGACGTCACGGCCACGGACAGACGTGGATGGCCGGGTCAAGCCCGGCCATGACGAGGCGGTTGCTAGTTCGGTTGCAAGAACTACGCTGTTCTCGTGTCTGGCAGCGTCTACATCGTCACGAACCGGCCGAACGGCATCCTCTACACGGGCGTTACGGCGGTTCTTCCCCGTCGTATCTTCGAGCATCGCGAGGGGCGCGGCAGCATCTTCACGCGGCGCTACGGCCTCACTCGGCTCGTCTGGTACGAGCACCACGACGACATTCGCGCAGCCATTCAGCGCGAAAGCAACATGAAGCACTACCCACGTGCCTGGAAGGTCAGGTTGATCCTGGAGATGAACCCAAACTGGGATGATCTCTACGAGACGCTCAATGGCGCGCCGCTCACCTGAACGTCATGGCCGGGCTTGGCCCGGCCATCCACGAAAGACGCCGCGACGGGACTCAACCTTCGACGTCACGCCCACGGATAGACGTGGATGGCCGGGCCAAGCCCGGCCATGACGGCGTGAGGTGAAGGCCCTCACATCACCGCGCCGATCTGCCAGGGCACGAACTCCGCGTCGCCGTAGCCCAGCTCCTCGCTCTTCGTGTGTTCTCCGGAGGCCACGGCGAGGATCTTGGCGAAGATCTCGCGGCCTTTCTCCTCGACCGGAACGCCTTCGAGGACGGGCCCGCAATCGATGTCCATGTCGTCGATCATGCGGCGGTAGATGTCGGAATTCGTCGCGAGCTTGATCGAGGGCGCGGGCTTGGCCCCGAAGGCCGAGCCGCGGCCGGTCGTGAAGCAGATGAGGTTCGCGCCGCCCGCGACCTGCCCCGTCGCCGCGACGGGGTCGTAGCCGGGCGTGTCCATGTAGACGAAGCCGTGCTCGGTCACCGGCTCGGCATATTCGTAGACGGCGCGCAGCGTCGCGCGCCCACCCTTCGCGGCGGCGCCGAGCGACTTCTCGAGGATCGTCGTCAGCCCGCCCGCCTTGTTGCCGGGGGAGGGGTTGTTGTTCATCTCGCCGCCGTTCCTGGAGGTGTATTCCTCCCACCAGCGGATGCGGGAGACGAGCTTCTCGCCCACCTCGCGCGTGGCGGCCCGGCGGGTGAGGAGGTGCTCCGCGCCGTAGATCTCGGGCGTTTCGCTGAGGATCGAGGTGCCGCCGTTCTTCACCAGGATGTCGGACGCGACGCCGAGAGCGGGGTTGGCCGTGAGGGCCGAATAGCCGTCCGAGCCGCCGCATTGGAGGGCGAGGACAAGTTCGGAGGCGGGCCGGGTCTCGCGGCGCGCGGCGGCCGCGATCGGCAGCATGTCGCGGATGGCGGCGACGATCGCCTCGACGGTCTTCTTCGTTCCGCCCGTCTCCTGGATCGTGAGGGTGCGGAAGGTGTCGGATTCGGTGAGCCCGTATTCCTGCTTCATGCGGCCGATCTGGAAGACCTCGCAGCCGAGGCCGACCATGACGATGCCGGCGAAGTTCGGGTGGCTCGCATAGCCCCATTGGGTGCGGCGCAGGACCTCGAAGCCTTCGCCATAGGCGGCATGGCCGCAGCCCGTCCCGTGGACGATGGCGACGACACCGTCGATCCCCGGGTACTCCGCGAGCAGGCCCGAGCGCTCCATGGCATTGGCGGCGAAGCGCGCCACGGAGGCGGAGCAGTTCACGCTCGTCAGGATGCCGATGTAGTTCCGCGTGCCCGTCCTGCCGGAGGCGCGGCGAAAACCCTGGAAGGTGGCGCGCTCGGGCTCCGGCAGGAGGCCGTCGTCGCGGGCGTCCTCGGCGAAGCGGTAGTCGCGCTCGAAATCGTGCAGCCCGACATTGTGCTCGTGCACCCATTCGCCGAGCGCGACGTGTGTCTTCGCAAAGCCGATGATCTGGCCGAACTTCTTCACCGGCTCGCCTTCCCGGATGGGAAGGATCGCCATCTTGTGGCCCTTCATGATCTTCTGGCGGGCCGTGATGCCGTGGGCGGTGTCGCCCGCCTGGACCACGTCGACGGCGACCACGACGTTGTCCTCGCTGCCCAGATGGATCACGCGCGGCGCGTTCATGGCGAGTTCATTCCTTCCTTTGGAAGCATTCCATACGGCGTTTCAGGGCGCGATGCGAACGACATCGGGCCGCGCCGCAGGGGGGCGGACACATGTCAGCGGCGACCGCCGGCGCAAGGCCGGCGCTGAATATCTGGGACGATCACTGGGATTTCCGTCCGGAGGATTGCCCCTGCGACGTGGATTTCGTCGCCTGGCTCGACGAGCAGGGCATCCGGGACGCCGCGATCTATCATTTCGGGACCGGCGGGCATCACCATGTCGGGATCGAATGCGCCCGGCCGGAGCGGCGCAACCACGTCCTCGCCATCACGGCCGCCCCGCGCGAGCACGAGGCCTTCGTGCGGCTCGCCATGGCGCGTCCGGAGGTGCTGCGCTTCTACAACGCGGTCTTCGGCGACATCTATCTCCTGAACGAGCGGCTCGTGCCCGAACTCGACGTCGTCACGCTCTTCCACCTCTGCGAGTTCAGGGGGCCCGCGAACGACGCCTATGGCGCGCTGACCGATCTGGAGGTCCTGCAGATCCTCACGCGCCGGCTCAGGCCCGGCGGCCACGCGCTGTTCTTCCCCGGCTCCTTCGCCTGGGACAGGGCGAACGACAGCGCCAAGGATGTCGTCGCCGCATGGGAGCGCGAGGGCGGCGTCGAGCCGGTCGGCAGGTTCCGCTCGCTCCTGGTCTACCGGAAGGCGCAGTAGCGGCTCGCCCGCTTCAAGCGGCGATGGCGATGTCCTCGATATCGGCCGACGGAGCGGCCACACTTCCGGTCGCGCATTTCCACCCTTCGATCCAGAGCATGTGCTCCGGGGAGCCGACCGGATAAGGGCAGATATCGGCAGGAAGGCCGTCCAGCCCCGCCTTGGCTCCCTCGTTCAGGAACTTGGTTCGATCGAACATGGCGGCGTTCCCTGCTTGTTTTCGGATGGAAACGTGGAGGCGGCCGGTTCGGATCCCGGCTGCCACGTGCAGCCGCTGAGGATCAGGCGGGGGCGTCGCCTCCGCGACTTGCCCGGAGAGCGACACCGCGCCATGAGGACGGGATGTCGATCCATGCCGTCCCGCCGCTCACCGATGCGCCCGCGCAGGTGCTTCTGGCGCATCTCGCCGAGCGGCTCGGCGCCGCCCATGTCCGGACCGATCCGGACGAGATCGCGCTGCATCTGCGCGAGGAGCGCGGCCTCTATACCGGCACCGCGCTCGCGGTGGTGCGGCCGGGCTCGACGGAGGAGGTCGCCTTCGTGGTGCGCGAATGCGCGGCCGCCGGGGTCGCGATCGTGCCGCAGGGCGGGAATACCGGCCTCGTCGGCGGCGGCGTGCCCTATGGCGGGATCGTGCTCTCGCTCGCGCGGCTGAACCGCATCCGCGAGCTGGACGCCGTCAACGCGACCATGGTGGCGGAGGCGGGCTGCGTGCTGGCGGATGTGCAGCGCGCGGCCGCAGAGGCCGGCCTGCTCTTTCCCCTGTCCCTGCCGTCCGAAGGCTCGTGCCGCATCGGCGGGAACCTGGCGACGAATGCGGGCGGCACCGCGGTCCTGCGCTACGGCAATGCCCGCGAGCTCGCGCTCGGCCTCGAGGTCGTGCTCGCCGACGGCCGGATCTGGAACGGGCTCACGGCGCTCCGCAAGGACAACACGGGCTACGACCTCAAGAACCTCTTCATGGGTTCCGAAGGCACGCTCGGCATCATCACGGCGGCCGTGCTGAAGCTGTTCCCGGGCATCCGCTCGCGCGCGACGGCCTTCGTGGGGCTCGCCTCGCCGCACGACGCGCTCAGGCTGTTCGAGCGGCTGCGCGCCGCAGCGGGTGCGGAGCTCACGGCCTTCGAGTACATGCCGCGCTTCGCGCTGGAGATCGTGCTGCGCCACCACGCCGCGGCCGTGAGGCCGCTGGCGGGCGAGCATCATTCCTACGGGCTGATCGAGCTCGCCTCGCCGCAGCAGGATGCGGATCTCGCGGGCATCTTCGAGGAGGTGGTCGGGGCGGCGATCGAGGACGGGCTCGTCGAGGACGCCACCATCGCGTCCTCGGATGCGCAGCGACTCGCGCTCTGGGACCTGCGCGAGCGGCTCTCGGAGGTGCAGCGCTACGAGGGCGGCTCCATCAAGCACGACGTCGCGGTCCCGGTCTCGCGCGTCGCCGAGTTCATCGATCAGGCGACCGCGGCCTGCGAGAGCGAGATGCCCGGCGTGCGCGTCTGCGCTTTCGGGCATTTCGGGGACGGCAACATCCACTTCAACCTGTCCCAGCCGGTCGGCATGGACAGGAACGCCTTCCTGGCCGCCTGGGAGACCTTCAACCGCATCGTGCACGACATCGTGCGCGAGATGCACGGCTCCATCTCGGCCGAGCACGGGATCGGGCTCATCAAGCGCGACGAACTCCCGCACTACAAGGACCCGGTCGCGCTCGATCTGATGTTCACCCTGAAGCGCGCGCTCGATCCGGCCAACATCCTCAATCCGGGCAAGGTGCTGGCCCTCGGCGAGAACCTGCCCGACGCGCTGCCCGCCGCGGGCGCCTGAGATGCCCGGGCCCGATCTCGACCTCCTCGCCTTCGGCGAGCCCCTGATGGAATTCGCCGAGATCACCCGGGAGGGCGAGCGTCTCTACCTGCCCGGGCATGGCGGCGACACGTCCAACGTCGCGATCGCGGCGGCGCGCTGCGGGGCGCGGGCCGCGTTCTTCTCGCATCTCGGCGACGACGCCTTCGGGCGCGGCTTCCTCGACCTGTGGGACGGGGAGGGGATTGACCGGTCTTCCGTGGTCGTCCGGAACGACCTCCGGACCGGCATCTACTTCATCTCCTACGGCCCGGACGGGCACGAGTTCAGCTATTTCCGCGCCGGCTCTGCCGCGAGCCTCGTCGGGCCCGACGACCTGCCGGTCGACCTCATTGCAGGCGCCAAGGTGCTGCATGTCTCGGGCATCAGCCAGGCGATCTCGGCCTCCTGCGCGGATGCGGTCTTCGCGGCGATCCGGCACGCCAAGGCGAACGGCCGCCTCGTCTGCTACGATACCAATCTCCGGCTCGCGCTCTGGCCGCTCGACCGGGCCCGCGCCGTCATCCACGCGGCGGTCGCGCTCTGCGACATCGCCCGGCCGGGCCTCGACGATGCGAGAAAGCTCACCGGGCTCGAGAAGCCGGACGCGATCGCCGATTTCTACCTCGGTCTCGGCCCCGGCATCGTCGCCATGACGCTCGGCAAGGACGGGACGCTCGTCGCGACCCCGCAGGAGCGCCGCCTCGTCCCGACCCGCAAGGTCGAGGCGGTGGACGCCTCCGGGGCCGGCGACACCTTCGGGGGCGCGTTCCTGTCGGAATGGCTGCGGACGGGCGATCCCTTCCGGGCGGCCGCGTTCGGCAACGCCGCCGCGGCGCTGAAGACGCTCGGCTACGGGGCGGTCGCACCGATGCCGCGGCGGGAGGCGGTGGAGAGGTTCCTGGCGGAGGGCGCGGGCGCGTAGCCGCGCGGGATCAGGCGGGGAGCAGCGTCTCGCAGACGGCGACGACCAGGATTGCGGAGACGAGAACGGCGAGCACGATACGCAGCACGAGAGCGGGATCCGGAACGACAATCAAAGCCGAACGCCCGGACCGCGACTTCGTTCGCGCCCGCGACGCTCCTTCGCAGCTCCGCCGCATCTGGAGCCCGCCGTCCGGATGTCCTAAGACGCGGCCCGACCCGGCGCCCGGACGGGCGCCACGGAGGAGACGCATGTATCCAGAGGTCCTTCTGCACATCGCCGGCGAATGGCGCGGAGCGCGCTCGGGCGAGACCCGCCCGATCGTGAACCCGGCGACGGCCGAGGAGATCGGCCGCCATCCGGTCGCCGGCAAGGCGGATCTCGACGAGGCGCTGGAGGCGGCCGAGCGTGGCTTCAAGACGTGGCGCGCCGTCTCGGCCTTCGACCGCGGCAAGATCATGCGCAAGGCGGCCAACCTCATCCGCGAGCGGGCCGATGCGATCGCCCGCGTGATGGTGCTGGAACAGGGCAAGCCGCTCGCCGAGGCGAAGGGCGAGACGCTGGCGGGCGCCGACGTGATCGACTGGTTCGCCGAGGAGGGGCGCCGCGCCTATGGCCGCGTGATCCCGGCCCGGGCCGACGGGGTCATGCAGATCGTCCTGCGCGAGCCCGTCGGGCCCGTCGCTGCCTTCACGCCCTGGAACTTCCCGATCAACCAGGCGGTGCGCAAGGTCTCGGCCGCGCTCTGCACCGGCTGCTCCGTCGTCCTGAAGGGGCCGGAGGAGACGCCCGCGAGCTGCGCCGAACTGGTCCGCGCCTTCCTGGATGCCGGCGTGCCGAGCGACGCGCTGTCCTTCGTGGTCGGCGTGCCGGCTGACATATCGTCGTATCTCATCCCGCACCCGACGATCCGGAAGATCTCCTTCACGGGCTCGACGGCGATCGGAAAGCAGCTCGCCGCGCTCGCCGGCCAGCACATGAAGCGCGTCACGATGGAACTCGGCGGCCACGCCCCGGCGATCGTGTTCAAGGATGCCGACCTCGACAAGGCTATCTCGGTGCTGAGCGCCAACAAGTTCCGCAATGCCGGTCAGGTCTGCGTCGCGCCGACCCGTTTCCTCGTCCACGACTCGGTGAAGGACGAGTTCGTCACCCGCTTCACCGAGGCCGCCAGGGCCATCAAGGTCGGCGACGGGCTCGATTCGAACACCCGCATGGGGCCGCTCGCGCATGACCGGCGCATCACCGCCATGGAGAGCTTCGTCGCCGACGCGCAGGCGAGCGGGGCCGAGCTCACGACCGGCGGCAAGCGCATCGGCAACCAGGGCTACTTCTTCGAGCCGACGGTTTTCACCGACGTGCCGCTGACGGCCAAGCTGATGAACGAGGAGCCCTTCGGGCCGATCGCGGCCATCCGCGGCTTCTCGGACGAGGAGGAGGCCTTCGAGGAGGCGAACCGGCTGCCCTACGGGCTGGCGGCCTACGCCTATACGCGCTCGACCGCGCTGGCCGAGAGGGTCGCGAGCCGGGTCGAGTCCGGCATGGTCTCGATCAACCATCACGGCCTGGCGCTGCCCGAGGTGCCCTTCGGCGGCGTCAAGGATTCCGGCTACGGGTCCGAAGGCGGCTCCGAGGCGATCGAGGGCTACCTGAACTCCAAGTTCGTGACCCAGGCCCGCGCCTGATGCGGGCGGGCCGCACCGGACCGGTACGGCCCGCCATCTTCCGGGGCTGCCGAGCGGCCGCCCGCCTCCCTCGTGCCCGGCAGCGGCCGGCAGGGGCGCGCGCGGTCATCCGGATATCGGGCAGGACGACATGAGCTCCATCGGAACGGCCGCGCCGGCGAGCCGGCCCGTCATGCCCGTGCTGGTGGCGCTCTCGGTCGCCCACCTGCTGAACGACCTGCTCCAGTCGATGATCCCGGCGATCTACCCGCTGATCAAGGCGGCGTACGATCTCGATTTCGCCCGGATAGGCCTGATCACCCTGGCCTTCCAGGTCACTTCGTCCCTGCTGCAGCCGCTCCTGGGCTACATCACGGACCGCCGCCCCTGGCCCTACGCGATGGTGGCGGGAATGGGCTCGACCCTCGTCGGCCTGCTCGGCCTGTCGTTCTCCGTGAACTATGCCATGGTCCTGGTCTCGGCCGCGCTGGTTGGGACGGGCTCGGCCGTCTTCCATCCGGAAGCCACCCGGATGGCGCGCCACGCCGCCGCCGGCCGGCAGGGCCTCGCGCAGGGCGTCTTCCAGGTCGGCGGCCATGCGGGCTATGCGCTCGGGCCCCTGCTGGCCGCTGCCGTCGTCGTCCCGCGCGGCCAGGCGAGCCTGTCCTGGTTCTCCGGCGTCGCCCTCTTGGCGATGGTCCTGATGGCCTGGACCGCCTCCCTCTACTCTGCGCTGCGCCCGCGGGCTGCGGATCCCGCGGCCCGGAGCGCGGAACCCGCCGCGGCGGCGCTGCCGCCGAGGCGGATCCTCCTCGCCATGGCCGTGCTGATCCTGCTCCTGTTCTCGAAGAACGCCTACACGGCCGCGTTCACGTCCTACTACACCTTCTACCTGATCGAGCGCTTCCAGGTGAGCGTCCAGCTCTCGCAGCTCATGCTGTTCCTGTATCTCGCGGTCGGCGCGGTCGGCGTGATCCTGGGCGGGATGCTCGGAGACCGGATCGGACGCGGCCGGGTGATCTGGCTGTCGATCCTGGGCTCGCTGCCCTTCGCGCTCGCGCTGCCGCACGCGGACCTGATCTGGACGGGCATCCTCAGCGTCGTCATCAGCTTCGTGATGGCGAGCGCCTTCTCGTCCATCCTCATCTACGCGATCGACCTGCTGCCGCACCGGGTGGGTCTGGTCGGCGGCCTCTTCTACGGGCTCTCCTTCGGGCTCGGCGGCGTCGCGGCCGCCGGGCTCGGGGCGGTCGCCGACCGGATCGGGATCGTGCAGGTCTTCGCGCTCTGCGCCTGGCTGCCCGCGATCGGCCTTCTGACCTTCCTGCTGCCCCGGAACGCGCCGGCCGCCTGACGGCGCCGGCTCGGCCCTCACGCGCCCGCGAGCGCCGCCTTCCCCGGCTGGCGATCCTGCCGGATCATCAGCACGGCGATCGCGGCCAGCATGCAGGCTGCGCCCGCCGTGTAGAAGGCGGGCAGGTAGCTCGCGAAGGCGTCGCGGCTGATGCCCGCGCCCAGGGCGGCCGTCGCGGCGCCGAGCTGGTGCCCGGTGAAGACCCAGCCGAAGACCAGCGCCGCCTTCTCGCGGCCGAATTCCTGACCGGCCAGTTTCACGGTCGGGGGCACCGTCGCGATCCAGTCGAGCCCGTAGAAGACCGCGAACAGCGTCAGCCCGTAGAACGAGAAGGTGGACATGGGCAGGAACAGGAGCGAGAGCCCGCGCAGCCCGTAATACCAGGCGAGGAGCTTGCGGCTGTCGTAGCGGTCGGAGAGCCACCCGGACAGGACGGTGCCCACGAAGTCGAAGGCCCCCATCATGGCGAGCACGGAGGCGGCCTCGACGTTCTGCATCCCGAAATCGAGGCAGAGCGGGATGAAATGCGTCTGGACGAGGCCGTTCGTCGACAGGCCGCAGACGTAGAAGGAGAAGAACAGGACCCAGAAGGAGGGGTTGCGCGAGCCTTCCGCCAGGACAGCGAAGGCGGTCCTGAACGGGTTCGAGGAGGGCGGAGGCGGGGGCGGCGCGACCTGCGTCTCGCCATAGGCGGGAAGCCCGAGCTGGGACGGGTGGTCGCGTCCGAGAAGCAGCATGAGCAGCGCCGCGACCGCGCAGGCGAGCACCGCCGGGATCACGGCCATGCGCCAGCCGGCATTGTCGGCGATCATGGCGGCGAGCGGCAGGAAGGCGAGCTGACCCGTCGCCGAGCTCGCCGTGAGGATGCCGATGACGAGCCCGCGGCTCTGCACGAACCAGCGGTTCGCGACCGTCGCGCCGAGCACCATGGCGGTCAGTCCCGTGCCGAGACCGGTGAGGAGGCCCCAGTAGAGCCAGAGCTGCCAGACGCTGGTCATCACGGTCGAGAGGCCGAGCCCGAGCACGATCAGCGCGAGCGCCGCGGCCACGATGCGGCGCAGCCCGTAGCGCTGGATGAGGGCCGCCGCGAAGGGCGCCATGAGCCCGAAGAGGAGGAGCCGGAGCGCGAGCGCGCCCGAGATCGAGCCGGTGTCCCAGCCGTATTCCCGCTGCAGCGGCACGAGGAACACGCCGAGATTACCCATCGCGGCGGCGGTCGCGACCATGACCAGGAAGGTCACGGCCACCATCACCCAGCCGTAATGGAGACCTTGCCGCGCCATGACGGGCGCGAGAGCGTTGGACAGCATGGGCGGGGCTCCGGCGCTAGCGCGCTCCGTCGAAATCGAGAGCGATGACGCCGGCCAGCGTCTCGCGCAGGGCCGTCGCGCGTTCGGCCCCGTAGGCCTCGTCGAACCTGGCCTGGGCGGCGGCCCAGCCCTTGCCCGCGAGGCGCAGCCGGTCGCGTCCGGCTTCCGTGATGGAGAGGGCGCGGCGTCGCGCGTCGCGGGGGTCGGTCGCGATCCGGACCAGGCCCTCGCGCTCCAGCGGGCGGATGTTGCGGCCCATCGTGGTGCGGTCCATCGCCATGTCGGCCGCAAGCTCGTTGATGGTGCGCGGCCCGAGATGCCGGAGCCGCGCCAGGACGGAGAACTGCGTCACCTTCAGGCCCGATTCCGCGAGATGCCGATCGTAGAGCGCCGTGATGTGACGAGCCGCTTTGCGGATCGCGAGCGCGTTGCACAAGTCAGGTTTCGTGATGGACGACATCAGGAGATCGGAGCCGGGAGGGGCCTTGCGGGCCGGCATATAGGCGCATATACGCCTATCTGGCAAGCGCGCTCGCCGCGCCGGACCTGGGGGGACGACGATGAGCGATGGACCGGAGATCGCCGGACGCCGGCGGGTGGTCACCTGGTCCGACCCGAAGGCGCTGGCCGCGGCGGGTCGGGGCCTCGCCGGGATCGATCATCTCAGGGCGATGATGGGGGGCAGCCTGCCGCCTCCGCCCGTGATGACGCTCCTCGGCATCACGCTCGGGACGGTGGAGGAAGGGCTCGTCCGGATGCAGCTCCAGGCGGCCGAATACCTCTACAACCCGATCGGCACCGTGCATGGCGGCATCCTCGCCACCATCCTCGATTCCGTGATGGGCTGCGCGGTGCACAGCACCCTGCCCGCGGGGCGCGGCTACACGACCCTCGAGATCAAGGTGAACTACCTCCGGGCCGTCACGGACGCGGTCGGGCTCGTGACGGCCGAGGGCCGCGCCGTCCATGTCGGGCGCACGACCGGGGTGGCCGATGCGCGGCTCTTCGACGAGGCCGGGCGGCTCTACGCGACCGCCTCCACCACCTGCCTGGTGTTCGACATCCCGGTCGAGAAGCGCACGCCGTGAGCACGCCCGGCGCTGCGCTCGACCCGCGCACCCGCGCGATCCTCGAAGGCTCGATCCTGCCGACGCTGCTCCGGCTCGCCTGGCCGAACGTCCTCGTCATGCTTGCCCAGGCCTCGACGGGGTTGATCGAGACCTACTGGGTCGGCCGGCTCGGGACGGATGCGCTCGCCGGCATGGCGCTCGTCTTTCCCGGCGTCATGCTGATGCAGATGCTCTCCGGCGGGGCGCTCGGCGGCGGCATCTCCTCCGCAATCGCGCGCGCGCTCGGCGCCAGGCGGCGCGAGGATGCCGACGCGCTCGTCCTCCACGCCCTCGCGATCAATGTCCTGATCGGCTGCGCCTTCGCGGCGGCGCTGCTCCTGTTCGGGCGGCCGTTCTACCGCGCGCTCGGCGGGGAGGGCGCCTCGCTCGAGGCGGCGCTGGCCTATTCCGACGTGGTCTTCTGCGGCATGCCGCTCCTCTTTGCCATGAACGCGCTCGCGAGCGTGGTCCGCGGCACGGGCAACATGCTCGTCCCGGCGCTCGTCGTCTGTGTCGGGGTGGCGCTCCTGCTTCCCCTCTCGCCGCTTCTCATCTTCGGCTGGGGTCCGGTGCCCGGCCTCGGGGTCGCCGGCGGCGGCGTCGCGCTCCTTCTCTTCTATGCGGCCGGGACGGCGATCCTCGCCTGGTACCTCCTGTCCGGCCGGTCGGTGGTGCGGCCTCGCGGCGCCCGGCTGCGCTGGGCGCTCTCGCGCGACATCCTGCGCGTCGGGGCCGTCGCGGCGGTCTCGTCGGTGCAGACGAACGTCGTGATCGGCGGCGCCACCGCGCTGGCCGGGCTGCATGCCGGGCCGGCGGCCCTCGCCGGGTTCGGCACGGCCGCCCGGCTCGAATACCTGATGGTGAGCCTCGTCTTCGGGATCGGCGCGCCGCTCGTCGCCATGGTGGGGACGAGCATCGGCGCCGGCCAGCGCGAGCGTGCGCTCAAGGTCGCCTGGTGCGGCGCGGCGCTCGCCTTCGCTGTAACGGAGGCCATCGGCGTCGCGGCCGCGCTCTGGCCGCGCGCCTGGCTCGGGCTCTTCGGGCAGGATCCGGCGATGCTGGAGGGCGGGGCCGCCTATCTGCGGATCGTCGGCCCCTCCTTCGGCTTCTTCGGCCTCGGTCTGTCGCTCTATTTCGCCTCGCAGGGCGCCGGCCGCCTGCTCTGGCCGCTGCTCGGCGGCTTCTTCCGCATGGTCGTCGCCCTGGCGGGCGGCTGGCTCGCGATGCGCCTCACCGGCCGAATCGAAGCGCTCTATGCCGGGCTCGCGCTCGGGCTCGCGGTCTACGGCGTGACCGTCGCGGCCGCCGTGGCGCGCGGCGTCTGGTTCGGGCCCCAGGATGACCAGGGCAGCATGCCCGGCCGCATCGAACCCGTCGGCACGACGGCTCGCGCCTAGCCCTCCGCTGCCAGCCGTTCTGCCTCGTCGGCCGGCGCAGTGCGGACGGAGCCGGTGACGTGAGCCCGAGGCGGGCGAGGCCTGCCGGCCTCCTGCGTACGGAATCGACATTTGGGCCGGGATCGGCCTACGCTCCGTGCCTGGGCAGGGGCCCATCGGAGACGGGTATGGATCGCGATACGGCTCGCCGCTCGGCGGCGGAGTTCTTCGGGACGTTCTGGCTCACCTTCGGAGGATGCGGGGCGGCGGTGCTGTCCGCCGCCTTTCCGCAATACGGGATCGGGTTTGCGGGCGTCGCGCTCGCCTTCGGGCTCACGGTCCTGTCGATGGCCTATGCGGTCGGCCATATCTCGGGCGGGCACTTCAACCCGGCCGTCACGCTCGGCCTGTGGTCGGCGGGGCGATGCGCCGACAGGCACGTCCTTCCCTATCTCGTGGCGCAGGTCGCGGGCGCGGTGGTCGCCGCGGCGGTCCTGTACCTGATCGCCTCGGGGAAGAGCGGCTGGGTACCGGGCGGGTTCGCGTCCAACGGCTATGGCGAGCTGAGCCCGGGCAAGTACGGGCTGCTCTCGTGCTTCTCCATCGAGTTCCTGACGACGTTCTTCTTCCTGTTCATCATCATCGGCACGACCTCGAAGGGGGCCGCGACCGGGTTTGCGGGCATACCGATCGGCTTCGCGCTGGTCCTGATCCACCTGATCACGATCCCGGTGACGAACACCTCCGTGAACCCGGCCCGAAGCACGGGACCGGCGCTCTTCGCGGGCGGCGAATACGTCGTGCAGCTCTGGCTGTTCTGGCTGGCCCCGATCCTGGGCGCGATGGGCGCCGGCTTCCTGGCCAAGTGGCTCTACGAACCCGCCGGTATCGTGGATACGGTCGTGGTCGAGGAACGGGCGGCCTGAGCGGCGCGGCTGGCGCCGTGGCTAGCCCGCGCGCGACGTGACGGCGCCGTCCCGCTCGAAGCTCTCGATCTCCTCGTCCGAGAAGCCGTGCTCGCGCAGCACGGCGCGCGTGTCCTCGCCGAGCAGCGGGGCGGCCTTGCGCACCCCGCCCGGCGTGCGGGAGAACTTGATCGGCAGGCCGAGCGCCTTCACGGGCCCGGCCGTCGGGTGCTGCACTTCGACCACCATCTCGCGTGCGATCGTCTGCGGGTCGGAGAGCGCCTGCAGCATGTCGTTGACCGGACCGCAGGGCACGCCCGCCTCCTCCAGCAGGGCGAGCCAATGCGCGGCCGGCGCGGTCCTGAACCGCGCGGAGAGCTCCGCCTCGAGCGCGGGCAGGTTCGCCATGCGGGCGGCGTTGGTCGCGAAGCGCGGGTCGCCCGCGAGCTCGGGCGCGCCGAGCGCCTCCAGCATGCGGACGAAGTTCTTCTGGTTCGCGCCGCCGACCACGATCCAGCCGTCTTCCGCCTGGAAGGCCTGGTAGGGCGCGTTCAGCGGATGGGCCGAGCCCATGGCCCGCGGCGCCGTCCCGGTGGCGAGCGCGATCGCGGATTGCCAGTAGGTCTGGACGAGCGCCGCCTCGAACAGCGACGTCTCGACGAACTGGCCTTCGCCGGTCTTGAGCCGGTGCGAATAGGCCGCCGCGATGCCGAGCGCCGCCAGGATCCCGGCCGTGATGTCGGATAGCGGCGGCCCGCATTTCGCCGGCGGGCTGTCCGGGCCGTCCCCGGTGAAGGTCATGATGCCGCTCATGGCCTGGGCCACAAGGTCGAAGCCGCGGCGGTGACGATAGGGGCCGGTCCGGCCGAAGCCGGAGAGCGAGCAGTAGATGAGGGCCGGGTTCTCGGCCCTGACGGCCTCGTAGCCGAAGCCGAGCCGGTCCATCACGTCCGGCCCGAAATTCTCCACCAGCACGTCGGCGTCGCGGACCAGGCGGCGCAGCACGGCCGCGCCGCCGGGCGTCTTCAGGTCGAGCACGATGCCGCGCTTGTTGCGGTTCATCATCATGAAGGACGCCGCCTCGTCGCCGATCTTGGGCGGGACGGACAGGCGCGTGTCGTCGCCGGAGGGGCTCTTCTCCACCTTGATGACGTCGGCGCCCATGTCGGCGAGCATCATGGTGCAGGTCGGCCCCGCCATGACATGGGTGAGGTCCACGACCTTGAGCCCGGCGAGCGGGCCGGCCTTCGTGCCTGCGGCGTCCGACATCGGAGAGCGGCTCACTCGCCCGTCCAGACGGGCGCGCGCTTGTTCAGGAAGGCGTCCATGCCCTCCCGGAAGTCCCGGCTCATGTAGCACATGAGGATCAGGTCCCGGCCTTCCTCACGGGACAGGCGGTGCCCGAGCCGGCGCACGGCCTCCTTGGTGGCCCGGAGGGTCAGGGGCGCGTGCCCGGCGATGAGGCGCGCGAGCTCCTCCGCCCGGGTCGCGAGCGCCTCGGCGTCCGGCACGATCTCCGACATGAGCCCGATCGCGAGCGCCTCCTGCGCCTCGACGAGCCGCGCCGTGAAGATGATGTCCTTCACGCGGGCCGGGCCGATCAGGCCCATGAGCCGCCCGATATTCCCCATCGCCAGGCAGTTCCCGAGCGTCCTTGCGATGGGGAAGCCGAATTTCGCATCGGCCGTCCCGATCCGGATGTCGCAGCAGGCCGCGATGCCGGCACCGCCGCCGGTGCAGAAGCCCGGGATCGCGGCGATCGTCGGGACGCGGCACTCCTCCAGCGCGGACAGGATGCGGTCGATGCGCGCCTCGTATTCCAGCGCATCCTCGGCCGTCTGGAAGGCGCGGAACTGGTTGATGTCGGTGCCGGACGCGAAGGCCTTCCCGCCCGCGCCGGTGATGATCAGGGCGCGCGCGGAGGGATCGGCGTCGAGCTCGCGGCAGATCCCGGCGAGGCGCTCGTACATGGCGAAGGTGAGGGCGTTGCGGGCCTGCGGCCGGTTGAAGGTCGCCTTGGCGATGCCGTCCCGCATCTCGAAGAGGAGATCCTGGTCGGACGATGCGGACAGGGCTGCGGACATGAGCGTCTCACGCGGAAATGGGTTGGGCTGCCGGAGGCGGATTGGGAGGGCACTTTGGCCATGCCGCGGCCGGCCGGCAACCTTCCGGCACTCGGCGTCCGCCTGCGCCCCGAGGCGCGGCGCGGACCTGGTCAGAATGGCGTCAAGCCGGGCAGATCCCCCGGCCTGATGCCGCAAGTTCCGGCACGGAGCGCATTGCCTTCACCTGATCTAATGTCATACCAATAGACCCATTGGGCCGCGGCGGAGCGTCGGCGGCGAAGCCTGTGCCGGAGCGTGGCGTGGAGCAGTCGAGCAAGACCGCGCGGGAACTCTATGAGGAGATCAAGGCGAGGCCGATGCGGCCCCGCTTCGGCTTCGGCAGGAAGCCGATGCTGATCAATATCGACCTGCAGAAGGCCTATACGGCGGTGGGCGAGTTCGCGACCGCCTACGAGACCGACCCGAAGCAGCTCGACTACGTCAACGAACTCGCCGACCTCTTCCGCGCGAAGCGGCTCCCGGTCGCCTGGACCTATGTGGCCTACATGGAATCGGGCGAGGATTGCGGCGTCTGGGGCACGCGCACGAACACCCCGGATTCGCTGCAGAACATCAAGGTCGGGTCCGAGCGCTCGAAATTCGATCCGCGCCTGAAGATCGACGAGGTCAAGGACATCATCGTCAACAAGCGGATGGCCTCGGCCTTCTTCGAGACCAACATCCCGTCGCTCATGGTCTGGCACCAATGCGACAGCGTGATCCTGACGGGCGGCTCGACCTCCGGCTGCGTGCGCGCCACCTGCGTCGAGGCCCTGTCCCGCGGCTACAAGGTCGCGATCCCGGAGGAATGCGTGGCCGACAAGCACGAGAGCCCGCATTTCGCGAACCTCTACGACATGGCGGTGAAGTACGCCGACGTCGTGCCGGTCGCCGACGTGATCGCCTACCTGAAGGCCTATCCGGGGACGAACGCGTGAGCGGCGGCATGTCGGGCGATCCCGGCCTCTACGATTACCTGCCCTACAAGGGCCGGCCGAAGATCACCTGGCCGAACGGCGCCCAGATCGCCGTCTGGATCGCGCCGAACATCGAGTTCTACGAATACGAGCCGCCGAAGAACCCGCTCCGCACGCCCTGGGGCCGGCCGATCCCGGACGTGCTCGCCTATTCCCACCGCGACTACGGCAACCGGGTCGGGTTCCGGCGCATGCTGGATGCGATGGACGAAGCCGGCTTCCGCGGCTCGGTCTCGCTCAACGTTGCGATGTGCGACCACCATCCCGAGATCATCAAGCTCTGTGCCGATCGCGGCTGGGAGTTCTTCTCCCACGGGGTCTACAACACGCGCTACGCCTACGGGATGAGCCCCGAGCAGGAGCGCTCGATCATCCGCGATTCCGCCGATACGATCAGGAAGTGGACCGGCCAGAAGCTCGACGGCTGGCTCGCACCGGCGCTCTCGAACAACGCCTGGACCATGGACCTCCTGGCCGAGGAGGGGCTGCTCTACACCTGCGACTTGTTCCACGACGACCAGCCGACGCCCATCCGGGTGAAGTCGGGCCACCGCTTCGTCAGCGTCCCGTACTCGCTCGAGATGAACGACACCATCGTCTACAACACGAACAGCTACGATCCCCGCCATTACGGGACGATCATCAGGCGCCAGTTCGACCAGCTCTACCGGGAGGGCGCGACCTCCGGCACGGTCATGTGCATCCCGCTGCACCCCTACCTGGTCGGGCAGCCGCACCGCATCGAGCCCTTCGCCGAGGCGATCCGCTACATCGCCGGCCACGACAGGGTCTGGAAGGCGACCGGGCGCGAGATCGCGCAGCATTTCCTCGCGAACCATTACGACGACTTCGCCGCCGGCGCGGCGCAGGCGCGCTGACGGGAGGACGACCATGCCGCTTCCCGAAGATCACCTCGAATACCCGCGCCGCCGGCACGGCATGGACCACGACCTCTACCCGTGGTCCGACCTCTTCGACCGGCCGAAGGTCGCCTGGCCGAACGGCGCGCGCGTCGCGCTCTGGGTCGCGCCGCTGCTGCAATGGTTCCCGATCGACTCGGCCGGGAAACCGTTCCGCGCCCCGGGCGCGCTGACCATGCCCTATCCGGATTACCGGCACTACACGAACCGGGATTACGGCAACCGCGTCGGCATCTTCCGCATCCTGGACGTCCTGTCGGAGCTCGGCATCCGCGGCTCGGTCGCGACGAATGCGGCGGTCGCGGAGCGCTATCCGGGCCTGGTGAAGGAGGTGGTCGGCCGCGGCCACGAGATCCTGGCGCACGGGCTCGACATGGACCACCTTCATTATGGCGGCATGCCGGAGGACGAGGAGGCCGAGCTCGTCCGGGGCTCGCTCGCGACCCTGCGCGACGCCTCGGGGCAGGCCGTCAAGGGCTGGCTCTCGCCCGGCCGCTCGCAGTCGCACGCCACCCTCGGGCTGCTGGCCGAGCACGGCGTCGCTTATTGCTGCGACTGGGCCAACGACGACATGCCCTTCCGGATGACCACGCCGAAAGGCGGCATCTGGGCGATGCCCTTCGCGCAGGAGACCGACGACCGCACGGTGATGCTCGACTTCAAGCACACCGAGGACAGCTGGCTGCAGCAGGTAAAGGACCGCTTCGACACCCTCTACCGCGAGGCTGCCACCCATGGCGGGCGCATCGTCTCCGTCCCGCTCCATGCCTGGGTCGCGGGCGTGCCGTACCGGATCGGAGCGGTCCGGGAGGCGTTGTCCTACATGATGGGCCAGGAGGGTGTCTGGGCCGCGACCGGCGCCGAGATCCTGCAGGCCTTCGAGGCGTCCGAGACCGGCCATGGCTGACCCTGCCGCGCCGCGCGCCCTCTACGACAAGATCTGGGACCGGCACGTCATCGTCGCGCGCGAGGGCGGTCCCTCGCTCATCGCCATCGACCGCCACATCATCCACGAGGGCTCCTTCCACGCCTTCAACGAGCTGCGGGGGCGGGGCCTCCGGCCGCGCCATCCGGACCGGATCTTCGGCGTCGCCGACCACTACGTCCCGACCCATGGCCGCCGGCCCGAGGATGCGCCGACGGAAGAGATCGCCCGGATGATCCGCGTCTTCGACGAGAACATGCGGTGGGGCGGCATTCCCCATTTCTCGCTCGCCGACCGGCGCCAGGGCATCGTCCACATCATCGGGCCGGAACAGGGGCTCACGCTCCCAGGCCTGACCATCACCTGCAGCGACAGCCACACCTCCACCCAGGGTGCGCTCGGCACCATCGCGTTCGGGATCGGCCAGTCGGAGAGCGCCCATGTCATGGCGACGCAGACGCTCTGGCAGGTGAAGCCGAAGACGTTCCGGATCACGGTCACGGGCCGGCGCGGGCCGGGCGTCGAGGCGAAGGACGTGATCCTCAGCATCATCCGCACCATCGGGGCGGGCGGCGCGACGGGCTATGCGGTGGAATATGCCGGTCCGGTGATCCAGGGACTGTCCGTCGAGGAGCGGCTGACGGTCTGCAACATGTCGATCGAGGCGGGCGCCCGGTCCGGCATGATCGCGCCGGACGACGCCACCTTCTCCTATCTGTACGGCCGGCCCTACGCGCCGAAGGGCGCCGAATGGGACAGGGCGCTGCGCTACTGGCGGACGCTCCCCACCGACGAGGGCGCGCGTTTCGACCGCGAGATCGCGATCGACGGCAGCGCCATCGAGCCGACCGTCACCTGGGGCACGAGCCCGGAGGACGCGCTCCCGATCTCCGGTCGGGTGCCGGATCCCGCCGAGATTCCCGACGCGCAGAAGCGCGGCACGGCCGAGCGCGCGCTCGCCTATATGGGCCTGACGCCCGGCACCAGGCTGACCGACATTGCGATCGACCGGGTCTTCATCGGCTCCTGCACCAACAGCCGCATCCAGGACCTGCGGGCGGCCGCCGCCATCCTGAAGGGCCGGAAATCCGCCGTGCCGGGCATCGTGGTGCCGGGCTCCGGCCTCGTGAAGGAGGCGGCGGAGGCCGAGGGGCTGGACCGCATCTTCAAGGAGGCCGGGCTCGAATGGCGGGATGCGGGCTGCTCGATGTGCTCGGCCATCAACGGCGACACCGTCGGCCCGCAGGAGCGCTGCGCCTCGACCTCCAACCGCAACTTCGTCGGCCGGCAGGGACCGGGTGCGCGCACCCACCTGATGAGCCCCGCCATGGCGGCCGCGGCCGCCGTGACCGGCAGGCTCACGGACGTCCGCCGGCTGGCCGGAAACTGAGGCGGGCATGGAACCCTTCATCCGCCTCACCGGCATCGCGGCCCCGATCGAGGGCCGCAACATCGACACCGACCAGATCCTGCCGGCGCGCTTCCTGAAGGCCGACCGGGCCAAGGGCTACGGCCAGTACTTCTTCCACGACGCGCGCTTCGACGGCGAGGGCCGCGAGAAGCCGGATTTCGTGCTGAACCGCGAGCCCTTCCGGCATGCCACGATCGTCGTGACGGACGACAATTTCGGCTGCGGCTCCTCCCGCGAGGGCGCCGTCTACGCGCTGCACGATTTCGGCGTGCGCGCAGTGCTCGCACCGTCCTTCGGCGACATCTTCTACAACAACTGCCTGAAGAACGGCGTCGTGCCGGTGCGGCTCGAGCGCGGGATCGTCACCGGCCTCCTCGAGAGCCTCAAGGACGCCCCCCGGCCCGAGGTGACGGTCGATCTCGAGGCGCTCGAGGTCGTCCTCCCCGATGGCGCGCGTCATGCCTTCACGCTCGATCCCTTCTGGCGCGAATGCCTGATGAAGGGCGTCGACGAGATCCAGCTCACGCTCGGCTACCTCGACAGGATCGAGGCGTTCGAGGGTGGCTACCACCGCGAGATGACCTGGCTCCGGCCGCAGGCCGGGCCCGTTCCGTGATGAAGACCAAGACGGCGCAAGGCCGCTTTCCGACGCTGACAACGACAGGGGAATGGCAGATGGCAGAGGATAAGAGCGGCTTCGAGACGATCGCCGGGACGGCCCGGAGCCGGCGCGAGCTCCTGAAGGCGGGCGGCTCGACGCTGGCGCTCGCCGCGGTGGGCACCGTTGCGGCTCCGGCCGTGCTCCGCGCCCAGGCGCCGACGGTCAAGATCGGCGGCATCGGGCCGCTGACCGGCGCGCTCGCCTATAACGGCAACCAGGCCAAGGCGGCGATGCAGTTCGCCATCGACGACGCCAACGCGGCCGGCGGCATCAAGAGCATGGGCGGCGCGAAGCTCGAGCTCCTCTTCGGCGACGCCGAATCTCGTCCGGATGTCGGGGCCGCTCAGGTCGACAAGCTCGCCGAGGCGGGCGTCTGCTGCCTCGTCGGCGCGCAGTCGAGCGCGATCAGCCTGGCGACGACGCAGGCCGCGGCGCGATTCAACCTGCCTCAGGTCGTCGATGTCGGCACCGCCGACCAGATCGTGCAGCGCGGGCTCCCGAACGTGTTCCGCTTCTCGCCCGGGACCGCGCGCTCCGTCGCGGAGGGCATCGCCAACCTCAACACGCTCAACGAGCAGGCCGGCAAGCCGGTGAAGACGGTCGCGATCGTGCACGAGGACGGCCCCTTCGGCTCGTCCATGGCGAGGCTGCTCCAGGAGAAGCTGCCCTCAATCGGCATGAACGTGGTGGAGACGATCAGCCACCCGACGCCGCAGCGCGACTTCACCAACATCGTGCTGCGCCTGAAGAACGCCAGGCCCGATCTCGTGATGCCGTCGCACTACATCAACGAGTTCATCCTGTTCGCGCGCACCATCCGGCAGCAGCGCTTTGCGCCCAAGGCGATCTATTCGATCTTCGGCGGCGGCGCCTCCAACATCAAGTTCGTGCGCGAGAACCAGGACGCGGCGCAGTTCGTGATCGACACCAACCACTGGTACGATCCGAGGAAGCCCGCCTCGCAGGCCCTCGCCAGGAAGGTCGCCGACGCCAAGCTCGACCTGACCTACGACATCATGGTCGCCTATGGGGCGACGCAGGTCGTGATCGACGCGATCGAGAAGGCGGGCTCGGCCGACCGTGCGAAGCTGATCGAGACCTTGTCGACCCAGACCTTCGCCGACACGGTCATGCCGTACGGGCCGATCAAGTTCGTCGGCGGCGACAATACCGGGTCGCATCTCGTCAACCTGCAGGTCCGCGGCGACAAGATCGAGGTCATCTTCCCCAAGGAATACGCCACGATCGACCCGGTCTTCCCGTTCCCGGATCGGAGCTGACCACGGTTCGCCCACCCGGTCGCGGTTCCGGATTCGGAGCTTCGCTCCGCCCCGGAACGACGGAGGGGGTCGGTGGAAGGCTCCAGACCTCGTCATCCTGAGGTGCGGAGCGAAGCGAAGCCTCGAAGGACGCACGATGGTCGTGCGTGCTTCGAGACGCCCCGGACGAGGTCCGGGGCTCCTCAGCATGACGACGTGAGTGGAATCCGAAGGTGATGATCCAGTCCTCTAAGACCGTCGCTGAGAAGCGGTACGCCTGATGCTCGGCCTCGTCGTACCGGCGGTCCTGAGCGGCCTGACCACGGGCGCGATCTACGCGCTCGTGGCCCTTGGGCTGACCCTGATCTACGGCGTCCTCCACATCATCAATTTCGCGCATGGCAGCCTGCTCATGGCGGCGCTCTATACGGCGCTGTTCATGAACCTGCGGCTCGGCCTCGATCCCTATGTCGCGCTGCCGGTCGTGGTCGCTATCTTCTTCTGCGCGGGCTACCTGCTGCAGCGCTACGTCATCGACACCTTCAGCCACGGGCGGGACGCCAACATCCTGCTCGCCACGCTCGCGCTGTCGATCATCATCGACAACGGCGCGCTCTACCTTTTCACCTCCAACACCCGCACCATCGACGTCCCCTACGCGTTCGAGATGGTCGAGATCGGGCCGGCCTTCATCCCCCTGCCGAAGCTGGTGGCCTTCCTGGCGGCGCTCGTCTTCGCGGCCCTCCTCTGGCTCCTGATGCGCCATACCCGCCTCGGCGCGGCGATCCGGGCGGTCGCGATCGAGAAGCGCGGCGCCGAGCTGATGGGCATCGACGTCAAGCACACCTACGCGATGTGCTTCGGCATCGGCACCGCCTGCGTCGCGGCCGCGGCCTGCCTGCTCCTGCCGACCTTCTACGTCACGCCGCAGGTCGGCTACGCCTTCGTGCTGGTCGCCTTCACGACGGTGGTGCTCGGCGGCATGGGCTCGCTCGGCGGCGCGCTGGTCGCGGGCCTGTTCCTCGGCGTCGTGGAGGCGCTGTGCGGCCTCTTCCTCGGCGAGACGCTCGGCCAGATCGGCATCTTCGCGGCCTTCATCCTGACCCTGCTGTTCCGGCCCGCGGGCCTCTTTGCGCCGAGGGTGGCCTGATGAGACGTCTCGGCCCCGGCGAGGGCGTGGTGGGCATCCTGCTCGCGCTCGCCGCGATCTCGCCCTTCGTCCTGCCGTCGCAGGCCTGGATCGGCTTCGCCGTGAACGCCGTCCTAATCAGCGTGCTCTCCATCGCCTGGAACGTGACGGGCGGGTTCTGCGGCCAGATGTCCTTCGGGCACGCGGCGCTCTACGGCACCGGCGCCTATGCGGCCGCCATGCTGCAGCTCCGGCTCGGCCTGAACCCCTACCTGGCGGGTATCGTCGGGATCGCGGCGGGCGCCGCCATGGGCGGGTTCATCGGCGCGCTCGCCTTCCGGTACGGGCTGCGCGGCTCCTATTTCGCCCTGGTGACGCTCGCCTTCGCGGAGGTGCTGCGCATCCTGGCGAGCTCCTTCGAGATCACGGGCGCGGGAAGCGGCCTGACGCTGCCGTTCAGGCCGGGCCTGGCGAACCTGCAGTTCCCCGACCGCTATGCCGCCTATGTCTTCGTCCTGATCCTCTGCATCCTGGCGCTCGCGGTCAGCGCCGCCGTCAAGGGCTCGCGCCTCGGCTCGAACATGGTCGCGGTGCGCGAGAACGAGGAGGCGGCGGGCGCCATCGGCATCGACGCGTTCCGGGTCAAGGTGGTCGCCATGATCATCTCGGGCGCGATCGCCGGCGCGGCGGGCGTCGCCTATCTGCAGATCCAGCTCTTCATCGACGCGCCCATCGCCTACGGCTCGCTGATCTCGGTCGAGGCCCTGCTCGGGCCGATCATCGGCGGCGCGGGCACGCTCCTCGGCCCGGTGGTCGGGACGGTCGTGCTCCACATCGTCGGCGAGGTCGTGAAGACGGGGGTCGGCGGGGCGCCGGGCCTGAACCTCGTCTTCTACGGCATCGTCCTCCTGCTGATCCTGCGCTTCCTGCCGAACGGCCTCATGGGGCTGGCCGGCAATCTTCGCTGGCCGGCCCGGACGGCGTCGGCCGCCCGCTCGGCGGAGGCGCGCTGATGCTCTCCGCGCGCGGCATCACCAAGCGCTTCGGCGGCCTCCTCGCGGTCAGCGACGCCTCCATCGAGGTGGCCGAAGGGAAGATCGTCGCCGTCATCGGGCCGAACGGCGCCGGCAAGACGACGCTCTTCGCCATCATGGCCGGGTTCCTCAGGCCGAATGCCGGGACCGTGACCTTCCGGGGCGCGCGGATCGACGGCATGGCGCCGCACCGGATCTGCCGCCTCGGCCTCACCCGCACCTTCCAGATCGTGCAGCCCTTCGCCGGGCTGACCGTGCGCGAGAACATCGCCTGCGGGGCGCATCTGCACCACGCGAAGCGGGCGGACGCCCTCGCGCGCGCGGCCGAGATCGCGGCCCAGGTCGGGATGGAGCGGATGCTCGACCAGCCCGCCCAGGACCTGACCGTCGCCGGACGCAAGCGGCTCGAACTCGCCCGCGCGCTCGCGACAGAGCCGAAGCTCCTGCTCCTCGACGAGGTCATGGCGGGCCTGATTCCGAGCGAGGTCGCCGAGATCATCCCGACGATCCGCAGGATCCGCGATTCCGGCGTGACCATCCTGCTGATCGAGCACGTGATGCAGGCCGTCATGAGCCTCTCGGAGGAGGCCTATGTGTTGAACCAGGGCCGCATCATCGCGCACGGGACCCCGCAGCAGCTCGTGCGCGACCCGCAGGTGATCGAGGCCTATCTCGGCCACGGCGCGGCCGAGCGCCTCCATGCGGGCCATCCGGGGGCCCAGGCCCATGCTTGAGATCGCCGGGCTCAAGGCGGGCTACGGCCCGGTCACCATCCTGCACGACATCGAGATGTCGATCGCGGCGGGCGAGATCGTCGCCGTGCTCGGCTCCAACGGCGTCGGCAAGACGACGCTGAACAACGTCATCTCCGGCATCATCCGGCCGCGCGCCGGCCGGATCCGGTTCGACGGCGAGGACATCACGGCGCGCCGCCCGAAGGACATCGTCGCCATGGGCCTTGCCCAGGTGCCGGAGGGGCGCAGGATCTTCCCGAACCTGACCGTGCGCGAGAACCTCGAGCTCGGCGCCTTCCGCCGGGCCGGGGCCAACCGCGCCCGCAACTTCGAGCGGATGTGCACGATCTTCCCGCGGCTGCGGGAGCGGCTGAACCAGCGCGCCGGGACGCTCTCGGGCGGCGAGCAGCAGATGCTGGCGATCGGGCGGGGGCTGATGTCGGAGCCGAAGCTCGTGATCCTCGACGAGCCGTCGCTCGGCCTCTCGCCGCTCCTGGTCGAGGAGATGTTCGAACTGATCCGGACCATCAACCAGGACGGCCTGGCGGTGCTGCTGGTCGAGCAGAACGTCGTCCAGTCGCTCGCGATCTCGTCCCGGACCTACGTCCTCGAGCAGGGCCGCTTCGCCATCGTGGGCAAGTCGGCCGACGTCCTCAACGACCCGAAGCTGCGCCAGACCTATCTCGGCCTGTGAGCCGCCTCGCCCATAACGAAGAAAGAAAGGGTGCGCCCTTGTCCACTCGCCCGACCGCCCGCCTCCGCGAACTCTTGTCCCGTCCCGGCGCCGTGATGGCGCCCGGCGTCGTCGATCCGCTCTACGCCCGGCTGGTCGCGAAGCACGGCTTCGAGGCCATGTACATGACGGGCGCCGGTACATCGGCGACGCGGCTCGGCATGCCCGATATCGGTCTTCTGACCCTGACCGAGATGGTGGACAACGCGGCCCGGATCGCGTCCGTGTCCGACCTGCCGCTCATCGCCGACGCCGATAACGGCTTCGGCGGGCCGTTCAATGTCCGCCGCGCCGTCCAGGAATACGAGCGCGCGGGCGTCGCGGCGATCCATCTCGAGGATCAGGTCCTGCCCAAGCGCTGCGGCCACCTCGCCGGCAAGCAGCTCATCTCCGCGCCCGAGATGGTGGCGAAGATCAAGGCCGCGACCGATGCCCGGCGCGATGCCGATTTCGTGCTCATCGCCCGCACGGACGCGATCGCCGTGGAAGGGTTCGAGCGGGCGCTGGAGCGGGCCGAGATGTACCGCGAGGCCGGCGCGGACGTGCTCTTCGTCGAGGCGCCCGGGCCTCATCAGCTCGAGGCCATCAACCGGCGCCTGAATTTCCCGACGCTCTACAACATGGCGACGAGCGGCAAGACGCCGTTCCTGAAGCGGGAAGAGATCGAGGCCTACGGCTTCAAGATCATCCTCTACCCGAACTGGCTCCTCCTCTCGGCCATCAAGGCCGCGGAGGGCGCGCTGGAGACGCTGAAGCGCGAGGGCACGATCGCCAGCATCGCCCCGGACCTGCCGAGCTTCCAGGAATTCTTCGACCTCGTCGGCATGCAGGAGGTGCGCGCGCTGGAGGCGCGCTACGGCGTGCCGGACGCGGCGCGGACGGATTACTGAGTCCGCGCGCTCATGGCGATCCGCCCGGCCGCGGAGGCGAGGTTCGAATTCTCCGTACCGGTCCTCGTGATCGGGGCCGGCGCCTGCGGGCTGACGGCGGCGCTGTCCGCCCGCGAGGCGGGCGCGGAGGTGCTGGTGCTGGAGCGCGACCCGCGCCCGTCCGGTTCCACCTCGCTCTCGGCCGGCCTGATCCCGGCAGCCGGAACGCGGCTCCAGCACGAGAAGGGCATTGCGGACAGCCCGGAGATCTTCGCGGCCGATCTCGCCGCCAAGGCCCGGGGCCGGAACGACCCAGCGGTCGTGCGCGCCGTCGCGGAGGCCTCCGGCCCGACGATCGACTGGCTCGTCGCGTCCCAGGGCCTCGACCTGCATCTCGTCGAGGGGTTCACCTATCCCGGCCATTCCCGCCTGCGCATGCACGGCCCGAAGACGCAGACGGGCGCGGACCTGGAAGCCATGCTGCTCGGCGCGGCCGAGCGTGCCGGCATCGACATCCTGACGGGCGCCTCCGTCGAGGACCTGTTCGCCGACGAGACCGGGCGCGTGGTCGGCGCGGGCTTCCGGCGGCCGGACGGCACGGCGGAGGCGGTCGGCTGCGAGGCCCTCGTGCTCGCCTGCAACGGCTTCGGCGGCAACCCGGATCTCGTCCGCCGCCACATCCCCGAGATGGCGGAGGCCGAGTATTGCGGCCACGCCTCCAATACGGGGGACGCGCTCCGCTGGGGCCTCGCCCTCGGCGCGGCCGCTGCCGATCTCGGCTCCTACCAGGGCCACGGCTCGGTGCCGCGGCCGCATTCCGCCCCGCTCACCTGGGCGGTCATCACGCTCGGCGGCTTCCAGGTGAACGCGCAGGGGAAGCGCTTCGCGAACGAGATGCGCGGCTATTCCGAACATGCCGAAGAGGTCCTGAAGCAGCCCGGCCGCTTCGCCTGGGACATCTACGACGCGCGCTGCGAGGCGCCCGCGCTCGCCTTCCACGACTACCGGGAGTTCAAGCGCCTCGGCGCCATCAAGGAGGCGGGCAGCGTGCGGGAGCTGGCCGCCGTCACGGGGCTTTCCGAAGCGGCCCTCGCCGACACGCTTCGCAACGTCGAGGATTGCGCCGCCGGACGCGCGCAGGATCCGTTCGGGCGCGACTTCACCAAGAACCCGCCGCTCGCGCCGCCCTACCGGGCGGCGAAGATCACGGGCGCCCTGTTCCATACCCAGGGCGGGCTCGCGATCGACGCCGGGGCGCGCGTGCTGCGGCCGGGCGGCGCGAAGCTGCCGAACCTCTTCGCGGGCGGCGGCGCGGCGCGCGGCCTCTCCGGTCCGTCCGCGTGGGGCTATCTCTCCGGCAACGGCCTGCTCTCGGCCGTCGTGCTCGGCCGCATCGCCGGGCTGTCCGCGGCCGCGCTGGTCGGCGCCGCCGCAGGCTGATCAGCGCGCCAGCGTGAGCTTCACGTCCACGTTCCCGCGCGTGGCGTTGGAATAGGGGCAGGTCCTGTGCGCCTGCTCGAGCAGGGCCCGGGCCTGGTCCTCCGGCAAGGCGGGCAGGGATACCAGGAGCTCGGCCGTGATCCCGTAGGCGCCTCCCTCCATCATGGCGAGCCCGACCTTCGCGGTCACCTGCGGGGTGCCGATGTCGAGCTTCTGCTGACGGGCCAGGTGATCCATCGTGCTCGCGAAACAGGCCGCATAGCCGACCGCGAAGAGCTGCTCGGGATTGGTGCCGCCGCCCGGCCCGCCCATCTCCTTCGGCCGCGCGAGCCTGAGGTCGAGCTCCCCGTCCGAGCTCCGGGCGGTTCCGTTGCGGCCGCCGGTCGCGACCGCTTCGGCCGTGTAGATCACTTTCATGGTTCTCTCTCCGGGTGGTGACATCAGGAGCGCGGGGCGAGGAGCGCCGGATGCTCGGCGGCCCAGGCCGCATAGGCTGCCGCGCCTTCGGGCGGCGGACGGAAGACCGGACCGAACTCGGCCTCGAACCGGGCGGGGCTCGGCGGCGAGAGGCGGGGGCGGTCCAGCGCGTCGTTGTAGGCGACGGAGGGCGCCTCGCCCGGGCCGCCGCGCCGCCAGGACCAGCCCGGGAACCGCTCCGCCAGCGCGCGGCACAGCAATTCGGGGTGCCAGGTCCGGCCGCAGCCGAGATTGTAGAGGTCGTGCGCCGGTCGCTCGGCCCGAAGCAGCGTGACCAGCGCGCGGGCGATCTCCGGGCCGGGCGTCCAGTCGCGGGAGCCGCCATCCGCAATGGTGACCGCTTCGCCGCGCAGAGCCGCGGCGGCGATCTGGAGCGGCGGGCTCAGCGTGTCGCGCAGGCCCGTGTCGTGCTCCCAGGGACCGTAGATCGCGGTGAGCCGGGTGCGCAGGACGTCGAGGCCCCGCGCGTCGCGGACCTGCACCGCCATCCGCTCCGCCGCGAGCTTCGTGATCGCGTAGAGGCTGGCGGGCCGGGGAGGGGTCTCCTCCGTGACCGGTTCAGCCCCGAAGGGCGCATCGCCATAGACGGCGCCCGAGCTCGTCAGGACGAAGCGCTCGACCCCGGCCCCGAGCGCGCCGAGGAGGAGGGCGTTCGTGCCCGCGACGTTGACGTCGATCACCCGCGTGGCGCGGCTCGGATCGGCATCCGGACCGGCCGTGATCGCCGCCGTGTGCAGCACGCGCCGGATCGCGTGTCGGGCAAGGACGCTTCGCAGGAAGGCTGGATCGCAGATGTCGCCGATCTCGACCGAGAGGCGGCCCGGCAGCGTCCGGAAGACGCGCAGCGCCTCCGGATGGAGCGGCCCCAGCGAGAGGGCGACCACGCGCTCGCCCTCGGCCAGAAGCTGCTCGGCGACGTTCAGGCCGATGAAGCCGCCCGCGCCCGTGATCAGGGTTGTCATCTCAGCCCCTCAGATGGCACGTCCCGCCTCGTGACCCTCGTAGACCGCCTCCATGGCGGTGCGGGGCGCGAGGCAGTCGCCGACGAGCTTCAAGGGAATCCCGGCCTGAGCGAGGGGCGCGCGAAGCTCGTCGGACGCGGCGTTGTACCGGGCGAGGATCACGGACGAGAATCCGCGGAGGGCCTCGATCTCGCCGCAGGACACGTCCTCGACCGCGAGCGTCGCACCGTCGAACGAGAGCACCTTGCGGAGCGTCGCGATCCTCACGCGCTTCTCGCGCAGCCGCTTGGTCCAGGCGAGCGTCGAGTAGATCGTCGTGCGCCAGGCGAAGCCGGCGACGGGCGAGAACACGGTGACGCGCTTGCCGAGGCCGGCCAGGTGCGCGATCGCCGAGAGGGAGGCCCACTCGCCGGTGAGATCCGCGAAGGCGACGGTCTCGCCGAGCGCGTCGGGGTCGGCGAGCGCGGCCTCTACCGTGAAGACCGGCCCGCCGCCCGGCAGGGCCGGGGCGAGCGGCCGCGAGCCGGTCGCGAGCACGACGAGGTCCGGCCGGCTCGCGACGATCTCGTCCGCCCTGGCCTCGCGGCCGAGCTCGACGGCGACGCCGAAGCGCGCGAGCTGGCGCTCCTGGAAGGCGAGGAGGTCGAAGAAGGCGTGGCGGGACGGCATGGCCCGGAGATGGTTCAGCTGTCCTCCGAGGCGGTCCGCGCGCTCGACGAGACGGACCCTGTGCCCGCGCGCCGCCGCGACCCAGGCCATCTCCAGCCCGGCCGGCCCGCCGCCGATCACGACGACGTTCTTCGGCTCCGGTGCCGGGTCCGTACTCGGCTCGCGCCAGGCGCCCTCGAGTCCGGCCTCGGGGTTCACGAGGCAGCGCACCGCCATGTTCTTCTCGAGCATTCCGGCGCAGCCCTGGTTGCAGGCGATGCAGGCGCGGATCTCGTCCGTGCGGCCCTCGACCGTCTTCCGGACGATCGCGGGCTCCGCGATATGGGCGCGGGCCATCCCGACCATGTCGGCCGCGCCCGCCGCGATCGTCTCCTCCGCCTCGGCGAGCGTGCGGTATCGGCAGACCGTGAAGACCGGGACCTCGTGCCCGGCCTGCCGGAGCGCCCCGCGGATGCCGGCTGGGAGATGCCGGAACATGGCGGGATCGAAGCTCATGTCCGCCATCTGCGTCGCGAGCGAATAGCTCGCGTGGTAGGCCGAGTGGCTGACATTGACGAAGTCGAGCTTCACCGCCCCGGCGAAGCGGCTGGCGACCTCCGCCATCTCGTCGGGATGGAGCCCGTCTTCGAGGTACTCCTCGGCGCTGATGCGGATGCCGAGCGTGTAGTCCGGACCGACCGCCTCGCGCACCGCCCGCAAGACCGCGAGCGGGAACCGCATGCGGTTCTCGAGCGGCCCGCCATAGGCGTCCTCGCGGCCGTTCGAGACCGGCGAGAGGAATTGCTGCAGGAGATGTCCGTGCGCGACCTGGACCTCGATCCCGTCGAGCCCGGCCTCGATCAGGTTGCGGGCCGTCGCGACATGGGCCTCGACCACGCTCGCCATGTCGTCCTCGGTCATGGCGTGCGGCATGGCCGAAGTGGCCGACCAGCGGATCGGGGAGGGACCCCAGGACACGGTCCGCTCGAAATCGCCGTCCACCTGCCGGCCGAGATGGATGATCTGGCCGAGAAGCCGCGCCCCCTCGGCCCGGACCGCCTCGCCGATGCGGGCGAAGGCCGGGATGCAGCGCCGGTCGAAACCGGCCACCGCCTGCGGGCGGCCGACGCAGTTCTGCTGCACCCGGATCGATTCGAAGATGATCGCGCCGACCCCGCCGCGGGCCCGGGCGCGGTGATATTCGAGGTGTCGCTCGGACGGCAGGTGGTCCTCGCCGAAATTGGTCGTGTGCGCCGGCACGAAGATGCGGTTGCGCAGCGTCAGGGCGCCGATCCGGATCGGCGCCAGCACATGCGGATAGGGTTCCGGCCCACCGGGGGCCCTGGTCTCGGACAGCATGCGTTCCTCAGCCGGCTCGTCCGCGCTCGCGCGGGCTATCGTCCGGTACGCATAATGTCATATCAATAAGACCGGACGCGTCGAGTCCGCGCCTGCCCAGATTGCGAGCACCACGCCTCATGACCGACCAATCCGCTCTCTCGGGCCGTATCGCGGTGATCACGGGGGCGGCCGGCGATATCGGCCATGCCATCGCGGCGCGGTTCGCGGCGGCGGGTGCGGGTCTGGCCCTGCTCGATCTCGACGCCGATGCCGCCGGCCGCCTCGCGCAAGGGTCGGAGCTCCCGCCCGGCCGGTCTCTCGCGCTCGGCTGCGACGTGTCGGACGAAGCCTCGGTCGAGCGCACGGTCGCGGCGGTGCTGGAGCGGTTCGGGCGCATCGACATCCTGGTCAACAACGCCGCCGCGCTGACGCCGCTCGCTCCCGTGGCCGATGTGCCGGCCGCCGCCTGGAGGCAGGCGATCGACGTCAACCTGACCGGCGCCTTCCTGATGGCGCGCGCCTGCCTTCGCCCGATGCGGAAGGCCGGCCGCGGCGTCGTCATCAACATCGCGTCGCAGCTCGCCCATGTGACCACGCCGGGCCGCGCTCCGTACAGCGCCTCCAAGGCGGGGCTGCTGTCGCTGACGCGCAGCATCGCGCTCGACCACGCGGCGGAGGGAATCCGGGCCGTCAGCCTCTCGCCCGGCGCCGTGATGACGGGCCGCCTCACGCGGCTCATCGGCTCGCCCGACGAGGTCGCGGCGGCGCTCGCGCCCGGCTATCCGGCCGGCCGGATCGGCCGGCCGGAGGAGGTCGCCGCGGCCGCGCTCTTCCTGGCGAGCGACGCGGCCGGGTTCGTGAACGGGTCGGACCTGGTGATGGACGGCGGCTACACGGCGCGCTCAGTCAGACCTCGGGCTTCTGCTGGTAGCGCCAGAGATTCGGGCTGCCGCTGCCGTCGCGCGACATCGACAGGCGCACCTCGTACTGGTCGGGCCGATAGAGCGCGCTCAGATACTCGATCGGGCGGCGCTTCTCGTCCCGCACCGTGCGGGTGAGCGCGATCAGCGGCTGCCCGACCTGAACGCCGAGCAGGGGCGCCGAGAAGGCGTCGGCGAGCTTCGCCGTGATCGTGCTGTCGGCCGAATCGACCCGGGCGCCGCCGCGCTCGAGTAGCCGGATCAGCGATCCTGAGGCCAGCTCCTCGCGCGTATAGGTCCGCCCGAGCGCGGCCGGGACGTGGGTGGTCAGGAGCGACACCGGCACGCCCTCGCGCGAGCGCGTGCGCACGGCCTTCTGCACCGAGCCGCCCTCCTCGATCTCGAGCGTCGCGGCGACGATCGGCGAGGCCGGGATGTACTCGAAGGAGTGCAGGGTGACGGTGGTATGCTCGGCATAGGACGAGAGGTTGTCCGCGAGCCCCGAGAGCTGGCCGGTGATCGGCGTGCCGAGAGCGCCCGAACGCGCGAAGGTGCCGCGCCCGCGCCGCCGCTCGATGAGCCCGTCCGCCGTCAGCATCTCCATCGTGCGGCGCACGGTGATCCGGGAGACGCCGTGCTGCTTGGAGATCTCCAGCTCCCCCGGCAGCGGGACCTCGGCCGGAAAGCGGCCGTCCTCGATCTGCTGGCGCAGCACGAGATAGAGCCGGTGGTAGAGCGGAACGGGGCCGGCACCCTGATCGTCGCGATCCATGCCGGCCGATTAGCATGTCCTAGGGATATAACATACTGGGGCGGGGCAGCGGGCCACAGGACGTTCAGCCGTTACCGTTCTCCGGGAGAGCGCCGCCCAGCTCGCGCGAGCGGCGCATGACGAGGTCGATCAGCCGGTCGAGATGCGCCCGGTCGGCGGCGGACAGTCCGGCCGTCAGCCGCTCGACATGCGCCAGAGCGAGCGGAACGATCTTCCGGTAGAGGCGCTCGCCTTCGGGCGTCAGCACCAGGAAGGCCTCGCGCAGATCCGCCTCGTTCCGACGCCGCCGGACGAGGCCGCGGCCCTCGAGCGCGGCGACGGCGCGGCTCACCTTCACCTTGCCCATGCGCGAATGCGCGCCCACCGCCTTGGCCGTCATGGAGCGAAACTCGCCGAGCGTGGCCAGAACCCGCCATTCGGGCACCGAGATGCCGAAGCGGGTGCCGTAGCTCCGGGCCAGGCCTTCGCTCACGGTCTCGGCCAGCACGTTCAGCCGATAGGGCAGGAACTCGGACAGCCGCAGCGCAGGCTCGCGGTCGGGGTCCGGACGGAGTGCGCTTGACATCGGGCCGTGGCGGGATATTCGAGAGGGAGATCGTTACATCTGAAACTAATTCGCCGAGCAGGGGAGGGCAACGTCATGAATGTCCAGACACCGGCCGCCTTCGGCCATGTCGCCACCGGCTCCGGCATCACCCCGGGCTACATGTCCGGCTTCGGCAACGGCTTCGAGACGGAGGCGCTGCCGGGGGCCCTGCCGGTCGGCCGCAACTCGCCGCAGAAATGCCCCTACGGCCTCTATGCGGAGCAGCTCTCCGGCTCGCCCTTCACGGCGCCGCGAACGACGAACGAGCGCTCCTGGCTCTACCGGATACGCCCGACCGTCTCGCATTGGGGCGCGTTCAAGAAGGTCGATAACGGGCTCTGGCGCACGGCCCCGGCGCATGAGGCCGATCTGCCGATCGCGCCGCTGCGCTGGGACCCGATCGAGATCCCGGCCGAGCCGCTCTCCTTCATCGAAGGACTGCGCACGATGACGACCTGCGGCGATGCGGGCAGCCAAGCCGGCATGGGCGCGCATCTCTTCTTCGTCACCCGCTCGATGCAGGACGAGTATTTCTACAACGCCGACGGCGAGATGCTCTTCGTCCCGCAGCAGGGCGAGCTCCGCCTCGCGACGGAGTTCGGCATCATCGACATCGAGCCGGGCGAGATCGCGGTGATCCCGCGCGGCGTGAAGATCCGGGTCGAGCTCCTGAACGGACCGGCGCGCGGCTATCTGTGCGAGAATTACGGCGGCGCCTTCACGCTGCCCGAGCGCGGCCCGATCGGCGCGAACTGCATGGCCAACCAGCGCGACTTCCTGACGCCCGTGGCGGCCTACGAGGACCGCGACGCGCCCTCGCGCATGTTCGTGAAATGGGGCGGGCAGCTCTGGGCCTGCGACCTCGACCATTCGCCGCTCGACGTCGTCGCCTGGCACGGCAACTACGCGCCCTACAAGTACGATCTCCGGAAGTATTCGCCGGTCGGGCCGATCCTGTTCGACCATGCCGACCCGTCCATCTTCACGGTCCTGACCTCTCCCTCGGAGACGCCCGGCACGGCGAATATCGACTTCGTGCTGTTCTCGGACCGGTGGCTGGTCGCCGAGAACACGTTCCGGCCGCCCTGGTACCACATGAACGTCATGAGCGAGTTCATGGGCCTGGTCTACGGCGTCTACGACGCCAAGACCGGCGGCGGCTTCGCGCCGGGCGGCGTCTCGCTCCACAACATGATGCTGCCGCACGGCCCCGACCGCGACGCCTTCGAGCGGGCGTCGAATGTCGAGCTGAAGCCGCACAAGCTGGAAGGCACGCTCGCCTTCATGTTCGAGACGCGCTTCCCGCAGCGGGTGACGCGGTTCGCGGCCGAGCACCCCGCCTTCCAGCGGAGCTATGCCGGCTACGGCCGCGCGCTCGAGAAGCATTTCGACCCGACGCGACCCTAGACAATCCCGCCCGCCCCGGCGAAAGCCGGGGCCCAACTGAACGGATGCCGGCTTTCGCCGGTATGGGCGGGAGGATGCCATGGGTGGCGCGAGGCTGGACGGCACGCACGATCCGGCGCTGCGAAGCTGGGTGCCGTCCGCGGACGGGCATCCCGATTTCCCGATCCAGAACCTCCCGCTCGGGATCTTCTCGCCTACGGGCGGCGCGAGGCGGGCGGGCATCGCCATCGGCGACCGGATCCTGGACCTCCGGGGGATCGCCGGGCTCCTGTCCGGCGAGGCCGCGCGTTTCGTCGAGGCGGCGGGCGAGACGCTGAACGGGGCGCTCGCGCTCGGGGCGGGGCCGCGCCGCGCGCTGCGGCTCCGCATCTGCGAACTCCTGCGGCAGGGCTCGCCCGAGCGGGCCGGGATCGAGCCGCACCTGCACGAGGCCGCCTCCTGCACGCTCCATCTCCCGGCGGCGGTCGGCGACTACACCGACTTCTATGTCGGCATCCATCACGCGACGAATGTCGGGCGGCAGTTCCGCCCCGACAATCCGCTGCTGCCGAACTACAAATGGGTGCCGATCGGCTATCACGGGCGCGCCTCCTCCGTGGTCCCGTCCGGGACGCCGGTGCGGCGGCCCAACGGCCAGCGCAAGCCCGCCGCGGAGACGGTCCCGAGCTTCGGGCCCTCCCGCAACCTCGATTACGAGCTCGAGCTCGGCATCTGGATCGGGCCCGGAAACGAGCTCGGCGAGCCGGTCCCGATCGGGGAGGCCGCCGATCGCATCGCGGGCTACTGCCTGCTCAACGACTGGTCGGCGCGCGACATCCAGGGCTGGGAATACCAGCCGCTCGGACCCTTCCTGGCCAAGAATTTCGCCACGACGATCTCGCCCTGGATCGTGACCCCGGAGGCGCTCGCGCCCTTCCGCGCGCCGCAGGCGCCGCGCCCGGACGGCGACCCGGCACCGCTGCCCTACCTGGCCGACGAGGCGGATGCGGCCTCAGGTGCGCTCGCGATCGAGCTGGAGGCGCTGCTCGTCACGGCCGACATGAAGGCGAAGGGGATGGCGCCGCACCGGCTCGCGCTCTCGGATGCGCGCCACATGTACTGGACGGCCGCGCAGCTCGTGGCGCACCATGCCAGCGGCGGCTGCAACCTCCGGCCCGGAGACCTTCTCGGCAGCGGGACGCTGTCCGGCCCGGACCGGGCCTCCTGCGGCTCGCTGCTCGAGGCGACGAATGGCGGCCGCGAGCCGATCGCCCTGCCCTCGGGCGAGGAGCGGCGCTTCCTTCAGGACGGCGACGAGGTGATCCTCTCGGCGCGCTGCCGCCGCGAGGGTTTCGCGCCGATCGGCTTCGGCGAATGCCGGGGCGCCATCCTGCCGGCCCCGTCCGCCTGAGGCCGCTCAGCCGGCGCGCCCGGGGAGCGGCAGCGGCGCGGCGGCCTTCAGGGTGTGCAGCACGACGGAGGTCTGGACCTGGGCGACGCTGTCGTCCGGCAGCAGCTCCTCGTTGACGACGGCCGAGAGCGCCTTCAGGTCCGGCACGATCATCTTCAGCAGGTAGTCGCTGTCGCCCGTCATGGCATGCGCCTCCAGCACGCAGGGGAGGCGGCGCACGAGCTCGGCGAAACGGCGGGCATTGTCCCGGTTATGGGCCGCCAGCCGGACCTTGGTGAAGACGAGCACGTCGAGGCCGAGCATCTCGCGGTCGAGCTCGGCCCGGTAGCCGCGGATCAGGCCGCTCTCCTCCAGCCGGATGCGCCGCCGCGAGCACTGGCTCGGCGACAGCCGCACCTTGTCGGCCAAGTCCTGGTTGCCGAGCCGGCCGTCCTCCTGGAGGGCCGCCAGGATGCGCAGGTCGAAACCGTCGAGCGTGATCGATGCAGTCATGGCCGGCCTCGATCATGCACGATCCGTGCGCCTCCTGGCCAGTGGCGGCTCAATTTCGCACGCATCCCGCGGGCCGGATATGCTTCTCTGGCCTCCCAGCAAGGAGGCCGCCATGGGACCCTATCCGCACGATGCGCCGCCCCCGGCCATCGACGCCCAGAACCCGATGGGGACGGACGGGTTCGAGTTCGTCGAATACGCCCATCCCGATCCGCAGGAGCTGCACCGGCTGTTCCGGGCCATGGGCTTCTCGCCCGTCGCGAAGCACCGGACCCGGGCGATCACGCTCTATCGCCAGGGCGACGTGAACTACCTCGTCAACGAGGAGCCCGGCACGCATGGGCACAACTTCGTCGCCGCGCACGGCCCCTGCGCGCCCTCCATGGCCTTCCGCGTCGTCGATGCGCGCGCCGCCTATGAGCGCGCCCTCGCGCTCGGCGCCGAGCCGGCCGACCCGGCGGACGGGGCGAAGACGCTCGATGTTCCGGCCGTGAAGGGGATCGGCGGCTCGCTGCTCTATTTCGTGGACCGCTACGGCCGCAAGGGCTCCCCCTACGCGGCCGAGTTCGACTGGCTCGGCGAGCCGGATCCGCGGCCCGAGGGCTACGGCCTGTATTATCTCGACCACCTGACCCACAATGTCCGGCGCGGCCGCATGGACGTCTGGGCCGGCTTCTACGAGCGCATCTTCAACTTCCGCCAGATCCGCTACTTCGACATCGAGGGAAAGCTCACCGGCCTCTATTCCAAGGCGCTGACCAGCCCCGACGGCAAGATCCGCATCCCGATCAACGAGGATGCGGGTGACAACGGCCAGATCGAGGAATACCTGCACGCCTATAACGGCGAGGGCATCCAGCACATCGCCTGCGGCTGCCGCGACATCTACGCGACGATCGAGGCGCTGCGGGCCAACGGCGTCGCCTTCATGCCCTCGCCGCCGCCGGTCTACTACAAACGCGTCGACAGGCGCGTGCCGGGCCACGGCGAGCCGCTCGACCGCATGGAGCGGAACGGCATCCTCATCGACGGCGAGGGCGTGGTCGAGGGCGGCTACACGAAGGTGCTGCTGCAGCTCTTCTCCGCCAATGCGATCGGGCCGATCTTCTTCGAGTTCATCCAGCGCAAGGGCGACGAGGGCTTCGGCGAGGGCAACTTCAAGGCGCTCTTCGAATCGATCGAGGAGGACCAGATCCGCCGCGGCGTGCTGAAGGAGAAGGCGGCTTAGCTGCTAGCCGCTTTCGAGTGAGAGGCGTCGAAAACGGACCTGTGCCGGATAACGCCTCGGCCGCGTCACGGCATCTCGAGCGCCAACCTCGACCGCAGCCTGCCAAATCTTCAATAGTCGCCGGATCGGGCGGACGCGGTCCAGAACACGAGGCGGCGCTGGAGCCATTCCATCACGAGGTGGAGCGTGATCCCCATGATCGCGAGGCAGACGAGCACGCCGAAGATCCCGGCCGTGTCGAGGTTCACGTTGGCCTGCAGGATCAGATTGCCGAGCCCGACCTTGGAACCGACGAACTCGCCAACGATCGCGCCCAGGATGCTGAAAACAATGGCAACCTTCAGCCCGGCGAAGATGGTCGGCAGCGCGCTCGGAAGGCGCGCCATGCGAAAGGTCTGCCACTTGGTTGCCTTGAGCGAGCGCATGAGCTCGATCTTCTCGGCGTCGATCGAGCGGAGGCCTGCGATGACGTTCACGAGGATCGGGAAGAACGCCACCGTGGCGGCGATGAAGATCTTTGAGGTGATGCCGAACCCGAACCAGATGATAAGCAGCGGCGCAATGGCGATCTTGGGCGTGGTCTGGATCACGATGAGGTAAGGGTAGAGCGTCCGTTCAATGATCCGCGACTGCGCGATCAGCGTTCCGAAGAGGGTCCCAAGGAAAGCCGCGATGAAGAACCCGAGCAGCGCCTCCGAGAGAGTGTAGGCGGCGTGGGCGAGATACGAACCGCTAGTGACGCCCGACCAGAAGGCCGTCGCGACCTGCCCCGGCGCCGGGATGACATAATCGGGGATTGCCAAGCCCTTCACCACGCCATGCCAGGAGCCGATGATCAGCACAAAGAGGAGCGGGATCAGGACGATCTCCGGGCGGCGGCGCAAGAGCCCCGGGGCAGGCCCGGTGGAGTAGTCACTGCTGTCCATCAATCGAGTCCCTTGGCGTTGAAATGCGCCCGGATCTGTCGAACGTAGACGCCGAAACGGTCGGTGTTGACGATGTCGATGTCCCGCTGCGCCGGAAGCTCGACATCGATGACCTCGGCTATGCGACCAGGCCGCGGCGTCATGACGACCACGCGCTCGCCGAGAAAGACCGCCTCCGGGATCGAGTGGGTGACGAACAGGATCGTGGTCCCGGCCTCGCGCCAGATGCGCATGATCTCGAGATTCATCGTATCGCGCGTCATGGCGTCGAGCGCCCCGAAGGGCTCATCCATGAGCACGACGGACGGCTCGTGCACGAGGGAGCGCGCGATGGCGACGCGCTGCTGCATGCCGCCCGAGAGCTCGAACGGATACTTGGCCGCGAAGTCGCTGAGGCCGACGATCTCCAGCAGCTCCAGCGCCCGCGCGCGGCTCTTCGCAGGCGGCAGCCGTAGCACTTCGGCGGGCAGCAGCACGTTGTCGAGGACCGTGCGCCAGGGAAACAGGACCGGTGTCTGGAAGACGATTCCCATGTCGCGCTGTGGTCCCGAGATCTCCTGCCGGCGCATCAGCAGTCTGCCACGCGTTCGCGGGATCAGGCCTGCGACGAGGCGCAGCATCGTGGACTTGCCGCAGCCGGACGGGCCGACGATCGTCAAGAACTCGCCCGTGCCGATCTCGAGCGAGACGGGTGCGAGAGCCTGGACGGGATTTCCGTCGCGCGCCGCATAGACCTTTTCGATCTCCTGGAGCTGGATGATCGGCGTCCTTGCGGCTTCGGCAGGACGTGGCATGAGCTTAACCGCTGCCGGCATGGGATGATGATCTCGCGCTCTGCTGCTTGGCGTACTCGAACCCGCCCCCGGCCTCGATGATCTCCATGAGGAAGGGCGGCAGAGGCTCGGCCTTGAAGGTCTTGTCCGTGGTACGGATCTCGCCCGTCGCGAAGTCGACAGCGAGTTCGTCCGCGTCCCGGATCGCGCAATAGGTCTCGTCGTCGATCGTCAGCACCGGAACGCCCATGAAGACGGTCAGCCGGTAGGGGCCGCGCGACAGCGAGCGGCAGATGAGGCCGAGGCCCATCGCCTTCATGGCGATGAAGGGATGGCTGTGGACGCTCCCGTGCGCGAAATGCGCGCCGGCGACGATGATGTCGCCGGGTTTGGCCGATCGGGCGAGGTCCGGACTCACCTCCGCCAGAAGGTGCTGCCGCAGATAGTCCGGCTCGAAATTGAACACGTGCGGCGGCGCGATGAGCTGGTCGCTGGAGACGCCGTCGGGCAGCTTCCAGCACCGGCCGTGATAGGGCGTCAGCATCGTCTCAGCTCCGCACGTAGCTGCGCGGATCGGCGATCCGCCCGGCGATCGCGGACGCCGTTACCGTGAGGGCGCTCGCGAGGAAGATCTCCGCTTCGCTGCTTCCCATCCGGCCGGGGTCGTTGCGGGTGCTGGTCGAGATTCGGCGCTCACCCGGGCAGAGCTGCGCCGTGCCGCCGAAGCAGGGGCCGCATGTAGGCGCCGCGACGGCCGCCCCGGCATCGATGAAGCGATTGAGCAGGCCCTCGCGCATGGCCTGCTGGAAGACGCGCTTCGTCGAGGGGATGACGAGCATCTTCACGCCCGGATGGACGCGGCGCCCATCCAGCATCGCGGCGGAGGCGCGCAGGTCCTCGATCGTGCCGGATGCGCAGGAGCCGAGATATGCGTGCTGGATCTCCATCCCGCCGAGTTCGAGGACAGAGCGTACATGAGTGGGGGAGGGCGGGATGGAGATCTGCGGGGCGAGGCCGGCGAGATCGACCGATATCTCGTGCGCAAAGCTCGCATCTGCATCGCTCGTCATCATCTCGGCGTCGGCGACCCCGAGGCTTCGCAGAGCCGCGACTGTAGTGTCGTCGGCCGGCACGACGGCCGATTTCGCGCCAATGTCGATGCACAGCCCGCAGAGGGTCATGCGGTCCCAGAACGGGATGTGCCGCAGGCCCTCCCCATGAAACTCGACGATGCGATAGCTCGCTGTCTCTTCGTCGAGCTGCCGCATGGTTGCCAGCGCGACATCGCGGGCGCTCACGCCTGGGCTCGGCATCCCCGTAATCGTGACGCGGATCGTCTCCGGCACCCGGACCCAGATCTGGCCGGCCGCCATCATCAGGGCCGTCTCGAAGCCGAACGGAATCCCGATCGCGCCGGCGCCGCCAATCACCGCGGTATGGCTGTCCGCCGCCGCCACGAACATGCCCGGCCGGACGAGCCCGCGCTCGACGATCAACGGATGCGTGATGCCTTCGCTGTCGAAGAGGTGCCCGACGCCGAGCTCCGCCGCCATCTCGCGCGTGATGCGGTTTCGGTCCGCGCCCGCCTGGGAATGTGCCGGCACCTCGTGGTCGATCGCGACGACGACGCGCTCCGGCCGGGCGAGCTTGTCCATGCCGAGCCCGCGCAGGCGGCGCACATAGGCCGGAAAGGCGACCTCGGGTGTCGTGACGAGATCGGGCGAGCACCAGACGACCTCGCCCGGCATCACCCTCTCGCGCCCGCTCGTACGGGCGAAGATCTTCTGGCTGAGGGTCTGGCCCATGGCTCAGGCGGCCTTCTCGCGGGAGGCCTCGGTCTCGCCCCACACGTTCTCGGGCAGCGGCAAGCCCTGCAGATCGGCCGCCGTGAGGCGGCCGTCGGGCTCGACGCCGAACTCGTCCAGCACGGTGATGAGCTGGCGGGTATGCTGGGCCGAGTGCCAGGCCGTGCGCTCGAGAATCTCGTGCATGCTCTGCTCGCCCCAATACGCCGTCATCCGGCCTTGGCACGCTGGATCGGGGTTCGCCGCCCACCATTCCTTGAACCGGCGGGCGACGTCGCGACCGTAAGCGGGGATGTCGTCGCCCGGCTTCACGCCGTGCGTACCGCGCATCATCAACTCGTAGGTGTATTCCGTCGGGATGCTGGCGGCCTCGACGAAGGCCTCCGTGACACGGAACGTGTGCTGCCCGAGGGCGCGGGGCGAGAAGAAGTTGCGGAACACGACGTCCACCGCCTCGGGCGGGATCTGGCGCATGTAGCGCTCCGCCGCCGCGAGCACGTTGTTCAGCCGGTCGACCAGAACGGCTGGCGGCAGCCGCGTCTCGGCCTCCACGTCCAGACCGAGGAACGCGACGATATCGGCGAGCGATTGCGCGTAGACGAAGCTCGAGCCCTGGGCGACGATCGGCACGCTGCGGGCCCCGAGCGCGAGGAGCTGCTGCATCGCTTCAGGGTTGTCCTTCACGTTCACGGATTCGAAAGGGACGCCGCGCCGGTTGAGGAACTCCTTCGTACGTAGGCACGAGCTGCATCCCGGCGCCCAGAAGACCCGGACCGGATCCGACGATCGAAGCATCTCACCGCCTCCCAAAACGCGCATCGCTTACCGGGCCTTTGCGAAAAGCTGCTCGATGCGGGCGGCTTCACCGTTGCCTACGATCTCGCCGATCTCCGAGAATTTCGTCATCTCCGGGATGATCGCCTCGGTCGTGCCAGTCTCGTGCAGAGCGGCGAGGAGCTTCGTCTGCGCTGCGACGCTGACCTGGATCAGCGACAGCGGGTACAGGGCCATGGCGAAGCCGAAAGCCTTAAGTTGCTGGGCGCTGTACATCGGCCGGATCGTCTCGGCCGCGACGTAGATCACCGGGATGGAAACGCTTCGGGCGATTGTCTCGAGCTCGGCCGGCGTGGAGAGGGAGGGGACCATCACGGCGTCAGCACCCGCTGCCTCCATCACGCGGCAGCGCCGGGCCGCTTCCTCAACCCCGAGGATGGTGACGGCGTCGGTGCGGCCAATGATCAGGAAATCCGGCGAGAGCCGGGCCCGGCACGCGACTTGAAGCCGAGCGGTCATCTCGTCCTCCGACGCCAGCTCCTTGCCGGCCATCGCACCGCACTTCTTGGGCATGCGCTGGTCTTCGAGATGCAGCCCGCCAAGGCCTGCGCGCTCCAATCCGCGCACCGTCTCCCAGATGTTCACTGGGCCGCCATAGCCGGTATCCGCATCCGTGATGACGGGTACGGTGACCGCCTCGGCGATCCGCTGTCCCTGGACAATCACCTCGCTCATCGTGACGATGCCGACATCCGGCTTTCCGAGGCTCGCCGCGTAGGAGAAGCCCGAGATGTAGACCGCCTCGAAGCCCGCGCTCTCGATGAGGCGGGCACCAAGCGCATCGTGGCAGCCCGGCACCATCGCGAGGTCCGGGCCGGCCAGCATCCGGCGCAGCTTCTCGCCGGGGCTCGTCACGCTGGCTTGGCTCATTGCGAAGCCCTGGCGGTCTTCTCGACCTCGGCCTGGTCGAACGCGTTGATGGCCGGCACGAAGGCGTTCGTGAACATGTCCGACGGCTTCACATCGTCCTTCAGCTCGCCGGTCGACTTCATGAAGTTGATCGTCTCCGCGGCGGAGCTGGGCGGCATCTCGCCCCATTTCGCGCCCGGCTCGACCTTCAGGAACTCGATGCGGGTCTCGACGATATGCAGCGCCTGGCGCAGGGCCTCGGCGTCGGAGAGGTTGCTCGGCTTCGTGGCCGGGAACACGGTCCAATGCGCCTTCACGGCAGCTTCGGGATTGGCGATCGTGAAGGCGGTGCCTTCGGCCACGCAGCGCAGGAACTTGCCGACCACCTCCGGATTGGCAGCCGCATAGTCGTCGCGCGTGAAGATCGAGCTGCCCCAGTTCAGCTTCTCGGCGGCCTCGCTGGTGAAGCGGCGGAACTTGAGCCCCATGTTCTCGGCCGTGGCGAGCTGAGAATCCCAGGTGCCCCAGGCTTCGACGCGGCCCGCGCGCAAAGCCGCGACCGCCTGGGCGCCCGCGCCGGTCTCGATCCAGCTCACATCCTTCTCCGGGTCGAGCCCGACCTCGGTCATCATACCCTTAAAGACGCGATATTGCTGCGCGCCGTAGGAGAAAACGCCGACTGTCTTGCCCTTGAAATCCTTCAGGTCCTTGATCGGGCTCGCCTCGGGCACGACGAGGAAGACGAAGTTCTTCCGCATGTTCATGTAGACGGCCTTGATCGGGCCGCCCTTCGAACGGGCGATGATCGCCGCCGCCGGGCCCGAGAGCACGAACTCGACGCGCCCTGTCAGCAACGCCTGCACGGCCGCGTTCGTGTTCGTTGGCTGGATTTCGACCGCAAGCCCCTCCCTTTCCCAACACTTCGTGTGGATCGGGACGGAGGTGTTGTTCGCCTGGGACACATCGATGACCGTCGAGCCGACGGCCATGGTGACCTTCTGCTGCGCCGATGCGGGCAGGACGGCAAAAAGCGACGCGGAAGCGCCGAGAAGTGTCGCGAGAAGCCGGCTGATGGTTTCCTCCTGTCCGGCCGCTTGGCGACCGCCTTCTTGGACGGGAACCTGAGCAGGTTCCCGTCTTCAAACAACGTACTCGGTAGTATGTTTGACGTCAATCAGGCGGCCTGCGCCATCTCCTCGTCCGCCACGATGTAGCCGAGCGGCTCGCCGAGCAGCGTCGTGCGGTAGAGGCGGCGCGGGATGTTGATGTCGTAGTCGTCGAGCGCCAGGTGCATCGCGCAGCGATTGTCCCAGGCGATCATGTCGTCCGGCTGCCAGCGGTGTCGGTAGGTGAATTCCGGCTGCACCGAATGGCGGAACAGGTATTCGAGGATCGGCTGCGCCTCCTCGTCCTTCATGCCGACGATCCCGGTGGTGGTCATCTCGGCGACGAACAGCGCCTTCCGGCCGGTCTCTGGGTGGACGCGCACGACGGGCTGGGCGACCGGCGGATTGCGCTTACGCACGTCGGACAGGTCGCGCCCGCGCGAATGCCTGGCGACCGTCATGTCCTGGATGCCCCAAAGGCCGTCCAGTAGCTCCTTCATCTTGTCCGACAACGTCTCGTAGGCGAGGTACATGTTGGCGAACATCGTGTCGCCGCCGACTGGCGGAATGACCTCGCAGCGCAGGAGCGAGCCGCGCGCGGGGCGCAGCGTCGTGGACAGATCGGAATGCCATTGCCGGCCGACCGGCTGCTTGCGGCCGTCGATGACGGCGTTCACCACCGGCAGGATCTCGTGGAAGTCCGGATCGCGGAACTTCGGGATGGTGCGATGGTCGTCGAGCTCGCCGAAGCGGCGGCTGAACGCGACGTGCTGCTCGTGGGTGAGCTTCTGGCCGCGGAACAGCAGGATGACGTGGTCCTGCCAAGCCTTCTCGATCGCAGCGAAATCCGCGTCGCTGATGGGCTTCGTGAGATCGACGCCGCCGATCTCGGCACCGATGCCGGCCGAAAGCTTCGTGACTTGTATCGCCATTTCTTCCTCCGTGATGTCCGCCTTGTCGCGGGTGCTTGTCCTGGTCCTGTCAACGGCCCTTGAAGACTGGCCTCCTCTTCTCGAGGAAGGCCGCCCGGCCTTCCTCGAAATCCTCGCTCGAGAAGAGCAGCGCCTGCCCGTCGAGCTCGGCTGACAGCGCTTCGTCGAGGGATGCAGCGTGCGTCATGTGCGCCTTGGTCAGGCCCACCGCGAGCGGGGGGGCGGCGGCGAACCCGACCGCGACGGCGATCGCTTCGTCGAGCAGCCGCTCGTCCGGTACGAGCCGGTCGAGGAGGCGAGAGGCGAGGGCTTCCTCGCCGCCCGTCACGGGCGCAGCGAACAGGATCCGCTTCGCCTCGCCAGGCGTGACGCGGCGCGCGAGCGACCAGCCGAGCGCGAGATCCGCCATCAGGCCGACCTTGGCGAAGGCCGAGCAGAAGCGCGTGCCGGGGCTGCCGACGACGTAGTCGCACGCGAGGGCGAGCGACATGCCCGCTCCGAAAGCGTTGCCGTTCACGGCCGCCACCACCGGCTTCGGCCCGCAGACGATCGTGCGAAGCAGCCCGTGCGAATGCGCCATGCGGGCGCGGGACGCCGCCGGATCACGGCTTGGCAGGCTGGACAGATCGCCGCCTGCACAGAAGCTGCTTGCCGTGCCGGTGAGGACGATCGCGCGGCATTCACCATCAGCCGTCAGATCGTCGAAGGCGTGCACGAGACCGCCGCGCAGCTCCGGCGACAGAGCGTTTCGGCGCTCCGGCATGTTCATCGTGACGATCGCGACGGCGCCGCGGCGTTCGGTCAGGACGGGAGCGTTCACGCGGCCTCCTTCCCGAGCCCGGCCGGGCGCATGTCGACAGGTGCGGCCAGGAAGCTCCCGCCGTCGACCCGCAGGATCTGGCCCGTGATCATTCCCGCCGCTGGCGAAAGGAGGAAGGCCACGAACTCGGCCACTTCCGCAGGTTCGACAAGCCGGCGGATCGGCGTCTCGCGGCGGAGGCGGTCCCGGAGTTCCGGCGTGCTGTTCGCCTGGAACGCGGGTGTTGCGACGGTGCCGGGCGCGATGCAGTTCACGCGAATGTCGTCGGCGGCCCATTCCAGGGCCAGAGCCTTGGTCAGCCCTGCGACGCCCGACCGGGCCGCGACGGAATGCGCCATGCCGAGTGCTCCCCGCTCCGCACCCGTAAGCGAGATCGACAGGATGCTGCCGCCGCCGCGGAACAGCGGGCGCGCGGCCTGGCACAGGTGAAAGACGGCCGTGAGATTGAGGTCGATGACGGCCTGCCAGCCGCGCGGGCGGATGTCTTCCGCGGCGGCGTAGAACTGTCCACCGGCGTTGTTCACCAGTCCGGTGAGACCGTGCCTGGACGCGAACTCGGCGAGCGCCGTGCGCGCGGCATCAGCGTCGCGCACGTCGCACGGGATCGGGACGAAGCGCCCGCCCGCAGCCGCAACTGCGGACGCCGTCTGGTCCAGCGGCTCCGCGCGACGGCCGCAGCCGCCGACGACCGCGCCGAGGCGCGCCAGCCGTTCGGCGATGGCGCGGCCGATGCCCGTGCCCGCGCCGGTGACGAAGACGGCGGCGCCGTCCAGCGCTCCCTCGCGGAAGATGTCGGCGGCCCGTGTCATCAGTCGTCGGCCCGGACGAGGCGCTTGGCCTTGTGGGTCGTGCGCTCCAGGCTGCCCGGCGGCAGCAGCTCGATCTCGGCGCGGATCGACAGACGCTGCTTGATCGCCTCGGCCAAGCGGGCGGGGAGGGCAGGATCACTGCCTTCCACCCGCAGCCGAATGCCCTTGAGAAAGCCTGTCGCGTCATCCCTGACGGAGCGATCGACGACGATCTGGTACTCGTCCCCGAGCCCCGGGATCGCGCGAACCACGTCCTCGACCGCGGACGGGAACACGTTGACGCCGCGCACGATCAGCATGTCGTCGGCCCGGCCGTGCACGCCGCCGACGAGCCGCGCGTGCGTCCGGCCGCAGCCGCATCGCGAGCGGTCCCGCACGACGATGTCCCCGGTCCACCAGCGGACGAGCGGCCCAGCCTGCTTGTCGAGATGGGTGACGACGAGGACGCCCGGCGTGCCGTCCGGCACGGGCGCCTTCGTGTCCGGATCGACGATCTCGGCGCAGACGAAGTCCTCCGCGATATGCGGGCCGCTCTGCGCCTCGCACTCGCCCGCGATGGGCTGGAATTCGAGGCAGCCGTAGAAGTCGTAGCAGCGGGCATCCCAGAGATCCTGAATGCGCTTGCGCGTGGCGGGCACGCTCGCGCCCGGCTCGCCGCCGACCATGATGGCCCGCACCTTCGAGGTCGCCGGCGACAGGCCGCGCTTCTCGATCTCCTCTCCCAGATGGACGATGAACGAGGGCGTGCCGCACAGGACCGTCGTGCCGTATTCGAAGATCGTCGAGATTTGGCGCGCGGTGTCCTGGCTCCCGGCCGGGATGCAGGTCGCCCCGGCGCGCTGGTAACCGAGCGTCGCCCCGAGCCCGCCGACGAACCACGTGTAGGTGAACAGGCACTGGAAGACGTCGCCCGGCTCCACGCCCTGCGCGTGCGCCGTGCGGGCATAGAGGTCCGCCCAGCGATCGAGGTCGCGCTGCGTCCAGAATTGCGGCGTGGGCTTCGCGGTCGTGCCCGACGAGAAGTGGATACGCCGGACCTCGCTCATCGGCACCGAGACGAAGCGGCCGTGCGGCGGAGCGGCAGCCACGGACGCGACGTAGTCGGCCTTGTGGGTGAAGGGCAGCGCGGTGATGTCCGACAACTCGCGGATCTCCTCCGGCTCGAAGCCCATCCGGCCGAATAGGTCGCCGTAATGGCCGGGGGAGCGGGCGAGGCGTCCGAGCTGCTCGCGAAGCCGCTCGAGCTGATAGGACTCTAGCTCGTCTCGGCTCCAGGATTCGACCGGGCTCCAATGCCCCGCCGATCCGGTCTGATCGAGGGCGGCGCTCATTTGGCCATCCTCAGGCCGGACATGGCGAAGTCCACGATCGTGTCGGCGAGCGCCTTGCGGTCAGCGGCCGACTGGTTGCGGCGCGGCCGGTACCAGAGGGTCGTCCAATTCAGGGCGCCGAAGAACGCCTTCACGACGATGCGAACATTCTGGTGCGGGATCGCGCCTTCCCGAATGGCTTCCTCGATCGTGTCGGAGAACAGCTTCTCGTATTTGTCGCGAAGGTTGAGGATATGCTTAAGGGTGGCCCGCTGTTGTTCTGTCGTCTGCCCGGCAAGGTGCATCTCGAGGCCCTGCACGGCAACGCGCTGATAGGCAAAGTTCTGAATAATGACGGTGATATGAGCGCTCGCCATGGCGCGCAGGCGGTCGATGGCAGCCCCTTCCTGCTGTGCAGCCTCCTGCACGGCCGCGAGATCCATCTCCATCCCGCGCAGATGGACGTCGAAGAAGAGATCGGTCTTGCTCCGGTAGTGGTGATAGACCCGGCCCTTGGTGGCGCCGAGAAGATCGCAGACATCGTCGATGCTCGTCGCCGCGAAGCCCTTCTGCATGAACGCTTCGGCGGCAGCGTCGAGGATCTCCGTCCGGCTCGCGCTGTCCGTGCTCGTCGCGACCGGCCGGCGCAGGCTCGCTACTCCGCCGCGCATAGGCGCTCCTCCAGGCTCTTGAATTCCGATTTGATGGCCCGGGCGAGAACGAGGCGCTGGATCTCCGAGGTGCCCTCGTAAATCTCGGTCGCTTTCTGGTCCCGATAGATGCGCTCGACGAGGTTCGGCTTCACGAAGCCCTGGCCGCCGAAGACCTGCACGCCGACATCCGCGGCCTCGTGCGCGACCTCGCTGCAGAACAGCTTGGCCTGCGCCCCGATCGCCGTGACATCCTCGCCCTCGTCGTAGGCATAGGCAGCCTCGAAGGCGAGCATGCGTCCGGCCGAGATGCGGGTCGCGAGGTCCGCGAGCTTGAAGCCGACACCCTGGTGGTCGATCAGCGGGCTGCCGAAAGTGGTCCGCTCGACGGCCCGTCGGCATGCCGCCTCGTAGGCCGCGATCGCCAAGCCGATCGACTGGGCCGCAACCGTGATGCGACCGATGTTCAGCGTCGCCAACGCGAGCCTGAGGGCCGAGCCCGGAGGCGAGAGCAGCCGGTCCGCCGGCACCCAGGTGTCGAGGACGACGGACGCGTTTACCGTCCCGCGCATCCCCATCTTGTCCTCGCGCGCCTCGTCGTCGACCCCGTCGGCATCGCTGTCGACGATGAAGGCCGCAATGCCGCGGCGCCCGGTGCCGGGCGCCGTCTGCGCGAAGACGACATAGAGGTCGCAGATGCCGCCATTGCCGATCCAGCACTTCTCGCCTCGGATCCGCCAGCCCGTGCCTTCGCGTGTTGCGACGGTCTCCATTGCGGCGGGGTCCGAGCCTGCGTTGCGCTCGCTCAGCGCGAAGGAGATGGCCTTGCGGTCGCGCGCCACGGCGCCGAGGAACTTCGCCTTCTGCTCGGGCGAGCCGCCGAGGAGAACCGGGGTCGCGCCGAGCTGGAGCGTCGCCGCGATCCCGCTCGTCGAGGCGCAGCCGCCCGCCATCTGCTCCATGGCGGCGCAGAAGGCCATCAGCGAAGCGCCGCCGCCGCCATAGGCGCTGGGCAGGAACATGGTCGCGATGCCGGAATCATAGAGAAGCTCGACATTCTCGGCCGGGTAGCGCTGCTCGCGATCAATCTCGGGAGCGCGAGGGGCGAAATGGCGCGTCGTGAGGTCGGCCGCGACGTCGCGCCAATTGCGCGACGCCTCATCCAACCGAGGAGTCCAAATCGTCGCCATCGCTCGGTATCGTCTCCACCCCGCGACCGCCACGTCGCGGCCGCATCTTCTCGCTTGCAAACAACGTACTCGGTAGTATGTATGCCGTCAACGTCCATGCTCTACGAAGAGCTGCGAATGTCGGGAGAGAACGCCGTGGTTGGTATGCTGGAAGGCAAGGTGGTGGCCGTCACGGGCGCGGCTCGCGGCATCGGCCGCGAGGTGGCGCTGCTCTGCGCCCGTGAGGGCGCCGCGGTGGTCGTGAACGATTACGGCGGATCCGAGCACGGCGAGGGTTCGGACGAGAGCCCGGCCCAGGAGGTCGTGCGGGAGATCGAGGCGGCGGGTGGCTGCGCCGTCGCGAACGCGGCGTCGATCTCCGACCCGGCTGGTGCCACGTCCATCATCGAGGACGGCGTCTCACGTTTCGGCCGCATCGACGCGATCGTGAACAACGCAGGATTCCTGCGCGACGCGATCTTCCACAAGATGTCGATCGCCGATTGGCGCGCCGTGATCGACGTGCATCTGAACGGGTATTTCTACGTGGCCAAGGCCGCCGCGCAGCATTTCCGCGAGCAGGGCTCAGGCTCCTACGTCAACTTCACGTCGACCTCGGGACTGATCGGGAACTTCGGCCAGGCCAACTACTCGGCCGCCAAGATGGGCGTGGTCGGCCTGTCGAATTCCATCGCGCTCGACATGGGGCGGTTCGGCGTGCGCTCGAACTGCATCGCGCCCTTCGCCTGGAGCCGGATGACGGCGAGCATTCCGGCAGAGACGGAGGCCGAAAAGCTGCGGGTGGAGCGCTTCAAGTCGATGAGCGCGGACAAGGTCGCTCCGCTCGCCGCCTTCCTGTGCTCCGACGCGAGCAAGGACGTCACCGGCCAGATCTTCTCCGTGCGGAAAAACGAGATCTTCCTGTTCAACCGGCCGCTGCCGATCCGGTCGATGCACCGGTCGGAGGGTTGGACGGTCGAGAGCATCGCGTCGGACCTTATCCCGGCCATGAAGCAAAGCTTCCAACCGCTGAAGCGCTCGGCAGAAGTCTTCGCCTGGGACCCGATCTGAGGTCGACGCCATGCCCCTCGATCCGGATATCCTGAAGAGCTGCATGCCGATCGAGACGCGGCACGCGCTGACGCGTCGCGACACCATCTTGTACTCGCTCGGTATCGGCGTCGGGATAGGGGAACCGGGCGGGGCCGAGGCGCTGCGCTTCGCCTATGAGCCCGAACTCGCGGCGTTCCCGACCATGGCGACGATCCTCGCCTATCCCGGGTTCTGGCAGAGGGAGCCGCGCTTCGGGCTCGACTGGCGCCGGATTCTCCATGGCGAACAATCCGTTCGCATCCACCAGCCATTGCCCGTGGAAGGCGTCCTGGTCGGGCGGACGGAGATCGATGGCATCTTCGACAAAGGCGCTGACAAGGGTGCGCTCATCTATTCGCGACGCGAGATCCGGGACGAAGCAACGGGCGATCTCGTGGCGACGATCATCCAGGGATCGTTCCTTCGCGGCGACGGCGGTTTCGGGGGCTCAGCCGAGGGGGCCCCGAGGCCGCATTCCGTTCCCGAGCGGGCGCCGGACGTGACCATCGACCTTCGGACTCGGCCCGAACAGGCGCTCATCTATCGCCTCTCGGGCGACTACAACCCGCTCCATGTCGATCCGGATGTCGCGAGAGCCGCCGGCTTTACACGCCCTATCCTGCATGGCCTGTGCACCTATGGGGTTGCCGGCCGCGCGGTGCTGGCCGGCCTGTGCGATGGAGAGCCCGAGCGGTTGACCCGGATCGACTGCCGCTTCACGGCCCCGCTTTATCCGGGCGAAACGATCCGGACCGAGATCTGGCGCGAGGGCGAAGGTCGGGCCGCGTTCCGGTCGAGTGTCGCGGAGCGCGGGGTCGTCGTCCTGAACAACGGCCTCGCGGAGTACAGGTGAGGGCATGGTCGGTATCGCGGCGTTCGGCGCCTACATCCCCCGCCTGCGGCTGCAGCGAGCCTCGATCGCGGCGGCGCATGCCTGGTTCAACCCGGCCCTGAAGGGGCTTGCCAAGGGCGAGCGCTCCTTCGCGAGCTGGGACGAGGACGTCGTGACGATGGCCGTCGAGGCGGCACGCGACTGCCTCGATGGTCGCGATCGCGCGGAGATCGCCTCGCTCTCGCTCGCATCGACGACCGCGCCCTTCGCCGATCGTCAGAACGCCGGGATCGTCAAGGAGGCCCTGAACCTCGACGACGCCGTGTCCACGTTCGATCTCGGCGGAAGCCAGCGGGCCGGCGTCTCCGGCCTGATCCAGGCGATCCGAGCGGCCGCCTGCGGACCGGTCCTTTGCATCGCATCCGAGAAGCGGGCGACACGGCCCGGCTCCGAGGGCGAGATGACGAGCGGTGACGGAGCGGCCGCTCTGCTGGTTGCACCGGGGGAGGGCGTCGCGCGCCATCTCGGCGACCACAGCGTCTCGGCCGACTTTGTCGACCATTTCCGCGGCGAAGGCGAGAAGTTCGACTACGGCTGGGAAGCGCGCTGGATCCGGGACGAGGGCTATGCCCGTCTCGTCCCGAAGGCGGTCGCGGGCGCGCTGGCGAAGGCCGGGCTCGCGGCCGGGGATATCGACCGCTTCATCCTGCCCGCGCCCATGCGGGGCGTCGCCGAGGCGATGGCCAAGGCCGCGGGTATCCGGCCCGAGGCGGTCGCGGACGGGCTCGCCGCGACCGTCGGCGAGACCGGAGTCGCCCACCCGCTGCTAATGCTGGCGCATGCGCTCGAACAGGCCAAGGCCGGCGAGCGCGTCCTGGTCGCCGGCTTCGGCTCCGGCTGTGATGTCGTGATCTTCGAGCGCACCGCCGCGACCGCGGCGCCGCGCCTCGGCGTCTCCGGCTGGCTCGCCCGGCGCAAGGCCGACGCGAACTACATGAAGTATCTCGTCTTCAACGGGCTGATCGACATCGAGCGCGGCATGCGGGCCGAATTCGACCAGAAGCAGCCGCTCACGGCACTGTGGCGGAACCGGAAGACGGTGCTCGGGCTCGTCGGCGGGCGTTGTACCAAGACCGGAACGATTCAGTTCCCGAAGACCGATATCAGCGTCAATCCAAACGACCGCTCGGTTGGCACGCAAGAGGACCATCCGCTGGCGGATCGGCTGGCCCGCATCCTGACCTACACGGCCGACCGGCTGACATACACGCTCGATCCGCCCGCGCATTACGGCATGGTCGAGTTCGAGGAGGGCGGCCGCATGAACGCGGAATTCTGCGACGTCGAGCCGGAGGATGTCGAGGTCGGACGCCTGATGCGCATGATGTTCCGCATCAAGGCGATCGACGAGCAGCGCGGGTTCAGGCGGTATTTCTGGAAGGCCGCCCCGGCGGATTGAGGCGAGAGGAGCGGGACATGCCCACGGGCATCAAGGACAAGGTCGCCATCCTCGGCATGGGCTGCGCCAAGTTCGGCGAGCGCTGGGACGCCGACGCCGACAGCCTCATGGTGGAGGCCTATCTGGAAGCGCTTTCGGATGCCGGCATCGAGACGTCGATGATCGACGCGGCCTGGCTGTCCGTCGCCTTCGACGCGATCAATATCGGGCCGTCCGGCATCCCGGCCTCGATGGCGCTCCGGCTGCCGAACGTGCCGGTGACCAAGGTCGAGAACTACTGCGCGTCCGGCACGGAAGCCTTTCGGGGCGCGGTCTATGCGGTCGCGAGCGGCGCGGCCGACATCGCGCTCGCAATAGGCGTGGAGAAGCTGAAGGACACAGGCTATGGAGGCCTGCCGGTCCGCACGCGCGGCACGACCTTCGACATGATCGGCGTGGTCGGCTCCGCGCCTGGCAACTTCGCCCAGCTCGCGGGCGCCTACCGGGCCCGGCACAACGTTGCGCCCGAGGACCTGAAACGGGCCATGGCGCATGTCTCGGTGAAGAGCCACGCGAACGGCGCGAAGAACCCGAAGGCGCATCTGCGCAAGGCGATCGACATGGACACGGTGCTGAACGCGCCTATGATCGCCGAGCCGCTCGGGCTCTTCGACTGCTGCGGCGTTTCGGACGGCGCCGCCTGCGCGATCGTCACCACGCCGGAGATTGCGCGCGGCCTCGGCAAGACCGACCTCGTGACCGTGAAGGCGCTGCAGCTCGCAACCTCGAACGGCTGGGAGCTGCAGGGCTCGGGCTGGGACGGCAGCTACTTTCACACGACCCGTGTCGCGGCCGAGCGCGCGTACCGGGAGGCGGGCATCACGGATCCCCGCAACCAGATCAGCCTGATGGAGGTGCACGATTGCTTCTCGGTGACGGAGCTCGTCACCATGGAGGACCTGCACATCAGCCCGGAGGGCGGCGCCGTGAAGGACGTCCTGGACGGGGTTTTCGACGCGGACGGCAAGATCCCCTGCCAGATCGACGGCGGTCTCAAGTGCTTCGGGCATCCGATCGGCGCGTCCGGACTGCGCATGATCTACGAGAACTACCTGCAGATACTGGGCCGAGCCGGTCCCCGCCAACGTGTCGACCAGCCGGTGCTCGGCCTGTCGCACAATCTCGGCGGCATGCCGAACCAGAACGTCTCGGCCGTCGCGATCGTCGGGCTCGAGGGCGCCTGACCGATGGACCGCGAGACGCTCGACGCACTGCGCGACGCGATCCGCCGCTTCACGCGCGAGCGGCTCGTTCCGCTCGAGGCGGAGGTCGCCGAGACGGACAGGATCCCGGGCGAGATCGTCCAGGAGATGCGCGATCTCGGCCTGTTCGGCCTCACCACGCCTGAGGAATATGGCGGCCTCGGCCTGAAATCCTCCGAGGAGATCGAGCTCATCATGGAGCTCACCTCGGCCTCGGCCGCCTTCAGGTCGACGGTCGGGATCAGCCTCGGCCTCGGCTCGCAAGCGATCCTCATGGACGGGACGGAAGCCCAGAAGGCCGAATGGCTCCCCCGCATCGCCTCAGGCGAAGTGATCACCAGCTTCTGCCTGACGGAGCCGGAGTCCGGTTCAGACAGTGCCGCGCTGCGCACCTCCGCTGTCCGCGACGGTGACGCCTACGTGCTGAACGGCACTAAGCGCTTCATCACGAACGCGCCGATCGCGGGGCTTTTCCTCGTCATGGCGCGCACGAGCCGTGAGGCGCTGCCAAAGAACGGGCATATCACGGCCTTCCTGGTTCCCGCCGGCACGCCGGGCCTGCGGATCGGACCGAAGGACCGCAAGATGGGCCAGGCCGGCGCATGGTCTGCGGACGTCTATCTGGAGAACGTGCGGGTCCCGGCGGAGGCCATCATCGGTGGGAGCGAGGGGCGCGGCTTTGCCACCGCGATGAAATCCCTCGATCGTGGGCGCATCAACGTCGCCTCCGTCTGCGTCGGCCAGGCCCGCCGCATCCTCCACGAGGGCATCCGGTACGCCGCAGAGCGCAAGCAGTTCGGGCAGCCCATCGGGCAGTTCCAGCTTGTCCAGGCGATGCTGGCCGACAGCCAGGCGGATCTCTATGCTGCGGAATGCATGCTCCGCGACGTCGCGAAGCGGTATGACGCAGGCGAGCGTGTCTCGCTCGAGGCATCCTGCACGAAGATGTTCGCGTCCGAGATGGTCGGTCGCATCGCCGACCGCGCCGTCCAGATCCATGGCGGTGCGGGCTACATGCGCGACAGCGCCGTCGAGCGCTTCTACCGCGACGTGCGTCTGTTCCGCATCTACGAGGGTACCACGCAGATCCAGCAGGTCATCATCGGCCGTGAGCTGATGAAGCGAGCTGAGGCTTGAAAGGCTCTCCCTCTCGTCACGCTTAGTCGTCCAGCGGCGGCCGGGGCAGGCATCGTCGGTCTGCCGACACACTGTGCTGCCAAAAACGTTCGGTTCAACACATGTCCGCTTCGGAGCAGCGGGCCGTTCTGGCTGAATGACCGGCATGGGCCGAAAGCCACCGCTGAATTTGGCCGCTGCACGAACCCGCTGCGCGGGATGGGCGCGCGTGATGAGGGGCGCGTAGAGAGGCGAGCGTTGCGCCCGCCTTGAGGGCGGCCCGGCGTGGTCTGACCATCCGGCTCCTTTCACGGAGGAGCCTGGCGATGATCCTTCCCGTTCTCGACGCGCCTGTGAGCCCGCTGCGGCAGCGGCTGATCGACGACATGACCATGCGGCGTTTCTCGCGCGAGACGCAGCGCAACTACATTCGCGACGTCGGGCGGCTGGCCACCTTCCTGGGCCGCTCGCCCGACGAATTTTACCCTTGCCGAGTGGCAGCAGGCGAAGCGCCAAGGCATCCATCCGCGCTGGCTCAAGCAGGCTGTCCAAGCGTGCTGGGCCAGGTCCGATGGGACGCAGGCCTTCCAGCGCAGTCTTGAGGAGCGCGGCTTCTTCCTAGCGCGAGGCGACCGGCGCGGCTTCGTCGTGCTCGACCACGATGGGGAGGTCTACTCGTTGCCTCGGATGCTGGACCTGAGGACCGGGGAGATCCGCGCTCGTCTCGGCGATGGGGGCGAGTTGCCGAGCGTCGAAGCGACGAAGCGGCAGGTCGGCCAGCGGATGACGCCGGCAATCAAGCGGCACATCGCAGAATCCCGCCTGCACTTCCGGAAACGCGCGACCACCTTGGCCAATGCGAACATGCAGATGACCTACCGGCACAGGGAAGAGCGCTCGCGACTCGACCAGCGCCTTGCAACGGAGTGGGACGAAGAGGTCCGCGCCCGCGCCCGGCGCCTCCCGACCGGTCTTCGCGCGATCTGGGCTCGCGTCACGGGGCGATACCGAGGACCCGGGCCGAGCTCGAGGCAGAGGCTGATCGGTCGCGGGTGCGGCAGGAGGCGGAACGGCAAACGCTGATCGATCGACAGCTCGCGGAATGGCGTCCTCTGCAGGATCGCGTCAGGGAGTTGCGGCGGCGGAGGCAGAGAAACTCTCCGAGCTACGCCGCGAGATGGGTGGCCATCTTCAGCTCGTTCGGGCTCCGTCGCTTCAGCAGCGACTCGACGACCCAGCAGAACCCGAACCCGGGCGAAGGCAACCCCGACGCGAGATGTGAGCAGCCTTTCGTACCCGAACCGGGTTTTGGGCTTGGCCGTACGCTTCGCGCCCTTCTGCGACATCTGGAAGCGTAAGGGTCGCTCCCGAAAGCGGCCATTCGATATGGGCCGGTTCGGCTCGCATATGAGGCGTTCGCCATGCTGGGCGGCGAAAGGCTGCTTGCCAACGTACCTGCTAGGCTGGCTGAGTTCGATGTACTCTAGGGTCTTCCTGCGTCGAGACATCAGCACCAGCGGCCTCCATTGCAAACAAAATCGATTTTGGCCGCCCTGCAATAGTCAGGAAATTCGCTCACGCAAAAAGCAGCTCGTTCCCAACACGGAGACGATCATGCTCTTTTTCATTTTCAAAGCGCTGGCCAGATCAGCGGAACGCCGCCGCCTGCATGCCGAGCTTCATCAGCTGAGCGACGCGACCCTGAAGGACATCGGCCTCACTCGACATGATCTTCGGCGCGGGCTGGCGGAGGCGGCGGAACCTCTGGAGGCGACGGCCGCACGCCTGCACCGGCACACGTCTTCCGCAAAGCTCAAGCTGGTCGCGAGAGTGCTTATCGTCGGCTCGCTCGTCGTCAGCCCCGGGCAGAGCCGGGCCGAGGCGTTCCTCGCGTGGTTCGACCAGAATGCCGCAGAGAGTTCCGGCGAGGTGGCGACGAGCATGTTCTACGGCGGCGGACACTGGCACGCCTACGGGACAAACCCGAAGAGGACGCAGCCGCGGGAGTTTCTCGACCAGGGCGGACAACCCTCGCTCGACGGCGAGGAGGCCTCACCGGCACGAGGCTTCGGCCCGCAATCCGAGCGCACCCCGACCAGGAGCGAGCCCGCTCGCGAGCAAACGGCGCGCTGACTGGTCGTCCCCTCGTCCGATGCGCGGCGGCTTTGGATGCCGCGCCCCTTCAACCCAGCGACCCACGTTCCAAACCGGGCCCCTGCGCCCCGGAACGCACGCGTGAGCAGGAAGACTCCCTCATGTCCGATCCGGCACCCCCCTCGCACCAGCTCACGGTGCGCGTCGTGAAGCCCGGCACGCCGTTCCGGGGAAAGCAAGGCCACGTCTACACGCCGGCCATCTCTGGCGGGTCGGTCGGGGCAAAGGCCCTCCACATGCAGGTTCTCAGGCTCCCTCCGAACGAAATCGGGAAGGCCCACAAGCACGAGTCGCACGAGACGGCCATCTACATCGTCAGCGGCCGATCGGCGGTCTGGTTCGGCGAGCGGCTTGATCATCACGCGGCCGCCAGCGCTGGGGAGTTCGTCTACATCCCGGCGGGGTTGCCGCACCTCCCGTACAATCCGAGCCCCACGGAGGAATGCGTCGCAGTCATCGCGCGGACCGACCCTAACGAGCAGGAGAGCGTCGTGCTCCTTCCCGAGCTCGATGGAGCGATGCGGGACAGCCTTCGCGTGCTGGCCTGAGGCGGGCGCAGCGCGGCAGGTCGTCAATGGGCGGCGTGGTCCGCAGCGGGTCGATCCCGTGAGCCAAACCCCAGGCCAAGAGCACAGTCCCGATGCCGGCGCAGATTCGGACAATGAACCGCACATTCGTGCAATCGCACGGGACGCTGCTGGGGCAGAGCAGGCGGCAGGAGAGCGCCTCGTGTCCGTGAGCGGGGACGACGCTCTTCCCCGCATCGAGGAGGGCCCCCTCCCCATTGCGGTGTCTCCCGGAGAGCCTGGCACCGGCACGGATGGGCAACCCACCTCGGAGCGCCCGCGACCTGGGGGCGCCGCCGCCTACGATCCAATGCACCCGAGCAGGACCATGTTCACCACTCCCGTCGACCCGTTCACCGAACGCACGAGGCTTGCCCGCTCGTCCCGGTTTCCGGCACGAGGGCACGACCTCCCGCCTCCGCATCGACGTCGTCCGATATCCGACCCCCGAGGCGCGCGGCGGTCAGATAGTGGCAAGGCGGCTCGCGTACGCGCGGCGATCCTCTTCGTCGACCTCCGGGGCTTCACGGGAACGGCGGAGCGCCTCGGTCTCGAGCGCACGCACGACATGCTCCGCAGCTACTACCGGATCATCGACCGTTGCGCAGCGGCCTCCGGCGGCTCCGTCCTCGGATATCAGGGCGATGGCGCCATGCTCGGCTGGGGTGTTCGGCGCAAGGACCCCCACCATGCCGCAGGCGCGGTGCGGGGCGCGATCGAGCTGCTTTCCGCGCTGACGGCATGGCTGGAGCGTCACGGAGCGCCTGCATCGCCGGTAGCCGTCCGCATCGGCGCCCATTGCGGAGAGGTGATCGTGGATCGCCTGGGCCGGGGCTCGGCGGCGGGCCGCACCGCGTTCGGCGACGTTGTAAACCTCGCAAGCCGCCTTTCGGAAATCGCCGCGGCGGGAGGCGCGCCCGTCGCCTTTAGTGAGCGGCTGGTCCGGGAGGCCGGTCCCGACGTCGTCGCAGCGATTGCGGATCGGCTCTCTGCCCCGCTTCTCACGGTCGTGCGCGGCCGATCGCGTAGCGTCCTGGCACAGTTCTTCGGAACGGCGACCGAGCCGCTTCGCCGCCGTCCGGGCCCGCCGGACGTGGAGGATGGCGATGGGGGCAGGGCCTGACCATCGTCCTCCCGCAAGCCGCCGATCGCCCTTTCTGCCGACCGCCCCTCTCGAATTGGAGCCTCGCCGTGACGAAACACGTCGTGCTGGTCGACGACGACGCATCGATGCGTCACCTCGTCAGCGACTACCTCGCAAGCAATGCGTTCGAGGTCAGCGCCGTCGCGGACGGGGACGCCATGGATCGCGTCCTCGCGCAAAAGGCAGCCGATCTCATCGTTCTCGATTTGCAACTCCGCAACGAGAACGGTCTCGACCTCATGCGCCGGCTCGACGGCCGGGCAGACGCCCCGATCATTCTCATCACCGGAAGCAGAAGCGACGAGGCCGACAAAGTAATCGGGCTCGAACTCGGGGCAGACGACTACATCACCAAGCCGTTCGGACTGCGCGAATTCCTGGCTCGGGTGCGGGCGGTCCTCCGCCGAAGCGATGCGGTAGCCGCGGCGGGCAAGCGGAGATCCGACCGATCGACCTACCGATTCGGAGAGTGGCAGCTGTCGCTGCGGACGCGCCGCCTCACGACGGGCGACGGGCCTCCGGTTCCGCTCACGGCTGGCGAGTTCAACCTGCTGACCGCCTTTTTGCGCGCCCCCCAGCAGGTCCTGTCGCGGGAGCAACTCCTAGCCGCGAGCCGCGTGCACGACGACGAGGTCTTCGACCGCAGCATCGATGTCCTCATCCTGCGGCTCAGGCGCAAGATCGAAACGAACCCGTCCCAGCCACGCCTGATCAGGACCGAACGCGGCGCCGGCTATGTCCTGGCGGTTCCCGTCGAGGTGGCATGAGGTGAACGAGCGGGATTCCAGGCGGGGGCCTTCCCCCCGCAGGCCATCCACGGCCGGTAGGGCAGACGACGATGGATCACCTCAGCGGCGGCGAGACCAGGCGAGAGGAGCCCTGGATCCGTTCGGATCTTCGGTCGTGATTGAGGCCGCTCAGGGTTACAGGTGCAACACGTTCAGCCCTGCTCGAAACCGCCCCGTAGCACGCATGCTCACGTGATGGTCCCTGCGGACCGACGGTCCGTTCCCGCTGCTCGCCGGTTCGTCTTCGGGACGGATGCGGCGGCCCCCTTAGGGAGCGGCGGACCAGACAGGAGACCAGGATGAACGCTTTAGCTCAGGTCGCACGGCTTCCGGACGCGGCTGCCGTCCACTCCACCCGCGGGCTCGTCGTGAGCCGGCCCGAAGATGCCAGGCCCTTCGAGGCCATTCCGGGCGAGATGATCTCCATCAGGGTTCACAGCTCGCAGGTCGGCGGACATTTCGCGATCCTCGAGTCCCTCCTTCAGCCCCGTTGCGGTCCGCCTCTCCACACGCATCGCGAGGACGAGACGTTCCAGGTGCTGGAGGGAACGATGACCTTCCTTTGCGAAGGGCGCCGCCTGGAGGGCGGGCCGGGCACGATCGTGCACGTCCCGGCCGGCATGGCCCACGCGTGGGCCAACCTGACCGACAGGCCCGCGAGGATGCTCGTCACCCTGAGCCCGGGTGGGCTGGAAGACATCTTCGCCCAACTCGCCGGACGTTCACCGGCCGAGTTCGGGGAACTTGTCGAACGCTATGGGTCCGTCATCGTCGGCGGTCCGATCTCTTCCTGAGTCCAGCGCCGAAACGGAGGTCGGACACCATGATCGACGTCGCATTCTCGACGGCGCGGCTTCAGCCCGTGGCCGGATCCACCATGAACGTCACGATCGCCGGGGAGGGCGAGGCCGTCCTTCTCGGCCACAGCTACCTTTGGGACGCTGCTATGTGGGCTCCCCAGATCGCCGCGCTCTCCCGCTCCCATAGGATCGTCGCACCCGATCTCTGGGGCCATGGAGGCTCGGGTCGCCTGCCACACGACGCGACGACCCTTGAAGACTTGGCCGCACACCACCTCGCGCTCATGGACAGTCTCGGCATCGAGCGGTTCGCGGTAGTCGGCCTGTCCATCGGCGGCATGTGGGGCGCGGAACTCGCCCTCATGGCGCCGGACCGGGTCTCTGCGCTCGTGCTCCTCGACACCTTCGCCGGCGCGGAGCCCGCAGAGGCGAGAGCCGGCTATCGTCTGATGATGGAGATGGTCGGACAGGCAGGCCGCGTCCCAGAGGCACTCGTCGACAAGCTCGTCGGGCTCTTCATCTCGCCGGACGCGGCAGCGAGACAACCCGATCTGCCCGCAACGTTCCGCAAGAGGCTGGGGAGCTGGGATCGGCAGGCTCTTCTCGAGTCGGTCGTTCCGCTCGGGCAGATGTTCGTGGAAAGGAGGAGCCTCCTCGCGCAGTTGCCCACGCTCGCCATGCCGGCTCTCGTGGTGACTGGGAGCCTGGATGTACCCCGTCCGGTCCACGAAGGGCGGGAGATGGCGGCGATCCTCGGCTGCGAGTTCGTCGAGGTGGCCGGAGCGGGCCACATCAGTTCGCTCGAAGCTCCCGACGAGGTGAACAGAATTCTCCAGGATTTCTTGCGACGTCATCGTGGCGAAACAGATCACGGCGATTCCCGAAAGAGACCAGCCACAATCCAAGCCTGACGTTGCCTTCCTCCATCCGAACGGATCGGGTGACCATATCGGCTGGACCGAGCCGGATACTGAGCAATGACCATACCAAGTCCGTGCGAAGCACTGACCTCGCAGATCAATGCCGCCGTCCCGCACATCGTCACGCGACTCGGCGGCTCCTCCGTCAGCATCGTCCGGCATCGACCCCGCTCGATCGGAGAAGGCGACCTCATATCGGTCGCGGCGGAGGATGCCTACGTGATTATCTACCAGCTGGTGGATCATCCTCGGCACGACACGTGGTTGGGCGGGAGGTTCACCCCGGCCGGGCCGGCTCCGCGCGGGACGCTCAACATCGTCCATCTCGGCGAGGGGCTCTCGGCACGGTTGCTGGCTCCGTTCGACAGCCTGATCTTCCACATCCCGCTGGCCTCGCTGAACGAGCTGGCCGATCGGGAAAGACTTCCGCCCGTGTCCGCCCTGCGAACTCCGTCCGAGGAGGCGATCGGAGACCCATTGCTGCGCGATCTGCAGGACAGCCTCCTGCACATGCTCGACCGCCCAGACGGGACCAGTCGGCTTCTGCGCGATCATCTCGTCATGGGACTGCATGCCCATTTCGCGGAACGCTACGGCGGGCTTGGGACCGGGCAGCCCCATCGGCCCGGCGGGCTGGCGTCGTGGCAGGAGCGGCGGGCCAAGGAGCTGATCGCGTCGAACCTCGCCAAGGATCTCACCCTTGCGGAGGTCGCCGCCGAGTGTCGGCTTTCACCGGCTCATTTTGCGAGAGCCTTCAAGGCGTCGACCGGGTCGACGCCTCATGGTTGGCTCCAGGCGAGGCGGATCGAACGCGCGAAGGAACTGCTCGCCAAGCAGAACCTCGCGCTGGCCGAGGTCGCACTCGCGTGCGGCTATGCCGACCAGAGCCATCTCACGAGGACGTTCGGCGCGCGGGTCGGGATGTCGCCGGGCGTGTGGCGACGGACGTATTCGCGAGCCTGATACAGCCGTGTTGTAGCCGCCTACGGCAGCGGGAGCTCCGGTGAGCTGCAAAGTTTTCCCTGCAGGCAGGCCTGGACCCGCGCCCGGCAATCGCGCAGGCTCCGCTTGACAGGAAGCTTTCAGCCGAAAGGTCGATCCTGATCCTGGCGAAAGCGGCATCGGGCACGCGCTCATGATGATGCTGGGCGCGATGCAGGTTGGCATGCCGATGGCTCCGGTCTCCACCGCCTACGCGACGATCCGTCGGATGATTGCTGGAGCAGCGCATGCGCCGAGTTGGCAGCGAAACGGTGTCGCCCCGCTTCCCCGGTGACGGTCCGACCCTAGTCACGCGGACGGCCTCGTCCGCGATCAGCGTCACCCGTTACGCTCCGTCCGATGTCGGCGACGGCCTCGACATCCGCATGCCGGCCGAGGATGCGTTCGTCGTCGTTTTTCAGCTGCGCGAACATCCAGCTCACGACTTCTGGATGCATGGACGGTTTGCTCCGGCCGACGCGGCCCCGCGCGCGACCCTGAACATCGTCGACCTGGCGGCCGATCCGCGCGCCCAGTCGACGGCGCCGATCGACAAGCTGATGTTCCATCTTCCCCGCCCGGTGCTGGACGAGGTCGCCGAGACTGTGCGTGCGCCGAGAGTGGAGTCGCTGACGGCCCCGCTTGGCTGGAGAACGCCCGATCCCGTGATCGAGCAGATGGAAGGGCTGATCCTCGGCGCGCTGGAAGGCCGGTACCGCAACAGGCTCTTCGTCGATCATCTCCTTCTCGGTCTCACCGTCCATTTCGCGGTCACCTATGGCGGCCTGCGGACGACCGAGATGCCGGCGTCCGGCGGCCTGGCGCCCTGGCAGGAGAGGCGGGCGAAGGACCTTCTCGCCTCCAATCTCGCGCGCGACATTTCGCTCGGGGAGGTCGCCGCCGAGTGCGGGCTGTCGATCAGCCACTTCTCGCGCGCCTTCAAAGCCTCGACGGGCATGCCGCCCCACGCCTGGCTCCAGGCCCAGCGGGTCGAGCGGGCCAAGCAGATGCTCCGCAGGTCGTCGTCATCGCTGGCCGGCATCGCACTCGAGTGCGGCTTCGCCGATCAGAGCCATTTCACCCACATCTTCGGCCGCAAGGTCGGAATGTCGCCGGGCAAGTGGCGGCGGATGGGGAGCTGACGTTGGTTCCGTCGTATCGCCAATCCGGGTTTCGAAGCCCGAAATAGCACAAACAGACAAAAGCCAGCTCATCCGCTCAATCAGCTCGGTCGACGTCCGCAGATGATCCGCTCGAACATCGACCGGATCAAGCAATGTCGACCAAAGCCTACGCGGCCCACTCGGCCGGACAGAAACTCGCACCGTTCGCTCTTCAGCGTCGCGCCGTAGGACCGGAGGATGTCCGGATCGACATCCTGCACTGCGGCGTGTGCCATTCGGATCTGCACACGGTTCGCGGCGACTGGCCCGGCATCCGTTTCCCCGTGGTGCCCGGACACGAGATCGTGGGCCGTGTCGCCGCGGTGGGAGACAGCGTGTCCCGATTCCGACCCGGCGACATTGCCGGCGTGGGATGCATGGTGGGCTCCTGCCTGCGCTGCGATTCCTGCTGCGAGGGCCTCGAGCAGTACTGCGATCACGGCTTCGTCCAGACCTACGGCGGCAACATCTTCGGCGGGGGAGAGACCACCTACGGCGGCTACGCTACGGATATCGTGGTGGACCAGCGCTTCGTGCTCTCCGTGACGCACAAAGGCGACCTGGCCGGCGTCGCCCCCCTTCTCTGCGCAGGCATCACGTGCTGGTCGCCGCTCAGGCGCTGGCGTGCAGGACCGGGCAGCCGGGTCGGTGTCGTCGGGATCGGCGGGCTCGGACACATGGGCGTCAAGCTCGCCGCCGCGCTCGGCGCGCATGTCGTCGCCTTCACGTCGTCGGAAGGAAAGCGCCGGGAAGCCCTGTCGCTTGGAGCCCATGAGGTGGCCGTCTCCCGCTATCCCGAGGAGATGCGGGCGCACGCGAACTCCCTCGACCTCCTTCTCGACACCGTGGCGGCGCCGCACGACCTCGACACCTACTCCCAGCTGCTGAAGCGGGATGGAACCATGGTGCTCGTCGGCATCCCCGAGCGGCCACATCCTCCGATCGGTGTCGTGAACCTCATCATCAAGCGCAGGGCGATAGCCGGATCCGCCTTCGGCGGCATCGCGGAAACGCAGGAGATGCTGGACTTCTGCGCCGAGCGGAACATCACGGCCGACGTCGAGCCGATCTCCATCCAGGACGTCGAGACGGCCTACGAACGGCTCCAGCGGAGCGACGTCCGGTACCGCTTCGTCATCGACATCGCGAGCCTTCGGGACGAGCTGCTCCATGCCTGGCGGTCGTAACCGCTCGGGAGCGGCCGAGCACGGGCGGTGCGAGCGAAACACGGCATGGGACCTGCGGGACGACATGGCGATCGCGCGCCAGGGCAGGCACTTCAACCTCGGTCAGTCGTCGGTGAGCATCGTGGCCTCTGCGGCCCACATGCGGGGACGGTTCACGATTCTGGACGTGACCTGCCCCGGGGGTCGTGAGGTCTTCGATGATCCGGAACGGATCGAAGGAGCCCTGTGGCTCCGGTCCGGCCAATTGCTGGCCGGGATCGAGAGGCAGGTGATCGCCCTCGCGCCTGGACAGGCGATCCCTTGTGCTCGCGGCCGCCTCCAGCAGCTCCGTACGGCCCCGGAGAGGCCGGCACGCTTCCTTCTTCTGTGCGCCGGAGGCGCGTTCGAGCGTTTCGTCCGCGATACCGGCCGCCCGATCCTGCAGGATCCCCCGGGACGCGAGGTGCCACCGCCCGCGCCGCTCCCTCCATGGCCCCTGCTCGACACGACCCTCGCCGAGTCGCTTCCTGCGGGCATTGGCCTCGAGATCGGAAGCCCCTGGGTGGCCGAGGCCGCCCTCCCAGGCGGAAGCACATGGGCGGGCGATGCGGGAGCGAGTGGCGAGGACCTGCACGTTCTCGAGGGCGACCTGGAGCTCATGCCGAACGGCGGCTCGGGCCCCCGCCGAGCGGCCAGGCTCTGTCGCGGCACCGCAATCCGCGTCTCGGGGAACGCTTATACCCTCCACAACCCGGGCCGCTCCCCGGCGAGGGCCCTGATCATCAGGCAATCGGTCACGGTCGTCCGGGGCGAGCGGGATGAAGAGCCACTCCCCGACGTCCCGCAGCCGCCAAGGCATCTCGGAGCGACTTCGCAACGAGAGCCGCCGGCCCGAACACAGGGCAACCTGTCGCTTCATGACGATTGCAACGCGATTGGCAGCCCAAGACACGGTGCCGAAAACGAGTGAGCCCATCAGGTGGCCGGTCGGGCGACATGCCGCGTCTTCGAAAGCCCTGAAAGCCAGGCGGCCTGAACCCTCGAAATCCCGAGATCGACGAACGAGTTGGCGATGCACGCTTCGACAGACCACCGACCCACGCCTGCCGATCTTATGACGCAGATGATCACCGGCTTCTGGGTCACGCAGATCGTGCGCGGCGCGGCCATGTTCGGCTACGCGGACCACCTGCGGCACGGGCCGGCATCGGCCGAAGCCATCGCCGAAGCCGAGGGCCTCGACGCGGCGGCGACGTTCCGGCACCTGCGGGCCTGCGTCACGCTGGGGCTCGTCGCGCATGACGGATGCGCGTTCCGGACGACGCCGCTGCTGGAGACGCTGCGACGGGATGATCCGCGCTCGCTCAGGGCGCTGGCGCTCTCTCAAGCAGCTCCCGGCCACTGGCTCTCCTGGGGCCGGTTCACGGATGCCCTCCGGACTGGGGAACGACAGACCGTGCCTGCCCTCGGTGCCGAGATTTTCGACTACTTCGCGCAGCATCCGACCGAGGCCGGGGATTTCACCGAGGCGATGAGCAGCCTAAGCGCGGCCGTTGCGGGCGAGGTCGCGCGCGTTCTGGACGTGGTCGGCATCGAGCGGGTCGTGGATGTCGGCGGCGCTGCCGGGCGCTGCTCCAGCCGCTGCTTGAGAAGCATCCCGGCCTTCACGGGACAGTCTTCGACCTCCCCGGCGTGATCGCGGGTGCGAAACGACCGTCCAGGCCGCCCGACATCTGCTGCCGCATGGATTTCGTGGCCGGAGACTTCTTTTCGTCGGTTCCGGCAGGGGACCTCTATCTCCTGAAGCACGTCCTCCACGACTGGGGCGACGACGAATTCTTGGAGATACTCCGGAACTGCAGGGCGGCGATGCGGGGCGGCGGCCGCATCGCGATCATCGAGCTGGTACTGGGCGAAATCGGGGAGCCCGGGCCAACCCCTCTTATGGACATGAACATGCTCGTGATGGCGTCTGGTCGCGAGAGGAGCTTCACCGAGTACGCGCATCTGCTCGGGAAGGCGCGATTCGGGGAGGTTCGGATCACCACGATACATTCGCCGTGGGCCATCATTGAAGCCTCGTGCGAGGTCTGACACCCTTGCCAGTTCTCGGATAGCCTCCGGAAGGGCCGATTTAGACAGCACTCCCTCCAAAGCCGCCGTTCCACTGTCGGCCAACTCCGGGCTATGCTTGCTCCCGAGGGACGCTACCTATTGAAGGGCAGGGCCCATCGACGCCTGATGAGTCGGTGCCGGATCTTCGCGGGCGGCTGCCCATGTGGGTAATGACGAGCGGTCGCGATCCGCTGTGGCGCTCGAGTCTGGCGCGTTGCCGGCGAGCCTGCGGCGGATCGCGTCTGGCATCTCTCTGTCCAGGTCGCCCCCGAGATCGTCGAGCGCTTGCTCGGTGATCCGGTCCTTGCCGACCCGCTCGCGCGCATCGTCGAGGCGGGACTGGTAGTCCAAGAGTTCCTTGCGCTCCAGCTCCAGTCTCAGCTTCTCGTCGTGGGTCGCCTTGTAGGTCTCCCATGTCGGCTTCCTGTCGTCGATCGTGCGCCAGCGCAAGGGAGGCGCATCGGCCGGCCGCCGAAGCTAACGGACGTGCAGGTGTTCGACGCGCAATACCGGATCGCCACGGGCCAGACGACGCGGGCCGCGATCGCCGCGGAGCATAGGATGGCACCGTGGAGCCTGACCCGGGCCATCAGGCGGTCGATGCGGGCTTCGGCGCATTGAGCCTGCGAGGGCCTTCAACCGCGCCCTGCAACACCCTTCAGCGACAGGACGAGGGTCATCGGGTGAGACGGCGAAGCCTTGAATCCGTAATGCTCGTAGAAGGCCTTCGCGTCCTCCGAGATCGCGTGGACGAGCAGGCCGCGGATGCCCATGATGTGGGCTGCCTGCGCGGTCCGGAGCACGGCATCCTGCAGCAGGGCCGTCCCGAGCCCCTTGCCCTGCCAGCGGCGGTCGATGGCGAGCCGCCCGAGGATCGCCATCGGGATCGGGTCCGGCATGTTCCGGCGGACCGGCCCGGGCGCGTCGATCGCCGCGATCGCGCCGGAGGCGAGGCAATAGTAGCCGACGACCTGAACGCCCTCGCTGACGACGTAGGTCCGCGAGGCGCCGCTGACCTGATTGGCCCGGGCGCGGCGCCGCAGCCAGTCGTCGAGGCTGTCCTGGCCGCTCTCGAACTGGGTGAGATCGTGTGTGTCGGTCAGAAGCTCCGGCGGCGACAGCGTCATGGCTGCCACGGTTTAGGGGCCTTCATCAGCCGCGCGAAACCCTCGCCATCCGGCGGAGCGTCGAGCACGGCGAGGTAATGCCGGTAGCTCTCCGGATCGACCCGGACGAGGGTCTGGTCGAGGAGCGCGTCCTCGGCCGCCCTCCTGGCCGCATCGATCATGAAGTCGGAACGCGTCTTGCCATGGGCCCTGGCCGCCCGGTCGATCAGGCCGCGCACGTCCTCGCGGATACGCAGGTTGACGGCGCGGGTATGGGTGTCGGGTGTCGGCTTCGAGGCCATGGCTTTTCTCCTTCTCCGATCATTCATAACACAGACGCATACACAACGTGTATCTAATTCGTGCCTCGCCTTAGGGATGCCGTCACGGGATGGGTGCAGGCCGGAGCGGAGAGGGGGCGCCAAACAGAGGCTGCCGGAATTCTCTCCGGCGGCCTTGGTCAGCGCCGAATGGTAGGTCTACGCGGCTGTCCCGGTAGCTCCCCACAGGGAAGCGCAGGAAGCGCGGCGCCCAGCCTTCCGCTTTGTCGCGGCCCTCGCCGGTCGCGTACTGGCGCAGGATCGACCGGACCAGCTTTGCCGGGCTGCCCTTGTAGGCCTCCGCCACCGCCTTGCCGCCGACCTCCTCGATCATCGCGAGAAGGGCCGGCGCTAACCCTCGACCTCTCCCGCTACGAGCCGTACCTTGCGGACACCGACATCCCGGCCGAGCAGCGGCGCGAACTCCTGAAGACGCTTTGGGAGATCGTGGTCGGCTTCGTCGACCTCGGCTTCGACTTGGCACCGGTCCAGCAGGTCGAGACGGGCGACACGGAGGATTTGTCCTCCGCCCTCCGCCTCATGGTAGGATCGGACGGCACCATCAACGGAGACCATCGCAACACAAACATCCTGGAGGCCCCATGAGACCGATCGCACCCGAGTTCAACGCGCACACGAAGGCGGTCATCTATTGCCGCGTATCGAGTGCCAAGCAGACGGTCCGGGGCGAGGGGCTTGGTTCCCAGGAGCAGCGCTGCCGTGAATACGCCCGCTACAAGGGCCTCGACGTCGTCGAGATTTTCCGGGACGATGCGAGCGGCAGCCTCGCGACGAGGCCCGGCATGCAGGCGATGCTGGCCTATCTCCGCCGTCACCGGAAGAAGGGGCCGATCGTCGTCATCATCGACGACATCTCGCGCCTCGCCGCGGCATCGACGCCCACCTGAAGCTCAGGGCCGCGATCGGCGAGGCCGGAGGCATCCTGAAGAGCCCGACCATCGAGTTCGGCGAAGATTCCGACTCCATCCTGGTCGAGAACCTCCTCGCCTCCGTCTCGCAGCACCAGCGCCAGAAGAACGGCGAGCAGACCATCAACCGGATGCGCGCCCGCACCATGAACGGCTATTGGTGCTTCGCGGCCCCGATCGGCTATCGCTACAAGCGCATCTCAGGCTACGGCAACATGCTGGTCCGGGACGAACCCTATGCCTCGATCCTGCAGGGGCCTTCGAGGGCTTCGCTTCGGGGCGCTTCGACACGCAGACCGAGGTGAAGCGCTTCCTCGAAAGCCACCCCGAATACCCAAAGGACCTGCCGAACGGCGACATTCGCTACGGCACCATCGGGCAGATGCTCGGTCCGCCCGATCTATGCCGGCTACGTCGAGGCCCCGAACTGGAACGTGCCGCGCCGCAAGGGTCACCACGAGGGTATCGTCTCCGGCGAGACCTTCGCCCGCATCCAGGAGCGGCTCGCGGCTGGTGCTCGGGCGCCGATCCGCAAGGAGCTGAAGGACCTCGCGGCGCAGACCGAGAAGCTGCTGGAGCGCATCGTCGAGACGGACAATCCGGCCGTCGTCTCCGCCTACGAGAAGAAGGTCTCCGCCCTGGAGAGCCAGCGCATCATCCTCACCGAACAGGCGGACAACGCGGGCAAACCCCGCTACGCCTTCGACGATGTGTTCGAACTCGCCATGCGGTTCCTCGCAAACCCTTAGAATCTCTGGGCTTCGGGCCACCTGCAGCTGCGCCGGACAGTGCTCCGATTGGCCTTCTCGGAGCGGGCGCGGTACCGGCGGGAAGAGGGGTTTTCGAACGCGAAAATCGCGTTGCCTTTCAGGCTCTTAAGTGAGGTTGGAGGAGCTGAAAAGGAGCTGGCGCGCCCGAAAGGATTCGAACCTCTGACCCCCAGATTCGTAGTCTGGTGCTCTATCCAGCTGAGCTACGGGCGCCCGTCGAGGGCGGCACACGGCGCCTCGAACGGATGCGTGAGATAGTGAGTTCCGGCCGGCTTGGCAACCGCCTTCCGCGCCGCGCCGCGCCGGACGGGAGGAGGCGGCCCGAGCTGCCGCGCGGCCGTTCACGGCATCGGGCCCGCCCCGCGCTGTCTGCGCCGCCGCCCGCCTGCGCCACGTCGGATCGTGGTCAGCCTCGTGCCACACCCCATTGCGCCTCGCCGGAGCCCTCACGCTCTCCTGACGCGGCTGTTCGCGCGGCGGACGCATCCGCCGTGCGGGCGCTTCGGCGAAGATCTTGGCCCATGGCGCGGCTCCCGCGCCGCGGCGATCGGATGTATGGCTGCACCGCGGGATCAACATCCCTGCATCGCGGGGTCGAACGTCCGGGCGCCGGGCCCGGCGGGGCGGGTCAGCGTGCCGGCCGGTCCGGGATGGTGATGCAGAAGCAGGCGCCCGCGGGCGCGTCCTCCAGGACGATGGAGCCTCCATGCAGGCGCACGAGCTCCTCCGCGATCGGCAGTCCGAGGCCCGTGCCGCCGCTCCGCTCCGATGCCTGGAACGCCGAGAAGAGCCGGTCCTTCACCCGATCGGGGACGCCCGGGCCGTTATCGGCGACCCAGAGCCGCACCACGCCGCCGGACCGCACGCCGCGGACCGCGATCCTGGCCTCCGGCGTCTTCGCCCGCGCGAGAGCCTCAACGGCGTTGCGGATGAGGTTGAGGAGGACGCGGCCGAGCTGGTCGGGATCGGCATCGACCATCAGGTCGCCCGGCGTCTCGTCGAGCACCGCGATCGGGTGCCCGCCGCCGAGCCTGGTCAGGTCGAGCTGGTCGGCAAGCACGCTCTTCACCGGCACCATCCGGCGCTGCGGCGGGCGCTCGCTCGCGCGGCCATAGGCGAGGGTCGCGCCGCAATAATCGACCGCGCGCGCGAGCGTGCCGACGAGCCGCGGCGCGACCTTCTGGACGGCAGGATCGTCCACGTCGCCGAGCCGGTCGCTCAGGAGCTGGGCGGTCGTCAGCATGTTGCGGAGCTCGTGATTGATCTTGCTGACCGCGAGGCCGAGATCGGCAAGCCGCCGCTTCTGCCGCAGCTCGTTCGCCAGCGCGGTCTCCATGCGGGCGAGCGCTTCCTCGGCCGCCCCGATCTCGTCCGTGCGGCCGCTCGTCCGGATGATCCGGCTCGCATCCTCCGGGTTGCGGGCGAAGTCGGTGACGTTCGCCGCGAGACGGCGCACCGGGCGCACCACGAGGAGGTGGAGCGCCAGATAGAGCAGCGCCGACGTGATGCCCGAGACGGCCAGCGACACCGCCAGGAATTGGCGCGTGAAGGCGAGCATCGCCTCGCGCAGCGGACGCTCGTCGAGGAGGATCTCGACCCAGTCCATGCCCGGCGCCCCGGGCGGGCCGGGCGCCACGATCCGGGTGGTGCGCGGCAGCGGCATGAGGAGCGTGCGGAGCGCGCCGCGGATGCGCCCGTACCAGGGCGGCTGGCGCAGATCGATATGCCGTTCCGGCACGGGCGGGACCTCGGCGCCGGTGGCCAGGAGCCATTGCGTGCCCTGGCCGCGCACGCCGATCGCCTGGGCCCCCTTCACGGCCGCCAGCAGCTTCTCCTCGAGCTCCTCCGGGCGCTCTCCCGGCGGCGCGGCGGACAGGGCGAGCGCGATCATCTGCGCCCCCATCACCCGGTTTCTGATCCAGGCCGCGCGGAAATTCGCCAGCGAGGGCACGTAGATCAGGACCTCGGCGATCATCATGAACAGGGTCGTCAGCAGGATCAGCCTGGCCGACAGGCCGAGGCGGCGCGCCACGGGAGGAGCTTCCGCGTGCGGCGTCATGCGCGAGGCGACCGTCGTCATGCGGGCCTCGCGGGAGCAATGCGGCCGCCGCGTCGCGGCGCGGCGCAGGAAGCGATCGGCACGGTCATCGGCCGATGTTCTAACAGAGAAGCGGCCCCGGCGGGAGCGCCGGGGCCGCCTTGGCGCTGCGGCGGACGTGGGGAGCGTGCCGCAGCGCCGGGGAGGGAAGCGGTTCAGAAGGGCAGGATGATGTCCATCACCTGCTGGCCGTAGCGCGGCTGCTGCACGTCGGTGATCTGGCCGCGGCCGCCATAGGCGATCCGCGCCTCGGCGATCTTGGTCGAATCGACGGTGTTGTCCGCCTGGATGTCCTCGGGCCGGATGATGCCCGCGACGATCAGCTCGCGGACCTCGAAATTCACCCGGATCTCCTGCTTGCCCTCGACGACGAGGTTGCCGTTGGGCAGCACCTGCGTGACGACGGCCGCGACGTTCGTGACGAGCTCCTCCTTCCGGGCGATCGAGCCGGTCCCCTCCGTCGTGGTGGTGGAGTTGCTCGACACGAGCGAGCTCGGGTCCGAGCCGGGCAGGACGTTCTTCGATTCGACGCCGAAGAAGTTCGGCACGCCGAGCTTGTCGCCGCTCGTGCGGGAGCGCTTCGTCTCGTTGTCGAGATTGGCCTTGTCGGTCACCTTCACCTGCACGGTCACGATGTCGCCGACCTGCTGCGCGCGCTGGTCCTTGAAGAAGGCGCGCGAGCCCGTCCGCCAGAGCGAGTTCGCCGCATAGGACGAGGGCTGCGGGTTCGGCATGGGCATGCGCACCGGCTTGTAGCCGGGCTGCGCGGTCGGGTCCTCGATGGAGGACAGGTCCGGCGGCTTGCCGACATTGGAGAGGCGGTCGAGCGAGCCGCAGCCGCCGAGAAGCGGGCCGAGGGCGGCGAGGGCGAGCGCGGCGCGGGAAGCGGGGCGGAGGCTGGGCATGTCGGTTCTCGCGGTCACGGCGGATCAGTTCTGGGAGGGCAGGGCGCCTGCGGCGACCACGCGTTCGGTGAAGCCGGGCCGGACGGAGACCTTGCCCGGCGCGACGACGGTGGCCGGGACCGCCTTCTTGGACCCGGGGTTGACGATCGTGATGACGTCGCCGAGCGCCCCGCCTTCGGAGGCCCGCACCCGCATGGAGAGGATCATGCCGGGCGCCTCGTAGACGGCGGTCACGATCTCGCCCTTCTGCACGAGCTCCGGCCGGGCGAGGTCGCCGGACCTGACGAACCCGCCGGCCCCGAGCGCCCGGCGCGCGACGCGGCCGGCGAGCGAGGTCCCGTCCAGGATCGCGTCCGGGGAGACGGCATCGCGCGGGCGCTTCTCGACGGAGATGTCGGACGGCCTCACGCTCTCGCCGCGCTCGAGCGAGCGGGTCAGGACCGCGACGTCCACGAGGTCCACGACGGTGCCGGAGACGCGGAGCGAGGCGCGGCGCTCCGTCGGCGAGGGGCCGATCCAGACGGTCGCGGAGAGCCGGCGCGAGCGGCGGTCGAGGAGGAGGTCGCCGGCCACGACCTCGCCCCTCGTGTCGGGCGCGAGGGTGAGCTGCGGCGGGGCCCCGTCGAAGACGATGCCGGTCGCCGCCGGATCGAAGCCGAGCTTGTCGCCGAGCGCCCGGCGCAAGGCCGCCTCGATCTCGCCGCCGCCGACCTGCCGTGCGGCGCGGGTGACGGTGATCTGGAGCCGGCCGCCCGTCTCCAGGCCGGACATCCCGAGCTCCTGCGCCGCCTCGACGATGCGCCGGGTCTGGATCGTGCCCGTCTGGCCGAGCACGGGCGAGCGGAAGAGCGCCGTCTCGGCGAGTGCCGCGGGCGCGCCTTCGACGAGGTCGGCGAGGGTCAGGATGTCGCGCTTGGCGACCACGTCGCCGCGCAGGATCGGCCGGTCGGCCGCGAATGCCGCGCCGGACCAGAGGAGGGCGGCGCCGAGGGCGCAGGCGAGGGTGCGGATCATCGTCGCCGCCTCAGCCGCGGAACATCTGGCTGGTGGAGGACAGCATCTGGTCCGCCGCCGTGATCACCTTCGAGTTCATCTCGTAGGCGCGCTGGGCCGCGATCAGGCCGGAGATCTCCGTGACGGCGTTCACGTTCGCCTCCTCCAGGTAGCTCTGCTGGAGGTTGCCGAACCCGTCCTGGCCGGGATTGCCGTCGACCGGCTGGCCGGAGGCGGCGGTCTCCGTGAACAGGTTGTCGCCGGCGGAGTTGAGCCCGGTCTTGTTGATGAAGCGCGAGAGCTGGATCGTCCCGAGATTCTGCGGCGCCGTCTGGCCGGGCAGCGTCGCCTGGACGAGGCCCTGGCTCGAGATCGAGACCGAGGTCGCATTCTGCGGCACCGTGATCCCGGGCTCGACCAGGTAGCCGTTCTGGGTGACGAGCTGGCCCTGCGCGTCGAGGCTGAACGAGCCGTCGCGCGTATAGGCCGCGCTCCCGTCGGGCATGCGGATCCTGAAATAGCCCTCGCCCCGGATCGCGACGTCGTAGGGCTTCCCCGTCGAGGTCAGGTTGCCCTGGGACATGTCGCGCGGGGTTGCCACCGTCTTCACGCCCGAGCCGATCGAGAGCCCCGCCGGAAGCACGGTGCCCTGGTCGGAGGTCGAGGAGCCGGCGCGGCGCAGGTTCTCGTAGAGCAGGTCCTGGAACTGCGCCTGCTGGCGCTTGAACCCGGTCGTGCGCAGGTTGGCGATGTTGTTGGAGATGGTCTGGACGTTGAGTTCCTGGGCCGCCATCCCGGTCGCGGCCGTCTGAAGTGCGCGCATGCTGGCTCTCCTCAGGCCGCGTTGGTGCCGTCGGCGAGCTTGGAGATCGCCGTCCGCTTCAGGTCTTCGAGCCGCCCGACCATGCTGGCGACGCTGGCATAGGCCCGGTTCACCTCGATCAGGCGGGTCATCTCCTGGACGGCCTTGACGTTCGAGCGTTCGAGCGCGCCCGATTCGAGCCGGCTCGTCGCGCCGGCGGGCTCGGCCGGGGCCGTCGCCGAGAAGAGGTTGCCGCCCTCGTTGCGGAGCGTCCGCATGTCGGCGAAGCGGACCACGCGGACATGGCCGTGCTGGGCCTGGGCGGAGCTGACCGTGCCGTCCGGCGCGATCGAGATGTCCGTCTCGTTGCGGTCGAAGGCGATGGGCCCGTTGTCGCCGAGCACGAGGTGGCCGTCGCTCGTCACGAGCTGGCCCTGCGCGTCCAGCATGAAGGCTCCGTTGCGCGTGTAGCGCTCGCCCCCTGCCGTCTGGACCGCGAAGAAGCCGTCGCCCTTGATCGCGACGTCGAGCGGGTTCCTCGTGTATTCGATCGCCCCCGCGGAGGTGTCGAGAGCCGTGCCCTTGTCGATGACGTAGTCGAGCCTGCGGTCGGGGCGCCGGAAGGCGTCGCCGCTGGCCTTGGGCATCAGGTAGCTTTCGAAGCGCGAGGCGCGCGCCTTGAAGCCGTTTGTCGAGACGTTCGCCACGTTGTTGGCGATGACGTCGAGCTCGCGCCTGAGCGCCATCTGGCGCGACAGGCCGACGAGCAGCGCGTTCTCCATGAACCGCTCCCGCTCTTGTCCCCGCCGGATCCTCGACGCTCCCCAGCGCGAACCCGGCGGTCGAGCCGTCGCAGCCGGCGTGCCAGGACGGAAAGCAAAAAGAATGTAATGTATTTCAGATATTTAGTCCGAAAATTGAATGCGTCGCATGCGGCACGACATGGTTACCCGGTCGTTTCGACCCGGCAGTTCCTGCCGACTTAACCCGCGATTAACCCTGCCCGCACAAGGTCGCGGGACAGGATGGCGCCGACCCAGAGTCGCGGCCGGGAAGCAGCGCGAAGATGGCCAAGAAGCCGAAGGAGCCCTCCGGGGACGGTGCCGAGAAGGCCGGCGCGCCAGGGGGCGGCGGCCGGAAGAAGCTGATCGTCGTCGTGGCCGCGGTCCTGCTCCTCGCGGGCGGCGCGGGCGGCTGGTTCATGATGGGGCGCGGCGCCAGGCAGGCGGCCGTGCCGGAGAAGAAGCCGGTCGCCTTCGTCGATGTCCGCGAGATGACCGTGAATCTCGCGGCCGAGCCGAACCAGGACCGTCCGCGCTTCCTGAAGTTCAAGGTCGCGCTCGAGGTGAAGGATCCGAAGATCGTCCCGGAGGTCACGCCGCTGCTGCCGCGCGTGGAGGACATCTTCCAGGTCTTCGTGCGGGAACTGCGGGCGAGCGACCTCGAAGGCTCGGGCGGCATCCACCGGCTCCGCGAGGAGCTGCTTCGGCGCGTGAACGTGGCGGTGGCGCCCACCCGGGTCGAGGCGGTGCTGTTCAAGGACGTGATCGTGCAATGAGCGGCTTTCTCGTGGTCACGGCCGACCTCCTGGTCGGGATCCTCCTGGTCGCGACCATCGTCTCCTCCGTCCGGCTGTCGCGCCGCATCTCGGGCCTGAAGGCGGACGAGGCGGCGATGCGGGCGACGATCGGCGAGCTGGTGGCTGCGACCGAGGCCGCCGAGCGCGCGGTCTCGGGGCTCCGCAAGACGCTGGCCGAGTGCGACGAGGAACTCGCGGACCGCATCCGGACGGCGCAGCGGCAGGGCCAGGAACTCGCCCGCGCCATCGCGGCCGGCGAGAAGGTCATGGGCGGGCTCGAGCGCGTGTTCGACGCGACCCGCCGCGCGCTCCACGCCTCGCCGCCTCCGACCGCTTCGGTTCCGGCCGAGGAGCCGCGTCCCGGCGGGCCGCTCCAGGCCGCGCTCGCGGCCGCGCAGGCCGTGGCGGAACGCAGCGCCCGCAGGCTCGAGAGCCGGGCGGCGTGACTGCCAGGCGGGCCCTGCCGAGCTTCCGGCTGATCGACGGGGTCGTCATCGCCGCAGTCGCGCTCCTCGGCCTCAAGGTCCTGGGGGTCTTTGCCGAGCTCGGCGCGTCCCCGCCGGCCGATGCGCGCGCCGCGATCCCGGCCGCCAGGCAATCCGGCTTCGCCCGGGTGATCTCGCACGCCCGCACGAATCACGACTCGGACGAGCCGATGACCACCGGCTCGGTGCCCTCGAAGGAGGAGCCGGCGCAGGCCAGGGACGAGCCGCAGCCGGCCGCGCGCGAGGCCGCGCCGCCGCTCCAGCCGCCCTCGCCGACCGAGCGGCTGCTGCTCGAGCGTCTGAGCGAGCGCCGGGAGGAGCTGCAGCAGCGCTCGCGCGAGATGGAGGCGCGCGAGAAGCTGATCCAGGAGCAGGAGCGGCGGCTGGAGGAGCGCCTGGGCCAGATGAGGGCCGCCGAGGAGGCGCAGAAGGCCGCACCGCCGCCCGCCAAGCCCGGCGCCGATCCCGGGGCGCTGAAGAACGTCGTCATCATGTACGAGACGATGAAGCCGAAGGAGGCGGCGCGCGTCTTCGACCGCCTGCCGCTCGACGTCCTGCTCTCGGTCGTGACGCAGATGAACTCCCGCAAGATGGCCGAGATCCTGGCCGTCATGACGCCGGACGTCGCCGAGAAGCTGACGGTGGCGCTGGCCAAGCGCGCCGCGGGAGCCGACGAGCCGAAGACCGCCGCCGCGGCGGCCGCGCTGCCCGCCGGCGAGCTTCCCGCCATCGAGCGGCCCGGCCCGGCCCGCCGCTGAGCCTCGGTTAAGCGCGCGTTAGCCGCGCGCCCGTAAGGTGCGGCCGTCCACGCAGCCTGGCGAAGCGGACGGCACGCTCGTCTCCTCGGTGTCGATGATGCCCTATCTCGGCCGGCGGTCCGGCCCTGCGCTCGGACGTCTGCTCCTTCTCCTCTGCTTCGCTCTGGGCGCCGGTGTCGTCGGGGCCGGCTCGGCAGCGGCGCGCGAGGTGACCGTCACCGGCACGAAGATGGACCGGTTCGGCCGGATCCTCCTGCATTTCGACCAGCCCACCAAGGTCTCGGCCAGGGTCGCGAACGCCGTCCTCATCATCACCTTCGCGGAGCCCTCCCGGATCAAGGCGGAGAAGCTCGCGACCGAGCTCGCGCCCTACATCACGACGGTGCGCCGGGACCCGGACGGGACGGGGCTCCGCATCGCGCTCGCCGCGCCCGTCCGGCCGAACATGCTGGAGGCGGCGGAGCGGGTGTTCATCGACCTCCTGCCGCCGAACTGGACGGGGCTCCCGCCCGGGCTCCCGCCCGAGGTCGTGGCCGAGCTCGCCCGGCGCGTGCAGGAGGCGGAGGCGAAGCTCAGGGCGGCCGCGCCGCGCCGCACCGAGCCGGCCAGGACGGTGAAGCTCCGCATGGCCGAGCTGCCGAGCCTGACGCGGCTCGTCTTCGAGACCCCGCCGGCCCTGCCCGTGCAGATCAGGGAGGTGGGCGAGGGCGTGGAACTCGCCTTCGAGGGCGCGTCGGCTTTCGACGGCGGCGGGGCGAAGCCGAAGCTCGCGGCGGGCGTCGCGGCTTTCGAGGCGGAGCGCGACGGCGGCGTCCTGATGGTCAGGGTCAGGCGGGCTCCCGGTTTCGCGGCCCAGACCTTCCGCGAGCCCGACGGGATCGTCGTCGACCTCGCGAAGCCTCAGCCGCCGCAGGTGCTGCCGGAGCCCGCGCCCGCAAGGGAGGCCGCGGCCCCGCCGCCCTCGGCCGTGTCCGTCGTGCCGCCGCAGAAGGTGGAGGCGGAGCCCGCCGCCCCGCCGGCTCCCCCCCCCGCCCCGGACCACAGGCTTCCGACCGCCGCGGCCGTCGCGCCGCCGCCGGCCGGCCCGCCCGCGACGGTGCTCGCGAAGGTCGAGACGGGGCCGCAGGGCGCCTCCCTCCTGTTTCCGTTCCGGAGCCGGACGCCGGCGGCGGCCTTTGTCCGGGCGGGCGCCCTGACGATCGTGTTCGACGCCGCCGACCGGCTCGACGTCTCGGCGCTGGCGAACAGCCCGGACCCCTCGCTCCGGCCGATGGAGGTCAGGCAGGAGCCCGGCCTCGTGACGCTGCGCTTCCCGGAGCCCGCGGCGGGTTCGGCCCGCTTCTCGGCGGAGGGCGAGGGCTGGCGGCTTTCCGCCGGCAGCTCGGCGGCGCTGCCGGCGGACTCGCTCAAGGTCACACGCGCACTCGACGAGCATGGGCGGCCGCTGGTGCGGGTGGGCCTGCTCGGATCCTCCAGGGCGCATTGGCTGCGCGAGCCGGACGGGATGCGCCTTGCCGTCGTGACCGCATCCGGGCGGGCGCAGACGCTGCCGCTGGCGCGCAGCTTCGTGGAGTTCGGGCTCGCGCCCACGCTGCACGGCGTCGTCGTCGAGGCGCATGCGGACGATGTCGCCGTCGCGCTCGGCCAGACCGGGGTGTCGATCGGGCGCGAGCTCGGGCTTTCGCTTTCGCTCAGCCCGCGCGGGCAGGAGGAAGGGGGCACGGCCTCCCGCCTCGTCCTCAAGCGCGATGCCTGGGTGGCGGACGTCGCGCCCGGCGCTTTCGACCGCTACGCCGCCCTGGTCTGGGAGGCCGCGCACGCGTCCCGCGCCGGGCGGGCCGAGGCGCGCTACCGCCTGGCGCGCTTCCTGGTCGCGAACGGGCTCGACCACGAGGCCTCGAGCGTCCTCGCCCTGGCCCGTGCGGAGGATCCGGTCTTCGCCCGCCGGCGGGAGACCGTCCTCCTGTCCGGCATCGCGGCCGCGCGGGCCCGCCGCTTCGCCGAGGCCAGGGCCTTCCTCGCCGCGGCCGGGACGAGCGAGGAGCCGGAGGCGATCCTCTGGCGGGCGGCCGTGGACGCGATGGAGGGCCGCTGGGCGGCGGCGCTCGCGGGCTTCCGCCGGGCGAACGAGGTCGTCGAGCTCTATCCCGACGACCTCGCCGGGCCGATCCGCCTCCTCGCGCTGAATGCGGCGCTGGAGGAGGGGGACATCGCGCGCGCCGAAGGCGAGCTCGGCGCGATCGACCGGATGGCGACCGGGAGCGTCCCGCGCGACCGGCACGACCTCGCTCGGGCCCGGGTCGATGCCGCCGCCGGGCGCGAGGAGGCGGCGCTCAAGGACTACGAGAGGCTGATCGCCGAGGCGGATCTGCCCGTCCGGTCGGAGGCGACCCTGCATTGGACGAGGCTCGGCCTCAAGACGAAGACCCTGGAGCTGGACGACGCGATCGAGCGGCTCGAGACTCTGTCCGTGACGTGGCGCGGCGACGAGCTCGAACTCGCTGCCATAACCGACCTCGCGCGGCACTATGGCGAGGCGAAGAGGTGGCGCGACATGTTCGCCATGGCGCGGCGCGCCAACCGCTACTTCCCCAAGCACCCCGCGACGCGAGCGCTGCAGGAGGATTCGGCACGCCTGCTGGAGGAGCTCCTGCTGCGGGCCGAAGACGGCAAGCTGTCCGGCGTCCAGGCGCTGGCGCTCTATTTCGACTTCAAGGAGCTCGCGCCGGTCGGGCGCCGCGGCGACGAGATCGTCCGCCGTCTCGCCGACCGTCTCGTCGAGCTCGACCTGCTCGACCAGGCCGCCGACCTGCTTCAGTACCAGGTCGAGAAGCGCCTGACGGGCGCCGCGCGGGCGACCGTGGCCGCGCGGCTCGCCGCGATCCGGCTGATGAGCGGCAAGCCCCTCCTGGCGCTCGCCGCGCTGCACGCGACGCGCCTCGCCGAGCTGCCGGAGGAGGTCCGACGCTTCCGCTACGTGCTCGAGGCGCGGGCCCAGGCCGAGCTGTCCCGGCCGGACCTCGCGCTGGAGATCCTGGAGGGCGAGACCGGGCCCGATTTCGACCGCCTCCGGACCAGCATCCTGTGGACCGCGAGGCGCTGGCGCGAGGCCGGCGAGGCGGGCGAGGCCATGCTCGGCACGCGCTGGGAGGGGGCCGAGCCTCTCACCGATCGGGAGCGGGCGGACGTGCTCCGGGCCGCCATCGCCTACGCACTTGCCGACGAGCGGATCTCGCTCGATCGGCTCCGGCAGAAATTCGGCCGCAAGATGCTGGATTCGCCCGACGCGAAGACCTTCGGCCAGGTCGTCAGCCCGGACGCGGTGCAGACGCGCGAATTCCGCCTCGCCGCGCAGGAGGCGACCCGGGCGGATTCGCTGCGCCTCCTCCTGTCCGACTGGCGCGGCCGGCCGCTGGAGCATCCGGCCGAGCCCGAATCCGACGCGCCGCCTTCCGAACCGCCCACCGTGCCGCGGGTCGAGGGCGCAGTCGAAGGCACAAACGGTGCGCCCGCACGCGGGTAGAGCTCATCCCCCGAAGCTCTGGACGAGCGAACCCGCGACCAGGCTCCACCCGTCCACCAGCACGAAGAAGATCAGCTTGAACGGGAGCGCGATCGTCGTCGGCGGCAGCATCATCATGCCGACCGACATGAGGATGGACGCGACGACGAGGTCGATGATCAGGAACGGGACGAAGAGCAGGAACCCGATCTCGAAGGCGCGGCGGAGCTCGGAGATCATGAAGGCCGGCACGAGGATGTGCAGCCCGACCGCCGCGGGCTCGGCCGGCGGCGGCTCGCGGGAAAGCTCGACGAAGAGCGCGAGGTCCTTCTCCCGGACGTGGCGGAGCATGAAGTCCCGCATCGGCACCGAAGCGCGGGTGAAGGCTTCGCCGGGCTGGATCTGCCCGGCGAGCAGGGGCTCGACCCCGACCCGGTAGACCTCCCGGAAGGTCGGGGCCATCACGAACGCCGTCAGGAACAGTGCGAGGCTCACGATCACGGCGTTCGGCGGCGCCGTCTGCGTGCCGATGGCGGACCGCAGGAGCGAGAGCACGACCACGATCCGGGTGAAGGAGGTGACCATCACCAGGATGGAGGGGGCCACCGCGAGGACGGTGACCAGCGCCACGAGCTGAAGCGCGCGCTCCGTCACCCCGCCGCCCGGGCCGAGATCGAGGCTCAGCGTCTGGGCGATGGCCGCGCCCGCGCCGGCCGAAAGCGCGCCGGCCGCCAGCGCAAGCAGCAGGCCGCCCCTGCGCAGCGGACGGAAGAGGCTCGGCATCAGGCCGCGAATCGCTGGTCCATCGGCGCGACCCTGCGGTGCGGCGGGCATGCAGCGCAAGCGGCGCCGACGAGGCTCCCGACCGCCAGGCCGGGAGGCGTCTCAGCCCTTGCTGTCCTTCCGGTCGAGGGGGCGGCCGAGGAGGCGCGCGAACTCCGCCTCGATATCCTCGATGGAGAAGGGGTCGGGACGCGGCGAGGGCGGCGCGGGCGGCTCCGGAGGCGGAGGGGGAGGGGGCGGGGAGGGCGGAGCTGTCTCGGCCTGACGCGGCGGCTCCGCAGGTGCCGCGGGCGCGGCGACCGCGGCCGGCGCGCTGCCTTGGGCGGGTGCGCTTCTGGGCCGGGACGCCGGCTGAGGCTCGGGCGGAGCGGCCGGACCCGCTTCCGGCGGAGCGGGAGCCGCGACCGTCTCGGGCGCGGGCTTCGAGGGGGCCTTGGCCGGCCCCGGCTGCGGACGGGGAGGGCCTGCAGGCTCGCGGACCGGCTCGGGCGTCGGTCGCGCCGGCGTGGGCTCCGGCCGCTTCAGCGCGTCCTCGAGCTGGCGTGCCATGTCGGGCAGCGGCGGGCGGCCGGGCCCGCTCTCCGGGTCCTTTGCAGGCGGAACGGGCGTCGGGACGGGACGGGGGCCTGCCGGGCGCGGCGGCGCGGCCGCGCCGCCGGCCGGCATAGGCGTGGCGCGGCTCCTGTCGGGGCGCGGTCCCGGACCGGCCGGGGCGGGCGCGGCGGGGCGGGGGGCGGGCTCCCCGGGACGACCCGCCGGCGAGCGGACCGGCGCCGCGACGGGGGCAACGACCGTATCGGCGCGCCCGAGATGCCCTGCGACGACGGGCTCGGCCGCCCGCGCGGCGGGCCTGACCGAGGTCGGCTCGACGACCGGCCGCACCGGCGCGATCTCGGGGGGCCGGTCGGCCGCGGGAGCCTCGAGCCGCTCCGCCACCTCGGCGGCGACGTTCGGCAGCCGCGCGCCTGCGACCCGGACGATGTTGGTCTCGACCACGACGTCGTTCGGCCCGCCCACCAGGAGGAGGTGCTCGACGTTGTCGCGGCGCAGCAGGATGAGCTGCCGCTGCCGGTCGAGATCGTAGACGTCCACGATGCCGAGGCGCGGCTGCCGGGCCCGCCCCCGGTCGTTGGCGAGCGTCAGCCTGCCCCCCGTGAGCCGCCTCAGAACCAGCGCGAAAAGCGCGAGAAGGGCGAAGATGATCGCGAAGGCGATCAGGTACTTAACCGCTGGCGGCAGATTCTCGATGCCCGGTATCGACAGCAAGACGCGACTCTCTCGGATGGCGACGGGGTCCCGTCCCATGCGGCCACCCCGTGCCGCAAGACCCGGGATGAGACGATGTCGTCCCGATCTAGCACGTCCTCCCGGTGATGTCGCGGACCCGTGGCGCAACGGCACAGGACGGGCCGCGGGTGCCGGGCTCGGTCCCGGCCGACCGAACCAAGTCGCTTCAGTGGCTTAACGCCGGGTTAACCATAATGGCGGCAAAACCTGCCGAGTTGGCCCGAGCCCCGATCCCATGGCGATCACCGACCTGCCCCTCGTCTCGATGCTGAAGAGCAAGCTGCACTGGCATCAGGCCCGGCAGAAGGTCCTGGCCGAGAACGTGGCGAACGCCAACACGCCGGGCTTCAAGCCGATGGACCTGAAGGAGCCGGGCCTCGCCGCCGCGTTGGGCGGCACCCTCCCGCTGGAGCGGACGAGCCCGCTCCATATCGGCTTCGGCGACGCCTCCGGTGCCGTGGAGGCCGCCAAGGCCGCCCGCTTCGAGACGCGGCCCTCGGGCAATGCGGTCAGTCTCGAGGACGAGATGCTGAAGGTCGCCTCCAACCAGTCGGACTACCAGCTCGCGACCTCGCTCTACCAGAAGAGCCTGTCCATGCTGCGCACGGCCGTCGGCGGCCGCGGCATCTGACCATGGACTTCCTCCGCTCCATCGGCATCGCCGCTTCCGGCCTGCGGGCCCAGTCCGGCCGCATGCGCATCATCGCCGAGAACGTGGCCAATGCCGATTCAACCGGGGAGAAGCCCGGGGCCGATCCCTATCGGCGCAAGATCCCGACCTTCTCGCAGCATGTCGACCGGGAGCTCGGGGCGAGCGTGGTGTCCCTCGGCCGGGTGGCGCGCGACCCGAGCGCGTTCCGCACCCGGCACGATCCGGGCAACCCGGCTGCCGACGCCTCGGGGCAGGTCAAGCTCCCGAACGTCAACACGCTCGTGGAGACGATGGACATGCGCGAGGCCCAGCGCAGCTACGAGGCGAACCTGAACATCGTCACCGCCACCCGCCGCATGATCTCGCGCACGCTCGAGATCCTGCGCGCCTGAACGAGGGTTGAGAGACATGGCGATCACCTCGGGCGCGGGCGCCTATGCGGCGACCCAGCGGCTTCTGTCCGCCGGGGGGCAGGGCGGCGGACTCTCGCCGGGCCTGTCCGCCGCGGCGGGGGGCGGCAGCTTCACGGCGCTCCTCGAACAGGCGGTGGGCGGCGTGGCGGAGGCCGGCCGCAAGGCCGAGGCCCAGGCGGTGGCCGCCGCGGGCGGCAAGGCCGACCTCGTGGACGTCGTGACCGCGGTGGCCGAGAGCGAGACGGCGCTCCAGACCCTCGTCGCCGTGCGCGACAAGGTGATCGCGGCCTACGAAGAGATCCTGCGGATGCCGATATGACCGGCGCCGCCATCCTCGATGTCGCCCGGGACGGCATCGCCACCTTCCTCAAGGTCGGCGGCCCGCTCATGCTGGTCGCGCTTGCGGTCGGCCTCGTCGTGTCGCTCGTCCAGGCCCTCACGCAGATCCAGGAGCAGACCCTCGTCTACGTGCCGAAGATCGTCGCCGTGTTCGGCGCGATGCTCCTCTGCCTGCCCTTCATGGCGGATGCGCTCGCGTCCTATATGGGCCGGATCGCCGTGCGGATCGCCACAGGCGGCTGATCCCCGCCGCCCGTCCGCAGCCAGGTCGCCGGCCCGCCGGGACACGCCATGACCCTCGCGCTCCCGGAACTCGCCACCCTGTTCATGCTGACCTTCGCGCGGGTCGGCACGCTTGTCATGCTCCTCCCGGGGACGGGGGAGCGGCTGGTCCCGGGCCGGCTGCGGCTCTCCTTCGCGGTCCTTCTCACGCTCATCCTGCTGCCCCTCGTGCGCGGCCTGTTCCCGCCCGGCGACGCTCCGGCGGCCGTGATCGGGACGATGATCGGCGAGGTGGCGATCGGGCTCGCGCTCGGCCTTGCGACCCGGATGGTCGTGGCCGCGCTCCAGACCGCCGGCAACATCGTGGCGCAGGAGCTCGGCCTGTCCTTCGCCATGACGATCGATCCGACCCAGGGCGGCGGCCAGGAAGCGGCCATCGGCAACTTCCTGACGCTGCTCGGGGTCACGCTGGTCTTCGCGACCGACCTGCACCATCTCGCGATCGCGGCGATCGGCAACAGCTATGAGCTGCTGCCCCCCGCCCGGATGCCGGATGCGGGCGACGCGGCCCGGCTGGCGATCGGAGCGGTCGGGCGTGCCTTCAAGCTCGCCGTCCAGATCTCGGCGCCCTTCATCGCCTTCGCCTTCCTGTTCAATCTCGGGCTCGGGATCCTGTCGCGGCTGATGCCGCAGATGCAGGTCTTCTTCCTCGCCATGCCGCTCACGATCCTCATGGGCGTCCTGGTCCTGCTCGCCGTGATCGGCGCGATGATGAGCGTCTATCTCGGGCAGCTCGGCAGCTTCCTGTCCCAGCTGGGGCTCGGCTGATGGCCGAGGCCGCCGACCGCGAGGACCGCACAGAGGAGCCGACGCAGAAGCGCCTCGACGACGCGATCCGGCGCGGCGACGTGGCGAAGAGCCAGGAGGTCTCGACCTTCCTGGCGCTCGGGGCGATGACGCTGGCGCTGCTTCTGGCCGGCGGCTGGTCCGGCCGTGCGCTCACGCTCGATCTCCGCCATTTCCTGGGGAATGCGCACCTGGTGCCGGACGGTCCGGGCGCGATGCTGGCGGCCGGGCGGCGCGCCCTCCTCGTCGGGCTGCAGGCGGCGGCGCTGCCGGTCGGCTTCCTGATGGTCGCGGCACTGGCAGCCGGGCTGCTGCAGCACCGCCCGCTCTGGACGGTCGAGCCGCTGAAGCCGAAATTCGAGCGCCTGTCCCCCGGCGCCGGCTTCAAGCGGATCTTCGGGCTGCAGGCCCTCGGCCGGTTCGGCAAGGGCCTCCTGAAGATCGCCGTGGTCGGCGTCGTCGCCGGGGTGGCGCTCTGGGGCGAGCGCGAGCGGCTGGAGGCGCTCGTCACGCTGGAGGCGGCGGACCTCGTCCGGGTCATGACGCAGGTCGCCCTGCGCCTGCTCGGGCTCGCGCTCGCGATCTACGCCGTGATCGCGATCGGGGACTACGTCGTGGCCCGCTTCTCGTGGATGCGCCGCCTGCGCATGTCCAAGCAGGAGCTGAAGGACGAGCTGAAGGAGCAGGACGGCAATCCGGAGATCAAGGCGAAGCTCCGGCAGATCCGCGCCCAGCGCCTGCGCCGGCGCATGATGGCCGAGGTGCCCAAGGCGACCGTCGTGGTCGCCAACCCGACTCACTTCGCGGTCGCGCTGCGCTACGAGGCGGGCCAGGCGGCCCCGGTCTGCGTCGCGAAAGGCGTCGACGAGCTCGCGCTGCGCATCAGGAGCGTTGCCGAAGAGCATCAGGTGCCGGTCGTCGAGAACCCGCCGCTCGCCCGCGCGCTGCACGCCGCCGTCGAGATCGACGACGAGATACCGGTCGAGCACTACAAGGCGGTCGCGGAGGTGATCGGCTTCGTCTTGCGGCTGAAGCGGCGCGCATCGTAACGAGGTCTGGCCGGAGGGCGACGCGGCAGCATGGCCGAGTATACGCAAGTCACGAACGGGTTGGCGATCGATCGGTCCGAACGCCCGGGCTATGTCGGGCTGCTGCTGGCGCTCGGCGCGGTCTTCGTGGCCGCCTTCGCCGGGCTGAGCTTCGTGTCCAACGAGCAGGCGCAGCCGCTGATCCTCGGTCTTCTCGCCGTACTGGCGATGATCGGCGTCTTCTTCGTCTTCGCGGTCGCGATCGGGACGGTGCGCTTCGCCGGCGCCGGCGCCCGCAACGACCTGACCAAGATCCTGGCGGACAGCTCCGCCGACGGGCTGCTCGTCGTGGAGGAATCCGGCCGCGTCATCTACGCCAACGAGCGCTATCTCCGCCTGTCCGGTGCCGAGAAGGGCGCCGAGGTGAGGACGGTGGAGCGCCTCTTCACCGGCGGGCCGGAGATCTCCGAGGCCGTGTACCGCCTGGCGCAGGCGGCGCGGGAGCAGCGGACGGCGACGGAGGAGGTCCGCCTCAGCCCCGCGCTCGGCGGGGCCCGGGAATTCGGCTGGTACCGCCTGCAGGTCAGGCCGCTGCCCCGTCCCGGCAACAGGGTGGCGACGCTCTGGAGCGTCGCGGACGTCACGCAGGACCGCGAGCGGCACGAGAACGTCTTCCAGGAGCTCCAGCACGCGATCGACTATCTGGACCATGCGCCGGCGGGGTTCCTGTCGACCGACCGCTCGGGCGCGATCGTCTACATGAACGCGACCCTGGCCGAATGGCTCGGCCACGACCTCGCCAAGGTCGGTTCGGGCGGGCTCAAGCTGCCCGACATCATGCCCGACGCGGTCGTGGCCATGCTGATCTCCGCCTCGGGCCCGCCCGGCGAGGCGCGCACCGAGACGCTCGATCTCGACCTGCGGCGCCGGCAGGGCGGCACGCTCCCGGTCCGGCTCTACCATCGGGTCGCCTTCGGCCCGGACGGCACGGCGGGTCCCTCGCGCACGCTCGTGCTGAACCGCTCGCCGGGAAGCGGGCTGGAGGAGGGGCAGCGCGCCGCCGAGGTGCGCTTCGCGCGCTTCTTCAATTCCTCGCCGCTGGCGATCGCGACGCTCGATGCCGGGTTCCGGATCGTCGGGTCCAATCCCTCCTTCCTGCGCCTTTTCGGCGAGCGCGCCGGCCCGGGGCGGGGGAATGCGGCCTCGGCCCTCGACCTGGTCGCGCCGCCGGACCGCGCCCGGCTCGAGGCGGCCCTCGCCGCCGCCGCCTCGGGCGAAAGCCGCGCGCTGGACGTCGCCCTCGCGCGCGAGGGGGGCCGTTCGGCGCGGCTCTGGATCAGCGCGGTGGCGGACGGCGACGCCGCCGAAGACGAACGCGCGATCCTCTACGCGCTCGACACCACCGAGCAGCGGCTCCTCGAGCAGCAATTCGCCCAGGCGCAGAAGATGCAGGCGATCGGCCAGCTGGCGGGCGGCGTCGCGCACGATTTCAACAACGTGCTGCAGGCGATCATCGGCTATTCCGACCTGCTCCTCGCGAGCCACCGGCCGACGGATCCGTCCTTCCAGGACCTCATGCAGATCAAGCAGAACGCGAACCGGGCGGCGAGCCTGGTCCGGCAGCTGCTCGCCTTCTCCCGCCGCCAGACGCTCCGGCCGGAACTCGTCAAGCTCGGCGAGACGCTGTCCGACCTCTCCCTGCTCCTGAAGAGGCTGCTCGGCGAGCGCGTGCAGCTCGAGATGCGCCAGGGTCGCGATCTCTGGTTCGTCAAGGCGGACGTGAACCAGCTCGAGCAGGTGATCATCAACCTGGCCGTGAACGCCCGCGACGCCATGCCGGACGGCGGCACCGTGACGATCGCGACGGAGAACGTGGACGAGGCGGAGGCGCGCCGCCTCGACCTCGCCGGGATGCCCGCGGCGGATTACGTCCGGATCGAGGTGTCCGATACCGGCACGGGCATCCCGCCCGACATCCTCGACAAGATCTTCGAGCCGTTCTTCACCACCAAGGAGCTCGGCAAGGGGACCGGCCTCGGCCTCTCGACGGTCTTCGGCATCGTCAAGCAGTCGGGCGGCTTCATCTATGTCGATTCGACGGTCGGCAAGGGCACCACCTTCTCCATCTACCTGCCGCGCTTCGTTCCCGAGGCGGAGGCGGAGGCCAAGCCCGACCAGAAGGAGGAGAGGCGCGCCGCGGACATGACGGGGCAGGGGACCGTGCTGCTCGTCGAGGACGAGGATGCGGTCCGCGCCGTCAACGCCCGCGCGCTGTCGGCCCGCGGCTACACCGTCCTGGAGGCGGCCTCGGGCGTCGAGGCGCTGGAGATCGTGGATGCGCACGAGGGCACGATCGATCTCGTCGTCTCGGACGTGGTGATGCCCGAGATGGACGGGCCGACGCTCCTCGGGGAGCTTCGCAAGCGCCGGCCGGAGCTCAAGGTGATCTTCGTGTCGGGCTATGCCGAGGACGCCTTCGCCAAGCACCTGCCGGAAGGCGAGAGCTTCTCCTTCCTGGCCAAGCCCTTCAGCCTGAAGCAGCTCGTCGAAACCGTGAAGGGCGCCGTCCAGCGCTGAGGGCCTGCCGGCGTGACGGAGAGCCCGGCCGCCTTTCCCGGCCCTGCGGCCGCCGGGGATGACGCCGGCGTCTCCACTGTCATTCCCGGCCGGAGGCGCCTGAAGGCGCCGGAGGGGAAGGGAATCCAGGGGCGTCGTCCGCGGTGGGAGGTGTGCTGGATCCCCTTCCCGGCCCTGCGGGCCGCCGGGGATGACGGTGGAGCCGCCTTTCCCGCCTGCTGCGCAGGCGCGGGGGATGACAGGCGGCTTGACATTCATAGGAATATAGTCTAGATCGGCTCCGTCCTCTTCGCCGAGGGGCGCTCTCGCGAGGCGTCAACAGAGCGGAAGAGCTTGAATGGGCCGGAATGGGCGAGAGCCCAGGCCGGCTGACGCGGCGCCTGCGGGCGGGTTTCGCGAACCCGCACTCGGGGAGCCGGACCAGCGCCGCCCTCCGGGTAATACGGCCCGGGCGCCAGTGCAGCATGGCTAGTGTTCTCTCCTCCGGCAACGGGCGAGGGGGCGGAAGAGCGGCAGGTCCGGTCCAAAATCGCCGCCCGTGCCGGGAAAACCCGGACGCGGTGCTTGTCGTCTGGATCCTCGGGTCAAGCCCGAGGATGACAGGCGGGCGGGCATCGCGGGGACGCCGAAAGGCTCCTCTAAAAAATTGATCGAGCGTTTCGGCGTCCCACGCCCCTCGACCAATTCACCCGCTCTTTGAAGTCGCCCGTCCTGACCGACCCCGCCCCGGGGAGGGACGGCGCGTGGGCGCTTTCAGGAGAGCGCCCGGAGATGGGCCGCCGCATGGCGCTTCCGGTCTCGAACACCCGCGGGCTCCGACGGGTCCGACCGGGCTTGCAGGATGAGAACAAAACAGGTACATGTGGCGTACAGCTCGCGTTGAGCTGACGCGCCCAGCCTGCCATAAGGACCCGCCCAATGGCTCAGTCAGCCCTTCGGATCGTCGAAAGCCCCTCCATGGACAAGACCAAAGCGCTCGACGCGGCGCTCTCCCAGATCGAGCGCTCGTTCGGCAAGGGCTCGATCATGCGGCTCGGCAAGAACGAGAAGGCGGTCGAGATCGAGACGGTGCCGACCGGCTCGCTGGGCCTGGACATCGCGCTCGGCGTCGGCGGCCTGCCGCGCGGCCGCGTGGTCGAGATCTACGGGCCCGAATCCTCCGGCAAGACCACCCTCGCGCTGCATACGGTCGCGGAGGCGCAGAAGAAGGGCGGCATCTGCGCCTTCATCGACGCCGAGCACGCGCTCGATCCGGTCTATGCCCGCAAGCTCGGCGTGAAGCTCGACGACCTCCTGATCTCGCAGCCCGACACGGGCGAGCAGGCCCTCGAGATCGCCGATACGCTCGTCCGCTCCGGCGCCGTCGATGTGCTCGTGGTCGATTCGGTCGCGGCGCTGACCCCGCGCGCCGAGATCGAGGGCGAGATGGGCGATCTGCAGCCCGGCTCGCAGGCCCGCCTCATGAGCCAGGCGCTGCGCAAGCTCACGGCCTCCATCTCCCGCTCGAAGGCGATGGTCATCTTCATCAACCAGATCCGGATGAAGATCGGCGTCATGTACGGCTCGCCCGAGACCACGACGGGCGGCAACGCGCTCAAGTTCTACGCCTCCGTCCGCCTCGACATCCGCCGCGTCTCGACCCTGAAGGACCGCGACGAGGCGATCGGCAACTCGGTCCGCGTCAAGGTCGTCAAGAACAAGGTCGCGCCGCCCTTCAAGCAGGTCGAGTTCGACATCATGTTCGGCGAGGGCATCTCCAAGGTCGGCGAGCTCATCGACCTCGGCGTGAAGGCCGGCATCGTGGAGAAATCCGGGGCCTGGTTCTCCTTCGACAGCCAGCGCCTGGGCCAGGGCCGCGAGAACGCAAAGACCTTCCTCAAGGAGAACCCGGACATCGCCGGGCGCATCGAGAGCGCGATCCGGCAGAATGCCGGGCTTCTCGCCGAGCGCATCCTGGAGAACGCGACGCCGACGGACGACGATCTCGACGAGGGCCAGCCGTAACCCGGAGCGTCGCGGCCGGGCTCGTCTGGCGGGCGCCGCCACCGCGCCTCGCTCGACAAGCTCCTGACCCGTCACTAGAACTCGGGTCTCTCGGCCGCCGACCGGCGGCCGCACGCATTTCAGGTTCCGCGCGCGATGTCCGGCGTCAACGAGATCAGGTCCACCTTCCTCGACTATTTCGCGAGGAACGGACACGAGGTGGTGGCCTCCTCGCCCCTCGTTCCGCGCAACGACCCGACATTGATGTTCACCAATGCCGGGATGGTCCAGTTCAAGAACGTCTTCACCGGCGTCGAGCGGCGGCCCTACGACCGTGCCGCCACCGCCCAGAAATGCGTGCGCGCGGGCGGCAAGCACAACGATCTCGACAATGTCGGCTACACGGCCCGGCACCACACCTTCTTCGAGATGCTGGGCAACTTCTCCTTCGGCGACTACTTCAAGGACCGCGCGATCGAGCTCGCCTGGAACCTGATCACGAAGGAGTTCGGCCTGCCGAAGGACAAGCTCCTCGTCACGGTCTATGCCGACGACGAGGAAGCCGCGGGGCTCTGGCGCAGGATCGCGGGCTTTCCCGACGAGCGGATCATCCGCATCGGCACCTCGGACAATTTCTGGCAGATGGGCGATACCGGCCCGTGCGGGCCCTGCTCGGAGATCTTCATCGACCAGGGGCCGGCCCTGCAGGGCGGCCCCCCCGGCTCTCCGGACGAGGACGGCGACCGGTTCCTGGAGTTCTGGAACCTCGTCTTCATGCAGTTCGAGCAGGTCGAGCCGGGCAAGCGCATCCCGCTGCCGCGGCCCTCGATCGATACCGGCATGGGCCTGGAGCGGATCGCCGCCATCCTGCAGGGCGTCCACTCGAACTACGATACCGACCTCTTCCGCGCGCTGATCGATGCGGTGGCGCACCAGATCGGCCGCGGCCCCGACGAGGGCACGCGCGCCTCCTACCGGGTCATCGCCGACCATCTGCGCGCCTCGGCCTTCCTCGTCGCCGACGGGGTGCTGCCGTCCAACGAGGGCCGCGGCTACGTGCTCCGCCGCATCATGCGCCGGGCCATGCGGCACGCCCAGCTCCTCGGGTCGCGCGAGCCGCTGATGTGGCGCCTCGTCCCGGCGCTCACGCGCGAGATGGGCCAGGCCTATCCGGAACTGATGCGCGCGGAGCCGCTCATCGTCGAGACGCTGCGGCTCGAGGAAACGCGCTTCCGGCGCACGCTCGAGCGCGGCCTTGCGATCCTGGAAGACGAGACCCGCGGGCTCGGCCCCGGCCAGTCCCTGTCCGGCGAGACGGCCTTCACGCTCTACGACACCTACGGCTTCCCGCTCGACCTCACCCAGGACGCGCTCAAGGCGCGCGGCATCGGCGTCGACACGGAGGGCTTCAAGGCCGCGATGGAGCGCCAGCGCGAGAAGGCCCGCGCCGCCTGGGCCGGGTCGGGCGAGGCCGCGACCGACGCCGTGTGGTTCTCGCTCCGCGAGCGGGTCGGCGCCACCGAGTTCCTCGGCTACGACACCGAGAGCGCCGAGGGCGTGGTCACGGCGCTCCTCAAGGACGGCCGGGAGGTCGAGGCCCTGTCGGCCGGCGAGACGGGCCTCGTCGTCGTCAACCAGACGCCCTTCTACGGCCAGTCGGGCGGTCAGGTCGGCGATACGGGCCAGATCCGCGCAGCCGGCCTGCTGGTCCAGGTCGCCGATACGGAGCGCAAGCTCGGGGACGTCTTCGTCCATCATGCGGCGGTGGAGGAGGGGACGCTGCGGGTCGGCGCCGCCGTCGAGCTTCATGTCGATTCCCGGCGCCGATCGGCGATCCGGGGGCACCATTCGGCGACGCATCTCCTGCACGAGGCGCTTCGCCGCGTGCTCGGCGATCACGTCGCCCAGAAAGGCTCGCTGGTCGAAGCCGAGCGGCTGCGTTTCGATTTCAGCCACCCGAAGCCGATGACCGAAGCCGAGATCCGCGAGGTCGAGGACATCGCCAACCGGCTCGTTCTCCAGAACGAGCCGGTCGTGACGCGGCTGATGGCGGTCGACGAGGCGGTCGCTTCCGGCGCGCGCGCCCTGTTCGGCGAGAAATACGGCGACGAGGTCCGGGTCGTGTCGATGGGCACGGATCGCGAGGCCGGCGGCAGGTCGTTCTCGGTCGAGCTCTGCGGCGGCACGCATGTCGGGCGCACCGGCGATATCGGGCTCATCGCCATCGTGTCGGAAGGCGCGGTCGCGGCGGGCGTGCGCCGCATTGAGGCGCTGACCGGGGAGGCGGCGCGGCGCCATCTGGCGGGCGAGAGCCGGACGCTGCGCGAGATCGCGGGCCTTCTGAAGGTGCCGGTCGCGGAGGCGCCCGAGCGGCTCGCGGCGCTGGTCGAGGAGCGCCGCCGGCTCGAGCGCGAGGCCGCGGAGCTCCGCCGCAAGCTCGCCATGGGCGGCGGGGGCGGCGGCTCGGCCGACGAGATCCGCGAGGTGAGCGGGGTGAGATACCTCGCCAAGGTCCTGCGGGACGTGCCCGCGAAGGACCTGAGGCCGCTCGTGGACGAGGCGAAGAAGCGCGTCGGGTCGGGCGTGGTCGCCTTCGTGGCCGTGGACAAGGACGAGCGGGCCTCCATCATCGTCGGCGTGACCCAGGACCAGGTCGCGAACCGCAACGCCGTCGATCTCGTGCGGGCCGGCGCTGCCGCGCTCGGCGGCAAGGGGGGCGGAGGACGGCCCGACATGGCCCAGGCGGGCGGGCCGGACGGAGCTCAGGCCGAGGCGGCCCTCAAGGCCGTCGAGGCGGCGCTCGCGGCCGCCTGACGGGCAGAGGCGGGCGCGACGGCCTTTTCAGCCGAGGCTCGGCAGGTTGAGGCCGTGCTCTCGGGCGCAGGCGACGGCGTCGTCGTAGCCGGCATCGGCGTGGCGCATGACGCCGGTGGCGGGGTCGTTCCACAGCACGCGCTCGATGCGCATGGCGGCTTCGGGGGTGCCGTCGCAGACGATCACCATGCCGGAATGCTGCGAGAAGCCCATGCCGACGCCGCCGCCATGGTGCAGCGAGACCCAGGTCGCGCCCGAGGCGCAGTTGAGGAGCGCGTTCAGCAGCGGCCAGTCCGAGACTGCATCGGAGCCGTCCCGCATCGCCTCCGTCTCGCGGTTGGGCGAGGCGACCGAGCCCGAATCGAGATGGTCGCGGCCGATCACGACCGGCGCCTTCAGCTCGCCCCTGGCGACCATCTCGTTGAAGGCGAGGCCGAGCCGGTGGCGGTCCCCGAGCCCGACCCAGCAGATGCGCGCCGGGAGACCCTGGAACTTGATCCGCTCCTTCGCCATGTCGAGCCAGTTGTGGAGATGGCTGGCGCCCGGCATCAGCTCCTTCACCTTGGCGTCGGTGCGGTAGATGTCCTCCGGATCGCCCGAGAGCGCGCACCAGCGGAACGGCCCGACGCCGCGGCAGAAGAGCGGGCGGATATAGGCCGGCACGAAGCCCGGGAAGTCGAAGGCGTCGGCCACGCCCTCCTCGAAGGCCATCTGGCGGATGTTGTTGCCGTAATCGACCACCGGCACGCCCATGCGATGGAAGTCGAGCATGGCCCGGACATGCTCGGCCATGGAACGCTTGGCAGCCTTCGTGACGCCCGAAGGATCGCGCTCGCGCGCCTCCTCCCATTGCGCGACGCTCCAGCCTTTCGGCAGGTAGCCGTTGACCGGGTCATGCGCCGAGGTCTGGTCGGTGACGCAGTCGGGCCTGACGCCGCGCCGGACGAGCTCGGGGAGGATCTCCGCCGCGTTGCCGAGAAGCGCGACCGAAAGCGGCTTCTTCGCCGCGCAGCTCCGCTCCACGATGGCGAGCGCATCGTCGAGGTCGCGGGCCTGCACGTCCACGTAGCCGGTGCGGAGGCGCATCTCGATCCGGCTCGCCTGGCATTCGATGGCGAGGCATGAGGCGCCCGCCATGGTCGCAGCGAGCGGCTGCGCCCCGCCCATGCCGCCGAGCCCGGCCGTCAGGATCCAGCGGCCGGCGAGGCTGCCGCCGTAATGCCGGCGGCCCATCTCCACGAAGGTCTCGTAGGTGCCCTGAACGATGCCCTGCGAGCCGATATAGATCCAGGAGCCGGCCGTCATCTGGCCGTACATCATGAGACCCTTGCGATCGAGCTCGTGGAAATGCTCCCAGGTCGCCCAGTGCGGCACGAGATTCGAGTTCGCGATCAGCACGCGCGGTGCGTCCGCATGGGTGCGGAACACCCCGACCGGCTTGCCGGACTGGACGAGCAGCGTCTCGTCCGCCTCGAGCCGCTTCAGGGCCGCCACGATCCGGTCGAAGCTCGCCCAGTCGCGCGCCGCCCGCCCGATCCCGCCATAGACGACGAGCTCGCCCGGCCGCTCCGCCACGTCCGGATCGAGGTTGTTCATCAGCATGCGGAGCGGCGCCTCGGTCAACCAGCTCTTCGCCTCGATCTCCGGGCCGTGCTTCGCCCGGATCACGCGGGCATTGTCGAGGCGGGGGGGCAGCGTGCTCATGCTAGGCTCTTCGGGGGAACGGCAGGAGAAGGCGGCGGCGGCGCGCTCCGAGGCTGGAGGCGTTCAGCTTCGGGGAGGTTCGGGTCGTCCACGGCCGGCAATCGACAGGCGACGGCCCTGGCGAGCTCACCGCTGCGGACGAGTTCCGCCGCCGCCGCGATGTCCGGCGCGAAGAAGCGGTCCTCGACGAGGGGCGGCACGGCTTCGCGCAAGCGTGAGAGCGCCGCCTCGAGCGCCGGGCTCGACGCCAGGGGGCGGCGGAACTCGCAGCCCTGGGCTGCCGCCAGCAGCTCGATCGCGACGACCTGGGCGGCGTTCTCCGCCATGGGCAGGAGGCGGCGCGCGCCATGCGCCGCCATGGAGACGTGGTCTTCCTGATTGGCCGAGGTCGGTATGGAATCGACGCTTGCCGGATAGGCGCGCTGCTTGTTCTCCGAGACGAGCGCGGCCGCCGTCACCTGCGGGATCATGAAGCCGGAATTCAGCCCGGGCCTCGGTGTCAGGAAGGCAGGAAGGCCGGACAGCACCGGATCGACCAGCATTGCGATCCGCCGCTCGGCGAGCGAGCCGATCTCGCACAAGGCCATGGCGATCATGTCGGCCGCGAAGGCCACCGGCTCGGCATGGAAATTTCCGCCCGAGAGGACCTCGGCGGTGTCGACGAGGACGAGCGGGTTGTCGGAGACGCCGTTCGCCTCGGTCGCCAGCGTGACCGCCGCCTGGCGCAGGAGGTCGAGGCAGGCGCCCATCACCTGCGGCTGGCAGCGCAGGCAATAGGGATCCTGGACACGGTCGTCGCCCGTGAGATGCGAGGCGCGGATCTCGCTCCCCCTCATCAGCTCGCGGAGCGCGGCCGCGATCTCCGCCTGGCCGCGATGGCCGCGGAGCGCCTGGATGCGGGCATCGAAGGGCGTGTCGGAGCCGCGCGCCGCATCGGTCGTGAGCGCGCCGGTCACGAGCGATGCCTGGAGGACGCCCTCCGCGCGGAACAGGCCCGCGAGCGCGAGCGCGGTCGAGAATTGCGTGCCGTTGAGGAGGGCCAGACCCTCCTTGGCGCCGAGCCCGAGAGGCGGCAGCCCGAGCGCGGCAAGGCCCGCATCGGCCGGAACGACGGCGCCCTCGCGCCAGAAGGAGCCCGAGCCCATCAGCGCCGCCACCATATGGGCGAGAGGGGCGAGGTCGCCCGAGGCGCCGACCGATCCCTGGCCCGGGATCACGGGCAGGATGCCCGTCTCGAGGCAGCGCGTGAGATAGGAGAGGGTGCTCCATCGGATGCCGGAGGCGCCCTGGGCGAGGCTCGCGACCTTGAGCGCCATCATGAGGCGGGTCACGGCCGGATCGATCGGCTCCCCGACCCCGGCCGCATGCGACAGGACGATGTTGCGCTGGAGCGTCTCGAGATCGGCGCGATCGATGCGGACGCTCGCGAGCTTCCCGAACCCGGTATTCACGCCGTAGACGGGATTTCCTTTCCGGACGATCCCGCCGATCACGGCGGCGGAGGCGTCGACCGCCTCCCGGCAGCCCTCGTCGAGCCGCACCTCCGCGCCGAGATACACCTCGCGCCAGGCGGAGAGGGGGACCGATCCAGGTCTTAGCGAGACCGGCATGGCACGCTCTCCTCGTTGCGCTCGAGAAGGCGCCGAAGGCGGTCGGACAGGCGCGGATCGTCGGCGTCATTGCGCCGCGACATGCGAAGCGCGCGGCGTCCTGGCTTGGGGAACTCGACGGCCATGATCTTGCCTCCCCGAAGGTGTCCTTCGAGCTCCTGGCGACCGTTCAATGCCCCTCGAAGCTCATGAGCGTGCGCACCTCGAGGCCCGCGTCGCGCAGCTTATCCGCTCCCCGGAGCTCGGGCAGGTCGATCACGAAGCAGGCTGCGATCACCTCCGCCCCGATTTGCCGCAGCAGCTTCACGGCGGCGAGCGCCGTGCCTCCCGTCGCGATCAGGTCGTCGACCAGGATCACGCGCTCGCCCTTGACGAGCGCGTCGGCATGCATCTCGATCTCGTCCTCGCCGTATTCCAGCAGGTAGGAGACCCGTACGGTCTTGTGCGGCAGCTTTCCCTTCTTGCGGATCGGCACGAACCCGGCCGAGAGCTGATGGGCCACGGCTCCCCCCAGGATGAAGCCCCGCGCCTCGATGCCGGCGACCTTGTCGGCCTTGCCGCCCGCATAGGGATGGACGAGCTCGTCGACCGCGCGGCGGAACGCTCCCGCGTCGCCCAGGAGGGTCGTGATGTCCCGGAACATCACCCCGGGCTTCGGATAATCCGGGATGGTGCGGATGGCGTCGCGCAGGTCGCGGGGGAGGAGCTGGTGCATGGCGGCGCTACGGATGCCAAAGTCATGCCCCGCGTCAACCCGAGCCGGAGCCATCGCGCCGATGAACGGATCCAACAATCCCGTCACCCTGGTCGATATCGACGTGCCCTTCGGCCGGCTCGTCGCCTTCTTCGTCAAGGCGAGCCTCGCGGCCATCCCGGCCGCGATCATCGTCTGGGTGATCCTGTGGCTGATCGCGGCGGTCGTCTGGGGCCTGCTCGGGTTGTCGTTCTTCAGGCCTTTCCAGATCTAACGGCTCAGGCCCGCAGCACGCGCCCGGCGACCGCATCGAGCTTGGCGAGGAGGGCCGGATCGCGCGCGGCGGGCGCGGTCATGATGGCGTGGTCCAGGGCCCGGTCGGACTTCGCGGGGCATGGTTCCCGCTCGGCCGGGAAGTCGCGCGCGAGGCGGGCGACCAGGCGGGCAGCGTTGCCCGCATTCGCCTTCGCGACCGCGATGATGTCGGACACCTCGACCGCATGGTGCTCCGGGTGCCAGCAATCGTAGTCCGTCACCATGGCGACTGTCGCATAGGTGATCTCGGCCTCGCGCGCGAGCTTCGCCTCCGGCATGTTGGTCATGCCGATCACGTCGTAGCCTGCCGCCTTGTAGGACAGCGACTCGGAGAGGCTGGAGAATTGCGGCCCCTCCATGCACAGATAGGTCCCGCCCCGCGCCACATCGATGCCTTCGGCGGCGGCGGCCTCCGCGATCCGCTGCTGCAGGCGAGGCCCGACCGGATGCGCCATGGAGACATGGGCGACGCAGCCCTGGCCGAAGAAGGAACTCTCCCTCTTGTAGGTCCGGTCGACGAACTGGTCGACGAGGACGAAGCGCCCGGGCGGCAGCTCCTGCTTGAAGGAGCCGCAGGCGGAGATCGAGACGAGGTCGGTCACGCCGGCCCGCTTCAGGACGTCGATATTCGCCCTGTAATTGATATCGGACGGGGCGTAGCGGTGGCCGCGGCCGTGCCGGGGCAGGAAGACGACGGTAGTCCGCCCGAGGCGGCCGATCCGCAGCGCATCCGAGGGCTCGCCCCAGGGCGAGGCGATCCGCTCCTCCCGGATCTCCTCCATCCCGGGCAGGTCGTAGACGCCCGAGCCGCCGATCACGCCGAGGATGGCCTTTGTCATGTCCGCCCCAAAACGAAGATGGCCGGGTTTGTCCCGGCCATCGCGATCGAAAGCAAGCTTCGGGCTGACCGCAAGCGTCAGCCCGTCGGTCCGAGCGGCGCCGTGCCGGGCGCGCCTTCGGCCTCGCCGCCGACCTGCGCCCAGACCTTCTTCTTCACGTAGTACATCAGGTACGAGAACACCGCGAGGAAGATGATGACCATGAAGCCCATGCGCTTGCGCTGCTCGAGCGCGGGCTCGGCGGTCCACATCAGGAAGGCCGCGAGGTCCTTCGAGTACTGCTCGACGGTCTCCGGGACGGGGGAGCGGCCGTCGGGCCCCTTCGGATACTCGACCTGCCCGTCGGAGAGCGGGTTCGGCATCGCGATGACGTGGCCGGGGAAGTACTTGTTGTAATGCCCGCCCGGCGGGACCGTGAAGCCGGCCGGCGGCTCCTCGTAGCCCGTCAGGAGCGCGTGGATGTAGTCCGGCCCGTGCTCCTGGTACTGGAGGAACGGGATCACGTCGACGATGAACCAGGGGAAGCCGCGCTCGAAGCCGCGCGCCTTGGCGATCACCTGCAACGGGGGCGGCGCCTTGCCGCCATTCGCCGCGGCCGCCGCGTTCTCGTTCGGGAACGGGGGCGGAATGAAGTCGGCCGGCCGCCCGGGACGCTCGAACATCTCGCCCGCGTCGTTCGGGCCGTCCTGAACCTTGTACTCGGCCGCGAGCGCCGTGACCTGGGCCACCGAGAACTGGGGCCCGCCGTTCTGGGCCAGCGTGCGGAACGGGATCTTGAGCTGGTGGCAGGCCTGGCAAACCTCCCGGTAGACCTTGAAGCCGCGCTGCAGCTGGGCCCGGTCGAAAGTCCCGAAGACGCCGGCGAAGGTCCAGCTCTGGCGCGGCGGGTTCGGCGTGCCTTCGGCCGCCTGGACGGTCGCCGCACCGGCGAGGGTCCCCACCGCGAGGGCTGCGGCGAGAAGGGCGTGTCTGGTGTTCATCTGGATGTGAGCCCCGAGATCTCGATGCCGGTCAGCCGCGGGTCGACGGTTCGGCCGCCGCGCCGACCGGCATGCCTGCTCCGCCCTTCTTGCCGAGCACCGTCTCGGCGATGGAGGAGGGAAGCGGCTTCGGGGTCTCGAACAGCCCGAGGAGCGGCAGGACGACGAGGAAGTGGATGAAGTACCAGGCGGTGCAGATGCGGGCCGCGATCACGTAGCCGCCCTCCGGCGGCTTGGCGCCGAGCCAGCCGAGCAGCACGCACACGATCACGAACACCCAGAAGAACTGCCGGTACAGCGGCCGGTAGTTCGCCGAGCGGACGCGCGAGGTGTCGAGCCACGGCACGAGCGCCAGGACGACGATGGCGCCGAACATCGCGATCACGCCGCCGAGCTTGTCCGGGATCGCGCGCAGGATCGCGTAGAAGGGCAGGAAGTACCATTCCGGCACGATATGCGCCGGGGTGACCGCCGGGTTCGCCGGGATGTAGTTGTCCGCATGGCCGAGATAGTTCGGCAGGAAGAACACCCACCAGGCGAAGAACATCATGAAGACGACGGTCGCGAACAGGTCCTTGACCGTCGCGTAGGGCGTGAACGGAACGGCGTCCTTGCCCGACTTGATCGGGATGCCGGCCGGGTTGTTCTGGCCGACCACGTGCAGGGCCCAGATGTGCAGGACGACGACGCCCGCGATCATGAAGGGCAGCAGGTAATGCAGCGCGAAGAAGCGGTTCAGCGTGGGATTGCCGACCGAGTAGCCCCCCCATAGCAGCGAGACGATCGTGTCGCCGACCACCGGGACGGCCGAGAACAGGTTGGTGATGACCGTGGCGCCCCAGAAGCTCATCTGGCCCCAGGGCAGCACGTAGCCCATGAAGGCGGTCGCCATCATCAGGATGAAGATGATGATGCCGAGGAGATAGAGCACCTCGCGCGGCGCCTTGTACGAGCCGTAATAGAGGTTGCGGAAGATGTGGATGTAGACGGCGATGAAGAACATCGACGCGCCGTTGGCGTGCAGGTAGCGCAGCAGCCAGCCGTAGTTCACGTCGCGCATGATGGCCTCGACCGAATCGAAGGCCAGGTTCGCATGCGGCACGTAATGCATCGCGAGCCAGACGCCCGTGACGATCTGGGCGGCCAGCATGAAGATCAGGATGGCCCCGAAGGTCCAGAAATAGGTCAGGTTGCGCGGGACCGGGAAGGCGATGAAGGAGGAATGGACGAGTCCCGCCAGCGGCAGCCGGCTTTCGAACCACTTCGCGAAGCGGCTCTTGGGAACATACGTGGTCGCGTGCTGGCTCATGACGTCGCCCTGGTCTCGATCTTACGCGTGTGCAGCTTTGGGGGCGGCGTTCGATTCCTCGCCGATCCGGATCTTCGTGTCCGACACGAAGGTATAGGGCGGGACGGGGAGGTTGATCGGCGCCGGGCCGCCGCGGACGCGTCCCGAGGTGTCGAAGACCGAGCCGTGGCACGGGCAGAACCAGCCGTGGAACGGGCCCTCGTTGCCCAGCGGCACGCAGCCGAGATGGGTGCAGTTGCCGTAGACCACGAGAATGTTCGGATGGCCCTCCTTCACGCGGGCGGAATCGGGCTGCGGGTCGGGCAGGCTGGCGAGATTGACGTCCTGCGCCGCCTTGATCTCCTCCTCCGTCCTGTTCCTGACGAAGATGAGCTTGCCGCGCCAGAACACCTTGACGATCTGACCGGGAGAGATCGGCGCGAGGTCCACCTCGACCGGGGCTCCGGCCGCGACCGTCTGGGCATCGGGCGCCAGCGAGGCGACGAAGGGCCAGGCGAGCGCCCCGACACCCACGGCGCCGACCGCTCCGGTCGCGATCATCATGAAGTCCCGTCGGGTGTGTTGCGGCGCTCCGGTTGCGGTCGTGGCCAAGTCTCGGCTCCAGGCGGGATCGTTCAAGAACAGGCGGGACGGCTGCGCGTTTCCGGCTGCCGAGCTTGGCCCCGAGAAGCATTGCCGCGCGAACGCGTGCAATGCGACCCGGGGTCGCCCGCGGCGGCTGTTTGGCATAGCTCCAAAGCGGTGTCCACGCCCGTGCGGCGCTTCCTCGGCGGCGGCTCACATGGCGCGGCGAGGCGGAACGAGACCGCGGCGCTCGCGCGCCCCCCAGCGCTGAAGATGGAGGAGCGACACCGCCGCAAGCCCGACGGCGAGGCCGATCCAGAGCCCGGCGCCGCCCAGGCCGCCCGGAAAGGCGAGCGCAAGGCCGACGGGGGTTCCGACACCCCAGTAGCCGAGGGCGGCGTTGAGCATCGGGCGTCGCGTGTCCTTCAGCCCGCGCAGCATCCCGGCGGCGACCACCTGGGCGCCGTCCGCCAGCTGGAACACGGCTGCGAAGAACAGGAACTGGACGGCCAGCGCGATGACCGGCCCGTTGGCGGCGAGTCCCGGGTCGAGAAAGGCGCGGACGAGATGCCCCGGAGCCGCGACCAGCAGGAGGGCCGTGAGCGTGCCGAAGCACATGGCGATCCCGAACGCGGCCCAGCCCGCCCGCCCGATGCCCTCCCGGTCCCGCGCCCCGAGCGCGTGCCCGACCCGGATCGTCGCCGCCTGCGCGATCCCGAGCGGGACCATGAAGCAGAGCGCGGAGATCTGCAGCGCGACCGTATGCGCGGCGAGCTCGGTGGTGCCGATCACGCCCATGACCAGGCCGGATCCCCCGAAGAACGCCACTTCGAAGGCGAGCGTGGCCGAGATCGGCATGCCGATGCGCCAGATCGCTCGAAAGCGGTTCCAATCGGCGCGCCAGAGCCTGCCGAAGATATGATAGCGGCGGAAGCGGCGGTCTGTGACCGCGACGAACCCGAGCGCCGCGAAGCCGAGCGTCGCCGTGATCGTCGTCGCGATCCCCGCCCCGACGAGCCCGAGCGCGGGTGCGCCCAACCTGCCGAAGATCAGCATCCAGGCGAGAAGCAGGTTGAGCGGCAGTCCGGCCAAGGCGACCGCAAGGCCCCAGCCGGGCCGGCCGAGCGCGGCCATGAAGAGGCGAAGGACCACGAAAGCGAGGTTCGGCAGGAGAGCCCATTGCAGGGCGCGGAGGTACTCGCCGGCGGCCGCCGCCAGCTTCGCTTCCTGCCCGAAGGCGCGCAGCAGCATCTCGCCCTGGTACAGAACCATCCAGGCCGGGATGCAGATCGCCAGCGCGACCCAGAGTCCTTGGCGTACGGTCCGGCGGATCTCGCGCACGGCATGGCGGCAGCGGCCGTATTCCGCCGCCACGAGCGGAGATACGGCGTTCACCAGCCCGATCGAGCTGATCATCACGGCGTGGAACAGGTTGGTGCCGAGCGCAGCCGCCGCGAGCGGCTCGGGTCCCAGGCGTCCCACCAGAATGACGTCGATCGTCGCCATCCCGGTTACGGCGAGGTTGGAGAGGACCATCGGCCAGGCGAGCGCGAGGGTCGCAGCCACCTCCGTGCCCCATGCCGTCCGCCGTCCCGGCCGCGCGCGTCCCTCCCCTTCTGGCTTCGTCATGGGGCGGCGTGTAGCCGCCGGGCGGGCCCCCGGCCAGCGCGGGCGCTGTTATTCCGCCGCGACCTGATCGACCTCGCCCAGGAAGCCGCCTGACTGCCGCCGCCACAGTCGCGCATAGAGCCCGCCGCGCGCGAGGAGTTCGGCGTGGCTGCCTTCCTCCACCACCCGGCCGGCCTGGAGGACGACCAGCCGGTCGAGCGCGGCGATCGTCGAGAGCCGATGCGCGATCGCGAGCACGGTCTTGCCCTCCATCAGGCTCGTCAGCGCGTCCTGGATCGCGGCCTCGACCTCCGAATCGAGTGCGGATGTCGCCTCGTCCAGGATCAGGATGGGCGCGTTCTTCAGGATCACGCGGGCGATGGCGATGCGCTGCCTCTGGCCTCCCGACAGTTTCACGCCCCGCTCGCCGACCTGGGCGTCGTAGCCGCGCCGGCCCTTGTGGTCCTCCAGGTCGCGGATGAAGGCGTCCGCATGGGCGAGCCGCGCGGCCTCCTCGATCTCGGCCTCGCTCGCGCCGGGCCGTCCATAGGCGATGTTCTCGCGGATGGAGCGGTGCAGGAGCGAGGTGTCCTGGGTGACGACGCCGATCTGCCGGCGCAGCGAATCCTGCGTCACGGCCGCGATGTCCTGCCCGTCGATCAGGATGCGGCCGCTCTCGACGTCGTGCAGCCGGAGCAGGAGCGAGGTGATGGTCGTCTTGCCCGCGCCGCTCGGACCGACGAGGCCGACCTTCTCGCCGGGCCGGATCGTGAGGTTCAGGTCCTCGAGGATGCCCGCCTCGCGCCCGTAGTTGAACGAGACGTTCTCGAACCGGATCTCGCCGGCCCGGACCACGAGCGGCCGGGCGTCCGGCCGGTCGACCAGCCCGTGCGGGCGGGCGATCGTCGCCATCGATTCCTGCACGACGCCGATATTCTCGAAGATCCCGCGGACCGTCTGCATCACCCAGCCGGACATCGCCAGGATCCGCATGACGAGCGCGAGTCCCGCGGCGGCATCGCCGCTCGTCATCTGCCCTCGCGACCAGAGGAGGAGGGACAGTCCGGCAGTCGCGGCGAGCAGGGCGCTGTTCATGACCGACAGCACGCCCGTGACGCCGGTGATCAGCCGCATCAGGTCGAGGAATGCGGCCATCCAGCGGGCGAGCGCCTCGCGGACGGAGGAGCGCTCCTCCTCGCCGCGGGCGAAGAGCTTCACGGTGAGGATGTTCGTGTAGCTGTCCACCACGCGGCCGACCATCACGGAGCGTGCATCCGCATTGGCGAGCGAGCGCTCCTGCGCCCGCGGGACGAAGTAGCGCAGGAGCGCGAGATAGGCCGCGATCCAGGCAAGCATCGGCAGCGCGAGCCACAGGCTGATGGAACTGAATAGTCCCAAGGCGGCCAGGGCGAAGACGGCGACGTAGACGAGCGTGTCGAGGATCGTGACCGCGATCTCCCGGATCGCGGGTCCGGTCTGCGTGATCCGGTTTGCGAGCCGGCCGGCGAAATCGCCCTGGAAATACGAGAGGGAGTGGCCGAGCGTGTACAGATGCGTCCGCCAGCGGATCATCGTGGTCGATTGCGGCACGACGATCTGGTTCGACACGTATTCGTGGGCGGTGTGGAGGACAGGCCGGACCGCCAGGACGAGAACCGCGACGGCAGCGAGGGCCATCCCGTGCTCGGCCAGGATGCGGTCCGGCGACGACGTCGCCAGGATGTTCACGAACCAGCCGATGAGGAGATAGAGGCCGGATTCGAGCATGCCGACCGTGAGCGACAGGCCCAGCAGCACCAGGAGCCAGAATCGGATCGGCCTGAGATAGTGCCAGGCGAAGCGGCCGACGGTGGTCGGCGGCATCTCGCCCTCGGGAAATGGAGCGAAGGGCTCGATCAGCGTCTCGGGACGGCGGAACATGACGGCTCTTATCTGCCCGCGCGGCAGATCACTTCAACGCCGGGCTGCCTCCCGCGTTCGTCCCGGCCGCCGGCAGCCGGTCACATCGGCGCGCGCAGTCCCGCCGCAAGCGGCCGCGATCGGCGGAAGCTCGCGATGCGGGTGATGCGCCCATCCGGGTCGAAGGCGAGCAGGAGGGTGAGAAGCTCGCCCGTTCCGTCCCGCAGGACCAGCGACGCGGAAGCCCGATCGCCCAGGGCGCTCACGAGCTCCAGCTCGCCCACCCTCGCCCTGATCTCCGGACAGGCGGCCAGGAACTCGTCGCGGCTTCGGTACAGCACGCCTCCCGGCGCGCCGCCCTTCGTGACCGGCACCTCGACCTGGAGGTCGGCGGTCATGCTCCTCCTCATGGCGTCGAGGTCGGTCCGGTTCCAGTGCCGAAGAAGCTCGACCGCCCAGGCGTCGTCTCCGGGGGGCTTGCGTTCCGCGTTCAGCTCCGCTCCTCCCCCGGCCGCAACTGCCAAGCTAGGGGGGTGTATCCTCGGACGCAACCGGCTTCGCGCGACGAGGCTTCCGGCGATCGCTCAAATGATGGGCTTGCCGCCCGTTACGGCGACCATCGTGCCCGAAACGTAGCTCGCCTCGTCGCTCGCGAGCATGACGTAGACCGGCGCGAGCTCGACCGGCTGACCGGGCCGCTTCATGGGGACCTGCTGTCCGAAGTTCTTCACCTTCTCGGCCGGCATGGTGGACGGGATCAGGGGTGTCCAGATCGGCCCCGGCGCGACGGAGTTCGCCCGGATGCCCTTCTCGGCCAGCATCTGCGACAGGCTCGCGGTGAAGTTCTCGATGGCTCCCTTCGTGGCCGCGTAGTGCAGCAGCTGTGGGCTCGGATTGTCGGCATTCACCGAGGCCGTGTTGATGATGGAGGCGCCGGACTTCATGTGCGGGAGCGCCGCCTTGGTGATGGTGAACATCGCGATGATGTTCGTCTTGAAGGTGAGCTCCACCTCCTCGTCCGTCAGCTCCTCGATGGTTTGCACCGTGCTCTGGTGCGCGGCGTTGTTCACCAGGATCTCGATCCCGCCGAAGGCGTCGACCGTCTTCTGCACGATGTCGCGGCAATGCTGGGGCTGCGAGATGTCGCCGGGCAGGAGCAGAACCCGGCGGCCGGCTTCCTCGACGTGGCGGGCCGTGTCCTGCGCGTCCTCGTGCTCGTCCAGATAGGAGATCGCGACGTCGGCGCCTTCCCGGGCGAAGGCGATCGCGACCGCGCGCCCGATACCCGAATCGCCGCCCGTGATGAGCGCGCGCTTGCCGGCGAGCCGGCCGTGGCCCTTGTAGCTCGTCTCGCCGTGGTCGGGCACCGGCTTCATGACATCGGTGCGGCCGGGCATCGGCTGGCTCTGATCGGGGAAGGGAGGCCTGGGATAGTCGGGCATGGTCCGTCGCATCTGCTGACCTGCCGGCGCGGCAGATCGTCGAGGCGATAACGGCCTGACGCGGTGCGGGTTGCGGCCGGGTTCTGGGCACGTTGCGGGCGGGTAATGGGCTGGTCTTGGGCGGGTTGCGGCGGGGTTGCGGGTCGTCGCCCCGGCCGCACAGCTCTTGACATTCCGCGGCGGCAATATGCAACCTGAAGGTGCATGTTCTCTCATGCCGGATGGCCGCCATGGATGTCACCAAACCCGTCGTCACCACGCCGACGCTCCCCAAGGTCCATGGCCGCCGGCCTCCGCGGGGGCTGGAAAGCACGCCCTCGTCGCCGCACGCGCTCGGCCGGTTCGGCCGCATGTTCCGCAACCTCCCGGTGTTCGAGCAGGATCCGGCCGACCTCGTCGCCCTGGCTGACACGATGATCGATGCGCGCGGCCCCGACGAGCCGGTCGATCTTCCCCTCGGTGCGGCGGACGAGGACGAAAACACGAAGATCGCGTCGGGCTATACCTATCTCGGCCAGTTCATCGACCACGACATCACCTTCGATCCGGTGTCGAGTCTGCAGCGGCAGAACGATCCGGATGCGCTCGAGGACTTCCGCACGCCGCGCTTCGACCTGGATTCGATCTACGCGCGCGGCCCGGCGGACCAGCCTTATCTTTACGAGGCGGACGGGTTGCGTTTCGTGCTCGGCGAGACGGTGTCCGAGGACCAGCTCTTCGCCGGGCCCGACCTGCCGCGGAACCAGCCTTCCACGGGCGAGCGGCGCGCCTTGATCGGGGATCCGCGCAACGACGAGAACCTGATCGTCTCGCAACTCCACTGCACCTTCCTGAGATTCCACAACCGCATGGTGGACCTTGTCGCGGAGGAACTGAGGGCGCGTCGCGGCGACGACACTCCTGCGCCTGCGGCGGACATCTTCAAGGAGGCACAGCGGCGCGTGCGCTGGCACTACCAGTGGGTGGTCCTGTGGGACTTCCTCCCGCGCGTGCTCGGCGGCCGCGCGGACGGCGCGGGCAGGGACCTGGTCGAGGAGATTCTCGCGCCCGCCGACGGAAGCGCTGGTGCGACGCCGCGGCTCCGCTTCTATGACCTCCACCGCGAGCCCTTCATCCCGGTCGAGTTCTCGGTCGCGGCCTACCGGTTCGGACATTCGATGGTGCGGCCCACCTATTTCTTCAACGACCGCGTGCGCGGCTTCACGCAGGATGCGCATGGGCGCATCCAGGATCCGGCCCAGAGGCTGAACACGCCGATCCGCACGCCGATCTTCTCGCTCGATTTCGGGGACCCTCTCGCGCACATGAACGGGTTCCGTCCGCTGCCTGGGGAGTGGGGCTTCGAGTGGAAGTACTTCTTCGATATGGGCGCGACAGAGGCGGGATTGCCGCAGCCGAGCTACAGGATCGACGCGGTCCTGGCGGAACCGCTCAGGAATCTTCCGGACAAGGTCGCCTCGGGCGACAGTCCCTTCTCGCTGGCGGAGCGGAACCTCCTGCGCGGGCGCGCTCTCGGCCTTCCGTCTGGCGAGAGCGTCGCGCGGGCGATGGGAGAGACGCCGCTCAGCCCTGACGACCTCGGGATCGACCAGCCCTCGCTCAGGGGCAACAGCCCGCTCTGGTACTACATCCTCAAGGAGGCCGAACTCGAGGCCGGCGGTGAGCATCTCGGCCCCGTGGGCGGCCGCATCGTGGCGGAAACCTTCATCGGCCTTCTCTGGGGCGACCCTCTTTCTTTTCTGAGAGTCGAGCCGGCCTGGACGCCGGAACTGGCGGTCCGGGGCACGTTCGGGATGCCGGAACTGATCGCCTTCGCGGTGCCTGAGCAGGCACCAGCGGTTACCTAGACCGCGATCTCGGCGAGACCGCGCGCGTCGATGTTGGTGCCGCACAGAAGCACGCCGATGCGCTCGCGGGCGGACGGCCGGTAGGCGCCGGACAGGAGGGCGGCCGTCGCGGCTGCGCCGCCCGGTTCGGCCGCGATGCGGAACTCCTGCCAGAGCCGGCGCTGCGCATCCCGGATCGCCGCGTCGCTCACGAGCACCACCTGGTCGACCGTGTCGCGGCAGGTCCCGTACACGAGCTCCCCGACGTTGCGGGCCCCGAGCGAATCGGCGGCGACCGAGTTCACCTCGACATCGGCCGCTCCACCTGCCGCGAGCGCCGCGTGCAGGGCCCGCGAGCCCTCCGGTTCCACGCCCACCACCCGAATGGTCGTACCGGCCCACCAGGTTGCGATCCCGCCGATGAGGCCGCCCCCGCCGACCGCGACGAGAACCGTGTCGAGCTCCGGCGCCTGCTCGTCCCATTCCAGGGCGACGGTGCCCTGTCCCGCCATCGTCGCGGGCGCGCTGAAGGGGTGGATCAGGAGCGCGCCGCTGCCCGCGGCATGCCGGTCGCAGGCGGCCTGGGCATCGGCGTAGCGCTCGCCGGCGATCACGATCTCCGCGCCGCAGCGGCGGATGAGCGCGATCTTGGCGGCGGAGGCGATTTTGGGCACGAAGATGCGGGCCGGGATGTCGAGTTCCCGAGCCGCAAAGGCGACAGCCGCGCCATGGTTGCCGCCGGAGGCCGCCGTGACACCGGCAGCCGGAATTGGCTGCGACAGGAGCGAGTTGAAGGCGCCCCGGGTCTTGAACGAGCCTGCATGCTGCAGAAATTCCAGCTTGAGGCTCACCGGGCCGTCATGGCCGAGCTCCCCGGGCACGAGGTCGAGGACGGGAGTGCGCCGGATGCGCGGCCGGATGCGATCGAAGGCGGCGCGGATATCGGATCGGGACAGGTTCATGCCGGACCTGTAGGGCCGCCAACCGGCACGGGCCAGCGCCGGGGATCAGCCCCGGCCCCGCTCCCAGCGCAGGGTGACGGCATGCCGCCCGGTTTGACGGGGCCGCAGATTCGTCATGGAGGCGCGCTCGCCGAGCTGCCCGGAGGCGTCCTCCCAGTCGGCGTGGCCGGACCAGCATTCGAGCGACAGGAAGGGCGCGGTCGGGCGCGACCAGACCGCGAGATGGGGAAAGCCCTCCGTCTGCATCAGGATCGCGGCGCCATCGGGGGCTTCGAAGCGCATCCAGCGGCTCTTCGCATCGAGGAACACCATCGCCTCGGCGAAAAGCTCGGGCGAGAGCGGCAGCTTCCGGCCGTTCATCGGCACGCGCCGGGAGCGCCGGGCCAGCAGACCGCCCGCCGCGACCTCGGGGACGAGGTCGCTCTCCTCCGCCTCGAAGACCACGCGGTGCCCACCCTTGCCGGTTCCGGAAAGCGGCCACGGGAAGGCCGGATGGAAGCCGATGGCGTAGGGTAGGTCACGGTCGCCGGTGTTGGTGACCTCCAGGCCGAGCCTCAGCGAATCCGGCCCTAGCCGGTAGCAGGCGTCGAGCTCGAACTCGAACGGATAGTGCTCCCGCGTGGCCTCGCTGTCGCACAGCCGAAGGCGGGCGCTAGCTCCATTCTGCTCGATGAGCCGGAAGGCCGCGCGCCGCGCAAAGCCGTGCTGGGGCATGGGGAAGAACTCGTCCGCCACCTGCACGACGCCGCCGGACGAAGCGCCGACGCGCGGGAAGAGGATCGGCGCATGGAACTCCCAGTGCTGCGGGTCGCCGCGCCAGAGCAGCTCGCGCCAGTCCACTTGCCATGAGACGGACTCCGCGCCGCGGAGCGCGATGGCGGTGGTCGTGTCTCCGGCCGCGAGGTGGATCAACTCGGCGGCCGTTCGGGTGCGGTTCCACTCGGGCATAGCGCGGCATCGCCGGGCTTTCGGCCGGCGTCAAGCGCAGCCGGAGGTCTCACCGGAGCGCCTGGAGGACCCGTCCACCCGGGCGGCCGGTCGGCTTCATGCCGAGCTGGCGCTCGATATCCTTGATGGCCTCGCGCGTCTTCTGCCCGACGCGGCCGTCCGGCTCTCCGACGTCGTAGCCGCGCGCCGTCAGCTTCTGCTGCAGGATCCGGCGCTCGGCCCGCGACAGCGGCGGATCGTCGGTGGGCCAGGCGGTCTGGATGCCCGGCCTTCCCTTCAGCCGGTCCGACAGGATCGAGATCGCGAGCGCGTAGGAATCGGCTCCGTTGTAAGAGTAGGCGCAGTCGTAGTTCTTGAACACCAGGAAGGCGGGCCCGTCCCGGCCGGCCGGCATGATGAGCCCGGCTTTGCCGGATCCGCTGAGGGCGGCGCCGTTGACCTTCCTCAGGCCGCGCGCCGTCCAGAACGAGACCGGGTGCTTGCTGGTCCGGCCGGTCGGGCCGGAATAGCCGTCCGGCACCCGGACCTCGTAGCCCCAGGTGTTTCCGGTCTGCCATCCGGCCTTGGCCATGAAGTTCGCGGTCGAGTGGAGCGCGTCCGCGACGGAGTTCACGAGGTCGCGGCGGCCGTCGCCGTCGCCGTCGACCGCAAGGCGGAGATAGGTCGAGGGAATGAACTGCGTGTGCCCGAAGGCGCCGGCCCAGGAGCCCTTGAGGTCGCGCGCCTCCAGGTCGCCGCGCTCGATGATCCGCAGCGTCGAGACGAACTCGTCGCGGAAGAAGCCCTGCCGACGCGGCGCGTAGCAGGCGCCGGTCGCAAGCGCCTGGACGAGCGGCATCGTGCCGCCGGCCTTGCCGTAGTCGCTTTCCACGCCCCAGACCGCCACGATCGTGTGCCGGTCGACGCCGAAGCGCGCCTCGGCTGCGGCGAGGATCGGCGCGTAGCGGCGCAGCATTTGCTGGCCTTCCGCCACCTTCTCCTCGTCGTTCAGGGTCGCGAGATAGTCCCAGATCGGCGTCTTGAACTCCGGCTGATTGTTCATCAGCTCAATGACCTTCATGTCGGGTTCCAGGCCGCGCGTGGCACGGTCGAAGGTGGAGCCGGATACGCCCTTCGCGGTGGCAGCGGCTTTGAGCCCAGACAGGCAGGTGTCGAAATTGGCTAGGGCCGGCAGTGTCGACAGGCAGGTCGCGACGAGGATCGCGGCCGAACGGGTCAGCATCGGTCGGGGCTCCGGGTTGGTGGCCCGATCAATGCAGCCTTTCGTGGTTAATCTTTGATGAGCGGAGCGGCCGTCTTGCCAGCTGCGGCCGAGCTTCCCACCTGTGGCCGGAATACCGCAGCCGAGATCGCATGATGGCCCGAGCACCGGTGACGCCCAAGGACCCGAAGACCTTCCACGTCTCGTACTGGCTGATCGCATTCCTGGGCGTGATGCTGATCCAGTACATCTATGCGGGCTATTCCCAGGTTGCGAACATTCCCTACAGCCAGTTCGAGCAGCTGCTGCGCGACGGCAAGGTGGCCGAGATCGGCGTCTCGGACCGGTTCATCCAGGGCAAGCTGAAGGAGCCGCTCGACGGCAAGAGCGTGTTCGTCACGACGCGGGTCGATCCGCAATTCGCCGACGAACTCGCGAAGTACAATGTCCGCTACACCGGGCAGATCGAGAGCACCTTCCTGCGGGACCTTCTGTCCTGGGTGCTGCCCGTGCTCCTGTTCTTCGGCATCTGGGCCTATCTCGGCCGGCGCATAGCGCAGGGGCTCGGCGGCCCAGGCGGCCTGATGGCCATCGGCAAGTCGAAGGCACGGGTCTATGTCGAATCCGACACCGGGGTGACGTTCGCGGACGTCGCCGGCGTTGACGAGGCCAAGGAGGAACTGCGGGAGATCGTCGAATTCCTGAAGGATCCGGAACGCTACGGCCGGCTCGGCGGCCGAATGCCGAAGGGCGTGCTGCTCGTCGGTCCGCCCGGGACGGGCAAGACGCTGCTCGCCAAGGCGGTGGCCGGCGAGGCAGGTGTTCCGTTCTTCACCATCTCGGGTTCGGAATTCGTCGAGATGTTCGTCGGCGTGGGCGCCGCGCGCGTCCGCGACCTGTTCGAGCAGGCCAGGCAGAAGGCGCCCGCGATCATCTTCATCGACGAACTCGACGCGCTTGGCCGGGCCCGCGGCATCGGTCCATATGCGGGCGGTACGAGCGAAAGCGAGCAGACGCTGAACCAGCTCCTGGTCGAGCTCGACGGGTTCGACAGCCGCACGGGCCTGGTCCTCCTTGGCGCGACGAACCGGCCTGAGATCCTCGATCCGGCGCTGCTGCGCGCCGGCCGCTTCGACCGCCAGGTGCTGGTGGACCGGCCCGACAAGAAGGGCCGCATCGACATCCTGCACGTCCACATGAAGAAGGCGAAACTCGCGCCGGACGTCGACGCCGAGAAGGTGGCGGCGCTCACACCCGGCTTCACAGGTGCCGACCTCGCCAACCTCGTCAACGAGGCGACGCTGCTCGCCACCCGGCGCGGCGCGGAAGCCGTCACCATGGCGGATTTCGGCAATGCCGTGGAACGGATCGTCGCCGGGCTGGAGAAGCGCAACCGCCTTCTTAATGCGCGCGAACGGGAGATCGTCGCCTATCACGAGATGGGCCATGCCCTCGTGGCGCTGTCGCTACCGGGCTCCGACCCGGTCCACAAAGTCTCGATCATCCCGCGCGGGATCGGGGCGCTGGGCTACACGATACAGCTTCCGACCGAGGACCGCTTCTTGATGACCCGCGAGGAACTGGAGAACAAGATGGCCGTCCTGCTTGGCGGGCGCGCGGCCGAGCTCGTCGTATTCGGCCACTACTCGACCGGCGCCGCCGACGATCTCCGTCGCGTCACAGACATCGCACGCTCCATGGTCACCCGCTACGGCATGTCGCCGAGGCTCGGGAGCGTCGCCTACGAGCGCGATGCCCGCGGGTTCCTGCAGGGGCCGGACCTTCCAGCGATGCCGCGGGAGCGCGATTTTGGCGAGGAGACGGGCAATGCGATCGACGAGGAGGTGAAGTCGATCGTGCAGACCGCCCTCGACAGGACGGTTGCGATCCTCAAGGAGAAGCGCGACGTCCTGGAACGCTGCGCGCGGCGGCTGCTGGAGAAAGAGACGCTGGACGAGAAGGAACTCGCGGCGCTGGTCGGAGTGCCGCCGGCGCGCCTGCCGCACGCGGCCGAGTGAAGCGCTTGCCGGCTGGTCAGGCGTTTCAGTGCGGACCCTGCCGGCGGCCGAGTGCCCATGTCAGGGCCGGAGATGTGGGTGGCGCACCGGCCGCGGAGCTTCGACGCTAGCGACGACAAGGCCGCCAATCAGTCACGCCCAGGCGCGGTCGGCGAGCTTCTTCTCGTAGGCCTCGATGGCCGGCGCCTTCTCGAGCGTGAGGCCGATATCGTCGAGCCCGTTCAGCAGGCAATGCTTGCGGAAGGGGTCGATCTCGAAACGGAGCGTGCCGCCGTCCGGGCCCTGGATGGTCTGGTTCTCCAGGTCGATCGTCAGCGTCGCGTTGGCGCCGCGCTCGGCGTCGTCGAACAGCTTCTCCAGGTCCTCGGGCGAGACCACGATCGGCAGGACGCCGTTCTTGAAGCAGTTATTGTAGAAGATGTCGGCGAAGCTCGTCGAGATCACGCAGCGTATGCCGAAGTCGAGCAGCGCCCAGGGCGCGTGCTCGCGCGAGGAGCCGCAGCCGAAATTGTCGCCCGCGACCAGGATCTGCGCATTGCGGTAGGCAGGCTTGTTCAGGACGAAGTCAGGATTTTCGGAACCGTCTTCACGGTAACGCTCCTCGGCGAAGAGACCGACGCCGAGCCCGGTGCGCTTGATCGTCTTCAGGTAGTTCTTGGGGATGATCCGATCGGTATCGACATTGGTGCTCCGCATCGGAGCTGCGACACCCGTGAGAATCCTGAACGGCTGCATCGGCTTCAACTCCCCAGATCGACCGGCCGCGGTACCCCGAAAGAAGTCGCGGCCCTGTCATGTAGCCATGTTAATGAAGCGCTAACCTCAATCCCGCACCGTGCTTGGAAGCGGTCATTAGTCCGCTTCCACCCAAGCGCCGGGAGAGACCGCGGATGGACCGGCTCTCCCGCGCACTTGGGGCGCGTGGAGGAACCGCTAATCGCCCCCTCCCGGATTGGGCGAGAATAGCTGCAATTTCCCGGGTTTCCCGTCCCATTCCTTAGCGTCGGCCGGCTGCTCCTTCTTTCGGGTGAGGTTTGGCCAGCTCTTGGCATAGTCGGCGTTCAGCTTCAGCCAGCTCTCGAGGCCCGGCTCCGTGTCCGGCCGGATGGCTTCGGCCGGGCATTCCGGCTCGCATACGCCGCAATCGATGCACTCGTCCGGGTGGATGACGAGCATGTTCTCGCCTTCGTAGAAGCAGTCGACCGGGCAGACCTCGACGCAGTCCATGTACTTGCACTTGATGCAGTTCTCGGTGACGACGTAGGTCATCTGGTCGGTCCTGGCCCCTCGCCGGCTCGGGAAGGTGGTGGCGATCCGGCCTGAGCCGGAAAGCGTCCCGGATCAGGGCTTTGCGCGCGACCCGGAACGATGGCGTTTTCGTGATTGCGCTTAGCCGCTGGTCCGTGAGGTGACAAGCGCAGCGTCGTCGCGTCCGACATCCTCATAGAGCAGGCGCGCCTCCGGTGCCGGCCCGCGGCGTTCGCCCGCGGCGAGGACACGTACTACCGCCGTCACATGCTGGGCCGCGATGGTCAGGACGTCACCCGCGCCGACGAGCCTCGCGGGCGCCTCAGTCCGCACGCCGTTCACCCGGACGGCCCCTTGCGTGACGAGCTTCGCGGCGAGCGTGCGGGTCCTGGCGAAGCGGGCGAACCAGAGCCACTTGTCCAGCCGCTGGCGACCCTCCCGCATGCGCCGCCTTCAGCTCTTGTTCCGGTCGCCGGCCTCGAGCTGCGCCTTCAGGGCGGCGAGCGCCGCAAAGGGCGAGTTCGGGTCCGGCTGGCGCTCGCGCCGTTCCGGCCTGCGGTCCTCGCGACGCGCTCCTTCGGGTCGCGGTCGATCCTCCCGTCGGGGGCCGCGCTCCTCGTTCGGGCGCCCGCTCCCCTGCGGCCGACCGCTCTCGGCCCGGAAGCGCTCGCGCCCGCCTTCCTGCCCGCGGCTCGCTCCCGGGCCGCTGCCCTGGCCTGCCCGGCGCTGCTCGCCCGGCCGGTTCTGGCCCTGGCCGCCGGGGCGGCGATTGCCGTCGCGGCCGCCCCGCCCGTCGGGCCGGTTGCGGGCATTGCGTCCGCGGGGATGCTGGTCGCGCTGGTGACGGTTGAGCCGCCACACCTCGATCATCTCAGGTTCGGCGGGCATGCTGGCCGCCTCGCCGAGGCCCCCCGCCGCCGCATCGGCCACCGAGATGGGCGCCGTGGCTTCCACGGCCTCTCCGGCCGCTGCCGCATCGGGCGTTGCCGCGAGGCTCGTCGCGTCCGAATCCTCGCCCGGCTTGAGGCTCGCAGCCGGATTAGACACCTCGTCCGGGAGGAAATCGGCCCCTGCAGGCACCTCGACCTGATCCGGGATCGTGCCGGCGATCTCGTCCGCACGCGGATCGGCGACGCGCGAGCTGTCCGATTCCTCCGCGGCCGCCACGGCTGGCGCATCCTGGAACCCCGGATCTGGCTCGTCCGCATCCTCTACCGGGCCTTCATCCGTTCCGGCCGGCGCCGATGCCTCCGCCAGCAGCCGGTCCGCCGCCTCCTCGAGCACCGGATCGACCAGGCCGCCGCGCGGCGCCTCACCCGTCGGATCGTCCTGAATGCCCGGATCGGGATCGTCCGCATCGTCGATCCGCTCCGGATCGTGGTCCGCGCCCGCGGGCGGCGGCTCGACATCCGTGGTGTCGTCCGTCTGGTCCCCCGTCCCGGGCTCGGTCGGCAGCGTGGGCACGGGCTCGATTCCCGGGCCGTCCGGGTTCGTAGGTTGTCCGGCCTCGCCGCCCGCTTCGGTGATCGGCGCGGAGGTCCCCACCGCGCGCGCCGGCACGAGCGGCACCGTGATGGCGGGACCCGGCCGCTTCTCGGAGACGTAGCCCAGGGATTTCAGGATGGAGCCGAAATCCTCGCCGGAGGTGCCGACGAGCGAGGTCATGGCGGGTGTCGGGACGAACCCTTCGCCGTCGGCCGCGCCCGGAGGCGGATCGCCGGGCGTAACGCCCGGGCGGTAGGCGATCGCCGGCCGGATCAGATCGGCTAGCCGCTCCAGGATGTCGACCCGGACGGCACGCGCGCCACAAACGCGGAAGCCGGCGGCGCGGTAGAGCCCGCGCGCGATCTCCGGATCGGCCGCGAAGGAGGTGCGCCCAGAGCCGGCGAGATGCGCAATCTCGTCGATGCCCTTCTGGTCGAGGCCGCCATTCCGCAGGGCCCAGAGCTGTGCGGCGAGGATGCGCGGCGCGGGTTTCACCAGCGCGGGCAGATAGACGTGGTACGCGCCGAAGCGCACGCCCTTGGCCCGGAGCGCCGCGCGGCCGGCCTGGTCCAGGCTGCGCAGGTCCTGCGCCACCTTTGAGCGCTCCAGGATGCCCTGCGCCTCGGCGACCTGGAACGCGATCCCGCGGGCGAGGCCGGTCAGCGTCGCATCGTTCTCCAGCTCGATGAGGGGGCCGAGAAGCCGCGTGACATACGCCTTGAGCCAGGCCTTCAGGCGGGCATCGACCTTGTCGCGCGCCGGGCCCGTGAGCTGCTCGTCGGCGATGATGCGGAAGCTCGGCTCGAACAGCTTGTCGCCGGCCTCGAGCTTCGCGACCGGGTCGCCCGTCCAGCGGATCGTGCCATCGTTCGAGAGAACCAGCGTCGCGTCGGGCGCGGCTGCGAAGCGGTCGGCCCGGGCGTCGATCTCCCCGGCGAGCGCCTTCTGAGCGGCGTTCCGCAGAGCGCGGGCTTCCTCCCCGGTCGCGCCCGGATCGGGTACGAAGTGGAACCCGTGCAGGTGCCCCACATGCTGGCCTTCGACGGTGACGTCGCCGCCAACGCTGATCTCGGCTTCCATCGTGGCGTTCTCTCTCAGGCGCCGCAGGAGGACGCTTGTGCGGCGGTCCACGAAGCGGGCCGCCAACCGTTCATGCAAGGCATCGGACAGCGTGTCCTCTACTCGACGCGTCACGCCCTGCCAATGCTCGGGGTCGGCGAGCCAGTCGGGCCGGTTCGCGACGAAGGTCCAGGTCCGCACATGCGCGATGCGGTGGGACAGCGTGTCGATGTCGCCGTCCGTCCGGTCCACCATCTTGATGTGGCGCGCGAACCAGTCTGCCGGCACGCGCCCGTCCTTCATCAGGAAGCGATAGATCGCGCCGACGAGGTCCGCGTGGCTCGCGGGAGAGACCTTGCGGTAGTCCGGGATCTGGCACACCTCCCAGAGCCGCTCTACCGCCGCGCGGCCGCGCGACAAGGCCCTGATGTCGTCCTCCCGAGCCAGGATGTCGAGCGCTGCCACGTCCTCCCCGATCGGGGCGCGCGTCAGGCCCTGCTCGTTCGGCACTTCTGAGAGGCTGCGCTGCAGCGCGCCGAGCGAGCCGAAGTTCAGGTCGGGGTTGCGCCACTGGATGACGCGGACCGGCTCGAACCGGTGCGTCTGGAGCGCGTCGACGATCTCGGGGGCGAGCGGGTCGCAGCGACCGCTGGTACCGAAGGTGCCGTCGCGCATGTGCCGGCCCGCACGACCTGCGATCTGGCCGAGTTCGGCCGGAAAGAGCTTGCGGAAGCGGAAGCCGTCGAACTTCCGGTCGGACGCGAAGGCGACGTGATCGACGTCGAGGTTAAGTCCCATTCCGATGGCATCGGTCGCGATGAGGTAATCGACGTCGCCCGACTGATACAGCGCGACCTGCGCATTGCGGGTGCGCGGCGACAGCGCCCCGAGCACGACCGCGGCCCCGCCGCGCTGGCGGCGAATGACCTCGGCGATCGCGTAGACCTCCTCGACCGAGAAGGCGACGATGGCCGAGCGCGGCGGCAGGCGGGAGATCTTCTTCTCGCCTGCATAGAACAGGTTGGAGAGGCGAGGGCGCGTGATCACCTGGACGCCGGGGATCAGGGCCTCCACGAGCGGCCGCATGGTCATGGCTCCGATGAGGAGGGTCTCCTCGCGGCCGCGCTGGTTCAGGAGCCGGTCCGTGAAGACGTGGCCGCGGTCGAGATCGGCCGCGACCTGGATCTCGTCGACCGCCACGAACGCGACGTCGAGGTCGCGCGGCATCGCCTCGATCGTGCAGATCCAGTAGCGGGGATGGGCCGGCTTGATCTTCTCCTCGCCGGTCACAAGCGCCACTGCCTCGGGCCCGACCTTCTCGACGACCCGATTATAGACCTCGCGCGCCAGGAGCCGGAGCGGCAAGCCGATCATCCCGGAGGAATGGGCGACGAGGCGCTCGATCGCGAGATGCGTCTTGCCCGTGTTCGTGGGCCCGAGCACGGCGGTTACGCCGCGTGCGCGCAGGTTCGGAGGCAGGGAGCGGCGGGCCAGCAAGGGGATAACGCCTCCGGGTTCGGCGCGGCTCTGGCGGAGCGGGCCAGAAGGGAGATGTCGGGCGGAGACCAGCGCTCTAGATAGGAACGGACAGCGGAACTCGCCAGCGGCGAAGCCGGATGGGAAGTTGCTCGGCCGGTCAGCCTTCGATTGCCGCGAGCACGGCGTGAGGATTGTGCGCTACCACCGGAAGCGGGCGCTGCGCAGCAGGATCGGGGGATGGCGCGCGCCTCCTCCGAGTCGCGCACGGTGGCAAGAGTCAAGCTCAGTACAGCCGCGGAACCTCCTTGGGCCATCCGGAGCTTCGGCCGAACCTCCCCGGCAGGAAGCACGACGCGAAGGCCGTGCGGCTCGTAATCGGATCGTAGCCCTTTTCGATCCGGGAGATCACTCCAGTGCCCATCTCTCCGCCTCGACGATGCTCATGCCGAAATAGGTCATGAGATTGACGCGGAGCGGAACGAGCACGCGCGTCCCCTCGACGGAGGCGAGCCAGACCGCCATCTCGCGGTTGTCCTGCATGTACTTCACGGCCCAGCGCTGCGGGCGGTGCCCGGCCAGGGGAACGTAGCGTGCATTGCAGACGAGCACGTCGCCGGAGAAGCCGGGTTTGTGGACGCGCTGCGTGCCGGCATAGCTCAGGACCACGTTGAAGCGCTGGGTGCCGTCGAAGACAGGAAGCGTACGGTTGCAGAGCGCCGGATCGTCAGGCCTTCCCTTGGTCGGCGCAACCGCGAGCACGGCGGACAAGGGATCGACGATCCCTTTCCTGTGGCTCTCCTCCAAGGGCACGCGGTCCGGCCGGGGTTCGAAGGGCGGTTCGATCCTGACCTCGGTCGCGTTGCCGGCGGCGAGCGCGATCTGCACGGTCCGCTCCGAGCCGCCGGACCGGCCGGTCGCCGAGAAGCCGGAGGGAAGCGCCCTGTTGCCGGAGAGAGCACCGGTCGCCATCGCGCCGCCGCGCCCGCTCGCCGTGAAGAGGCCGGCGAGCCCCGTGAGCTGCGCGTTCATGCTGAGGTCGTAACGCTCGCCCTCGATCTTCGCCCGGAGTTCGGCTTTGCCGAGCGTCAGCCCCGCAAGCGTGATGCGGTAGTCGACCCGCAGATCGGCCGCTGCGACGGGCGGAGCGGCGCAGGCTGCCAGCAATGCTGCTCCAAGGAGGCTTAGGCGGACCTGCATCAATCGTTCCGGCTGGGGTGAGCCCGGAAATCGGACTCGCATATTCGGGCGGGCCCGGCGACGCGACCATTCGCGCGGGCTCAGTAGCGGTCGAGCCCGCGTCCCTTCACGGCGTCGAGCGAGGCGGCGACAGGGTCCGGCGCGTAATAGCCGGCCGCCTTCTTCGCCTCGATCTCGACGGAGGCGTCGGGCGGCACGAGCTCGGGCGGGATCGGCACGCGCTCCCCGACCTCGATGCCTGATCCGACGATCGCGTCGTATTTCATGTTCGACATCGACATCAGCCTGTCGATGCGGCGGATCCCGAGCCAGTGCAGCACGTCCGGCATGAGCTGCTGGAAGCGGGCGTCCTGGACGCCGGCGACGCATTCGGTCCGCTCGAAATAGGTCGCGGCGGAATCGCCGCCTTCCTGCCGCTTGCGGGCGTTGTAGACGAGGAACTTGGTCACCTCGCCGAGCGCCCGGCCTTCCTTGCGATTGTAGACGATCACTCCGGCGCCGCCGCGCTGCGCCTCCTTCACGCATTCCTCGATGCCGTGCACGAGATAGGGCCGGCAGGTGCAGATGTCGGAGCCGAACACGTCCGAGCCGTTGCACTCGTCGTGAACCCGGCAGGCGACCGTCCGCCTGGCGTCGGCGAGCGCTGCCACCTCGCCGATGACATAGACCGTGGCTCCGCCGATCGGCGGCAGGAACACGCACATGTCCGGGCGCGTGACGAGCTCGGGGAACATCCCGCCCGTTTGCTCGAAGAGCGTGCGGCGAAGCTCCCGTTCGCTCGTGCCGAAGCGCTCGGCGATGCCGGGAAGCCACCACACGGGATCGACCGCGATCTTGGTGACGGAGATGTCGCCGTTGCCGTGCAGGATGCCCCCGTCCGGCGCGAGCCGGTGTGCGGCCATGGCGGCCAGGATCTCGGGCATGTTCAGCCGGGCCTTGGTGACCGCGATGGTGGGCCGCACATCGGTGCCGGTCGCGATCTCGCGCGCGAAGACCTCGCCTGCCATGTGGCCCCAAGGATCGAGGGAGACGATGCGCCCCGGCTCGGCCCATTGCGGGTGGGGCCCAATCGGCACGACGGGATGCGTGTTGTGCAGGTCGGGCCGGGCCAGCGGGTTCAGGGCCCGCGCCGATATGGCAAGGGCGCGATAGACCGAGTACGACCCGCCATGCGAACCGATCACGTTGCGGTCTGCTGGATTGGTCACCGACCCGATGATGGGGCCGCGCTCGTGCGGATCGGCAGCGCCCCACCGGACGGGAAAGCGCGTCGTGGCCTGCCCGGGCTCGGGATGCGACGTGAGCCGGATATGCTGCGTGCGGTTCGGTGCATTCACGGCCGAGATCCTGTCCGCCGCGCGATCCGGCAGCGGAAGAGCGGGCGCCGACGATCGGCCGATCCTGCGCGATGCCGCGGCTGATCGTCAAATCGTCAGCGCTTTCCACATAGGAACCCGAGCAATCTTAACGAAAACTTGACCATATCTGTCGAAAGTTCCCTCCGACGAGCGGGGAACAGGTCCAGATGGGTCAGCCGGCTTTCAGGATCACGGAAGAGGCGGACGAAGCGCCTTCAGCCGCGATCATCCCGCTGAAGGTCACTCAGCCCGCGGCCCCTGCCCGCCCGGCCTTCACGGTCGTCCAGCCGAAAGCTGATCTTCCCGGCCTGCTCGGCATGATCTCACGCGCTTCCGGCCTGCTCGCAAGCCATAAGGATCGCGCCGACACAATGGAACAGCGGGCGGTGGCCGCGGAGGAACTGCTCAAGGCCGCCAACCGCAGGATTGCGGAGGCTGAGGTCAAGCTTCGCTCGGCCCTGGACGAAGCCCGCACGGAGCGGGAGCGGGCGGCGGAGGTACAGAAGCGGTCGAGCGAGGTGGTCGAGAGGACCCGCGCCATGCTGAGCGAGGCCGGGGAGCGTTTGCGCGCCGCCGAGAGCCGGGCGGAGCGCGCCGAAAGCAAGTTCTCCACGCTGAGGAACGCGCTCGAGCAGGGTCTCGGCCAGCATCTCGGGCTCGCCGTGCCCCAGGACGCTCCCTCTCAGGTCTGAGGGCCGCCGAGCGGCGAGGGATTGGTCGCCTCCGACTTCGCGCGCTCGATCGCTTCGGAGATGATCCGCTTCGCTTCGTCCGCGTCGGCCCAATGCAGGATCTTCACCCACTTGCCGGGCTCCAGGTCCTTGTAGTGGGCGAAGAAATGCTCGATCTGCTGGATCGTGATTTCAGGCATGTCCTTGTAGGACGCGACGTTCTCGTAGCGCCGCGTCAGCTTGGTCGTCGGCACCGCGACGATCTTCTCGTCCTGGCCGCCATCGTCCTCCATCAGCAGCACGCCGATGGGCCGCACGTTGATCACGGCGCCCGGCACGATCGCGCGGGTATTCGCCACGAGCACGTCGCACGGATCGCCATCGCCCGACAGGGTGTGCGGGATGAAGCCGTAATTCCCAGGATACCGCATGGACGTGTAGAGGAAGCGGTCGACCACGAGCGTGCCGGCCTCCTTGTCCATCTCGTACTTGATCGGCTCGCCGCCGATCGGCACCTCGATGACGACATTCACGTCCTCCGGGGGATTCTTCCCGACCGGAATTGCCTCAAGACGCATCAAGCCTCTCCACAGCCTGATCGAGCAGGCCGGAGCCGTCTACCCGCGGCGCGAGCACCCGGCAAGGATGCTGCGGTGCTCGGTCCGGTCGCGACTACCTGAACAGGAAGCAGCTTTTCGCGACGGCTACCCCCGAGAAGCGCTCGACCGTCTCGGCGATCATGCGCCCGCCCATGCGCCGGTAGAACTCGCAGCCGCGGTCGTTCTCGGTGAGACACCAGATGGCGACGCGCTTGGCCCCGCGGTCCTCCAGGTCGTTGCGGACGGCTCGGAGCATGCGCTTGCCGAAGCCGAGGCCCTGGTATTCCGGCGCGAGATACAGTTCGTCGATCTCTCCATCCGCGGGGAGGCCCCGGTCTCGGCAGCGGCCGTAGGATGCGTAGCCCGCGACCTTGTCGGCGATATCGAGCACGACGAGCGGGCGGCCCCGGCCGATGGTCGAGAACCACCAGCGCGGGCCGCGCCGGCCTATCATCCGCTCGAGCGACAGGGCCGGAAGGATGCCCTGATAGGCCTCGCGCCAGGCCGCGTCGAACACATCGGAGAGGGCGGCGGCATCCTCCGAGCGCGCCCGGCGGATGCTGATCGTGAGCTCTGACATGGGCCTGTCCGACATCCTCCGCGCTGGCGACGACTCCCGGGGACCTTTGGCCATCGTCGAGCAAGTCCGGGGCCACGTCGAGGGTGGCCCAACTGCTGCTCCGCCGATGTGACCAAGCTGCAACTGGTGCGAACCCTCCGAGATTGTCCGGCGGCGCCGGGGCTGGTATCCGCCGGTCTCGCGGCCGGCGCCTGAAACCGGTCCGCCCTCACTGTCCCGCCGTCGTGCTTAACAGATTCCTAAAGGCGGAACGCCGTTACGCCCGCCGCATGGCCCGCATCGCGAGGTGGGACCGGCCGATCTCCGGGCCCGTCGCCCGTGCCCGGGCCTGGGCCAACATGCTCCTCGTCGATCACGGCGTGTTCCGGCTCCTCTATCCAAACCGGGCGCGCGTGTCGGACGGGCTCTGGCGCTCCGCGCAGCCGAGCCCCGGGCACATCGCCTGGTTCGCCAGGCAGGGCGGCCGCACGGTCGTGAATCTCCGGGCCGGTCGGGAATACGGCTCCTGGCCGCTGCAGCGGGAGGCGTGCGAACGGCATGGGCTGAAGCTGGTCGAGTTCGTGCTGCGCTCGCGCGAGGCGCCGAGCCGCGACACGCTCCTCGCCGCGAAGGCCTTCTTCGAAGAGCTGGAATTCCCGGTCCTCGTTCATTGCAAGTCTGGGGCGGACAGGGCCGGGCTCTTCGCGGCGCTCTTCCTCCTCGTCGCCCGGAATGCGAGCGTTGCGGAGGCGAGGAAGCAGCTCTCGCTCCGTTTCGGCCATTTCCGCTTCGCCAAGACCGGCATCCTGGACGCGTTCCTCGACGCCTACGAGCAGGAGGGCGAGGCGAAGGGGATGGACTTCCTGGACTGGGTGGAGCGGGTCTACGATCCGGCATCGCTCGCGACGCGGTTCAAGCCGCGCTTCTGGTCGACGCTGATCGCCGACCGGCTTATCCGCCGGGAATAGCCAGCCCGTCCCCGCTGAGCTGCAGCCGCTGCAGCCGCGCATAGATGCCGGAGCCCGCTCCCAGGGCGCCGTGGGTGCCGGTCTCGACGATCCGACCCCCGTCCATCACGACGATCAGGTCGGCGTCGCGGATCGTGGACAGCCGATGCGCGATGACGAGGGTCGTGCGGCCTCGCATCAGATGCTGGAGCGCTTCCTGCACCTGCATCTCGGCTTCCGCGTCGAGCGCGCTGGTCGGCTCGTCCAGAAGCAGGATCGGCGCATTCTTCAGGAAGGCGCGGGCAAGGGACACGCGCTGGCGCTCGCCGCCGGAGAGCCCTGCGCCGCCCGGACCGACGCGGGTGTCGTAGCCGTCCGGAAGCGCCATGATGAAGTCGTGCGCGGCAGCGGCCCTGGCTGCCGCGACGACCTCGGCCTCGCTCGCGCCGGCCCGGCCGAAGCCGATATTGGCCCGGAGCGTGTCGTCGAAGAGCACGACGTCTTGGCTCACCACGGCGACGGCGGCGCGCAGGCTCTCCAGGGTGACGTCGCGCACGTCCTGCCCGTCGATGAGCACGCGACCGGCGCTCGGGTCGTAGAGGCGCGGCACGAGGGAGAGGAGCGTGGACTTGCCCGAGCCCGAACGGCCGACCAGCGCGGTCGTCCGACCGGCGGGTACGACGAGGTCGATCGCCTCGACCGCCGCCTGGCCTTCGCGATAGGCGAAGCTCACCTTCTCGAAGCGGATTTCGCCTCCCCGGACAGCGAGCGGCTTTGCGTTCGGCCGGTTCCGGATCTCGGGCTCCTCGTCGAGGATCGCGAAATATCGCTTCAGGGCAGCCGCGGCCTCCTGCAGGATGGCGTTGAGGTTGCCGAGTGCACGCACGGGCTGCGCCGCCATGATCAGGGCGGTGATGAAGCCCGCGAAATCGCCGACCGTCGAGCGCCCGTCGAGGATGCGCCAGCCGATGAAGGAAAGGACCAGCGCCACCGCAATGCCGCCGCCGGCCTCGAGCAGCGGGTCGAGCCGCGCCCGGGCGTTGGCCGACTTCATCTTGAGGCGGCGGATCTCCTCGAAGGTGCTGCGGGTCCGCTCCTTGAGGTAGGCTTCGAGGCCGAACGTCTTGGCGATGCGGGCCCCGGCAAGGCTTTCCGAGACGAGCCCCGCCATGCGGCCGATCTGCTCCTGGCTGGAGGAGGCGTTGCGCCGCAGCTTCTTGCCGATCCGCGCCACCGGGCGGGCGAAGAAGGGGGCGGCGACGGCCGCGATCAGCGTCAGGACCGGGTCGATGGCGATCATCGCAACGACCAGCGCCGTGACGGTCGCGATCTCGCGCAGGAACACGGTCGAGAGCCGGGTGAGCGCCTCGCGGATGAAGGCGAAATCGGTCGTGAAGCGCTGGGTCAGCGAGGCAGCGCTCTCGCGGCCGAGCTGCGCCAGATCCGCGTCGATCAGATGCGCATAGAGCGCGCTCTGCATGTCGGCCTCGACGCGCGTGACCACGCGGTTGGTCAGCACGGTGGTGGCGTAGAGCGCGAAGCCCTTGATCGTCGTCACCACCACCACGAAGACGGGCGCGAGCAGGATCGCGCTTTCCCGGTCCAGGACGAAGCGGCGGACGATGAGGTTGATCTTGATCGGGGCGCCGGTGCCCGAGCGGTTCGTGAAGGCCTCGAAGGCGGCCTTGATCAGGATCGGATAGAGCCCCGTCGTGCAGGCGATCACGACGGTAAGCGCGAGGATGAGCGCAAGCGTGCCGCGATGGGGGCCTAGCCATTCCCGCCAGAGGCGGAGGACGAGCGCGCGCGTGTCGCCCTCGGCCCAGGCCGCTGCCTTGGCTTCTCTGAGGAGTTCGAGTTTCACCGACCGGAATTACACCGCGCCCGCGCCGGGGCGCAAACTGCGCCGGAGTCGCGCCGGCCGATGTTGCATCGCATCAGGAAAGCTTTATCCGCCCTTCCATGAAGATCGCTCTTGTCGGGACGCGCTGGTTCGGCGCGGAGGTGTTTCGCCTCCTTCGGGAGGCGGGCCACGAGGTCGTGGTCGCGGCCACCAACGGCGAGGACACGCTCGCCAAGGCGGCGCGGGGGGCGGGCGTGCCGCTCGTGGTCCGCGAGGAGCCGCGCCGGGTCGGGGCGGAGGACATCGCCGCCGACGAGGTCGACGCGATCGTGGCCGCACACACGCACGCCTTCGTGACCGCGGATGCGCGCAGGAAGGCGCGCATCGCGTCCATCGGGTACCACCCTTCGCTCCTCCCGCGGCATCGGGGCATCGCGGCCGTCGAGTGGACCATCAAGGAAAAGGACCCGATCGCGGGCGGCAGCGTCTACCATCTGTCGGGCGGCATGGATGCCGGCGCGCTCGCGGCCCAGGACTGGTGCTTCGTCTATCCGGAGGACGATGCCCGCAGCCTCTGGCAGCGCGCGCTCGCCCCGATGGGCCTCCGCCTGCTGGTGAAGGTCGTGCAGGACATGGAGACCCGCGGCTTCGCGGATGCCTGGGAGCAGGACCCCAGGGCGGTCACGCTTGCGCCGCCCCTGACCGAGCCGGTCTGATCCCGGGCCGTCTTCCCTCGGACGGACGGGACCAAGTCGGCGCTTGGACGTTGTCTCTGCATAGCCAGGGAGAACGAAATGGCGAATGCCAGCAAGACGCATATGGGCCCGGCCACTCAGGGCAAGGGCTCCGGCACAGGGGCGATGACCGAACTGCCGGACGGTGTCCTCGAGGAGAACATGGTGCTCTCGAATCGGGACAAGAAGCAGCATAGCCAGGAGCGCGGCCTCGACAGCAGGACGGTCCAGACCGAGCAGTACCACGACCATGCCGGCGCCCGCCGGAACTTCGACGAGGCGTCGGGAGCCTCGGGCAATGCGAGCGGGCTGGCAGGCTCGATGTCCGACGATTCGGGCGAGAGGAGCAGCCTCGAATCGCAATCGGGCGGCTGAGCCGCCATCAGGCGCCGGCGATCCGGCCGGGGCTGACCGCGAAGAGGTCGGCCCGTCCCTCAAGGCCGGAGAACAGCGCCGGATCGGCTCCGGTCATCCAGACCTGGCTTCCGAGCGCTTCCAGCGCATCGTAGAGCGCCGCCCGCCGGCGGGGGTCGAGATGCGCTGCGACCTCGTCCAGGAGGACGAGCGGCGCCATGCCGCTCATGGCCTGGACCAGGCGGGCATGCGCGAGGACGAGCCCGAGCAGCAGCGCCTTCTGCTCGCCCGTCGAGCATGTTTCGGCCGGGAGGTCCTTGGGACCGTGCCGGACGGCCAGGTCGGTCGCCTGCGGCCCGAGAAGCGTGCGGCCGGCGGTTGCATCGCGTCCGCGGCCGTCGCGCAGCATCCGCCGGTAGCGGTCCTCCGCGTCGACGGCGGGGAGGGAGGCGACGAGCTCGTCGAGCTCGCCGATGAGCGAGAGGCGCGCGAAGGGGAAGGGCGAGGCATCGTCCCGCCCCGCGAGGAGCTGCGCATCCAGCCGCTCCACGGTCTCGCGGCGCGCGGAGGCGACTGCGATCGCCAGCTCCGCGAGTTCGCGCTCGACCGCGTCGAGCCAGATGCCGTCGGCAGAGGCTTCCTCGAGCAGCCGGTTCCGTGAGCGAAGGGCGCGTTCAAGGGCATTGACCCGGGCGCCGTGACGCGAGTCGATGGCGAGCACGAGCCTGTCCAGAAAGCGTCTCCGGTCGCCGGCCGGGCCCCGGAACAGGCCGTCGAGATCCGGCGTGAGCCACACGAGCCGCAGAAACTCGGCGAAGGCCGCGCTCGAGGGCGCGTCCGCCCCATCGATGCGGCAGCGGCGCAGCGCGCGTCCGGCCTCGCCGGGCTCCAGGCCGACCCCGAGCCGGTGCTCCCCGGCCGAGCTGTCGAGCGTGATCGAGACCGCGAAGCGTTCGGCCCCGTGGCGGGCCATGTCGCCGAGATCCGCGCGCCGCAGGCCGCGGCCGGCGGCGAAGAGCGAGAGGGCCTCCACCAGGTTGGTCTTGCCCGCGCCGTTCTCGCCGACGAGGGCCACGAGGCCGCGCGAGACCGGCAGGTCCAGCGCCGGGTAGGAGCGGAAATCCTGCAGGATCAGCCGCGTGACGCGGGGGGCGCCGGGCTGGAGCCCGGTCATTCCGGGTGCCGCGCCGCGGCGGTCCCGAACCCACCCGCATGCGCTCCGACCCGGTCGTGGGTGCCCGCTTCCCGCCCCCGGCAAGCCTCGCGACGACGGCCTGTTGTCACACCCGCATCGGCATCAGGACGTAGAGCGTCGGCGCGCCCTCGCGGTCCTGGATCACGGTCGGCGAGCCGGGATCGGCGAGCTTGAACAGGGCCGTGTCGCCGTCGAGCTGGCTCGTGATGTCGAGGAGGTAGCGGGCGTTGAAGCCGACATCGAGCGGAGGCGCCTCGTAATCGACGTCGAGCTCCTCGACGGCGTTCCCCGAATCCGGATTGTTGACCGACAGCGTCATGCGGCCGTCGTTCAGCGCCAGCTTCACGGCCCGGCCGCGCTCGGACGAGATGGTCGAGACGCGGTCCACCGCGCGCGCGAAGTCGCCGCGCTCGACCGTGAGCAGCTTGTCGTTCCCCGTCGGGATGACGCGCTGGTAGTCCGGGAAGGTCCCGTCGATCAGCTTGGACGTGAGCACGACCCCACCGCCGCCGTCGCCCCCGAAGGTGAGGCGGATCTTGGCCTGGGAGAGCTCGACCTTCACGTCCTCCGACGTGTCGTCGATCAGCTTCTGGATCTCGGCCACCGCCTTGCGGGGCACGATGATGCCCGGCATGCCGCCCGCGCCCGCCGGGGCCGGCAGCTCGATGCGGGCGAGCCGGTGCCCGTCGGTCGCGACCGCCCGCAGCATCGTTCCGTCCTCGCCCTCCACCGTGTGGAGATAGATGCCGTTCAGGTAGTAGCGCGTCTCCTCCGTCGAGATCGCGAACTGGGTCTTGTCGATAAGGCGCTTCAGGTCCGCGGCCGGCAGCGCGAAGGAGGTCGGCATCTCGCCGGCGGCGAGGTCCGGAAAGTCGCCCTCCGGGAGCGCCTGGAGCATGAAGCGCGAGCGGCCGGAGCGCAGCTGCATCTGGCCGGAATCGCCCGCCGTCTCGAGCGACACCTGGGCGCCTTCGGGCAGCTTTCTGACGATGTCGTAGATCACGTGCGCCGGCACCGTGGTCGCGCCCGCCTGCGCCACCTCGGCCGCGACCTCCTCCGTCACCTCCATGTCGAGGTCGGTCGCCTTCAGGCGGAGACCGCCATCGCTGCCGCGCAGCAGCACGTTGGACAGGATCGGGATCGTGTTGCGCCGCTCGACGACGCGATGAACGTGGCCGAGCGCCTTGAGGAGCGCCGCCCGCTCGACTGTGACCTTCATGGCTGTGATGACGACCCTCGGAGAGGCAGGGGCGGCACATTGGCGAAGCCCGCCCCCGAAGGCAAGGGCGGGCTTCGCCCGACTTTCAGTCGGCGACGGGCTGCGTCGCTCGCGGCTTCAGGCCGCGCGCCGGCGGTCCGCCAGGAGGCCGCGATTGGCGAGCGCCTCCGCGATCTGGACCGCGTTCAGGGCCGCGCCCTTGCGGAGGTTGTCGGACACGCACCAGAACGCGATGCCGTTGTCGACCGTCGGGTCGTCGCGCAGGCGCGAGATGTAGACCGGGTCCTCGCCGGCGCATTCGTGCGGGGTCATGTAGCCGCCGGGCTCGCGCTTGTCGTCGATGAGGATGCCGGGCGCGGCCCGCAGGATCTCGCGCGCCTCCTCGGCCGGGAGCGGCTTCTCGAACTCGACATTCACCGATTCCGAGTGGCCGACGAAGACCGGAACCCGCACGCAGGTGGCGACCAGCTTGATCTTGGGGTCGAGGATCTTCTTGGTCTCGACCACCATCTTCCACTCTTCCTTGGTGTAGCCGTCCTCCATGAACACGTCGATCTGCGGGATGAGGTTGAAGGCGATCCGCTTCGGGAACTTCTTCATCTCCATCTGGCCGAGCGCATAGACTGTCTTGGTCTGGTTGAAGAGCTCGTCCATTCCCTCCTTCCCGGCCCCCGAGACGGACTGGTAGGTCGACACGACCACCCGCCTGATCGTCGCGGCGTCGTGGAGCGGCTTCAGGGCGACGACGAGCTGCGCGGTGGAGCAGTTCGGGTTGGCGATGATGTTCTTCTTCGCGAAGCCCCGCACCGCCTCGGCATTCACCTCCGGCACGACGAGCGGCACGTCGGGATCGGTGCGCCAGGCGGAGGAATTGTCGATCACGACGGCGCCCTGCGCCCCGATCTTCGGCGACCAGGTCTTCGACACCTCGCCGCCGGCCGACATCAGGCAGATGTCCGTGTCGGAGAAGTCGTAATCCTCCAGCGCCTTCACCTTGAGCGTCCGGTCGCCGTACGAGACCTCCTGGCCGATCGAGCGGCGGGAGGCGAGCGCGACGACCTCGTCGGCCGGGAAGGCGCGCTCGTCCAGGATGTTCAGCATCTCGCGACCGACATTGCCCGTCGCGCCGACCACGGCGACCTTGAAGCCCATCTTTGTCTCCTGGTTGTCCGGCCCGCCATCTTCGGGGGCGCATTCATGTCCCGCTCCGGCGGGACGGCACATGGCGCGAGTCAGCGCGTCCGCGTTTTGAGCGGCGCCTTCCCCGGTTTCGGCGACGTCGTGACGGGTCGCATGGGTGCCACAGCCTCGCGGGCTCTGCCCGCTCACGATGCGAGCAACATGTAGGAGGCCCAAAAGTCAAGGAAAAGGTGGCGGCGCGGCTCGCCCCTCATCCGGGCACGCGCCGTCCTTCCCCGGCGCGGGGTCGGTCAGGACGGGCGACTTCAAAGAGCGGGTGAATTGGTCGAGGGGCGTGGGACGCCGAAACGCTCGATCAATTTTTAAGAGGAGCCTTTCGGCGTCCCCGCGATCCGGAACCCTCTCCGCGTCATGGCCGGGCTTGTCCCGGCCATCCACGAAGGGAGCCCCCGACCGCGTCCGGGTTTCCCCGGCACGGGCGGCGATTTTGGACCGGACCTGCCGCTCTTCCGCCCCCTCGCCCGTTGCCGGACGAGAGAACACTAGCCATGCTGCACTGGCGCCCGGGCCGTATTACCCGGAGGGCGGCGCTGGTCTGGCTCCCCGAGTGCGGGTTCGCGAAACCCGCCCGCAGGCGCCGCATCCTCCTCCGCTTCCACGACGCCTCGCGAGAGCGCCCCTCGGCGAAGAGGACGGAGCCGATCTAGACTATATTCCTATGAATGTCAAGCCGCCTGTCATCCCCGGCGGCCCGCAGGGCCGGGAAGGGGATCCAGCACACCTCCCACCACGGACGACGTCCCTGGATTCCCTTCCCCTCCGGCGGCTCCGCCGCCTCCGGCCGGGAATGACAGTGCGCGTGTCATCCCCGGCGCCTGCGCAGCAGGCGGGAAGGGGATCCAGCACACCTCCCACCACGGACGACGTCCCTGGATTCCCTTCCCCTCCGCAGCGCTGCCGCGCTGCTCCGGCCGGGAATGACAGTGGAGGCGGTCCGGTGTCATCCCCGGCGGCCCGCAGGGCCGGGAAGGGGATCCAGCACACCTCCCACCGCGGACGACGCCCCTGGATTCCCTTCCCCTCCGCGACGCTGCCGCACTGCTCCGGCCGGGAATGACAGTTGCGCGTGTCATCCCCGGCGGCCCGCAGGGCCGGGAAGGGGATCCAGAAAGCCTACGCGCCGCGCGAACGCCCCTGGGTTCCCTTCCCCTCCGCAGCGCTGCCGCGCTGCTTCGGCCGGGAATGACAGTGGAGGCGGTCCGGTGTCATCCCCGGCGGCCCGAAGGGGCCGGGAAGGGGATCCAGCACACCTCCCACCGCGGACGACGTCCCTGGATTCCCTTCCCCTTCGCGGCGCGCTCGCGCCGCTCCGGCCGGGAATGACAGTGAGCTCCATCCTCGGCCTTGAGCCGAGGATGGAGACTGGATGGTCGGGGCAAGCCCGACCATGACGGGGTTGTCGTTGCGAGCGCGCGCGGCGCACGCTCTTTCCCATACCCGGGTGCCCGAACCCGGGTGCGCCCGAATTCGGTTCATCTCCAGCGCGTGGCCGGGGATGACACGCGCAACTGTCATTCCCGGCCGGAGGCGGCGGAGCCGCCGGAGGGGAAGGGAATCCAGAGGCGGCTGCGGACTGCGAGGTGGCTGGATCCCCTTCCCGGCCCTACGGGCCGCCGGGGATGACACGCGCAACTGTCATTCCCGGCCGAAGCAGCGCGTCAGCGCTGCGAAGGGGAAGGGAATCCAGGGACGTCGTCCGTGTGGGAGGTGTGCTGGATCCCCTTCCCGGCCCTGCGGGCCGCCGGGGATGTTTCGACCCGCGACATTGAGAACGGCCGGGTCGCCGCTATAGCGGACCCATGCACGGCCTCCTCCAGGACATCGCGGTCTGCTCCATCGCCGCCTGGGCGCTCGGCGTCCTCGCCCATCTGGCCAGGCAGCCGGTCATCCTGGCCTATCTGGTCGGCGGCTTCGCGGTCGGGCCGAGCGGGCTCCGTCTCGTCCATTCGCAGGAGAGCGTGGAGGCCATATCCGAGCTCGGCCTCATCTTCCTCCTGTTCATGATCGGACTGGAGATCGACCTGAAGAAGGTCCTGAGCTCAGGCCGCACCATCCTCGCCACGGCCGGGGCGCAGATCCTCGGAGGCAGCGTGCTCGGCATCCTCTTCTTCGTCGCGCTCGGCGAGCGGATCGGCGGCGGGACCTGGGACGCGCTCTATCTCGGACTCGCGGCCGCGCTCTCCTCGACCGTCATCATCGTCAAGGTGCTCTACGACAAGCGCGAGCTCGACACGCTGCCCGGCCGGATCACGCTCGGCGTCCTGGTGCTGCAGGATCTGGCGGTCATCCTGTTCCTCGCCGTCCAGCCGAGCCTCAACGAGCTGCGGGTCGGGATCCTCGCCCTGTCGCTCCTGCGCGTCGCCGCCCTCGTGGCGACGATGCTGCTCGTCTCGCGCTTCGTGCTGCCGCACATCTTTCGCGGCGTGGCCCGCGTCCCCGAACTGGTGCTGGTCGGCGCGCTCGCCTGGTGCTTCCTCGGCGGCGAGCTCGCGCACCGGCTGCACCTCTCCCGCGAGATGGGCGCCCTCATCGCCGGCGTCTCGCTCTCCACCTTCCCGTATGCGCTCGACGTAACCGCCAAGGTGACGAGCCTGCGCGACTTCTTCGTCACGCTCTTCTTCGTCGGGCTCGGCATGACCATCCCGCTCCCGAGCTGGAGCGTGCTGGAGACCGCGCTCGTCCTCGCGCTGTTCACGGTCGCGAGCCGGCTCCTCACGACCATGCCGCCGCTCTACCTGATGGGGCAGGGAATCCGGGCGAGCTTCCTGCCGGCGCTCAACCTCGCCCAGATCTCGGAATTCTCCCTCGTCCTCATGCAGCTCGGCTTCGCGGCGGGGCACGTCACGGTCGAGACCAAGAACGCGACCTCCTTCGCCTTCGTGATCCTCGCGGTCCTGTCGACATTCGCGATGACGAACTCGAACCGCATCTCGCGCCCGACGGTGCGCCTCCTCAAGGGGCTCGGGCTGCGCGACCTCGATTCGCGCATCGAGGAGGGCGAGGGCAAGCCGCCCCGCATCGTGCTCCTCGGCTTCTTCCGGACCGCCAGCTCGCTCATCGCCGAACTCGAGCGCGAGAACGATCGCGTGCTGATCGACCAGATCAAGGTCGTCGACTTCAACCCCGTCGTGCTCCGGGGCCTGACGGAGCGCGGCATCCGCGTCCAGTACGGCGACATCAGCCAGCGCGAGACGCTCGTCCACTCGGAGATCGCGCAGGCCGAGATCCTCGTCTCCACCGTCCCGGACTACCTGCTCAAGGGCATCACCAACGAGCGGCTCGTCCGCCAGCTCCGCTCCATCAATCCGGAGGCCACGATCATCGCCCATGCCGACGTGCTGGCCGATGTCGAACGGCTCTATGCGGCCGGCGCGGACCACGTCTTCGTGCCGCGCCTGATCGCCGCCACCGAACTTCGCCGCATCCTCCATGCCGTCGAGGACGGTCTCCTGAGCGGCAAGCGGGAGGAACTGGACCGTTCGCTCGAGGAGCGCCGCGAGGTTCTGGGCTGAGTCGGTGTGTCGCCGCACCTCCGCCGGGCTTCAACTTGCCGGACCTGGGCGCGGCGGCGTGCAAAGGAACCTTTTCTGCTTCGGCCGCCTTGATTCACCCGAGAAGAGCGGGGCGTCGGCGCCTCGTATCGGAGAGGTTCGACACATGCGTCGCACAGCCTTGATAGCCGCATCCTGCCTCGGGCTCACGCTGGCCGGCACCGCCGCGAGCGTGGCCGAGCCGCTTCGCCTGAACGTCCGCCCGCGGAGCTGGCTCGACGCCGGCAACGTCGTCCAGCCCGGTTCCTCCGTGAATCCGGCGAGTGCCCGGGGCCAGATGGTCTCGTATTATCTCAGCCCGCCCTGGCACAACATGCGCGACCGCTTCGGCGAGGGCACGTTGCCCGATCCGTTCGGCGGCCCCTTCGTCGGCGCCAGGAACGAGCTCGGCCCGGTCGATTTCGGCGCCCCCTTCGCGGATTATTGAAGCAGGGGCGTGAGGGCGGCGCAGACGGCGTCGCCCATCTCGGCCGTCCCGAGCGCATTCTGGCCCGGGGCGGCGATGTCCCGGGTCCTGAGCCCCGCATTGAGCACCTTCGCCACGGCCTCCTCCACCCGGTCGGCGATCCCGCCCATGCCCAGGGAATAGCGCAGGGCCATCGCGAGCGAGCCGATCATGGCGAGCGGGTTCGCGAGCCCCTGGCCCGCGATGTCGGGCGCGGAGCCGTGGACGGGCTCGTAGAGCGCTGCCCTGCGGCCCGACGCATCCTCGGCGCCGAGCGAGGCGGAGGGCAGCATGCCGAGCGAGCCGGTCAGCATGGCGGCGGCGTCCGACAGGATGTCGCCGAACAGGTTGTCGGTGACGATCACGTCGTACTGCTTCGGCCGGCGGACGAGCTGCATCGCGCAGTTGTCGGCGAGCACGTGCTCGAGCTCGACATCGGCATAGTCGGCCGCATGGATTCGGGCGACGACCTCCTTCCACAGGACTCCCGACTTCATCACGTTGTGCTTCTCGGCCGAGGAGACCTTGTTGCGGCGCTTGCGGGCGAGCTCGAAGGCGACCCGCGCGATCCGGTCGATCTCGCCCGTGGTGTAGACCTGCGTGTCGACGGCGCGCTTCTCGCCGTTCTCCAGCGTCACGATCTCTTTCGGCTCGCCGAAATAGACCCCGCCCGTCAGCTCGCGGACGATCAGGATGTCGAGCCCCTCCACGATTTCCGGCTTGAGCGAGGAGGCGGAGGCGAGGGCGGGATAGCAGATGGCCGGCCGCAGATTGGCGAAGAGGCCGAGATCCTTGCGCAGCCGCAGGAGGCCGGCCTCGGGCCGATGCTCGTAGCGCACGCCGGCCCATTTCGGCCCGCCGACCGAACCGAACAGCACCGCATCCGCCTCGGCCGCGAGATTCACGGTCGCGTCCGTCACCGGGACGCCGTGGGCGTCGATCGCGGCGCCGCCGACGAGGTCGTGCTCCGTCTCGAACCTGCCGGCGCCGGCCTGCGCCAGCAGCCGCAGGACCTTCTCCGCCTCCCGCGCGACCTCCGGCCCGATGCCGTCGCCGGGGAGGAAGAGAAGCTTGTGCGTCGTCATAAGATGGTGGCCCGCGGAATGAAGGATGGCGCGGGTCTAAGCAGGCGAGGCGCTCCTGGCAACGCGGAGCGCCTCGGCGCATGAGGGCAACCGGGCGAGAGGGCAGGGTAGTGGCTGATCCCAAGACGTTGAGCATCGATGAGGCGGAGGAATTCGCGGCCGGGCTCCTGGTCGCGGCGGGCGTGGCGCCGGCACCGGCCGCGGCGGTCGCGCGACATCTGGCGAGTTCGGACGCGTCCGGATATCAGAGTCACGGGCTGAGCCTGCTGCCGCTCTATGTGGCGGAGATCAGGGCCGGGCGGGTCGATCCGGCGGCGACGGGCAGGTGGTTGCAGGAGGCCGGCCCGATCCTCGTGGTGGACGGCGAGCGTGGCCTGGGCGCTTCCGTCGCCTATCCGGCGCTCTCCCGGGCCGCGGAGGTGGCCCGCGCGGCCGGCGTCGCGCTGCTCGCGATCCGCAACACCCACCATCTCGGCCGGATCGGGGCCTTCGCGGAGGCTGCGGCGGAGCAGGGGCTCGTCTCGCTCCATTTCTGCAACGTGGTCGGGCGCGATCCCGTCGTCGTACCGGCGGGCGGGCGCGAGCCGCGCTTCGTCACCAATCCGCTCGCGATCGGGATCCCGCGGGCAGGCGACTTCCCGGTCGTGCTCGACATCGCGACGAGCGGGATCGCGCTGAACAAGGCGCGCGTGGCGAACGATCGCGGCGAGCGCGTGGAGCCCGGCTACCTGATCGATGCCGAGGGTCGGCCCACCACCGATCCGGGCGTCCTCTTCCGCGAGCCGAAGGGCGCGCTGCTGCCCTTCGGCGGCCACAAGGGATCCGGGCTCGCGATCCTCGGCGAACTCCTCGCCGGCGCCGTGACGGGCGGCCGGACGATCGCACCGCGCAACATCCGCGACGGCGCGATCCTGAACAACATGCTGTCCGTGTTGATCGATCCCGGCCACCTGGCGGGCGACGGCTGGCACGCGGAGGCGGAGGAGCTGCTCGCCTATATCCATGGCTGCGCGCCCGTGGACCCGCGGCAGCCGGTGCTCGTGCCCGGCGAGCCGGAGGCTCTCGCCCGGGAAGCCGCGGTCCGGGACGGGATCACCTATCCGGGCCCGATCTGGGGGGCCCTGGCGGGGCTCGCGGCGGAGCTGGGCGTCGGGGCGGAGCCGCGCCCCGCCGAGGCTCAGCGGAAGCTGTCGTAGCTGAGGATGGTGGTGTTCGGCGCGGCCTGCGGGTTCGGCAGGGCAGGATCGGCCGCCCCTGCGGCGGGCGGGCGGCGCCGGCTCGCGAAGCGCGCGAGCCGGAGGCGAAGCAATCTCAACAAGCCCTGCATGATCGCCTCCTGTCCCCGGCCGGGACGGAAGCTGTCATGCGGTCACGCGGGGCGGATGTGCGCCGGCGCACATCCGCCGGCGGGCGGCTCAGCCCTGGCGCGCCTTGTAGCGCTTCTGGGTCTTGTTGATGATGTAGATGCGGCCCTTGCGACGGACCATCTGGTTGTCGCGATGGCGGCCGCGGACGGATTTCAGCGAACAGCGGATCTTCATGGCGCTCGTCTCCGGTCGAGCCGTCATCGACTCGGATGGGGTCGTTCGGGAATGTCGGAAAGCGGCCGGAGCCGGAGCGCCGCCGCAAGCCGCGCTACATAATGGCACTCGGCCGGTTCGACAAGCCCGTTCCAAGGCTGTGGCCAGGCGGGCGGCCTCCGGCTAAGGCCGTGCCTGCGACTGACAGGATCCTCCGATGACCTATGTGTTCGAGCCGCCGCCCGTCGTCAGCCTCGGGATCGAGGGCGAGACGGCCCGTTTTCCCGTCCACCGCATCTATTGCGTCGGCCGCAACTATGCCGAGCATGCCCGCGAGATGGGCCATGACCCGGACCGCGAGCCGCCCTTCTTCTTCTCCAAGCCCGCCGACGCTCTCGTGGTCGACGGGGGCGCCTTCCCGTATCCGGGCCGGAGCAGCGACGTGCACCACGAGATCGAGCTCGTCGCGGCGCTCGGCTCGGGCGGCACCGACATCCCGGAGGGGGAGGCGCTGCGCCACGTCTTCGGCTACGGCGTCGGCCTCGACATGACGCGCCGCGACCTCCAGGGCGAGGCCAAGAAGATGGGCCGTCCCTGGGATACGGGAAAGGGCTTCGATCATTCGGCGCCCTGCTCCGACCTGAAGCGCGCCGCCGCGATCGGCCACCCGACGCAGGGGCGTATCTGGCTGAACGTCAACGGCGAGCTGCGGCAGGAGGGCGATCTCGCCGACCTGATCTGGTCCCTGCCGGAGATGATCGCCTATCTCTCGACCCTGTTCACCCTCCGGGCCGGCGATCTCATCATGACGGGGACGCCGGCCGGCGTGGCCGCGGTGACGCGCGGCGACGTGCTCGAGGGAGGCGTGGAGGGCGTCGGCACGCTGCGGACGGTCGTCGTCTGATCCGCTGATCCATGGAGGCGGGGCCGGGGCCTCGTCCGACCTCTCCGAAGCCCCGCGCGAGGTGACGGGCATGCCCTCCTTGCAGTTCGCGGTTCTGGCGGCGCTCGGCCTCGGGGCCGGCGCCAGCATCATCGTTCAGCAGGCGCTCGTCGCCAATCTCAGGAGCGCGCTCGACTCGGCCCTCTGGGCCGTCTTCGTGAGCTATCTCGGCGGGCTCCTCACGATGGCGCTCCTGCTCGCGGCCACCCGCCAGCCGCTGCCGAACGCCGCCCAGATCGGCGCGAGTTCATGGCTGTCCTGGGCGGGCGGGGTCTTCGGCGTCGTCTACATCGCCATCGCGGTCGCGATCCTGCCGCGGCTCGGCGCCGCCACCACGCTCGCCCTGATCCTCACCGGCCAGATGCTCGCCTCCGTGGTGATCGATCATTTCGGCCTGTTCGGGGTGCCGCGCCATCCCGCCGACCTCACCCGGGTCGGCGGGATCATCCTGCTCGGGGCAGGCGTCGCGCTGGTCTCCCGCTAGTCGCCGGAGGAGCCGCGCCGGCTATTCCTGCAGCATGCGCTTGAGGAGCTCGACCTCCTCGGAGAGCGACGGGTCCGCGCCGAGCGCCTTCTCGATCTTGCGCACCGCGTGCAGCACGGTGGTGTGGTCGCGTCCGCCGAAGCGGCGGCCGATCTCGGGTAGCGAGCGCAGCGTCAGCACCTTGGAGAGATACATCGCGATCTGGCGCGGCTTCACGACCGCGGCCGTGCGGCGCTCGGACAGGATGTCGGAGCGAGAGACGTTGTAGCGGGACGCGACCAGCTTCTGGATGTCCTCGATCTTGACGCGCTTCGGCTCGCGGGAGCGGACGAGGTCGCGGATGGCGACCTCCGCCGTCTCGATCGTCACGGCCGAGCCCGAGAGCGTCGCATGCGCGAGGAGCCGGTTCACCGCCCCTTCCAGATCGCGGCCGTTCGTCGTGATCGAGCGGGCGACGTACTGGATGACGGCCGGGCTCACGTCGAACCCGGGATGGGACGTCTTCACCGCCGCGATGCGCTGGTTGAGGATGCCGGCGCGAAGGCCCTCGTCGAGGGCCGAGATCTCGACGACGAGCCCGCCCGCGAGGCGCGAGCGGACGCGCTCGTCCAGGCTCTCGAGCTCGGCCGGCGGGCGGTCGGCCGCGACCACGACCTGGCGCCCGGCATCGATGAGCGCATTCAGCGTGTGGCCGAATTCCTGCTGGATGGTCCTGCCCTGGATGAACTGGACGTCGTCGAGGATCAGGAGGTCGATCCCGCGCAGACGCTCCTTGAAGGCGAGCGAGGTCTGCGCCTTCAGGGACGCCACGAAGCCGTACATGAAGCGGTCCGCCGTCAGGTAGATCACCCGGCGGCCGGAGAGGCGCGACTGGTTGCCGATCGCGTGCAGGAGGTGGGTCTTGCCGAGCCCGACGCCGGCCTGGATGAAGAGCGGGTTGTAGAGCGCCTGCGGGCCGTCATGCCGCGCGATGCGCTCCGCCGCAGCCTGCGCCAGCGCATTGGAGCGGCCGACCACGAAGCTCTCGAAGGTGAGGCGCGTGTCCAGCGGCGCGCCGGCGATCTCGCCGTCGCTGCGCGGGGCGGCCGGCACCGGGGCCGGAGCGGGCGGCAGGGCTTGTTCGGTCCCGCCATTCACATGGACGCCGTTCGGCTTCATGGCAGCCGCCGCGTTGCGGCGGGCAATCTCGGAGGCGCGGGACCCGGCGGCCTCGCGCGAGCCGGAGCGCACCACGATGGAGATGTTGGAGACGTCCGCCGCTTCGCTGCGATAGGCCGTGAGCACGCGCTCCAGGTAATGCGCCTCGATCCAGCTCTTCAGGAAGCGGGTGGGGACGCTGAGGCGCGCGCAGCTTTCCGTGACGTCCTCCATCTCGAGCCGTGCCAGCCAGCTCATGAAGACGTCCTCGCCCAATTCCGCGCGCAGCCGCCGCTTCACGCGCGTCCAAGCATCCTCGCCCAACCCCACCTCCTCACAACACTCAGCCACCCGGCCTCCTCAAGCCGGACGGACGCCACCCGTACTCTACTTGCGACCGGGCACACCTCTCCCGGTCACCGGCAAGTCCCCACGCAATAATAGCGCCGGGTCTTGGCCGGATAACAGAACCGTCAGTACTTCAGAGAACCAAACGCGCCAGAACTAGCCGACCCCAACCGCCAGCCAAGTCGTCGATCGCGAAAACCGTTCCATCCCGTCTCTTGCGATCGGCAACGCTCTACCTCGCCTCAAGTGAGCAGTTCTGTTCACTACACGCTTGAATTGCCCCTTCGGAGTACCCCGCCGAGGCCTCATGGAAGCTAGCCGCGGGTCTGCGAAGGCGCAACAGGCGACTCGCGAGTCGGCGGGAAGCGGCCCGGGCAGAAGGTCGAATGTCGAGGGCCTTCACGGGGCGCAAAGCCAAGGATTCACTGGATTTCAGCCGCATTTGAACGGTGCGCCGCATCGGTCGCGCGGCCCGAAAAATAGACCGCCCGCACCGGGGCTCCGGGCCTCCGCGGGCCCCCGATCGCCCCGAGTCTGGGGCTTTGGCAGCTAAGTCACTCGACTGTCATATGTTTATTTGCGCGGGCCGCATCCCCGAACCACCCCGGGCCGGACAAGATCCGTCAAGCGGAACGAAATAGGAACATAAAGGTGTCGCGCCGAGTGTGGCAGAAGATCAATAATCATGACGGGCACAAAAAAACCCGGCTCGCAGCCGGGTTTTCGATCCGCCGTGAAAGCCGCGTTCAGGCGCCGAGCGCCTTGATCCGGCTCGCCAGCCGCGAGACCTTCCGCGAGGCCGTGTTCTTGTGAACGATCCCTTTCTGGGCCGCCCGCATGATCTCCGGCTCGGCGGTGCGGAGTACCTCCGCGGCGGCGGCGCGGTCGCCGGCGGCGATCGCCTCCTCGACCTTGCGGATGAAGGTGCGCATGCGCGAGCGCCGGGCGCGGTTCACCTCGGTGCGCCGGGCGATCTTGCGCGCCATCTTCTTGGCCGACGCGGTGTTGGCCATCGGAAACCTCGCCAATAAGGATCGGGCGCCCATCCCGGGCGACGACGCGATCGCTGCTGATCTGAAAGCGGCAAGAACCCCGGCGAAGGCGCCAGGGCACTTGGTCGGCGGCTTATAACCTCGCTCGGCGGCGAAGGTCAACGCGCCGCGCGCAAAATCCTCACGCGGCCGCGCGGCCGGCGACGAAGGCCTCGTGCTCGGCGAGGAGCTCGCCCGCGAGCGCCTTGGCGATGAGGGCCCGCGTCTCGTCCACCCCGTACAGCGCCACGAAGGAGCCGAAGCGGGGCCCGCGCGCCTCCCCGAGCAGGACCTGGTAGATCGTCTGGAACCAGGCCTGCGAGACGCCGGGCCGTCCGTCGGGGCTCTTCGCCTTGCCCGACAGGTCGGGGAAATGCCGGCGGCCGACCTCGTAGACGGCCGCCTGGAGCGCCTCCGCATCCGTCGATCCGGAAAAGGGTCCGAGCGCCTCAGAGAGCTCCGCGAGCGCGGCGCGCTCGGCCTCGCTCGGCGCGCGGTAGGCCTTCGCCGGCCGGACGAAATCGCGGTAATAGGCGAGGGCGTGCCGCACCAGCCGGTCCAGGACGGGATGCGTCTCGGGCGAGGCGGAGGGCGCATAGCGCCGGATGAAGCCCCACAGCACGGCCGGGTCTTCCGTGTTCGCCACCGCCACGAGGTTGAGCAGCATCGCGAAGGAGATGGTCGCGCCGCGCTCGCCGGCGCCCTGGACCAGCTCCGGGGCGGGCGGATCGCCGGCATGGATGTGCCAGACGGGGTTGCCGAGGCGCAGCTTGGCGTCCTGTCCGGGATACTTCTCGAGGAAGGTCAGGTAGTCGTCCACCTGCCGCGGGATCACGTCGAAGAAGAGCCGCTTCGCCTCGCGCGGCTTGTTGTACATGAAGAGCGCCAGGCTCTCCGGCGTGCCGTAGGTCAGCCATTCCTCGATGGTGAGGCCGTTGCCCTTCGACTTCGAGATCTTCTGGCCCTTCTCGTCGAGGAAGAGCTCGTAGTTGAAGCCCTCGGGCGGCGTGCCGCCGAGCGCGCGCGCGATCTCGGAGGAGAGCTTGACCGAGTCGATCAGGTCCTTCCCGGCCATCTCGTAATCGACGCCGAGCGCCACCCAGCGCATGGCCCAGTCCGGCTTCCATTGCAGCTTGGCCTGGCCGCCGGTGACCGGCGTCTCGAAACGCTCGCCGCTGTCCGGGTCGCGCCAGACGAGCGTGCCGGCATCGCGCCGCACCTCCTCGATGGGGACCAGCATCACCTGCCCGGTCCTCGGATGGAGGGGCAGGAAGGGCGAATAGGTCTGCGAGCGTTCGGAGCGGAGCGAGGGCAGCATGATCGCCATCACGTCGTCGTAGCGCTCGAGCATCAGGAGGAGCGTCCGGTCGAAGCGGCCCGACCGGTAGCACTCCGTCGCGGACATGAACTCGTAGTCGAAGCCGAAGGAATCCAGGAAGGCGCGCAGGCGCGCGTTGTTGTGCTCCCCGAAGCTCGGATGCGTGCCGAAGGGGTCCGGCACGGAGGTCAGCGGCTGGCCGATATGGCGGGCCAGCATGTCTCTGTTCGGGACGTTGTCCGGCACCTTCCGCAGCCCGTCCATGTCGTCCGAGAAGGCCACGAGCCGGGTCGGAACCCTGTCCGCCGTGAGCACCCGGAAGGCGTTCCGCACCATCGTGGTCCGGGCGACCTCGCCGAAGGTGCCGATATGCGGCAGGCCGGAGGGGCCGTAGCCCGTCTCGAACAGCACCTCCTTCTTCCCGCTCGCCTCCAGGCGGGCGAGGAGCTTTCTCGCCTCCTCGAAGGGCCAGGCGGCCGCGCCCTGCGCGGCGGAGAGGATGTCGGGGTCCGGGGTCATGCTGTGTCGGTCTGAGGCTACGGGCGTCAGATGTCCGCAAACGGCCTGGAGTGCAACCTTGCCGCAACAGGTCAAGATTCGTCGAAGTCGACGCGAGAACACCTCTTCCCATCCACCGGACGCTCTACTCTATTCGGCAGACATACCCCGGAGGTTGCGTGTTCATCCAGGGTGGGGCCGCGGATCGATTGCAGCCGGAGACTGTCGATCGACAGCTCCCCGCCGAGATCGCGTTCCTGGCGCGCCACGGCGTTCCGGCCGGGCGCCTGGCCGAGGCCGCCGCCCTCGGGGCGGCCTGGGACGTGCCGGCGGATGCCGCGCTGATCCGTTCCGGCCTTCTCGCCGAATGCGAATTCTACCGCGCCCTGGCCGCCGAGACGGGACTGCCCTTCGCGGGCGGTCCGCTCCCGGTCCATCCCCGGGCGCGCCTGCCGGAAGCCGTTCTCGCCGGCCTCGTGCCGCTCGCGACGGGGGACGATGCCCGCCCGGGCTATGCCTATGCGCCGCACGGCCGCGACGTCGCCGAGATCCTCGCCCGCCGCGCGGGCCTCCCCGCCGGCTTCTCGATCACGACCCCGGGCGCCATCCGCGACAGCGTGATCGCGGCGCGCGGGAGCCATGTCGCGGCGCTGGCGGCGGACGGGCTCGCCGCCCGGCATCCCGAGTTCAGCTACCGCGGCGGCGCCAGCCGGCTGCAGCTCGGGCTGGCCTATCTGGCCGGGCTCGGCTCCGGGCTGCTCTCCGCCTGGGCGCCGGCCGAGAGCTGGGCCTGCGCGTCGATCGTCCTCGGCGGCGCCTTCCTGGGCAGCACCGCTCTGCGGCTCGCGGCGGCGCTCGAGCGCGTGCCGGTCGAGCCCGCGAGGCCGCCGCCGCGCATCCCCGATCGCGATCTCCCGGTCTACACCGTCCTGATCGCGCTCCATCGGGAGGCCCGGGTGGTGCCGCGCCTGCTGCGGGCCGTCGCGGCCATCGACTATCCGGCGGCCAAGCTCGACGTGAAGATCGTGATCGAGGCGGGGGATGCCGAGACCGCCCAGGCGCTCTCGTCGGCGCCGCTGCCCGGCTTCGCCGAGGTGATCGTGGCTCCCGAAGGGGAGCCGAGAACGAAGCCGCGCGCCCTGAACGTCGCCCTGCCGCTCGCCCGGGGCGAGTTCGTGACCGTCTACGATGCCGAGGACGTGCCGGAGCCCGGCCAGCTTCGCCTTGCGGTGTCCTTCTTCCGGCGCTCGCCGCCGGAGGTCGCCTGCCTGCAAGCGCGGCTCGTGATCGACAACGCGCATGACGGCTGGCTGACGCGCATGTTCGCCATCGAATATGCGGCGCTCTTCGACGTGACCAATCCCGCGCTGGCGCGGTTCGACCTGCCCGTGCCGCTCGGCGGGACGTCGAACCATTTCCGGCGCTCGGTCCTCCAGGCGCTCGGCGGATGGGATGCCTGGAACGTCACGGAGGATGCGGATCTCGGGTTCCGGCTCGCGGCCGCCGGCTACCGGGTGGCCGATCTTCCGTCGGCCACGCTGGAGGAGGCGCCGCACCATCTCGGCGCCTGGCTGCGCCAGCGCACGCGCTGGATGAAGGGTTTCCTCCAGGTCTCGGTCACGCATAGCCGGCGGCCGTGGGAGACCCTGCGCAGGCTCGGGCCGCTCCGCGCCTTCGGCGCCTGGGCGATGTCCTTCGGCACCGTGGCGTCGGCGCTCGGCTTTCCCGCCTTCATGGTCCTGGCCGCGGACGCCCTCGTGACCGGCCGCCTCCTCGCCGCCGACACGCCGCTTGCGATCGCGAGCGCCTCGGTGGGCGCCACCCTGTTCGCCGCGGGCCTGCTCGCGATCACCATTCCGCCGCTGGAAGGCGTCCGGCGGCGCGGCTGGTCGAGCCTTCTTCCGCTCGTCGCGCTGATGCCCGTGTACTACTGCCTCGTCAGCCTGGCGGCCTGGCGCGGGCTGCTCGAGTTCGTCCTCGAGCCGCAGCGCTGGAACAAGACGGAGCACGGCCTCGCCAGGACGTCCAGGGCGGGACTGCTCCCCTGACGGGGGCGCCGCGCTTCAGGCCCTCAGCTTCGCGGCCGTCTGCGCGACGAGCTTGCCCTGGAAGCGGGCGGCGTCCTTCTCGATGGCGCTCGGCTGGCGCTGCCCCTGGCCGCCCGCGATGGTGGTCGCGCCGTAGGGCGCCCCGCCGACGATCTCGTCCAGCGTCATCTGGCCCTGGAAGGAATAGGGCAGGCCGACGATGATCATCCCGAAATGCAGGAGGTTCGTGATGCCGGCGAAGAGCGTGGTCTCCTGGCCGCCATGCTGCGTGGCGGTGGAAGCCATGACGCTGCCGACCTTGCCGGTGAGCTGGCCGCTCGCCCAGACGCTGCCCGCCTGGTCCCAGAAATTCGACATCTGCGAGGCCATGCGGCCGTAGCGTGTCGGGACGCCGAGGATGATGGCGTCGTAATCGGGAAGCTCCGCCACCGTCGCGACCGGGGCTGGCTGGTCGAGCTTGAAATGGGCGCCCCGGGCGACCTCCTCGGGCACCAGCTCGGGCACCCGCTTGACGACCGCCTCGGCGCCGGCCTCCCGCACGCCCTCCGCGGCCGCATAGGCCATCTGCTCCATGTGGCCGTAGCTGGAATAGTAGAGAATCAGGACCTTCGTCATGGCGATCTCCTCTGGTCGGAGCAGAGGTAGCTTGGCCGCGGCGGCGCAGCGAGAGGCACGCGCTTGCGTCGGCGCAAGGCTTCGCTTTCAGGGCTGCGAAGTCGCCTCGGCAGCCCGGGGGAGCGTGCCGGGGGCCGGCGCGCCTTCGATCTCGTGGCGCCGGGCGGCGATCTCGCCGGCGACGAAATCCAGAAAGACGCGCACGCGCGGCGAATGGCGCAGGTCGGGGTGGGTCAGGAGCCAGAGATCGGCCGAGAAATCCGGCACCGGATCGCTCAGGCGCACCAGCTCGGGCCGGCCGTCGCCGATGAAGCAGGGGAGGTGGCCCAGGCCGAGCCCCGCCGCGACCGCTTCCGCGAGCCCCAGCACCGTGTTCACCCGGTAGGCGATGCGCTCGGGCGCAACCTGCCGCCGGACGAACTGGACGGCCTTCAGATGAGCGAGGTTCTCGCCGAGCGACACCCAGTCGTGCCCGGCCGCGAGCGTCTCCAGGTCCGGCGCCCCGCCCTCGAACACGTCCCGGCGGCCGTAGAGGGCCCAGGCGATGGCCGCCGCGCGCCGCCCGACCAGCGTATCCGGCGGGCTGTCCGTCGCCCGGATGGCGACGTCGGCGTCGCGCCTGGAGAGGTTCAGCGCCTGGTTCGCGAGGATGATGTCGAGCCGCACGCTCGGCCAGCGCCGCCGGAAGCGGGCGAGGATGGGCGTGAGGAGGTGCACCAGGAGCGAGTCGTTCGTGGTCACCCGGAGGTCGCCCGCGGCCGCGATCTCGTTGCCGGCCAGCCGCCGCGTGAAGCCCGTGATGTCCGCCTCGAGCCGTGAGGCGAGCGACACCATCTCCTCGCCGACCGGCGTCGGGGTATAGCCCGAGCGGTGGCGCTCGAAGAGCTTCGCCCCGAGCGCCGCCTCGATCTGCCCGAGCCGCCGGAACACGGTGGAATGGTTGACGCCCGTGGCAGCCGCCGCCCCGGCGAGGCCGCGCGCCTCGGCGATCGCCTTCACGAGCCGGAAGTCGTCCCAGGCCAGGTTCTTGAACGGTTCGCCCAATGTCGCACCTCGCCCGTTGCAGCCGCAGGAGTGGAGCGGCAGGCGGATGGACGCAAGCGGGTGGCTTGCACGGCCGCGGCTCTGCTAAAGGGGCGGCAACGGCCGGCGGACGCGCCGGGCAGGGAGGATCTTGGGAATGAAACGTCTCGTCTCGGCCGCCATCGGCGTCGCGGCTCTTCTCGGGCTCTCCGCCGCCGCCTCGGCCCAGGGAGCCTATCCGAACCGGCCCGTCCGGGTGGTCGTGCCCTTTGCGGCGGGCGGCACGACGGACATCTTCGCGCGCCTGATCGCGGACAAGCTGAGCCAGTCGCTCGGACAGCAATTCATCATCGACAATCGCGGCGGCGCGGGCGGCAATATCGGGGCGGACGCGGTCGCGAAGTCGCCGCCCGACGGCTACACGCTGGTCATGGGTACGGTGGGCACGCATGCCATCAATGCGAGCCTCTATTCGAAGATGCCCTACGACCCGCTGAACGACTTCGAAGGGGTCGCCTTCGCGGCGGGCGTGCCGAACCTGATGGTGGTCAATCCCAAGAACGTGAAGGCCACCAACGTGAAGGACTTCATCGCCGAGGCGAAGTCCTCGACCAAGAAGTTCAACATGGCCTCGTCCGGCAACGGCACCTCGATCCACCTGTCGGGCGAGCTGTTCAAGCAGATGACCGGGATCGAGATGCCGCATGTGCCCTATCGCGGGTCCGGGCCGGCCATCAACGACCTGGTCGGCGGGCAGGTCGACGTCATGTTCGACAACCTTCCCTCATCCATCGAGCAGGCCAAGGCGGGCAATCTCCGGGCGCTCGCCGTGACCTCCTCCCGGCGCTCCCCCGCCCTGCCCGACGTGCCGACGCTGGACGAGAGCGGCCTGCCCGGCTTCGAGGCTTCGAGCTGGTTCGCGCTCTTCGCCCCGAAGGGGACGCCGCCGGACATCCTGAACAAGCTGAACGCCGAGGTGCGCAAGGCGCTCGAAGGCGAGGACCTGAAGAGGCGCTTCGCCGAGCTCGGCGGCGAGATCCGGCCGATGAGCCCGGCCGAGCTGATGGCCTACGTGCGGGCGGAGCACGCCAAATGGGCGCAGGTGGTGAAAGCCTCCGGAGCCAAGCTGGATTGAGAGGGATTGGGGGCCGGCCGCTCTTGATCGGCCGCCGCCCTCTGTGCATCAAGCCTTGAGGCCGCACCTCGCGAAATCCGGCCCGGGAGGAAAGTGCATGCATGCTGGAACTGACCGCGTCCCCTCGAGGCGGGGGCCGGTCCGCGGCCCCCAGAGCCTCGTCTCGGGGCTCGTCCTCGTCGCGCTCGCCCTTTTCGCCATCTGGCTGACGAGCGACCTGCCGCAGGGCACGCTCCGGGCGATGGGCCCGGCCATGCTGCCGCGCTGGCTGGCCGTCGGCATAGGTCTTTGCGGCATCGCGCTCGTCGTGGTCGGGCTCACCAGGGACGGTCACCCGCTCGAGGGCTTCTCGCTGCGCGGCCCGGTCGTGGTCGGCATCGCCATCCTGTGCTTCGGGTTGACGATCCGGGGCTTCGCCTTCGGCGCGCTTCAGGTGCCGCAGCTCGGGCTGCTCGGAGCCGGCCCGCTCGCCATTTTCATCTCCGGCTTCGCCACGCACGAGGCCAGGTTCCGCGAGCTGGCCATCCTGGCTCTGGCGCTCACCTCCTTCTGCATGGTGCTGTTCGGCGACCTCCTGAACCTGCCCATTCCGATGTATCCGCAGGTCTTCGCCGACCTTTACCCGTCGGGCTGGTCGAGCGACGCGCGCCTGCGCGCAACGGCCGGGATCCTGGTCGCGCTCGCGGTGATCATCTTCGCCGCCACGCATCGACGCAGACGCGCCGCCGAGCCGATCGACGTCGTCCCCGACGAGCATGCCGGGACGATCTGATGCCCGCTTCCAGCTTCCTCTCGTGACCGGACCCGTCTGATGGGCGACCTCATCGCAAATCTCGGCCTCGGCTTCGGCACCGTTTTCGGGCTGATCCCTGTCGACATCCCCGGCCTCGGCGTCGTGCCGATCCCGCTCAACATCTTGCTCTGCTTCGTCGGATGTCTCGTGGGAACGCTCGTCGGCGTGCTGCCGGGCGTCGGGCCGGTGGCGTCGATCGCGATGCTGCTGCCGATCACCTTCAAGTTCGACCCGACCGGCGCCCTCATCATGCTGGCCGGCATCTATTACGGCGCGCAATATGGCGGCTCCACCACGGCCATCCTGGTGAACATCCCCGGCGAGGCGACCTCCGTGGTCACCACGCTCGACGGCCACCAGATGGCCCGGAGGGGCAGGGCGGGCGTCGCGCTCGGCATCGCGGCCATCGGGTCCTTCTTCGCCGGCTGCGTGGCGACGGTCTTCATCGCGGCCGTGGGTGCGCCGCTGACCAGGCTCGCGCTCATATTCGGGCCGGCCGAGTACTTCTCCCTGATGGTCATGGGTCTCGTCTTCGCGGTCGTGCTGGCGCGAGGCTCGATCCTGCGGGCCATCGCCATGATCCTCGTCGGGATCCTGTTCTCGACGGTCGGCACCGACCTCGAGACTGGCCAGGAGCGCATGACCTTCGGGATGCAGTTCCTGTCGGACGGCATCGACTTCGCCGTGCTGGCGATGGGACTGTTCGGCGTCGCCGAGATCCTGCGCAATCTCGACCACACCGAGGTCCGCGATGTCGTCAAGCAGGCGATCGGACGCCTGCTGCCGAGCATGCAGGACATGAAGGATTCCGCGAAGCCGATCCTACGCGGCACCTTCATCGGCGGCATCCTCGGCATCCTGCCCGGCAACGGCGCCGTGCTCGGACCCTTCGCCTCCTATACGATCGAGAAGAAGCTCGCGAAGGATCCGCGCCGCTTCGGCCAGGGCGCCATCGAGGGCGTCGCGGGACCGGAGAGCGCCAACAATGCGGGCGCGCAGACCTCCTTCATCCCGCTTCTGACCCTCGGCATCCCGCCGAATGCCGTGATGGCCCTCATGGTCGGCGCCATGACCATCCACGGCATCGTGCCGGGCCCGCAGGTCATGACCAAGAACCCGAGCCTGTTCTGGGGCATGATCGCCTCGATGTGGGTCGGCAACCTGATGCTGCTGATCATCAACCTGCCGATGATCGGGCTCTGGGTCCGCCTCCTGAAGGTGCCCTACCGGCTGATGTTCCCGGCCATCCTGATGTTCTGCTCGATCGGCATCTACTCGATCAACTCGCTGCCGACGGACGTCTTCTTCATCGGCCTCTTCGGACTGATCGGCTACGCTCTGATCAAGTTCGGCTTCGAGCCGGCCCCGCTCCTGCTCGGCTTCGTGCTCGGCAAGCTGATGGAGGAGAACCTGCGGCGGGCGCTCATCATCTCGCGCGGCGACATGATGACCTTCATCGAGCGCCCGGTCTCGGCCGTGCTGCTGGTGATCGCCATCGTCATGCTGGCGCTCGCGCTCCTGCCCTCCATCCGGAAGAGCCGCGAGGAGGTGTTCGTCGACGACTGAGGCCGGCCCGCCGGCGGCGTAGCCGGGCAAAGTCCCGGCCGCGTTCACCACGCCCCCTTGACCATCCGCCGAAAGACGGAGGTCAGGACGGCTTTCCTGGGCTTGCGGGCGCGGCGTCTCCGGACGACATGGCGGGCGTGCAAGGGAGGATCCTTTGAAGAAGCTCATCAGCATCGCGGCCGCGGCGCTCGGCCTTGTGGCCGGCGCGGCCTCCGCGCAAACCTATCCGCAGCGGCCCATCACCATGATCGTGCCGTTCGCGGCCGGCGGACCGACGGACGTCATCGCCCGCATCGTCGGCGACCACATGTCCCGAACGCTCGGCCAGCAGGTCGTGATCGAGAACGTCGCCGGAGCCGGCGGCACGACGGGCATCACCCGCGCGGCCGGCGCCGCGCCCGACGGCTACACGATCATGATGGGCCATATGGGCACGCACGGCGCGGCGCCCGCGCTCTATCCCAACCTGAAATACGACCCGGCCAACAGCTTCGACACGATCGGGATGGCGGCGGGCACGCCGATCGTGATCGTCGCGAAGAAGGACTATCCGGCCGGCGACCTGAAGGCTTTCCTGGCCCATCTCAAGGCGAACGACACCAAGACCAACATGGCCCATGCGGGCGTGGGCTCGGTCTCCCACTCGACCGGCGTGCTCTTCACCTCCGTCGTGGGCATCAAGCCGACCATGGTCGCCTATCGCGGCACCGGCCCGGCGCTCAACGACCTGATGTCGGGCCAGGTCGACTTCATGACCGACCAGATCGTCAACGTCGCGCCGCAGATCACGGGCGGCACGATCAGGGCATATGCCATCGCGACGCCGCAGCGCTCGCCGGCCCTGCCCGACGTTCCGACCACCAAGGAGGCGGGGCTCGAGGGCTACGAGGTGTCGGCCTGGAACGCGGTGTTCGGCCCCAAGGGCCTGCCCGCCGACGTGCGCGCGAAGCTGGTGGATGCGCTGAACAAGGCGCTCTCGGACGAGAACACCCGCAAACGCCTGCTCGATCTCGGCGGCGTCATCCCGGAGGGCGCGGAGCGCGGGCCCGAGGCGCTGCAGAAGCTCGTCGAGAGCGAGGTCGCGCGCTGGACGCCGGTCCTCAAGGCGGCGGGCGCGGTCGCGAACTGACGGCGATCGCCGGCTGGATCCAAGAGGCGGCGGCGGGGACGTCCCGCCGCCGTCGTCGTTTCAGGGTGAGGCGAAAGCCTCAATCCTCGACGATGCGGCTCATGGCGGGCCTGTTCAGCACGACCCGGCGGGCGCCCGAAAGCGCGAGCGCGCGGTCCTGCTGGAGCTGCGACACCGAGCGGGAGACGGTCTCGAGCGTGAGGCCGAGATAGTCCGCGATGTCGCGGCGCGACATCGGCAGCTCGATCGACCCGGTGCCGCCGAGGCGCGCGTCCATCTCGATGATGAAGGCCGCCACGCGCTCCAGCGCCGTGCGCCGGCCGAGGAGCAGCATGTGCTCCTCCGCATGCTGCAGGTTCCTCGCCGTCATGGTCCAGAGCTGGCAGGCGACCTCCACGTTGCGGGTCGCGATGCGCTCGAGCTGGCGGCGCTTGAACATGAGCACCCTGGTGTCGGCGATCGCCTCCGCGGTCAGGCGATGCGTCTGGCCGGGCTCGAAGCCGAACAGGTCGCCCGGAAGGTGGAATCCGTGGATCTGTCGGCGGCCGTCGGCCAGGATCCTGCAGGTGCGCACCGCGCCCGACACGATCTTGTAGACGTATTCCGTCTCCTCACCCTCGCCATAGACCTCCTCCTCGCGGGCATAGGAGAAGGGCGAGCCGATCAGCTCCGGGCAGCCGGCGAACAGCGCGATCTCGGGCAGTCCGGACGGGGGCAGCGCCGCCCCTCCGGCGGGCCGTGCGGTGTTCAGGGTGTTGGTGTCGAGCCTCATCGGCGGGTCCTCGTCTCAGGCATCGAGAGAGGTACCGGTGGGCCACCGCACGCGATATTCGGGGCGAGCGCTTAAGGGCGGCCCCTTACGGGCAACCCCTTAGCCGCATGTTCCGGCGCCGGATGCTTAGACCCGCAGCGCGGCAGGCCCCTTGATCCATCGCAAGCCCGCATCGCCGGTCGCCACGTCCTCCGCGTCAGGCGGAGAGTTCCGGACGGCGGAAGCGGCCGGCCCGTGCGGCCTCGACCGCGCTCAGGAGGACGTCCTGGGACAGCGGCTTCTCGATGAGGTCCAGCCCGGCCTTGTCCGCCCGCCTGCGGATGGCGGGGTCGGGATGGCCGGTGACGAGGATCACGGGCGCCAGGACGTTGCGCTCGCGCAGGCGCCGGAACAGGTCCATCCCGTCCATGGCGGGCAGCTTGAAGTCGATGATCAGGCAGGTCGGTTCCGGCCGCGGCAGCGACGACAGCAGTTCCTCGCCGTCCCGGAAGGTGAAGACGTCGTAGCCTTCGCTCTCCAGCAGAAAGCGAAGCGAATTGAGAGCGCCCGGGTCGTCGTCGACGACGAAGACGGGCTTGCGGTCTTGGCTGGCCATGGCCTCGGGCCGGCGCGAGCCGGCGAAATCGAGCAGGATGGCATGCAGGCTAGCCACCTGCAGCGCGGCTCGCCTTGATGTCGATCAAGCCTTCGCCGGCCTCGCGCTCGTCAGGCCGCGCCCGCCCGCACGGCCAGCCGGACCAGCTCCGAGATGCTGGCGGCCTGCATCTTGCTCATGACGTTCGCCCGGTAGATCTCCACGGTGCGCGGACTGATCTCGAGATGGCGGGCGATGACCTTGTTCGGCTCGCCCGCGACCAGACGGTCGAAGACCTGGCGCTCGCGCTGGGTCAGGCGCGCAAGCCGTTCCGTGAAGTCCTGGATCGCCGGGTCGGCCGCCTCCGTCCGGCTCTGCTCGACGGCGGAGCGGATGGCGCCGAGCAGCACCTCGTCGTCGAAGGGCTTCTCGATGAAGTCGGCGGCCCCGAGCTTCATCGCCTCCACGGCCAGCGGCACGTCCCCGTGGGCCGTCATGACGATCACCGGCAGCGTGCGCCCGGTAGCGCGGATGCGCTTCAGGAGTTCGATCCCGTCCATGCCCGGCATGCGGATATCGGTGAGGACGCAGCCGTCGGCGATCTTGGGAAGCGCGTCCAGAAGCGGCTGCGCGCCGTGATAGAGCCGCACCGAATAGCCGGACGAATCGAGCAGGAACTCCAGCGACTCGCGCATGGCGTCGTCGTCGTCCACCACATGGACGAGCGGGTTCGTCTCACTCTGCATCGATCGGCTCTCCGACAGCCGTGGCCGGCAAGATCAGGCGGAAGGTCGCCCCGCCCTGCGGGTTGCGCTCGACCCAGAGCCGCCCGCCATGGGCCTCCACGATCGTCCGGCTGATCGACAGCCCGACGCCCATGCCCGTCGCCTTGGTGGTCACGAAGGGCTGGAACAGCCGGTCCGCGACCTCCTCCGAGATGCCGGGACCGGTATCGGCCACGCTGATCTCCACCATTCCGTCCGGCTTGAGCCGGCTCGCGATGCCGAGCTCGCGCCGCTCCGTGCTCTGCATGGCATCCGCCGCATTGCGCAACAGGTTCACCAGCACCTGCTGGATCTGGACGCGGTCGGCCAGCACGGTCGCAGCCCGCGGGTCGAGGTCGAGCCGGGTGACGATGCCCTGCTGACCCGCCCCCACGAGGGCCAGGGCGCTCGCCTCGTCGATGAGGCGGGAGACGGTCTCCACCCGCTTCTCGGTCTCGCCGCGCGACACGAAATCCCGCAGCCGCCTGATGATCTGCCCGGCCCGCACCGCCTGTTCGGAGGCCTTGTCCAGGGCCTCCTTCACCTTGGGGAGAGCGGCGGCCTCGCCCTGGTCGAGCAGCCGCCGGCATCCCTTCATGTAGTTGCTGACCGCGGCGAGCGGCTGGTTGAGCTCATGCGCGAGCGTGGAGGCCATCTCGCCCATGGCGGTGAGGCGCGAGACGTGGACCAGCTCCGCCTGGAGCTCCTGGAGACGCGCCTGCGTCTGCTGCCGCTCCGTCAGGTCCGTGATGAAGCCCGTGAAGAAGACGCGCTCGCCGCTGCGCATCTCGCCGACCGCGAGCTCCATCGGGAAGGTCGATCCGTCGCGCCGCATGCCCGTGACCACGCGGCCCACGCCGATGATGCGGCGCTCCCCGGTGTCGCGGTAGCGGCGGAGATAGGCGTCGTGCCGGCTCTGGTCCGGCTCCGGCATCAGCATCGACACGTTGCGCCCGAGCACCTCCTGGGCGCTGTAGCCGAAGAGCCGCTCCGCGGCGGTGCTGAAGGATTGCATCAGCCCGTCCGCGTCGATCACGATCATGGCGTCGGGCACGGTGTCCAGGATCGAGCGCAGATGCGCCTCGCGTTCGAGCAGCGCCTGCGTAATCTCGGAGGTCCGGCGCTGCATCGAGCGGAGCCGCTCGCCGCCGAGCGCGATGGAGATGCCCAGCAGCGCGAAAAGCAGCGCGTCGACCTGGTTGGCCAGGATCACCTGCTCCCGCATGTGGATCGCTGAGCCGACGGCGACCCCGAGCAGCGTCGCGATGAGGCACGGAACGATGCCGCCTCCTGCGGCGCCGACGAGGAGCGCCGGCACGAAGAACAGGAATACCGCCCGGTCGCCGAGCAGCGGATCGAGCATCAGCCGCGCCGCCGCGCCGAGCCCGATGAGGATCGCCGCGTAGAGATAGGGCCTCGCATCGAAGCCGCCATCGGCCCGCTCGGCCGGAGCGGGGCCTGGGGGTCTGATCCAGTCGCTCATCGGTTCGACGCGTGGTCCGGGCGCAGGCTCGCCGCCTCTCTCCGTAGTGCCCGACGCTCTATAGCAGGGCGAGCGCCGCCCGACAGGCTGCTCACGTCGCGGCGCGCGGGGAGATCTGCGGCCGGCCTACGCCGCCCTGTCGCGCGCCTGGTAGGTCTTCACGTCCGTGAAGGTCACGTCCGGCCATTTCTCCTGCTCGTAGGAGAGCTGGTAGGCGGAGGGGGCGAGGAAGACGGGGGCGCCGTCGAGGTCCTTCGCCATGGACGAGAGGTGCGCGTCCGAGAAGCGCTCCACCTCGCCCTTCTTGTCCGACATGATCCAGCGCGCGAGGGTGAAGCGGCTCTGCTCGTAGTCGATCGGAATGCCGTATTCGGCCTTCAGGCGCTCCTTCAGCACGTCGAGCTGCAGCGCGCCGACGACGCCGACGATGGCGGGCGAGCCGTCCTGCGGCAGGAAGAGCTGCACGACGCCTTCCTCGGCCATCTGCTGCAAAGCCTCGCGCAGCTTCTTCGCCTTCATCGGGTCGGACAGCTTGATGCGCCGCATGATCTCGGGCGCGAAGGACGGGACGCCGTTGAAGGCGAGGTCCTCCCCCTCCGTCAGCGTGTCGCCGATGCGCAAGGTGCCGTGGTTCGGGATACCGACGACGTCCCCCGCCCAGGCCTCGTCCGCAATGGCGCGGTCCTGGGCGAAGAAAAATTGCGGCGCGGAGAGCGAGATCGGCTTGCCGGTGCGGACGAGCTTCGCCTTCATGCCGCGCTCCAGCCGGCCCGAGCAGACCCGCATGAAGGCGATGCGGTCGCGGTGGTTCGGGTCCATGTTCGCCTGGATCTTGAACACGAAGCCGGTCATGCCGCGCTCGTCGGGGGTGACGAGGCGCTTGTCCGCCTCCTGGCCGCGGGGGGACGGCGCGATCTCGGCGAGGGAGTCGATGAGGTCGCGGACGCCGAAATTCTTCAGCGCCGAGCCGAAGAAGACGGGCGTGAGGTGCCCCTCGCGGAAGGGGCCGAGTTCGAAGCGCTTCAGCCCTTCCTGGGCGAGCATCACCTCCTCGAGCCAGGCTTCGCGCTCGTGCTCCGGCAGAAGGCCGACGCATTTCGGGTCGTCCGGGCCGGAGACGGGAATCGCGTCCTCGTCGGCATCCAGACGCCGAACCAGGTTGCGGGCGAGGTCGAACGTACCTGCGAAGCTCTGGCCGCGGCCGATGGGCCAGGTGACGGGCGCGGTGTCGAGCGCCAGCGTCTTCTCGATCTCGTCGAGGAGGTCGAAGGGGTCGCGGCTCTCGCGGTCCATCTTGTTGATGAAGGTGACGATGGGGATGTCGCGCAGCCGGCACACCTCGAACAGCTTGCGCGTGCGCGCCTCGATGCCGCGGGCGGCGTCGATCACCATCACGGCCGAGTCCACGGCCGTGAGCGTGCGGTAGGTGTCCTCGGAGAAGTCCTCGTGGCCGGGCGTGTCGAGCAGGTTGAAGACGCGGTCGGCATATTCGAAGGTCATGACCGAGGTCACGACCGAGATGCCGCGCTCCTTCTCGATGCCCATCCAGTCGGAGCGGGTCGAGACCCGGTTGCGCTTCGCCTTCACCTCGCCGGCGAGCTGGATGGCGCCTCCGAACAGGAGGAGCTTCTCGGTGAGCGTCGTCTTGCCGGCGTCCGGGTGCGAGATGATCGCGAAGGTGCGGCGGCGCTCGGCCGGGAGCGCCGGGGAAGTCTGGGTCATGGTTGGGCGTAGCGGAATCGGTTCGGCGGGACAGCGGCGATCTGTCCACAGGCGATGGTGCCGGGACTCTTTGTGCAGTGCAGCTCTGCACCCATATTGGGGTCCCTGCAACGTACTGAAAGGAGGTGATCGAGTGTCTCATTGTCATATGGTGCGGTCACCGATCGCCGTGACCCTGACCTCCGCCTCCTTCGAGGCGCGGGGCTGAAGGGTTCACCGGCCGCGCTGAGAAGCGCCGCCGCCACGTGTTGATCTGACCGTGCAAGACAATGGAAGGGCCGCCCGCAGGGGCGGCCCTTCGCTTTGGGGAGGCCGGCATGTCCGCGCATCATGGCTCGCCGCCGCGCCGGCGTCGCGCATTGCGTCGCCGCTTCCGCTAGGCTTGAGCGTAGCGCGCGCCCTGCGCGGAAGCTGGAGCCATGCGAGAATGAGCAGCTCGTCCGAATACACGCCGCCGAAGGTCTGGGCCTGGAACAAGGCCAGTGGCGGCCGCTTCGCCAACATCAACCGGCCGGTCGCCGGCCCCACGCACGAGAAGGAGCTCCCGGTCGGCAAGCATCCGCTCCAGCTCTACTCGCTCGGCACCCCGAACGGCGTGAAGGTCACGATCATGCTGGAGGAGCTGCTGGCCCTCGGCCATAAGGAGGCGGAATACGACGCCTGGCTCATCCGGATCAGCGAAGGCGAGCAGTTCTCGACCGGCTTCGTCGCCGTGAACCCGAACTCCAAGATTCCGGCTCTCGTCGACCGGAGCGGCGCGACGCCGATCCGGGTCTTCGAATCCGGCTCGATCCTCCTGTACCTGGCCGAGAAATTCGGTGCCTTCCTGCCCACCGAGCAGCCGGCGCGGGCCGAAACCCTGTCCTGGCTCTTCTGGCAGATGGGCAGCGCACCGTTCCTCGGCGGCGGCTTCGGCCATTTCTACGCCTATGCGCCGGTGAAGATCGAATACGCGATCGACCGCTACGCCATGGAGGTGAAGCGTCAGATGGACGTGCTCGACCGCCGGCTGGCCGAGACGAAGTTCGTCGCCGGCGACGACTACACCATCGCCGATATGGCGATCTGGCCCTGGTACGGCGGCTTGGCCAAGGGCTGGCAATATGGGGCGGCGGAGTTCCTCCAGGTGCAGGATTACAGGAACGTCCAGCGCTGGGCCGACGAGATCCACGCCCGGCCCGCCGTGAAGCGCGGCCGCATGGTGAACCGCATCACGGGCGATCCGTCCGAGCAGCTGCACGAGCGCCACGACGCCGCGGATTTCGACACCAAGACGCAGGAAAAGATCGCCGGCTCCGCCGCGGCGGCAGGCTGAGCGGGGCGCTCGCCGCCGCGGCGTTCCGAAGGCATTTGCGGATGTCCGAACGCGGCGGGCCTGCGAAGGCAGGCGCCGCCGGGGGCGAGCCTGTGGCTCATGCCGGTCCGGTGATCCGTCCGCATCTGAACCGGAGCTTGGACGGGGAGCCGGCGTTTCCTTCCGCTGCCATTCGGAGCGGAGAGCCAGGCCGGAATGCGACCCGAATCCCTCGGGTTTCTGAAGGCGCTCGTCCGGGCGCCATCTCCCAGCGGCTACGAGCAGCCTGTCGCGCAGGTCTATCGCGACTACACGAAGAGGTTCGTCGACGATGTCCGTACGGACATCCATGGCAACACGGTCGCCATCATCAATCCGGATGCCGGCATCCGAGTCATGCTGTCGGCCCATATGGACGAGATCGGCTTCGTCATCCATCACATCGGGGAAGACGGCCTGCTCCATTTCAGCCCGATCGGCGGCCATGACGACGTGGTCGCGGTCGGACAGCGCGTATGGGTGCATGGGCGCGAGCGGATCGGCGGGGTTGTCGGCAGCCGCCCGTTCCAGCTCCTGCACCCCGGCGAGCGGGCAAATCGTCCCCAGATGAACCGGTTCTGGATCGACATCGGCGCGTCCTCGCGCCAGGAGGCCGAGGGCGTGGTCCGGCTCGGCGACCCGGTCACTTTCGAGCAGGAGTTCCGTCCCCTGATGGGCGACCGCGCGGCTGCCCGTGCCTTCGACAACAAGGCGGGGTTGTTCGTGGTCGCCGAGGCGCTCCGGTCGCTGGCCGAGAGCGGCGGCCTTCATCCCGAGGTCGGCGTGTACGGGCTCGGCACGGTGCAGGAGGAGATCGGCTCCCGCGGGGCCAGGACCGCCACCTACGAGATCGGGCCGCTTACGGGTTTGGCCATCGACATGGACCACGCGACCGACATCCCGAACCTCGATCCGCGCGAGCACGGACAGATCGCGCTCGGCAGCGGGCCCATCATCTCGCGCGGCCCGAATATCAACCACGCGCTCTTCGACCTCCTCGTGCGGGCGGCCGAGGAGGAGGGCATCTCCTACCAGGTCCGTGTCTTCTCGCAGGCCACGCCGACCGATGCCGGAGCCATGCAGGTGACCCGCGGCGGCATGGTGACCGGCCTGCTCGGCATACCGCTGCGCTACATGCATACGCCCTCGGAGACGCTCTCGCTCACGGACCTGCAGGAGGGCGCCCGTCTCGCGGCCGCCTATTGCCGCCGCGTCACGCCGGATACGGATTTCACGCCTTCGCTCGGTAAAGGGTAGCCTGGGCGGGCGGAGGCGACCGGGACCTCGGGGGAACGGTAGCGCTTCCGCCGCTTTCTAGCCCCGGACGGATCGACGAGGACAGGACGTGAAACACGCTTTCGGGGCCGTAGCCCTTCTCGCCGCGCTCGCCGGCGCCTCCAGCGCCGGGGCCCAGCCCTACGGCTACGATCCGGGCTACGGCCCGCGGGTGATCGAGCAGCCCGGCTGGCGCAGCCGGGCGCCGTGGCAGCCGCCCTGGCAGTACGACACCGGCGGCGACAACGACAATCGGCCCGAATTGCGGCCCTGGCAGCAGAGCGGCGGCCAGCAGACCGGCGGCCCGGCCCGCAACCTGCTGCCGAAGGACAACCTGCACATCGCGCCGCGCTGAGGCGGTCCGGCCGGATCGATTAGCGCTGCCGGGGCGCATGCGGTAAGTCCCCGGCTCTCTCCCGGCGGACGTTCCGACAGCATGAGCCTCGTCAACCAGAGCCCCTTCACCACCCGCCCGGAGATCGACGGCACCTTCGGGGTCGTCGCGTCGACCCACTGGATCGCGACGGCGGTCGGGATGGGCATCCTGGAGAAGGGGGGGAATGCCTTCGACGCCGCCGTTGCAACCGCGTTCACGCTCCAGGTCGTCGAGCCGCACCTGAACGGCCCGGGCGGGGATGCGCCGATCATCGTCCATGACGTGCGGAAGGGCCGGCCGGAGGTGATCTGCGGCCAGGGGCCCGCGCCCGCCGGCGCCACGATCGCGCATTACCGCTCGCTCGGCCTCGACCTCGTGCCCGGCACGGGGCTGCTCGCGGCCTGCATCCCCGGTCCGTTCGACGCCTTCATGCTGATGCTGCGCGACTACGGCACGATGCGCCTGCGCGAGGTGCTCGAAGCCGCGATCTCCTATGCCCGCCACGGCTATCCGCTGGTCGAGCGGATCCCGGCCACGATCGCGACCGTCGAGGAGCTCTTCCGCGAGCACTGGCCGACCTCGGCCGAGCTCTACCTGCCCGGGGGGCAGGTGCCCGCGGCGGGCTCGCTCTTCGCCAATCCCAGGCTCGCCTCGACCTATGAGCGCATCCTGCAGGAGGCGGAAAGCGGGGGAGGGAGCCGGGAGGCGGAGATCGAGCGGGCGAGACGGAGCTGGTCGCAGGGCTTCGTCGCGGAGGCGATCGACCGGTTCTGCCGCATGCAGGAGGTGATGGACACCTCGGGCCGCCGCCATCGCGGCGTGCTGACGGGGGCGGACATGGCCGCCTGGGAGGCGAGCGTCGAGGCGCCGATCTCCTATGATTACGGCCGCTACACCGTGCTGAAATGCGGGCCCTGGACCCAGGGTCTGGCCACGCTGCAGCAGCTCGCGCTCCTCTCCGGCTTCGCGCTCGACGGGCTCGATCCGACCGGGCCGGACTTCATCCATCTCCAGGTCGAGGCGGCGAAGCTCGCCTTCGCCGACCGCGACACCTTCTACGGCGATCCGGCCTTCGTCGACGTGCCGGTCGAGCAGCTCCTGGGCGAGACCTATAACGGCGAGCGCCGCCGCCTGATCGGGGACCGGGCCTCCCTCGAGCTTCGGCCGGGGACCATCCCCGGCTACGGCAAGGCGATCGGCGCACGCGAGGGAGGCGAGCGGGTCGCGGTCGGCGCGACGGGCGCGGGCGAGCCGACGGTCGGCCGCATCCAGCGCGCCGCGGCGCCCGCGGAAGATGCGCGCCGGCTGGAGAAGGCTGGCGCCGTGCGCGGCGACACCGTCCATTTCGACATCGTCGACCGGTGGGGAAACATGGTCTCCGGCACGCCTTCCGGCGGCTGGCTGCAATCCTCGCCCGTGATCCCCGAGCTCGGCTTCCCGCTCGGCACCCGCGCCCAGATGTTCTGGCTGGACGAGGAGCATCCTGCGGCGCTCATGCCCGGCAAGCGCCCCCGCTCGACCCTCTCGCCCACGATGGCCCTGCGCGACGGCGAGCCGTATCTCGCCTGGGGCTCGCCGGGCGGCGACCAGCAGGATCAGTGGATCCCGCAATTCTTCCTTCGGCATGTGCATGCCGGCATGAACCTGCAGGAGGCGATCGATGCGCCCGCCTGGCACACGGAGCATTTTCCGTCGTCCTTCTGGCCCAGGACGTCCCGGCCCGGCGTGGTCGTCGTGGAGGGGCGCGTGCCGAAGGCCACGATCGAGGAATTGCAGCGGCGCGGGCATATCGTCGAGATCGGCGAGGATTGGTCCGAGGGCCGGCTCACGGCGGCCTCGCGGGACGGCGTCCGGCGGAAGGCCGCCGCCAACCCGCGCGGCATGCAGGGCTACGCGGCGGGGCGGTGATGGCGTCGTGGCGCTCGACAAAGGCGTGGGTGCGTGCTTCGAGACGGCCAGCTTCGCCGGCCTCCTCGGCATGACGCAGGTCGGAGCAGGGCCAGCACTCACCGTCGTCGTCCTGAGGAGCCGCCGTGGCCGCGTCTCGAAGGACGCACAGCGCGTCCGTCAACTTCGGAAGCGCTCTACCCATGACCTGGTCCATCGTCGCACGCGACCCTGAACGGGGGCAGATCGGGATCGCGGTCGCGACCTGCGCCTTCGCGGTCGGGTCGCGGGTGCCCTTCGTCGAGACGGGCGTGGGCGCGGTCGCGACCCAGGCCATGGCGAACCCGCTCTACGGCCCGCGCGGTCTCGCTCTGCTCAAGGCTGGCGCCGCGCCCGAGGAGGCCATCCGCGAGCTCACGACTGCCGACGAGGGCAGGGCGGACCGCCAGCTCCACCTGATGGCCGCGGACGGCCGCAACGCCGCCTATACGGGCGCCGCCTGCGTGCCGTGGTGTGGACACGAGGTTCGCGAGGGCTTCTCCGTCGCCGGCAACATGCTCGCCGGCCCGGAGGTCGTGGCCGAGACGATCTCCGCCTTCGAGCGATCGGCCGGCCGTCCGCTCTTCGAGCGCCTTCTCCTCGCCCTCCTGGCCGGCGAGGCTGCCGGGGGCGACAGGCGGGGCAGGCAATCGGCCGCCATGCTGATCCACGACGCCGAGGAATACGCGCTCGTCGACATCCGGGTCGACGACCATCCGGACCCGCTCGCCGAGCTCGCCCGGCTCCTCGAGGTCTGGAAGGGGCGCCCGCGCGTCTACCGCGAGGCGCTGCCCTCGCGGGCACGGCCGTCCGGCATCGTCGGGCGGGACGCGATCGAACAATTCATCGCCGAGCGGCTCGCGGCGGAAGATCGCGCTGGACCCGGCCCGGCCGTTGCATAAGCTCGCGCCGTCCGGGGGTTCAGATGTCGCTCAGGTTCGCTGCCATTCGCTCGGCTCTTCTGTGCGCCGCGCTCGCGCTGCCGACGCTCGCCGCAGCCCAGACGCATCTGCGCATCGGCCTCGCCGAAGACCCGGACGTTCTCGATCCGAGCTTCGGGCGCACCTATGTGGGCCGCATCGTCTTTGCTTCGATCTGCGACAAGCTCTTCGACACCGACGACAAGCTCAACATCGTGCCCCAGCTCGCGCTCTCGCACGAGACCTCGGCGGACGGGAAGATGGTCACGATCAAGCTGCGGCCCGGCGTGAAATTCCACGACGGCGAGCCGATGGACGCCGAGGCGGTGAAGTTCTCGCTCGAGCGGCATCTGACCATGCAGGGCTCCTTCCGGCGCCCCGAGATCTCGGCCATCGACAAGGTCGAGGCCGTCGATCCGACGACCGTCAGGCTGCTCCTCAAGAACGCCTATTCGCCGCTGCTCGCGCAGCTCACCGACCGGGCGGGCATGATGGTGTCGCCGAAAGCCGCCAAGGAGGCGGGCGACAGATTCGGCCAGAAGCCGGTCTGCGCAGGACCGTACCGGTTCGTGGAGCGCGTCCAGCAGGACCGGATCGTGGTCGAGCGCTTCGCCGATTACTGGGACAAGGACCGGGTCAGGATCGATCGCATCACCTACCTACCCATTCCGGATTCCACCGTCAGGCTCGCGAACCTGAAATCCGGCCAGCTCGACCTGATCGAGCGGGCGCTCGCGACGGACATCAAGGAGATCCAGTCGGATCGGCGGCTGAAGCTCGCGACGGGCATCGACCTCGGCTACATGGGGATGACGATCAACGTCGCGAACGGCGAGGCGGCGAAGAACCCGCTCGGCCAGGATCCGCGCATCCGTCAGGCGCTGAGCCTCGCGATCGACCGCGAGGCGATCAACCAGGTCGTGTTCAACGGGGCGGCCCGGCCGGGCAATCAGTGGGTCAATCCCGAGAACCCCTGGTACCAGAAGAAATTTCCCGTCCCGACGCGCGACATCGCGACAGCCAAGAAGCTCATCGCGGAGGCGGGCGTGAAGACGCCGGTCGCGGTGGACTACATGGTGCCGAACAATCCCGAGACGCGGCAGGTCGCCGAAGTGATCCAGGCCATGGCGGCCGAGGCCGGGTTCGACATGAAGATCCGCGTCACCGAATTCGCGACCTCGCTGAACGAGGCCGAAGCGGGACGCTACCAGGCCTATATGCTGAACTGGTCGGGGCGGCCGGATCCGGACGGCAACCTCTACGTCTTCCACAAGACCGGCGCGCCGCAGAACTACGGCAAGTATTCCAGCCCCGAGGTCGATGCCTGGCTCGACGAGGCGCGGGCGAGAAGCGGAAAGGACGAGCGCATGGCGATCTACGAGAAGGTCGCGGGCAAGCTCCTGACCGAGGGCTCGATCCTCTACCTCTATCACCGGGCGGTCATCATCGCGCACAGCGCCAGGCTCGAGGGCTTCAAGGCGCATCCCGACGGGCTCGTGCGCGTCGTCGGGCTGACGATGAAGTGAAGGTGGGCCCGACTTCGCTGCCGATGGCCGCCGCTCCGGGGCTTGCCGGTGGGGAGCCCCGGAAGGAAAGCCGTCTACACGATCTCGTCGCTGACCGTCCGTTCCACCCCGGCCGCCGCCATCTCCTTCCAGGCCGCGGCAAGGGAGCCGTCGAGGTCGATGCCGCGGCAGGCATCCTCGATGACGAAGACGTCGAACCCCGCCTTCCGGGCGTCCATGGCCGACCAGGCCACGCAGAAATCGGTCGCGAGACCGGCCACGAAGATGCGCTCGATCCCGCGCTCCTTGAGGTAGCCGGCGAGCCCGGTCCTGGTCTTCCCGTCCGCTTCGACGAAGGCCGAGTAGCTGTCGATGCCGGGATCGTGGCCCTTGCGGATCACGAGCTGGGCATGCGGGATCCTCAGGGCGGGCGAAAGCTCGGCGCCGGGCGTGCCCTGCACGCAATGGTCCGGCCAGAGGACCTGCTGCCCGTACGGCATCTGCACCGTCTCGAAGGGCTTTTTGCCCGGGTGCGCGGACGCGAAGGAGGCGTGGTCCGGCGTGTGCCAGTCCTGCGTGACGACGACGTTCCGGAATTTCGGTGCGAGCGCGTTGATCACCGGGATCACGGCGTCGCCATCCTTCACGGCGAGGGAGCCGCCGGGCAGGAAGCAGTTCTGCACGTCCACCACCAGGAGGACGTCGCGCCGACCGGGTTTCACATGAGCCATGGCCTGCCTCGGACTGGCGAGCGGGAGCGCGGCGGCCCCGAGCATGGCGAGAACCCCGCGGCGACGATGCTCCATGACCGCATCCCCCGTTCGGCGAGACCCTGCTCCCGCCCGCACCGCGAGGCAAGCAGAGAGCGTGCCGGGCTTGCCCTCCCCACGAGGGGGAGGGGAAACGCCCCCCATCCGGCGGCCTGACCCATGCTCGCGCTTCTCGGCCAAAGGCTCGTCCAGCTCGTCCCGACGCTGTTCTTCGTCTCCGTGATCATCTTCGGGCTGCAGCAGCTCCTGCCCGGCGATCCGGCGCTCGCCATGGCGGGCGAGGACAAGGACCCGGAGGTGATCGCGCAGATCCGGGCGCGCTATCACCTGGACCAGCCGATCCCGGTCCAGTACCTCTTCTGGATCAAGGGCGTGCTCTCGGGCGATCTCGGCCAGTCGATCCGGCTGAACGTCCCGGTGCTCGACCTCATCGCGCAGAAGCTCCCCGTGACGCTCCAGCTCGCCACCATGGCGATGCTGATCGCGCTCGCGATCGGCGTCACGGCCGGCGTCGTCTCGGCGGTCGCCAAGGGGACCTGGGTCGATTACCTCGTCAGCGTGGTGTCGCTCGTCGGCATCTCGACGCCGAACTTCTGGCTCGGGATCATGCTGATCTTCGTCTTCGCGGTCTCGCTCGGATGGCTGCCCGCCTCCGGCTACGTGAGCCCGTTCGAGGATCCATGGCAGAGCCTCGCCACCACGATCATGCCGGCCTTCGTGCTCGGCAACGCGATCGCCGGGATCCTGATGCGCCATACGCGCGGGGCGATGCTGCAGGCGCTCTCGAGCGACTATGTCCGCACCGCCCGGGCGAAGGGCCTGCCGGGACGCGTGGTCGTGCTGCGCCATGCCATGCGGAACGCGCTCACGCCGATCATCACGCTCGGGGCGCTCGAATTCGGCACGCTGCTGTCCGGCGCGGTGCTCACGGAGCAGATCTTCACCATCCCGGGCTTCGGGAAGCTGATCGTGGACGCCGTGTTCAACCGCGACTACGCCGTGGTGCAGGGCGTCGTGCTGGTCACGGCGACGAGCTACATCGCCCTGAACCTTCTCGCCGATATCGGCTACGTGCTCGCCAATCCGAGGCTCCGCACGTGAGCGGGGCGGGCGGAGACCTCCTCGCGACGGGGACACGAAGCGCTCCCCGCACCCCGGGCGGGCAGGCCTGGGCGCGGCTGAGGACCCGGCACTCGGCCATGGCTGGGCTCGCCGTGATCCTCCTCGTGGCGGCGGCCGCCGTGCTCGCCCCCTATGTCGCGCCCTACGACCCCACGGCGCAGAGCTGGTCCGCGGTGCGCAAGCCGCCCACGGGCGCGCATCCGTTCGGCACGGACGAGGTCGGCCGCGACATCCTCGCCCGCATCATCTACGGCGCCCGCGCCTCCATGGCGGCGGGGCTCGTCTCGGTCGCGATCGCGATCGGCATCGGCGTGCCGCTCGGCCTTCTCGCCGGCTATCTCGGCGGCTTCGTGGACGGCCTGATCAGCCGCCTGACCGACGCCATGCTGGCCTGCCCCTTCCTGATCCTCGCCATCGCGCTCGCGGCCTTCCTCGGCCCGAGCCTCACGAACGCGATGATCGCGATCGGCATCACGGCGACGCCGATCTTCATCCGCCTCACCCGAGGTCAGGTGCTCACCGTGAAGGCGGAGCTCTACATCGAGGCGGCGCGCGCGGTCGGCATCCGCAACTGGCGCATCGCGGTCGAGCACGTCCTGCCCAACGTCCTGCCGCAGCTTCTCGTCCAGGCGAGCCTGACGGTCGCGACCGCCATCATCGCGGAGGCGAGCCTCTCGTTTCTCGGCCTCGGCCAGCAGCCGCCCGCGCCGTCGTGGGGCGCGATGCTGAACACGGCCCAGCGCTTCCTCACCAACGCGCCCTGGATGGCGATCTTCCCCGGCCTCGCGATCTTCGTGACGGTGCTCTCCTTCAATCTGCTCGGCGACGGGCTGCGGGACGCGCTGGATCCGCGCGCGAAGTAGAGCCAAGGTTTTGTCGACCGGCCTGTGGCGGGCTGCTAAGGGCGGCTCTCGATGACCTTCTCGGCGCTCGATTCCGAACTGGTCGGCCCGCTCTTCGCGACGGCCGGGATGCGGGAGGTCTTCTCCGACCGGGCGAGGCTGGCCGCCATGCTGCGCGTCGAGGCGGCGCTGGCGCGGGCCGAGGCCCGGCTGGGCCTCGTGCCCGAGGCGCTGGCGCCCGCGATCGAGGCGATCGGCCCCGAGAGCTTCGACCTCGCCGAGCTCGGGGAGGCGACGGCGCTGGCAGGCGTTCCGACGATCCCCTTCGTCGGCGCGGTCAGGCGGCGCCTGCCGAAGGAGCTGGAGCCCGCCTTCCACAAGGGCGCGACCACGCAGGACATTCTGGACACCGCGCTCGTGCTCCAGCTCGCCCGGGCCTTCGATCTCGTCGCGGCCGAACTCGACGCCGTCCTGGCGGCCCTCGCCCGGCTTGCCGCGGAGCACAGGGAGACGCCCTGTGTGGGGCGCAGCTACCGCCAGCAGGCGCAGCCGACGAGCTTCGGCTTCAAGGTCGCGGTCTGGGCGGCCGGGATCGCGGAGGTTGCAGCCGAACTTCCCGATGTGCGGCGTCGCGTGCTGCGCGTCTCGCTTTCGGGCCCGGTCGGGACCCTGTCGGCCCTGAAGGAGAACGGGCCGGACGTGTCCGATGCGGTTGCGGCCGAGCTCGGTCTCGCCTCCGCGCCGATCGCCTGGCACACGCGGCGGGCCGGGATCGCCGGCACGGCCGCCTGGCTCGCCATCCTGATCGGCGCGCTCGCCAAGATGGCGACGGACATCGTCGACCTCGCCTCGACGGAGGTCGGCGAGGCTGCCGAGCCGCACCTTCCCGGCCGCGGCGGTTCCTCCGCCATGCCGCACAAGCGCAACCCGGTCTCGGCGACCGTGATCCTGTCCGCGCATGGTGCCGCGCCCGGCTTCGCGGCCATGCTCTTCGCCGCCATGGCGTCCGAGCACGAGCGTCCGGCGGGAGCCTGGCATGCCGAATGGCACCTTCTGCCGAGCCTCTTCGGCATGGCGTCGGGCGCGCTCGCCGAAGCCCGGCGTCTTGCGGACGGCATCGTGCCCGATCCCGGGCGCATGTTGAGCAATCTCGATGCGACGCGGGGGCTCCTCTTCGCGGATGCCGTCGCGGCGAAGCTCTCGGCCAAGCTCGGCGGCGGGGCGGCGCACGATAAGCTCGAACGAGCCGCCGCGCAGGTGCGCGAAACGGGCCGGAGCCTGCGCGAGATCCTCGCGGAGGATGCGGAGGCGATGGCCGTGCTCGGCCCGGAGAGGCTGGACGCCGCCTTCGATCCGATGCCTTCGGTCAGGGCGGCTGCGCCATGGGTCGATCGGGCGCTTGCCGAGATATCGAAGACGAGAGAAGCGCTGCAGCGCGCCTAGGGAGTCCTACATTCATGCCGAAGATCCGTGCGAACGGCGTCGAGCTCTTCTACGAGCTGTCGGGCCCGGACGGTGCGCCCGTCATCGCCTTCTCCAACTCGCTCGGGACGAGGCTGGAGATGTGGGATGCGCAGGAAAGGGCGCTCTCGGGCGAGTTCCGCTGCCTGCGCTACGACACCCGCGGCCACGGCCGCTCGGAGACGACCCCTCCCGGCTTCTCGGTCGACGACCTTGCGGAAGACCTGAACGGCCTCCTCGACGGGCTCGGCATCGCACGCGCCCACGTCGTCGGGCTGTCGCTCGGCGGCATGACGGGCCAGGCGCTCGCCGTGCTCCATCCCGAGAAGGTCGACCGTCTGGTGCTGGTCGCGACAGCCGCCTATCTGCCGCCCGAGACGCTGTGGCAGGAGCGCGCGGAGATCGTGCGCGCCAAGGGCATGGCGGCCCTCGCCGACAACGTGATCCAGCGCTGGTTCACGCCGCCCGAGCAGGCGAGCCAGGGCGCGCTCGCGACCCGGCGCATTCTCCTGGAGAGCATCGACCCGCAGGGTTATGCGAATTGCTGCCTCGCCATCGGCCGGATGGACCTCAGGCCGCGCATCGGCTCGATCCGGGCCCCGACTCTCGTCGTCTCCGGCGCGCAGGACCCGGCGACCCCCGTCGCCATGGGGGAGGAGATCGCCTCTCTCGTTCCGGGCGCGGAATTCGCCGTCGTCCCGGACGCCGCGCATCTGATCGCGGTGGAGCGCGCCGAGGCGCTGACGGCCCATATCGCGCGCTTTCTGCGCGGCGGCATGGCCGGGGAGCGGGAGCCGATGCCCGTGCCCGGCGACCGGCAGGGCGATTTCGAGGCGGGGCTCGAGAACCGCAAGACCGTGCTCGGCGCCGAGCATGTCGAGCGCTCGCTGAGGAATGCCGGCGCCTTCGCGGGCCCGTGGCAGGATTTCATCACCCGCTACGCCTGGGGCGAGATCTGGGGCGACGACACGCTGCCCTGGAAGACGCGCTCGATGATCGTGCTCTCGCTCACCCTCGCGCTCGGCAAGGAGGAGGAGTTCAAGCTCCACCTCCGCCCCGCCCTCCGGAACGGGGTCACGGTCGAGGAGCTGCGCGCCCTGCTCAAGCAATGCGCGGTCTATGCCGGCGTCCCGGCCGCGAACGGCGCCTTCCGCTGGGCGCGCGAGGTGCTCGGGGAGGAACTGGGCTAGCCGGAGGCGGGCGCCTCCTCTCCGTGGCGTTCGCTGTGGAAGGTCGGACGCCGGCGGTGGGCGGCCGCGAACCAGAGCCCCCAGAGGATCGCGAGGCCGGGCGGGACGAGAAGGTCCCAGAGGGTGAGCGCCGGTTCCAGGGCGGCGGGGCGCAGGAGCCACAGCATCTTGAGCCCGTAGGCCACGAGGCTGAGGGCGCTCCCGGCCAGCATTCTCCAGCGCCCGACGCCGGCCGGGATCAGGAGCACGAGGGCGAGGCCGAGGGCCGCGGCCGCCGCCCCGAGCGGCAGGAGCCAGGAGCCCGCGCGGCGGAGATACCATGCGGCTTCGCCCGGGAGGTTGGCCAGCCAGACCACCAGGAACTGCGCGAACCACGTCCAGATCGCCAGCAGCATGAGCGTGACCAGCGCGCGCTCCAGGCTGACCATCCGGTGGCTCGCGGGGCTTTCGCCGCGCAGGAGAGACAGGAAGATGCCGCCGGCCAGCGCCGCGAGGAGCTGCGTCAGCACGAACGCGAAGGGGAAGAGCCCGGATTGCCAGCGCGGCTCGCGCGCCATGATCCAGTCCCCCGCCGCGGCCATGGCTGTCAGCGCCAGAAGCGCAAGACCGATGGCGCTCGCGCGCCAGGGGTGGCGCGTGCCCGTGATCCAATAGGCGAGCGCGGACCAGACCGTGAGATAGAGAGCCGCGCGGAGGACGATCATGTCGGGCAGCAGCACGGCCCGGCGGAGCTCGCCCAGTCCCGCGGTATCCGGGTCGGCGAGCCAGGGATAGAGCTCCGGAAGCCGGGCCGAGAGCGGCAGGGCGAAGAGCGCGAGGAGCGGGACGGTCCTCGCGGCAGCCTCCGCTTCCGAACGGACCGGGTCGAGCCAGTGCTCGCCGAGGATGTGGCCGAGCATCAGCACGCCGAGGCTGCCGACCGCGAGGCCGCTGCCGGTCACGAAGGCGAGGAACCAGGCCTCCAGGGCCAGCCCGGACGGGAGCAGGAAGCCCAAGGCCGAGGCCGCCGCCCCGCAGGCGACGATGATCGCGACCCGCGCCCAGGAGACCGGGCCCGCCCGCCCCTGATCGGTCCCGCTCACGGTTCTGTCCCCATGCGCGAGACATGCTCGGCGATCGACCAGGAATCCGCATTCCCGACCTGCTCGGCCATCGGCCGCATCCGGCCGTGTCCATGGCGGATGACGTCCACGATCCGGGCCGGCGCGCGCGCCGCCTCATCGAGGCTCGCGAAGGGCGGCGGAGCCGGGAAGCCGCGCTGCACGACCGACCCGTCGCCGCCTCCGCTCGCGCCATGGCAGGGTGCGCAGAATGCGCCATAGGCGACGCGCCCGCGCGCCAGCAGGGCGGGCGACGCCGCCGGCCTGTCCGTCGACGCGCCGGGGAAGGGACGCGGCACGGAGCCTTCCGGCAGGGTGCCGGACGGCCGCATCGCGGCGCGGGTCGCGGCCGTGCCCGGCCGCTCCTCCGTGCCGCTGTCGCAAGCGGCGGCAAGCAGGGCGAGGAGACCGGACGCGAGCACCGCCCTCACGCGGAAACCTCCTGCACGCGCCGCGGCGCGAGAGCGGCCAGGAAGCGCGCCGTCGCGGCGGCGTCGAAGAGCGGATCGTCGGCCCGGACGACGAGGAAGAACCGGTCCTGCGAGGCGCGCTCGAAGCCTTCGGCGGCGAAGACCGGGTGGTGGAGCCGCGGCAGGCGCAGGATCAGGAGGGTGCCGATCAGCGTCGCGCCGCCCGCCCAGAGGATGGCCACGATGATGGTCGCCGGGAGGAAGGCCGGCCAGGCATGGAGCGGCCGCCCGCCGACATTCAGCGGGTAGTCGACCGCGTTCATCCAGTACTGCGAACCGTATTGCAGCGCGGCCCCGAACGCTCCCGCTAGAAGCGCGATCCAGGGCAGGATGCGCGGGTGGAAGCCGAGGGAGCGGGCGAGGTCGCGCATCGGGAACGGGGCGTAGACGTCGAGCCGGCCATAGCCGGCAGCCCGCGTCGCCTCGACGGCGCGGCTCAGCGCCTCGTGGTCGGCGAACTCGGCCATGAGGCCGTGGAGCGGCGCCGCCATCAGGCCTGCTCCATATGCTCGTCGTGGCGCGCCTCGAACATGGAGACGACCGGCAGGAAGCGCGCGAAGAGGAGGAGCAGCGCGGCGAAGAGCCCGATCGTGCCGGCCAGGAGGCCGGTCTCCACGAGGGTGGGCGTGTAGCTCCGCCACATCGAGGGCAGGTAATCCTTCTGCAGGCCACCGATCAGCAGCGAGAAGCGGTCGCACCACACCCCGGCATTCACGCCGATCCCGGCGAGGACGGGAACGAGCAGGCCGGTCCGGAGCGACCGCTTCCAGAGGAGCTGGGGCACCAGCACGGCGAGGAGGGCCGCGGCGGCGGCGTAGCCCGCATAGGGGCCGGTCCAGCGGTTGAGCATGGCCTCGCGCCGGACCGGCTCCGCCAGGAAGGCGGCCAGGATCTCGTCGAGGAACAGGTAGCCGGCCACGAGGCCGCTCGCGAGGACGAGCTTGCCGAGAAGGTCCATGTCCTCCTCGTCGATGACGAAGCCGAGCTCGAGCGAGCGGCGGAGGATTGCGGCGACGAGGAGAACCGTGGCGAGCCCCTGCGTGAGGCCGGAGGCCACGAACTGCAGCGGCAGCCGCGTGTCGTGCCAGCCCGGCACGAGCGTCGAGGCGAACTCGAAGGCGACGGTGGACTGCATCACCAGGATCAGCGGTAGGACCAGGATCGCGGCCGTGCGGTAGGCCACCTGATGATAGGCCCATTGCCGGAGCGAGAAGCGCCAGCCGAGCGCCAGGATGCCGTAGACGCGCGCGGCACGGAGCGAGCGCGCACGGTCGCGGAGCGTCGCGAGGTCGGGGATCAGGCCCACATACCAGAGCAGCGACGTGATGACCGCGTGGGTGGAGATCGCCCAGAAATCCCAGGTGAGCGTCGAGCGGAATTGCGGCCAGACCTGGAAGGTCGCGGGGTAGGGGAAGGTCCAGTAGAACAGCCACGGCCGCCCGAGATGGATGATGGGGAACATCGCCGCGCAGAGGACCGCCATCAGGGCCGCCCCCTCCGCGAAGCGGTTCACGGCCGTGCGCAGGTCGTGCCGGCGCAAGACGAGGATCGCGGCGAAGAGCGAGGCGCCGTTCGCGACGCCGATCCACCAGGCATAGTTGATGAGGTCGAAGCCCCAGACGAAGGGGATGTTGACGCCCCAGACGCCCACCCCGCGCAGCCAGGAGGCACCGAGCGTCACGGCGAGCGTCAGGATCAGCAGCCCGGAGAGCCCGAGCGACAGGCGCCAGAGCGGCCCGAAGCGCGGCGAGAGCGGCGCATCCGCGATCCGCCTGGCGGCAGGGGCGGTCCCGGCTTCCCCGCTCACGGCCCGTCACCGCCCGGAACGACGCGAGCCAGATAGGTGGTGCGCGGCCGCGTGTTGAGTTCGCCGAGGAGCGCGTAGTTGCGGCCGCTCCCCCGCGCCCGGGACACCGCGCTCTCCGCGTCGGCGAGGTCGCCGAACACGATCGCGCGGGTGGGGCACACGCTGGCGCAGGCGGTCGTGATCTCGCCGTCGCGGATCGGTCGGTCCTCCATGCGGGCCGCGATCCGGGCCGCCGCGATGCGCTGGACGCAGAAGGTGCACTTCTCCATCACGCCGCGGCTGCGCACGGTGACCTGCGGGTTGTGGGCCTCCTCGGGCGTCGCATAGGGCCCGCTTCGGGGATTGCTGAAGTTGAACCGGCGCACCTTGTAGGGGCAGTTGTTCGAGCAGGTCCGGGTGCCGATGCAGCGATTGTAGACCATGTCGTTCAACCCCTCCGACGAATGGACGGTGGCGTTGACCGGGCACACGACCTCGCACGGCGCGTTCTCGCAATGCATGCACGGGACCGGCTGGAACGCGGTCGCGGGGGCGGACGGGTCCCCTACCTCGTACCCGTCGACGCGCAGCCAGTGCATCTCCCGGCCCCGGGCGGCCTCCTCGGGTCCGACCACGGGGATGTTGTTCTCCGATTGGCAGGCGATCACGCAGGCGTTGCAGCCGATGCAGGCGTCGAGGTCGATCGCCATGCCCCAGGCATGCCGGCCGGGGGGCCAGGCCGGATAGAGGGAAGCCTCCGGCGGCCGGTCCTGCAGATCGGCGTCGCGGTCGTCGACCGTGCGCACGATCTGCCGTCCCTCCATCGAGGCGTGATGCTGGGTCGTGGTGAGTTCGTCCCGCCCCGCTGCCTTCGACAGGGTCCCGGCCGAGATCCAGGGATCCTGTGATCCGCGGATCCGGAAGGCATCGAAGCCGATGCCGGTGCCGACGCGCCCGGCCGCCCGCCGGCCATAGCCGAGCGGCAGGGTCAGGGCGCCTTCGGCATGGCCGCGCAGCGGCCAGACCGGGCATCGCAGCACCCGCCCGGCAAGGCCGACCTCGATATGGTCGCCTCTCTCCAGGCCCAGCTTCTTCGCCGTGTCGGGCCCGATCAGGGCGGCGTTGCCCCAGACCTGCTTGGTGAGCGGCTTCGGCAGTTCCTGCAGCCAGCCGCTATTGGCGTAGCGCCCGTCATGCAGGCACGGATCGGGCGCGAAGACGATATCGACCTCGCCCGGGGCCGGCGCCTTGTCCTGCCGGTCCCAATCCGGCGAGAGCGTCACCTTCACCGGCTCCGCCGCGCTTCCCTCGACCACCCCCGCCGCGAGGGCGGCCTCGAAGCGCTGCGGGGAATCGTCGCCCCAGGCGCTCCGCCATGTTGCGGCCAGCCGCTCGCGCTCGCCGAACCCGTCGCCGAGAAACGCGCCGAGCACCTCCTCGGCCGACAGGCGGAAGCCGTCCCGCCGCACGGCCGGTTGCCGGAAGGAGATCGTGCCGTCGAAGGCGCGGGAATCTCCAAAGCTCTCGAGCGGATGCGCGGCAGGAAGATGCCATCGGCACAGGGCCGCCGTCTCGTCCCGGGCGAGGCCGAGGTGGAGCGTCTCGGGCACGCGCCGAAGGAGCGCGACGAATTCGAGGTCGGCCGGGGCGTCGTAGGCCGGGTTGCCGCCCAGGATGGCGAGCCGGGAGACCCGCCCGGCCGCGATCGCCTCCGCGAGCGCGGCGATCGAGCCGAGGTCGCGGGAGAGAACCGGCGCGATCGCCCGGACGGTGCGTCCGAAGGCCCCGAGCCGCAGATTGATCGCATGCGCGAGCGCATGGATTTCGGGGGGCTGCTCCGGCCCGACCGTCACCAGCCCTGCCGGGCCGGCCTGCCGCAGCGCCTCGGCCATCGCGACGGCGGCCGGGTGGGCGTCCGGCGAACCCTGCCCGTCCAGTCCGGAGAAGACCGCCCCGAGGAAAGGCGCGATCCCGCTCGGGCGGAGCGCGATCCGCCGGTCCGCGCGCGCGCCTGCGAGGCTCGGGGCGGTCTCGACGCAGAACAGGCGGGGCAGGGGACGCTCGGCCGCGCGCCGGCGCGCCGACCAGTCCATGGCATGGCGCAGGTGGCCCGGCCCCGTTCCGAAGAGGTCGCCGCCGACCGCCAGCACGACATCGGCATGGGCGAGGTCGCAGACGATGTCGGCCGCCCGCCCGAAAGCCCGTTCGGCGCCCCGTGCCGCCTGATCTCCGACCAGCGGCGCATGAGCGTAGAGAGCGATCTCCGGAGAGGCGAGCCTGAGGCTGGCGAGCAATCGGCGGAGCGTCGGCGAGGCGCTCGGCTCCACCAGGAGGGCCGTGCCGCGGCCGGACGCGGCGAGGAGCGCCTCGCGCCAGCGCGCCAGTTCGGCCTGCGCCTGTGCCGGATTGCGCGGCTCGCCCTTCTCGACCGGTCCGTGGGAGCGGTCCGGATCGTAGAGCGCCAGGATCTCCGCCTGTGCGAAGACATCCGCGGCGCCGAGGCTCGCGGGGTGGAGCGGATTGCCGTCGATCCTGATCGCCCGCCCGTCGACGGCGGTTGCCAGCACCCCGCGCCCGTATCCGTCGAGCTCGAGGGTCGTCGCGAACACGACGGGCTCGCCGGGAGCCAGACCGGGCGTGCGGCGCGGCTGCGAGAGCAGCGGCGCATGCCCGGATCCGTCCCGGCTGTCGTCGCAGCCCGCCATCCCGAGCGCGGCCAGAGAGGCGGCGACGAGCTGCAGCAGCGTGCGCCGGTCCACCGGTCCCGCTTGGGCTATGTCGGGGAAAACCTGCGCAACGAGGCGACGCCCCTCGGCCGCGTCGGCCAGTTCCTCGAGGTCGCGTTGCCCGCGGGGAGGGCCGTCGATCAGCGGTGGCATGTCGAGCAATCCGTCAGCCGGCTGCGCGCCTCGCGGTAGAAGGCCTTGACCTCCTCCGGCGCCGAGCTGTCGTGCGGGGTCCAGCCCATCGAGAAGACGGCGTCCTGGGGGCGGATCCGCCCCGCCGGGTCGCGGTGGCAATCGAGGCACCATCCCATGGAGAGCGTCTGCGTCTTCACGGTCTCGCGCATGGTGTCGACACGCCCGTGGCAGCTCTCGCAGGCGACGCCGGCCGAGACGTGGATGCCGTGGTGGAAATATGCGTAGGCGGGGAGCCGGTGCACGGAGAGCCAGGGTATCGGGATATCGAGCGCGGCGCTGGTCCGGACGGGCTCGAGAAGGCTCGCGCCCTGCCAGATCTCGGAATGGCAGGTGAGGCAGGCGGCGGCGCTCGGCATCCCGGCCGCGGCGGCGCGCTCGACGGTCGAGTGGCAGTAGCGACAGTCGATGCCGAGCGTTCCGGCATGGAGGCTGTGCTGAAACGGGATCGGCTGCTTCGCGGGCTTGCCCAGGTTCCAGGCCGGGTCCGACCTCGCCCAGAAGAACAGGAGCGCCCCGATCGCCAGGCCGCCGGCCAGGACGAGGATGATCGCGGCCCTGAAGCGCACGGTGGCCCGAGGGGTGAAGAGTTGAGCCATGCGCTCCTGTAGGCGGGATCGGCCGGGAGCCTAGCCGCCGCGCCATCCTATGGGCAACGCCCCGAGCCGACCGAGACGGACGGAGCGGAGGCGCGGCCGGGCGGGCTTCCGGCAGGGGCGAAACCCGGAACGGGGGTCCGGGTTGCACAGCCATGACCCGGGACGGACAGCGAGACCTGGACCGGGCCTTCGACGTGCTCCAGCGGCATGTTCCCGGCTGGCTCGGACGCGTCGTCGGCCGCGTGCGCCACCCGAGCTCCCGCTGGTGGCGCATCCCGCTCGGGCTCGCCTTCATCGTATCGAGCCTGTTCTGGTTCCTGCCCGTCGTCGGGATCGAGTTCCTGCCGCTCGGACTGCTGCTGATCGCGCAGGATGTCCCGTTCCTGCGCGGGCCGGTCGGACGCTCCGCGCTCTGGCTGGAGCTCAAGGCGGCCCGGCTCCTTCGCTGGTGGCGGGGGCGCACGCGCTCGAGCGCCTGCCAGAACGGGCTTTCGAGCCGTGCCGCTCCGGGACCGGACTTGTTGCGCCCCGTGATCGCAGATAGGCGGACGGCAGAAGATCGAGGCGCAAGCGGGAGGGTCGGGTGGACGGGCCTGTTCTGGTCGACATGCGGGAGGGCTGGCGCAAGATCACGCTCAACCGGCCCGAGAAACTGAATTCCTTCACGGTCGAGCTCCACCGCCAGCTCGCGGCGGCCCTGGACGAGGCGGCGGCCGACGAGACCTGCCGCGCCGTGCTGCTGACGGGGGCCGGCCGCGGCTTCTGCGCCGGGCAGGATCTCGAAGAGATCGGCAGCGAGCCTTCTGCCGTGGGCGATCTCCTCCGGGAGCATTACAACCCGCTCATCCGCCGCATCCGTGCCCTGCCGAAGCCGGTCGTCTGCGCCGTCAACGGCGTCGCGGCGGGGGCAGGCGCGAATCTCGCCTTCGCCTGCGACATCGTCCTGGCCGCGCGGCGGGCGAAGTTCATCCAGGCCTTCGCGAAGATCGCGCTCGTCCCCGATTCCGGCGGGACCTGGTTCCTGCCGCGGCTCGTCGGCGAGGCCCGGGCGCGGGCGCTCGCCCTGACGGGTGAGGCGGTCTCGGCCGAGCAGGCGGAGAGCTGGGGCATGATCTGGCGCGCGGTCGACGACGAGGAACTGGCGAGCGAGGCGGAAAAGCTTCTTGCCCATCTCGCGACGCAGCCGACCGCGGCGCTCGGGCTGATCAAGCGGGCGCTCCTCGCCTCGGCGAGCAACACGCTCGACGCCCAGCTCGACCTCGAGGCGGAACTGCAGGAGGCCGCCGCCGGAATGCCGGACTATGCCGAGGGCATCGCCGCCTTCGCGGAGAAGCGGCCGGCGCGGTTCACGGGGCAGGGCGCATGACGGAGGAGCTCGACGAGGGGCCGGAGCTCGAGGCGGAAGGCCCGGATCCCGACGCCATCGCGCGCGCATCCGCCGACGCGATGTGGGCGAACGACCCCGCCAGCGCCGGGCTGGGCATGCAGCTCCTCGATATCGGCCCGGGCTACGCGCTGATGGCCATGGAGGTCACGGCCGCGATGACGAACGGCCATGACACGGCGCATGGCGGCTTCATCTTCACGCTGGCGGATTCGGCCTTCGCCTTCGCCTGCAACAGTCACGGCGACCGTGCCGTCGCGCAGCATTGCGCCATCACGTTCATCCGCCCGGGGCGGCGCGGCGACCGGCTCGTCGCCTCCGCGCACGAGGTGTCGCGCACCGGACGCTCGGGCATCTACGACGTCCAGGTCTCGGTCGGAGGCGAGGTGATCGCGGAGTTCCGCGGCCATTCGCGGACGATCGGCGGGCGCTGGGTGGAGTAGCGGCCGGCCGTTCGCCGCACCCTTCGTGAAGGAACCATCTCCGCCCGGAGCGTTGTCGGGGCGTAACCTTCCACGGAGGCGTGACATGAGAGGACTTGTTTTCGCGACGGCCGCGCTCTCGCTCGCGGCGCTCGCGCCCGCTTCGGCCCAGACGATGGGCGACCCGATGATGCCGCCGGCCGGCGCGCAATCCTGCGTGATGAACGGCCAGTTCGTTCCCTGTCCTCCCGGCGGCGGGGTGCGCCCTGACGCGATGGCGCCAAATCCCTTCATGGTCCCGGGCATGGCGGCCGGAGCGGCCGTGGGCGCGGTCGGCGGCGCGGTCGCCGGCGTGGGTGCCGGGATGGCGGCCGGTGCCGAGGCCATGGAAGAACCGCACATGAACCGCCGGATGACCGCGCGGGAGCGCCGCGAGCATCAGCGGATGATGCGCCGTCAACAGCAGAACATGTGAGCGTCTGCCGGGAGGCCCAGCCTCCCGGCCTTCTTCAGCGCGGGCGCCTGTCGATCACGCGCTTCGCCTTGCCCATCGAGCGCTCGAGCGTGCCCGGTGGCCGGATGGACACGCGCGCCGTGATGCCGATCGTCCCCTTGATCTGGGAGGCGAGCTTCTCGGCATGGTAATCGAGCGACGCCGAGTCCCAGGAATTGTGCCGGGCCTCCGCGACGATGGTCATCTCGTCCATGCGGCCTTCGCGCGTCAGCTCGATCTGGAAATGACCGGCGCACCAGTCGCAGGCGAGCAGGGCCTCCTCGATCTGGGTGGGGAAGACGTTCACGCCGCGCAGGATGATCATGTCGTCCGAACGGCCGGTCACCTTCTCCATGCGCCGCATGGACGGGCGGGCCGTGCCGGGGAGGAGCCGCGTCAGATCGCGCGTCCGGTAGCGCACGATCGGGAAGGCCTCCTTGGTGAGGGAGGTGAAGACGAGCTCGCCGAACTCCCCGTCCGGGAGGACCGCCCCCGTCTGCGGATCGATGATCTCGGGATAGAAATGGTCCTCCCAGATGTGCAGACCGTCCTTCGTCTCGACGCTCTCCTGGCTGACCCCGGGCCCGATCACCTCCGACAGGCCGTAGATGTCGACCGCATCCATCCGGAAGGCGTCCTCGATCTCGGCCCGCATGGCGTTCGTCCAGGGCTCGGCGCCGAAGATGCCGACCTTCAGCGAGCTGTCCCGCGGATCGACGTTCTGGCGCCGGAATTCGTCCAGGATCGCCAGCATGTAGCTCGGCGTGACCGTGATGATGTCCGGCCGGAAGTCGCAGATGAGCTGGACCTGCCGCTCCGTCATCCCGCCCGAGATCGGCACGACCGTGAGCCCGAGCTTCTCCGCGCCCTGGTGGATGCCGAGCCCGCCGGTGAAGAGGCCGTAGCCATAGGCGTTGTGGATCAGCTCGCCGGGCCTGGCACCTGCGAGGCGGAGCGAGCGCGCCATCACCTCGGCCCAGACGTCGAGGTCGTTGCGCGTGTAGCCCACGACGATGGGCTTGCCCGTGGTGCCCGAGGAGGCGTGCAGGCGCAGCAGCCGCTCCCGCGGGACGGCGAAGAGGCCGAACGGGTAATTGTCGCGCAGGTCCGTCTTCACCAGAAACGGGAACTTGGCGAGATCCGAAAGGTCCTTCAGGTCGGACGGATGCACGCCGGCCTGGTCGAAGCTCGTCCGGTAATGCGGCACGTTCTCGTAGGCGCGGGACAGGGTCGCGCGCAGCCTGTCGCGCTGCAGCGCCGCGAGCTCGTCGCGGCTCATGCGCTCGGCCGGATCGAGCTCCGGCTCGCTCACCAGATTCAGGGCCGGCTTTCCCAGCGCCATGTTTTCCCTCCCTTTCTGTCACTCCGGGGCTCGCCGCAGGCGAGAACCCGGAACCCACGTTCAAGCTCGCGTCCAGCCGTCTCCACCCGGTCGTGGGTCCCGGGTCGGCGGAGCAGCATTGCATGCTGCACCGCGCCCGGGATGACAGCGGCGCGAGATCACATCTGATCGTAATCGATCACGACCCGGTCCGTCTTCGGGTGCGACTGGCAGGTCAGGACGAAGCCCGCCTGCGTCTCCCAGGGCTCGAGCGAGTAGTTGAGATCCATCGCGACCTCGCCCTCGACGACCTTCGCCCGGCAGGTGGAGCACATCCCGCCCTTGCAGGCATAGGGCAGGTCCATCCCGGCCCGCAAAGCCGCCTCGAGCACCGTCTCGCCGTCCCGGACCGGCACGTCGCGTCGCTTGCCGTCGACGATCAGCGAGGCCGTTCGGGACGGGGCGTCCGGCGCCGGGGCCGGCGGCTTCGGGTGCGCCCGGCCGCCGAACTCGGACACGAAGCGCTCGACATGGATGCGGTCGGGCGGCAGGCCGAGCTCGCGGCAGGCCTCCTCGACCGCCTCGCTCATGCCGAGCGGGCCGCAGATGAAGACGTGGTCGACCGCAGCAGCCGGGACGAGATGGGTCAGGAGAAGCTTCGTCTTCTCGGCATCGAGACGGCCGTTGAGGACCGGGATGTCCTGCTCCTCCTGGCTGAGCACGTGAAAGACCGAGAAGCGGCCGAGATAGCGGTCCTTCAGCTCCTCGAGCGCCGTCCGGAACAGCATGTCGGTCATCGACCGGTTGCCGTAGAACAGGAAGAAGCGGCTCTCCGGCTCGCGCGCCAGAATTCCCCGGACGATCGACAGGATCGGCGTGATGCCGGACCCGGCCGCGAAACCCGCATAGGTGCGGCCCTCCGCCGCCGGCGCGATCTGCCCGAACCGGCCGGTCGGGGTCATCACGTCGATCGCGTGGCCGGGCCGGAGCGCCTCGTTGGCGAAGCTCGAGAAGACGCCGTTCTCGACGCGCTTCACGCCGATCCGGAGTTCGCCCTCCTCGGGACCCGAGCAGATCGAATAGGAGCGCCGGACCTCCTCCCCATCGAGCGTCGTGCGGAGCGTCAGGTACTGGCCGGGCTCCCAGGCGTAGTCCGGCTCGAGCTCGGGCGGGATGTCGAAGGCGATCGACACGGCCTCCGGCGTCTCGCGGCGGACCTCCCGGATCGTCAGGCGGTGGAAGCGGGGCGGGGTCATGCTCTTTGTCCCGCATGACGGTTGAGCGCGGGGAACCCTCTCCCCGCCGGGGAGAGGGCAGGGTGAGGGGGAGCCGCCACGCCGTCCGGAGAGGGCGCGACCCCCTCACCCCGACGGGGAGAGGGAGCGCGTCGAGGAGCGGCTAATGGCATTTGAAATAGTCGAAAGGTTCGCGGCAGGACCGGCAGCGCCACAGGGCCTTGCAGGAGGTCGAGCCGAACTCGGCGAGGCGCTCGGTGTCTTCCGAGCCGCAGCGCGGGCAGGCGACCACCTCCCGGCCGAAGAGCGCGCGCCGGCCGGAGGCCGGGGAGGGCGGCGCGATGCCGTAATCCCGGAGCTTGCGGCGGCCTTCCTCGCTCATCCAGTCCGTCGTCCAGGCGGGATGCAGCACCGTCCGGATCGTCGCGTCCGAGATCCCGGCGCGCGCGAGCGCGAGTTCGATCTCGAGGGCCATCATGTTCATGGCCGGGCAGCCGGAATAGGTCGGCGTGATCGTGACTTCGACCCGCCCGTCCACCGCCTCGACGCCGCGCAGCACACCGAGATCTGCGATGGTGAGGACGGGAATTTCCGGGTCGCAGACTTCGGAGACGGCCGCGAGGGCACGCTGTTTCAGGGTATCAGGACCGGGCGTGGCGGCTCCGCTTTCCCCTCCCCCTTTTGGGGAGGGGAAAGGGGTGGGGGTGGTCGGAGGTGACGCGACGCTGTCCCGACCCCCACCCGACCCTCCGCTCCGCTCGGGCCACCCTCCCCGCAAGGGGGAGGGAAGATGCCCGACGTCGCGCCCGCCTGCTCCGGCCCCGCTCACCACGTCGCTCCCGGATAGGCGCGCTGGAGGAACTGCATCTCGGCGAGCAGGTGCCCGAGATGCTCGGAATGCCGGCCGCTGCGGCCGCCGGACTGCATCCAGCCGGCGGCCGGCTGCACGAGCGTCGCCTCCGCCAGGACGTCGGACACGGTCTTCGCCCATGCGTCGCGGAGGCTCTCCGGGTCCACCGCGATCCCTGCCGCGATCAGCTCGCGATCGGAGGCGTCGGCCTCGAACATCTCGCCCGTATAGGGCCAGAGATAGTCGACGGCCTCCTGCGCCCGGCGATGGCTCTCCTCGGTCCCGTCCCCGAGCCGGATCACCCATTCGGCGGAGTGGCGCAGGTGATAGGCGCTCTCCTTCTCCGACTTCGCCGCGATGGCGGCGAGCCGCTCGTCGGCCGAACGCATCATCGCCTGCCAGAACGGGTCCGCGAAAGCCGAATAGAAGAAGACGCGCAGGATCGTGCGGGCGAAATCGCCGTTCGGCAGCTCGACGAGAAGCAGGTTCCGGTAGGCCGGCGCGTCGCGCAGATAGGCGAGCTTGTCCTCGTCGGAGCCGTCGGCCCGGAGCTCGGCCGCGTATTGGTAGAGGGAGCGCGCCTGGCCGATGAGGTCGAGGCCGATATTGGCGAGCGCCATCTCCTCCTCGAGCATCGGCGCGTGCCCGCACCACTCGGACAGGCGGTGGCCCAGGATGAGCGCGTCGTCGGCGCGCCGCAGCGCGTAGAGGGCGAGGGGGGAGTTGGTCGGCGTAGTCACCGTCGCTGCATCCGCTTTGTCATCCCCGGCCGGAGCGAAGCGGACGGGAAAGGGATCCACTTGCACCATCGAGATCCCCTTCCCGACTGCTGCGCAGCCGCCGGGGATGACGACGCTTCGCGTCGTCACATATGACCGACTTCCTCCGGCACCTCGTAGAAGGTGGGATGGCGGTAGACCTTCGATTCCGCCGGCTCGAACATCATGCCCTTGTCGGCCGGGTCCGAGGCCGTGATCGCGGCTGACGGCACGACCCAGATCGACAGGCCCTCGCCGCGCCGCGTGTAGAGGTCGCGCGCCGCCTGGAGCGCCATGGTGGCGTCCGGCGCGTGCAGCGAGCCGACATGCTTGTGCGCGAGGCCGTTGCGGGAGCGTATGAACACCTCCCAGAGCGGCGTCTTGGGTGTGGGCATCTGTCTACTCCTCGTCAGAGCCGAGCTTGCCCGGCCGTCCCGACGGATCGCTTGTCGTCAGTCCTCGTCGCCCGGCTCGTCGGGCATCCCGGCGGCGTCCAGCCGGCGCAGAACGTCGAGGATTTCGTTATGACGGGCCAACAGGCGGTTTTGCTGCAGTATCGCATCGGACCGGATCTCGGCGATCGCGGTCCTGATCTCGGCGAACCGAGCCTCCACCTGCTGAAAGCGCGCGTCCATGTGCTGGTCGAGCCGAACGACCAGCTGCTGAGTTCTATCATGGCGCTCCAGCACGGCTTCGAGCTCGCGACGGACGCCCTGGAGCTGTCGCAGGACGAGGTTGCTCGTCGGGGTCGGCGCAGGCCTCGATTCGACGCTCACGACCACTCCTCAGGGACGGCCGAAAAACACGCGGTTAGGGTAGGGCCATCGAACCTACGCCGCCACCTTCATCTCCGTGCGCGCCCGACGCTTCTCGGCATAGGCCGCGGCGGCATCCCGAACCCAGGCGCCGTCCTCGTGCGCCTTGCGGCGGGCGGCCAGGCGCTCGCGGTTGCACGGCCCGTTGCCGGCCAGGACCTGCCTGAACTCGTCCCAGTCGATCTCGCCGAACTCCCAGTGGCCGGTCTCCTCGTTGAAGCGGAGATCCGGGTCCGGGAAGGTCAGGCCGAGATAATGGCCCTGCGGTACGGTCGCATCGACGAATTTCTGGCGCAGCTCGTCGTTCGAGAAGCGCTTGATCTTCCACTTCGTCGACTGGTCCGAGTGCTGGCTCTGGCTGTCGGGCGGACCGAACATCATCAGGCACGGCCACCACCAGCGGTTCAGCGCGTCCTGCGCCATCGCCTTCTGCTCGGGCGTGCCGCGGCACAGCGTCAGCATGATCTCGTAGCCCTGGCGCTGGTGGAAGCTCTCCTCCTTGCAGACGCGGATCATCGCGCGCGCATAGGGTCCGTAGGAGCAGCGGCAGAGCGGGATCTGGTTCATGATCGCCGCGCCGTCCACCAGCCAGCCGATCGCCCCGATATCCGCCCAGGTCAGCGTCGGATAGTTGAAGATCGACGAATACTTGGCACGGCCCTCGAGCAGGGCGTCGACCATCTCTTCGCGGCTCGTCCCGAGGGTCTCGGCGGCGGCATAGAGATAGAGGCCGTGGCCGCACTCGTCCTGCACCTTGGCCAGCAGGGCGGCCTTGCGGCGCAAGCTCGGCGCCCGGGTGATCCAGTTGCCCTCCGGCAGCATGCCGACGATCTCCGAATGGGCGTGCTGCGAGATCTGCCGCGTCAGCGTCTTGCGGTAGGCGGCGGGCATCCAGTCGTTCGGTTCGATGCGCTCCTCGGCATCGATCCGCGCCTGGAAGCGTGCCGCCGCCCCGGCGTCCTCGACGAAGGGCGTCTCGCGTTCCGCCGCACCGGCATTCAGCGCCTGCGTGTACATGCGGTCTCCCCAGACTTGTCTGAAGCTGGATATGTTACAGAATGGCGATCGGTTCAAGACGTCTCGTAACGTTTTTCTGCGACCTGTCTGAACCGCCGGAAGAGCGAGGGGCATGGCGCTGGGAGCTTCCCGGTCTCGCAAAGCCCGTTCTCGTCGAGCCACGCCTCCGACGGGCCGAGCACGGCGCGGTAGATCGTGCCGCAGAGCCGCCGGGCATCCGCGCCCGGCCAGTCCGGCGGGAGCAGCGCAGCCGGCAGGATCGGGTCGCGCAGGATCACGCGACGATAGGCGTGGATGAGAAGGATCCGGGCCGCGAAGCTGTCGGCCTCCGAAAGCGCCAGTCCGCCTCTCAGGGAATCGGCGAGCGGGCCGAACAGGGCCTGGAAGCGGGCGTAGCCGTCCGCCGTGCGGGCGAGCGGCCAGGCGGAGGCCGCGAGCCGGGCGGCCGTCTCGCGGTCCGTCGAGGCGGCGAGCCGCAGCACGGCATCGGCAGCGCCGGTGGGCAGCGCCGCTCCCTGCGGCGCGATCCACAGGCCCGGCGAGGGCGAGCCGAAGCCTGCCTCCTGCAGGGCCGTTCGGGCCGCCTCGCGCTCGCCGTTCTGGGGCAGGATCGCGAGGTCGAAGGCACCGGACCAGGGCAGGGCGGGCGGGTTGTAGATGTGCTCGGTGGCGGCCGCGAATGTGTCCCGGCCCTTCTCGGCGAGACGGTAGAAGCTGTTCCGGCCGACGCGGTTCCGCACGAGCCAGCCGTCGGCGGCGAGCCGCGACATCGCGGTCCTGACCGCACCCTCGCCGACCCCGAGCGTCTCGAAGAACCGGGCCAGCGTGCCGAGCCAGACCGACCCGCCGCGCGGCACGATCGCGTCGCCATAGACCGTGACGACGATCGACCAGATCCGGGACGGCTCGCACCGCAGCTGGTCGAGAATCGGCGAAAGAGGGCTGGCCGTCACACGGCTGGACCGAGAGGAGCGGGAGCGTTCCGCGGAAGCGACGCGCAGCTCCTACACCGGCCGAGGGCCGGCCGTGAACCCCGGCGCGCTCCCCCGTCAGTCCCCGATCGTCAGGATCAGCGGTCCGCCGCGCTGAGCCTTGACGTCGCGCGCCTTGCGGCGGGACTCGATCTCGGCCGGAACGTCCAGCACGCTGATGGTGCGCCGGTAGCCCGGGTTCAGCGTGCCCGCGAGAGAGGAGAAGCCGGACGTGGCCTGCGTCACGACGCGCGCGATGGAGGTGTGGTCGCCATTGGCCGACAGGGTCTGGCTCACGGTGGCGGCGACAATGGCGAAGGAGACCGCCACGCGGCCGATCGCCAGCACGGCGAGAACCAGCATGGCTCCGAGAAGGCTGCGCTTGAGGAACTTGTACATGCCGAGGCCCCGCTTTCGTGCCGCAGAGGAGGCTTAGCGGGCCGCGAATGTCTCAGGAAGCTACAACCTGGCCGCGAGGCCCGTTAACCCTGCGGTAACCCTAACGTCGTGGATCGGCTGGCTTGACGCGCCTCGCATCGAGCGGGCAAGAGGCGCGGGCGCCAGAAGCGGGGCCGTTCACCGGAGCCGCGCGGCGCCAACGAGCCGCGGCGCCCTGCGACCGCTCCCGCCCCCTCAAGGAAACGCTCCGCCGAGGCCCCATTTGGACCTCTCCATCGGTCTGATCCTGATCCAGGACGGCGTCACGAACGCGGCGATCTATGCGCTTCTCGCGCTCGCCCTCGTCCTCGTCTTCACCGTGACCCGCGTCATCTTCGTGCCCGTGGGCGAGTTCGTGTCCTTCGGGGCGCTGACGCTCGCGGCCTTCGAGGCCGGGAAGGTTCCCGGGACCGTGTCGCTGCTCGTCGTGCTCGGCATCGCGGGCGCGATCGGCCGCCTCTGGACGGAGCGGGCGAATCTCTCGGCCCGGATGCTCGGCGGGATCGCGCTGGAGACGGTCGTCGTGCCGGCGCTGATCGCGGCGCTCGTCACCTGGCTCGCGCCGCACAAGCCGCCGCAGATCGTGCAGGTCCTGCTCGCGCTGCTCGTCGTCGCCCCGATGGGGGTCTATCTCTACGAATCGGTGTTCCGGCCGATCGCCGAGGCGAGCGTCCTCGTGCTGCTGATCGTGGCGGTCGCTCTCCACCTCGCGCTGGTCGGTCTGGCGCTCATCTTCTTCGGGGCGGAGGGCTCGCGCACCACGGCCCTGTCGGAGGCGAGCTTCACCCTCGGCCAGCTCTTCATCACGGGCCAGTCGCTGGCCGTTCTCGGCGTGACGCTGGTCCTGATCCTCGCCCTCTACGTCTTCTTCGACCGCACTCTGATCGGGAAGGCGCTCAGGGCGACCGCCGTGAACCGGGTGGGCGCGCGGCTCGTCGGCATCTCGCCCGCCTTCTCCGGCCGCATCGCTTTCGCGCTGGCCGGCATCATCGGGGCGCTCGGCGGCATTCTCGTCTCGCCGCTCACCACGATCTACTACGACACGGGCTTCATCATCGGCCTGAAGGGCTTCGTGGCCGCGATCATCGGAGGGCTGGTGAGCTACCCGCTGGCGGCCGGCGCCGCGATCCTGGTGGGGGTCATCGAATCCTTCGCGTCGTTCTGGGCGAGCGAGCTGAAGGAGGTGATCGTCTTCATGATCATCGTCCCGATCCTGCTCGTGCGCTCCTACGGCACGCAGGTCCTGGAGGACGAGGAATGAACTCGCCCGCCAGGATCGCCGGCCTTGCCGTCCTCGTCGCGGCGATCGCGCTCCCCTTCCTGCCGGGCGTGCCGCCCTACTGGATCACCATCGCGAGCTATATCGCGATGTCCGCCATCGTGGCGCTCGGCATCGTGGTCCTGACCGGCGTGGCGGGCGTCGTCTCCTTCGGCCAGGCGATGTTCGTCGGATTCGGCGCCTATACGACCGCGATCCTGACGACCCGCTACGGCTGGAACGCGCTGGCGACCCTGCCCGTCGCGATCCTGATCGCGGGGGCGCTGGCATGGGGGATCGGGGCGATCACGCTCCGGCTCAAGGGCCACTACCTGCCGGTCGCGACGATCGCCTGGAACATCAGCTTCTTCTACCTGGCCGGCTCGCTCGATTTCTTCAGGCGCTTCGACGGAATCTCGGGAATCCCGCCTATCTCCCTGGCAGGTTTCGACTTGTCGGATGGGTCGAGATTCTACTTCCTGGCGCTTGGGCTCCTGGTCGCCGCCTACGTCCTGACCCGCAACCTGCTGGATTCACGGGTCGGACGCTCCATCCGGGCGCTGCGCGGCGGGGCGCTCGCGGCGGAATCCTTCGGGGTCGATACGGGCCGCGCCCGCATCCTGGCCTTCGTCTACGCGGGCGTGCTGGCGGCGGTGTCGGGCTGGCTCTACGCGCATTTCCAGCGGGCCATCAACCCGACGCCCTTCAACATCACGGTCTCGATCGACTACCTGCTGATGGCGGTGGCCGGCGGCGTCGGCCATCTCGGCGGCGCCATCCTCGGCGCCGGCCTGGTCACGGTCGTGCGCGACAAGCTGCAGGACATCCTGCCGGCCCTGATCGGGACTCAGGGGAACTTCGAGACGATCGTCTTCGGCGTCGTGCTGATCCTCATCCTGCAATTCGCCCCCGAGGGGCTGTGGCCGCATGTGCGTCGGCTGTTCGGCGAGACGCGGCGCAGGCCCCCGACGGTCCTCGAGGCGGGATCGGCCGGCACGCACCGGGCGATGCCGCCGAAGGGAGAGGACGTCCTTCGCGTCTCGAAGCTGCGCAAGACCTTCGGCGGGCTCGTCGCGGTGAACGACGTCTCCTTCTCGGTCGGGGCGGGCGAGATCGTCGGGCTCATCGGCCCGAACGGCGCGGGCAAGTCCACGAGCTTCAACCTGATCACGGGCGTGCTCGCGGCAAGCGCCGGCGAGGTCAGGGTGAGAGGCGAGGACATCACCGGCTGGCCGGCGCGCCGCATCGCCCGGCTCGGCGTCGCCCGCACCTTCCAGCACGTCAAGCTCGTGCACGGCATGAGCGTGATCGACAACGTGGCGCTCGGCCGCCACCTCCTGGGCCGCGCCAGCGCGGTCCGGGGTGCGCTCCGGCTCGACCGGGAGGAGGAGGCGGCGATCTTCGCCGAGGCCCACCGCCAGCTCGCCCGGGTGGGGCTCGCCGAGCACGCGGACGCGATCGCGAGCGAGCTCGCGCTCGGCCAGCAGCGGCTCGTGGAGATCGCCCGCGCCCTGTGCCTCGACCCCGTGCTCCTCCTGCTCGACGAGCCGGCGGCGGGCCTGCGCCACAACGAGAAGGTCGCGCTCGCCGATCTCCTGCGCAAGGTGCGCGACAGCGGGGTCTCCATCCTGCTCGTCGAGCACGACATGGATTTCGTCATGGGGCTGACGGACCGGCTCGTCGTGATGAATTTCGGCGCGGAGCTCGCCCAGGGCCGCCCGGCCGAGATCCAGAGGAACCCGGCGGTGCTCGAAGCCTATCTCGGGAGCGCGGCATGAGCGTGCCGCTCCTCTCCGTCGAGAGACTCTGCGTCGCCTATGGCCGCGTGGAAGCGGTGCGGGACGTCTCGCTCGCGGTGCCGCAGGGCTCCATCGTCGCGATTCTCGGCCCGAACGGGGCAGGCAAGACCTCGCTTCTCGGCGCCATCATGGGCGTGCTGCGCTCGCGCGGCCGGGCGGCCTTCGACGGGCAGCCGCTGGAGGGCCGCCGCGTCGAGCAGCGGGTCGCGGACGGCATGAGCCTCGTGCCCGAGAAGCGCGAGCTCTTCGTCACGATGAGCGTGGAGGACAATCTCAGGCTCGGCGGTTTCCGCCGCCGGGGCTCGGCCGAGTTCGGACGGACGCTCGAGGAGATGTGGCGGCTCTTCCCCCGCTTGCAGGAGCGCCGGGCCCAACTCGCCGGCACCCTCTCGGGCGGCGAGCGGCAGATGCTCGCCATGGCGCGGGCGCTGATGAGCCGCCCGCGGCTTCTCATGCTCGACGAGCCGAGCCTCGGCCTCGCACCCCTGATCGTGAAGGACATCTTCCGCACCGTCGCGGAGCTGCGGCGGACCGGGGTTTCGATCCTGCTCGTCGAGCAGAACGCCCGCGCGGCGCTGGAACTCGCCGATTACGGCTATGTCCTGGAGAACGGCTGCGTCGTCCTGGAGGGACCCGCCTCCGAGCTCCGGCAGGACGAGCGCGTGATCGCGGCCTATCTCGGCATCAAGGCGGTGGCGAGCTGAATAGCCCCCGCGCCATCGTCCCGGGCGCCCTCGAGTGGCTGGCGGGCGGCGGTTCAGGTAACGGGTGGCCGGCACAAGCCCGGCCGCGACACCACACCCAACTTCCATGACCGACCTCGCCGTTCAGATCAGGCACGAGCTTCCCGGCGATGCCGATGCCATCCTCCACCTGCACGAGCGCGCCTTCGGGCCGGGCCGTTTCGCCCGCACCGCCTTCCGGCTCCGGGAGGGTGTGCCGGTGCGGCTCGACCTCTCCTTCGCGGCTCTGGTCGGCACGCTGCTCGTCGGCTCCGTCCGCATGTCGCCGATCCTCGCGGGGCGGGAGCAGGCCCTGGCGCTCGGCCCGCTCGCGGTCGAGCCGGCCTTCGAGGGGAGGGGGATCGGGGCGGCGCTGATGGAACGCGCGCTCCAGGCCGCCAGGGAGGCCGGACACGGCCTCGTGCTCCTGGTTGGAGATCAGCCCTACTATGCGCGTTTCGGCTTCGAGCCGGTGCCGAAGGGCAGGCTCGAAATGCCCGGGCCCGTCGACCCGGCGCGTCTCCTGGCCGCCGAACTCGTCCCCGGAGCGCTCGACCGGGCCTCCGGCCGCGTTCTCGCCATGCGGGCGTGAGCGGTCTCCCCTACCCGTGCGACAGGAGGTAGGCCACGATCGCGATCGGACCGAGGACGCCGAGCACGAAGGGGATGATGAGCCGGGTCACGTCGGGTCCGATCGGCGTCTTGAAGGTGCCTTGCCATAGAGCCCGACCCACCGTGTAGATGCAAGCCGCCTGCCTGGGTGGCGGCGGAGATCGATAGGTCCGCTGCGCTCAGGCGGGAAGTCGCGCGCGACCGAACCTCCCCGCCGCTCGGCCGTTCTCCCCTGCAAGGAGGATGCACATGCCCGGACCGAAGACCCACGAACATCAGATCCGCCAGTTCGAGGCGGGGCTCGAATCGCAGGACTGGCGGGAGGGTGCCCCGATGCCGCCGCCCCAGCGCGACTCGGGCTCGATCGACCATCCGGTGGCGCAGGAGAGCAGCCACAACAAGCACAACCACCCGGGACAGGAGGGCCACAAGCCCCAGAAGCACACGCCCGCACAGGAGAAGCAGATCTGAGATCTGCCCGGCGGGGTTTCTCAGGCGGCCTTCGACTCCGCTCCGCCCCGTGAGGCGACGGTCTCCTGCAAGCGGCCGATGAGGGCGGCGAGCCCGGGCTCCTGGACCGCCGCTGCGGCCTCTGCCGGTTCGAACCAGCGCGTCTCCCGCTGCTCGTATTCGGGCCAGCGCCGGCGCTGCCCGCTGACCTTGAGCGGGAAGACGTCCACCTGGCATTCGACCAGAGCCCCGTCCTTCAGCTTCTTTTCGTAACGGTAGGAGCCGATGGCGCGGTGCTGGATCTTTCCCTTCAGCCCCGCCTCCTCGAACGCCTCGCGCTCGGCCGTGCGGTGCGGTGCCTTGCCCTTCATCGGCCAGCCCTTCGGGATGACCCAGCGCCTCGTCTCGCGGGAGGTTGCGAGCAGGATTTCGAGGCCGCTCTCGGCGAACCGGAAGGGGAGGGCTCCGTATTGCGTGCGCGGCTTGGGCAAGGCTCTCTCGGTTGGGACGGCCCGGCATCACGAGTCCCACCGGGCGGACGGTCTCGCGAATCTCAATCATAACGCGAACCGGCCGAGAAGGATGCGGTCAACTCGGTACGATAACGACAGGCCGTCGGGGGTTGTCCGCCGTCACGTACCCCGGAAGAAGTTGCGGCATCCGCTTCTTTCCTCTAGCCCGCGGCGGGACGAGCAGATGGGTGCCGGGAGGGCGTGATCGAGAACGAGCTTCTCGAATTTGTCCGATTCTCGATCAGGTCGGTCTGGAATGTCGAACTCCTGCTCCATCTGCGGCGAACAGCAGGGCGGACCTGGGAGGCGGAGGAGCTCGTGCGCGAGCTCCGCGCAAGCGCCTCCGTCGTGAAGGACGGGCTGGAGGCGCTGCAGAAGGCCGGGCTCGTCGCCGCCGACGGCAACGGCGGCTGGCGCTACGCGCCGGCATCGGCCACCTTCGACCGCCTTACCGAGGAACTGGAAGCGCTCTATCGCGAGCGGCCGACCGCCGTCACGCAGGCACTCTTCGCCCGCACCGACAAGCTGCGGTCCTTCGCCGACGCATTCAGGCTCAGGAAGGACTGACGATGTCGGGCGCGAAGGCCGCGATCTACATTCTCTGCCTCCTGGCGAGCGCGGGCTGCGCGGCGCTCCTCGTCCGCAGCTATCGCCAGACCGGCACGCGCCTGCTCCTGTGGGCTGCGGGCTGCTTCATCCTGCTAGCCCTCAACAACCTGCTGGTCGTGCTCGACCTCCTCGTCATCCACAGCGTGGACCTGCTCGCGTATCGGCGGCTCACCTCGATCGCGGCCGTTTGCGTGCTGATCTTCGGCTTCATCTGGGAAACGGACGAGAGCTGACATGCTGGATTTCAGCTTCGGGGCCGTGGCGATGGGCCATCTGGTGGCCTGCGTCTTCTTCCTGAAGTTCTGGTCGCGCACGCGGGACGAGCTCTTCGCGGTCTTCGCGGCGGCGTTCGCGCTGTTCGCGCTGGAGCAGGTGCTTATCGCCTGGGCCGGCCTGCCGAAGGAGGAGCAGACGTGGTTCTATCTGCTGCGCCTCCTCGCCTTCCTCCTCATCATCGCGGCGGTCCTGCGCAAGAACCGGCGCTGGAGCTGACGTTCCGCCCGCGGCATCGAGGGCCCTCATCCGGCTCGTGCCCAGGTTGCGGAAGCCGGGTATAGATCGAGCGCCGGCCCCCGAGGCGACCGGCCCGGAGAGGGAACATGGATCAGCCGTCCGAACGCGCCGCCAACGGCGCGCTCCTGTCTGATGTCGCAGCGACGAGCCCTGTTCCCGGCGACGGGCAGGGCGCGGTATTGGCGAAGGGCGACGGCGGCCATCTCGACGGCAACGCGCATGCGATCGAGCTGCTCGAGGCGCTGCAGGCCATGCGGCTCGGCGATTTCTCCGTGCGCCTGCCCACGCATCATACCGGTCTCGCCGGTAAGATCGCGGATGCCTTCAACGATATCGTCGCCGCCAACGAGCGGATGGCCAAGGAGCTCGAGCATGTCGGCCAGGTCGTCGGCCGCGACGGCAAGACACGGACCCGCGTCCGGTTCGGCACCGCGAACGGCGCCTGGGCCGACATGGAGGAATCGGTCAACACCCTGATCGACGACCTGCTCTGGCCGACGACCGCCGTCACCCGCACCATCACGGCGGTGGCCAAGGGCGACCTTCTTCAGACGGTGCCGCTCGACGTCGACGGCCGCCCGCTCAAGGGCGAGTTCCTCCGCTCGGCCACGATCGTCAACACGATGATCAAGCAGCTCTCCGTCTTCACCTCCGAGGTGACGCGCGTCGCCCGCGAGGTGGGCACGGACGGCAAGCTGGGCGGCCAGGCCCAGGTCTCGGAGGTCACCGGGGTCTGGAAGGATCTCACCGAGTCCGTGAACTCGATGGCGTCCAACCTGACCGCGCAGGTCCGCAACATCGCGGACGTCACCATCGCGGTCGCGAACGGCGACCTGTCGAAGAAGATCACCGTCGATGTGCGCGGCGAGATCCTGCAGCTCAAGGAGGCCATCAACACGATGGTCGACCAGCTCCGCTCCTTCGCGTCGGAGGTGACGCGCGTCGCGCGCGAGGTGGGCACGGAGGGCAAGCTCGGCGGCCAGGCGATCGTGCCCGGCGTCGCCGGGACCTGGAAGGACCTCACCGATTCCGTGAACGCGATGTGCGGCAACCTGACCGCGCAGGTCCGCAACATCGCCCAGGTGACGACCGCGGTCGCGCGCGGCGACCTCTCGCGCAAGATCACCGTGGACGTCTCGGGCGAGATCCTGGAGCTGAAGGAGACCATCAACACGATGGTCGACCAGCTGAACTCCTTCGCGTCGGAGGTGACGCGCGTCGCGCGCGAGGTTGGAACCGAGGGCAAGCTCGGCGGCCAGGCGCAAGTTCCCGGTGTTGCGGGAACCTGGAAGGACCTGACCGACAACGTCAACTCGATGGCCTCGAACCTGACCGCGCAGGTCCGCAACATCGCCGAGGTGACCACGGCCGTCGCGAACGGCAACCTGTCCAAGAAGATCACCGTCAGCGTCTCGGGCGAGATCCTGGAGCTGAAGGAGACCATCAACACGATGGTCGACCAGCTCAACGCCTTCGCGGGCGAGGTGACGCGCGTCGCGCGCGAGGTCGGCACCGAGGGGCGGCTCGGCGGCCAGGCCAACGTGCTCGGGGTCGGCGGCACCTGGAAGGACCTCACCGATTCGGTGAATTCCATGGCCGGGAACCTGACCGCGCAGGTCCGCAACATCGCCGAGGTCTCGACCGCGATCGCCAACGGCGATCTCTCCAAGAAGATCACCGTCAACGTCTCCGGCGAGATCCTGGAGCTGAAGGAGACCATCAACACGATGGTCGATCAGCTCAACGCCTTTGCGGGCGAGGTGACGCGCGTCGCGCGCGAGGTCGGCACCGAGGGCAAGCTCGGCGGCCAGGCGCAGCTCAAGGGCGTGGCCGGGACCTGGAAGGACCTCACCGATTCGGTGAACTCCATGGCCTCGAACCTGACCGGCCAGGTGCGCAACATCGCCGAGGTCGCGACCGCGGTGGCCAATGGCGACCTGTCGAAGAAGATCACCGTGGACGTGCGCGGCGAGATCCTGGAGCTGAAGGAGACCATCAACACGATGGTCGACCAGCTCCGGTCCTTCGCGGGCGAGGTGACGCGCGTCGCCCGCGAGGTCGGCACGGAAGGCCGTCTCGGCGGGCAGGCGCAGGTGCCGGGCGTCGCGGGGACCTGGAAGGACCTGACGGACTCGGTCAACTCGATGGCCGGCAACCTGACGGCGCAGGTCCGCAACATCGCCGAGGTCGCGACGGCGATCGCGAACGGCGACCTGTCGCGGAAGATCACCGTGGACGTGCGCGGCGAGATCCTTCAGCTGAAGGAGACGCTGAACACGATGGTGGACCAGCTCAACCGCTTCGCCTCGGAGGTGACGCGCGTCGCGCGCGAGGTCGGCACGGAAGGCAAGCTCGGCGGCCAGGCGCAGGTGCCGGGTGTCGCGGGCACCTGGAAGGACCTGACCGAGAACGTCAATTCGATGGCGTCCAACCTGACGGGCCAGGTGCGCAACATCGCCGAGGTGACGACCGCGGTGGCGCGCGGGGACCTGTCGCGCAAGATCACCGTCGACGTGAAGGGCGAGATCCTGGAGCTGAAGAACACCATCAACACGATGGTGGACCAGCTCAACGCCTTCGCGGGCGAGGTCACGCGCGTCGCGCGCGAGGTCGGCACGGAGGGCAAGCTCGGCGGCCAGGCGCAGGTGCCGGGTGTCGCGGGCACCTGGAAGGACCTCACGGACAACGTCAACTCGATGGCCGGCAACCTGACCGACCAGGTCCGCAACATCGCCGAGGTCGCGACCGCCATCGCGGGCGGCGACCTGTCGCGCAAGATCACGGTCGACGTGCGCGGCGAGATCCTGCTCCTCAAGGAGACGCTGAACACGATGGTGGATCAGCTCCGCTCCTTCGCAGGCGAGGTGACGCGGGTCGCGCGCGAGGTCGGTACCGATGGGCGCCTCGGCGGCCAGGCCGTGGTGCCGGGCGTCGCCGGCACCTGGAAGGATCTCACGGACAACGTGAACCTGCTCGCCGCGAACCTGACGACGCAGGTGCGCAACATCGCCGAGGTCACGACCGCGGTCGCGCGCGGCGATCTCTCGCGCAAGATCACCGTGGAGGTGAAGGGCGAGGTGCTGGAGCTGAAGAACACCATCAACACTATGGTGGACCAACTGAACTCCTTCGCGTCCGAGGTGACGCGCGTCGCCAAGGAGGTGGGCACGGAGGGCAAGCTCGGCGGCCAGGCGCAGGTGCCGGGGGTCGCGGGCACCTGGAAGGATCTGACCGATACCGTGAACGTCATGGCCGCGAACCTGACCGAGCAGGTGCGCGGCATCGTGAAGGTCGTCACCGCCGTCGCGAACGGGGATCTCAAGCAGAACCTGACGGTCGCGTCCAAGGGCGAGGTCGCGGCGCTCGCCGAGACCATCAACAACATGACGGACACGCTCGCGACCTTCGCAGACCAGGTGACGACGGTCGCGCGCGAGGTGGGCGTCGAGGGCCGCCTCGGCGGTCAGGCCGTCGTGCCGGGTGCCTCCGGCACCTGGAGGGACCTCACCGACAACGTGAACCTCCTGGCGGCGAACCTGACCACCCAGGTGCGCGCCATCGCCGAGGTCGCCACCGCCGTGACCAAGGGCGACCTGACGCGCTCGATCCAGGTCGAGGCGCGCGGCGAGGTGGCCGAGCTCAAGGACAACATCAACACGATGATCGGCAATCTCCGTCTCACGACGGAGCAGAACACGGAGCAGGACTGGCTCAAGACCAACCTCGCCCGGTTCACCAACATGCTGCAGGGGCAGCGCGATCTTGCCACCGTCGGCCGAATGCTGCTCTCGGAGCTTGCGCCGCTGGTCGAGGCGCAGCATGGCGTCATCTACCAGGTCGATACCGGCGAAGGTGCCCCCACCGGGCTCAAGCTGCTCTCGGCCTATGCGGATGACGGGCTGACGGGCCATCCCGAGCGGCTCGCCATGGGCGAGGGCCTCATCGGCCAGTGCGCGCGCGATGCCCGCCGCATGCTCATCACGGAGATGCCGCCGAACGTGGTGCCGATCGGGTCCGGCCTGTTCAAGGCCGTGCCGCGCGACGCGATCGTGCTGCCCGTGCTCTTCGAGGGGCAGGTCAAGGCCGTCATCGAGCTCGCCTCGCTCGGGCATTTCACCGACCTGCAGATGTCCTTCCTGGAGCAGCTCACGACTTCCATCGGCATCGTGCTGAACTCGATCGAGGCCACGATGCAGACGGAAGGGCTGCTGACGCAGTCGCAGCAGCTCGCGGCCGAGCTCCAGGCGCAGCAGCGCGAACTGCAGCAGACGAACGAGCAGCTGGAGCAGAAGGCGCAGCAGCTCGCCGAGCGCAACGTGGAGGTGGAGGCGAAGAACCAGGAGATCGAGCAGGCCCGCCGCGCGCTCGAGGAGCAGGCTGCGGAGCTCGCCCTCACGTCCAAGTACAAGTCGGAGTTCCTGGCCAATATGAGCCACGAGCTGCGCACGCCGTTGAACTCGATCCTCATCCTCGGCCAGCAGCTCAGCGACAACCCGGACGGGAACCTCACGCCGAAGCAGGTGGAGTTCGCGCGCACGATCCACGGCGCGGGCACCGACCTGCTCAATCTCATCACCGACATCCTCGACCTGTCGAAGATCGAGTCGGGAACGGTATCGGTCGAGGCGGAGGAGATCTATTTCTCCAACCTGCTCGAGGTGATGGCGCGTCCCTTCCGGCACGAGGCGGAGAGCCGCCATCTCTCCTTCGAGGTCAGGACGGCGCCGAACCTGGAGCGCAGCATCTTCACGGACGCCAAGCGCCTTCAGCAGATCCTCAAGAACCTCCTGTCCAACGCCTTCAAGTTCACGGCGGAAGGAGGCGTCACGCTCAGCGTCTCGCCGGCCGCGAGCGGCTGGAGCCCGGACCATCCGGTGCTCAAGCACGCGCCGTCCGTCGTCGCCTTCGAGGTGTCCGATACCGGTATCGGCATCCCGCCCGAGAAGCAGAAGATCATCTTCGAGGCCTTCCAGCAGGCGGATGCCGGAACCAGCCGGAAATATGGCGGTACGGGTCTCGGCCTCGCCATCAGCCGCGAGCTCGCCGGGCTGCTCGGCGGCGAGATCCAGCTCCGGAGCACGCCCGGTCTCGGCTCGACCTTCACGCTTTATCTGCCGCTCGCCTATGTCGGCTCGCCCTCGATGCCGCGGCCGGCTCAGACCCGCTCGGCTCCGGCCGGGGTTGATCCGGCCGAGCCGCGCCCGGCCGCGGCCACCTCCGCGCCCTGGGCCGTGGCGGCGCTCGCGAAGGCCGCGGGCGCGAAGCTCGCCGATTCCCCGTCCGGACTGGACGAGATTCCGGACGACCGGACCAGGATCGAGCCCGGGGACAACGTGCTCCTCATCGTCGAGGACGACCCGCACTACGCCCGCGTCATGATCGACCTCGCCCATGACAACGGGCTCAAGGTGCTCGTCGCCCGCCGCGGCGCCGATGCGCTGGCGCTCGCGCGCGAGTTCCGGCCGACCGCCGTTTCCCTCGACGTCTTCCTGCCCGACATGATGGGCTGGACGGTGCTCAGCCAGCTCAAGCAGGACCCGACCACCCGGCACATCCCGGTCCAGATCGTCACCATCGACGAGGATCGGCAGCACGGGCTCGCCCGCGGCGCCTTCTCGTTCATGTCGAAGCCGACGACCGCGGAAGGGCTGGAAAGTGCGCTCGCCCGCATCAAGAACTTCGCGCAGCCGCGCCGCCGCCGCCTTCTCGTGGTGGAGGACAATGCGGCCGAGCGGCTGAGCGTCACCGAGCTCCTCGGGCACGGCGACATCGACATCCGGACGGCGGAGACCGGCGAGGAGGCGCTTCAGGCGCTCCGCGAGGAGCCGGCGGACTGCGTCGTGCTGGACCTCAAGCTGCCGGACATGTCCGGCTTCGAGGTGCTGGAGCGGATCCGGGACGATGCGACGCTTGCCGACGTCCCGGTCGTGGTGTTCACCGGCCGCGAGCTCTCGCCGGAGGAGGACGCCCAGCTCCACATGCTCGCGAGCAGCGTCGTCGTGAAGGGCGTCGAGTCCCCCGAGCGCCTGCTCGACGAGACCGCGCTGTTCCTCCATCGCGTCGTCTCGGACCTCCCGGTCGAGAAGCAGCGCATGATCGAGCGCCTGCATTCGTCGGACGAGGATCTCGTCGGCCGCACCGTGCTGCTCGTGGACGACGACGCCCGCAACATCTTCGCGCTGTCCAGCGTTCTGGAGCGTCGCGGCATGAAGGTGCTGACCGCGACCACCGGCAGCGAGGCGATCTCGATCATCGAGTCGCGGTCGGAAGTGGCCATCGTGCTGATGGACATCATGATGCCCGGGATGGATGGCTACGAGACGATGCAGGCGATCCGGGCCAACCCGTCTTTCCGACGGCTTCCCATCATCGCGCTGACCGCCAAGGCCATGAAGGGCGATCGGGAGAAGTGCCTGGAGGCCGGGGCGTCCGACTATCTCGCCAAGCCGGTCAACACGGAGCAACTCCTCAGCGCGCTCCGCATGTGGCTGCACCGCTAAGGGTCCGGAGACGCGCATCGTGCCCATCCAGGACCTCGATGATCGGGTGAATATCCTGCTCGTCGACGACCAGCCGGCGAAGCTTCTCAGCTACGAGGTGATCCTCTCGGAACTGGGCGAGAACCTGATCAAGGCGAACTCGGCCCGGGAGGCGCTGGAACTCCTCCTGAAGACCGAGGTCGCGGTCATCCTGCTCGACGTCTCGATGCCCGAGCTCGACGGCTTCGAGCTCGCGACGATGATCCGGGAGCATCCGCGCTTCCAGAAGACCGCGATCATCTTCGTCTCGGCCATCCAGATCACGGAGCTCGACAGCCTGCGCGGCTACGAGGCTGGCGCGGTCGACTACGTACCGGTCCCGGTCGTGCCGGAGGTGCTGCGCGCCAAGGTCCGTATCTTCGCCGAGCTCTACCGCAAGACGCGGCAGCTCGAGCGGCTGAATGCGGAGCTGGAACAGCGCGTCGCCGAAAGGACCGCCGCACTCGAGGCTTCCGCTGCGCGCCTCCAGGAGAGCGAGCGCCGCCGCAACCTCGCGATGGCGGCGGGCCGGATGGGGTCCTGGGAGTGGGACTTCGCGACCGATCGCTATATCTGGGACGAAGGCCAGTACCGCATCTTCGGGGTCGACCCCGCGAGCTTCGTTCCGACCGAGGCGGCCGTCGATGCGCTCATCCACCCGGAGGATCTGGATGCCGTGCGGGAGGCGGCCAGGAATGCGGCGGCGACGGGCGAGTATTACGATCGGGAATTCCGGATCTGCCGTCCCGACGGAAGCCTGCGCTGGTGCCTGGCGAGCGGTGCGGCGACGCTCGACGAGCGCGGGCGCCCGATCCGCCTTTCGGGCATTCTGCACGACATAACGGAACGCAAGCGCGCCGAGCAGGCGCTGCAGCTGCTCAACGAGGAGCTGGAGCATCGCATCGAGGAGCGCACGCGGGAGCGCGAGATGGCGCTCGCCCAGCTCTTCGAGGCGCAGAAGATCGACACGATCGGTCAGCTCACCGGCGGCGTCGCGCACGACTTCAACAACCTGCTCATGGCCGTGCTCGGCAGCCTCGAACTGCTCAAGAAGCGCATCCCGGCGGAAGATGCGCGCTCGCACCGGCTCCTCGACAATGCCGTCCAGGGCGCCGAGCGCGGCGCCGCGCTCACGCAGCGCCTTCTCGCTTTCGCCCGCCGGCAGGAGCTGAAGCCCGAAACGGTGGACGTCGCCAAGCTCATCGGCGGCATGGAGGACCTGCTCGCCCGCGCGCTCGGGCCTGCGGTGATGCTGGGCAAGCACCTGCCGAAGGACCTCGCGCCGGTCCGCGTCGATGCGAACCAGCTCGAGCTCGCGATCCTGAACCTGGCCGTGAATGCGAGGGACGCGATGCCGCTCGGCGGCTCCCTTTCAATCCTTGGCCGGGAGGAGCGCATCCCGTCTGAAGACGCGACCGCGCCGCGCGAACTGCCGCCCGGGCCCTATGTGCGGCTCGAGGTGGTGGATACCGGGCTCGGTATGGACGAGGCGACGCTCGCGCGCGCGACCGAGCCGTTCTTCACCACGAAGGGTCCAGGCAAGGGAACGGGGCTCGGCCTCTCGATGGTGCAGGGCCTGGCGGTCCAGTCCGGCGGCGCCATGACGGTCAGGAGCGAGCCAGGGAAGGGAACCACCATCGCGCTGTGGCTGCCGCAGGCCGAGCGCGCCGAGGCCAAGGCGGAGGCGCCGGAACTCGGCGCCGCGGCGGCCCTCGATGGAACGCCCGATGCCGGGCCGGAGCTGACGGTGCTCGTCGTGGACGACGACATGCTGGTCGCGGCCGGGACGGCCGCGATGCTCGAGGATCTCGGCCACCGGGTGATCGAAGCCAATTCCGGCTCGCACGCGCTCGATGCCTTGCGCCGGCACGAGCATGCGATCGACGTGGTCATCACCGACCATGCCATGCCCGGGATGACGGGGCTCGAGCTCGTGCAGCGGATCCGGGCAAGCTACCCGTCGCTGCCGGTGATCCTGGCCAGCGGCTATGCCGAGATCGAGGACGCAGCCGAGTATGGAGCGCTGCCGCGGCTCGCCAAACCCTTTCGGCAGGCCGAGCTTGCCGCAGCTATCGCCGTCGCGAGCGGCCGTGCCGCCGGCCGGGACGGGAACATCGTGCCGTTCCAGCTGCCCGCGTGACGGCCGGAGCTGATCGTCGCGCTCGCCAGGCCGTCGCCGAGCCGGCGGGAAAGATGTCGTATGCGGCTTCGATCTCGTCCGGCTTCAGACCTGCTCCGACGGGCGAGCCACATCCCGCCAAGGTTTGGTGAAGGCGATCGGGTGAATTGTCGGCGGGGGATGAGCCGATCGGTCAGACGGGCCATGCGAGAACGCGTCCGAACGCACGGAGGGCCGTGCCTGGAGACGAGAGTTCGGCATGATTGCGGCCGAAGCACAGGACCGAACCCGCATCCTGCTTCTCGTGTTCGAGCGGCCGGAGGCCAGCCAGGGCTTGGCGCGTCTGCTCGCCAATATCGCGATGGTGCGCGCGGTGCATGTCTCGGAGCTCGAGCGGCACCGTGCCGTCCCGGCCGTGGCGGTCGTCTGCGACTTCAACGTGAATTCCGGGCGGAGCTTCCGGGCCGTCCAGGCGGAGCTTGCCCGGCCGGAATACAGGCACGTCCCGCGCATGGTCGTGATGGACAAGGGCAAGGCGCTGGGCATCGTCGAAGCCGGGGCGCTCGGCGTGACGGGCACGATCTCGCGCCCGTTCGACGCCGAAGCGATCCTCGGCCGCTTCCGCAGCCTGTTCGCCTCGAGCTTCGAGAGGGACATAGCGGAGCTCGACGGGCCGCTGCGCAGCGGGGTCTCCTCCGCCCATTCGGTCGTGGCCAAGATGTTCGAGCGCCTGCCCGCCGGAGACCGCATCACGCTCGACGACATCGCCGTCCAGGAAGAGCCTACGATCGAGGCGCTCCGGGAAGCGAGCCTGCGCGGCTGGCTCGATGCCGTCCGGCGGCACCACTCCCAGAGCTACCGCCATTGCCTTTCGGTGACCGGGGTCGCGGTGTCCTTCGCCCAGCATCTCGGGATGAGCCATGCGGACCAGCGGCGGGTCGCTCGCGCCGCGATCATGCACGACGTCGGCAAGACGCATCTCCCGCTCACGATCCTCGACAAGCCGGGCTCGCTCACGGAGGATGAGATCGCGCTGGTGCGCGAGCATCCGCGGCTCGGCTTCAGGTCGCTGATCGAGACGGGAGAGCAGTTCGCCCGCGACACGCTCCAGGTCGTCCTGCATCACCACGAGATGCTGGACGGGTCCGGCTATCCGCACGGGCTTGCGGGGCGGGAGATCCCCGATCTCGTCCGTATCGTCACCGTCGCCGACGTGTTCTCCGCGATGATCGAGGATCGGCCCTACAGGCGGCCCATGTCGCGTGCGAAAGCCTACGAGGCCCTGCTCGGGATGGAAGGCCGGCTCGACCCCGACCTTGTGCAGGCGTTCCGGCCGGTAGCCCTCCACAACTGAGCCCGGGGGCGCCAGGGCATCGGGACGGCGTAGGCCCGGCGCTTCACGGACGCAACACGAGAAACCAATCCCCGCTCGGGTGTGGCCCGGCCTGGCCTCAGCGCAGCTCCGCCTCGGCCGCATGCGGGTCGAGCTCGGCGCGCCAGCGCCCGACGGAGATCACCTCCCGTGACGCCTTCAGGACGGCGAGGTACTCGCTCCGCGGAATGTCGCGGAAGCCCATCCGGGCCACGTTCTCCGTCATGAGCTTGTTGTCGAGCAGTGCGAAGCCCCAGCGGGCGAGATGGCGGGCGAGCACCGCAAAGCCGATCTTGGAGGCGTTGGGCTCCCGCGCGAACTGCGACTCGATCACGAAGACCCCGCAGGTCGCGACGCCGTATCCCCCGCCGATCAGCCGCCCCTCGCGGTCCCAGACCTCGAAGGAATGCGCGTGGCCCGCGTCGAACAGCTCGGAGAAGGCCCGCATAATGGTGGGCGTGATCCAGGTGAGCGGCGTCTTGCCCTCGCGCGGCTCGGCGCAGGCCGTGATGACGCTCTCGAAATCGCGGTCGAAGGTCACCGAGACGCGGTTCTGGCGCATGTGGCTGCGCAGCCGCTTGGACAGGTGGAGCTCCTCCACCGGCACCACGCAGCGCTGCGGCGGGGACCACCATTTCACCGGGCCGACATGGCAGAAGGGGAAGAGGCCGCGCCCATAGGCTTCAACTAGCGTCGCCACCGACAGCTCGTCCGCAAAGCCGGCGAAGCCGTAGGGGATGTCCGCCGCCTTCTCCGGATCGGGCAGGCCCGGCTCGGCCGCGAGGAGATGGGCGAGCCAGCGCCAGCCGAGCGTCGGCAGCCCGCCGATCCGCTCCGGTTTCGCCGCCCAGGCGAAGCCGAGCGCAAGCCGGCGCAACCTCTCGGACGGGCTTTCCCGGAAGAGAGCGGCGCGTCGCGACCGGGCGTCCTGCTGCGGCAGGGATCCCTCCAGGGCCATCGCGCTCACTCGTCCACTCCCTCGCCTGCCCGCTTCGGACAAGTTGAGCTTCATTGTGCCAAGTCTCCGCAAACCCGGCCTGAAGATGTCGATTCAAGGTTTATGGATCCGGGGCGGGCGCCGTTGCGGGCGAGCCGTGCTTGCCAAGGGCCGCCCGGCCCGACAACAAGATCGTGCCGGGGAACGGGGATGCGCATGGCCGAGGAACTCGTCTTCTACACCAACCCGATGTCGCGCGGGCGCATCGTGCGCTGGATGCTGGAGGAGGTCGGGGAGCCCTACCGGACGGAAGTCGTGGACTATGCCGCGATGAAGGATCCCGGCTACCTCGCGATCAATCCGATGGGGAAGGTTCCGGCGATCGTCCATGGCGGGACCGTGGTGACCGAAGCCGCCGCCATCTGCGCCTATCTGGCCGATGCCTTCCCTCGGGCCGGTCTCGCGCCCCCGCCGGCCTCGCGCGAGCGAGGCCCCTATTTCCGCTGGCTCTTCTTCGCGGCGGGGCCGCTCGAGGCGGCCGTGACGAACAGGGCGCTCGGCTTCGAGCTGCCGCCCGGCCGCGAGAAGATGGCCGGCTACGGCAGCTATGCGGACGTCATGGACACGCTCGAGGGCGCCCTGTCCGGCCGCGACTACATTGCCGGCGACCGGTTCACGGCCGCCGACCTCTATGTCGGCGCGCATCTCTCCTGGGGCATGATGTTCGGCACGATCGAGAAGCGCGCCGCCTTCGAAAGCTACTGGGCCCGCCTGGCGGAGCGTCCGGCGCATCGTCGGGCGGACGAGATCGACGATGCGCTGATACCGCCGCAGGGGCCGGCCTCCTGAGGCGGCGCAGGCGTCACTGACCGGAGAAGACGGGTTCTCGCTTCTCCAGGAAGGCTCGGATGCCCTCCTGGTAGTCGTGGCTCCCCACCGCCCGGAAGGGTTCGTCCTCGTCGAGCATCCGGATGCCAGGGGCGGCAAGTGCCGTCAGGGCAGCCTTGTGCCAGCGCACCGCGCGGGGCGGACCTTCGACGATGCGGGCGACCGTCGCGCTGACCTCCGCGTTCAGCTCGCTCGCCGGGACCACACGCGTGAGGAGACCTTTCTCGAAGGATTCCCGCCCGTCATAGGCCCGGCCTTCGAGCACGAGCTCCATCGCGGTCGCGAGACCGACGATCTCCAGGACGATCCGCAGATAGGGTGCGGGGATCAGATGGGCCGTCCGGCTCGCGCCCATGCCGAGGCGCGAGCTTCGGGTTCCGATGCGCAGGTCGCAAAGGAGCGCCAGGCCGAGGCCGCTGCCGAGGCAATAGCCCTCGATCTGCGCCACGACCGGATGCGGGCAGGCCCGAAGAGCGTCGAACATCCCGCTCGCCCGAGCCTCGTAGCGTCGCGCCTCGTCCGGCGTCGCGCGCTTCTCCGCGAATTCCCGCAGATCCGCCCCGACGCTGAAGGCGCGGGGCTCGCCCGAGCGCAGGATCACGCATCGCAAGGTCTCGTCGGCCGACACGGTCCGGAACGCGGCTGCGAGCGCGTCGGCCGTCTCCAGATCGATCGCGTTCAGCCCGTCCGGCCGCGTGAGGGTGATCGCGGCCACGCGCGCCCGAATCTCCGTCCGCACAACCCCCGCACTCATCCGCGACCCCTCGGGCTCGGACCCGATACCCTGTCGTTATCTCTTCCCGATTATCCTTCCATTCTGCCCGGATTCAACAACAAACACAACAAATTCGTGCTGTGTGGGTTGTTTTTGTACCCGGACGGGTTGTTGGCCTTGCTGTATTGCAACTGCGAGGCAAGATGAGCAGGATCGTTTTTCGATATTTGATATCTTTTGTACGAGGTTCCGAGACGTATTCGTCTATGTACGGTTGCGACCTTGGGCGGCCTGATAAGCCAGGATTGCCGCCGCAAGATCTTCCGCGGCCGCGCCGGTCGATTTGAACAGCGTGATCTCGTCGGGAGAGCTCCGGCCCGCATGGCGCCCCCCGCACAAGGCCGGCAGGTCGGCGAGGATGTCGCCTTCGGCGATCACGCCCGTCCGCAGCGGGACCACGATGTCGCCGGCCTCCTTCAGGGCGCCTTCGGTGTCGATGAACACGCGAGCGCGCCGGATCGCCTCGTCGTCGACCTCCCGCATGGCGGGCGTGAAGCCGCCAATCAGATCGAGATGCGTTCCCGGGCGGAGCCAGGCCCCGTTGACGAGCGGCTCGCGGGAGAGCGTGGCGCAGCTCACGATGTCGGCCTCCGCGACCGCTCCGGCGAGATCGGCCGTCGCACGGGATTCGAATCCGTCCCGAGCCAGCCGCTCGGCAAGGGATCGGGCCTTCACGACGTCGCGTCCCCACACGGTCACCTCTCGGACAGGCCGCACGGCCGCATGCGACTGGGCGAGATGGGCCGCGAGCTGTCCCGTGCCGACGATGAGGAGCCGCGCTGCATCCGGCCGGGCGAGATATCGCGCGGCGAGGGAGGAGGCGGCCACCGTTCGCCGCGTCGTGAGCTCGCCGCCATCCATCGTGGCGAGGAGCTCCCCCGTCCGGCCCGAGAACAGCAGGTAGATGGATTGCACGGCAGGGAGCCCGACCGCGCCGTTGTCGGGAAAGACGTTGGCGACCTTCGCCCCGACGAACTGTCCTGGCACCCAGGCCGGCATCAGGAGAAGCGTCGCGTCGGCGCCGCCGGGCACCTCGACCGTGTGGTGATGGCGGACCGGCGCCTCGCAGCCATCCCGGAAAATCGCCTCGATGGCGCCGATGAGCGAGGCGCGGTCGAGCAGGCGGGCAAGATCGGCGGCGGTGAGCGTGAGCAAGGGCGGTCGGTCCGGAAAGGCGGGACAGCTTAGCAGCCGAGCTCCCGCAGGCTAGAACCGGGGCGATAGCGAAGTCATGTCGGGACGGAAACATGAAGCCCTTCACCTTCCAGACCTCCCCCAACATCCTGTTCGAGCCGGGAGCAGCCCGGAAGGTCGCCGAGATCGTGACCGGGTTCGGCGCAGGCCGGGTGATGCTGGTCACGGACCGCGGCGTGCGAGGGGCAGGGCTGACGCAGGGAGCCGAGGCGGCGCTCTCGGCCGCGGGCGCCAGCGTCACGGTCTTCGAGGAGGTGGTCGCCGACCCGCCCTCGGAGATCGTCGAGCGCGCCGCCGCGCTCGCCCGGCAGGGCCGCGTGGAACTAGTCCTCTCCATCGGCGGCGGGAGCGCGCTCGATACGGCAAAGCTCGTCGCCTATCTCGCCGTGAACGACGAGCCGCTCGACGGGATCTACGGGGTGGGTCTCGCGAAGGGCCGGCGGCTTCCCCTCGTCCTCGTGCCGACGACCGCGGGCACCGGCTCGGAGGTCACGCCCATCGCGATCGTCACGACGCCGACCACGGAGAAGAATGGCGTCGTCGCGCCTCGCCTCCTGCCGGACTGGGCGATCCTCGATCCGGAGCTGACGCTGGGCCTGCCGGCGCATGTGACCGCCGCGACCGGCATCGACGCCATGGTTCACGCGATCGAGGCCTATACGAGCCGCCACAGGAAGAACCCGATCTCGGACCAGCTCGCGCGCCAAGCCGTGGCGCTGCTCGCCGCGAACATCCGGACGGCGTGCCGCCAGGGCGGAGACCTGGAGGCGCGCTCCGCCATGCTGCTCGGTTCGATGCTGGCCGGCATGGCCTTCGCCAACGCCCCCGTCGCGGCCGTGCATGCGCTCGCTTATCCGATCGGCGCGATCTTCCACGTGCCGCACGGGCTCTCGAACGCGCTCGTCCTGATGGGCGTGATGCGCTTCAACCTCGCTTCGCCCGAAGCCGAAGCGGCCTATGCCGAACTCGCGCCGATCCTCGATCCGGGCGCGTCCCGGCTGCCGCGGCCCGAGGCGGCGGCGCGCTTCGTCGAAAGCCTGGCGGCCATCTGCCGGGACTGCGGCGTGCCGGCCTCGCTCGCCGAGGTCGGCGTGCGCGAGGCGGACCTGCCGCGGCTGGCCGAGGACGCGATGAAGCAGACGCGCCTGCTCGTGAACAATCCGCGAGAGGTGACCTACGCGGATGCCTTTGCGATCTATTCGGAGGCGCTGGACGGAAAGCTCCGCCGCGCCGGCTGAGGCGAAGCGGCCCCGGGCGGCTCCTCGCCGGGGCCGCCGTCCCGGCTAGATCCCTGCCGCGCGGGCGAGGTGCGGCCAGACCTCGACGGCGCCGCGATAGATCATCTCGATCGCGACATAGAGGATGATCGCGAGGCCGACATAGGCGATCCAGCGGTGGCGGTTCAGAAGCCGCGCGATGAAGGTCGCCGCGATGCCCATGAGCGCGATGGAGAGCGCGAGGCCGAAGACGAGGATGATGGGATGCTCGCGCGCCGCGCCCGCCACCGCGAGCACGTTGTCGAGCGACATGGAGACGTCGGCGACGACGATCTGCCAAGCGGCCTGCGCGAAGGTCTTGCGCGGCTGGCCGGCCGCCGCCGCTTCGGTCGGTACGCCATGCTCGTCGAGCTCCTCGCCCTCGTGGCCGCCGCTGCGCAGCTCGCGCCACATCTTCCAGCAAACCCAGAGCAGCAGGACGCCGCCGGCGAAGAGGAGCCCCACGATCTGGAGGAGCTGCGTGGTCACCGCCGCGAAGGCGATGCGAAGCAGGGTCGCGGCAATGATGCCGATCAGGATCGCCTTCTTGCGCTGCTCGATGGGCAGCCCGGCGGCCGCAAGGCCGATGACGATCGCGTTGTCCCCAGCGAGAACCAGGTCGATCATGATGACCTGGAGCAAGGCGGTCAGCGCCTCCGCAGTCAGTAACTCGTTCACAGCCCCTCCCGTGCCAGTTGAGCGCGCCTCGCGCCTGGGTCGAACATTGCCCGCCGTCAAGGCCGCCGCGTCCGCCCCGCCACCTGCGAGCGCACGCCAGCCCGCCCGAAGGCGTCTCCGCCGCAACGAGCACCGCGTCACATGGTTGCAGCACGCGCATTCGTCGAGATCACCGTCCGGCCTGTGATGCTGCCACTTACAAAGTTCAGGCCTGGGCGCGGCGGATCGGCAACACTCGGGACCGCAGTAGAAGTGAGGGCCACACTGTCCAGCGAAAGTGTATATTGAATTCAGATTGGTGCCATGCGAGTTTTCGAGCCAAGCACGATTATCGGGAGAAGCGCATGCGCAGGGCGTTCTGGACGATGGCGGCCGCGGCGGCCGTGATCAGCGGCACGGCGGCGGCCGCCTGGGAGCCGAGCCGTCCGATCGAGATCATCGTCCCGTTCCCGCCGGGCGGTTCCTCCGACCAGATGGCGCGGACCATCCAGGCGGCGATCCAGAAGAACAACCTGGTCAAGCAACCCATCATCATCCTCAACAAGCCGGCCGCCGCCGGCGGCGAGGCCATGATGGAGATCCAGAAATCGGCCGGCGACCCCCACAAGCTCATCACCACGTCGAGCGGCATCTACATGACCCCGCTCGCCACCAAGCTTCCGGTGAACTGGCGCGACTTCACGCCGGTCGCGATGCTCGCGCAGGACGACTTCGTCCTCTGGGTGAACGCGCAGAAGCCCTACAGGACGGCCAAGGATTTCATCGAGGCGGCCAAAAGCGCGAGCCCGCCGCTCAAGACCGGCGGCAACGGCTCCAAGCGCGAGGACAACCTCCTCTCCGTCTATATGGAGCAGCAGGCCGGGATAAAGCTCACCTACATCCCCTATCAGGGCGGCGGCCCGGCCTCCGTGCAGCTCGCCGGCGGGCATATCGAGGCCAACATGAACAATCCGGCCGAGGAGGTCGCCAATTGGCGCGCCGGGAGCTCGCGGCCGCTCTGCGTCTTCGCCAACAAGCGCATGAGCTACACGGCCAAGATCGCCGGCGACATGTCCTGGGCGGACATCCCGCCCTGCCCGGAGCAGGGGCTGAACGTCACCTACCAGATGCTGCGCGGCATGTTCATGCCGGGCAAGGTCACGGCCGAGCAGCAGCTCTTCTACGTCGATCTGTTCAAGAAGATCGTCGAGACGCCCGAATGGAAGGAATATCTGGAGCGCAACGCGCTCGTGCCCGACTTCCGGTCCGGTCCGGACTTCGTGAAGTTCCTCGAGGAGGACGAGGCCCGGCACAAGGACCTGATGACCAAGGCCGGCTTCATCGCCAACTGATCGGCGCGGCCGGGCGCCCCCGACCGTCTCCTCTGTCCGGATATCGCAATGTCGGTTGATGCCCTGCCGAGTGCCGAGCGCGGCCTCTCGCGCCGGCTGGTCGAGATCGTCGTCGCCCTGGCTCTGATGGGGCTCGCGGGCCTCGTGCTCTGGGACAGCTACGGCCGCGGCGCGGGCTGGGAGGGCGGTCCGCAGAACGGCTATTTCCCTGCCCGGGTGGGCTGGCTGCTGATGATCGCCGCCGCCTTCGCGCTGATCTCGGCCGTGAGGGCGCGGCGGCGCGAGATCTTCGTCACCTGGGAGCAGCTCCGGCAGGTCGCGCGCGTCTTCGTCCCGCTCCTGCTCTTCGTGCTCGGCGTCGCGTATCTGGGGATCTACATCTCCTCGCTGCTCTTCATGGCGCTCTTCATGCTGACGGTCGGCTCCTTCCGCCTCTGGACGGTCGCGGCGGCAAGCGTCCTCGTGCCGCTGGTCATCTTCTGGGTCTTCGAGATCCAGTTCCTCGTGCCGCTCCCGAAGAGCCCCTTCGTGGCGACGCTCGGCTTCTGACGGATCGACGCCCTTGGACGACCTTCAGCAACTGCTTCTCGGCTTCCAGGTCGCGCTGACCTGGCAGAACGTCGCCTTCATGATCGTGGGCGTGCTGCTCGGGATCGTGGTGGGCGTGCTGCCGGGGCTCGGCGGGCCGAACGGCGTGGCGATCCTCCTGCCGCTGACCTTCGGCATGGACCCGACCTCGGCGATCATCCTCCTGTCCTCGATCTATTGGGGCGCGCTGTTCGGCGGCGCCATCACGTCCGTGCTCTTCAACATCCCGGGCGAGGCCTGGTCGGTCGCCACCACCTTCGACGGCTATCCGATGGCCGTGCAGGGGAGGGCGGCCGAGGCGCTGACGGCCGCCTTCACGGCCTCCTTCATCGGGGCGCTCGCGGGCGTGCTCCTCATCACCTTCGTAGCCCCGCTCGTCGCCAAGTTCGCGCTGCGCTTCGGCCCGGCGGAGTTCTTCGGCGTCTTCTTCCTCACCTTCTGCTCCTTCGTGGGCATGGGAAAGGAGAACAAGGCGAAGATCGTGGCGTCGCTCTCGATCGGCTTTCTCCTCGCGGCCGTCGGGCTCGACACGATCTCGGGCGACCTGCGCATGACCTTCGGCCAGACGGAGCTGATGAAGGGCTTCGACTTCCTGGTGGTGGTGATCGGGCTGTTCGGCGTCTCCGAGATCCTGCTGACCATCGAGGAGGGCCTGCACTTCAAGGGCAAGCGCGCGGCGATCGACCTCAAGGTGGTGCTGAAGACCTGGGCCCGCCTCCCGGCCTACTGGGCGACGCTGCTCCGCTCGTCCGTGGTGGGCATGTGGATGGGCGTCACGCCGGGCGGCGCGATCGCCGCCTCCTTCATGGGCTACGGCCTGGCCAAGCGCTTCTCGCGCCGGCGCGAGAATTTCGGCAAGGGCGAGATCGAGGGCGTGCTGGCGCCGGAAACCGCGGCGCATGCGGCCGGGACCTCGGCGCTCCTGCCGATGCTGGCGCTCGGCATCCCGGGCTCGGCGACCGCGGCCGTGCTGCTCGGCGGCCTCCTCATCTGGGGCCTTCAGCCCGGCCCGCTCCTCTTCGTGGAGAAGAAGGAATTCGTCTGGGGCCTGATCGCATCCATGTATCTCGGCAACGTCGCGGGGCTTCTGATCGTGCTCGCCACCGTGCCGGTCTTCGCCTCCATCATGCGCATCCCCTTCGCGCTCGTCGCGCCGATCATCCTGATCGTCTGCGCGATCGGCGCCTATACGGTCGAGGGCTCGCGGTTCGACATCTGGCTGATGCTGGTCTTCGGCTTCGTGGGCTACGTCTTCAAGAAGATCGAGTACCCGCTCGCGCCCCTCGTCCTCGCGCTCGTGCTCGGCGACCGGGCGGAGGACGCCTTCCGGCAGGCCATCCTCGGCTCGGGGGGCGATCTCTCGGTGTTCTTCTCCAACGGTCTCGTCTCGACCCTGATGATCCTGGCCGTGCTGCTGCTGTTCTGGGGCCCGATCACCGACCTGTTCGGGCGCGTTCGCGGCCGCCGCCGGCTCGATCCCCGCCTCGCCGAATAGCCCGCCGCTCCTCAGGCCATCTCAACCGCCGGGGCGGGAGCCTGGATGGGCTCCGCCGAAGCGGCCGCGTCGGCGGCCTCCATGCAGATGCGCAAGGCCTCCCGCAGGCTGACGACGTAATGGTCCGCCCCGACCTGGCTCCGCAAGGCGGCGTCGGTCAGGATCGCATCCTCCCGCGGCCACAGCCCGACGAGGAGCGGCGCACGGGGCAGCTTCTGCCGGAGGCGGCGCAGCAGGTAGCGCAGATGCGCCGGGCTGCCGCTGATCTCCAGATACGAGATGCAGACCATCGTCACGCCCGTGGTGTCGAGGCGCCGGATGTTGTCGCGCGACACCGCTTCGTGCGGGACCACGCGCGCCCCGAGCCCATGCTTGCGCAGGAGCTGCGCCAGCATCGCGGCCGCACCTTCGTCCAGGGTGCCCCGCCCAGCGATGCAGAGGATCGCGCCGTCCTGCCGCCATTGCGGCGGAAAGCGCTCCTCGGCCGTGCGCTCGTCCTGTTCGAGCGGCGGCTCGGCCGGGATCTCGCGCTCGCGGCGCGGCGGGGCGACCGGAGCCGCATCCGCTTCCTCGGACGGGGGCGACACGTCCTCCTGGTCCTCCAGGTCCTCGACGAGATCCCTGATCGCGCCCCGGATCGTCTCGAGCTGCGGCCGGGTCAGCACGCCCCGGGTCGCGTCGTTGGCGGCGAGCTGGAGCCCCTTGAGCGCGACCTCGTCGTAATAGGCCGAGAGCGAGCGCTCCTTGAGCAGGAGCTCGGCATGTTCCAGCGCCTCGTCGGAATCGCCTGCGAGCATGCGCTGGTAGAAGCTTTCGACCGGCGTCAGCGCCGGCCTGTCCCCGAAGAGCACGTCGAGGAATTCAAGCCGCTCGACGTGGCGGCCGAGCACCACGAGCACCACCGTGAAGGGGGTGGAGAGGAGGAGGCCGATCGGCCCCCAGAGCCATGTCCAGAAGATGGCCGAGATGATCACCGCGAAGGGCGAGAGCCCGGTCGAATGGCCGTAGACCATCGGCTCGACCACGTGGCCCATCAGCGGCTCGGTCACGGCGAAAAGGGCCAGCGTCCAGAGCGCCATGGACCAGCCGCTCGGGTCGACCGCCGCGGCGAGCGCGATGGGAAAGACGGCCGAGACAAGCGCCCCGATATAGGGCACGAACCGCATCAGCCCCGAGAAGACGCCCCAGAGGATCGGGCTCGGCACCCCGATGGCCCACAGCCCGAGGCCGATGACGACCCCGAAGGCCGTGTTCAGCGCGAGCTGCGTCAGGAAATAGCGCGAGAGCCGGCGCGCGGCATCGTCCATGGCCACCGTGGTGCGGTGCAGGTCCTGCGAGCCGAAGAGCCGGATGAGGCGGTCGCGCAGATCCTCCCGCTGGAGCAGAATGAAGATCGCGACGATCAGCACGATGCCCGCGGTCGCGAGCGGATGGACGACCGGACCCAGCACGCGCTGGGCGATCTCGACGGGGGTCGCGGCGCGCTCCTTCACCTCCACGGGGAGCGGCGGCGGGGCGGCCTCGCCGGTGGCGCTCGGCGTGGCGGGCGACGCGGGCGGCTGCTCGTTCGTCGCCTGCTCGATCTGGCGGCCGACGCGCCGGATCAGGTCGTTCACACGTCCGAGCGTGACGTCGCGCAGGTGGTCGACCTTGCTCGTGATCGTCGCCTGGTAGCGCGGCACGTCCTCGGCGAGCTGCGCCACCTGCAAGCCGATGATTCCGCCGGCGGCCACCATCAGGGTGAGGGCGAAGAGGACGGCCAGCACGACGGCCGGCGCGCGCGGCACGTGGATGCGCCGCAGGAGGCTCACCAGGGGCGCCAGCACGAAGCTGAGCAGGATCGCGAGCACGATCGGGATGAAGACGTCGCGGCCGATATAGAGCGCGGCGACGATCACGACGCCGACGACGACGGTCATCAGACCGGACAGGCCCGGAACTTCCGCCGGCGCGACGCGAGTCTCGGCAGGTGGCGTCGGCACGGCGCCCGGCATAACGATCACATCCCGTACGCGGCCACGCTTGCTGCCGCAGCGGTGGAACGCGACCGAGCCTCGTTGGTTCGCCGCAGAACCGGACGCAGCGGAAGAGAGACGGCATGAGGATCACGATTGCGGCGCTGGCGGCTTCGCTCGCGACCTTCTCCGGTGCGCCCATCGCGGCCCAGACGGCCGAAACCCGGGAGCCGAACGCCCCGAACCAGAGGCCGGCCTTTGCCGGCCAGACCCGGGCGCCGCTCCCCGACGGGCCGATCGCGGTCGCGACCGCGACGGTCGCGGAGGGCATCCAGGGCGGCTGGGCCTTCGAGTTCATGCCCGACGGGCGGATGATCGTGACCGAGAAGGCCGGGCGGCTCCGGATCGTCGGACGGAACGGCCGGCCGGGCGGTCCGGTGGCCGGGGTGCCGGCGGTGGATTCGCGCGGGCAGGGCGGACTGCTCGACGTGGCGCTGAGCCCCCGCTTCGCCGAGGATCGGCTGGTCTACCTGTCCTTCACCGAGCCTCGGCAGGGCGGCGGCAACGGCACGAGCGTCGCCCGGGGGAGGCTCGTCGAGGAGGGCGCGCAGCCGCGGCTGGAGAAGCTGGAGGTGATCTTCCGGCAGGTGCCGGCCTGGGACAACAACATGCATTTCGGCTCCCGCCTGGTCTTCGCGCCGGACGGCAAGCTCTTCGTCACGGTCGGCGAGCGCTCCGACCGCGAGCCGCGCGTCCAGGCGCAGTCCCTTTCGAGCGGGCTCGGCAAGGTGTTCCGCATCAACCCGGACGGCAGCGTCCCGCCCGACAACCCCTTCGTGGGCCGTGAAGGCGCCCAGGGCGCGATCTGGTCCTTCGGCCACCGCAACGTGCAGGCGGCGACGCTGGACGGGGCCGGCCGGCTCTGGATCGTGGAGCACGGGCCGCGCGGCGGCGACGAGCTGAACCGCCCCGAGGCGGGGAAGAATTACGGCTGGCCGGAGGTGACCTACGGGCTCGAATATAGCGGGCAGTCGGTCGGGGGCGGGGTCACGCAGCGGGACGGGACGGAGCAGCCGGTCTATTACTGGGACCCGGTGATCGCGCCCTCCGGCATGGCATCCTACGAAGGCGACCTGTTCCTGGGCTGGCGCGGCGCGCTTCTCGTCGGCGGGCTCGTCAGCCAGGGGATCGTGGTGCTGCGAATGGCGGGGGATCGCGTGGCGAGCGAGGAGCGCATCCCCCTCGGCGCCCGCATCCGCGACGTCAGGGTCGGGCCGGACGGCGCCGTCTACGCGATGACCGAGACGCGCGGCGGCGGCGCCTCGCGGATCCTCCGCCTCTCGCCGAAGTAGCGGCGGGTCGCTCGTCCGCGATTGCGCAGGATCGGCCGCATCGGAGCCGCCGGGGCAGGAACCGTTCCCCATAGGCGTCCTGCAGGGTCGCCCGTACCGTGAGGCAGGGGCTTGACGAGCAGCGCCTGAAACCATCGTCCGGGAGGGTCGACACAAGCTCGCCGGGCTGCTTGGAAATCTGGCACGTCCAGGAGTGACCCGCGACCATGAAGCTCTACTACTCCCCCGGCGCCTGCTCGCTCGCGCCGCATATCGCTCTGGAGGAGGCGGCGGCGGATTACGAGCCGGTGCTCGTGAAGCTGGCCGAAGGGGCGCAGCGGCAGCCTGACTACCTCGCCATCAACCCGAAAGGGCGCGTGCCTGCGCTCGCCGACGACGGCTTCGTGGTGACCGAGAACCCCGCCGTCTTGCGCTACATCGCCAGGAAGTTCCCGACCGCTTCGCTGTGGCCGGACGACCCGCGCGACGAGGCACGCTGCGTGGAATGGCTCGGCTGGTGCGCCTCGACCATCCACGTCGCCTATGCGCATGTCCGCCGTCCGGAGCGCTATGCCGCGAGCGACGCCGCCAAGGCTGACGTCGTCGAGAAGGCGCGCGAGACCTGCCGGGACGTCTGGGGCCAGGTGGAGAAGCGGCTCGCGGCCTCCTCGTCCGACTGGGCCGCCGGTGGCGAGTATTCGGTCGCAGACCCGTATGTGTTCCTGTTCTGGACATGGGGCCGGGGACCGGCGCTCGGCTTCGACATGGCGCGCGATTTCCCAGCCTGGACGGCCCACGCCACGCGGATGGGCGAGCGGCCGGCCGTGCAGCGCGCACTGGAGCGGGAAGGCATTGCGCTGCCCTGAATGGCGATTCCCGGTCAGCCCCGGAACGGGTCCGTCTCCAGGTAAGCCGCCTCCTCGGGCGTCGTCTTGCGGCCAAGGACTTCGTTGCGGTGGGGAAATCGCCCGAACCGGGCGATGACGTCCCGGTGATGACGAGCCCATTTCAGGTTCTCGGGATCGCCATGCGCCTCGTAGATCCGAACCGAGCGTTCCTGCGCCGCGAGGTCCTCCGCGTGCATGAAGGGCAGGTAGAAGAATTGCCTCAGCTCCCTCGGGACGTCCTTGTCATAGCCCTTCGCGAGCGCCCGCTCTGCGGCCTCGCGGGCGAGGGGGTCCGTCGCCCAGGTGCGCGGGTCGCCGCGGAACATGTTGCGCGGCATCTGGTCGAGCAGGATCACGAGCGCCAGCGCCCCCTCGGCCGAGCCTTCCCAGGCTGCGAGTTCGCCCCGGGCGGCGGCCTCGTAGGCCGGAAGGAAGCGCTCGCGGCAGAGCGCATCGAACTCCGCGCTCTTCGTGAACCAGGCGCCAGGCCCGGCTTCGGTCCAGAATGCGACGATCTCCTGCGGTGTCACGCCGTTCTCCAAGCTCGCCTCCCGATCACGTGGCCCGGCGCCCGGCGTAGCACGATCTCACGCCCGCGCAGCCGGCGTGAATGCATTCCGGCATTTGCGCTTGACCGAGCCGACCCCGTCCCCTAATCGACCGGGCATCGTACCGTACGTTACGGTACTGCCCTGGCGGCGCCGGCCGTCTTCGCACGGGAACGGCAGGCGTGGAGCTCACGGAACGGCAGCAGGAAGTGCTCGACGCTGCGCTTGCGCTTCTGGTCGAGCGCGGCGAGGCGCCGACCATGAACGCCGTCGCCGAGCGCGCCAGCTGCTCGAAGGAGACGCTGTACAAGTGGTTCGGCGGCCGTGAGGGCCTGCTGACGGCGACCGTGCAGCGTCAGGCCTCGCAGGTGCAGGGCCTGCCGGTCCCGGAAAGCGGCGTCGACGAGGAGGTGCTGCGCACGAGCCTCGTCCAGTTCGCCCGCAACTGGCTGCGGACGATCACGGGAGAGGCCTCGATCGCGCTGAACCGTCTCGCCGTGGGAGAGGCCGGGATCGAGGGGCGGGCGCTCGGCCGGATCGTGCTGGAGAACGGCCCCCTGGCGATGCGGCGGCGTCTCGAGCCCGTGCTGGAGGCGGGCCGCGATGCGGGGCTGCTCGACTTCGCCGACAGCGAGGAGGCGTTCCGCGTCTTCTTCGGGCTGGTCGTGCGGGACACCCAGATCCGGCTGCTGCTCGGGGACGCGAAGCGGCCGAGCCGGCAGGCTATCGACGATCATGCCGTCCAGGCGACGGCGCAGTTCTTCGCCCTGTTCGGGGCGGATCACCGCGGGGCCGATGGGCGGCGCCGCAAGACTTGAGCCGGAGGAAGCCTCTATGCGCGTCTATTACGATCGGGACGCCGACATCAATCTGATCAAGGGCAAGAAGGTCCTGATCGTCGGCTATGGCAGCCAGGGCCACGCGCATGCGCAGAACCTGCGCGATTCCGGCGTGAAGGAGATCGCGATCGCCCTGAAGGCGGGATCGCCTACGCGCGCCAAGGCGGAGGGTGCCGGCTTCAAGGTCTTCACGCCTGCCGAGGGCGCGAAATGGGCCGACCTCGTGATGATGCTCACGCCGGACGAGCTTCAGGCCGACATCTACCGGGACGAGCTGCACGAGAACATGAAGGAGGGTGCGGCGCTCCTCTTCGCGCATGGGCTGAACGTCCACTTCAACCTGATCGAGCCGCGCAAGGACCTCGACGTGCTCATGGTGGCGCCGAAGGGACCCGGCCATACGGTCCGCTCCGAGTACCTGCGCGGCGGCGGCGTGCCGACCCTCATCGCCATCCACCAGGACGCGACCGGGAACGCGCATGACCTCGGCCTCTCCTACGCTTCGGCCAATGGCGGCGGCCGCGCCGGCATCATCGAGACGAACTTCAGGGAGGAATGCGAGACCGACCTCTTCGGCGAGCAGGTCGTGCTCTGCGGCGGTCTGGTCGAGCTGATCAAGGCCGGCTTCGAGACGCTGGTCGAGGCGGGCTACGCCCCCGAGATGGCCTATTTCGAGTGCCTGCACGAGGTGAAGCTGATCGTCGACCTCATCTACGAGGGCGGCATCGCGAACATGAACTACTCGATCTCGAACACGGCCGAGTACGGCGAATACGTCACGGGTCCGCGCATCATCACGGACGAGACCAAGGCGGAGATGCGGCGGGTACTGAAGGACATTCAGTCGGGCAAGTTCACTCGCGACTGGATGCTGGAGAACCGGGTCAACCAGACCTCGTTCAAAGCGACGCGCGCCCGCATGGCCTCCCATCCGATCGAGGAGGTGGGCGAGCGCCTGCGCGGCATGATGCCGTGGATCAAGGAGAAGGCGCTCGTCGACAAGAGCCGGAACTGAAGATTTCGAGGCCGCCGCGAAGGCGGCCTTCCCGTCCCGGAGGGCGGGGGATCTCGCGCCGCGCGGGGTCCCCCAGTCAAGGCCTTTTGCGTTCGGTTCGTCTGTCTCTACTCTGACGCGCAACAAGCGCGAGGGAGGGGCAGATGGCGGACAAGGCTGCGCTCGAGAGGGTGATCCGCGAGATCTACGATGCGCGGATTCGCGGCGATGTCGACGGCATCCTCCGGCACACGGCCGAGAGCGTCGAGTTCTCGATCGCGGGCTGCGGCGCCTCGAGCGCGATCCCGTGCAGCGTCACCGGCCAAGCGCCGCTGCGGGATCTGATGCGGCACTTGATCTCGGCTTTCGAGTTCCGCAACGGCCGCATCCTCGACCTGATGATCGACGGTGACCGGGCCATCGTGCATTGGCGCGTGCATGTGAAGGCGCCGGCTTCCGGCGAGGAGGCCCATACCGAACTCGTCGACCTGATCCGGTTCTCGGGAGAGAAGGTGCTGTCCTTCAGGCAGTTCGCGGACACCGCGCTCGCGAGCCGGCTGCTGGCACCGACCCGCCAGGCCGCCGCCGAGGCCGGATGAGGGCGGCCCGGCACGTCCCGTTACGGACCATGGTTGGCCTCGCGGTTGGCGGAGCGCTAGTCTCCTTCCAGCGGAGGGGGTCATGGAGGAGAGGGCGGAAATCGAGGCTGTCCTGAGGGCGGCGTACGACGCGCGGCGGCGAGGCGACCTGGACGGCGTCATGGCGCATTTTTCGCCCCGGGCGGAATTCATGCTCTTGGGCTCGCCGGCTGCAAGCCCGGTCCCGCTGAGCGCGCTCGGCATCGCGGCCGTGCGGGAGGTGCTGCGGCGGCTCATGGCGAGCTTCGAGTTCCACGACCTGGAACTGCGCACGGTTCTCGTCGAAGGGAACAGGGCGGCGGTCCATTGGAGCGCCCGCGTGCGGGCCCCCGCAAGCGGGCTCGAGGCTTCGACCGAGCTTCTCGACCTCGTCCGGCTGGAGGCGGGGAAGATCGTGTCCTTCAAGCAGTTCGCCGACACGGCGCTCGCCTCCCGGCTGCTTCGCGCATGACGCGAGCCGCGCGGCGGGTGGCGATTGGGGCGCATGCAATCCTCGTCGCCGACGACCAGCCGACCTTCTGGAACCGGGTCGAGGCCGGCACCTGGGAACCGGGCACGCTGCGCGTCCTCGAGGCCTGCCTTGGGCCGGGCTCTCTGTTCGTGGATATCGGCGCCTGGGTCGGAACGCTTAGCCTCTACGCCGCTTCGCTCGGCGCGGAGGTCGTGGCGCTCGAGGCCGATCCCCGGGCGCTGGATCAGCTTCGGCGCAACCTGGACGCCAATCCGCTCCTGGCCGAGCGCGTCAGGGTGATCGGGCGGGCGCTTTCGGCGGATGGAGCTGCGGTCGGCATGGGCGCGCCCCGCAAGGCCGGCGATTCGATGTCGAGCACGCTGCTGGCCGGCAGGGGCGAGACCTGGACCAGCCCCGGCATCGGCGCGCGCGAGCTCGCGTCCGAGCTCGGCGGCCGCCGTCCGGACCTCGTCAAGCTCGACATCGAGGGTGGGGAATACGCTGTCCTGCCGACGCTCGGGCCGCTGCTCGGATCGGGCTCGCCGCTGCTTCTCGCCCTTCACCCGGAGAGCCTGGGTGCCTCCGGGGAGGCGGATGTCGCCGCCGCGACCCGGAGAGCGCTCGCCGGCCTGCACGGGCGGGACGTGGCGCGCGTCGAGGCAGGCGGGCTCGTGCCGGCGGAACTCGGCGACATCGCGGCCGCCCGCGCCGCGGAATGGCTGCTGACCTCCCCGGACGGCGAGGCTACACGGCCAAGCCCTTGACTTCCGGCGAGGCTCGACGCCGCTTATCCCGAAGGCCTCGCCGGGCCGGCGGCGCACCGGCGGGGCGGGCTTCGGGGGAAGCTGATGGCGGATGATCTCGCGGGTCCCAGGCAGCATCGCGAGGAGCTGCGCGCCGCCTTCCGCGAGTTCTTCAAGACGCCGGACGACAGCCTCTTCGAGCAGGTCGAGAAGGACCTGACCGTGCTGGCGCTCCGGGCCGGCGAGACGCTCGTGCGCGAGGACGAACGCTCGGAGGAGCTGTTCTTCGTGGTGAGCGGCCGCCTGCGCGCCACCCGCAGGCTCGGACAGCTGAAGCAGCTCCTGGGGGAGATCGTCCGCGGCGAGACTGTGGGCGAGCTCGCGCTCATCACGGGCGAGCCGCGATCGGCGACGGTCGTCGCGGTACGCGATTCGCTGGTCGCCCGGATGAGGCGCCCGACCTTCGAGCGGATCCTCGCCGGGGGGCCGGCGATCTCGATGAGCGTGATGCGCACCATCATCGAGCGCTTCCGCCGCGAGGAGACCCGCCGCCGGGCCTCCGGACGGGTCACGATCTGCATCCTGCCGGTGACCGCCGTGAAGGACCTGCGCGGCTTCGCCAACGCGCTCACGGACGCGGTCGGCTCCTTCGGCGGCAGCGTGCGGCTGCTGACGGCGGAGGATTACGAGGCGCTGCCCGCGGCCGACCGGGCCGAGCAGGGCAATCCGCACGGCTCGCTCGCCAGGTGGTTCGACGCCGCGGAGGTGACGAGCGCGGCCCTGCTCATGCTCGCCGACCGCGATGCGACAGATTGGACGCGCGCCTGCCTGCGCCGCGCGGACGAGATCCTCCTCTTGGCGGATGCGGAAGCGTCCGTGGAGGTGTCGGAGGTCGAGTCGCGCCTGCTCGACGACGGCAGCAGTGCGGTCAGACCCGTGCAGAGCCTCGTCCTGCTGCATGACGCGGTGAAGCGGAGCCCGCTCGGCACCCGCGCCTGGCTCGACCGCCGGGCGGTGGCCCGCCATATCCACATCCGCCCGGCGCTCGACCGCGACCTGAAGCGTCTTGCCCGTCTGGTGACGGGGCGGGCCGTGGGGCTCGTGCTCTCGGGCGGCGGGGCGCGCGGCTTCGCGCATGTCGGCGTCATGAACGCGCTCAGCGACGCCGGACTGGTGGTCGACGTCGTGGGCGGCGCCAGCATCGGGTCCGTCATGGGCGGCCTGCGGGCCATGGACCTGGTCGGGGAGGACCTGGTTCGTGCCGCGCGCCGCATCTTCGTGGAGCACGGCACGCCCACGGGCGACTACAACCTCTTTCCCCTGATCTCGCTGGCCAAGGGCAAGCGGACGCGCCGCATCATCGAGGCGGCGGTCGCCGAGATCGCCGGGCGCGACATCGGCGTCGAAGATACCTGGATCACCTATTTCTGCGTCGCGGCGAACTATTCCACGGCATCCGAGGCGGTGCTGACGCATGGCTCCCTGTCGCGGAGCCTGCTTGCGAGCTTCGCCATCCCGGGCGCGCTCCCGCCGGTCGTGATCGACGGGCACCTCTATGTGGACGGCAGCACCGTCAACAACCTGCCGGTCGACGTGATGCAGCGCTACGGCGTCTCGAAGGTGGTGGCCGTCGACCTCCAGACGGACCGGATCCGCAAGGTCGATTTCGACCGCATGCCGAACACCCTGTCGCTCCTCCTGGACAAGCTCAGGGGGCCTAGGCGCCACTACGACCTTCCGACCCTTCCCGAGATGTTGCTGAATGCCAGCGCGCTGCAATCCACCGGCCGCCAGCGCGAGATGCGGGCCAAGGCCGACCTCTGCGTGAGGCCGCGGCTGAACGGCGTCGGCCTTCTCGACTGGAACAGGTTCGACGAAGCGGTCCGGGGCGGCTACGAAACGGCGCGGGAGGACGTCGCGCTGCTCGATCCGCGCGAGCTGGTCGCCTATCGCTAGGAAGCCGCTCGGCCGGAAGGTCGAGGGTGGGAGTCGGAACAGGGCAGCGATGTTGATGCAGACGCCTTCGTCGGGGAGTGCGGCCGTGAGGCTGGACGGGGTCGCGATCACCTTCCCGCTGAAGGGGGGTGCCGTCTACTGCGCCGTCGAGGGGATCGATCTCGCGGTCGGCCCCGGCGAGTTCGTCGCGATCGTCGGGCCGACCGGATGCGGAAAGTCCACTCTCCTCAACGCCTCGGCGGGCCTTCTCGCCCCGAGCGCCGGCCGCGTGGACGTCTTCGGCCAGCCGCTCTCCGGCCTGAACGGCCGCGCCGGATACCTCTTCCAGGCCGACGCGCTGATGCCCTGGAAGAGCGCCCTCGACAACGTCGCGGTCGCGCTCGAGCCGAAGGGCGTGCCGCGCCGCGAGGCGCTGGACCAGGCGCGGGCCTGGCTCGGCCGCGTGGGCCTGAAGAGTTTCGTCGAATCCTATCCGCACATGCTCTCCGGAGGGCAGCGCAAGCGCGTGGCGCTCGCCCAGATGCTGATCCGGGATCCCGAGATCCTTCTGATGGACGAGCCCTTCGGGCCGCTCGATGCGCAGACGCGCCAGCTCATGGGCAACCTGCTCCTCAAGCTCTGGGCGGCCGACCGGAAGGCGTGCCTCTTCGTGACGCACGACCTGGAGGAGGCGATCGCGCTGGCCGACCGCGTCGTCGTCATGTCGGCCGGTCCCGCCGCCCGGATCATCGGCGACTTTCCGGTCCCGCTGGCCCGCCCGCGCGACACCGCCGAGATCCGGCTCGATCCGGATTTCCACCGCATCCATAAGGAGATATGGGCCAGCCTTCGCACGGAAGTACAGAAGGCCTACGGGGCCGAGGAGATCGCCTGATGAACCGCGCCAAGCTCCTCGTCCTGCAGGTCCTCGTGGCCGTGGCGCTGCTGGTCGTCTGGCACGTCGTGACGGTCTATCCGATCGTCGGCCAGCCGAAGAACCTCCAGTTCTTCTTCTCGACGCCGCTCGACGTGCTCTCGCGCGTCTGGCGCGAGCTCTCGGGCGGCGAGATCTGGGGCCATCTCTGGATCACGCTGCAGGAGACGATCCTCGCCTTCGTGTTCGGGGCGGGCGGCGGCATCCTGGTCGGCTTCGTGTTCGCCCGGAACGACCTCCTGGCGGCGGTCTTCGACCCCTACATCAAGGCGGCTAACGCATTGCCGCGCGTGGTGCTCGCCCCTATTTTCGCGCTGTGGTTCGGCCTCGGCATCTGGTCGAAGGTGGCGCTCGGCTTCACGCTCGTCTTCTTCATCGTCTTCTTCAACGTGTACCAGGGCGTGCGCGAGGTCTCGCCCACCGTCCTGGCCAATGCCCGCATGCTCGGCATGAACGAGCGCCAGCTCCTGCGCCACGTCTACTGGCCGGCCGCGCTCACCTGGATGTTCTCCTCCCTCCACACCTCCGTCGGCTTCGCGCTCGTCGGCGCGGTGGTGGGCGAGTATCTCGGCTCCTCCGCCGGCCTGGGCTACAAGATCCACGAGGCCGAGAGCGTGTTCGACGTCACGGGCGTCTTCGCCGGCATGTTCATCCTGGCGATCTTCGTGATCCTGATCGACTCGCTCGTGACGGTGATCGAGAACCGGCTCCTCGCCTGGCGGCCGGGACCTTCGGGGGCGCGGTAAGGATCGACGAAAGCGGCGATTGCGCCCTCGCGGCGCCTTGTGCGAGAGACGCCGCAAGACAATCGGAGGATCGCCATGGAACGCCGTTCATTCCTTGTTGGCGCCAGTGCGCTGACGCTCGCGGGGAGCCTGTCGGAGCGCAGCTTCGCCCAGGGAGCGGGCGCGCCCGAGAAGGCCAAGGTCACGCTCGGCGTCGGCGGCAAGCCACTCCTGTACTACCTCCCGCTGACGATCGCGGAGCGGCGCGGCTTCTTCAAGGAGGAAGGCCTCGATGTCGAGATCAACGATTTCGGCGGCGGCGCGAAGTCGCTCCAGGCCCTGATCGGCGGCTCGGTCGACGTGGTCACCGGCGCCTATGAGCACACCATCCGCATGCAGGCGAAGGGTCAGGAGATCCAGGCCGTCTGCGAACTCGGCCGCTTCCCAGCCATCGTCATCGCCGTGAAGACGGAGAAGGCCGGCGAGATCAAGACGATCGCGGATCTCAAGGGCAGGAAGGTCGGCGTGACGGCGCCGGGCTCCTCGACCGCGATCACGATGCAATACGCCCTGGTGAAAGCCGGGCTTAGGCCGAACGACGTTGCCTTCATCGGCGTGGGGGGCGGTGCCGGCGCCGTCGCGGCGATGCAGAAGGGCGAGATCGACGCCATCTCGCATCTGGACCCGGTCATCGCGAAGCTCGAGGGCGACGGCGCGATCAAGGTCCTCATCGATACCCGTACCGAGTCCGGCACGAAGGAGCTGTTCGGCGGCTCGAACCCGGCGGCCGTGGTCTATCTCAAGAAGGACTTCATCGCCGCGAACCCGAACACGACGCAGCGGCTCGTCAACGCGCATGTGAAGGCGCTGAAATGGCTCGCCTCGGCCACTCCCGAACAGGTCGCCGACACGGTGCCCGGCGAGTACCATCTCGGCGACAAGACCCTTTATCTCAGGGCCGTGAAGAATTCCCTCGAGAGCTATTCGCGCACCGGCATCATCCCGAAGGAAGGCCAGGAGAGCGTGCTCGACATGCTGCGCAAGCTCGATCCCGAGCTCGCCAGCGCCAAGATCGACCTCGCGGCGACCTTCACGGACCGTTTCGTGAAACAGGCCTCCGCCTGACCGAAGTCGCATAGTCCCGGCGCAGCGCAGCCTTGCGCCGGGCGCGTGCCGGCCGGCGCTCCCGGGCGTTTATGACGGGCGCCTGCCCGGAGACCGCCCGCCGATGAGTGCCGACACCGCCAATGCGGAGCTGCTGCCGCCTGCCGCTCCCAGGGCGGTGCGGCAGCAGGACAGCCTCGCGCTCGGCGCCATCGCGGCGATCAGCCTCTCGCACTGCCTGAACGACCTCATCCAGTCGCTCGTCCCGGCGATCTACCCGATCCTGAAGGAGAGCTATGCGCTCGACTTCGCTCAGATCGGGCTGATCACGCTGACGTTCCAGTTCACGGCCTCGCTGCTGCAGCCGCTCGTCGGCATGTACTCCGACCGCAGGCCCCAGCCCTTCTCGCTCGCGGTCGGGATGGGCTTCACGCTCGCGGGGCTCGTTCTCCTCGCCTATGCGGGCAGCTTCTGGGCGATCCTGTTCGCCGCCGCGCTCATCGGGACCGGCTCCGCCATATTCCATCCCGAGGCCTCGCGGATCGCCCGGGCGGCGTCCGGCGGCCGGCACGGACTGGCGCAGTCCGTGTTCCAGGTCGGCGGCAATTTCGGGCAGGCGGTCGGGCCCTTGCTCGCGGCCTTCATCGTCGTGCCGCGCGGCCAGGCGAGCGTCGTCTGGTTCTCGGCCGTGGCGCTTCTCGCCATCGCGATCCTGACCGCGGTCGGCCGATGGTATCGCCGCCACCTCGCCGCCGCGGCGTCCCGTCCGCGCCCGTCCGCGCCGCATCACGGGCTGTCCGGCCGCCGGGTCGCCTGGGCGATGGCGATCCTGGTCGCGCTCGTCTTCTCCAAGAATTTCTATTCGGCGAGCCTGACCTCCTACTACACGTTCTATCTCATCCATCGCTTCGGCGTGCCGGTGCAGACGGCGCAGATCTATCTCTTCGTGTTCCTGGGCTCGGTCGCGCTGGGCACGATCCTCGGCGGACCGATCGGCGACCGGATCGGCCGCAAGCTCGTGATCTGGGTGTCGATTCTCGGCGTCCTGCCCTTCGCGCTCGCACTGCCCTACGTCGACCTGACCTGGACCGTGATCCTGACGATCCCCATCGGGTTCATCATGGCCTCCTCCTTCCCGGCGATCGTCGTCTTTGCGCAGGAACTCCTGCCGGGGCGGATCGGCGTCGTCTCGGGGCTGTTCTTCGGCCTGTCTTTCGGCATGGGCGGGCTCGGCGCGGCAGTCTTCGGCGAACTCGCCGACCGGACCTCGATCGAGTTCGTGTATCAGGTCAGCGCGCTTCTCCCGGCGATAGGCGTCGTCGCGATCCTGCTGCCGAACCTGCGTCGCCGGGGCGTCACCTGAGAAGGCTACCGACGGTGCCAGACGCGTAGAAGACGCCGAAGCTCCAGCCGAGCGAGCCGACGAGGTTCGCGATGTGGAAGGGCAGGGGGGACATCTTCACGATCCCGGCGACCAGCGGCGCGAGCGGGCGCACCTGCCCCCAGAAATGGGAGATCAGGATGCCGACGGCTCCCCAGCGCTCGAAGAAGTCGTGCGTCTTCCGGACGAGATCCGGGCGGCGGTTCAGGGGCCAGCGCTCGAGAATCGCAGGGCCGAGCCACAGCCCGAGCCAGTACGAGACCCAGTACCCTGCAACGCTGCCGATGGTGGCCGTGAGCGCGAGCGGGACGAGGCCGATTCCCGCCGCTCCCGCCACCGCGCCGAGCGCCGTGAACAGCACCGTCGCGGGCGCGATGATCGACACGAAGGCCAGGCATTCGAGGAAGGCGATCACGAGGATCATCGGCAGGAGGAGGCTCTGGTTCGCCTGCGCGAAATCCGTGACGGTCTTGACGAATTCCTCAAGCATCCGGCCTAGCTCTCCGGCGGGCACCAGCCCCGCCTGCCCGCCATAGCCTCTTTTCGGCCGGAGCGCCCGTGAACATCCTGTCGATCCAGTCGCATGTCGCCTATGGCCATGTGGGCAACGCCTCGGCGACCTTTCCCATGCAGCGGCTCGGGCACGAGGTCTGGCCGATCCACACCGTCCAGTTCTCCAACCACACCGGCTACGGGTCCTGGACCGGCCGCGTCTTCGACGGGCAGGCCGTCGAGGAACTGGTGGACGGGATCGCGGCGCGCGGCGTGCTGCCCACCTGCGACGGCGTGCTCTCCGGCTATATGGGCTCGGCCGATATCGGCCAGGCGATCCTCGGCACGGTCGCCCGGGTGCGGGAGGCCAATCCGAAGGCGGTCTATTGTTGCGATCCGGTCATCGGCGATGTCGGCCGCGGAATCTTCGTGCGGCCCGGCATCCCGGAATTCATGCGCGACCACGCCGTCCCGGCCGCCGACCTCGTCACCCCGAACCAGTTCGAGCTCGAATACCTCACCGGGCGCGAGACGGGTACGGTCGCGGCCGCCAAGGCGGCCATCGCCACGCTGCAGGGGATCGGGCCGCGCGTCGTCCTGGTCACGTCCCTGCACACGGAGGAAACGCCGGCCGACGCGGTCGACCTCGCTGCCGGTGAAGCCGGGGACGTCTGGCGCGTCCGTACCCCGAGGCTCGGATTGTCGGTCAACGGTGCGGGCGACGCCATCGCGGCTCTGTTCCTCGTTCACCACCTCGCGACGGGCTCTGCCCGGGTCGCGCTCGAGCGCGCGGCCTCCTCCGTCTACGGCCTGCTCAAACGGACGGCGGAGGCCGGTTCGCGCGAGATCCTGACCGTTGCGGCGCAGGACGAGTTCGTCTCGCCCAGCTGGACCTTCGCGGCGGAGCCGGTCTAAGCCCGCCGCTCACCTCCGAGGTCCTCCATGCGCCGCCGCTTCGCCACGCTCGACGTGTTCACCACCCGCCGTTTCGCGGGCAACCCGCTGGCGGTCGTTCTCGACGCGGAGGGCCTCGACGGCGACGCCATGCAGACGATCGCCCGCGAGTTCAACCTGTCGGAGACGGTCTTCGTGCTGCCGCCCGAGGATGCGCGCCACAGGGCGAGGCTGCGCATCTTCACGCCCGGCCGCGAGCTGCCCTTCGCGGGCCACCCCACGGTGGGGACCGCCGTTCTGCTCGGTCTCGCCGGGCGGAACGGGGCCGACGCGCAGGCCTTCGGCCTGGAGGAGGGCGTCGGCGTGATCCCGTGCATCGTCGAACTGCGCGGCGAGGGGGCCGGCTATGCCCGCTTCCGCCTGCCGCGCCTGCCGGAGGTGATGGAAGGCGAGCCGGCGGTGGCGGATGCGGCCTGGGCGCTCGGGCTCGATCCGGAGGAGATCGGCTTCGCCCGGCACATGCCGAGCCGGCATTCGGCGGGGAACCCGTTCGACTTCGTGCCGGTCGCGTCCCGCGCCGCCGTGGCCCGCGCCCGCCCGAACGGCGAGGCTTTCGCCAAGGCGCTCGGGGCGGACGGGCCGGGGGTCTATGTCTATACCCGCGAGACGGCCGAGGCCGGCCACCATTTCCACGCGCGCATGTTCGGCTCGCCCCGGACCGGCATCCCCGAAGATCCGGCGACCGGTTCGGCGGCCGCGGCCTTCGCGGGCGTGCTCATGCAGTTCGAGCCGCTCGGCGAGGGCACCCATTCCGTCGTGATCGAGCAGGGCTACGAGATGGGACGGCCGAGCCAGATCGATCTGCAGATCGTGATCGCGAGCGGCGCGCTCACCGCGGCGGAGATCGGTGGCGGCGCGGTGCTCGTCTCCGAGGGCGAGATCGAGGCGTGAGCGAGATATGTCGGGTCGCGCAGGTCGAGGCGCGGCTCGTGGAGCATCGCTGGGCCTGGGCGGAGCGGAACCGCGCCGCCATCGCGGAGAACTGGGCGCGGCGGCGGGAGAGGACGCCCGCGATCTTCAACGGCCGCGTTCTCATGGTGGCCGGAACGGAGCGAAGCGGAGACAGGCTCCGGGCCGAGTTCTTCGCCGTCGACTATGCGGAGCTGATCGGCTGGATCGATGCGGGCCAGCCCGACCCGTCCGTCGCGAACGGCTTCGCCATGGGCGCGCTCCGGACGGCGGACGGAGCCTTCATCCTGGGACGCATGGCGGACCACACGGCCAATGCCGGCCGCCTCTATTTCCCCTGCGGCACGCCCGACCTCGCCGACGTGACCCCGTCAGGCGAGGTCGACCTCGCCGGGAGCCTCGTGCGCGAGATCGGGGAGGAGACGGGGCTGGGGACCGCGGAACTGGCCGTCGAGCCAGGCTGGACGATCGTCCGGGCGGCCGGGCTTCTCGCCTTCATGCGCCTCGTCCGGATCGGGCTCCGGGCCGAGGAGGCGCGGGCGCGCATCCTCGTCCATCTCGCGGCGGATCCGAAGCCGGAACTCTCCGACATCCGCATCGTGCGCGCGCTCGCCGATCTCGGCGATGCGCCGGTGCCGCCGGTCGTCCCGGCCTTTCTGCGCGACGCCTTCGGGCGCGATCAGCGATAGCCGTAGCGGGTTTTCGTCGAGGCAACGAGCGAGCGCGCCTCGCCGTCGCGTCCTGCCGCGCAGGCGCTCTCGGCGCGCCCGAGATCGGCCGTGGCGCGGCTATACACGCTCTGGCCGACATTGCCGGTATCGGCGTCGTTCTTCAGCACCGCCTTGAACTGCGCGATCTCGGCCGCGCAGCCCGCACCCTCGGGCATGCGGAAGGTGCTCGGGGTGACGCCCGGCGCGGCGCCCGGCGGCGGTGAGGGCGGCGTCGCGGCGGTCTGGTTGCAGGCCGCAAGGGCGAGGCAGGCGAGCGCTGCTGCGATGATGCTGGCGCGAGGCATGGGACAGGGGGCTCCGTCTGGATGGCGTCGGCCAAGTAGCATGATTGTCTGCGCCGTCCGACCCGCAGCCGCTTGGCGGTGCAGGGGACCGCTCGCCGTTGACTACTCCCGTGATATCGCACGAAGGGAGAGCGGGGGCGCGATGTGGATGTCGGGCGGAGCCCGACCTCGCGAGGTCAGAAACCCGGGAAAGCTCTCGAGAGCGTCAGAGCCGCAGCCAGGGCGACAAGCCCTGTGCCGATACTGAGGGCCGGGCGAACGAAGCGCACGTACGGTGCAGGCTCGTCGAGCAGCTCGAAACAGGCGGGTGTTGGCGCGGGTGCGGACCTTGCGAGTTCCTGCTCCAGTTTCACCAGAAGCTGATCGGACGCATCCAGCCGGCCGGCAGGCTCAGATCGGATCTGCAGCGGTTGGGAGGGCATGTCCCACCTCCGTGCCGGAGCAAGTTGATCCCTCGCGGCTGCAACGACAACAGGCCTCCTTGCTGTCGATTCCAAACTCGGCCTTGATAGGCGTCGCGAAGACGTGCGGGGTACACGCCGTGGAATGGAGGGTACGAAGCTCCCGCTACGTCGTTCGAGACCGATGGATCAGCGTACGCGCCGACGAGTGCTTGACGGCCGAGGGAATCGAAGTCTCGCCGTATTACGTGCTGGAGTATCCCGATTTCGTCCATGTCGTCGCCTACGATGCCGACGACCGCATCGTTCTGGTCAGGCAGTACCGGCACGGGCTCGGCGGCACATCTCTTGAGCTGCCGGGAGGAGTTGCCGAGCCGTCGGACGCGGACGCGCTCGCGACAGCCAGGCGAGAGCTCCGCGAGGAGACCGGGTACCAGGGGGGCTCGTTCGCGCTGCAAGCGACGCTTTCGCCGGATCCGGCGAAACTGACCAATCGGCTGCACCTCGTCGTGGCGCACGGCGTGTGCCCGGGACGGTTCTCGCCGGATCGTTCGGAGCAGATCTCGGTTGAACTGGTCTCTCGCGCACAGGCCTACGAGCTCGCTTTGTCAGGAGCGATCATGCACGCTCAGCACGTTGGCCTGCTTCTGACCGCGCTTCAGCGGAGGTTCTGATGGGCGGTTCGCTCGGGCTCGCGCCCTGTCCGTCGGCAGATGAAGCGATCTTTTCGAACTGCTTGAGGAGTGCCCCAAATCAGTCGATTTATGACCGGTCAATGCACGACCGAGCGCGTCATTGATCCTCCAGGCGGGCTGTCCAATAGGAGTGTACTGCGGCGGAGCAGGGTAAGACGTGAGTGATCAAAAATTGGCTGTCCGTCTTGGCCGGGCTGCTGGGGCCGATTACAAGCACCGGGACAATTCTACCGCGCTTCGATGACAAACTCCGAAATTCCGTCGGCGATCACGCCTTTCATCATGTGCGGCGGGAGCGGCACGCGGCTTTGGCCCGTCTCGCGTGCCTCCATGCCGAAGCAGTTCCAGTCCTTCTTCGGCGCGCGCAGCCTCCTGCAGGACACCGCCGTCCGCGTGACCGGGCCGGGCTTCGCGCCGCCGGTCTTCGTCGCGAGCGAAGCCCATCGGTTCCTGGTGGCCGACCAGATCGAGGCGCTCGGGATCCCGCGCGGGCCGATCGTCCTGGAGCCGGTCGGACGGAACACGGCCGCGGTCGCGCTCGTCGCGAGCCTGATGACCGAAAAGCACGACCCGGACGGGCTCGTGCTGCTCCTGCCCTCGGATCATCTGGTCAAGGACGCCGACGCCTTCAGGGCACTCGTCCTCGAGGCAGCTCCCGCGGCGCGAGCCGGGTCGATCTGCCTGTTCGGCATCGCGCCGAACCGGCCCGAGACGGGATACGGCTATATCGAGGTGGGCGACGACCCGGTTCCGGACCAGGGCTCGCCCGTCCGAAAGGTCGTGCGCTTCATCGAGAAGCCGGGCCGGGAGGCCGCCGAGCGGCTGCTGGAGGCGGGCAACAACGTCTGGAACTCGGGAATCTTCCTTTTCTCGGCCCGGGCGATGCTCGCCGAGGCGGAGGAGCGCCGGCAGGACCTTCTGGCGGGCGTCCGCCATGCCCTCGACACGGCGGATCGCGACCAGGACTTCGTCCGGCTGGAGGCGGCGGCTTTCGGGGCGGTGGAATCGATCTCGGTCGACTACGCGATCATGGAAGGAAGCCAACGCACGGCGGTGCTGCCGGCGACGATCGACTGGAATGACCTCGGTGCCTGGGATGCGATCTACGGCGCCCATGTCGCGGACGGGGCGGGCAACGTCCTGCTCGGCCGGGCGGTCGGGCACGACACGAGAAACTCCATCATTCGATCGGACCGGCAGGTCGTCGCGACGGTCGGGGTCGAGAACCTCGTCGTCGTCGCCACGGACGATGCCGTGCTCGTCGCCGACAAGGCGCAGGCGCAGGGCGTCAAGCAGGCGCTCGAACTCCTGAGGACCAAGGGGTTCGCGGAGGCGGACACGCATAGCGAGATGCACCGGCCCTGGGGCAGCTACCGCTCCCTCATCTCGGGCGACCGATTCCAGGTCAAGCTCATCACGGTGAAGCCGGGCGGCCGCCTCTCGCTCCAGCTGCACCGGCATCGTGCCGAGCACTGGGTCGTCGTGAAGGGGACCGCCCAGATCACCTGCGGCGAGCGCGTGTTCATGCTCTACGAGAACCAGTCGACCTACATCCCGCAGGGCGAGACGCACCGGCTCGAGAATCCCGGCCACATCCCGCTGGAGATGATCGAGGTCCAGTCGGGAGCGTATCTGGGCGAGGACGACATCGTCCGCGTGGAGGATGTCTATGGCAGGTCGTGATCGAGCGAATGCCATGCCGGCGGCATGAGGCGCCTGTCCGGTCTCGTCCTGGTGATGTCGGCTTTCGCCGCAGGCGGAGCCTATGGGTACGGCATGGGCCGCTTTGCCTGGCCGCCGGCGCGGAGCGTCGATGCCTTCTACCGGAGCCTGAGCCCGAGCCTCAGGCCCGCAACCTGGGCCGAGCGCCACTTCCAGGAGAGGCTCGGCTACTTCCGCTCCCTCCCCGGCACGGCGCAAACCGTGATGCTGGGAGATTCGCATACGGAGCGGGCCCACTGGGACGAATTGCTGCCCGATGCGAGGCCCCTGAACCGCGGCATCGAGGGAGATACGTGGGACGGCCTGGTGGCGCGCTTGGACGAGGTCGTCTCCCGCAGCCCCAGGCGCGTCTTCGTGCTTTGCGGAACGAACGACGTGGCGGCTGGAATCCCTCCCGAAAGGATCGTCGCCGCGCTGGCGACGATCCACGAGAGGCTCCGGGCGATCGGCGCCGACCTGGTTGTGCAGAGCGTGCCGCTGACGGATTCGCCATCGCGCAACATGCGCACCCAAGCCCTGAACGTCGCGCTTCAGGATGCCACAAAACGCCTCGGTCTGCGCTATGTCGACCTGAACCGGGCGCTCGCTCCCGACGGCGCCATTCTGCCCCATCTTACGACGGACGGCGTCCATCTGACGGGCGAGGCCTATCGTCTGTGGGCCGGCCAAGTGCGGGACGAGCTGGGGAGCTGAACCTGCCGGGCGATGGCAGGGGACGATATCCGTCAGGCGCACAGACGAGCCGCGATCGATGCGGCCGCTTTGCCGGTATCGTCTCGGCCGTCTCGCCGGACGGCCCGAGGGCGGAAGCTAGCCTCTCTTCTCTCGACGCTCGAAATGGGGCGCGATCATCCCCGAGATGTAGCTGTCCGAGATGAACGAGCGGCAATGCGCCTCGAAGGCGCGGATCAGCCGGGAGGGCTGAAGCTCCTTCGGGATCGCGGTGCCGACCACCATCGGGCGGTGATCTCCGGCGAGACGCACACGTACCAGCCGCCGCCCGTCCAGGGCGAAGTCGGAGCGCGGGCGCACGTTGAAGAGCGAGTAGCCGTAGCCGTTCGCGACCATCGTGCGCACCACCTCCTGATGCGCCGACCGCCGGCCGATCAGGGGCGTCACGCCCTCCTTCATGAACAGGCCGAGGAAATATTCCCGCGACAGCGGCAGGTCGAGCAGGATGAGCGGTTCGGATTCAAGATCCTTCAGGGTCAGAGCCGCATGTTTGGCGAGCGGGTGGGCCTCGCTCAGGACGACATGCGGCGGGAGTTCGGCAAGCGGCGAAAACAGGATGTCGCCCGGGATGTCGAGGTCGTACGTGATGGCAAGGTCGATCTCGGAGCGGCGCAGCCCCTCCAGCAGCTGTTCCTGGTCCGCCTCGATGTGATGGATCTGCGTGGCCGGGAACGCGGCCTCGAAGGAATGCGACAGCTCCGGGGCGATCATCGGGGCCAAGGTCACCATGCAGCCGACCGACAGCCGGCCGCGGACCTGGCCGTCCGACTCCGACGCGACCGCGTAGAGACCCTCCGCCTGGGCGATGAGCTTCTTGGCCTCGCGCAGGAGGTCGCGGCCGACCGGCGTGAGCGACAGCCCCTGGGCATGGTGCCGGATGAAGAGCTTCACGCCGAGTTCCTTCTCGAGATGCGCGATCGCGGTCGAGATGGAAGGCGGCGAGATGTGGACCCGCTCGGAGGCCTGGGTGATGCTCCCGCTCTCCCCGGCCGCGATGAAGTATTCGAGCTGCCGGAAGGTGTAGCGCATCGCTGGTCGAATCGGTCCGGAGGCTGGCCGCCATGCGGGCGGTCAGGCTTCCGGACGATAGGCGGCCTCGCCGGCTTGCGGAAGCGGTGCGGCGCCGCCCGCTTCCCGGGCGATTACGGGTCGCCGGGGACGCCGTAGCTCGGCGCGGCCGAGGGATCGAGCGCGCGCGTGACATAGGCCTCGAGCTGCGGGCGGTAGAGATCCCACAGCGCCGAGAGCCCCGCGATCGGGCAATCCTCGGTCCAGTCGACGCGCAGGTCCGCAACCGGCCAGGAGACCTTGTCGACGAGCCTCAGCCCCGCCGAATGGACCGGGCCCTGCTCGCCGCCGAGAGCGAGGGCGGCCCTCATGGCGGCGAGCAGGCGATCCCCGAGATGACCCTCCGACTTCGTGAAGGACTCCACCATCGCGGCCGGGATGCCCGCATCCGCCAGCATGTTGCCGCCGCAGGCGACGTTCTCGGCCTTGGCATCGGCGAAGATTCCGAGTGCCTTTGCGCCCGAATGGATTGCGCTGCGGCCATGCGCATCCACGGCCAGGACCTGGCGATAGTCCAGAAACTCGGTCGAGCCCCGCAGGGCCTCGATGGCCTGGGGCGCGCTCGCGCCGAGCTCCATCAGGTCGAGCATCCGCGGACCGAGCGTCGGGTCGGTGACGTTCTGGCTCGCGACCGCACCGACGCCCGCCCGTGCATAGGCGCAGCGCGCCGCGACGGCCGGGGAGGACGAGGAGACCGCGACGCCGAACATCCCGGTCCGCGCGCAGCGTGCGACGATCGAGAAGGTCATGCGGGTCAGTCCGGAATGACGGCGGTCGCGTCGATCTCGACCAGCCATTCCGGCCGGGCGAGGGCCTGCACGACCAGGCCCGTGGAGACCGGGTGCACGCCGCGGATGTACTCGCCCATAGTGCGGTAGACGGCTTCGCGGTGGCGTACGTCGGTGATGTAGACCACCACCTTAACGAGGTGCTCCATCGTGCCCCCGCATTCCTCGATCAGCTGCCGGATGTTCTGCATGACCTTGTGGGTCTGCTCCACCGGATCGTGGCTCTCGATGTTCTTGGCGGTGTCGAGATCCTGCGGGCATTGTCCCCGCAGGTAGACGGTCCGGCCGCCGCGCGTGACCACGGCGTGGCAGAGGTCGTTATCGAGCCTCTGCTCCGGGTACGTGTCCTTCGTGTTGAACTTGCGGATTCTCGTATGCGCCATGTCCATCTCCTGCATTGCGGTCGGCGCCGGGATCCCCGATGCCCGGGGCGCGGTCCCGCTCCCCGCTCCGGCCGGCATGGGCCTGCCCGCGAGGAGGGTCCGCGCGAGGCCCCGTCACCCGGCCCGGCGGCTTGCGGCCGCGTGGTACTCCAGGTAGCTGCGCTGCGTCGCGATGTGGTCCGCCACGTGCTTGGCATCGTGCCAGACGCCCCAGATGAAGCTGGAGCCCCTCCGGGACTGCCAAGGCAGGCCCAGGAAGTAGATCCCCGGCTCGACCGAGACCCCGCGCTGGTGCCTGGGCCTGCCCTTCTCGTCCAGCAGATCGAGCTTGAGCCAGCTGTAGTCCGAGACGAAGCCGGTGGCCCAGACGATCGCCGTGATGTTCGCCTCGGACAGATCGAGGCTCAGGATCGGATTCGTGACGCAGTCGGGATCCGGCCCGATCTCGCGGGCCTCGGGCTCCTCCGGCAGGTCGAGGCCATAGCGGGCGACATAGGCATCCGCCTCGTCCAGCACGGAGAGGTAGTTGGCATCGCCGCGGGCGATGTTGGCCGCCAGGTCGTTCGCGAAGGTCAGCGCGCCGTTCTCGAAGGATTCGGTGCGGCCGACGAGCGTGATCCCTTCCGCGGCGAAGCGCCTGAAATCGACCGTCTCGCCGCCGCGCGCGCCGCTGACGGCGATCGTCACGTGTTCCGTTCCGGGCAGCGGCGCGGCGATGTCCCACTTGCCGAGCACCCCCAGCCACCAACAGTAATCGCGCTTGCGGTAGGCGCGCGGGGGGCGATCATGCGGCCCGACCGACAGATAGACCTTCTTCCCGGCACGGCGCAGCTCGTCCGCGATCTGCGATCCGGAAGAGCCCGCGCCGACCACCAGCACGGCGCCGTCCGGCAGCTGCTGCGGGTTGCGATAGGCGCTGGAATGGATCTGCATCACCCCGGTATCCTCTGGAACGAGGGTCGGGATGACCGGCTTTTGGAAGGGACCGGTCGCCACGATGACGTTGCCGGCCTCGATGACGCCGTCGGAGGTCGTGACGCGAAAGCCGGACCGGCCCGCCGGCCTCTCGACCTCCTTCACCTCCACCCCGCAGCGGATCGGCGCATCGATCATCTTCGCGTAGGCCGCGAGATAATCCGCAACCTTCTCCTTGGCGATGAAGGCGTCCGGATCCGCGTCGGGGAACTCCATGCCCGGGAAGCGGTCGTGCCAGGCCGGCCCGTTGGCGACGAGGGAATCCCAGCGCTCCGAGCGCCAGCGCTCCGCGATGCGCTTCCGCTCGAGGACGAGATGAGGCACGCGGTTGTTCCGCAGGTGCTCGCTCGCGGCGATGCCCGCCTGGCCGGCGCCGACGACAAGCGTATCTATTCTCTCGATAGACATTCGCCACTCTTCCAAGATCTGCGGAAAGTACTCGACGGAGCACTTAGGGCGAGGGCCCGCCGGGGCCAATTTCGAATTGGGTTTGCGGTGATTAGCTTTTCCCGAACTGCCGGCGAAACGGGGATGCGCCCGCGAAGCGGCCCGGCGCCTCAACGCCGGAGCTCGGCCGCAAGGCGGTCCATCATCCGGTCGCAGGCTGCCAGCTCGCTCAGCGCGACGAACTCGTCCGGCTTGTGGCCCTGATCCATGGAGCCCGGCCCGCAGACGACCGTCGGCACGGCGAGCTCGCCGGAGAAGAGGCCTCCCTCGGTCCCGAACGGGACCTTGAAGGTCTCGCTCTCCCCCAGGAGAGCCTTGGCGAAGCGCACGACCTCAGCGTCCGGCGGCGTCGCGAGGCCCGGATAGGCGTTGAGCGCGTCGATCCGTATGTCGGCCTGCGGGAAGGAAGCGCGCCGCTGCGCCGCCAGCGCTGCGGCATCGTCCATGAGCCGGTTGAGGATCGTGGCGGCGTCGTCCTCGGCTATGTTGCGGATCTCGAAGTCGACCGTGCAGAGATTGGGCACGATGTTGAGCGCGGTGCCGCCGCCGATCCTGCCGACATGGAGCGTCGTGTAGGGGACCTCGTAGCCCTCGTCCCGCAGACCCTCGGCCGCGATCGCGTCCTGGCGCCGCCGGATCGCCCCCACGAAGTCGCAGGCGAGATGGATGGCGTTCATGGCCTTGGGAGCGAGCGCCGAGTGCCCCTCCACCCCGCAGCATGTTGCGCGCGCGGCGATCTTGCCCTTGTGGCCGGTCGCGATGCGCATGCGGGTCGGCTCGCCGACGATCGCCAGGCGGGGCTTCACGCTGCGCGTCCGCAGCGCCTCGACGAGCGAGCGCACGCCGACGCAGCCGATCTCCTCGTCATGGCTGAAGGCGAGGTGGATCGGGGTCGCGAGCCTCGCCCCGTCGAGCCGGTCGACGAGCGAGAGCACGCAGGCGATGAAGCCCTTCATGTCGGCGGCGCCGCGCCCATAGGCGCGCCCGTCCGACACGGTCATGCGGAACGGATCGGACGACCAGGTCTGGCCGTCCACGGGCACGACGTCGGTATGGCCCGAGAGCATGACCCCTGGAATGTCGCCAGGGCCTATCGTGGCGAACAGGTTCGCCTTGCCGCCGTCCTCCGCCAGGAACAGCTCGGAGGCGATGCCCCGCGCGGCGAGGAAGTCGCGGATGAAGTCGATGAGCGCGCGGTTGGGGTCGCGGCTGACGGTCGGGAAGGCGATCAGCCGTTCCAGGAGATCGAGGGTCGTCACGGCGCTCACAGGTAGAGGTGGCGCACGGCGTCGTTGGCGAGGAGCTCGGCGGCGACGCCCGAGGCCACGACCCGTCCTTTCACCAGGAGGACGCCGCGATGGGCGATCGAGAGCGCGGTTTCCGCGTTCTGCTCGATCAGCAGCACCGTGGTGCCGCGCCGGTTGATCTCCGCGACCGTGTCGAAATACTCGTCGATGAGCTTCGGCGACAGGCCGAGCGAGGGCTCGTCCATGACGACGAGCCGCGGTGCGCCGACGAGGGCGCGGGCAAGCGCCACCATGGCCTGCTCCCCGCCCGAGAGCGTGCCCGCGCGCTGGCCGATGCGGTCGCGCACGCGGGGGAAGAGCTCCAGCATCGCGCCGAGCCGCGTCTCGAAGTCGCCCTCGGCGCGCTGGGCCTCGAAGCCGAGGCGGATGTTGTCCCGCACGGAGATGTCGGCGAACAGGCGGCGGCCCTCGGGCACGAAGCCGATGCCGAGCGCGCTCAGTTTCTCGGTCGGCGTCGAGGCGAGGTCGCGCCCCATGATCTCGATCCGCCCGCCCGCCAGCGGGAGAAGGCCCGACAGGGCCCGGAAGGTCGTGGTCTTGCCGGCGCCGTTCGGCCCGAGGATGCAGACCAGCTCTCCCGCGGCGACCTCGAACGAGACGCCGCGCAGCATCGCGACGACGCCGTAGTTCGTGTCGACGTTCTCAACCTTGAGCATGGCTGGCCCCTCTGCGGCCGAGATAGGCCTCCTGCACGCGCGGGATCAGGCGCACCTCCTCGAACGGCCCGTCCGCGAGCTTCTGCCCGTAATCCAGGACGATCACGCGGTGCGGCAGGGCCGCGACGAGGCGCATGTCGTGCTCGATGATCATCAGGGACAGGTCCGGCCGCGCGGCGCAGACCGCACGGATGTCGTCCATCAGCGCGTCGGTGTCCGCATCGTCCATGCCGGAGGAGGGCTCGTCCAGCAGCAGGACCTTCGGGTCGCTGGCGAGCGCGCGCGCGATCTCGAGGCGGCGGCGGTCCGCCTGGGGCAGCTCGGCCGCCGCCCGGTGACGCTGGTCGTAGAGCCCGCGCGAGACGGCCTTGAGCAGGCCCTCGGCGTGGGCGGCGGCCTCGGCGAGCTCCGCCTCGGCACGGCGGCGCCGGAAGATCGCGTCCAGGACGCCGGAGCGGGTGTGGATGTGCCGGCCGATGATGACGTTGTCGAGAACGGAGAGGTCGCCGAAGAGCCGGCTCGACTGGAAGGTCCGGGCGATGCCGCGCTTGACGATCTGGTGCGGCGCGACGCCGTTGATCCGGCGGCCCTCCAGCCGGACCTCGCCGGAGGAGGGGACATAGATCCCGCTGATGATGTTGAGGAGCGTCGATTTTCCGGCCCCGTTCGGACCGATGATGCCGAGGATCTCTCCCCGCTTCAGGTGGAAGTCCACCTCGGCCATGGCCACGAGCCCGCCGAAGCGCTGGGTCAGGCTCTCGCCTTCGAGGACGATCGGGGCCAAGGTCAGCCTCCGTACCGGCGCAGGCGCTGCGGGAAGATCCCCTGCGGCCTGATCATCAGGAAGGCGATCACGGTCACGCCGAAGAACAGGATGCGGTAGTCGGAGAAGGCGCGCAGCTTCTCGGGCAGCAGGGTCAGCAGGACCGCGCCGACGATCACGCCCAGGATGTTGTCCATCCCGCCGGCGATCACCATCGTCATGATGGTCACCGATACGAGGAAGGTGAAATTGTCGGGCGAGATGAACCCGACATAGAAGGCGTAGACCGTCCCGGCGAAGCCCGCCAGGAACGCGTCAACCGCGAAGGCGAGCACCTTGTACCAGGTGGTGTTGATGCCCTGGCAGCGGGCGGCGAGCTCGTCCGCCCGGAGCGCGTTCCAGGCGAGGCCGACGCGCGAATCGTGCAGCCGGCCCGCGAACACGATCGCGATCAGGACCAGGACGGCGGACAGGTAGTAGAAATTGGCCTGCGACGGCAGCTCGTATCCGAGCACGGCGAGCGGCGAGGCGAAGGAATGGCCGAAGAGCTCCGGGGCCGGGATGCCGACGAGCCCGTTCGGGCCGCCGGTGACCTCGAGGTTGTTGAGGAGCTGGTGGATGACCACCCCGAACGCGATGGTGACGAGCGCCAGGTAGCTGTCCTTCGTGCGCATCGAAGGAAGGCCGAGCAGGAACCCGAAGATCGTGGCGACGACGGCGGCGGCAGGCAGCGCGAGCCAGAAGCTGACCTCGAAATTCAGCGCCAGGAGGGCCGACGCATAGGCGCCGATGCCGTAGGAGGCGCCGGTCGCGAAGTTCGGGATGTTGGCGCTGCCGAGCTGGAAATTCAGCGCCAGCGCGAGCACCGCGTAGAGCTGCGCGATCACGCATAGATGAAGGGCGTAGCTGCTCTTCTCGAGCACGAAGGGAAAGACGAGCGCGATCGCGATGCCGAGGAGGGTCGCCGCCCTGCGGTGGCGGGCGAAGGCTTCGGCGATGCGCGCCTCGAGGGCCGGACGCCGCTCCAGGGCGACGAGCACGGCCCCGAAGGCGGCCAGCAGGACGAGCACCCAGCGCCAGTCCTCCGCGAGGAGGAACTCGCGGAGGGCGGCGGCGCCCACGATCTCGACGAGGGCGACGATGAGAAGCCCGCCGAGCGGACGGGCAGGGGGCGGGGCGGACGCGTGGGCCATCACACCTTCTCGGTGACGGTGCGGCCGAGGAGGCCCGCAGGCTTGAAGACGAGCACGCCGATCACGAGCAGGAAGACGAAGACGAGGCGATAGGAGGCTCCGTTCGGGACCGTCGCCTGCACGAGCGTGTCGAGCCCTGAGATGAGGAGGCTGCCGATGATCGCCCCGGGCATCGAGCCGAGCCCGCCGACCACCGCGGCCGAGAAGCCGATCAGCCCGATATCGATCGAGAAGTCGAACCGCACCATGCCGGCATAGGAGGAGAAGAAGAGGCCGCCGATCGCGCCGATGGCGGAGGCGATGAAGAACGTCGCCCGGAAGACCCGGCCGGGGTTGATCGCCATGAGGCGCGCGGCGTCGCGGTCGAGCGAGACGGCGCGGATGTGGAGCCCGAGCCGGGTCCGGTTGAGCATCAGGAACAGGAGGGAGACCGCCACGATCGCGACCAGGATGGCGGTGGCGTTGAAGGCCGGGACGCGGAAGCCGAAGAGCATCGCGTCGCCGGTGACGAGGCGCGGAAAGGCGTGCGGGTTGCTGCCGTTCGGGAAGAGGTGCCTGATCAGCTCGCGCAGCACGATGCCGAGCGCCACGGTCGCGACGAGGGCCATCATGGCCGGGGCGGTCCGGAAGCGCTGGATGATGAGGATGTCGAGCAGGACCCCGAGCAGGCCCGTGAGGGCGATCGCCACGATCGCGAAGGCGACCATGGCGGCCGGGGACGAGATGCCGCCTGCGCCCGCCCCCAGCGCCTGCACGAGGCCGAGCGCCAGGAAGGGCGACATCAGCGACACGTCGCCGTGCGAGAAGTGAATGATGTTCAGCACGCCGAAGAGAAGGCTGAACCCGACCGCGACCAGGGCATAGATGCTGCCGAGGGTAAGCCAGTTGAGTATCTGTTGGGCGACGAGGTCCGTCATCGCATGTCCTCGCCCGTGCTCCCTGATGCCTCTATGACACCGGCGACGGAATGCATGAAGCGGCGCAGAGGGGAGATTCGTATTTTCCGAAAGGCTGGGTCGGGCCTTCCGAAGCTGCGCCGGGCCCGCCGTCGTCCTGGTTCCGAAAAGTCGACGAAACGCTTTCGAATATCCAATTTGCCGAGCCCGGTGCATTATGCCGCTCTTCTGAGCTGGGCGGACGAGGTCGCCTACCCGGTGCCGGACGGGCGCCCGGAACCCACTGTCTTCGGGAGATTGAGCATGTCAGATTCCCTTTCGCGCCGGCACGTTCTCCTGTCCGCGCTGGCTGGCCTCGCGCTCTCCGTCTCGGCGGCCCGGGCGCAGGAGACGATCAAGATCGGCTTCATCGGGCCGCTGTCGGGCGGCAACGCACAGCAGGGGCTCTCCGCCCGCAACGGCTTCCAGCTTGCCATCGACCAGGCGAACCGCGCCAACCTGCCGTTCAAGATCGAGCCGGTGATCCTCGACGACGCGGCCAATCCCCAGACCGGTGTCTCCGCGGCCCTGAAGCTCACGAACGACCCGAAGGTGGTCGCGGCCACGGGGCACTGGAACAGCGGCGTCGCGCTCGCGACGATCCCGGTCTTCAGCCGCGCGAACGTGCCGTTCGTGATCTGGGGTGCGATCAGCCCGAAGGTGACGGAGAAGAACAACCCGATGATCTCGCGGGTGGTGACGACGCTCGTGAACACCAACGCGCCGCTCGCCGCCTGGGCGGCGGCGAATGTCGGCAAGCGGATCGCCATCGTCTCCGACACGAGCGATTACGGGGCGGCCAACGTCCAGGCCTTCGAGCGCTTCTTCAAGGAAGCCGGGGGCACGATCGTCGCGACCGAATCCGCGCCGGTCGGCACGACCGATTTCCGCGCGATCCTGACCAAGATCTCGTCGAGCAATCCGGACGCGATCTATTTCGGCGGCGTGGTGACCGAAGCCGGTCTCGTGCGCAAGCAGATGGTCGAGCTCGGCCTGAAGCAGCCGATGATCGGCGTCGACGGCTTCCACGATCCCGAATTCATCAAGATCGCCGGCGCGGCCGCCGAGGGCACGATCTCCGGTATCGCCAAGGAGAAGGGCAATCCGAAGCTCGACCAGCTCGTCAAGGATTACGAAGCCGCCAAGTTCGCCGAGCCGATGGGGACGTACACGAAGAACGCCTATGATGCCGCGAACATCATCATCGCGGCGATCCAGAAGGCGGGCACGAAGGACAAGGCCGCCATCGCCAAGGCGATCCGTGCCACCGAGCACGACGGCGCCATGGGCCACACGAGCTTCGACGAGAACGGGCAGACGAAGCTGCCGGTCGAGCTCGAACTCCGCGAGGTCAGGAACGGCGCCTGGGTGACGCGCTGAGACCGAGCGGCCGCCAGGCACGCATTCGGCACCCGGACGATGCCCGATCGTCCGGGGAGCTGCCGCCGAGATCGAACCGATCCGGCTGTCCCACGCCGACCGCGCGCATAGGGTCGACCCGCACGGTTGCGGGGTCGGCTCCGACTTCCGGGTCGGGGAACGATCAGCAGGCGGTCCGCTACGGACGTGAGCGTGCGATCGCGGCACAGATCGCATCGAGGCCGTCGGTCAATGCGGCCGGGCCTGGCTGCAGGATGAGCGGGGACTTGATCTCGACGATGTTTCCGGCCCGCACGGCCGGGATCGTGTCCCAGCCCGGTCTTGCGGAGATGCGGGCGGGCACGACCTTCTTGCCGCACCACGAGGCGAGGATGATGTCCGGCGCCGCGGCGATCACCCGCTCGGGATCGACGATGCGGTCGCGAGCGGAACCCTGCTGCCGCAGGTGAGGGAAAATGTCCTCGCCGCCCGCGATCTCGATCAGCTCCGACACCCAGCCGATCCCGCTGATCAGCGGATCGTCCCATTCCTCGAAATAGACGCGCGGACGCGCCCGGCCGAAGGGCAGCGTCCGCACGGCGTCGAGCCGATCCTCGTAGCTCCGCGCGAGCGCCTCCGCCTTCTCTCCCGCCCCGACAAGCGCGCCGAGAGTTCGGATCATGGCCAGGATGCCCGCAACATCGCGTTGATTGAAGGCATGGACGGCCACCCCGGCTCGGACGAGGTCGGCCACGATGGCGGCCTGAAGATCCGAGAAGGTCAGGACGAGGTCGGGCTCGAGCGCAAGGATCTTCGGAATGTCCGCGGACGTGAAGGCCGAGACGCGCGGCTTCTCCCGGCGAACCTGCGGCGGCCGCACCGCATAGCCGGACACGCCCACGATCCGGCTATCCTCGCCGAGGAGGTAGAGGGTCTCGACCGTCTCCTCGGTCAGGCAGACGATCCTCTCGGGCGGGAAGCGCCTCACCCGCCGACTGCCCCATCGGCGGTCGTGCGATGCACGATCCCCTCCGCGACCGGCCGGTCGGACAGAAGGTGATCCGACACGATCCGGTCGATGCCGTCGCGGGTCAGCCCGCCGTACCAGTGCCCGTCCGGATACACGATCATCAGGGGCCCCAGATTGCAGGGATAGAGGCAGCTCGACCGGGCGCACATCGCCCGCCTGGGCCCGGCCGCGAGCGGCCGATGCTGCTTCATGCGGTTTCGCAGATGCTGGTAGAGCGGCTCCGCGCCGCGATGCAGACACCGGGCTCCGACGCAGAAGAAGATCTGGCGGCCGTGTTCGGGGATCTTCGACCAGCCGGGCTTGCCCAGGCTCGGCGGCGTCAGCGTGACCTCCGCGGCAGGCCGGCCGAGCACGTCCCGGATCGCGGCCGGCAGATCCAGCGCCGCCTCGATCGCCGGCGCCAGACGAACCGCGACCTGGGCGCCGCGATCGGCGCTCCATTGGCTGAGCGCACCGGCAAGCCAGGTGGCGTGTGTCGGGTCGGCCGGCACCATGCAGGTCACGACGATTGCTTCGCGGACGCCCTCCGCCGCGAGCGCGTCCAGCACGTCGGGCAGCGACGGGCCGGTCAGGTCGGCAAAAGCCCAGGCGACCCGTGTGCCTGGCGGCAGGGTCGGGGCGAGACGACCCGCCATTGCGGGAAGGCCCTGCGCCTTGTCGAACGAGGCGCGGCCGTAGAGCACGATGGCGGAAGCGGCGGGCTGGAGCATCGGGGTCGCCTCACCGGCCGGCACGCCGGCGCATGAGCCACAGGAAGAAGGCGCCGCCGACTGAAGCCGTCATGACGCCGAGCGGGATTTCGCGCGGCGCGAACAGCGATCGCGCAAGGACGTCGACCCAAAGCAGGAAGATCGCCCCGAGCAGGGAGGCGAGCGGCAGGAGCCGGCGCAGGTCGCCGCCCACGACCATTCGGACGATGTGCGGCATGACGAGTCCGACGAACCCGATCCCGCCGCTGGCCGAGACGATGGCGCCGGTCACCAGCGAGGAGACGACGAACATCTCGGCCCGGAGCCTAGCCGGATCGACGCCGAGGCTGCGGGCGGTGTCGTCGCCGAAGGCGAGGGCGTTCACCGAGGGCGCCCGCAGGCACATCCACACGACGCCGGCCACGGTGATCGCCAGCGGCACCGGCACCGTCGCCCAGCGGGCAGCCGAGAGTCCGCCCATCATCCAGAAGAGCGCCGCCTCCGCGGCGCCGCGATCGATGGCCCCGAAGATGAGGAAGTTCGTCGCCGCATGGAGTATGAAGCCGATCGCGACGCCGGTCAGGATGAGCCGCTCGCTCGTCGGCGGACCGTCGCGACCGCGCGCGGCGCCGAACACGAGCGCCATGGCGCCGAGCGCGCCCAGAAATGCGGCGCCCGGCAGCGTCCAGGGGCCGGCGAAGGTGCCCGCGTAGAGGATCACGAGCACGGCCCCGAAGGCGGCTCCGGCCGACACTCCGAACAGATAGGGGTCGGCGAGGGGATTGCGGGTGAGGACCTGCAGCACGCCGCCGACGGCCGCGAGCCCCGCGCCGGCCGCCGCGCCGAGCAGCGCCCGGGGAAGGCGCAGTTCCCAGACGATGTTGCGCTCCGCGCGCGTCCAGGCCGGCTCCGCCGCCGGCGGAGCCATGCCGAGTTCCGCGCCGACAACGCTCCAGGTCGTCCCGAATGGGATCGACACGGCGCCGAGGCCGATCGCCGCGAGGGCGGAGAGGCAGAGCGCCGCGCCGAGCCCGAGGCAGCAGAGGACGAGCATCGGCTGCCGCCGAAGCGCGCTCATCCCGGAGCCGTTTGCGCCGAAGCGGCCGCGGGCCCGCGTCACGGTCTGAACCGCTCCGGGTGAATGGCGCGGGCGATCTTCTCCAGCCCGTCGACGCTGCGGGTCGAGGGCGTCTGCTCCGCATAGGTGAGCGGGATGAAGCGGCGCTCCCGCACCGCCTCGACATGCGACAGCTGCGGATCGCTCGTCAGATGCGCGATCGTCTTCTCGAGAGGAATGTGGTGGTCGCTGATGACGATCCACTGCGGATCGCGCTTCGCCACCTCCTCCCAATTGACCCGGATATAGCTGTTCGGGACGTCGTCGAAGATGTTCTCCCCGCCGGCCAGCCGCATCAGAAGCGAGGTCATGCCCTCGCGCCCGACCGAGACCGGAGGATTCGTCGTGAAGCAATCGTCGCAATACATCACGCGCGGGCGCTCGCTCACGTCGCGCACCTTCCGCTCGACCGCGGCGACGCGCGCCCGCAAGGCCGAGATCGCGGCGGCGGTATGGTCCCGGATTCCGAAGATTGCGCCCAGAGCATCGAGATCGGCGTAGAGCGTCTCCATGCTGATCGGCTCGCGCTTGCCGATGCGGATGCAGCTCTCGCGCAGCGTGTAGGTCTTCACCCCGAATTCCCGCAGCGCGGCCGGGGTGAGCCCCCGGGCGGCCGTGAAGCCGTAGTTCCAGCCGGCGAACATGAAGTCGGGGTTCTGGCCGAGCACGGCCTCCAGGGTCGGATAGCGGTCGATGAATTGCCGAAGGCCGGCGACGACGCCGGGCGGAGCGACCAGGTGCCGTTCCACTCCCGCGATGCCGGAGACGCCGACGAAGCGGTCGGCGAGGCCGAGATCGAGGATCGTCTGCACCATGTTGGTGTCGTTCACGAGCGCCCGCCGCGGCGGGCCGTCGAAGCGCTCCGTTTCGAAGCAGTTCTGCACCTCGACCGGATAGGTCTGTGCCGCCGCCGCGCCGACCTCGAAGGACAGGACACAGAGCAGGGCTAGCCCGTACCTTTTCACGTGAGTGCTCCGTCGAGCGGCTGAAGGTCGATCCGGATCTGACCCGTGCCAGGCTGCCGATCGACGACGGCCGACACGCCGTAGACCTCCCGGATCACCGCCGGCGAAAGCGCCGCTGGCGGGACACCGTCTGCGATGACCCGGCCCTCGCGCAGGAGAACGACGCGATCCGCCACTCGGCCGGCCAGCTCGACATCGTGCAGCGTAGCGATCACCGTCAGGCCGAGGCTCCGGACCAGGCGCAGGACCGAGAACTGGTGTCTGATGTCGAGGTGGTTCGTCGGCTCGTCGAGGAGCAGGATCGAGGGCTCCTGGGCGAGCGCCCTCGCGATCATGACCCGCTGGCGCTCCCCGCCGGACAGCGTCTCGACCGGACGCTTCGCGAAGCCGGTCAGATCGAGGGCCGACAGGCAGCGGTCGATCGTGGCGGCATCGCGCGCGGTCTCGCCGGCGAAGAAGCCGGCGCGATGCGCGAGCCGCCCCATTCCGACGACCTCGCGCACCGTGAAGCCCAGCGCGGCATCCGTGTCCTGGGCCTGGAGGGCGAGCCGCCGGGCCAGGACCGCGGGGGCGAGCCGGCTCACGTCGTCTCCATCGATCCGCACGTGCCCAGCCGACGGCGCTTGCAGCCCCGCCATGCAGCGCAGGAGCGTAGTCTTCCCGCTCCCGTTGGGACCGAGCACGGCGACGAACGATCCGGCATCGACCACGAGGTCGATCCCGCTCAGCGCCTCGCGGTCGCCGAGGCGACAGGTCAGGCGCTCGACGACGACCGCCGGCAAATTGCAGGGGCCCGCGGGCGCGTTCGGGATCGGATGGCCCACGAGCATGGTGTCAGAACGTTATCGTGTAGGCCGCCTCGACCGTCCGGGGCGGACCCAGGAACCACGTATTGGCCGAGCCGGTGATCGGATAGATCTCGTCCGTCAGATTGTAGCCCCGGATGCTGAGCTTCGAATTGTCCGTGATCCGGTGATCGAGGCTCGCGTTCAGGATCGTGTAGCTCGGCCGCTTCACGGTGTTGGCGAAATCCGCGAAGGTCGGACCGACATGCTGGACGCCCACACGCGCCTCCCAGCGCGGCAGGAAGGCCCAGGAGATCCAGGCATTGGCGATCTGTTCCGGCACGTTGGTCGGCTGGTTGCCGCGGTAGGAGACGACCCGGCCGGCGACGGCCTGGTCGAAGCGGTCGTACTGCGCCTGGAGCAGCGCAAGGTTCCCCTCGAGCCGCAGCCCTTCCAGGATCTCCACCGATCCCGACGCCTCGAACCCGGTGGAAGACTGGCTGCCGACCTGGATCGTCACGCCCGGCCGGAGCGGGTCGACGGTGAGGAGGTCGTCCTTCTCGATATGGTAGCCCGCGAGCGTGAACTCCGCCCGGCCGCCCCAGAGGGTCTGCTTGAGCCCGCCTTCGATCTGACGCCCCGACGAGAGACGGAACGCCTGCTGCGTGACGTTGAGCGTGATCAGGCTGGTCACCGGGTCGACCGCGGTCGAATAGGACACGTAGAGCGCGGTCTCGGGCAGCGGGTTGTAGACCGCGCCGAACCGGTAGCTCAGGGCCGAGAGGCTGCGATTGAAGCTGTTCGCCGGGTTGACGAGATCCTCCCGCTGCACCCGCGGGACCTCGTAGCGGACGCCCGCGATCAGGGCGAGCTGATCGGTGATCTCCAGCCTGTCTTCGGCAAAGGCGGAGACCTGGTCGGTGCTCGACCGGAAGCCGGGGCGGGTCGGCGAGGTGTTCAGGAACAGGCCGGGATCGAAGTTGAACAGGCTCACGTTCGACATGCCTGCATAGGGCGAGTTGTTGGTGTGCTTGAAGTCGATGTGGTTGGCGTCGAAGCCCGCCACGAAGGTGTTCTTCATGCCCCAGAAACCGTGCCGGAAGGTGGCGTCGAATCGGTTGCCGACCTGGTCCTGGTCATGGAGGATCTGGATGTAGTCGCTCCGCCGCACGAGGCCGGTCGCCGGCACGAAGGCATAGCTCTCGACGTTCCGGTAGCGGCGCTCCGAGCTGAGATAATACGCCGTGTTGCGCAGCGTGACGTTCTCGTTGGGGTTCCACTCGACCTTGAGCTGGGTCCAGTTGTCGGTGAACAGGTTGCGGTCGTCCCGCACGTTGTAGTTCTGGAAGCGGAGCGAGCGCGGCACGGTGCCGTTGATCAAGGGCGTGCCGAAATAGGCGAGCGGCGCCTGGAAGCCGTAATCGTGCTGAAGCGTGACGGCGAGTTCCGGGGTGACCTTCCAGAGGAGCGCCGCCGAGATCGCGGCGTTGGAGAAGTCCCCGTTCTGCCTGAGCCAGCCGTCGCTCTGGTTGGCGCTGACGTTGAGGCGATAGGCCACGTTGTCCGAGATCGCTCCGCCGCTGTCGATCGCGGCCCGGCGGGTCAGGTTCGTATCGATCGCGACGCGCGCCTCGTTGAGCCGGACGAAGGTCGGCTTCTTCGGCACCACGTTGACGACGCCCCCGATCGCCCCCTCGCCATAGAGGAGCGAGGCGGGCCCGCGCAGCACCTCGATCCGGTCGACGTTCCAGGTGTCGAACGGGAATGTGATGGTGCCGGACGCCACGTACAGACGGGTGCCGTCGTAGAGGTTCATCACCGAGTTCACGCCCGCGAAGCCGCGCGAGGTGAAGGACGAGAAGCCGTTGCCGGGCGTCCCGAGCGTCGTGATGCCGGTCGCGTTCTGCGTCACGGCTTCGTTGACCGTGTTCTGCCCGCGGTCGCGGATCTTCTGGCCGGGGATGATCTCGATCGAGGCCGGCGTCTCGAACGGCGTCAGGTCGAGCCTGCTGCCGCTGCGGTTCGGCGTCGAGAGGTTCAGGCCGACTGGCGCTGCCGTGCCATCGGCATCGCTCGTGGATGTGATGGCGGGAAGAGTTTCCGCGGACGACGAGATCCCCTGTCCGGCGCTCGGGGAGCGGGACTGCGCGTGCGCGGCGGTGGCGAGGCAGTCCGCCCCGTAGGCCAGCCCCATCGCGAGCCCGATCAAGGATCCGCTGTGAAGGAGCGCCCGCAGCGCGCTGCGCACGTCCGGATCGCTGCCGGGCAGATGCCTCTGCCTGGATCGCGCAAGCTCCCAACCTCGTTCCGACACCGACATGCGTCTCAAAGTATGTAATGTAATAACATTACAAACATCCGATCTGACGTCAACCTTCGGGCGGGCTGTTTTGGCCGGCATGGCTCGGGATGGCGGCCGCCCAAGGGGCCAGTTGCTCGGGGATTTGCCGGAGAGGAGCAGCCTGGTCGAGGAGGGAAGCGGAAGCGGACTTGGCGCGCTGGAGCGCGAGATGGTCGAGACAAGCACGGGACGGCCTCGGAAAGAGTGGCACGTCACCGCGAACGAGGCCTCCGGAAGACGCTGTTGCGCCTCCGGCCCGCCACCATCGGGACACCCCGCCCGACGTGTTCGCGCGTGACCACACGGCTGACGGCAGGTCTCCTGGCTCGCGGGTCCGTGCCGCTCGTCGCCTTCCCGGGCATCGGCCCAGTGGCGTCGTGACGAGCGACTCGCCGCTTACAGTTGCGGGGGCAGCCGCGGCATCGGGCGAGCCCTCACCGCGTTCCCTTTTGATCCCCGAAGGGAGCCGTCGAGCGCGACCATCGTGGCTTCGGTCGCGGCGGTCAAAGTCTTTGATGCTGTAGGCCGCTCTCGGAACGGCACCGTGGCAGATTGGCAACGCCGGCCAGGCGCTTGCGGGCCTCAGCGGATCATGGTTCAACACCATCGCTTTCGGTGCCCCGGTCCAACCGGGGTGAAACGGGAACGCGGTGCGGACGGGATCGCATGATCCTTGCCTCATGCCGCGGCTGCCCCCGCAACTGTAGGCGGAGAGCCGGGTCCACGACGTCACTGGCCGAAGGCTGGGAAGACGGAGCCGGCGCGGATTCGCGAGCCAGGAGACCGGCCGAAGGCGCAACGACGTGATCCGGCGGTGGGCCGGATGGAGACCGTCATGTGCCGAAATGCCGGGCGCCTTCGCGCGCTCTCTCTCCCTGCCTTCGCTCCGGCAAGGATCACGTCCCGGTGAGCGGCGGCGACCCTTCCGGGAACGCCGAGGGCCGCGCACCCGTGGTGATCAGCGTCTGCGTGTCCTGCCGTCCCCCCGATGGCGGCGACGGCTCGCCCGGCGACGCGCTGCTCGCGGCGCTCCGGATGGCCCAGGCGAGGGGCGAAGCGCGCGACGTCCTCATCCGGCCCGTCCAGTGCCTGAGCGTGTGCAAGCGCCCCTGCACGATCGCGCTCTCCCGTCCGGACGGCTACACCTATGTGTTCGGAGATCTCGACCCGGCCATCCATGCCGACGCGGTTCTCGAATGCGCGGAGAGCTATGCTGCGCAGGAGCACGGATACCTGCTCTGGCGCGAGCGCCCCGGGCCGCTGAGGCGCGGCATCGTCGCCCGTATCCCGCCGATGACATGGACCACCGAGGACGGTCGCCACCCGCGCTGACCGGCCGCGCTCCGTCCGCAGAGGATTTTCCATGAACGCCCAACGTGTCCCCGTCACCGTGCTGACCGGCTTTCTCGGCGCGGGCAAGACGACGCTGATCCGATCGCTCCTCGAGAACGCGAAGGGGCGCCGCATCGCCGTCATCGTCAACGAGTTCGGCGATATCGGCTTCGACGGCTCGCTCGTCGAGGATTGCGCCGCCGGCGCATGCGCGCCCGGCGACATCGTCGAGCTGACGAATGGCTGCATCTGCTGCACGGTGGCGGACGACTTCATCCCGACCATGGACAAGCTGCTCGGCCGCGACCGGCCGCTGGACGCGATCGTCATCGAGACATCGGGGCTGGCGCTGCCGCAGCCGCTGCTGAAGGCTTTCGAATGGCCGGGGGTGCGGACCCGCGCCACCGTGGACGGCGTCGTCACTGTGGTGGACGCGACCGCCCTGGACGAGGGCCGCATCCCCGAGCACGATCCGACGCCCGATCCGGCGCGCGAGCACGACGACCCGGTCGAGGAGGTCTTCGACGACCAGCTCGCCTGCGCCGACCTCGTCGTCCTGTCCAAGGCGGACCTCCTCCCGCCGGACCGCCTGGACGAGATCGAGCGGCGGCTCAGGAGCGAGCTCCGCGACGGCGTCCGCATCGTCCGCTCGCGCTCGGCCGATCTCGCGCCGGAGGTGCTGATCGGACTCGCAGCCGCAGCCGAGGACGACCTCTCGGCCCGCGCCGGCCACCACGGCGACGAGGAGGAGCACGACCACGACGATTTCGACAGCTTCGTCGTCCGGCCGCCCGCGATGGATAGCGCCGATGCTGTCCGGAACTCGGTCCTGCGCACGCTCGCCCTGCCGGGCGTGTTGCGCGTAAAGGGCTATGCGGCGGTCGCCGGCAAGGCGGCGCCGCTCGTCGTCCAGGGCGTCGGCGGGCGCGTCGAGACGGTCTTCGCCCGGCCCGGCGCAAGCCGGGCCGCCGGCCTCGTCGTGATCGGCCTCAAGGGCATAGACCGTCGGGCCGTCGAAGCCGCGCTGGCCGGCTAAGCCCGTCCCGTGCACCTGCAGGTCGCACTGCGACAGGAGATCGACGACGGGGGCACTGCGCGCGACCTGGAGCAGCCGCCGGCGGACATCGTCATCCTGTCGGCCGCGGATACGGAGCTTGCGACGCTGCAGCGAGTCGTGGCCGAGCGGCCGCCCGACGCGCCAACGGTGGCGCTGACCAACTTCCTGCATCTCGGCCATCCGATGTCCGTCGACCTTTACGTCGAGCGGACGCTTGCCCGGGCGCGTTTCGTCCTGCTCCGCCTTCTCGGCGGCGAGAGCTACTGGCCGCACGGGATCGAGTCGCTTCGGCGCGAGGCGCTCCGCCGCCGGATTCCCTTCGCGTGCCTCCCCGGCGATGCCCGCTGGGACGCGGACTTCTCCCGCCGCGGCACCCTGCCCGAACAGGATTCGCAGGCGCTGTGGCGCTACTTTGCGGAGGGCGGGCGGGACAATATCCGTGAGGCGCTGCACTGGATCGACCATGCGCTCGGCCGCGGACCCGCGCCCGAGCCGGCGCGTCCGGTCCCGAGTGCCGGCTTCTGGCCCTCCGCCAAGCCCACGGACGAGGGACCCCGCGCGGCGATCCTGTTCTACCGGGCGCTCCTCCAGGGCGGCATGACGGAGCCGGTCGAGGCGCTCGCGACGGCGCTCCAGGCCCGCGGCGTGTCGGCCCAGCCGATCTTCGTCACGAGCTTGAAGGATCCCGCCTCCGATGCGGTGCTCGCCTCCGCTTTCGCCGCCGGGCCGCCGGATGTGATCGTCAACGCCACCGCCTTCGCGGTCGGCACGCCGGACGCCACCGCGGGCGGAGCGGTCGAGCGGGCGGGCTGCCCGGTCCTTCAGGTCGCCCTGGCCGGGTCGAGCGAGGCAGAATGGCGCGCCTCCTCGCGCGGCCTCTCCCCGCGCGACCTCGCCATGCATGTCGTCCTGCCGGAGGTGGACGGCCGCATCTTCGCGGGCGCGGTCGCCTTCAAGGAGCGCGACCCGGGCGCGCCGCCATTCGCGACGCCCGTGAGCCGGCCGATCGCGGACCGCATCGAGGCGGCGGCCGATCTCGCTCACGCCTGGATCCGCCTGCGCCGGACGCCCGCGCCGGAGCGCCGCGTCGCGTTGGTCGTCGCGAATTACCCGAACCGGGACGGCCGCCTCGCCAACGGCGTCGGCCTCGACACGCCGGAGAGCTGCATCGCCCTGCTCCGGGTCCTCCGCGAGACGGGCTACAGCCTCCCCGGCGCGCCGGACAGCTCGGCCGAACTCATGGACCTCCTGACCGCGGGTCCGACCAACGACATCGCAGCCCGCCCGCAGCGCTCGGGCGGGACGCGATGGCCCGTCGCCGAGTACCTGCGCGTCTACGGCGAAATTTCGGCCGGGGTCCGGTCCGCCATCGAGGCCCGCTGGGGCCCGCCGGATGCCGATCCCCATGTTGAGAGGGGCGAGTTCCGCCTCGGCCTGCACCGCTTCGGACACATCGTCGTCGGGATCCAGCCGGCGCGCGGCTACAACATCGATCCCAAGGAGACGTATCATGCGCCGGACCTCGTGCCGCCGCACCACTACCTGGCGTTCTATCTCTGGCTCCGGAGGAGTTTCGGCGCCCATGCCGTGCTCCATGTCGGCAAGCACGGCAACCTCGAATGGCTGCCCGGCAAGTCGGCCGGCCTCTCCGCCGAGTGCCTGCCGCAGGCCGTGCTCGGGCCGGTGCCGAACATCTATCCTTTCATCGTCAACGATCCCGGTGAGGGCATGCAGGCGAAGCGCCGCACGGCCGCGGTGATCGTCGACCACCTGACGCCGCCGCTCGCGCGGGCAGAGCTGCACGGCGAGCTCGCTGAGCTCGAACGGCTCGTCGACGAATACGCGCTCGCCTCCGATCTCGATCCGCGTCGGGCCGACCGGCTGGCGCGCGACATCGCGGCGAGCGCCGGTGCTCTCAGGCTGGACGCCGATCTCGGGTTGGAGCCCGGCCTCGGCGAAGCCGAGGCGCTTCGCCGCCTCGACGCGCATCTCTGCGATCTCAAAGAGATGCAGATCCGGGACGGGCTCCACGTCCTCGGCCGGTCGCCCGAGCCGGCTCTCCGCGATCCGCTTCTCGTGGCCATCGCGCGGCTGCCCCGGTCCGAGTTGCGCCTCGAGGATGCGTCTCTTCACCGGGCGATCGCCGCCGATCTCGGTCTCGGCCGTTTCGACCCGCTCGCCCGCGATCTTGGCTCTCCCTACGACGGTCCTCGGCCGAGCGCATTGGCCGACCTGTCCGATCGACCCTGGCGCAATGCCGGCGACACCGTCGAGCGCATCGAAGAGCTGGCTTTACGCCTGGTGTGCGGCCGGGTGCGTCCGGAGCCCGGCTGGCATCGCACGGCCCCGGTCCTGCGCTGGATCGACGAAGATCTTCGGGCCCGGATCGAGCGGAGCGGCGAGGCCGAGATCCGCGCGGTCCTGACGGCGCTGGACGGACGGTTCGTCCCGCCGGGACCGGCCGGCGCGCCCTCGCGCGGCCGGCCCGACGTGCTGCCGACGGGCCGCAACTTCTTTGCGGTCGACCTGCGGGCGGTGCCGAGCGAGGCGGCCTGGCGCACGGGCCGGGACGCGGCAGAGCGCCTGGTCGAGCGGTACTGGCAAGAGGAGGGGGAGTGGCCGCGCTCGGTCGCGCTCTCGGTCTGGGGCACGGCCAATATGCGGACGGGCGGCGACGACGTCGCGCAGGCGCTCGCGCTGATCGGCGCGCGGCCGGTCTGGGAACCGGGCTCCGGGCGGGTCACCGGCTTCCAGGTGATGGATGGCGGCGAGCTGAAGCGCCCGCGCGTCGACGTGACCCTCCGGGTCTCCGGCCTGTTCCGCGACGCCTTCCCGCTCCAGATCGACCTGTTCGATTCCGCGGTCCGCGCGATCGCGGCGTTGGATGAAGCGGATGAGGACAACCCGATCGCCGCGCATGTTCGGAGCGAGACGGCGCGGCTCCGCGAAACCGGCCTTGCTCCCGAGGCCGCGCTCCGCGGCGCCTCAACGCGCGTCTTCGGCTCGAAGCCGGGCGCCTATGGGGCCGGGCTGCAGGCGCTGATCGACGAGGGCGGCTGGGAGACGCGCAAGGACATCGCCGAGGCTTATCTCGCCTGGGGCGGCTTCGCCTATGGCGGCGGACGGGAGGGCGAGGAGGCTGCAGATCTGCTCACGGCCCATCTCGCCCGCACGGATGCGGTCGTGCAGGCGCAGGACAACCGCGAGCACGATATCCTGGACGCCGACGACTACTACCAGTTCATGGGCGGGCTCTCGGCGGCGGTCGAGACGATCCAGGGGAGCTCGCCGAGGATCTTCCACATCGACACCTCCCGACCGGAGGCGCCGTTGCCGCGCCCGCTCGGCGAGGAGATCGCACGGGTCGTCCGCGGGCGCGCAGCGAACCCGAAATGGATCGCGGGAATCATGCGCCACGGCTACAAGGGCGCCTTCGAGATCGCCGCGACCGTCGATTACCTGTTCGGCTTCGCGGCCTCGACGGACGCCGTGAAGGACCACCATTTCGACCAGCTCTTCTCAGCCTATCTCGAGGACGAACGAGTAGCGGCGTTCCTGGCGGACGCGAACCCTGCCGCGCTGCGGGAGATCGCCGATCGTTTCGAGGAGGCGATGCGGCGTGGGTTGTGGCGGCCGCGCTCGAACCGGGCAGCCTCGATCCTCGCCGACATCACGGCCGGCGGAGCGAGCGCACCTTCTCGACCAGCACGTCCAGGGCCTGGATGATGGAAGCCCCGCCGCAGAAGAGATACCGGTCCGGGATCTGGATGCGGCGCCCGGGTGGGAAGCGGGCGGCAAGTGCCGGATGCTCCAGCAAGGCGGTTCCCTGGTCTTCAGGGCCGGCCTCGCTGTCCGGCAGGATCAGCACCTCGGCCCGGGATGTGACGATCTCCTCGAGCGTCGCGAACCGTCCCAGGCGCGAGCTGAACGCGCCACCTTCGTTTTGCAGCCCGACGGTGTCGAGCATGGACGACAGGAGCGTGCTTGCGCCCGACACCCAGCCGCGCCGCTGGATGTTGAGCACCTTGAGGCTGGCCCGGGGCAGGGCGAGCCGGGCGCGGGAGACCGCCTGGTCGATCTCGGCGAGGAGGCGCCTGGCGCGGTCCTCGTGGCCCAGCAGGCGTCCGACCTCCTCGATCTGACGTTTGGCATCCTCGATCGAGCGTGGGGCATCGAACTCCCTCACCTCCAAGCCATTCTTCCGCAGCAGGTCCCGCGTGCTCCGCTTCGTGTAGCGACCGGCCAGAACGAGATCCGGCCGGATGGACAGGATCTCTTCCGCCGTCCCCTCCAGCAGCCGCAAGCCCTGGATCCTGCCCGCGACGGGCGACTGCCTGGGGTCCCCCGCAAGGCGGCTGAGGCCGACGATCTGCGATGCGTCGGCCAGCGCGACGACAAGCTGATCGGTGCACAGATTGATGGAAGCGACCTTCGGCCTTGAGTGCTCTGCCGAGACCGACGTGTCCGTGAGCCAAGAGGTCGCCAGAACCGACAGCATCGCGATCGGCAGGCGAGCTCGAGTGCCCCGGCTTCGGTGAAGACTCGCTTTCTGCAACCGCTTCTTCAACTCGGGCAATCCGCGCTCTGGAGGTCACGCATTTCGCCGGCGACCGAACCGGCGAGAATGCGTCGTCCGAGCTCGCACATGGCAGGTTCGGGCAAGAGACGGTGGTTGCCGTCGCCGTGAGCACGGCCATCCGCGACTTTCATGTCTGTGTTGTCCAACCGGTGCACGCAAGCGATAACCAACGTCCGTCCCGGTCAGGAGAAACGGGGCGCGCCGGAGCCGGCTCGAGCTTCTGGCACAGCGAGGGGGCCAGAACGGCAGCGAGGGAAGGGCCCCAGTCCCAAGCGTACGGCGGTCCTCACCACCGTCGAGAGGGAAACGAGATCGACGCTCTCGATCCCGATGAGTGACCGTGCGAGCGGTCCGAAGCCCGAGCGCGGCCTCGATCGCGACGGCGTGGGACAGGATCGCTGCCGACCACCGCTCCGGCGCCGCATCGCCGGTTCGCGGCGGCCGAGTGCCGGGCTCCCGGCTACTCGCCCGGCGATGACATGGACGCTGATGGCCCCGGCTTGCGCACCAGATCGCGCACCAAGGAGCCGTGCAGAATCTCGGACATGGGCGCTGTCTCACCCTGGAGTTGCCCCGTTTTCGTGGACAGTGACGGGGTTGGGTCTCAGCTCTCGGATATCATCTTCATCTCGTAAGCAATCGGGGAGAGGTAGCCCAAGGCCGAGTGCCGCCGGCCCGGGTTGTAC
>NZ_JABEPP010000010.1 GCF_013044135.1 Enterovirga aerilata
GGCGAGGACATCTGGCCGAAGCGCTACGCCATCTGGGGCCGGCTCGTCGCCGCCCAGCCGGACCAGATCGCCTACATCGTCTTCGACGCCTCCTCGCTCGAGCTCTTCATGCCCTCGCTCTTCCCGCCCATCCAGGCGGGCTCGATCGGGGAGCTGGCGGAGAAGCTCGGGCTCGACCCGGCCGCGCTCGGGGCGACCGTCGACGGCTTCAACGCGGCCGTGCGGCCCGGCACCTTCGACGACAGGATCCTGGACGATTGCCGCACGGAGGGGCTCGACCCGCCCAAGAGCCATTGGGCGCGGCGGATCGAGACGGCGCCCTTCTACGCCTATCCGGTCCGGCCGGGCATCACCTTCACGTATCTCGGCACGCGCGTGAACCGCGACGCCCGCATGATCATGGCCGACGGGCGCCCCGCCGCGAACATGTTCGCGGCCGGCGAGATCATGGCCGGCAACGTGCTCGGGCGCGGCTACGCGGCCGGGATCGGCATGACCATCGGGGCCGTGTTCGGCCGCATCGCCGGCCGGGAGGCGGCGCGCAATGCTCGCAACTGAAACCCGCACGGCGGGCACGGTCGCCGTCCACGCCAGCCCGGCGCTCGCCGAGGCCGACCGGCTGATGACGGTCTGCAACTCATGCCGCTATTGCGAAGGTCTCTGCGCCGTCTTCCCGGCCATGGAGATGCGCCGCTCCTTCGCGGACGGCGACCTCAACTACCTGGCCAATCTCTGCCATGCCTGCGGCGCCTGCTACTACGATTGCCAGTTCTCGCCGCCGCACGAATTCGACGTGAACGTGCCGAAGGTCATGGCGAAGGTGCGGGCCGAATCCTACGCCCGCTATGCCTGGCCGGGCTTCCTCTCCGGCGCCTTCGAGCGCAACGGGCTCGTGATCGCGCTCGCCGCCGCCTTCGGGGTCGCGGGCTTCATCGGCGGCTTCATCGCCTGGCACGACCCGGCGGTCCTCTTCGGCACGCATACCGGGCCGGGCGCCTTCTACCGGCTCATGCCGCACAACGCGATGGCGCTGCTCTTCGGGGTCGCGTTCCTCTACGCGATCCTGGCGATCGGCTTCGGGGTGCGCAAGTTCTGGCGCGACATCGGCGCCCCGCCCGGCACCCGCAGCGACCCGAAGAACATCCTGCAGGCGATCCGCGACGCCGGCCGGCTGCGCTATCTCGACGGCGGCGGCGCCGGCTGCATGAACGAGGACGAGACGCCGGAGGACAGGCGGCGGCTCTACCACCACCTCACCTTCTACGGCTTCATGCTGTGCTTCGCCTCGACCTCGGTCGCGACGCTCTACCACTACCTCCTCGGCCGCGAGGCGCCCTATCCCTGGTGGGACCTGCCGGTCGTCCTCGGCACGGTCGGCGGGATCGGGCTCGTGATCGGCCCGGTCGGGCTGCTCAAGGCGAAGTGGCGGCGCGATCCGATGATGCTGGACGAGACGCGCTACGGCATGGATGTCGCCTTCATCCTCATGCTGCTGCTGACGAGCGTGACGGGCCTCGCCCTCCTCGTGCTGCGCGCCACCCCCGCCATGGGCACCCTCCTCGCGGTGCATCTGGGCGTCGTCTTCGCGCTCTTCCTGACGCTGCCCTATTCCAAGTTCGTGCACGGCATCTACCGCTACCTCGCGCTCGTCCGCTACGCCCGCGAGCGCTTCCACCATTTCGGCGAGCCGGAAGCGAAGCTCGTC
>NZ_JABEPP010000002.1 GCF_013044135.1 Enterovirga aerilata
GGACAAGCCCGGCCATGACGCGGAGAGGGTTCCGGATCGCGGGGACGCCGAAAGGCTCCTCTATAAAATTGATCGAGCGTTTCGGCGTCCCACGCCCCTCGACCAATTCACCCGCTCTTTGAAGTCGCCCGTCCTGACCGACCCCGCGCCGGGGACGGACGGCGCGTGCCCGGATGAGGGGCGCGGCGCGCACTACCAGCGCAGGAGCGCGCTGCCCCAGGTGAAGCCGCCGCCGATCGCCTCCAGCATCACGAGGTCGCCCTCCTTGATGCGGCCGTCGCGCCGGGCCGCGTCCAGCGCCAGGGGGATCGAGGCCGCGGAGGTGTTGCCGTGCCGGTCCACCGTGATGACGAGCTTCTCGCGGGGGATCCCGAGCTTGTCGGCGGAGGCCTCGATGATGCGGCGGTTCGCCTGGTGCGGGACGAACCAGGACAGGTCGTCCACCGTGACGCCGGCCTCCGCGAAGGCCTCGGTGACGACGTCCATCACCTTGCCGACCGCGAACTTGAAGACCTCGCGGCCCTCCATGCGGAGGTGGCCGGTGGTGCCGGTCGAGCCGGGCCCGCCATCGACATAGAGCTTGTCGCGGTAGCGCCCGTCGGAGCGGAGCTGGGTTGTGAGCACGCCGCGATCGGCACTCGTGCCCCGGCCTTCCGCGGCCTCCAGCACGACCGCGCCCGCGCCGTCGCCGAAGAGCACGCAGGTGCCGCGATCCGTCCAGTCGAGGATGCGCGAGAAGGTCTCCGCGCCCACGACCAGCGCGCGCTTGTGCGAGCCCGAGACGAGGAACTTGTCGGCCGTCGCGAGCCCGTAGACGAATCCCGTGCAGACGGCCTGCAGGTCGAAGGCGGCGCCGCCATGGATGCCGAGCCCGTGCTGGATCTGGGTGGCGGTGGACGGGAAGGTGTAGTCCGGGGTCGAGGTGGCGCAGACGACGAGGTCGATGTCGCCTGCCTCCAACCCGGCATCGGCGAGCGCCGCCTCCGCCGCCCTGATGCCGAGCACGGAGGTCGTCTCGCCCTCGGCCGCGATGTGACGCTCGCGGATGCCCGTACGCTGGACGATCCACTCGTCCGAGGTCGCGACCATCGCCTCGAGGTCCTTGTTGGTGAGGACACGCGGCGGCAGATAGGAGCCGCAGCCGCGCAGGATCGATCTCAGTCGGGTCAAGGGATGGTCTCAGGCCGGCCCGGATCCGGGATCGTCGTCGAGCATGTCCCGGATCGTGCGCATCAATTGGTGTTGCGCCATGTCATGCGCCATATCGATGGCGCTGGCAAAGCCAACGGCATCCGTCCCCCCGTGGCTCTTTACCACGATCCCTTCCAGGCCGAGGAAGACGCCCCCGTTGACCTTGCGCGGATCGAGCTTCTCGCGGAGCGCGTCGAAGGCGCCCTTGGCCAGGAGATAGCCGAGCTTCGCCGTCCAGGTGCGGCTCATGGCGGCCCGGAGATATTCCCCGACCTGCTTGGCGGTGCCCTCGGCGGTCTTGAGCGCGATGTTGCCGGCGAAGCCCTCGGTGACGACGACGTCGACCGTGCCGCGGCCGATATCGTCGCCCTCGACGAAGCCGTGATAGGCGAGGCCGGGAATGTTCGATTCGTGCAGGATGCGGCTGGCTTCCCGTACGGTCTCGACGCCCTTCATCTCCTCGGTCCCGACGTTCAGGAGCCCGACCGTCGGGACCGGGATGTCGAAGACGATGCGCGCCATCGCGGCGCCCATGATGGCCATGTCGACCAGGTGGGCCGCGTCGGCACCGATCGAGGCGCCCACGTCGAGCACGATGCTCTCCCCGCGCGTCGTCGGCCAGATCGCCGCGATCGCGGGACGCTCGATATGGGTCATGGTCTTCAGGCAGATCTTCGCCATCGCCATGAGGGCCCCGGTATTCCCGGCCGAGACCGCGGCATCCGCCTCGCCGTCGCGCACGGCCTGGATCGCCATCCACATGGAGGAGGTGCGCCTGCCGCTCCGGACCGCCTGGCTCGGCTTGGCGTCCATCGCGATCGTCACGTCGGTGTGCCGGATCTCGCTCGCGGCGGCGAGCTTCTCGCGGCCGGCGAGAAGAGGGCGGATGACGGTCTCGTTCCCGACCAGGATGAAGCGCATCTCCGGGTGGCGCTCCAGCGCCAGCGCCGCCCCGCCGATCACGACGGGAGGGCCCGAATCACCGCCCATGGCGTCGAGCGAAATCCGGACGGGCTGCGGCATGCCTTCGAGGAAGTTCGGGGAGGGGCGGGGACCATACCGCCTCCGCGCCGGACCGCAACCGCCTTGTCGCCGCCCCGGTTTCGCAGCCCGGGATCGGGCAGGTCAGGCCGCGTCGGACAGGGCGGCCGCCTCCGCCGGATCGAGGTCGGTGACGGTGCGGTTCCGGCCCGAGCCCTTCGCCCGGTACATGCAGGTGTCGGCACGGTCGAGGAGGGAGGTCGCGGTCTCGTGGCGGCGGAGGACGGCGACGCCGAGCGAGACGGTGATGCGGCCGAGCGACTCGCCCGTCGAGCGCTTCATGAGCTCGCGCGCCTCGACGTTGCGCCGGACCTTCTCGGCGACCTCGAAGGCCTGCTCGCGGGAGAGGCCGGGCAGGATCATGGCGAATTCCTCGCCGCCGAAGCGGGCGAGCGTCGCCTGGCCCTGGACCTGCTCGCCCATGGCCGTGCTGACGAGGCGCAGCACCTGGTCGCCCGTGAGGTGCCCGTAGGTGTCGTTGAAGCGCTTGAAATGATCGATGTCGATCACGACGAGCGACAGCGGGCTCTCGTTCGCCCGGGCCGAGATTGTCGCCGAGATCAGCATCTCCTCGAAATGCTTGCGGTTGCTGATCCCGGTGAGCGGGTCCGTCAGCGTCTCGACGCGGACGCGTTCGAGGGCCTCGCGAAGCGCCTCGATCTCGCCGCGGGAATCGCGGAGCCGCATCTCGAGCGAGCGGTTGTTGGCCGCGACCTCGCGCGTCGCCGCGACGAGCGCCTCGAGAATGTCGCGCAGGCCGCTGCGCTCCTGCGGCGCGGCGAGGTCCTCCGAGATCGCCTGCAGCGAGGCCCCGTACCTGGTGGTCGAGCCGAGCGCGTCGTCGATCATCGCGACGACCTGCTCGATCTCGCTCAGCATGCCGGTCCCGGCGCGCTCGGCCTGCACGCCGAGGCGTACCGTGGACAGATGCGCGTCGTAGAGCGCCTCGATCTGCTCCTCGGTGAGCTTCTCGCCGGATTTGAGGGCGTTCTTCACCGCGTCGTTCAGGAAGGGCTTCGCGCCGGCGACGTAGGTGAACCAGATCTCGTAGCTGTGCGGGGAGGCGGTGTCCGAATAGGCCCGCATCAGCTCGTTCGCCCGCTCCGCGATCGAGAAGGTCCGATTGGGCGATTGCATGCCGTTCCTCGACATCGTCGGCGAGGTCTCTGGCGCGCAGATCGCGCCGGACGGCGACGATGCGGGAGGAAAGCGAAGAACCCGTTAAGCGGGCTGGGCTCGGCCTATTTGTCGGATTTCTTCGGGACCGGGCGAGCCAGGAAGGCCGGGACGTGGTCCCCCATCCCGAGGACGCGCCCTTCGGCGGCCGGCGCGGCCTGGCGGACCGGCCGATGCGCAGCCTCTCGGCTGCCGCCCGAGACGGGGCGGCTTCCCCGCTCGCGAGCCGGACGGGGCTCCCGGCCCGCTCGGGCCTCGCGCGGCTTCGCCTCGCGCTCCTCCCGACGGGGTGCGGCGGAGCGGCTGGATACGCGGCGCGACCCGCGGTCGCGACGGGGACGCTCCTCGGCACCGCCCTCGGCGACGGGAGGACCCTCCCACGGGACGGACTGGCCGATCAGCGATTCGATCGCGGCGAGCGACTTCTCGTCCCCGGGTGCGACGAGCGTCACGGCATGGCCGGAGCGGCCGGCGCGGCCCGTCCGGCCGATGCGGTGGACATAGTCCTCCGCATGGTGCGGCACGTCGTAGTTGAGGACGTGGCTCACGGCCGGGATGTCGAGCCCGCGTGCCGCGACGTCGCTCGCGACCAGCAGCGCCACCGCGCCCGTCCGGAAGCTGTCGAGCGCCGCCATGCGGGCGCGCTGGTCCATGTCGCCGTGCAGGGCGGCGGCGTTGAAGCCGTGCCGCTGCAGCGAGCGATGCAGGACGGCCACGTCGCGCTTCCGGTTGCAGAAGATGATCGCGTTCTTGAAATCGGAGGCGGTGCGGATGAGCTCGCGGAGGCGCTGGCGCTTGTCGGCCGGGTCCGCGGGCGTGGCCACGAGCCGCTGCGTGATGGTGGCGGCCGTGCTGGAAGGCTTGGCAACCTCGGCCCGCACGGGATTGTGCAGGAAGGTGTCGGCGAGACGGGTGATCTCCGGCGGCATCGTCGCGGAGAAGAAGAGCGTCTGCCGCGTGAAGGGGACGAGCTTCACGATCCGCTCGATGTCCGGGATGAAGCCCATGTCGAGCATGCGGTCGGCCTCGTCGATGACGAGGAGCTCGACCCCGGTGAGAAGGAGCTTGCCGCGCTCGAAATGGTCGAGCAGCCGTCCCGGCGTGGCGATCAGGACATCGACGCCGCGGGTGAGCTTCGCGTCCTGATCGGCGAAGGAGACGCCGCCGATGATGAGAGCGACCGACAGGTTGTGATTCACCCCGTAACGCTCGAAGTTCTCCTCGACCTGCGCGGCGAGCTCGCGCGTCGGCTCGAGGATCAGCGTACGTGGCATCCTGGCCCGCGCGCGTCCCGTCTCCAGAAGCGTGAGCATCGGGAGCACGAAGGCCGCCGTCTTGCCGGTGCCCGTCTGGGCGATGCCGAGCACGTCGCGGCGCGCCAGGATGTGCGGGATCGCCTGGGTCTGGATGGGGGTCGGTTGCGAGTAGCCGGCTGCTGCGACCGACTGCAGCACCTTGTCGCTTAGCCCGAGGTCAGCGAAAGACATTCCGTTGGGGTAACCGTGCCGCCGCCACGGGCGACGATCGAAAGAGAGAATGCGAGGAAAACGCCGGCGGGCGCCTTTGGTTGTGATCCAGAGGCGGAATGAGGCCGACCTCGGCTATTTCGGGTCCACGGCCTCCATTGTCAAATCTGAAGCAGGATTCGGCGCGTCCTCGACGGTCGAGCTTCCCTTCAGGGGCGGCGCGGCACCGCGCAGGGGTCCAGCTTCGTGGCCGACCCGCCTCGCAGGATGGAGCCGGTCGTAGTGGGATCTGCGGCGCCGCCCGCCGTGATCGCGGCCAGGCGGGCAAGCGTCCCGTTGTCGAGAGCGGGGCCCGCCAGCCAGTTGGAGGCCAGGAAGGACAGAAAGGCGATCGCCGCCGCCGTCTTGACCGTCCACAGAAGGACTGAGCGCCGTCCCCCCTCCTCGCCGCCCAACATCGCCGCCTCGCGTCGTCTCTGGGAAGAGTTTCGCCAGTCAAGGTAAAGGTTGCGTTGCCACGCTCCTGGTGCCATTCGGGCCGGCGAAGTCTCAGACCTGCTCTGGCACGGGACCGGGGCGGTTTAGGACTTTGGAAGGGTTGTTGCTTGAGAACGCCGGAGGGGGTTGCGGGCGGATGTTGCCTGGAAGTGACAGACGCCAAAGCCACCATCCGATACAAGAGCACCCGGACCACTGACCTCAGATTGGATTCCCATATGAAGAAAATTCTACTCTCTTCGGTCGCCTTCCTCGGCCTCACGGCCGGCGCGATGGCTGCCGATCTTCCCTCCCGCCGGGCAGCTCCGGCCCCGTACGTCGCGGTCCCGGTCTTCACCTGGACCGGCTTCTATGTCGGTGTGAACGCCGGCTACGGCTTCGACGTCGGCACGAACGCCAACAACCCGTACGCGGTGTCTCCGGCCGGCCCGGCTACCCTGAGCGCTCCGCTCGGCGGCTACACGGGCACGGTGTTCCCGGGCGGGAACGGCAACCGTGACGGCTTCGTCGGCGGCGGCCAGATCGGCTACAACTACCAGATCGGCAACTTCGTCGTCGGTCTCGAGGCCGACATCCAGTATGCCGACCTCGTCAGCAACCGTTCCGGCACGACCGTCCTGGTTCCGGGGGTCGCCGGCTTCTTCGGCGCCACCGGCAACCGCCAGGGCGTTGACTGGTTCGGCACGGTTCGCGGCCGCGTCGGCTACGCCTGGGATCGCCTCCTCGTGTTCGGCACGGGTGGCTTCGCCTATGGCGACGGGCCGGACAACTGCAACTCCACCTTCGCGGCTGGCCGCTGCGTCGGCAACAACGACATCCGGACCGGCTGGGCGGCTGGTGGCGGCGTCGAGTACGCCTTCACCCCGAACCTGACCGGCAAGCTCGAGGCTCTCTACGTGAACCTCGACCGGAACGCGGCCTCCCGCTATGTGGGCGACTTCGTTGCCGGCGGCACCGCCACCCCGGTCTTCGTCAACGGCCGTGGCGCCCGCGACGAGGAGTTCGTGGTGGTCCGTGCTGGCCTGAACTACAAGTTCGGCACCTTCTAAGCCCTAACCGGCTTGGGACCGAAGGCCCGGCGGCGACGCCGGGCCTTTTTCGTTTCGGCACCTACGACGGTGGACCGTCGTCCGGCAGGGGTAGGCGGCACCACGAGAAAGGCCCCGGCATCGCTGCCGGGGCCTTTCTCGTTTCAGGTCCGCCCGCAAGCTGCGGGGCGGCGCTCGTCAGATGTCGAGGGCGGCCTCGTCCGCGAAGGCGGCGCGTTCCTGGATGAACGCGAAGCGGGCCTCGGGCTTGTTGCCCATCAGGCGCTCGATCGCATCGCCCGTGCCGGCCTCGTCCTCGGGGACGACGGTGACCCGGAGCAGCGTGCGCTTCTTCGGATCCATCGTGGTCTCCTTGAGCTGCGCCGGCAACATCTCGCCGAGCCCCTTGAAGCGCCCGACCTCGACCTTGCCCGATCCCTTGAAGACCGTACGGATCAGTTCCTCCTTGTGCGCGTCGTCGCGCGCATAGACCGTCTTGGCGCCCTGCGTGAGCCGGTAGAGCGGAGGCACGGCCAGATACAGGTGGCCGTTGTCGATCAGCTTGTGCGTCTGCCGGTAGAAGAAGGTGATGAGAAGCGAGGCGATATGCGCGCCGTCCACGTCCGCGTCGGTCATGATGATGACCTTCTCGTAGCGGAGCTCCTCGTCCCGGTACTGACTTCCCGTGCCGCAGCCGAGGGCCTGGATTAGGTCCGAGAGCTGCTGATTCTGCACCAGCTTGTCGCGGCCCGCCGAGGCGACGTTGAGGATCTTGCCCCGCAGCGGCAGCACGGCCTGGGTATTCCGGTCGCGCGCCTGTTTGGCGCTGCCGCCCGCCGAGTCGCCCTCGACGATGAACAGTTCCGATCCGGCCGCGCCCGCCTTGGTGCAGTCGGCGAGCTTGCCGGGGAGGCGGAGCTTGCGAGTCGCGCTCTTCCTGGCGACCTCCTTCTCGGCCCGGCGGCGCAGGCGCTCTTCGGCGCGCTCGACGACCCAGTCGAGCAGCTTGTTGGCCTGGGCGGGAGAGGCCGCGAGCCAGTGGTCGAAGGCGTCGCGGACCGTGCCCTCCACGATACGCGACGCCTCCTGGGTCGCCAGCTTGTCCTTGGTCTGGCCCTGGAACTCCGGCTCGCGGATGAAGACGGAGAGCATGGAGGCGCATTGCGCCATCACGTCGTCCGTCGTGACCGCGGCCATCCGCTTGCCCTGGTTCACGCGCTCGGCGTATTCGCGCAGCCCGCGCAGGAGCGCCACGCGCAGCCCGCTCTCGTGCGTGCCGCCCTCGGGCGTGGGGATCGTGTTGCAGTACGAGGAGGAGAAGCCGTCCGCGTCCGCGAGCCAGGCCACCGCCCATTCGAGCGAGCCGTGCCCGCCGGGCTTGGTGACCTTGCCGGAGAAGATGCCTTCCGCGATCGGGGTCGAGCCTTCGATCTCCTTCATCAGGTAGTCGCGCAGGCCGCCCGGGAACCGGAAGGTCGCCTCCGGCGGGACGTTGTCGATTCCGGCGAGGAGCGAGGGCGCACATTTCCAGCGGATCTCGACCCCGCCGAACAGATAGGCCTTGGAGCGCGCCATCTTGAAGACGCGCCGCGGGCTGAACCTCGCGTCAGCCCCGAAGATCTGCGCGTCCGGATGGAAGCGAACCCTGGTGCCGCGGCGGTTGAGCACGCGGCCGACCTCCTTCACGGGGCCCTGGGGCAGGCCGCGCGAATAGGACTGGCGATAGAGGGTCTGGTTGCGGGCGACCTCGACCTCGAGCACGTCGGAGAGCGCGTTCACGACGGAGACGCCGACCCCGTGCAGGCCGCCGGACGTCTCGTAGACCTTGGAATCGAACTTCCCCCCCGCATGGAGCGTGGTGAGGATCACCTCGAGCGCGGACTTCTTCGGGAATTTCGGGTGCGGGTCGACCGGGATGCCGCGGCCGTTGTCGGTGACGGTGAGGAATCCCCCTTCCTCGAGTTCCACCTCGATGAAGGTGGCATGCCCCGCGACCGCTTCGTCCATCGAGTTGTCGATGACCTCGGCGAAGAGATGGTGAAGGGCCTTCTCGTCCGTCCCGCCGATATACATGCCCGGGCGGCGGCGGACCGGCTCCAGACCCTCCAGAACCTCGATCGCCGAAGCATCGTAGCCTGCCTCCGCAGTGGCGGGCGGGGGCGAAAGCGGCCGCGTGCGGGCCGGCCGGGCGGGAGGGGCGGCCGAGGCATTCGCCGCTGTGCCGGCAGTCCGGGACTGTGCAAGCTTGCGCAGGGCTGCGCCGCCGCCGAAGAGGTCGCTATCGGCCATCTCGTACTCAACAGGGGTGATTCGCCAACCCGCACTCTACCGCAACGCGGGTAAAGAGAACGAACCGTAAACCTCGCCGTCCGGGGCCGCTCGTCGCGGTAAGTTGAGCCGAGCTGGCCGGCTCAGCCTTTCGCCTTCGTCCGCTTGGGCGCGGCAGCCTTCTTCGCCTTCGGGGCTGCCGATGCCTTCGATCCGGCCGAGCGTTTGGCCGGGGTCTTCGCGGCAGGTGTCCGCGTCCTGGCCGCGCCACGCTTGCCCTTGGAGGGACCCGCGGCCCGCCGCTCGGCGAGGAGCTGCAGCGCCTCCTCCAGAGTCAAGGCGTCGGGGCTCTTCTCCCTTGGCAAGGTGGCATTGGTCTCGCCGTCGGTCACGTAGGGACCGTAGCGGCCCGCCTTCAGGGCGACGGTCTTGCCCGTCTCCGGATCCTGACCGAGCGGCTTTCCCGGATCGGCGGCGCGGCCGCCTCGCCCGCCGCCGGCTTCCTTGCTCATCACCAGATCGACCGCACGGTTCGCGCCGATCTGGAGCACGTCGTCGCCGGGCCCGAGGCTCGCATAGGTCTTGCCGTGCTGGACATAGGGACCGTAGCGCCCGATTCCGGCCAGGATCGGCTCGCCCGTTTCCGGATGTCGCGTGATCTCGCGCGGAAGCGCCAGATAGGCGAGGGCGCGTTCGAGATCGATCGAGGCCGGATCGACACCCTTCGGAATGGAGGAACGCTTCGGCTTCTCCCCGTTTTCGGCCTCGCCGAGCTGGATGAAGGTGCCGAAGCGGCCGTCCCGGATCGTCACGGGCAGGCCTGTCTCGGGGTCTTCCCCGAGATGGCGGATGCCGGGCGTGGCGCCGCCGTTCGCGTCCTCCGCATTCGGCGCGGAGGCGGCGAGCTGCCGCGTGTAGCGGCATTCCGGATAGTTCGAGCAGCCGATGAAGGCCCCGAACTTGCCGAGCTTGAGCGAGAGCTGGCCCTGGTTGCAGTTCGGGCAGAGACGCGGATCGGAGCCGTCGGGTTTCGGCGGGAAGATGTGCGGCCCGAGCAGTTCGTTCAGCGCCTCGAGCACCTCTCCGGTGCGAAGCTCCTTGGTCTCCTCCACGGCCTTGGCGAAGCTGATCCAGAAGTCGCGCAGGACCTGCTTCCAGTCGATCTCGTTGTTCGAGATCCGGTCGAGCTGCTCTTCGAGGTCGGCCGTGAAGTCGTACTCGACGTAGCGCCGGAAGAAGCTCTCCAGGAAGGCGACGACCAGCCGTCCCTTGTCCTCCGGCACGAGCCGCTTCTTCTCCAGCCGGACATATTCGCGCTCGCGCAGCACGGCGAGGATGGCCGCATAGGTCGAGGGGCGGCCGATCCCGAGCTCCTCCATGCGCTTGACGAGGCTTGCCTCCGAGAACCGGGGCGGGGGCTCGGTGAAGTGCTGCGTCGCCGCGATGCGGCGGCGCTCCAGCGCCTCGCCCTGCCGCATCGGAGGCAGCCGGCGCTCGTCGTCATCCTCCCCGCCTCCCGCGCCGGGCTCGGGATCGTCGCGATCCTCGCGGTAGAGGCGCAGGAAGCCGTCGAACTTCACGACTTGGCCGGTGGCCCGCAGCTCCAGCCGGCGCGGGCCGACCTGCGCCTCGATCTCGACCGTGGTCCGTTCGAGCTCGGCTGATTCCATCTGGCTCGCCACCGTGCGGGTCCAGATCAGGTCGTAGAGCTTCGCCTGGTCCGGATCGAGCCGGTTCACCACCGAAGCCGGCAGGCGGCCCATGTCCGTCGGCCGGATCGCCTCGTGCGCTTCCTGCGCGTTCTTGGCCTTCGTGACGTAGCGGCGCGGCGCGGACGGGAGATACCGGTCGCCGTATTCCTTGCCGATCACGCGGCGCGCGGCCTGAACCGCCTCCGGGGCCATGTCGACCCCGTCCGTCCGCATATAGGTGATGAGCCCGATCGTCTCGCCGCCGATCTCTACGCCCTCGTACAGGCGCTGCGCTACCCGCATCGTATGGGCGGGCGCAAAGCCGAGCTTGCGCGAGGCCTCCTGCTGCAGGGTGGACGTCGTGAAGGGCGGCTGCGGGTGGCGCTTGGCGGGCTTCGCCTCGACCGACACGACCCGGAAGGTCGCCAGCTCCAGGTCGCGCCGGAAGCGCTCGGCCTCCTCGCCCGTGCCCACGTCGAGGCGCGCGATCTTGCGCCCGTCGGCCCCGACGAGCCGCGCCTCGAACACGGCACCCTGGCTCGTGGCGAGATGCGCCACGATCGACCAGTATTCGCGCGGCACGAAGGTCTCGATCTCGAGCTCGCGGTCGCAGATCAGCCGGAGCGCGACGGATTGGACGCGCCCGGCGGAGCGGGCGCCGGGGAGCTTGCGCCAGAGCACCGGGGACAGCGTGAAGCCGACGAGATAGTCGAGCGCCCGGCGCGCCAGGTAGGCATCGACCAGGGCGCCGTCGATCTGGCGCGGGGCGCGCATGGCCGCCGCGACCGCGTCCTTGGTGATGGCGTTGAAGGTGACGCGCTCGATCGGCGTGTCCTTGAGGACCTTCTTCTCCTTGAGGGCCTCCACGACGTGCCAGGAGATCGCCTCGCCCTCGCGATCGGGGTCCGTGGCGAGAATGAGCTTCTCGGCGCCGCGCACCGCCTTGGCGATTTCGGAGACACGCTTCGCGCCGCGGCTCTCGAGCTCCCAGATCATGCGGAAATCGTGATCCGGATCGACGGAGCCGTCCTTGGCCGGCAGGTCGCGGATATGGCCGAACGAAGCCAGGACCTCGTAGCCCGGGCCCAGATACTTGTTGATCGTCTTCGCCTTGGCGGGCGATTCCACGACGACGACTTTCATGCGCCGATAGCGCCTTGTCCGCTGCGATGAAGGGGATCGGCTCGTGGCCGGCCGGCTTAACTGGTGCAGCGGCGGCCCCAAGTCAAATCGCGGTGGCGCCGGGACCGGCAGGCGGTCATCCGCAAGGCTTGCTGGCCCTTCTGCCGAACCCTATAGCGGTCGCCTCAGCATGGACCCCGCCCGCGCCGTCTTCCCGCATCGCCACCTCCTCGGCATCGAAGGGCTTTCGCCGATCGACATCGAGGCGTTGCTCGACATGGCCGACGAGGCGGTCGACGTCTCCCGCCAGGTCGAGAAGAAGAAGGCCACCCTTCGCGGCCGGACCCAGATCAACCTCTTCTTCGAACCGTCGACCCGGACGCAGTCCTCGTTCGAGATCGCAGGCAAGCGGCTCGGCGCCGACGTGATGAACATGTCGGTGGCCTCCTCCTCCGTGAAGAAGGGCGAGACCCTCATCGACACCGCCGCCACCCTGAACGCGATGCGGCCCGACATCATCATCGTGCGTCACCATGCGGCAGGTGCGGTTCATCTGCTGGCCCGCAAGGTCGACTGCTCCGTCGTCAATGCGGGCGACGGCGCGCACGAGCATCCGACCCAGGCGCTGCTCGACGCGCTGACGATCCGCCGCAATCGCGGCCGTATCCAGGGCCTGCTCGTCGCGATCTGCGGCGACATCCTCCATTCGCGCGTCGCCCGCTCGAACATCATCCTGCTCCAGGCGCTCGGGGCCCGCGTGCGGGTGATCGGCCCCTCGACCCTGATGCCGGCCGGGATCGAGCGCTTCGGCGTCGAGGTCTTCCGCGACATGCGCAAGGGCCTGGAAGGGGTCGATATCGTGATGATGCTGCGCCTTCAGCGCGAGCGCATGAACGGCTCCTTCGTGCCCTCCGTGAAGGAGTATTTCCGCTATTACGGCCTCGATGCCGAGAAGCTGTCGGCAGCCAAGCCGGACGCGCTGGTCATGCATCCCGGGCCGATGAATCGCGGCGTGGAGATATCGTCTGAGGTCGCGGACGGCGCGCAGTCCCTCATCCGCGAGCAGGTCGAGATGGGGGTCGCCGTCCGGATGGCCGTGCTCGAAGCTCTCGCCCGCAACCTGCCGAACGGCTGAGGCCCCGGCTCACCCGGCAGCAAGCCTGTCCATCCAGGCGCGGGAGCGCACGAGGTCGGCCTGGATCAGGGCGTGGCCGCCGGGAAGGATCTCGTGCTCCACCGCTGCGCCGGCCGCGGCGAGCGTCGCGGCGAGCCGCTTCGGGTTGTCGATCGGCACGATCGGATCCGCCGATCCCGAGAGGATCAGCACGGGCGTGCCCGGAAGCCGGACCGGCGACGCCTCGCGGAATGGCTCCATCGCCCGGATCAGGATCGCCCCGGCGAATGCATCTGGACGGAGCAGGAGCATGGCGGCCGCGATATTCGCCCCGTTCGAGAACCCGAGCGCCACCGGTGCCGACAGGCCGTAGGCTTTGCGCGCCTGATCCACGAAACCGGCAAGCTCGTCGGCGCGCCGGCGGAGGTCGTCCTCGTCGAAGACTCCTTCGGCAAGGCGGCGAAAGAAGCGCGGCATACCGCCCTCCAGCACCTTGCCGCGCGGCGACAGGAGAGCGGCGCCGGGCGCGACGGTGCGGCCGAGTGGGATGAGGTCTGTCTCGTCGCCGCCGGTCCCGTGCAGAAGCAGGACCGGCGGCGGGCCGGGACGAACCGCCGGCTCGAAGCGGTGGACGAAGGAGAGGGCAGGGGCGGACATCACGCCACCTTGGGCAGGACGGCCTCGATCTCGGCCCGGCGCTCCTCCAGGCCCGGGGGCAGCTTCAGCGCACGGCCGAGCTCCTCCGGCGCCTCGTCGACCGCGAAGCCGGGAATGTCGGTCGCGATCTCGAACAGCACCCCGCCGGGCTCACGGAAATAGACCGACCGGAAGTAGTTGCGGTCGCGCTGCTCCGTGGTCGCCAGACCGTGATCGCGGGCGAGCTTCTCGACCATCGCACGCTCGGCCTCGTCGTCCGCCGCCCGGAAGGCGACGTGATGTACGGTCCCGCCGCCCGGACGGCCCTTGAGAAAGTCGCCGACCTCGCGGATTTGCACGATGCCGCCGCGGCTCGCGCCCGAAGCGAAGCGCAGGACCGAGCCTTCGCGGCCGGTTTCCGCAAGCCCGAAGACATCCTGCAGGATGGCGCCGGTCGGGCCGGCCTCCTTCAGCAGCAGCGTGACCGAGTGGAGGCCGCGGATCGCATGCTCGACGGGAACATCCGCGCCGCTCCACAGGCCCTCATCCTGGTCCGGCAAATCCGTCGAGACGAGCGCCAGCCGCGTGCCGTCCGGATCGCGAAACGGCAGGACCGTCTCGCCGAACCGCCGCACCGGGTTGTCGTGCTCGACGCCCTCCGAAACGAAGCGGTGGGTCCAGTAGCCGATAGCCGTAGAGGGAACCTGGAAGGCGGTCTCGGCGGTCTCGCCGATGCCGAGCCGGCCGGGCGCGGCATGCTCCCACGGGAAGAATGTGAGGATCGTGCCGGGGCTGCCCGCGCTGTCGCCATAGTAGAAGTGGTACGTGCTCGGATCGTCGAAGTTCACGGTCTTCTTGACGAGACGCAGTCCCAGGACGCGGGTATAGAAGTCCAGGTTGCGGCGGGCCAGACCAGAGATCGCGGTCACGTGGTGGATGCCGTTCGTCATCGGATCGCTCCTGCTAAGCTCTGAGGCTTGGCCGATGAGGTAAATCTCCGACGAGACGGCCGCATCGGGCTGCCGCTTGCGCCGATGCAAGCCTTCGCTGGCCGGGATCATCACCGTGTCGCGGTGCAGCTACTTGCGAATGGCAAAGTTTCTACAACGCATAACGGCGCAGGGCGTTCCAAAAAATCTTCATCCGGTCGCATTCCAGCCACATGCCCCGGCGAAAGGGCGCGCCGCGGCGGCCCGATTACCGGGCTGAGCGACACGGAGGTGAGATGCGGGTTTGGACCGAGGCGACGTTCAGGGAAGCGGCAGAGCTCGATCCGGACACGCAAGACCCCGTCCTCTGGCTTTCTTCCCGCGAACCCGGGCGGCGGCTCGGCACGGTGCTCGATGCTATCGACCGGGCGGGATCCCGTGTCGGGCGCATCACGGCCGTGATCGGCTTCGGGTTCCTGGCGAGCGGCGCCATTCCGAATTCAGCGCTCGCTCCGGTCGGATCGGCGCACGCGGCCGGCGAGCGTTTCAAGTTGCAGCCCGTCTTTCCCGTGCTCGTGGAGCATGTGAATGAGCCGACCGTTCGCGGGATCGACCCGATCCGTCCGGTGACGGCCGTGCCGGCTGCGGTCGCGATCCCGCCGGCGGCGACGGTCACGGCTGTCGAGGATATGCGTGCCGTGACCCAGAGTGCCCCGGACCGGCCCGCCGAGCTTGCCATGCCGGCAGCGACGCCGCGTTCGGAGATCGCTGCGGCTTCGCCCTCGCCCGGCGAGATCAGGCATCCGAGCTTCGAGGAGAGCCGAGACGAGGTCGAGGACTACCTGCGCTTCGGCTCGCGCGAGCTTCCCCGCCGCTTGGTCGAGACCATCGTGAAGGCGGCCCATGCGACCGATGTGGACCCGATCTACCTGATGGCGCTGGCCGACAAGGAATCGAGCTTCCGCACCGAGGTCAGAGCCGCGACGTCCAGCGCGGAAGGGCTGTTCCAGTTCATCGAGCGCACGTGGCTCGATACGGTGAAGGCGTTCGGGCCGAAGCACGGGCTCGGGGCCGAGGCGGCGCTGATCGAGACCGTGGACGACAAGCCGACCGTGGCCGACGACGCGGACCGCACCCGCATCCTCAATCTCCGTCGCGACCCTTATGTGGCGGCCGTGATGGCGGCCGAGATGCTGCGGCGTGACGCTGCCTTGATCGGGCTCAAGATCGGACGCGAGCTCAATGCGACCGAGATGTATCTCGCCCATTTCCTCGGGCTCGACGGGGCGACGCGCTTCATCGCCATGAAGGCCGCCAGGAAGGCGAAGAGCGCGACTGCGGCCTTCCCGGCCGCTGCGCGGGCGAATGCGTCGATCTTCTTCGAGCGTGGCCGGAAAGGCCGCCGCAAGGGTCTGTCCGTGCCGGAAGTCTATGCCAAGATCGACCGGATGATCGACGCCCGGCTCGAGATGTTCCGGCCCGTCAAGGTGATGGCCGAGGCGGGCCCCAACGGCTGAAGCCGTTCAGAGTCGCCCCTCATAGGCGGCGCGGAAGAGCCTCAGCGAAGCGTCCCGATCGAGCGGGACGGGATTGCCGCCTGCCGTGGGATCTCTCGGCGCCATGTCGGCGACGAGCTCCGCCTTCTCGTCGTCGACGCCGAGCTCCTTGAGCGTGTTCGGCACTCCGATGCGCTCGCGAAGCCCGAGCACCCAATCGGTGAAGCCGGAATACCCGCCGGAGAGCCCGAGATAGGCCGCCACGCGGCCGATCCGCTCCTCGATCGCGGGCCGGTTGAAGGCGAGCACATAGGGGATGAATACGGCATTGGTCATGCCGTGATGGGTGTCGTAGAGCGCGCCGACCGGGTGCGAGAGGGCGTGGATGGCGCCGAGCCCCTTCTGAAAGGCGGTGGCGCCCATGGCGGCCGCCGACATCATGTCCGCCCGCGCATCGATGTCCGTTCCGTCCGCCACGGCGCGCGCGAGCGCCTCGGCGACGAGCCGCATGCCCTCCGCCGCGATGCCGTCCGCCATCGGGTGGTAGCCCGGCGCGCAATAGGCTTCGAGGCAATGCGCGAACGCGTCCATGCCGGTCCCGGCCGTGATCGATGGCGGCATGCCGACCGTCAGCTCGGGATCGCAGATGGTGATCGCTGGCATCATCTTCGGGTGGAAGATGACCTTCTTGGCGTGGCTCGCCTCGTCCGTGATGACCCCGGCGCGGCCCACCTCCGAGCCTGTGCCCGCCGTTGTCGGCACGGCCACGACCGGCGCGATCCCGCTCGGGTCGGCCCGCGTCCACCAATCGCCGACATCCTCGAAGTCCCACATGGGCCGCGTCTGGCCGGCCATGAAGGCGATGACCTTGCCGGCATCCAGCGCGGAACCGCCGCCGAAGGCGACGACCCCATCGTGCCCGCCCTCCCGCAGCACCGCGATACCGGCTTCGACATTGGCCGAGACGGGGTTCGGCCTGATGTCGGAGAACACGGCCCGGCCGAGCCCGGCCGCATCCAGCGAGGCCAGGGCGGACTGGACCATCGGCATGGCCGCAAGGCGCGGGTCGGTGACGAGGAGCGGCCGCTCCATGCCCGCACTGCGCACGGCTTCCGGCAGCTCGCAGATGCGCCCGACGCCGAAGCGCACGGAGGTCGGAAAATTCCAGTTGGAGCGCTGCGGTCTCACGGGGGCATCCTTGGCAGCCTCAGGCGGCATGGTTCAGCGCAATGTCGAACGCGTCGAAATTGCGCAACACGCGGCCTGCGGGCACGTCGACCTTCCGGCTCGCGATCAGCGGCACGACCTGCTCGGTCAGCCCGCCATGCGAGCGCAGCGGCTCGGTGAGCCCGGAGAGGTCGTGCCTCGCGGCCGCCCGGTGGGGGTCTTCGGCCAGCGATAGGTCCGGCCATTGACCGCGACCTCCTGGCCGAAGCGGGACTGCATGTTCATGGGGGATTCTTAGGCGGTGCGAGGCTCGATGCCCATCCTGCGGAGCGCCGTCGCACCCTCCTTCGTCTCCGCCGGCGCCTCGCGCGTGCAGATCGGCCATGTCGGACCTTTCAGCCGACCTTGATCGTGACGATGCCGGCGACGATGAGGAGCGCCGCGACGACCCTGACCGGGACGAGAGGCTCCTTGAGGAGGAAGATCGCGATGAGCGTCGCGAACAGCACGCTCGTCTCCCGGAGCGCGGCGACGAGCGCGATCGGCGCCACCGTCATGGCCCAGATCGCGATCCAATAGGCAGCGAGCGACATTCCGCCACCGGCAAGGCCCGGAAGCAGGAAGCGGCGCATGGGCAGAAAGGCGGCCCTGCCGCGGCGCCACAGGAGGTAGAGCGGCAGCGGGATCGCATTCGCCACGAAGAGCGCGGCCGAATAGGCGTGCGGATCGCCGGACGCCCTGGCTCCGATCCCGTCCACGATCGTGTAGCCGCAGATGATCACCGAGGTGAGGAGCGCGAAGGCTACGCCCCGCGTGTCGAAATGCGCCCCCTTGCCCCTGACGGACATGAGGCCGATGCCGGTCCCGAGGACCCCGATGCCGACCGCGGCCAGAGGTGCGATCGGCTCGCGGATGAGAAACAGCGAAGCGACCGTGGTGAGCAGCGGAGCTCCGCCACGCGCGATCGGATAGACCTGCCCCATACCGGCCTGCCGATAGGCCTCGGACAGCGCAAGGTAGTAGGCGAGGTGGATCGTGACCGAGCCGAGGAGCCAGGGCCAGGCCTCGACGCGAGGCGGGCCGAGAAGGAGCAGGAACGGAAGCCCGATCACGCCCGCGAGACCCGTGACCAGGGTCATCGCGAGGAAGGGCTCGAGCCGGACCTTGAGAACCGCGTTCCAGCCTGCATGCAGGGCGGCAGCCAGCAGCACGGCGAAGAATACGCCGGTCGTCATGCGCCCGCAGATCCGCGGCCTGACCCTGCGGACGCGCCGATTCCGGAACGGAGAGCGGCAGGTGACGGCGCGCCGCCATCGTCCATCATTACAGTGCTCGCGAGGGGATCAGGCTAGGGTGACCGGGTCGACGGAGAGCACGACACATCGCACAAAGCCACAAATCATTCGGCCACGATGATCTGGGTGCCGCGAGTCCGGAAGGCCTCCAAGAAGGGCTCGGCCGGGGGGCGGTCGACGATCAGGCCGGCTGCGATCTCGGAGTCCCGGATGCGAATCGGCGTGAGCCGCCCGAACTTGCCGTGATCGGCGACGAGATAGGCGCGCTTGGCCGCCTTCAGCATGCGGCTGCGCTGCTCGGCGGCCACGCGCGTGAAGTCGGTCACTTCGCCCTCCTCCGAGATGCCGGCCGCCCCGACGAAGGCGATGTCGAAGCGGAACCGCTCCAGCGCCTCGATCACCTCGATGCCGAAGGCCGCCTCGTCGACGGAATCGACCTCGCCGCCCAGCATATGGACCCGCGTGCCCGGAACGCGGCACATCATGAGCGCGATCGGGAGCGAGTTCGTGGCGATCGTCAAGTCGAGCTTGGCCGCGAGGGCCTCCGCAACCCGCAACGTGGTCGCGCCCGAATCGAGGAGCACCACCATCCCGTTATCGACCAGTTCCGCGGCGGCGCGGCCGATCGCGGCCTTGCCTTGCGGATTTTCTCCGAGCCGCTCGACAAGGGCCGTCTCGGAGCTGCGCCGGGAGGCACCGCCATGAACGACCTCGAGACATCCCCGCTTCGCGAGGTTTTTCAGGTCTCTTCGGATCGTTTCGCGCGATACCGAGAAGGATTCGGCCAGCTCTTCGACGCTGACGGTACCGGAAATCCGTAAGCGTGCCAAGATTTCGTCCTGGCGGCGCGCTGCGATGGTGCGAGGCATATTGGAACGTTGTGATCTCGTCCTCAAACCTGCTGTCGTGCACGCTTCAAATCAAGCTCAACTTTCAACCAATAAGGTTGCTCGCGGTGCATGCAGGTAGAATCACCTCCGGATTATATCGGCAGAATGTTGGAATTGCTCTATTCAATGCGAACGGGCGTGTGCTGATCGCGCGCCGTATCAAGGATGATGGACCGGAGATCATTATGTCTGGATACGAATGGCAGATGCCGCAGGGCGGCGTCGATCCGAACGAGGACATGGAGGCCGCGGCCCGGCGCGAGCTTTGGGAGGAGACGGGTGTCGTCTCGGCCGCGGTTCTCGGGTCGCTTTCCGAGCCGGTCCGTTACGATTTCCCTCCCTATTCGGGGCCGCCGCACAAGCTCGCGGCCTTCCGCGGCCAGGAGCAGCGTTGGTACGCGATGCGCTTCACCGGCGACGACAGCGAGATCGACCTCGCGATCGCGGGCAACGACGCGGAACCCGAGTTCGACGCATGGCGCTGGGAAAGGCTGGACCGTGCGGCCGAAATCGTGGTCCCCTACAAGCGGCACATCTACGCGCATGTCGCGCGGGAGTTCACACTCTGGGCAGGGCGCTGAAGGCGGCGCACGGGAAGGAGCCGCCCATGGCAGAACCCGTCCGTATCAAGGATGCCGCCGAGGCGCGCCGCCTCGTGGAGGAGGGCGGGCATACCTTCGTGAAGCTCGGGGTGTCGGACATCGACGGCATCCTGCGCGGCAAATACGTCTCACGGACCAAGTTCCTGTCCGCGCTGGAGAAGGGCTTCGGCTTCTGCGACGTGATCGTCGGCTGGGATTCCAACGATCAGCTCTACGACAACGTCGCTTATACGGGCTGGCACACCGCCTATCCCGATGCGCCGGTCCGGATCCTTCCCGAGACCTGCCGCACGCTCCCCTTCGAGAACGATGCACCCTTTTTCCTCTGCGAGTTGGCCGACAGGGCCGAGGAGATCTGCCCGCGCGGCGTTCTGCGGCGCGTGCTCGCCAAGGCCGAGGACATGGGCTTCATGGTCTCGGCGGCTCTCGAATACGAGTTCTTCCTCTTCGACGAGACGCCCGATTCGGTCAGGCAGAAGGGCTATCGCGACCTGAAGCCGATGACGCCGGGCTTCTTCGGCTATTCCGTCCTCCGCTCCTCGGTTCAGGCGGAGCTCTATCGCGAGCTGATCGAGACCTGCGAGACGATGGACATGGCCCTGGAGGGCCTCCACACGGAGACAGGCCCGGGCGTGCTGGAGGCAGCGATCGCGGTCGACGACGCGCTTCGCGCGGCCGACAAGGCGCTGCTCTTCAAGACGTTCACGAAAGTTCTCGCGCAACGGCGCGGGCTGATGGCGACCTTCATGGCCAAGTGGTCGAACGACTGGCCGGGCCAGAGCGGCCACATCCACCTGTCGCTGAAGGACAAGGCGAACGGGCGCCCGCTCTTCCGCGACGAGCGCGAGGGGCACGGCGTCAGCCGCGCGATGCGCCATTTCATCGGCGGGCAGCAGGCGCTCATGCCAGAGGTGCTGGCGATGGTGGCCCCGACGGTGAATTCCTATTCGCGACTGATCCCCGGCTTCTGGGCGCCCGTCTCCGCCACCTGGGGCATCGAGAACCGCACGACGGCGCTCCGGGCCATCCCGGGCTCTGCCGCCTCCCAGCGGGTCGAGTACCGGATCGCCGCGGCGGATGCGAACCCGTATCTCGCCCTCGCGGCCGCGCTCGCCAGCGGCCTCCATGGCATCGAGAAGGAGATCGAGCCGGACGCGCCCATCGCCGGCAACGCCTATGATCTTAAGGACGGCGGCGGGTGGGACCTGCCGCGCACCCTTTGGGATGCGGCACAGCGGCTCAAGGGCTCGCGGCCGGCACGCGAGATGTTCGGCTCGGCCTTCGTCGAGCATTTCGCGGCGACACGGGAGTGGGAGGAGCGCGAGTTCCGCCGCCACGTCACGGATTGGGAGCTGAAGCGCTATTTCGAGATCATCTGAGGCGCTCAGGCGCCGAGCGCGTCCGCAAGCTCGAGGAAATCGGCCACGACCAGGTCGTGCCCGTGCTCGGCCGGCAGGTCGTCCTTCTGCGCCGGTCCGAATTCGCGCGGCCGGTGCACGTAGGCGGTCCGAAAGCCGCACGATCGCGCCGCGACAAGATCGTGATGATGTGCCGCCACCATCAGGCACTCCTCCGGGCGACAATCCAGCAGCCGGGCGGTGGTGAGATAACTCTCGGGCAGCGGCTTGTAGGCTCGCGCGACCTCGGCCCCGAGCACCGCGTCCCAGGGCAGGCCGGCGCGCTTGGCCATGTCCACCAGCAGCGAGACATTGCCGTTGGAGAGCGTGGCGATGACGTAGCGCCTCTTCAGCCGACCGAGTCCTTCGACGGCATCCGGCCAGGGATCGAGCCGATGCCAGGCGCGGTTCAGATCCTCGATCTCGGCTTCGGACAGGCTCCTCGCGCCGAACTCCTCCAGTACCTGCAGCAGGCTTTCCCGGTGGAGATCGTCCAGCCGCGTCCAGGGCCGCTCGCCGCTGCGCACGCGCTCGAGGCTCGGCTGGTACAGCGCGCGCCACCTGTCCGCGAATGCACCCCAGTCCAGGTCAAGGCCGCGTGCCCCGAGGATCGCGGCCGCGTCGCGAGCCACGCCCGACCGCCAATCCACGACGGTGCCGAAGACGTCGAAGGCGAGCGCCCTGACGCTCCCGAGCCCGGGCACGATCGGGTGGCGCTCAGCGGGTCCAGTTGAACGAGTAGGAGACGCTCGCGCCGAAGATCCACTGATCGCGGGAGCCGATGAGGCGCGGAATCGGGCTGCGGCCGGCATCCCCGATCAGGCGATTGTAGCCGCCATAGATGGTCGTGCCCCAGGTCTCGTTCCACTGGTAGGAGGCGGCGGCGAGCACGCCGGCAGCGGTCACGTCCGCTCCGGGCCGATAGGCGGCCGGGATGATCGCGTTGGCGGCCGCCTCGGCCGGGGTCACGCCGAAATAGCGGCGCACGTAATTGGCGTCGCCGAAGCTGAGCCGCGGTCCGACGGACAGCGTCAGCCGGTCGATCGGCGCGATGAAGTCGAGGCCCGCATTGCCGACGAAGCCCTCCGCGCCGTTGAGCGCGTAGCGAAGCTCGACGCGCGCACGGATGAAGCTGACGGGAAAGTACTCCAGGAAGATGCCCGGCTCGACGCTCCAGTTGATCTTCCTCAAGCCCACGAGACGGCGGTCGTCGGAGTAGTAGCGGCCGCCCTGCACGCGGACCACAGGTCCGAAGCGAAGTTCGGGAATCTCGTCATAGAGCGAGATGCTGAACCCGTCGTCCGGCGCGGCGAATCGCGGCGGCTCGCCCGCCCGTCGGATGTTGAGGGAGGGGTAGCCGATCCCCGTCAGCTTATCGGAGCCGGGAAAGCGGGGCATGAACTGCCCGTTCGCGGTCAGCGTGACGACGTAGGTCTCCGCCTGCACCATCATGGGGCTGCGGAGGGTACGCAAGCTGCCGAGATCGGCGGCCGGCGCGAGCGTCGAGCAGAGCGCGAACGGCGCGGCAAGCAGCGCCGCGAAACGAAACGTCATCGTGTGCAATCCCGAGGCGGCGCCCGCCGGCGCGCCCAATGTGTCGGGCCGCAGTTAACGATCTGCGTCCCGGCGCATCAACGCGCCGGAGCCGGGCGGCGGGCGATCTCCCGCCACCTGTGCTTTCCGCACATCAGGCTTGGCCGTTCAGGTGTAGTCCTCGAGCGTGCCGCGCCGGCGGATGTCCAAAGTCGCACAATGGAAGGCGCCGCCGAACGGTCCGTAGGCCAGGAACGGGATCGGCAGCGGCTCGAATCCCCAATCCTTGAGTGCCCGAATCAGGGTCGGCTGCGAGGCATCCACCACGACCTTCTTCTCCGTGAGCGAGAGCACGTTGATGGAGGTCCAGGGCGAGCACATCGAGATCTTGGCCATGATGCCCGATACTGGGTCCGGGCGCGGGGCGACGAGGACGTCCCAGCGCTTGAGGGCGGGCGGCAGGTTCTCGACGTCGCAGTAATCCGGGTTCACCAGCACCTTGCCCGGCGCGAGCGGCATGAAGGTGGAATCGATGTGCATCGGCTGGGTGCACAGGCTCGGGATCTCGTGGATCCGGTAGGTGTGGCCGAGATGCCGCTGCAGCCAGGCGATGCCGAAGCGGTTCGTCACGTTCGAGACGGTCACGAAGAGGTCGCGCCCGCAGCGCACGAAGTCGGCCGCGTCGAAGACCGGCTCGAACTCGTTGATCGTGTACTCGATCGGGCCGCCCTTCTTGGGCAGCTTGTAATCGTAGCGGTAGAGGTCGTCCGTCAGCTGCGGCCGCGGCGCCGAGGTCCAGCGGGCGCCCGCCTTGAAATATTCCTTGAACAGCGGCCGGTAGGCCTCCTGCTCGAAATGACGCGAGCGCCAGCACATCGGGCTTTCGATGATCTCGTCGCCCACCACCATGTAGCCGTCGCGCGGACAGGCGATCGTGAAGCCGCGGGATGACCAGTTCGGCGTCCGGTACTTCTTGGAGAAGTCCATGATCTCGGGCCGGCGCACCTTGACGCCCTCCGCCTCGAGCAGCGCGATGAAGCCGTCGAGCTCCTTCTGCGCCAGCTTCTTCATCCAGCCCGGGTACTTGAAGCCGGCGGCCAGCCGGTACAGACCCATGACGGAGGGCGGCAGGTTGTAGGTGACCGTGATGTGGTTCGACGGGATGGTCGCGCCTTCGAGGCGGCCGACGATGACCTCCTCCAGCGGGTCCCATTCGTTGTAGGACATCACCGGAGAGGCGTCCGCCTTCTCGGGCATGCGTGCGGCCGCGGCAGTTGCCGCCTCCGAACCCGTTTCAGGCAGGTCCCGCTCCAACAGGTCCGATTGCGAGGTTACCCCGAGGTCCACGTCGCCTCTCTCCAGCTTCTGCCCGGTCGCTCCACCCGGCTGATTTTCCGGCAATGCGACCACAAATAGGCGGCATTGTTGAACGACCTCGGATAGATAGCGCCTGCCTAAAACACGAGTTCGGCCCGAAGGCCAGAGTGGGACCCCGGGCAAGATGAAGCGTTTGACGATCCTCGCCGCGGTTGCCGGCCTCGTCCTGTTCGGCGTCGTCGTGGCGTTCTCGGGCGCAGGCGAGATCCTGCAGGCTGTCCAAAGCGCCGGCTGGGGCACGGCGCTCGTGGTCCTCGTCCGGGCGATCGCGATCGCGGCGGACGGGATCGGCTGGAATGTCCTCTTCCCGCCCGGCCGACGCCTGGAGAGCCAGGTCGCCATGCTCCTGCGCTGGGTGCGCGAGAGCATCAACCAGCTCCTGCCGGTGGCGGCGGTGGGCGGCGACTTCATCGGTGCGCGCCTTGCCACGTTCTGGCGGTGCGAGGGTGCGATGGCCTGGGCGAGCGTGATCGCGGATATCGGGGTGCAGGCCGGAACGCAGCTCCTCTTCGCAGTGCTCGGCCTCGGACTTCTCGTCTGGCTCGTGGGGGACAGCGAGCTCGTCCATTATGTCGCGGCAGGCATCGGAATCGCCGCTCTCGGCCTGGGCGGTTTCGTGCTGCTGCAGCGCAGGGGCGGCGCGAAGCTCTTCCTCGCCATCGGCCAGAAGCTCGCCGCAGGGCGCGAATGGGCCGCCCTGGCTGCGGTCGAGCGCTTCTACGAGCGTCTGCGCGAGATCTACGAGAACCCGCGCGGGGTGGCGGCCTCGGTCGCGATCCATTCAGGCGTCTGGATCTTCGGCTCCCTTGAAGTCTGGATCGCCTTCCACTTCATGGGCTACCCGATCGGCTTCGCCGAGGCGATCGTCATCGAGAGCCTTGGGCAGGCGGTGCGCGGGGCCGCCTTCGCCGTCCCGGGCGGGCTCGGGGTTCAGGAGGGCGGCTTCGTTGCGATCTGCTCGCTGTTCGGCATCCCGGCCGGGCCGGCGGTGGCTCTCTCCCTGGTGAAGCGCGTCTCGGACCTCGCGATCGGTCTTCCGGGCCTGGTCGTCTGGCAGTGGATCGAGGCGCGACGAGCGCTCGGGAAGGGCCCCGATCTCGCCGGCGACACGGGCCTCGCGGAGGGCCGCCGTTGAGCTTCGCCGAGGTCCTGGCCGGCCTGCTGCTGCTCCTCTCGGCCGCGGGGCTCGCCTACCTCGTGGCCGCGATCGTGCTCGTGCGGCGGCTCGCGGCGCGGCCCGCCTCGTCCCCCGGGGCGGCGCCTTCCGTCACGATCCTGAAGCCGCTTCACGGGGCGGAGCCCGGTCTCTTCGCGAATCTGTCGACCTTCCTGAACCAGGATTATCGCGGGCCGGTGCAGATCGTGTTCGGGGTGCAGGATCCGCGCGATCCCGCGATCGCGGTGGTGCGCCGCCTGGAGGCGGCGTTCCCGCAGGCCGATATCGAGCTGGTCGTCGATTCCCGCCTCCACGGGAGCAACCGCAAGGTCTCCAACCTCATCAACATGGCCGAGCGGACCAGGCACGAGATCGTGGTCCTGGCCGACAGCGACATGATCGTCGGGCCCGGCTATCTCGCTCGCCTTCTCGGCGAGCTGGAGCGCCCGGGCGTCGGCGCGGTGACCTGTCTCTATCATGGCGTTCCCTGCGGGACGCTGCCGTCGCGCCTTTCGGCGCTCGCGATCGATTCCCACTTCCTCCCCAGCGTCGCGGTCGGGCTCGGGCTCGGGCTGGCCAGTCCCTGCATGGGTTCGACGATCGCGCTGCGCCACGAGACCCTGGAGGCGATCGGCGGCTTCCGGTCCCTCGCGGACGATCTCGCGGACGATTACCGCCTGGGCGCGGCGGTTCGCCGTCTCGGGCTCGCCGTGGCGGTGACGCCCTTCACGATCGGGCATGCCTGCAACGAGACGTCCTTCGCGGACCTTGCGCGCCAGGAACTCCGGTGGGTGCGCACGATCCGCCAGATCGATCCTTTTGGGCATGCCGGCTCCGTGGTGTCGCACCCGTTCCCGCTCGCGGTTCTTGCGTTCTGCATCGCTCCGGGCGCCTTCGCCGCGGGCTTCGCGGCGGCCGCGCTGGCCCTGCGGATCGCGCTCTGCCTTGCCGTTAGGCAGGCCTTCGGCGTAAAGGCAGGGGGTTACGGGCTCGCGCCTTTGCGCGACCTCCTCTCCTTCGGCATCTTCGTGGCGAGCTTCTTCGGCCGCGACGTCAGTTGGAGAGGGCACAGCTACGACGTGACGCCCGCGGGCGTCCTGATGGCCAAGACGAGGCACTGAACCCGAGATGATGCGCACGCTCTTCCTTCAGGCGCCGTCCTTCGACGGTTTCGACGGCGGCGCTGGCTCCCGCTATCAGGCCCGCCGCGAGATCCAGTCCTTCTGGTACCCCACCTGGCTCGCTCAGCCGGCGGCGCTGGTCGAGAACTCCAAGCTGATCGACGCGCCCCCGCACCGGACCTCCCTCCAGGAGGTGCTCGGCCAGGTGCGCGATTACGACCTTGCCGTGCTGCACACCTCGACGCCGTCCTTCGATTCGGACGTGAAGGTCATCGAGGCCATGAAGGCCACCAATCCGAACCTGAAGGTCGGGCTGATCGGCGCCAAGGTGGCCGTCCAGTCGAACGAGAGTCTGGAACAGGCGCCCGTCGTCGACTTCGTCGCCCGCAACGAGTTCGACTTCACCATCAAGGACGTCGCCGACGGCAAGCCCTGGTCGGACATCCAGGGCCTGTCCTACCGCAACGGCCAGGGCGTGATCGTGCACAACGAGGACCGCCCGGTCATGCACGACATGGACACGCTCCCCTTCGTCACGCCGGTCTACAAGCGCGACCTGAAGATGGAGAACTACTTCATCGGCTATCTGAAGCACCCCTACATCTCGTTCTATACCGGGCGGGGCTGCAAGAGCCGCTGCACCTTCTGCCTCTGGCCGCAGACGGTCGGCGGCCACCGCTACCGCACGCGCTCCGTCGGGCACGTCATCGAGGAGGTGAGATACATCCTCAAGGCGTTCCCGCAGATGAAGGAGCTGATGTTCGACGACGACACCTTCACGGACGATCTTCCGCGGGCCGAAGCCATTGCCCGCGAGCTCGGCAAGCTCGGCGTCACCTGGTCCTGCAACGCCAAGGCGAACGTGCCGCGCGAGACCCTGAAGGTGCTGAAGGACAACGGCCTGCGCCTGCTGCTCGTCGGCTACGAGAGCGGCAACCAGCAGATCCTGCACAACATCAAGAAGGGCATGCGGGTCGAGGTCGCGGAGAAGTTCACGAAGGATTGCCACGAGCTCGGGATCAAGATCCACGGCACGTTCATCCTGGGGCTGCCTGGGGAGACCCAGGAGACGATCCGGGAAACGATCGCCTTCGCGACCCGCATCAACCCGCACACGATCCAGGTCTCGCTCGCCGCACCCTATCCGGGCACGTTCCTCTACAAGCAGGCGATGGAGAACGGCTGGCTCGACGAGAAGAACGCCGAGCTGATCAACGGCAACGGCATCCAGATCGCGCCGCTGCACTATCCGGGGCTCAGCCACACCGAGATCTTCACCTCTGTGGAGGATTTCTACCGGAAGTTCTACTTCCGCATCCCGAAGATCGCCTCCATCGTCGGGGAGATGGTGACCGAGCCCGACATGATGAAGCGGCGGCTGCGCGAGGGCGTGGAGTTCTTCCGCTTCCTCAAGGAGCGCCGCGGGGTGGCGCAGGCGGCGTAGGGGCGGGCTGGCAGTGGCGAACGTCGCCGAGATCGAGAAGGCGGTCGCTGAACTCTCTGCGACGGAGCTCGCTGAATTCCGCGCTTGGTTCGAACGCTTCGAGGCTGAGCGTTTCGATCGTCGAATCGAGCAGGACAGCGCTGCTGGTCGGCTCGATCGGCTTGCTGACGAGGCCTTGGCCGAGTTCCGGTCCGGCGCTGCCCGCGAGCTGTGAGACATTTTGCGAGCCATCGCTTCTGGGCGGCTTACGAGGCTTTACCATCGACTGTTCGTGAACTCGCCGATCGCAATTACGAGTTGCTCAAACGCGATCCGCAGCATCCTTCGCTGCACCTGAAGAAGGTCGGGCGGTTCTGGTCCGTTCGCGTCGGGCTGCGCTACCGAGCGTTGGCGGTGCAACAGGACGGCGATCTCGTCTGGTTCTGGATCGGCTCTCACGCCGATTACGATCGCCTCATCGCCCAATGACATGAAGCAGCCTGAGCGCTCCCTCGTCGTCACGGCCGACGATTTCGGCCTCGCGCGCGAGGTGAACGAGGCCGTCGAGATCGCCCATCGGGACGGGATCCTCGGCGCGGCGAGCCTCATGGTGGCCGAGCCCTGGTGCGCGGATGCGGTGGAGCGTGCGCGTCGGCTCCCGGATCTCGCGGTCGGGCTGCACCTGACCCTGGTCGAGGGGAGGGCGGTCCTGCCCCCGTCCGAGATCCCGGACCTGATCGGGCCAGGCGGGAAGCTGCGGACCGACCTCGCGCGCTACGGCGCCGAGATCTTCTTCCGGCCGGGCGTCAGGCGGCAGATCGCGGCCGAGATCCGGGCGCAGTTCGAGGCCTTCGCCCGGACCGGGCTGCCGCTCGATCACGTGAACGCCCACAAGCACTACCACCTTCATCCGACGATCGCCGGCCTCGTCCTGGAGATCGGGCGGGAGTTCGGCATGCGGGCGCTGCGCGTGCCGGTCGAGCCGCTGGAGACGCTTGCTGCGGTCGAACCGGGCAGGCCGGGGACCGAGGCCCGGATCGCCGGCCCCTACGCCAGGCTGCTGCGCGCCCGCGCGCGGAGGGCGGGGCTGGTCGTCGCGGACCAGGTTCTCGGGCTTGCCTGGTCGGGCGCCATGACGCCGTCCCGCGTGGCGGGTCTGCTCCGGCATCTTCCGCCGGGGCGGACCGAGCTCTACGCCCATCCGGCGACCGCCGGCGGCTTCGCGGGCGCCGCGCCGGGCTATCGTTATGCGGAGGAACTCGCCGCCCTGACCGATCCCGAGACGATCGAGGCGGCGCGTCCGATCCGCCGCTCCGGCTACGCCGCCTGGAGCTGACGGTCCTTCCTCGGCGGGCCGAGGAAGGCGGGCACGACGAAGAAGGCCGCGAGCAGCGTGAAGACGAGCGAGATCGCCAGCAGCTCGCCCATCGAGGCCGTGCCCGGATGGCTCGATGCCCAGAGCGAGCCGAAGGCGATCCCGGTGGTCAGCGCCGAAAAGAAGATCGCCCGGGTCAGGCTGGAAGCCAGGACGTCGGCGACGCCCTGCCGCCACGCGATCAGGTAGTAGATGTGGAAGGCTACGCCGACGCCGAACATCAGCGGCAGCGCGATGATGTTGGCGAAGTTTAGATGCAGGCCGACGAGCTGGGCGGTCTGCAATGTCAGGATGCCGGCCAGGATCAGCGGCCCGATCGCGAGCGCGACGTCCCACAGGCGCCGCATCGCGATCCAGAGGATGATCGTGATCGCAACGAGGGAGTACAGGCCGGCCTCGGTGAAGGCGCGCACGATCGTGGCCCCCGATTCCCTGATCGTGACGGGCGCGCCGGAGGCATGCGGCGCGATGGACCGGACGGCGGCCACGAAGGCCTCGGCGGCCGCAGGATCGGAGAGGTCGTGCTTCGGCTGGACCTCCAGCCTGGCCTTGCCGTCGGGCGCGACCCAGCTTTCCACGATTTCGCGCGGCAGGGTCTCGTGCGTGATCTTCTCGGCCGTGAACGCCGTCCGGAGCGTCGCGACGAGACGATCGAAGTCGGTCAGGACGGCCTTGAGCGCGGCCTGCTGGCCCTCCGCCGGAGCTGCCGCGAGCCGGTCCATGGACGCCGCAAGGCGCGAGGCCGCCGGGCCGCCCGGAGCGGATGCGCCCTCCGCCGCCTTGCGCAAGGCCTCCGCGGTCTGCCGGAGCGCGGTCGCGGTTTCGTCCGGGTTCGGCGGCGGCACCGCGTCGGGATCCAGGACGGCGGCGAGGCCGGGCTCGGCCGCGCGCAGCATGGCGAGCTTCTCCTCCTGGTTCGGCGGGACGAAGCTGTCGAGCGAGGCGACGCGCTGCACCTCCGGGAGCGCAGCGATCCGCACCGCATCCGCGCGGGCCGCCTCCAGCGAGGGATAAAGGATGTCGAGCGTGGTCGGGCTCGTTTCCGGCCGGCTCGCCAGATCCCGGAAGGTCGCGACCGACTCGACGCGGGGATCGCGCAGGTTCATCGGGTCCGAGTCGAAGCGCAGGTTCAGGAGCGCCGGCATTCCGGCGAGGACGACCGCCGCCGTGATCCCGATCACCAGCGGCCGGTGGCGCGCGATCCAGTGGTCCACATGCGCGAGCCAGGCCGTCTCCACGGGCGCACGCTCCGGACCCGGGCGGAGCACTTCGATCAATGCCGGCAGCAGCGTGAAGCTGGCGAGATACGCCACCGCCATGCCCATGCCGGCGATGAGGCCGAGCTCCGAGACGCCGCTGAAATCCGTCGGCAGGAAGGAGAGGAAGCCGGCGATCAGCGAGAGGGCGGCGAGGGTCAACGGGAAGCCGACCTCGCGGCCGGCCGCGCGCAGGCCGAAGCCGAGCCCGCCGTGGTTGTGCCGCTCGGCGCGGTAGCGCACGGCATACTGGATGCCGAAATCCACCCCGAGCCCGATGAAGAGAACGAAGAACGCGACCGAGATCAGGTTCAGCCGCCCCACGGCGAGGAGACCCAGCGCGGACGTGACGATCAGCCCGGCGAACAGCGTGACCAGGACGGCCAGAATCAGCTTCGGAGAGCGCAGCGCCAGCCAGAGGATGATGCCGACGGCGAGAAGCGTGAGCCCGATATTCAGCGTCATGTTCTCGGCGACCGTCGCGAATTCCTCGTCCGCCAGCGGCACGGGCCCGGTCAGCCGGATCGTGACGCCGTTCTCCGGCAGGAGGCCGAGTTCCGCCGCCTTCCGGCGCAGCACGTCGGTGGCGGCCGCGCCGGGCTGCAGCGCGCCGTAATCCATCACCGGGCGGACCAGCACGATCTTGCGCAGGTCGCCCGGCCCGGGCGGATGCCCGCTGACCAGCGACTGCCACGAGAGACGGGCCGGCTTCCCGGCGAGCGCCGCCTCGATAGCCTCGGCGAAGGCTTCGTAGCGCGGCGCGAGCTCTTCCAGGGTGATATCGCCCGTCCTGAGGCCGACCAGGGTTGCGCCGAGCGTCCGGGCGAGCCCCCGCAGGGTCGGGTCCGCGGCGAGGATCGAGAGCAGGCCCGCCTGCTCGGAAATCGAATCGAGGGTCGCCTTCAGCTCCTGCTCCAGCAGGAAGATGAGGCCGTTCTTCGCGAAAAAGGGTCCCCCGTCGGGGCGATCGACGTTCCGGAACGTTCCCGGATCTCCGCGGAGGGCTTCCGAGAGGCGCTCCGCGGCTTCCTCGGCGATCTCGGGAGTCCTCCCGTCGACGACGACGACGATCAGCTCCGTGCGCTGGGGAAAGGCGCGGTCGAACGCGATTTCCGCCTGCCGCCAGGGCAGCGAGGGCGAGATGAGGCTCGCCGTGTCGGTGTTGATCGCGAAGCGCGTGAGGGCGACCCAGAGGCTCAGCCCGGTCAGCAGCGCGGCGACCGCCAGGACATGCCAGGGCCGCCTGACGCAAACGTCGACGATCGCTTCAACGGGTCGCATGATCACCGGTGCTTCGTGCCATCATGTCTGGCTTCGGCGGAGAGCTCGACCTCGTAGCGGCGCGATGGCCGGCGATCAACGAGAGGGTGTCCCGCTTCGGCCGCCGCGACGGCATGGGAATGGCACGGCGATGAGCGCGAATCCGGCCGCGTTGGGTCTGCTTCTCGACGAGCGGCGTCGAAGAGGTCATAATGCTGTCCGTGACGGGTCGAATGTTGTATGCGCGGGCGATCCGAAGCCCTCTGGGCGCGACACTCAGCAAACGGGTAGGGGCATGAAGGTCGTCCTCGCGCAGCCGCGCGGTTTCTGCGCTGGCGTCGTTCGCGCGATCGATATCGTGGAGCGGGCGCTCACCAAATACGGCGCGCCGATCTACGTCAGGCACGAGATCGTCCACAATCGCCACGTGGTCGAGACGCTGAAGGCCAAGGGCGCGGTCTTCGTGAAGGAGCTGTCCGAGGTTCCGACCGGGGCCGTGACGGTCTTCTCCGCGCATGGCGTCGCGCGCTCGGTCCAGAAGGAGGCGCAGGAGCGCCAGCTTCCGGTGCTCGACGCGACCTGCCCGCTCGTGACCAAGGTGCACAACCAGGGCCGCCGCTACGTCACGCAGGGGCGTACGCTCGTCCTCGTCGGCCATGCCGGCCACCCCGAGGTGGTCGGCACGCTCGGCCAGATCGATGGGCCCGTGCACCTCGTCCAGACGGCCGCGGAGGTCGAGACGCTTCCGCTCGCGCTCGACACGCCGATCGCCTACATCACCCAGACCACGCTGTCGGTGGACGACACGCGCCACATCATCGAGGCGCTGAAGAGGCGCTTCACGGACGTGATCGGCCCGGACACCAAGGACATCTGCTATGCGACGCAGAATCGCCAGGCGGCCGTGCGCGAGCTGATCAAGGTGGTGGACGTGCTCCTCGTCGTGGGCGCCCGCAACTCGTCCAACTCCAACCGCCTGCGCGACGTCGGCGAGGAGGCGGGCGTGCCGTCCTATCTCGTGAACGACGGCAGCGAGGTCGATCCCAAGTGGCTCGAAGGCGTGGAGCGTGTCGGCCTCACCGCAGGCGCCTCCGCCCCGGAGGTGCTCGTGGACAGCGTGATCGAGGCGTTGCGCCGGCTCGGGCCGCTGGAAGTCTCCGTGCTGGACGGCACGGAGGAGAACATCACCTTCAACCTCCCCCAAGTGCTCCGCATCCCGGATGCCGGCCAGCCGGCCGCGGCGAGCGCGTAAGAGAAGCGAGAGAAGCTCCGTGGGTATCCCTCTCCGTCAGGTCGTCGACGTCGGCAGCTACATCGTCAAGCAGCACCTGAAGGGCAACAAACGCTACCCGCTCGTGCTGATGCTGGAGCCGCTCTTCCGCTGCAACCTCGCCTGCGCGGGCTGCGGCAAGATCGACTATCCGGACGAGATCCTGAACAGGCGCATCTCGGTCGAGGACGCGCTCGGCGCGGTCGACGAATGCGGCGCGCCGGTGGTCGTCATGGCGGGCGGCGAGCCGCTCATCCACAAGGACCTGCCGAAGATCGTCGAGGGCATCATCGCCCGCAGGAAATATGCGATCGTCTGCACGAACGCGCTGCTGCTCGAGAAGAAGATCGACGAGTACAAGCCGTCGCCTTACTTCACCTGGTCCATCCATCTCGACGGCGACAAGGAGATGCACGACAAGTCGGTCTGCCGGGCCGGCGTGTACGAGAAGGCCGTCAGCGCGCTGAAGCTCGCCAAGCAGAAGGGCTTCCGCGTCACGATCAACTGCACCTTCTTCAACGACGCGGATGCGGAGCGCGTGGCGAAGTTCTTCGACACGGTGACCGAGCTCGGCGTCGACGGGATCACGGTGTCGCCCGGCTACGCCTATGAGCGCGCGCCGGACCAGAAGCACTTCCTCAACCGCCGGACCACGAAGGAGCTGTTCCGCGGCATCCTTTCGCGCGGCCGCGGCGGCCGGAAATGGGCGTTCAACCAGTCCGGCATGTTCCTGGACTTCCTGGCCGGCAACCAGACCTACAAGTGCACGCCCTGGGGCAACCCGACCCGCACGGTCTTCGGCTGGCAGAAGCCCTGCTACCTCCTCGGCGAAGGCTATGCGAAGACCTTCAAGGAGCTGATGGAGGACACGAACTGGGACAATTACGGCGTCGGCAATTACGAGAAATGCGCCGACTGCATGGTCCATTCGGGCTTCGAGGCTACGGCCGTGATGGATACGGTGCGCCGTCCCTGGGTTGCCGCGAAGGTCGCCCTGTTCGGCGTCAGGACCGACGGCGCCTTCGCGCCTGAGATCCCGCTCGATAAGCAGCGTCCGGCCGAGTACGTCTTTTCGCGGAACGTGCAGCAGAAGCTGTCAGAGCTCCAGGCCGAGAAGGTCGCCCAGAAGGCCGCGAACGCGGCGTAAGGCGCGGAACGCGACCGCCGCGTCGCGCGCCGTCGCCGCGAGCGCCGGGATCTGGCCTGGATCCCGCGCCACCGACCGCATCACTCCGAGGACGTCGACGGACCCGTCGGGCCGCATCGCAATGCCCGCGGCCGGCGGCAGGACACGGTCGGCGCGGTCGGATACGACCCGGACCGCCCCGAACGGCAGCCCATGACGCGCCGCGAAATCCGCCGCGAGGTGGGATTCCATGTCGACCGCGCCCGCACCCGAGCGTGCCCGCAGCGCTGCCTTCGCGTCCGGCGCGAGCACCGGCTCGTCCACGCCGGCGATCGCGCATTCGGCGACGGCGATGGCCTCTCCGCCCAACCGTTCCGCCCAGAGCTTTCGGAACTCCGGCGAGGCCGGGTAGCGGCGGTTCCCGTCGACGATCGCGGTCGCGAGCACGACGTCGCCTAGCCTGAGCCCGGGCTCCAGCGCGCCCGCGATCCCGAAGCTCACGACCGCCCGGAGCGCCGAGGGATCGACGGCCGCAAGCCGGCGCTCCAGCCCCGTGCGGAGGCCGCCGCCCGCAAGCGGCAGGATACCGGGCCCGGCCGCGATCCGGGCCTCCTTCGCGAGACCCGTGACGGCGAGGACGACCGGGGTCATCGGCGTTCCGTCCGGGCTCGGCGGGAGCGGTCGTTCAGAGCCCCCAGGTCACCTGCCGCGAGTTGGACCGCTTCAGGTTACGGTAGCGCGCCATCGCCCAGAGCGGGAAATACTTCGCGTAGCCGTGATAGCGGAGGTAGAACACGCGCGGAAAACCGCCGCCCGTGTAGTCCTCTTCCGGCCAGAGCCCGTCCTCCTGCTGCTTCGCGGCCAGATAGGCGATGCCGCGCGCGACCGCCGGATGGTCCGCCTCGCCGGCCGCCATCAGCCCGAGCAGCGCCCAGGCCGTCTGGGAGGCGCGCGACTCAGCCGGCTCGTAGCCGCGGTAGTCGAGCTTGTAGCTGTCGCAATCCTCGCCCCAGCCGCCGTCCGGGTTCTGGATCGAGACGAGCCAGTTCACGGCCTTTCGGACGGTCTCGGATTGCGGATCGATCCCGGCTGCGTTGAGCGCACAGAGCGCGGACCAGGTGCCGTAGATGTAGTTGACGCCCCAGCGTCCGAACCAGCTCCCGTCCGGCTCCTGATCGTTGATCAGGTAGGCGACCGCCTGCTGCATGCGCGGGCTGTCCTTCGGCTCGCCGAGCTGGGCGAGCATGCCGACGCAACGCGCCGACACGTCGACCGTCGGCGGGTCCAGCAGGGCGCCGTGATCCGCGAAGGGAATGTTGTTCAGGTAGTGGTAGGTGTTGTCGATGTCGAAGGCGCCCCAGCCGCCGTTGCGGCTCTGCATCCCGGCGATCCATTCACGGGCGCGGGCGATCGACTCGTCGTTCTCGGCCCCCTCCGGGTATTTTGCGCGCAGCCGATCCATCGCCATCGCCACCACGGCTGTGTCGTCGGTGTCAGGGTAGTGATCGTTGCCGTACTGGAAGGCCCAGCCGCCCGGCCGCAGGCCCGGGCGATTCTCGGCCCAGTCGCCGACCACGTCGAGGATCTGGCGTGGCCGCAGCCACTTGGCACCGTCCAGGGCGGCCGCCTCGGCGCGCGGATCTCCCGTCTCCAGAAGCGCGTGGCTTGCCAGCGCGGTGTCCCACACGGGCGAGACGCAGGGCTGGCAATAGGCTTCGTCCTCCTTGACGACGAGCAGGTTCTCCACCGAGCGCCGCGCGATGGCGCGGTCGGGATGCGTCTCGGGATAGCCGAGCGCATCGAACATCATCACGGAATTCGCCATGGCGGGGTAGATCGCGCCGAGGCCGTCCTCCCCGTTCAGCCGCTCGGTCGTGAAGGCCACCGCGCGCGCGATGGCGCGGCCGCGCAGGAACGAGGGCCAGAGCGGCTCCACCTTCTTCAGGACGACGTCGAGGCCGTTGAAGAAGGTCGCCCAGGCCGGGTGGGCGTGGCTCGGCTTCTTCGGCGGAGGCGGCGAGCCGGGAGGAGCGAAGAGCTCCCGCACATGGATGCCACGCGGGTTTCGCGCACGGGGCTTCAAGACCTGCAGCACGAGGAGCGGCACGATCACGGTGCGCGCCCAGTAGGACATCTTGGAGAGATGAATCGGGAACCATTTCGGCGCGAGCATCAGCTCGACCGGCATGTTGGGGAGCTGGTCCCAGCCGATCTCTCCGTAGAGCGCGAGCTGGAACCGCGTGAACACGTTCGCGGCCGCGGCGCCCCCGCGCGCCAGGATGCCCTCGCGCGCACGCACCATGTGCGGAGCGTCCGGATCGTCGCCGATCATCTTCAGCGCGAAATAGGCCTTCACGGTCGCGCTGATGTCGAAACCGCCGTTGTGGAACAGCGGCCAGCCGCCGTGATCGGCCTGGATGCGCCGGAGATAGTTGCCGATCTTGCGCTCGAGCTCGAGATCGTCCGGCTCGCCAAGGAAATGGCGAAGCAGGATGTACTCGGACGGAATCGTCGCGTCCGCCTCGAGCTCGAAGCACCAGTGGCCGTCGCTGCGGCGCGCGCGCAGCAGCGCCTCCGTTGCGGATTCGATCCGCTCGTCGAGGTTGGCCGGTAGCGAGTTGGAAAAGGCTCCGTCGCGGAGCGGTGAGATGAAGTTCACGCCTACGCCTTTGACACGAAACGCGAAATACCGATATCGCCGCGCTGCAACACATGGGCGGCATTTTCGCCTGAGCGTATGGCTCCTTCGATCGTGGCCGGCAACCCCGTTCTGGTCCAATCGCCGGCGAGCACGAGATTAGGGTAAGCGCTCGTGGCTCCGGGCCGCTTCGCATCCTGCGCGGGGGTGGCCGCGAAGGTCGCCCGCTTCTCCTTCACGATCTGCCAGAGCGGCAGCTCGGCCGGGAGTCCCGTCACGCCGGCGACCTCGCGCCAGATCGCGCGCGCGAGTTCCTCCCGGTCGGCGTCGAAGAGGCGGTCCCCGGCGCTGATCGTCACCGACAGCCGGTCCGGATAGGCGAAGAGCCATTCCGACATGCTGCCGACCATCCCGAGCAGGAGCGGCTGGGCGGGAGGAGGCGCGATCCGGAAATGGGCGTTCAGGATGCCGCGATACTCGTCCGGCGCCTGGAGGCCGGGCAACAGGTCCGCCGCGACCCAGGGTGGCACGGCCAGCACGACGCAATCGTCCCGTTCGAGCGCGACGTCTCTGCTCGGAAAGGAGAGCTTCGCGATCCTGGCGCCAGCCGCATGGAGCGCACGAAGGCGCTCGCCGAACCGGATCTCGGCGCCCTTGCGCTTCAGGTAGGCGAGCGCCGGGTCGACAAAGGCAGCCGAGAGACCGCCCGTGGCGATCACCGGCCTGCATGCCTCCCCGCCGGCGCCCAACGTCTCCTTGATGATCGCCCCGGCGAGCTTCGCCGAGGCGTCCGGCACCTCCGTATTCAGGGCGGAGAGCAGAACGGGCTTCCAGAGGCGATCGTAGAGCTGACCGGAGCACGGCATCAGGTCGGCGATCCGGGCCTCCGGCTTCGCCCTGAGAAGACGGGCCGGCGCCAGATAGCTGACGGGCGTCGTGCCCGGGACGCGCCGGGAAGGAACGAAGATCCACCACGGCAGGCGTCCGGGGTTCGGACGGAGCTGCCACCTTTCGCCCGATCGAACGTCGGCGAAGTCGAAGACCGCCTCGGGGGCCGTGCTCAGGGCGCCACCGCCGCCCGTCAGCTCGACATAGGCGAGCGCCGATCCGTTCCCGGAGAGAAGCAGGTGGTTGCCGTTGTCGATCTCGAGGCCGAGCGTCGCGTCGACATAGGATCGGCACCGGCCGCCGGCCTGCTTGGCGGCTTCGTGGAGGACGACGCGCTCCCCTGCTTCGGCGAGACGCACGGCGGCGGCGAGGCCGGCGAGACCCGCGCCGACCACATGGACGGTGCGCATCGTCAGAGGATTCCGTGCCGGAGGAAGGCTGCGAGCACGCGCAGCTTGCCCGTGCCGACCCGCGTCCGAGGCGGCGCGAAGCCGCGCTCCATCGTGCGTTCCAGCACCGAGCGGTAAGCGGCCTCCATCATCCGGGGTGCCCGGACGAGGCGGCGCGGCTGGCGGGACATGACCTCGTCGGCCCCCGCATAGTGCGTGCGGGCCCGCTCGGCGACTTCCGCGCAGACCTCCCCAAGACGCGGGTGAGCGAGCACGGCCGCGGGCGCGAGGTCACGCATCCCGACGCGCTCGAGCGCCTCGCGGGGGAGATAGAGGCGCCCGATCTCGGCATCCTCGTCGATGTCGCGCAGGATGTTCGTGAGCTGCAGCGCCCGCCCGAGATGGTGCGCGAGGAGGTCGGCATCGGCGTCCGCCAGGCCGAAGACGCGCGCCGAGAGCCGGCCGACGGCGCTCGCGACCCGGTCGCAGTAGAGATCCAGAACCTGCCAGTCGGGCGCCCGGACCGTGTCGACGACGTCCATCTCCATGCCGTCGATCACGTCGTGGAAGCTCTGCTTCTGCAGCCGGAACGGCCGGACATGGGGCGCCAGCGCAGCGGTGCCGCGCCGGACCTCGCCGCGATAGAGCGCCTCGATGTCCTCCCGCCAGCGGTCCAGGGCGCCGATGCGGCCTTCGCGCGGCCCGGGCGAATCGGCGATGTCGTCGACCTCCCGGCAGAAGCCGTAGATTGCGTACATCGCCTCGCGTTGCGCCTTCGGCAGGATGCGCATGCCGAGATAGAACGAGCTTCCGGTCGCAGCCGGTGCCGGAGCGCCCTCGGTTGGCAAGGCGGCGGACGTCATGGCGTGAGCTTCGCCTGAGCGCGACCGCTCCTGCGGCCGGTCCGCTGGAGGATGGCCTTCATCACACCCGCGGCGGCGGCAATGAGCGCCTCCGGCTTCGTCGCGTGGACGCGCTCGCTCAACGGATCGTGCGTCCGCAGCTTGCGGACGAGCGATCCGGCGAGGCTCTGGATCACGGCGACCTCCAGCGCGAGCCGCCGATCCGCGATGATCGAAGGAAACGCCGCGCTCTGGCGCAAGAGGCCGGCGCAGCTGTCGTTGAGCTCGCGGATCACGGCCAGGAGGGCCGGGGAGGCCTTCCCTGCCGCGAGTTCCTCGATGCGTGCGCCATGCCGGAGGAGCGCGTCCGCGGGCAGGTAGACGCGGTCGAGCGACCGGTAGTCCTTCGCGCAATCCTGCAGGTGGTTGATGACCTGAAGCGCCGCGCAGAGCGGGTCGGACGCGGCCCAGCTCCGGCGGTCCTCGCCGTGAACGTCGAGGACGAAGCGGCCGACCGGCATGGCGGAGAGGGCGCAATAGCCCATGAGCTCGCCCCAGTCGGCGTAGCGGGTCTTGCGCGCGTCCTGGCGGAAGGCGTCCAGCAGGTCCTGAGCGTGGCGGGGCGAGAGACCGCGCTCGGCGAGCGCCTGCCGGAGCGGCTCGGCCTCGGGATCGGCCGGGCCCTTCCCGGTCAGGGCCGCCTCGAGCGCGTCGAGCAGGCGAAGCTTCTCGTCCGGCGCGAGCGTCGGGTGGTCGGCGACATCGTCCGCCGCCCGGACGAAGCGGTAGAAGGCGAGGATCGGGCCGCGATGGCGCGGGCTGACGAGCCGGGACGCGACGGGGAAATTCTCGTCCTTATGGCCCTTGCCGGATCTCGCGGCGGTGGCGGTCGTCACCGCAGATATCCCGCCTTGCGGAACCAGCCGATCGCGTCGGCGAGACCTTCCCGGTAGGGTCGGGACGTGTAGCCGAGCTCGCGGCGGGCCTTCGCGTCGTCGAAGAACATCTTGTAGGCCGCCATCCTCAGCGCGTCGCGGCACACGAAAGGCTCCCGCCCCGTGATCTGCGCCACCGCTTCCGCCCCAACCGCGATCGGCCAGACCGCCAGCCGCGGTATGCGCAGGCTCGGCGGCCGCCGGCCGACCATCTCCGCGATATCGGCCAGCATGCGGGACAGCAAGACGTTCTCGCCCCCCAGGATGTAGCGCTCGCCGATCCTGCCGTGGCGAAGGGCGAGCAGGTGCCCCGCCGCGACGTCGTCCACATGGGCGAGGTTCAGCCCGGTATCCACGAAGCCCGGCATCTTCCCCGATGCGGCCTCGACGATGACGCGCCCGGTCGGCGTGGGCTTCACGTCGCGAGGGCCGATCGGCGTCGACGGGTTGACGATCACGGCCGGCAGCCGGTCGCGCGCGACCATCTCCTCGACCGCACGTTCGGCCATGACCTTCGAGCGCTTGTAGATTCCGATCGCCGTCTCGGGCGTGAGCGGGCGCGTCTCGTCGCCGCCCGGCACGATGGTGGCTACGCTGGATGTGTAGACGATCCGCTCGACGCCCTCCCGGAGGGCCGCCCGCATGATGTTGCGGCTCCCCTCGACATTCGCCTCGACCAGGTCCTGCGGGCGCTTCGCCCAGAGCCGATAATCGGCGGCGGCATGGACGAGGTAGCGCACGCCCTTCAGCGCGGGCCCGAGCGTCGCCGGGTCGGTCAGGTCGCCTGTGGCGACCTCGTCCAGATCGGACAGGTTGGTGCGGGGCGAGCTCGCGCGCACCATCACGCGCACGGCGAAGCCCGCATCGCGGAAGACCTTGGCGATCGCCGACCCGAGGAAACCGGAGGCTCCGGTCACCAGGACGCGATCGCGCTCTCCGGCCCTTTCGGCCATCCGCCCCCGACCCGCCTCAGGCGCGAGCTTTCAGCGCGCCTGCGTTGCGGCCGAGGATCTCGAACACGCGCGCGACGATCCCCTGCGCGTCCAGGCCGGCCCGGGCATACATCCGCTCGGGCTTGTCGTGGTCGATATAGACGTCCGGCAGCACCATCGAGCGCACCTTGAGGCCGCGGTCGAGCATCCCGCGGTCGGCCAGGAGGTGGAGCACGAAGGAGCCGAAGCCGCCGACCGAGTTCTCCTCGATCGTGATGAGAACCTCGTGGTCGCGCGCCAGGCGCAGGATCATCTCCTCGTCGAGCGGCTTGGCGAAGCGCGCATCGGCCACGGTCGTGGACAGGCCGCGGGCCTCGAGCTCCTCGGCCGCCTTGAGCGCCTCCGCGAGCCGGGTGCCGAGCGAGAGGAGCGCAACGCGCGTTCCCTCCCTGACGATCCGGCCGCGCCCGATCTCGAGCGGGATGCCGCGCTCCGGCATGTCCACGCCGACGCCCTCGCCGCGCGGGAAGCGGAACGCGATCGGGCCCTCGTCATAGGCGGCCGCCGTCGCGACCATGTGCACGAGATCCGCCTCGTCGCCCGCCGCCATGATCACCATGTCGGGCAGGCAGCCGAGATAGGAGATGTCGAAGGAACCCGCATGCGTCGGGCCGTCGGCGCCGACCAGCCCGGCCCGATCGAGCGCGAAGCGGACCGGCAGCTTCTGGATCGAGACGTCGTGCACCACCTGGTCGTAGGCGCGCTGAAGGAAGGTCGAGTAGATCGCGCAGAAGGGCTTCAGGCCCTCCGTGGCGAGCCCCGCCGCGAAGGTCACCGCGTGCTGCTCGGCGATGCCGACATCGAAGGTGCGGGTGGGGAACTCCTTCCCGAACAGGTCGAGTCCCGTCCCGGACGGCATGGCCGCCGTGATCGCGACGATGCGTTCGTCCTCGCGCGCCTCCTTGGCGAGGCTCTCGGCGAAGACCTTCGTGTAGGCGGGTGCGTTCGCCTTGGCCTTGGCCTGCGTTCCGGTGACCACGTCGAAGGGCACGACGCCGTGATACTTGTCGGCGGCCGCCTCCGCGGGCGCGTAGCCCTTGCCCTTCTGCGTCACGACATGGACGAGGATCGGTCCGGTCTCGGAATCGCGGACGTTCTTCAGGACGGGCAGAAGGTGGTCGAGGTTGTGACCGTCGATCGGCCCCACATAGTAGAAGCCGAGCTCCTCGAACAGCGTGCCGCCGGTCACGAAGCCGCGGGCATATTCCTCGGCTTTGACTGCCTTGTCGTGGAAGAACTTCGGCAGATGGTTCGCGAGCTGCCTGCCGATCTCGCGCAAAGAGCGGTAGGTCTTGCCGGAGACGAGCCGCGCGAGATAGGCCGACATGGCGCCCGTGGGAGGCGCGATGGACATGTCGTTGTCGTTCAGAACGACGATGAGGCGCGAATTCGCCGCGCCCGCATTGTTCATCGCCTCGTAGGCCATGCCGGCGGACATGGCGCCGTCGCCGATGACGGCGACGACGTTGTTCGTCCCGCCCTGGAGATCGCGCGCGACCGCCATGCCGAGGCCGGCCGAGATCGAGGTGGAGGAATGCGCCGCCCCGAAGGGATCGTACTCGCTCTCCGAGCGCTTGGTGAAGCCAGACAGGCCGCCGCCCTGGCGCAGGGTCCGCATGCGGTCCCGCCGCCCCGTCAGGATCTTATGCGGATAGGCCTGATGGCCGACGTCCCAGATCAGGCGGTCGCGGGGCGTGTCGAAGACGTAGTGGAGCGCCACCGTCAGCTCGACGACGCCCAGCCCCGCGCCGAGATGCCCGCCGGTGACCGACACGGAGTCGATCATGTCGGCCCGTACGGCGTCCGCCACCGCCTGCAGGTCGCTCTCGGGTAGGCGCCTGAGCTCTTCCGGTGTGGGGATTCTGTCGAGAATGGAAGGAGTAACTGCCAACGCCGGACTCTCGCTGATCGTTCTGGTTACCATACGTCCTGCACCGTTTCTGCCAAAAAGAGAACCGGAATCGACGTTAAGGTGACCGCTCGGGTCTTCAGCTCCGCCTTTCTGCAACAAATCTGGCGGTCTGCCTCAGGACATCGCCGCGCTGTCCGAAGACGGACAGGGCGCCTTCGGCCTCATCCACCAGCCCGGAGAGGCGTGCCTTGGCGTTGCTTGCCCCGAGCAGCGAAACGAGCGTCGATTTGCCTCTGGCCGCGTCCTTCCCGGTCGCCTTCCCGACCGTCGCGGCTTCGCCCTCCGCGTCCAGCAGGTCGTCCGCGATCTGGAAGGCCTGCCCCAGCGCGCGGCCATAGACCGCAAGCGCCTGCCGCTCCGCCTCGCTCGCCCGGCCGAGGATCGCGCCCATCTGCACGGAGGAGGCGAGGATCGCGCCCGTCTTCATCGCCTGGAGGCGGAGCGTCGAGGTCTCGTCGCCGGGGATCGGCTTGCCTTCCGGCGTGAAGCGCCCCTCGGCCTCGAGATCCAGCATCTGGCCGCCGACCATGCCGCCGAGCCCCGAGGAGCGGGCGAGGGCGAGCGTCAGCTCAACCCGGATCGCCGGATCGGGATGGGTCGCCTCGTCGGCCAGGATGTCGAAGGCGAGCGTCTGGAGGGCGTCGCCCGCCAGGATGGCGGTCGCGTCGTCATAGGCCTTGTGAAGCGTCGGCTTGCCGCGGCGGAGCGCGTCGTCGTCCATGGCCGGAAGGTCGTCATGGACGAGGCTGTAGCCGTGGATGCATTCGACGGCCGCACCGGCCCGCAGCGCGCCCTCGTCTCCGGCGCCGAAGAGCCTTGCCGTCTCGACGACGAGGTGCGGGCGCAGGCGCTTGCCGCCGCCGAGCATGGCGTATCGCATGGCCTCGAGCAGCCGCGCCGGTCGTTCGATCTCGCCGGGCAGGGGCTCCGGCGCGAGCAGGCCGTCCAGCAGGGTTTCGATCGCCCGCGCGGTGCCGTCCAGCCGAGCGAAGAAGTCGTTCTGCGTCAAAGCATTCACATTGGTCTAAAGGAAAGGGACCGCTTGGCGGAAGCGCAACGAGAGGTCAACCTGACATCGGCATGCTAGGTGAACGGGTCCGGGCAGGGCCCGGGGGGAGGAGCAACCATGCGGCTACTCATGCTTGCCGGCGTGATCGGACTGGCCTTGCCGGCGCCGGGCGCGATGGCGCAAACCAGCCCGCCCCGGGCTGCGAAGCCGGCTTCCTCGGCAGCGGAAGCTCAGCCGGCACCCACGCCGGGCGACGTGAATGCCGCGGCGCGCCGGGCCGAGGAGGAGCGCCACAAGCGCTGGAACGAGCGCATGCGCCGCGCGACCCGCTCGCTCTGCGACGGCTGCTGAAGGCGCTTACCGGCGCCGATGGGCGAGCGGGCTCCCTGAGCCGGGCGGCTCTGGACACCGGTAGCCGTACTCGGTGTGGAAATCGGTCAGCGCGCTTTCGCGCGTGATCCGGCATTGCGGCCGGGCGCTGGTTTCCTCGAGATAGATCTCCGCGACGCGCCGCATCCGCTCCGCCGTCGGCAGCCCGGCCAGGCCGCCGCAGGAATTGAGCAGCGCCTCGTTCACCCCGTTCGTGACCACCACGAAGCTGCGCGCCTCCGGCCGGTCATAGACCTCGTAGGTGTCCTTGCAGCCCAGATGGACGTGGACGCTCTTCACCTCGCCATAGCGGTCGATCGTGTAGGTGAAGGCGTCGATCGAGCAGCCCGCCAGGAGCGGCAGGGCTGCGGCGGAGAGGAGAAGCGTCCGGAGCATCTGGCTGACAGGTGATGGTCGGGGCCGAGACTTACGCCACGCGGCCGGGCTTGTCCCGTCAAATCACCTTCGGGCGTCGAGCCGGAACCGCTGGAGCAGCGCCTCCAGCTCCTCGAGCCTCTCCTCCATCGTCTCGGTCGGCCTCGCCGAGACGAGCCGGCCGTTGCGCCAGCCGAGCGAGTCATCTTCCTTCAGGGCCGCCTCCACGGCGAGATCCTGCTCCGTCCGGTCCTTGAACGTCAGTGCGATCCCCTGCGGGCCGGCATCGACCTTCGCGATTCCCGCCTGCCGGCAGAGCCGTTTCAGGCGGTTCAGCGCCAGGAGCGCGGCGACCTCTTCCGGGGGCGGGCCGAAGCGGTCCTCGATTTCGTCCGCGATCCGGGCTTCGGCGGCGCCGTCGAGGCTGCGGGCGATCTTCGCATAGAGGTTGAGCCGCACCTCCGGTTCCGGGACGTAGTCCGCCGGGATCCGGGCGGAAACCCCGATGTTCAGCTCCGGCACCCATTCCTCGGGCGGCGTCTCCCCCCGGACGGTCAGAAGCGCCCGTTCCAGCAGGCGGCGATAGAGGCCCGCCCCGATGAGCTTGACGTGCCCGGCCTGCATCTCCCCGAGAAGGTCGCCTCCGCCGCGCTGCTCCAGATCCTCGGCGCTGATGGCGAACCCGGCCCCGAGCCGGTCGAGGCGTTCGAGAGTCCCGAGCCGCTTGCGGGTCTCGTCCGAGACCTCCTCGTCCGGATCGGTCAGCAGATAAGCGATGCCGCGGGGCCGGCCGCGGCCGACGCGGCCGCGAAGCTGATGGAGCTGCGCGAGCCCGAACATGTTGGCGCGCCACACCATGATCGTATTGGCGCGCGGCACGTCGAGCCCGCTTTCGATGATGTTGGTCGCAAGCAGCACGTCGCCCTCGCCGTCCGCGAAGCGGACCATGGTCTCGTCGATCTGCTCGGCCGGGAGCTTGCCGTGCGCGACCAGGATGTCGAGCTCGGGGACGAGCCCCTTCAGCTGCGCCGCCATCGGCTCGATATCCTCGATCCGCGGGCAGACCACGAAGCTCTGTCCGCCGCGGCGGCGCTCGCGCAGAAGCGCGGTGCGGATCGTCGTGCCGTCGAAGGGCGCGACGAATGTGCGGACCGGCTGGCGCTCGGCCGGCGGGGTCGCGAGCACGCTCACGTCCTGCAGGCCGACCAGGGCCGACTGGAGAGTGCGCGGAATCGGCGTCGCCGTGAGCGTCAGCACATGCGCATGGGCGCCGAGCGCCCGCAGCCGGTCCTTGTGCGCCGTGCCGAAGCGCTGCTCCTCGTCGATGACGAGGAGCCCGAGATCAGCGAAGGCGACGCCCTTGCCGGCAAGAGCGTGGGTCCCGACCACGATCCGGACGGAGCCGTCCGCGAGGCCCGCTTTCACCGCCTTCGCCTCGGCCGGCTTCACGAGGCGGGACAGATGCGCCACCTCGATCCCGAAATCGGCGAAGCGGCGCCGGAAGGTCTGCAGGTGTTGGCGGACGAGCACGGTGGTCGGCGCCACGATCGCCACCTGCTTGCCCGAGAGCGCGACCGCCGCCGCCGCCCTGAGCGCGACCTCGGTCTTGCCGAACCCGACATCGCCGCAGACCAGCCGATCCATGGCCCGGCCCGAGGCGAGATCGCGCAGGATGTCGGCGACGGCCGCGTTCTGGTCGGCGGTCTCGCTATACGGAAAGCGGGCGACGAAGCGCTCGTAATCGCGCCGGGGCGGGTGGATCGCGGGCGCCTCGATGGCCCGGCGCTCGGCCGCGATACGCGCGAGCTCCACGGCAGCCTTGTTGATCTCGGCCTCGACCTTTGCGCGCCGCTTGGGCCAGGAGGCGCCCCCGAGCCGATCGAGGCTCACGCCCTCGGCGGAGCCGTAGCGCCACATGAGGTCGATGTCGGAGACGGGCACCATGAGCTTGGCGTCTCCCGCATAGGAGAGGCGGATGGTGTCCTGCACGTCCGAACCGTCGGCCGAGACGGCCTCGATCCCCTCGAGCAGACCGAGTCCGTGCTCGAGATGGATCACGGCGTCGCCGACCCGGAACTCCTCATCGTCGAAGATCTCGGCCTCGGCCCGTTCCGCGCCGGCCCTCCGCGCCCGGCTTCCCAGGAGATCCGGCGGCGATATCGCCGCTACTCCCGCCCGCGGGTCGACGAAGCCGCGGTCCAGGTCGAGCACCATCGCGAGCGCCGCGCCCGGCTTGGCGGCCAGAACCTCGTCCCAGCTCCGCACCCGCTCCGCGTCTCTCCCGAGGGCGCGTTCGACGGAGCGCGCAACGCCGCGCAGGTCGCGGTCGGAGCCCGCAGCGGCCAGAACCCGCCGTCCCTCCTCGACCTGCGCCTTCAGGAAGCGCGCGAGAGCCTGGGCGGGGCGTGCCTCGGCTGCGAAGGAGGGGACCGTCTCGTCTGCCCCGTCCGCCGCATCGACGACATGCCTGAGGGACCTCTTCCGCACGAGATCCTGCCAGTCCTCTTCCGTCAGGTAGAGGCGGCCGGATGCGGGCGCGTGCTGCCCGCCGTCCAGCCGCGCGCGGCTTCCCTGCGCATCCGCCACCTGTTCGAGAAAGGCGAGCCGGCGCTCCTCGGCGCGAGGCTCGACCAGGATCGTCGCGCGCGGGGCATAATCGAAGATCGTCTCCAGCGACGGGTAGAGAAGGGGCAGCCGATGCTCGAGCGGCGAGGCTTCCGCACCCGCGCGATCCGCCGTGACGGCCTCCGACGCCGGCCTGAGGATCAGCTCGTCGAATTCGTCCGTGCGGCGCTGGCTTGCGGCGTCGTAGGAGGATATCGCCGTGACCTGCCCGTCCTCGTGCTCGATCCGGACGGGGAGGTAGTAGCCTGCCGGAAACACGTCGACGACGTGGCCGCGGACCGCGAATTCCCCGGCCTCGTCCACGCGGTCGTCCTCGCGGTAGCCGATCCGCGTCAGCTCGGCGCCGAGATGCCCGACATCGATCGCGCCGCCGCGCGAGAGCCGGACCGTCGCGCTCTCCCACAGATCCCGCGGCGGAACGCGCTGGAGAAGGCCCTCGGAGGTCGTGATGAGGATCCAGGGCCGGTCCGGCTGTCCCGCCAGCCAGGACAGGGCGGCGATCCGGAGCCCCATCGCTCGGGCGGAGGGCGGCGAGCGATCGTAGGGCAGGCAGTCCCAGGGCGGGAAGATCAGGGCCTGGATGTCGGGCGCGAGTGCCCAGATCAGACGGGCGAGGCGCTCGATCCGGCCCTCGCTCCCGACCGCCAGAACGAGCCCCGCTCGGCCCGCCTCGCGTCCCTCGGCGACCAGGCGGATGGCGCGCAGCGCCTCATGTGCGGGCAGGACGAGGTCGGCCGCCTCTCCTCGATGAGAGGCGGCGCTCCGGGCGCGGGTCGCAATTGCCATCTGGAAGAATCTGGGGCGGGCGCAGCGGAGAACCTGGAGCAAAGAGGTGAGTTCCGAGTTGGGTACGGCGCTGGACCAAAGGGGGAATATCGACTTGGAGTTGGCTTGCTTGCTTCCGGCACAACGTCATGGAAGGTAAGTTCCCCTCCCGGAACCCGCTTCGGGGTGGGGTCGGAACCACGTGCGAGCGTCGGCTTGTTCGGTGGAACATGTCTGAGTCGATGCCGCGGGCGACCGCGTGCCGGACAGCCGGAGAAACGCAGTGAGCGGCAGCCTCAGGGTTGGAATCGTCGGCGTCGGGAACTGCGCCTCCTCCTTCGTCCAGGGCCTGACCTATTATCGCGACGCGCGCTCCAACGAGCCCGTTCCCGGGCTGATGCACGTCACGCTCGGCGGCTACCACGTCAGCGACATCGAGGTCGCCTCGGCCTTCGACATCAGCGCGAAGAAGGTCGGCAGGGACGTCGCGGAGGCGATCTGGGCACCCCCGAACAACACCCACCGCTTCGCCGAGGTCGCGCGAACGGGCGTGACCGTCGAGCGCGGTCCCACCTTCGACGGGCTCGGCCGCTATCTCCGCGAGGAGATCGAGGAGTCCGACGCCCCCGTCTGCAACGTCGCCGAGGTGCTGGACCGGACGAAGACCGAGATCCTCGTCTCCTACCTGCCGGTCGGCTCCGAGAAGGCGACCCGGTTCTACGCCGAGCAGGCGCTCGAAGCCGGTTGCGCCTTCGTCAACTGCATCCCGGTCTTCATCGCTTCCGATCCCGAATGGCGGAAGCGGTTCGAGGCGAAGCGGCTCCCGATCATCGGCGACGATATCAAGAGCCAGGTCGGGGCGACGATCGTCCATCGCACGCTCGCCAACCTGTTCCGCGAGCGCGGGGTGCGGCTCGACCGCACCTACCAGCTGAATTTCGGCGGCAATTCCGACTTCCAGAACATGCTCGAGCGCGAGCGCCTGGAATCGAAGAAGATCTCCAAGACCCAGGCCGTGACGAGCCAGCTCGACATCCCGCTTCCGGCCTCCGACGTCCATGTCGGCCCGAGCGACTTCGTGCCCTGGCTGACCGACCGGAAATGGGCGCATATCCGCCTGGAGGGGACGACCTTCGGCGGCGTGCCGCTGAACCTCGAGTTGAAGCTCGAAGTGTGGGACTCGCCCAACTCCGCCGGCATCGTCATCGACGCGGTGCGCTGCGCCAAGATCGCGCTCGACCGCGGCATCGGCGGTGCGCTGGTCGGGCCGTCCAGCTACTTCATGAAGTCCCCGCCGCAGCAATTCACCGACCACGAGGCGCGGGAGCTTGCCGAGGCCTTCGTGGAAGGAACCGCCTGAATCGGTGGGGAATCCGGGAACAACGATCTTTTTCGTGCGTCATGCCGCGCATGAACGGGTCGATCGCATCCTGTGCGGACGCATGCCGGGCGTGAGCCTGGGCGAGAGGGGGCGGGCCCAGGCGGCCCGCGTGGCGGAGCGGCTCTCGCGAGAGAGCCTGGCGGCGATCTATTCGAGCCCGCTGGAGCGGGCCCGCGAGACGGCGGCGCCTATCTCGTCCGAGACGGGTCTTCCGGTCGGGATCGCGCCGGGGCTCGACGAGATCGACATGGGCGAATGGACGGGCCGGAGCTTCGACGAACTCCAGGCCGATCCTCGCTGGCGAAGCTGGAACATCGGTCGTGCCGCGGGGGAGGCGCCAGGCGGCGAGCGGATGGAGGCGGTCCAGCGCCGCGTGCTGGCCGAGCTCGAAGCGATCCGTCTCAGGCATCCGGGCAGGACGGCAGCGGCCGTGTCGCATTGCGACGTCATCAAGGCCGCCGTCTGCGGCGTGCTCGGTCTCTCGCTCGACCGCTATCACAGTTTCGAGATCGAGCCGGCCTCCATCACCTCCCTCGTCCTCTGGGAGGGCGGGGGGAAGGTGGTCGCCCTCAACGAACGCTGCGGCGCATGAAGATCGTCGTCTTCGGCCTCACCGTCTCGTCCTCCTGGGGCAACGGCCATGCCACGCTCTGGCGCGGGCTCATCCGGGCGCTCGCCGCGCGCGGGCACCGGGTCGTCTTCTTCGAGCGCGACGCGGCCTACTACGCCGAGAACCGCGATCTGCGCGAGCTGCCGGGCCGCAGCGAGCTGGTCCTCTATCCGGACTGGGAGGCCGCTCGCGGCCGTGCGGCCGAGGAGGTCGGCGAGGCGGATGTCGCGATGGTCACGTCCTACTGCCCGGACGGTCTTGCGGCGAGCGATGCCGTGCTCGCCGCGGGGCGGGCGCTGCGCGTCTTCTACGACCTCGACACCCCCGTCACGCTCTCCCGGATGGCCCGCGGCGAGGCGACCGGCTATATCGGCCCGGACGGGCTCGGCGGCTTCGACCTCGTCCTGAGCTACACGGGCGGCGGAGCGCTCGAGGAGCTCACGCGGCGGCTCGGCGCGCGGCGCGTCGCGCCGCTCTACGGCCATGTCGACCCGGCGACGCATCGCCCTGCGGAGAAGCTCGAACGCTTCCGCGCGGACCTCTCCTATCTCGGCACCTACGCGGCCGACCGGCAGGCGGCGCTCGAGCGGCTCTTCGTCGAGCCGGCGCGGCTCCGGCCCGAGCGGCGCTTCCTGATCGGCGGGGCGCAATACCCGCAGGATTTCCCCTGGACGCAGAACATCTTCTTCGTCCGCCACCTGCCCCCGGACGAACACCCGGCCTTCTTCTCGTCGGGCCGGCTCACCCTGAACGTGACACGCGAGGCCATGGCCGCCATGGGCTGGTGCCCCTCGGGCCGGCTGTTCGAGGCGGCGGCCTGCGGCGTGCCGATCCTGTCCGACACCTGGGAGGGACTCGACGCCTTCTTCGTGCCGGGCTCCGAGATCCTGACCGCGGAAACCACGGCGGATGCCCTCGCCGCGATCGACCTGCCCGATGCCGAGCTCGGCCGGATCGCGAAGGCCGCGCGCGAGCGCACGCTGGCGGAGCACACGTCGGAGCGCCGCGCGATCGAATTCGAGCGGCTGGTCGCGGAGGCGCGCCGGTCCGAGCCGCTTCTCGTGGAGGCCTGACCATGTGGGGCATCATCCCGGCCGCCGGCCGCGGCACGCGCATCCAGCCGCTCGCCTTCTCGAAGGAGCTGCTGCCGGTCGGCAGCCGCCTCCAGGACGGGGTGGAACGCCCCTGCGCCGTCTCTGAGTATCTCGCCGAGCGCATGATCAAGGGCGGGGCGGACAAGATCTGCTTCGTGATCTCGCCGGGCAAGTCGGACATCCTGGCCTATTTCGGCGCGGCCTTCGGCTCGGCGGCCATCGCCTATGTGGTCCAGCCGCAGGCGGCGGGGCTGTGCGATGCGATCTTCCGCTCCGTGCCCTTCGTGCGGGTGGACGAGCCGGTCGTCGTGGGCCTGCCGGATACGGTCTGGTTCCCGGACGGGGCGCTGGCGGAGCTGCCAGACGACACGCTGTCCTTCCTCCTCTTCCCGGTGGAGCGGCCCGAGTTCTTCGACGCGGTGCTCCTCGACGAGGCGGACCGCGTGCTCGAAATCCAGGTGAAGCGCCGCGACGCGGCCTCCCGCTGGATCTGGGGCGCCTTCAAGATGCCTGGCGCCGTCCTCCACGAACTCCATGCTCTGTGGCGCGAGCGGGAATGCGAGGACGAGTATATCGGTACGCTCGTCAACGCCTATCTGGCACGCGGCGGCCGCGCCGTCGGGGTGAAGGCCGGGCAATCCTATGTCGATGTCGGGACACTCGGCGGCTATCGCTCGGCAATCACGCTGCTTTCGGGCGGGCATCCTCCCGGCACCCACGGGCCGGCCGGCGCTGTCCCCACGGTGCTGAAGAAGGAGGTTCCCGCCGGATGAACAAGCCGATCGCGCCGGACGACATACGCCGGAGAGCGGAGTCCCTCGGCCCCTGGTTTCACAACATGGATCTCGGCGGCGTCTGGACCGCGCCGGACCATTTCCTCGGCGACTATCCGGGCGTGAAGTTCCGCGGCTTCGCGCACGCGATCCCGGAGGATCTGACGGGAAAGTCCGTGCTCGATATCGGCTGCAACGGCGGCTTCTACTCGATCGAGATGAAGAAGCGCGGCGCCTCCCGCGTGCTCGGCATCGATTTCGACGAGGACTATCTCGCCCAGGCGCGCTTCGCGGCCGAGGTCACGGGGCACGACATCGAGTTCCGGCAGCTCTCGGTCTACGACGTGGGCGCGCTCGGCGAGCGCTTCGACGTCGTGATCTTCATGGGGGTGCTGTACCACCTGCGGCACCCGCTGCTCGCGCTCGACCTGATCCACGAGCACGTCGCGAACGATCTTCTTGTCTACCAGTCGCTGCAGCGCGGCTCGCCGCAGATCGACCAAGTGCCCGAGGACGCCGATTTCTGGGACACGGCGATGTTCGACAGCCCGGGCTACCCGAAGCTGCATTTCATCGAGCACAGCTACTCTCAGGATCCGACCAATTGGTGGGCGCCGAACGCCGCCTGCTCGGCCGCCATGCTGCGCTCGGCCGGGTTCGAGATCCTCGCCCATCCCGAGGACGAGGTGTTCGTCTGCCGCCGCGTCGAGGTCGAGGCCAAGCCCTGGACCGGGCCGGTCTATCCCGCGAAAGGAGCCCGCCCGTGATCGAAGCGGCGATGATCTGGAACGAGCCCAACAACAAGTCGCATTGGGACCCGAACCTCGATCCCGACTGGTCCAGGTTCGGGCACATGGTGAACCTCGCCGGCCAGGCGATCCGGGCCGAGAATCCGCGCCTGCCCCGTGTGGTGGGCGGCATGTCGCCGATCGATCCGCATTTCGTGAACCTGCTCACGGGCTATGGCGTGATGGACAACGTGGACGCGATCGCGGTCCACGGCTTCCCGCTCGACTGGAACCTCTGGCAGATCCACGAATGGCCGGCGAAGGTCGACGAGATCCGCGCCGTGACCGACAAGCCGGTCTGGGTCAGCGAGGTCGGCATCTCGACCTTCGGGGCCGAGGAGGTCCAGGTGTGGGGCCTGCGCCGCACGGCCGAGCTCCTGATCGGCAAGGCTCCGCGCATCCACTGGTACAGCCTCTACGACCTGCCCAAGGCCTGGGAGGCGACGACGCGGCACAAGGAGGCGGAGGGCTCCTCCTACTACCGCCATTTCCATATGGGGATCCTGCGCGAGGACGGCTCGCCGAAGCCCGCGGCCGAGATCTTCCCCGAGTTCACGCCTGCCATCGGGCTCTGCCAGTGGTTCCATTTCGAGGACCACCGTCTGGACGAGGCGGTCGCCTGGATGAAGCGCCTCGGCGTGACGTATCTGCGGACCGGCCTGTCCTGGGCGGATTCGTTCCGGCCGAACGCGCTGGATTGGTTCGACCGGCAGATGGAGGCGCTCGCCGATTTCGACGTGACGGTGACGTTCTGCTTCACGCCGGAGCACCTCGGCATCGAGCCGCATCACACCAGCCCGCCGCGCGAGCCCGAGCTCTTCGCCGAGTTCTGCGCCAGCATGATCCGCCGCTACGCGCCGTCCTCGGCCGCGACGCCGGCGGTGGCCGCGGAGTAGCGAACTTCGCTGTCATGGCCGGGCTTGGCCCGGCCATCCGAGGAGCGATCAGAGATTTGTCCTCGCTCTGTGAGACGAACCACCGGGACGTGGATGGCCGGGCCAAGCCCGGCCAGGACGCCGCACGGGTGTTGGCCGCCATCGCCGACCCGGCCCGGCCACGCATCCCGGGCCGGACGGTCCTCGTCTTCGCTCATCCCGACGACGAGACGCTGGCCTGCGGCGCGCTGTTGCCGCGGCTGGAGGATGTCCGCATCGTCCACGTGACCGATGGCGCGCCGCGGAACGGCGAGGATGCCCGCCGCCACGGCTATTCCACTCCCACCGAATACGCAGCGGCGCGGCGCGAGGAGCTGCGGGCCGCGGCGGCGCTCGCCGGCGTCCCGGAAGAGCGGCTGATCTGCTTCGACGTCGCCGACCAGGGCGCCGCCTTCGCGCTGGCCGACATCGCCCGCCGCCTCGCGCCGGTGGTCCAGGACGCCGATCTCGTGATCGCGCATGCCTACGAGGGCGGGCATCCCGACCACGACGCGGTCTGCTGGGCCGTGCACGCCGCCCTTGGCCTCTCCGACGCTGCCGGATGTGGCGCCGGAACCCCCTCCGCGAGAGGGAGAGGGCAGGGTGATGGGGCTGTCACGTCTCCGAAAGGGTCGCTCCCCCTCACCCGGTCTGCTGCGCGGGCAGGCTCTCTCCCCGGCGGCGAGAGCGTTGGCGCGCGCCGGCCGGTGCTCCTCGAAGTGCCGCTCTATCGCCTCGGTCCGGACGGCGGCTGGCTGCGCGGGAGTTTCGGCGACGAGGACGGCGCGGCCGTTCTCCACCTGACCCCGGCCGAGCGGGCGCTGAAGGCCCGCATGATCGCCGCCCATGCGAGCCAGGCCGGAACGCTGGCCGGCTTCGGGGTTGCGGACGAGTGCTATCGCGCGGCGCCGGCCTACGATTTCGGATCGCTGCCGAACCGCGGCGCGCTGCTGTATGAGCGCTACGGTTGGGGCCTTGCCGGCGGCCAGTGGCTCGAACTCGCGGCGGCAGCCGCCCGGGAGCTCCGGCTGGAGCGCGCCGCGTGAGCCTCACGATCCTGAGCGTCGCCTATCCGCTCGCGCCGGTCTCGCCTGACGCCGCCGGCGGGGCGGAGCAGGTCCTGTCCATGCTCGACCGAGCCATCGTCGAAGCCGGCCACCGTTCCGTGGTCGTGGCGCAGGAGGGCTCAAAGATTGCGGGAACGCTCGTGCCGGTGCCGGCCGTCTCCGGCGATCTGGACGAAGGCGCGAAAGCCCGCGCGCATGCGGCGACCCGCGCGGCGATCGGCTCGGCTCTCGCGCGCTTCCCCGTGGACCTCGTCCATCTGCACGGGATCGACTTCCACGCCTACCTGCCGCCGCCCGGCCCGCCGGTTCTTGCGACGCTGCACCTCCCGCCCTCGTGGTATCCGGCCGAGGCGCTCCGCCCGTCTCGGCCGGATACGTGGCTCCACTGCGTCTCCGACATACAGCACGCCGCCTGCAGCGAGGGTCCGCGCCTGCTTCCGGCCATCCCGAACGGGGTCGATGTCGAGGCGCTCCAGGCACGGCATGCGAAGCGCGGCTATGCGATGGTCCTCGGCCGGATCTGCCCGGAAAAGGGTGTGCATGTCGCGCTCGAGGCGGCCAAGCTGGCAGGCGTCCCGCTCCTGGTGGCGGGCGAGGTGTTCCCCTACGACTCGCATCGGCGCTATTTCGACGAAGAGGTCCGGCCGCGGCTCGACCGGCAGCGCCGGTTCGTCGGCCCGATCGGCTTCGCCAGGAAGCGCCGCCTGCTCACGGCCGCCCGCTGCCTGCTCGTGCCGTCGCTTGCGCCGGAAACCTCGTCGCTTGTCGCCCGCGAAGCCGCCTCCTGCGGCACGCCCGTCATCGCCTTCCCGAACGGCGCTTTGAGCGACGCGGTCGAGCATGAGCGGACAGGCTTCCTCGTCCACGATGTCGAGGCGATGGCCGCGGCCATCCACAGAGCCGGCGAGATCGATCCCGAGACATGCCGGGAGACCGCTCGCCGGCGCTTCTCCAGGCACATCATGACCGCGGCCTATCTCGATCTCTACGCGAAGCTCGCGGCCCGGCGCATGGCCCTGCACGGCGCGGCATGACGGGAAGGCTCGCGGCGGCCCTCGTCGAGGACGAAGCGGGGTTGGAGGCGCTTGGCCCCCAATGGTGGGACCTATGGCGCCGCTGCCCGGTCGCGACGCCCTTTCAGTCGCCTGCCTGGCTCCTGCCTTGGTGGGGCGCCTTTCGACCCGGCCGGCTCTGTGCCGTCGTGGTCCGCGATGAAAGGCAGCTCGTCGCTCTCGCGCCTGTCTATCTCGAGGTCGGTCCGCTCGGCCGCCGCCTCCTGCCGATCGGGATCGGGATCACCGACTACCTCGACGTGCTGCTCGATCCGGAGACCCCCGAGGCAGCTGCTGCGCTCGTGGATGCTGCCGCCGACCTCGTCCCCGACTGGGACGTTTGGGAGCTGGAGGAGCTGATGCCCGGCGCCGCCGCTCTCGGCTTGCCGGCCCCGCCGCGCACCATCGAGGAGAGTGCCGAGCAGAGCGCCTGCCCGGTCCTGGTTCTCGCCGGGGAAGTCCCAGTTCCCGCCGGCAAGAGACGCAAGTTTCGCATGGCCGAGAACCGCGTCGCGCGACGGGGAGGGGAGGTGGCGAGCATCGGGCCTGACGGCGTGCCGCACTTCCTCGACCACCTCATCCGCCTCCACGGCGCGCGCTGGGCGAGCCGCGGCGAGGACGGCGTGCTCGCGGACGATCCGGTCCGGCGCTTTCATGCCGCAGCCCTGCCGCAGCTCGTTGCCGCGGGCCTCGCCCGCCTCACGACGCTCACGATCGAGAGCCGGGTGGTCGGGGCCTATTACGGCCTGCACCACGGTCGCCGGGCCTACGCCTATCTCGGCGGGTTCGACCCGGACTTCGCGTTCGAGAGCCCCGGAACCGTTCTGGTCGGAGGGGCGATCGAGGCGGCCCGGCAGGAGGGCGCGACCGAGTTCCACTTCCTGCGCGGCCGCGAGGCCTACAAGTACGAATGGGGCGCCGTGGATCGCTGGAACCGGCGCCGCAGCTTCCGGCACCCCGCACGTGCCTGATCCGGTCGCGCCCGATCTCTCGGAGCTTCGGGCCGAGCTTCGGCCGGCGATTCTCGCCTGCGCGATAGGCGAGCTGCCCGTCAACGTTGCCCTGATGCGGCTCCTCATGGAGGCTCGTTCTGTCGAGGAGGCCGAAGCGGCGCTCGACGTCGGGGCGGCCGCCTTCGGCGGGTTGTCGGGACAGCTCGCAATCGAGAGGGCCCGCGAGCTGCTGCGTCGCAATCCTGGCGCATTCGCCACGGTCCGGGCCGTCTTGGCCCAGGCCGAGCACGACCGAACGCCGGACAGCGAAGACGAGGCCGTTGCGCATTGGGCGGCCGTCTTCGACAGGCTGGCTCAGGCGCAGCCCGAAGCCGGGGTGGCACTGTATGCGCTCGGCTCGCCGGAACTGCTCGACGCCGCGACGGCCGAGATCGTCGAGACCCTGGAGGGCTGGTGCCTGCTGAGCGCCGCCTGCCGCGTTCTCGAGATCGGCTGCGGAATCGGCCGCTTCGTGCGCGCGCTCGCGCCGAAGGTGGGCCATGTGACGGGTGTCGACGTCTCGGGCGCGATGATCGCGGCGGCCGGTCAGCGCTGCGCCGGGCTCGCGAATGTACGACTGGAGGTCTCGTCCGGACGCGACCTCGCAGATTTCGAGCGGGGCAGTTTCGATCTCGTGCTCGCGGCGGACGTGTTTCCCTACCTCGTGCAGGCCGGCGGCGGGCTGGCGGCGAGGCACGTCGCCGAGGCCGGGCGCGTGCTGCGACCCGGCGGCACGCTCGCCATCTTGAACTACTCGTATCGCGGCGATCCGGATCGGGATTGGCGCGACATCGCGGCGGCGGCGGAACCGGCGGGATTGGCGCGGCCAGAGCAGCGACGTCCCTCCTTCCGCCATTGGGACGGCGCAGTCTTCCTGGTCCGGAAGACGAGCTAGACCGCCATCGCTTCGCGCCGTGAAGGCGCATGGCGCCCGCGCTGCATCGCCTCCCGGAGATAGCTCTCCAGCTCTGTGGCGCGGCAATCGGCGGTGTGCGCGCCGAGAATGCGGGCCCGGGCCGCCTGGCCGATGCGGGCCGGCCTCGTTCCGTCGGCATCGCTCAGGATCGCGACGACCTGATCCGAACTCGTCGCGAGCAGGATCTCGCGGCCTGGGGCGAGGATGTCCTCGATGCCGCTCCATACGTCCGAGATCACGGGCGTCGCGCAGGAGGCCGCCTCAAAGAGGCGGACGCTGGGGCTCCAGCCCGCCGCGACCATGTCGGCGCGGGTGACGTTCAGGGTGTAGCGGCTCGCGGCGTAGAATTCGGGATGGTCCACTGGACCGACATGCTGGAAACGCTCGACGTTGTCCGGCCAGACGATGTCGTCCGGATATTGCGGGCCGGCGACCACGAACCGGAGATGCGGGAGACGCCGTGCGGGCTCGATCAGCAGCCGCTCCAGCACCGGCTGCCGGTCCGGGCTGTAGGTGCCGAGATAGGAGAGGTCCCAGCGCCTCTCCCGCTCGAGCGGCGGGTAGCTTGCCGGATCGACGGAGCAGTAGAGCGCGCGGGCGGCGGGAGAGCCGTAGCGACGCTCGATCAGGTCCAGCGTCGGGCCGCCGGTAAAGGACAGGTAGACGTCGTAGCCCGGGATCAGGTCCGGCGCGATGTACTCCGTGTCGCCCCGGGCGAGCTTTGCCAGCGTCACGGGGGTGTCAATGTCGTAGAACGCCGTCACGCCGCGCGCCCAGTCCTGCACGAGCCGGCCGACCGCGACGCCGTTCGGCACGTAGGAGCCGACGATGACCGCATCGGCATCCGCGATCAGCTCGCGGTGGCGCTCCAGGTCCGCGACTTCCCTGTAGAAGAGCAGGCGGCACCAAGCCGGATCGGCGAGATCGCGGTGCGGGCCGGAATACCACGGGACGTCGCGCTCGAGGAATGTCACCTCGTGCCCGCGCGCGACGAAGGCCTTGAGCAACGCCCGGTAGGTGGTCGCGTGGCCGTTGCCCCACGACGAAGAAAGGCTGAGGCCGAGTACGACGACCTTCATCTTGCGCGTGGTCACGCCGCGCTCCGCTCGCGCTTGGCCGCCGCCACGTTCCGGAGCAGCCGGTCGAGCTCGGCGCCGCGGCGCTCATAGGTATGCTCCTTCAGGATACGAGCGCGGCCGGCCTCGCCGATCTCCCGGGCACGCTCGGGAGTGAGCGTGCGGATGTGCTCGGCGACCTCGACGCCGTCGCGGGCGACGAGCACCTCCTCGTTCTCCTTCAGGAACATCTCAAGCCCGACCCAGGAATCCGTGATCAGGCAGGCGCCGGCACCGCAAGCCTCGAAAACGCGCGTTGCAGGCGAGTATCCGACGCTGGCCATGGAGTCGCGGGCGATGTTCAGGACGGCCATGGAGGAGGTGTTGAAGGCGTTGTGATCGCGCGTGTAGACGTGGCCGATATGGCGGACGTTGGCGGGCATGGCCTTCGTCTCCCAGCCGTTGCCGCCGATCAGGAACGAGCGCTCGGGCAGCCGTGCGGCGGCGTCCAGGAAGAAGGTGTCGACCCGCGCCTCCCGGTCCGGCAGCCGGTTGCCGAGGAAGGAGAGATCCGCCCGGAAGCGGTCATCCGGCGGCACCGGATGGTGCGTCTCGGGATCGAGAGCGTTGTAGATCGGCACGCAGAGCGGTGCACCGAAACCTTCATAGGCCGAGATCACGGGCGGGCCACCGCCATAGGTGATGACGAGGTCGAGCTCCGGGAGCACGCGGTGCATCGGATGGTCGTGGTGGGCGCGCAGCTCCGCGAGGGTCGCGGGGGCGTCCACGTCGCAGAACATGCGGATCGCGCCCGGGCGCGCGGCCTCCTGGAGGCCGAGCAGGAGGACGTCGTCATAGACCCCGACGCCGCTCGCCTTCACGACGACATCGGCAAGCGCCGCTTCCGCGATGACAGAGCGCACGCCTTCGTCCGTCGCCGGGTAGACCTTCACGGTGCACCAATCCGGCGGGTCGATGTCGCGGTGCTGCTGCCGGTCGAATGCATCCGGCTCGTAAAAGGTGATCTGGTGACCGCGTTTGGCGAGCTGCGAGAGCAGGCCGCGGTAATAGGTGGCTGCCCCGTTCCAATACGAGGAGAGGAGGCTCGAGCCGTAGAAGGCGATTCTCATGCGACGTGCTCCAGCGGGCGACTCTGCGTCACGCGGCTGAGGATGGCCAACAGCTCGTCGGCCCGGTGTGAACAGCTATGGCGGGCGCGGATCGTCTCGAGCCCGTGTCGGACGAGCGAAGCGCGCAGATCCGCGTCGTCGCGTACGGCCCTGAGATGCTGCTGCATCTCGGCCGGATCCTTCGCCATCAGGAAGTCGAGACCGACCCGGAACAGGTTCTCGTCGTCGCGCCAGGGCGCGGAAACGAGCGGGATGCCACAGGCGAGCGCCTCGAAGACTCGGATCGTCGGGATGCCCGGCAACTGCTGTACGTAGAGCCGTCGCGGCACATGCGCCGTGGCGAGGTGGCGCGCGAAGATGTCCGGCGCGCGGGCGTTCGGCAGCCAGCCGAGATAGCGCGCGCCGTGGCGGGCGAGGGTGGCGAGCGCCGTCTCCGGATAGCGGACGCCGTAGATGTCGAGCGGCAGCCCGAGCTCGGCGGCCGGGCGGAAGAGATACGCCTCCAACTCCTCGCTGCGTTCGTCGTCGCCCCAATTACCGATCCAGACGAGCCCGCTCCGCTCCCCTTCGGAAGCTGGCGGCCGGAACAGGCGCGTGTCGGCGGCCTCGTGCCAGGTGAAGACGCGCCCGCCCCAACCCCAGCCGCGATAGACCTCGCTCAGCGTCTCGCCAAAGGCGAGCACGCCGTCATAGCCGGAGAGATCGTAGGCACGCATCGACCCTGGATCGCTGACCGCGCGGTGATGCGTGTCGTGGAAGAGAAGCGTGTAGCGCCCGCCGCGGGCGCGGTGCGCGCCGAGGGCGGCCACGAGCGCGTGCTCGTTCCACTCGTGGACGATCACGACATCGGCGCCGTCGAGCGCTCGGTCAAGATCGAGGTCTGGGCCGTAGCTCTCCGAACTCAGCTCCGGGTAGCCGGCGCGAAAGGCCTCGAGCCCCGCCTCGCCATGGTCGCGGAGGAGATTGCCGAGGCTCCAGTTGCCGGTCGGCTCATAGATCCGGGTCTCGTGCCCGCGAGCGATCAGCTCGCGGAAGACGCCGCGCAGAAAATGCGCATTTCCGTGGTTCCAGCAGGAGAGGAGCGAGTGGGTGAAATAGACCAAGCGCATCAGGCGGCGGTCATCAGCTTGGTGCGCTTGCGCGCGAGGACGTCCCGATAGGCTTTCTCCACGCGGTCGACCATCGCGGTGACCGTGTAGCGGGCCGCACGCTCCTGCGCCGCGCGGCCGAGCCGGTTTCGCTCCTCAGGATCCGCGAGAAGGCGCTCCAGGACCCCGAGCGCGCTATCCTCCGCTCGGGGGGCGACGAACAGGGCGGCGCCGTCCCACAATTCGCGGAAGGTCGTTATGTCGGAGAGGACAAGCGGGCAGGCGGCTTGCGCGGCCTCGAGCACGGCAAGCCCGAACGGTTCATAGAGCGCCGGCGAAACGAAGACGGGGCGAGCCGCGAACAGCGCGTCGAGGGCCGCCGTCGGAACATGGCCGAGCGCCTTCGCGTGACGAATCGCGATAGCGGCGCCGTTCGGTCCAGCCGTCGGTCCGGCAGCCAGGACAGGAGAGGGGAGATGAGCGGCGACGCGGTCTAGGGTCGCGACGTTCTTGCCCTCGTCCCAGAGGCGGCCGGCTGTGAGTATGAAGGGCTCGGTTGCGCGATCGGCGGCCGCTGGCGCCGGCCGGGCGGCGCGACCGTTGTGAATGGCACGGGGCAGCTTGCTCAGCGAGTAGGCCTCCGCCGTGGTCCGGGCGAAGGCAGCGGTCGGCGCGAGGAGCATGTCTGCCGCCTTGTAGCCCGCGCGCACGAGGTCCGTTCGCCACGCGAAATCGTCGGGAAGGCGGCCGCCGCGCACCGCCGCCCACCAGGTGGCGACGCAGGAATGGCAGACGGCGATCACCGGGCAGGGAAAGCGGGCCTCGGCGGCGAGGGCCGGGCTGTTCAGATGAACGAGGTCGCACCCAAGTTCTGCCGCGAGGGCGGCTATCGCCCGGCCGGCATCCACGATCTGGGTGCGACTTTCGGCTGTCCAGTCCAGCGGAAGGCCGGTCTCGATCAACCTCACCCCTGCAACCGCTTCCGCGGCCGCCCGCTGCGCATCCGACACCGGAGGACCGAGCGCGGCGAGGATCGTCGTGACGCCACGCTCCCGCAGCCCCGAAGCGAGGTCGAGGGCGTAGGTCCATACGCCTCCGGCCGCGTCGGCAGTCATCAGTACTCTGAGCGGGTTCGCCATCAGGTCGAAGCGGCGCGGGCCGCCATCACGAGAGCGCGCCGACACGGACCACGCGCTTCGCCTGGGTCTCGGCCGGATCGCCGCGCTCGGCCCGGAGCCAAGCCACGAGGTTCGCTACGCCCTGTCGCCACGGCAACGGCGCCTTTAGGCCAAGCGCCGCCCGGATGGAGCGGGCGTCGGCCACGAAGTAGCGCTGGTCGCCGGGCCGCCAGTCGGAGTAATGCGCTTCCACCTTCCGGCCGGTCAGGTCAGAAAGGTGCCGGAGAAGGTGCCGCAGGCTGATCGCGTTCTGAGGCCCGCCTCCGAGGTTGAAGGCACGACCCGATATCGCGCGGATGTCGCGTAGCGCCGCCACATAGGCCTCGACCGCGTCTGAGACGTCGAGGATATCGCGAACCTGCGCGCCATCGCCGTAGATGGAGATCGGCTGGCCCTCGATGGCCCGGATGGCGAAATGCGCCACCCAACCCTGGTCTTCGGTCCCCATCTGCCGCTGGCCGTAGATGCAGCTCATGCGGATCACGGAGGTGGGCACGTCGAAGGACCGCGCATAATCCAGCACATACTGGTCGGCGGCTCCTTTTGAGCAGCCGTACGGCGTATGGAAGTCGAGCGGGCGGCTCTCGCCGATGCCCTGCATCCGCACCGCCGGGTCGACCGGCAAGTAGGCGTCGTCGGTGAGTGCGAGCCCGATATCGGCAAGGTCGCCGTAGACCTTGTTCGTGGAGGCGAAGATAAGCGGGGCGGGATCCGGCCGGGCGCGGAGTGCCTCGAGCAGCGAGAGGGTCGCCTTCACGTTGATGTCGAAATCCGAGACGGGGTCGACCAGGCTCGTGGTGACCGCGACCTGCGCCGCCATGTGGAAGACGGCCGAGGCGTCGCGCGCCGCGGCCGCAAGTTCGGCGCCGGATCGGACATCCGCGACGACTGCCGAGATGCGCCGCGGATGGCGCTCCGTCAGCCAGGCGAGATTGCGGTCCACCCCGGGCCGGGCCAGCGCGTCGTAGACGAGCACGTCGTGCCCGTCGCGGGCGAGCCGGTCGGCGAGGTTCGAGCCGATGAACCCGGCGCCCCCGGTCACCAGGATCGGCCGACGGCCGATAATGGCGGGTGCCGCGCCGTTCATGCCACGAGGCCCCGCGCTTCGAGTTCTCTGCGGGCTTCGCTGACGCGGTCCTGCGCCTGCTGTTGGGCCACCCATTCCGCCAACTCGCGCAGGCCTTCGGCAAAATCCTTGCGGGGTTCGTAGCCGAGCTCCGTCCGGGCCTTGGTGATGTCCGGGATGTTGTGCCGGATGTCGCCCGCGCGCGCCTTGCCCGCGATCTCGGGCGTGATGTCCGGCCGCCCCATCGCCGCGGCGAGGAGATCCGCCACCTCCTGCACCGTCCGGTCGACGCCGCTGCCGATGTTGTAGACCTGCCCTGCGGCCTGAGGCCGGTCCAGCGCCAGCAGGAAGGCCTGCGCCACGTCCTCGACATGGACGAAATCGCGCCGCTGCTTCCCGTCCTCGAAGATGATCGGTCGGTTCCCGTTCTGGATGCGCGACGCGAAGATCGCGAGCACGCCCGTATAGGGGTTCGAGAGCGCCTGGCCCGGCCCGTAGGCGTTCCAGAGCCGGAGCGCGACGCCTTCCATGCCGTAATAGGGTGCGAGCGTGAGCGTGAGGCGCTCCTGCACGTGCTTGGTGATCGCATAGACGGAGGCGAGCGTCGGCCGCTTCCATTCCGGCGTGGGCACCGGGATCATGGGCCGGCCCTGCCGGTCCGGCGGGTCCCATGGCGCTCCGCCATTCGGCTGCCGGATCGCATCCTCGACGAGCTCGCCATCGGTCGTGCGATAGAGCCCTTCGCCGTAGATGCTCATCGAGGAGGCCACCACGACGCGCTTCACCGGCTTTGCGATGAGTTCCTGGAACAGCACCGCGGTTCCGAGGTCGTTCACCGACACGTAGCGGTCGATCGCGTACATGCTCTGGCCGACGCCGACTTCGGCGGCGAGATGCACGACCTTGTCGACGCCCTTCAGCGCCGCACGGACGACGGTGTCCTCCCTGACATCGCCGACGATCAGCTCCGCGCGTGGATCGAGCCCGTCGGGCTCGGCCTTTCCGCCGTGAACCTGCTCGATGAGGCTGTCCAGGATGATGACGCGGTCGCCGCGGTCGAGCAGCGCGCGCGAGACGTAGCGGCCGATGAAACCCGCGCCGCCCGTGATGAGGATCGTCTCTGCCACCTTGCTTTTCTCAGCCCTTCGCCTTCGCCGATTTCGCGCCGCCCGAGGCCGCAGCAGCGCTCTTCGCGCCGCCTTTCGCCGTGCTCTTGGATGCGGTGCCTTTAGCCGCTTTAGCCTCGGTCTTCGTGCCGGATTTCACATCGGACTTGGCGCCAGACTTGGCGGCGCTTCCGCTCGACTTCGATGAACCCGATCTGGCTGCGGTTTTCCTCGCGGCCGGCTTCTCCTCGCCCGCCTTGGCGGATGCGGCCTTCGTGGTGGACTTCGCCGGAGCGGACTTCACGCTCGACTTCGCGGGAGCAGCCTTCTTCGCAGCACCGGCCTTGGCGCCGCTCCTCTTCGCGGCTCTGTCCTCTTCCGGGGAGCGTTCGACGAACTTGTTGAAACGGCTCTCCCTGCCGCCCGTCGTCTGGTCCTGGTGCAGGAAGGAGACATGAGACTGGTCGAAAACCTCGAAGAACTCCTCCCAGGAGATTTCCTCGAACTTGTCCTCCTTCGGGCCGAAATCGATGCGGAGCACACCGCCCGACTTGTTCTTCCCCCTGCCGCCGCCGGTACGGACGATCGAGGGGCGGCCGCCGCGCGCCTCGGCCCATTTCCTGATCTCGTCGTGATCCACGGTTTTCGATGAGGCGCTCATGGCGTCATCCTTTCGAGTTGCCGTCCTCCGCGGGACCTGCGGCGAGCGGACGGAACCGGCAAGGTTGGATAGGCCAGCTCAGGGCAGGAACAAAGCAGGTTCTTCACAGAGCAGAAAGACTCTATTCCTTCAGGCATTAATTCGCTGGACCTGGATTCGGTTCGTCCGGTGACAAGAGGAGGGCGTGCAGGACGCTCCCATATCGGTCGGCCGCGTCGCGGAGGCGGGCAGCATCGGTCGAATCCACGGCTGAGGACGTCGCCTCGCGATAGTAGCCGAGCTGGAAGGCGGGATAGCAAAGTGCGGCGTATCGTATCTGTGCGCGATCAACTGCGAAGCCGGAGACTCGTTCGACCGCCTCGATCAAATCGCGTTGTTCTCCTGGCGATAAAGTAAACTCGACGGAAGCTCCGGCGATGTCCCAGGTGATGTCCTGGCAGCCGACGAGATCGTGCGCGGCATGGTGGTCGACGGCATCCGTCTTGAGGATTCGTCCGTCGGGCAGGAGCAGCCACTCCCAGGCTTGCAGGCGGTTGTCGGTCACGACCCGGCGTGCGCCGTCCCCCAGCCGCGGCAGGAGAGGACGCCAGTTCTCGAGGCTGCGGGCCGGCTCAGCGCCGAACTCCTCCTCGGTGTTGAAGCGGAGCATCTCGAACAGGTCTTCGCTGGATGCGCCCCAATCGCGGCCGGCCGGAAAGTTCTTCGCGCGGAAGCCCAGATACTCGCCGAGAAGGGTGACAAGGCGGGGACGGTAGGGGCCGAAGGGATCGAGCGGCCGAGCGTCTCCATGCCAGCGTTCGACGATGAAGCCGTGCCGAAACCCGAGTGGCCGAGGCACGAGGCCCGTCTCGGCGAGCGCTTTGGCACGTTCGTATTTGTCCAGGCCGATCCTGCCGAGACCAGCGAATTTCATGAGCCATTTTCCTGACGCCGTCTCGACCAGGAATTTGCGGCGCTCCTGCCAGGGATGAACCGGCGGCCAGTCTCTCGCCTCGGTGAATCGAAGACTGAGCCAGCCGCCGCCCGAGATTTCCCGGATCGGCGCGACGGGCTCGCCGACGAGATCCGCAACCCAGTGGTCGAGCCGGTGCCGCGCGTCTTCCGTCGAAAGCGCGAGCTCGTCGAAGGAGCGGAAGCGGATCTGCGCGCTGCGCCAGAAGCTCTTCGCCCGCTCGCCCGCCTGTGGGCCCGGCCCGTTCATATGGCTCGGAAAGACGTGGACGCGCCGTGGTTCGGCGCCGTCGCGCATCGCCGCCTCGGCGGTGGCACCGATGGAGGAGCCGGAGAGACCGGGGCCCTCGTCGACGATCGCCAGCTCCGCATCCGGCGAGAGGCCGAGCGTCCCATCCGCCAGCGCGAGTTCGCGGCCGAATGGATGGCCGACCGGCCTGACCGTGACGGGGCAGGGCGCATCCGCGGCGGCGGCCACCATCGCCGCGAGCGTGGTGCCGATCGAGCGGATGCCGATGACGGTGAGATTGCGCCCCGCGAGAGGAAGCGCCGCCTCGAAATAGCTCTCCGGGTAGAGCGCGTAATGCGCAAATCCCTCGGGCAGCTTGATCGTGATCTCACCCGACGCCGCGACGGCCTCGAGCCTCGCGAGCGCGTCGAGCGCAGGTGCCGTTGCGATCTCCGTGTCCCGCCAGGAATCCCGCCACGACGCACCGACGAGCCGGGCGAGGGCGAGCGTGACCGCCATTGCGGCATCCGCCTCGGGGGAAGGCGCGTCGCGTCTGCCGCGCGCCTGGAAGGCGCGATCCGCGATCCCCTGCGCCAGCTCGCCGGCCTCGATCAGCGCAGCGACGAGGAGCCCATGCGCGACAATCCAGAGCTGCCGGAGACCTGCCTCATCCAGATAACGGCGGATCCGATCGACCTTAGCCGCGATCGTCTCACGCCGGACGGCGTCGCCGTAGACGAGCATGAGGGTCTGTATTCAATCGGCTTGACGGAGTGACCGTCGGAGTTGTGCGGGGAGGCGGATTTCAGATCGTCTGGTCGCGGTCATTCGACGACCTGCCAGGCTCCGATCGGGCGCACCGTCGCGCAGGCTGGGCCGCCGTCCTCTGCCCTCCCGGGGAGCTCGGCCGCAAGAACGCCGCCGGCCAGAGCCTCCTCCAGCAGCTCAGCGGAGAGTCCGTGGATGTCGATCTTGGCCCGCCGGCTCCAGGCTGACGGACGTTGCCCGGCCTGCCCGCCGATCGCGATGTAGACGAAGCGCCTAGTCGCCCCTTCACTACGGACGAAGTCCCCATAGAATCTCGGCCCCGGCGCTATCCGCACCGGCACGTCGAATGAGATCGGCCCGTCGCCGGCGGTGACCTGTCCCACCGGCTCGCTCCTCTTGTTCTGAAGGCTATAGGCGACGCCGGGGAGTGGATCCCGGATCCTGAGCCTCAGGGTGACGACCTGACCTGCCGCCATTCCGGGTCCCCCATGTCGCAAACGCCAGCCTTCCAGTACCCGGAGTGGGCGAGGGACAGCAACGGTCGGAACCGGGCCGAGGGTGGCGAAACCGCCCAAGCTCAGGCCCTAAGTGACCGGCTGGAGGTGGCGGTATGCGATCGCCTTGAAGGCGTCGAAGGAGGGAATCTCCCAGTTGCTCCGGTTCGCGTGGGCGAACCGGGCGAGCCATTCCGTCCAGGCATGGTACTGAGCCGGCGAGGGCGAAATGAGCGCACGGCGGGATTTCGAAAGCTCCAGCGCCTCCAGCGGGTCGAAGCCGCGCTCGACCAGCACGCAGAGAGCAAGCGTCGCCGAGCGGCCGATCCCGTGCTCGCAATGGATGAGGACCCGCTCTCCCCGGTCGAGGTAAGGTCTCACGAACGCAACTCCGTCCTCGAGCATCGGCTGGCTCACCGCCTGATGGTCGTCGGTGGGCAGGTGGAGAAGGGCCACCCCGTGCCGATGCAGCACGGCCTCGTCGTCGCGATCCTCGCTGCGGAGATCGACGATCGCCCGGATCGCGTATTCACGCGCGAGCGCCTCGGCCCGCTCGGACGGGAACCGGCCGCCCACCGCCAGGTGATCGGTGATCCAGGAGAAGTTCGGCCGCCACGGGGCGGGTTGCTGGTCGGCGCGCGGCACGTCGTCCCGCTCAGCAGGTCTGGTCAGGTGGGTCAAGCGTCCCTATATAGGCGTACGTCCCGCCGGATCGCCGAGCCCGCATGGCGCTCGCCCCGGCTGGAACTCGCCACAGGTTGACATCGTGCGGCAGCGTGGATAACGCAGCCCCGTCAATCGAGCTTTTCGAGAGTCGCGCGGCGCCTCCGCAAGTAGGTGTCGGCGCGCTCTTTTTGGTGATTGAGCGGACGCCGGCGGCGTCAGGAATGATCGAGCGCCGGCGAGGCCGGCGCGAGGAGAGGCGGACGTGGCCCGTATCGCAGGCGTCAATATTCCAACGAACAAGCGCGTCGTGATCGCGCTTCAGTACATCCACGGCATCGGCCCCAGGAAGGCGCAGGAGATAGTCGAGAAGGTCTCGATCGAGCCCGAGCGCCGGGTCAACCAGCTGACGGATGCCGAGGTGCTGCAGATCCGCGAGACGATCGACCGCGACTATCTGGTCGAAGGCGACTTGCGCCGCGAAGTGTCCATGAACATCAAGCGGCTGATGGATCTCGGCTGCTACCGTGGCCTGCGCCATCGCCGCAACCTGCCGGTCCGCGGCCAGCGCACCCACACCAACGCCCGCACCCGCAAGGGCAAGGCGAAGCCGATCGCCGGCAAGAAGAAGTGAGCTGACGCCGCGGTCGCGGCGGCAGCTCATCCTCGGGCGCAGCGAAGCGAAGCCCGAGGATCTCGAGACAAGTTTGCGCCTCTTTCGGCTCGAGATGGCCGGGTCAAGCCCGGCTATGACAGCGGGGAGAGGAGAGATCACCTCCACATCCCGAGCGCCTGGGAGTACGGGCGCGCCTGAAGGATCTTTCGATGGCCAAAGAAGCAACCCGCGTCCGCCGCCGCGAGCGCAAGAACATCGTCTCCGGCGTCGCCCACGTGCACGCCTCGTTCAACAATACGCTCATCACCATCACGGACGCGCAGGGCAACACCATCTCCTGGTCGTCGGCCGGCTCGATGGGCTTCAAGGGCTCGCGCAAGTCGACCCCCTATGCGGCACAGGTCGCGGCCGAGGACGCCGCCCGCAAGGCCGCCGAGCACGGGATGCGGACGCTGGAGGTCGAAGTCTCCGGCCCTGGTTCCGGCCGTGAATCGGCGCTTCGCGCGCTGCAGGCCGCGGGCTTCACCGTCACCTCGATCCGGGACGTGACGCCGATCCCGCATAACGGATGCCGCCCGCGCAAGCGCCGCCGCGTCTGATTTCCGGGGCTTTGGCCCCACCTATTGCTGATGACTTTGGCGGGGCCGGCATTTTGCCGTCGCCCCGCGTCCGCCGTCCGAGGGGAAGAGCCGTGATACAGAAGAACTGGAAAGAGCTGACGAGGCCGGACAAGCTGCAGGTCGCGCAGGGCGACGATCCGCGCCGCGTCGCCACCATCGTCGCGAGCCCGCTGGAGCGCGGCTTCGGCACGACGCTCGGCAACGCGCTGCGGCGCGTCCTGCTCTCCTCGCTCCAGGGCGCGGCGGTCACCTCCGTCCATATCGACGGCGTGCTGCACGAGTTCTCGTCCATCCCCGGCGTCCGCGAGGACGTGACGGACATCGTCCTCAACATCAAGACGATCGCGATCCGCATGCAGGGCGAGGGGCCGAAGCGCCTGACGCTGCGCAAGACGGGTCCGGGCGTCGTGACGGCCGGCGACATCGCGACGACAGGCGACATCCAGATCCTCAACCCCGAACTCGTGCTCTGCACGCTCGACGAGGGCGCCGAGATCCGGATGGAGTTCACGGTGACCACGGGCAAGGGCTACGTGCCGGCCGAGCGCAACCGCCCGGAGGATGCGCCGATCGGCCTCATCCCGGTCGACAGCCTGTTCAGCCCGGTGAAGAAGGTCTCCTACCGCGTCGAGAACACCCGCGAGGGCCAGGATCTCGACAAGGACAAGCTCACCATGACGGTCGAGACGAATGGTGCGGTGAGCCCCGAGGATGCGGTCGCCTACGCGGCGCGCATCCTGCAGGACCAGCTCGCGGTGTTCGTGAACTTCGAGGAGCCGCGCCGCGAGGAGGCGCAGGCGCTCGCGCCGCAGCTGCCGTTCAATCCCGCCCTCCTCAAGAAGGTGGACGAGCTCGAGCTCTCGGTCCGTTCGGCCAACTGCCTGAAGAACGACAACATCGTCTATATCGGCGACCTGATCCAGAAGTCGGAGGGCGAGATGCTGCGCACCCCGAATTTCGGCCGCAAGTCGCTGAACGAGATCAAGGAAGTCCTCGCCGGCATGGGCCTGCATCTCGGCATGGAAGTGCCGGGCTGGCCGCCGGAGAACATCGAGGACCTCGCCAAGAGGTTCGAGGAGCATTACTGACGAGGAGCGCGTTCGCGCGCTCCTCGTCATCCTCGGGCTTGATCCGAGGATCTCGCGCCACAGGAGGCGCGGGTTTTGGGATGGCCGGGTCAAGCCCGGCCATGACACCCACCTCCGCAAGATCAGAAGGAACGGCCGGCCCTTGGCACGGCGGCCGTGAAGGATAGGAGAGCCACATGCGTCACGGGTTTCGCGGTCGCCGGTTCAACCGCACGGCCGAGCATCGCAAGGCTATGTTCGCCAACATGTCGGCGGCCTTGATCAAACACGAGCAGATCGTCACCACGCTGCCGAAGGCGAAGGACCTGCGTCCCGTCGTCGAGAAGCTGGTCACCCTCGGCAAGCGCGGCGGCCTCCATGCCCGCCGGCAGGCCATCGCGCAGCTGCGCGACGAGGCGATGGTCAGGAAGCTCTTCGACGTGCTCGGGCCGCGCTACCAGGCCCGTCCGGGCGGCTATACCCGGGTGCTGAAGGCGGGCTTTCGCCAGGGCGACAATGCCCCGATGGCGGTGATCGAGTTCGTCGACCGCGACGTCGATGCGCGGGGCCAGGATTCCGGCCCGACCCAGAAGACGGAGATCGTCGAGAGCGAGTGAGCTCCGGCACTTCTCTTCGAGATCCAGGCGGCTTCCGGGCCGCCTTTTTCGTTCGTCGGCTCCGGCGACGGATCGGCAATGAAGGCATGAGAAGATCGGCTCTGGTCCGAGAGCCATGCACATCGCCGTCATAGCCGATTTCGCCGAAGCGTCCGGGGGCGCCCAGTCTGTCGCCATCCAATCGGCACTCGCGCTCGCAGCCGAAGGGCTTCGGGTCACCTACATTCACGGCATCGAAGGGCCGGCCGATCCACGCCTCGCAAGCGCGGGGATCGCGGTCGTAAGCCTCGGCCAGGCCGATATCTGGGACAGGTCCGCGCTCGGTGGGCTCGGCGCCGGCCTCTGGAACCGGCCGGCAGCCGCGCGGCTCGCGGCTGTCCTCGACGGGCTTCCCCCCGGGCGCACCGTCCTGCATCTCCATCAATGGACGCGCTCGCTGTCGCCGGCGGCGTTCCCGGTCCTGCTCCGATCGGGGCACCCTCTCGTCCTCACGCTGCACGATTACTTCGTCGCGTGTCCGAACGGGGTCTATTACCGTTTCGAGCGTGACGAGCCGTGCTCGCTGCGGCCGCTTTCGGCCGCCTGCGTCGCCGCGCCCTGCGATCCCCGCTCGGTGGCGCACAAGGGCGTGCGCGTGCTGCGGGCTGTCCTGACCCGCGCTGCCTTGCATGGGCATAGGCTCGACGTCGTCCACGTCTCAGATCGCGCCCGCGACACGGTGGCGCCGTTCCTCCCCTCACATGTCCGCCAGCATCGGATCGACAACCCTGTCGAGGTCGAGCAAGACGTTCCTGCCGAGATCGGCGCCGCTTCGAAGCTCGCCTTCATCGGCCGCCTGACCCGGGAGAAAGGGGCCGACCTCGTCGCCTCGGCGGCCCGAAGGGCCGGGATGCCGGCCATGTTCGTCGGCGAGGGGCCGGCTGCGGATGCGATCAGAGCTGCGAACCCAGCCGCCGAGATGCTGGGGTGGCGGAGCCGTGCCGAGCTCGACCGGCTCATGCGCGAAGAGGTGAGGGCGGTCGTGGCGCCGTCCCGCTGGTACGAGACGGGTCCGCTAACGGTTTACGAGGCGCTTGCGGCCGGGGTGCCGGCCATCGCGTCGGATCGGACTGGAGCCGCCGAGAAGGTCGTCTCGGGCGAGACAGGGCTCGTGGTCGAGCCGCAACTCGAGGCGCTGTCCTCCGCCTTCCGGCGCCTCGCGGATACGGCCCTCGTCCGCCGGATGGGCCGAGCCGCCCATGAGCGCTACTGGCAGGCGCCGCTCAGCCCTGAGCGCCACGCAGCGGCCCTGATCCGCCTCTATGCGGGGTTGCTGGCGGATCGGCCCCGATTGCCCGCTTTCTAGCCCTTGTCGGGCGGCCTATAGCGGCCCGACCTCGATCGGAATCCGTGCTCCATGCGACGCGCTGCCTTCGTACTAGCGGCCATCCTCGCTCCGCTCGCCGGCGCAGAGGCCCAGACCCGGATGGCTCCGGCGAGCCAGGCGCAGGTGCAGCTCTCCTTCGCGCCCGTCGTGAAGGTGGCGGCGCCCGCCGTTGTGAACGTCTACGGCGCGCGCGTGGAGCGGACGCGGCGCAGCGCCGCGATGGATGAGTTCTTCCGGCGCTTTTTCGGCGACCTGCCGTCGACGCCTGCCGAGCGTGTGCAGCGCTCGTTGGGCTCCGGGGTGATCGTGGATGCCTCCGGACTGGTGGTCACGAACCATCATGTCATCGCCGAGATGACGGAGGTGAAGGTCGCGCTGCCCGACAACCGGGAGATCGAGGCCGAGATCGTCCTGCGCGACCCCCGCACCGATCTCGCCGTACTGAAGCTGAAGCCGACCCCGGGGCTCAAGGCGCTGGAATTCGGGGACGACGACGCGCTCGAGGTCGGCGACATCGTCCTGGCGATCGGTAATCCCTTCGGCGTCGGGCGCACGGTCACCCAGGGCATCGTGTCAGGGCTCGCACGCACCAACGTGGGCGTCTCCGACTACGGCTACTTCATCCAGACGGACGCCGCGATCAATCCCGGGAATTCCGGCGGAGCGCTGGTCGACATGCAGGGCCGCCTTGTCGGCATCAACTCGGCCATCTTCTCGAAGTCCGGCGGCAGCGTCGGGATCGGCTTCGCCATCCCGGCCAGCATGGTGAAGGTGGTGGTCGATTCCGCCCGGGCCGGCTCGAGGACGGTGCGCCGCCCCTATCTCGGCGCGTCCCTCCAGGCCGTGAACCAGGAGCTGGCGGACGGGCTCGGGCTCGAGCGCCCGACGGGCGCCCTCGTCGCTTCCGTCCACGAGAAAAGCCCGGCGGAGGCCGCGGGACTCAGGCGCGGTGACGTGATCCTCGAGGTCGACGGACGTCAGGTGGACGATCCCGACGGATTCGGCTGGCGCTTCGCCCTGAAGGGCATCTCGGGCGAGGTGCCTGTCACGGTGAACCGCGGCGGCCTGCGTCGCACTCTGTCCGTCCGGCTTCAGCCCGCGCCCGAGATCCCGCCGCGGGACCAGCTCACGCTGAGGGGCCGCTCGCCCTTCTCGGGCGCGACCGTTCTCAACGCCTCGCCTGCCGTCGCCGAGGAGATGCAACTCGATCTTCAGGATGGCGTCGTGATCGCGGATGTCGAGGACGGAAGCCTCGCCTCGCGCATCGGGCTGCAGAAGGGGGATGTCCTCCTCAGCCTCAACGGCGAGAAGATCGCGTCCACGCGCGAGCTGGACCGGATGGCCCGCGCCGGCGCGCAGGTCTGGCGGATCACGATCAGCCGGGGTGGGCAGGTGATGACGACGGTCGTCGGCGGCTGAAGCGATTTCGGGCCGAGCAGCCTATCATCGGAGCGCGCCATGGGGCGTCTCGCGGGCAAGCGCGTAATCGTAACCGGCGCGGGCAGCGGCATCGGCCGCGCCTCCGTCCTCCTGTTCGCGCGGGAGGGCGCGTCGGTACTTGCCGTCGACCGCGACGAGGATGCGCTGGCCGAGATGGTCTCGGATGCGTCGGCCTGCGGCGGGGCGATCCTGGCCCATCCGGCCGATGCGGGATGCGAGACTGACGTCCAGAACTACGTCGCGCGTGCGGTGAGCGAGTTCGGTGGTCTCGACGTCATCTATGCCAATGCCGGGATCAGCGGCGGTCTCGTGCCGCTTTTGGAGCAGGCCGTCGAACTCTGGACCGAGATCCTGCGGGTGAACCTCGTCGGCGCGTTCCTCGCCGTCAAGCATGGCGCGCCGGTGCTGAAGGCGTCCGGCGGCGGCTCGATCATCTGTACGGCCTCGGTGGCTGGCCTCAGGGCGAATGCGGCCGGCGCGCCCTACAGCGCGAGCAAGGCCGGGGTGATCAGCCTCGTCCAGACCTCCGCGAACGCCCTCGCGGGGACCGGCATACGGGTCAACGCGATCTGCCCTGGCCTGATCGAGACCGGCATGACGCGCCCGCTCTTCGAGGCGGCGCGGGCCCGCGGCACGGAGGGGCGGATCGGGCAGCTGAACCCTCTCGGCCGCGCCGGCTCGCCGGACGAGATCGCGGCGACCGCTCTGTTTCTGGCGAGCGACGAATCCTCCTATGTCAACGGTCAGGCGATCGCGGTCGATGGCGGGCTGTCCAGCACGCTGCCATTCGCCAGCCAGAGACGGTGACGCGTCCTCCAGGGCGATCTGGATCCGCGCCTGACGTGCCTGGTAGGAACCTCCCGCAGGCTTTCGTCCGGGCTCCCGCTAGCCCGATCACGGCCGGAGGCGGCCAGCGCGGCCAGCGTCCGCGCAATTCGTCTGAAACAGGCGGCGCTTAGGAGGCCTCTCCGGCCGGGCAGTCCCCGGCCGCGCGCTGGCGTCCGTCTTCGGGATTGGCGTAGGATCGCAACAGAACGTCCCGGGGGAAGGGCAGGCCTTGCAGAGGTTGCGAGACAGGCTCCGGATCGTCGCAGCCGCTGCCGCGGCTTGCCTCTGCGCGAGCCTGGCCGAGGCACGCACCTTCCGGGCCGCCGACAACCAGGTCGAAAGCTACCCCACGGTCCAGGCGCTGCAGTTGATGGACCGGCTCGTGCGCGAGCGGACCGGCAGCCGCCATAGAATCCAGGTCTTCCATTCCCGGCAGCTCGGGGAAGAGAAGGACACGATCGAGCAGACCCGCGCCGGCGCAATCGACATCAACCGGGTGAACGTGACCCCGCTCGGGCACCTGTCGCCGATGACGCAGGTGCTTGTGCTGCCCTTCCTGTTCCGCTCGCGGGAGCATCTCGACCGGGTTCTGCAGGGCCCGATCGGCGAGGAGATCCTGGAGAGCTTCCGGGCCGCCGGGCTCGTTGGCCTCGCCTTCTACGCTTCGGGCGCCCGATCGGTATACAATGAGGTCCGTCCCGTCAGGACGCCCGCGGACTTGCACGGCCTTACCATCCGCGTCCAGGCCTCCGAAGTGATGGAGGATCTCGTGCGGGCCCTCGGCGCTCGGCCCGTCAAGCTCTCCTACGGGCAGGTCCTCGCAGCTCTCCAGATGAAGCTGATCGACGGCGCCGAGAACAACTGGCCCTCCTATGTCTCGACGGGCCACAGCTCGGTCGCCCGCTACGTCGCCCTGACCGAGCACGTGATGGCGCCGGAGATACTGGTCATGTCGGCGAAGAGCTTCGATGCGCTCTCGCCGGAGGATCAGGCGATCTTCAGGGAGGCCGCGCGCGAATCGAGCCGGTTCATGCAGGCCCGCTGGGATGCCTACGAGCGCGAGATGCGCGAGCTTGGGGCCGGAACCTCCGTCATCACGGAGGTGGACCGTGCCGCTTTCGAGGCGGCAACCCGGCCCGTGCGGGAGAAGCATCTCGCCGATCCGCGCCTGCAGGCGCTGGCAGATCGCATCCAGGCGGTGCGCTGACCCATGCTCGCGCGTCCGGAGCTCCTCGCCCTCGATGCCGGTCCCGAGCAGCGGACCTCCGCGGTGCTGGAGCGTGTCGTGCGCCGGTCGCCGATCCGCTGGCGCATTCTGGCCATCGCGGTGTTCAACTCGGCCGTCGCTCTCCTCCTGCTCGGGCTCATCTGGAACGGCGCGCGCGTGCTCGGAGACGCTTGGTCGGACCTGCGGCGCGTGCGCCAGTCCGAGCGTTTCCTCCGCTCGCTCGACAGCGACGCCGAGCGTCTGCAGAGCCTGATCCATCGCTACTTCGCCCAGAGCGACCCTGACGTTCACGCCAAGATCATCGACATCCGCGAGACGCTCATCAGCCAGCTCAGGGTCCAGGCCCGGCTCGACCCACTCCTGACCGAGGCGAGCAGGCCGCTCGCGGCGATCACGGAGCGCTTCATCGCGGGTTTCGACCAGCTGCGGGATACCCGCGCGGCCATCTCGCTGATCTACGAGAACAAGGTCCTCCGCCCCTCGCGGGACATGGCGGGCCTGTACGGCCTCGTCACGAACGCCACCACCGATCCGACCTCGCTGGTCTGGCCAGCCCTGAGCAAGTCACGCGAGGCCTACAATGCCATGGTGCTCGCCGCGAACGCCTTCTACCTGTCGGATACGGCGTCCGCCGCGCGCGAGGCGAAATCCTACGCCAAGGTGATCAAGCGCACGGCCCCGATCATGGCGGACCTATCGGGCGGGGACGAGATCCAGCGCAAGGCGCTTCTCGAGCTGGAGCAGCGGGCCGATCTTTTCGAAAACGGCATCGACGAGCTGCAGGATGCGTTTGCCAAGCAGGCCCGGCTCCTTCGAGAGGCGATCGACGAGAATGCGGACGCGATGTCGGCCGCGATCGACAACCTGACGGGCGGGATCCACGCCCTGGAGCAATCGGCCCAGCGCCGCTTCGACCAGACGCTGGAGGACGTGGCCGTGCGGCTCAGCCTCCTCGCGCTCGCCTTCGTGGTCCTCGTCGTCCTCATGGGCATTCAGATTGCCAAGAGCATCAGCGAGCCGCTCGCCGATCTTCGGAACGCGATGCTCGCCATCGCGTCCGGCAACTACGATCGCCGGGTCAGCGGCCTCACGGCGGGCGACGAGATTGGCGAGATGGCACGCGCGGTGGAAGTCTTCCGCGAGAACGCCATTGCGAAGCGCCGCGCGGAGGAGGATCTCCGCCAGGCGAAGGAGAGCGCCGAGACGGCGCTCGCCGAGCTGCGCGCGACCCAGACGAGCCTGATCGAGGCCGAGAAGCTTGCCGCGCTGGGCGGGCTTGTGGCCGGCGTGGCGCATGAGGTCAACAATCCGGTCGGCATCAGCCTGACTGTCGCCTCCAGCCTGGCCCGGCGCTGCGATGACTTCGCCGGCGAGGTCGCCTCAGGCCAGATCCGGCGTTCGCGGCTGGAGGAGTTCACCCGGTCCACGGCGACGGCCGCCAAGCAACTGGTCGCGAACCTGATGCGGGCCGGCGAGCTCGTGCAGTCCTTCAAGCAGGTCGCGGTCGACCGAAGCCAGGCCGAGCGGCGGAGCTTCGACCTCGGCCAGGCCGTGGAACAGATCCTCGCGAGCCTCCGGCCGACCCTGAAGACCTCGGACGTGCAGCTCCTGGTCGAGGTCCCGCCCGGGATCCAGATGGACTCCTATCCGGGGCCCCTCGGACAGATCCTCACGAACCTGTTCCTGAACTCGCTGCACCATGCTTTCGATGGGCGGCAGGGCGGGACCATCTCGGTCTCCGCGCGCCGGCGCGGCCGCGACGAGGTGGAGATCCTGTTCCGCGACGACGGGCAGGGGATGAGCGAGGAGGTGCAGCGCTGCGCCTTCGACCCGTTCTTCACGACCCGCCGAGGCTCGGGAGGCACGGGACTCGGCCTGCACATCGTCTATAACCTCGTGACGGCCCGGCTCGGCGGACGGATCGTCCTGTCCTCCAGCCCGGGGCTCGGCACGACCTTCCTGATCGTGCTTCCGCTCGTCGCCCCCGGCGAGACCTCCAGAAGCGAGACGGTGCGGGCAGAGGCCGGGAATGTCTGACGCAGACGAGCTGATCTCCTTCCTCGACGATGCGGAGCCGGCCTCCTCGGCCGAGCCGATGCCCGCCTGGAAGGTCGCCGTCATCGACGACGATCCGGCCGTGCATGAGGGCACGCGCTTCGCCCTGTACGACTACCAGCTCGGCGGCCAGGGCCTCGACATCCTCTCGGCGCACTCGGCGCGTGAAGGGCGCAAGCTGCTGGCCGAGCATCCCGACATCGCGGTCGTGCTCCTCGATGTCGTGATGGAGACGGAGACGGCGGGTCTCGACCTCGTCGGCTACATCCGGAACGAGCTCCGCAACGAGACGGTCCGCATCATCCTGCGCACGGGACAGCCCGGCCAAGCCCCCGAGCGCCGCGTGATCGTCGATTACGACATCAACGACTACAAGGCCAAGACGGAACTCACCGCCGACAAGCTCTTCACGAGCATGACGGCCGCCCTGCGCAGCTACCAGCAGCTGCAGCGCATGGTCGAGACTCGCCGCGGTCTCGAGATCATCATCGAAGCGGCGTCGACCCTGTTCGACTTCCGCTCCATGCAGCGTCTGGCGGAGGGCGTGCTGACGCAACTCGCCTCGCTTCTGGAGGTCGACTGCGCGGGCATCCTGGTGCTGCGGGAGGACGGCACGGACCGGGAGCATTATTCGATCCTCGCAGGCTCGGGCTGCTATCGGCGCTTCATGGAACACGAGGAGGAGTTCGACAGCGAGCGCGAGCTCCGGGACGTCGTGCGCCAGGCCTGCGAGCGCCGCTCGCACGAATTCGTCGATCGCCGCTCGGTCCTCTACGTCCGAACGGGAAGCGGGCGCGAGGTGATCGTCGTGCTGGAAGCGGCGAAGACGCTCTCCGAGACGAACCGCGCGCTGGTCGAGGTGTTCTCCAGCCGTCTCTCGATCGCGTTCGACAACGTGATCCTCTACCAGCAGCTCCAGGATGCGAATCTCCGTCTCGAGGAGCGCGTTCTGAAGCGCACGGCCGAGCTGAAGAGCACGAACCGCCGGCTCTCCGCCCAGACCGCCGAGCTGCGCCGCGCCAATCGCTTCAAGACCGAGATCTTGGGCACCATCGCGCACGACCTGAAGAACCCGCTCGGCGTGATCATGGGGCGCTCGGAAATGCTCTCCGACCTGCTCGTGATGCAGCCCGCCCCGGAGAGCCAGATCCGCGACCAGATCCGGCATATCCGCGATTCGGCGAAGCGCCTGACCGGGATGGTCGATTCCCTCATCTCGGACGCGATGAACGATGCGCTCGACATCACGGTCCGGCGCGAGCCGCTCGATCTTGCCGCGCTGGTGGCGGATGTCGTGGAGGCGAACCGGCCGCTTGCCGAGCGCAAGGAGCAGACGGTCGCGGTCCTCGGGCCCGAGGCATTGATGACCTGCGGCGACCAGGACCGGCTCTGGGAGGCGGTGGACAACCTCGTGTCGAACGCCATCAAGTACAGCCCGCGCGAAGGCCTGGTCAGGATCACGCTCGCGCGGGAGGGCACCGATTCGGTGGTGCAGGTGCAGGACAACGGCCAGGGCCTTTCGCCCGAGGATGTCGGCCGCGTCTTCGGACGTTTCCAGCGTCTCTCGGCGAAGCCCACGGCGGGCGAGAGCTCGACCGGGCTCGGCCTCTCGATCGCCAAGCGCATCATCGACCTGCACCGCGGCCGCATCTCGGCCCAGAGCCCCGGCCCGGGGCAGGGGGCCACCTTCACCATCTCCATTCCGGATGCGGAGTAGACCGCGATGGCTGCGAACCCCCACATCATGGTCGTGGACGACGAGGCTCCCGCCCGCGAGATGGTGGGCGACTATCTCAAGATGCACGGCTTCACCGTCACGCTCTGCGACGGAGGCGCCAGCCTTCGGCGCGAGCTGAAGGCCGCAAGTCCCGACCTGATCGTGCTCGATCTCAACATGCCCGAGGAGGACGGGCTCTCGATCGTGCGCGACCTGAAGCGCCAGAACGGGGCCCCCGTGATCATGCTGACCGCGACCGCGAGCCCGATCGACCGGGTCGTCGGTCTCGAGATCGGGGCGGACGACTATGTCGCCAAGCCCTGCGAGCTGCGCGAGCTCGTGGCTCGCATCCGGTCCGTCTTGCGCCGGAGCGTGCAGGCCGAGGCGGCACCCGGCCAGAAGAACCGCCGTGTCCGGTTCGGCACGAAATGGCTCGACCTCGACGCGCACCACCTTCGCGACGACGAGGATACCATTCACCCGCTCACGGCCTCCGAGTTCAGCCTGCTGAAGGCCTTTGCAGAGAATCCGCAGCGGGTGCTGACGCGCGAGCGCCTGCTCGACCTGGCGAGCGCTCGGGACGACGAGCCGTTCGACCGTGCCATCGACGTCCGGATCACGCGCATCCGCCGCAAGATCGAGCCCGATCCCGGCCAGCCGCGCATCATCCAGACGGTCCGCGGAGCGGGCTACCTGTTTTCGCCCGAGGGCCGCGAGCGCTGACCCTGCGAGGTGCGGCGCCTCGCCTGGCATCCCACCGGCGGATTGTTGCGCCGGTGCCTGCGGTCCGAAACAAACCGGGCCGTTGCCGAAACCTGATCCCGCCGTCGCGCAAGAGCGCTGAAAAAGGCCACGCTTAGAAGGGTGTCCGTCGAACAAGGCCGGAAGGGCCGCCGATGGAGGCTCGCGTGATCACCACCCTCAAGCTCGCGGGCATCAGCGCCCTTCTGTCCGCCGGCCTCGTGACGGGCTTCTCGGGTCCCGAGCAGCGTGTTCCCGCGCCGTCGGGCAAGATCTTCCATGACCGCGCCGGCGACAGTGCCGCGGCTTCCGTCGCGCTTGCCTCGATCGATCCGCGGGCGCTCGCGACGGTCGAGGTGAACCGGACCGGCAAGACCGACCGGGTCCGGACGCGCGAGGACGTGCGCTGTACCGATGCGGCCTGGCTCCTGGTGCCGGCCGATTGCGCGCCGAACTTCGACGCCTCCCCCGCCCGCACCGTCGAACTGCGCGCCCCGGGCAATGTCTCGAGCCTCATCCGGGACGGCGAAGTCAAGGCGCTCGCCTCCCGCTGAATCGGCGTGGGGCGTCCCGGCTTCGAGTGGTCCGGCGTGAGGACCGTCACGGCCAAGCAGGAATGGCCCGACTGGACGCCGCCGGCCGCCATGCTGAAGCGCCGCCCGGATCTCCCGCGCTTCATGAAGGGCAGCATCGACAATCCGCTCGGCGCGCGGGCGCTCTATCTCGGCGGCTCGCTCTACCGCATCCACGGCTCGAACGAGCCCGACTCGATCGGCAGGCCGTTTCCTCCGGCTGTATCCGCATGCTCAACGAGGATGTGGTCGATCTCTACCGCCGCGTTTCCGTCGGAACCAAAGTGGTTGTTCTGCGCTAAAGCAGCAACCTGACTTATCGGAGCCTGCAGATGGAGATGCCGAAGGCCGAGGCGGTCCCGAACACCATGGGGCTCGCCACCAGGCTCGCCGGTTTCTTTGCGTCGACTCTTGCGACGATCACGCTGATGGTGATGTTCGCCTGATCTGTTCCGGCCTTCGACAGCAACGCGGATCAGCGGCGCGCTGTTCCGGCCTTCGCGAGAAAAGCCTCGAAAGCCTGGCGGGCTTCCGGCGAGACGAGCGCTTCCCGGAAAGCCCGCAGCTCGTTCTCCATGGCCCGGGCGAGCTCGGCGCCGTCTCCGCGGATCAGCCTGCGCGTTGCCGCGACCGCCGCACGCGGCTTCGCGGCGATCCGGGCCGCCTGCATAAGCGCATGCGGGAGGATCCGATCGGTTGGGACGACCGCGTTGACCAGCCCGAGCCGGAGCGCCTCGGCCGCGTCGTAGGCCTCGCCGAGCATCAGCAGCTCGGTCGCCTTCGCGAGCCCGATCCGCCGCGGCAGCAGATGGCTCGACCCCGCCTCTGGCACGAGGCCGAGATCGACGAAGGGCATCCGGAAGAGCGCGTCCGGAGCCGCATAGACCAGGTCGCAGTGGAAGGTGAGCGTCGTCCCGACGCCGATTGCGAGCCCTTCGACGGCGGCCACGAGCGGCGTCTCCGTCCGGGCGAGCTGGCGGATGAAGCGCGAGGCGGGCAGGTCGCCTACCGCGCCCTGGGCGACGGCGAGGAAATCGCCGAGATCGTTGCCGGCCGTGAACACGCCGCCGGAGCCCGCGAGCACCACCGCGCCGATCCCCTCGTCGGCGTCGGCTTCCGCGAGCGCCACGGTCATGGCCTCGTACATCGCGCCGGTGAGCGCGTTCTTCTTCTCGGGGCGGGCGAGCCGGACGAGCAGGACGCCCCCGTCCTCGCGCGTGAGGGCGACATGCTCGGTCATGTTCGGTCGGCTCCCGTCCGGATCGGGTCGAAGCCGGCAGCGGCCTCGCTCGGATAGCCCGTTCCTGATTCAGGAAGGTGGTGCGGCCGAGAGGACTCGAACCTCCACTGGTCTCCCAACTAGCACCTCAAGCTAGCGCGTCTACCAATTCCGCCACGGCCGCAACGGAAACGAGGCCCGAGGGCCTCGCCGGAGCCGCGCTGGTAACAGATCGAATCCGGCCGAACAAGCCCGGTCCGGCGACTATGCGGCCGCAGCCGCCGCCGCTTGCGCGGGGGCCGGGAGGGGCGGGGCGGCCGCACCGCCGATCCGGGTGCCGGCCTTCCGGATCACGGCCTCCTTGCGGACCATCTCGGTCACCCGGACGGAGATCGCGCGGCCCGTCACGACAACGTTGCCGCGGGCGATCGGGTGGCCGTTGACCAGGATGTCGACGATCTCCGCGTCGCTGCCGTCGAGCTCGACGATCGCGCCACGCCCGAGCTTCAGGAGCTGGTGCAGCGGCATGCTGGTGGTGCCGAGCCGCACGGTCAGGTCAACATGCAGGTTGTCGAGCTCGGTCACCTGTGCTTGGCCCCTCGCGAACTCCGTCGCGTGCTTCCGAGGACGATGTCACCGAAACAGGGTGAAGCTCCGGTAAACGAGCGGGACCGACTCGGCGCCGCGATGCCGGCCGCCGCGGGCTCCCCGCCCGTCGCGTGGCGGGTCGCGGACGGGCCCGTGCCCTACGAGGAGGCGCTCGCGTTCATGGACGCGCGCGTCGCGGCGATCGCGGAGGGGAGGGCGCCCGAGCTCGTCTGGCTGCTCGAGCATCCCCCGCTCTATACGGCCGGCACCTCGGCGCGGGACGCCGATCTCGTCGAGCCGGACCGTTTCCCCGTCTTCCGCAGCGGGCGCGGCGGGCAATATACCTATCACGGCCCGGGCCAGCGCGTGGCCTATGTGATGCTCGACCTGAACCGGCGGACGCCGGACCTGCGCCGCTTCGTGGCGGCGCTCGAAGCATGGCTGATCCTGACGCTCGAGGCCTTCAACATCCGCGGCGAGCGCCGGGAGGATCGCGTCGGCGTCTGGGTGCGGCGTCCGGACAAGGGCGAGGGCGTCGAGGACAAGATCGCCGCGATCGGGATTCGCGTCCGCCGCTGGGTCACGTTCCACGGCGTCAGCCTGAACGTCGAGCCGGACCTGACGCATTTCTCCGGCATCGTGCCATGCGGGGTGACGCAGCACGGGGTGACGAGCCTCGTCGATCTCGGTCTGCCGGTGACGATGGCGGATGCGGATGTCGCGCTCCGCGCCGCCTTCGAGGAGGTGTTCGGGCCGACCGAGCGGGAGTGAAGCGGAAGAGTGCGTTTCCCTCTCCCCCTGCGGGAGAACGTTTCGGCGCCATCGGGTTCGGCCTCTGGCCGGCCCGGCGACAGGCTCCGCGACGACGGATGAGGGGTGACCCCTCACCCGGTCGCCCGCTGCCGCGGTCGACTCGACCTCTCCCGCAAGGGGAGAGGGGGGCACGAGCAGGCACGCGCCGTCCTTCCCCGGCCCGGGGTCTGGTGTCTCGGCGGTTCAAAGAGCGGGTGAATTGGTCGAGGGGCGTGGGACGCCGAAACGCTCGATCAATTTTATAGAGGAGCCTTTCGGCGTCCCCGCGATCCGGAACCCTCTCCGCGTCATGGCCGGGCTTGTCCCGGCCATCCACGAAGGGAGCCCTGACCGCGTCCGGGTTGCCCCGGCACGGGCGGCGATTTTGGACCGGACCTGCCGCTCTTCCGCCCCCTCGCCCGTTGCCGGACGAGAGAACACTAGCCATGCTGCACTGGCGCCCGGGCCGTATTACCCGGAGGGCGGCGCTGGTCCGGCTTCCCGAGTGCGGGTTCGCGAAACCCGCCCGCAGGCGCCGCGTCAGCCGGCCTGGGCTCTCGCCCATTCCGGCCCACTCAAGCTCTTCCGCTCTGTTGACGCCTCGCGAGAGCGCCCCTCGGCGAAGAGGACGAAGCCGATCTAGACTATATTCCTATAAATGTCAAGCCGCATGTCATCCCCGGCGCTCGGGCAGCAGGCGGGAAAGGCGGCTCCACCGTCATCCCCGGCGGCCCGCAGGGCCGGGAAGGGGATCCAGCACACCTCCCACCGCGGACGACGTCCCTGGATTCCCTTCCCCTTCGCAGCGCTGACGCGCTGCTCCGGCCGGGAATGACAGTGGAGACGCCGGCACCACGTCCTCTTCGGTAGCGTGCAGGTTCCGGGAAGCCCTCGGTGTCATCCCCGGCGCCTGCGCAGCAGGCGGGAAGGGGATCCAGGAAACCTACCCGCTGCGCGACGCCTCTGGATTCCCTTCCCCTCCGGCGGCTCCGCCGCCTCCGGCCGGGAATGACAGTTGCGCGTGTCATCCCCGGCGGCCCAAAGGGCCGGGAAGGGGATCCAGACACCCTAGCCAAAGCGCGAACCTCCTGGATTCCCTCCCCTCCGGCCAGGAATGACAGCGAGGGAGCGCCCCGGGCGAAGCGCAAGGCGACGACCGGGTATCTCGGCGAAGCCGCGGCCGGCGGCGGATGGCATTTGCCCGTCCCAGCCGCGCACGATAAGCCGCAGGCAAGACGCGTCAGGGAGAGCGCATGCCCGTCATCCAGTCCTCGGCCGATCTCGTGTCGGACGCGGCCAAGGCGAACCGCGAATCCTGGGCGGCCTTGCGCGAAGAGCTGCTGGCGAAGCGCGCGGCGGCCGGGCAGGGCGGGCCGAAGCGCGCCCGCGACCGGCACCTCGCCCGCGGAAAGCTGCTGCCGCGCGACCGCGTGCAGCGGCTGCTCGATCCCGGCTCGCCCTTCCTGGAGCTGTCGCCGCTCGCCGCGAACGGCATGTATGACGGCGACATCCATGCGGCCGGGGTGATCACCGGGATCGGCCGCGTGATGGGCCGCGAGGTCGTGATCGTCTGCAACGACGCGACCATCAAGGGCGGCACCTACTTCCCGATGACGGTGAAGAAGCATCTGCGGGCGCAGGAGATCGCCCGCGAGAACCGGCTGCCCTGCCTCTACCTGGTCGATTCGGGCGGCGCCAACCTGCCCGAATGGCCGGAGGTCTTCCCGGACCGGGAGCATTTCGGCCGCATCTTCTACAACCAGGCGACGATGTCGGCGGAGGGGATCCCGCAGATCGCCTGCGTCATGGGCTCCTGCACGGCGGGCGGCGCCTATGTGCCGGCGATGTCGGACGAGGCGATCATCGTGCGCAAGCAGGGCACGATCTTCCTGGGCGGCCCGCCGCTCGTGAAGGCCGCGACGGGAGAGGTCGTCTCCGCCGAGGATCTGGGCGGCGCCGACGTCCATGCGCGGCTCTCCGGCGTCGCCGACCATTACGCGACCGACGACGTCCACGCGCTCGCAATCCTGCGCCGCATCGTCGGCACGCTGAACACGGTGAAGCGGCCGGAGATCGACATCGAGCCGGCGCTCGCGCCGCGCTACGACGCCTCCGAGATCGAGGCGCTCGTCCCGACCGACCTGAAGAAGCAGTACGACATCCGCGAGGTGATCGCGCGGCTCGTCGACGGCTCGGAATTCGACGAGTTCAAGCGCCTCTTCGGTACGACGCTCGTCACCGGCTTCGCCCGGCTCGGCGGCATGCCGGTCGGCATCATCGGCAATAACGGCATCCTCTATTCGGAAAGCGCCCAGAAGGGCGCGCATTTCATCGAGCTCTGCTGCCAGCGCCGCATCCCGCTCCTGTTCCTGCAGAACATCTCGGGCTTCATGGTCGGGCGCGACTACGAGGCGGGCGGGATCGCCAAGAACGGCGCCAAGCTCGTGACCGCCGTCTCGACCGCGCGCGTGCCGAAGCTGACGCTGGTCGTCGGCGGCTCCTACGGGGCGGGGAATTACGGCATGTGCGGCCGGGCCTATTCGCCGCGCTTCCTGTTCACCTGGCCGAATGCGCGTGTGGCGCTGATGGGCTCCGAGCAGGCGGCTTCCGTCCTCGCCCAGGTCCGGCGCGACAATATCGAGGCCGCCGGCGGCTCCTGGCCGGCCGAGGAGGAGGAGGCGTTCAAGGCGCCGATCCGGGACCAGTTCGAGCGCGAGTCGAACCCCTATTTCGCCACCGCCCGGCTCTGGGACGACGGCATCATCCTGCCCTCCGAGACGCGACGCGTGCTCTCGCTCGCCCTCTCCGCCGCGCTCAACGCGCCGATCCCGGAGACGAAGTTCGGCGTGTTCAGGATGTGAGAGGGCTCACCAATGCATCGTGCTTAGGATCTTGTTGATTGTGTCCTGGAGCTTGTCAGAGAGATCTTTCCATCCCTGCAGTTTTGACATGACCTTTGATGGATCGGTCTCTTTCATGAATTTGTAAAGCGCTAACACGCGAGACCGTATGTCATAATCATTTCGATGTTCAATCTCGGGAGATTGAGTCTCTGTGGATGTGGTTTTGTTGATTTCAAGAGATACAGACGGATCAAAGATGTCTTTGCGTGCGCCTTCTTCGAGGGTCGCTCTTATGTCTGCGAGCTCGTCATTGGTCAGATTTTTGGAGATTTCAGTCGTACGCAAGCTCTCGTTGTACAGGACGTAATCAGGAAACTGTTCGCGAAGGCGGACGTGGTTGTGGAAGAGCCTTCCAAGAAGGACGATGTTGATTTCATCGAGCGCGTCGCGCTCGGATCTCAGATATGTACGCAAGGCTAGATATATCGAGTCTAGCAGGAAAATATCTGTGCTGCCGGAAACGGATTGGATATACAGTCGTATAGCTGATTTGAATGAAGTAGATGCATTCAACGTCTCCGCCGTCTCCCCGATGGCGGAAGCGAGTTCGATTTGTGTCTTCTTCAGTTTGGCGGTGAGATCTGGATCAGTCGGCTGAGTGCCGCCTTGATCGACATAGACCTTCTCATTCAGAAGAAGGAATTTGATATCGGGTTTGGGAAAGTCCAATTCCGGTGGATCGGTACCGAAAATCGAGTTGAACTGAACGTGCCTGAGCCCATCTAGCTTCCATATGGCGTCAAACAGACGTGAAGCCCGGGACGGCGTGCAGGCTTGACCGTTTTCGATCCTGCTTATGCTGGCCCTCGGGATCCCGGTAAGTTCGGAGAACTCGAGCTGAGAGCACCCAAGTGCAAGCCGAAGGTCCCTGAGTCCAATGCCGTAGAAGCGAGTGTGCGTGGGCATCTGCGAGGCGGTCGTTCACTGAACATTCGCACTGCAGGCTGGCTTCAAGCAACAAAAGAGTCCTGCTGTAAGACGACACCGCAGCTCGCGAATCTCACGCCGCCCGCGGCCTGATCGCCTCCAACTGCTCCCCGATCACCCGGCGACGCTCCATCAGTTCGTAGTCGCGCTGGAGGCCCATGAAGAACCCCTCCGACACGCCGAAATAGCGGGCGAGACGCAGGTCCGTGTCGGCCGTGATCGACCGCTTTCCCAGCACGATCTCGTTGATGCGGCGCGGCGGCACGCCGAGCGCCCGGGCGAGGGCGGTTTGGGACAGGCCCATGGGCTTCAGGAACTCCTCCGCGAGGATCTCGCCCGGATGCGGGTTGCGCAGGAACTCAGTGGTAGTCGACGATTTCGACATCGTGAGCATGTCCCTCTTTCCACACGAAGCAAACGCGCCACTGGCCGTTGATGCGGATCGAGTGTTGACCCACACGGTCGCCCTTCAGAGCCTCCAAGCGGTTGCCGGGCGGCACCTTCAAATCGTCGAGCCGGGCCGCGTTGTTGATGAGGCGTAGCTTGCGAAGCGCCGTGTCCTGAATCTCCGGGGGAAGCCGCCGACTTCGGCGGCCCGCCCAGATCTCCTCGGCAGCGCCCCGGAAGCTGACGATCATCGCCCACACTATAACGCATGACGTTATGAGGCAGCAACTCGCGCCGCAACCCATCCGCCGCCCGCCAAGTTGACCGCTCATGCGGTCCTGGTGGCGATCTCCCTCCGGCATCAACTGGCGTGCGGCGGCGCTGCTCCGGCTGATCGGCTCGACCTTCTCGACCATCGTCCGTCAGCCCAAGGTCCCGCCGCCGCCGGCCGCCATGGTGCCGCGATGAGCGAAGGCCGGGATCTCGCCGCCATCCGGGCCCGCTACGCGGCCGACGCGATGGCCTGGGCCCGGCGGGACGGGCTCGAGAATTCCCGGGTGGAGGCGGCCTTCGCCGCCGTGCCGCGCGAGAGCTACCTGACGCCGCCGCCCTGGCGCATCTTCTCGCCGGGCGGCGGCATCCTCGACGAGGAGACGTCGGATCCGGCCCGGCTCTACCAGGATGTCCTCGTCGTGCTCGACCGCGCCAAGGGCATCAACAACGGCCAGCCCTCGCTGCATGCCGCCTGGATGGCGGAGGTCGACCCGCGGCCGGGAGAGACGGTGATCCAGATCGGGATCGGGGCGGGCTACTACACGGCGATCCTGGCCGAGCTCGTCGGGGAGGGCGGGCGCATCAAGGCCTACGAGATCGAGACCCGTCTCGCCGAGCTGGCGCGGCGCAACCTGTCCTCCCTGCCGCAGGTCCGGGTTCACGCCGTCTCCGCGGTCGGGGCCGAGCTGCCGCAGGCGGACGTCGTCTACGTGTCCGCCGGCGCGGCCGCGCCGGATCCCGCCTGGCTGCGCTGCCTCGAGCCCGGCGGGCGCCTCGTCATGCCCTGGCAGCCTTCGCCCTTCGAGGGGCGCACGCTCCTCGTGCGGCGCCAGCCCGGCGGGCTCGCCGTGCGCACCCATGGCAGCGTCGCCTTCGTCGGCTGCATCGGGGCGGAGGCGCGGGACGTGCGGGCCCGCGGCAAGCCGGCCCAGCCGCTGGTCGAGACCCGCTCGGTCTGGCTCGCGGCGGAGCATCCGCCCGACGACACCGCCACCGCGCTCTACGGCGAGGTCTGGTTCTCTTCGCGCGACGTCTGAGCCGGGTGCGCGGGCCACCTTGGCCGAAGGTATGTTGTAGCTTTGCCACATCGGGAAAACATCCCGATCACGCCGCGGAACCCTCAAGGCTTCGCCCCGATCCCGCCATAAACCGGGATCAGTCGAGGCTCACGAGAAGTCGTTACCCCACAACGGTTTAGAGCGTCTTTGAGAGGGGCTCGAGCCGCGGCCCCGGCCGTCGGTCCAAGCTCTTCGCGAGTCTCGTTGCGCCGTCGCGCGGGTGTTAGGAGCGGCCGTATCTGCCGCTGAGCGGTGTGTGTGAGCGAGATCGGGTATGGACGCGCGTTTGATCGACAAGTCGAAGCTGCCGAGCCGGTACGTGACCGAGGGACCGGCGAGGGCTCCGCACCGCTCCTACCTCTATGCGATGGGTCTGACCAAGGAGCAGATCCACCAACCGCTCATCGGGGTCGCGACCTGCTGGAACGAGGCGGCGCCCTGCAACATCTCGCTCATGCGCCAGGCGCAGGCGGTGAAGAAGGGCGTCGCGGCCGCCGGCGGCACGCCGCGCGAGTTCTGCACCATCACGGTCACGGACGGCATCGCCATGGGCCATGCCGGCATGCGGGCTTCGCTCCCGTCCCGCGAGGTGATCGCCGATTCCGTCGAGCTGACGATGCGCGGCCACGCCTATGACGCGCTCGTCGGCATGGCCGGCTGCGACAAGTCCCTGCCGGGCATGATGATGGCGATGGTGCGCCTCAACGTGCCGTCCATCTTCATCTATGGCGGCTCGATCCTGCCGGGCTCCTTCCGCGGGCGGCCGGTCACCGTGCAGGACCTGTTCGAGGCGGTCGGCAAGCACTCGGTCGGCGACATGTCGGACGACGACCTCGACGAGCTCGAACAGGTCGCCTGCCCGTCCGCCGGCGCCTGCGGGGCGCAGTTCACGGCCAACACGATGGCGACGGTCTCGGAGGCGATCGGCCTCGCGCTGCCCTATTCGGCCGGCGCGCCCGCTCCCTACGAGATCCGCGACCGGTTCTGCGCCACGGCCGGCGAGATGGTGGTCGATCTCCTCGCCAAGGGCATCCGCCCGCGCGACATCGTCACCCGCAAGGCGCTGGAGAACGCCGCGACGGTGGTGGCGGCGTCGGGCGGCTCGACGAACGCGGCGCTGCACCTGCCGGCGATCGCCCACGAGGCGGGGATCGAGTTCACGCTCTTCGACGTGGCCGAGATCTTCAAGCGCACCCCCTATGTCGCCGACCTGAAGCCGGGCGGCCGCTACGTCGCCAAGGACATGTTCGAGGTCGGCGGCATCCCGCTCCTGATGAAGACGCTGCTCGACCACGGCTTCCTCCATGGCGACTGCATCACGGTCACCGGCCGCACGATCGCCGAGAACCTCGCCAAGGTGGAGTGGAACCCGGCCCAGGACGTCGTCCGCCCGGCGAACGACCCGATCACGCCGACCGGCGGCGTCGTCGGCCTGAAGGGCAACCTCGCGCCGGAAGGCGCGATCGTGAAGGTCGCCGGCATGCCGCCGGAGAAGCAGGTCTTCACCGGCCCGGCCCGCGTCTTCGACAACGAGGAGGCCTGTTTCGAGGCGGTCACGAAGCGCACCTACAAGGAGGGCGACGTCCTCGTGATCCGCTACGAGGGCCCGAAAGGGGGGCCGGGGATGCGGGAGATGCTGTCCACCACGGCCGCCCTCTACGGCCAGGGCATGGGCGACAAGGTCGCGCTCATCACGGACGGGCGCTTCTCCGGCGCGACCCGCGGCTTCTGCGTCGGCCATGTCGGGCCGGAGGCGGCGGTCGGGGGGCCGATCGGGCTCCTGCGGGACGGCGACATGATCACGCTCGACGCGATCAAGGGCACGCTCACGGTCGATCTCTCCGACGAGGAGCTCGCCCGCCGCCGCGCCGAGTGGAAGGCGCCCGAGCGCGCACGGCTTTCGGGCTATCTCTGGAAATACGCACAGGGGGTCGGGTCCGCGCTCTACGGCGCTGTCACGCATCCAGGCGGGGCTAAGGACATCGCGACCTATGCGGATATGTAGGCCGCTTCTCCTGTCGCTGCTCTGCCTCGCCGCGGCCGCGGCGGGGCCTGCCCGGGCGAGCGATTTCATGGGGCCCCGCCCCGGCCCGCGCGCGGCCGCCCCCCAGGACGGCTATGCCTCGGCCAAGGACGCGCTGCGCTCCGGCGTCCGCAACTACAATGCGGGCGACAAGATCGCCGCCGTGAAGGCGCTCGAATATGCGGCCGACCAGGGCTATGCGCTCGCCTCCTGGAAGCTCGGCCGCATGTATGCGGAGGGCGACGGCGTTCCGCGCGACGACCTGAAGGCCTTCGAGTACTTCTCCCGCATCGCGGACGAGAACGCCGACGAGGCGCCGGATTCGCCGCGGGCCGGCGTCGTGGCGAGCGCCTTCGTCGCGCTCGGCACCTATTTCCTGGAGGGGATCAAGAACTCCTCCGTGGTCGTCAACCCGGAGAAGGCGGCCGAGCTCTATTTCTACGCGGCCTCGTATTTCGGCGACCCCAACGCGCAGTACAGCCTCGCGCAGCTCTACCTGAACGGAAGCGGGGTGGACCGCGACGAGCGGCAGGCGGCGCGGTGGTTCAATCTCGCGGCCGAGAAGGGCCATGCCGGCGCGCAGGCGCTCCTCGGGAGGATGCTCGTGAACGGCCAGGGCGTGCCGCGGGAACGGGCGCGCGGCCTGATGTGGCTGATGCTGGCCAAGGAGGCAGCCGACCCGAAGCGCGACGCCTGGATCTGGGCCATGCATGCGGAGGCGCTCGAATCGGCGAGCGAGACGGACCGGCGCACCGCGACCGCCTTCCTCGAGCGTCATCAGGCCAAGCGCCGCTGAGCGGTGGACGGCCGCGACCGCCTCCATCTCGCCATCGCGGGGGTCGCTGCCGCCCTGATCCTCGCGACCTGGTGGCTGATGAGCGAGCTCGACCGCCGCGGCAAGCTCGAGCAATGCCTCATGGCACGCCGGCGCGACTGCGCCCGGTATTCGAGCCCGTGACGGGCGCGCCCGCAGCCGCCTCCGCTTCTTCTACCGTTCGCAACGGGGCGCCCGCGTCCGGCGGAAGCCGGTTCTTCTAGGTGCCAAGTCCTAGCAAGGCTCCGCGGCGGGAACGAAGGCGCGGGTTTTCGCCTCCGGCTTAAGGAAGCCCTCAGGATCGTTCGGCTATGTTCGCGGCGACCAGCGCCCGCATGAAGGCGCCCGATCGGAGGCGGATTATTGGCGATCGATACGGGCGCCGGGGCATACAGCCTGCCCCGTTGGCGCTTCACGCGTTGGCTTGCCGATGCCGGTCGGGACGTACCGGAGGACATCCGCCGGACGCTGGTTCAAAGCCTCTACGGAACGCTGCCGATCTTTGCCGGCGGGGTGATCAATACGATCCTCGTTGCGCTGGTTTGCACCATCCGGCTCGGGCAGCCGGTCTTCGCGCTCTGGCTCGGCTTCGAGATCTGCGTCTGCCTCGCCCGGTTCGCCGTGCTCGTCCACGCGCAGCGCGCGGCCCGTCGGGGCGGCCGGACCTTCACCGACCTCTACATGACGCTGGCGCTGCTCTGGGCCGCCGGCGTGGGCTTCGGCACCTTCATCTCCATGCAGAGCGGCGACTGGGTGGTGGCGACTCTCGCCTGCCTGTCGGCCGCCGCGATGGTCGGCGGCATCTGCTTCCGCAATTTCGGCGCGCCTCGCCTCGCCTGCGCGATGATCTTCGTGAGCCTCGGCCCGTGCTGCGCCGGCGCCGCGCTGTCCGGAGAGCCGATCCTCTGGCTCGTTCTCTTCCAGATTCCCTTCTACCTGCTCAGCATGGGCGCCGCCTCCTGGAAGCTGAACGGGATCCTGGTCTCGACGATCAAGGCCGAGCGCGACAACGACCGGCGCGCCCGACATGACGAGCTGACGGGCCTGTCGAACCGGGCCGGGCTGGCCCGCGCTCTGGAGGAGAAGGGCCTCGCCGACAGCCTCGGGCCGAAGCGGCTCGCGCTGCTGTATCTCGATCTCGACGGCTTCAAGGGCGTGAACGACAGCCTGGGTCACGTGGCGGGCGACAGGCTGCTCTGCCTCGTAGCCGAGCGCCTGCGGGACATGGTTCCGAACGGCGACGTGGCGGCCCGGGTCGGCGGCGACGAGTTCGTGGTCCTCGCGGCTGCCGAGGACCGTGCGGCCGTGCTCCGGCTCGGCGAGCGCCTGATCGCCGAGATCGGCGGCCGTCCCTACGAGCTGGGAAAGGATCTCGCGGTCGAGATCGGCGTGAGCGTCGGCATCGCCTTCGCGCCGGAGCACGGCCGCGACTTCGACGGCCTGATCGCGGCGGCCGACAAGGCGCTCTACGAGGCGAAATCGAGCGGAAAGTCGCGCTGCGCGCTGGCCGATCGGGCCGCCGCGCACGAGCCGGCGGCGTCCGATGCGATGCGCGCGGCCGCGTCCAAGCCGGCTGCGCCGATTGGGAAGCTCCGCTCGGCCGCCTGACGGATCAGAGCAGGCGCGCCTCGATGCGGGCCTGCCGGGCGACGGCGTATTGCCGCTCGGCGGCCGTGATGAGGGACATCTCCCAGTTCGCTGCGAGTGGACGCCAGCACCATGATGGCAGCGCAGGGCTGTCCGGCAAGGAGCGTCAGCCGAACACGTCCTGAACCACCCCGTCGCGGATGACCGCCTCGCCGTCGAGCTCGATCGTCGTGCCCATCATCGGGAGGTCGAAATGCCCGGCCGTATGGCGGCCGGCGAATTCGTTCGCGCCCGTCGAGAACAGGAAATTGCCGGCCACCGCGCGCAGCTCCGTGCCGTTGGTGTCCCGCCGGTCGTACATGGCGAGGGCCTCGTAGCGGGCCCCCTCGTTCAGGCCGAACCCGACATGGCTCACCGCATAGGCCTCGCGGTCGCCCCAGGCTTCGAGATAGCGGCGCATCATCATCGCGTCCGGCCCCGTTCCCTCGATCTCGGTGACGTAATCCGCCTCGAGCCTCAGCCGGATCGGGCTCTCGATATAGCGCTTGAAGGTGAGGTTCATGTCGCCGTGCGCGAGCACGAGCGTGCCGTCGACCGAACCCGCCTTCGGGAAGGAGACGACGATCCCGCCGGGCCAATGCGCCAGCGTGCCCGGCCTGTCGGTCCAGCCCCAGACGCCGACCGTGGAGGCGCCCTCCATGCGGGCGGTGAGATCGCTCCCGGCCGCCGAGGTGACCCGCATCACCTTGGTCGCCCGCAGCCGGCGTGCCGCCGCCCGCACCTTGCGTTCCAGCGCGTCGTCGGGCCGGAAGCGCTCGAAGGCTTCGGGATGCTCGTTCGAGATGACCTGGATGCGGGCGCCCGATTTCAGGATCTCGGCCGTCTCCGGCGCGTGCATCAGGCCCTCGACCGTGAGGTCCACGACGAAGCCCGCCGCCTTGCAGGCCTCGATCACCGGGCGCGAGCCGCCGATCGCCTCGCTCGCGCCGGTCGAGCGCACCGGCACGGGATGCGGATTGCGGGCCGTCGGCACGACGAGGTGGAACGGCTTCGCGCCGAGCCGCAGCAGGGCGAGCTCGGCGAGATGCACGTTGATCGGCCGCGACCCGGTCTCCGACAGGATCGCGGCCGCATCGCCTTGGCCCACGCCGCAGCGGAGGAAGAGCTCGCACAGGGCTTCGATCCACTTGTTCTCGACACGATCGGGCAGCATGGGTCGTCCTTCTGGGGCAGGGCCTCCGCTGCTAGCAGGCGGAGGGCGGGCTGTCCTGCAACCGTGAGGGGAGGGCGCCGGGCCGTGCAATGGTCTGACCAGGGGATCGTGCTCGGGGCGCGCGCTCACGGCGAATCGAGCGTCATCCTGGAACTGATGACCCGGGAGCACGGCCGGCATCTCGGCCTGGTGCATGGCGGCCGCTCGCGGCGGATGGCGCCCGTGCTGCAGCCGGGCAACGGCGTCGCCGTCACCTGGCGTGCGCGGCTCGACGAGCATATCGGGCATTTCGCGGTCGAGGCCGACACCCTGCGCTCGGCGCGGCTGCTCGGCTCGCCGATGGCGCTCTACGGAATCGGGACGCTGGCGCTGCACCTGCGGCTCCTGCCCGAGCGCGATCCCCATCCGGGCCTCTATGCGGCGGCCTTGTTCCTTCTCGACCACCTGGACGAGGCGGCGCTCGCGCCGGCGCTCTTCATCCGGTTCGAGCTGATGCTGCTGGCCGAACTCGGCTACGGGCTCGACCTCTCGACCTGCGCCGCGACCGGCCGGACGGAGGACCTCGTCTACGTCTCGCCGCGCAGCGGGCGGGCGGTAAGCCGCGAGGCCGGGGCGCCCTACCGCGACCGCCTGCTCCCGCTGCCCGGCTTCCTGCGCGGCGAGGCGGAGCTGCCGCATCCCGACGAGGCCGAGATCGCGGCCGGATTCCGCCTGACTGGCTTCTTCCTCGAATCCCATGTCTGGGGGCCGCAGGGCCGGACGGCGCCCGACGAGCGGGCGCGATTTGTCGCGCAAGCGGCCTCCGCAACCCGGAACAAACCCGGATCGGCTATGGTCCCGCCCGACCTGCCTGCTGATTCGGTCCGAGACAGAGCATGAACAAGCCCATCGACCCGCCGGATGACGGCGTCGAGGTCGTCAATCTGCGCGAGGCGCTGGAGGAGCGCTATCTCTCCTATGCGCTCTCGACGATCATGCACCGCGCGCTGCCGGATGCGCGCGACGGGCTGAAGCCGGTCCACCGCCGCATTCTGCACGGCATGAACCTCCTGCGGCTCGGCCCCAACACCCCGTTCAGGAAATCCGCCAAGATCGTCGGCGACGTGATGGGCTCGTTCCATCCGCACGGGAACATGGCGATCTACGACGCGCTCGTGCGGCTCGCGCAGGATTTCTCGTCCCGCTATCCGCTCGTCGACGGCCAGGGCAATTTCGGCAATATCGACGGCGACAACGCCGCGGCCGACCGCTACACGGAGGCTCGCCTCACCGACGTCGCGCGCCGCCTGCTGGAGGGTATCGACGAGGACGCGGTCGATTTCCGGCCGAACTACGACGGCACGACCGAGGAACCGGTGGTGCTCCCGGCCGCCTTCCCGCATCTCCTCGCGAACGGCGCGCAGGGGATCGCGGTCGGGATGGCGACCTCCATCCCGCCGCACAACGCGGCCGAGCTCTGCGACGCGGCGCTCTATCTGATCAGCCATCCCAAGGCGACCTCGACCGACCTCGTGAACTTCGTGCCCGGGCCGGATTTCCCGACGGGCGGCATCGTCGTCGACAAGCGGGACGCGATCGAGGAGGCCTATCGGACGGGCCGCGGCTCCTTCCGCGTGCGCGCGCGCTGGACCAAGGAGGATACGGGCCGGGGGACCTGGGCGGCGGTCGTCACCGAGATCCCGTACGGGATCCCGAAGGCGCGGCTGATCGAGAAGATCGCCGAGCTGGTGAACGAGCGGAAGCTGCCGCTCCTCGCCGATGTCCGGGACGAATCGGCCGAGGACATCCGCATCGTCCTGGAGCCGCGCGCCCGCACGGTCGATCCGACCGTGCTCATGGAATCGCTGTTCCGCCTGACGGAGCTCGAGGCCCGCATCCCGCTCAACGTGAACGTGCTGTCCGGCGGCAAGGTGCCGAAGGTGCTGGGCCTCGCCGAATGCCTGCGCGAATGGATCGACCACCGGCGCGAGGTGCTGATCCGGCGCTCGAAGCATCGGCTCGCCGCGATCGACCGGCGGCTCGAGATCCTGCGCGGCCTCCTCATCATCTATCTCGACCTCGACCGGGTGATCAAAATCATCCGCGAGGAGGACGAGCCGAAGACCGAGCTGATGCGCGTCTTCAGCCTGACGGAGGTGCAGGCGAACGCGATCCTCGACACGCGGCTGCGCGCGCTGCGGAAGCTGGAGGAGGAGGGGCTCAGGACCGAGCTCGACCAGCTGACCGGAGAGAAGGGCGAGATCGAGGAGCTGCTCGGCTCCGAGGCCAAGCAGTGGAAGACCGTCGCCTGGGAGATCCGCGGGATCCGCAAGGCCTATGGGCCGGAGACGCCGCTCGGCAAGCGCCGCACGACCTTCGCGGACGCGCCCGATCTCGGCGATATCGACTTCGCGGAGGCGATGGTCGAGCGCGAGCCGGTGACCGTGATCGTGTCCGAGAAGGGCTGGATCCGGGCCATGAAGGGCCATGTCGCCGACCTCTCCACCGTCCAGTTCAAGGGGGACGACAGGCTCAAGACCTCGTTCTTCGCCGAGACCACCTCCAAGATCCTCGTCATGGCGACGAACGGGAAGTTCTACACGCTCGAGGCGTCCAAGCTCCCCGGCGGGCGCGGCTTCGGCGATCCGATCCGGCTGATGGCGGATCTGGACGACGGCACGGACGTCGTCACCGCCTTCGCCTACAGGCCGGGCTCGAAGCTGCTCCTCGTGGCCTCGGACGGGCGCGGCTTCGTCGCGTCGGCCGACGACCTCGTGGCCAATACCCGCAAGGGCCGGAACGTGCTCGGCGTGGACGCCGCGGAGCGCGCGGTGGTCGCGACCGAGGCGGCCGGCGACCATGTCGCGATCGTCGGCGCCAATCGGAAGCTGCTCGTCTTCCCGATCTCCCAATTGCCGGAGATGAGCCGCGGCAAGGGCGTGCGGCTGCAGCGCTACAAGGACGGCGGCGTTTCCGACGCCAAGGTCTTCTCGCTGGAGAAGGGTCTCACCTGGAAGGACACGTCCGGCCGGACCTGGACGGTGCCCGCTGCGGAGCTGCGCGACTGGATCGGCAACCGCGCGGAAGCCGGCCGCCTGCCGCCGAAGGGCTTTCCGAAGACCAACACCTTCGGGTGAGCTGGCGGAGCCGGATCGGATCGCATCGCCCGTAACCCCAAGTAGCGCCGGTTCCGGCCTGCCGGCCGTAAGCCAACGTTAAAGCCGCCCGGCTTTCCTCCGCGGGGGAGGGCGGGCGGCCATGCTCATCGAATTCTGGCTCGACCAGCCGGTCTGGCTCATCCTCGGCGGCCTTGCCGGCCTGCTCGCGGCGACGGGTCTTCTCATCTTCTGGCTCGCGCAGGGGCGGCTCACGCAGAGCTTCTCCGCCTCGCTGACGGGCGTGGTCGCGCCCTTCTTCGGCTCCGTCGCGATCCTCTTCGCGCTGCTTACCGGCTTCCTGGCGAGCGACGCCTGGGAGCGCAACCGCCAGGCCTCGCGCTCCGTCCTGAGCGAGCGCGACGCGCTCGTCGCCGTCCGGGAGCTCAGCCTCGCGGCCGCGGCGGACATGGCCGAGCTCCGTTCCGCCGTTCGGGCCTATCTCGCCGCCGTGGTCGACGACGAATGGCCGCTCCTCAAGGACGGCCATGCCTCGCCCAAGGCCGCCGGGGCACTCCGCGAGCTTCTGCGCGAGGTCTCCGACCCGAAGCTGACCGACAATCTCGGGCAGGTCGCCCATACGGCGCTGCTGGAGCAGGCGCTGCGGGCGAGAAGCGCCCGGAGCGACCGGCTCGCCCTCAGCGAGCAATATTCCGACCATCCGAAATGGTGGACGGTGCTGATCCTCGCCTGCCTGACGCAGCTCGCGCTCGCGCTCGTCCACCTCGAGCGGCCGCGTGCCCAGGCGGCCGCGATCGCGGTCTTCTCCATGGCCGCCGTGGTGGCGCTCGGGCTCGTGGCCGTCAAGGAGCGCCCCTTCGACGGCCCGCTTGCGCTCCAGCCGGTCGCCCTGCGGGACGCGCTCGCCCTGATGACGCCGGCCGCGCCGCCGGCGCTTCCGTAATGACGGCGCAGTTCGGCCTGCTCCCCGCGATGTGCGCTAGCGCACATCGGACGGACCGGCGATGTTGCCTGAAGAAGGCCGGCGTACGAGCTATGTTGCGCCGCATCGTCCGACCGACGATTCCCGTTTCCGAACAGCAGAAGGTTGCCGGCCTTGAGCGGCGAGATCCGTGACGTGGCTCTGGACGAGGTCGTGGCCGGCCTGCGCGAGGGAACGATCACGCTCGTGGATGTCCGCGAGCCGCACGAATTCGCGGCCGGGCACATTCCGGGCTCCGTCTCCATGCCGCTGTCGCGCTTCGACGTGCGGAGCTTGCCTAAAGAGGGGCGGGTGGTGTTCTCATGCGCGGCGGGAGTGCGGTCCAAGGCTGCCATCGGCCATTGCCGGGCGGCAGGGCTGCCGTGGTCGGAGCATTTTCCGGGCGGCTTCAAGGATTGGGCTGCCTCGGGCATGCCGATTGCGGCGGGCGACAGCTGAACTCGGCACAGGCACACGCACAGGCGGTTTCGGCCCTTCGAGCGGCCGGCCGGCGGAGATTTGGATGAGACGGTATCTTGCAGCCCTGGTCGCGGCGGCCTGGCTCGCGGCAGGCTTTGGCGCCCAGGCACAGATGCCCGGGGGACCGCCGCCGCCGGTCACGGTGGCCAAGCCCGTCGTGAAGGAGGTCGTCGAGTACGACGACTTCACCGGACGCTTCGACGCGACGGATTTCGTCGAGATCCGGGCCCGCGTCTCCGGCTATCTCGAGAAGGTCGGCTTCCAGGATGGCGCGATCGTGAAGAAGGGCGATCCGCTCTTCGTGATCGATCGCCGGCCCTACAAGGCGGCGCTCGACCAGGCGCAGGCGAGCGTCGTGTCCGCCCAGGCACGGCTGAATTTCGCGCAAGCGGATCTCGAGCGCGCGCAGGCGCTGCAGCGCTCGGGCAACATCGCCGAGCAGCTCGTCGATCAGCGCCGGCAGGCCTTCATCACGGCCCGCGCCGAGATGGACAATGCCGAGGCGGCCCTCCGCAACGCGCAGCTCAACTACGATTTCACGGACATCCGGGCGCCGATCTCCGGCCGCATCGGGCGCAAGCTCGTGACCGAGGGCAACCTCGTCAACGCCAACGAGACGCTGCTCACCACCATCGTGTCGCTCGACCCGATCTACTTCTATTTCGACGTCGATGAGCGCTCCTTCCTGGCCTATTCGCGCATGCACGTGCAGGCGAAGGCCGCCGGCCACACGGTGACGGACGGGGCGCGCGTCCGCCTGACGGACGAGCGCGAGCAGAACCGCCCGGCCCGGATCGATTTCGTCGACAATCGCGTCGACCAGGCGAGCGGCACGATCCGTCTCCGCGCCATCGTCGAGAACAAGGACCTGTTCCTGCTTCCGGGCCTGTTCGGCACGATCCAGGTCGCAGGCTCGCCGCCTCACCGCGGCGTGCTCGTTCCGGACGAGGCGATCGCGACGGATCAGGATCGCCGGCTCGTCTGGACGGTCGAGGATGACGGTGCCGTGACCGCCAAGGTGGTCCGGCCGGGCCCGAAGATCGACGGATACCGCTTGATCCGGAGCGGCCTGACGGGCGACGAAACCATCGTCATCAACGGTCTCCAGCGCGTCCGGCCGGGCGCCAAGGTCACGCCGCAGCGGCAGGAACTGCCGCCGGTCCGCCAGCAGTGACCCCCCGCGGCACCGCGCAGAGCATAGTCCGATGAGATTCGCCCACTTCTTCGTGGACCGCCCGATCTTCGCGTCGGTCCTGTCGATCGTCCTGGTCCTGGTCGGCTACGTCGCCTATGCGCGGCTGCCCGTCGCCCAGTATCCCGAGATCGCGCCGCCGACGATCACGGTCCGGGCCAGCTACCCGGGCGCCAATGCCGAGACGGTGGCGGCCACGGTCGCGACGCCGATCGAGCAGGAGGTCAACGGCGTCGAGGGCATGCTCTACATGTCCTCGTATTCCACCGGCGACGGCAGCATGCAGCTGACGATCACGTTCCAGCCGGGGACGAATCTCGACCAGGCGAACGTGCTCGTCCAGAACCGGGTCGCGACCGCCCAGCCGCGCCTGCCGGCCGAGGTGCGGTCGCTGGGCGTGACCACGCGCAAGGCGTCCTCGGACTTCCTGATGGTCGTCCACATGCTGTCGCCGAACAACGCCTTCGACGAACTCTACATTTCGAACTATGCCCTCATCCGCGTACGCGACGAGCTCCTGCGCCTCGACGGCGTCGGCGACGTCATCGTGTTCGGCGCGCGCGAATACGCGCTCCGCGTCTGGCTCAATCCCGACCGGCTGTCGGCCTACGGACTGACGACGACGGACGTCGTCTCGTCGCTCCAGGAGCAGAACATCCAGGTGGCGGGCGGCTCGCTCGGGGCCGCACCATCCCCGCCCGGGAACGCCTACCAGCTCACCGTCCAGACGCAGGGGCGGTTCACGGATGTCCGCCAGTTCGAGAACGTGATCGTGAAGTCGGTCGGCGGACGGCTCGTGCGCATGCAGGACGTCGCGCGCGTCGAGCTCGCCGCGCGTGACTACAGCTCGAACTCCTATCTCGACGGCAGGCCGGCGATCGGCATCGGCATCTTCCAGCGCCCGGGCACCAACGCGCTGGATGCGGCCGATTCCATCATCGCGAAGATGAAGGAACTCAGCGGAACGTTCCCGCCCGGGCTCGAATACCGCATCGCCTACAACCCGACCGAGTTCATCGCCGAATCCGTCCGGGAGGTCTACAAGACCCTGTTCGAGGCGGTCGCGCTCGTCGTGATCGTCGTGATCGTGTTTCTGCAGAGCTGGCGCACGGCGATCATCCCGATCGTGGCGATCCCGGTCTCGCTGATCGGCACCTTCGCGGTGATGAGCGCCTTCGGGTTCTCGCTCAACAACCTGACCCTGTTCGGGCTCGTCCTGGCGATCGGCATCGTGGTCGACGACGCGATCGTCGTGGTCGAGAACGTCGAGCGCAACATCTCCGAGGGCAAGACCCCACGCGAGGCGGCGCATATCACGATGGACGAGGTCGGCGGCGCGGTCGTGGCGATCGCGCTCGTCCTCTCGGCCGTGTTCGTGCCCACCGCCTTCATCCCGGGCATCTCGGGCCAGTTCTACCGGCAATTCGCGCTGACGATCGCGGCCGCGACGATCATCTCGGCCTTCAACTCGCTCACGCTCTCGCCGGCGCTCTGCGCGCTGCTCCTCAAGCCGCACACGAACCACCGGCCGCGCAACATCTTCGCCCGGGTCGGCGGGGCCTTCGCGAACGGATTCAACCGCGCCTTCGACAAGACCTCGCACGGCTATTCGGTGAGCGTGCGCAGCCTCGTCGGCCACAAGCTGACGCTGGCCGTCATGCTCCTGATCTATGGCGGGCTGATCGGCGGGACGGTGTTTCTCACCCGTACCACGCCGACCGGCTTCATCCCGGCGCAGGACAAGGGCTATCTCATCGCGGTCGTGCAGCTTCCGCCCGGCTCGTCGCTGAACCGCACGGACGAGGTGATGAAGAAGGCGGAGGCGATCATCAAGGAGATCCCCGGCATCGCGAACGTGATCTCCATCGCGGGCTTCGACGGGGCGACCTTCACCAACACCCCGAGCGGGGGCGTCATGTTCCTCCCGCTCAAGCCGTTCGAGGAACGCAAGGCTCCGGAGCTCAGCGCGCAAGCGCTGGCAGGCCAGGTGATCCAGCGGCTCGCCGTGATCCAGGACGCGATGATCTTCGCGCTGCCGCCGCCTCCCGTTCAGGGCCTCGGCAATGCGGGCGGCTTCAAGATGCAGCTCCAGGACGTCGCCGGAAACGGCCTCGGCCCGCTGCTCGCGGCGGCCGGGGAGGTGATCGCCCAGGCGAACCAGAACCCGAACCTCACACGGGTCTTCACCACCTTCGGCAACAACACGCCGCAGATCTTCCTCGAGATCGACCGGACGAAGGCGCGGATGCTCGACGTGCCGCTCTCCAACATCTTCTCGACGCTGCAGGTCAATCTGGGCGGCGCCTATGTGAACGATTTCAACGTGTTCGGGCGCGTGTACCAGGTCCGGGCGCAGGCGGATGCGCGCTTCCGGCAGGAGCGGGACGACATCCTGCAGCTCAAGGTGCGCTCGAATTCGGGTGCGCTCGTCCCGCTCGGCTCGCTCGTGACGATCCGCGACACGGCCGGTGCGGACCTCGTCCAGCGCTACAACATGTACACCTCCGTGCCGATCCAGGGCGACACGGCGCGCGGCGTCTCGTCCGGGACGGGCCTCACGGCCATGGAGGAGATCGCCTCGCGCCTGCCGCCCGGCACGAGCTACCAGTGGACGGAGCTCGCCTTCCAGGAGCGCGCGACGGGCAACACCGCGATCTTCATCTTCGCGCTCGGCGTGCTCTTCGTGTTCCTGGTCCTCGCGGCCCAGTACGAGAGCTGGGCGCTGCCGCTCGCCATCATCCTGGTCGTCCCGACCGGCGTGCTGGCCGCGCTCGGCGGCGTCGTGCTGCGGGGGCAGGACAACAACATCCTCACCCAGGTCGGGCTCGTGGTGCTGATCGGCCTGGCGGCGAAGAACGCCATCCTGATCGTCGAGTTCGCCAAGCAGATCGAGGATCGCGACGGCGTCGGCCCGGTGCCGGCGGTCGTGGAGGCCGCGCGGCTCAGGCTTCGCCCGATTCTGATGACGGCCTTCGCCTTCATCCTCGGCGTGCTGCCGCTCGTGATCGCGACCGGCCCCGGCGCCGAGATGCGCCAGGCGCTCGGCACGGCGGTGTTCTTCGGCATGATCGGCGCGACCTTCTTCGGCCTGTTCCTGACGCCGGTCTTCTACGTCGCGATCCGCTCCTTCGTGCTGTGGATCCGCGGCGGCCGGAAGGGCGGCGAGCCGATGCCGGCGACCCGGGCGCCCGAACCCGCGCATTGACGCCGGACGCCTGAGGCCACAACCCTGCAGCCCAACTCTGACGGAGTTTCCTCGATGCGTCCCATGAAGTTCGGCATCGGCCAGCCCGCCCTGCGCAAGGAGGATGTGCGGTTCGTCACCGGGCGGGGGCGCTATACGGACGACGTGCAGCCGGCGGGCTGCACGCACGCGGTCGTGGTGCGCAGCCCGCACGCCCATGCGCGGTTCGCGATCGGCGACCTCGCCGGGCTGCGCGCCATGCCGGGCGTCCTGCTGGTCCTGACCTCCGCCGACGTGAGCGGGTACGGCGGGCTGCCCTGCGGCGCGCCGGCCACCAACAGCGACGGCACGCAGATGACGCTCCCGCCCTATCCGCTTCTCGCGGACGGCGTGGCGCGGCATGTCGGAGACGCGGTCGCCTTCATCGTGGCCGAGACGGAGGGGCAGGCCCGCGACGCGGCGGAGGCCATGCCGATCGACTGGGAGACCCTCCCGCCCGCCATCGGCATCGCGGGCGCCGGGAAGCCCGGCGCGCCGCTCGTCTGGGACGAGGTGCCCGGCAACGTCGCCTTCGACTGCGCGGAGGGCGACAAGGCCGCGACCGACGCCGCCTTCGCCAGGGCGGCCCGGACCGTCTCGCTCTCGCTCGTGAACAACAGGCTCGTGACGAACTACATGGAGCCGCGGGCCTGCATCGCCGAGTACGACGAGGCGAGCGGCCGCTGGACGCTGACCCTCGGCAGCCAGGGCAGCCACGGGATCCGCGACACGCTCGCGCGCGAGATCCTGAAGGTCGAGCGCGACCGCATCCGGGTGGTGACCCCCGATGTCGGCGGCGGCTTCGGCACCAAGATGTTCATGTTCCGGGAATATCCGCTTGCCGCGATCGCGGCCGAGCGGGTGAAGCGGCCCGTGAAGTGGATCTCGGAACGGACCGAGCATTTCATGGGCGACGCCCAGGGCCGCGACAACTTCACCACGCTCGAGATGGCGCTGGACGGGAGCGGCCGCTTCCTCGCCATGCGGGTGGACCTCAAGGCGGATATCGGGGCCTATCTTTCGGCCTACGGGCCCTTCATCCCCACCGGCGGATCGCTGATGTCGCCGGGCGTCTACGACATCCCGGCGATCGATATCCGCATCCGCGGCTACTACACGCACACGCTCCCGGTCGATGCCTATCGCGGTGCGGGCCGGCCGGAGGCGGCCTACGCGATCGAGCGGCTGGTCGATCACATCGCGCGCGAGACCGGGACGGATCCGGCCGAGCTCCGCGCGCTCAACTTCATCCGCCCGGAGCAGATGCCCTACCGGACCTGCACCGGGAAGGTCTACGACACCGGCGAGTTCGAGGGACACATGCGCCTCGCCCTCGAGCGGGCCGACCGCGCCGGCTTCCCGGCCCGCCGCGAGGCCTCGGCCCGGCGCGGCAAGCTCCGCGGCCTCGGGTTCGCGACCTATATCGAGGCCTGCGCGGGCGGCTCGGGCGAACGCGCCTATGTCAGCCTGGAGCAGGACGGCTCTGCGCTCGTGCGCATCGGCACGCAATCGACGGGGCAGGGGCACGAGACCGCCTATGCGCAGCTCGTGGCGCAGGAGCTCGACCTGCCGCTCGACCGCATCCGGGTCGAGCAGGGCGACACGGCCACGCTGCGGACCGGCGGCGGGACCGGCGGCTCGCGCTCGATCCCGATCGGCGGCGCGGCCCTGTCCTCCGCGGCCCGCAAGCTCGGCGACAAGCTGAAGCAACTCGCGGCGGACGCGCTCGAAGCGGGAGTGGCGGATCTCGAGATCGCCGACGGCGGCGTGCACGTGGTCGGGACGGACCGCGCCATCTCCTTCGCCGAGCTCGCCGCCAAGGCCGGACCGGATTCGGCGGCGCTGAAGAGCGACGACAAATGGACCCCGCCCGAGGCGACCTACCCCAACGGAACGCATGTCTGCGAGGTCGAGATCGATCCGGATCTCGGCGACGTTGAGGTGGTCAGCTACCACGTCGTGGACGATTTCGGCGTCACGCTGAACCCGCTGCTCCTCGCCGGCCAGGTCCATGGCGGCATCGTGCAGGGGATCGGGCAGGCGCTGCACGAGCACACCGTGTACGATGCGGACGGACAGCTCGTGACGGCCTCCTTCATGGACTACCGCCTGCCGCGGGCGCAGGACGTCCCCTTCATCCATTTCGAGACGCGCAACGTGCCCTCGACCACGAATGCGCTCGGCATGAAGGGCGCTGGGGAAGCCGGCGCGATCGGCTCCTGCCCGGCGGTCATCAACGCCGTGGTCGATGCGCTCGATCACGCCTACGGCATCCGCCACATCGACATGCCGGCAACGCCCGACGCCGTGATGGCCGCGATCCGTGCGGCCGGCCCGACCCGGCGCGCGGCCTGAGCCTGAAGCTGGAATAATCCGAGGCTGCGTGGCGTCTCAGCGCAGGTCAGCCGCGCGCGTGCCGCGCGGGCCCCTCGTGAGGATGCCGATGCTCCGATCTGTCCTGGCCGTGGCCGCGCTCGTCGCGGTGACCGGTGCGGTTGTGGCCCAGAGCGACCCGATCGAGACCCGGCGCAACATCATGAAGGGCGTCGGGGCGGCCACCCGGACCGGAACTCAGATGGTGAAGGGAGAGATTTCGTTCGACCTCGCCAAGGCGCAGGAGGTCCTCAAGACCTACGCAGCCGCCGCGGACGGCTTCCATAACCACTTCCCGCCGACCGCGAAGACAGGCGGTCAGACGACGGCGGCGCCCGCCATCTGGGAGAACCAGGCGGACTTCCGGGCGCGGTTCGATGCCTGGGCCAAGGACATCCAGGCGGCCGCCGCGCAGACCAAGGATCTCGACAGCTTCAGGGCGGCCTTCGGCAACGTGACGAAAGCCTGCTCCAGCTGCCACAATACCTACCGCATCAAGACCTGAGCGTGCGGGAGCCGTGAGCATCCAGGCGGCGCGGGCCCGACCCGGACGGGACGAGCGGGCGAGCGAGGGCCCGGCCCGCGAGGTCCGGGCCTGGGACCTTCCGACCCGTCTCTTCAAATGGACGCTGGTCCTTCTCGTGCTGAATGCTTGGCTGACGAACCAGTGGGGCGATGCCGGCATCGCCTGGCATATGTGGAACGGCTACGCGATCCTCGTCCTGGTCGTGTTTCGGCTCTTCTGGGGCCTGTTCGGCTCCTCCACCGCGCGCTTTGCGAACTGGGTGACCTGGCCCTGGACGGCGCTGCGGTACGGACTCGACCTGCTCCGGGGCAGGGGACGCCCGTATCTCGGTCACAACCCGCTCGGCGGCTGGATGATCATCCTGCTCCTGGCGGTCGTGGCCTCGCAGGGCATCGCGGGGCTGTTCACCGTCGACCATAACGGGCTCTACGGCGGCCCCTTCGCGAATCTCGACTTCGGCGACCCGACGCCCGTGCAGAAGGCGCTGTCGCGCTACCACCACATGGCGTTCAATATCCTGCTCGCCTTCGTGGCGATCCATGTCGCCGTGAACCTGTTCTACCAGTTCGTGAAGAAGGACCCGGTGATCGGCGCCATGATCACCGGGCGAAAGCCGGTCGAGCCCTTCGCCGACCAGCCCGAGATGCGGCCGGGCCGGGCGCTCTGGCTTCGGGCGGTCCTGTGCCTGGCCGCGGCCGCGATGGTCGTCTTCGGAGGCGTGAAGCTCTTCGGCGGCAGCCTGCCTTAGCCCGGGATCAGCCCGCCTGCCGCGCATCCGGGCGCGCCGGCTCTTCCCTCGTCGTAGCCGGGCGTCGGGATCGGAGCCTCCGGATCGCGGCGCGTTTCAGCCGTCGGGCGAACGCTTTGCCGGTCCGGTAGCAGAGCTCCGTCGCGGCCACGAAGCGGCCGAGGGACGAGCCGCCGTAATGCAGGTCGATGACCATGTCCTCGACCATCCGGCGCTCCGTCCAGATCTGCGCGAGCGGGGTGTTTTCGTTGCGGTTGCACGAATCCATGAAGCGCACCACCCCGTCCGCAAACAGGTGCCTGGCGACCTCATCGAGCAGCAGGTTCCCGGGGGAGAAGCGGCGGTAGGCTTCGTCATAGGCCATCTTCCAGCCGAACACGCCGTGCCCCGAACGAAGCCAAACATTCATCGCGATGGCGCGCCCGTTGAGCCGCAGGGCATCGACCCCGGCGCTGCCGTTGCGGGCAAGCCCCGCGATCATCGCACGCGCGAAGGGCGCGCGCGCGCCCGCGGCCAGGATCGCATCGCTCCGCCCCTTCCAGCCCGCGGCTTCGAGGAGGAGGAACTCGTCGAGCGCCCCGGCGACCTCTTCAGGCTCGCTGTGGCGGACATGCACGAGATCGCCGAGTTCCCCGAGCCTCTTGCGGAGGCGCCGCAGTTCGGCGGGCTTGCAGGGCGTGACGGACTTCGACGCGGCTGGGACGCCGCCTCCCGGCACATCGAGCTTCGCTCGGGCGCGGCTTTCGATCCGGACCCAGGTGAAGCCCTGCCGCGCGAGCGCCTCGCGCATGGCGGCCAGAACGGGACCGTCGGCCGCGATGTCGCAGGCGCATATGATCTTCGGTCCGTCCGGATCGGCTGCGAGCGCAGCGAACATCGCACCGAGCGTGCCGACGAGATCGTCGGCGTCGAGCACCGGCGTGCCAAGGAAGGTGAGCGAGTTGGTCGGGCAGCCGAGAATCCGGATGGGCAGACGCGACGACGGACGGGTCGGGATCAGCAGCCATATTCCGACCACCCTCGTAGCCGCAGAATCCTCCCGGCGCCACGCGATGACCGCCCGAACGGGTGTTCCGGCCGCCGCCGCCGCCACGGCCACCGCCGGATCCATGAACACGTTCGGTTCCGCGCATCGCAAGACGAGGTCGCGCCATTCTACGGAGAGCGCCTCCAGGCGGGCTGCATCGGCGATCTCGACCGTGATTGTCGGGCGCAAGTCCGCCTGACCTTCCGGCCCGTGCGGCAGACTTGTCTCCAGCGGATGCCCCGCGTGCCGCTTCGCTGCCGTGCTGCCGTGCTGACGGTCCGGGAGGCCTGCGAGATCGAGATTGAGCGGGGGGCTGAACATGCGGCGCCTCCGTCGAACTGCGCTGAGGCGTCGCTATGCTTGCGGTCTACAATACGTTGCCGGATGTTCCCGGACGACATCTGGACGCCTGCAGGCGGTTTCCCTTCGCCTCATCCGTTCGGAAGCGGAACGGGGAAAGGCGAAGTCGCTGCGACGTTGATCGTCTGGTATGGCCATGGAGATCGCCCTGCCGCCGAAACGATCACCATCTCAGGGAGATGCCGGTACCGCGACAATCGTGCATCCGGGGTACTCTCGTTGTTCCTTCCCGTGCGACATGTCTCCGGACTGGACGGGAGGGATCGTGCCGTCCTTCACTCCATAACGGCAGCCTTGAGAATGCAGACCATCGTCGCGCGCCCGGGAGCGTCGCCAACGCAACGCACGGTGTGGGGCCGGTCGCAGCGGTAGCGGAGCGTCTCGCCGGTCCGGGCGGTCTGCACCACGCCCGAGATCTCGACCTCGAACTCGCCCTCCAGCACGGAGAGGCACTCGACCGAGCCCCTCTGATGCGCGTCGCTTTCGAGGACGCCGCCGGGCTGGGAGGTGACGTCGTACCATTGCAGCCACTCGACCGTCTTGATCCAGCCGATGATGGCGAGGCGCATCCGTCCGTCGTCCGAGACCAGGATCGGTGTGTCCGGCTTGGAGGACTTCTCGATGAAGGGCTCCTCGTCGACGGTCGCGAGGACGCGCTCGATCGAGATGTCGAGCGCCTGGCTCAGCCGCCAGATCGTGGCGAGCGTCGGGTTGGTCTCGTTGCGCTCGATCTGGCTGATGATCGACTTGGCGACGCCCGACTGCTCGGCGAGCTCCGACAGGGACAGGCTGTAGGCCTTGCGCAGGCGCTGGATGGTCTTGCCCAGCTGGCCGGACAGCACCTGCGCGCCGGCCTCGAGCTCGCGCGCCCGCTCACGTCCTTCCACAGCCATCCGGCTCACCAGCTCCGCTGCCGGACCCGCGCCGGCATGCGCCGACGAAATCGCGGTGGGGCGAAAAGATCAAGGAATGCTTTGCCGCTGGGCCTCGTCCCCCTTGCTCCAGCTCGCATGGAAATGATGCACCGGGCCGGCCCCGGCGCCGATCCTCAGCCTGTCGGCCGCGAGGAGCGCATCCGTCAGGTAGTCCTTGGCCTGGACCACGGCCTCGACGAGGTTCGACCCGGATGCGAGCATCGCGGCGATCGCCGAGGACAGCGTGCAGCCTGTGCCATGCGTGTTTCGCGTCGGGATGCGCGGAGCTTCCAGCCGCCCGGAGCCGCCCGGATAGACGAAGATGTCGACGCTCTGCGGCCCGGTGAGATGGCCGCCCTTCATCAGGACAGACAGCGCGCCGAGCGCCATCAGCTTCTCGCCCTGGACCCGCATGGACTCCTCGTCGGTCGCCATCTCCTCCCCCAGGAGGGCAGCCGCCTCGGGCAGGTTGGGCGTGAGGACGAGCGCCATCGGCAGGAGCCGGTCCCGCAGCCGGAGCGCGGCGGCCTCCGAGATCAGCCGGTCGCCGCTGGTCGCCACCATGACGGGGTCGAGCACGACGTTCCGTGCCCGGTGCCGCTCCAGCCCTGCCGCGACCGCCTCGATCACGTCGGGGCTCGCCAGCATGCCGATCTTCACGGCCGCTACGTTCAGGTCGGAGAAGACGCTGTCCATCTGGGCGGCCACGAACTCGGCCGGAACGTCATGGATGCCCTGGACCCCGCGGGTATTCTGCGCCGTCAGCGCCGTGATCACCGAAGCGCCGTAGACCCCGAGAGCCGAGAAGGTCTTCAGGTCCGCCTGAATGCCGGCCCCCCCGCCGGAATCCGATCCGGCGATCGTCAGCGCGACCGGCGTCCGCTCGTCCGCCGGACGTTCGGGCGTGCTGCGGAACCGGGTCTCGGACCCGTCGACGGGAATGGCGTTCTGGCTCACCCGGCCATCCTACATCGAAACGGGGTCAGGTCGCGCGCCGGGAACTCGTCTCCATCTCCTTGGCTCGCTCGAGTCCGAGCCGGCGCTCGCGCCAGATGACGAAGAGGCCGGCCGCCGCCACGATCACGCCGCCGGCGACCACCGCCGTGCTCGGGAGCTGGCCGAACAGGAACCACCCGAGCAGGAAGGCCCAGATCATCGTCGTGTAGTCGAACGGCGCGATGAGCGAGGCATCGGCATAGCGGTAGCTTTGCGTCATCAGGATCTGCCCGATCCCGCCCAGGATGCCGATCGTGACGAGGAGGCCGAACTGCGACGCGCTCGGCACCTTCCAGCCGAGGACGACCGTGGAGGCGCCGAGCGCCGTCGTGAGGAGGGTGAAGTAGAGCACGATCGCGCCCGTGCTCTCGCGCGAGGTGAGCTTGCGGACCTGGATCGTCGCGCCCGCAGCGCAGCATGCGCCGAGAAGGCCGAAGGCGACGCCGATCGTCGTCGCCTGCATGTTGCCGGACAGGGAGGCGCCGCCGAGATGCGGCGAGACCATGATCACCACCCCGACGAAGCCGGCCGCGACCGCGGTCCAGCGGTACAGCCGGACCGTCTCGCCGAGGAACAGGGCCGCGAGCACGACGGTGAGCAGTGGCGACAGATAGCCGATCACGACCGAATCGGAGAGCGGCAGATAGGCGAGCGACACGAAGCCTGCGAACATGGCGCAGCTTCCCATGAGACCGCGCATGATGTGGCTGCGCAGGTCGTTCGTGCGCACGGAGGCTAGGAGATCGCCGCGCAGGCTGAGCCAGACGAGGAGCGGCACGAGCGCGAAGGCCGACCGGAAGAACACGATCTGCCCGGTCGGGAAGTCCGGTCCGACCCACTTGATGCCGGCGGACATGAGCGTGAAGGCGAGCGCCGAGAGGACTTTCAGGCCCACGCCGATCAGGGGGTTCACGGGACCGGACAGAGCCTCGGCTGGTGCGGGGGTGGAAGGGGCGGTCGTGGCCAAGGCGCTACCGGGTGCTCGGGAGGAGGGCGGCGGGTCCGCCGCGTCCGAAGCCCCCGATGTGCCGGCGATTGGTTAATCAGGTGAAAAGCCTGAGCCGCTCCTTCAGGTCCATCCCGTCGAAGGCGGCGAGGCTCGGCACGGGCATCCGAACGGGCGGCGCCGTGCTGCGACGACGGGCCTCGGGCTCCGCGGGAGCGGCCGGGGCGCTCGGCGGCGCGGAGACGCCGGCTGCCTCAGGGGAATGGTCCGCTGCGCCCCGGGCCTGACCGGCCTTTGCAGCCCGGGACGATGCGCCGCCGGGTCGGGAATCGGGATGCGCGACGCGTCGGGAAGGCGGGTCGGGCACGGGCTTCCAGGTGGGGGGCAGGGCATCGAGGCGCTGCCGGATGTCGCGGACTGCCTCGGCGAGCGCCTTCACCCGGCCGGCCGTGAGCCCGCCAAAGGCCGAGGCCGTGGCGATATCGGCCGCAGCCTTGTCGAGTTCGCCGCAGAGCTCGCCGCTCGCACCGGCCTCGCGCAGCCGCCACGCGGTCTCGCTCACGCGCTCGGCCGCGTCGTGAATGTCGGCGGTTGCGGCCTCGACCCTGCCGATCGCGGCGAACAGGCCATCGAGGCCCGCCGCCCCGCCATCGCGGCCGCCATCGGCCGCATCGAGCGCTCGCGACATCGTTGCGGCCATCGCCGCGATCTCCCGGCGGACGAGCTCGCTTCCCTCGTCGGGATGGGGCTTGGCGACGCTCTGCTCCAGGCGGGTCATGGCATCCAGGAGGAGCCGCGTCTCCGCAAGGCGGTTGCGCCGGGCGAACTCGCCGAGGAACCAGCGGCCGCGCTCGGTTTCCATCACGGCCGCCTCGATCGCGTCGAAATCGCGCTCGTCCAGCGGCTGCTGCTGGCGCCTGTCCGTCATGGCTCTCCGGGACCCCGCTGCGTCCCTCTTACGGAGGCTGGCAGCCCGGCGCCATCCCCGATCCGCGCTTCTCAGCCCCAGAGCGAGGCGGCCGGGGGATAAACGGTCGAGCCGTCGTAGCGGAGCCCGTTCTCGCGCTCGCGGGCGAGGAGGAGCGGGCCGTCGAGATCCACGAACCGCGCCCTGGGCGCGAGGAGAAGGGCGGGCGCCATCGCGAGCGAGGTGCCCAGCATGCAGCCGATCATCAGGGAGAAGCCGAGCCGCTGGGCCTCCGCGGCGAGCGCGAGGGCCTCCGTCAGCCCGCCGGCCTTGTCGAGCTTGATGTTGATCGCGTCGTAGCGGCCGGCGAGGCCGGGCAGGCTGTGCCGGTCGTGCAGGCTCTCGTCGGCGCAGATCATCACCTCCCGGGGCCGGCCGGCCAGGATCGCGTCGCGGTCGGCGGGGACCGGCTGTTCGATCAGGGCGAAGCCCGCCTTGGCGCAGGCGGCGAGGTGCTCGGCGAGGTTTTCCTCCGTCCAGCCTTCGTTGGCATCGGCGATGAGCGTCGAGTCGGGTGCCGCCTCGCGCACGGCCGCGATCCGCTCGAGGTCGCCGTCCGGCGCCCCGAGCTTGATCTTGAGGATCGGGCGCGAGGCGGCGCGCGCCGTCGCTTCGGCCATCGCCTCCGGCGTGTCGAGACTGATCGTGAAGGCCGTGGTGACGGGCGAAAGCCGGTCGACGCCCGCCGCGACATGGGCCGGCACGCCCGTGAGCTTCGCCTCGAGATCCCACAGGGCGCAATCGACCGCGTTGCGCGCGGCCCCGGCGGGAAGGGCGGTCTGCAGCTCGGCGCGGCCCAGGCCCGCCTCGATGCGCCCGCGCAGACCCTCGATCAGGGCGCAGACGCTCTCGACCGTCTCGCCGTAGCGGGAATAGGGCACGCATTCGCCGCGTCCGCGCGCGTCGCCCTCGGAGATCGTCGCCGTGACGACGGCGATCTCGGTCCGCGAGCCGCGCGCGATGGTGAAACGGCCGGCGACGGGGAACCGCTCGACCTCGACCAGCAGCTCGCGGCGCATGTGACCTCCGGCGCGCTCGACTTGCGCGATGGCGGCGCGCTATCACCGTGCCTCCATCGTGCCAAGGGACGGACCGCGTTGCGGCAGGAGACGGCAGCGAACGAGCCGCGGGCGGAGTTCGACGGGTCCGGCGGAGAGCTTCGGGCAGAGCTTTCCGGGAATTGGACCGTCGAGCATGCCGAGCGGGTCGAGCACGAGATCAACGAGCTCGTCGCCGCGGCAGAGGGCGAAGGGCGCGCCCTCCTCGACCTGTCCCGCATCGAGCGGCTCGACACCCTCGGCGCCTGGGTGCTCGACCGCACACGCCACGATCTCGGCGGCCGCGGCATCGCGGTGGATTTCGTCGGCGCCCGGCCCGAGCACCACATCCTCCTGAACGAGGTCGCCTACCGGGGCTTCCAGCCGCGCACCGAGAAGCGCGCCACCACCCTCGTCGACGTCTTCGCCGATGTCGGCGAGGCGATCGTCCGCGCCGGCCGCGACTTCGTGCAGGGCATCAGCCTCCTCGGCGAGATCGTGACGGCGCTGATCCGCGTCCTCCTGGTCCCGAGCCGCTTCAGGCTGCCGTCGCTCACCAACCAGCTCGAGCAGATCGCCTTCCGCGGCGTGCCGATCATCGTGCTGATCTCGTTCCTGGTCGGCTGCATCGTGGCCCAGCAGGGCATCTTCCAGCTGCAGCGCTTCGGCGCGCAGACCTTCGTCGTGAACCTCGTCGGCATCCTGATCCTGCGCGAGCTCGGGGTGCTCCTCACCTCCATCATGGTGGCCGGCCGCTCGGGATCGGCCTTCACGGCCGAGATCGGCTCCATGAAGATGCGCGAGGAGATCGATGCGCTCCGGGTCATGGGGCTCGACCCGATCGAGGTGCTGATCGTCCCGCGGGTGCTGGCGCTGGTGATCGGCCTGCCGCTCCTCACCTTCCTGTCCTCCATCGCGGCGCTGGTCGGCGGGGGGCTCGTCGCCTGGATCTACGGCGACATCCCGCCCGATGCGTTCCTGGCGCGGCTCAAGGCGACGATCGGCCTCAACACCTTCCTGGTCGGCCTTATCAAAGCCCCGTTCATGGCCTTGGTGATCGGCGTGATCGCATCGATCGAAGGCATTGCCGTGCAGGGCTCGGCCGAGTCGCTCGGCCGGCACGTGACCTCCTCCGTGGTGAAGGCGATCTTCATGGTGATCGTCCTGGACGGCTTCTTCGCCGTGTTCTTCGCGGCGATAAACTACTAGCGATGCTGCAGACCCTCCCCGAGCGGACCATGACCGAGCGCGACCGCGAGGCGGTGATCCGCGTGCGCGGGCTCGATGTCGGGTTCGGCGAGCGGCTGGTCCTGAACGGGCTCGATCTCGACGTCTATCGCGGCGAGATCCTCGGTTTCGTGGGCCCGTCCGGACAGGGCAAGTCGGTGCTCACCCGCACGATCCTCGGCCTCATCCCGAAGCGCGCCGGCCGCATCGAGGTGTTCGGGGAGGACCTTGACGCGATGTCCATCGCCTCCCGGCGCGCCATCGAGCGGCGCTGGGGCGTGCTCTTCCAGCAGGGCGCGCTCTTCTCGTCCCTCACCGTCCGGCAGAACGTGCAGGTGCCGATGCGCGAGCACCTCAAGCTGTCCGAGAGGCTGCTCGACGAACTCGCCATGCTCAAGATCGAGATGGTCGGTCTGAAGCCGGACGCGGCCGACAAGCTTCCGTCCGAGCTCTCCGGGGGTATGATCAAGCGTGCGTCCCTGGCCCGCGCTCTCGCGCTCGACCCCGAGATCCTGTTCCTGGACGAGCCGACCTCGGGGCTCGACCCGATCGGGGCCGGGGAGTTCGACGACCTGATCGCGACCTTGCAGCGGACCCTCGGCCTGACCGTCTTCATGGTCACCCACGATCTCGACAGCCTCTACACCGTCTGCGACCGCATCGCGGCGCTCGGCGAGGGGAAAATCATCGCGGCCGGGCCGATCGAGGATATGCTGGCCTCCGACCATCCCTGGGTTCGGGCCTATTTCCACGGCAAGCGCGCCCGCGCTGCCGCAGGACAGTGAGACACATGGAAACCCGCGCCAACTACGCGATCATCGGCGTCTTCACGCTCGCGGTGATCATCGCCGGCTTCGGCTTCGTCTACTGGTTCTCCGGGTCGGATACCGGCGCCCGCCGCACGCCCTACAAGGTGGAGTTCTCCGGCTCCGTCGCCGGGCTGTCGAAGGGCGCCCCCGTGCTCTTCAACGGCATCCGGGTCGGAGACGTGACGGACGTCTATTTCGAGGCGGACAAGCCGCAGCAGGCATTCGCCCGCATCGAGGTCCAGCCCGACACCCCCATCAAGGCGGATACCAGGGCGAATCTCGACGTCGCGCTCCTCTCCGGCACCGCCGTCGTGGCGCTCACGGGCGGCAGCCCGGAGGCGGGCCCGATCCAGAAGCGGCCGGGTGAGGACATCGCCACCATCGTGGCCGAGCGCGGCGGGCTCGGCTCCATCATCGAGACCGCCAAGGGTACGGCCGAGCGGGCCAACGTCCTGATCGAGAACCTGAATTCCATCGTCGCCGCCAACCGCGACAGCATCACCCGCACGGTCCAGAACGTCGAGACCTTCTCGAGCGCGCTGAGCGCGAACGCGCCGCAGATCGAGCGGGCGCTCGCCTCCATCGGCCAGGCCGCGGAGCGCATCGGTCCCGTCGCCGGCAAGCTCGAGACGCTGACGGACGAGACGACCGCGCTCATCCGCTCCGTCGACCGCCAGCGCGTCGCCCGCATCGTCGAGAACGTCGACGGCGTGCTGCAGACGGTCGGGGAGAACCGCCAGAGGATCGCCAACGTCATGCAGGACGCCTCCACTCTCGTCCGCGGCCTCGCGGATGCGGTGCCGCACCTGCAGCAGACGATCACGGATGCCGGACGCGTGATGGCGGCCGTGGACCCGGTGAAGCTGAACGGCATCGTGGAGGGCGCGAGCCGCTTCGCCACCGCGCTCGGCAACTCGGCCCGGGACGTCGAGAACACGATCCGCAACGCGAACTCGCTCACCGCCAAGCTCGACGCCGCGTCGAGCCGGATCGACGGGGTGCTGAAGGCGGCCGAGAACTTCCTCGGCTCGGCCGCGGGCGAGGAGGGCAAGAGCACCTTCGCGACGATCCGCGAGGCGGCCGAGAAGTTCGGCGCCGCCTCCGACAATCTCAGCCGGCGCGCGACCGAGATCGCGCAGGGCGTCACCCGCTTCACGGGATCGGGCACGCGGCAGGTCGAAGGTGTGGCCGTCGACGCACGCCGGACGCTAAATACGGTCGGGCGGGCGGCGCAGAACTTGGAACGCAATCCGCAATCGATCATTTTCGGCGGGCGTCCATCCCTCCCCGAATACGGCCGGTAAAAGCGTACCTGACCGACATGCCCGATCAGCCAACCATCCCGGGCCACCGGCCCGGGCTCGCGTCTGCGGGCCTGTCTGCCGCGCGCGCCGCGGCCGGCGCCCTTATGCTGGGGCTGGCCGCCTGCGGCTCGGCGCCCTCCACGGCCTTCGACCTCAGCGCAGCGCGCGGCGCGGCACGCAGCGGCCGAATCGCCGGCCAGCTGATCGTGGCCGAGCCCACGACCGTGCAGGCCTTCGAGGCCGAGCGCATCGTCGCCAAGGACCAGGCCGGCACCGTCTCGCTGCTCGGGGGCGGGCAATGGGCCGACCGGCTGCCGCGCCTGGTGCAATCGCGCCTCATCGAGACGCTGGAAGGCGCGTCGCGCACCCGGGCGGTCGGCCGCCCGGGCGACGGGATCACGGGCGACAACCAGCTCAACACCGAGATCCGCGCCTTCAACTTCGACGCCCGCACCGGCGAGGCCGTGGTCGAGATCTCGGCGAAGCTCGTCGATATCAGGTCGGGCCGGGTGCTGAACGGCCGCGTGTTCACGGCCCGCACGCCCGTCGGCTCCGCCAATGTCGCGGAGGTGGCGCCGGCGCTCGACAGATCCGCCGGCACCGTCTTCGCCAGCATCGCCCGCTGGCTGGCCTCCGGCCCGCAGAGCCTGCCGCAGGACCCGAGCCTCAGGGTCGGGTCGCTCTGACGAGCCCAGGGCAGGGGCGGCCGCGGATCCGGCGCGCGATCGATCGCGCGACCGCTCCGGGCTTCAGGGCAGGTTGATCTGCCAGGAGACGCCGAAGCGGTCGCTCACCCAGGCGAATTTGCGGCTGAAGCCGTATTCCCCGAGCGGCATCAGGACCTTGCCGGCGTCGCCGAGCGAAGCCGCCACCCGCTCGATCTCGGCCTCCGACCGGCAGGTCACGAAGAGCGAGAGCGACGGCGTGAACGTGAAGGCGTGCTTCACGTAGCTGTCGCTGAAGAGCACCTCCATCCCGCCGAGCAGGGCGCGGCCGAGCATCACCGTCCCGTTCGGGCCGGGTCCTTCGGGCCCGTGCCTGCGAAGCTCGACGATGCGGCTGCCCGGGATCACGGAGACGTAGAAGGCGACCGCCTCCTCGGCGGCACCTTCGAACATCAGGAAGGGCGCAACGGTCTGGTCCACGTCCGCTCCTCCGCCTCGGCGCCCCACGCCCTCGAGCTTCGGGCGGGACGATCGCGCCCCGCCCAAAACCCGGCTCAGCCGAACCGGCCGCTCGCATGCGCCAGGATCAGGAACACCTTGCCTGTCTCGGAGGACAGGTAGGTCTGGCGCATCCGGTCGCCGGCCTCGCCCTCGGGCAGGCTGTTGAGCAGCCGCTCGAACTCGCCGACATAGCGTTCGACCGTACGCCGGAAGCCCGGCTCGGTCTCGTGCTTGCGCCGGATCTCGTCGAAGGTCTCGCGATCCGCCTCGGCATAGAGCTCACGGGAGAAGACGCCCGCCTCGCCGGCCCGGTGGCGCGACCACAGCCGGTAGGCCTGCTCGCCCTCGATCATGCCGGTGATGTCGGCCGAGATCGAGCTCAGCGCGCCGACATCCTCCCGCTCGCTCTCGGCCTTCGGGGCGGCCGGCCTGCGTGCAGGCTGCGCCGGCTCCTCCCGGCGTGGCGAGACGGCACGCGGCTCGGGTGCAGGCTCAGGCCGGGCGGGGCGCTGCGGCTCGGCCGGCTCGGGTCGGCGCGGGGCGGGCGGCGGCTCGACGGGCGGCGGTTCCGGCGCTGCGGTGGTCCGCTGTTCCGGCGCGGCGCTCGTCCGGGGCTGGAAGGACGAAGCGGGCCGTTCCGGCGCACGGGCGGCAGGCTCGACCGCGGGCGCGACGTCGACGGCGCGATGCGAGCGAGCGACGATCGTCGAGAGCTCGTTCAACGCCTTGATCTGGTCGAGGACGACGCGGCGCATCTCGGCCATGGTGGCCTGGGTCTCGCCGGGCAGCCCCATCACACCCCGGGCGAGGTCCTCGCGCGTGCGCTCGAGCTCCGTCTGGATCGCCTGCGAGACGCCGCGCAGCTCACCGGCCGCCGCGCGGAACTTCGACAGCGCGTCGTTGAGCCGGTCCTTCAGCTCGGCCGAGACTTCGCCGGCCGCGGCGCGAAGCTGCTCGGCCGTGCTGCGGGTCTCCACCTGCGCCTCGGCGCGCACCCGTTCAAGGTGCTCGGCGATGACGCGGGACGCTTCTTCCGCCGTCGAGGCCAGAGCGGAGCCGATCTCGCGGGCGCGCGTCTCGGCGAGCCGCAGCGCGCGTTCCATGCCTTCCGAGATCGCGCCGTTGGCCTGGGCGAGCCCGGTCGAGCTCTGCTCGATCCGGCCGATCAGCGTCTCCAGCGTCGCCTTGCGCTCGCTCAGCGCACGGCTCATCAGCTCTTCGGCGCGGCCGAACTCGGCGGTCGCCTCGGACAGGGCGGCCAGATGCGAGCGCGTCCCGCTCGTCAGGTTGCGGCCTCGCTCGTCGAGCGCTTCGACGAGCGAGGCGACATCGCCCAGTGCGCTCGTCGAGACGGCCTTCAGCCCGTCCACCTGCTCCGTCAGCTCCGTGGAGGCGCGCGCCGTCTCCGCCGTCATCTCCGACAGGACGCCGCGGAGCTGCTCGATCCGCTGCGCGAGCCCGTCCTCGATCGCGGCGAGGTTGCCGTTCGCCTCGCCCGAGACCTGCTGCAGGAGCTGGTTGGCTTCCTGTAGCCGCTCGAGGATCGCGCTGAACTCCGAGCGCAGGCTCTCCTGCGTCGAGGAGAGGCTGACGACGGCCTGCGAGGCGCCGTCGTCCACGGCGCTGCGAAGCGCTTCCACCGAGTTGGTGTAGAGCGTCGTCATCTCGACGAGCCGCTGGCGAAGCGCCGCCAGGATCGCCTCGCCGCGGTCGTTGAGCACCCGGACGACCTTGTCGACCGTGCCGCTGATCTCGGCGGCGATCTCGTCGCCGCGCGAGCCGATCGCCTCGACCACGGTGCGGCCGCCCTCGCCGAAGAGGGTGGAGACCTCGCCGATGCGCGCCTGGAGCGCGCCCGCCGCGGCGCGGCCGCCGCTGTCGATGGCGGCCGTGAGCTCGGCGCCGCGCGTCTCGAGGAGTTCGCGCAGCGTCGCCGCGCCGGTCGCCAACGCCGCCTCGAGCTCGTCCGTGCGCCGGGCGAGCGTGTCGGCGACCTCCTGGGAGCGGGCCTCGATCGTCTCCGCAAGCTCCGTCCCGCGGGAGCTGACGAGGTCGCGCAGAGCGGCCGTGCGGCCGTCGAGCACGATGTGGAACTCCTGCGTGCGCTGGTTGATGGCGTCCGCCGCTGCCCGGCCGCGCTGCTCGATCGTCTGGGCGAGCTCGGTGCCGCGCCCGTCCATCAGCTCGCGCAGGGCGGCCGTGCTCTCGTCGAGGAGCCGGGTCAGCTCGGTCACACGGCTCTCGACCGTTTCGGCGGCCTTCGTACTGCCCGTCTCGAGGGCGGAAGCGATACGCGCCCCGCTCGCATCGAGGAGGCTGGTCGCGGCCTGGCTGCGGATCGTGAGCACGTCCGCGACGGCGCGGCCGTGACGCTCGAGCGTCTCGGCGACGCTCGCGCCGCGGCTGTCGAGCATCTCCGCGACGGCGGCCGAGCGCGTCTCCAGCATGGAGGCGAGCTCGCTCGTGCGCCCGTCGAACAGGGTCGAGATCTCGGACATCTGCTTGCCGAGATTGACCGCGATCGAGTCGCTCCGGCGCTCCAGGATGGCGGAGAGCGTGGCGCTCCGCTTGTCGAGGAGGTCGGTGAAGGACGAGGTGCGCTCGTCGAAGATGCGGGCGACGCCGTCCATCTTCTCGCCCACGCGGGCGACCAGTGCCGCGCCGCGCTCGTCGAGCTCGGTCACCAGCGTCGCGCCCGAGCGCTGCACCAGCTCGCCGAACTCGCCCGAGTGGCGCTGGAACGCGGCGCTGATCTCCGCCATCTGGTTGCCGAGCGTGCCGACGACGCCCTGTGCCCGCGCTTCCACCAGGTCCGCGAGCTCGCCGCCGCGGGTCTCGACCATCTCGCTGAACGCCTCCGTCCGGGTCTGGAAGAGGTTCGCGAGGCGATCCGTGGTCTCGTCGAGGGTGACCGTCACGCTCCGGCCGCGCTCCTCGAGCTGTCGGACGAGGCCGATTCCGCGCTCGTCCAGAAGGCGCGAGAAGCCATCCGTGCCGCCGCGCAGAGCCTCGGTGACGGCCGCGATGCGGGTGTCGAGGGTGGCCGTGATGGTCTCGCCCTCGCGGCCGAGCCGCTCGACGAGGCCGCTGCCGCGCTCCTCAAGGAGGCGGGCCAGCGCATCCGTGCCGCCGCGCAGCGCGTCCGTGACGGTCGCGATGCGCCCGTCGAGGGTGGCCGTGATGGTCTCGCCCTCGCGGCCGAGGCGCTCGACGAGACCCGTGCCGCGCTCGTCGAGGAGCCGGGTGAAGGCCGCCGACCCGCTGTCGAACAGCCGGGCCGTCTCCTTGAGCTGCTCGGCCATGGTCGTGGCGACGGCCTGGCCGTGCTGGCCGAGCCCGTCCAGGAGGTTGGCGCCGCCCTCCGAGAGCAGGCGGCTGAACTCCGCCATCCGGCCCTCGACGGCTCCGGTGATGAAGGCGCCCTGCGCCTCGATCCGGCCGACGAGCTCGCCGCCGCGCTGTTCCAGGAGTTCGCCGAACGAGCGGGCGCCGCCGTCGAAGAGCCGCGTGATCTCGGCCATCTGGCCGCCGATCGTGGCCGCGATCCCCTGGCCCTGCTTGGCCACGATCTCCGCGAGCCCCGTCCCGCGCTGGTCGAGGATGCGGCCGATCGCGCCGAGACGGGAATCGAGGAGCCCGGTCGCGACGTCGACCTGCTCGCCGAGCCTGCCGATGACGCCCTGGCCCTTGGTCTCGATCGCGTCGGCGAGCGCATTGCCCCTGACCTCGATGAGGTTGGAAAGGGCGGCCGAGCGCTCGTCGAGCTTGTCCGTGACGGCATTCACGCGGCTCTCGAGCGAGACCACGATGGCGTCGCCGCGGTTCGCCAGGATGTCGGCGAGCCGGGAGCTGCGCTCGTCGATCAGCCCGGCGAGGGTCTCGGTCCGGTTGTCCAGCACATCCTGGAAGTTCGACACGTGCTCGCCGATGCGGGCCGCCGCGGCGGTCCCCGAGCGGTCCACCGCCGAGACGAGGTCGTTCGAGCGCCGCTCGAGCAGGGTCGACAGGGTGGCCGTGCGGGCATCGAGCGTGCGCGCGACCTCCTCGACCTGGTTGCCGAGCGTGCCGATGACCGCCTGGCCCTTCTCGTGGATGAGGTCGGCGAGCCCGGTCCCGCGATCGCCGACGATCGCCGAGAGCGTCGCCGTGCGGCTGTCGAGGACGTCGGCGAAGGCCGCCATCTGGTTCGACAGCGAGGCCGCGACCGTCTGGCCGGTGCGGTCGATGCCGTCGGCGATCTCGGAGCCGCGGTTCTGCAGAAGATCGGCGAAGGCCTTGGAGCGGTCGTCGAACAGCCGCTCGAGCTCGGTGAGCTGGTTCCCCAGCGTTCCGATCACGCCCTGGCCGCGGGCCTCGAAATCGGCCGCCAGCCGGGCGCCGCGCTCGAAGACGAGCCCGCCCAGCGCCGTGGTCCTGTCGTCGATGAGCTTGGTCGCCTCGGCGAGCCGCATGCCGAGCGTCGTGACGACGATCTGTCCCGACCGGTCGACCACGTCCGCGAGCCGGTTGCTCTTCTCCTGAAGCATGGTCGCGAGCGCGCCGGTGCGGGTGTCGAGCGCGGCCGTGATCTCGTCCATGCGGACGGTGAGCGTGCCGGAGACGGCCCGACCGGTCGCGTCGAGCCGCCCGACGAGCTCGGCGCCGCGGTCGCGCAGAAGGTCGCCCAGCGTGCTCGTCCCGGTCTCCAGCAGGGTCCGCGCGCCGGCGACCGAACCGTCCAGGCGCTCCAGGACCGCATGGCCCGTCGTCTCCAGGCCCTCGACGAGCTGCGCCCGGCGCGCGTCGATGGCGTCCGTGAGGGCCGAGCCGCGGCGCTCGACCAGCCGGTCGAATTCGGCGATCTGGTTGCCGAGGGTGCCGAGGAGCGACTGCCCGGTCCGGGCGACCTCGTCGGCGAGATGGGAGCGGCGCTCGTCGAGCAGGGTGCTGAGCCGCGCCGTCTGCTCGTCCACCGCCCGCGTGAACGCCTCGACCTTGCCGTCGAAGGTGCCGACGAGCGAGCCGGTGCCGGAGTCGAGAAGGCCCGAAAGCTCCTGCACGCGGGCGCCGAGCGCCCCCACGATCGACTGGCCGCGCTTCTCCAGAAGCTCCGCGATGGAGGCTGCGCCACGGTCGAAGAGCACGGCGAATTCGGTCATGCGCCCGCCGAGCGTGCCGAAGATCGCGCGTCCCTTCTCCTCGATCTCGCCCGTGAAGGCGGCGGCCCGCTGGTCGACGAGGTCGACCACCGCCCTGCCGCGCTCCTCGGCGATGCGGGCGAAGTCCTGCGAGGTCGATGCGATGGTCGCCCCCACCTCGCGGCTCTTCTCGTCCACGACGCGCACGAGCGTCTCGGCATGCTGGGCAAGCGCCTGCTCGATCGCCTTGCTGCGGGTCTCGAGCGTGCCGACGAGCCCGTCCGCGCCGTCCCCGAGCCGCCGGTCGATCGCGCGGGTGTGCTCGTCGAGCTGCAGGGCCAGGGCCCCGAGCCGTTCGACGACGCGGGTCTGCAGCGTCTCGACCCCGCGCTCCAGCGCATCGCTCATCTGGCTGGTCCGGTCGCCGAGCACGCGGTCGAGCTCGGCCGTGCGGGCGGACAGGAGGTCGGCGGCCTCGGTCGTGCGGATGAGCGCACCGCGGCCGATCTCGTCGACCTGCGCGGTGAGCGCCTGCTCGAGCTCGCGGCCGCGCTCGGAGAGGGTGCGGGCGAGGGCGGCGGTGCCGCCGTCGAGCGCCTCGGTGATCCCGGTGAAGGCGCGCCGGATATCCGCCGTGCGCTCGGTCGCGCGCGTGTCGAGCAGCGACAGGCCCTGGTCCAGAGCCTCCCGGGTCTCGCGGGCGCGGTCGCCCATCGTGGCCGCGACGCCCGCAGCCTCGACGGCGACCAGCGCGTGCAGCTCCTCCAGCCGCCCGGTCACGGTCTGAGCGAAGGTCCCGACCTCCTGCGACAGCCGGTCGACGAGGCTGCCGCCGCGGCCAACGATCGTCTCCTCCAGGGCCTGGAGCCGCGCGCCGAGCGCGGCGTCGATCTCGCGGCCGCCGCTCTCGGCCGTCTCGGCCAGGGATTTCCCGGTCTTGGCGAGAACCTCGATGATCCGCGCGCTCTGCGACGCGATGGCGAGGACCACGTCCTTGCCCGTGCCGGCAAGCGACTCGTTCGACTGCGAGGTCTGGCGCGCCAGCGCCTCCGCGATCTCGCGCCCGCGTTCCTCGAAGGAGGACCCGACCGCCCCCAGGCGGGCCGAAAGCTCGCCCGAGACGCGGTCGATGACGGCTTCCAGCGTTCCGGCGGCCTCGCGCGCCTGGCTCTCGAAAGCGTGGCCGAGCCGCTCCTCGAAGCCGGCAAGATTGTCCTGCAGCGCCGTGCCCTTGATGCGGACCGTCTCGTCGATCTGGCGCCCCGCGGCCTCCAGCCGCTCCGCCAGGGTGTCCGCACGTTCGGCGAGGTTCGCCGTGCCGGCCTGCACTACCCCTTCCAGGCGGTCGCGCAGCTCGTCGCCGGCGCGCGCGAAGGCACCTGCGAGCTCGGCACCGGCTGCGCTGAGACGGGTCTGCGCTTCCTCCGTCCGCGCGACGATGTCGTCCACGACGCGCGAGCCGGAGCTGCGGATCTCGCTGCCGACCTCCGTCGCGCGTGCCCGCAGCTCGTCCACGACCGAGGCTCCTGCCGTCCCGATCTGGTCACGCACGTCCAGGCTCTGGGTCACGATCATCTCGCTGACCGTGCGGCCCGCCTCGTCGACCGCGCGGGCGGCCTCCTCGCTGCGCTGGCGCAGCTCCTCGACGAGCCCGGCCCCGACGCCCGCGAAGCTCTCCCGCGCCGTCGTGCCCTGGCGCGCGATCTCCTCGACGAGCGCGGTCCCGGAGATCGCGACGCCGTCGCGCAGCTCGGTGGCGCGGGCGGAGATCGCCTCCACGAGGCCGAGGCCGGTGCGCTCGATCTCCTGACGGGCCTCGCCGCCGCGAAGCACGATCTCGCCGACGAGGCCCGTGCCGGTCGCCGCGAGCTCCTCGCGCAGCCGGCCGCCGCGCTCGACGATGGCGTCGAGGATCTCGGCGGTCGCGGATTCGATGTCCTCGCGCGCCTTCCGGCCCTCGCCCGAAATGCGCTCGACGATGGTCCAGCCCGCCCCGTCCATATGCTCGCGGAACTCGCCGGTCCGCGCGGTCAGCTCCTCCAGCACGGCGCGGGTCGCGGTCGCGATGCCGTCGCGCGCCTCGGTGCCGCGCAGGATGATCTCCGAGACGAGCCCGGTCCCGGTCGCCGAGAACTCGTTGCGCAGCTCGGCGCCGCGGGTCGTGATGCTCTCGACGAGGCTCGCGCCGGTCGTCTCGATCGACTCGCGCACCGCGTTGCCGCGGTTCGCGATCTCTTCGGCGATCCCGGACCCGGCGATCTCCAGCCCGCGGCGCAGCTCGCCCGTCTGGGAGGCGATGGAGCTGACGATCGTCTCGCCGGCCGCGGCGAGCTTCTCGTTCAGCTCGGCCCCGCGCGCGACGAAGCTGGTCGCCAGCGCCTCGACCGTCTGCTCGAGCGAGGCGCGGACGTCGCTGCCCTGGGCGGCGAGCGAACCGATGACCTCCGAGCCGGTCTGGGCCAGCGTGCGGGTGACGTGGGTCGCGCCGTCCTGGAGGCTGCGCGTGAGGATGTCGCCCGTGCGCTCCAGCGCCGTCGTGACGTCCTGCGCCTTGCGCTCCAGCGACGCCGTGACCTCGTCGCCGACGGCCGCGACGCCGACCTTCACGTCGTCCGTGGTGGCGGCGAGGCGCTCCACGAGCTCCGTTCCCCGCAGCCCCAGCTCGGCGACGAGCCGCTCGCCCGCCTGGGCGAGGGCGCGCGTGAGATCCTCGCTGCGCTTGTCGAGCGAGCCGGCGATACGGTCGCCGACGGTCTCCAGGGCCTGGACCATCCGCTCGGACGCGCCGGCGAGCTCGCTCGCCACATGCTCGTGCGAGCCGGAGATCGCGGCCCGGATCCGGTCGGCATTGCCGATGACCGCCTCGCGCTGGCTGACCAGCTCCTCGACGAGGGACCGGATGCGGATCTCGTTGTCGGAATAGGCGCGCTCGAGGGTTGCGATCTCGCTGCGCACGATGGTCTCGAGCTCGCCGGCGCGCGCGAGCGCACGCTCGAGCCCGTCGCCGACGGCGGCCACCTCGCGGCGCACGGCGCGCGAGACGTTCATCACCGCATCGGTCGCGAAATGCTCCGGCTGCGCCAGCCGCACCGCGACCTCGCCGACCGCGCGCGCGACGAGCTTCATCTCGGCCGAGCGGACGGCCAGCATCGCGGCCACGAAGAAGAGAACGACGGGCGCGACCGCGAGCGCGGCCAGCGTCGCCTGCTGCAGGGGAGCGAGCCCGGCCAGATACTCGGCTACGGGGGCGCCGGCCTGCACCATGACGAGGAAGGCGAGGCCGCCGAGCCAGCCGAGGCTCGCAAGAAGCGCGACCACGTAGGCGGAGCGGGACGGGCGGACCTTGAGCGCCTGAAGGAAGAGGCCGACCTCCTCGCGGTCGTCGTTCGCGACCTTCTCGCGATCGGGAGAGACCACCTGCCCGGCCTCGCTCGCCGGTCGCGGCCGCGGGGCGGCCGCATCGCCCGCCGACGGGGCGCTTCCGCCCTGCGGCCCGGCGCGCGTCCCTGCCGTCGCCTCGGCCAGATGCTCCGAAAGGGCCTGCTCTACGGCCGACATCGCCGCCTGTGTCGGATTCGCGAGCTTGGGTTCTGTGGCCATGTGCCGTGCCGCCTCATAACGCAACGCGCGGGCGCGCATGCCTCCTGCGCCTCCGCTCGCGCGGCTGGATCCGGAGCCGCAGCGAAAAGAGGTTAACCCGCGTTTACCATGGCCAGTGTAGGATTGGCCCCGGCTCATGGGAACCCGCGCGCGGCCTCCTCGTCGGAACGTCGTTAACGACTTGGTGACGATGTCGGCGCGATGCGGCCTGTCTGCTGAGCGCGCCTAGAGGGACGGTCCGGCGGGCGGGCGGAACCGGGCGTCGATGGCCGCCCGCGAATCTCCTGGGGATTGCGTGGATGGGACAAGATCAGCCCGGCTCGGAGGTCCTCGATCTCGCGCTCCTCGCGCGGCAGACCCTCGGCGACCGGGAGCTGGAAGCCGACCTGTTCGAGCTGTTCGAGCTGCAGGCGCTGCGGCTCCGGCCGGTGATCGCCGGCGCCGGGGACGCGCAGGAACGCTCGCGCGCAGCCCACACCCTCAAGGGCGGCGCCGCCGCGGTCGGGGCCACGGCCGTGATGCGGATCGCGGGGGAGCTCGAAGCGAAGCTCGGCCAAGGCTCCTCTTCAGAGGTCGCCGATCTTCTCGCCGCCCTCGACAGGGCGCTCGAGGAGACCTGCCGCGCGATCGCCTCGTGGCGGCGCGCCGGATAGGCCCCCGCATGCGGCAGGACGGGTTCTCAGGCCCGCTCCCGATGCGTAAGACGGTGCTGCGGCCGGTCGCGCCGCTCCGTCCGGAGACCCCATGCCGAAGATCACCTTCATCGATGTCGCGGGGACGTCCCGCAGCGTGGACGCGCCCGTCGGCTGGACGGTGATGGAGGCGGCGGTGAAGAACAACGTGCCCGGCATCGAGGCGGAATGCGGCGGCGCCTGCGCCTGCGCGACCTGCCACGTCTATGTCGAGGAGCCCTGGATGGAGATCGTCGGGGAGCCGCAGCCCATGGAGGCCGACATGCTCGATTTCGCCTCCGACCTGCGCTCCAATTCGCGGCTCTCGTGCCAGATCAAGGTCAGGCCGGAGATCGACGGCCTGGTGGTCCACACGCCCGAGCGGCAGGGCTGAGCCGTGTCGCGCCAGGTCGTCCTCATCACCGGCGGCAGCCGCGGCATCGGCGCCGCGGTCGCGCGGCTCGCGGCCGGGCGCGGCTATGACGTCGCGGTCAATTTCCGCACCGAGCGCGGCGCGGCCGAAGCCGTGGCGGAGGAGTGCCGCGCCCTCGGCGCCGCCGCCTGCACGCTCGCCGGAGACATGTCCGTGGAGGCGGATATCGTGCGGGTCTTCGACGAGGCCGAGCGTCTGCTCGGGCCCGTCCGTCACGTCGTCAACAATGCCGGGATCACGGGCCGCTCGAGCCGGCTCGAGGCTGCGGATACGGCCGTGATCCGGGCCTGCATCGACCTGAACGTCACGGGCGCGATCCTCGTCGCGCGCGAGGCGGCGCGCCGCCTCGCGACGGGGCAGGGCGGGCCGGGCGGCTCGATCGTGAACATCTCCTCCGTGGCGGCGACCCTCGGCTCGCCCGGGGAATATGTCTGGTACGCCGCCTCGAAGGGCGCGGTCGACGCGCTGACGATCGGGCTCGCCAAGGAGCTCGCCCAGGAGGGCGTGCGGGTGAATGCCGTCTCTCCCGGCCTCGTCGAGACGGAAATCCACGCCCGCTCGACCGGCGATGCCGGCCGCATGGACCGCATCGCGCCCCTGATCCCGATGGGGCGGATCGGCCAGCCGGAGGAGATCGCCGAGGCCGTGCTGTTCCTGATGTCGGACGGAGCGTCCTATACGACGGGCGCGAATCTCAGGGTCACCGGGGGGCGGTGATCGCCACGAAGAAAGCTCAGAAGGTGATCGGACCGATGTCTGTGAATCTGAAGACGAACTCTGGATCAGTCATCGAACCCGAAATCGTCAAGCTGCTCTCTTTGATGCAGTCAGTCGCCGAACGCAGGAAGGTACCAGAGAAGGCAACGTACTGACCTTTGGATAGGGCCACGGCTTTGCCGTAGAGTAGACTGTCAGGTTCGATAAGCGTCCGATCACCGGCATCAGATATCGAGTTATTCCAGGTCTTCAGAGAGATATCTTTCGCAATCTCGACGGCGAGCACACCTCTGCCTTCTGAGTTGGAGGAGAGTTCACTGATTCTACCCACCCATCGGGTCGCTGTCTGTAAGCCGCTAATTGTGCATAGGTCCCGTGCCCGAGACGGCCTTGATGCGCCCTTCGCCATGTCGTTGGAGCCGCTGATGTATGCGGCCCGGCCCCTTTCGACGGCTGCAATGAGCGCTCTCTCCGTGTCGGGCATGAGGTCGCGGACCCGATCATACGACACAAGGTTCGCGGCACCCCTCGTACCATCAGCTACGTTCGAGCGCTGCTGATCGGCTTGCGAGCCGAGATAAGCCAAGATGATAACAGCGCCCGTTACAACCAGGAGACCATTGGCAAGCTTACTCGACATCGGCTCTCTTCACAGAGGGGGGGCCATCGGCCTGCGCCCTAGTAATCAGCCTATCGTTCGCATGGTTTCGGTGCAAGCTCCAGCCGATCCAATCATCTGACCTCAGCGCAGCACGAAAAACGCCGGGGCGGTGAGGCCCCGGCGTCGGTTCTCCAGTCATTCCCTGGCTCGGATCACACCGAGTAGTACATCACGAATTCGACCGGGTGCGGGGTCATCTCGAAGCGGGCGACCTCCGTCATCTTCAGCTCGATGAAGCTGTCGATGAAGGCGTCCGTGAACACGCCGCCGGCCTTCAGGAACGAACGGTCCTTGTCCAGGCTCTCGAGCGCCTCGCGGAGCGAGCCGCAGACCGTCGGGATCTCCTTCAGCTCGCGCGGCGGCAGGTCGTAGAGGTCCTTGTCCATCGCCGGACCGGGATCGATCTTGTTCTGGATGCCGTCGAGGCCGGCCATCAGCATGGCCGAGAACGCCAGATAGGGGTTCGCGGTCGGATCGGGGAAGCGGACCTCGACGCGCTTCGCCTTCGGGTTATGCGTCCACGGGATACGGCAGGAGGCCGAGCGGTTGCGGGCCGAATAGGCGAGCAGGACCGGGGCCTCGTAGCCGGGGACGAGCCGCTTGTAGGAGTTCGTCGACGGGTTGGTGAAGGCGTTCAGCGCCTTGGCGTGCTTGATGATGCCGCCGATGTACCACAGGCATTCCTGCGACAGGTCGGCATACTTGTCGCCCGCGAAGACCGGCTTGCCGTCCTTCCAGATCGACTGGTGGACGTGCATGCCCGAGCCGTTGTCGCCATAGACCGGCTTCGGCATGAAGGTCGCGGACTTGCCGTAGCTCTGCGCGACGTTGTGGATGCAGTACTTATAGATCTGCATCTGGTCGGCCATCAGCACCAGCGTGTCGAACTTCATGCCGAGCTCGTGCTGGGCGGAGGCGACCTCGTGGTGATGCTTCTCGACCTTCACGCCCATGGCCTGCATGGCGGCCAGCATCTCGCCGCGCATGTCCTGCGCGGAATCGAGCGGCGGGACCGGGAAGTAGCCGGCCTTGGTCTGGATGCGGTGGCCGAGATTGCCGCCCTCGTAATCCGTGTCGCCGTTGATGGGCAGCTCGGAGCCGTCCAGCCTGAAGCCCGTATTGTACGGGTCGGCCATGAACTTGACGTCGTCGAAGATGAAGAACTCGGCCTCCGGGCCGAAATAGGTCGTGTCGCCGATGCCGAGCGACTTCATGTAGGTCTCGGCCTTCTTGGCGATGCCGCGCGGGTCGCGCTCATAGGGCTCGCCGGTCGAGGGCTCCAGGATGTCGCAGACGATCGACATCGTGGAGGCGGAGAAGAACGGATCCATCTGCGCCGTCTCGGGATCCGGCATGAGGATCATGTCCGACTCGTTGATCGCCTTCCAGCCGGCGATCGAGGAGCCGTCGAACATCGTGCCCTCGGCGAACAGGTCCTCGTCGACGAGCGAGACGTCGAAGGTCACGTGCTGCCACTTCCCGCGCGGATCGGTGAACCGCAGGTCGACGTACTTGACGTCGTTGTCCTTTATCGCCGCAAGCACGTCTTTGGCTGTCTTCGTGGCCACGTGGTCCTCTCCATACTGACTGAAAATGCACCCGGCAGCGGCCGGGCGGGGAGCGTCGACGCTTAGATGGCGTCGGTGCCGGTTTCTCCGGTTCGGATACGGATCGCTTCCTCGACGCTCGATACAAAAATCTTGCCATCGCCGATGCGGCCGGTCTGGGCCGCCTTGCGGATGGCGTCGACCGCGGCGTCGACCTGCTCGTCCGCCAGCACGATCTCGAGCTTCACCTTGGGCAGGAAGTCCACGACGTACTCGGCGCCGCGGTAGAGTTCCGTGTGCCCCTTCTGACGCCCGAAGCCCTTGGCCTCGACGACCGTGATGCCCTGCAGCCCCACGTCCTGAAGCGCCTCCTTCACCTCGTCGAGCTTGAACGGCTTGATGATGGCTTCGATCTTCTTCATGCAGATGGAGTTCCGGGTGCGCGGCGTCAGTTCCTCGGCTCTTACCATCCGGGCAGGAGCCGTGCCACGGCGAATCCTGATCGGGACCGGACGGCCCGCCCAACAAACATGCACTGACAGCCTATTTTTTCGGCAATAGACGGCTGGACGTGCAGCTTGGCCGTAAGGGGCGATGAATGAGGATGCAGCCCTTGCTCAATTCGCGTCAGATGCGCGAGGCGGACAGGCGGACGATCGAGAACGGCACGCCCGGCTTCACGCTGATGCTGCGGGCGGGCGAGGCTGCCGCGGACGCCGCCTGCCGGATGCTTCCCCAGGCGGGGCGGGTGCTCGTCCTCTGCGGCCCCGGCAACAATGGCGGCGACGGCTTCGTCGCCGCACGCATCCTGGCCGATCGCGGCCACCGTGTGACGGTGGCAGCGATGAAGCCGGTCGCGGACCTCTCGGGCGATGCGGCCGAGGCCGGCCATCTCTGGGGCGAGGCGGTGTGCCCGCTCGCCGCCGCCGATCCGGCCGGAGCGGATCTGGTCGTGGACGCTCTTTTCGGGACGGGGCTCGCCCGGGACCTCCAAGGCGAAGTGGTCGAGGCCATCGCGCGCGTGAACGGGGCCGGGCGGCCGGTCCTCGCCATCGACGTCCCGTCCGGCATCGATGCCGATACCGGCCTCGTGCGCGGGGCCGCCGTCAAGGCGGAGCGAACCGTCACCTTCGCCTGCCGCAAGCCCGGACATCTGCTCTATCCCGGCCGGGCCCATGCCGGGGCGGTCGAGGTCGCCGATATCGGCGTGTCCTGCATGGGGCTCGACGGCCCGGCGGTGCATGCGAACGGGCCCGAGATCTGGCTGCCCGCCTTTCCCCGGATCGATCCGGCCGGGCATAAATACGATCGGGGTCATGCGCTCGTGCTGTCGGGCGGGCCGGGCCATACCGGCGCGGCGCGGCTCGCCGCCCGCGGCGCGCTCCGCGCCGGGGCCGGGCTCGTCTCGGTCGTGACATCTGCGCGTGCCCTTGCCGTCAACGCTGCGCATCTCACGGCGATCATGATGCGGGTCTGCGACGATCCGGACGAGTTCTCCGACCTCCTCACGGACGACCGCTTCAATGCGCTCGCGCTCGGGCCGGCCTTGGGCGTGGGCGAGGCGACCCGCCGCTGGGTCGAGGCCGCGCTCGAGGCGGATCGTGCGACCGTGCTCGACGCGGATGCGCTCACGAGCTTCTCGGGCATGGCGGAGGGCTTCGCCGCGCTCGCCCGGGCGCCGCGAGAGCATCCGGTCGTGCTGACGCCGCACGAGGGCGAGCTGAGGCGGCTCCTCGCCGGGCCCGGCGAGGTCTCGGCCGAAGCGCGGGAGATCGCCGGCCGCCCCTCGAAGCTCGACCGCGCCGTCGGGCTCGCCGCCTTCGCGAACGCGATCGTCGTCCTGAAGGGCGCCGATACCGTCGTGGCCAGCCCGGAGGGCAGCGCGGTGATCAACGAGAACGGCTCGCCCTATCTCGGCACGGCGGGATCCGGCGACGTTCTGGGCGGCATCGTCGCGGGCTTGATGGCGCAGGGCATGCCGGGCTTCGAGGCCGCGGCCTGCGCCGTGTGGATGCATGCGGAGGCGGGAGCGCGTTTCGGCCCGGGGCTGATCGCGGAGGACATCCCCGAAGGGCTGCCCGCGGTGCTGCGCGACCTCCTGGGATAGTGCGCCGCCTAGTTCCGCTGCTGGTCGCCGTCGACCGGGATCACCTGGCCCGAGATGGACCGCGCGGCGGGAGAGGCGAGGAACAGCGCGAGCGCGGCGATCTCGGAGGCCTGCGCGAGGCGTTTCACGGATTGATGGGCGAGGGCGCCCTGCATCTCCTCGTCGGGGCTGCGTCCCGAAAGCTGGGCCCGGCCCTCGAAGACGCGGCGGATGCGCTCGCCGTCCACGGCGCCGGGCGCGATCGCGTTCACGCAGATGCCGTGCTGGCCGAGCTCCATGGAGAGCGTCTTCGTCAGGCCGATGAGGCCCCATTTCGCGGCCGCGTAGGGGCTGCGGTTGGCATAGCCGAAGCGCCCGGCGGCCGAGGCCATGTTGATGATCGTGCCGCCGCCGGCCCGGATCAGGTGCGGGATGGCATGTTTGGCGACCAGGAAGGCACCGGTGAGATCGACCCTGAGCACGGCCTCCCATTCGTCCGGATCGACGTCCTGGACGGGGCTGGTCGGGCCGGCGATGCCGGCATTGTTCACGAGCACGTCGATGCCCCCGAGCCGGGCGGCCGCGTCGGCCACCATCTCGCCGACGGCCGCACGGTCGCCCACGTCGCAGACCGTCGTGTGCAGGCCGGGAATCTCGGCCCGAACCCGTTCGAGCGCCGGCTGATCGATGTCGCAGGTGAAGACGCTCGCGCCGGCTTCCGCGAAGGCCCGCACGATCGCGAGCCCGATGCCGGACGCACCGGCGGTCACAAGCACCTTCGACGCTTCTGGTCCAACTCGGCGGTGCAGTCGCTCGCTCACGATGGATCAGGTGCCTGTCGAAACAGCAGAGTCACGGACGACCCAGTTCGGTGCTGGTGACGATGCGGTCCAACGCGACCCCAAGGTCAAAGGGCTGTCCCGCGAGATCAGCGGGTAAGATGGGGCATTCTACCGGAAGACCGCCTAGGATCTGGTCGCCCTCGCGCGCAAGCTGACTGGTTGCCAGGCGGACAGCCAGTCTCCAGACGCGACCCGTATCGATTTTCTGGAGGATGCTCGGCGTGACGACGGTCTGGAAGTCCGACTGAAAGACCAGGACCTCGTCGCGCCAGTGGTCGACCGATGGAGCATCGGGAACCGATGCGATCTTGAGCAGGTGAAGGAGCACGAGCCGCATGAAGCTTTCCGCCTCGCGGAGGTCGGTTCGCGCCACGCCTTCGATCTCCTCGCAGATATGTTCGACGTCGAGCGCGTTCGGCAGATCGCGTCGCGAGGCCGCCAAGTCGCGCAGGATCGCGACTTGCTCATAGGCCCAGGCATAGACGTCGTCGTCGTAGGACGTGGGGTGGTCCATCGACCGTATCGTAACTCATCTGCGTGCTGCGAGAAACGCCCTCACGTCACCTCGAACCAGCCCCAGAGGCCGGTGTCGAGACGTTCCAGCACGCTCGAGCCGATCGCCCATTTTCCCGGATTGTCGGCCAGGAACGCGATCCGGGCGGTTCTGCCCTCGGCGATCTGAACGGTGTCGAGCCAATAGGGCTCCCAGCCGTCGTCCAGGGCGTGGAGCAGGCGGCAGACATGGCCGTGCAGGTGGATCGGCTGCGGGAAGCCGGTCTGGTTGTGCAGCGCCAGCACGACCGGCTGGCCGCGCTTCGCCGTGAACAGGGGAGGGGAGCCGGGCCCTCCCGCGGCGCCGTTGATCTTCCAGATCGCGCCGGGCTCGCCCGACCAGACCGGCTCGCCGGAGGGCCCGCGGGTGGCCCCGCCCGTGATCGCAAGGTCCCTGCGCAGCGCGTTCTGCAGGCGGATCTCCGGCGGCAGCAGCGGGTTCAGCGGCAGGTTCGCCGGCGCGACCGGCTCGCCTGCGGGGGCGGTCGCGGCGATCTCGACGAGCGGAACGCCGTCGCCGAGCATCGCGACGACACGCCCCGTCCGCCCGGCCTCGGGCCCGAGTTCGAGAAGGAGGTCGTAGCGGGTGCCGGGCGGGAAGGGCAGGCTCGCGCGCAGCGGCTCGAAGCGGTCGGTCGGCTGCCCGTCGACGGCCGCCACATAGACCTTCAGGTCGTCGAACCGGATCCGCAGGATGCGGGCGTTGCTGCCGTTCGCGAGCCGCAGCCGGACCTGCGATCCCGCCGGCGCCTCGATCCGGCGCGGCGGATCCTGGCCATCGAGGCTCAGGCGGTTCCCGAGCCGTCCGGCGATCGCGGCCTCCATCGGGGCGCCGAAGGGGGCGAGCGCGCCGGAGCGCTCCAGACGCCAGTCGCGCAGGACCAGCGCATGGTCGGCCGCGACCTTCGGCGGTTCACGCTCCTCGACGACGAGGAGCCCGCAGAGCCCCCGTCCGGCTGCCTCTCCGGCGCGGCCGGGAACCATGGGGCGGATCAGGATGAGTCCGGGATCAGGCGGCCGGAAACGGTATTCGAAGGAGCCGCCCGGAGGCACGGGCTCCTGCGTCAGGCCGCCAACCCCGTCGACCGCGTTGGGCCCACGCAGGCCCTGCCAATGCAGCGTGAGGGGCGCCGGCGTGTCGTTCACAAGTCGGGCCGCGAAATCCTCGCCCTGCTTCGCCCGGAGGACCGGGACCGGGCTCGGACCCTCGAAAAGCCAGAGCTCCGCCTCTTCCGGCCCGTCCGGCAGGAGCCTGCGCCGGGCCGGGGCGGCCCGGAGGGTGGCTGCGGCCGAGGGTGCCGCCTGGCCCCTGGCCGAGAGCGGGACAAGGGAGGCCGCGAGCCCGGCGAGTGCGGCGCGGCGGTGAAGGCTGTACGTCTCGGTCATGATGGCTCGATCCAGGTGACGGACGACGCGCCCGGCGGCGCAGCGTTCCGAAGCCTTGGCCGTCTTCGGCTCCGCGCCTATCTGAGATGTCGGTCGAATGGGAGGGTTTCGGCCTCAGGGTTGCCGGAATTCGACACTTATGGGAAGAGCCGCCACGACCGCGACGCGGCGTGAAGCGGGCGTGGCGGAACTGGTAGACGCACTGGATTTAGGTTCCAGCGGCGAAAGTCGTGGGGGTTCGAGTCCCTCCGCCCGCACCATTCCGTCGCGACAGGTTCGAGATTTTGGTAGCCGGCGCCGGCCGCGAGGCGGTCACAGGCGCGCTGCTGCAAAGGGAACAAGAGGCGAATTCGATGCAGGTGACCGAGACGAGATCAGAGGGTTTGCGGCGGGAGTTCAAGGTCACCCTGCCTGCCACCGAGCTCGAGCAGAGGCTCACCAGCGAGCTCTCGACGCTGAAGGACCGCGTCCGCATCAACGGCTTCCGGCCGGGCAAGGTGCCGATCGCCCATCTGCGCCGCCTCTATGGCCGCTCGGTGATGGCGGACGTCGTCCAGAACGCCGTCAACGAGGCGAACCGCAAGATCGTCGAGGAGAACAATCTGAAGCTCGCGCTCGAGCCGAAGATCGACATGACCGGCGACCAGGCGGAGGTCGAGAAGGCGCTCGACGCCAAGGGCGACCTCGATTTCACCGTCGCGGTCGAGGTCCTGCCCACCTTCGACCTCGTCGACCTCTCCGACGTCTCGGTGAAGAAGCTCGTGGCGCCCGTGACGGACCAGGAGGTCGATGAGGCCCTCCAGCGGATGGCCGCCCAGAACCGCTCCTTCTCCAGCAAGGGCGAGGGCGCCGAGGCGGCCCAGGGCGACCGCGTCGTCGTCGACTTCATCGGCCGCATCGGCGGCGAGGCCTTCCAGGGCGGTACCGCGAGCGACATCACGGTCGAGCTCGGCTCGGGCTCCTTCATCCCGGGCTTCGAGGAGCAGCTCGTCGGCATCAAGGCCGGCGAGAGCCGCACCATCACGGTCACCTTCCCGCAGAACTACGGCTCGGCCGAACTCGCCGGCAAGGAGGCGGAATTCGAGGTGACCGCCAAGGAGGTCCAGGCGCCGGGCGAGGTCACGATCGACGACGAGTTCGCAAAGGGCTTCGGGATGGAATCGCTGGAGAAGCTGCGCGACGGCGTGCGCGCCGCGATCCAGCGCGACTTCGACGCGCAGGCGCGCCGCAAGCTCAAGAAGGAGCTCCTCGACGCGCTCGACGCGAAATACTCCTTCGATCTGCCGCAGGGGCTCGTTGACCAGGAATTCGCCGCCGTCTGGTCGCAGGTCGAGGCCGACCTGAAGAGCAACGGCCGCACCTTCGCGGACGAGGGCACGACCGAGGAGGAGGCCCGTGCGGAATATCGCCGCATCGCCGAACGCCGCGTGCGTCTCGGGCTCGTCCTTGCACAGGTCGGCTCCAGCGCCGATATCAAGGTGACCGACGAGGAAGTCGACCGGGCCCTGATCGAGCGGGTGCGGCAATATCCCGGCCAGGAACGCCAAGTCTGGGAGTACTTCCAGAAAAACCCGGCCGCGAAGGCCGAGCTGCGGGCACCCATCCTGGAGGAGAAGACGGTCGACCACCTGCTGGAGCGGATCAACGTCGTCGAGGAGCAGACCTCGCGCGAGGAGCTCTTCCGGGACGAGGACGAGACGAAAGCGGCCGAGAACGCCGCGGCGTGATTGGGGGATGGGGTCGTCCGGACCGGGCAGGATGCCCGGCCGGGCCGCTCCTGGAGCGAAGCGACAGATGAGAGATCCGGTAGACGTCTACAACAACACGCTCGTGCCGATGGTGGTCGAGCAGTCGAACCGCGGCGAGCGCGCCTTCGACATCTATTCGCGGCTGCTCAGGGAGCGCATCATCTTCCTGACCGGCCCGGTGGAGGACTACTCGGCCTCGCTGATCGTGGCGCAGCTCCTCTTCCTTGAGGCGGAGAACCCGAAGAAGGAGATCTCCTTCTACATCAACTCCCCGGGCGGGGTGGTGACCTCGGGCCTGTCAATCTACGACACCATGCAGTTCATCCGCTGCCCTGTCGCGACGCTCTGCGTCGGACAGGCGGCCTCCATGGGGTCCCTCCTGCTCGCGGCTGGCGAGAAGGACCATCGCTTCGCGCTGTCGAACGCGCGCATCATGGTCCACCAGCCCTCGGGCGGGTTCCAGGGCCAGGCGACGGACATCCTGATCCATGCCCGCGAGATCGAGGCGCTCAAGCGGCGCCTCAACGAGATCTATGTCAGGCATACGGGCCGCGATCTCGACGCGGTCGAGCAGGCACTGGAGCGCGACAACTTCATGACTGCGGAGGCTGCCAAGGAGTTCGGGCTGATCGATCAGGTGCTCGTGAAGCGGCCGGAAGTCCCGGCCCCCTGAGGCGGCAGGGAGGGCCACCTGCGCCCTTAGACCGCTTTCGTTCCTATTGAAACGGCTCCCCCCGCGTGTTTGCATCCTTCGTCGGTTTCTCGCGTTTGCGAGAGGCTGAGCCGAGGGGGGCATGGGTGGCTACCTTTTCTTAGCCCGGCGCCACCTACCCTGATGTGATGATTCGCTGGCGCTCCGGCGCCGGCGGTTCGAGCGGAGAATCAAGATGAGCAAGGCTGGCGGCACCGACTCGAAGAGCACGCTCTACTGCTCCTTCTGCGGCAAGAGCCAGCACGAGGTCCGCAAGCTCATCGCAGGCCCCACGGTCTTCATCTGCGACGAGTGCGTCGAACTCTGCATGGACATCATCCGCGAGGAATCGAAATCCTCGCTGGTGCGCTCGCGCGACGGCGTGCCGACCCCGAAGGAGATCCGCCGCGTCCTCGACGACTACGTCATCGGTCAGGACCACGCGAAGAAGGTGCTCTCCGTCGCGGTGCACAACCACTACAAGCGGCTCGCCCATGCGACGAAGCATTCGGACGTCGAGCTCGCCAAGTCGAACATCCTGCTGATCGGGCCGACCGGCTCGGGCAAGACGCTGCTCGCGCAGACGCTCGCCCGCATCCTCGACGTGCCCTTCACGATGGCCGATGCGACGACGCTGACCGAGGCGGGCTATGTCGGCGAGGACGTCGAGAACATCATCCTGAAGCTGCTCCAGGCGTCCGACTACAACGTCGAGCGGGCCCAGCGCGGCATCGTCTATATCGACGAGATCGACAAGATCTCGCGCAAGTCCGACAACCCGTCGATCACGCGCGACGTGTCGGGAGAGGGCGTGCAGCAGGCCCTCCTGAAGATCATGGAAGGCACCGTCGCGTCCGTCCCGCCGCAGGGCGGCCGGAAGCATCCGCAGCAGGAGTTCCTGCAGGTCGACACGACCAACATCCTGTTCATCTGCGGCGGCGCCTTCGCCGGGCTCGAGCGCATCATCTCGGCGCGCGGCAAGGGGACCTCGATCGGCTTCGGCGCCTCCGTGCAGGCGCCGGACGACCGGCGCACGGGCGAGGTCTTCCGCGAGGTCGAGCCGGAGGACCTGCTGAAGTTCGGCCTGATCCCCGAATTCGTCGGCCGCCTGCCGGTGCTGGCCACCCTCGAGGATCTGGACGAGACCGCGCTGAAGCGCATCCTCCAGGAGCCGAAGAACGCGCTGGTCAAGCAGTACCAGCGCCTCTTCGAGATGGAGGACGTGCAGCTCACCTTCCAGGAGGAGGCGCTGTCGGTCGTCGCCCGCAAGGCGATCGAGCGGAAGACCGGCGCACGCGGCCTCCGCTCCATCCTGGAGGGCATCCTGCTCGATACGATGTACGACCTGCCGGGCCTCGAATCCGTCGAGCAGGTCGTGATCGGTCCGGAGGTGGTGGAGGGCAAGACGAAGCCGCTCTTCATCTATTCGGACCGCGAGCGCGAGGCGCCCAGCGCGGCGAGCGCGTAGGGCATAGCCTGTGAGCGGAGACCCGGCTGCGACGGAAGGTTGCTTGAAAGCCGGGCTTCCGCTCGCCACTTTAGCGGTGCGCCGAAAGCGCACGCTCATTCCACCGAGGTGCGTTCCAGCGTACCGGCCGCAGCCGTTATGTTGCGGCGTGAGCGGCCGGTTGACCGCCCGAGCTCCCGCCCATCCGGGGGGAAGGCGAGGGCGAGGACCCTAAGGACGTTCCATGACAGATCAGAAGACCCGCCAGCCCGTCGAACCTGGCACCGTGGGGAACTACGCCGTCCTTCCGCTGAGGGACATCGTGGTGTTCCCGCACATGATCGTCCCGCTCTTCGTCGGCCGCGAAAAGTCCATCCGCGCGCTCGAGGAGGTCGTGAAGGGCGATCGCCACATCCTGCTGGCGACCCAGGTCAACGCCACGGACGACGATCCGGCGACCGACGCCATCTACGACGTCGGCACGCTCGCGACCGTGCTGCAGCTGCTCAAGCTGCCCGATGGAACCGTGAAGGTGCTTGTGGAAGGCGCGACCCGCGCCAAGGTGCGCAAATACGTGCGCACGGACGAGTTCTACGAGGCGGAGGCCGTCGCGCTCGACGACGCCAAGGGCGACCAGGTCGAGGCGGAGGCGCTCGCCCGCTCGGTCGTGTCCGAGTTCGAGAACTATGTGAAGCTGAATAAGAAGGTCTCGCCGGAGGTCGTCTCGGCGGTGACGCAGATCGAGGACCCCTCGAAGCTCGCGGACACCATCGCCTCGCACCTCGCGGTCAAGATCTCCGACAAGCAAGAGGTGCTCGCCACCCCGACCGTCGCCGCGCGCCTTGAGAAGGTGCTCGGGCTGATGGAAAGCGAGATCTCCGTCCTGCAGGTCGAGAAGCGCATCCGCACGCGCGTCAAGCGCCAGATGGAGAAGACCCAGCGCGAGTACTACCTGAATGAGCAGATGAAGGCCATTCAGAAGGAGCTCGGCGACGAGGAAGGCAAGGACGAGCTCTCGGAGATCGAGGAGCGGATCGAGAAGACGAAGCTCACCAAGGAAGCGCGCGAGAAGGCGAAGGGCGAGCTGAAGAAGCTGCGCCAGATGTCGCCGATGTCCGCCGAAGCGACCGTGGTACGCAACTACCTCGACTGGCTGCTCGGCATTCCGTGGGGCCGCCGCTCCAAGATCAAGAAGGATCTGGTCGGCGCCCAGGCGGTGCTCGACAACGACCATTTCGGCCTGGAGAAGGTCAAGGAGCGGATCGTCGAGTATCTCGCCGTCCAGCAGCGCGTGAACAAGATGACCGGGCCGATCCTCTGCCTCGTCGGGCCTCCCGGCGTCGGCAAGACCTCGCTTGGCAAGTCCATCGCCAAGGCGACGGGCCGCGAGTTCGTGCGCATGTCGCTCGGCGGCGTGCGTGACGAGGCCGAGATCCGCGGCCACCGGCGGACCTATATCGGCTCGCTCCCGGGCAAGATCATCCAGTCCATGCGCAAGGCCAAGACCTCCAACCCGCTCATCCTGCTCGACGAGATCGACAAGATGGGCATGGATTTCCGCGGCGATCCCTCCGCGGCGCTCCTCGAGGTGCTGGATCCGGAGCAGAACCACACCTTCAACGACCATTATCTTGAGGTCGATTACGATCTCTCGGACGTGATGTTCGTGACGACCGCGAACACGCTCAACATCCCGGCTCCGCTGCTCGACCGCATGGAGGTGATCCGTATCGCGGGCTATACGGAGGAGGAGAAGAGCGAGATCGCGCGCCGCCACCTCATCCCGAACGCGCTCAAGAAGCACGGGCTGACGGAGAAGGAGTGGTCGATCACGGACGAGGGTCTGCTCGAGCTCATCCGGCGCTACACCCGCGAGGCGGGCGTGCGCAATCTCGAGCGCGAGCTGTCGAACCTGATCCGCAAGGCCGTGAAGGAGATCGTCATCTCCAACGCCAAGACCGTCGAGGTCACGGCGGCCAATCTCGGCGACTATCTGGGCGTGGCGAAGTTCCGCTACGGCGAGGTGGAGACCGAGGACCAGGTCGGCGTCGTCACGGGTCTTGCCTGGACCGAGGTCGGGGGCGAGTTGCTCACGATCGAAGGCGTCATGGTGCCCGGCAAGGGCAAGATGACGGTCACGGGCAATCTGAAGGACGTGATGAAGGAATCGATCTCGGCCGCCGCCTCCTATGTGCGGTCGAGGGCGCTCGATTTCGGGGTGGAGCCGCCGCTCTTCGACCGGCGCGACATCCACGTCCACGTCCCGGAGGGCGCGACCCCCAAGGACGGTCCGTCGGCTGGTATCGCCATGGCGACCGCCATCGTGTCGGTCGCGACCGGTATCCCGGTTCGGCGCGACATCGCCATGACCGGCGAGGTGACGCTCCGCGGGCGCGTGCTCCCGATCGGCGGCCTGAAGGAGAAGCTGCTGGCGGCCCTGCGTGGCGGCATCAAGATGGTGCTGATACCCGAGGAGAATGCGAAGGACCTGGCCGAGATCCCGGATTCGGTGAAGAACGGGATGGAGGTCGTGCCGGTATCACGCATGGACCAGGTGCTGGAGCGGGCGCTGACGCGCATGCCCGAGCCGATCGAGTGGGAGGAGACGCTCCCGATCGCGCGGAACGGGGCCGAGGAGGACCGGGGCGTCGTCGCCCACTGAACCCCTGCTTCGACGAAATGGGGGCTCCCGGCACGGGCCGGGGGCCCCTTTTCGTTCGGCCCCGTGAGAGGGCTTGCCTGCCGGCTAGCTTTGCGCCAGACGGTACCCCCCTGGCCCCGCTCGCGCGCGGGTGGGCGGACAGGGAGGGCGGTATGAACAAGGGCGAGCTCGTCAACGCCGTCGCCGCACAGGCCGGGCTGTCCAAGGGAGACGCGAACCGGGCCGTCGACATCACCTTCCAGGTCATCACGGAGGCTCTGCAGCGCGGCGACGAGGTGAAGCTCGTCGGCTTCGGCAGCTTTCTCGTGGCCCAGCGCGCCGCCGGGGAAGCGCGCAATCCGCGCACGGGCGAGAAGGTTCAGGTGCCAGCCCAGCGGACGCCCAGATTCCGCGCCGGCGCGCAGTTGAGAAGCGCCGTCAATTCGCAGTAAGAGCCTCGTGCGGCGTGGCCGCACCTTTCCGGGCGGTTAGCTCAGCCGGTAGAGCATCTCGTTTACACCGAGAGGGTCGGCGGTTCGATCCCGTCACCGCCCACCATCGGTTTCAGCCTGGCCCCGAGGGTCGGTCGGATCGCTCTGTTCAGGCTGGCCGGAGGGATGGCGCCCCGGCTCCGACGTCACAAGCCCGTCCCGGAGCGATCCCCACTTTCCAAGGTCCAGCGGTCCAGACGCCGAACGAAAGTTGCTTTCAGCCCAAACCTTGCTACCGAGTGGCTCTGGTCTAAGAAGCGGGCAGTCCTGAAACGCCGGGGAGACGCGCATGAGATGCTTCTTCCATCTCAATGGGCGCGGGGAGGAGATCCTCGACCAACACGGAATCGAGGTCGAGAGCCTGGAGGAGGCTCGGACGGAGGCGCTCAAGGCCATTGCCGAGCTCCGTCGCGAGGAGCCTCCACTTCAGCACGAGTGGCACGGCTGGCAGCTACGCATCGTCGACGAGGCTGGCCGGGCGCTGTCGACGATCCGCCTCAGCTCGGTCATCCACCCGATAGGTGGGACGCACTTTGTAGGGCGTTCCGAGGACAAGCACCCGCCCCCAATCGGGTCCGATGCCGAGGATTAGGCGCTTGACGTGGGCGCGGATGGCGCCGCGACGCTCTCCGTTGGTCATCTGGATCACCCCGTTCGCTGCCGGGAGGCCCTAAGGCGCGCAAGGTTTGCCTGGACGTGTTTCAGCGCGATTGCTTCGATGATGTCGCGGGCGGCGGTCGCCCGACCGGGGCCTCCCGTGATCGTCGCCAGGACAGATCGGGGTCGAGAGCCGAAACGCATGCTGGTAGTCGACCGCGATCAGTGAAGCGGCGGGAAATGGCCCGTGGCTGCGAAGGCTCCCGCGACGACAAGCGTCGCCGCGGCGATGCCCAGCCCCGGCACGATCCGGCGGCCGGATCTGCCGGTCCGAGGTGCGGGAAGGCGGAACTCGCGAAGCTTGTCCTCGAGGCGCGCCACCTCGTCGGCCCACTCGATCTCTGGATGCTGGATCAGTGCCCCGTGCAGGTCCGGCATGGCGGGTCCTCCGCGCAATCCGGCATATACAACCAAGACGCGAAAAAAAGGTTCGGCTCGCTTTCCTCGGTCCTCGGTCTGGCTCCGCTCACACCTCGGGCAGCCTATCGCAGCGGTTCGACATGCGTCGGTCTGAACAGCCGGCCGCGTTCGGTGACGAGCACCACGGCTACGACGGTGAGGCTGAGCGAGGCATAGCCGAGGGCCAGCGGGATGACGGTGCCGTCATAGTGCTGGCCGACAAAGGCTCCGCACATCGCGCCGAGGAAGGTGGTGTAGAAGCCAATGAGAGAGGAGGCGGTCCCGGCGATGCGGCCGAGCGGCTCCATGGCGAGCGCGTTGAAGTTCGGCATCGTCAGGCTCGTGACGAACTGGCTCAGCGCCAGGATGCCTCCGAACAGGAGAAGCGGCGGCCTGCCGGCGAAGAGGAAGGCGAAGCCGCATTGCAGGACGGACAGCCCGACAAAGCAGAGCATGCCGATATGCGAGATGCGGTGCATGCCGTAGCGACGCACGAGGCGTGAGTTGAGAAGCGATGCGAAGCCCATCGTTATGGCGATCAAGCCGAACGCCACCGGGAAATACGGCCCGAGGCCATAGACGTCCTCGGCGAAGATCTGCTGGGCCGAGCCGACATAGGACATGATGGAGCCGAACATCAGCCCGAACGCCGTCGCGTAGCCAAGCGCCGGCCGGCAGGTCGCGGTCTGGCCGAACGCGGCGGCGATCCCGCCGACCGAGAAGCTCTGCCGGTTCTCCGCCCGCAACGTCTCGGGCATGCGGCGGACGAACCAGATGCCGAGGAGGACGCCCAGAACCAGCATGGACGCGAAGATCGCGTGCCAGTCGCCGACAAGGAGGAGCAACCCTCCGATCGCGGGCGCGAAGATCGGCACCGTGATGAAGACCATCATGGTGAGCGACATGACCCGTGCCATTTCACGACCGACGAAGCGGTCGCGCACGATCGCGACCGCGACCACCCGGCCGGCGGCGGCGCCGCAGCCCTGCAGGCAGCGCGCGGCGAGCAGGGTCTCGAAATCGGGGGCGAACATGGCTGCCACGCAGCCGAGCAGGAACACGGCGAGGCCCGCCAGGAAGGCAGGCCTGCGCCCGAAGATGTCGGAGGCGGGGCCGTAGACGAGATGCGTCGCCCCGAACCCGATCATGTACACGTAGACGAGAAGCTGCAGCCGGTTCGGATCGCTCACCGCGAAGGTTCGCCCGAGCGCCGGGAAGGCCGGCAGGACGTTGTCGACCGCAAAGGCGGTCAGACCCATCATGAAGGCGACGAGAGCGACGAACTCGCCGAAAGGCGGACGCCGCTTCGTCTGGATGTCCGGATCTGGGGGAGCGTGCATGGTCGGGTCTCCCCCTGTCCGGCTCCCGTTCAACGCCGCTTCTTGCTCTTCCTGTTGGCGTAGCGGAGGTCGCGCGCGGCCTTGCGGGCGGCGTCGAGCAGAGCCTCGGCTTCGGCGCGGCGGCGCGCCTCCTCTTCCCTGCGCTGCAGTTCGGCCAGTTCCGCCGCGAGCTTCTCGGCGGCGATCCGCTCTTCCTCGGCCCTGCGCGCAGCCTCGCGCTCGGCGCGGCGCTTCTCGCGGGCTTCGGCGATGGCGATGCGCTCGGCCTGCTTGGCGAGCATCACCGGATCGTCGGCCGGCGGGCGCGCCTTGAAGCGCTCGAGCATGGCTTTTCTGGCGTTCTCCGCAGCCTCGCGGCGGTCGTTGAAATCGTTGCGTTTCGCAAACGCCATCTGTGTCGAAACCCTCGTCTTCGCCTGGTTTGTTGGGAACGCGAAAAAGCCGCCTAGGAGGCGGCCGCGCGATGCCGATGGCCGAAACTGCTCGACGCCCGGGGTTGGGGGCGAAGGATGCCCGATTCCGGCTGGGATCGACAGCGAGTAGTTAGGGGCGCGATGGCTCAAATGCAAGCTGCGCGAGGCGCTTGGCGGCCATGCTGCCTAGGCGTGCTCACCGGATCGTTAGCGGCGGAGCCGAATTGCACCTCGCTGGATTCCGTCCGGGCGCGCCTGAACAAAATTTAATCCGGACGCCAGGAGCCTTTCACGCCCGCTTCGCAATTGTGGGACGTGATGGAGACGCAGGGATGTTCCCGCGTCGTCCGATCCAGGATTTCGGGAGCGGCAAGTCAATGTCGAACACAGTCAGGACGACCGGCACGCTGCGCAGCCGGGCGCTCGCTTCGGTGGCGGCGGTGGCCATCGTCGCCTCCGGCGCGCTCGGCGCCACGGTTCTCCAGGGCCAGCATCCGGCTCTTGCGCAGAGCGCGCCGATCACGGTCGAGAGCGCCCAGGCCCCCGCCTCCTTCGCGGATGTCGTGGACAAGGTGAAGCCGGCGGTCGTGTCGGTGAGGGTGCGTACCGAGCGCGCCAGTTTCCGGGACGGAGACGGCCCGGGCTCCCGCCTCGACGAATTGCCGCCGCAGCTGCGCGAGTTCTTCCGCCGCTTCGGCGAGAACGGGGTTCCGAACGGTCCGCGCCGCGGCGGCCGCGGCATGGCGCAGGGGTCCGGCTTCTTCATCTCGGCCGACGGCTACGTGGTCACGAACAACCACGTCGTCGACGATGCGAAGTCCGTCGAGGTGACCACCGATGACGGCCGCACCTTGACCGCAACCGTGCTCGGCACGGATCCGAAGAGCGACCTGGCGCTGCTGAAGGTCACCGAGGGCGGCCCGTTCCCCTATGTGAAGCTTGCCACCAACGCCCCGCGCGTCGGCGACTGGGTCGTGGCGATCGGCAACCCCTTCGGACTGGGCGGCACGGTCACGTCGGGTATCGTCTCGGCGCGGGGCCGCGACATCGGGGCCGGGCCCTATGACGACTTCCTGCAGATCGATGCGCCGATCAACCGCGGCAATTCGGGCGGCCCGACCTTCAATCTGAGGGGCGAGGTCGTGGGGGTGAACACCGCGATCGCGTCGCCCTCTGGCGGCTCGGTCGGCCTCGCCTTCGCGATCCCGTCGCAGACCGTCCAGGCCGTCGTCGACCAGCTCCGGACCAACGGCAAGGTGGAACGCGGCTATCTGGGGCTGCAGATCCAGGCGCTGACGCCCGATCTGGCGGAAGGGCTCGGCCTCAAGACGCAGAAGGGCGCGCTGGTGAACTCGGCCCAGGCGAGCACGCCGGCCGCGAAGGCAGGCCTCCAGGCCGGCGACGTCGTGACCTCGGTGAACGGCGAGCCGATCTCGGATGCGCGCGAGCTCAGCCGTAAGATCGCGAGCCTGAAGCCCGGCAGCAAGGTCGAGATCGGCTACCTGCGGGACGGAGGCCAGCGCACCGCGACGGTCGAGCTCGGGACCCTGCCGAACGAGACTGCCTCGCTGCAGCGGCAGGACGATGGCAGGAGCTCGCTCCGCCTCGGGCTGCAGCTCGCGCCGGGCAGCCGCATAGGCGAGGAGGGCGTTGCGGTGGTCGCGGTCGACCCGGACGGGCCGGCGGCCCAGAGGGGCATCTCCGAGGGCGATGTCATCCTCGAGGTGGGCGGCAAGGCCGTGTCCGATCCGTCGGAGGTCGCGGCCGGCATCAAGGCCGCCCGTGACGAGGGCAAGAAGGCGGTCGTGATGCGCGTGAAGAACCGCCAAGGCACGCGCTTCGTCGCGATCGGGCTGAGAGACGCGGGCTGAGCCTGCTGGCGCGGCGGCAGGGCGGCGAGTCCCGCCCTGCCGCACCCGGCGAACCAGGATGGCCGACCCGCGTTCATCCCCGGGGTCGTCATCCGATGCGCCGAATCCTTCCTGTTGTCCTGCTTGCTGCCGTCTCGGCGCTGCCGGCCCAGGCGGCCGTGGAGGTCGGCTATTCGGATCCGGGCCGTTTCACGGATGCCGATCGCGCCGGCGGGCTCATGACGGCCGAGGGCGCCGCGCAGGCGCTCGCAGGCCATCTTGGAGCATTGGGGCGGACGCTGCCTGCCGGGCAGGACCTCCGGATCGTGATCCTCGACATCGACCTTGCCGGCCGGCTTGCGCCCGAGCTCGACCCGGCCGGCTCGCGGCGGATCATGACGGACGCGACCTGGCCGCGCGTCCGGGTCCGTTACGAGCTCACCCGGGGCGGCCGGGTCCTCGCGCGCGCCGAGGAACTCGTGAGCTGGCGGGACTACCTTCAGCGCGCGACCGCGCGCTTTGCCGGAGATCCGCTCCGCTTCGAGAAGGCGATGCTCGCCGAATGGTTCGAGCAGCGATTCGGGCGCCAGATGGGAGGCGTCCGCTGATCACCGCGCCTTGTTCTTCTTGGCGAAGCGGCGGAACGCCTCGAGGGTCTCGCGGCTGACGTGGTGCTCGATCCCCTCGGCATCGCGCCGCGCGGTCTCGGGCTCGATGCCGAGCGCGAGGAGGAAGGATTCGACGATCTGGTGGCGCTTGCGGGCATATTTTGCGAGTTCCTCGCCCCGTTCGGTGAGGAACACGCCGCGATACGGCTTCTGCGAGACGAGGCCGTCTTCCGCGAGGCGCTTCAGCATCTTGGCGACCGTGGGCTGCGCCACCCCGAGCCGGGCCGCGATATCCACCTGCCGCGCCTCGCCGCCGCTGGCGATGAGGTCGGAGATGAGCTCCAGATAATCCTCCACGAGTTCCAGCCGGCGCGCTTTGCGAGCCTGGCGGAAGCCGTGCGCATGCACGTCCGCATCGACGAGCATCTCCTGCCGGTCGGGTTGCGGTGACGGAGCTGGCACGCGGGACCTCGCGATCGAAACGGGAACCCGCTTACCAGATGCGCGCTGTTCAGACGAGCCGGCCCGGCGTCCGGAAACCAGCTTCCACTCTGAAACCTAGCGTGCTAATGCTAACATAGCTTGTGCTATAAGAAGTGGGTCGGTCTATGCTCCGGGACGTCTCGCACGATCTGGGCGCGGCAGGCACGCCGGACGGCTCCGCCACCCCGGCGCCTGAGGCCGGGTGGCGGCGCGGCCGCGGGCTGCCCTCGCTCTCCGAGGTCAACGCCTCCATCCCGGTCGCGGGGAAGCCGTGGCGGCGCCTGATGGCCTTTCTCGGCCCGGGCTATCTCGTCGCCGTGGGCTACATGGACCCGGGCAACTGGGCGACTTCGCTCGCGGGCGGGTCTAAATTCGGTTACGCGCTCCTCTTCATCGCGCTTCTCTCCAACATCATGGCGATCCTGCTGCAGGCGCTCTGCGCGCGGCTTGCGGTCGCCACCGGCCGCGATCTCGCCCAGGCCTGCCGCGATGCCTATCCGCGGCCCGTCGGATGGGCCCTGTGGGTCCTTGCCGAGCTTGCGATCGTCGCGACGGACCTCGCCGAGGTCATAGGCACCGCGATCGGCCTCAATCTCCTGTTCGGGATCCCGCTCGAGATCGGCGTCGTGATCACCGCCCTCGACGTGTTCCTGATCCTCTACCTCCAGAACAAGGGCTTCCGCTGGATCGAGGCGATGGTCGTGGCGCTGATCGGCGTGATCGCGGCGTGCTTCCTCGTCCAGATCGCGATGGCCGATCCCGATTGGGGCGAGGTGATCCGTGGTTTCGCGCCCACCACGGAGCTCGTTCGGAACCCGGACATGCTCTATCTCGCGCTCGGGATCATCGGCGCGACCGTGATGCCGCACAACCTGTTCCTGCATTCGAGCATCGTGCAGACCCGCGCCTACGGGCATACGATACCGGAGAAGCGGGAGGCGATCCGCTTCGCGACCATCGACTCGACCATCGCCCTGCTTTTCGCTCTGTCCATCAATGCCTCGATCCTGATCCTCGCCGCCGCGGCCTTCCACAAGTCGGGCAATACCGGGGTCGAGGAACTCGGCCAGGCGCACACGCTGCTCACTCCGCTTCTCGGCTCGGCGCTGGCGCCTACGCTGTTCGCCATCGCGCTCCTCTGCTGCGGTCTGAACTCCACCGTGACCGCTACCATGGCCGGGCAGATCGTCATGGAGGGCTTCATCGACTTCCGCCTCCCGCCCTGGCTGAGGCGCCTCATCACGCGGGGCCTCGCCATTCTGCCGGCGGCGGCGGTCACCATCGCCTATGGCGAGAGCGGGACGGCGAAGCTCCTGATCCTGAGCCAGGTCATCCTCGGCCTGCAGCTTCCCTTCGCCATCGTCCCGCTCGTGCTGATCACGGCGAGCCGGGAGAAGATGGGAGTGCTCGTCTCGCCGAGATGGCTGACGGCGGCCTCGGCCGTCATCGCGGCCGTGATCGTCGCGCTCAACGTGAAGGTCGTGGCCGATTTCGTCGCCGGCTGAGCGAGGCTGGAACAATTCCCGCGGCACCCCATTTGGAGCCGGCCGGCCAGGACAGGGCGGTTCGGAGCACGATGGCGATGCACAAGCTGGTGGCGGTTCTCACGATGGCGGCGGCTGTCGCGGCCGGGCCTGCCCTGGCCCAGACCACGACCAACCTCTACCGGAGCGTCAGTGTCGAGAAGGGCAAGACGGTCCGGCTCGCCGTCGTGACGGCCCTGAAGAAGGATTGTACGGTGGGCGAGGTCGGCGGGGTGCGGGTGATCACCGCTCCGAAGAACGGCCAGCTCGCCGTCCGGTCGGGCAAGCTGAAGACGCCCGCGAGCTTCCGCTGCCCCAATGTCGAGACGCCCGTTCAGGGCCTCTTCTACCAGTCGCGGCCGAACTTCTCCGGGCCGGACGAGGTATCCTACGAGACGCGCACGCCGGAAGGCGGGACCGAGACCTACACGGTCAAGATCACGGTCACCGACAAGCCGGGCGGAGCAGGTGCCGGCAAGAAGGACGGGCAGCTCGAGCTTTGACCGGGACTCGGCTCGGCGGACCTCTCGACCGGGCCGCGCCAGGGCTCTAAACGGGCTCCCTGCCAACGAGCGGAGCCCGCCTTGTTCTCCTCCGTCCTCATCGCCAATCGCGGCGAGATCGCCTGCCGCATCATCCGGACCGCCAGGCGGATGGGCCTGAGGACGATCGCGGTCCATTCCGAGGCGGACCGGAACGCGCTCTTCGTCGAGATGGCAGACGAGGCGCACGAGATCGGTCCGCCGCCGCCGCGAGAGAGCTATCTCCAGGTCGATCGCATCATCGCGGCGGCGAAAAGCTCGGGCGCCGAGGCGATTCACCCGGGCTACGGCTTCCTATCGGAGCGCGCGGAGTTCGCCGAAGCCTGCGCGGCGGCGGGCATCGTCTTCGTCGGGCCCCCCGCCTCGGCCATCAAGGCGATGGGCCTGAAGGACGCTGCCAAGGCGCTCGTCGCACAGGCAGGCGTGCCCGTCGTCCCCGGCTATCATGGCAGCCGGCAGGACCCGGAGTTCCTGCGCCAGAAGGCCTACGAGATCGGCTATCCGGTCCTTATCAAGGCGGTGGCCGGCGGCGGCGGCAAGGGCATGCGCCGCGTGGACAAGCAGCTCGAATTCGAGGCGGCGCTGGAGAGCGCGCAGCGGGAGGCGGCGAACGCCTTCGGCGATCCGCGGGTGCTCGTCGAGAAGTACATCCTGTCCCCCCGCCACATCGAGGTGCAGGTCTTCGCGGACGCGCACGGCAACGTCGTCCACCTGTTCGAGCGCGACTGCTCGCTCCAGCGCCGGCATCAGAAGGTCATCGAGGAGGCGCCTGCGCCCGGCATGACGGCCGAGATGCGGGACGCGATGGGCCGTGCCGCGGTCGAGGCGGCGCGTTCGGTCGGCTATGTCGGGGCGGGCACGGTCGAGTTCATCGCCGATGCGCGCCAGGGACTGCGGCCCGATCGATTCTTCTTCATGGAGATGAACACGCGGCTCCAGGTCGAGCATCCGGTGACCGAGGCGGTCACGGGGCTCGATCTCGTCGAGCTCCAGCTCCGCGTCGCGGCGGGCGAGACGCTGCCCTTCGGGCAGGACGATCTGAGCCTCGACGGCCACGCCGTCGAGGCCCGTCTATACGCCGAGGATCCCGAACGCTCCTTCCTTCCCTCGACCGGCCGGCTTTGGGCGCTGAGCTTCCCCGAGGCGCCCGGAATCCGGATCGATACGGGCGTGCGCGCCGGCGACGAGGTCACGCCCTTCTATGACCCGATGATCGCCAAGGTGATCGCCCACGGGCCGGACCGCGGCACGGCGCTCGACCGGCTGTCGGCGGCGCTCGGACGGACGATCGTTGCCGGGCCGAAGACCAATACGGCCTTCCTGCGGGCTCTGTGCGACGCGCCCGGCTTCCGTTCCGGAGCCTTCGACACGGGCTTCATCGACCGCAACCTCGATGCGCTCGGCGCGGTCGAGCGCGGGCCGGACGAGAAGGCGGTGGCGCTCGGCGCGCTGCGGCTCATCCAGGAGGAGCTCGACGATCTGGCGGCGTCGCACGCGTCCCGTTCGGAGCACGGCTCCCCGTGGGACGCGAGCGACGGCTTCCAGCTGGTCGGGGAGCGGCGCCAGGCCTTCCCGATCCTGGTCGACGGGGCGCGGACGGAGGTCACGCTCGCCTGGCCGAAGGGCGAACTCGCGGTGACGGCGGGCGGTGCGACGGCCCGCGCGCGGGATGCCGAGGCGGGCGTCTTCGCCCGCACGCCGGACGGCGTCGTCGTCCTGGCCGACGGGCGGCAGACCCTGGTCCAGCGCTACGATCCCTTCGCGGTGGACCTGGAGCACCTGGATAGCGGCGACAGCATCACCGCGCCGATGCACGGCAAGCTGGTCGCCGTCTTCGTCGCGCCGGGCGATCAGGTGGAGAAGGGGCAGCGGCTCGCCATCGTGGAAGCGATGAAGATGGAGCATGCGCTCGTGAGCCCCCGCGCCGGCGAGGTCGCGGAGGTGCTGGCGGAGGCCGGGGCGCAGGTGGCGGAGGGGGCGCGCCTCATCGTCCTCGCGCCGGCGGCGGAGAGCTGAGCGGAACCGGGGGCGCAGCGTCCCGTTTCCGTCCGAACGGAATGGGCGAGAGGCGGGATGTCGAAGATCACCTACCGCATCGTCGAGCACGATGGCGGCTGGGCCTACAAGCTCGGCGACGTGTTCTCCGAGACCTTCCCGACGCACGATCTCGCGGCCCGGGCGGCCCGGGCCGTCGCGGCCGAGCAGAGCGTCCCGGGCGAGGTCGCCTATATCCTGTACCAGGATGCGTCTGGCGAGTGGCGGGAGGAGGTCGCCCGCGGAGACGACCGCCCGAGCGCTGACGTCGTCGACACGTCGGCTGACCCGTTCCGAAACGGTTGATAAGCTAGGCGGCGCGACCACGCGCCGCTCGACGCCCGCATCGGCCCGCTGCATAGGCGGGCCATGCCGCTTCACCTGATCAAGCTCTGCGTCGGCTGCGATTCGATCCAGGATCTGGAGGCGTGGGTCCTCGAGCGGCGCCGCATGCCGGGCGGCTCGCCGGGCGAGCATATCCACACCACTCGGATGATGCCAAAGCGCTGCGAGGCGCTGCTCGACGGCGGCTCGCTTTACTGGGTCATCAAGGGCCAGCTCGCCTGCCGCCAGCGTCTGCTGGACGTGCGGCCCTTCACGGATGCGGACGGGATCGGGCGCTGCCGCCTCGTGCTCGAGCCGGCCGTCGTCCCGGTCCGGCCGCGGCCATATCGGCCGTTCCAGGGCTGGCGATATCTCGAGCCGGACGACGCGCCGCCGGATCTCGGCGACGAGGCCGCGGATGTCGGTGTGCTGCCCGAGACCATGCGACGCGAGCTGGTGGCGCTCGGCCTCCTCTGACGCTAGCCTCGCACCATGTACCGCTCCGCCGCCTGCGTTCTGCTGGTTCTTTCGACGGGCGCAGCCGAGGCGCGGCCGTGCCGGCCGGGCGAGGCGCCGCGCTTCTCCGCTGCGGGCAGGCCGAGCTGCGACAACGGCGAGAGGCTCAGGCCGCACGATCCGGAAGGCCAGCGGGTCGGGCGCCGGCCGGGCTTCATCGACCTCGGCAACGGCACCGAGGTCCGGATCGGCGGGCGGGTGCAGATGGATTACGACACCCGCCGCTGAGATGCGGTGGATTGCGCCGCGTGACCGAGCCGCCACATTGTCCCGCATGAGCAAGCGGAACGAGCCTGGTCCGGGCGCGCTGGCGCGCCAGCACGCGCCGACATCATCGGCCGGGGAAATCTCGGCTTTCCTCAGCGACGCTCGGCGGCTCGAGGCGATCGCGCCCGAGAGGGCCGGCCGGCTCGTTTTCGCGCTCGATGCCACGATGAGCCGCCAGCCGACCTGGGATCTCGCCGCCGAGGTCCAGGCCGGCATGTTCGAGAGCGCGGCGCAGATCGGCGGCCTCGCCGTCCAGCTCGTCTATTACCGCGGGTTCGGCGAGTGCCGCGCCTCCCGCTGGGTGGGCGACGCGCGCGAGCTCAAGGCGATGATGGCCAGGATCTCCGTCCGCGGCGGGCGCACCCAGATCGGCCGCGTGCTGGCGCATGTCCGCACCGAGGCGAGCCGGTCCCCGGTCGCGGCGCTCGTTTTCGTCGGCGACGCCTTCGAGGAGCCGATCGATCCCGTCTGCGCCACCGCCGGCGAGCTCGGCCTTCTGAACACCAAGGTCTTCATGTTCCACGAGGGTGGCGATCCGGCCGCCGCGGGCGCTTTCGCGGAGATCGCGCGGCTTGCAGGCGGGGCGGCCATGCGCTTCGACGCCTCCGCTCCCGCCTCCCTGGCCTCGCTGCTGCGGGCCGTGGCGGCCTATGCTGCCGGCGGGCGGGCCGCGCTCCAACGGCTCGCCCAGGGGGATCGTGAAGCCCGGCGCCTCATCGCCGCCATGCCGCAATGACCGCAATCGCCGGGCTCCTCACGGCGTTCCTGCTCTGGTGGCTGATCAAGAGCTTCGCCCGCGCCAATCCGGCCCGTGTCGTGCAGACGGTGAAGCTCGTCGGCGGGGCGGCGGCGCTCGCCGCCACGGGGCTGCTCGTGCTGCGCGGACGGCTCGACATGGCCGTGCTGACCGGCGGGATCGGCGCCTGGCTCCTTGGCTGGGCCGCTCCGCCGAACTGGTGGCCCGCCGGAATCGGCCAGCGTCGGACGGGGGGCGGAACCTCGCGCGTCCGCTCGGCCACGCTGGAGATGGCGCTCGACCATGAGACCGGGGCCATGTCGGGCCGCGTGCTGGCGGGCGAGTTCGCCGGTCGCGACCTTGCGGAGCTCGGCCTGCCGCAGTTGCGCCGGCTGCTGACTGCCGGCCTAGCAGGCGACGTTGAGGGCGGACGGCTCCTCGAAGCCTATCTGGACCGCCGGTTTCCCGGCTGGCGTGAAGACGCTGAGGGAGATCCTCACCGCCGGGGCGGGGCCGATCTTCAGCGCGGCGCGATGACGGAGCAGGAAGCTTACGAGATCCTGGGGCTTCAGCCAGGAGCGGGTCCGGACGACGTCCGGGCGGCTCACCGGCGCCTGATGAAGAAGCTTCACCCCGACCAGGGCGGGTCGACCTATCTTGCAAGCCGCGTCAACCAGGCGAAGGACCTCTTGCTGGACCGACATCGCTGATACTCCACGCGCGACCGGTCGGACGGACCGGGGTCGGAACATTCGGCCGGGGCGTGCCGCCCCGGGTTGACGGTGGCTGCTTCAGCTCCTGGTGGCGAAGCAGGCGAAGCCGTTCCTCTTCAGCGCGCGGCAGGCCTCCTGGGCGCTGTCGGCTTCGCTGAAGCCCGAGAAGCGGGCGCGGTAGAGGGTCGAGCCGCCGCGATTCACCTTCTCGGTGAAGGGTGCCGCCTTGGCGAGGAGCCGGCCCGAGCGGGAGCGCGCCTCGTCCAGGATCGCGCGGGCCTGGCGTTCGTCGCCCTCGGCCGCGAGCTGGATGACCCAGGGCGTCACCGCTGCCGGGCGGGAGACGGTCTCGCGCTTCGTCTCGACCGGCTCGGCCTTCAGCGCGACCTCGGACCGGGCCGGCGGCTCAGGCACGGCCGGCAGAAGGGGAAGGCGGGCCTCGATCTTCTGCGACGGGGAGGGCGGCGTCGGAGCCGCCGCGAGTGCGGGCCTGGACGAGCTCGGGGTGGTGGTCGAGGCGCCGTTCGGCGCGGTGGCGACGGCCGGGCGCATCAGCTCGAGAGGGCGGCCCGGCTTGATGGATGCCGTCGTGCTGGACGCGCTCTCGACCTCGGCCGCCGATACGACGCGGGCGCGCGGCTCGGGACGGTCGTCGTCGTCCCGGCTTGCGAAGGAGGAGCCGATGGAGGCCTTCGCGAGATTGGTGCGGATCAGGTTCGCCATGATGGCGTCCCGGCTTGCGGCCGACTTGCCGCCGAGAACGACGCCGATCACGTGGCGGCCGTTGAGCTTCGCCGAGGTCAGGAGGTTGAAGCCGGAGGCGTTGGTGAAGCCGGTCTTGATGCCGTCGACGCCCTCGATCTTGCCGAGCAGCCGGTTGTGGTTGCCGATGGCGCGGCCCGCATAGTGGAAGGTGCGGGTCTGGAAGAACTTGTAGTAGCGCGGGAACCGATCCTGGATCGCACGGCCGAGGATCGCAAGGTCCCGTGCCGTGGTGATCTGCTCCCGGTCCGGCAGGCCGGAAGCGTTGCGGTAGACGGTGCTCGTCATGCCGAGCTGGCGCGCCTTGCGGGTCATGCGCTCGGCGAACTCCTCCTCGCTCCCGGCGAGGTTCTCCGCGATCGCGCAGGCGACGTCGTTGGCCGATTTCGTGACGAGCGCCTTGATGGCGTCCTCGACCGAGATGGTGTCGCCCGGCCGGAAGCCGATCTTGGAGGGCGCCATGGCCGCGGCGCGCGCCGAGATGCGGAGCTCGGAATCCAGCGAGAGCGTGCCCCGCTCCAGCTGCTCGAAGAGCATGTAGAGCGTCATCACCTTGGTGACGGAGGCGGGGTGGCGCGGCGCGGTCTCGTCCACCGCGTACATCGTGCGGCCGGTATTGGCGTCAACGACGAGTGCCGCGAAGGGCGGGGAATAGCCGCCGCTCGCGCGCGTCACATTCGCCTTGTGGCTCTTGCGGGAGACCTTCTTCTTGCTCCTCGCCTCCGCCTCGTCCGCCGTCACGAGCGACGCGGCGAGGCCGACGACCGCGGCCATAACGAGAGCACGCGTTCCACGCCCACCGACGCAACGCAACATCATGATCATCCGCCCCCGAACTCGTCGGCTGACCTGGCCGAGGGCAGCTCCACAGAGGGGCTGACGCCGGCGCGACACAGTCCAGGACGGTAGGCGGACGCAGTTACAGATGGGTTAAATGCGCTTCAAAGGCGTGTCATGTTGCGATGCACAAAATCTCGTTGACGAAAATTTGTGCATCGCATATATCCGGGCTGGCCGCCGGTGAAGGAGGGCCTCAACCGCAAAGCAGAGGACGGCACCGCAAGGGCCGGGGAGCGAGCATGTTGCAATTCGATACGTTTCAGAAGTTCAGCAAGGATGGGATGGACGCCGCGATGACGTCCTTCGGCGCCCTGTCGCGCGGCATCCAGTCTGCCGCGGTCGAGGCGGTCGATTACGCCAAGCGCTCCTTTGAGCAGGGCAGCCAGACGGTCGAGAAGCTCGCCGGGGCGCGCACGCTGGACACCGCCGTGGAGATCCAGGGCGAGTACCTCCGCGCGGCCTACGAGAACTTCGTCGCGCAGGCGACCAAGATGGGCGAGCTCGCCGCGGCGACCGCCAAGGAGGCCTACGCGCCGGTCGAGACCCTCGTCGTGAAGGCGCGCGCCGCCTGAACGTCGAGTTCAGATCGGTTCATCGGACGCCCGGCTCTGCCGGGCGTTTTCGTTTGCGCTACCGGGGCGGCGATCCGGTCCCGGCCTTGCCTCGGGCACAATTGACCGCGAGTATGCGTCGAGACGGCGCGGCATCTGGCGAGGGGGCGGCAGCGTCCCTAGATTGCTTCCCGAAGGGAATCGACCAGGGCCGGCCTTCAGGGGCGCGTTCGGAACATCCCTGAACGCAGGGTCATTGGTCACGGGCGGCATGAGCGGGCGAAGCGGCTCAAACGAGTTCCAGATCACAGGGGCGGGTCCCCGTTCGGCGGGCGGGGACGACGGCCGCACCGGCACGGCGATCATCACGAAGACCAAACCGCGCACCAAGCGCCCGAACCTCTACCGCGTTCTTCTTCTCAACGACGACTACACCCCGATGGAGTTCGTCGTGCTCGTCCTCGAGCGGTTCTTCAACAAGTCGCGCGAGGACGCGACCCGCATCATGCTCCACGTCCACCAGAACGGTGTCGGCGAGTGCGGCGTCTTCACCTACGAGGTCGCCGAGACAAAGGTGACACAGGTGATGGATTTCGCACGCAAGCACCAGCATCCGCTTCAGTGCGTCATGGAAAAGAAGTAACCTCTTCCGAAAACCCGAGGGGCACGCTTGCCTAGCTTCTCACGCAGCCTCGAACAGGCACTCCACCGCGCCCTGGCGCTCGCCGGCGAACGACGCCACGAATACGCGACGCTGGAGCATCTCCTGCTCGCCCTCATCGACGACCAGGACGCGGCAGCCGTCATGCGGGCCTGCAACGTCGAGCTCGACGTCCTGCGCCGCAACCTCATCGAATATGTCGAGACCGAGCTCGTGAACCTCGTGACCGACGGGCGGCAGGATTCCAAGCCGACCGCCGGGTTCCAGCGGGTCATCCAGCGGGCCGTGATCCACGTCCAGTCCTCCGGCCGCGAGGAGGTGACGGGCGCGAACGTGCTCGTCGCCATCTTCGCCGAGCGGGAGAGTCATGCGGCCTATTTCCTGCAGGAGCAGGAGATGACCCGCTACGACGCCGTGAACTACATCAGCCACGGCATCGCCAAGCGGCCGGGCCTCGGCGAGGCGCGGCCGGCCCGCGGCGCCGAGGATGAATCGACCGAGCGGCCCTCGGGCGACGACGAGTCCCGGCAGAAGAAGAAGGGCGAGGCGCTGGAGACCTACTGCGTCAACCTCAACAAGAAGGCCCGCGAGGGCAAGATCGACCCGCTCATCGGCCGCGAGGCCGAGGTCCAGCGGACGATCCAGGTCCTGTGCCGCCGCCAGAAGAACAACCCGCTGCTCGTGGGCGACCCCGGCGTCGGCAAGACGGCCATCGCGGAGGGTCTCGCGCGAAAGATCGTGCGCGGCGAGGTGCCGGAGGTGCTCGAGAACGCCACCGTCTTCTCGCTCGACATGGGAACCCTGCTCGCCGGCACCCGCTATCGCGGCGATTTCGAGGAGCGGCTGAAGCAGGTCGTCAAGGAGATCGAGGCGCATCCCAACGCCATCATGTTCATCGACGAGATCCACACGGTCATCGGCGCCGGTGCGACCTCGGGCGGGGCGATGGACGCCTCGAACCTGCTGAAGCCGGCCCTGGCGCAGGGTACGCTGCGCTGCATCGGCTCGACGACCTACAAGGAGTACCGGCAGTATTTCGAGAAGGACCGGGCGCTCGTCCGCCGGTTCCAGAAGGTCGACGTGAACGAGCCCTCGATCCCGGACACGATCGAGATCGTGAAGGGCCTGAAGCCCTATTACGAGGAGTTCCACAAGCTCCGCTTCACCGGGGATGCGATCAAGGCCGCCGTCGAGCTCTCCGCCCGCTACATCAACGACCGCAAGCTTCCGGACAAGGCGATCGACGTCATCGACGAGACCGGCGCCTCGCAGATGCTCGTGCCCGAGCACCGGCGGAAGAAGACGATCGGCATCAAGGAGATCGAGGCGACCATCGCCACGATGGCCCGGATCCCGCCCAAGACCGTCTCCAAGGACGATGCCGAGGTGCTGTCGAACCTCGAATCGAACCTGGCGCGCGTCGTCTACGGCCAGGACGCCGCCATCCAGGCGCTCACCTCGGCGATCAAGCTCGCCCGCGCCGGGCTGCGCGATGCCGAGAAGCCGATCGGCTCGTACCTGTTCGCCGGGCCGACGGGCGTCGGCAAGACGGAGGTCGCGCGCCAGCTCGCCTCCTCGCTCGGCGTCGAGATGCTGCGCTTCGACATGTCGGAGTACATGGAGCGGCACACAGTGTCGCGCCTGATCGGCGCCCCGCCCGGCTATGTCGGCTTCGACCAGGGCGGGCTTCTGACCGACGGCGTCGACCAGCACCCGCATTGCGTGCTGTTGCTCGACGAGATCGAGAAGGCCCATCCCGACCTGTTCAACATCCTGCTGCAGGTGATGGACCACGGGAAGCTGACCGATCACAACGGCAAGCAGGTCGATTTCCGCAACGTCATCATCATCATGACGACGAATGCGGGCGCCGCCGACCTCGCCCGGTCCGCCTACGGCTTCACCCAGAACAAGCGCGAGGGCGACGACACGGAGGCGATCAACAAGCTGTTCGCCCCCGAATTCCGCAACCGCCTGGATGCGATCATTTCGTTCGGCCGGCTGCCGAAGGAGGTGGTCGCCAAGGTGGTCGACAAGTTCGTCCTGCAGCTCGAGGCGCAGCTCGCAGACCGCAACGTGGTCATCGAGCTCTCCGACGAGGCGCGGGACTGGCTCTGCGAGCACGGCTACGACGAGGCGATGGGCGCCCGGCCGATGGCCCGGCTCATCCAGTCGACCATCAAGACCCCGCTCGCGGACGAGGTCCTTTTCGGCAGGCTCAAGAACGGCGGCGCGGTCCGCGTCGTGGTCCAGACCGACGAGGCCGGGAAGCAGACGCTGGGCTTCGAGTATCCCGAAGGGCCGGTCACGCCGAAGCCCGAGAAGGTGGTCGAGGCGAAGAAGACGAAGCGGAAGCCGAAGCTCTTCGCCAGGAAGCCGCCCAAGCCCAAGGGGCCGGGCGGCGCGAGCGGCGGCATCCGGACGGTGCCTAAGGTGCCGCTCGTCAGGGCATGAATGCGGAAACCGCAAAGAGCGAGTCGCTCGGGCTGACGCTGGCGCCGGAGGAGCGGCCCGCCGCGCCTCAGGGCAAGTCGGCCCAGCGCTTCCGCCGCTCCTGGTCCCGCATGCGTTTCAGGGTCGGCGGTTCGCTCGGACCGGCGACGACCGCGTCCGCCGTTCCGGCAGTGGCTGCCGAGGAGGACGGGGCGCAGCCGGCGCGGGCGCAGAAGCACAGGAAGACCTGGCGCGAGCAGCGCTGGGAGCGGCGGCGTCGGCGCCGCATGTTCGAGGAGGTTCTGGGCTGGATCCTCGTGCCGATCATCGTCGTGGCGGTCTATTGGGGGATCAAGTCCGGCCTGAACGCACTCGGCACCACGCCGACTGCCCTCATCCAGGGGATTCGGACCGCGATCCGCGGGGGTGGGGGCTTCTAGCGGCCGGAAGGGACCTCGTCAGTTCGTCAGCCCCGCGCGCCTGACGGCATCCTCGGCCGCACGGAACAGGGCGCGCGCCTTGTTCTCGCATTCCTGGCGCTCGGAAGCGGCGTCGGAATCGTGCACGATCCCGGCCCCCGCCTGCACATACATGCGGCCGTCCTTCACCACGGCCGTGCGCAGCACGATGCAAGTATCCATCTGGCCGTCGGCGCCGAAATAGCCGATGCAGCCGGCATAGGGTCCGCGGCCGTCCGGCTCGAGCTCGTCGATGATCTGCATGGCCCGGACCTTGGGCGCGCCCGACACGGTGCCGGCCGGAAAACCCGCCACCAGGGCGTCCAGCACGTCGCGGTCGGGCCGGAGCCGCCCCTCGACATTCGACACGATATGCATGACCTGGCTGTAGCGCTCGATGAAGAAGCTGTCCGTCACCTGGACGGAGCCGAGCTCGGCAACGCGGCCGACGTCGTTCCGGCCTAGGTCGAGCAGCATCAGATGCTCGGCCCGTTCCTTCGGGTCCGCCAGAAGCTCCTCCGCGAGCCGCGCGTCCTCGGCAGGGGTGGCGCCGCGCGGACGCGTGCCGGCGATCGGCCGGACGGTCACGCGCCCCTGCTGCACGCGGACGAGAATCTCGGGGCTGGAACAGACGATCTGGAAGCTCTCGAAGTCGAGATAGCAGAGGAAGGGCGCCGGATTGATCCGCCGCAGGGAGCGGTAGAGCGCGAAGGGCGGGAGCGGGAAGGGCGCCTCGAAGCGCTGGGAGAGCACGACCTGGAAGATGTCGCCGGCCAGGATGTATTCCTTGGCGCGTGCGACGATGGCCTCGTATTCGCCCGGCGCCATGTTCGAGACCGGGGCCCCGATCCCGCCGGCGGGCGGCGGCGTGGAGTCGATCGCGGCCGGCGCCTCCAGGCAGGCGATCAGCTCCGAGATCGCGGCATTCGCGGCATCGTAGGCCGCTTCAGCATCGCCCCCGGGCTCCGGCTGGATGCGGAGCACGATCGAGATCTCGTCGCGCAGGTTGTCGAAGACGACCATGGCCGTCGGGCGGACCATCACTGCTTCCGGCACGCCGATCGGGCTGGGCTTGGCGGGACCAAGCCGTTCCATCTGACGGACCATGTCGTAGCCGAGATAGCCGAAGAGGCCGGCCGACATCGGCGGCAATTCCCGGTCCAGCTCGAAGCAGGTTTCCGCGACCAGCTTGCGCAGGCTGGGCAGAGGCGGATCGGGCGCGGGCTCGAAGGCGTCCGGCCGCGCAAGCGCGTCTCGGTTCAGCTCGGCCCGCCCGTCGCGCACGCGCCAGATCAGGTCCGGCGAAAGGCCGATCATCGAGTAGCGGCCCCGGACGGCGCCGCCCTCCACCGATTCGAGCAGGAAGGCCGGCCCGCTGCGCGCGGCGCGCAGCTTGATGAAGGCCGCGACCGCCGTCAGGAGGTCCCCGTCCATCCTGGCCCAGACCGCGAAGGGACGACCCGCGCGGTAGCGGCCGAGGAACCCCTCCCTGTCCCGGTGCTCGGGCATCCGGAGCCGGCCGTCCTCAGCTCTCGGCGCCGATGGCGCGGCGCATGTTCTCCGGATAGGTCCGGACCCCGATCTGCCTCTCCACCTCGGCGACGTATTGGGAGAAGAGATCCTCGGCGACCGCCTGCCGGAGCTGGTTCTCCACAGCGGCGGCCTGCTGGGTGCTCGTCACGAAGGGCGGCACGCTCGCGGCCGTCACCTTGAAGACCGTCCGGCCGGTTTCGGTCGCCGCATCCGCCGCCTTGCCGACCGGGGTCGCGAAGGCGCGGGTGACGACCGCGCGGGGAAGGTCGGGCCGCGCATCGGCACGCGTGACGTCGCCGGCGCTGACCGGCGTCAGCCCCGCCTCGCCCGCGACGGCTGCCATCTCGGCGCCGCCGTTCAGCTTCTCGACCATCTCGCGCGCCTTGTCGGCCAGGCGACGCTGGACCTCGTCCGCCTTCCAGTCCTCGGCGACGCGGTCGCGCACCTCGGCGAGGGTGCGGTCGCGGGCGGGCTCGACGCCCGTCACGTCGTACCAGATGTAACCGCCGCCCGGCGTGCGGAGCGCCTCGTTATCCGCGCCGACGTCGGAGCGGAACACGGCCGGCACGAGCGTGGTCGGCTCCGGGATCGTCGCGACCGGGTTGCCGGCCTTGTCGCGGCCGCCGCGATCGATCGCCGCGACGGTCACGAGCGTCAGGCCACGCTCCCTGGCGATCTCGGCCAGCGGCTTCGCCCCGGCGCGCTGGTCCTCGATCGCGTCGTGGACGCGCTCGATCTCCGCTTTCGCGCGCTCCGTCGCAAGCTCGCGCTTCACCTCGGCCGCGACCTCGTCATAGGGCTTCCGCGAGCCCGGCTCGATCTTGGTGACCCGCAGGATCACCGGGCCGAAACGGCCGGGAACGGGATCGCTGACCGCTCCTTCGGCCAGCGCGAAGGCCGCCTCGGCCGCGGCCGGATCGATCATCTCGGCCTTGGCGAAGGTGCCGAGATTGAGCGTCGCCTCGTCGACGTTCCGCTCCTTGGCGAGTTCCTCGAAGGAAGTGCCGGCCTGCAGCTTCTCCTTCGCGGCGTTCGCCTCCTCGACGGTCGGAAACACGATCTGCTGCACGGTGCGCCGCTCCGGCGTGCCGAAGCGGGTCGACGCGACCTGCTCGTAATGGCGGCGCGCCTCCTCGTCCGTGACCGCTTCCGGCTTGGCTAGCGCCGCGGCGTCGAGCACGAGATAGGTGAAGCCTCGGTATTCCGGCGCGCGGTAGGTCGCCTTGCGCTCGTCGAAGAAGCTCTGGAGCTGAGCCTCCGTCGGGACCGGGATCTCCCCGGCCTGAGCCGGGGTGAGCGCAACGTAGTCGAGGCTGCGCCTTTCGTTCTGGAAACGATGCACGGCCTCGCGCATGGCCGTCGGCACGGGCGGCTCGCCGGAGACGGCTTCGGCGAGTTGCAGGCGCGCCATGACGGCGCGCTGGTCGCGCACATATTGCGCCTCCGAGAGGCCGTTGGACCGGAGCAGGTCCGTGAACTGGGCGCGGTCGAACTCGCCGCTAGGTCCCCTGAAGTTCGGGTCGTTCTGGATCGCATCCACGACCTGCTGGTCGGAAACGGTGAGCTTCAGCTCGCGCGCCTTCTGGTCGAGCGCGGTTTCGGTGACCAGCCGCGCGAGTACGCTCCGGTCGAGCCCGAGCGCCCGCGCCTGCTCGGGCGTGATGGACTGGCGCGTGCGGCGGATCAGGCTCTGGTACTCGTTCTGATAGGCGGTGCGGTAGGCCTCGGCCGTGATGTCCTGCTTGCCGACCGTGGCGACCTGCGTGCGGACCTGTCCGCGGAAGATGTCGCCGATGCCCCAGATCGCGAAGCTGATGATCAGGAACCCGAACAGCACGCCGACGACCACGCGGCCGACCCAGCTCCGTCCGATCCTGTTGATCCCCTGCAGCATCCATCACCTTTCGCGCTTTGCGGCCGCCGATAGCCCATGCGGGAGATCGGCGAAAGGCCGCCGCGGCCGAGCGTTGCGGGGCAGGGGAGGCTCTGTTACGGCCCGGCCGACCCGGGGGAACAAGGATGGACAAGGTATCGCCGCGGCCGCTCGTCGCGGGAAACTGGAAGATGAACGGCGTCAAGCGCTCGGCGAAGACGCTCGGCGAGATCATGGAGGGCTACACGCCGGACCTGCGCGCCAGGGTCGATCTGCTCGTATGCCCACCCGCGACCCTGGTCTCGACCTTCGCGGTGATCGCGCTCGGGTCGAAGGTCGCCGTCGGCGGGCAGGATTGCCATCCCAAGGCGTCCGGTGCGCATACGGGGGACGTCTCTGCCGAGATGCTGACGGATGCAGGCGCGACATACGTGATTGTCGGCCATTCCGAGCGCAGGGCCGATCACGGCGAGACCGACGCACTCGTCCGGGCTAAGGCCGAGGCCGCACGGCGGGCAGGCCTGACGGCCATCATCTGCGTCGGCGAGACCCGGGAGGAGCGGGAAGCCGGCCGCGCGCTCGACACGGTGTCGGCCCAGATCCGTGGCTCGGTGCCGCCGGGGTCCGATGCGGCCGATACGGTGATCGCCTATGAGCCGGTCTGGGCGATCGGGACGGGCCTCACGCCGACCGCCGCCGACGTCGCGGAGATGCACGCCCGCATCCGGTCCGATCTCGCCGCTCTAGCCGGCGAGGAGGCGGCCGGCATACGCATCCTCTACGGCGGCTCGGTGAAGCCCGCCAATGCGCGCGAGCTCCTTTCGGTGCCGAACGTCGACGGTGCTTTGGTCGGGGGCGCGAGCCTCGTCGCGGCCGATTTCCTCGCCATCGCTGCGGCGTATCGGGCGGAGTGAGGCCCGAACCCGAACGGCTCGAACTCATTGTCTCCGGGCCGTCTGCGTGCCGGAGGACATCATGATCATCTCGCTGCGCTTCATCGCGCCGGGCCTTGCCGCAACGCTCCTCGCCGGTTCGGCTCTCGCCCAGGCTGGGGGAGAAGGCGCCCCCGAGTTCCTGACGGAGGCGCCCAACACCTTCGGCGTGAGCAAGGCGAAGGGGGCGGCCGTGATCGGGCAGGACCATACGCGGCTCGGCGAGGTGGCGGATCTCCTGATCGACCGAGAGGGCAGGGTTCAGGCCGTGGTGATCGGGGTCGGAGGGGTGCTCGGCTTCGGCGAACGGCACGTCGCCGTGCCCTACGGCCAGGTGCTCTGGAATACGGGCGACGTGACCCGGGCATCCGACCTCGGCGCGAGCACCGCCCCGACGAAGGAGACGGGCCCGGACTCGACCCCGCCGAAAGTGCTGGACCGCATGCCGGGCGCCCAGATCAGCAACGAGGTGCTCAGATCGACGGCCGATCAGAGTTCGGGTGCGGTGAACCCCGCCACCGGTCCCGTCGCAGCTCCGGAGCAGGGCGGGCGCGCCACGGCGCTTCTGGTCCCGGCCGGCGGATCGATCAGACACGCCGAGATCCGCGCCACGGAAGCCGAGATCCGGGGTGCGCCCGAGTTCAAGTTGAGGTGAGGCAGGTCAGAGCTTGCGGTCGATCGTGAGCTTCTGAAAGCCCTTGCCGGAGAGGGCAGGGCGCTTGGCGGAGAGCACGCGGGAATTGATCCCCTGCCAGCCGATCTCGCCCGACAGCCGGCCATACTCGATCTTGGGGCAGCGGTTCATGACCACCTGGACGCCCTTCGCTTCGGCGCGTGCGGCGGCCTCGTCGTCGCGCACCGAGAGCTGCATCCAGATCACCTTGGGCAGCGGGTCGAGCGCAAGGGCCTCGTCCGTGACGCCGCCGGCCTCGGCGGAGCTGCGGAAGATCTCGACCATGTCGAGCGGCCGCCCGATCTCGGACAGCCTCGCATAGGCCCTCACGCCCAACATGTCCTGGCCGGCAAGGCGCGGGTTGACGGGAATGACCTCGAAGCCGCGTTCGAGCAGGTACTTGAAGACGATGTAGCTCGGTCGTGCCGGGTTGTTGCTCGCGCCGACGATCGCGATCGACTTCACCGATTGCAGGATCGCGCGGATGGTCGCGTCCGGATAGCTGTCGTGCCGGGAGGCGACGGGCAGAGCGTCGGACATCTCAGGCTCCGACCCAGACAGGCTGGCGCTTCTCGACAAAGGCGCCGATACCCTCCTCGGCATCGCGCGCCAGCATGTTCTCGACCATCACGTGAGAGGCGTGCGCATAGGCCTCGTCCAGGTTCATCTCGCTCTGTTCGTAGAAGGCGCGCTTGCCGATCCGGACCGTATGGGCTGACTTCGACGCGATGATCTCGGCCATCCGGAGCGCTTCGTCCAGGGCGGCACCTGCGGGCGCGACCCGGTTCACGAGGCCCATCCTGGCCGCGGCCTCCGCCCCGACCATCTCGCCGAGCAGCAGCATCTCCATGGCGTGTTTCGGGGCGAGGTTGCGCGAGAGCGCGACCATCGGGGTCGAGCAGAAGAGCCCGATATGCACGCCCGGCGTCGAGAAGCGCGCCTCGGCGCCCGCGACGGCGAGGTCGCAGCTCGCGACGAGCTGGCAGCCGGCCGCCGTGGCGATTCCCTCGACCGCTGCGATCACCGGCTGCGGCAGGCGCACGATGCGCTTCATCATGGCCGAGCAGCGCTCGAGGATGTCGGCGAAATAGGCACGGCCGCGATCCGGGTCGGCCCGGCGCGCCGTCATCTCCTTCAGATCATGCCCGGCCGAGAAGACCGGCCCGTTTGCGGCGAGGAGCACGACCTTCACGTCGCGGTCCTGCGCGATCGCGTCGAGCTCGGCCGTGAGCGCTCCGATCAAACCCTCCGACAGCGCGTTGCGGGCCTGGGGCCGATCGAGGGTCAGGATCGCGATGCCGCCGCGATCGGCCCGCCTGAGCGGCGAGGATGCAAGCATTGCCTGCGCGTTCATCAACGTCCTGTCCCAGGGTTCAGCCTCTGGGAGCTATTGTCGGGCGCCCGAAGCCATGCTGCAAGCGCCGGACACGAGTATGCGAGCAGGGGCGCCATGCAGCCGGTGATGAGCGTGGAGGACGTGGAGGCGTTTCTCGACCGGGAATTCCCGCAGATCCACCTCGACGGCCGCATCTTCGCCGTCGAGGCGGTCGGACCGGGTTCCGCACGCATGCGCATGAAGGCCGGCGCGCGACATGTCCGGCCCGGCGGGACCGTATCCGGCCCGGCCATGATGACGCTGTGCGACCTCGCGCTCTACGTCGCGATCCTGGCGCAGATCGGCCCCGTCGGCCTCGCCGTGACGACCAACCTGAATTTCAACTTCCTGCGGAAGCCAGAGCCGGGCGACCTCGTCGCCGAATGCCGGCTGCTGAAGCTCGGCGCCCGCCTCGCCGTGGGCGAGGTCAGCCTGTTCAGCGAGGGCAGGGACGATCCCGTCTGCCATGCCACCGGGACCTATTCGATCCCGCCGAGAAAATAACGGTATCATAATACCACTAACTCCCAACATATTGAGATTGTTGAGAATCGCCTCGCTCCCGACTTTCACATTTTTCTTGACGTGCGGCACGCGGCTCCCTAGATCGACAGCACTCGCCGTCGCGCCTTGCGGCGGCTTTGCTTTTCGGCGGCCCGGCCGCCTCGGAAGAACCCATGAAGACGTTTTCCCTGAAGCCGGCCGAGGTCGACAAGAAGTGGGTCGTCATCGACGCCCAGGGCCTCGTCGTCGGCCGCCTTGCCTCGATCGTCGCGATGCGGCTGCGCGGCAAGCACAAGCCGAACTACACCCCGCATGTCGATTGCGGCGACAACGTCGTCGTCATCAACGCCGACAAGGTGGTGTTCACCGGCCGCAAGCGTGAGCAGAAGGTCTATTACCATCACACCGGCTATATCGGCGGGATCAAGGAGCGCTCGGCGAAGGCCATCCTCGACGGACGTTTCCCCGAGCGCGTGGTGGAGAAGGCCGTCGAGCGCATGCTGCCGCGCGGCCCGCTCTTCCGGAAGATCCTCGGCAATCTGCGCGTCTACAAGGGCGCCGAACACCCTCACGCCGCCCAGCAGCCTGAGACGCTGGATGTCGGCGCCCTCAACAGCAAGAACGTGAGAGCCTGATCATGGCGGTCCTCCAGTCCCTCGCCGATCTCGGCCAGACCACCCAGGCGGTCCAGCCCGAGGCGCCCCGCTACGAGAAGAAGGTCGATGCCCAGGGCCGCGCCTACGCGACAGGCAAGCGCAAGGACGCCGTCGCGCGCGTCTGGGTGAAGCCCGGTTCGGGCCAGATCACGGTCAACGACCGGCCGGTCGAGGTCTATTTCGCCCGCCCGGTGCTGCAGATGATCATCCAGCAGCCGCTGCAGCTGGTGAACCGCGCCACTCAATACGACGTCGTCGTGTCGGTGGCCGGCGGCGGGCTCTCGGGTCAGGCCGGCGCCGTGCGCCACGGCCTCGCCAAGGCGCTGACCCATTACGAGCCGGAGCTCCGTCCGCCGCTGAAGCGCGAGGGCTTCCTCACCCGCGACCCGCGCGTGGTCGAGCGCAAGAAGTACGGAAAGAAGAAGGCGCGCCGGAGCTTCCAGTTCTCCAAGCGCTGATCGGCCAGACCGGATCGGAACATGGAAAGGGCGCCGCGCGGCGCCCTTTCTCGTTTCAGCGGTCGCCCCCGGGGGTGGGGAACCATCTTTCGAGAACCTCCGCCTCCGAGAAGCGGGTCGTCCTGATCTTCTCGGCCCCCGCGCGCGTGATCTCGCCGCGATGGAGCAGCTCCTCGGCGACGAGGTCGGCCATGCCCGGCAATGCATTCTCCAGGATGACCGGTATTTCGCGGCGCAGCGATCGGTTGTCGTCCAGGAGAAGCTGGATGGCGCGGCGCTCGCGCGAGATCGTGCTCCGCCAGCCTTCGCGAGGATCGACGGACGGCGAATAGGCGAGCTTCAGGAGGTGCTCGATGATCGTATCGAGCCGCGAGCGCAGCTCCCTGCGCTGCGACTTGCCCAAGCTCTCGATCTCCTCGGCGACGTTCTCCCAGTCGATCGGCAGGTTCACGCGCGCACCGGCGGCCGCGCGCAGGGCCTGGGCCTGGCTCTCGGCCCAGCGGATGAAATCGGTCTCGTAGAGGTCGAGAGCCTCGCCCATGAGGTGAGGATGGCAGTCGCCCGCAGGCCTGACAAGGAGATCAGGCGAGGGCCTTCGCGACTTCCGCCTCGCTCATCTTCGAGCGTCCGCTGATGTTCTTGGCCCGCGCCTTCCGCATCGGCTCGGCTTTGGTGGTTCCGGCATTCCGGTCAGGAGCCCGTGATTGACACCTCCGGGGCGCGCCCGCATATGTGCGGCATGTCGACCCGAGCCGCCCTTCGACGACGCCGCGCCTGAGAGCGCCGCATCGCGGCTCGTCCGGCCGTCTCGGCTGGCCACCTTTCCGTCCCGGAACCGGGACGGCTCCTTGCAACTGACATTCCGGATGGGCGAGCGCCGCCCGCCGCTCCGCACGGAGATTTGCGATGAAGTCGGTCTTTATCGATGGCGAAGCCGGCACGACCGGCCTTGGCATCCGCGAGCGGCTGGAGGGTCGCTCCGACCTCGTCATCCGCAGCATCGATCCGGAGCGGCGCAAGGATCCGGCCGCACGCAAGGCCATGATGGCCGAGGTGGACCTCGTGATCCTCTGCCTTCCGGACGCCGCGGCCCGGGAGGCGGTGGCTCTGGCGGAGGAACTCGGAGCGAATGCGCCCCGCATCCTCGATGCCAGCACGGCTCACCGGACGGAAGCCGGCTGGACCTACGGCTTCGCCGAGATGGCGAAGGGGCAGGCCGACGCGATCGCCTCCGCCCGGAAGGTCTCGAACCCTGGCTGCTACTCGACGGGCGTGATCGCGCTCATCCGCCCGCTCGTCGATGCCGGGCTGATCCCGGCGGACCATCCGCTCTCGATCAATGCGGTGTCGGGCTATTCCGGCGGCGGGCGCCAGATGATCGAGAGCTTCGAGACCGGCAAGGCATCCTCATTCGAGCTCTATGGGCTCGGCTTCGCACACAAGCATCTGCCGGAGATCGAGACCTATGGACGGCTCGCGGCCCGGCCGATCTTCATTCCTTCGGTTGGGAACTATCGGCAGGGCATGCTGGTCTCGGTGCCGCTCCACCTTGGGGCTCTGCCTGCCCGGCCGGGCTTGCGCGATCTCGAGGCGGCGCTGCGGAACCATTACCCGGCCGAGGGCCAGGTGAAGGTCGTCCAGTCGTCTCCGGACGACCGGCTCGAGCCCGAGGCGCTGAACGGCACGGATCTGATGGAGCTGCGGGTCTATGGCCGGGAGGATGTCGGCCAGGCGCTGCTCGTGGCGCGGCTGGACAATCTCGGCAAGGGCGCGTCCGGCGCGGCCGTCCAGAATGCCGAGCTGATGCTGGGCCTCGCGAGCGAGGCGGCCACGCGCGCGGCGGCCTGACCCGCCGCCCCGATGCTATGCGTCGGCATGCCTTGCGGGAATGGTGTCGGACGCGCCAAAGTCTCGCGCCGGTCGGCGAAGCGTATCGCGACCTATAGGCGAGGGATGCTCTCAGGATTGATGGGAACTGGCTCCGCGGGTAGGATTCGAACCTACGACCAGCCGGTTAACAGCCGGCTGCTCTACCACTGAGCTACCGCGGATCAGTGCGGCTGCCATATACAGCCGGAGCGGCGGGCGCAAGCGGGTCGAGGCCGGGATCGGCGCATCTGCGACCATTGTGTTGCCGCCCCCAGCCGACCTGCCGATCCCGGTTGCTCTTTTCCCCAATGGCGATATATCGGCTGCCTCTCCGGCGGCCTCGTGGCGGAGTGGTTACGCAGAGGACTGCAAATCCTTGCACCCCGGTTCGATTCCGGGCGAGGCCTCCAAACCGGAATGAAGGCGCTGGCCCCGCGGAAGGCGCGAGGCGGGGCGCCCTCACATCGCCTTCCTGCTCTTCTTCGCCTTCCGCGCGGTTCTCGGGGCGGGGGTGGCGGCCTTGCGCTCGATCATGCGCTGCTCGACGACGTTTGGCTGCGTTCCCGGAACTCCGCCGCCGATCTGCCCGGGCGGGCCGACGCGGGCGGGACCGCCCGCGCTGGTGCCACTTGCTCTGCTCTGAGCCAGAACCGGCCCGGAGACGGCCGCGAGCACCGCCGCCGCAATGACCACTCTCTTCATGCTTCTCTCCCCCAAGCCGGGACGGGCGGGCCTGCGCCGTCCTGCGGCCGTGGCGAGCCTAAGCGGAAAAGATCGCCGCGCGAAGCGGGTCAGCGCCTGCTCGCGATGCGGGCCAGCACTCGCCTTGCGTTTGCGGGCATGATCCCGGAGAACCCCGCCATCGATCCGCCAGGAAGTGAACCGGATGTTGGATTTCGCCCGCGCGCGCCGCAACATGGTCGACAACCAGCTGCGGACGTTCGACGTGACGGACCGCGCGGTCCTTGCCGCGATGGCCGAGATCCCGCGCGAGCGCTTCGTGCCCGAAAGCCAGGCAGCCTTCGCCTATCTCGACCGGAACGTGAACGTCGCCGAAGGCGGTGCCGAGCCGCGCTGGATGCTGCAGCCGATGGTGCTCGCCCGCATGGTGCAGGAGCTCGAGATCGAGCCCGGGGCGAGGGCGCTGGATGTCGCGACGGGGCACGGATATGCCGCGGCGCTGCTATCTACGCTCGGGGCGGAGGTTGTGGCGCTCGAATCGGACGAGGCGCTCGCGGCCGCCGCGCGCTCGGCACTCGCCGGGGCCGGCCGGCCGGCCGAGGTGGTGGTCGGGCCGCTCGCCAAGGGTCACCCGCCACGCGCGCCCTATGACGTGATCCTCGTCAACGGTGCGGTCGAGGAGCGGCCGGACGCGCTGCTCGCGCAACTCAAGGAAGGCGGGCGTCTCGCCTGCCTCGTGCGCGAGGGGGCCGCGGGACACGCCATGCTCTATGTGCGCGCCGGCAGCGGCTTCGGTCTACGCCGGCTGTTCGACGCCTCCGCTCCCGTTCTGCGCGAGTTCAGGGCAGAGCCGAGCTTTCAGTTCTAGGCCGTCCCGCCATTTCGGTCGCCGGTGTCGCTAATTTGCGGCACTGCATCGAGAAACGGCGTGCATTGCAGGCCGAGCCGTTTCCCCTTCGTCGGGCAAGCGCTACGAATAGCGGCGCGGCGAAACGCGATTCCGGCCGGCAAGGAGCCGCGTCGCGCCGGCGGAACGGGCAAGGCGTGTCGATCAAGTATCATCCCAAACGGCGGCTCATCCTCCTGGCGTTGGCCGCGCTCGGCACGTCCGGGCCTGCCTCGGCGGAAACGCTGCTAAGCGCGCTCGCGCGAGCCTATTCGAGCAACCCGACGCTGGACGCCCAGCGTGCGGCCGTGCGCGCCACGGATGAGAACGTCCCGCGCGCGCTGTCCGGCTACCGTCCGAGCGTCTCGGCCAGCGGCACGGTCGGAGCGAGCTACCAGACGGCGCGCACGGCAGGCGGCGCCGGCGGGGGATTGACCGACCTGAATCGGGGATTGTTTCCCGGTACGATCGGCTTGACCGTCCAGCAGAACCTGTTCAACGGCTTCCGGACGGCGAACTCCGTCCGCCAGGCCGAATCGCAGGTGCTCGGCGCGCGCGAGTCCCTTCGCTCCACGGAGCAGACCACGCTCTTCAACGGCGCGCAGGCCTACATGAACGTCCTGCGCGACACGGCGATCCTCGATCTCCAGCGCAACAACGTGGAGGTTCTGGAGGAGCAGCTTCGCCAGACGCGGGACCGTTTCAACGTGGGCGAGGTGACGCGAACAGACGTCGCGCAGGCCGAGTCCCGGCTGGCGGCCGCGCGGTCGCAGGTGAGCGTGGCGGAGGGCAACCTCCAATCCTCAATCGCCATCTACCGTCAGATCGTCGGGGTCGAGCCTCGTCAGCTCGCGCCGGGCCGCCCCGTCGACCGGCTGGTTCCGAGAACGCTCGCGGCGGCCGTGCAGATCGGCCTCGAGGAGCATCCGGCCGTCCTGTCCGCCCTGCACGCGGTGGACGTGGCCGAACTCCAGGTGAAGGTCACGGAGGGCGAGCTCGCGCCGACCGTGAACGTCGTCGGGCAGGTCAACCAGGCCTTCGAATCGTCCTTTCCGGGGGACCGGGCGACCAGCGCCACGATCGCTGGGCAGATCACGGTGCCGATCTATACGGGCGGCGAGGTCTATGCCCGCGTGCGGCAGGCCAAGGAGACGGCCGGCCAGCGCCGGATCGAGGCGGAGGCGACGCGCGATTCCGTCCGGGCGGCCGTGATCTCGTCCTGGGGCCAGCTCGAGGCCGCGAAGGCGAACGTGCAGGCCGCGCAGGCGCAGGTCGCCGCCGCCGAGGTGGCCCTCACGGGCGTCCGCGAGGAGGCGCGCGTCGGCCAGCGCACCACGCTCGACGTCCTCAACCAGCAGCAGGAGCTGCTGAACGCCCGCGTGAACCTGATCACGGCGCAGCGCGACCGCGTCGTCGCGTCCTTCTCGGTGGTGAACTCGATCGGCCGGCTCAGCGCCCAGTCGCTCGGCCTGAACACGGCCATCTACAGCGCCAAGCAGCATTTCGACCAGGTGAAGGATCTGCCCTGGGGTCTGCGCACCCCGGACGGCCGCTGATCGATTCCGCTGTGGTCCGGAGCAGGGGCTGCTTGATCGTCCGATTCGGCGCGGGGATATTGAGGAGGGTCGGCCGATGATTCCGCCGGCGGCCCTCACCTGAACTGGGCTGTTGGATGAGTGCGGCGAGCGCGAAGACGCAAGAACCGTCGATGGAGGAAATCCTCGCATCGATCAGGCGCATCATCGCCGAGGATCAGGACGTCGCGAAGGAGCCCGAGCCGGCGCGTGGGGAAACCGGGCCAGCCGAGGACCCCGAAACCGATGACGTGCTGGAGCTCGCCGAGCCCGTAAGCCTCGCCGTTCCGCCGCCCGAGGCCGAGCCCGAGCCGCTCCCCGACCTCGATCTGGAGGTTCCCGAGATCGACTTCGCGGAGGAGGCACCCGCGCCGGAACCCGCCGCGCCGCCCCCGCCCGAGCCTCAGCCGGTCCGGCCGCTTGCGGCCGTCCTGCAGGCCGCCGCGCCGCCCCCTCCGTCGCCGCCGCCGGTCGAGGATGCGGCGATCACGGAGGCGCTCCTGTCCAGCGCCGCCGGCGCCTCCGTCGGGCAGGCGTTCCAGATGCTGTCGCACACGGTCCTGACGCAGAACGCGCGCACGCTCGAGGACCTCGTCAAGGACATGCTCAAGCCGATGCTGAAGATGTGGCTCGACGACAACCTTCCGCCCCTGGTGGAACGCCTCGTCCGGGCCGAGATCGAGCGCGTCGCGCGCGGGCGCGGCTGATCCGCGCCTCGGACCGCCCACCCCGCGGCCGGCCGCGGTTGACGAACCCGGCACAGGGCTCCAAAGCCCCCTGACGCCCCCTGGCTGCGCCCGGGGCCATCGGGATTGCACGCGCGAGATCATGGACAAGACGTTCGACCCCGCCGCCGTCGAAGCGCGCATCGCCCGGCGCTGGGAAGAGGCGGATGCATTCAAGGCCGGCCGGCCCGACCGGCAGGGTGCGGAGCCCTATTGCATCGTCATCCCGCCGCCGAACGTCACGGGCTCGCTCCATATGGGGCACGCCCTCAACAACACGCTCCAGGACGTTCTCTGCCGCTACCAGCGCATGCGGGGGCGCGACGTGCTGTGGCAGCCGGGCATGGACCATGCCGGCATCGCGACCCAGATGGTGGTCGAGCGCCGTCTGGCCGAGCAGAGGCAGCCCGACCGCCGCACGCTCGGACGCGAGGAATTCGTCCGCCGGGTCTGGGCCTGGAAGGAGGAGTCCGGCGGCACGATCGTGAGCCAGCTCAAGCGGCTCGGCGCCTCCTGCGACTGGTCGCGCCAGCGCTTCACCATGGACGAAGGCCTGTCGCGCGCCGTCCTGAAGGTCTTCGTCCAGCTCTACCGCGACGGCCTGATCTACAAGGACAAGCGTCTCGTGAACTGGGATCCGGCCTTCGGGACGGCGATCTCGGATCTCGAGGTGCAGCAGGTCGAGACCCGGGGCAGCCTGTGGTACATCCGCTATCCGATCGAGGGTGAGCCGGAACGCTTCATCACGGTCGCGACGACCCGTCCCGAGACGATGCTCGGGGACGTCGCCGTGGCGGTCCATCCGGAGGACGAGCGCTTCTCGGACCTCGTCGGCAGGCGGGCCATCCTGCCGCTCGTCAGGCGGCCCATCCCGATCGTCGCCGACGACTACTCCGATCCCGAGAAGGGCACCGGCGCGGTCAAGATCACGCCGGCGCACGACTTCAACGACTTCGAGGTCGGCCGGCGCCACGACCTCAGGCCGATCAATGTCCTCGGGCCGGCGGCCGAGATACGCATCCTGGAGAGCGAGGGCTTCTGGGACGACCTCTCGCCCGAAGCGGCGGAGCAAGCCCAGCTCAACCTCGCCCATCTCGAGGGCGAGAGCCGCGAGGCCGCCCGGAAGAGCATCGTGGCGATGCTGGAGGCGCAGGGTTTCCTGGAAAAGGTCGAGCCGCACACGCATGCCGTGCCGCATGGGGACCGCTCCGGCGTCGTCATCGAGCCCTATCTGACCGATCAGTGGTTCGTGAACGTGAAGCCGCTCGCCGAGCGGGCGCTCGCCGCCGTCCGCTCCGGCGAGACGCGCTTCGTGCCGGAGAACTGGGAGAAGACATTCTTCCAGTGGCTGGAGAACATCGAGCCCTGGTGCATCTCGCGCCAGCTCTGGTGGGGCCACCAGATCCCGGCCTGGTACGGCCCGGACGGCCACGTCTATGTCGCTGAGACGGAGGAGGAGGCGCTCGCCGCGGCGCTCGCGCGGGACGTCGTCGAGGGGTCCCTCACCGAAGAGGAGGGCGCGGCGATCGCGTCCGACCCGGAGCGCGCCGCCGGTTATCTGACGCGGGAGGAGGATGTCCTCGACACCTGGTTCTCCTCCGCGCTCTGGCCTTTCTCGACGCTCGGCTGGCCGGAGGAGACGCCGGAGCTCGCGCGCTACTATCCGACCAACACGCTGGTCACCGGCTTCGACATCATCTTCTTCTGGGTCGCCCGGATGATGATGACGGGCCTCTACTGCATGGACCGCGTGCCGTTCGACACGGTCTATATCCACGCTCTCGTCCGCGACGAGCGCGGGGCGAAGATGTCGAAGTCGAAGGGCAACGTCATCGATCCGCTCGAGCTGATCGACAAGTACGGCGCGGACGCGCTCCGCTTCACCCTCGCGGCGATGGCGGCGCAGGGGCGGGACATCAAGCTCTCCCTGCAGCGGGTGGAGGGATACCGCAACTTCGCGACCAAGATCTGGAACGCGGCCCGCTTCGCCGAGATGAACGGCTGCGTCCCGGTGCGCGGGTTCGATCCCGCTGCCGTCCGACTGCCGTTGAACCGCTGGGTCCTGGGCGAGGCGGCGAGCGCGGTCGCGGCGGTGACGGCGGCGATCGACGAGTACCGCTTCAACGACGGCGCGGGCGCAGCCTATCGCTTCGTTTGGAACACCTTCTGCGACTGGCATCTGGAACTCGCAAAGCCCGTCCTCCAGGGCGCGGACGGGCCGGAGAAGGACGAGACCCGGGCGACGATCGCCCATGTGTTCGAGCTGATCCTCAAGACGCTCCATCCCTTCATGCCCTTCCTGACGGAGGAGCTTTGGTCCGTGCGCTCCGCGGACGCGCTGGGGGCCTCGCTCGAGCTGCTCGAGGAGGGGCGTGGCGGCGCCGCGAGCCCGGCCGTGGGGGGAGGGGTGCTCGCGCTCGCAGCCTGGCCAGAGGCTCGGGACCTTGCGGATCCGGCGGCGGAGGCCGAGATCGGCTGGGTCGTCGACCTCGTCTCCGAGATCCGCTCCGTCCGTTCCGAGATGGGCGTGCCCGCCGGCGCTCAGGTTCCGCTCGTTCTCCTCTCGCCGTCGCCCGCGACGCGTTCGCGCGTCGAGGCCTGGGGCGAGACGATTCGCCGGCTCGCCCGCGTCTCCGCCATCTCTGCCGCCGATGTCGCGCCCGAGCAGTCTCTGCAGCTCATCGTGCGCGGCGAGGTCGCGGCGCTCCCGCTCGCCGGCATCGTCGACATCGCGGCGGAGGTCGCGCGGCTCACGAAGGAGCGCGGCAAGCTCGACGGCGAGATCGGCAAGATCGACGCCAAGCTCGGCAATCCCGACTTCCTGGCCCGGGCGCCCGAGGAGGTCGTGGAGGAGCAGCGCGAGCGCCGCGCGGAAGCCGAGGCCCGGCGCGCGAAGATCGACGAGGCGCTTGCCCGCCTGAGGACGCCGACGTGACCGGCGCCGCCCCGATCGTGGCGGCGGGGCCGGTCCGGTTCGGCAACGGCCTGCCGCTCGCGCTCATCGCCGGGCCCTGCCAGATGGAGAGCCGGGACCACGCCCTGGAGATCGCCTCCGCCCTCAAGGAGATGGCGGAGGATCTCGGGATCGGGCTCGTCTACAAGTCCTCCTTCGACAAGGCGAACCGCACCTCGGCTTCGAGCGCGCGGGGCATCGGACTTGCGCCGGCCATGGAGGTGTTCGCGCAGATCAAGGAGCGGCTCGGGCTCCCGGTCACGACGGATGTGCACGAAGCCGAGCAATGCGCCCCCGTCGCCGAGGTCGCCGACATCCTGCAGATCCCGGCCTTCCTGTGCCGGCAGACGGACCTGCTCGTCGCGGCCGCCCGGACCGGCCGCGTGGTGAACGTCAAGAAGGGCCAGTTCCTCGCACCCTGGGACATGGCGAACGTGGCCGCCAAGGTAACGAGCTCGGGCAACCCCAACGTGTTGGTGACCGAGCGCGGCGCCTCGTTCGGCTACAACACCCTCGTGTCCGACCTGCGCTCGCTGCCGATCATGGCCGAGACGACGGGCGCGCCGGTCATCTTCGACGCGACCCATTCGGTGCAGCAGCCCGGCGGCAAGGGGACCAGCTCTGGCGGCGAGCGCCGCTTCGTCCCGGTTCTCGCCCGCGCGGCGGTCGCGGTCGGGGTCGCCGGGCTCTTCATCGAGACGCATCAGGACCCCGACAAGGCGCCCTCCGACGGCCCGAACATGGTGCCCTTGCGGGACATGCCTGCCCTGCTCGCCGAGCTGAAGGCCTTCGACGAGCTCGCCAAGAGGCACCGATCCTCCTCGGGCTTGGCCGCACGGTGAGCCACGGCTCGGACGACGGGGCGGAGACGCGCCGGCTCCTCTTCGTCCTGTCGCTCTCGGGTTTCGCGTCGACCTTCGCGATGCGCTTCGTCGACCCGATGGTCGGCGAGATCTCCCGCGATCTCGCCCGGCCGGCGCACGACGTCGCCCTCCTCGCGAGCGCCTTCGCGCTGCCCTACGCGCTCGTCCAGCCGATCCTCGGACCCGTCGGGGACGCGCTCGGCAAGGAGCGCATCATCAAGATCTGCCTCCTGGTGCTGGCGGTGTCGCTCGGCCTCGCGAGCCTGATGCCCGATCTCGACACGCTGCTCGCCCTGCGGATCCTGTCGGGCGCGGCCGGAGGCGGCATCATCCCGCTCGTCCTCGCGGCGATCGGGGACAGGGTGCCGATGGCGGAGCGGCAGGTCGCGATCAGCCGCTTCCTCCTGTTCTCGATCAGCGGCCAGCTCCTCGGGGGGTCGCTGTCCGGGGTGCTGACGGCGGCCATCGGCTGGCGGGGCGTCTTCGCGCTCGCCGGCTTCCTCGGTGCGGCCGCAACCGTGGCGGCCTTTGTCGGCCTGCGCCATGCCCGCCCCGCTTCGGGCACGTTCAGTGTGCGGGTCGCAGTCCGGCGATACGGGGCGATCCTCGCCATGCCGCGGGCGCGCGCCCTCTTCGCCTTCGTCTTCGTCGAGGGTGGGATCATCTTCGGCGTGCAGCCCTATCTGGCCCCGCTCCTCGATGAGCGGGGGCTCGGCGGCGCGCCGGAAGCGGGGATCATGATCGCCTGCTTCGCGGCGGGCGGCATGCTCTATACGCTCTCGGTACGGGCGCTCCTTCGGGTTCTCGGGGTCCGGCGCATGCTGATGACGGCGGGCGCGTTCGGGGCCGGCCCCTTCCTGGTGATCGCCGCCGGGCCGGGCTGGCCCCTCCAGGCCGCGGCGATGCTGCTGCTCGGCGTCGGCTTCTACATGCTGCACAACAGCTACCAGACGCAGGTGACCGAGCTCACGGCCGAGGCGCGGGCATCCGCGGTCTCGCTCCATGCCTTCAGCTACTTCACCGGACAGGCGATCGGTGCGCCCGTGATCGGGGCCGGGCTCGTCGCCGCCGGCGTGATGCCGACGCTGGCGGCGGCGGCCTGCGGCGTCCTCGCTCTCGGGATCGTCTCGGCCGCGGTGCTGTTCCCCCGTCAGCGCGCCCTGTAGGCCGGCACGCCCTGGTCCGGCAGCCACACCCCCTGGCGAGGCTCGCCGGTCTGCCAGAACACGTCGATCGGGATGCCCCCGCGCGGATACCAGTAGCCGCCGATCCTGAGCCAGCGCGGCTCGAGCAGTGCGACGAGCCTCTTGCCGATCTTGACGGTGCAATCCTCGTGGAACGCCCCCTCGTTGCGGAAGCTCGTGAGATAGAGCTTCAGCGACTTCGATTCCACGAGCCAGCGATCCGGCACGTAGTCGATCACGAGCGTTGCGAAGTCTGGCTGTCCGGTCACCGGGCAGAGGGAGGTGAATTCCGGCACCGTGAACCGCGCGAGGTAATCCGTGTCGGGATGCGGGTTCGGCACCCGGTCGAGCCGCGCCTCCTCGGGCGAGCGGGGCAGGGGGGTCGGCTGGCCGAGCTGGAGGCCCGCCCGGGAAAGGTCGTCGGTCATCTGTCTGTCGCGCAGGGAAGCTCGGTTCCAGATAGCCCCATTCGCTTGCCCGGTCAGCGCTTTCGGTCAATAAGCCGCGGGCATTCCGGCCCCGCGCTTGCCGGCCGTTCCCTCTGGAGTAGAGCCCTGTGACCGCCATCATCGACATCGTCGCCCGCGAGATTCTGGACAGCCGCGGCAACCCGACGGTCGAGGTGGACGTGGTGCTCGAGGACGGCTCGATGGGCCGGGCGGCGGTCCCGTCCGGCGCCTCGACCGGCGCTCACGAGGCGGTCGAGCTGCGCGACGGCGACAGGAAGCGCTATGGCGGCAAGGGCGTGCTGAAGGCGGTGGAGGCCGTCAACAACGAGATCATGAATGCGCTCGGCGGGATGGAGGCCGAGGACCAGGTCGAGATCGACGAGGCGATGATCGAGCTCGACGGCACGCCGAACAAGTCGCGCCTTGGCGCGAATGCGATACTCGGCGTCTCCCTTGCGGTCGCGAAGGCCGCGGCGGACGCCTCCGGCCTGCCGCTCTATCGCTATGTCGGCGGAACGCAGGCGCGCGTCCTGCCGGTGCCCATGATGAACATCATCAATGGCGGTGCGCATGCGGACAATCCGATCGACTTCCAGGAATTCATGATCATGCCGGTCGGCGCGCCGACGCTTGCCGACGCGGTCCGCACCGGGGCCGAGATCTTCCAGACGCTGAAGAAGGCCCTGAAGGATGCCGGGCACAACACGAATGTCGGCGACGAGGGCGGTTTCGCGCCAAATCTGCCGTCGGCCGAGGCGGCGCTGGACTTCGTCATGAAATCCATCGAGGCGGCCGGCTACCGGCCGGGCGAGGATGTCCTCCTCGCGCTCGATTGCGCCTCGACCGAATTCTTCAAGGACGGCGCCTACCGTTACGAGGGGGAAGGCGTGACCCGCTCGCCCGACGAGCAGGCCGAATACCTGGCGAAGCTCGTCGGCTCCTACCCGATCGTCTCGATCGAGGACGGGATGGCGGAGGACGATTTCGACGGCTGGTTCAAGCTGACCCGCCGCATCGGCGAGAGCTGCCAGCTGGTCGGGGACGATCTCTTCGTGACCAACGTGGAGCGCCTCTCGAAGGGCATCGAGATGAACCTGGGCAACTCGATCCTGGTGAAGGTGAACCAGATCGGCTCGCTCACCGAGACGCTTGCCGCCGTCGAGATGGCGCAGCGTGCGGGCTACACGGCCGTGATGTCCCATCGCTCCGGCGAGACGGAGGACTCGACCATCGCCGACCTCGCGGTCGCGACCAATTGCGGGCAGATCAAGACCGGCTCGCTCGCGCGGTCCGACCGTCTGGCGAAGTACAACCAGCTCATCCGCATCGAGGAGGAGCTGGGCTCGGCCGCGCGCTATGCCGGCCGGTCCGCCCTGAAGGTGAGATCGGCGGCCTGAGGAGTGCCGAGCGGCACGGGAGTTGATAGGTCGGCTGCGATGCCGACTTTCTCCATCCTTTCGTGAGCCCGCGCCTCGCCGTCCTCGCCATCCTGGGCGCGATGGTCATCTTCGGCGCGAACTTCGCGGTCACGCGACTGGGCACGCAATACGGCCTGACACCCGGCGATCTCGCGGCGGCAAGGTTCGGGGTGGCCGGGCTCCTGCTGCTGCCGGTCTTCGTCCGGCACGACGCGGTCACCTGCGCGGGGCTAGGCTGGCGTCGCGGCATCCTCCTGGCCGTGACCGGCGGGGTGGTGATGACGCTCTGCATGAATACCGGCCTCAAGCTCGCCCCAGCCGTCCATGGCGCGGCGCTCGGCCCGGGCACGGTGACGACGGTCGGCGTCCTCTACGGTGTCTTCGCCGCGCGCGGGATGCCGCCCTTCCTCACGGTCCTGGGTCTCGTGACGATCCTCGCCGGCCTTGCGACCATCGCGATCGCGGGCTCGTCGGCGGGCGGAAGCAATGTCCTCCTCGGCGACCTCCTGTTCTTCACCACGGGCCTGCTCTGGGGTTTCTACCCCATCCTGCTGCACCGCTGGCGGATCGGCCCGATCGTGTCCGCCGCCGTCGTCGCGGTGCTTTCCCTCGTGTACCTGCCGGTCTGGCTTGCAGGCAGCGTGTCGCACCTTGCGGCCGTGCCGCTCTGGATGATCATCCTCCAGTGCTTCTACCAGGGCGTGCTGAACAGCATCGTCGGCCTCTGGTTGTGGGGCCATGCCGTCAGGACGCTGGGAGCCTCCCGCACGCAGCTCTTTCCGCCGCTCATTCCGGTGCTCGGGGCGCTCTTCGCGATCCCGGTCCTCGGCGAGGTGCCGGGCCCGGCTCAGTGGCTGGGCCTCGTCCTGATCGTGGGCGGGATCGTCGCGTCCCTGTTCGGGATGCGGCTTCGGCGGCCTGCCGAACACTGAGCTGCGCAGCTGTGCCCGCCGGATCGCTCCGGAGTGGCCGGGCGGTTGCTCAACGCCGCCTTAACCATGGCCGGGCGATGCTCGGGCCATGGTCGTTCGCCGACGATTCCGTGCTTTCCTCATCCCGCTCGCGCTGTACGCGGTCGCGGCGGCGGCGGTCGGCTACTTCGTCCACAACGCCCAGGTGGGCAATCGCGGCCTGGCGGCCAAGCGGGCGCTCAAGACGCAGGTCTTCGAGCTGCGCGGAGAGCTCGAAGCCGTGCAGGCCGAGCATGCCGCCTGGGACCGCCGGCTGGCGCTGCTGCGTTCCGACCAGGTCGATCGCGATCTCCTGGAGGAGCGCGCGCGTGTGATGCTGGGCCGCGTGCACAGGAACGACCTCGTGATCGTGCAGCCGCTCTCCGCGGAACCTTGACGGGCATACTCGATTTCGGCCTCCGAGTGGTCTACCGTCGCCGCAAGATCCGTCGGAGGAACCTGGATGGCAGTCGCAGCGCGTAAGCAGAGCCGCGCGGCCTCGAATGCGACCGAGGCCGAGGGACAGGGCGAGCTGCCGGAGCTGAACAAGGACCAGGAGCTCGAAGCGTACCGCCTCATGCTGCTGATCCGCCGCTTCGAGGAGAAGGCGGGCCAGATGTACGGCATGGGCCTGATCGGCGGGTTCTGCCACCTCTATATCGGCCAGGAAGCGGTCGTCGTCGGGATGCAGATGGCCGCCAAGGAGGGCGACCAGGTCATCACCGGGTATCGCGACCACGGGCACATGCTCGCCTGCGGGATGGATGCGCGCGGCGTGATGGCCGAGCTCACCGGCCGCCGTGGAGGCTACTCCAAGGGGAAGGGCGGCTCGATGCACATGTTCTCCAAGGAAAAGCACTTCTATGGCGGCCACGGCATCGTGGGCGCGCAGGTTTCGCTCGGCACGGGCCTCGGCTTCGCCAACTGGTACCGCGAGGACGGCCGCGTCTCCCTGACCTATTTCGGGGACGGGGCGGCGAACCAGGGGCAGGTCTACGAGAGCTTCAACATGGCGGAGCTGTGGAAGCTTCCGGTCGTCTACGTCATTGAGAACAACCGCTATGCCATGGGCACATCCGTGTCCCGGGCCTCCGCGCAGACCGATTTCTCCAAGCGCGGCGTGTCCTTCAACATCCCGGGCGAGCAGGTGGACGGGATGGACGTCCGCGCGGTCTATGCAGCCGGGCGGCGGGCCATCGACTTCGCGCGCTCGGGCCAGGGTCCCTACATCCTCGAGATGCAGACCTACCGCTATCGCGGCCATTCGATGTCTGACCCGGCGAAGTACCGGTCGAAGGACGAGGTCTCGCGGATGCGCGAGGAGCATGATCCGATCGAGATGGTGCGCCGCCGCCTGATCGAGCGGCACAAGATCGGCGAGGACGAGCTCAAGACGCTGGACGGGAGGGTCCGTGAGATCGTGAACGACGCCGCCGAGTTCGCCACTCACGATCCCGAGCCCGACGTATCCGAGCTTTGGACGGACGTGCTCCGCGAGGCCTGATCGCCGTCCGCGCCGCCCTGCCCGTCGAACGAACAGAGCACCCATGGCCACCGACATCCTGATGCCCGCCCTCTCTCCCACGATGGAGCAGGGCAAGCTCGCGAAATGGCTCAAGAAGGAGGGCGACCGGATCAAGTCGGGCGATGTCCTGGCCGAGATCGAGACCGACAAGGCGACCATGGAGGTCGAGGCGGTCGACGAGGGCGTGCTCGCCAAGATCCTCGTGGGCGACGGGACGGAGAACGTTGCGGTCAATACGCCGATCGGCGTGATCGCCGCGGAGGGCGAGGACGTTTCTGCCAGGTCCGGCCAGCCGAACGGGGCCGAGGCGAAGGGCGTCGCGCCCAATGTCGAGCCAGCCAGCGAGACGGGGTCTGGTACGGGCTCGGGCGGCGGGCAGGCCAAGGGGGAGGTGCCGGCCGGAGGCGGCGCCCCCGCGACCGTCCCCGCCATCCCGAAGGCGCCCTCGGCGGCAGGATCTCCGCCTCAGCCCGAGACTACCGCCGCCCCCGAAATCCCGGAAGGCACCGAGATGGTCACCATGACCGTCCGCGAGGCGCTTCGGGACGCCATGGCGGAAGAGATGCGCCGCGACAAGGACGTCTTCGTCATGGGCGAGGAGGTCGCGGAATACCAGGGCGCCTACAAGGTCACCCAGGGCCTTCTCCAGGAATTCGGCCCGAAGCGTGTGATCGACACGCCGATCACGGAGCACGGTTTCACCGGACTGGGTGTCGGCGCGGCGCTCGCGGGACTGAAGCCGATCGTCGAGTTCATGACCTGGAACTTCGCCATGCAGGCGATCGACCAGATCATCAATTCGGCCGCGAAGACCCTCTACATGTCCGGTGGCCAGATGGGCGCACCGATCGTCTTCCGCGGGCCGAACGGCGCGGCGGCGCGCGTCGCCGCCCAGCACAGCCACGACTATGCCGCCTGGTACTCCAACGTGCCGGGCCTGAAGGTCGTCATGCCCTACACCGCATCGGACGCCAAAGGCCTGCTCAAGGCTGCGATCCGCGACCCGAACCCGATCATCTTTCTCGAGAACGAAATCCTCTACGGGCAGTCCATGCCCGTGCCGAAGCTGGACGACTTCGTCCTGCCGATCGGCAAGGCGCGCATCCACCGCACGGGCAAGGACGTCACCATCGTCTCCTTCGGCATCGGCATGACCTATGCCCTCAAGGCGGCCGAGGAGCTTGCCAAGGAAGGGATCGAGGCGGAGGTGATAGACCTCCGCACCATTCGGCCGATGGATGTCGAGACGGTCATCCGCTCCGTGCAGAAGACGAACCGCTGCGTCGCGGTCGAGGAGGGTTTCCCGCAATCGGGCGTCACGGCCGAGATCGGGATGCGCATCATGGAGGAGGCGTTCGACTATCTCGACGCGCCGGTTGCCCGCATCACCGGCAAGGACGTGCCAATGCCCTATGCCGCCAATCTCGAGAAGCTCGCGCTTCCAAACGTCGGCGAGGTGGTGCAGGCGGCGAAAGCCGTCCTGTATCGGTGAGGTCGTGAGCCAGCCGAAATTCGAGGAACTCGCCGTCCCGCCCGACGCCGTGGAGCGCGGCGGGGTCGAGATCCTGCGCGCCTCGATCGTCGAGGGGGCGGTCAGCGTCGGTCTGAGGCGGAGCTTCGACGACCCCTTCACCTGGGGGATCCTGCTCGTCGACCTCGCCCGGCATGCCAGCCGCATCTACGCGCTCGAGACCGGGATGTCGGAGGACGAGGCGCTCGCCGCCATCAGGCAGGGCATGGAGGCCGAGCTGAACAGGCCGACGGATCTCGGGTCCACCCGGGCGGTCAACTGATGGCGCCGCGGCGGATCCCGTGCTGCTCGATGATACGTTCCGCCTGATGACGTATGATCCGGCCTCCGCCGCCAGCCGAGCCTGACATGTCGCAGCCCGTGCGCCGACCGGCCACCTATGCCGATCTCGAAGCCGTCCCGGAGCATCTCGTCGCCGAGATCATCGACGGCGTGCTGGAGACCCATCCGCGGCCGCGGCCGGCTCACGTCACGACGTCGCTCCGTTTGGGCGGCGAACTCGACATGCCGTTCGGGCGCGGTCGAGGCGGTCCGGGCGGCTGGGTCTTCGCTGCCGAGCCGGAGCTTCACCTGCGGGAGAATGTCGTGGTGCCGGATCTCGCCGGCTGGAGACGTGAGCGTCTGCCGCGGTTGCCGGAGACGGCCTATTTCGAGGTCTCGCCGGATTGGGTCTGCGAGATACTTTCGCCGTCAACGGCAAGGCTTGATCGCGGCGGCAAGCGTCGCCTCTATGCGGAAGCCGGTGTTGAACATCTCTGGCTGCTCGACCCGGAGCAGCGCGTGCTTGAGGTTTTCTCGCTTATGGGGCGACGATGGCTGCTGGTTGCGACGATCGAAGCCGGCGAGCTCGTTCAAGCGCCACCGTTCGATGCGATCTCTTTTCCGTTCGACGATCTCTTCCCCTTCGATACGCCGCCCTCGACAGAGGCCTGAACAGATGCCGACCAACATCCTCATGCCCGCGCTGTCTCCGACCATGGAGAAGGGCAACCTCGCCAAGTGGCTGAAGAAGGAGGGCGACCGGATCAAGTCCGGCGACGTCCTTGCCGAGATCGAGACCGATAAGGCGACCATGGAAGTCGAGGCGGTCGATGAGGGTGTGCTCGCCAAGATCACGGTCCCGGACGGGACACCCGACGTACCCGTGAACCAGGTCATCGGCGTCATCGCGGCCGAGGGCGAAGACCCGACGAGCATCGCCGCAACGGAACCCGGCTCGCAGGCCGGGCCAGGGGAGGCGTCCGCGCCCAAGAAGGCCGACGACGACATGAAGGTCTCGGCCGAGGCGCAGCAGAGCTATGCCCGCTCGAACGAGGCGCCGCAGGGCCCGGCCGAGCCGGCAACCCAGGCTTCGGCAGCGCAGCAGGCCGCGCGGCCGAACGGGGCCGGTACCCCGGGCGGACGGATCTTCGCCTCTCCGCTCGCCCGACGGATCGCGAAGGAGGGCGGGCTCGACCTGTCGCAGATCTCCGGGTCCGGCCCGCATGGCCGCATCGTTCAGGCCGACGTGAAAGCGGCAATCGAGGGAGGAGCAGCGAAGCCCGCGGCCGAACGGCCCCTGGTCCCCCAGGCTGGTGCGCCATCGACCGCGCCCCTTCAGGCTCCGGCCGGCGCGCCTGCCATGTCGGACGAGCAGATCAAGAAGTTCTTCCAGCCGGGCTCCTTCGAGGAGATCCCGCACGACAATATGCGCAAGACCATCGCGCGCCGGCTCGCCGCCTCGATGCAGTCGACGCCGCACTTCTATCTGACCGTCGATTGCGACCTGGAGAAGCTGCTGAAGCTGCGCGAAGAGCTGAACGCCGCGGCCCCGAAGGACAAGGACGGCAAGCCCGCCTACAAGCTCTCGGTCAACGACTTCATGATCAAGGCGCACGCGCTAGCCCTGATGCAGGTGCCGGCCGCAAACGTCTCCTGGACCGAGGGCTCGATGCTGCGCCACAAGCACGTCGATATCGGCGTGGCCGTCGCAATCCCGGACGGGCTGATCACGCCCATTGTCCGCAAGGCCGACACGATGAGCCTCTCGGCCATCTCGAACGCCATGAAGGATTTCGGCGCCCGCGCGAAGGCCAGGAAGCTGAAGCCGGACGAGTACCAGGGCGGCTCCACGGCGCTGTCCAATCTCGGCATGTACGGGATCAAACAATTCACCGCGATCATCAACCCTCCGCATTCGTCAATCCTGGCCGTCGGCGCCGGCGAGAAGCGGGTCGTGGTCCGGGGCGACGCTCCTGCGGTCGCGACCGTCATGTCCGCCACGCTCTCCTGCGATCACCGGGCCATCGACGGCGCGCTCGGCGCGGAGGTGATCGCCGCCTTCCGGCAGCTCGTCGAGAACCCGATGGCGATGCTCGTCTGAGCCTCGGCCCGGACGCTTGACGCCCAAGGTCTATCTCGCCGGGCCGGAGGTCTTCCTGCCCGACGCCGTCGAGGTCGGTCGGCGCAAGGTCGCGATCTGTGCGCGATACGGCCTTGCCGGTCTCTTCCCGCTCGATCTCGACGGGCCAGCCGTCGCGCCGACCTCGTCAGCCATCTTCCAGGCCTGCTGCGCCGCCATGCGAGAGGCGGACGCGGTGATCGCGAACCTGACTCCGTTCCGCGGCGTCGGTGCCGATCCCGGCACCGCGTTCGAGCTCGGCTACATGCTTGCCTTCGGTCGGCCTGTCTTCGGCTACACCAACGATCCCCTCGCGCATCTTGAGCGCGTGCGGTCGGGTTTCGGCCCGCTCCGGACCGAGCGGGGGCAGTTCTTCGCTGCGGACGGCTACGCGGTCGAAAATTTCGAGCTGTTCGACAATCTGATGCTGGCCGAGGCGCTGCTCGCCCATGGCGGGACGGGCGTCTTCACGCCGGCCGCGCCCGCGAGGAGCGATCCCGGGCGGGACCTCGGGACGTTCGAGCGCTGCGTCTCGCATGCAGCGGCGGCACTCCGTGACGGGAGCTGGGGCGAGGCCAGACCCAAAACCTTTCCCTAACCGGCCCTTGCTACTTTCGGCGGCATCGTAGCTGTCGAGTAGCGTATCGTGTCCGCAGCTCTGAGCCTGGATCCGCCGTCGGAGTTCGAACTCCTCCGGCAGGGGACCGCCGCGTTCGTACTGTCTCTCCGCGAGCGCGGGGTGTTCGACCTCAACGTGCTGCGCGCCATGGAGACGGTGCCGCGGGACTTCTTCGCGCCCCGGCGTTTCGCCGACCTCGCGCGTTCGGACGTCGCTCTCCCGATCCCCTGCGGCCAGACGATGACGGCGCCGGCCGTGGTCGCCGCCATGTTGGCGGCGCTCGAGGTCAAGCCGGGCCAGCGCATCCTCGAAGTCGGAACGGGGACGGGCTACGTCACCGCGCTCCTCGCCCGGATCGGGGCGGAGGTCCATACGATCGAGCGGCAGCCGATCCTCGCTGAAAGCGCGGAGCGGCGCCTGCAGCTCGCCGGGTTTTCCCGCATCAAGCATGTTTGCGGCGACGGGCTGGAGGGCGGCGATACGCAGGGCCGCTATCACCGCATTCTTCTGAATGGCGTGCTGCCCTATCTCAGTCCCGCACTCACGTCGCGCCTCGTCGCCGGCGGCCGCCTGGTGGGGGGGGCCATCCAGAACGGGGTGCCCCAGCTGCTCACGATCTTTCGGGACGAGGAGGGCGATCTTTCGCACGCCTTCGGCGCGCCCGTCAGGCTGTCGCCCCTCGTCGCGTGCCGTCACGACCCTTAAGCGCGCAGGCGGAGGCACAACGGAAGTTTAACCTGAATCCGGCTTTAATCGGATCGTGGCGTTAGGCGTTCAGTGCGGGTGGGTTCGATGCGTAACGGTGTGGTGAGCGAGTTGGCTCGTACCGTGTCCCGGTTCGCGATGATCGGAGCGGTCGGCAGTCTGGCGGCGGCCTGCAGCTCGGACGCGATGCGTCTCTCCAGCACCCCCTTCGCCAACCCATTCGCCTCCGAGCAGAGCGAGGAGCCGAGCCTCACGGGCAGCGTCGACGCGCCGTCGACTGCGGCTCCGATGCCCCGCAGCTCAGTCCGCTCCGTGCCGCTCGCCCCGCCCGCCCAGAAGGTTGCCTCCGCCCCGGCGTACAACCGGCCGGCTCCCGTCGAAGGCGCCAACGCATCGCGGCCGGCCGTCGCCGGTCTGAACCCGGCCGTGAGCGCCCCCGCACCTCGCGCTGCGGCTCCGGCCCGTGTCGCCCAGTCTGTGCCGGCTCCGGCGACGCGCCCCGAGCAGGGGCGGCTCGTCTCGCGCTCGCAGATGGCGGAGGTCAGGCCGGCCCCGGCGCCTGCAGCCGAGAAGGCGCGCATCCGCCCGGGCCAGCTCACCTGGCAGAAGGGCCCCGAGCCGGCCAAGGCCGCAGCCGTTCCCGAGCCGAAGGCTCAGCCGCGCTCCGCGCAGAAGATGGCGGCCGTGCCGGAGAAGCCTGTCGCCGTGAAGGAAGCTCCTAGGCTGGCGAAGGTGGAGCCTGCGAAGCCCGCTCAGATGGCTGCTGCGCAGCCGAAATCGGTCGAGCCGGTCAAGGCCGCGGCCAAGCCGGAGCCGCAGAAGGTCGCGGCGGTTGCGGCTCCGAAGCCCGAGCCCGCCAAGCCGGCCAGGGAGCCGGAATCGACCGCCTCGCTACCCGTGCAGCCCGCGACGCCCTCCGCCGAGTTCCGGTGGCCCGCGCGCGGCCGGGTGATCTCCGGCTTCGGCGGGGCAGGGGGGAACGAGGGCATCAACATCGCGGTCCCGGACGGAACCCCCGTGAAGGCGGCGGAAGCCGGAACCGTCGCTTATGCCGGCAACGAGGTGAAGGGTTACGGCAACCTCGTCCTCATCCGGCACGACAACGGTTACGTCTCCGCCTATGCGCATAACGGCGAGATCGAGGTGAAGCGCGGCCAGAGGGTGTCCCGCGGCCAAGTCATCGCGAAGTCGGGCCAATCCGGCAACGTGACCTCGCCGCAGCTCCACTTCGAGATCCGGAAGGGCTCGACCCCTGTCGATCCGATGCAGTATCTCGCGAGCAACTGAGCTCGCGACGTGAAGCGGAGCCAGGAGGGCGATGACGCTATCGCAGCTCCTCTTCGGCTTCGAGGGCCGCATCGGCCGCAAGGCCTATTGGTTTGCGGTCGTGGTGCTGCTCGCCGCGGCCCTCGCGGCGTCCGTTGTCGACTGGCTCCTCTTCGGCCGGTCGAACAGCCTCGCCTCGATGGTCGTTGGGCTCGTCTCCTTTGTGGCGAGCATCGCCGTCGCGGTGAAGCGGTGGCACGACCGGGACAAGTCGGGCTGGTGGGTGCTGATCGTCTTCGTGCCTGTGATCGGGTGGATCTGGGCCTTCGTGGAGAACGGCTTCCTGCGCGGCACCCCGGGTCCGAACCGTTTCGGACCGGACCCGCTCGCCTGAAAGGCGGACGATCCAGTGTCGGCAGGGCTGGGGCAGAGCCCCGTCGGGGCTATCCAGCCGTTATCGGTCGCCGTGGCGGTGCCGCGTCCTGTGCCGGGCCGACCTGCGAGCCGATCACCCGTTCAGGCGGCCGCTCAGCCTGCCCGCCTCGATGAACCGGACGGGATTGACCGGCTCTCCGCCGACTCGCGTCTCGTAATGAAGATGAGGGCCCGTCGAGCGGCCGGTCGACCCGGTCAGGCCGACGATCTGGCCAGCCTGAACCCGCTGGCCCGGGGTCACCGCAATGGACATGAGGTGACCGTAGCGCGTCGTGACGCCATTCCCATGGTCGAGCTCGACCATGTTCCCGTAACCGCCCGAATACTCCGCCGACACCACTCGGCCATCGCCCGTCGCGCGTGCGGGCGTGCCCGGCTCGGCCCGGAAGTCGAGCCCGGTATGGAGTGCCGGGCCGCGCGTAAACGGATCGAAGCGCGTTCCGAAGCCGCTCGTCTGCTCGACCTCGCCTGCGAGCGGCTGGCCGAGCGGCAGCGTGCGCGCCAGCGCGTCGAGCCGCCGGATCTCGGCGAGGCTCGAGCCGAGATCCGAGAGGAGGAAGCCCAGGGGACCGGATCCGGGCTTCACGTCGACCGGCACAAGGGGGCCGCCGATGTCGCGCTCGGGAGAGGGAGAACCGGCGAGATCGAGTCCGGTGGCGTCGAGAGCCGAGCGAAGCCGGACGAGCCGCTGGCGCGCGATCCGCCCCACGGTCTTGCTGATCTCCGCCTCCTCCGCTGCCGTCGCCTCGAGCTTGCGCTCCAGCGCGGACAGCCGGTCGCGCGGGGATTCCGGCCGCGGCCCTTCGCCACGGCCGTCGCGCAGGCGAAGCCCGAAATCGAGGAGCGGCGCAGGCCTGGCCTCCTCGCCGGCCGGAACTCTGCGCGCGCTCCGCTCCGGCATTCCGGCCGCGACCGTCAGGGCAGGGCTGGCAGCCGTCAGGCCCGCCTGTTCGGCGGCGGCGCGCAGCCATGCCTGCCGGGATTCGATCTCGGCCTGGCGGGCCGCGACCGCCGCGATCCGGGCCTCGAAGCTGCGCCGCTCCACCATGTTCCCGGTCACCTCGCGCTCGAGCCGCGCGGAGAGCTGGGCGATCCGGTCTTCGTACGCAAATCTCATCTCCGTCTCGCGAACGAAGACGCGCTGCGCGAGCTCGTCGCGCGAAGCGATGTACCAGGTCGTAGCGGCCGCCCAGGCGAGGGCGCTCGTAGCCAGGAAGCCCGCCGTCAGGAGGGCCCGGCGGCTGAGCAGGACCGTGCCCGGGGCTGGCGCCGGGCGATGCGCATGGCGATGGACCGGGGAGGCGTGGGGACGCATGGGCACCGTCTGTCGAGGTCGGGCCCCATCACACATCGTTAGGGTTAAGGATCCCGCAACGCCGGCCGTGCCGGACGGGCTAGCCGAGGGCGCGCGCGGCCTCCAGCACCTCCTTGGCATGGCCCGGGACCTTCACCTTGGACCAGATCCGGGCGATCTTGCCGTCGCCGTCGATCAGGAGGGTCGTTCGCTCGACCCCCATATATTTGCGGCCGTACATGCTCTTCTCGACCCACACTCCGTAGGCCTGCAGCATCTCCTTCGTCTCGTCGGACAGGAGCGTCAGCTCCAGCCCGTGCTTGCCGACGAATTTCTCGTGGCTCTTGGGACTGTCCGGGGAGATGCCGATCACCTCCGTCCCGGCCGCCTCGAAATCGGCCTTGAGCGCGCTGAATTCCCGAGCCTCCTGAGTACAGCCGCTCGTGTCGTCTTTGGGATAGAAGTAGAGCACGACCTTGCGCCCGGCGAAGCCCGAGAGGGCGATCTCGCGTCCACCGGGTCCGGGAAGCGTGAACGCGGGTGCCGGAGAACCAACCTGAAGCTGCATTCTTCGCCTTCCTTTCGACCTATTGGCTTGATTGTGATGCCGGTGCCTGCCGCTGGCGGTTTCGCCCGGAAACGAGGTGTTTTCTAATCCATCGCACGCTGCCGGCCGAATCACGGACCGCTGATCCGGGCGAGTGACTTTGTTCGAGGGGGGATGAAGCTGCTCGCCACCAGGAACGCAAGACGGACCCGGCATGATTCCCGCTGGCGGCGGGTCGTGCGGCGCACCTTCTACGTCAAGCTGAGCGTGGCCTTCGGCCTCCTCCTCGTGGCGTTCGCGTTCTACCTGCGCCTGGTGGCCGGCCCGGTCAGCCTCAAGGACTATTCGGAACAGCTCGAGGCCGCGCTCGCCGGCCGTATCGGCCCCGGCTGGCGGGTGGAACTGGCAGACACGGCGATCGAGCTCCAGGGCGCCATGCCGGCCGTGCGGACGACGGGGCTCGACATCCGCAACCCAGCCGGCCAGCTCGTCATCCGCGCGCCTTATGCGGTGGTGAGCTTAGACCCCTCAGGGCTCGTCTTCGGCGCGCTTTCCCCGCGCGAGATCGAGCTTCGCGACCTCCAGCTCGTGGTTCAGGTCGCGCGCGACGGCGGCCTGTCCTTCGTGCCCCCTGCGGAAGGCGGGTCCGGCCCCCCGGCGCCGGCGCCGGTCGGCGCCGACAAGCGGAGTCCCGAGGAGCCAAAGGGGACCGCCAGCGAGGTGGGCCCCTCATCCGTTTCCCGCGCGGTCGCCTCCCTCCTCGATCCGGTGCTCGGGTCCGCCAGCCTGATCGCCGCGCTCGACCGCGCCTCCGTGGCCAATGCCCGGCTGATCGTGATCGGGTCGGATGGCCGCGAGCGGGCTGCCTTCGGGCGCGTGAACGCGCTGTTCCAGCGCCTAGGCGACGGGCTGCGGCGCATGTCGATCTCGCTCGAAGGGCCGGGCGGGGCGTGGCGGCTCGGCGGCGAGATCGGCGAGAGCGCGGCCGGTCGACGGGCGGAGCTCGAAGCCTCCGCGATCCCGCTCCAGGACGCGATGCTGCTGACCGGCATGGCGAACTTCCCCGCGATCGCAGACCTGAAGCTTTCCGGCGCGGTCTCGGCCGAGCTGGCGGAGGGCCGCCTGACCCGCTTCGCAGGCCATTTCGAGAGCACGCAGGGCACGCTGGCGGCAACCGGGCAGACGCCGATCCCGGTCGACCGCTTTGCAGTCACGGCCGCCTGGGACGAGGCTGCGCGGAGTTTCCACCTCTCCGATCTCGACGTGAAAAGCGGCGCGATCGAAGCACGGCTGGCCGGGGAACTCCGTTCCAGGGAAGATGGTGCCTGGCGGCTCAGCTTGGCCGGGCGCGACGCGACCTGGGCAGGTGCAACGGCGCGGGACCCGGCGTTCAAGGTCGCCGAGCTCAACGCGGAGGCGAGCTTCGCCGAGACGGGGATCCGGATCGACCGGATCCGGTTCACGGGCGAGGAGCTGGACCTTGCGCTCGAGGGCGCCGCAACGACGTCGCCGGAAGGGGTCTCGCTCCACGCGCTCATCCAGGCGAAGGAGACGAGCGTGCGCCGGCTCCTCGCCTTCTGGCCGGGCAACGTGAATCCGGAACTCCGCAGCTACCTCGCCCGGAACCTCTCGGCGGGGCGGCTCGGCGACATGCAGCTCCGCACCGAGCTCGCTCCCGAGGACTTGCGGAGCGCCTTTTCGGGGCGGCCGATCTCCGACAACGGGCTCAGCCTCTCGTTCACGATCTCGGGCGCGAGCATGAACGTCATCGACGGGCTCCCGCCGTTGACGGGGCTGAGCTTCGTGGGTGCGGCGACCGGGAACACGACGACGCTGACAAGCGGGCAGGGCCGGGTCGAGATGTCGGACGGGCGCCGGTTGAACTTCTCGGGGGGCAGCTTCCGTCAGGCTGACGAGCATCTGGCCACGAGCGTGGCGCAGATCAACTTCCGGCTCGACGGCGGGGCCGACGCGCTCGCCTCGTTCCTACGCTCTCCCGTCTTCCGCGAGCTCGGCTCCTTCGACATCGACCCCGCGAACGTGAAGGGCAGGGCGGATCTGCGGGTCTCGCTGCCGCTGACCGTGCACAGAATTCCCCCGCTGTCGGATCTTCCCGTGAGCGTCTCCGGCACGCTCGCCGACATCTCGGTCGAGCGCATCGTCGGCCGGGAGAAACTGGAAGGCGCTCAGCTCGCCGTAGGCTACGAGGCGGGAGCGCTTTCAATCCGTGGCGAGGGCCGGCTCGGAGGGGCGCCGGCGACCTTCGATCTGCGTCAGCCGAAGGCCGCGCCGGGCGACGTGGCGGTCCATCTGAGCCTCGACGAGGCGGCACGGGCGCGGCGGTCGCTCCCGACCGCGCCTCAGGTCTCAGGCACCGTTCCGGTAAAGCTCGTCGTGCCTTTCGGAGCCGGCGCGAAGGGACCCACCAAGGTCGAGGCGGACCTCTCCAAGGTCGCCATCGAGGGCCTGCTGCCGGGCTGGAGCAAGCCGGCGGGCCGGCCGGGGCGCATCCATTTCGCCTTCGGCGAGGGGGAGGGGACCGAGCTGCGTGACCTCGTGGTGGAATCCGGGCCGGTGCAGCTGCGCGGAACCGTCACCTTCGCGACCGACGGCGTCCTGGAGAAGGCGGAGCTTGGGACGTTCAAGCTCTCGTCCGGCGACGATATGCGGGCCTCGGTCGACCGGAGCGGGCAACTCTACAAGGTCGCCCTGAAGGGGAATGTCGGGGACGCCCGGCCGGTGCTGAAATGGCTCACCGGCTCAGAGGGGGGCGGCCAGAAGGGGCGCGAGCCGCCGGATCTCGACATCGAGGCGACCGTCAACATCGTCACGGGCTACAACGAGGAGGCGCTGACGGGGGTCGTGGCCAGGATCGGGACCCGCGGCCGCGACCTACGGGCGCTTCAGCTTCGCGGCAAGTTCCGCTCCGCCGCCGTGGACGCGCAGCTCGTGCGGGAGGCGGGCCAGCCGCAGCTTGTCGTCAGATCCGACGATGCCGGGGCGACGCTCCGCTTTCTGGACCTATATCGCCGCATGGTCGGGGGCGATCTCGTCGTGAAGACGAGCCTCGGCGATGCCGTGCAGAGCGGGACCGTCGCGATCAGCTCGTTCTCGGTGAGGAACGAGCCGGCGCTGCGCTCCATCGCGGCGAACACGACCCAGTCGGGCTCGGAGGATCGGACGGGCGCGATCACCGAACGCCTTGAGGCCGATATCGTCGAATTCGCCAAGCTCAACGCCGAGTTCAGGCGCAGCGCATCGCGCGTCGAGTACAAGGACGTGGTGATCTGGGGTTCGCAGGTCGGCTTCACGCTGGCCGGCTATGTCGATTACGGGCGCGACCGCACCGAGATCCTGGGGACCTTCGTGCCGGCGTATGGGTTGAACAACGCCTTCAGCCAGGTCCCGATCGTGGGCCTGCTCCTCGGGGGCGGCAACCGCAACGAGGGCCTGTTCGCGATCGACTTCAAGGTGTCCGGCCAGGCGAGCGCGCCGACCCTGACGGTCAATCCGCTTACGGCGGTCGCCCCCGGGATCCTGCGCAAGCTGTTCAGCTGGATGCTCCCGGAGGAAGAGGCGACCGGGGCCACTGCGCCACCGCCGGAACGGAAAGAGCGGGCTTTGCGTAGGCCCCGCGCCGAGCCGGAGCCGGCCGACTGAAGCAAGAGCCGCCCCGGGGACGGCTCGCAGGAGGTCGGCATGCCCCTCCTGTGCGGAAGGGCGTCAGGCGCCGCTCGTCACGCCGAGGTGTTCTTCTGGATGTCCCACTTGGCCTCGATCTCGGGGCCGGCGGAGCCGTCCTTGGTCTGTGTGGTGTAGACGTATTTGAACTTGCCGAAGTTCAGCGTGACGTTCTCGGTCAGGCGGTCCTCGCTGCCCGTGCCGCCGAGCGAGACGTGGGTGACGATGATGTCCTCCATGTCGAGCTTGACGTATTCGAGCGGCTTCTCGCCCGCCTTGCGGATGATGAGCTGCCCCTTGGGGATGTGCTTGCCGTTGCAGCTGTGCAGCGCCAGCGTCGGGCTCGACTTGTCGACATACTTGGTGATCGACAGGTCCTGCACCGAGACCTTGCCCGAGCCGGAGCCGGAACCCATGTGCGTGGTGCCCGACTGCGCCATGCCCCACGACCAGGCCAGCACGTCGATCTGGTCCTTGTGCTTGTCGTCCATCGCCTCGCCTTTGATGCCGTCAAGCTTCAGGAAGATGTCGACCGCCATGTGAACCTCCTGTCTTTGCCCCGGAGAAGATCAGTTCCGGGCGACAGGAATGTTCTACATCAGGACGCGGCGGTCTGTTGTGCGGTTTGGCACGCTGCACGCGGCTCACACCGCCCGGAGCAGCACGTGCTTCTTCTTGCCGAAGGAGAGCTTCACCACCCCGTCCTTGAGGTCGGAAGCGGCGACGATGCGGCTCCGGTCGGTGACCCGCGCGTCGTTCACCGAGATCGCGCCATTGGCGATCGCACGGATCACCTCCCCGTTGGAGGCCGCAAGCCCCGCCCGGACGAAGGCCGGCGCAATGCCGATCCCCGTCTCGATGTCCTCCCGCGGCACCTCGACGGAGGGCAGGGTATCCGCCGTGACGCCCTGCTCGAACGTCTTCTGCGCCGTCTCGGCCGCACTCTCCGCGGCCTCCCGGCCGTGCAGCAGGGCGGTCGCCTCCGTCGCGAGGACCTTCTTGGCCTCGTTGATCTCCGCGCCCTGCAGCCGCTCGAGCTCGGCGATGCGCTCCATAGGAAGTGTCGTGAAGAGCTTGAGGAAGCGGCCGACATCGGCATCCTCGGTGTTTCGCCAGAACTGCCAGTAGTCGTAGGGCGAGAACATCTCGCCCTTCAGCCAGACGGCGCCCGAGGCCGTCTTGCCCATCTTCGCGCCGGAGGCGGTGGTCATGAGCGGGCAGGTCAGCGCGTAGAGCTGCCCGGTCCCGAGACGGCGGCCGAGGTCGATGCCGGTGACGATGTTTCCCCACTGGTCAGAGCCGCCCATCTGCAGGACGACCCCGTAGCGGCGGTGCAGCTCGGTGAAATCGTAGGCCTGCAGGATCATGTAGTTGAACTCGATGAAGGAGAGCTCCTGGTCGCGCTCGAGCCGGAGCCGCACCGAATCCATCGACAGCATGCGGTTGACGGAGAAGTGGCGCCCGATCTCGCGCAGCATGTCGATGTAGTTGAGCTTGGTCAGCCACTCGGCATTGTCCGCCATCGCGGCGAGGTGACCGCTCTCGCCGAAGCGGATGAAGCGCGAGAACACCTCCTTGATCGAGTTCTTGTTCTCCTCGATCTGCTCGACGGTGAGCATCTTGCGAGTCTCGTCGCGCCCGGACGGGTCGCCGACGCGGGTCGTACCGCCGCCCATCAGCACGATCGGCCGGCCGGCGCCCGTCTCCTGGAGCCAGTGCAGCATCATGATCGAGAGCAGGTGCCCGATATGAAGCGAGGGCGCGGTGCAGTCGTACCCGACATAGGTCGTGAGCCGGCCCTCGCGCGCCGCCGCGTCGATGCCGGCGAGATCGGAGGCCTGATGGATGAAGCCGCGCTCGGTCAGGATGCGGAGAAAGGCCGAGCTCGGCGAGGAGAGGGTCGCGGACATCACTCTGTTGGTCGTTGGGAGTGCAAGCCGGCGCGTGTAACAGCTTCGGCGGCGATTTTCACGGGAGCAGATGATGCGGGCGATCGGCTTGATGAGCGGGACCTCGCTCGACGGGGTCGACGTCGCGCTGATCGACACGGACGGCACCGCTCTGAAGGTGGCCCGCACGGAAAACGGGTTCATCGAGCCGCTCGGGCCGACGGGTTACCGGGCCTATTCGGACGAGGAGCGTGCGCTCCTGCGCCAGGCGCTGGTCGATGCGGAAAAGATCGAGGCGCGCGACGAGCGCCCGGGCTGCCTCGCCGAGGCGGAGGAGCTCGTCACGCGGAGCCACGCGGAGGCCGTGGAGGCCTTCCTGGCCGAGAACGGGCTCGATCCGGGCCAAATCGGCGTGATCGGCTTCCACGGGCAGACTGTCGTGCACCGGCCGGACCAGCGCATGACGATCCAGATCGGGGACGGGCAAAGGCTCGCGGCACGGCTTGGGATCCCGGTCGTGTACGAGCTGCGGCGGGCGGACATCGAGGCGGGCGGCCAGGGCGCGCCGCTCGTGCCTGTGTTCCACCGGGCCCTCGCGGAGGCGTCTGGCTTCGCCGGGCCGCTCGGCATCCTCAATCTCGGCGGGGTGGCGAACGTCACGCTCATCACCGAGAGGGGCGACCTCCTCGCCTTCGATACCGGCCCGGGCAACGCGCTGATCGACGACTGGATGCGCGAGCGGACCGGACGCCCGCTGGACGACGGCGGCCGTACGGCGGCGCGCGGGCGGCCCGACGGGGCGCTGCTCGCGTGGCTCCTCACGCATCCGTTCTTCGCCAGGAAGCCGCCCAAGTCGCTCGACCGGAACTGGTTCTCGCACAAGCTGGCGGGCCAGCTCTCGACCGAGGATGGCGCGGCGACGCTCACGGCCTTCACAGCCCAGGCGGTCGCCCGCGCGCTCGATCACGCGCCCGAGCCGCCGCTGCGCTGGATCGTGGCCGGGGGAGGGGCCCGCAACGGCGAACTGATGCGGCTCCTGAACTACCATCTGCGGACCGAGATCACGACGGCGGACGCAGTCGGATGGTCCTCGGCCTATCTCGAGGCGCAGGCTTTCGCCTATCTGGCCGTCCTGAGCCTGCTCGGGCTGCCGATCACCTTCCCGTCGACGACCGGCGTGCGCGAGCCGCTCACGGGCGGCGTGAAGGCGCTTCCCTAGCCCCGAACGCGGCCCAGGCATGACGGGCGGCCACGGCCCGGGCTTCGGAGCGAAAGGCCGGCGCTGCATCGGGCTCGAGCGCCGACCGCATCAGCCCGACCATCTGCGCCCGGTCGATCATGGCCGCGGGCGGCTCCCCGAACAGGGCGGACCAGACTTCGATGAAATCCAAGTCGCTCAGGCCGAGAAGCTCCGTCTCCGAGCCTTGGAACAGCCACGCCATGCGAATCTCTCCCGTCCCGCGCAACCGGTCTGGAGCTCGGCCATGGAGCTATGGTGAAGAGGATCGCTCGCATTTGAGCGAAATGCGAGCGCCTGTGGAAAGCTGGGACGGCGCTGCCGCATCCTGGCCCTGCGCCGAGGCGACCCTGCGGCTGGTTGCTTGTACCCTTTTGCCGAGACGCTTTTGGAGAGGGGCGTCGACCGCGCAATCAACGTCTCGATCCGCCGTCGAAGAAGCGACTTGCGCCTCTGATGGTCCGGTCCTGACGCCGCCGGACGGCGCTGCCTGAGGACGCTCCGCGGGCCCGAGAAACTAGCGGAAAAGTCCCACGGGAAACAGCCATCCATGAGGGTCAAGGTCACACGTATGACCTTTAGGACCCGAAATCGCGGATCACACGTTCCCGCTGCGTTCCCCTTGGACCTGTGCTAAGTGCTTGATCTGATTGGTGGGTGTACAAGGATTCGAACCTTGGACCCGCTGATTAAGAGTCAGCTGCTCTACCAACTGAGCTATACACCCGACCGTCGGCGGCATGCACCGACGAGACCGGGCACTTAGCAAAGGCGCCCTGTCCTGTCCACCCGGTGCGGCGAAGAGCTTGCCGGATGCCGCCGCCCTCAATGGGGACGCCGGCACCGAGCGCAGAGATCACAGCGGTTCTGTCGCGTCGGTCGCAGCCGATCTCCGGCTGGCAGCCGTAACGGCCGCCCGCGAGGTGGACGAAGCGGTCGACGGAGCGCAACAGGTGCTCGGCCGGCACATGGCTGTCGACCGAGAAATTCCGGCTGGTCGAGCCGGGCGGCAGGATCGGTCATGTCGAACTCTTGTTCGGCGAGACCACGGTGATGCTCTCGGCGCCGTTTCCCGAACTCGGCATTCACGCGCCCGATCCAGATGGTCCCTGTACGTTTCTCATCCACCTCCATGTCGAGGACGCCGACCGCATGATGGCGGACGCCGTTGCGGCCGGCGGACGGATCGTAGTGGACCCCGCCGACAGATTCTGGGGCGAGCGGTCAGGCCGAGTCCGGGACCCGTTTGGCTACGAATGGATGATCGGTCATTCGATCGAGGAGGTCTCGCCCGAGGAGATGCAGCGGCGTTACGAGCGGACAGGCCTGCCGGAATAAAGGGGAGCCTAGCTTGTGTTTGTCTGCAAGACGGCGCACCACACTGTGCGGAGATGGCGGGAGGTCAGTCACCCGCCGTTGGTCATCGATGACTGTGTCAATCGAAGACGTCCGGCAGCGTGCAGCCTGAAACCGACTTGCATCCAAGAGCGTAGATTCGCGCTCACTCCGACTGGGGAATCCGGGCAATGACCTTGATCTCGAAGTCGAAACCGGCGAGCCAGTTCACTCCGACCGCAGTCCAGTTCGGATACGGCGGCTCGCCGATTTCCGCTTCGCGCACGGCCATGACGGTCTCGATCTGTGCCTCGGGATCGGTATGGAATGTGGTCACGTCGACCACATCGTCGAAGGTGCATCCGGCCGCTGACAGCACAGCGCGCAGGTTCGCGAACGCTCGCCTAACCTGATCCTCGAACAGTGGTTCGGGAGACCCGTCTTCGCGGCTGCCGACCTGACCGGACACGAAGAGAATGTCGCCGGATCGAATGGCGGCCGAGTAGCGATGCGCCTCGTACAGCGCGTGCCGATCAGCGGGGAAGATCGCGTCGCGTTTTGCCATACGTGTCTCCTGAACCGAGCCGGTTGTTTGAACGATCGCGCGCCTTCGATATACGCGCCGTATGCCGGAGGTAGGTTGCATACATCGCGTATGTCAACCGACGTGGAGGCGTTGAGGGCAGCAGATATGGGGAGCAACAAACGCGCGGAGGGAATGGCGGAGACCCGCGACAAGCTGGTCAGCGCTGCGCGACGCGCGTTCGCGACGCAGGGATATGCTGCGGCGTCAATGGATGAGTTCACCGCCGCCGCCGGGCTGACCCGCGGCGCGCTCTATCATAATTTCGGCAGCAAGAAGGGGCTGCTCTGGGCTGTCGTCGAGCAGATCGACGGCGAGATGGCGGAGCGGCTGCGCGCGGTCCGCGAGCAGGCTCCCGATCCCTGGCAGGGCCTTATCGACGAGGGAGCCGCCTATATCGAAATGGCATGCGAGCCCGAGATCCAGCGGATCATGCTCCTCGACGGTCCCGCGGTGCTTGGCGACCCGTCGAAATGGCCCGGCGAGAACTCCTGCCTGCAGGTCACCATGCGAACGATCCAGTCCCTCATCGAGGCGGGCGTCGTGCAGCCGGTCGATGTCGAGGCGGCCGCGCGGCTGCTGAACGGCGCGGCGCTCAGCGCCGCGCTCTGGGTCGCCGCTGCCGATGATCCGCCGAGCCTGTTGCCCAAAGCGGTCGAAGCGTTCCGCCTGATGGCGGCCGGCCTGCTTCGCAAGAAGCGCTGACGACAGGAAACCTGACGTCGAGCGCTTCACTCGGCCGCAAAGGTGAACGGGCTTGGCAGGCAGCAGGACGAGGGCTCGGCTCGTGTGGCGTCAATGTAAGCGATAGCTCATTGGCGATCGCGCCTCGGTTCCGTGCAGCTGCTCGGTCTCGCCGAAACTGGGATCCGCCGCCTAAAGCCTGCAGATATCACTGCCGTTGATTTGATAAGCTTGGCGGCCGGACGGAAACCTTTCAAGTGAAGAACGTCGACGCCTGCTCTCCCGGCAAGGCCCCGGGTCTTCTGACCAACCACGCCGCGCGTGTGTTCAATCGCCGGATGGATACCCTGCTCCGGCCGCTCGGGCTCGTGTTGGCGCACCTGTCGCCGCTGATGCTTCTCCACCGGGACGGGCCGATGCTTCAGCGCGACCTCGTCCGTGGGCTGGGGGTGGGGCAGCCCGGCATGGTCCATGCCATCGCCCGGCTCGAAGAAGGGGGATTCATATCGCGCCGGCCGGCCGAGAAGGACCGCCGCGCCACGATCATCGAACTGACCGACAAAGGCAGGGAAACTGTCGAGGTCGCTTCGCCCTTCCTGGTTGAGGCCAACGCGCACGCCTTGTCAGGGTTCACCGCCGAGGAAAGCCGCACGCTGACGACTCTGCTCCAGCGGCTGATCGCCAACCTCGAAAGCGACGGCTGAGGCTGGAGCGCCGCCCTGGTCGGGCGGCCTTGACAGTACAATACATCAACATCGATATAATCCTATCCTAAGAGAGACCCACCACGGAGGATGGACACATGCATGCGGGGTGGGTGCCGCTCGCGGGTCGGCGTCTCTACTGCTTCGAGACGGGCAAGGGGCCTCCAGTGGTCCTGCTGCACGGGATGGCGAATGCGGGGATCGCGTGGCGCTCGCAGGTCACCGCGCTGGCGGGCGCGGGCTTCCGCGTCATCGTGCCGGACATGGTGGCGCACGGCGCCTCCGATCCGATCGATCGCCGCCCCGTCACCGTTCCCGATCTGGTTTCCGATCTCGTAGCGGTTCTTGACCATTTCGGGGTCGAAAAGGCCGATCTGGTCGGCGTGTCGATGGGCGGCACGGTTTCGCTCGCGTCGGCGGTCGAGGCGCCCGAGCGCGTCAACCGGCTGGTTGTCGTCAACGCCGGCCCGTCCACGGCTGTGCCCGAGTTTCAGGCGATGTTGTCCAAGTGGGCCGCCACGCTGCGCGGCGAGGACGGTCCCTCGAAGCTGCTCGACGAGCTGTGGTCGTTCTCGGTGAACGAGGAATTCAGCGAAAGCGATGAAGGTCGTCAGACCTATCAGCTCTGGCACGCGATCGCCGCCAAGGTGGACGGCCCCGCGATGGCTCATGTGGTCGAGGGCGTTGCCGGCTTCGACATCACCGGTCGTCTCCCGGCCATTGCTGCCGAGACGCTGTTTCTCGGCGGTGGAGCGGATCCTGCCGCCGCGCAGATGAGGGCGCTGTCCGCCGCACCGCCGAATGCCCGGTACGACGAGGTTCCGGGGGCGAAGCACCTCGCAAACGTCGATGAAGCCAAGGCTTTCACACAGCGGCTGCTGCGGTTCCTTCAATGAGGCGCCTCGGCGCGGCCGGGCGCGGCCGGCGCCCCGGATTGATCAGCAAATATAAGCGACGCGGCAAGCGCCTGCTGTCGGACAGTCGAGTCTAAGGAGACAGGTATGGCGAAGCGGGTTCTTGTCACGGGCGGCAGCGTCGCCGCGAACACGCTGGCGTGGTGGCTGGTCAAGGGCGGGTTCGAGGTCACGGTGGTCGAGAAGGCGCCGGAGTTCCGCGATGGCGGGCAGAATGTCGACGTGCGCGGCGTGGCGCGCGGCGTGCTGCGGCGCATGGGTCTTGAAGACAAGGTCGATCGAAGCGGCACCGGGGAGACGTCCTGGACCTTCGTCGACGAGAACAGCGAGGTCATCGCCAGGTTCGCGCTGAAGGACCTGGGCGCGAACGGCCCGACGGCCGAGCTGGAGATTCTGCGCGGCGACCTAGCCAGGCTGCTCTACGAGAGCGTCCGCGACCGCGTCGACTATCGTTTCGGCGACGCCGTCGCCGCGATCGAGGATGGCGCTGATGCCGCCCATGTCCGGTTCAGGAGCGGCAGAGAGGAGGATTACGACCTCGTGCTGATCGCCGAAGGGGTGGGATCGTCGACGCGCGAGTTGGTCTTCCCGGGCGAGAACCAGCCGCGCTGGATGGACGTCACCATGGGCTATTTCACCATCCCGAAGGGCCCCGGCGACGGCAGCGACGCCCGCTGGTACAATGCGCCGGGGGGAAGGAGCGTCTTCCTGCGCCCGGACAACAAGGGAACGACGCGCGCGGTCCTGACGCTGCAAGCCCCGGTTCGCGAGGCGCCGGAGTCACCGGAGGAGCAGAAGCGGTGGCTGAGGGAAAGGTTTGCCGATGCCGGCTGGGAGACGCCCCGGGTGCTCGACGGGCTCGAAGTGGCCGACGATCTCTACTTCGACCTTCTGCGGCAAGTGAAGATGAAGCGGTGGCACAAGGGTCGGGTCGCTGTCACCGGCGATGCGGCGTGGTGCGCGACGCCGCTCAGCGGCATCGGCACGACGCTGGCGATCGTCGGCGCCTATGTGCTCGCCGGCGAGCTGTCGGAGACGGACGACATCGAGCAGGCGTTCCAGCGCTACGAAGACGTCATGCGTCCTTTCGTCAAGAAGGGTCAGAACGTTCCCAAGATCGGACCGCGCCTGATGCAGCCGCATAGTCGTCTGGGTGTATCGCTACAGCGATCCGTACTCGGCATTGCGTCGAAGCCCGGCATCCAGAAGGTTCTAACCAAGTTGGCGATGCCTCCCGCCGAAAGCGTCGACTTGCCTGAATACCGGTAGCCGCAGACGGCACGATCGTCGTGAGGCGCAGCTGCGGGACGGCCAGGTGCTGGCCTTCTTCGAGTCAATCGGATCCTGCCTCGCCAGATCGAAGCTTGCGCCTCAGTCCACCACTGGGCGCATGAACTGATGGCGATCGGCCACGAGATGCGGTTCATGCCGCGAGCGTACGTGAAGGCCCATATGAAGCCCGGAAGACCGACGGCGAGCGCGCCGAGGTGATCGCCGAGGCCGTTACCCGGCCGACCATGCGTTCGTGGCGCCGAAATTGCCGGCGAGGGCGGTACGTCCAAGGTAGACCTCTCGGTGGATCGCTGACAGGACTGCGCCTCAACACCTATGCCGGTGCGGTGCGGAGGGACGAGGCGCTTCCGCGCTTCTGCTTGAAGACCGTCCGGCCGCAAGCGGCCGGATTGGCCTCATCCGGCATTCCCGAGCGCGCCCCGCCATTATTCCGAGAGGCTCGCGCGCGACCGTGCCGCCGCGCGTCGATTATGCACTGACGGAACTCGGTCGGTCGCTCACCAGGCCGCTAGCTCACCTGGCACGGTGGGCGACGGACAAACGAGCTGAGATCGAAGCGGCGCGGCAAGTCTTCGATGCGCGTGGAATTAGGCAATCCGGCGCGCGACGCGGCCTGTATCGAACCTGTTAGACCACGCTGACCGAACGCTGCCGATCATGGCCGGCTGCGCAGCCGGCGCCCCTGGCTGGAGTCTGAACCAATCGTCTGGAGACTTTGCTTCATGGTGCGGGCGGTCGGACTCGAACCGACACGTATTGCTACGGCGGATTTTGAATCCGCTGCGTCTACCGTTTCGCCACGCCCGCACTTTTGCCGCCGTTAGTAGCCCAGGCTCTCTGCACCTATAATGCACCTAGCCCACTTTCGACAGCTTCAACCTCTCTTCCTTCACCTTCCGCAACCGCCTAAAAATACGACAATTTCAACTCGTCGTGATTTCTGTGGATTGGTAGACAAACCTCTTTTTAGTCGGGCGCGTCTACCAGTTCCGCCACAGGGGCCAAATCGCGCCTATCATGGGCGGGATCGAAGGGTCAAACCGGGCGCAGGCTGCGACCGTGCCGCGCTGGCCAGCCTTCCGGCGGTGTGGTCAAACGGCGCGCCGTTCGAGGGGCCGAGACTGGATGCTGCGCAAGACCTACGACTGGATGCTCCGCATCGCCGGGCGGCCGAGCGCGCCCTACGTGATGGGCGCCGTCTCCTTCGCGGAGAGCTCGTTCTTCCCGATTCCGCCGGACGTGATGCTCGTCCCCATGGCGCTCGCGCGGCCGGACCGCGCCTGGTTCTATGCCGCGCTTTGTACGGTGACCTCCGTAGCGGGCGGCCTTGTCGGCTACGCGATCGGCGCGCTCCTCTACGATTCGGTCGGCAAGTGGCTGTTCCAGCTCTACGGCCTGGAGGCCGGCGCCGAGGCGTTCCGGGCCGCCTACAACCAGTACGGAGCCTGGATCATCCTGCTCAAGGGCTTCACGCCGATCCCCTACAAGCTGGTCACGATTACGTCGGGCTTCGCCGGCTACGACCTGCTGGCCTTCACCGTCCTGTCGATCATCACGCGCGGGGCGCGCTTCGCCGTGCTGGCGGCGCTCCTCGGACGGTATGGCGGACCGATCAAGCTCCTGCTCGATCGCCATCTCGGGGCCGTGACGGCAATCCTCGCCGTCTTCATCATCGGCGGGTTCGCGGCCATCAAGTTCCTGTATTGAGGCGCCGCATGCTGGACAGCATCAGCCCGCGCCGGGCGGCGGCCGCGGTTCTCGCCCTCGCCCTCGCGACGATCGGCGGCGCGCTCGTCTCCGAGCACGTCTTAGGGCTCGTGCCCTGCAAGCTGTGCCTCTGGCAGCGCCAGCCCTATTACTGGGGCATCCCCCTCGCGCTTCTGGTTGCGGTTGCGCCAGCCTCCCTGCTGCGGCCCGGCCTCGTCGTGCTCGCGCTCGTGTTTCTCGGCAGCGCGGGCCTCGGCGCCTACCATGCCGGGGTCGAATGGGGCTGGTTCCTCGGCCCCTCCGATTGCGGCGGCGGGACGGGCGAGGCGCCGGGCGCGGTCGGAGACTTCCTGAAGCAGCTCGACGACGTTCGGGTCGTGAGCTGCACGGAGGCTGCGTGGCGCCTTCTCGGCCTCTCGCTCGCCGGCTGGAACGTGCTCGCCTCGCTCCTGATCGCCGCGATCGCGGCGATGGGGGCGATAGGGCCTCAGGGCTCGAGCTCGGTATCCCAGTACAGGTAGTCCAGCCAGCTCTCGTGCAGGAAGTTCGGCGGGAAATGGCGGCCCGCCCGGTGGAGGTCGTGGAGGTCCGGCGCATAGGGCGCCTGACGGGGCCACATCTCTGCGTCGCGGGGAAGCTGGTCGCCCTTGCGGAGATTGCAGGGAGAGCAGGCCGCGACGACGTTCTCCCAGGTCGTAAGCCCGCCCTTCGACCGCGGGATGACGTGGTCGAAGGTGAGATCCTCGCGCGCGCCGCAATACTGGCAGGTGAAGCGGTCGCGCAGGAACACGTTGAAGCGGGTGAAGGCGGGATTGCGGGCAGGCTGGACGTAGGTCTTGAGCGAGACGACGGAGGGAAGCCGCATCTCGAAGGAAGGGCTCCGCACGGTCCTGTCGTATTCCGACACGATGTTCACGCGGTCGAGGAACACCGCCTTGATCGTGTCCTGCCAGCACCAGAGCGACAGGGGGAAATAGCTGAGCGGTCTGTAATCGGCGTTGAGCACCAGCGCCGGACACGCTTCCGCGCTGACCGTAGGCTGCACGTGAACCGTCAAAACACCTCCTCCGGATGGACGAGAGGCCACGGGGCTCGCACGGGAGCAATCTACAGGTTTCGTGACGGGGTTGTGAAGCTTGGGCGCCGAGCAGAGTTGCCGCATTCACAAGGGGTTGAGGGAGGGGCGGACATGCCCCGGTCACGATCGAGGGATCGTGCCGCTGCGGCGCGGTCAGATTCTCCGTCCAGGAGCCACACGCCGTGCCCCCCGTCAGCTCTGCTACTGCTCGATCTGTCGGAAGACCGGCGGCGGAGGCGGATACGGCATCAATCTCGGCGCCGATGCCGCCTCGCTCGCGATCGAGTGGCACCTCTCCTGCGATCTGTGGGTCGAGTGACGTTCACACCGTGAGATCGACCGCGAGACCCTGGCCGGGAGGCGGCGAGCCCGTCTTACTCGCCTCGAGCGCCCGTTCGACGAGCCCGACCACGGATGCTTCGGCATCCGCCTCCTGCTTCACCATCGCAGCCGAGATCGCCTGCTGGGTAGCTGCGGCATGCATGGAGAGGAGCGTCGCGGCGAGGCTTGCGGGAGATATCGACATGCGCCCATCCTCGCCGAGGGGCCTTTCGGGCCGGTGAAGCGGCCTGGGCCGTCAGCGTGTCGGGACGGGGGTCTCGCCGCGGTAATCGTAGAAGCCGCGCTTCGTCTTGCGGCCGAGCCAGCCGGCTTCGACGTATTTCACCAGGAGCGGGCAGGGGCGGTACTTCGAATCCGCCAGCCCCTCGTGCAGCACCTGCATGATGGAGAGGCAGGTATCGAGCCCGATGAAATCCGCGAGCTGCAGCGGGCCCATCGGATGGTTCGCACCAAGCCGCATGGCCGTGTCGATCGCGTCGACCGAGCCCACGCCCTCGTAGAGCGTATAGATCGCCTCATTGATCATCGGCAGGAGAATGCGGTTGACGATGAAGGCCGGGAAGTCCTCCGCGACGGTCGAGGTCTTGCCGAGCTTCGCGATCAGCTCGCAGGCCGATTCGAAGGTCGGCTCTTCCGTCGCGATGCCGCGGATGAGCTCGACGAGCTGCATCACCGGCACCGGATTCATGAAATGGATGCCGATGAACTTCTCCGGCCGGTCCGTGGCCGCGGCGAGGCGAGTGATGGAGATCGAGGAGGTATTCGTCGCGATCATCGTGTCCGGCCGAAGCGCGGGACAGAGCTTCTGCAGGATCTCGCGCTTGATCTTCTCGTCCTCGGTCGCGGCCTCGATCACGAGGTCGCAGCTCCCGAGTTCCTCGTAGCTCTCGGCGGGCTTGATCCGGGCGAGGGCCGCCTTGCGTTCCTCGTCCGTGATCGCGCCGCGAGCAACCTGGCGAGCGAGGTTGCCGTTGATCGTCGCGAGACCCTGGTTGATCCGGTCCAGCGTGAGATCGTTCAGCCGCACATCGAGCCCCGCGAGGGCGCAGACATGGGCGATCCCGTTGCCCATCTGCCCCGCGCCGATGATGCCGACCGTCTTGATCTCAGTAGCCATGGCCCCTTTGCCTATCCTCGCCGCGACCTGGTCAGCGTTGCGCCTTGCCGAGTTCCTGGTCCAACTCCGGCAGGATCTTGAACAAGTCGCCGACCAAACCGTAATCGGCGACCTGGAAGATCGGCGCCTCCTCGTCCTTGTTGATCGCCACGATGACCTTCGAGTCCTTCATGCCGGCGAGGTGCTGGATCGCGCCGGAAATACCGACCGCGATGTAGAGGTCGGGAGCGACGACCTTACCTGTCTGGCCCACCTGCCAGTCGTTCGGCGCGTAGCCCGCATCGACAGCGGCGCGCGAGGCGCCCATCGCGGCCCCGAGCTTGTCGGCGATCGGCTCGATATAGGTCTTGAAGTTCTCCGTGGAGCCGAGCGAGCGTCCGCCCGAGATGATGATCTTGGCCGAGGTCAGCTCCGGGCGCTCGCTATGCGCGATCGCCTCGCCCTTGAAGGTGGAGAGCCCTGGATCCTCGCCGGCAGAAACCGTCTCGATCGGCGCGGAGCCGCCTTCGCCGGCCGCCTTGAAGGCCGCCGTCCGGACCGTGATCACCTTCTTTCCATCCGTAGCCTGGACGGTCTGGATGGCGTTCCCGGCATAGATCGGGCGCTCGAAGGTATCGGGCGAGACGATCTTGGTCACGTCCGACACCTGCATCACGTCCAGCAGGGCCGCGACGCGGGGCATCACGTTTTTCCCCGTCGTGGTCGCGGCCGCAACGAGCGCGTCGTACTGGGGTGCGAGCGAGACGACGAGGGCGGCCAGCGGCTCCGCCAGCGCGTGGTCGTAGCGGGCCTCCTCGGCAAGGAGCACCTTCTCGACACCCTCGAGCTTGGAGGCGGCCTCCGCCGCGGCGCGGCAGCCCGCGCCGGCCACGAGTACGTGCACCGGCGCGCCGAGCTCCCTCGCCGCGGAGAGCGCCTTCTTGGTTCCATCCGCCACGGACGCGTTGTCGTGGTCGGCAACGAGCAGCGTTGTCATCAATCCGTTCCTGTCCGCGCCGCCGTCAGAGGACGGCCGCCTCGTTCTTCAGCTTGTCCACGAGCTCGGCGACGGAGCCCACCTTCACGCCCGCCTTGCGGCCACCGGGCTCGACGGTCTTCAGCACCTTCAGCCGCGGCGCGATATCGACCCCGAGCGTCTCCGGGCTCGTCTCCGCGATCGGCTTCTTCTTCGCCTTCATGATGTTCGGCAGCGACGCGTAGCGCGGCTCGTTGAGCCGCAGGTCGGTCGTGATGATGGCCGGCAGCTTGAGCGTGAGGGTCTGAAGGCCGCCGTCCACCTCGCGCGTCACGTCGACGGAGGCGTCCGAAAGTTCCACCTTCGACGCGAAGGTGCCCTGCGGCCAGCCGAGCAGAGCAGCCAGCATCTGGCCGGTCTGGTTCGCGTCGTCGTCGATCGCCTGCTTGCCGAGGATCACGAGCGAGGGATTCTCCTCGGCGACCACGGCCTTGAGGAGCTTGGCGACCGCGAGCGGCTCGACCGTCTGGTCCGTCTTCACCAGGATGCCCCGGTCGGCGCCCATCGCGAGGGCGGTGCGGATCGTCTCCTGCGCCTGCTGCGGACCGATGGAGACTGCGACGATCTCCGTGACCTTGCCGGCCTCCTTGAGCCGGATCGCCTCTTCGACGGCGATCTCGTCGAAGGGGTTCATCGACATCTTCACATTCGCGAGTTCGACGCCGGAGCCGTCGGGCTTCACGCGAACCTTCACGTTGTAGTCGATCACCCGCTTCACGGGCACAAGCACCTTCATCGCAAACGCGTCCTTCGATCTCGACCTGCCAGGAGGGCTGCGCCGCACTGGGGAGCGCGACCGCTTGCGGACCCTCAATCACGAAAGGGGGCGGACGGTAAAGTCGCGACTGGCCGAAAGCAACGCGAGCCGCGATCACCCTTGACGATTCTGCCCCGGCACCCAGAGCACGTCCGAAGCACCACGCGCGTTTGCGTGGCGCGCCGCCACGAAGAGATGGTCCGAGAGTCGGTTCAGGTACTTGATCGCGCCGGGCGAAACGAACTCGCCTTCCCTGTCGGCGAGCGCGGTGACCAGCCGCTCCGCCCGCCGGCAGACCGTGCGGGCGAGATGGAGATAGGCGGAGCTTGGCGTTCCGCCGGGGAGCACGAAGGAGCGGAGCGGCTGGAGCTCGGCGTTCATCGCGTCGATCTCGGCCTCGAGCCGCTCGACCTGGCTCTCCGCGATGCGAAGGTCCTGTCGCCCCTTCCGCTCCACCTGCGGCGTCGCGAGGTCCGCCCCGAGATCGAAGAGATCATTCTGGATCCGCGCGAGCATGGCGTCGAGCGAGGGCTCGGATCCTGTATGCAGCCGGGCAAGCCCGATCGCCGCGTTGGTCTCGTCGACAGTGCCATAGGCCTCGATCCTGAGATCATGCTTCGGGCGGGTTTCTCCGCCGATCAGCGCGGTGCGGCCGCCGTCGCCGGCGCGGGTGTAGATGCGGTTGAGCGTGACCATGGACCGTCTCAATCGGCGCAGTTCACGCCCCGGAGGCGGCGCGCCACCACAGCACGATCATGATCAGCACGATCGCGCCGAACTGGAGCAGGACGCGGAGGCGCATCAGGCTCTGCGACCTCTGCGCGGGGCCGCCCCGCATCATGTTGCCGAGGCCGAGAAGCAGCACGGCCGCGACGGCAAGCGTCGCAAGGAGGACGACGAAGCTCGATCCCGACACGGGTGGCAGGTCCTAGATGTCCAGTTAGTTGCGGCGGAGCAGGCGCTCGAAATAATCGAGCTCCTCCTGGGGGCGCGTCGGATCGCCGAGCTTGCGGCGCAGCTCCTCGAGAATCCGGCGGGCACGCTCGACCGCAGATTCGTTTGCACCGGGAATGCGTACGCGCCCGTCCGAGAACTCGCGGCTGCGGGTGGGGCGCCCGAGCGGATCGTCGTTGCGCGGATCGTTCTGAGCGCGGCCTTGCGGGTTGCCCGGCCCGTAAGGCTCGCCGCCTTCGCCCTCGCCCTCGTTCTGGCCCATCATGCGCTGCATCTGCTGGGCCATGCCCTGCATGCCACGCTGGAGGCCTTCCAGCGCGCGACCCTGCGATTCGACAGCGCTGCCCTCGCGGCCCTGGCCGAGCTGACCTTCCGCCTCCCGCATGGCGCCCTCGGCGTCCGCGAGACCCTGTTCGCCCTGCATCCCCATGCCGCGCATCCGGCGCTGCAATTCCTGCAGGCGCTCGCGTAGCGCCTGCTGGCGCCGGCTCAGGCCCTGGCCGTTCTGACCGTCCTGGCCGTTCTCGGCGCTGTCCTGCTCGCCGTCCTCGCTCTGGTCGCCCTGCTGTCCCTGTTGCCCAGGCTGCTGCCGCTGGCCCGGGCCGCGCTGCCGCTGTCCCTGGCGGGCACCCTGGCGGTCGCGGCGGTTCTGGCCTTGCCGGAAGGTCTCGTCCCGGAGCTGCTGCTGCTCCCGGATCATGTTGTCCATCTCCTCCATCTGCCGGTTCATCTCGCGCGCCATGGGATCGCTCATGCGCGAGTTCGGCTGTGCCGTCCGGAGGTTCTCCAAAATATTCCTGAGCTGATCGAGCAGGCGTTGCGCCTCGGCCATGTCGCCGCGCCGCATTGCCTCCTGCATCTCGTTCAGCATGCGGTTGAGGTCGTCCTGGCTGATGACGCGGTCCGGCGCGCGCGACATCTGCTGCTGTCCGTCCTGCGGCTGGTTCTGCATGCGCTCGGCGAATTCGCGCAGGAAGCGGTCCATCGCCTGGCGCAACTCCTCGGTGAGCCGGGCGATCTCCTGCTCGCTCGCGCCCCGCTCCATCGCCTCGCGCAGCCGCTCCTGCGCGGCGCGGAGCTCCCGCTCCGCGTCGGAGAGGTCGCCGTCCTCGATCTGCAGCGCCATGGCCCAGAGCCAGTCGGCGACCTCGGTCAGGTCGGCGTCGCTCCGGGCCCGACGGAAGCGCTCCGCTGCAGCGCGCAGCCCGAGGAACACGCCCCATTCGGGCGTGAACCGTTCAGGCGCGATGAGGAGCGAATCGAGCGCGATCTGGACCGGACGGCGATTGTCCGGGTCGAGGATGATGTTCCGGCGCTGCTCGACGAGCGCCTTGGCGAGCGGCTTCGTGAACGGGCGCTGCGGCAGCGTGAATTCGATCGCCTGGCTGCGGCCTTCCTGACCGGCCTCGTCCTTGGCGAGGAGCGTGATCTTCACCCGCGCGCCAGCCCAGGGATGGGCCGTAAGGTCGACCCCCGACTTCGTCTCCTCGCCCGAGCGGGAATCGGCCGGAAGGGTCAGGGTGATCCGAGGAGGGGGAACAAGCGAGCGGCGGCCTGCGAGGTCCGGCTTCTCGACCAGGCCCTCGGCGGCGCTGATCCCGTAATCGTCCTTCATCGTATGGGTGATGGAGAAGGTGCCGCGGGCGTTCACCTCGGGTGGCCCCGCGATCGTCACCTCCGGCGCACGGTCCGGGATAGCCTCGACAAAGAGCCGCATCGCACCGGTGAGCCCGGTACGGATCCCGAGCTCCGCCGATCCGGTCAGCTTGAAGCGGGTTTCCTTCAGATCAGGCTTCTGGTCCTCGGCGGGCTTGAGCGGAGCGAAGCCGCCGCCGGGCTGCAGTTCGGCGTCGCCGCGCCCGGCGACGCGGATCACGAGCGTGGATCCGACCGGTGCCCTGAGACGCTGCTCGCCCGCCGCCAGATCGATCATCAGCGGAGGCAGCCGCGTGTAGAGCGGCGGGTCGATCCAGCCATCCACGCGGAACATCGGCCCCGCCGCGGCCGGGCCGCGCCAGTCGAAAGCCGCCGCGATGCGGCGCCCCGCTTCCGGTCCCGCGACGAACAGGGCGGCGACGGCACCGACGAGCGCAGCGGCCCTGATGGCGCGCGGGTCGCGCCGCGGCATGTTTGGGTGGGGCGGCGCGACCGCAAGGCGGGCGATCGCCGCCTCGGCGCGCCTGCGATGCAGGTCCCAGAGCGCGCGGCTCGCCGGGTCATCCGCGCCGAGCGCGAGGCTATCCTCGTAGCTGCGCGCGGGGCGGTGCGCCGTGGCCGAATCGCGGTCGAGTCGGTCAAGCGCCGCATCCCGCGGCGCAGGCCGAACCCGCAGGAGCGGGTAGAGCGACGTCAGGAAGGCGAGCCCGAACAGGGCGAGACCGACCTGCCGCCAGGTCACCGGCAGGTCGAGCCATAGCCCGAGCCAGGACGCGGCGAGGAACACGAGCACGACCGTGAAGGGTGCCCAAAGGGCGGGCCAGAGCCGCTCCCACAGAAGCGCACGGCGGGAGCCCGCAACGAGGGCGTCGAGCCGCGCCCGGGCAGGGCTGTCCGGGATTTCGGCGGGATTCGGGCCGCGAGTCAGGCGCATCTCGGCCCCGAGGAAGCAGGAGCGCTCACCCGGGCAAGATAGCAACTTTATCCGCCCTGGCCAGCGCGGCCGACGGGCGCGCCCCCTTTCGTCCGGTTGGCGTCGTCAGACCAGCCAGTCCGGCAGGCGGTCCATGCCGATCAGCTCATCGTAGGTCTGGCGCGGCCGGACCACGGAGTACCTCTCGGCGCGCACCATGATCTCGGGAACGAGCGGGCGCGTGTTGTAGGTGCCGGCCTGCACCGCGCCATAGGCGCCGGCGGTCATCACGGCGAGGAGGTCGCCCGGTGCGGGCTGCCGCATGCGGCGTCCCAGGGCGAGATAGTCGCCGGTCTCGCAGACCGGACCGACCACGTCGGCCGTGATCCGGGCCGCGCCCGCCGCAGGCTCGGCCACGGGCACGATATCGTGATGAGCCTCATAGAGCGTCGGCCGGATGAGGTCGTTCATGCCGGCATCGACGATGACGAAGGTCCGATCCTCGCCCTCCTTCACGAAGACGACACGCGTGACGAGGATGCCGGCATTGCCGGCGATCATGCGGCCGATCTCGAAGATCAGCTTGAGGCCGAGCCCGCGCGTCTTCTCCTTGACGACGGCCGCGAAGGCGGCGGGGTCGGGGGGCGGCGGATCGTCGTGCTTGTAGGGGATGCCGAGGCCGCCACCCAGGTCGAGATGGGTGAGCCGGTGCCCTTCGGCCATGAGGTCGCGCGCGAGCTCCACCATGAGCTCGGTCGCGTTCGCATATGGATCCAGATCCGTGATCTGGCTGCCGATATGCATGTCCACGCCGGTCACCCGCAGGCCCGGGAGCTCCGCGGCCCTGGCATAGGCATGCCGGGCGCGCGAGATCGGTATGCCGAACTTGTTCTCGCTCTTGCCGGTCGAGATCTTGGCGTGCGTCCTGGCATCCACGTCAGGGTTCACCCGGACGGAGACCGGCGCGACCGTCCCCTTCGAGACCGCCACCTCCGAGAGCGCCTCCATCTCGGGCTCGCTCTCGACATTGAAGCAGAGGATGCCGGCATCGAGTGCGGCCGCCATCTCCGCCTTTGTCTTGCCGACCCCCGAGAAGACGATCCTCTCGGCCGGCACGCCGGCGAGGAGCGCGCGGCGGAGCTCGCCCTCGGAGACGATGTCCGTGCCGGCGCCGAGGCGGGCGAGGGTGGCGATGACCGACTGGTTCGAGTTCGCCTTCAGCGCGTAGCAGACGAGCGCATCGGCATCTGCGAAGGCAGCTGCGAAGACGCGGTAATGCCGCTCGAGCGTCGCAGTCGAGTAGCAGTAGAACGGCGTGCCGACCTCGTCGGCGAGCATGCGCAGATCGACGTTCTCGGCATGAAGCACGCCGCGCCGGTACTCGAAATGGTGCATCGGCTAGAGCAGCGGGTCGAGGACGAAAGGCTCGTTCGGGACGACATAGCCGCGGTTGCGCTTGCGCGGGGTCGGATTGGGCGTCGGGACCACCGATTGCAGCGTCTCCGCCTCGTCGTCCTCGTCGTCGGGCGCGTCTTCGACCACGGCACCCGGCCGCGTCGCGAGGGTGGTCGAGGGCGGGGCCGCCTGGCCCGCCGCGGTCCCGCCTCGCCGCAGCCGCGGGTCCGCCGGAGCCGCCGCGGCGGGGGGAGCGGAGGCGGCGGCCTCCGGCGGTTCGAGCGGTCCGCGCCGGCCGCAGCCCGAGAGCCCGAGCGCAAGCAGCGCCGCCAGGGAGAGGAGCAGGCCTCGTCCGAGGGGGTGGAGTCGTGTCGTCATCGAGGGATCCCGGCGGTCGCGAGGCACCATAAGCACAGGGCGGATGCGGAGGCGAGATCGCCTAAGTGGCCGCGCTGCCGCGAAGACGGGCGAGCCAGCCTTCTGCCTGCGCACGGACGTTGTCGGGCGCCGTTCCGCCGTAGGAGCGCCGGCTGCGGACGGATGCCTCGGTCCCCAGCACCTCGAATACCTCGTCGGTGATCCGAGGCTCGACGCCCTGCATCTCGGCGAGCGAAAGCTCCTCCAGCCCGATCCCGCGCGCCGAGGCGAGGCCGACGAGCCGGCCGGTCACGTGGTGCGCGTCCCGGAAGGGCAGGCCGAGCGCACGGACCAGCCAGTCGGCAAGGTCGGTCGCGGTCGCGTAGCCCGCGCCGGCAGCCTTCCTCATCGCGTCCGCGTTCGGCTTCATGTCGCGCACCATGCCGGCGGTCGCGGCAAGGCAGAGGGACAGCGTCTGCATGGCGTCGAAGGCGCCCTCCTTGTCCTCCTGCATGTCCTTGCCATAGGCGAGGGGTAGCCCCTTCAGGACCATGAGCAGACCCTGGAGCGCGCCGGCGACGCGCCCGGTCTTGCCGCGCACGAGCTCGGCTGCATCCGGATTGCGTTTCTGCGGCATGATGGAGGAGCCGGTCGTGAAGGCGTCCGACAGCGCGATGAAGTTGAATTGCGGCGTCGTCCACAGGACGATCTCCTCGGCGAAGCGCGAGAGATGCACGGCCGTGATCGCCGCGGCCGCGAGCGCCTCAAGCACGAAATCCCGGTCGGACACGGAATCGAGCGAGTTCGCGGTCGGCCGGTCGAAGCCGAGCGCTTCCGCCGTCATGTGCCGGTCGATCGGGAAGGACGTGCCGGCAAGCGCGGCGGCGCCGAGCGGGCATTCGTTCAGCCGCCGCCGCGCATCGGCAAAGCGGCCGCGGTCGCGCGAGAGCATCTCGACATAGGCGAGCAGGTGATGGCCGAAGGTCACCGGCTGCGCCGATTGCAGATGGGTGAAGCCCGGCATGACGAGACCGGCATGGGCGCGCGCCGCCTCCGCGAAGGCCAGCATCAGGTCGGCGATCTGCCCGTCGACGGCGTCGATCGTGTCGCGCATCCAGAGCCGCATGTCGGTCGCGACCTGATCGTTGCGCGAGCGCGCGGTGTGAAGGCGGCCCGCGGCCGGACCGATCAGCTCCCTGAGCCGGCTCTCCACATGCATGTGGATGTCCTCGAGCGAGCGCGACCAGGCCATCTTTCCGGCCTCGATCTCGCCGAGGACCGTCCGAAGCCCCTGCGTGATCGCCTCGACATCGCTCTGAGGCAGGATGCCCGTCTTGCCGAGCATCGCGGCATGCGCCAGGGAGCCGCGGATGTCCTGCGGCGCGAGCTTCCTGTCGAAATCGATGGAGGCGTTGATCTCCTCCATGATCTCGGCTGGGCCGCTCTCGTAGCGCCCGCCCCACATCCGGTTCGACATGCTGAAGATCCTCGCCCGCACGCCTCTGCGCCGGCCCATCCTGGCCGGCATCGCCGTGCTCGCCTTTCTCGCCGCAGGGGCCGGCCTATACGGGACGGCTCGGCTGTGGGGCAACCGCGGCGAGGCGAGCTGCGCCGCCTCCGCGTCCGTCCTTGAGCGCCTGCGGCCGCTCGCGCGGGGAGAGGTCGCAGCCTTCGAGGTCTCGCGCGAGCCGGTGCAGGCGCCCGGTTTTTCCTTCCAGGCCCCGGACGGGACGCGGCGCGACCTCGCGAGCTTCCGCGGGCGGACGGTGCTCCTGAATCTTTGGGCGACCTGGTGCGAGCCCTGCAAGCGGGAGATGCCCGCGCTCGACCGGCTGCAGGCCGAACTCGGCGGCCCGCGTTTCGAGGTCGCAGCCGTCAACATCGATACGCGCAACGTCGAACGGCCGAGGCTCTGGCTCGCCCAGGCCGGCGTGAACAACCTCGCCTACTACACCGATCACGAGGCGAAGATCTTCCAGGACCTGCGCCGCGCCGGCCTGGCGGAAGGCATGCCGACCACCGTCCTGGTCGACCCGGCGGGCTGCCGGCTCGGCCACATGTCGGGCCCGGCCGAGTGGGCCTCGCCCGAGGCGCTCGCGCTGATCCGGGCCGCGCTCGGTTCCTGAATGCGGGCCCGGACTGGATCGGTTCCGGCCGGCGGGCGTTGCCTCCGTACGAAACAGACCGGAGACGACCTATGAACCTGGATACGCGCAAGGCCGCGGAGACAGACGGCGATCGCAAGACGGGCTTCGGCGCCAAGGCGAGGTCGGACGACCACAAGTTGCCCGAGAACTCGCAGGAGAACCTCGACGAGAAGCTCGACAACGCCGTCGACGAGACCTTTCCGGGCAGCGACCCGGTCTCGGTGAAGATCACGAAGTGACGCGCGGGGCGCGTCATCCTCGGGCTCGACCCGAGGATCCCGACGATCGAATGGCCGGGACGAGCCCGGCCATGTACCGAACGCCGCCTTACTGCGTTTCGAGGATCCGGCGGGCGATGACCTGGGCCTGGATCTCGGCGGCACCCTCGAAGATGGACAGGATGCGGGCGTCGCAGAGAAGGCGGCTGACGGGATATTCCAGCGCGAAGCCGTTGCCGCCATGGATCTGCAGCGCGTTGTCGGCGGCGGACCAGGCGATGCGCGCGGCGAGCAGCTTCGCCATGCCGGCCTCCAGGTCGCACCGCCTTCCCTCGTCCTTGGAGCGGCCCGCGAAATAGGTGAGCTGGCGGGCAATGTGGGTCTCGACCGCCATCATGGCGATCTTGTCCGCGACGCGCGGGAAGGCGATCAGCGGCCGTCCGAATTGCTGCCGCTCCTGCGCATATCTCAACCCGACATCCAGCGCCGATTGCGCGACGCCGACCGCTCGCGCGGCCGTCTGGATGCGGGCGGATTCGAAGGTCTGCATGAGCTGGCGGAAGCCTTGGCCCTCGACCTCGCCCAGCAGGTTCGCGGCGGGCACCGCGAAGCCGTCGAAGGCGAGCTCGTATTCCTTCATGCCGCGATAGCCGAGCACCTCGATCTCGCCGCCCGTGAGACCCTCGACCGGGAAGGGATCGGCGTCCGTGCCGCGCGGCTTCTCGCCGATGAGGATGGAAAGGCCCTTGTAGCCCGGCTCGTCCGGATTGGTTCGGACGAGGATCGTCATGATGTCCGCCCGGACCGGATGGGTAATCCAGGTCTTGTTGCCGTAAATGCGCCAGACCTCGCCCTCCTTCACGGCCCGCGTCTTCAGCGAGGCGAGATCGGAGCCGGTATTCGGCTCGGTGAAGACGGCCGTCGGCAGGAGCTCGCCCGAGGCGATGCGGGGCAGGAATCGCGCCTTCTGCTCCTCCGTCCCGCCGCCGAGGATCAGCTCGGCCGCGATCTCCGATCGCGTGCCGAGCGAGCCGACGCCGATATAGGCCCGCGACAGCTCCTCCGACACGACGCACATGGAGACCTTCGAGAGGCCCATGCCGCCGTGCTCCTCGGGGATCGTGAGGCCGAAGACGCCGAGTTCCGCCATCTGGCCGATGACGGAGAGCGGGATGTACTCGTTCCTCAGGTGCCACTGGTGCGCGTACGGCTCGACCTCGGCTTCCGCGAAGCGCCGCATCTCCGTGCGGATGGCCTCCAGCGTCTCGTCGAGCCCCGGATCGCCGACCACGCCGCCGCCGGTCTGGCCGATCAACTCGGCGAGCCGCGCCCGGTTCGCGGGGGTGTTCCCGGCCTCGATCAGCGTCTCGATCGCGTCCGTCCGGAAGCGTGCGGCCTCGCGAGCGACGAGCCCGAGATCGGCGAGGCGGGCCGTCTCGACCTGGCTCATCGGGATCCCCGAGAAGGCCTGGTCGAGATACTCGCCCATCCCGATCCGGACCAGCAGCTCCTCCGTCTCGCCGAACCGGCCCTCGGCGGCCATACGCTCGGCATAGGCTGCGAGCTCTCCGATCGCGGTCGCGTAGGTCGAGAGCCACGCGAGGGCATGGGCCGCGTGCTGCTCGGCATCGAGGCGGGCCGGGGAGAGCCGCCCACCCTCCAGCAGCTTCGAGCGGAGACGCCGCCCGGCCTCGGCGACGAGCGCGTGCAGATCCGGTGCCGCCGTCCGCGATAAGGAGGCGAGGTCGCCCACGGGGCGGGGCGTCGGTGAGGCAGCGGACATGCGGGACCCTGAAAGCTCGGCTGTGCGGCGCACAATACGCGGAATGGCGGCGACGGGTAGTCAGGCCCGGGCTGCGAGCGCTACGCCGAAAGCAGCAAGCGCCATCCCGACGAGCTGGATGACGGTCAACGTCTCCCCGAACAAAGCGTAGCTCATGAGCGCCGAGACCGGCGGCACGAGGAAGAGCAGCGACGAGACGCCCACCGCTGCCCCGCGCCGCAGCATGACGAGCAGCAACGCGATCGCCCCGATCGACAGGCCGAAGATCGACCAGGCGAGCCCGAACAGCAGGGCGGGCGCGGGCTCGATCCGCATCTCCTCCGTCGCGAGGCTTCCGGCGAGGACCACGAGCGTCGCCCCCACATATTGCACGGCGGTTCCGGACCGGAGGTCGAGCGCTCCACCCGTCCGCTTCTGCCAGAGCGTTCCGGCCGTGATGCCGGCCAAGCTGACCAGGCACACGAGAAGCGGCGCGACGGAATAGCCGCCCGCTCCGCCGATCTTCGGCCCGAGGACGAGCCCCAAGCCGATGAAGCCGGCGCCCACTCCCGCCCATCGTCGGGGCGGAACGTGCTCGCCGAGAAGTGGACGCGCGAGCAGGGCAACCAGCAGCGGCTGCGACCCGACGATCAGCGCGGAGATGCCGGCGGGAAGTCCGTGCCGGACCGCCCAGAAGACGCCGCCCAGATAGATCCCGTGCAGCAGGATCCCGGCGATGATCGCATCCCGCCAGGCCCGCCCGGTCGGCGGCCACGGTGCTCCCGCCGCAAGCGCCGCGCCGGCCAGGATCGCGGTGGCGAGCCCGAACCGGATCGCCAGGAAGATGAGCGGCTCGGTATAGGGTGCGACGAGGCGCGCCACCACGAAGCCGGTCGCCCAGATGAGGACGAACGCACCGGGGATCAGGATCTGGTCGAGGCGCGCCGGCATGGTCCCGGGCTGTAGCCCAGCCCGGACGGTCAGGCGATCCGGCTTTGGGCGCAGGCGGCGCCCGACTTGCGCCTCACGGCAGCGGCTGCCATCTGCCGGCCGGAAGGCCGCCCCGTGTTCCGTCCGCGATTCTTTCTCGAACTGCTCTCGCTCGCCTTCCAGCGCTTCGTCCTGCATGACGGCTGGGCGATCGCGAGCCACATCGCGCTCTCCGCGCTCACATCGCTCTTTCCGTTCCTCATCCTGCTCACGGCGCTCGCGCCGCTCTTCGGCACGGCCCCGCTCGCGGACGAGGCTGCGAACATCATCCTGGAGGCGTGGCCCAAGGAGGTTGCGGGCCCGATCGCCGGCGAGGTGCACAACGTCCTGAGCCAGAGCCGGCGGGACGTCGTCACCTTCGGCGCGGTGCTCGCACTCTATTTCTCGTCTTCGGGCGTGGAGAGCCTGCGCGTCGGGCTGAACCGGGCCTACGGCATCCGCGAGGTCCGGGCCTGGTGGGTCACCCGGCTCGAGTCGATCGCCTATGTGATCCTCGGCGCCTTCGCGATGCTGGGCTTCGCGTTCCTGGTCGTGCTCGGGCCCTTCCTGTACCGCTGGCTGTCCGCGCGCGTGCCGGCGCTCGAGCCCTTCGGGGTCACCATCACGTTCCTCCGCTACGGGATCGCGACTCTCCTCATCGTCGGCGCGCTCGCCGTCGCGCACAAGTTCATCGCGGCCGGCCGGCGCCGCCTGCGCGATACCCTGCCGGGCATCACCGTGACGCTGGTGCTGTGGCTGCTGGGCGGCCTGGCCTTCAGCCGCTACCTGGACAATTTCGCGGGCGCCTATTTCACCACCTATGGCGGCCTTGCGACCGCCATGATCGCGCTCGTCTTCCTCTACTGGCTTGCGGCGATGTTCCTGTTCGGCGGCGAGCTCAACGGCACCATCATCGCGGCCAAGCGCATGAAGCTCGGCGACAATCCCGACCCGGCGAAGCTCGGGGCCCTGATCGAGATGCCGTAGAGGCAGCCCGGCTAATTGAAGGTGACCGAGACCTTGGGCGTGCCGGGGAAGCCGTCATAGCGCACGCTGACGGTCTGGCCGGGCTTTGGGGGAGTGAGGGGCGAGAACGAGCCGACGCTCACCAGGTCGCCGGCCTTCAGCTTGCGTCCGACTTTCGCGAGATCGGTGGCGAGCCAGATCACCGAGTTGAGCGGATTGCCGAGGGTGGCCGAGCCCGTTCCTTCGGCGATCGTCTGACCGGAGGCGTCCGCGAGGACGATCTTGGTCTCCGCCAGCAGCTTCACGGTCTCGGGTGTCGGCTGGAGCGGCACCTCGGCTCCGGCCACGCCGAGCCGGGCGCCGGCATTGATGGCCAGGAGCTGCACGCCTTCGAGCTTCTCACCCGGCGCGAGCACGAGGTCAGGCAGCTCGATGAAGGGCCGCATGGCGGAAATATGCCTGATCGCTTCCTCCGGGCTCCGGGCATCGTTGATGCCCTCGTCCTTGACCACGAGCAGCATGTCGGCCTCGAAGACCGGACGGGCCCCGTAGCTCGCCGGCACCGTCGCACCGTCCGGCAGGATCATGGTGTCGAGAAGCACGCCGGCGACAGGCGCGCTCGCCTTGAAGCGTTCCTGCACCGCCTTGGCCGTAAGCGCAGCCTTGTAGCCGACGACCTTGCCGCCGCTCTTCTCCAGGGCTGCGACGACCTTGTCGCGGGCGCAGGCGGCATCCTCCATCGTCTCGACCGGCATACCCTTGGCAGGCTGCTTCCCCAGCCACTCGGAGGTGAAGCGGGCGACCTCCTGGTCGGAGGGGCAGGCCGCCTGAGCCGCGGCGGGCAGGGTGGCGACGAGCGCCATTGCGACCATCGGAACACGCATGCGAGATCCTCCCAGCATTGTTCGCCCACCATAGCGCAGCCCCGGGCCGCCGTGGCAAATGGCAGCCGTGAACAGCGTCACGGACAGCGGAGCCGGCTGCCCCGCCATCATCCTGGTCGAGCCGCAGCTCGGCGAGAATATCGGCATGGCGGCGCGGGCGATGGCGAATTTCGGCCTGTCCGAGCTGCGCCTCGTCGCACCGCGGGACGGCTGGCCGAACCCGGCCGCCGTGGCAGCCGCGGCGGGAGCCACCGCACTGCTCGACAAGGCGAAGGTCTACCCGAGCACCGCCGCTGCCGTCGCTGATCTCCATTGCGTTCTGGCCACGAGTGCCCGCTCGCGCGGCCAGATGAAGCGCGTTCTCGCCCCGGATGCGGCCATGGCCGATCTCGCGCTGCGCAGCCGGGCAGGGCAGGGGACTGGCATCCTGTTCGGCCGCGAACGGACGGGCCTCGAGAACGACGATATCTCGCTGTGCGACGCGCTCGTCACCTTTCCGGTCGATCCCGCCTTCGCGTCGCTCAACCTCGCCCAGGCCGTCCTGCTCGTCGGTTACGAATGGACGCGCGCGAGCCGCGGCCTCGCGCTGCCGTTCGAGGCCAATCCCGCGACCCCGCCCGCGAGCCGGGCTTCCCTGATCGGGCTGTTCGAGCACCTCGAGGCGGAGCTCGAGGCCGCGGCGTTCTACCCGCCCGACAAGAAACCCGTGATGGCCCGCAACATGCGCGACATGTTCCACCGCATGGGCCCGACGGAGCAGGACGTGCGCACCTGGCGCGGAGCGATCCGGGCCCTCGCCGAGCTGCGCCGCACCCGAAAAGCGTAACGACCGCTTCGGCAATCTCTGCTACAGGATCGGGCGGTCCCTTCCGCGCATGTGAGCGCCTTCGGAATGCAACGCCGCTTCGTCCTTGGTCTTCTCGCTTGTCTGGCGCTGCCCGGCCCGGCTCTCGCGGCCAACCAGCCGCCTCAGCCCAAGGCCGGCATGCCGGGCGGGGCGGACAATCCCGATGCCGAGATCGTCAAGCGATCCGTCGGGCGGGCGAGCGCCGCCACCTACGTCTTCCACATGGCCAGCGAGCCGCAGGCCGCACGTCCGGTCGTGGTCTTCCTTCACGCCTGGGGTGCGGTGAACCCATCGCTGTACGGCGGCTGGATCGACCACCTCGCCCGGCGGGGCTACCTCGTTCTCTATCCCGCCTTCCAGACCGTCGGCCGCACCCGGCCGGTCGATGCGACCAAGAATGCGGCCGCGCTCGTGAAGGATGCGCTCGCGGCCCTCGCCGAAGATCCGGCGGCGAGGCCCGATCTCTCCAGAGTGGCGTATCTGGGTCATTCCGCGGGCGGCGGCGTCGCCGCCAATCTCGCGGCGGAGGCCGCGGCGGCGGACCTGCCCGTGCCGAAGCTCGTCTTCATCACCATGGTCGGCGGCATCGCGTCTGACGAGAAGTCGCGCGGCATCCAGCTCGCGAGCTTGTCGAAGATCGACCCTTCGACCGCCATCATCACGATGATCGGCGACCGCGAGTTCCAGGCGAGCGACCGCGCCTCGCGCCGCATTCTCCGGGAAGCGAGCGAGGTGCCGCCGAACCGCAAGCTCTTCATGCGCGTCGCCTCGGACGATCACGGCTTCCCGAGCCTCTCGGCGACGCTGGCCAGTCCCGGCTCCCCCATGTCCGCCTACGACGCCGCCGGGATCAAGGTCGAGCCGGACCCGCCGGTCGACCGGCGGGCGCCGCGCCAGCCGCAGCCGAAATGGTCGCCCGACATGGTGCTGTCCGGCGAGCAGCACGTGCTCCTGGCGCAGCTTGGCCGCAATCCGATCGACGCGCTGGACTACCTGGCCTTCTGGAAGACCTTCGACATGGCGGCGGATGCCGCCTTCAACGGCTCCGGCGACCTGGCGGCTCTCCGCAGCGATCCGAACTTCCTGGACATGCAGCGCTGGAGCGACACTTGGCCGATCCGTCGCCTCCATGCGGAGAACCCGCGCCCGGTGGACGCCACCGCCACGGCGCCGGCGGTCCGCGCGGCTCCCGCCCCGACCAAGATGCCGGTGACCCGCCAGACCAAGCGGCAGCGCCGCTGACGAGACCGCGCGAATGCGTTGCATCCTGTTAACGGGTCGGGCCTAGGCTTCGCGGGTCCATCCCGGCCCGTACTCAATGTTCGCCGACCTTCTCGCCGGAATCTCGCAGGCTCCCGTGGTCATCCCGAGCCGCAGCCCCTGCATCCTGGCCTTCGATTCCGGGCTCGGCGGCTTGACGGTCTTCTCCGAGCTCCTGACGGCGCGCCCCGACGCCGATTTCATCTACGTCGCGGACGATGCGGGCTTTCCCTATGGCCGCCTGACCGAGTCCGGGCTGGTCGCGCGCGTGCTCGGCGTGATGAGGCGCCTCGTCGAGGTCCATTCGCCCGATCTCGTCGTGGTGGCGTGCAACACGGCGTCGACGCTCGTGCTTCCGCATCTGCGCAGCCATTTCGATCTCCCCTTCATCGGCACGGTGCCCGCGATCAAGCCTGCCGCGGCCGCCTCCCGGACGCGACGGATCTCGATCCTGGCCACGCCGGGAACCGTCGCTCGCGACTACACCCGCGGATTGATCGAGGCCTATGCCGGCGGGTGCCGCGTCGAGCTCGTCGGCTCGCACCGGCTCGCCGCCTTCGCGGAGGCGGAACTCCGCGGAGCGCCGGTCGCGGAGGACCAACTCGCGGCCGAGATCGCGCCCTGCTTCGTCGAGGATGAGGACGGGCGGACGGATGTCGTCGTTCTCGCCTGCACGCATTACCCGCTTCTGCTGTCTCGCCTGCGCGGCCTGGCACCCTGGCCCGTGACATGGATCGACCCCGCGCCGGCCATCGCGCGTCGCATGACGGAGGTTCTTCAGGCGCCGATGCAATACGACGGCCTCCGTCAGGAGGGCGGGCGGCTGGCCGTGTTCACGGGAGGCGAGGGCCTGGACGACGCACTTCGCGCCGCACTCGCCGCGCGGGGGCTGCCGAAGACCGTGATCGATCCCTTTCCGCTGGATGCGACCGGCCATTGACTTGAGCTCCCGAGCGGCTAGATAAGGCCGTCCGCGCGGTCCATCGGGTCGCGCGTGCTTTCTCGCGCACCCGTGACCCGGATCTCCGGGTCTGTCGTCCCTCCGGCCCCTGGCCGGCCCGGGAAGAGGAGGGCGCGTTCACATCGACGAACGCGAACTGAAGGACAAGGAATGTCGAAGCGGATTACGGCGAAGCACAAGCTCGATCGCCGCATGGGCCAGAACATCTGGGGCCGCCCGAAGAGCCCCGTCAACCGCCGCGAATACGGACCCGGTCAGCACGGACAGCGCCGCAAGGGCAAGATGTCCGACTTCGGCACGCAGCTGCGCGCCAAGCAGAAGCTGAAGGGCTACTACGCCAACATCACCGAGAAGCAGTTCCGCCGCTATTACGGCGAGGCGATCCGGATGAAGGGCGATTCAGGCGAGAACCTGATCGGCCTGCTGGAGCGCCGTCTCGACGCGATCGTCTACCGCGCCAAGTTCGTCGCCACGCCCTTCGCAGCCCGTCAGTTCGTGAACCATGGCCACGTGAAGGTGAACGGACGGCGCGTGAACATCCCGAGCTATCTCGTGAAGCCCGGAGACGTGGTGGAGCTGAAGGACAGCTCCAAGCAGCTCGAGGTCGTCGTGGTAGCGAGCCAGCTCGCCGAGCGCGACGTGCCGGACTACATCGAGGTCGACCACGCGAAGATGACGGCGCGCCTGACGCGCGTTCCGGGGCTGTCCGAGGTGCCGTACCCGGTGCAGATGGAGCCCAACCTGGTCATCGAGTTCTACTCGCGCTGATTCAGCCAGCGAACCGAGACGTTTCAGGGCCGCCTCTCGGGGCGGCCTTTTTATTTGGGCCCGGAGGGGAGCGCAGATCAGGCCGACGTACGAATCGGATCGCATTACGCCGTCGTCGTTCATCCATTATTGACCGCTAAGGAAATTTGGGGGTACCCCAGGGGTCGTACAACTGGCTTGGGAAAAACGCTGTTCTTTAGGTGTAGACGATATAATCCGAATTATCTAACTGCACAGCGCGAATCATCTGCTGGTAGTCTTGATTAACGGCAAGATCAACCAATGTGGGGACATAAAAAGCACGTTTTCTGCCGTATTCTGGCCACGATTGGTGAATCAAACGCCCACCCTGTCGCTCTGGGGCGATGATCATCAACAAAGGACGGATTTGATGGCAGTAACTCCCGCCGGACTAACGTACACGACCGCGCCGATAGCCACGACCCACGATGGTCAAATCATCGAAAATCTTGACATATGGGTGGAGTCCGGAGTTCCGATCACCGTCAATCATGACAATGTCGTCATCCGGAACGTGATAGTTCATCACGCGAACGGAAATGCCATCGAGGCCGACGACGTCAGGAATCTCACCATCTCCGACAGCCAGATCATCAATACCAGCCCGCCCACCGGTTCGGGCGGCGAGCAGCAGGAGACGACCGGCATCAACGCCGTCGACGTGACGGGGCTCCGGATCGACCACGTGCGGCTTGAGAACAGCGAGGTCGGCATCTATGTCGGCAACTCGCCGGGCGCCCAGCTTTCGTTCATCGAGGGCTACAACATGCAGGGGCCTTACCCTGCGGGCCAGCTCGTCCAGTTCTTCAATTCTCCGAACAGCTCGCTGACGGATTTCTACAACTACAACGACCCGAACAAGTCCCACCCCGAGGACAACATCTCGGTCATCAACAGCGCCAATGTGACGATCGCGCGCGGGGTGATCGACGGCAACAATTCCCCGAGCGGTGCCGGCGTAATGTTCGAGGGGAATTCCGAAGGCGGCCGGGTCACGGACGTCACGACCATCCACATGGGCAACGGAGCGTTCAGCTCCTATTCGAACGACGTGACCTTCACCAACGTCCGTTCCTTCGACAACATCGATGCCAGTCAGGGCGGTCGCGGAGAAAGCCTGTCGAACGCTCTGATCTTCAATTCGGCCGGTGAGAACGTCACGTACGTGAACGCGACCTACACCAACCCCGGCAACCCCCAGAACATCGCCTGGGACGAGAGCGGCGATTCGATGCAGATCACGGAGGCGCGCGGCGCGACGCCAGGACCCCATATCCAGAACGTGTTCGACTGGACGGAAACGGGCGACGCTTCGGCCATCTACGTGTCGAGCACGACGGGCGCGCCCGTCGGCGGGGCCCCGGCCCAGCCGGCTCCGACGACGCCCGCAGCGCCGGCGACGCCCGAACTCCCGAGCACGCCCGGAGTGCCGAGCACGCCGTCGGTACCGTCGGCGCCCGCCGCACCACAGCCGCGGCCTCCGGCCAGCACGACCGGTTCGGATCTCAACGGCAACTCGCGCGCGAACACGCTGACCGGGACCTCCGCGGGCGAGAAGATCGACGGGGGAGGCGGGAACGACAAGCTGTTCGGTCTCGCCGGGAACGACTCGATCTGGGGCGGAACCGGCAGCGACAGGATCGATGGCGGCGCCGGCACGGATCACATCTGGGGCGGCCGCGGTTCGGACACCTTCGTCTTCAAAGCCGGAAACGGGGTCGACTGGATCGAAGACTTCGCCGCCCGCGGCCGGGAACAGGATCGGATCGAGGTCGACAACGACCTGTTCGCCAACTTCAAGGCCCTGATGGCCGCTGCGAAGAACGTCGACGGCAACGTCGTGATCCAGATCGGCGCCGATCAGCTCGTCCTCGAGGGCGTCCACACGTCCCACCTCAGCTCCGGCGACTTCCTGTTCGTCTGAGCCAGCCGGTCCCGGGGCGCCTTCCCGTCGGGAGAGGCGCCCCGAACTCCGCGCCTGCGCCTCAGGTCGGCCGTGAGGCCCGTCCCTCGGGACGGCCCCACGCACGCGGACGGCTCAGTTGGCCAGAAGGTCGCGATGGGCCTTGTGGCTGCGGAGCCAGGAATGCGCGTAATGACAGGTCGCCACGATGCGGGCCCCTTCCTGTCGGGCCCTGGCTGCAACCGCGCTCATCAGCCGGTCCGCCGCGCCCGTGCCGCGCAGGGCTGGCGGCGCGAACACGTAGCGGATCACGAGCGTGCCCGGCTCGCGGCGGTAATCGGCGAAGACGGTCTCCCCGCCGACATCCAGCTCGAAGCGGCGCCTCTCTGCGGCGTCCCGAAATCCTGGCTCTTCGTCCATCGATCCTGCTCCGGACTCAAGGCCGGAGCGACTGCGCGACGCGGGTGAGGAAAGGGTCCACGGCGGCCTTGTCGATCCAGCGCACGACGACAACGACGTCGCGCTCCGGATCGATCCAGATGACGTTCGAGCCTGCGCCCGTCGCCGAGAAGGAGGAGGCCGGCAGGGCCGGGTTGGCGCCCGGTCCGGTGTTCAGCCACCAGAGAAAGCCGTAATTCGCGAGCGTGGGCGAAGGCTGCACCATGCGCTCGATCCAGGTCTCGGACAGGACCCGGCGGCCGCCCCATCGTCCCCCGCGTCCGATGAGGAGCCCGAACCGCGCATGGTCGAGCGTGCTGATGACCAGCCCACCGCCCCAATGGGAGCCGCCCGGGACGGACTGCACGCGCCTGCCTCCCAGCTCGACCCATGAGGTGGAGTAGCCGTTCCACTCCCAGGTCCCGGAGGCGCCGATCGGATCCATGACCCGCTCGCGCAGGACCTCCGGGAGGGGCCGGCCGAAGAGCCGGAGCAGGCAATAGGCGAGCAGGTTCACCCGGACGTCGTTGTATTCGTAATAGGTGCCGGGCTCCCGCCGCTCGCGGAGCTCGCCCTTCCGGCTGTTGTCGGCGCCCGGCCCGATCTGCCGGAAATGGTCCACCTGGTCGGACTTCCCGAAGAGCTCGCCCTCCCACTCGCTCGATTGCTGCAGGAGGTGGCGCCAGGTGATCCGCCCGTTACGTGGGCCACCAAGCAGCGGATCGTCCACCGTCGCGCGTACCGGCTCGTCGACATCTCGGATCAGGCCGTCGTCGGAGGCGAGTCCCGCGAGCACGGCGAGATAGCTCTTCGCGATCGAGAAGGTCATGTCCGGGCGGGCGGTGTCGCCCCATTCGGCGACGATGCGCCCGCCCTTCAGGACGAGACCGGCCGGTCCGCCGCGCTCGCGCACGGGGCCGACGACCTCGCTCCACGGCCCGGTCTCGTTCCACTCCACGTTCCCGACATAGCGCCCGTCTGGGTAGAAGAGGCTGCGCGGCCAGGGGCTTTCGTGACCCTGCGCAAACACCACCGCTGCCGCCAGGCCGGCAGGATCGAACCCAGCCGGGCCTGGCTCGGTCCGCTCCCAAAAGCCGGATCGGTCCGGCACATAGAGCTCCGACCGGGGCGGGTGGGGCGCATCGAGCACGGGATTGTTCACGCGGCACCTCCAAGGCGGATGTCCAGCCAGCCGAGACCATTCATCTTGAGGCGGTCGCTCTCGTTCACCACCACCGTCGTCGTCTCCGTCTCAAGGAAGGCGGGGCCGGTCAGGGCGCCGACATGGACCGGAAGGTGGTCATCCTGGGCCACGAGCCGGCCCTCGGTGTCCGTGATCGCGATGGAGAAGTCGCGGCTGGAATTGAGGATCTGCGAATAGGACGTCCTGAGCATCGCCTCGCCCATCTCGGCGGCGATGGAGGAGAGGCGGTGCTGGACCACGGAGCGGGTGATCGGATCGATTGCGGGCATGGCGCCTTGTGGCCTGTCCGCGGCCTGGACGCCAGTCACGGCGGACGGCGCGATTTACCGCCTCGTCCAGCCGCTCGACCGCCATGTCGAGCTCGACCGGGCGCAATGATGCAGGGCGGCAGCCGGGAAAGCGTCTTCAGGGCCCGCCATGATCGGCCCCGCTGGCGCCGCCGCGGGTCGGCCTCTATGTCATCGGCCTCGGGTTGACGGCCTGCTGTGGCCCGGCAGAGGTAGGTTGATGATTTCGCTTGGGGAGCAGCCCGGCCGGCTCGCCGGCTTCCGCTTCTCGGTCGCGCCGATGATGGACTGGACGGACCGGCATTGCCGGGCCTTCCACCGCGTCCTCACGCGGCGGGCGCGGCTCTATACCGAGATGGTGACCACCGGCGCGGTCCTCCACGGCCCGCGCGAGCGGCTGCTCGGCTTCTCGGTGGCGGAGCGTCCAGTCGCCGTCCAGCTCGGCGGGTCTGACCCGAGGGAACTTGCCGAGGCCGCCCGCATCGCGGAAGGCTTCGGCTATGACGAGGTCAACCTCAATGTCGGCTGCCCGTCCGACCGGGTCCAGGATGGCCGCTTCGGCGCCTGCCTCATGCGGGAGCCGGCGCTCGTCGGGGAATGCGTCGCGGCCATGAAGGCCGCGGTGGCCGTGCCGGTCACGGTGAAATGCCGCCTCGGCGTCGACGACCAGGATACCGGGCCGGCCCTCGACGAGATGGCGCGCGCGGTCTTCGGGGCGGGAGCGGACGCGCTCGTCGTTCATGCCCGGAAGGCATGGCTCCAGGGGCTCTCGCCGAAGGAGAACCGAGACATCCCGCCTCTCGATTATCCGCGCGTCTACGAGCTGAAGCGGGCCTGGCCGGAGAAACCGGTCGCCATCAACGGCGGCATCAGGACCGTGGGGGAGGCGAGGGCGCATCTCGATCACGTGGACGGGGCGATGCTCGGCCGCGCCGCCTACCAGGACCCGGCAATCCTCCTGGAGGTCGATCGCGAACTCTTCGGCGAGGAGCCGCCCGCGGCCGATCCGTTCGAGGCGGTCGCGCTGTACGAGCCGTATGTGGCGGCCCGGCTTGCGGAAGGGCTGCGCCTCCACGCCATGACGCGCCACATGCTCGGCCTCTTCAACGGGCGGCCGGGGGCGCGGGCCTATCGGCGGCACCTCGCGACCGCCGGCACGCGGCCCGACGCGGATCTCGCCACCTTGCGCGCAGCCGTCGCCCTCGTATCGCGCGAGCCGGCACTCGAGGCGGCCTGACCGCCCGTGCAGGCTTGTTAACCCCCGCCGGTCTAAGGCGCGCAGGAACATCGGCCCGCCGCGGCGGTTCGATCCGAGCCACCCCCCGCACAAAGGAGAAATGCGGATGAAGCGTCTGATCGTCGGAATGGCCGCACTTGCGGCTGGAGCGATCCTCGCCGGGACGCCGTCGCAGGCGGCGAAGTTCCAGGATCCGGGCCTCGCGAGGGCGGGCTCCCTGATCGAGGATGTGGCCTGCGTCGTGCGGCGCGAGCGCGTCCGGCGGCCGGGCGGCCGGGTCGAGTGGCGCATGGTGCGCACCTGCCGGCCGGACGTTCGCCCCGGGAGACACTGCCGCACCGTTCAGGAGCGCGTGCGCCGGCCGGGCGGCCGCGTGATCATCGAGACGCGGCGCGTCTGCCGCTGAGCGGCTGAACTCGGCTCCGGGCGGCTTCCGCCCGGAGCACCTCCGCATCAGTCGAGCCGGACCGGCTCGGTCTGCTCCGGGAACACGGGATACACTCCCGCAACCCGGCCCATCTGCTGGGTGAGCGCCAGGACGATGTCGATGGTCGGCGTGTCGACATCGACGAGGCGGCCCATCTCCTGAACGACCGTGAGGAGCGCATCGAGCTCGATCGGCCGGCCCTTGTCGAGGTCCTGCAGCATCGAGGTCCGGTGCGCGCCCACGCTCGCCGCCCCGTCGATCCGCCGTTCGATCCCGACCCGGAAATGCGTGCCGATGCGGCGCGCGATCTTCTCCGCCTCCGCCATCATGCCGCGCGCCACCGCCCGCGTGCCCGGGTCCGTCGCGACGATATCGAGGGTCGCGCGGGTCAGCGCCGAGATCGGGTTGAAGCAGAGATTGCCCCAGAGCTTGAGCCAGATGTCGTCGCGGATCTTCGGGTCGATCTTCGGCTTGAGCCCGCCCTTCTCGAACGCCTCTGCAAGTCGGGTCAGCCGCTCCGTGATCTGGCCCGTCGGCTCCCCGAGCCCGAAGCGGTCGCCGTAGATGTGCTTGATCACGCCCGGTTCCGTGATCTCGGTCGCCGGGTAGACGGTGCAGGCGATGGCGCGCTCCGGCCCGATCGTGCGCCACTGTCGCCCGTCAGGATCGACGCTCTGGAGCTGCAGGTTCGCGAACTGGCCCTCGAAGCCGTAGAAGTACCACCAGGGAATGCCGTTCTGCGCCGTTACGACGGCCGTGTCCGGCCCGAGCAGCGGCTTCATCGCCTCCGCCGCTTCCCAGGCCTGATGGGCCTTCAGCGCGACGATGACGTAATCCTGCGGGCCGAGCTCGGCCGGATCGGAGGAGGCGCGGAGCTTCGCGTTTCGCTCGCCGTCCTTGCCGCGGACCGTGAGCCCGTTCTCCTGGATCGCCTTGAGGTGGGCGCCGCGGGCGATGAGGGAGACCTCCGCGCCGCTCTGGGCCAGGCCGACCGCCATGAAGCCGCCGATGGCGCCGGCACCGTAGATGCAGATTTTCATGCGAGCGCTCCGCGTTTCTTCTCCCCTTGCGGAGAAGGTGTCACGGCGCAGCCGTGACGGATGAGGGGTCTATCGCTCGTGGGTCACCCCTCATCCGACCTTCGCTGACGCGAAGGCCACCTTCTCCCGCAAGGGGAGAAGGGGCGCCCACAACTCGTCTCAGGGATTATTCCGCCGCCTGCAGCGCCGGCTCCGGCACCCGCTCCATCCTGGCCGCGCAGTACTTGAATTCGGGGATCTTCCCGAACGGATCGAGCTGCGGATTGGTGAGGATGTTCGCGGCAGCTTCCGCATAGGCAAAGGGGATGAAGATCAGCCCCGGCGGGATCATCCCGTCGATGCGCGCCTTCAGGCGGATCGAGCCGCGGCGGGTCGACACCTGGATGAACTCGCCCGTATGGGCGCCGAGGCGCTCCATGTCCCGGGCCGAGACATAGGCGACCGCCTCGGGCTCGAGCTCGTCGAGCACCTGGCTGCGCCGCGTCATCGAGCCGGTATGCCAGTGCTCGAGCTGCCGGCCCGTCGTCAGCACGAACGGATATTCGGCATCCGGCTCCTCGGCTGGCGAGACGAGCTTCGCGGGCACGAATTTCGCCCGGCCGGTCCTGGTCGGGAAGCCGTTGCCGAAGACGATGTCCTGGCCCGGCTGGTCGGGCGCATCGCACGGATAGGTGACCGAGTTCTCGCGCTCGACCCTCTCCCAGGTGATGTTGGCGAGCGACGGCATCACGGAGGCCATCTCGGCGAAGACCTCGCTCACGTGGCCGTAGCGCCAGTCGAGCCCGAGCCGGTTCGCGAGATCGATGATGATGTCGAGATCCTGCCGCGCCTGGCCGGGGAGGGGGAGGGCGGCCCGCCCCATCTGCACCTGGCGGTTCGTGTTGGAGACGGTGCCGTTCTTCTCAGGCCAGGCGGAGGCCGGGAGCACGACGTCGGCATATTTCGCCGTCTCGGTCAGGAAGATGTCCTGCACGACGAGGTGGTCGAGCTTGGCCAGGGCCTCGCGGGCATGGCTCACGTCCGGGTCGGACATCGCCGGGTTCTCGCCCATGATGTACATGCCGCGGATCTGGCCGGCATGGATCGCATCCATGATCTCGACGACGGTCAGGCCGCGCTTCGGGTCGAGCTTCCTGCCCCAGAGTTCCTCGTAGCGGGCGCGGATGTCCGGGTCCTCCACCGACTTGTAGTCCGGGAAGAACATCGGGATCAGCCCCGCATCCGAGGCGCCCTGCACGTTGTTCTGGCCGCGGAGGGGGTGCAGCCCGGTGCCCGGACGGCCGATCTGGCCGGTCGAGAGCGCCAAGGCGATCAGGCAGCGCGTGTTGTCGGTCCCGTGGATGTGCTGGCTGACGCCCATCCCCCAGAAGATGATCGCAGCCTCCGCCCGGGCATAGACGCGCGCGACCTCGCGCAGGGTCTCGGCCGGGATGCCGCAGATCTTCTCCATCTCCTCCGGCGGGTAGTCCTTCACGTTCTCGACGAGCTTGTCGAAATCGTCCGCGTTCGCCTGCACGTATTGCTGATCGTACAGCTTCTCCGCGACGATCGTGTGCAGGATCGCGTTCAGCATGGCGACGTCGCGGCCCGGCTTGAACTGCAGCATGTGCGTCGCGAAGCGCTTCAGCGCGACGCCGCGCGGGTCCATGACGATGAGCTTCGCCCCGCGCTCGACCGCGTTCTTGAAGAAGGTCGCGGCGACCGGGTGGTTCTCGATCGGGTTCGCGCCGATCACCACGATCACGTCCGCGTCCTTGGCGGCCATGAAGGGTGCCGAGACCGCGCCCGAGCCGACGCCCTCGAGCAGACCCGCGACCGAGGAAGCGTGGCAGAGCCGGGTGCAATGGTCGACGTTGTTGGTGCCGAAGCCGGCGCGGACGAGCTTCTGGAAGAGATATGCTTCCTCGTTGGAGCCCTTGGCCGAACCGAACCCGGCGAGGGCGCCGCCCCCGAACGTGTCCCGGATCGTCGCGAGGCCGCCGGCGGCGCGCTCCATCGCCTCCTCCCAGGTCGCCTCGCGGAAATGCGTCCAGGGGTTCATGGGATCGATATCGACGTCGTGCTTCGGGACGCCCTCCTTGCGGATGAGCGGCACGGTGAGTCTGTCGGGATGGTGGACGTAGTCGAAGCCGAACCGCCCCTTGACGCAGAGACGCTCCTGGTTCGAGGGACCGTCGCGGCCCTGGACGGCGACGATCCTGTCCTCCTTGATCTGGTAGGTGAGCTGGCAGCCGACGCCGCAATAGGGGCAGACCGAATCCACCTCGCGCTCCGGCGCGTTCGTGAAGACGCCCTGCTCGTCGACGAGCGCCTTCTCCATCAGCGCGCCGGTCGGGCAGGCCTGGACGCATTCGCCGCAGGAGACGCAGGTCGAGCCGCCCATCGGATCGTCGAAGTCGAAGACGATCTTCTCCATGTGGCCGCGATAGGCCATGCCGATCACGTCGTTGACCTGGACCTCGCGGCAGGCGCGCACGCAGAGCCCGCAATGGATGCAGGCGTCGAGCTGCACGGCCATGGCCGGATGCGAGAAGTCGTCGGCCTTGTTCGGCCGGTCGATCGCCGGAAAGCGGCTGTCTGCGAGCTGGATGCGGTCGGACCAGGTCCAGAAGGCGGAGTGCGGGTCGTGCGCGCAGTCGCGCGCGGGCTGGTCGGCCAGGAGCAGCTCGAAGACGAGCTTGCGCGAGGCCTCGGCGCGCTCGGAGGCGCTCCTCACCTTCATGCCGGGGGTGGGCTTGCGGATGCAGGAGGCCGCAAGCACGCGCTCGCCCTCGATCTCGACCATGCAGGCGCGGCAATTGCCGTCGGGTCGGTAGCCCGGCTTGGTCGAGTAGCAGAGATGCGGGATATCCGTACCGTGCCGGCTCGCGACCTGCCAGATGGTCTCGCCAGGGCGGGCGGTCACGTCCTTGCCGTCGAGCGTGAAACGGATTTCGTCGAAGACCGGGAGTCCGTCAGACATGGTGGTCACCATCTGGCTCGGGAAGCGCCGACGCGCTCCCTCTCCCAGAGGGAGAGGGTTGGGGTGAGGGGAGCGGCTTTTCCGGACGGGGCACGCCCCTCACCCTGTCCCTCTCCCCCTGGGAGAGGGGACCCGCGCCCCACCCGACGTGAGTATCGCGGGCCATGACGCTCAATACCGCGCCGGCTTGCCGGGCGTCGGCTCTTCCGCGGCCACCGCGGGCGCCAGGCCGGCAAAATCCTCGCGGAAATGCTTCATGACCTGCTTGACCGGGTTCATGGCGGCCTGGCCGAGGCCGCAGATCGAGGCGTCCGTCATGACCCTGGTGAGCTCGTTCAGGAGCTCCTCGTCCCAGGTCGGGCGCTCCATGATCATGACCGCCTTCTCGGTGCCGATCCGGCAAGGCGTGCATTGCCCGCAGGATTCGTCCTCGAAGAACTTCATCAGGTTCAGCGCGACGTCGCGCATGTTGTCCTTGTCGGACAGGACGACCACGGCTGCGGACCCGATGAAGGAGCCATGCGACTCCAGCGTGCCGAAATCGAGCGGGATGTCGGCCATGGAGGCCGGCAGGATGCCGCCCGAGGCGCCGCCCGGAAGGTAGCCCTTGAACGTGTGGCCCTCTTCCATGCCCCCGCAATATTCGTCGATCAGTTCGCGGACCGTGATGCCGGCGGGCGCGAGTTTCACGCCTGGCTCGTGGACGCGGCCGGAAACCGAAAAGGTCCGAAGGCCCTTGCGGCCGTTCCGCCCATGCGAGCCGAACCACTCCGGCCCCTTCTCGACGATCTCCCGTACCCAGAAGAGCGTCTCGACATTGTTGATCAGCGTCGGGCGGCCGAAGAGGCCCACCTGGCTGGGGAAGGGTGGTTTGTGCCGAGGCAATCCGCGCTTGCCCTCGATCGATTCGAGCATCGCGCTCTCCTCGCCGCAGATATAGGCGCCGGCACCGCGGCGGAGATGGATGCGCGTGCGCCTGGCCAGGCCCGCCGCCTCGACCTTGGGGATCTCCCGCAGGAGGATCTCGCGGCACTGCGGATACTCGTCCCGCAGGTAGATGTAGACCTCCTCCGCCTCCACCGCGAGCGCGCCGATCAGCATGCCTTCCAGGAAGCGGTGGGGGTCGGTCTCGAGATAGTGCCGGTCCTTGAATGTGCCGGGCTCGCCCTCGTCGCCGTTGACCGCCATGAGGCGCGGTGCAGGTTCGGCGCGTACGAAGCGCCACTTGCGGCCCGTCGGGAATCCGGCCCCGCCGAGGCCGCGCAGGCCCGAATCCTCCATCGTCTTGATGACGTCCTCGATGGAGCGCCTCCCATCGAGAAGCTCGGACAGGAGCTCGTAGCCGCCGCCCGCACGATAGGCGTCGAGATCCGGATAGGCCGGAACATGCGGGTGCGTGTGGCCGGCCAGCGCTTCGGCCGCGACGCTCTCGACCGTCGCATGCGGATGGAGCGCGTGGCCGATCGCGGCCATCGGGGCCTGGTGGCAGCCGCCCATGCAGGGCGCCCGCACGACGCGGATTCCGGGTTCGAGCGAGGATTTCAGGGCGCCGAGAAGCTTGTCGGCGCCGGCCAGCGCGCAGGACAGCGAGTCGCAGACGCGGATCGTCACGGCGGGCGGGGCGGGCTCGCCGTCCATGACGATGTCGAAATGGGCGTAGAAGGACGCGACCTCGTAGACCTCCACGAGCGCGAGCCGCATCAGGTTGGCGAGCGCAGTCAGGTGGCGCACATGCAGGCAGCCGAAATGGTCCTGCAGCAGATGCAGATGCTCGATCAGGAGATCCGCGCGGCGCGGGCGATCCCCGAGCAGCGCCTCGACCTCGGCGAGAGCCTGCGGCTCGACCTGCCGGCCCTTGGGCGTGTCGCGTGTCTTGCGCCGGCCGGAGCCCGGATGGACGGACCGCGAAGCGGCGGTGCCGGCCATCACGCCTGGATTGTGGATGTTCATGGGCTACCGCGTTCCCCTCCCCGTCGAGGGGGAGGGCAGAGGTTACAGCAGACCCGCGCCGCGGGCCCATTTGTACTTGGCGCCGAGCACCTCGACCGGCAGCTCGGTCGAATAGGCATAGGCCGGAATGCCGTGGTCGTAGAGGTATTGCGACGCCTCCTCGACCTCGATGTCGCCGGCGAGCGAGGCCACGACGGGCTTCACCTTGCCCTTCGCCTTCATCTCCTCGACCACCTCGACCATCAGCCTGGCGAAGACCATCGGCGGCGTCACGATGGTGTGCCAGTAGCCGAGGATGAGCGCATGGATGCGATCGTCCTCGAGCCCGAGCCGGACCGTGTTCTGGTAGGTCCGGGGCGGCTCCCCGCCCGTGATGTCGACCGGGTTGCCCGACGCGCCGAAGGGCGGGATGAACTTCTTGAAGGCCTCGTCGAGGTCCGGCGGCATCTGCATCAGCGACAGGCCGTTATCGACCACGGAGTCGGACAGGAGGACGCCCGAACCCCCTGCGCCCGTGATGATGAGGACGTTCTCGCCCTTCGGGGTCGGCAGGATCGGCACGCCCCTGGCGAATTCGAGAAGCTGGCGCAGCGAGCGGGCGCGAACGACGCCCGCCTGCTTGAACACGTCCTCGTAGATCTTGTCGTTGCCCGCGAGCGCACCGGTATGCGAGGCGGCCGCCCGGGCGCCGGCCGAGGTGCGGCCGGCCTTGAGCACGATGACCGGCTTCTTCTTCGAGACGCGCTTGGCGGCTTCCGCGAAGGCGCGCCCGTCCTTCAGGTCCTCGCAATGCTGCGCGATGACCTTGGTGTTGTCGTCCTGCTCGAAGAAGGCGAGCAGATCGTCCTCGTCGATGTCCGACTTGTTGCCGAGCCCGACGATCGCCGAGACGCCCATCTTGGCCGAACGCGAGAAGCCGATGATGGCCATGCCGATGCCGCCCGACTGGGAGGAGAGGGCGGCCGAGCCCTTCACGTCGTAGGCCGTGCAGAAGGTCGCGCAGAGATTCTCCGGCGTGTAGTAGAAGCCGTAGATGTTCGGCCCCATGAGCCGGATGTTGTACTTCTTGCCGATCTCGACGATCTCGTCCTGGAGCTGCGGCTCGCCCGCTTCCGCGAAGCCCGACGGGATGAGCACGGCGCCGGGGATCTGCTTCTCGCCGCATTCCGTCAGCGCCGCCGCGACGAACTTGGCCGGGATCGCGAACACCGCCGTGTCGATCACGCCGGGCACGTCCTTGACGCTCTTGTAGGCCTTGTAGCCGAGGATCTCGTCCGCCTTCGGATGGATCGGGTAGATCTGGCCCTTGTAGCCGCCGTTGATGAGGTTCTTCATCACGGAGTTGCCGATCTTGCCCGCCTCGGCGGAGGCGCCGATCACCGCGACCGCCTTCGGCCGCATGATGCGGTTCATGGCGGTCACGATCTCCTCGTTGGAGCGGACCGCCGGGCGTGGCTTGGCGTCGAAGTCGAGCACGATGCGGACGTCGGCCGCGATCGCGTCCGCCTTGGTGGCGAAGACCGGGTTCAGATCCAGCTCGGAGATCTCGGGGAAGTCGGAGACGAGCTGGCTCACCTTGACGATGACGTCGGCCAGGGCCTCTCGGTCGACCGGATCGCCGCCGCGCACGCCCTTCAGCATCTCATGGGCCTGAATGCCGTCGAGCATCGACATGGCGTCCTGGCGCGTCGCCGGCGCCATCCGGAAGGTGATGTCCTTGAGCACCTCGACCAGCACGCCGCCGAGGCCGAAGGCGACGAGCTTCCCGAAGGACCCGTCGGTGATCGCGCCGACGATCACCTCCGTCCCGCCCTTCAGCATTTGCTGGACCTGGACGCCCTCGATCCTGGCGCCGGCGTTGTAGTTCTTCGCGTTCGCGAGGATCGTGTCGTAGCCCTTCGCGACCTCCTCGGCGCTCCTGAGGCCGACGAGGACGCCGCCCGCCTCCGTCTTGTGCAGGATGTCGGGCGAGACGATCTTCAGCACGACGGGGTAGCCCATCGAATCGGCGAGCCGGGTCGCCTCGGACGCGGAGCCCGCCACGCCCTCCTTCGGGACCGGGATGCCGTAGGCGTCGCAAACCAGCTTGCCCTCGGGCGCGGTGAGGCTCGTCCGCCCTTCCGCCTTCACCCGGTCGAGAACGCGGCGCACCTCGTCCCGGGCGGCCGCTGCGTAATCCTCGGGAGCGCGCTTGAGTGCTGCCTCGGCCATCGTCTTCCTCCTGAACGCTGCACGTCGTCGCGTGCCTTTGGTCCGATCTTGCCGGAACTTGGCGGATCGGGCGAGCCGGAGCACGCCCTCCATTGCTGGTATTTGGCATGCCAAGGCCTTGCGATGTCAAGCGGCGGAAGGTGTGATGCCCGGTGTGATGCCGGTGCCAGATTGACCTCTGGTATTTGGCATGCCAACGATGCCCCGGGAGAAAACGCTTGCGCGGATGGCAAGGGACCAGGGACATGGTTCCAGCCGGTACGTGACGGCAGGGAGATCAAGGAGGGGGCCTATGGCCCGGCCCGCGCTTCAGGGACGCGGCGAGCTCGCCGCTGATCGCACCGCTGCGCTGCGATCCGGCGCCGTGGGCGACGCGGCGCCTGTACGACATTCCCGTGGGCCGAGTTCGGCGGCCGCGCCGGCTTCCGCCTAGCCGGCCCGCAGCGTCCCGAGATCAGCCGAGCCGGCGCAGGCAGAAGAAAGTCACCTGGAGGAACAGAATGTCAGCGGCAGTGCGCAGTATCGAGTCGAATGTAACGGAGGTCCGGGCCGAGCCGGAGCTGACGGACGGCTTTCATCTCGTCATCGACGCACTGAAGCTGAACGGCATCACCAACGTCTACAACGTCCCCGGCATCCCGATCACCGATCTCGGCCGGATGATGCAAGCCGAGGGGATGCGGGTGATCTCCTTCCGTCACGAGCAGAACGCCGGCAACGCCGCCGCCATCGCGGGCTTCCTGACCCAGAAGCCGGGCGTCTGCCTCACGGTCTCGGCGCCAGGCTTCCTCAACGGCCTGACCGCGCTGGCGAACGCGACCACGAACTGCTTCCCGATGATCCTCATCTCCGGCTCCTCCGAGCGCGAGATCGTCGACCTGCAGCAGGGCGACTACGAGGAGATGGACCAGCTCGCCATCGCCAAGCCCCTCTGCAAGGCGGCCTTCCGCGTGCTCCACGCGCAGGACATCGCCATCGGCGTGGCGCGCGCCATCCGGGCGGCGGTTTCAGGCCGGCCGGGCGGCGTCTATCTCGACCTTCCCGCGAAGCTCTTCAGCCAGGTGATGGATGCCGAGGCGGGCCGGAAGTCCCTCGTGAAGGTGATCGACCCGGCGCCGGCGCAGATCCCGGCGCCCTCGGCCGTGAAACGCGCGATGGACGTGCTCAAGGCCGCCAAGCGCCCGCTCATCATCCTCGGCAAGGGCGCGGCCTATGCGCAGGCGGACGACGCGATCCGCGCGCTCATCGAGAAGAGCGGCATCCCGTTCCTGCCGATGAGCATGGCGAAGGGCATCCTGCCGGACACGCACCCGCAATGCGCGGGCGCGGCCCGCTCCCTCGTCCTGAAGGAGGCCGATACCGTCATGCTGATCGGGGCGCGGCTGAACTGGCTGCTCTCGCACGGCAAGGGGAAGGCCTGGGGCGAGGCCCCGAAGAAGTTCATCCAGATCGACATCGAGCCCAAGGAGATGGATTCCAACGTCGAGATCGCCGCCCCCGTGGTGGGCGATATCGGCTCCTGCGTCTCTGCCTTCCTCGGCGAGATCGAGCGCGGCTGGACGGCGCCGCCCTCCGCCTGGACGGATGCCGTGAAGGCGAAGCGGGACGAGAACGTCGCCAAGATGGCGCCGCGGCTCATGAACAACCGCTCACCCATGGATTTCCACGGCGCGCTCGGCGCGCTGCGGACCGTCATCAAGGAGCGGCCAGACGCGATCCTGGTCAACGAGGGCGCCAATACGCTCGACCTCGCGCGCGGCATCATCGACATGTACCAGCCGAGGAAGCGCCTCGACGTCGGCACCTGGGGCGTGATGGGGATCGGCATGGGCTTCGCCATCGCGGCCGCGATCGAGACCGGCAAGCCCGTGCTCGCCGTCGAAGGCGACAGCGCCTTCGGCTTCTCGGGCATGGAGATCGAGACGATCTGCCGGTACAACCTGCCGGTCTGCATCGTCGTCTTCAACAACAACGGGATCTATCGCGGCACCGACACCAACCCGGCCGGCACCGATCCCGCCACGACGGTGTTCGTCGCCAATTCCCGCTACGACGTGATGATGCAGGCCTTCGGCGGCGTCGGCGTGAACGCGACGACCCCGGACGAGCTGAAGCGCGCGGTGGATGCCGCGATGGATTCCGGCAAGCCGACGCTCATCAACGCCGTGATCGACCCGGCTGCCGGCAGCGAGAGCGGCCGCATCGGCAACCTCAATCCGCAGAGCGTCCTCAAGAAGAAGCAGCCGACCCCGGAAGGGGCCGAGACGCGCGCTCCCGGGGTGGCCTGACGAGACCCCGCGGCCTCGCCCGGACATGGGCGTGCCGCCCAACATCATCGCTAAGCACCGAGCGGGCGATCCGTCCCGCTGACCGATCGGAGGGATCAGATGACCAAGGCATTGGACGGCGTCCGCATCCTTGATTTCACGCATGTGCAGTCGGGCCCGACCTGCACGCAGCTTCTCGCCTGGTTCGGCGCGGACGTGATCAAGGTGGAGCGGCCGGGCGTCGGCGACATCACGCGCGGCCAGCTCCGCGACGTGAAGGATGCCGACAGCCTCTATTTCACGATGCTGAACCACAACAAGCGGTCCATCACGATCGATTCGAAGAATCCGAAGGGCAAGGAGGTGCTCGAGGCGCTCATCAAGAGCTGCGACGTGCTCGTGGAGAACTTCGCGCCGGGCGCGCTCGACCGGATGGGCCTCACCTGGGAGCACATCCAGAGCCTGAATCCGCGCATGATCGTGGCCTCCATCAAGGGCTTCGGCCCGGGCCCCTACGAGGATTGCAAGGTCTACGAGAACGTCGCGCAATGCGCCGGAGGCTCCGCCTCCACGACCGGGTTCCGCGACGGCATCCCGCTCGTGACGGGCGCCCAGATCGGCGATTCCGGGACCGGGCTGCATCTCGCGCTCGGCATCGTCACGGCGCTGTTCCAGCGCGAGAAGACGGGCCGCGGCCAGAGGGTCACCTGCGCCATGCAGGACGGCGTGCTCAACCTCTGCCGCGTGAAGCTGCGCGACCAGCAGCGCCTCGCGCATGGGCCGCTCACGGAGTACTCGCAGTACGGCGAGGGCATCCCGTTCGGCGATACCGTGCCGCGTGCGGGCAACGATTCGGGCGGTGGCCAGCCCGGCCGCATCCTCAAGTGCAAGGGCTGGGAGACGGATCCGAACGCCTACATCTATTTCATCACCCAGGCCCCGGTCTGGGAGGCGATCTGCGACGTGATCGGCGAGCCGGAGTGGAAGACCCACCCGGATTACGCAAAGCCCGCCGCCCGGCTGCCGCGCCTCAACGAGATATTCGGGCGCATCGAGCAGTGGACGATGCAGCACGACAAGTTCGAGGCGATGGAGATCCTCAACAAGTACGACATCCCGTGCGGGCCGATTCTCTCCATGAAGGAGATCGCGGAGGAGAAATCGCTTTATGCGACGGGCACGCTGGTCGAGGTCGACCATCCGGTCCGGGGCAAGTACATCACGGTCGGCAACCCGATCAAACTCTCGGACTCACCTTCCGAGGTGGTGCGCTCGCCGCTGCTCGGCGAGCATACGGACGAGATCCTCCGCGACGTGCTCGGCTTCAACGACAACCAGGTCGACCAGATCCGGCAGTCCGGCGCGATCGGCGGGGTGCCGGACAGGATAGCTGCCGAATAGGGCGTTCAGCTTCCCACCCACTTGAGCCGCGGGCGAGCCCCCGCGGCTTTTTTGTTGCACCGAGCAGAGCTTGATGCGGGCGAGGGATACGCACGATCTCTCGGCAGGTCTGAGCTGCGGGAGTGAACATGGCTGAGAACGGTGGAAGGGGACCGACTGTCGCGCGCATCTGGCGCGGCCGGACGCGCCGCGATCGCGCCGACGCATACGAGGCCTACAACTACGAGGTCGGCATCAAGCCCCTGATCGAGAAGGCGATCGGCGTGCAGACGATGCGCGAGGACCGCGAGACGGAGACGGAGTTCGTGACGATCTCGTACTGGGAGAGCGTCGAGGCGATGGCTGCGTTCACGGGCAGAGATCCGACCGCCATCCACCATCTCCCGCGCGACGCCGAGTTCCTGCTCGAACTGCCCGAGACGGTGCAGATCCTGCGGCTCGTCACGAGCCACGGCAAGACGGGCGGGACCTGATCCGATCAGTTCGCGGTCGGCTTGGGCGTCAGCTCATATGTGGCGTTCGCCCCAACGGTCGTGCTGTCATTGCCCGGAGCGCCCCGCGGCATTGCATGGCTCGACAGATTCAGGGCCGCTAGGCGGCACTCCGACTTGAATACCTCGGTGATGAGCGCGCATTCCTTCGCCGCATATGCGTAGAGCGCACGGCGAAGCCCTTCCTGGGTCTCCAGCTGCTCTTCGGCTGTCGCGGCGGATCCCAGCCTGGCGGACAGCTGGACCTGTACCTGGACGCGCGTGACTGCCTGGGCCGCTTGCTGAGGCATTCTTGGCATGATGTTCACCGTCTGAGCCGAGGCGGAAGTCACGAAAGCCGCCAAGGCGAGGGCGCAGGTAAGTCTGTGCATGGCGAGGGTCCCGGTTCCGTGCGCAGCATGCACCGCCGCCGATGAGCGCCGGAGGAAGTTCTTTCGTCAACTTTGAGCGATCGCCCGCCCTTCGTTCGGGAAAGGCCGCCTCACTCCTCGTGGAAGACGCCGTGCTTCGCCACGTGTTCGGCGAGGCCGAGCGTGTGGTCCCGGACGGCCGCCTCGGCCGCCGCCGCCTCCCGGCGCTGCAGGGCGGCGATGATGCGCTCGTGATCGGCCTTGGACTGCGCGGCGCGGTTGCCCTGGCGCACCGAGACCGCCCGGATCGCCCGCATGTGCAGGAACAGGTTCTCCGTCATCTCCTGGATCAGGGTGCAGCGCCCGAGCCGGATGATGGTCTGGTGGAAGCGGATATTCGCGTCCGAATATTCGTGCATGTGCTCGCCGGGCGCGTCCTGCTCGAATTCGGAGAAGATGGTCTTGAGCCCGGCGAGCTCCTCGTCCGTGGCGCGTTCGGCGGCGAGCCGCGCGGCCATGCTCTCCAGCGCTGCCCAGACCTGGATCAGCTCGATGATCTCGCGCTTCGACTTGCGGATGACGAAGATGCCGCGCCGCGGCACGGAGCGGACGAAGCCTTCCTGTTCGAGCACCGTCAGGGCCTCGCGGATCGGCGTGCGGCTTACCCCGAGATCCTGGGAGAGCTGACGCTCGTCGAGTCGGATTTCCTCGTCGGCCCCGTAGATGTCCATGTCGGTGATGGCGCGCTTCAGCGCGTCGTAGGCGAGCGCACGCAGGCTCACGCTCGCATCGAGCGGGGCGACATTCAGGCGAGGACGGGTGGCTACCTTCTGCACGGGCGAACTCTAGCCGGAATCAGCTCTGGAATACCAGAGTAAAGCTTTGCGCCGGCCCGCTTTTTCCCAAGAAGGTCAACTCACCCGGCCCTCGTGTCAGCCGCCGTGAAAGCCGCTCAGGCGGTCATCCGCTGGCTCCACCTCGCGCACGCGTCGCGCCGCCTCGATGACGCGCCCGATGAAGGCCGCGTAATCGGCCTTGTCCGCCTCGAGGTCGCCGGAGCAGCCCGTCGCCGGGAGAAAGACCGCATAGCCGACAGGATCGCGGTCGCGCTCGCCGCTTTGCCGCTCCGCCTGCTGCAGGTGGAAGGCGCCGTTCTCGTCGGGGGGCGACACGACGGTCAGACCGTAGACGACCCGGCTGTTCGGGATGCTGTTGCGGTTCGCGTCCTGGCGGAAGCGGTCGAGCGGATAGATCCGTTCGATGCTCGCCCGATCGTTGACGTTCGCAATCGGCGTCATTCCGCTGCTCCCCGCACCACGAGTACGATCTTGCCGATATGCTGGCTCGATTCCATGAGTGCATGCGCCTTTGCGGCTTCGGCGAGCGGAAAGGTCGCGTGCACGAGGGGGCGGATCGTGCCCTCGGCCAGCTTCGGCCAGACATGCTGCTTGAGCTTCGCCGCGATCGCGCCCTTCTCGGCGACCGGGCGGGGCCGGAGCGTCGAGCCCGTCAGCGTGAGGCGGTTCCGCATCACGCGATTGAAGTCGATCTCCGCCTTGGAGCCGCGAAGAAACGCGATCGAGACGTGCCGGCCGTCGGCCGCCATGCAGGAGATCGAGCGCGCGATGTAGTCGCCGCCCACCATGTCCAGCACCACGTCGACGCCCTTGCCGGCGGTCGCCTCCTTGACGACGGCGGCGAAATCCTCCTCGCGATAGTTGATGGCGCGGTCCGCGCCGAGCTTGAGGCAGGCCTCACATTTCTCGGCGCTGCCCGCCGTCGTGAACACGCGCGCCCCCGCCGCCTTCGCGAGCTGGATCGCGGTCGTTCCGATGCCCGAGGAGCCGCCATGCACGAGCAGGCTCTCGCCCGCCTTCAGCTGCCCGCGGTCGAACACGTTGCTCCAGACGGTGAAGAAGGTCTCGGGAAGGCCCGCCGCCTCCACCATGCCGAGGCCGTCCGGAACCGGCAGGCATTGCTGGGCAGGCGCCGTGCAGAACTCGGCATAGCCGCCGCCGGCGACGAGCGCGCAGACCGCGTCGCCCGCCTTCCAGTCCGAAACGCCCGGGCCGACCGCGACGATCCGGCCGGCGACCTCGAGGCCGGGGATGTCCGGCGCGCCCGGCGGCGGATCGTAATGGCCCTTCCGCTGGAAGACGTCCGGGCGGTTGACGCCGGCCGCATGGACCTCGATCAGCACCTCGCCGTCCTTCGGCTGCGGCACCGGGCGGGTGCATGGCTTCAGCACCTCCGGGCCGCCCGGGCTCGTGATCTCGATCGCGGTCATGGTCTCGGGCAAGGACGGCTCCTCTCTGAGGCTGGATTTTCCGGAAGGCTTTAGGACCTCGCGGCCCGCATGACGAGACGCTTGCCACGCACCTCGTAGGAATCGAGGCGCTCCAGGAAGGTCTGGCCGAGCAGGTTGCCCTCCAGCATGCCCGGACGGGCGACGAGCGCGGGAAGGCGCCGGACCTGGATCGGTCCCACGGCAAGGCGCTCGAGCGTGATCGGCGCCGCGAGACCGCGCCCGTTCGCGGTCGAGACCGGGATGCGGAAGCTCAGGGTCTCGAGCTTGAAGCCGAGGGCCTCGGCCGTCTCGGCGGAGAGCACGACCGAACTCGCCCCCGTATCGAACAGGAAGCGGACCTCGCGGTCGTTGACCTTGGCCGGGACGAGGAAGGTGCCGTCGTAGCGGCGCGTCACCGCGACCTCGCCGCCTTCGCCGACCACCGTCTCGGGCAAGCCGAGCCCCATATCGTCGCGCACCGCACGCGCGACCTCCGACAGCTCGGCGCGGTGGAGATAGACCGCTCCGATCCCGCTCAGGAGCAGCGCCCAGACGAAAACCGCCCCGAGAGCGTTGCGCCAGCCGCCGCGCGCCCGCTCGGTCGCCCAGCCGGTCAGCATCAGCGCGACGGCGAGCAGGCCGAGCGCCGCCGCGATCTCGCCCGGAGCGAAACCGAGGATCGGGCCCCGTCCGGCGACGGCGACCACCCAGGCGAAGATGGCGAGGATCCAGCCCCAGCCGGCTGCGCCCATCAGGCGCTCTCCTCCGAGGCGGCAGGCAGCAGAAGCCGCTCCATCCGCTCCGGAAGCCCCGCCATGATGGCGAGGCGCTCCTCCTCGCTCATGCTGCCCCAGCGCGCGATCTCCTCGCGCGTGCGGCCGCAGCCTTCGCAGAGCCCGGTCTCGGGATCGAGGATGCAGACGCGCAGGCAGGGCGTGGAGACGGGCGCCATGCGCCCTATGTGGCGTGCCCGCGCCCGTTCGTCACCTGGGGCCGGGCGCGGTCACGCCGCCTGCGTCTTCTTGCGACGCTCGACATCGACCGCCGGGAGCGCGTCGATGACCCGCGCCGCCGGGAAGGTCACGATGACCTCCGTTCCCTCGCGCGGCTTCGACCTGAGCTGGAACCCGCCGCCATGGAGGTCGATCAGGCCCTTCACGATGGGCAGGCCGAGGCCGGAGCCCTGCTCGGCCGTCTTGATGGCGAGCGAGCCGCGGCCGAAGGACGACATGACGACCGGGATCTCCTCCTCCGGGATGCCGGGCCCGGTGTCCTTTACGCTGACATATTGCCCGCCGGACGAGGTCCAGCCGACCTTGATCGTGATCTCGCCGCCCTGCGGGGTGAACTTGACCGCGTTGGACAGGATGTTGAGCACGATCTGGCGGACGGCCCGCTCGTCCGCCCACAGGCGGGGGAGGGAGGGGTCCAGGAACTCCCGGAAGGTCTGGTTCTTGGCCTTGGCCTTCAGCGCCAGCATGTGGCGGCAATCGGCCACGATATGGGCGAGCTGGACGGCCTCCTCCTTGAGCTCGTAGCGTCCCGCCTCGATGCGGGAGAGGTCGAGGATCTCGTTGATGAGGGTCAGGAGGTGCTGGCCCGACGCATGGATGTCGGCCGAATAGTCCTTGTAGGCCGGCGTCGCGTGCGTGCCGAACACCTCGTTCTGCATCACCTCCGAGAAGCCCAGGATGGCGTTCAGCGGCGTGCGCAGCTCGTGGCTCATCGTGGCGAGGAAGCGCGACTTGGCGAGGTTCGCCTCCTCGGCCCGACGGCGTGCCTCGTCCGAGTTCGCCTTCGCCTGCTCGAGCTCGGCGAACATCGCGTCCTTCTCCGACCGGGACTGGATGGTCGAGAGCGCGCTCGAATAGAGCCGGTTCGCCAGGATCACGAAGAACAGGATCGCGCTGGACGTCATCGCGAGCAGCATGATCGCGTCGAAATCGCGCTGGTTGGCCGCGATCGAGAGCGCGATCGCGGCGAGCGGCGCGAGCCCGAGATAGACCGCCAGCGGGATCGTGGCCGACAGGCTCGTCGTGACGGCCGTCACCATCAGGACGACGAACAGCGCAAAGCCGTTCGTCCCGGCTTCCACATGCGCGAGCGTCTGGACCGCGAGGCCCCAAGTCAGGCCGGTGATGAGCTCGAGCAGAATGAAGCGGCGCCGCCATTCGGCGAGCCGGACCTCCTCGGCCGGCGTGGCGAGAAAGCGCTGCGCGAGGAGTAGCATCGTGCCGATCACCACGACCGCGATGCAGAGCCAGCTGGTGGTCTGGCCGATCGGCACCCATAGCGACGAGACAAGCGCGATGACGGTCGCGAAGACCAGCAGCAGGATCGAGCTGCCGCTATGATACTGTGCGAAGAGGCGGACGAGCTCGTATTCGTAGGAGCGCTCGAGGCCGACGGAGGAGGTCAGCTTCTCGCGTGCGCTCCGCATCTCCTTGGCGAGCTTGCGGCGTTGCACGGCGCCCTGCAGCGCGGGGCCACGCCCCTGCTGAACGATCTGAGCCGTCAACTCGCCCATTTACGCACGCACACTCGCCGGGGTTACGCGCCGGTTCGAGCATCATGCTTCGGAAACGTTAACCTCCTCCTGACGATATCCGTAAAGTCGACGTTCACCGGGCGGGCCTCTTTGGCGCCCCATGCTTCGTCGCCTGGACGGTCTTATCGCGACCCTGGTCCTGGTCGCGCTCGCGATCGGGGCCGTGTCTGTCCGGCGCGAACCGGAACGCCTCGCCGGCGACGTGCGGGTCGTCGACGGCGACACGATCGAGCTCGGCGGACGGCGGCTCCGCATCGCCGGGATCGATGCGCCGGAGCTCCGTCAGACCTGCGAGCGGGGAGGGGAACTCTATCGCTGCGGCGAGACGGCCCGGGAGGAGCTGCGCCGGCTCGCCGGACCCGGCCTCACCTGCCGTGTCGCGGGGCGCGACCGCTATGCCCGCGACCTCGCGGTCTGCGAGGCGGGCGGCCGGGACGTCGGCGCGGCGCTGGTCTCGGCCGGCCTCGCGACCGCCTATGGCCGGTACGAGGCCGAGGAGCGGGAGGCCCGCCGGCGCCGCCTTGGTCTCTGGGCAGGCACCTTCCAGCGGCCGGCGGAATGGCGCGAGGCGCATCCGCGCTGAGATCTTGTCTTGCCCGAGACTGCCGGCTCCGCGACAAGCGGGCCGGGACTGCCGATGCGGAGCGGGAGGAACATCATGAAGCTGTACGATTCCGGCCGCGCGCCCAATCCGCGGCGGGTGAAGATCTTCCTCGCAGAGAAAGGGATCACGATCCCGACGGAGCAGATCGACCTGACGAGACTCGAGCACAAGGGAGAGGCCTATTCGGCCCTCAACCCCGTCCAGCAGGTGCCGGCGCTCGTCCTGGACGACGATTTCGTGCTCACCGAGACCATCGCGATCTGCCGCTACTTCGAGGAGCTGCAGCCGGAACCGCCGCTCTTCGGCACGGACGCGTTCTCGCGCGCGCTCGTCGAGATGTGGCAGCGGAGGATCGAGTTCGGCCTCCTCGTGCCGGTCGCGGCGGTGTTCCGCCACCTTCACCCCGCCATGGCGCAGATGGAGGTGCCGCAGGTGCCGGCCTGGGGCGAGGCCAACAAGGAGCGCGTCAACCGCTTCCTCGCCGTTCTCGACAAGGAGCTGGTCGGGCAGAGATTCATCTGCGGGCCGAGCTTCACGGTGGCCGACATCACCGGCCTCGTCGGGCTCGATTTCATGAAGCCGGCGAAGCTCGCCGTCCCGGACGAGTTCACCCATGTGCGACGCTGGCACGAGGCGCTGTCGGCCCGGCCGAGCGCGAAGGCCTGACGCGCATCCGGCCGCATGGACGGGGAGGGCGGGCCGGGCTTTCTGCCCGCAATGGGCGCCGAGCTGTGGGACGAGGCGGAGGAATTCGAGACGATCGCGGCGCGCTTGCGTGCGTGCCGGGTCTGCCGGGATAGCCCCCGGTATGGCGAGAGGCTGCCGCACGAGCCGCGGCCCATCCTGCAGGGCTCGGCCGGGGCCCGGCTCTGCATCGCGAGCCAGGCGCCCGGCAATCGCGCGAATATCAGCGGCCGGCCGTTCGACGACCCGTCGGGCGTGCGGCTGCGGAGCTGGCTCGGGCTCGACGAGGCGCGCTTCTACGACCCCGCACGCCTGGCTATCGTGCCGATGGGGCACTGCTTCCCGGGCTATGACAGGCATGGCGGCGACATGCCCCCGCGGCGCGAATGCGCGGAGGCCTGGCGCGAGCCGGTCTTCGCCGCCCTGCCGCGCCTCGAGCTGGTCCTGGTGATCGGGCTCTATGCCCAGGGCTGGCATCTCGGGCGGGGCCGGTCCGGCCTCACCGAGACCGTCCGGCGCTGGCGGGAGATCTTCGCCGAGGAGCGCCGGCCGCGCCTGCTGCCGCTACCCCATCCGTCGTGGCGCAACTCGGGATGGCTGAAGCGCCATCCCTGGTTCGAGGCCGAGCTCCTGCCCGTGCTGCGGGCGGAGGTCGCACGACTGGTCGGAGGCTAGCGTCTCGTTCGATCGGCTTGGCCCCGACGGCGCCGCAGCGGCAGGCCGCGCCCCAACGAGATCGCCCAAGCATACAGACGAGGTCCGTCCAGCCAAGCGCCCTGTAACTCCGGAGTTACTCCCTCTTCTCGGGTTGCCGGTGCCGTCGTCGAAGCCTATCCAACGGGTGGCGCCCTTGCGACGAAACCCTCGCCCGCGGTCAGAGAGGGGACCTCTCGATGCTTGCCACCTTTCTGAACGCCAAAAGGGCAGCATCCGACACGTTCTGGGGCCTGAAGAGATTGCCCTGGAACTTCGATCGCTTCGAGAAGCTCGTCTTTACGGCGGCGCTATCACCCATTGACCAGTATGTCGCGCTCAATATAGCGATGCGAAACGATGCGATATTCGAGGTCAGCTACGCCTACTGGCGGATCAAGCGGATCAACAAGATCCTTGAGATCTACGGCGAGGATTTTTTCCGGGGGAAGCGCATCCTCGAGCTAGGCTCAGGCCTGTCCGATATCGGCGCTTTCTTTGCGGATCTCGGCGCCGAGGTGCTATGTCTCGAAGGGCGACAAGAGACGGTTCGCCTGGCAAGGCTGAAGCACCGCAAGGTCGATCGCCTCAGGATCGAGCAGCACGACCTCGAGCAGGATTTCTCTCGTTTCGGCAGATTCGACCTGCTTATTCACTTCGGTCTGCTGTACCACATTCCCGACGTCGATGGACATCTCAGTCGATGCTTCGCGATGGCCGACGAAATCGTCCTGGAAAGCGTCGTGTGCGACTCCACCAACCCTGAAAAGATCGTCCTCGTAGAGGGAAATTCCAACGTCATCGAGGAATGCCTGCACGGAACGGGAAGCAGGCCGTCTCCATCTTACGTGGAGCGTATCGCGGAAGAGAACGGCTTTTTGGTCGCCCGGCATTTCACGTCCGACCTGAACGTGGACAGGCTGTTCGTCTACGACTGGGAGCACAAGAACGACGGCAATCTCGGCGGATGGCGAAACAGGCGTTTCTGGCGCTTCTCCCGCACGAAGTACCACGAGGGTGCGGACCGTTGGACGGAGCCGGGCAATCCGTCGAGGATCACGACGCGGCCGTCGCTGAAGGCGATCTGAGGGGCAGGGCTGCGGGTCGCTCCGTCGGGCGGTTTGTGGACCGAAGAGGCGGTACTTTCGGACCGCCTCTCCCGCTCGCGGCAGGCCCTCGGCGGCCGAGTTCGTCGAGCTCGGACTAGCCCTTCTTCGCGCTCTGCTGCAGGCGGGCGAGGAGGCTGGACGTGTCCCAGCGGTTCCCGCCCATGCGCTGCACCTCGCCGTAGAACTGGTCGACGATCGCGGTGACGGGCAGCGTCGCGCCGTTGCGGCGCGCCTCGTCCAGGCAGATCGACAGGTCCTTGCGCATCCAGTCGACCGCGAAGCCGAACTCGTACTTGCCCTCGTTCATGGTCTTGCCGCGGTTCTCCATCTGCCAGGAGCCGGCGGCGCCCTTCGAGATCACGTCGAGCACGGCCTCGATGTCGAGCCCGGCATGCTTGCCGAAATGGATCGCCTCGGCGAGGCCCTGGACGAGGCCCGCAATGCAGATCTGGTTCATCATCTTGGCGAGCTGCCCGGAGCCCGCCGGTCCGAGGAGGCGGCACGACCGCGCGTAGCTCATGATGACCGGCTCGACGCGCGCGTAGGTTTCCGCCTCGCCGCCGCACATGACCGTGAGGACCCCGTTCTCCGCGCCGGCCTGGCCGCCGGAGACCGGCGCGTCGACGAAGCCGAAGCCGCGCTCGGTCGCGACCGCCTCGAGCTCGCGCGCCACGAGCGCCGAGGCGGTGGTGTGGTCGACGAAGGCAGCGCCTTTGGCCATCGTCTCGAAGGCGCCGCCGCTGGCCGTCGTGACCGAGCGGAGGTCGTCGTCGTTGCCGACGCAGGCGAAGACGATCTCCTGCCCTTCCGCCGCTTCGGCCGGCGTCCTGGCGGCCCGGCCGCCGTTCTCGGAGACCCATTTCTCGGCCTTGGCGAAGGTGCGATTGTACACCGTGACCTCGTGCCCCTTCTGGCCGAGGTGCCGGGCCATGGGATAGCCCATCACGCCGAGGCCCAGGAACGCCACTCTCGCCATCGTTTCCCCCTGCAATGCCGGCCGCTCTTAGGGAGCCCGCGCGGGCGGGTCAAACCGGCTCACTTGATATCGAACGGGATGAACTTCGCCCGGATGCGGTCGTAGGCGCCGCTCGCGATCACCCGCCCGATCGCCGCATCGAAGAAGGCGACGAGCGCGGCATCGCCCCGGCGGACGCCCACGCCGATTCCCTCGCCGCGATCGACCGGCAGATCCGCCACGAAGCGGCAGCACGTCTTGCCTTCGCGGCTCTGCAGGAACCTGAACAGCACGAGCTTGTCGCCGAGCACGTAGTCGAGCCGGCCCGTCAGCAGGTCGAGATTGGCCTCCTCCTGCTTGGCGAAGGGGCGGAGCTCCGTGCTCGGGTAGTTGCTCTCCAGGAAGCCAGCGAACTCGCTCTCCGCGATCACGCCGACGGACTTGCCGACCAGGTCGGGCACCCCGCCGGAGGCGCTGGCAGCGGTCGCCTTCTGGGCGATCAGGGCGGCGGGGATGCGGTAATAGGGTCTGGAGAACGAGACCCGCTTGCGCCGCTCCTTGGTGATCTCGAGCGAGGACATGATGGCGTCGTAGCGGCGCTCCTTGAGCCCGCCGATCATCCCGTCCCAGTCCTGCAGGACGAAGCTGCAGGAGGCCCCCATCGCCTCGCACATGGCGCGGCCGAGCTCGATCTCGAAGCCGGCCGGCTCGTTGTTCTCGACATAGTTGAAAGGCGGATAGGCGCCCTCCGTGGCGATCCGGATCGTCGTCTGCGGCGACGCGGACTGCGCCCAGGCGCCGGCGGTGCCCAGGAGCGAGACCAGGCCGACGATGAGCGCGCGGAGCGTCACTGGATCCTTGGCGGCGCGCCGAGATCGATCGGCGGCAGCCCGGCCGGGCCGCCCGGGCCGTCCAGTCCGGGCACCATGAGGTTGTCGAGGCTGCGCTGGACGGCGGCCGGATCGACCACCGGGGCCGCCGACTTATAGTGCATCACGATCTGCGGATAGAAGATCACGATCGCGACCATGATGAGCTGGATCACCACGAAGGGGATCGCCCCCATATAGATCTGGCCGGTGGTCACGGGCGCCATCTGCCTGCCCGTGACGCGGTCGAGATAGGGCACCTTCGGGGCGACCGAGCGCAGGAAGAACAGCGCGAAGCCGAAGGGCGGATGCATGAAGCTCGTCTGCATGTTCACCGCCAGCATCACGCCGAACCAGATGAGGTCGATCCCGAGCTTGTCGGCCACCGGCCCGAGCAGCGGGATGATGATGAAGGCGAGCTCGAAATAGTCGAGGAAGAACGCCAGCACGAAGACGAGCGCGTTCACGACGACCAGGAAGCCGATCTGGCCGCCCGGGAGCGAGGTCATCAGGTGCTCGACCCAGAGGTGTCCGTTCACGCCATAGAAGGTGAGCGAGAAGACGCGGGCGCCGAGCAGGATGAAAATCACGAAGGCCGAGAGCTTCGCGGTCGCCTCCGTGGCCTGCTGGAGCAGGGTCCAGTTGAAGCGGGCCGGGTTGCGGTCGAGCCGACGCTTGAAGGCGGCGAGGATGATGGACCCGAGCGCGCCCATGGCGCCGCCCTCCGTCGGGGTTGCGACGCCGATGAAGATCGTGCCCAGCACGAGGAAGATCAGGAGCAGGGGCGGCACCATCACGAAGGTGACCTGCGTCGCCATCTTCGACATCAGCGTGAGGCCGCCGATGCGCTCCGCGAGGCCGACGATCAAGGCGTAGAGGGCCGCGGCAGCCACCATTTCCAGGACGATCGCCGTGACCTCGTAGCTCGGATAGGAGCGGTGCAGCGCGAGATACGCCGCCCCGAGCGCCACCACGATCGCGGCCGACAGCGCCACGCGGGCCGGGCCGAGGAAGCGATGCATCACGGCGCAGATCAGGGCGACGACCGTCGAGACGCAGATCGTCAGGATGACGAAGTCGGCGCCCGCCTTGATGCCGGTCTGGCCCATCACGTAGTAGCCGACGAGGCCCGAGAAGAGCACGAGCACGCCGAGCTGCCATACGCCGCGGGCACCGTTCGGCTCACGATAGCCGATCGCCTCCACCGGCAGGCCCGGCGCCGATTTCGGGTAGAGCTGCGTCATCAGGAAGACGTAGCCGGCATAGAGGCCGGACAGGATCAGGCCGGGCAGGAAGGCGCCCTCGTACATGTCGCCGACGGAGCGGCCGAGCTGGTCGGCCATGACGATGAGGACGAGGGAGGGCGGGATGATCTGGGCGAGCGTGCCGGAGGCCGCGATCACACCCGAGGCGAGGCGCCGGTCGTAGCCGTAGCGCAGCATGATCGGCAGCGAGATCAGGCCCATGGAGATCACGGAGGCGGCCACCACGCCCGTCGTCGCGGCCAGCAGCGCGCCCACGAAGATCACCGCATAGGCGAGCCCGCCGCGGATCGTGCCGAAGAGCTGGCCGATCGTGTCGAGCAGGTCCTCCGCCATGCCGGAGCGCTCGAGGATCAACCCCATGAAGGTGAAGAACGGGACCGCGAGCAGGACCTCGTTCGACATCACCTGGAAGACGCGCTCCGGCAGCGCCTGGAGCAGCGGCCAGCTCAGCGAGATCTCCTGCGGCGCGTAGGGCGCGAGCTCGACCGCGATGACGAAGAAGAGGAGCCCGTTCGCGGCCAGCGCGAAGGCCACCGGGTATCCGAGCAGCAGGAACACGACCAGCGCGGCGAACATGATCGGCGCGAGGTTGTGGGCGATCAGTTCAGCCACGTGACCCTCTGGATTGCGTTGCGTCGTCGGAGCGCCGGGTCAGCCCTGCAGGGCGGGCGGCTTCACGGCGGGATCGTCCCCGCTCTGGGCAAGGAGCCGCTCGGCCTCGGCTTCCGCGGCGGCCTGGTGACCCACCCCCTGCGTGTCTTCCATGAGCCCGCGGGCGATGGCGACCCGCTTGATCACCTCGCTCACCCATTGCAGCAGGAGGAGCGCGAAGCCGATCAGGATCAGCGCCTTGGCCGGCCAGATCGTGAGCCCGCCGGCGCTGCTCGACACCTCGCCGCTCCGGTACGAGGTCAGGAAGAACGGCACGGAGAGCACCGTCATCACGAGCGCGAAGGGCAGGAGAAAGAGGAAATGCCCGATGAACTCGATGATATTGCGCCCGCGCTGCGACAGCTTCGCCGAGAGGATGTCGATGCGGATGTGCTCGTTGGCGGCCAGCGTCCAGGGCGCGCAGAACATGAAGACCGCGCCGAACAGGTACCATTGCAGTTCGAGCCAGGCATTCGACGAGATGCCGAAGGCCTTGCGGACGATCGCGTTCACGGCCGAGACGAGGATTGCGACCAGGATCGCCCAGGCCGAGATGCGTCCGATCGCGCGGGTAAGGCCGTCGATCCCGCGGCTGAGTTGGAGCAGGGAGGTCACGCGTTTTCCTCTGGCGCCGCTTCGCTGGGCAGCGTCCGTCGATGCGCAGCAACCTCAAGGACAGGCGGAGGCGAGCGTCAAGCCGGCAAGTTGACGATTGCTTAAAATCCCGGCCTTCTTGCAGGGCCGGCCTTGTGGATCGCGGCCCTCAGCCGCCGGTGACGCTCATATGCCGCGGCACCGCCGGCCGCGCCTGGCGCTCGATGACGAAGTCGTGGCCCTTGGGCTTGCGCGAGATCGCCTCGTCGATCGCGGCCTCGAGCCGCGCATCCCCCTCCGAGCCGCGCATCGCGGCCCTGAGGTCGGCCGCATCCTCCTGGCCGAGGCACATGAAGAGCTGGCCCGTGCAGGTGAGGCGGACGCGGTTGCAGCTCTCGCAGAAATTATGCGTGAGCGGCGTGATGAAGCCGATGCGCCCGCCGGTCTCGGCGACGCGGACATAGCGCGCCGGCCCGCCCGTGCGCTCGCTCGTGTCGGTCAGCGTGTAGCGCTGCGCCAGGCGGTCGCGGACCACCGAGAGCGGCATGAACTGGTCGATCCGCTCGGGCTCGATATCGCCGAGCGGCATCACCTCGATGAAGGTGACGTCCATGCCGCGGCCATGCGCCCAGGCCACCATGGATTCGATCTCGTCCTCGTTCACGCCCTTCAGCGCCACCGCGTTGATCTTCACCTTGATGCCGGCGGATTGCGCCGCCTCGATGCCGCGCATCACCTGGGCGAGGTCGCCGCGGCGCGTGATGCGCCGGAAGCGCTCCGGGTCGAGCGAATCGACGGAGACGTTGATGCGGCGGACGCCGCAGGCCGCGAGTTCGTCCGCGTAGCGGGACAGGAGCGTGCCGTTGGTCGTGAGCGTCAGCTCCGAAAGCTCGCCGGACCTCAGGTGGCGCGAGAGCGAGCGGAACAGGCTCATGATGTCGCGCCGCACGAGCGGCTCGCCGCCCGTGATGCGGAGCTTCCTCACGCCCTTGCGCACGAAGGCCGTGCAGACGCGGTCGAGCTCCTCCAGCGTCAGCAGGTCGCGCTTGGGCAGGAAGGTCATCTCCTCCGCCATGCAATAGACGCAGCGGAGGTCGCAGCGATCCGTCACCGACACCCGCAGATAGGTGACATGCCGGCCGAAAGGGTCGATCAGGTTCGCTCGGCCGCCGACCGGCCCGGGCGGCGGAAGGTTGATCGTTGACATGCTCGGGGCGGTTCTCGCGACGAGGAAGTTCGTAGCCAATCTAAGGTGTCGCAGGGCGCGGGTAAATCGTCAGGACCGCCAAAGGCGCCAGCCCTTTGACGCAGGCCCGTCCGTTGAGGCAGGACAAAGCCGTGACCCGGGACATCTGGCCGACCGAGATCCGTCTTCTCGCCGACAAGCGCGTGCTCGCCATCGCATTCGACGACGGCCGCCGGGTCGAGATCCCGGCCGAACTGCTTCGCGTGGAAAGTCCTTCCGCGGAGGTGCAGGGTCACGGCCCGAGCGAGCGCAGGCTGATCGCGGGCAAGCGCGACGTCCGAATCCTGCGCGTCGACCCGGTCGGCAACTACGCGGTCCGCCTCGCCTTCGACGACGGCCATTCGAGCGGGATCTATAGCTGGCCCTTCCTCCTCGACATGGGCGAGCGCCAGGCGGAGATCATGCGCGACTACGAGGCTCGCCTTTTGCAGAAGGGCCTCGACCGCGACCGGCCCGGGATGGCTTAGGAGGGCTGGCCTCACCCGCGGCGGTAAAGCCGTCCCGAATGGACACGGACCTAAACGGCAGCCGCATCAGCCTCCCGCTTCTCGCTTCTCAGATCTCTTGCCGGTTCAGGATGTAGTCGAGCCCGCCGACCCGGAACCAGCGATAGCCGTAGGGCTCCAGCACCAGGCGATGCCGGCCATCGGTTTCGGCGCGGCTGTGGCCGTCGCCGAGCAGATCGATGAGGCGGTCGCCCTCCGGCGTGCCCGCACGCAGGCGGACCTCGCGAGGCGCGTCGTGCAGGTTGTGGACGACCAGGACGGAGTTGCCGCGCCAGTCGTAGCGGAGCGCGATCACGCCGGGATCGCGGGTCGCGACCAGGGCGTAGTCGCCCCACCCGATCTCCGGAGCCTCGTGCCGGGCCCGGATCATCCGCTCGGTCCAGTTGAGAAGCGAGTTCGGGTCCCGGCGCTGGGCGGCGACGTTGATCGTCTCGAACCCCCAGGGCCCGCCCGTGACGACGGGCAGGACCGGCTTGTCGCCCTTCGTGAAGCCGCCCTGCGGCTCCGTCGACCACTGCATGGGTGTGCGGGCGCAGTTCCGTTCGGGCAGCGACAGGTCGTCTCCCATGCCGATCTCGTCGCCGTAGCGCAGCACGGGCGTGCCCGGGAGCGTGAACATGAGGCTGTAGGCGAGTTCGAGCCGGCGGCGATCGCCGCCGAGCATGGGCGCGAGGCGCCGCCTGATCCCGCGATGGTAGAGCTGCATATGCTCTTCGGGCCCGAAAGCCGCGAAGACGCGGTTGCGCTGCTCCTCCGTGAGCCGGCCGAGGTCGAGCTCGTCGTGGTTGCGCAGGAACTGGCCCCATTGACCCGAGGCGGGGCGAGCCTTGGTGGCCTTCAGCGCCTGGACGAGCGGCTTCGTCTCCGCGGAGGCGAGCGCGTAGAACAGGTTCTGGTTGACCTGGAAGTTGAACATCATGTGGGAGCGGTCGCCGTCCGTCCCGAAATAGTCGAGGTCGTCCTCCGGCAGGATATTGGCCTCGGCCAGCATCACGGCGTCGCCCTGCCGCCACTGGATGAACTCGCGGAAGGTGCGCAGCATGTCGAACTGCTCGACGGGCTTGACCACATCCGGGCCCTTCGTGCCGATGATGAAGGGCACCGCATCCATGCGGAAGCCCGACACGCCGAGCTGGAGCCAGAAGCCCATGATCTTGAGGATCTCGGCCTGGACGCGCGGATTCGAGGTGTTGAGGTCGGGCTGGAACTCGTAGAAGCGGTGGAAGTAGTAGGCGCCGGCCCTGTCGTCCCAGGTCCAGGTGGTCTCCTGGACGCCCGGGAAGACCATGCCTTCGTTGGCGTTTTTCGGCTTCTTCTCCGACCAGACATACCAGTCCCGGTAGGGCGAATCCGGGTCCCTGCGGGCAGACTGGAACCAGGGATGCTCGTCGGATGTGTGATTGACCACCAGGTCGATCAGGACGCGGATGCCGCGGCTCTTGGCGGCATGCGTGAACTCCACGAAGTCGCCCAGGCTGCCATGCCTCGGATCGACGCCGTAATGGTCGACGACGTCGTAGCCGTCATCCCTGAACGGCGAGGGCTGGAAGGGCTGCAGCCAGACCGCGTCGATGCCGATGCCGTGCAGGTAGTCGAGGCGCCTGGTCAGGCCGACGAAATCGCCGATCCCGTCGCCGTTCGAATCCATGAACGTGCCGACGTTCAGGCTGTAGATGACGGCGTTCTTGTACCAGAGGTCGTTGATCACGGCGGCGGCGTCCATGGCCGGGTGCGAACTCGGCCCGGGCCGCCTCGCATACGAGGCCGAGAACGCCACGCCTTTCGGTACGTTCCGAACACTCCCCTGGCCGGACGGCCGGCCCGGGCTGGCGGGCGCGCCTTCCAAACGCCACATCGCGCGTGCTACAGGCACGCGCAACGCGCGCCGGCTCGCGCCTCAGGCTCCCCATGCAGACCGTTCTGATCGTCATCCACCTGCTCATCGTGCTCGCGCTTATCGGCGTGGTGCTCCTCCAGCGCTCCGAGGGCGGGCTCGGGCTCGGCGGCGGGTCGAGTTCGGCCGGCGGCTTCATGACGGGGCGGGGCCAGGCCAATGCGCTGTCCCGGGCGACGGCCATCCTGGCCACGCTGTTCTTCATGACGAGCCTCGGGCTCGGCATCCTGGCGCATCGCGGCTCGGCCCCGCGCTCCATCTTCGACCAGAACGGTCCCGTCTCCGGGGCGCCGGCCCAGAACCAGCCGGCCGGGAGCCAGGGCGGCGGGGTACTGGACCAGCTCCAGCGCATGCAGCAGCCTGCGACGCCGATCTCGCCGACCGCGCCCGCCCAGCCGCAGGTGCCCCAGTCCCGCTAGACGGGCCGGGCTCCGCCGCTGTCCCGCCGCCCGGGCTCGCCCGGGCGCTCCTCTTCCGTTGTTGATCGCAGGGCCCGGCGCGGGCCCGGGCCTGTTCAAGGCCGTTTCGAGCGCTTAAGGGTGGCCTCCCATGACGCGGTATGTCTTCATCACCGGCGGCGTGGTCTCCTCCCTCGGCAAGGGTCTCGCCTCGGCAGCGCTCGGCGCGCTCCTCCAGGCGCGGGGCTTCAAGGTTCGGCTCCGCAAGCTCGACCCCTATCTCAACGTCGATCCAGGGACGATGAGCCCCTACCAGCACGGCGAGGTCTTCGTCACCGACGACGGCGCCGAGACCGATCTCGACCTCGGGCATTACGAGCGCTTCACCGGGCGTCCCTGCAAGCGGGACGACAACATCACCACGGGCCGCATCTACCAGGACATCATCACCAAGGAGCGGCGCGGCGACTATCTCGGCGCGACCGTGCAGGTGATCCCGCACGTCACCAATGCCATCAAGGAATTCGTCCTCTCCGGGAACGAGGGCTTCGACTTCGTGCTCGTGGAGATCGGTGGCACCGTCGGCGACATCGAGGGCCTGCCCTTCTTCGAGGCCATCCGCCAGCTCGGCCAGGAGCTCGACCGCGGCCAGGCGCTCTACCTGCACCTGACGCTGCTGCCCTACATCCCATCGGCTGGCGAGCTCAAGACGAAGCCGACCCAGCATTCGGTGGCGGAGCTGCGCTCCATCGGGATCCAGCCCGACGTGCTTCTCTGCCGCTGCGACCGCGAGATCCCGCGCGAGGAGCGGCGCAAGCTCGGCCTGTTCTGCAACGTGCGAGAGAGCGCCGTGATCGAGGCGCGGGACGTCGCCTCGATCTACGACGTGCCGCTCGCCTACCATGCGGCCGGGCTCGACGACGAGGTCCTGCGCATCTTCGGCGTCCGGAGCGCCCGCGAGCCGAATCTCGCGCCCTGGGCCGCCATCGCCAGGACGGTGAAGAACCCGGAAGGCGAGGTGAAGATCGCCGTCGTCGGCAAGTACACGGGGCTCAAGGACGCCTACAAGTCGCTGATCGAGGCGCTGAACCACGGCGCCATCGCCAACCGCGTGAAGGTCAATCTCGACTGGATCGAAAGCGAGATCTTCGAGCGCGAGGATCCCGCGCCGTTCCTCGAGGGCGTCGGCGGCATCCTCGTGCCCGGCGGCTTCGGCGCGCGCGGCAGCGAGGGGAAGATCCGTGCCGCCCGCTTCGCCCGCGAGCGCAAGGTCCCGTATTTCGGCATCTGCTTCGGCATGCAGATGGCGGTCGTCGAGGCGACCCGTTCCCTCGCCGGAGTGCCGGATGCGAGCTCGACCGAGTTCGGGCCGACGCCGGAGCCTGTCGTGGGCCTGCTGACCGAATGGCTGCGTGGCAACGAGCTCGAGAAGCGCCAGGCGAACGGCGATCTCGGCGGGTCGATGCGGCTCGGCGCCTATCCGGCGCGCCTGCGCCAGGGCAGCAGGGTCGCGGAGATCTACGGCGCGACGGAGATCTCAGAGCGGCATCGCCACCGCTACGAGGTCAACATGGCCTACCGTGACCGCCTGGAGGACAAGGGGCTGATCTTCTCCGGCCTCTCGCCCGACGGGCTGCTGCCGGAGATCGTCGAATACGAGGACCACCCTTGGTTCATCGGCGTGCAGTTCCACCCGGAGCTGAAGTCGCGCCCGCTCGAGCCGCACCCCTTGTTCACGAGCTTCATCGGAGCGGCCTTGGAGAAATCGCGCCTGGTGTAGGGGCGCGATATCGACTCAGGCGGAGAATCGCTAAGCTTCGCCGACTGGGGCGGAGTGGATCGTGAGCGCGGCACTGGCGGGATTGCAGAGCTTCTTCGTCTATTTCGGGACTGCGCTCGGGCTCGTCGGGCTCTACCTGGTGGTCTACTCGGTCGCGACCGCGCATAACGAGTTCGCCCTGATCCGGCAGAACGTCGTCTCCGCCGCCCTGGCGCTCGGGCTTTCGCTGATCGGCTTCGCGCTGCCGCTCTCGACCGCAATCACCCGGGCGCAATCCGTGCTCGACTGCTTCATCTGGGGCGTCGTCGCGATCGCCGTCCAGGTCCTGGTCTATTGGCTCGTCCGGCTTGCCGTACCGCGGCTGTCGGAACGCATCGCTGCCGGAGAGCTGTCAGCCGCGCTCTTCCTCGGCGCTGCCTCGCTCGCCGCGGGGGTCATCAACGCCGCCTCCATGACCTGAGGATCAGGCCCGGGCAGGAGAGGGGACAAGGCCGGAAGGGGCATGCCCGCGGCCGACCTCGGCGCGGAACTCTTCGCGGCTGGCTTGTCCGGCTGGCATGAAGTTGCGGGCGTTCAGGCCCCAGACGAGGCCGGTGAACATCCAGAGATGCCGCCACCGCTCCGCCTCGTGGAGGAAGGCGCAGGAGATCACCGCCACCCAGGCGACCGTCACCGCGAGCAGCGCCTCGTTCCCGGTCTGGCGGAAGTTCCTTGCCGAGATGGACACGCTGAACATCAGGAGCAGCGTGAAGGCGATGCCGGCGAGCCAGCCGTAGTTCAGGAACGAGCTCACCCAGATGTTGTGGATGGGCTCCTCGAAGAAGCGCTCCCATTCGAGCAGTCCCATGCTGAACGGGTTGTCGAGGATGAAGGGGATGCTCAGCGCGTAGCGGCTGTAGCGCCCGCCATGGCCGAGATCGTATTCCTTGGCGATGGTGGAGCGCTCCGCCAGGCGCTCGCCCAATCCGTCGACGAAAAGCACGCCCAGGAGGACGAGAAGGCACAGGGCCGCGACCCCGAGGCCGGCATAGAGCGAGGCGCGCGCCAGGTTCCGGCGGTTGAGGAAGACGTAATACACGCCGCCCCAGAGAAGGCCGGACACGATCGCCGCGCGGGAGAAGGACACGATCAGCCCGAAGGCGATCCAGGCGAGGGCCGGGCCGTAGAGCCCCCGCCGTTCGCCCTTCGACAGCATGTACATGCAGGCGAGGATCCCCGGGAGCAGGAATGCGCCGTACATGTTCGGGTCGTCCAGAAAGCCCTTGGCGCGGCCGTCCCACATCAGCTCCTCGATGCCGAGAATGTAGCCGGCGATGCCGAGGGTCGCGGCTGCGGAGGTCGCAAGCACGAAGACCTGCAGGAAGCGGCGCAGGTCGGCTGCGTCCCAATGGGCGGCGATCAGGCTCGAACAGACCCCGATCGACACGGCGAAGCTGATCTTCAGAAGGTAATAGGCGACCTCCGGATTGGCCACGAGCGAGATCGAGGAGGTGTAGAGCGAGAAGACCCAGACCCCGATCAGCGTCAGGAAGATGAACATGTTGCGCGTCACGATCTGACGCGAGCTGATCGACAGGAGAAGTGCGGTAACGAACAAGATGTCGACGGGCGATGGGCGGAACAGCGTGAAGTTGATCGCGACCACGGCGAGCAGATAGCAGGCATTCGCCGCCCGTCTTCCCAATGGTTCCGCTGCGGCCGTCCGTGCCGGCGATCCCTGGACGCCGAGCGGGAAGCGATCCTCCTGCGGTGGTCTTTCCCTCATGGCGATCGTGACGGACTCATGCGGAACGGGCGACCTGCGGACGGTCGTGCCCGGCTTCGGGCCCCGCTGCGTAGCACGCGCGAATGCCCCGGTCCGCTGCAAGGCGGCATTAGGGTGAAGAAGGCGAGTCGCAATTGTTCGAAAGAAGCCCTCTTCGGCTTATCGCACCTGCCCGAGCGGCATTGTCTTGCTATCGTGCCATTTCCGTCTAAGCCCAAGGCATGACGGCCAAGCTCAGGCTCTCACGCCCGTGACGGTCAGCAAGCGGCTGATGGCGGCGATCCTCGACGGCATCGACGAGTGCTTCTACGCCGTCGACGCCGAGTGGCGCATCACCGTCTTCAACCGCGGCGCCGAGGAGCATATCGGCTTGCCCAGGGAGGAGGCCGTCGGCAGGAGCCTGTGGGACCTGCTCGGCATCGGTCCTGAGCACGAGGTGGCCCGGCAGCTCCGCCGGGTGATGGACGACCGAGAGCCGCTCCTGGTCGAGACGGCATCGCTCGTCCGGCCCGGCCGGTTCATCGAGGGCCGGGTCTTCCCCCTCCCGGAAGGGCTTGGGGTGGCGGTCCGCGACGTCACCGACCGCAGACGAGCCGAGAGCGAGCTGAAGCGTCGCGAGGCCGAGCTTGCTCACGTTCAGCGCATCGCCGGGGTCGGCGGACTCGAGGTGGACCTGCGCGACGGCTTCTCGAACCGGCGCTCGCCGGAATATCTCCGGCTTCACGGGCTCCCCCCGGACGCGGCGAACGAGAGCCACGAGGCGTGGGTCGGACGCATCCATCCGGACGATCGCGTCCGGGCCGAGCGCGATTTCCGGGCGGCCCTCGAAGGTGACGCTCGCCGCTACGAGGCAGAGTACCGCATCATCCGGCCGTCTGACGGACAGGTCCGCTGGATAGCGGCCGCGGCCGAGATCGAACGGGACGCGCGTGGCAAGGCCATCCGGCTCATCGGAGCGCACCGCGACGTGACGGAGCGGGCCCTCGCGCAGGAGCGGCAGAGGCTCCTCATCAACGAGCTGAACCATCGCGTGAAGAACACCCTCGCGACCGTGCAGTCGATCGCCTCGCAGTCGCTGCGGGGCGTGCGCACGACCGAGGAGGCCGCGGCCGCGTTCGAAGAGCGGCTGATGGCCTTGTCGCGGGCGCACAATGTGCTCACCCGCGAGAACTGGGCGGGCGCGAATCTCCGCGAACTCGTGGAAGGTGCGGCAACCCCTTATGACGCCCCGCCCGGTCGCTTCCGGATCGAGGGCCGGAACATCCGGCTCAAGCCGCAGACCGCGCTGGCGCTGGCCATGGCGCTGCAGGAACTCGCTACGAACGCCGTCAAGTACGGCGCGCTCTCGACACCCTCAGGCACGGTCGAGGTTTCCTGGACTTTGGGCTCCGGCCCGCCCCGTACGCTCCATCTGCGCTGGGCCGAGAGTGGCGGCCCGGCCGTCCGGCCGCCGGAGCGCCGCGGCTTCGGATCCCGCCTCATCGAGCGAAGCCTCGCGGCGGATCTCGACGGCGACGTGCGGCTCATCTTCGATCCGGGCGGGGTCGTCTGCACGGTCGACGCGCGGCTCGGGGACGAGCGGTCCGGCGCGTTCGCGTGAGAACGTTCAGGCGAACTCGGCCCTGATCGCGGCGCCGTGCTCGCCGATCTCCGGCACCGGGCCCAGAGGGCGGGCGGCGCCGTCGATCAGGGCAGGGGGCGCGACGATGGAGGCTGGCCCCGCCGGGGTCGCGACCTCCGCCCGGCGCAGAGCCGGATGCCTGACGAGATCGGCCACCTCGTTGACGAAGCCGAATGCCGTGCGCGCCGTGTTCAGGCGCTGCGCAGCCTCCTCTCGCATCATGGCCCGGAAGGCGGAGCCGACCACCGCATCGACCTCCCCCCGGTTCGCCACGCGCGCGTTGTTGCTCTCGAACCCCGGGCGGGACGGCAGGTCGGGGTCGCCCAGCACCTCGTTGCAGAAGAGGCGCCACTCGCGCTCGTTCTGGATCGAGATCAGGACGAGGCTGCCGTCCGCCGTCTCGAAGGCCCCGTAGGGGCAGATGGATGGATGGGCGAGCCCGACCCGCTTCGGGGCCTGGCCGGTGCCTTCGAAATACAGCAGCGGCACATTCATCCAGTCGGCCATGCCGTCGAACAGACTGACCTCGAGCTTCGCGCCTTGGCCGCTCCGGAAACGGCCGATGAGCGCCTCCAGGATCGCCGAATGCGCCGCCATCCCGCAGGCGATGTCGCAGACCGAGACGCCGACGCGGCCCGGCCCGGCCGGATGGCCCGTGATCGCGGCAAGCCCGCTCTCGGCCTGCACGAGGAGGTCGTAGGCCTTCATGTCGGAATAGGAGTGGCCGGTCCCGTAGCCCGAAATGTCGACGGTGATCAGGCGCGGATAGCGGGCGCGCAACTCGTCGGACCCGAAGCCGGCCCGGGCTGCGGCGCCGGGCGCGAGGTTCTGGATGAACAGGTCGGCCCGAGAGAGAATGCGATGGAGAAGGGCGGCGTCCGCCGGGTCCTTGATGTCCGCCACCAGGCTTTCCTTGCCGCGGTTCAGCCACACGAAATAGGTGGCGAGCCCGTTGACGGCCCTGTCGTAGCCGCGCGCGAAATCCCCTTCCGGGCGCTCGATCTTGATCACGCGCGCGCCGGCATCGGCCAGGCGGGACGAGCAAAAGGGCGCGGCGACCGCCTGTTCCAGCGCGACGACGAGAAGTCCGTCCAGCGGCCGGTGGCTTGGATGTTCCGACATCGGTCTGCTCAGTCCGCTGCCCTCGCCTCCATGCAGGTCCGCCCCCCCGCATCTTCGGTCCAGCACCGGATCGAGCCGTCCGCCTGCCGCCGACCGAGCACCCGGAACGTCGTCGGGCAGAACATCGGCGAGAGGCCGCGGTACTCGAAGACCTTCGGCGTCGCCCCGCCCAGCATCGCTGCGAGGTTGAACAGCAGTGTCGCCTGCAGCGGGCCGTGGACGATCAGGCCCGGATAGCCCTCCACCTGCGTCACGTAGGGCTCGTCGTAATGGATCCGGTGGCCGTTGAAGGTCATGGCCGAGTACCGGAAAAGCAGGGTCGGCGTGGCCTCGATCTCCCAGACGAGGTCGGCCTCCGCCGGCCCGGCGTCGGCCGTCGCGGGTGCAGCCTGGCCCCCTGCGGAGTGCGGCGGCGGATCGCGGTAGACAATGTCGTGCCGCTCCGTGATGACGATCCCGTCCCCGCCCGCATAGCCGTGGCGCACCGTCACGAAGCAGAGCGCGCCGGAGCGGCCCTCCTTGAGCGTGACATCCTCGATTGCCGAGGCGCGGATCACGGTCTCGCCCACCTTGAGCGGCGCCTTGGTCTCGATCCGGCCGCCCGCCCACATGCGGCGCGGGAGGGGGACCGGCGGCAGGAAGCCGCCCCGGGCCGGATGACCGTCCGGGCCGAGCTGGTCCTGCGGCGCGATCGGCGGCGTCAGGCACCAGTGCAGGGCGAGCGGGGCATCGCCCTCGGGCACGGGCGCGAGATGCGGCGCCAGCGTCGCCCGGTACTCGGCGACGAGCCTTGGCGTCACGACGTCCTCGGCGGTCTCGGTCCGCCCGACCCAGGCGCGGAGGTGGTCGATATCGAGGGCCATCGGCTCCGTTTCAGTACGAGCGGGGAAGGCCGAGCACATGCTCGGCGAGATAGGCCAGGATCAGGTTCGTCGAGATCGGCGCCACCTGATAGAGCCGCGTTTCACGGAACTTGCGCTCGACATCGTATTCCTCGGCGAAGCCGAAGCCGCCATGCGTCTGAATCGCGGCGTTCGCGGCCTCGAAGGAGGCGTCGGCGGCCAGCATCTTGGCCATGTTCGCCTCCGCGCCCGGGTTCTGCCCGGCTTCGTAGAGGCGCAGGGCCTCGCGCACCATCAGCTCGGCCGCCCGCATGTTGGCGTAGGCCTTCGCGATGGGGAACTGGATGCCCTGGTTCTGGCCGATCGGCCGGCCGAACACGACGCGCTCGCGCGCATAGCCGACCGCCTTCTCGATGAACCACTTCGCATCGCCCACGCATTCGGCCGCGATCAGGATGCGCTCGGCGTTCATGCCCGACAGGATGTAGCGGAAGCCGCGGCCTTCCTCCCCGATCAGGTTCTCGGCCGGCACCCACAGGTCGTCGAAGAACACCTCCGTCGTGGCGTGGTTCATCATGGTCCGGATGGGCCGGATGGTGAGCCCGCGGCCGCGCGCCTCCCGCATGTCGACGAGGAGGACGGAGAGCCCGTCCGTCCGCTTGGCCACCTGGTCGAGCGGAGTGGTCCGCGCGAGGAGGAGCATCAGGTCGGAATGCTCCGCCCGGCTCGTCCAGATCTTCTGGCCGTTGACGACGTAATGGTCGCCGTCGCGGCGGGCCACCGTCTTCAGCGACGACGTGTCGGTCCCGCTCGTCGGCTCGGTCACGCCGAAGGCCTGCAGCCGGAGCCGGCCGGCCGCGATCTCCGGCAGGTACTTCCGCTTCTGCTCCTCGGAGCCGTGGCGCAGGACCGTGCCCATCGTGTACATCTGGGCATGGCAGGCGCCGCCGTTGCAGCCGGCCCGCTGAACCTCCTCGAGGATCGCGGCTGCGGCCGAGAGCGGCAGGCCCGAACCGCCATATTCCTCGGGGATGAGGACGGCGAGGTATCCGTCCTGCGTCAGCGCGTCGACGAATTCGGCCGGATAGGCCATCTCGCGGTCGAGCGCCCGCCAGTATTCGCCGGGGAAGCGCTCGCAGAGCTTGCGCACCGCCTCGCGGATTTCCGGATAGTTTCCGTCCTCGTGCATCCTGTTCTCGTTCATCCAGCCGGGCGACCTGAGGCGGCGGCGAGGCGCTTGCGCTGCACCTTGCCGTTCGGCGTCCGTGGGAGCGCCTCGACGATCCGGTACTCGCGCGGCTGCTTGTAGGGCGCGAGCCGGCCGGCGCAATGGGAATCGAGCTCGGTCTTGCTCGGGTTCGTGCCCGGCTCCGGCACGATGAAGGCCGCGATCACCCGGATGTCGTCGCGGACCGCGATCTCGGCAACCGCGACCTCGTGGACGGCCGGGTGCTGGATCAGCACGCTTTCCACCTCGCCCGGGGACACGCGGTAGCCGAACGCGTTCATCACGTCGTCCGCCCGGCCGTGGAACCACAGATAGCCGTCGTCGTCGAACTCGGCGAGATCGCCGCCGACGAACCACTCGCCCCTGAAGATGGCCGCCTCCTCCTCCGGCCGGTTCCAGTAGCCGAGCATCAGGCCGGGATCCGAACGGTGAACCGCGAGCAGCCCCGTCTCGCCCGCCGGAAGCGGCGCCGGATCGCCCTCGACCGGCAGGATGGCGACATGCCGCCCGGGCTGGGGCTTCCCAGGCGAGCCAGGCTTCACCGGGACGGTCGGACCGGAGGAGATATAGGTCGAGATCTCGCTCATCCCGAGCGCCTCGTAGAGCGGCTTGCCCGTCGCCTCCTGCCATTCCTCGAGCAGGGTGGCGGAGAGCGCCTCGCCCGCCGTGACGCCGTGGCGAAGGCTCGATAGGTCTTGCCGGCCGAGATCGGCGTATTTCAGAAGCTGGCGGAAGACGCTCGGGACCGCCGCGAAGAGCGTCGCGCGCTGCGTCTCGATCAGGCGCGGCCAGACGCCCGGATCGCGTGGGCCGTTATAGAGGACCGCCGTCGCGCCGCGCGCCCAAGGATCCATGATCCCGACCCCGAGCGTGTAGGTCCAGTTCATCGTCCCGGCATGGAGGACGATGTCGCCTTCGGTCAGCCCCAGCCAATGATCATGCATCGGCCGCCGCCCCCAGATCGCGCGATGGGCGTGGAGGACGCCCTTGGGTCGGCTAGTCGTCCCGGAGGTGTAGATCAGGTAGGCGGGATCCGCTGCCGCGGTGTCCGCATAGTCCGGGAGCGGTTCGGTCCGCAGCATGCGGGCGATGTCGTCCGGGCGCAGGACCACCCGGCCGGCGGCGTGGTCCGGCTCGACCGCCTGCCCGGCCCCGAGCGCGACGGCCGCGGCCCCCGAGTCCTCCATCAGGAACGACGCCTCCGCCGGCGTGAGCTGCGGCGAAGACGGCATCGCGATGAGCCCCGCCGCCAGCGCGGCGAAATAGACCAGGAGATAGGCCGGCTCGTTGCCCATCCGGATCATGACCCGCGACCCGGGTGCGAGCCCGAGATCGAGCAACCCCGCCGCGAGCGACCGGACCGAACGATCGATCTCCGCGAAGCTGTAGCGTGTCTCGCGTCCTCCTTCGCCGACGAGGATCAGGGCCGGCTTTTCGCCCCTCCGGGCCGTGTTTCCGGCCAGGAGGTGGCGCGCTGCGTTGAAGCGCTCGGGGGGAGGATCGGGCTGGTTCGGCACGCTCGGGCTCGGGGCTCCGAGCCGCCTATCACCGCGGGCCGCTGGACGGAATGGCCTTGATCCCCGGAACGCCGGATCCGATGATCGGGCGATCCCGTCATCCTTTGATCCTGGTTCCGCGTCGAAGCTTGTGCTCCCGGGCGGATTGGGTCAGGACGAGCCGCCCCGTGCGAGCTTCGCGCGGCCGGCCGAAACCAACTTAGCCCGATGATCAACCTCAGCTTTCCCGACGGCGCCCGCCGTGAGTTCCCGGACGGCGCCACCGGTGCAGATGTCGCCGCGGCAATCTCGAAGTCGCTCGCCAAGCGCGCCTATGCCGTCAAGGTGGACGGGACGGTGCGCGATCTTTACGCGCCTGTTCCGGACGGCGCGACGATCGAGATCCTCACCCGCGAGGCGCCGGAAGCGCTGGAGCTCATCCGGCACGACGCCGCGCACGTGATGGCGGAAGCCGTGCAGGAGCTCTACCCCGGCACCCAGGTCACGATCGGGCCGGTGATCGAGAACGGATTCTACTACGATTTCGCGCGCGACGAGCCCTTCCATCCGGAAGACCTGGAGCGGATCGAGGCAAAGATGCGGGAGATCATCGCCCGCAACGAGCCGATCACCTGCGAGGTCTGGTCGCGCGATCAAGCGAAGGCATTTTTCTCCGAAAAGGGAGAGACTTACAAGCTCGAGCTCATCGACGCCATAAAGTCGGACGAGCCGCTCAAGATCTACAAGCAGGGCAAGTGGCTCGATCTCTGCCGCGGCCCGCACGGGGCGTCCACCGGCGGCATCGGCAACGGCTTCAAGCTGCTCAAGCTCGCAGGCGCCTATTGGCGCGGCGACAGCAACAATCCGATGCTCCAGCGCATCTACGGCACGGCATGGGCGAGCGAGGCCGACCTCAAGGCCTATCTCCACCAGCTCGAGGAGGCGGAGCGGCGCGACCATCGCCGGCTCGGGCGCGAGATGGATCTCTTCCACTTCCAGGAGGAAGGGCCGGGGGTCGTGTTCTGGCACCCGAAGGGCTGGACCCTCTTCCAGAACCTCGTCTCGTATATGCGCCGGCGCCTGGGCAAATTAGGCTATCAGGAGGTGAACGCCCCCCAGCTCCTCGACACGTCGCTATGGGAGATGTCCGGGCATTGGGGCTGGTACCGCGAAGCCATGTTCATGGCGATGTCCGCCGGGGAGGAGACCGAGGACAAGCGCGTCTTCGCACTCAAGCCGATGAACTGCCCCGGCCACGTGCAGATCTTCAAGCAAGGTGTGAAATCATACCGAGATCTGCCTGTACGTTATGCAGAATTCGGGGCTGTTCACCGCTACGAGCCGTCCGGCGCGCTGCACGGGCTGATGCGGGTGCGCGGCTTCACGCAGGATGACGCGCACATCTTCTGCACGGACGCGCAGATGGCCGAGGAGTGCCTGAAGATCAACGACCTGATCCTCTCGACCTATGCCGATTTCGGCTTCGAGGAGATCGTGGTGAAGCTCTCGACCCGGCCCGAAAAGCGCGTCGGCTCCGACGAGCTCTGGGATCGGGCCGAGGCGGTCATGACCGAGGTGCTGGAGCGGATCGAGCGCGAGTCCGGCGGACGGGTGAAGACCGAGATCAATCCGGGCGAGGGTGCCTTCTACGGGCCCAAGTTCGAGTACGTGCTGCGCGACGCCATCGGCCGGGACTGGCAGTGCGGCACGACGCAGGTCGACTTCAACCTGCCGGAGCGCTTCGGCGCGTCCTACATCTCGCCCGAAGGCGAGAAGAGGCGGCCGGTGATGATCCACCGGGCGATCTGCGGGTCGATGGAGCGCTTCACCGGGATCCTCATCGAGCATTTCGCCGGCCATTTCCCGCTCTGGCTCGCGCCGCTGCAGGTGGTGGTCGCGAACATCACCTCCGAGGCGGAGGCCTATGCGCAGGAGGTGGTTCAGGCTGCCCAGCGGCTGGGGCTCAGGGCCGAAGCCGACATCCGCAACGAGAAGATCAACTACAAGGTGCGCGAACACTCGCTGTCCAAGGTTCCTGTGATCCTGGTCGTCGGCAAGCGCGAGGTCGAGGAGCGACGGGTCTCGATCCGGCGCCTTGGATCCAAGGATCAGGTGACCGCAAGCCTGGACGAGGCGCTCACGGAACTCGCCAAGGAGGCGACCCCGCCCGATCTGCGCTGAGGCTCAGGATCGCCGGTCTCGGAAGCTCCACCAAAGGAGAGCCGAGGACAGGAGGACCGCGATGGCGAGCGCCGTCGCGGTCTGCATGGCGATCTCCGGTCCGAACCGGTCGATGATCCAGGCGAAGGCCGTCGGCGAGAGCGCGGACAGGTAGAAGCTAGGTGCGAGCAGCCGGCCGGAGATCGTGCCGTAGCTTGCCGGGTCGAAGAGGACGAGCGGCTGGGTGCCGCGGGTGATCGTCACGAGCCCGAATCCCGCGCCGTACAGGAATGCGAAGGCGAGGCCCGCGGCGGGCGACACGCCGGCGAACAGCCCTGCGACGAAGCCGAGCGGGATGATCGCGGTCGCGAGCACGCCCAGGGCGAGCGGGCTCAGGCGCGAGCCGGTGGCGATCTCGCAGAGACGAGCCAGCGATTGCCCGATCCCGCGAAGACTGGAGGCCCACACGGCTGCGGACAAGCCCATCCCAAGGCCGTGGAGAAGCGCGATCATATGCGCAGAGAGGGCCGAGTTGAGGATCGCCCCGAGGGTGATCGAGAGGGCGAACAACCCGGCCGCCAGCGCCTTCTCCCGCGGCGTCGTTGCAAGCGGTCGCGGGGAGGCGCGGTGCGAGGTCGCTTGCCCGGCCGTGAACCGGCCGGCCGGGATCGCGAGGTGGAGAGGCACGGTCGCGAGCGCGATCGCGGCGTAGCAGACGAGCGCCCCCCGCCAGCCGAAGAGATCGGCCAGACGCGCGCCGACGGGCCATAGCGCCGTGGAAGCCAGCCCGCCCAGGAGGGTGATCTGCGAGATGGGGCGGCGGGCCTGCGGGCCCGCGAGCCGCACGAGGGTTGCGAAGGCGGCATCGTAGAGCGACATCCGCATCGCGACCCCGAGCAGGAGCCAGGCGGCGTAGAACACGACGAGATTGGTTGCGGCCGCGAGCAGCAGGCAGGAGGCCGCCATCAGCACCGAACCTGCGGTCATCACGGTTCGGCCGCCATGACGGTCGATCGCCCGGCCCACCGCGGGCGATGCCATGCCCATGGTGACGAGCGCGGCCGAAAAGCCGCCATAGACGATCGCGCCGGACCAGCCGGTCTCGTTTCCGATCCGCTCGCCGAAGATCGCCACGAGATAATACGAGACGCCCCAGCACAGGAGCTGGGAGAAGCCGAGCCGCCAGACGAGCCCGCGCGTGACCATCAGGCGGCGGGGGCGAGATCGCTCGGTATTTCGGCTCCAGGTCCGAGAGGACGCTGCATGAGGACGGTGTCCAGCCATCGGCCGTGCTTCCAGCCGACCGAGCGCAGCACGCCCACATGCGTGAAGCCCGCGGCCTTGTGCAGCCGGATCGAGGACAAGTTCCCGGAATCGCCGATGACCGCAATCATCTGCCGGAAGCCCCGGACGGAGGCCGAGAGCAGAAGTGCGCCCAGGAGCTCGCGCCCGATGCCCTGGCCTTGCCGAGCAGGCGCGACATAGACCGAATTCTCGACGGTACTCCGGTAGGCCGGTCTCGCCCGGTACGGCCCCGCATAGGCATAGCCCGCGACGCGCCCATCCCGTTCTGCGACCAGGTACGGGTAGCCGCCCTCCAGCAGCGCGGCCCGCCGGCGCCCCATCTCGGCCGCACCGGGCGCCTCCAGCTCGAACGAGGCGGTGCCCGTCAGCACGGCATGCCCATAGATGCTGGCGATCTGCGGAACGTCATCCGGCTCGCAGGGGCGAATGAGCACGCTGGTCCTCCGTCGTACGACGGCGTTGTGGCATACCGGCCTTCGGCGGCGTAGGCTTATGACCCTGATGCGCGACATAAGTGGAGACTTGGGGAGCCTGGATTTCCCCTCGCTTGAAACTCTTGCCGAGGTGGTCGAGCTCGGGAGCTTCACGGCCGCCGCAAGGCGGCGGGGAGTGAGCCAGCCCGCGGTGAGCATGCAGGTCAGGCAGCTCGAGCGACGGCTGGGGGTGCGCCTGCTGGAACGCCTCGGCCGCGGCGTCACGCCGACGGCGGCAGGTCAGGAGCTTCTCGTCCATTTCCGCGCGGCCAAGGCCGAGCTGAGCCGGGGCCTAGCGGCCGTCGCGTCGCACCAGAGCGGCGGCGCGGGCCGGGTTCGTATTGGCACCGGCGCGACGGCCTGCATCTACCTTCTCCCGCCGCTGCTCCGGGCCCTGAGACGAGCCATGCCCGGGCTCTCGATCGTGGTGCAGACCGGGAACACCGCGGACATTCTCAGGTTGATCGGCGAGAACGCGCTCGACGTGGGTCTCCTCACGCTGCCGGCCGGCGGCAGGGCATTCTCGGTCGAACCCGTGTGCCGGGACCCTCTCCTTCTGGTCGAGGCGGCGGATGCCCCCGTCCTGCCGTCCCCCCCGCCCGCGATCCTCGCACGCGAACCGCTGGTCCTCTACGAACCGGGCGGCAACACGCGCGGCATCGTCGATGCGTGGTTTGCCGCAGCAAGCCTCTCGCCGAGGCCGCTGATGCAGCTCGGCAGCGTCGAGGCGATCAAGGAGCTCGTCGGGGCCGGACTCGGCTGCTCCATCCTGCCCGCGCCAGCCCTGACACGGCCCGCTGCCGAGACGCGGCTGCGCAGCCGACCGCTCGTTCCACCGCTCGAACGCTCGCTGGGCATCGTCCTGCGGCGCGACAAGATCCTCGACCGCGGCTTGCGCGAGGCGGTCCAGGCGCTGCGCCTTCTGCGCGCTCAATGAAAAAGGGACGGCCACAGGGCCGTCCCTTCATCTGCCTCGTCCTGCCGGGCGCCTAGCCGCCGCGGGCGCGCGCGCGGATCATGAAGTTGTCGTAGGTGTACTCGGCGACCTGGAACCAAAGATATTCCTCGCCGCGGAAGGCGCGCATGTTGTCCCAGATCTTCTTGAAGTCCGGGTTCTTGGCCGAGGTCTCCTCGTACATTTCGTTCGCGGCCTTGTAGCAGGCCTCCATGATCTCCTGGCTGAACGGCCGAAGCTGCGCTCCGGCGCCGACCAGCCGCCGGAGCGCGCCGGGGTTCTTGGCGTCGTACTTCGCCGTCATGTCGATATTGGCGTAGGCGGCCGCCGCCTCGGCGATCGCCTTGTAGCTCTTCGGCAGCGAGTTCCACTTCTCCTTGTTGAACCAGAAGTGGATCGTCGCCCCGCCTTCCCACCAGCCGGGATAGTAATAGAACGGCGCCACCTTGTTGAAGCCGAGCTTCTCGTCGTCATAGGGGCCGACCCATTCGGTCGCGTCGATGGTGCCGCGCTCGAGCGCCGGGTAGATGTCGCCGCCCGGGATCTGCTGCGGGATCACGCCGAGCTTCTGCATCACTTGGCCGGCGATGCCGGCGATCCGCATCTTCAGGCCCTTCAGGTCGTCGACCGTCTTGATCTCCTTGCGGAACCAGCCGCCCATCTGGGTGCCGGTATTGCCGCCCGGCAGCGCATAGAGCCCGGCCTTGCCGTAGAACTCGTTGGCGAGCTCGTTGCCGCCGTTCTGGTAGAACCAGGAGTTCTGCTGCCGGGTGTTCAGGCCGAAGGGCGCCGCGGTAAGAATGCCGTAGGTCGGATCCTTGCCGACATAGTAGTAGGACGCGGTGTGCGCCATCTCGACCGTGTTGTTGGCGACGGCATCGATCGCTTGCGGCGTGCCTACGATCTCGCCCGCTGCGAAGGGCTGAACCTGGAACTTGCCGTCGGTCGCCTCCGAGACGTATTTCGCGAAGAGCTCGGCAGCACCGTAGATCGTGTCGAGCGACTTCGGGAAGCCGGAGGTGAGTCGCCATTTCACCTCTGGCATGGATTGCGCGATTGCGGGTGCGGCGACGCCGCCAGCGGCCGCGGTCGCGGCGCCTGCTGCGAGGAATTGCCGTCTCTTCATGTTCGCTCCCTAGGAGTTGACGAATGGCAAGGCCGGCCCGCTTAGAGTCGGCCGGCCGGTTCAGGCGAAGTGAGCTTCGTCTGGCGCCCCTCTAGCATGAGAGGGGCAGATCGGAACTATCGATCATTACGATTTTAGTCTCATGGCGAGCGACAGGAGCGCGCGGTCGTTGAGGACCACCATGCGCTCGCGCGGCTTGAGCCAGGCAAGCGCCTCATCGAGCCGTTCTGCGTCGATGATCTTGGCTTCGGCCATCACGCGATCGCTGTCGAACTCCCCCCTCAGGCGGTGCGGCCGGTGCGGGAGCATCGCCTCGTGCAGTTCCCGGAACTCGCGGTCGCGATGCAGCACGGCGAGCGCCTCCTCGTCGTCGTAGCCGAGCGCCGCGTTCTCGCGCTGGAGCTGGTTCGCACGTTCGACGATCGCGGGCGGCAGGTACTCGTCGGGTGTCTGCAGGAGCCCGAGCCGCTTCAGCGCCAGCCCCGCCGCGAGCGAGCCCGAGAGCCAGGAGAGGGGGATCGCGAGCACGAGTCCAAGGATCGTGGGTGACATCCAGAGGAAGAGCGAGGTCGCGATGAGGAAGGCCGAAAGCCCCGTGACGATCCCGAGCAGGGTGTGCCAGCGATGGCGGCGGACGATGTCGCGCAGCGGGATCGACCCGTCGTCGCGCCGCTGCGGGTTCCAGCCGGTGTCGCCCCCGATGAGAATCTGGAACACGGAGCCCGACTGGATGAGCATCAGGATCGGCGCGATCAGGGCCGAGAGCACGATCTCGATCAGCGCCGACAATGTGAGCCGGATCGCTCCGCCGGATGCCCGCCGCTTGGCTCCATCCATCAGCATCAGGATGAGCCCCAGGATCTTCGGCGCGAGCAGAACCGCCATCGTGATCCCGAAGAGCCAGAGCGCGCGCTCGGGGTCGAAGCGCGGCCACGACGGGAAGAGGCGGAAATCGCGGCTGAAATATTCCGGCCGGATATAGGTCGTCTGCAGGACGAGCGCGATGCCGACCACGAGTTGCAGCAGCCACAGGGGCGAGGCGAGATACGACATGATCCCGGTCGCGAAATGCTGCCGCGTCGCGAGCCGCAATCCGCGGGCGCCGATGATCCGCGAATGCTGCAGGTTGCCCTGGCACCAGCGCCGGTCGCGCACGGAGAGGTCGATGAGCGAGGGCGGGCTCTCCTCGTAGCTGCCCTCGAGCTCCGGCAGCATATAGACCGACCAGCCGGCCCGGCGCATCAGGGCGGCTTCCACGAAATCGTGGCTGAGGACGTGCCCGCCGAAGGGCGGCTTGCCCTTCAGGTCCGGCAGGCCGCAATGCGCCGCGAAGGCGCGGGTTCGGATGATCGCATTGTGCCCCCAGTAATTGCCGTCGCGGCCGGACCAGACGGCAAGGCCGGTGGCGATCACCGGGCCGGCCATCCGGGCCGCGAATTGCTGGAGGCGCGCCAACAGCGTGTTGCGGTTCAGGATGATCGGCAGCGTCTGGATGATGCCGGCGCGCGGATCGGCCTCCATGGCCGCCGTCAGCCGGACGATGCAGTCGCCCGTCATGAGGCTGTCGGCATCGAGCACGATCATGTGCTCGTAGGCGCCACCCCATCGGGTCACGAAGTCGGCAATGTTGCCGGCCTTACGGTGGTGGTTCTTCTCCCGGTGGCGGTAGTAGAGGCGTGCGTCCGGCCCGAGCTTCTCGCGCAGACGCAGGAATGCGCGCTCCTCCGCGATCCAGGCGTCCGGACTCGTCGAGTCGGACAGGACGAAATAGTCGAACACGGCGCCGTGGCCGGTCTTCTCGACGGACTCGCGGATCGCTTCGAGCGCCGCGAAGGTGCGGGCGGTCGATTCATTGTAGACCGGCATCACGATGGCCGTCCGCGAGGACAGCCGCTCAATCGCCTTCGGCGGCTGCTTCGCAAGACCGAACAGGAGCGCGAAGAAGCCGAGGAGAGCGCTGGTGAAGGCAAGCGCGATCCAGGAGAAATTCAGGGTGAAGAGCGCGAACAGGCCGTACTGCAGAAGCGTGGTGCGGCTGACCGACACCACCTCGTACATCTCGCGCGCGCCGTAGGCGGTCAGCAGCGCCGCTCCCCCGAATACGAAGGCGCGCGCGAGATAGGGCGTGCGCGGGGCAGGGGAGGCGAAGCTCTGCTTCTCGGCGGCGGACCAGCGCGACAGCGATTGCGTCGGCATGGACAGCCGGCTCTCGACCGGCGTTGCAGGCTGGTGCTTGCGAGGGTGATCGACCGACCGCGCCGTTTCGGGGGTCAGGGCGTCCAACGATAAAGCCATGTCTCGCTTAACGGCCTGGGGCCGGCCTGCAGCACGAGGCGCATCTCACACGCGTTTTCGCCGCCGGGGTCAAGATCGAAGACCACCCGCACGACCTTCCGGTCCGGGTAGGTCCAGAACCTCACGTTCTGGATTGCGCCGCTCGCCGTCGACACGGCTGGTCGCAGGTCGGGCACGGGCGCGGCGAGCGACTCGCCCACGAACTCGACCAGGAAACGGCGGCGGCGGCCGCCCGCCCCGCGTCCGGACCGCGTGAGCGATACGGAGGCGAGTTGCGGCCGCTCGGGCGGCGTCCAGCACCAGAACTGCCGGTACGCGAAGGCGACTTCGGAGCCGCCCTGCATCACCGCCCGCGGTCGCCAATAGGCGAGGATGTTGTCGTTCACCTCGGAGTCGGATGGGATCTCGATGAGCTGGACGGCCCCTTGCGCCCATTCGCCGATCGGCTCGATCCAGACCGTCGGCCGGCGCTCGGGCTGCTGCACATCGTCCTGGAAGAAGACGGCGTCCCGCTCCCGCTGCACCAGCCCGAACCCTTTCGGGTTCTCGTCCACGAAGGCCGAGACCTGCAGCGTGTCGGGGTTGTTTAGCGGCCGCCAGAGCCACTCGCCGCGCCCGTTCAGCATCTGCAGGCCCGAGGCGTCGTAGACCGCCGGCCGGACGTCGTCTGTCGTCCGCCGCACGTTGGGTCCGAACAGGAATGTCGCACCCATCCCGCCGAGCCCGACATGCTCGAGGTTCACACGCGGGAAGAGCGTCGTCTCGACGTCGACGATGGTCGCCTCGCCGGGCCGGAAGGTCATCCGGACGGCCCCGGTCACCGATTCGGAATCGATCAGCCCGTGGGTCACGATCGCGTTCGTCCCCGCGACGGGCCGTTCGAGCCAGAAGGCGCGGAAGCTCGGGAACTCCTCCCCTCGGGCCTCCGCCGGCTTGAGCGTCAGGGCGCGCGCGACGGCGCCGAAATTCTGTCCGCGTGCAAGCGCGCGGAAGAAGGTGGCGCCCTGCACGATGGCGAAGTCGAACGGGGCGCCGCCGAGCGCCGTCGAGGTGAGGCGGAATCCCGAGAAGCCGAGATCCGGGGTATTCGCCGGAAGATTGAGCGTGCCGAAATCGAACCGGCTTCGGTCGAACAGGATGCGGCGCACCATCCCGTCCTCGACCGTGAACAGCGTCACGCCCGCCGTGAACACGAAGCCACGCGGCAGCGGCTCCACCACGAAGCCGCGTCCTTCACCTTCCCAGATACGGGCGGAGGGTTGCGCCTTGATGGCGATGTACTGCTCGTAGTTGAGTCCCGCGAATGCCTCCGGCAGATCGTTCGGCGGCGGCGTGAAGGGACGGCGCGCCATCGCCCGGGCGATGTCGACAACGGCGGCCGGGCTGAACCGCTGGCCCTCGCCCAGCGTCCCCTGGATCAGGGCTGCCGGCGTTCCCGGAGCGGGTGTCTGCGCCCGCGGCCGCCCGATCGCCGCTGCGGCCAGTCCGGCTCCGATCAGAGCGGCCGCGCCGCGCCGCGTCGGGCGTGACGGTAGCGCCTCGGTCATCGGAGGTCTCCGGACCGGCACGCGGCCCGGGTTTGCGGCGCGGCCGCGACGTGGGGTACCTCCCCGCGGAACCGACTCCTGTTCCGTCGAGCCGACACCACCATGACCGAGACACCTCACCAGGAACCCGCGAAGCGGGAGCGATCCTGCTTAGCAATCATCCTGGCGGCTGGCGAGGGCACCCGGATGCGCTCTTCCATCCCGAAGGTTCTTCACAGGATCGCGGGGAGGACCATGCTCGCCCATGTTCTCGACGCCGTGCGCCGCGCCGGGGCCGACCGCATCGCCGTCGTGGTCGGGCCGGATCGCGACGACGTCGCGGCCGAGGTGCATGCCAATGCGGCCGGGGCCCGCGTGTTCGTGCAGTCGGAGCGGCTCGGCACGGCCCACGCCGTCCTCGCCGCCCGAGCGGCGCTGGAAGAAGGAATGGACGATGTCGTCGTCGCCTTCGCGGATACGCCGCTCGTCACGCCGGAAACATTCGTCCGGCTGCGCGAGCCGCTCGGGGCGGGGGCGACGCTCGCGGTGCTTGGCTTCGAGGCGAAGGATCCAACCGGCTACGGACGCCTGATCCAGGAAGGCGGGCGCCTCCAGGCAATTCGGGAGGAGCGCGACGCCTCTCCCGAGGAACGCTCGATCCGGCTCTGCAATGCCGGGCTCATGGCGATGGCGGGATCCCGCGCCCTCGCGCTCCTCTCAGCGATCGGCAACAGCAACGCGAAAGGCGAGTATTACCTGACGGACGCCGTGGCACTCGCGGCGAAGGCCGGCGCGGCGGTCGCCGTCGTTCTCGCGCCCGAGGCGGAGGTTCAAGGCGTGAACGACCGCGTCCAGCTCGCGGCCGCTGAGGCGGACATGCAGTGGCGGCTGCGCCGCGACGTGATGGCCGGTGGCGCGACCCTGGTCGCACCCGAGACCGTGTTCCTGCAATCCGACACGAAGATCGGCCGCGATGTCGTTGTGGAGCCGAATGTTTGGTTCGGTCCCGGCGTGGAGATCGGTGACAGCGTCAGCATCCGCTCCTTCTGCCATATCGAAGGCGCCCGGGTCGCAGCGGGCGCGATCATCGGGCCTTTCGCCCGGCTCCGTCCGGGAGCGAGACTTGCCGAGGGGGTGCATATCGGCAACTTCGTCGAGGTGAAGAACGCCGAACTTGGACCTGGCGTGAAGGCGAACCACCTCGCCTATCTGGGCGACGCGACGATCGGCGAGGGCACCAATGTCGGTGCCGGCACGATCACCTGCAATTACGACGGCGCCCGCAAGCACCGCACCGAGATCGGCCCGAACGCCTTCATCGGCACGAACACGTCCCTCGTGGCGCCGGTAAGCGTCGGGGCGGGCGCGTATATCGGCTCGGGCTCGGTCATCACGGAGAATGTGCCGGCCGAGGCCCTGGCGCTCGGCCGCGGACGGCAGGTGGTGAAGGAGGGCTGGGCGAGGACGCAGCGGCCGGCAAAGGGCTGAACTGCGCCACTGCAGTTGGCAATCATTCAGTATTCTCGGGTATGTAACGCCCGCCCGGGACCCGGGCGGGCGGACGGGATCGCTTCATGTGCGGCATCGTAGGCATTCTCGGACGGGGCGCGGTGGCGCCGCTCGTCGTCGACGCGCTGAAGCGCCTGGAATACCGGGGCTATGATTCGGCGGGAGTGGCCACCCTTGAGAACGGCCATCTCGAGCGCCGCCGCGCCGAGGGAAAGCTGCGCAACCTGGAGCTCAAGCTATCCCACGCTCCCCTGACCGGCGCGATCGGCATCGGCCACACGCGCTGGGCCACGCACGGGCGCCCGAACGAGACCAATGCCCACCCGCATGCGACGGACAAGCTCGCCGTCGTGCATAACGGCATCATCGAGAACTTCCGCGCGCTGCGGGACGACCTGCAGGCGAAGGGCGTCGTCTTCGACACCGAGACGGATACCGAGGTCGTGGCGCAGCTCGTCACCGACGAACTGCGGCAGGGCAGGAGCCCGACAGAGGCGGTCGCCGCGACCCTGCCCAAGCTGCGGGGCGCCTTCGCTCTCGTCTTCCTGTTCGAAGGCGAGGAGGACCAGCTCATCGGGGCGCGGCACGGCGCGCCGCTCGCCATCGGCTACGGTGAAGGCGAGATGTATTTCGGCTCGGACGCGCTCGCGCTTGCCCCCTTCACGGACGAGATCTCGTATCTGGAGGACGGCGACTGGGCGGTCCTGTCCCGCTCGGGCGCGACGATCCGGGACGCGCAGGGCCATCCGGTGGAGCGCGCCCGCCAGACGATCCCGGCCGGCTCGGCGGTCGCCAGCAAAGGCAACCACCGCCATTTCATGGCGAAGGAGATCTACGAGCAGCCGGAGGTGGTCGGCCGGACGATCGCGCATTATGTCGACTTCTCCCGCTGCGCGGTCCGCCTGCCCGAGCTGCCCTTCTCCTTCAGGGACGTCTCGCGCCTGTCCATCTCGGCCTGCGGCACCGCCTATTACGCGGGCCTCGTCGCGAGATACTGGTTCGAGAGGCTCGCCCGGCTGCCTGTCGAGATCGACGTGGCGTCCGAGTTCCGCTACCGCGAGGTCCCGCTTGACCCGGGACAGGTGGCGCTCTTCGTCTCGCAATCCGGCGAGACGGCCGACACGCTTGCCTCGCTGCGCTACGCCAAGGACCAGGGCCAGCACACGCTGGCGGTCGTGAACGTCCCGACCTCAACCATGGCTCGCGACAGCGCCGTCGTCGCCCCGACGCTCGCCGGGCCCGAGATCGGCGTCGCTTCGACCAAGGCCTTCACCTGCCAGCTGTCGGTTCTCCTGGCTCTCGCGATCGGCGCCGGCCGGCAGCGCGGGACGCTGACGGAAGCGGACGAACGCCGGCTCGTCGAGGTGCTCGCAGCGGTCCCCAGCCTCATGACGGAGGCCCTCCGGAGCGAAGGCGAGATCGAGACCGTCTCGCGCGAGATCGCGAAAGCGAAGGACGTCCTCTATCTCGGCCGCGGCACTTCCTACCCGCTGGCCCTCGAGGGCGCATTGAAGCTGAAGGAAATCTCCTACATCCACGCCGAAGGCTATGCCGCGGGCGAACTCAAGCACGGCCCGATCGCGCTCATCGACGAGGCGATGCCGGTCATCGTCATCGCACCGCATGACGCTGTCTTCGAGAAGACCGTATCGAACATGCAGGAGGTGGCTGCGCGCGGCGGCCGAATCCTGCTGATTACCGATCGGCGCGGCGCTGCCGAGGCCGCCATGGACACCATGTCGACGCTTGTCATGCCCGATTGCGACCCGGTCGTCGCGCCGCTCGTCTTCGCCGTGCCAGCGCAGCTCCTCGCCTACCACACTGCCGTCTTCATGGGGAAAGACGTCGACCAGCCGCGCAATCTCGCGAAGTCGGTCACGGTGGAGTAGGCAGCCTCGCCGTAGCCTGGAGCCTTCGGGGTCAGCGGGAGGTTCCGCCGCTCGTCATGGAACCGGAGCCGGTATTCGCGCCGGCGCCCATCGTGCTGCCGGTCGTTCCGGCCGCCGTGCCGCCGCCGGCCGCCGTGCTCGGAGCACCGTGCGTGCCGTGAGCGCCGCTTGCCGCCGAGCCGGACGTGTTGGTGCCCGACTTGGTCCCCGCATTGCTCGTTCCGGCGCTGCCCGTCATCGGCGAGGACGCCGTTTGCGCGAGGGCGCTCCCGGCCGCGAGCAGAGCAGCCGCGGCGATGGGAGCTATCTTGGCCGTCTTCATGCTCGATTCTCCTGGCGTATGGGCGGCGAACGCGGCCCTTCCGGAGACGGTTCCCGGGACCCCCGTCGAACCACCTGCCGCCTCTCGGCGTTTGGCTGGCCAACGGGGGAGCGTCCGATGAACAAGGGTTACGGTGTGACGGTCACGCGGACCGACGGGGGAGGCGGCATGCCGGAGAAGTCGGCCCTCGTCGTCGTTGCGACCGACGAGCTCGACGCCGAACTCGTGGCGTCCCGGGTTGCCGGGGCCGCGAGCGAAGCCGAGACGTTGCGCGAGCTGACCGAGGAAGAGGTGCTGGAATATGGCCTCGACCTCGAGGATCACGGGAGCGCCAAGGCGCTCGCCGTCCCGAATCTGTGAGCGCGATGGTGGACGAAACCAGCAGGCCGGGCGACGAGGTTGCGCCAGGGACCGGGCAGTCCGGGGAGAATCTCTGCCCGCGCTGCTCGGGCACCGGAAAAGTGGGCGGCGAGCCCTGCCCGGATTGCGACGGCTCGGGCAAGGTGACGACGCTCGTCGGCGACGCTTGAGAATCACCCTGCGCGAAGCAGCCGTATCCCGGCGTCGCGGTCGAACAGGTAGAGCAGGAGCCGCAGGGCGCGGCCGCGTTCGCTCGTCAGCTCGCAGTCACGTTCGACGATGAGGCGCGCGTCGTCGCGGGCGGCAGCGAGCAGGTCGGCATCGATGTCGAGCCGTGCCATCTTGAACGCCGCCATTCCGGACTGGCGGGCGCCGAGGAGTTCGCCCTCGCCCCGGAGCCGCAGATCCTCCTCGGCGATCTCGAACCCGTTCTCGGTCCGGCGCATCGTCTCGAGCCGCGCCTTTGCGGTCTCGCCGAGCGGTCCCTTGTAGAGGAGCAGGCAGGTCGAGGCCTTGTCTCCCCGCCCGATCCGGCCGCGGAGCTGATGGAGCTGGGCGAGACCGAAGCGCTCCGCATGCTCGATCACCATCACGGTCGCGGCGGAGACGTCCACGCCCACCTCGATGACGGTCGTCGAGACCAGAACCTGGATGTCGCCGCGCTGGAACCGCTCCATGGCGGCGTCCTTCTCCGGCCCCTTCATGCGGCCGTGGACGAGCCCCACGCGGTCCGGGCCGAGAATCTCCGCCAGCTCGGCATGACGTTCCTCGGCGGCCGCGAGGTCGACCGCTTCCGATTCGGCGACGAGCGGACAGACCCAGTAGACCCGGTCGCCCGCCGCGAGAGCGCGGGCGATGGCGTCCGTCACCTGCTCGATGCGCTCGATCGAGACCAGCCGCGTATCGATCGGTTGGCGTCCGGGCGGCTTCTCGTCCAGAACCGAGATGTCCATGTCGCCGAAGGAGGTGAGAGCCAGCGTGCGCGGGATCGGGGTCGCGGTCATGACGAGCACGTCCACGGCCTCGCCCTTGCGGCCGAGCGTCAGGCGCTGGTGCACGCCGAAGCGGTGCTGCTCGTCGATCACGGCGAGTCCGAGATCGCGGAATGCCACCTCCTCCTGCATCAGGGCGTGCGTCCCGACCGCGATATCGATGTCTCCGGCCGCGAGCGCGGCGAGGCTGCGGCGGCGCTCGGCCGGCCGGTCGCGCCCGGTGACGACCGCGACGCGCAGCCCGGTCGGGTCCGCCAGCGCGGCGATGCGTTCGGCATGCTGGCGGGCGAGAATTTCGGTGGGCGCCACCAGCGCCGCTTGCCGGCCGGCTTCGACCGCGCTCGCCATGGCGAGGAGCGCGACCAGCGTCTTCCCCGACCCGACATCGCCCTGCAGGAGGCGCAGCATCCGCGTCTCGGCCACGAGGTCCTGCCGGATCTCCTCCACGGCCCGCCGCTGAGCGCCGGTGAGCGGGAAGGGGAGAGTCTCGACGATGCGGCGGACGAGAGAGCCGTCCCCGGCATTCACGCGCCCGGCGCTCCGGCGCATGGGGCTTCGCACGAGTGCCAGCGCGAGCTGGGTCGCGAGCAGCTCGTCATAGGCGAGGCGGCGTCGCGCCGGATCCGGCGCTGAATCGTCGCCCTGCGGCTGCTCGGAGGGACGATGCGCGGCCGCCAGCGCTTCCCCGAAGGCGGGGAATCCGTTTCGCTCCCGCCAAGCCGTATCCTGCCATTCCGGCAGATCGGGAACTCTCTTCAGCGCCGCCCCAACATACCGCCCGATGAGCCGGGACGACACGCCTTCCGTAAGCCCGTAGACGGGTTCGGAGCTCGGTGCTTCCGCGGCCTGCCGCTCGTCCATGATCCGCGCCGGATGGACCATCTGCCGGTGCCCGTCCCAGAGCTCGATCGTGCCGGACACCAGCCGGCGCGCGCCGAGCGGCAGCATCTGTTCGATGCGCACCCGCGGCAGGTTGAAGAAGACGAGCGTGACGTCGCCGGTCTCGTCCTCCACCAGCACCCTGTACGGCGCCCTCGCACGCGCATAGGGCGAGGGCCGGTGCGCCGCGACCTTGACGGCGAGCGTCACGGGCTCGCCGATCGGGGCGTCCCTCACCGATCCGAGGGAACCTCGGGATACGGCGCCACTCGGCAGGTGGAACAGCAGGTCGAGGATGCGCGCGGTCTGGCCGTGCTCGCCGAGGAGACGGTCGAGCGCCGACGCGATCCTCGGTCCGACGCCGGGGAGCGACGAGACGGGAGCGAAGAGTGGATCGAGGAGCGACGGCCTGAGCGACATCTTGAGCGGAGGCCCTGGCACGCCCGGGCTCACCCGCTATATAGCCCTCCGATGGCCCAATCGCATTCAGGACCGGGCGCCGCGGTGGCCGCGCCGGCGGATTCCGCCGGCGCGCTCGATCCGCGGCGCAAGCGCGCGCTGTTCCGCGCCTGGCATCGCGGCACCCGCGAGATGGACCTGATCATGGGCCGCTACGCCGACCGCGCGATCGGGACGATGTCGGACCAGGAGCTCGCGGCTTTCGAGCAGCTTCTCGACCTGCCCGAGGCCGACGTGTTCGGCTGGGTGAGCGGCACGAACGAGCCTCCGGCTGGGATCGATCCCGGCCTCATCGCCCGCCTCGGCGAGTTCCGGGGCTTCGACCAGCACTGACCGCGCCCTCAGCGCGAACCGATCCGATGGCCAAGACCAAAGCCTCCCTCGCGGGCCCGCTCGCCCGCGCCCTCGATCTCCTGAAGAGCGGCGACAGCCTGACGCTCGCGAGCGTGCCGGACGGATTCGATGCGCTCGTCGTCGCGGATCTCGCCCGCGGGCTCGCCCGCGATGCCGAGGGCCCGGCCGTGCTTCTGCACGTCGCCCGCGACGGGCAGCGCCGGCAGACCTTCGAGAACGCGCTCCGGTTCATCGCGCCCGAGATCGAGGTGCTCGCCTTCCCGGCCTGGGATTGCCAGCCCTATGACCGCGTCTCGCCGACATCGGGCATCACCGCCCAGCGCATGACGGCGCTTGCCCGCCTTGCCCGCTCACGCAGTTCGGAGGAGCGGCCGCGCATCCTCTCCACGACCGTGAATGCGCTGGTGCAGCGCGTGCCGCCGCGCGCGCGGATCGGCGCGGAAACCTTCTCGGCCGCGCCCGGCAACGTGGTGAAGACGGACGCCCTCGTCGCCTGGCTCGAGACCAACGGCTTCACCCGGACCGGGACGGTCCGCGAGGCGGGCGAATATGCCGTCCGGGGCGGCATCGTCGACCTCTATGCGCCGGGCCTGCCGGCTCCGGTGCGGCTCGACTTCTTCGGCGACACTCTCGAATCGATCCGGTCCTTCGATCCGGAGACGCAGCGCTCCGTGGGGCAGATGCGCTCGCTCGACCTTGTGCCGATGAGCGAGATCCAGCTCACGACCGAGTCGATCCGCCGCTTCCGCCAGGCCTATGTGGCCGCCTTCGGCGCGACGAGGCGCGACGACCGCCTCTACGAGGCGGTGAGCGAGGGGCGGCGCTATCCCGGCATGGAGCACTGGCTCCCGCTCTTCCACGAGCGGATGGACACGCTCCTCGACTATGTCCCCGACGTGCCGGTGATCTTCGACCCGCTCGTCGAGGATGCGGCGGGCGAGCGCCTGGCGCAGGTCAAGGACTACTTCGACGCGCGGGTCTCCTCTGCCTCGGCTGCGGAGGCCTCCGCTGTGCCATACCGGCCGCTGAAGCCCGAGGCGCTCTATCTTGCGCCAGATGAGTGGGCGAAGCGCGTGGCCGAGCTGCCGCTCGCCAGGCTCACGCCTTTCGCTCAGCCTTCCTCCGATGGACGCCCGGTGGTCGATGCCGGCGCGCGGCGGGGCCGCGACTTCATCGCGGAGCGGACCGACCCGAACGTGAACGTCTTTCAGGCCGCCGTCGACCATATCCGCGCGCTGAAGGGCCAGGGCAAGCGCGTGCTGGTCGGCGCGTGGTCGGAGGGCTCGCGCGAGCGCCTCTGCCACGTGCTGGAGGATCACGGCCTGTCGGAGACGAAGCCGGCGGCCCGCTTCACCGACGCGATCGCGCTGCCCAAGGGCGATGTCGGCGTGGTGGTCTGGGGCTTCGAAGCCGGGTTCGAGACGCCGGATCTCGCCGTCATCGGCGAACAGGACATCCTGGGCGACCGGCTGGTCCGCCCGAAGCGCGCCTCCAAACGCCCGCAGGATTTTCTGGCGGAGGTCACGGCCCTCACGCCCGGCGATCTGGTGGTGCATGTCGACCACGGCATCGGCCGCTTCGAGGGCTTGAAGACGATCACGGCCGCCGGCGCACCGCACGACTGCCTCGACCTGCAATATGCCGGCGACGCCCGGCTCTACCTGCCCGTCGAGAACATCGAGCTTCTGTCGCGCTACGGTTCGGAGGAGACGGAAGTCCAGCTCGATCGGCTGGGCGGCGGTGCCTGGCAGGCCCGCAAGGCGAAGATGAAGAGCCGCATCCGCGAGATGGCGGCTCAGCTCATGAAGGTGGCGGCGGCGCGGTTCCTCAAGGAAGCGCCGAAGGTCTCCCCGCCCGAGGGGCTCTACGACGAGTTCGCGGCCCGCTTCCCGTACGAGGAGACGGAGGACCAGCTGAACGCGATCGAGGCCGTCATGAGCGACCTCGCTTCCGGCCGGCCCATGGACCGGCTCATCTGCGGCGATGTGGGATTCGGCAAGACGGAGGTGGCTTTGCGCGCGGCCTTCGCGGTCGCGATGTCCGGCCGCCAGGTGGCCGTGGTGGTGCCGACCACGCTGCTCGCGCGCCAGCACTACAAGACCTTCGCCGAGCGCTTCCGGGGCTTGCCAGTGAATGTCGCCCAGGCGTCTCGCTTCGTGCCCGCTTCCGAGCTCAAGGCCGTGAAGGCTGGCCTGGCGGACGGTAGCGTCGACATCGTGGTCGGCACCCACGCCCTGCTCGGGAAAGCGACCAAGTTCAAGGAGCTGGGCCTCATCGTCGTGGACGAGGAGCAGCACTTTGGCGTCTCCCACAAGGAGCGGCTGAAGGAGCTGCGCGCAGAGGTTCATGTGCTGACGCTCTCCGCCACCCCCATCCCGCGGACGCTCCAGCTCGCGCTCACCGGCGTCCGCGAGCTGTCCATCATCGCGACGCCCCCCGTCGACCGGCTCGCGGTGCGGACCTTCGTCATGCCCTTCGATCCGCTCGCGGTCCGCGAGGCGCTGCTGCGCGAGCGCTACCGCGGCGGGCAGGCCTTCTATGTCGTGCCGCGCATCCAGGATCTGGACGAGGTTCGCGAGTTCCTCGCACGCGAGGTCCCGGAGGCGAAGGTCGCGGTGGCGCACGGCCAGATGGCGGCGGGCCAGCTCGAGGACGTCATGACGGCCTTCTACGACGGCCAGTACGACGTCCTCCTCTCCACGACGATCGTGGAATCCGGGTTGGACATTCCGAGCGCCAACACGCTCATCGTGCACCGGGCCGACATGTTCGGGCTCGCCCAGCTCTATCAGCTTCGCGGCAGGGTAGGGCGCTCGAAGACGCGGGCCTATGCCCTCTTCACCACGCCGGCGAACCGGACCCTGACGGTCCAGGCCGAACGCCGGCTCAAGGTGCTGCAGTCGCTGGACACGCTCGGCGCCGGCTTCCAGCTCGCCTCCCACGACCTGGACATCCGGGGTGCGGGCAACCTCCTCGGAGAGGAGCAGTCCGGCCACATCAAGGAGGTCGGCTACGAACTCTATCAGCAGATGCTGGAGGATGCCGTCGCGGCCCTGAAGGCCGGCGTGGCCGACGAGGACGAGGTGGAGGAGCAATGGTCCCCGACCATCGCGATCGGCGCCCCCGTCATGATCCCCGAGACCTATGTCTCCGATCTCCAGCTTCGGCTTGCCCTCTACCGCCGGCTCGCCACCTTCGAAACCGAAGAGGAACTCGCAGCTTTCCGGGCCGAGCTCGTGGACCGCTTTGGCCCGATCCCGCCGGAGATCGATCAGCTGCTCGCCGTGATGGCGATCAAGGTCCTGTGCCGGCGCGCGAATATCGACAAGGTCGAGGCCGGCCCGAAGGGCATCATCGTGTCCTTCCGCGACAATGCCTTCGCGAACCCGGCCGGGCTCGTGAAATATGTCGGCGAACAGGGCTCCTTCGCGAAGGTCCGGCCCGACATGAAGGTCGTGTTCCTGCGCGAGGCGGACGATATCGGCCGCCGGCTCAAGACGACGAACCGGATCGTCAAGGAGCTCCTGGCGGTGGCGGACGGGAAGTCGATCTCGGCCCTGGTCCCCGCGCCGAAACCGGCGCCCGCGCCTCCGAAGGCGGTCGCGGCGGCCCGGAAGCAGGCTTACCTGCCGCGCGGACGCCGCTGAGCGGCAAGTCGGCTTCCGGCGAAGGGTGGTCAGGCGGTCGCGAGCGCCTCGGCGCTGAACTCGCCGCGCAGCAGCGCGGAGACACCGCCACTCTGCAGCATGCGGGCCCGGTCCCAGACGAAGACGGGGGCGCCGGCCGGCCCTTGCGCGATCCGAAGGCGGTCGGCGAGGGCGAGGATCTCCCGAGAACTCGCGTCCCCGGACTTCTGCGGCATCTTCAGGAAGATGGCCGAGGGCTGCGGCAGGACCTGCAGAACATCGTCTGCGGCCTCGAAGGAGGTGGTGACGCTGGAAAAGCCGAGCTCGGCGAGCTCCGCGGCGAGAGGGTCGACCTCGTCGCGTTCGCCGTTGTCGACCACCAGAACCTTCTGCAGATCGTTCATGCCGCCCGCACCGAGTTACGCCGCAGCGCAACAACTCAGGAGCATGACAATGGTTTCACCCCTCCGGTCAAGCTATCCGGACGATCACACCGCCGTTTCGTTCGATTCCGAGCCCTGAGGGCTGCCAGTCGAGGCTGTCCGCCTTCGTGTGGTCGGGCCGTGCGAGCGCTGGACCGCGCAGGCAGATCTCGTCCCCGGGGCCGAGCCGGACCTCCACCAGAGACCCTGTGACCCCGCCTTCTGCACCGCACAAAGCCTGAAAGGAGATCTCGCCGGGCCGGCTGCGCGCGGACGACAGGAGTGCGAGCTCCGTGCAGCAGACCACGTCGACGATCCGACCCGCCGCTCCCGGCCGAGCCTCGAGCTGGACCGGGGGCTCGTGGACGAGAATGATCGATCTGAGCTCCGCGCCCGGATCGATCTCCGGCAGGGCAGGCTCCATCCAGGCCGGCGCCACCAGATGCGTGGGCTCGGGCGCCGCGAGGGCTTCGGCGAGCCTGGCCGGGTCGAACGCGCAATGCGCCTCGAGCGCAGCCCCGGCGATGAGGGCCGCGACCGGCCCCGTCGCCAAGCCCTTCAGATCGTCCGGAGGCAGGAGGCTGAGAAGGCGTTCGCCGGGACGCAGCCTGGCCGCGGCGACGATCGGCGCCGCAGCTGCGATGAGGGACCTGTAGGAACGGAACAGGGCGCTTCTGCCGCCGCTGCCCCGGGCAAAGCTCACGATGCCCGCCTCGGTCTCGGCCGGCGCTTCGACCGGAGAGCACAGAGCCCGGGGCGGTCGCTGCTCCAGGAGCACGGGATCGAGATCGACCACCCCGTCCGGCACATCGGGCCCGAAGGCGAGCAGGAAACGCAGGCGGAAGAAGCCCGCAGCCACGAAGCACATCTTCTCGGCGAGCCGGTCCTGGCCGAGATGGGCCTGGGTGATGACCGCCCGCATGTCGGCCGTCTCGATCGCGTTCGACAGCTCGCCCGCGCTGGCGGTGACGTCGAGAAGGCAGGGTGTAAGCCCGGCCCGGCCGACTGCGAGAAGCGACATGGCCGCCTCCGAGCCGTTCGGAAGGCAGATCCCGACCCGGGAGGCCGGGTCGAGGCCGAGGCCGGCAAGGTAGGCAGCTAGTCGCCGCACCGCTTCTGTCGCGATCTCGCGGCTCAGCTCGAAGCTCGGCCGGCGGCACCAGATCTCGCGCCCGGGGCCGTCCCGAAAGGCCACCCTGTCCGGGCTCTCGCCCGCGGCTTCGGCGAGAAGACGGGCGAGCGCGCCGCTCGCGTCCCATTCCCCCGTTCGGTGCCGGTCGGCGGGCGGTCGCCCTGGCGCCACAATGGCCATGCGGCTCGATCAGCCCCGGTCCCTGATTCGCTTCAAGGAACAATTGCCGATCACTCGGGCTGCCGCCACCAGAGCCCGGCGGAATTCCCAGCTTTGACGCGGATTGAGCGCTTCAGCTCACGCCGTCAGCCGAGCCGAGGTCCCGTCCGTGTCGGAACGGCGGTTTCCCTCGCATTCCAAGACCGCTTCCCGGCAGGGGAACCACAAGCGGGAGCGCGGCGGCGAAGATGTGCCGCTGGCCAGGCGGGGAAAGAGCCGCTAGAGGGTCCCCCGCGCGTCATGCCCTCGCCTCATTCCGTGAGGATTGACCCGGTAGCGCGAAGCGTCGAAAGCTCCGAAGCGGCGGCGGCGGCTCCGCCCTACAATCCAAGAACGAGGAATTCGGGATGTCTTTGAAGACACGTCTCGCGTGCTGTGCCAAGCCGCTGGGGCTCGCAGTTTCGATCACGACCGTTTTGGGTGGTGCGGAGGCTCTCGCGCAAGCGCAGCGGCAGCAGCGTCCGGCCGCTCCCGCCCAGAGCGCCCCGGCCCAGCCCGCGCAGCAGAACAATCAGCAGGGACAGCAGGCGCAGACGGGTCCTCTCGTCGTGCAGGTGAAGCCCGAGCCGTCCCAGGCCGAGTGGACCAAGGTCTGCGGCAAGGACCCGGGCAATCAGACCGAGATATGCTACACGACGCGCGACTTCGTGTCCGACCAGGGCCAGCCGGTTCTCGCCGCCGCGATCTACGACATCAAGTCGAATCCGCCGCAGAAGGTCGTCCGCTTCCTGATGCCGCTCGGCCTGCTGCTGCGGCCGGGCATCCGCTTCGCGGTGGACCAGGGATCGCCGATGGCCGGCACCTACACGATGTGCTTCCCGAACGGCTGCTTCGCCGAGGCGACCGGCCTCAAGGACGACGTCGTGAACTCGATGAAGAAGGGGACGACGATCAACGTCAGCGTGCAGAACCAAGTCGGCCGCGAGGTCACCTTCGCGGTCCCGCTCGCCGGCTTCGCGAAGGCCTTCGACGGCGCGCCGATCGACCCGCAGGTTCTCGCCGAGCAGCAGAAGCGGCTGCAGGAAGAGCTGGAGAAGCGGAGCGAGGAGCTGCGCAAGCGGCTGGAAGCCTCCGCAGGGCAGGGCGGCGCTCCGGCCGCGGGCGGAGCGGCTCCGGCGAGCCCGGCGCCGAAGCAGTAAGACCGAAGGGCCGCATCTCGATGCGGCCCTTTCGTTTGTGGGCTAGTTGGCCCCGCTCATCCTGATCCGGTAGGAGCCGTCGCCCTTCGGCTCCAGCACCTCCTCGATCTGCCGGTGGCGGAGCGGCCGTCCCGAGGTGTCCGGCAGGAGGTTCTGCTCCGAGACATAGGCGATGTATTCGGTCTCGTCGTTCTCGGCGAAGAGATGGTAGAAGGGCTGGTCCTTCGACGGCCGGATCTCCTCCGGGATGGCCAGCCACCATTCCTCGGTGTTGTTGAACACCGGGTCGACGTCGAAGATCACGCCCCGGAACGGGAAGATCCGGTGGCGCACGACCTGTCCGATCGCGAAGCGGGCGACCCGGCCCTTCACTGGGTCTGGCATGGTCCGGATATAGCCACCGCGGGCGCAGGACGGAAGCCGCTCAGGTCATCGCCCGGGCTCCATCCTTGGCTTCGACCAGTTTCGCGAGATCGGCGATGACCTTGGCCTGTTTCCAGGTCGCGTCGTCCTGCATCTTCCCATCGATCATGACCGCTCCCGTGCCGTCCGGCATCGCCGCAAGGATCCTGCGCGCGAAGGCCACTTCGCCCGGGTCGGGCGAGAAGACGCGCTTCGCGATCGCGATCTGGCTCGGGTGGAGCGACCAGGCGCCGACGCAGCCCATGATGAAGGCGTTGCGGAACTGCGCCTCACACGCATCCGGGTCGGAGAAGTCTCCGAAGGGACCATAGAAGGGCTTGATGCCGTTCGCGAGGCAGGCGTCGACCATCCGGGCGACGGTGTAATGCCAGAGGTCCTGCTGCGCGACCGAGCGCGTCCCGCCCCCCGCCGGATCGCCCAACACCTTGTACTCCGGGTGACCGCCGCCGACCCTGGTCGTCTTCATGCCGCGCGAAGCCGCAAGGTCGGCCGGTCCAAGGCTCATCCCGTGCATGCGCGGCGAGGCGGCGGCTATCTCGTCGACGTTCTTCACGCCTTCCGCCGTCTCCAGGATCGCGTGGATCAGAATCGGCTTTCCGACGCGGTGCTTGGCTTCGAGCTGCGCGAGAAGCTGGTCCACGTAGTGGATGTCCCACGCGCCCTCGACCTTCGGAACCATCACGACGTCGAGCTTGGAGCCGACCGCGGCCACGATCTCGAGAAGATCGTCCAGCGCCCAGGGCGAGTTGAGGGCGTTCATCCGGATCCATAGCCCGGTCGAGCCGAAGTCGGTGCTCTCGGCCATCCGGATGAAGCCGCGCCGCGCCTCGAGCTTCATGTCCGCCGGGATCGCATCCTCCAGGTTGCCGAGTACGACATCCACCTGCGCCGCGAGGTCCGGGACCTTCGCCCGCATCTTCTCGACATGGGGCGGGACGAAGTGGATCATCCGCTCGAGCCGCACCGGCAGCTCGCGGAGGGGCGCCGGCGCGCCGACGGCGAGCGGCTGGAAGAATCGTCGCGGCAGCTTCATCGGGACCTCTGGGGCGGCTTGACGCGGCCGAGCATTGGCGGTCCCGCGCGGCACCCGTCAACCATGCGGCCGCGACGGGTTGCGGATGGCCGAGGCCGTTGCGAGAAGGCGCCGTTCCCTGCGAGGCCCGATGTCGGACCCAGTCGGCCTGTTCAACCTGCTCTTCCCCTTCTTCGGCGTGATCGCTCTGGGCTTCGCCATCGCGCGCATCGCGAAGGTGCCGGAGGGCGGCCTCGCCTGGATGCAGCTCTTCCTCATCTATCTGGCACTGCCCTGCCTGTTCTTCCGGCTGATCTCCGAAAAACCGATCAGCGAGCTCGCCAACTGGCCCTTCATCGCGGGTACGACGCTCTCCACGGCTCTGGCCTTCGTTTTGTCCTTCGCGGCCGGAAGGCTGAACGGCCTTCGTCCGCCCGAAACCGTCCTCGGGGCCGTCGCGGGGTCGTATTCGAATATCGGCTATATGGGCCCGCCGATGATCCTGAGCCTGCTCGGTCCGGCCGCGAGCGCGCCGGTCGCGCTCATCTTCGTCTTCGACACGTTCTTCCTGTTCTCGGCCACCCCGGCGCTCATGGCGCTGGCGGGCGTGGAGCGGCGGAGCGCGCTCGCCACCGCGGCCGATATCGTCCGCAAGGTGCTGACGCATCCCTTCGTGGTCGCGACCATCATCGGCATCCTGGCGAGCCTGTTCCGGATACGGCCGCCGGCAGCGGTCGAGACGATGGTCACCTGGCTTTCGGGCGCGTCAGCCCCCTGCGCGCTGTTCCTGCTCGGCGTGACCGTCGCGATGCGGCCAGTCGGAAAGCTGCCCGGCGAGGTCGGGTGGCTCGTCGGGATCAAGCTCGTCCTGCACCCGCTGATCGTCTGGCTGGTGCTCGCCGCCTTCGGCCCCTTCGATCCGGTCTGGGTAGAGGCCGCGATCGTCATGGCGGCGTTGCCGCCGGCGCTGAACATCTTCGTCCTCGCCCGCCAGTATGACACGGGCATCGAGCGCGCCTCTGCCTGCGTGCTCGTCGGGACGGTCGCGTCGATCGTGACGCTGACCGGCTTCATCCTCCTGACGCAGACCGGGATCTTGCCGCTGAACCCGTTCCGCTGAAGCGGGCCGTGCCGAGCCCGGCGCGCATCACCGCGCGGCGGAGCGGACCGACCCGCGCCAGGAGCCCGAGCCCGAAGCCGCGCGCCATGTCGAGCGGCAGAAGCCCCGAGAGGAGGGCCCGGTTGAGCCCGTGGATTGCGGCGGTGCGGACCTGAACGTCCCGCAACCGCGCCCGCTGGTACCGAGAAAAGAGGGCAGGGCTGCCGATATCGGCCCCGCCCGAGCGCGCCACCATGGCGAGGTCCAGCAGCGCCTCCACATCCGCGAATCCGAGATTGAGCCCCTGCGCCCCGATCGGCGGCACGGCATGGGCGGCCTCGCCGGCCAGCGCCAGGCGGCCGCGATGGAGCCGCGGAACCCGAACCGTCGAGAGGGGAACGATCCCGCGCGGCCCGTCGATCCGCATCCTGCCGAGAATGCGGTGCGAGCGTGCCTCGATCGCGGATGCGAGCTCCGCGTCGGGAAGCGCCACCAGCCGCTCGGCGACGGGCGGGCGGTTCACCCACACCAGGCTCGAGCGGCGGCCGGGAAGGGGCACCAGCGTGAAGGGACCGGAGCCGGTATGGAATTCGGTCGAGACGTCCCCATGCTCCCGCTCGTGGCCGAGGATCGTCGTGAGCGCGACCTGCGGATGGCGGGTCTCTGACGCCTCCAGCCCTGCTTCGTCGCGCAGGCGCGACTTCCGGCCGTCCGCGGCGACGACCAGCGCCCCCGCGACCGACGAACCGTCGCGGAGCCGGACGGCCGAGAAATCCTCGCCCGAAAGGCCGGCCGCGAATTCCGGCAACCAGAGGATCCTGGCATCCCGCCGCACGGCATCGACCAGGAGTTCGACGAGAGCCGCGTTCTCGATGTTGCGACCGAACGCGTCGAGCCCGATCTCGGCGGCCCGGAACTCCACCGGGGGTGGCCGGAACAGGCTCTCCGTGTCGTCCACGAGGCGCAGGGTCCGGAGCGGCTGCGAGGTCGCCTCCAGGACAGATCCGACGCCCAGGCCTCGGAGGAAGGCGAGCGAGGTCTCGAGAAGAGCCGCGGTGCGGCCGTCGCGGCGCTCCGGCGCCGGCCCGACGAGACAGGTCGCGAACCCGGCCCGGGAGAAGGCGAGGGCGCCCGCGAGGCCGACCGCGCCTGCCCCCACCAATACGACGTCGAACCGCCTGTCCGTCATGCGCGCCCCGGCCGTCGGCGGAGTTGCCGCCGGATTGCTGCGCTTCTAATGCGTCTGACACGCAACAGGGAGAGAGACATGGTCGCGGCAGTCCGGGTTCATCGCTATGGCGGCCCCGAGGTCCTGACATACGAGGAGATCGACCTTCCCGCCCCCGGCCCGGGCGAGCTGCGCGTGCGGCAGACGGCGATCGGGGTGAACTACATCGACACGTATTTCCGGACCGGCCACTATCAGGCGCCGGCGCTCCCCTTCATCGCCGGGAACGAGGGAGCGGGCGAGGTCACGGCCGTGGGGGAGGGCGTGACCGCTTTCAAGCCGGGCGATCGCGTGGCCTATGTGGCGGCGCTCGGTTGCTACGCGGCGGAGCGCAACGTGCCGGCCGCGATTGCCGTCAAGCTGCCGGACGGCATCTCCGACGAGCTCGCGGCGGCCATCATGCTGAAGGGCATGACGGTCGAGTACCTCCTCCATCGCTCCTACAAGGTGAAGCGCGGCGACACGATCCTCGTTCACGCGGCCGCGGGCGGCGTCGGGCTCATCCTTTCGCAATGGGCCAAGCATCTCGGCGCGACGGTCATCGGCACCGCGGGCAGCGAGGCGAAGGCCGAGCTCGCCCGCCAGAACGGCTGTGATCATGTGATCCTGTACCGGCAGGAGAACTTCGTGGACCGGGTCCGCGAGATCACCGGCGGGCAGAAATGCGAGGTCGTCTATGACGGCGTCGGCAAGGACACGGTGGTACAGTCGCTCGACTGCCTGAAGCCCCTGGGGATGCTTGTGAATTTCGGCTCTGCCTCGGGGCCGGTCGAGAACTTCAACCTCGGCCTGCTCGCACCGCGCGGCTCGCTCTACGTCACCCGGCCGACCCTCAACACCTTCACGGCGAAGCGCGAGTGGCTCGACGAGATCGCCCGCAACCTCTTCGAGGTCGTCTCGTCCGGGGTGGTGAAGATCACGATCAACAAGCGGGCCAAGCTCGCGGAGGCGGCCGACGTGCATCGCGCGCTCGAAGGCCGCGAGACCACGGGCGCCACGATCCTGACGCCCTGAGGCGCGTCAAACGGCCTGGCCGAACAGGTCGTAATCGTCCGAGCGCTCGATGCGGCAGGTGACGATCTCGCCCTGCCGCAGCGGGCGCCGGGAGGCGACGTGGACGGTGCCGTCGATCTCCGGCGCGTCGTATTTGGAGCGGCCCTTGGCGACCGGGCCGTTCGCCTCGTCGATGATGACGGGGAGGCGCTTTCCGACCTTCCTGGCCAGGTTCTTCCGGCTGATCTCGCGCTGGGCCGCCATGAAGCGGTGCCAGCGCTGCTCCTTCACCTCCTCCGGCACAGGAGCCGCGAAGTTGTTCGCGGGAGCGCCCGCCACGGGCTCGAACTTGAAGCAGCCGACCCGGTCGAGCCGCGCCTCCTTGAGCCAGTCGAGAAGCAGCTCGAAATCCTCCTCCTTCTCGCCCGGGAAGCCGACGATGAAGGTCGAGCGGATGGCAAGGTCGGGCGCGATCGTCCTCCAGGTTCTGATGCGGTCGAGCGTTCTCTCGCCATGGGCCGGCCGGCGCATGGCCTTCAGCACGGCCGGCGAGGCGTGCTGGAAAGGGATGTCCAGGTAGGGCAGGACGATCCCCTCGGCCATGAGCGGGATCACCTCGTCGACATGCGGATAGGGATAGACGTAGTGCAGCCGCACCCATGCGCCGAGCTGCCCGAGCTCTTTAGCCAAGTCGAAAAATCGTGCGCGCACAGCACGATCCCGCCAAACGCTATCTGAGTACTTGAGGTCAATTCCATAGGCGCTCGTGTCCTGCGAGACGACGAGCAGCTCCTTCACGCCGGCCTTGACGAGCCTTTCTGCCTCGCGCAGCACCTCGGCCGCCGGCCGGCTGGCGAGGTCGCCCCGAAGCTTGGGGATGATGCAGAAGGTGCAGCGGTGATTGCAGCCTTCCGAGATCTTCAGATAGGCGTAGTGCCGCGGCGTGAGCTTGATCCCCTGAGGCGGCACGAGGTCCAGGAACGGGTCGTGCCTGGGCGGGGAGACCTGGTGCACCGCGGCGAGCACGCTCTCGTATTGTTGCGGCCCGGTAACCGAGAGAACACCGGGAAAGCGCTCGCGGATAACCTCCGGCTCGGCGCCCATGCATCCGGTCACGATCACTCGGCCGTTCTCGGCCATGGCGTCGCCGATGGCGCCGAGCGACTCGGCCTTCGCCGAATCGAGAAACCCGCAGGTATTGACGATCACGACGTCGGCGCCGTCATGCCGCTTGGTCAGCTCGTAGCCCTGCGCCCGAAGCTGCGTGATGATGCGCTCGGAATCGACCAGCGCCTTCGGGCAGCCGAGCGACACGAAGGACACCTTGGGGGCGGCAGCGCTCATCGACACGTCAGTCCTGGATCCTGGTATCCGCCGATCCCGGCATCCCGGGATCACGGCTCGACGCGCAGCGTCGTCGTCAGCTCGAAGGTCTCGCAATCGGCCGGCGTGCCGCTCTCGCGCATTCCCATGAGGAACGCGCCGCCACCGCCCAATGCGAAGAGCGGTGCATGCCACGTTCCGGCCGCATAGAGAAATGGGGTCTCCGGCCGCGCGATGAAAGCCCTGGCGGATGAGAGATCGGGCGAGCCGTCCGCGGCCGTCCCGGCCGCCACGACCAGGGCGGTGCCGCCGGCGAGGGCGAAGAAGGCCTGCTCGGATTGCGGATGCCGTTCCATGAGGACGATGTCGAGCGGAAGCGAGCTCGGGGCCACGTCGTAGCGGGCGAGCGTAAACCGGAGCCCGGCCGCCGGAAGATGCGCCAGATCCGTCCGGACCGCACGGCCCTGGTTGACGAGGGTCGGACGCGCCGCCCGGCCGTCGAGCACGCGGCCGAACGGTGCGAAGGCCTCGCCGGTGAGGGCCTCCGCGCGAAGCCGCACGGCGCTCGCCTAAAGGCCGGCGGCCTTCCTCAAGGCATCGTTGATCCGTTCCTGCCAGCCCGGCCCGTCCGCCTGGAAATGCTCCAGGACGTCCCGGTCGAGCCTGATCGACACCATTTCCCTGGCGCGCGGAACCGCCACCTGCGTGGGGCGCGCGACTTCCGCCGGCCTCGTGGTCGCCGCCCGGAAGGCGCGCTCGGCCGCTTCCCTCGAATCGCCGCCGCCCCGCCGGGTCCGGTCCGCCATCACGTCACCTCTCTGGCCACTCCGTCGGGGATACATGATCGGAGCCATGGGCCCAACCCGGCCTGGCCCGCTCAGAGCCGCCGGCGCTTCTTCTTCGTCACCGGCCGCAGCACCACGATCTCGATGCGCTCGGAGGCCACGATCGGCTGGAACGGACGGTGGAGCGCGTCGCCGAGGACGAGTTGGAGCGTGTGCCGGCCGGGCGGAAGGTCGAGGCGGGTTTCCGTCTGCCCGCCTCCGAAATGGATATGGTTCTTGTCGGCCGGAATGGGCTCGTTCGGGTCGAGCGGCGTCTTCACGTTCACCAGGAGATGGTGATGGCCCGTATTCGGCGTCGTGACGCCGGCCTGGGTCACGCCCATTCCGCGGAGCCCGAACTGCACGACGAAAGGCCCCCGGATCCGCGCACCGTCCACGGGCGCGATGAAATACAGCTTGGCGTCGGCGGGTGCGGGGGTGGGCGGGAGCGGATTCTGCGGCTCTGCCGTATGGCCTGGATGCGGCGGCGGGGTCTGCGCGGCGGCCGCCAGGGGCAGGAGCGCCGCGGCCGCTGCGATCAGGTGACGGGCCAGGATCATCTTGCGTCTCCCCCTCTGTCGCCCGCTCCGGGCCTCACATGTCGCGCGCCACCCTGAAGCCGTGGTTCGGATAGCGGACGGACGCCTCGTAGAATTCGCGGCTGGAGACCCGCAGCCCGGCCTCGTCGTTGTTCCAGGCGCCGCCGCGCAGCACGCGCTCGCGGCATTGCGGGCCGAGCCAGGCCGAGCCGTCCTTCGGCGCGCCCCGGTAGTCCTTGTGCCAGCAATCCTGGGTCCATTGCGTCACCGAACCGGTGACCCCGTGCAGGCCGAACGGGTTGGCCGGGAAGCTGCCCACCTTCGGCGGCGCGCGGCTCGCGGGCGTGCCGCAGCTCCGGCACGGCGACATGTCGGACCGGAACTGGTCGCCCCACCAGTATCGGGTCGTCGTGCCCGCCCGGGCGGCGTATTCCCACTCCGCCTCCGTGAGGAGACGATACCGCATGCCGCTCAGGCGCGAGAGCCAGGCGATGTAGGCCTGCGCGTCGGCCCAGCTCACGTTGCGCACCGGCTCGTCCGGATTCCCGCCGGGATCGAAGGCGCAGGCCTTGTCGAGGACGCAGTCGCGCCACTCGGCGACCGTGACCGGAAAGCGCCCCGCCGCGAAACCGCGGATCGTCACATCGCGGACCGGCCGCTCGGTCGGGTCCGCGTTGCTTCCCATCCGGAACCTGCCGCCCGGGACGGCGACGAGCTGCGGGCAGAACGAGCAATCCTGGAAGACGCCGGGCGGGAGGGCAGGTCTCGCCGGAGCGGGCGGCGCCGATGCCTCCTGCGGAGGTGGCCGAACCGGCTCCTGCCGCGGCGCCGCCGGCTCAGCTGGAGGAATGACGGGCTGCGGAACGGCAGGGAGTGCGGATGGCAGCTGCAGCGCGGGATCGGACGGGGTCTGGCGCGCCGCCGCCGCCGGAGGCGGGGCGGCCGGGGGAGGGGGCAGCAGGGCGAGGCTGGGCGCCGGCTCGGGCGCTGCGCGTGCCGGCTCCGCGGCACGATCGGGCGGTCCCGCCCGGCGCGCCTCGGGCGCGGGCGCTGGCTCGCCCTGATGCGCCATGCGGGCGGGGGCGGGGGCCAATGGTGCGTCCTCGTCCAGGTAGCGGGAGACGAAGAAGCCTGCGCCGGCGCTGACGAGCAGCGCCGTCCCGGCGATCGCCGGCACGACCCAGCGCCGGCCGGGCCTGCCCCTGTCGAGAGCTCCGATCCGGGTTGGTTCGGGCTCCCAGGCGGCGACCTCCGCCATGCTGGCGGGCCGGTCGTCCGGCTTCGGCTGCAGCATCTTGGCGAGGAGCGGGCGGAAGCTCGGGTCGACCCGCCGCAGGTCCGGCGGGAGCACCTGGCGCTTGCGCACGACCTCGAGCTGGGTGCCGCCCATATTGAGCGGCTCGCCCAGGATCGCGGCGGTGAGCGTGAGGCCGAAGCTGTAGATGTCGGCCTTCGGCCCGGTCACGCCGCCATAGAGGCCGACCTGCTCGGGCGAGGCGTAGTTCGCCTTGCCCGCAAAGCGGTCGCCGATCACCGTCCCACCGCCGAAGGCGCTGCGCGCGATGCCGAAATCGATCAGCTTCGCACGCGACGCGTCACCCTCCGGCAGGATGATGTTGTCGGGAGAGATGTCCCGGTGGACGATGCCGGCGCGATGGGCGGCGGCGAGCGCCGACCCGATCCGGCGCTGCAGGATGCGCACGCTGGCGAGCGGCAGCGGTCCTTGCGCGACCAGGGTGGAGAGGGACTGGCCCTCCACGAACTCCATCGCGAGATACGGGCATTGCAGCTCGGGGTCCGTGGTGAAGACGTAATAGCGGACGACGGCTTCGTGCTGGAGGTTGTGGAGCGCCGCCGCCTCCTTGCGGAAGAGGGCGAGGACCGTCTCGTTCTCCGTCAGGTCCGACCGGACCATCTTGATGGCGACCTTGATCCCGGTCTCGATGGCCCGGCCGCTATAGACCTCGCCCATGCCGCCCGTCGCGATGAGCGCATCGATCTCGTAGATGCCGTTCAGCCGCGTTCCCGGGCGGATCTGCCGCCGGAACTGGGGCGGGAAGTCCGACGGCTCCTTCATGTGAGCCTCCTCGGCGGAGCCTGGCCCGGTCGAGCCCGTCCGGGCCCGGTCGCGACCGGCGGATAGCTTCTCATACCATGTTCGCCGCTACGGGTCGCGTACGTGCGTGCTCCGTGGCGGCCGGATGGGGCGGCCCTCCCATCCGAGGCTCCGGCAAGGAACGACGCTCTGTGCAGCGGGAACGTTGCAGGAGGATTTCAGAACCGCTGCAGCCGTGGTTCCCAACTCGGCGAGACATCAGAGGCCGCACCGGGAGATTGGATCGGCGGGCAGCGCACGACCGAGCTGAGCGCTCTGAGATCGTCAAAATCCGTGAGTATATTCCTTGTGTCAAGTCAGAGACTATCAGTCAACTTCGCCATTCCAGATAAAGGCAGAAAAACTCAAATCCAGGCGATGCAGATATTGGCTGCGTTCTTACGATCCGCTACGCTCGCGGCCGTTGGAAGGGGGATCCGACATCATGCCCAGACTCGTCGTTCCCAGGTCGGCAACGAGCGGAAATCTGGCAGCCGCATCCGTCGAAGATCAGCCGGCCGACGACTATTCCAGTCGGCTTGTGAAATATATCCCCGCAGAATCGGTCGCCTTCTTCGCATGCGTCGACAAGCTGATCGCCTCTCATTTCGGCATCGGCAATACAGCGAGCACGACGGCGGCCACATCCTCCGGCGCTTTTGCTCTGAGCCTGATCGTCTTCTTGCTGGGGCTTGTCGGTACACCACTCTATCTCTGGCGGCGCCGGTTGCCGAGGCAGCCCTGGATGCTGAATGCCGGCATCGCGACCATCGCCTTCGTGCTTTGGGCCTATACGCTCGGCGGCAGCCTGTTCCTCCTCCTGGGCTGGTATCAGGTGTTTCTCGCTGGCCTTTTTGCCCCGATCTTCACGTTCGTGGCCGGCTTCTTCGAACCCGCGCCGCCGAAAGCGCCGCAGGCTTGAGCCATGCCGACCTACGATGATCTCAGGGATTATTTCGATCGCTCGGAGGAGTTCCAGCGCGTCACACGGCAGGCTGCAGAAGTGCCGATCGTCAGCGGCTTCACGATCGACGTGGATCCGCTTTGGACGTTCCTCTACGACGCGGAAGAAGGTTCATACGGAGCAGATTTCCCTGTCGAGCCGTGGCTGGATCATGTCTACCGGTCACCTTTTCTTTGGCATCGGCTGTCTTCGGCCGATTGGCCACAGCCATCCTTCCAGGGCTATCGGAGGCGCGACCTCCACCGTCCTGTCCGGCTCTGGTCAGAGGTCAACGGCTGGTACGGCAGGAAGCGCTGTGCCAGCCCGGTCATCCTGACCATCGTCCACAGGCCAGTCCGTACGCCGGTCGCTGAAACGACGTCCGATGACGAAGCCCACCGCAGGCGTCTGATCGAGATCGCCAATGCCAGCGGAGCGCTTGTCCGGGTTGAAGAGCGGCCGGAAGCGACCCTGGCCTTCGCGCCGGGAGACGGGATCCTCACCAGTCAGGGGCGCAGCGGGACCTATGGCGGCACGCTCACGGGGCGGAACGGCACGGTCTATGGGATGACCTGCGCCCACGTCGCCGAGACGAATGACGCTGTCTCCGACAGCGCGGGCACTGCCCTGGGAACCTGCAGGCACCATACGAACCTTGTGACCCTCGCTGCCGGGACCGTTTGCGATCCCGTCGGCTTGCCGATGCCGAACCCCTATCCCGGGAACGGCCCGTCGGTGAACATGCTCGATCTGAGCCTCATAGAATTGGCTGCGCCGCCGGCAACGGCTCGCACGCTCGGCGGAGTGGCCGCCTCGCTGACCATCGGCCAGGACGTCGTGTTCGAGGGCGCCCACAACAGGGTCGGTTGCCGCCTGGGGTCGCTGGCGATCAGCTACGGCTTCCGCAGAAGCGGAAGCTCATATTGCTTCCGCGACACGATCGAACTGAAGCCCAAGCCCAGATTCGGCCTGGGCGGCGCGCTCGGAACGATCTTCTCGAGCCTGCCCGCACAGGGCGATTCCGGCGCCTGGGTCCTGACGAGCGACACGCCGCCCGTCTGGGCGGGCGTCTTCTTCGGCGAGGACGGCCACCGGGGATACTGCATCCGCGCGTCCTGGGCCCACGCATGGGCGACATCCCTGGTGGGGACGCTGTCGGTATAGGCCGGGCCGGGTGCTCGTTATCCCGGGCGCATGATCTCAGGCTGCGCTCTGCCAGGCTCGCGTCCAGCGGCGGACAGCCATGTCGACGCCTCGAGCGCGCGCAGGCCGTATGCGGGCGAGGTGGCGGAAGGGGTGGGATTCGAACCCACGGTGGGGTCGCCCCCACGGCGGTTTTCAAGACCGCTGCCTTAAACCACTCGGCCACCCTTCCGGCATGTGGAGCCGCGTCTGCGGGCTCTCTAGGGCGGAGCGCCTTCGGCGGTCAACGCAAGGCTCTCTGCGGCCGCCGACCAATCGTCTTAACGGCCCGTTAACCATGTCCACGGAGAAATGGCCCCATCCTTGGTTCCAAGGATCGCAGGATCACGGAGCCGGGCGCCGGCCGGCGCGACTCAGCGGCGGACGGCCTTTTGTATCACAAGGAAAGGTACGCCCATGAAGGCGATCACGTTCGTGACCCAGAAGGGGGGCAGCGGCAAGAGCACGCTATGCATCTCGCTGGCCGTCGCGGCGCAGGAGGCCGGCCAGTCCGTCTGCATCCTGGAGATGGACCGGCAGGCCACCGTCAGCGACTGGGCCGAGCACCGCAAGGCCGACACGCCGGAGGTGGCGCAGATCGACGCGACGCAGCTCGACGACATCATGACGAGGCTGCGCGATTCCGACTTCGACTACGTCTTCATCGATACGCCCGGCGTCGATTCGCCCGGCAGCCTCGCGGCCATCCGCGCGGCCGATCTCTGCGTGATCCCATGCCGGCCGACCCCGGCGGACCTGCGGGCCTTCAAGCCCACGCTGGCCGCCATCTACCGGCTGGAGAAGAAGTTCGCCTTCGTCCTGAACCAGACGCCGCCGCGCAGCTACCGCGTCCGTGACGCCGCCGACGGCCTCGCGGTCCTGGGCGTTCTGCCGGACGTGAACATCGTGACGCGTAACGACCACCAGGATGCGCTCGGCATGGGGCAGGGCGTGACCGAGTTCAACCCGACCGGACAGGCCGCCGCGGAGATCCGCCGCTTGTGGGCCTGGATCGAGAAGCGCTCGCAGGGACAGATCCATGTCAAAGCCGCCTAAGCTCAGTCTTGCGTCCATCGTCGCCTCCGCCGTCCCGCCGACCAACCGGCCGGGCGGCGAGGTCATCCAGCTGGCCCCCGCCAAGCCGCAGGAGCCGAATCCGCGCGGCACCCTCAAGGAGCGCGCCAAGCAGCTCTCGGTGTATCTGGAGCCCCCGGTCTACGATCAGCTGCGCGACATCGCCTATACGGAGCGGACCAAGATCCACCAGCTCATGCTGGAGGCGCTCGACCTGCTATTCCAGAAGCGCGGCGCGCTCTCGATCAGCCAGCTCAACCAGTCCCGCTGAGTTCGAGCGCGTGACGAGCCCGCGGCTGCAAAGGCCGGGGGCTCCTTTCGTTTCCGCCGGAACAGCCGCTTCAGCCCCTCCTAAGAAACGAGATGAGAACGCAGATTTAAGTGCCTGCGAACGAAGTAAGATCCCGCCGGCCGAAACCCCGGTCGATTCGCATCAAACTTTCCTTAAGCGCCAACCCCGATCCTTGAGGCACGCTCCGGGGGCGAGCGGGACGATGGCTGACGCGCAAAGCGCTCCATCGGCGGGGAGCAAGCTGTGATCTGTCGGCAGGGGAGAGGTTTCGTGGCGGCATCCCGGCCGCATGGTGCGGCGCGTCCTGCGCGGCTCGCGCTTCGGGCGGCCGCGCTCGTCCTCGTCGCGCTCACGGCCGCGAACTGCGCCGGGCCGCAGGTCGCCGGCCGGAAGGGCGGCGGCAACAAGTATGGCGTGAAGCCGAGCCCGAAGGTCATCCCGGACGGCCAGCCTATCCCGAAGGGCGGCGGCCGCGAGATGATCGGCCAGCCCTACACGATCGGCGGCCGCACCTATGTTCCGCACCACGGCAAGGGCTACAATCGGGAGGGCTGGGCGTCCTGGTACGGGACGGCCTTCCACGGCCGCCTGACCGCGAACAACGAGATCTTCGACCGGCACTCGATCGCGGCCGCCCATCCGACGCTGCCCCTGCCAAGCTATGTCCGCGTCACCAACCTCGTGAACAAGCGTTCGATGGTCGTGCGGGTGAACGACCGCGGACCTTACGAGCGCGACCGCATCCTCGACGTGTCGGAACGCGTCGCCGACGCGCTCGAGTTCCGGCGCAAGGGGGTGACGCGCGTCCGGGTCGAGTATCTCGGCAAGGCGTCGGTCCGCGGAAGCGACGACGAGAAGCTCCTCGCCACCCTCCGGATCGACGGCTCGCCGGCCCCCTTCGGCCGGCCGGGCGGGGCGACCATGTATGCCGACCTGCGACATGACCCGCCGCCCCGGCCGCGTTTCGCCCCGGCGGAGACGGGCGAGGAAAGCTCCCAGCCTGTCCTGCGTGTCGCGGCCGCGGCTGCCGAGCCGGAGGAGGGGTCCGATGCTCCGGCGGAGCCGGTCCGGACCTCGGGGCCGACCAGCCTGCCGCAGAGCAGACCCGTTCGGACGGCTGCCGCCCCGAGTCGGGATGGCGAGGTACCGCTTCCGCCGGTGCGGCCGCTCGCCGCCCGGAGGCTGGCCGAGGCGGCCCCGGCCGTTCCGGGCGGAGCCTCCGCACCGCTCGCGGCCGCCCAGCCCGTTCCACCCCAGCGGCCCATCTACGCGGGCATTTATTAGGGCTGGGCTCCGCGGTCCGGTTCGCGCTATCGGGCGGACATGCGGGACGTGCAGCAGCCGAGAGAAGGACCGGGCGGTTTCGTCACGCTCGAGGGCGGGGAGGGGGCCGGAAAGTCGACCCAGAGCGAGCGCCTGAAGAGGCGGCTCGAGGCGCGCGGCCTTCGCGTCGTCACGACCCGCGAGCCCGGCGGTTCCGCGCGGGCGGAGGCGATCAGAGCCTTCCTCCTGTCCGGCCGGGCGAAGCGCCATGGCGCATTCGCCGAGGCCCTGCTCTTCGCCGCGGCACGTGCCGACCATGTCGACCGCACCATCCGGCCCGCTCTGGCCGCGGGAGGCTTCGTCATCTGCGATCGCTTCTCGGACTCGACCCGCGTCTACCAAGGGAAACTGGGAGAGGTCCCCCCAAGCGCCCTCGCGGCCCTGGAGCGCGCTTCCGTCCGCGAAACGCGTCCCAACCTGACCCTCGTGCTGGACGTGCCCGCCAAGCTCGGCCTCGCCCGCGCAAGCCAGCGCCGCGAGCTCACGGGCGAGGAGCGCGACCGCTTCGAGGCGGAAGGGCTCGAGTACCATACCCGTATCCGGGACGCCTTTCTGGCCATCGCGGCGGCGGAGCCGGAGCGCTGCGCCGTGATCGACGCGAGCGGCGCCCCCGAGAGCGTCGAGCGGCTGATCTGGGCTGAGGTCGAATCGCGCCTTCTCACGCCGGAGAGCGTGGCCGGCGGGGAGGCGGACCATGGCGGCTGAGGCGGCACCCGGCGCGGGCGGCCTCCCGCATCCGCGCGAGCGCAGGACTCTCGTAGGCCATGTAGAGGCCGAGCGGAGCTTCGCCGAGGCGATCGCATCCGGCCGTCTGCACCACGCCTGGCTCATCGGGGGGGCGGAGGGGATCGGGAAGGCGACGCTGGCCTACCGGGTCGCCCGCCGGCTTCTCGCAAGCGCGGACGAGATCCGACCGGGCGAGGGCGCGCTCGCGGTCGACCCCGCCGGCCGGACCGCGCGGCAGATCGCGGCGGGCGCCCATCCGAACCTCATCGTGCTCGATCTGGAGACCGCCTCGGCCGACGTGGAACGGCCGCCCGCCAAGACGATCCCGGTGAAGACGACGCGGCGTGCGCTCGCCTTCTTCGGCACGACGGCGGCCAATGGCGGCCATCGGGTGATGATCGTCGACTCGGCGGAGGACCTCACGGTGCAATCCGCCAACGCGCTCCTGAAGACGATCGAGGAGCCGCCGCCGCGCTCGACGATCCTCGTCGTCGCGCACGCGCCGCAGCGCGTCCTGCCGACGATCCGCTCGCGCTGCCGCAAGCTGAACCTGAGCCCGCTTCCGCAGGCGCAGGTCCTCGAGATCCTGCGCTCGTTCGGACCGGACGCGCTTGCGGGCGGGGAGGGCGGTCCGGAGCTGGTCGAGCGCGCGGCGGAGAGGGCCGAGGGGTCGGTCGGGAGGGCGCTCGGCCTGCTCGACCCGAAGCGCCAGGCGGTCCTCGACGAACTCGCTTCCCTGCTGCAGGCCCTGCCCGATCCGCCCATGCTGCGCGTGCTGAGCCTCGCCGAGAAGCTGGCGGACCGGCGCGCCGAAGGCACGTTCGAGCTGGCCCTGGATGCGGTCCAGCTCTGGGCGGCCGAGCGCATCAGGGCCGGTGCGGAGCTCGGGCCGGCGCGCCTTGCGCCCCTTGCGGAGCTATGTGAGAAGGTCGCCGACGCTGCGAGGTCGGTCGAAACCTACAACCTCGATCGTCGCCCATTCGTCGTGTCGATGTTCGGGGACTTGGCGGAGGTCGTCCGCGCCGCCGCCTGAACCGGCTCGCGCAATCCAAGGTTCGGCATGGCCGGCGAGCCCTATTACATCACGACCGCGATCTCCTATCCGAACGGCGCGCCGCATATCGGGCACGCCTACGAGGTGATCGCGTCGGACGCGATCGCGCGCTTCAAGCGCCTCGACGGCTTCGACGTGTTCTTCATGACGGGCACGGACGAGCACGGCCTCAAGATCCAGCAGACGGCCACGAAGACCGGCACCACGCCGCAAGCTTTCGTGGACGAGATGGCGCCGAAGTTCCGCGAGATGGCCGATCTCCTGAACTGCTCCTACGACCGCTTCATCCGCACGACGGATGCCGATCACGTCCGCTCCAGCGAGGAGATCTGGCGCCGGATGGAGCGGGCAGGGGACATCTACCTGTCCAAGTATTCGGGCTGGTACTCGGTCCGCGACGAGGCCTATTTCGACGAAAGCGAACTGACGCTGGCGGAGGACGGCACCCGCCGCGCCCCGACCGGAACCCCGGTCGAGTGGGTGGAGGAGGAGAGCTATTTCTTCCGCCTCTCGACCTATGGCGAGCGGCTGCTTGCGCTGTACCGCGAGAACCCAGACTTCATCGGCCCGGACACGCGCCGGAACGAGATCGTGTCCTTTGTCGAGGGCGGCCTGCAGGATCTCTCGATCAGCCGGACGACCTTCGACTGGGGCATCCCGGTCCCCGGCAATCCGAAGCACGTGATGTATGTCTGGGTCGACGCGCTCACGAACTACATCACCGGAGCCGGCTTCCCCGACGAGGCGAACCCGCGCTGGCGCTACTGGCCCGCCGACGTCCACGTGATCGGCAAGGACATCGTGCGCTTCCACACGGTGTACTGGCCCGCCTTCCTGATGTCCGCCGGCCTTCCGCTGCCCAAGCGGGTCTTCGGGCATGGCTTCCTGTTCAATCGCGGGGAGAAGATGTCGAAGTCGGTCGGCAACGTCATCGACCCGGCCTCGCTCGCCTCGGCCTACGGCATCGACCAGCTCCGGTATTTCCTCCTGCGCGAGGTGCCGTTCGGGCAGGACGGCAACTATTCGCACGAGGCGATCGTGAACCGCATCAACGCGGATCTCGCGAACGATCTCGGCAACCTGGCGCAGCGCTCCCTGACGATGGTGGCTCGCAATTGCGGCGGACAGGTGCCCCAGCCAGGCGACTTCACCCATGCCGACCGCACTCTGATCGCCCTTGCCGACGCGCTCCCGGAGAAGGCGAGGGCGGCGATGGAGGGCTTCGCCCTTCACGCGATCCTGGCCGAGATCTGGGCGGTGGTCGCCGAGGCGAACCGGTACTTCGCGTCACAGGAACCCTGGATCCTGCGACAACAGGATCCAGCCCGCATGGGCACCGTGCTCTACGTCACGGCCGAGGTGCTGCGGGAGATCGGCATCATGGCCCAGCCGTTCGTGCCGAGCGCAGCCGCGCGGCTGCTGGACCTCCTCGCGGTGTCTGAGGAAGCCCGGAGCTTCGACGCGATCGGTTCCGGGTCGCGACTGCCCGCGGGCACGCCGCTGCCGGCGCCGGCGCCGATCTTCCCGCGCTACGTCGAGCCGGAGGAGGCGGCCTGACGGTGCTGATCGACTCCCACTGCCATCTCGACTTTCCCGATTTCGCCGAGGACCTGCCGGGCGTCATCGCGCGGGCCAAGGCGGCGGGCGTCGGGCGTATGGTGACGATCTCGACGCGCGTCGCGAAGGCGGCGACCTACCGGCGGATCGCCGAGGCGCATCCGGAGGTCTTCTTCACGGTCGGCACGCACCCGCACAACGCGGCCGAAGAGCCGGATGTGCCGGCGGCCGAGATCGTGACCGCCGTCGCGCATCCGAGGTGCATCGCGGTCGGGGAAGCCGGGCTGGATTTCCACTACGACAAGAGCCCGCGGGACGTGCAGGAGCGCGTCTTCCGCGCCCATATCGCGGCGGCCCGGGAGAGCGGTCTGCCTCTGGTGATCCACGCGCGGGACGCCGACGACGACATGATCCGGATCCTGACCGAGGAGCACGGGCGAGGGCGCTTCGACGCGGTGCTCCACTGCTTCTCGTCCGGCCGGCGTCTTGCCGAAATCGGGGTTGAACTCGGCTTCTACGTCTCCTTCTCGGGCATCCTGACCTTCAGGAACTCCGACGAGATCCGGGCGATTGCACGCGAGGTCGTGCCCCGCGATCGCCTCCTCGTCGAGACTGATGCGCCCTACCTCGCTCCCGTGCCGTATCGGGGCAAGCGGAACGAGCCTGCCTTCGTGGCGCATACGGCCCGGGTGCTTGCGGACACCAGCGGCGTCACCCCCGAAGAGATCGCCGCCGTGACCACCGCAAATTTCGAGCGTCTCTTCAGAAAAGCCGGGCAAGCTTCTGAGACGACGCGGAAATCTGCCGCATGAGTTTCAGGCTCACGATTCTGGGCTGCGGCTCGTCGGCCGGTGTGCCGCGCGTCGGCATGGGCTGGGGAGCGGCCGATCCGAACAACCCCAAGAACCACCGGCGCCGCTGCTCCGTGCTGGTCGAACGGCAGGGTTCAGGCGGCCGGACGAGCGTTCTCATCGACACCTCGCCGGATCTGCGCGAGCAGCTGCTCTCCGCCGATGTGCGGCGGCTCGATGCCGTGCTGATCACGCACGATCATGCCGACCACACCCACGGCATCGACGACCTGCGTCCGCTGGTGATCCATATGCGCCGTCGCATGCCGGTCTTCTCCGATGAAGCCACGAGCCGCGTCCTGCACGAAAGATTCGGCTACTGCTTCGCCACGCCGCCGGGCAGCGACTATCCGCCGATCCTGGACGATCACCGGATCGATCCGGACGAGCCTGTCGGGATCGAAGGCCCGGGCGGCCGGATCGAGGCGCTGCCCTTCATGGTGGAGCACGGCCGGACTCCGGCGCTCGGCTTCCGTTTCGGTCCGGTGGCGTATCTGCCCGACGTGAGCGCCGTCCCGGCGAAAGCCAAGGCGCGGCTCGCCAATCTCGACATCCTGATCCTCGACGCGCTCCGCTACACGCCGCATCCGACGCATTTCTCGGTCGCGGAGGCTCTGGCCTTCATCGCCGAGATCAGGCCGCGACGCAGCGTGCTCACGAACATGCATACGGACATCGACTTCGAGACGATCCGGCGCGAACTGCCGGACGGAGTCGAGCCTGCCTATGACGGGCTGCAACTGGAATGGCCATCCTGAACCGGGGAGGATCACGGGATCCTGCGATCCTGTCGCTCGCGACGGCATTCCTCTCGCCCACGCCCGTGCTTGGGTTCCATAATATATCTTATGCGAATGGCCGGCAGACGGCTCCCCTGCCGTGGATCCTTGTCGTGATTTTCTGATTCCTGCACTGGGCGACCTTTAATTCTGCATTGGCCCGGATGGCTGCCCTACCCAGCGGCCGCCGCTACCGATGCGAAACCTCGATCAGCTTCCCGCCGAACTGCTCCCGGAATGCCATGGCTGCGTCCCGGTCCTCGAAACACCACCGCGTTGCGTCGCTGACTGATCCGGCCCGTCTTGCCGACCTGGGCCGCGGAGCATGCTCTCGGACCCAGCCCGTGATCGCTTCCAGCCGTCGCCCGAAGCCATTCCAAGGCACCTCGATCTCGACTTGGTATGGCCAGCCGACATCGATCACGGACGGTCTCAGCGTACCCTTCGCATAGTTGGGCATCAGGCTCGGCGCCGGAGTACCAGCTTCGGAATGCCTCCGCGGACAAAGCCGTGGCTGACCGACGCTTCGAAGTCACCGGCAAAGATGGAGATGTCGTGGAGCAGCGCACGTACTGCTTCCCGGGCATCGCCGCCGAACTCGGCTATTACGGCATCAACGTCGTCATCGGTCGGAAAGGCCTCGTCGGTCTGTTCAGGCTCATCGGGCATGGCTGTCCTCGGAGAGAGAACAGAATAGGAACATTCCGAGCGACGTCCAGCCCCGAAAATGGGCCGGACGCCTTGCCGATGCCGATGAAACCTGCACGGCGTGGCCGTCGGGAGAGCTGAAACCTGCACTGAGAGCACGCTCCGTGGTGCAGGAATCGTCCTAATTTGCCACCGACCGCGCTCTACGACGCAGGGCTAACGGGCCGTCCGGCGTCGGGGTTGATTTCTGCATTGCCGGGCAACGGCAAGGGTAGAAATCTGCACTGCGCGACAAACGCCGGCTGATTTCTGCACTACGCGAGCGACGGGAGCATCCGGGACGGTAGGGGCCGTCACTCCGCCGGGGCGAGGTGGGCATGACCGCCCTGCCCTCGGTATTCGGCCCAGGCCTGGCGCAGGATTTGGACCGAGGAGGTCAGGAAGATGCCGGCCATCACGGCTGCCACGAGCAGGTCCGGCCAGGCCGTCGACGTGCCCCAGACGCCCAGCGCCGCGATCATGACGACCACGTTGCCGATGGCGTCGTTCCGCGAGCACAGCCACACGGACCGGACGTTCGCGTCCCCGTCCTTGTATCGCCGGAGAAGGAGCACGGAGAGCAGGTTGGCCCCGAGCGCCAAGAAGCCGATGACGCCCATGACCTCGGCCTTGGGGACGCCGAGAACCAGGGTCTGGTAGACGGTCGATCCAAACACCCAGAACGCCATGGCGCTAAGCGAGAGGCCCTTGAACAGCGCCGCGCTAGCCCGGACCTTGAGGCTCGCTCCGATCACGGCGAGGCTCAACCCGTACGTCACCGTGTCACCCAGGAAGTCGAGCGCGTCGGCCTTGAGCGCCTGGGAGCCGGCGAGTTGACCCGCCGCCATCTCGGTCACGAACATGGCCGCGTTCACTCCGATGACGGTCCAGAGCACCCGCTTGTAACGCGGGTCCACGCCATCAAAGATCGGCACCCCGCCGGAGCAGCCGCAGGCGTCGGCCGCACGCTCTGCCGCCTCAGGCAGCTGAAGCGCGGGTGGAGTGCAGCAGGACGCGGTCGAACCGCAGCAATCGTCTGCCATCGCAGGCCCTTTCGTCTCCATGGAAAGGGGTCTACGGCCTCTAGCGACTAGAGGGGCAAGCGGAAAGTGGACATCTCTATCGGGGAGCTGTCACGCCGGGCCGGCGTGAAGGTGCCGACGATCAGGTACTACGAGCAGGTGGGGCTCATGCCCCTGCCCTCCCGGAGCGAGGCTCAGCAGCGGCGCTACGGCGAGCCCGAGGTGGCCCGCCTCAACTTCATCCGGCACGCCCGGGAGCTCGGCTTCGAGATGGACGCGATCCGCGAACTCCTCGCGCTCTCGTCCGATCCGGAGAGGCCGTGCGGCGACGTCGACAGGATCGCCAGGCGTCACATGGCCGAGGTCGAGAAACGGATCAGGAAGCTGACCGCCCTTCGCGGCGAGCTCCGTCGGATGATCGGCGAGTGCGGTCAGGGCCGGGTAGGCGAATGCCGCGTCATCCAGACGCTAGCCGACCCAAGCCACGATCACGGGCGGCTCGCCGACCACTGAAACGACGAAGCCGCCCGAGAGGGCGGCTTCGAGGAACTTCGGCGGGGCCTCAGGGGCAGCCGGGGCAGCAAGCGAGAGCCGGGGCTGCCATCACCATCAGCGTGGTGAGCGTCATCGCGACGAGCTTCATGTCATTCTCCGGTGGTGCGCCAAGCTATCATGAGAACGGCGGATCGAGCCAGAGGAGCGAGCGCTGGGCGTCCGTTCATTGCCGGAACGAACCTGAGGCAAGTAAGGCGCGGGCTCGACGGCACCGGAGCGTAAGGGAGCCGGTACGATGACGATCAGGGAGTACGGACCGCCCTAAAGGCCGGGATGGAGTGCTCTTCCCTTGCAGACGAATTACCTTGGCCAGGGCGGAAACCAGAGGGAAGAGATGAACCTGAAGATCCTGTCGGTCAAAGAGAAGGGTGACGCGATCAAGGAGTACGTGCTGCTCGAAGTGACCGGGGATTGCGACGTGGGGTGCTACGGTCTCGCCGACACCACGTTCGTCAATGAGAAGGCGGTGTCGAACAGGTTGCGGCACTTCTACTGGTTTCCCGACCGGTCAGTGAAGAAGGGAGACCGGGTGGTTCTCCGGACCGGGAAGGGTAAGCACGACCAGTACCAGGACGGCGCCGGCAGGAACGTGCACCGCTTCTACTGGGGCCTCGATGTGCCTGTCTGGAATGACACGGGTGACGCCGCCGTCCTGTTCGAGATCAAGACCTGGAAGTTCACGACCGCCTAGTCCCGGCTGCGGCAGGCTCCGGCCAGGAGCTCGTTAACCGGGACAGCAGGGCGAAGCTGCGGACACCCGGGCTTTCCTGCTATCATTCGCATTCATTCGATCTCGATCAGAAACCAGGCGCGTCCGAAGCCGGCAGTGCGGAGGTGTTCCCATGTCCGAGATGGTCTGCTGATCCCGAGCTTCGGCCGCCCGAATTTCCCGCGATAGATCCCAGGGCGCCGAAAAACTGCATTTCGCGGCGAACGGTCGCGGGGTCGTTTCGAGGCTTTTTGGTCGGCCACGAATCGACGGCGGTGGATTCGCCGAAAACCTTCCTATCCGCGAATTCGGCCGGTCGCTCACCTAAAAACTCGCGGCGGCGGCTGAGACACACCTGGCGAGCAGAGTCAAATCGGCCCGTCGAAACGAGCGCTTTCGGGGCTGTTTACAACGACTTACGACGCGTCCAGGCTGCTCTGCGTGAAAGCCGGAGACGAGGACGTCGTCCCGTTCGGAAAGGAGAGGCAAGGCCTAGAAAAGCGAAACCCGCCCACGGGAAGAACCCGGAGCGGGAAGCGCCAGAACGAAAGACCCCGAAAACGCGGCCGGCCACCCTTCGAAAAGCGCCGGTTCACGTTCAAATGTCTCAAGCCCTGAGATGACCCTGCCCGATCGATTTCGGTCTGGCAAGGTCCCTCGGGGCCGTTCAGCCTCCCCTCCCCGTCCCGTCGGGCTCCCCATCGACCACGGGTCGCGTCGCGACCTAGCCGCGAACCCGCGTTCGCGGAGGGAGTACCCGCATGCCGAAGCTTCAGCCGCCCCCCGAGTGGGAGGGCGAAGGCGTCGTATTGGCCGAAGAGACCTGGGTCGAGATCGCACCCGGCATCGAGCGGTTCGCGCTTCCCGACGGGGAGCCCGTTCGTCGCATCGTGACGGGCCGCCGCAACCGCAAGGTTGGCGCCCACTACAGCTGGAAGGTCCGTCGCCACGTCGTCGTGGAGTCGAACCCGGAGGATCGGGCGGCCCGCCTCCTCGATTGCCACCCGGACGTGGTCGACATCCACGCCCAGCCCGAGACGCTCAGGATCACGGTCGGCAGCAAGAAGGTCCGCTACACGCCCGACCTGCTCGCCACCTTCAGGAACTGGCGTGAGGTGCGCTTCGAGGTCAAGCGCTGGGAAGACCTGCACCCGCCCCGGCCGGAGAGCCCCGCCGACGAGCGAGGCTGGTTCGTCTGGGAAAAGGCGAGGAAGGCCCGCGCCAAGCTGAGGCTCGTCCGTGCCGCCTACCGCCGCGTCGGGCTCGTCTGGCTTCCGCTCCTGGACACGGCCATGGACGACATGGCCGACCCCGAGAGCGTGGACGAGATCATCTCGAACGGCGGGCGCCACCTCGACGAGGACGACCGTCACCGCCTCCGTGACCACCTGCTCGCCTCGGGGGGAACCTCTCCGCTCGGACGCTGTGCCGAGATCGTCCGGAACAGCGACTACCCGGCCGGCGCCGTGCTGGCGCGGGTCATCGACGCGGGCCTCGCCGTCGATCTCCTCGGACCAATCGACCTCGACACCCCGATCCGCCTCGCCGACCCCGTATCGCAGCGGAGGGCCACCCGTGACTGACATCCTCCAGGACCTGGCCGAGGAGCCCCTCCGCGCACCGACGCTCGACGACGTCATGCCGGACAACCTGAACACGGGCGACCTGGTGTTCATCGAAGGCGAGCCGCACAGCTTCCTGATCAAGGACGACGTCGGCCCGCTCTGGTTCAAGCCCACCGAGGGAGGCGCCCCCCTCCCCCTGAGCTCGACCGAATACCTCGACCTCCTGCATGCCCGGAAGCTTCGTCGGCCGGGACAGGACGGCGTGCAGCTGGCCGGCCGGGACGACGCGGCGCTCGACCTCGCCTACCGGACCTTGAACAAGCCGGTCCGGTCCAAGTCCGACCTGCGCGATTGCTACGTCCGGGCGTTCTGGGCCGCCATCGACGACGCCCGCGCTCGCGGCGAGGTGTTCGCCCGGAATGCCGAGAACGCCGTCCTCGTCACGCGGAGCGTCGACGCGGTGCTCGCGTCCGAGAGACTGGACCCGCCGCGAATGCGGCAGCCGCGGACGGTCCTGTCCTGGGTCGAGAAGTCGGCGGGCAAGCACCGGAAGCCCGCCGCCCTCGTCCACGGCAACGCCGTCCGGCCGCATGCGCGCCGGGCGCCGCAGCGCGTGGTCGACGAGATCGCCCTGACGATCCGGGCAACCGTCGACGAGTTTCCGAAGCTCGGCCCCAAGAAGCTCCGGGGCTTGGTCATGCGAAGGATCGAGGCGATCAACCTCGAAGAGCGCCTCTCGCTGCAGCCGCCCAGCCCGAGCCTCGTCCGCACCGAGTTCGCCCGGTTCGACGCCTGGCGCCGCAAGGCGGCCCTGGAAGGCGTGCGCGCCGCCGATCTCGAATTCGGCGGCGTCGGAAAGCTGGAGCGGCCCAAGCGCCTCCTCGACCTCGTCGAGATAGACCACCATCAGATCGACCTGATCCCGGTGCTCGGGCAGACCCCTCTTGGCAAGAAGCTGGCGCGTCTGGGCCTTGCCCGGATCTGGGTGGCCGTCGCGTACGACGTCGCCTCCGGCTATCCCCTCGGCATCTACGTGAACGCCGAGGGCACCGGCCTCCTTCCCTCGCTGATGTGCATCGCGCACGCCGTTCAGACGAAGGCGTACGTCGCAGAGCGTTTCCCCCACATCGACGGCGCCTGGCTCGCCTACGGCAAACCCGTGAAGGTCAGGTGGGACAACGCCAAGGAGTTCATCGGCTGGCAGATGGCCGCGGCGCTCGCCCGCGTCGGCATCGGCTTCCAGACCGCGCCCGAAGCACCCGGAGGACAAGCCGTACGTCGAAAGGTTCAACGGCACGTTCGAGCGAGACCTCATCGAATGGCTCAAGGGCTCGACCGGGCCGAGCGTGAAGAAACGCGGGGACAAGGACCCGATGAAGGAGGCATGCATCGAGCTCGACGACGTTGTCGGCCTCGTCCACGAGTACCTGATCACGATCTACGCGCGCCGGCCGCAGCAGGGGCTCGACTGGGAAACTCCCGAGGGCCGTTGGCTCCGGCTGGCGAAGAAGCCGCCGCGGCAGCTCAACCCGGACGAGCTGGCACGCTTCGACGTCATCGCGTCCATCGAGCTGGAGGGGCTGAAGGCCCGACGCGACGGGATCAGGTGGAAGAACCTGTTCTTCGACTCCCCCGAACTCCAGGCAATCCGCCGCTTCGCCGGCGCGCATGGCGCGCGCAAGGAGCAGCCGACCCTGGTCGACGCCCGCATCGGGCTAAGGGACGTAGGCGTCCTCTACGTCACCGACCCGCGCCCGGAGCACAAGGGCCGGGAGATCGCCGTGCCTTGCCTCAAGCGGGCCGCGCGGGGACGGACGCACTGGCAGCACCACGTCGTGAACAAGCTGCTGAACGACGCGCGCCGGTCCGCCACCGACGACGCCCAGTACGCCGAGGCCGTCGAGACCCTGTTCAAGCGCTCGCTCGGGTTCATGGGGGTCGACCTGAAGGACGGTCGCAAGCCGCCCCGCAAGGCCAGGAACGCGGCCGCGGCCATGCGTTTCGCCGGGGTCCTGGTGGACGGTCCCTCGGTGCACGCCAACAGCCGCATCGAGCGCGATCTCGCGCGCATGGACCTCCTGGCCGAGATCGGCGGCGCGACCGCGGCTGCGACCGGGGACGGCGGTTCCGTCGCGAGCCCGGTCGACGACGGGATCGACGAGGACTGGGCCGTCGACGAGATCCTCATGGACGATGACGAGGGAGAGGAGGCCATCGGATGAGGAACCGCTTCGAGCTGCCCCTCGCGTCGTCGCTGGCCTACGTGGACCTGATCTTCATCCGGCACGGTGGCGTGCAACACGCGAACAGCATCCTTCAGAACGCCGTCGATTTCGGGGTCGGGCACCGCGAGGCCTTCGTCGGCTACGTTAAAGGGTTCTCGCGCTGCGGCAAGACCGAGACCACCAAGCGCTTCATCGAGCAGCTGACCGGCGTGGTCCTGACGAAGGAACCGATCCAGCTGGCGGAGGGGAAGGGCCGCCGGGTCCTGTACGTCGAGGTCGTCAGCGGGGGCACGGTGCTCGGCCTCTGCCAGGCCGTCCTGCGGTTCTTTTCCGACCTCCGCGCCGTCGACATCAACGGCAACGTCAATCGGCGCCTGCGCGAGCAGGACGCCACGCGCCGCCTCGTCGAGATCCTGGCGCTCAACGACATCGACCTGGCGGTCCTGGACGAGTTCCAGAACACCTTCCGCCACGATGCCGGCAAGTTCCGCGCGGCCGCAGCGAGCATGCTCATCACACTTCAGAACGGGGGCGCCTGCCCGGTGGTGGTGACGGGCACGAACGCGCTGGACGAGCTGTTCGCCTACGAGGATGCGCTGGACCAGCGGAAGGACGGCCTCGCCTTCCTGGAGCCCTTCGCCCTCGTCACGGAAGCCGACAAGAAGCGGACACGCACCTTCGTTCGGCAGTTCGTGACCGAGCTCCCCTTCGAGGACGTTCACGACCTCTTCGGCGAGGATGACGCGCTGAGGGCGTCCTACTTCGCCTTCCGTGGCCGCCCGGGCATCCTCACCCAACTGTGCGGCGAGGCGGCCAAGGCCGCGTTCAAGAGAGCCGGCGCCGTCCGCCCGAAGAGCCTCACGGTCGACGATTTCGCGGACGGCTTCGACTTCTTCCTCAAGCATGACCGCAAGATGCTCGGCATCAATCCGTTCCGGGCGAAGAAGCTGCCGCCCTTCCCTCTCGCCGTCGACAAGCCGGCAGGTTTCACGGCGTCCGGAAAGACCGGGAACGGCCTGGTTCGGACGCTCGTCGATGGCTGAACGCCGCAAGCTTCCCGCCCGGATCAACCCCACCCGGAAGACCGTCACGCCGTGGCCGGGCGAATGCCTGCCGAGCATCGCCGTGCGCTATGCGGAGCGCACGGCGATCACGGTCGGTGAGCTCCTGGCGTCCGGACTGTCGATGAGGGCGACCGACCTCGCGTCGCTCCCGCTGACCCGCGATGCCGTGCTGGCCATGTCGCACCTGGCGAGCCTCGACCCCGACGACATGCTGCTCAGGAGTTACGACACCTCCGGGGAGACGGTGGCAATCGGCGATCTCGGAATACCCGCATACCTGTTGGATCCAGCCCGACGTCGGGTCGCGCCGGGCACGCTGAAACGGGACGGGGACGCCCCGTGGATCAGGCTGTCTTGGCAACTCCGCTGCTTCGCCTGCGAGCCCACGTCCGGCGAGATGCTCGTGGATCATTGCCCCTGCGGCAAACCGATCTCCTGGGTCCGCTGCATGTCGGTTTTCCGGTGCAACTGGTGCGGTGCGGATCTCCGTGACATCCCGGTTCGGCAGGCACCGGCACATCTCGTCGAGAGCTCCCGGACCTTCGCGGCACTGCTCGGGTTCGGCGTCTCGACGGCCAGCTCCCGGACCATCGAGCGGCTCTTCCCATCGGCGTCGGCCGGTGCCCGCCTGGAGCTTTTCGCCCTCCTCGGGCGCCTGCAGTACCGGACGGAAGGTGCCGGCCCGCCCCTCTCCTGTTCGCTGGCGCCGATCAGGGGGCTCGAACTCGCGCTCGGCTGGCCAACCTCCTTCGACGGGATCGTCGCGGGCTTCGTGGATGCCCAGCCAACGCGGCTAGGCCCGGCAGGCGCCCTCGTCGACCTCCGCACGGAGATCGACGCGATCAAGCAGGGCCCGATCCGCAGGACGCTGCTGCGGCGGGTCGAGGCTGGCGTGCGCCGGGCCGAGAGGATCCGTCGGAAGAAACCCAACCGGCCGGTTCGCTACCGCAAGACGAACCATTGGGAGTCGCAGGTCCACGCTGGAAGGGCGGCACGCGACGCCTCAAGGCAGGAAGCGCTGCAGCCAGTCCTTGATTGGTTGCAACGCTTCCGGACGAAGCCGGTAGATCAGGTTTCCCGACTTCGTCTTCGTGATTGAGACCAGGCCGAGGCGCTCCAGTTTCGATAGTCGATGGCTGGTGTTGGAGCTGCTTGCGTCGATCACGTGCGAGATCTCGCCGACGGCACTGTCCCCGAGGGCGAGATGATCGATGATGAGGCGGTTCGCCGGGTCGGCGACGGCCCAGAACACGTTGTCCCATGCCCCGAACAACGGGTCCGTCGGTATGCGCGCCATGCGGCGTCCTACCGATCTCCGGCGCGTTGGGAAACCGTCGAGTGGGTGGATGGCCGCGACTGGCGCTGCCGGCGCCATCCTGCTCGCCCGCTTCGAGGCGAATGGAAGCTACGCGACCCGGACGGGTGGTTACCGACAGCAGAAGCGGACGCGCAGTTCCCGACCCTGCCTAGGCCGTCGCAGGCGTCGCGAGGTCCTCCCCGACGATGACGGACGGATCCGAGGCAAGCCTCGCCCCCACGAGCATCGCCGGATCGACACCCTTCCGTTCGGCCCACTGCCCTAGATTGGCCGGCCTGTACGCGGGGTTCTCTCGCCAGCGATCAAAGACCGAGCCGTCGATGGTCTCGTTGATCCGGGCCGTGGTCTTCGTCGCCCCGACCTGAGGAGGAGGACCGACCGGACGGTAAAAGCGCTTGCTGAAGGCGCGAAGCAGCGGATTGCCGAACTCGGAATAGGAGTCCGTGATCGGAGCCGCTGGGTCAACGGGGTCCATCTGGAAACCGGGACGGAACCTCAGGCCGTGCAGAGCGGCCTTGTCCATCAGCCACTTGAGTGGAGCTTGGGCTAGGATGTCGCTCGGGTAGCCTCCTCCGACGTTGGCGTGGGCTCCCACGAACCAGCGCTGCTCGACTTCGGCCAGCGTCCGCGGCCGGGCACCCCCGTCCGGCTTGGCGTTGTCGACCGTCCGTGTCCAGAAGGTTGGCTCGAATGGCTCGCGATGCTCGTCGAGGGCGACCGCATGGAAGGCGTGCTGGTTCGACAGTCGCAGGTGGGTGTCGAGGAACTTGTACTTGGCCACTTTGCGGTGCATCCGCCCGAGCGGGTTCCCGAGTGATCCAACCGTGTCCCAGACGCCGACGAACTTGATGTCCGTGATTTCGCAATGCGAGAGCAGCCAGCGCTCTTCGAGCGTGCGCGAGGCGTCCGCGGGTCCAGCCTTCAGCGCGCGGATCGTCGGCTCGGCGTCGCGTCGGTACCTCTCATAGAGCTGCTCGACCGAAAGCGGCGCGCCCGGTCTCAGCACGCCGCACTTGGAGATCAGGCCCGAGAGGCTGCGGGCCGCGTAGGCCCCCCGGCTGAAGCCGAAGATGAAGATCTCGTCCCCGGGCTCGAACACCTCCGCCAGCCACGTGTACCCGTCGAGGATCTCGTTATCGAGGCCATACCCGCCGATGCCGCCACGCGCCTTCTCGCCCAACCGCGTTCCGACGCCCTGCCCGTAATAGACCATCTGGTCCGGGGCATTCGGGTCGCACAGCGATTTCAGTCGCCAGACGTTCGTATTGTTGTTGAGCGTGTTCCAGGTCCCGTCGAGAAAGATCGCGAGGCGCTTCATGTCGGCATTCCGGTAGACGAAGCCTCGCGACCTCACTGTCGCGTCCTTCGCTTCGTTCAGGAACATGGGAACCGAGACCGTCGAGTTGAAGCCGGAGCAGTCCCCTAACCGCGGCTGGTTATTTCAGGCCGTAGTAGTCGCCGGAATGCTCGCCCACCCAACCCTGGTAGCTATCTCCCGCAAAAGGGAAACGGCCCCAACCGGCTCACTCGGGGATCAGCTTCTTGACCTCCGCTTCGGCGTTGTACGGCATCAGCTGCCTCTCATACTCACGGACCTGCCTGACGATGCCCTTCGCCCTGTTGATCCGGTCGTTGCGCCATTGCGTGCCGGTGTAGGCGTCGAGTTGGTCGAAGACCGAGAACAGGTAGTCCCGCTCGTTCGTGCAAAGCCAGAAGCTCATCCCCGCGATCCGCTTCTCAAGCCCGTAGCTCTCGTAAACGTAGCCATTCGCGGCGTTCCACAGCTTGGCCAGCCGGATCGTAGGCTTGAGCAGGTAGCGGTTGTTCCGGTTCGCGGTCTCCAGGGTCGTGTTGAAGTCGATCGGATTGGTATCCTGCCAGGCCGTCGGGCTGCTCGGGATCTTGTAATACGTGCCCCACTGGTGGAGGGCCGGAACGAGATCGAATTTGATGTGGTTCAGTTCGAGCACCACCGTCGGGTTGGACTGATAGAGCTCGGACGTCGAGTACCGCTCCTGCGCGAACCGCTTCAGCCGGTCCAGATAGGTCTGCGGATTGAACCCTGCCTTCTGGAAAACGATCATGTAGTCGATGTCGGACTGGCCATCCATTCGGCGCGGCAGGATCGTTCCCCGCGTTGAGGAGCCGAACTGGAACTTGCTCGAAAGCCCGTCGCCAGCCACAGTGAAGTAGCCGGAGAGCCGGGACGACAGCGTCGAGATCGAGGTCGAGATGGACGAGCGCTCCGCCTCCGACAGGACCGCCCCGCTCGCCCGACCCTGGAGGTAGGACAGCACCGACATCGGCTTACCTCTTCTTGTCCACGGCGTGCTTGGCCTCGCCCTCGTCGATGCCCTTCTTCGCCTTCCGATAGTCTCCGTTCGAAAAAGGCGGGCTGGCCTGGTTCAACTCGTCACGACGAGTAGTGAGCCCCTCCAGCGCCGTCCGGGCCGTCTCGTCGTCAACGCTGTCGAGGGTGATCTCCCGGAACACACGGGAGTTGTTCCGCAGGGCCAGGTACTGGTCTCCCGAGCTCTTGTGATCCGACGACTTCTCCCCTGGCTTGAGGAACGTCATGAGCGATGTCAGGACGGCGACGGTCAGCGCCATCGATCCGGCGGCGACGGGATAGTCTTTGAAGAAGGTCGCCCCGGCGGCCGTGCTCAGGATGACGGACGGTATCCCGAAAATGTAGTTCCACCGTGCCCATCGGTCGGCGGCATTGAAGTGAGACTTACCCGAATGGGTGCAGTCCTCCTCCATTCGTTCGAGTTCCGCTCGAACCTTGTCCCTGTTGAGTTCCGGCATCTCTCACCTCTGCCGCCCGTTGTAGCAGGTCGAGGTAAAGTGAACAAAGGCGGAACGCAGGTCCTGCCCGGAAATCCACAAACCTGGGGACAGTCCCTCATGCCTCGCTCAGCCCGGCGCTGCCGATGCAGGTTTCAACCGTCGTCGTTTCCGCTTAGTGCAGGAATCATCCCTGGCCGGTGCAGAAATCAGGCATGGTGATGAAGGATGAAGCGAGGGCGTCCCAGTGCAGGAATTTACCCCGCGCGACAATCCTCCCATGTCACCGGGCGGCCCGGTGAGCTCCGCGGCGGATCGGCCGGGCATGGATCGGGGCGTCGGCGCCCCGTTCGAGCCACGGCCTTCGCGTGACGTCGCGATGCTTCTCGCCATCATGGCGGCCCTGCGCGATCCCGAGACGGGCTGTCCGTGGGACATCGAGCAGAGCTTCGAGACGATCGCCCCGTACACGGTCGAGGAAGCCTATGAGGTGGCCGACGCCATCGCCCGCGGCGATCTCGCCGAGCTTCGGGACGAACTCGGCGATCTTCTGCTCCAGGTCGTTTTTCACGCCCGCATGGCCGAGGAGCGCGGCGCCTTCGACTTCGGCGGGGTCGTGGAGGCCATCACGGCAAAGCTCATCCGCCGCCACCCGCACGTGTTCGGCGCTGCGCGCGATCTCGCCCCGGCCGAGGTCAAGCGGCTCTGGGACGAGATCAAGGCTGCGGAGAAGCGGGAGCGAGCCGACCGGCAAGGCGGCGAGGACGGACCGGCCAGCATTCTCGACGGCGTTCCGGCCGCGATGCCGAGCCTGACCCGGGCCGACAAGCTGACCCGCAGGGCTGCCAGGGTCGGCTTCGAATGGCCGGACCTGGACGGGGTCACGGCCAAGATCGAGGAAGAGCTGGCCGAGGTCCGGGAGGCAGCTGCGGGTGGCGACAAGGCCGACCTTGCCGAAGAGGTCGGCGACCTACTCTTCACGGTCGCCAACCTTGCGCGGCACCTCGATATCGATCCCGAGGCGGCCTTGGCTCGGGCGAACCGCAAGTTCGAGCGCCGGTTCAGGGCGGTCGAACGGGCGCTCGAGGCGGCCGGCCGCACGCCGGAGCAGTCCGACCTCGCCGAGATGGACCGGCTCTGGGAGGAGGCCAAGGCGGCCGAGCGGGCCGGGGGACCGGAGCCGGGTTAGGTCAGGCGTTCCGCCTGGGGGAACCGCTTCCGGAGCCGAGGCTCCTTCTCGGGTGCGATCCGGACGGTCAGCTCAGTCCGGCCGCCCTCGCCGTCCAGCCGCTCGATGATCTCGGCCTCCTCGTGCAGCCAGTTCGATGCGCCGCCATCGCTCGGCTCGACAGCGATGCGGAAACTCGGCCGTCCCTTGGCGATCCTCGCCTCGATTCCGGCGAGGAGTGCGTCGATCCCCTCCCCGGTGACCGCGGAGACGAGCGCCGGCCGGGTCTCCGGCTCGGCCCGCTCGACGACCGCGGCGAGGCGGTCGCGCTCGTCCGCCGCGAGCAGGTCGGCCTTGTTCCACACCTCGATCACCCGGGCGCGGTCGTCCGGGTTGATGCCGAGCTGGCGAAGCACGTTCTGGACGTCGGCGGCCTCGGCCTCCGTCTCGCCATGCGAGATGTCGCGGACATGCAGGAGTACGTCCGCCTCGATGACGTCCTCCAGCGTCGCCCGGAATGCCGCAACCAGCATCGTCGGCAGGTCGGAGATGAATCCCACCGTGTCGGACAGGATTGCCGTCTCGCCGTGCGGGAGCTTGATGGCCCGGGAGGTCGGATCGAGCGTCGCGAAAAGCAGGTTTTCCGCGAAGACCTCGGCCGAGGTGAGCCGGTTGAAGAGCGTCGACTTGCCGGCATTGGTGTAGCCGACGAGCGCGACGATCGGATAGGGTACCCGGCGCCGGCTCGCGCGATGGAGCGAGCGGGTCTGCTTCACGGCGTCCAGGTCCCGCTCGATCCGCCGCATCCTGTCCTGGATGATGCGGCGGTCCGCCTCGATCTGCGTCTCGCCCGGACCGCCGAGGAAGCCGAAGCCGCCGCGTTGCCGCTCGAGATGGGTCCAGGAGCGGACCAGGCGGCTCTTCTGATACGCGAGATGCGCGTGCTCGACCTGGAGCGCGCCCTCGCGGGTACGCGCGCGCCGGCCGAAGATCTCGAGGATCAGGCCGGTACGGTCGATGACCTTAGCCCCCCAGGCCTTCTCGAGATTGCGCTGCTGCACCGGGGTGAGCGCGCCGTCCATGACGACCAGGTCGACCTCGTCGGCGGCGATCCGGCCTGCGATCTCCTCGACCTTGCCCTTACCGAGCAGGGTCGAGGGACGCGGGGCCGAGACGACCACGATGAACTGGCCGACCACGTCGAGATCGATCGCGCGGGCCAGCCCGACCGCCTCGTCGAGTCGCGCCTCCATGGGACGGGGATTGGGCGGCGGGGACTGGACGGCCCCTGCCCTCCCGGCACCCGCCACCCTCGCCAGATACGGCCCGATGACGAGCGTCCGGGTTCGAGCGGCGATGTCGCGCTCGGGCTCCGGCCCGCGCCTAAGACGGTCTTGCTTCGGAGGGCGCGGTTCCGCCACTGCTATCCTTACGGCTTGGGATCGACCTCGTCCGGCTCGAAGAGCTGGATCGGATGCCCGGGCATCACGGTCGATATGGCGTGCTTGTAGACGAGCTGCGAGTGCCCGTCGCGCCGCAGCAGCACGCAGAAGCTGTCGAACCAGGTCACGATGCCCTGGAGCTTGACGCCGTTCACGAGGAAGATGGTGAGTGGGACTTTGTTCTTCCGGACGTGGTTGAGAAAGGTGTCCTGAAGATTTTGGCCGCGTTCGTTCGGCATAGTTGCGCCCGTGTCAGCCCTCACGGCCGGCCATCGCCGGGCTGCCCCTGTTGTCGTTGATCAGGAAGCGCAAAGCCTCCGACCGGCTCCTCATTACACGGATTGATACCGCATCGCGCAAGCCCTTTCGCAGGTGCAGCGCGAACGCGAGCTATCCTCCGATGCCGAGAAGCTTCAGCTTCCTGTGGAGCGCGGAGCGTTCCATGCCGATGAACTCGGCCGTGCGCGAAATGTTTCCGCTGAAGCGTGCGATCTGCGCGACGAGGTATTCCCGCTCGAATATCTCGCGCGCCTCCCGCAGCGGCAGGCTCATCAGGCGCTCGCCCCCCTCCCCGTTCGGCGTCGACGGAACGAGCGTCCCGATCTCGGAGGGCAGCATCTCGGCGGTCACCTCGGCGTCCGGGTCGCCGGCCGTCAGGATCATCAGCCGCTCCACGTTGTTGCGGAGCTGGCGCACGTTTCCGGGCCAGTCGTGCGACTGGAGGACCGCCATGGCTTCCTCGCCGATCCGGCGCTTCGGAAGCCCCGTGGTGGACGAGATCTGGTCCTGGAAGAACTCGATCAGCTCCGGCACGTCCTCCCGCCGCTCGGCCAGCGACGGCACCCGGATCGGCACGACGCCGAGACGGTGGAACAGATCCTCCCGGAAGGCTCCGCGCTGGATCTCCGCGGGCAGATCGCGGCTCGACGACGAGATGATGCGCACGTCGACATGGACCCGCGTCGCCCCCCCGACGCGCTGGAAGTTCTGCTCCACGAGGACGCGCAGGATGCGTCCCTGCACCTCCTTCGGCAGGTCGGCGATCTCGTCCAGGTACAGCGTGCCGCCATGCGCCTCCTCCAGCGCGCCCGTGCGGCGGCCGCGCTCCGCGCCGCCTTCCACGCCGAAGAGCTCGGCCTCCATGTTGTCCGGCGTGATCGCGGCCGCGTTGAGCGTCACGAACGGCCCGGACGATCGTCCCGACTGGGCATGGATGGTGCGGGCGACGAGCTCCTTGCCGGAGCCGGGCGCCCCGGCGATGAGGATCCGCGCGTTCGTCGGCGCGACCTTCTCGATCGCCTGGCGAAGCTGGTTCATCACGACCGAGCGCCCGGCGATCCGGCTCGCCTGGATCGAGCGCGCCTTGAGGTCCTTGACCTCGCGCTTGAGCCGCCACGCCTCCAGCGCCCGCTCCGCCACGAGGACGAGGCGGTCCGCCTTGAAGGGCTTTTCGATGAAGTCGTAGGCGCCCGCCTTGATGGCGGAGACGGCCGTCTCGATGTTGCCGTGGCCCGAGATCATCACGATCGGAAGATCGGGATGCTCGGCCTTGATCAGGTCGAGAACCTGCAGGCCGTCGAGCCGGCTGCCCTGCAGCCAGATGTCCAGGAAGACGAGATGCGGTCGCCGCGCCTGAATGGCCGCGAGCGCCTCGTCGGAGGAGCCGGCCTTGCGCGTGCCGTGCCCCTCGTCCTCGAGGATGCCGGCGACCAGGTCACGGATGTCCGCCTCGTCGTCGACGACCAGGATGTCCGTGCTCATGCAGGCACCCGCTGCGTTTCGGAAGCCGCCGATGGCCCCGGCTCCGCCTCCAGGTTCTGCGGGAAACGCATGCGGACGAGGCTGCCGCGGCCTGCCGGATTGTCGAGGAGCTCGATCCGGCCCCCATGGTCCTCGAGGATCTTGCCCACGATCGCGAGGCCGAGACCCGTCCCCCCTTCGCGGGTGGTCATGTAGGGCTCGAGCAGGCGCTGGCGCCCCTCGACCGGGAAGCCCTTCCCCGTGTCGCTCACGTCGATGATCACGTCTCCGCCCTCAGCCCTGACCGCGACCCGTATCTCGGCCTTGCCCCGCTCGCTCTCGGGGACGGCCGCGATCGCCTCCGTCGCGTTCTTGATGATGTTCGTCACCGCCTGCGACAGGAGCCTTCGATCGAACCTCGCGGCGATCGGGGCTTCCGGCACATCGTCTACAATGCTGATCTCCGGATTTGCGATCCGCATCATGAAGACGATCTGGCGGACCGTATCCACGATGTCCTCGGCACCGATCGCCGGTTTCGGCATTCGCGCGAAGGACGAGAACTCGTCCACCATTCGCTTGATGTCATCGACCTGGCGCACGATCGTGTTCGTGCATTGGTCGAATACCTCCCGGTCCGTCGTGATCAGCTTCCCGTATTTGCGGCGGATCCGCTCGGCAGAAAGCTGGATCGGCGTGAGCGGGTTCTTGATCTCATGCGCGATGCGCCGGGCGACGTCGGCCCAGGCCGAGCTGCGCTGAGCCGTGACCAGATCCGTGATGTCGTCGAGCGTCACGATGAAGCCTTTGTCCTCCCCGCGGGCCTGCTCGCTCGTGACCCGGATGTTCAGCGTGCGCTCCCTCCCCATGCGGGAGATCGGGATCTGCTGCTGGGCGAGCCGCAGCCGCCCGAGCTTCGCCTCCTCGATCAATTGGGCGATTTCGGGGAGCACGGAGACGATGGGCTGGCCGAGGAGATCCTGGCGGTTGGCGTCGAGAAGCGCTTCGGCAGGGGGATTCACGATCGTGATGAGGCCGTGCGCGTCGATGCCGATGACACCGGCCGAGACCCCGGACAGCACGGCCTCCATGAAGCGGCGGCGCCGATCGATCAGGTCGCTCGCCGCGGTCAGCCCGTCGTGCTGGCGGCGCAGCTCGGAGGTCATCTTGTTGAAGGTCTCGCCGAGATGCGCGAGGTCGCCTTCGTTGCGGCGGACCGGCACCTGCACGTAGAAATTTCCGGTCGCGACCTGATCGGTCGCGTGAATGAGCCGCCGGATCGGGGCGACGAGACGATTCGCGAAGTTCAGCCCGAACCAGACGGCTGAGAGCAGGACGATCAGGGCGATGAGCCCGAACATGGACGCGAAGGCGACCTGGATGCCCAGCCGCTTCTCCTCGAGCGCCTGGTAGTAGGCGACGCCGGCTTCGGCCACGGGCGGGAACTCGGTCGCGCGGGGATCCACGGGCCGGGTGACGAACAGAACTGCCCCCTCATGCGCTGTCAGCCGGAGCACCGCGCTGAACAGGTTGCCGACCCGAGGCACGATGCAGATGGCCTCGTTCTCGTTCGCGCTCGCGAGGTCCTCCGCCGACGGGCCCTTCACGCCCGGTATCGTCCGTATGTCCACGCGCTCCAGGATGGTGCCGTCAGGTTTCACCAGCATTGCGACCGGAAAGCCGAGAAAGGTCGCGCGGGACGTCAGGAAGTCGCGGAAGAGCTTCCGGTCGGCGTCGTACAGCACCCGTGCGCGATTGAGATCGGCGGCCATGAGCTGCGTCTCACGCGCCAGGGTCCGGCACTGATCGTCGCGATAGGCCTGCGCGATCTCGACCGTGTTCGACATGAGCGCCTTGATCGAGCCGGTGAACCAGGGGTCCAGTCCGCGCTCGAGGATGGCGCTTGCGACGATCGCGACCAGAATCGCAGGGGCGGCCGCCACGAGGCTGAAGAGCGCCACGACGCGGACATGAAGCCCCGCGGCCGCCGCTCCCTCGCGCCGGGCGCGGACGATGGTCCAGCCCTCCCAGGCAACCACGCCGACCAGGACGAGAACCAGCAGGACATTGATGGCGAGCACCCAGACGACCACGTCGTGGGTCGGCAGGACCGGCGTCATGCCCGCCAGGACAAGGAAGGTGACGAGCCCCGAGCAGAGCGCCGCCCCGACCATGAACGCGCCGATCCAGCCCGGCCCGCGCGACGTGCGGCGCGCCGGCCTCGCCGCGGGCATGGGCTCAGCCGCCTGCATGACAGGCCCCGCGGGCGCTCCCGGCCCGCGGGAATGCCCGCGGAGCCGGAGCGAGGTGATGCATTACGGCCACAGCCGCGGATTAGAGCCGAAGTGCTCCGAAGTCCAGGCGAGCGGCCGGCGACCCGTCAGCGCGACGAGCGGATCACCTGAAGGTCCAGGTCGCGCACCTTCTTGCGCAGCGTGTTCCGGTTGACGCCCAGGAGCTCGGCCGCGCGGATCTGATTGCCGCGCGTCGCCGCGAGCGCCGCCCCGATCAGCGGACCTTCGACCTCGCGCAGGATGCGGTGGTAGAGCCCGGGCGGGGGCAACGTGTTCTGGTACTTCTTGAAATACACCCCGAGATGGCGCTCCACCGCCATGGAAAGCGTCTCGCCTTCGACGGGCGCCGTCAACTCGGAGCCACCACTCGCGACCTGCGGCGAGCTGTCGAGCTCCGCATCCAGGATCGGGCCGGTGATCGTATCCTGCGGATAGAGGGCGGCAAGCCGCCGCACCAGGTTCTCCAGCTCGCGGATGTTCCCCGGCCAGCGATACCGCTTCATGCGGTCGAGCGCGTCGGAATCGATCTGCTTGCGGGGCAGGCCCTCCTTCTCGACCAGGTTCACGAAGTGGCGAACGAGGTCCGGGATGTCCTCGCTGCGCTCCCGCAGCGGCGGCAGCCGCAGGGGCACGACGTTCAGGCGGAAGAACAGATCCTCGCGGAACTGACCCGACTGGATGGACTGACGGAGATCCTTGTTCGTCGCCGCGACGATGCGGACATTGGTCTTGATCGGCACGCGCCCGCCGACGGTGGTGTACTCGCCCTGCTGCAGGACGCGCAGGAGGCGGGTCTGCGCCTCCATCGGCATGTCGCCGATCTCGTCGAGGAAGAGCGTGCCGCCCTCCGCCTGCTCGAAGCGCCCCGAGCTGCGGGTCAGGGCGCCCGTGAAGGCGCCCTTTTCGTGCCCGAAGAGCTCCGATTCGATGAGGTCGCGCGGGATCGCGGCCATGTTCACCGCGACGAAAGGCCCCTTCCGCCGCTTGCCGTAATCGTGGAGCGCGCGCGCCACGAGCTCTTTGCCGGTGCCCGATTCGCCCGAGATCATGACCGTGAGGTCGGTCGGCATCAGCCGTGCGAGCGCGCGGTAGATCTCCTGCATGGCCGGCGACCTGCCGACGAGCGGGATCTCCTCCTGCTCCGCCGCCAACCCGGCCTGGCCGGGATTGCGCGGCCGCGACAGCGCCCGGCCGACGATCGCGACGAGCTCCTTCAGGTCGAAGGGCTTGGGCAGGTACTCGTATGCTCCGCGCTCGGAGGCGCGGATCGCGGTCATGAACGTGTTTTGCGCGCTCATGACGATGATGGGCAGTTCCGGCCGCACCTTCTTGATGCGGGGAAGGAGATCGAAGGCGTTCTCGTCCGGCATCACGACGTCCGTGATGATGAGATCGCCCTCCCCTTGTGCGGCCCAACGCCAGAGCGTCGCCGCATGCCCGGTCGAGCGGACGTCGTAGCCGGCGCGGGAAAGCGCCTGGTTCAGCACCGTCCTGATCGCCGAATCGTCGTCGGCCAGCAAAATTTGTCCGCTCGGCATCCGTCAGCCTCAAACCTCTGAGCCGCGCCCGTCGCGGGCGCTGTACATGGGCAGGAGGACCCGGAAGGTCGTCCGCCGCGGGGCGGGATCGCACTCGACCACGCCGCCATGCGCGCCCACGATCTTGGCGACCAAGGCAAGCCCCAGGCCACTTCCCTGCGCCTTGGTCGTGACGAACGGATCGAATAGGTGGGGCAGAAGGTCCGCCGGGACCCCCGGGCCGTTGTCGCTGACGCCCACCTCGATGGGCAGCGCGACGCGGCCCCGGGCGCCCGGCATCTGCAGCCGCACCCCGGCCCGGAAGGCGGTCGCGAGCACGATCTCCCCGTCCACCGCATCCACGCCGACCGCTTCCGCGGCGTTCTTCACGAGATTGAGGAACACCTGCACGAGCTGGTCGCGATTGCCGTGGACCGGCGGCAGCGAAGGATCGTACGCCTCCACGAAGCGGATGTGGCGGGCGAAGCCGGACTGCGCGAGGCGCCGGACATGGTCGAGCACGCCGTGCACGTTCACCGGGCCGCGCTCGACCGGGCGCTCGTCCCCGAACAGCTCCATGCGCTCGACGAGGCTCACGATCCGGTCCGCCTCGTCGCAGATGAGCCGGGTCAGCATGCGGTCGTTCTCGTCGACCGACTGCTCCAGGAGCTGCGCCGCCCCGCGAATCCCCGAGAGCGGGTTCTTGATCTCGTGGGCCAGCATGGAGCCCAGCGCCGTGAGCGACCGCGCCGCACCCCGGTGGGTGAGCTGCCGGTCCATCTTGTCGGCGATGGTCCGCTCCTGGAACATCAGCACGACGGCTCCATCCTCGCCGAGCGGCGTGGCGAAGACGTCGACCGTGCGCTCCGCGATCGAGCGTGGGTTCGGCAGGTCGACCCTGTGCTCGCTCACCCCGGCCCCGCGGCGGCGCACCTCGTCAACCAGGGCGATCGTCGGGGAGCCGAACGGGACGACGTCCTCCAGCCTCTGCCGCCGCAGTACGCGGATCGACAGTTCGAAGAACGTCTCGGCCGCGTGGTTCGCATCGAGAATCTCGCCCTGGGGCCCGATCGTGAGCACCGGCAGCGGCAGCGCGTTGACGACAAGATCGCTCGAGACCGCACTCATGCCGCGAGCCTCGCCGGTTCCGCATAGAGCCGGCGCAGGAGGCAGGCGACGAGCCCCGGCTCGGTCGTGGTCAGCAGCGTACGGCGATCGGTCTCCGCCAGCCCGAACCCCGCCTCGGTCGCCCGGTCCGCATAGGCGGCGAGATGCTTGCGTGCATGCCTGACGCCCATCTCGGTGCCGTAGAGGGTCAGCATGGCCTCGTAGTGCTCGAGTGCGACGCCGGCGCGCTCGGCCCAGCTCGGGGGCGCAAAGGGCCGGCCGGCCAGCGCGGCTGCGACCTCGCCGACGATCCAGGGCTGCCCCACCGCCGCCCGGCCGATCATCACGGCTGCGGCTCCGGAGCGGGCGAGGCAGGCACGGGCCGTCTCCGCGCAGACGACGTCGCCGTTGGCGATGACCGGGAGCGCCAGAGCGGCGGCGACCTCGCCGATCGCGTCCCAATCCGCCCGGCCCGAATAGAATTGTTGCCGCGTCCGGCCGTGGACGGTGACGGCCTGCGCTCCTGCCGCGGCAGCCGCCGACGCCAGGACGACGGCATTGCGGCTCGCATCGTCCCAGCCGAGCCGCATCTTCACGGTGACCGGAACGGACACGGCGGCGACCACGGTTTCCACGATGGCGAGCGCCAGGTCCGGCTCCCGCATCAGGGCCGAGCCGCAAAGTCCGCCGGTGACCTTCTTGGCAGGGCAGCCGAAATTGATATCGATGATCTCGGCCCCGCTCGCCTCCGCGAGCCGGGCGGCCGCGCCCATGGCGCGCGGGTTGCGCCCGACGAGCTGGACCACATGCGGCTGGATCCCCTGCCCTTCCGAGCGCAGCCGCGCTTCGTCGGCCCGAGCGACATAGGCGGCTGCGGCCACCATCTCCGTGACGACGAGCCCGGCTCCGAACCGGGCGGCGATCCGGCGGAACGCGACATCGCTGATGCCCGACATGGGCGCGAGCACCGCCCGCCCCCGCATCGGCACGGGGCCGATCCGGAGCTCGCTGCCTAAAAACTGTTCAGAAGCCATGGCTGCCTGACGAATAACCAATCCGGGCGTCAGCGCAATGGGTCATCTTTGCACTGCAGCGCGGATTGCCTATCAGGTCGCCCTTGTTCCGGGCCGAGGGGTGATGGAGACGATTGCGATCATCGTGGCCGCGGGCCGCGGCAGCAGGGCGGGCGAGGGCCTGCCCAAGCAGTACCGCGCCCTGGCGGGGCGGACGGTGCTCGGCCGGACGCTCCAGGCCTTCGCCAGCCACCCCGGCGTGGGCAGGATCCTGTGCGCGATCCACCCGGACGACCGCGCGCTGTACGAAAGCTCGGTGGCCGAGCTCGATCCGGCGCTCCGGCGCAAGCTGCTGGCGCCCGCCGCCGGCGGAGCCACCCGGCAGATCTCCGTCCGCCAGGCGCTCGCGGCGCTCCCGCCGGGCGATGGCGACGCCATCGTCCTCGTCCACGACGCCGCCCGCCCATTCGTCGAGCCCGGGCTGATCGAGCGTGCGATCGAGGCGGGCGTCGCCCATGGGGCGGCGATCCCGGGGCTCGCCGTCACCGACACGGTGAAGCGCGTCGGCCCGGACGGGGCCGTATGCGAGACGCTGGACCGGGCCGCGCTCCGGAGCGTGCAGACCCCGCAGGCCTTCCGGCGCGGGCCGCTCGCCGCAGCCCATGCGCGGGCCGCGGCCGAGGGCGAGGACGCCTTCACGGACGACGGCCAGCTCATGGAATGGGCGGGAGCGACGGTCTACGTCGTCGACGGCGATAGCGCCAACGTGAAGCTCACGAGCGCGCGGGACTTCGAGGAGGCCGAGCGGCGTCTCGCCGGCCGAGGAGAGAGCATGATCACGCGGGTCGGCACCGGCTTCGACGTCCACACCTTCACGGAAGGCGACCATATCTGGCTCGGCGGCCTCCGCATCCCGCATACGAAGGGCGTGCTCGCGCATTCGGACGGGGATGTCGTGCTGCACGCCCTCACCGACGCCCTGCTCGGCGCAATCGCGTGCGGCGATATCGGCACGCATTTCCCGCCCAGCGATCCGCAATGGAAGGGCGCATCGTCCGACCGCTTCCTCGATCACGCCGCCAAGGAGGTGCGCTCGCGCGGCGGCAGGATCGACCATCTCGACGTCACGGTCCTCTGCGAGCGGCCGCGCATCGGCCAGCATCGCGAAGCGATGCGCGAGCGGATCGCGGCGATCGCAGGCGTCCCGGTGGAGAACGTGTCCATCAAGGCGACCACGACGGAGAAGATGGGCTTCACAGGCCGCGAGGAGGGCCTTGCGGCCCAGGCCGCCGCCACCATCCGGATGCCGGAGCGGGCATGAGCGCCTCCCCTGCCCTGCTCCGCCGCGCCGAGGCGCTGCTCGCCGCCTGCCGGGCGAAGGGCTGGCGGGTCGTGACGGCCGAATCCTGCACGGGCGGTCTCGTGGCCGCGCTCCTGACCGAGATCGCCGGCTCGTCCGACGTCGTCGAATGCGGCTTCGTCACCTATTCGAACGGCGCCAAGGCCGGAATGCTCGGCGTCGACCCCGCCCTGATCGACCGGAACGGCGCGGTGAGCGAGGAGGTCGCCCGCGCCATGGCCAAGGGCGCCCTCGCCCGCTCCGGGGCCGATCTCGCGGTCGCGATCACCGGGATCGCCGGGCCGGGCGGCGCGACCGCCGCGAAGCCGGTCGGGCTCGTCCATTTCGGGCTCGCCGTCCGGGGCGGGCAGACCCGCCACCTCGAGCGGCGCTACGGCGATCTCGGCCGATCCGCCGTGCGCGAGGCGGCGGTCGGGGACGCGCTCGGGCTGCTGGAGGGCGCCGCCCGGCCCTGATCAGCCCTGCGCGGGGCCGGCGGTGGGCCGCCCATAGACATCGGCCGCCCGGCTCTCGAAAGCGTCCGTGAAGCGGCGGAAGGCGCGGTCGAACATCGCGCCCATCAGCAGCCCCAGCGCCATCGAGCGGAACTCGTAGTCGATCGAGAAATGGACGGCGCAGCCTCCGCCCTCGCCCGGCCGGAACTCCCAGCGGTTCTCCAGGTAGCGGAACGGCCCGTTGATGTAGGAGACGTGGATGTCGAGCGCCTTGCGGTCGAGCATCACGCGCGTGGTGAAGCGCTCGGCGATCGAGCGGTAGCCGACGCTCATCTCGGCGACCAGTGTCTCGCGATCCTGCTCGTCCTTCGTCCGCCGGATGACGCGCAGGCCGGTGCAAAGCGGCAGGAATTCGGGATAGCGCTCGACGTCGGCGACGAGCTCGAACATCTCCTCCGGCTTGTGCGGGACGCGCCGGGTCGTGCGGAAGGACGGCATCGCGGCTATCTGGTCCGGCCAGGCTCCGATGTCCAGAAGCGAACGGCCGGCTTGCCCAGGCTGTTCCCGTTCAGGCCGTCGCAGCCGCCCGCCGGCGCGCCTCGCGCAGCCTGGCGAAATCCTCGCCGGCATGGTGCGAGGAGCGCGTCAGCGGCGTCGCCGAGACGAGATGGAAGCCCTTCGCATAGGCGCTCGTCTCGTAGGCCTTGAACTCGTCCGGCGGCACGAAGCGGATCACCGGATGGTGCTTGCGGGTCGGCTGCAGGTACTGGCCGATGGTGAGGAAGTCGACATCGGCCGAGCGGAGGTCGTCCATGAGCTGCAGGACCTCGTTCCGCTCTTCGCCGAGCCCGACCATGATGCCGGATTTCGTGAAGATGTCCGGATCGAGCTCCTTCACGCGCTGGAGCAGCCGCACCGAGTGGAAGTAGCGCGCGCCGGGCCGCACCGTGAGGTAGCGGGACGGGACCGTCTCGAGATTGTGGTTGAACACGTCGGGCTTGGCCGCGACTACGACCTCGAGCGCGCCGGCCTTGCGCAGGAAGTCGGGCGTCAGGATCTCGACGGTCGTTCCGGGCGAGGCCTCGCGGATGCGCCGGATGATCTCGGCGAAATGGGCCGCGCCGCCGTCGGGCAGGTCGTCGCGGTCGACGGACGTGATGACGACATGGGTTAGGCCGAGCTTCGCGACGGCATCGGCGACCTTGGCGGGCTCCTCCGGGTCGAGCGCCTCCGGCAGGCCGGTGCGCACGTTGCAGAAGGCGCAGGCCCGCGTGCAGGTGTCGCCCATGATCATGAAGGTGGCGTGCTTCTTCTCCCAGCACTCGCCGATATTCGGGCAGCCCGCCTCCTCGCAGACCGTCACGAGCTTGTTGTCGCGCACGATGCGGTTGGTCTCGGCCCATTTGGGCGAGCCCGGCGCCTTGACGCGGATCCAGTCCGGCTTGCGCTGGATCGGGCTGTCCGGCCGCTTCGCCTTTTCGGGGTGGCGGGGGCGCTGGTCGCGGGCGAGAAGATCGAGAACGACGGCCATGGGATCGGTCCGAGCCGCGGAGGCTCCCGCCCTATGTATGCGCCACATGCCCGGCGGGCAAACGCCGGTGACTGTTCCTTCTGGCCTAGGTGTGAATCACCCTGCCATACGCATCCAGCACGCTCTCGTGCATGGTCTCGGAGAGCGTGGGGTGCGGGAAGACGGTGTGGATCAGCTCCTCCTCCGTCGTCTCCAGATTCATCGCGACGACGAAGCCCTGAATGAGCTCGGTCACCTCTGCGCCGACCATGTGGGCGCCGAGGAGCTGGCCGGTCTTCCTGTCGAAGATGGTCTTGACCAGCCCCTGGTCCTCCCCGAGCGCGATGGCCTTGCCGTTCCCGACGAAGGGGAAGCGGCCGACCCGGATGTCGTAGCCCTGCTCCTTGGCCTTCGCCTCCGTCAGGCCGACCGACGCGATCTGGGGATGGCAATAGGTGCAGCCCGGGATCTTGCCCTTGTCGAGCGGCTCGGCATGGAGCCCCTTGATGGCGTCCACGCAGCGCTCGCCCTCGTGCTCGGCCTTGTGGGCGAGCATGGGCGGGCCGGCGACGTCGCCGATGGCGTAGATGCCGGGGACATTCGTGCGGCCGAGCCCGTCCGTCGCCACCACCCCGCGCTCGATCTTCACTCCGAGCTTCTCGAGCCCGAGATTGTCGATATTGCCGACGACCCCGACGGCGGAGATCAGCCGCTCGGCCGTGATCGTCTGCGTCCCCCCCTTGCCGTCCTCGATCGTCGCCGTGACCTGGTCGGAGCCCTTCTCGACCTTGGTCACCTTGGCGCCGGTCAGGAACTTGATGCCCTGCTTCTCGAAGCGCTTGCGGGCGAAGGCGGCGATCTCGGCATCCTCGACGGGCAGGATCTGCGGCAGGAGCTCGACCACCGTCACCTCCGCCCCCATGGTGCGGTAGAAGGAGGCGAATTCGATGCCGATCGCGCCCGAGCCCATGACGAGGAGCGATTTCGGCATCTTCTCCGGCACCATCGCCTCGTAATAGGTCCAGATCAGCTTCTTGTCGGGCTCGATCCCGGGCAGAGCGCGCGGCCGGGCGCCGGTCGCGACGACGATGTGCTTGCCCGAGTAGGAGCCGGCCCCCAGCGCGCCCTTCGGCGGCTCCGCCCGCTTCGTTTCCTTGACAGTGACCTTGCCGGGGCCGCCGCCCGTCGGGGCGGCCTCGATGGCGGCCTCGCCCCAGATCACGTCGATCTTGTTCTTCTTCATGAGGAAGGCGACGCCGTCCGCGAGCCGCCTCGAGACGCCGCGCGAGCGCTTCACGACCGCGCCGATATCGGCCGAGACCGTGCCCTCGATCTTGAGGCCGTAATCGCCCGGATGCTGCATGTAGTGGAAGATCTCGGCCGAGCGCAGCAGCGCCTTGGTCGGGATACAGCCCCAGTTGAGGCAGATGCCGCCGAGATGCTCGCGGTCGACGACCGCGGTCTTGAAGCCGAGCTGCGCCGAGCGGATCGCGGCCACATAGCCGCCCGGCCCCGCCCCGATGATGATGACGTCGTACTCGCCGGCCATGTGCGTGTCCTACCCATCGGTGTCATGGCCGGGCTCGGCCCAGCCATCCCCGACCTGCGTCGAGCTGTCCTGACCTTCGTTGAAGGGCGGCTGGATGGCCGGGTCAAGCCCGGCCATGACATGGGGGTGCTCACCCCTGCGGCACGACCGGCCGCTCCATCAGGCCTGCGCCGCCATCCGCGGGCCGGAACCCCTCCTCCTCGAGAAGCGCGCGCATCTGCGGGTCGAGCGAGGCCGGATCGAGCACCACCGAGCCGAGCCCGTCCTCGGCGGCGAGCGCGTCGGCAATGCGGAGCACGCGTGGCCCGAGTTCGGCGACCCGTTCGTGGAAGACGGCGAGCGCCTCCACCCGCCAGGCGCCGCCGTCCGGCCGCCCGTCGAGCACGGCGGTGACCTCCCCGTCCTCCTCTGCGACCACCGCTTCGCCGGGCGCCGCGCCGGAGCGCTCGCCGAGGAGGGCGCGGATCATGTCCGTGTCCCCCGGACGGGCGCGGCGGAAGGGCGGATGCAGGTTCAGCATGGGCGTCTCCGTTCGGCGGAGAAACGCCCTACCCCGCCTTCCGTTCTGCGAAGGCCTGGGCGAAATGCGTCATCGTCGGTTCGTCCGTCATGTCGAGCCGGAGCGGCGTGACGGAGATCTTGCCCTCCGCGAGCGCCTTCAGGTCCGTGCCGTTGCCCGGCGTGAACGGCATCCGGGAGAAGCCGATCCAGAAATAGGGGTTGCCGCGGCCGTCGCGCCGCTCCTCGATGCCGAGAAGCTCGTTGTCGCGCTTGCCCTGGGCGGTGACCGCGATGCCGCGCACCTCCTCGGGCTCGCAATCCGGGAAATTGATGTTGACGAGCGTGCCCTGCGGGATGCCGGCCGCCAGCACCATGCGGATCACGGCCGCCCCGTGACGCTCGCCGCAATGCCACCTGATCCTGTCGCGCCCGCTCTTGCCATAGGCCTGGGACAGGGCGACGGACGGGATGCCGAGCACGGTCCCCTCCATGGCGCCCGCGACCGTGCCGGAATAGCCGACATCCTCGGCGACGTTCGAGCCGCGGTTGATGCCGGACAGGACGAGGTCCGGCCGCCGCTCGCGCATGATGTGCCGCGTTGCCATGATCACGCAATCGGTCGGCGTGCCCTTCACGGCGAAGCGTTGCCCCTCAACTTGGCGCAGGCGCAGCGGATCGGAGAGGGAAAGCGAGTGGGAGACGCCGGAATTGTCGAATTCCGGCGCGACGACCCAGACATCGTCCGACAGCTCGCCCGCGACCCTCTCCAGCACCTCCAGCCCTTCCGAGTGGATGCCGTCGTCGTTCGTCACCAGGATGCGCACGTTTGCTCCTCTGTCATCCTCGGGCTCGACCTGAGGATCCAGCTCCAGCGGTCCGTCTGGATGGTCGGGTCAAGCCCGACCATGACAAGGCGGGCTTCTAGGGTTTTCACCCCTCCCCGCCGATCCGCGTCAGCCCGCCCATATAGGGGACCAGGGCCGACGGAACCGTGACGGAGCCGTCCGGCTCCTGGTAGTTCTCCAGCACCGCGATCAGCGCGCGGCCGACCGCGACGCCCGAGCCGTTCAGCGTGTGGACGAAGCGCGGCGCGCCGGGCTTTCCGCCGGCCTCCGGCTTCGGCCGGTAGCGCGCGTTCATGCGGCGGGCCTGGAAGTCGCCGCAGACCGAGCAGGACGAGATCTCGCGATAGGTCCCCTGCCCCGGCATCCAGACCTCGATGTCGTAGGTCTTCTGGCTCGCAAAGCCCATGTCGCCGGTGCAGAGCGTCATCACCCGGAACGGCAGGTCGAGAAGCTGGAGCACCCGCTCGGCGCAGGCCAGCATGCGCTCGTGCTCCTCGGCCGAGGTCTCAGGCGTCGTGATCGAGACGAGCTCGCATTTGGTGAACTGGTGCTGGCGCAGCATGCCGCGCGTGTCGCGCCCCGCCGCGCCGGCCTCCGCCCGGAAGCAGGGCGTCAGCGCCGTGAAGCGGAGCGGGAGCTCCTCCTCGGAGAGGATCGACTCCCGGACGAGGTTCGTGAGGGGGACTTCGGCGGTGGGGATGAGCCAGTGTAGTCCGATCTTCGCCAGAAGTGCTTCGATGAAACCTTCTTGTATGTTGAACCAGCCGCCTTCAGGCGGCTTGACCTGCCAAGACGTTTGTCCCTCGCCAGCATCAACGGTCCGGAAGTCGGATCCTGGCACTCTGAGAGCTTCGCCCAGAACATCCGGCAGCTCTTCGTTGGTTATGATCCGCGTTGCTGTGAATTGATCCTCTTTGAACTTCGGCAGCTGCGCCGTCCCGAACATGGCCTCGTCGCGCACCATCAGGGGCGGCGAGACCTCCGTGTAGCCGTGCTCGGTCGTGTGCAGGTCGAGCATGAACTGGCCGAGCGCGCGCTCCAGCCGGGCGAGCTGGCCGCGCAGCACGACGAAGCGCGAGCCGGACAGCTTCGCGGCCGTCTCGAAATCCATCAGCGGTCCGCCGGGACCCCGCCACGCCTCGCCGAGCTCGAAATGCTGCCTGCCGCTGCCGACCTGGCGCGCGCCCTCGAAGCGGTGCTCCTCGCGCTGGACATTCGCCGTCTCGTCCGGTCCGACCGGCACTTCGGGCAGCGGGATGTTCGGGATCTCGGCGAGACACGTTTCGAGAGCAGCCGTCGCCTCCTTCTCGCGCCTTTCCGCCTCCGGAATGGCGTCCTTCAGCCGCGCCACCTCCGTCATCAGCTCGGCAGCGCGCGCCTCGTCCTTAGCCTTCTTGGCCGCGCCGATCTCCTTCGACAGCGCATTCCGCTTCTCCTGCGCGGCCTGCGCCTGCGCGATCGCGGCGCGGCGCGCGTCGTCGAGCCGGATCAACTCGGCCGAGAGCGGCTCCAGCCCGCGGTTGACGAGGGCCTGGTCGAAGGCGGCCGGGTTCTCCCGGATGAGGCGGATGTCGTGCATGGCGGAGCGGATGCGCTCTTGCTTGTCATGGCCGGGCTTGTCCCGGCCATCGTCCTCGGACCCGATCCGAGGATCGGAGAAGCGCTCCGCTTTTCACATCGGGGTGTCCGGGACAAGTCCGGCCATGATGCGTGGATCAGGCCGCGCTCGCCGCCGCCGCGTCAGCCTTCGCGCGCTTCTTCTCGGCCATGACCACCGCCAGGATGGAGGCCTCGTAGAGGGCGAGCGTCGGGATCGCGAGCGCGAGCTGGCTGATGACGTCCGGCGGCGTCAGCACGGCCGCGATCACGAAGACGATGACGATCGCGTAGCGGCGCTTCTCCTTCAGGAACTTCGAATCGATGATCCCGGCACGGGCCAGCAGGGTGAGCACGACCGGGAGCTGGAAGCAGATCCCGAAGGCGAAGATCAGCGTCATGATGAGCGAGAGATACTCGTTCACCTTCGGCAGGAACTCGATGTTCGGCTGGTCGGAAGCCGCGAATTGCTGCATGCCGACGGAGAAGCGCATGAGCAGCGGCATCGCCATGAAATAGACGAGGAGCGCGCCGAGCAGGAACAGGATCGGGGTCGCCACGAGATAGGGCAGGAAGGCCTGCCGCTCGTTCCGGTAGAGGCCGGGCGCGACGAACTTGTAGATCTGCGTCGCGATCACCGGGAAGGCGAGGAAGCCGGCGCCGAACACCGCGACCTGGATCTGCGTGAACAGGAACTCGAGCGCGTGGGTATAGACCATGCGGGCATGGTCCGGGTTGCCCACCGCCCAGACATAGGGCTGCACCAGGATGTTGTAGATGTGCCGCGCCCCCGCGAAGCAGGCGAAGAACATCACGACGAAGGCGATGAGTGCCCGGATCAGGCGCGCGCGCAGCTCGATCAGGTGCTCGATCAGCGGGGCTCGAGAGGCTTCGATCTCCGCTTCGTCTTCCGCGGTCCTCACGCCTGGGCACTCTTGAGGGGTGCGGGCTCCGGCGCGTTCGCCGCAGCCGGCGTCTCGGCCGGCGCCGGCTCAAGGCCCGGGCCCGTCAGTTCGGGGGGAATGGGCACGACGGGATCGGGCGGCGGCAGCGCCGGCTCCGGCATCGGCCCGATCTGCGGGATCGGCCCCGCCTCCTCGACGGCGGCGACCGGAGCCGCGCCGGCCGCGCCCGCATCCGCCTCGTAGGAGGCCGTCTTCGCCTCCACCGCCGTCTTCAGCTCGTCGCGGATGGTCTGGATGGGGTTGAAGGCGCCGCTCGTCGCGGAGGAGACCTGCCGGTTGATCCCCTCGACCTCGCGGCGGACCTCGTCGAGCTCGGCCTCTCGCATCGCCTCGTTGAACTGGCCCTGGAATTCGGACGCGAGCCGGCGGACCTTGGCCGTCATCTGGCCGACCGTACGCAGCGCCTTGGGCAGGTCCTTGGGGCCGATGACGATGAGGGCGACTGCGCCGATCACCATCACCTCGCCCCAGCTCATGTCGAACATGGACGGGTCATCTCGGAACTCGGCCCGCCCGTCGGTGCGCGGGCGGACGGGGGGCTGCGGCGCGGCGGCTCATCGGCCGAGCCGGAAGCCCGGCCGCGACGTCCGTCAGCCGACCTTGGCGTTCAGCGTCGAACCCGTGCCGGCGCCCTGCGCGTTCTGGTGCTCGATGGTGCGCACAGGCTCGTTCGGTGCCGGCGCGGCCGTCGAGGCCGGAGCGGCGTCGTCCTCCGACATGCCCTTCTTGAACGCTTTGATGCCCTTGGCGACGTCGCCCATCATCTCGGAGATCTTGCCGCGTCCGAAGAGCAGCATGACGACCCCGCCGACGACGACCCAGTGCCAGATGCTCGCGCCACCCATGGCGATCTCCCTCGCGGCCCTGCGGCCTCGCGCTCCGTATCGCGCGGCAAACTAGGGGCGGGGCGCGGCGAAAACAAGGATATCCTGCCTGCGGCGCTATCGCCTTTCGGCCGATCGGTCTCGGTGGTTACCGCCCCCGCATGGCCGCGCAGCGCCCCCCGCCTTCGATCTGGGAGCCGGAGATGCTACATCCCGATGCGACGCGCCAACGGCGCCCTGGAGCCTTCGATGACGGTCCGACACAATCTCGCGCTCGCGGCGGCCGCAGGCGCACTCCTTCTCGCCGGCGCCGCCCAGGCGCAATACGCGCTGACGCCCGGCGCAGTCCCGCCGCCGCCCTCGCTGCGCGAGAGCACGAGGCCGGCGGACGGAAAGGCGCCGCAGCGGGGCACCCGCCGGCCGGCCGAGGGCGAGGCCGGGGCAGCGGCCGAGAGCCGGGCCTCGGCGCCGCGGCGCAAGCTGCGGGCGCCCTCCGCCGCCGCGGAGGACGGCGGCTATGCGGGCCGCATCGACAGCCGCCCTCCCCGCTCCCAGCCGGGCCGCTTCGAGCTGGAAGACGATCCGCGCGCCGTCACGCCGACCTTCAACAACGGCCGGCCGGGCGTCGGCATGCGCTTCTGACCCGCTGCGGCACTTTGGCCGGGATCACGGGAACGTAATCTTCCGGACGGGCGTTCTGAGGCCATCGTTCAACCATCCGGAGAGATCCGATGAAAGCCGTGACCCTTGCACTGGCCGCGACCCTGATCGGGTCGACCGCCTTCGCCCAGACGACCATCATCCGCGAGAAGCCGGCGGAAGAGACCACCGTCATCAAGCGCGACACGATGGACGGCACCGTGGTGAAGAAGAAGGTCGAGACCACCGGCAGCGTCGGCTGCGAGACCAAATCGGTGACCAAGACCAACGACATGGGCGACAAGGTCACCAAGACCAAGACGGATTGCTGAGCCCCTGCGGCAACCCGTCTGGAAGGCCCGGGTCCACCCGGGCCTTTTCTTTTGCGATCATGCACTCCGCGAGCCGAGTTGCGTCTCGCCTCGGATGAGCAGAAGCTTGGGCATCGTCGGCAACGAACCCGTAGGCACCGACGCCTGAGAGAGACGTGCGCTCCCGCCTGCAACGAAGGGGGTGGGTATGTCCGGCGCTTCCGATCTATCGAGCCGAAGAGACGAGCTGTTCGACCGTGCCGACAGGGCGATCGCCGAAAGCCGTCGCCTGAAAGAGGTCACGGATATCCGGCTTCAGGAGGCTCACGACACGCTTGGGCGGATGAACCGGACCATGAGCGGCCTCATCGAAGCCGAGGTGAAGGCGCACCGCGCAGCGATGGCGGAACACAGGAAGGGGCTGGACGACTAAGCTCGCGGCTCTTTCATCGATTTCGTCTCGGGAGCGGCTCCGCGCTCCTTCTTCCTCACCCGTGCGCTCCCGGGAGTCGCGCTTCCGGGCCGTTGCAGCCCCGGCCGGGGTCGGTCGGGAGAGCGGGCCCTATTCCAGCTCGATCGTGTCCTCGACGACGTGGTTCAGCGGCACGTCCTCGGAGGTCAGCACCATCTTCACGCGGATCGAGCGGCCGGACGCGCCGCTCTCGCGCACCGCCTTCTCGATCTCGCGCTGCGACGTCACGCCGACCTGCTTCAGGAATTTCCTGAGCTCGATGTTGAAACGGTCCTCGTCCATCACCGTGCCTCGCGTCGGGCCATGAAGGCCAGCTTCTCGAACAGGCTCACGTCCTGCTCGTTCTTCAGGAGCGCCCCGTGCAGGGGCGGGATGAGCTTGCGCGGGTCGCGCTCGCGCAGCTGCTCCGGCCCGATATCCTCGCTCATGAGGAGCTTCAGCCAGTCGAGGAGCTCGGATGTGGAGGGCTTCTTCTTCAGCCCGGGCACCTCGCGCACCTCGAAGAAGAGGCGGAGCGCCTCCTCCACCAGCCGGCGCTTGATGCCCGGGTAATGCACCTCGACGATGCGGGCCATCGTGTCCGGGTCGGGGAAGCGGATGTAGTGGAAGAAGCAGCGGCGCAGGAACGCGTCGGGCAGCTCCTTCTCGTTGTTCGACGTGATGACGACGATCGGCCGCTTCGCCGCCCGGACGGTCTCGCCCGTCTCGTAGACGTGGAACTCCATCCGGTCGATCTCGAGGAGAAGATCGTTCGGGAACTCGATATCGGCCTTGTCGATCTCGTCGATCAGGAGCACCGGCCGCGTCTCGGAGACGAAGGCGTCCCACAGCTTCCCGCGACGGATATAGTTGCGGATATCCGATACCCGCGGATCGCCGAGCTGCGAGTCGCGCAGGCGGGAGACGGCGTCGTATTCGTAGAGCCCCTGCTGCGCCTTGGTGGTCGATTTCACGTGCCAGGTGAGGAGGGGCGCACCAAGCGCGCGCGCGATCTCCTCGGCCAACACCGTCTTGCCCGTCCCGGGCTCTCCCTTCACGAGCAGCGGCCGTTCCAGCACGATCGCGGCGTTCACCGCGACGTTCAGGTCGTCCGTCGCGACGTAGTTCTCCGTGCCCGTGAAGCGCATGCTCGATCCGTTCCTGTCCCGGCGGTCATAGGCAAGGCGCAGGCCGGGAACAAGCGATGCCGGAATGCGGCGCCTCGCCCCGAACCGGGAGTGAACCTCCCGGGCGGATCGCGGGTTTGCAGGCATCCACCGATCAGGAGGCAAGGAGTGACCCGTTGGATACGCGCGCTGGCGCTCGTCGCGAGCCTAGTCCCGCTCGGCGCGGCGGCGCAGCAGGAACACCCGCTTCCCGACGAGACGACGGACGCGGGCGCCCTGCAATACGACGCGCCGGTCGCGGCGCAGACGCCCGACAAGCCGCTCGTCCCGAGCTTCCAGAAGAAACCCAGCCGCGCGGGCGGTCCGGCGAACGAGCTGAATACGGGGGACCGCCGTTCCCACGAACGGCTCCCGGGCGGCGACGTCGCCGCGACCGTCACGGGCGCCGACCTGTTCCACGGCAATTTCTGCGGCCGCGGCAACCGGGGCGACGAGCTGCTCTCGACGGACCCGCTCGACGAAGTCTGCAAGCGGCACGACGAGTGCTTCGACCTGACGAACCGGTCGTGCAGCTGCAACGAGACGCTGCGCCTGGAAGCCTATCGGGTGGCCGAGCTGAAGACGGTTTCGCGCGAGCTGCGGGCGCGCGCCGCCGGCATCCTGCAGGCCGCACCCGCCATCCCGTGCCGCGCTCCCTGACAGGCATCTCCCGCGGGCACGCATTCAGAGCCGCGGATGTTCTTCCCGCGTCCGGAGTTGATGATCTAGCGTAGGACGACTCGGGATGCGGCGGGACCTGCCGCGGCGCGGCCGAGCGGGGACAGGCAGGGCGGGATGGCGGCGCCGGCGGCGGATATCGCGTCCTACAAGGAGGTCATCCTCTTCCTTGCGACGGCGGGGATCGTCGTGCCGCTGGCGACGCGGCTGCGGATCAGCCCGGTCCTCGGCTTCATCGGCGCCGGCGCGCTCCTCGGTCCCTACGGCCTCGGGCGGTTCGCGCCCGAGCTGCCTTGGCTGACCTGGGTGACGATCCCGAACCGGGGTGAGGTGTCCCATCTAGCCGAGCTCGGGGTGGTGTTCCTCCTCTTCACGATCGGCATCGAGCTCTCCTGGGACAGGCTCCGCGTCCTGCGCCGCCTGGTATTCGGGCTCGGCGCGGCGCAGGTCGCGACCTGCGCGCTCGCGATCGGCGGGATCGGCATGCTGCTCGGCATCACGCCCGTCGCGGCGGTGCTGAGCGGGCTGGCGCTGGCGCTCTCCTCCACGGCGATCGTCGTCCCGGTCCTCGCGGCGCAGAAGCGACTCGGCTCGCCCACGGGCCGCGCCACCTTTGCCGTGCTCCTGTTCCAGGATCTCGCGGTCGCCCCGATCCTGTTCACCATCGCGGCGCTCGGGGCGCCGGACGATGGCGGCCTCGCCTGGAACCTCGTCCTGGCGCTCGGGCAGGCCGCCGTGGCGCTGGCCGTGATCGTGGTCCTCGGGCGCCTCGCCATGCGGCCGCTCTTCCACATGGTGGCGCAGACGCGCAGCTCCGAGCTGTTCCTGGCTGCCTCGTTCCTCATGGTGATCGTGGCGGCCCTGCTGGCGGCCGCGAGCGGGATGTCCATGGCGCTCGGCGCCTTCGTGGCCGGGCTGCTCCTCGCCGAGACCGAATACCGCCGGGCGATCGAGGCGGTGGTCGATCCCTTCAAGGGGCTGCTGCTCGGCGTGTTCTTCCTGTCCGTCGGGATGGGGCTCGACGTGACGGCGCTGCTGGACGCGCCCGTGACGATCGTGCTTGCGGCCGGCGGCCTGCTCCTGGTCAAGGCCGTCCTGACCTGGGGGCTGGCGCGCCTCTTCCGTCTGCCCGGACGGGTCGGGGTCGAGATGGCGCTCCTGCTGGCTCCCGGGGGAGAGTTCGCCTTCGTGCTGGTCGGCGCGGCGCTCGGCGTACAGCTCCTGCCGCAGGAGGTGGCGCAGCCGCTCCTCCTCATCACCACGGTGACGATGATCCTGATCCCGCCGCTCGCCCGCGTCGCCCGGCCCCTCAGCCGCCGCATCGCGCCCGAGACCCCGGCCGTGAACCTGCCCAACCCTCCCGCCGAGCCCGGCCGGGTGGTGATCGCCGGCTTCGGCCGCGTCGGGCAGCTCATCGCCGACATGCTGAAGCGCCACGGCGTGCCGTATTTGGCGATCGACTCCAACCCCGCCCTCGTCTTCGCGCAGCGCGAGGCGGGCCAGCCGGTCTATTACGGCGACACCTCCTCGCCGCTCTTCCTGCGGACCTGCGGCCTCGACACGGCGCGGGCGCTTGTCGTCACGCTCGACGTCCCAAGCGCGAGCCAGGCCGTGGTGGAAACCGTGCGGGCCTGGCGCCCGGACCTCACGATCGTGGCGCGGGCGCGCGACGCCCGCCACGCCGCCGAGCTCTACAGGCTCGGGGTGACCGACGCGGTGCCGGAGACGATCGAGGCGAGCCTTCAGCTCTCGGAGGCGTTGCTCGTCGATATCGGCATCGCCATGGGGCCGGTGATCGCCTCCATCCACGAGCGCCGCGACGAGTTCCGCCGGGCCCTCCGGGGGGAGCCCGCCGGCGAGGCTGCGCCACCCGAGGGCGCGCCCCGGCGCGCGGGCGAGTTCCGCGCCCGCCGGTCGGCCGGAAAGCGCTGATCAGGCCGCCTGGGCGATCCGGCCGACCAGGCTCTGGAAGAGCGGCAGGCCGTCGGTGCCACCGACGAGCGGATCGACGAAGTTCTCAGGGTGCGGCATCAGGCCGAGCACGTTCCGGTTCGGCGAATAGATGCCGGCGATCGAGTTGGTCGAGCCGTTGACGTTCGAATCGACCGTCACCTCGCCGTTCGGGTCGCAATACCGGAAGGCGACGAGCCCATAGCCCTCGAGCCGCGCGAGCGTCGCCGGGTCCGCCGTATAGTTGCCCTCCCCATGCGCCACGCAGATGTCGATCACCTGCCCGGGGGCGTAGTTGCGGGTGAAGGCCGTATCCGCGCGCTCCACCCGGACATGCTGGCGGTGGCAGATGAAGCGGAGCTTGGCGTTGCGCATCAGGGCCCCGGGCAGGAGCCCGGATTCGCACAGGATCTGGAAGCCGTTGCAGATGCCGAGCACCAGCCCGCCGCGCGCCGCATGCGCCCGCACCGCGTCCATGGCGGGCGAGCGCGCCGCGATCGCGCCGCAGCGCAGATAGTCGCCGTAGGAGAAGCCGCCCGGCAGGACCGCGAGGTCCGTCCCGGCCGGCAGCTCGTGCTCGGCGTGCCAGACCCGCTGCACATCCGCTCCGGCGAGGCGGAGCGCCCGCTCGACGTCGCGCTCGCGGTTGGAGCCCGGGAAGAGGATGACGGCGGCTTTCATGTACCGATCTCAGACTGCTGTCTCGAACCCCTCGAAGGAGGCCACATCGCTGTTGAACAACGCGCGAACCTGATCGCTCGGAGGTGCCTCGCCGATGACCCGGCGGTAGTTGCTGAATACGTTCTCGTACCGCTGATATCCAGAGGCCTTCCTGGAATAGTCCTCGGCCTTGCTCGGCAAGCCCAAGAACCGTTTCAGGCTGATCAGGAACACCGGGGCGGATGCGAGCGCACTCATCAACTGCTCGCGGTGTCCGAGGGTGAGCGCCAGCCCGACATAGCTCTTCAGAAAGCTCTCCAGGTCCGCCCAATGCTGAAGAAAGAGCGTCACGGCATTGGCGCTTCCTAGGACGCCGAGGAGCGCGATCGCGACGTCGATCAGCCTGGCGTAGCCCGACGCTCTGCTCGCCTTCTTCCTGTATCTCGAAGCGTTCTCACCGCATTCCTTGATCTTGGCATCGACCTGCTTGGCGAACTCCATATGCCGCCCCCGGTAACGCAACCACTGGTAGTGGTACGCAAGCGGAGAAGCGGGTCAAGACGACTATGGATGACCCTCGATCGGCATCTCGGCGTCATCGGCCGCCTCCACGGTCGGATCGTCCGGCGAGAGCGTCGCCGGGGCGGTCTCGCGCCCGCGCCGCCCGCCGCCGTTCTGCCCCGGCGTCTCGACCTCGTAGTGGAAGTTCTCGATGACCGTATTCGCGAGGAGCTTCTCGCAAGCCTGCCGGAGCGTCGCCTCCGCCTCCCCGGCATCCTCGGTCGCGAGCTCGACGTCGAAGACCTTGCCCTGCCGCACGCCCAGGATGCCGCGGATGCCGAGCGAGGCGAGCGCGCCTTCGATCGCCTTGCCCTGGGGGTCGAGCACTCCGGACTTCAGGGTGACGGTGACGCGCGCTTTCATCGGGGACCCGGGCTGAGGGAAGGTCCGCTCTTAGCGCGCCGGCGCGCGCCTTGTCATCCCGGAGCGGACGGAGCCGATTGAGCGGGCCGCTCCCGCGTTCTAGAGAGGGCGCATGTTCCTCAACTTCTTCACGGAGCTGCGCGCGGCCAAGGTGCCGGTCACGCTGCGCGAGTTCCTGACGCTCATGGAAGCGCTCGACAGGGATCTCGCCGAGAAGCGGGTGGAGGAGTTCTACTATCTCGCCCGCGCCACGCTCGTGAAGGACGAGCGCAACCTCGACAAGTTCGACCGGGTCTTCGGCCAGGTCTTCAAGGGCATCGAGACGCTCGGCGCCGCCCTCGAGAAGGCCGAGATCCCGGAGGAATGGCTCCGGAAGATCGCCGAGAAATACCTCACCGAGGAGGAGAAGAGGCAGATCGAGGCGATGGGCTGGGACAAGCTCCTGGAGACCCTGAAGGAGCGCCTCAAGGAGCAGAAGCGCCGCCACCAGGGCGGCTCGAAATGGATCGGGACCGGCGGCACCTCGCCCTACGGCGCGTATGGCTACAACCCGGAAGGGATACGGATCGGCCAGGACAAGAACCGCAACTTCCGGGCCGTGAAGGTCTGGGACAGGCGCGACTTCAAGGACTACGACGACGATGTCGAGCTCGGCGTGCGCAACATGCGGATCGCGCTCAGGCGCCTGCGCCGCTTCGCCCGCACGGGCGCGGCCGAGGAGCTCGACCTCGACGGCACGATCCGCGAGACGGCCAACAAGGGCTATCTCGACGTGAAGCTCCGGCCGGAGCGGCGCAACGCCGTGAAGGTCCTGCTCTTCCTCGACGTCGGCGGCTCGATGGACTGGCATATCGAGAAGGCGGAGGAGCTGTTCTCCGCCGCGCGGCTCGAGTTCAAGCATTTCGAGCACTTCTACTTCCACAACTGCCCCTACGAGCGGCTGTGGAAGGAGAACCGGCGGCGGCATTCCGAGGTCATCCCGACGCTGGACGTGATCCGGACCTATCCGTCCGACTACCGCGCCGTCTTCGTCGGCGACGCCTCGATGAGCCCCTACGAGATCGTCATGCCCGGCGGGTCGGTCGAGCACTGGAACGAGGAGGCCGGGCAGGTCTGGATGGAGCGCCTCCTGAACCATTTCCACAAGGCGGTCTGGCTATCCCCCGTGCCGCAGAACCATTGGAGCTACACGCAGTCGATCGGGCTCGTGCGCCAGCTCATGTCGAACCGCATGTATCCGCTGACCATCGAAGGGCTCGACGCCGCCATGCGCGAGCTGGTCAGGTGAGAACCTTGCGCCAAGAGGCCGCAGGCACCACCTCAGGCGCAGAGTGAAATCACGACATCATCAGACAGGCCCGGCTCCCCTGCCCTCGCGCGAGGAGCTGGCCGCCTTCATCGCGAGCGCGCCCGGCAAGGTCGGCAAGCGCGAGATCGCACGGGCCTTCAGGCTCGGCAGCGCCGACCGGCTCTGGCTCAAGGACAGGCTGCGCGAGCTGGAGGACGACGGCACCCTCGCGCGCCGCGGCAAGCGGCTCCGGGCGAACGGCGCCCTCCCGGCCGTACTCGTCGCCGAGATCACCGGACGCGACCGCGACGGCGAGCTCGTCGCCGAGCCGGCCGAGTGGGACGGAGAAACCGGCAGCAAGCCGAGGATCGTCATCGTACCCGGCCGGCGCGTGCCGCCCGGCCTGCGCGCAGCGGGGATCGGCGACCGCGCCCTCGTCCGCATCGATCCGCGGCCGGGCGAAGGCGGCGCCCATGCCGGGCGGATCGTCAAGGTCCTCCAGAAGGAGCGCACCGACATCCTCGGCGTGTTCAAGGCGCTGCCGTCCGGCGGCGGCCGGATCGTGCCCGTCGACAAGAAGGCGCAGGGCCGCGAGGTCATGGTCGCCGAGGCCGACCGGAACGGCGCCCGGGAGGGCGACCTCGTATCCGGCGCGCTCGTCCGGTCGAGCCGCTTCGGCCTGCCTCAGGCGAAGATCCGCGAGGTCCTGGGTTCGCTCAAGTCCGAGAAGGCCGTGAGCCTCGTCGCGCTCCATGCGCACAACATCCCGCACGTCTTCCCGACCGAGGTGCTGGCCGAGGCGGAGAGCGCCAAGCCGGCCGGCCCCAAGGGCCGCGAGGACTGGCGCGACCTGCCTCTCGTCACCATCGATCCCCCGGACGCCAAGGACCACGACGACGCCGTCCACGCCGCGCCGGATCCCGATCCGGACAACCCGGGCGGCTTCGTCCTGAGGATCGCCATCGCGGATGTTGCGGCCTATGTCCGGCCAGGCTCGGCGCTGGACCGCGAGGCGCTGAAACGCGGCAACTCGGTCTATTTCCCCGACCGGGTCGTGCCGATGCTGCCGGAGCGCATCTCGAACGACCTCTGCTCGCTCAGGCAGGGCGAGCCCCGCCCGGCGCTTGCGGCCCGGATCACGATCGCCGCCGACGGGCGCAAGAAGCGCCATTCCTTCCACCGGATCATGATGCGGTCGGCCGCGCGCCTCTCCTACGGGCAGGCGCAGGCCGCCATCGACGGCCGGCCGGACGACGTCACGGGTCCGCTGCTCGAGCCGGTCCTGAAGCCGCTCTGGGCCGCCTACGCGGCGCTCGGCCGCGCGCGCGACAGGCGCGGCCCGCTCTTCCTCGACCTGCCCGAGCGCAAGATCGTGCTGGACGCAGAGGGCCGGGTCGAGCGCGTCCACGTGCCCGAGCGGCTGGAGGCGCACCGGCTGATCGAGGAATTCATGATCCTCGCCAATGTCGCGGCGGCCGAGGCGCTGGAGAAGGCGAACTCGCCGCTCGTCTACCGCGTCCACGACGAGCCGTCGCTCGAGAAGATGCGGGCGCTCGGCGAGGTCCTGGCCTCGGTCGGGCACAAGCTGCCGAAGGCCGGCGCGCTCAAGCCCGCCCTCTTCAACGGCATTCTGCGCGCCTTCGCCGGCTCCGAGCACGAGCCCTTCATCAACGAGGTCGTGCTGCGCTCGCAGGCCCAGGCGGTCTATGCGGCCGAGAATCTCGGCCATTTCGGCCTGAACCTGCGCCGCTACGCGCATTTCACCTCGCCGATCCGCCGCTATGCGGATCTCGTCGTGCATCGGGCGCTGATCCGGGCCTTCGGCTTCGGCGAGGACGGGCTCCCGGCCGGGACGACGACCGAGCAGCTTTCGCGGATCGGCGAGGAGATCTCGGCCGCCGAGCGCCGCGCCATGGCGGCGGAGCGCGACACGATCGACCGGCTCATCGCCTTCCACCTCGCCGACCAGATCGGCGCGACCTTCACAGGCCGCATCTCCGGCGTCACCAAGTCCGGGCTGTTCGTGAAGCTCTCCGACACGGGTGCCGACGGGTTCGTGCCGGCCTCGACGATCGGGGCGGACTATTATCGGTACGAGGAGCGGCAGCATGCCCTCGTTGGCGACCGCACGGGCGAGACCTACAGGCTCGGCGACACGGTCGAGGTCAAGCTGGTGGAGGCGGCGCCGGTCGCCGGCGCGCTCCGCTTCGAGCTCCTGAGCGAAGGGGCGGGCCGGACGAAGCGCCGCGGCGGCGCGGCCAAGCCTTCCCGAGCCTCCGGCGCTAGGAAGCGGGTCGTGGATATGGGCGGCGGCCCGAAGCGGAAGCGGAGCGGGAGATGACCGAGATGCGGGTCTATGGAGCCGCCCCGGCCGCTCCGGATGGTCTTGCGGCCGTCCGGCGGGGCTTCACCTGCCGCTGCCCGCGCTGCGGCGGAGGGCGGCTCTTCGGCAGGTTCCTGAAGGTGGAGCACGCCTGCTCGGCCTGCGGACAGGAATTCCACCATCACCGGGCGGACGATTTCCCGCCCTACATCGTCATGTTCATCGTCGGGCATCTCCTCGGCTACGGCATCTACGTGACGGAGATGAAGCTGGAGGGCCTGCCGCTCGCCGTCCACGCTCTCCTCTGGCCGAGCCTGGCGATCGTGCTCTGCCTCGCTCTTCTGCAACCCGTGAAGGGCGCTGTCGTCGGCCTGCAATACGCGCTAGGGATGCATGGCTTCGGGCGCCCGCCGGCGGATGCGGCAGTCCAGAGCCGGGCAGGAGACGAGGGTGAGCGACGGGCACGCTGAGCGGCTGACGGAATACGTATCGAGCGTCGCGCGCGAGCGACGCTGGCCCAACCAGAGACCGAGGGACGCCGCGACCCTCATCGTGATCGACCGGGGCGGCGCCGCCCCCAAGGTGCTGATGGGCAAGCGCCACCACGGCCACAAGTTCATGCCGGGCAAGTTCGTGTTCCCAGGCGGCCGGATCGAGGCGGATGACCGCCGCATGCCGGCGGAAGGCGCGCTGCCGCCTCCGGTCGAGGCGGCGCTGATCGCCCGTACGGTGCGGCCCTCCCCGTCGCGCGGCCGCGCCCTCGCGCTGACGGCGATCCGCGAGACCTATGAGGAGACCGGGCTCATGATCGGCCGCAGGGCCGAATCGATGCCGGCCGGCCCGCGCGCGGGTTCCTGGGCATCGTTCTTCGAGCGGGGCATCCTGCCCGATCTCGGCGCGGTGCATTTCATTGGGCGCGCGATCACGCCGCCGCGCCGGCCGAAGCGCTTCGACACGCGCTTCTTCGCCATCGACCGCGAGGCGATCGCGCTGGAGGAGCCGGGCTTCGTCGGACCGGACAAGGAACTGGTCGAGCTCCTCTGGGTCGAAGTCGAGGAGGCGATGAAGCTCGATCTCCCTCCGATCACGGTGGTCATGCTGCAGGAGCTGGAACGCCGCGCCGAGGAAGGCTTCGGGCACGAGCTCCCGGTCCCGTTCTACTACGAGCGGCAGAAGCGCTTCGTCCGCGAGCTGCTCGGCCCGGCGTGATTCCCCGTCCCCGTCCTTGACCTTTTCGCCCATTTCGGCGAGGAAGGAGCACGATTTGAGCCGGCCGGGCCCGGCTGCGCCGCCTTGCGCGTGCGCTACCCCATTCAGGAGATCGTCATGGCCAAGGCCGTCACCATCAAGGTGAAGCTCGTCTCGACCGCCGATACGGGCTACTACTACGTCACGAAGAAGAACTCGCGCACCATGACCGACAAGCTGTCGATGAAGAAGTACGACCCGGTCGCGAAGAAGCACGTCGAGTTCAAGGAAGCCAAGATCAAGTGAATATCGCCTCCTAAGAGGTTGATTTCACTTGAGAAGCGCCCCTTTGGGCGCTTTTTCGTTTCAGGCTTGCCCGCGCAAGGCCGCCCGCGAGGGCGGAAGGAAGAATGATGAGCGATCCCCTGAACGGACAGGTGTCCGACGCGCCGCCGGTCGAGATCGCGCTCGACGGTCCCGGTCTCTTCCACCTGCCGCTCTGCGGCCGCGACATCGCCGTCTCCAAGCACGACCGGATCGCGGTGGTGTGGTTCCACACGGCCTCGGGCGAGCAGCGCGTCGGGGTGCCGATCCCCGTCGAGGCGCTCCGGGAGCTCGCGCTCGCGACGGTGGACGCCATCACCCGCCCCGCTCCGGCCGAGAGCAAGGCCTGACCTTCTCCGAACGGAGGCGATGAAAGGCGCAGGCCGCCACGCTACGATCCCGGCGGGCGAGCGGGGAGCACGATGCGGGCGCGGTGGGCGTGGGCGGTTATGTGCGCGGCCCTCTGGGCCGGAAGCGCCGAGGCCCAGGCGCCCCCGCCGGCCCCGGCCTGCACGGCAATCCGGGATTCCGCAGAGCGCATCCGCTGCTACGAGGAGGATGCCCGGTTCGACTTCGCGGCGGTCGTTCTGCGCGAGCTCGAATGCGACGCCCCGCCCCGCGCGGCGGAGTTGATCCGCCTCCTGATCCGGCGCAATGCGGCGAGCGCGCTCGCCTTCCACATGGCGGAGGGCATCAACTACTTCGCCCTGCCCCGCCCGGAACGGCTCGGGGGCATCACGGCCGTCGCGGTCTTCGCCCATGACGAGAGCGGCCGTTTCCCGTTTCTGCGGGCCCGCGGACGCTCGCCCGGCCCGGTCTTCGGGATCGTGACGCGGGACGGCCTGGACGCCGTGGATGCCTGGCGCTTCCGCCACAGCCCCGCGCTGCACTTCGAGAAGAGCCTGAGCACGATGGAGGGCGCGAAGGATATCGGCTGCTTCTCCCTGGCGCGTCCGGAGAGCCAGCCGCAGGCCCGGCCGGATGCCGGGCCGGCCGCGGCCTCGCCGGTGCCGAAGCCGGCGCAAGCCGAGGACCTGTTCGAGGCGGGCCTCGGCCCCAAGCAGCGGCAAGCCAGGTGAAAGGTGGCCGGCCGGGAGCGGCGATGAGGAGGCTGGTGCCGCTCCCGAACCGGCCTAGCCCTCGAAACCCAGGAGATGCGGCGGACCTGAGCGTCGGAGGGCTACTCGGGCGTCGCCCTTTCGGGCTTCGCCGGTACAGGGGCAAAGTACAGCCCTCGCTCAGCGAAACCAATACGACAGAACGGCCGCGCGCCGTTAAACGCTTGTCAAGGTTAAGGTCCGGCGGATCTTGGCGGCCGCGTCATGCGGCGGCGGCGATGACTCTGTTCCGCCCGGCTTCCTTGGCCCTGTACAGCGCGATATCGGCCCGCTTCACGAGCTCGCCCGCGCTTCCGTCGCCGAGCTGCCTGGCCGCGACCCCGATCGAGACGGTCACGTCCAGGTTGCGGGTGCGGTTCGCGTAGGCGAACGGGCTGGAGCCCACGCGCTCGCGGATGCGCTCGGCGACCATCCGGGCCTCGTCGAGCGAGGCGTCGGGGACGACCACCACGATCTCCTCGCCGCCATAGCGCGCCACGAGATCGACCCCGCGCGTCAGCGTGCGGATGCGGGTCGCGAATTCGCGCAGCACCTCGTCGCCGACATCGTGGCCGTAGCGGTCGTTGACCGACTTGAACCGGTCGATGTCGAGGAGCAGCAGGGCGAGATCGGCCCCACGGCGGACGGCATCCTCGAAGAGGTTGGCGAGGTGCATGTCGAGGTAGCGGCGGTTGTGCAGCCCGGTCAGGCCATCCGTGATGGCGGCGTCCATCGAGAGCTGCACGCCGTCGCGCAGCCGCTCCGCGAAGCGCTTCCGCCTGACCTGCGTGCGGACGCGCGCGACGAGCTCGTTGCGGTCGACCGGCCGGACAAGGAAGTCATGCGCGCCGATGTCGAGCCCGCGCAGGACGCGGCCCCGGTCGTCCATGTCGGCAATCAGCACGACCGCCACATGGCGCGTCCGCTCGAGCGAGCGGAGCTGGCTGCAGAGGCGCAGCCCGTCGAAGCCTTGCAGGCCCAGGCTGATCAGGACGACGTCGTACTCGCTCTCGGCCGCCCGCATCATCGCTTGATGCGGATCCGCCTCGACCTCGACGCGGTGATACTGCGACAGCGCGGCCGAGAGGCGCTCGTAGGAGCTCGCGCGGTCGTCGACGATCAGGACGTGGCCGTTCTGCCCCGTCTCGGCTGTCGCGGCCGCGAGCGGGTCGCCGAAGCCGTGCCGGGACGCCATGAGGCGGGCGCGAAGCTCGTCCGTCACCGCCTTGAGCCGCACGAGGCTGCGGACCCGCGCGAAGAGGGCCGTGTCGTCGACGGGCTTCGTCAGGAAGTCGTCGGCACCGGCATCGAGGCCGCGCAGGCGGTCGCTCGGCTGGTCGAGCGCGGTCACCATGACGACCGGAAGATGCGCCGTCATGGGCGAGTTCTTGAGGCGGCGGCAGACCTCGAACCCGTCCATGTCCGGCATCATCACGTCGAGAAGGACGATGTCGCAGAGCCCCTGCTCGCAGATCGCGATCGCGTCCGGGCCGTTGGAGGCGGTCAGGACGTCGAAATATTCGGCCGACAGCTTGGTCTCGAGCAGTTTCACATTGGTGGGGATGTCATCCACCACAAGCACGCGGGCCGACATCGCCTCTCCCCAACTCTACGCAGCGTTCAGATAGGTGCGGACGGTTTCCAGGAACTTGGCGACCGAGATGGGCTTGGACAGATAGGCCTCGCAGCCGCCTTCACGGATCCGCTCCTCGTCGCCCTTCATCGCGAAGGCGGTCACGGCGATGACCGGGATCGAGCGGAGCTCCTCGTCCTCCTTCAGCCAGCGCGTGACATCGAGGCCCGAGACTTCCGGAAGCTGGATGTCCATGATGATGAGATTCGGATGATGCGCGCGGGCGAGCTCGATGGCCTCGATTCCGTTGCCGGTCTTGAGGGTTGCGTAGCCGTGCGCCTCGAGCAGGTCGCCGAAGAGCTTCATGTTGAGCTCGTTGTCCTCGACAATGAGCACGGTCTTCTTCATCGGACGTGTCCTGATCCCGAAAGGAGGCTCGGCCGGCCGCTCGCTCCGCCTTCTCCGGGCGCCGACGAGGCTAGAGAAGACATGTTGATGAAAGGCAAATTCACCGGTCGACACACTGGGCGCGGCTCAAATGATACAAGTCACGCCGAAAATGTGGCGCTCGCTGCGTTCAATCGCCTCATTGCCGAGCCGGAAAGGCTGGCGGGCTTCCTGGCCGTGACGGGATTGCGGCCCGACACCATCCGGCAGGCGGCCGCGCAGCCCGGCTTCTATGCGGCGATTCTCGACCATGTCTCGTCCGACGAGGAACTTCTCCTCGCCATCGCGGGCGAGATCGGGCTCGACCCGGCCGAGATCGCCGCCGCCCGCGCGAGGCTCTCGCCCGAGGCGACGTTCGAGCCCTGAACGTGGCGCGGATCCCGACGATCTGCCGGGACTGCGAAGCCGGCGAGGACACGCCGGAAGGCGAACGCTGCGCCCGCTGTGGCTCCCCTCGCCTGCTCCGCCACCCGGAGCTCGACCGCCTCGCCATCGCTCATGTGGACTGCGACGCCTTCTACGCGGCGGTCGAGAAGCGGGACGATCCGGCTCTGCGCGACGTCCCGGTGATCGTAGGCGGCGGGACGCGCGGCGTCGTGGCCACCGCCTGCTACATCGCCCGGACCTACGGCATCCGGTCCGCCATGCCGATGTTCAAGGCGCTCAAGGCCTGCCCTCACGCGACGGTCATCCGGCCGAACTTCGACAAGTATTCGGCCGTGGGCCGCGAGGTGCGCCGGCTCATGCTGGAGCTGACGCCTCTCGTCGAGCCGATCTCGATCGACGAGGCGTTCCTCGACCTCACCGGGACGGAGCGCGTCCATGGCGCGGGTGCGGCCCGCACGCTCGTGCGCTTCGCCCGGCGGGTCGAGCGCGAGATCGGCATCACGGTCTCGGTCGGGCTCTCGTACAACAAGTTCCTGGCCAAGATCGCCTCCGACCAGGAGAAGCCGCGCGGCTTCTCCGTCCTCGGTCGGTCCGACGCGCTCGACGTCATCTCGCCTCGCCCCGTCGGCATCCTGCCCGGCATCGGCAGGCAGACCGAGGCGCGGCTGCAGAAGGCGGGCCTCCGCCTCGTGCGCGACCTCCGCGACCGCCGCCCCGAGGAACTGATCCGCCTGCTCGGACGGGACGGCGAGCGCCTGGCCCGCCTCGCCCGCGGCGAGGATGCCCGCAAGGTCGAGCCGCGCCGCGAGGCGAAGAGCGTCTCGGCGGAGACCACGTTCAACGCCGACATCGCCCGTTTCGAGGAGCTCGAGCCGATCCTGTGGCGGCTCTGCGAGAAGGTGTCGCTCCGGCTCAAGCGCTCGTCGCTCGCCGGCCGTAGCGTCGTCCTGAAGCTCAAGGACCGGAACTTCCGGCTCGCGACCCGGACGCGGTCGGGCCTGCCGGCGACCCAGCTGGCCCGGCGCCTCTTCGAGCCCGCGCGGGCGATGCTCCGGGACGAGGCGGACGGGACCTATTTCAGGCTCATCGGGGTCGGCGCCTCCGACCTCTGCCCGGCCGAGGAGGCCGATCGCGGCGATCTCGCCGACCTGCACCTCGCCGAGGAGGTGAAGGTCGAGGCGGCGATCGACCGCATCCGCGAGAAATTCGGAGCGGCAGCCGTGCAGAAGGGCCTCGCCTTTCCCTTCGTCAGCGCTGGCACGGCTTCTCAGGCAGGAGCTCCAGCCGCGTCATCTCCCCCTTCAGGGCGAAATCCCCGTAATCGAGGCGGAGAGCCCGGCTGACGCCGTTCTCGTAGAGGTCGAAGCTCAGCACGTAGATCGGCGTCTGGTCGCTCCGGCCCGGCTTGAAGTAGCTCATCGTGACCGGCCAGCGAGCCAGCTTGGCGAGGCCTTCCTGCCGGGCGGGCTCCTCCAGGCCCTCCAGGTTGCCCGGCTCGATCCGCTTCCCGATCACCGACAGGGTCTCGTAGACGGTGCGACCGTCGTCCGACCCGTCGAAGATCTTCATTGCGAGCGTGGTCTTTCCGGCGCGGGCCGCCGCGATGAGGTCGCGCATCTGGGTGTTCGGGAACACCGCGTCGCCGTCGAGCGAGACATTGTCCCGCTTCGGCGACTTGAGCCGGACGGAGAGCGGCCCGTTCGGCTTGCGCTCGGCGCTGCCGTCGACGCTCTGGCCCGGACCCTCGCCCGAGCCCGTGTCGTTGCGGAAGCGGAAGGTCCGCCCGTCGCCGCTCTCGAAATTGGCCGTGCGCAGGTCGGAGGTCTTGGTGCCCGCCTCCGCGCTCTGCATCACGGTGACCTGGCGGAACTTGAGCGCATAGCCCTCGCAGGCATCCCCCGTGAAGTCGAAGGCGATGCGGCCGCGGGCCGATTCGATCGTCCGGGCCCCCCGGCTCGATGCGAGGGAGAGATCGTAGACCACCCGGTGCGGCGCGAGGTGGGGCGGTTTCTCCGCCGCGACCTGTGCCTGGGCGGGGAGCGCGAGCAGGAGCGCCGTCGAACCGAGAACGACCGAGAACCGCATGATGTCTCCGGGAGCCGAATGGCCGAAGATAGGGATGCCGGGCGGCGCGCGGCAACGCGCGCTTGCAGGCCCGATGCGTGTCGTCCAGAAATCCGGCGGAAACGGGGAGTCGGACGTGGCAGGACAGATCGAGGCGGCGCTGACCAGGCTCGGGATCGAGCTGCCCCGGCCGGCGGCGCCGGTTGCGAACTACGTGCCTTTCGTCGTGGCGGGGCGGCTCGTGACGATCTCGGGCCAGCTTTGCCTGGGACCGGACGGCAAGCTTGCGTCCGAGCATGTCGGACGCGTCGGCATGGACGTCTCCGCCGAGGCCGCGAAGGAGGCGGCCCGGCTCTGCGCCATCAACGTCATCGCCCAGCTCAAGGCAGCCGTCGGTGACCTCGACCGGGTCACGCGCTGCGTCCGGCTCGGCGGCTTCATCGCCGCGCAGACCGACTTCACCGGCCATGCCGGGATCATGAACGGCGCCTCCGACCTGATGGTGGAGGTGTTCGGCGACAAGGGCCGCCATGCCCGCTCGACCATCGGGGTCGCCGGCCTGCCGCTCGGGGCGGCCGTCGAGGTCGAGGCGACCTTCGAGGTCGAATGACCGCTCCCGCCTGGCTGACCGAGCGGCCGATCGCGCATCGCGGCCTGCACGATGCCGCGCACCGCTTCGAGAACACCGTCTCGGCGGCCGAGGCCGCGATCGCGGCCGGGTTCGCGATCGAGTGCGACGTGCAGCTCTCGGCCGATGGCGAGGCCATGGTCTTCCATGACCACGATCTGGATCGCCTGACCGGTGCAGCGGGTCCGGTGCGGGAGCGGAGCGCGGCCGAACTCGGCAGGCTCGGGATCGGCGGCAGCGAGGACCGGATTCCGACGCTTACGGAGTTCCTGGACCGGATCGGCGACCGCACCCCGCTCGTCGTCGAGATCAAGAGCCGCTTCGACGGCGACGAGCGGCTGGCGCGCCGAACGGTGGAGATTCTGACCGGGCGGCGCGGACGCCATGTCGTGAAATCCTTTGATCCTGCGATCATCGGATTGGTGCGACGCATTGCGCCGGATCTGCCCCGCGGCATCGTCGGGCAATCGCGCTACGATGCCGGCGATGCCGCACAGCTTCCGCCCGAGCGCCTGCGCGCCATGACCGACCTGCTCCACTGGGACGAGACCCGGCCCGATTTCGTCTCCTGGCGGCACCTCGATCTGCCCTGCGCGGCCGCCTTCCTGCCGCGGCGGCTCGCCGGCGTGCCCGTGATGACCTGGACGATCCGGTCCGGGGAGGAGGCCTGCCGCGCCCTCCCCCATGCGGACCAGATCGTGTTCGAAGGCTTCGTGCCTGCTTGAGCGTCTGCAGGGGCTTCTTGCTGCCCACCGATCCCTCGCAGGCGGGGACTTCCGGATGAGCGCCTCCAAAGATACGGAACCGGGGCTGACGATCGCGGTGGCCACCGGGCTTTCCGACCTGCCCGCTTCCGAGTGGAACGCCTTAGCGGGGACGGACAACCCGCTGGTATCACATGAATTTCTGGCGTCGCTCGAAGATTCCGGCTGCGTCGGCGGACGTACCGGCTGGTCGCCTGCGCATCTGGTCGTGTCGCGCGCGGGCGCCGGCCTCGCCGCCGCGGCGCCCTGCTACCTGAAGTCCCACTCCATGGGCGAATACGTCTTCGACCGCGGCTGGGCCGAAGCCTACGAGCGCGCCGGCGGACGCTACTACCCGAAGCTCCAGGTCAGCGTGCCGTTCACGCCCGTGAACGGACCCCGCCTCCTGGTGGGCCCGGGCCAGGATGGGGCCGCGATGCGCCGCATCCTGCTGTCCGGCCTTGAGGCGCTGCGCGAGCGGACGGGCTCGTCCTCCCTCCACCTGACCTTCCTGGAGGCCGGCGACCGGCAGGCCGCCGAGGAGGCGGGCTTCCTGATCCGCACCGACCAGCAGTTCCATTGGCTCGACGACGGCTTCGGCAGCTTCGACGGCTTCCTCGGCGCGCTCGCCTCGCGCAAGCGCAAGGCGATCCGGCGCGAGCGGCGCGACGCGCTGGCGCCCGGCATCGGGATCGAATGGATCACGGGCAGCGCGATCACGGAGGCGCATTGGGACGCCTTCTTCGCCTTCTACATGGATACGGGCTCCCGGAAATGGGGGCGGCCGTATCTCAACCGCCGCTTCTTCTCCCTGATCGGCGAGCGGATGGCCGACCGCATCCTGCTCGTCATGGCGAAGCGCGCCGGCCGCTACGTCGCGGGCGCGATCAACTTCATCGGGCGGGACGCGCTGTACGGCCGGAACTGGGGCGCGATCGAGAACCACCCCTTCCTGCATTTCGAGGTCTGCTACTACCAGGCGATCGAATTCGCCCTCGCGCACGGGCTGAAGCGGGTCGAGGCCGGGGCGCAGGGCGAGCACAAGCTCGCCCGCGGCTATCGCCCGGTCACCACCTATTCGGCGCACGGCATCGCCGATCCCGGCTTCCGGCGCGCCATCGCCGATTATCTCCGCCGCGAGCGGCTGTATATCGATCAGGCGCAGGAGGAATACGAGGAAGCCGTCCCGTTCCGGAGAGGCGAGCGGCCGGTCGAGCCGGATTGCGCCGAAGGCTGAAGCCATCCGGGCCGCGCATGGTCTTCCCGCGACGCCGGTTCCCACATCGGCGGACGATGCGCTAAGCAGCCCGCGCAGCCACATCGCCCGAGCGGAGCCCATGAGCGCCTACGACCCGTCGAACGTCTTCGCCAAGATCCTGCGCGGCGAGATGCCGGCCGAGAAGGTCTACGAGGACGCCAAGACCCTCGCCTTCATGGACATCATGCCGCGCACCGACGGGCACGTCCTCGTGATCCCGAAGGCGCCGGCCCGCACCTTCTTCGACCTCGGCCAGGAGGATCTCGCCGCCCTCTTCGCCAGCGTGCAGAAGGTCGCGCGGGCGGCGGTCGCCGGGCTCGGTGCCGACGGCCTCTCGATCCAGCAGTTCAACGAGCCGGCCGGCGGACAGGTCGTGTTCCATATGCATGTCCACGTCCTGCCGCGCTGGAACGGCGTGTCGCTGCGCCCGCATACGGGCGAGATGGCGCCCAGGGACGTGCTGGCCGCGAACGCGGAGAAGATCCGAGCCGCCCTGAAGGCCTAGCAGAAGCGATCGAGCCGGATGAGGCGGCAGCGCTCGCCCGCCTTCGCGGCAGGCGCGTGCGGGGTGCGCACGACCAGCGCCTCGGAGGCGGCCAGGGTGGCGAGCATGGAGGAATCCTGCCGCTGTTCCGGCGTGGCGACGAGCTCGCCCTCGGGCGCTCGCTCGAGCTTCGCGCGCATGTAGTCCTGGCGCGTGTCGTTCGCCGGGAGGTCGCGGCCGAGGATGCCGGCTTCCGACGGATCTTCCCCGGCGCGCGGATCGCCGAGCAGCGCCCTGATCGCGGGCGCGACGAACAGGATCCCGCACACGATCGAGGAGACGGGATTGCCGGGCAGGCCGAGGAGAAGCATGGGCCCGAGCCGGCCATGCATGAGCGGCTTTCCCGGCCTGAGCGCGACACGCCAGAACCCGAGCTCCATCCCGCCCTGTGCCAGCGCCGTCTGCACGAGGTCGTGCTCGCCGACCGAGGCGCCGCCGAGCGTGACGAGGAGATCGGCCCGGACGTCCCGGGCCGCGCCGATCGCGCGCTGCAGGTCCTCGAGCGTGTCTCGAGCGATGCCGAGATCGATCGCCTCGCCGCCCGCCCGCTCGACGATCGCGCGGAGCGCATAGGGGTTCGAGGCGACGATCTGGTCCGGGCCCGCGGGCTCGCCCGGACGGACGAGCTCGTCGCCCGTCGCCAGGATCGCGACGCGCGGCTTGCGCCGGACAGGCAGCTCCGGATGGCCCATCGCGGCCGCGAGCGCGAGCCGGCGCGCATCGATGCGCTCGCCCGCCCGGATCAGCACGTCCCCGGCCCGGAAGTCGAGCCCGGCCGGGCGGATGAAGCGGCCGGCGGCCGCGGCGGCGCGGATCTCCACCTCGGACTGCCCGAGATCGGTATCCTCCTGGATGACGATGGCGTCGGCGCCCTCCGGGATGGGCGCGCCGGTGAAGATGCGGACCGCCTCCCCTGCCCCGACCCGGCCGGCATGGCCGCGCCCCGCCACGCTCCGGCCCACCACCCTGAGCCGAGCCGGCAGCGCCGCAAGATCGGCCGCGCGGACGGCGTATCCGTCCATCGCCGAGGCCGCGAAGGGCGGCTGCGTCCGAAGCGCCGCGAGATCGCCCGCGAGCGTCCGCCCGGCCGCCGCCTCGATCCCGACCCTCTCCGCCTCGACCGGCTCCGCGACGCTCGCGAGGATGCGCCGAAGGCCCTCCTCGACGGAGATCAGCGCGGTCACGGCTCGGCCCGGTACTCGCCGGAACGGCCGCCGCTCTTCGACAGGAGCCGGATCCCTTCGATGCGCATGCCGCGATCGGCGGCCTTGACCATGTCGTAGAGCGTGAGGCACGCGACGGAGACCGCGGTCAGCGCCTCCATCTCGACGCCGGTCTGGCCGGTGACCGCGACCTCGGCCGCGACCCGCACGCCGGGCAGAGCATCGTCGAGATCGCACTCGACCTTCACCTTGGTCAGGAGGAGCGGGTGGCAGAGCGGGATCAGTTCGTGCGTGCGCTTGGCCGCCATGATGCCGGCGAGCCGCGCGGTGCCGATCACATCGCCCTTCTTGGCGTCCCCGGCCCGGATCAGCGCGACCGTCTCGGGCAGCATGACCACCCGGCCCTCGGCCCGGGCGAGGCGCGCCGTCCCGGGCTTTTCCGAGACGTCGACCATGTTGGCCGCGCCGGTCCGGTCGAGATGGGTGAGCTCGCTCACGCGACCTCGACGAGAGCCGGCGAAAGGAGCCGGCGCGTCGCCTCGGCGACATCCGCCTGCCGCATCAGGCTCTCGCCGACCAGGAAGGCGTGGATGCCGCAGGCCTGCAGCCGTGCGATGTCGGCCGGGTTCGCGATCCCGCTCTCGGCCACGACGATGCGGTCCTTCGGGACCATCGGGGCGAGCCGCTCCGAGGTGGCGAGGTCCGTCCGGAAGCTGCGCAGGTCGCGGTTGTTGATGCCGATCAGGTCGGCGTCGAGCCTGAGCGCCCGCTCGAGCTCCGCCTCGTCGTGGACCTCGACCAGCACGTCCATGGCGATGGCCTCGGCCGTCCCGATCAGCGCCTGCGCCTCGTGGTCGGTCACGGCCGCCATGATGACGAGGATGCAGTCGGCGCCCCAGGTCCGGGCCTCGAAGACCTGGTAGGGATCGAACATGAAGTCCTTGCGGAGCGCCGGGAGCGAGCAGGCCCCGCGCGCCTGCTGCAGGTATTCCGGCCGGCCCTGGAAGGAGGGCTCGTCCGTCAGGACGGAGAGGCAGGTCGCGCCGCCCTCCTGGTAGGCCCTGGCGAGCGCGGCCGGGTCGAACTCTTCCCGGATCAGGCCCCTCGACGGGCTCGCCTTCTTGATCTCGGCGATCAGCGCCGGCCGCCGCTCGGCCAGCTTCTCCCGGATCGCCGCCATGAAGGCGCGCGGCTTCGGCACCGCGAAGGCGCGGTCCTCCATTTCGTCGGGATCGATCCGCTCCTTGGCGGCCTCGATCTCGCGCCGCTTGTAGGCGGCGATCTCGCTCAGGATGTCGTTCATGGAGATCCGTCGTTCGACACCGTGACCAGGCGCTCCAGCGCAGCCTTCGCGGCGCCGCCGTCGACGGAGGCCGCCGCCTGCGCGACCCCCTCCCTGAGATCGTCCGCCTGTCCGGCAACGACGAGGGCCGCGGCCGCGTTCAGGACTGCGACATCGCGGTACGGGGTCCGTTCCCCGTCCAGAACGGCGCGCAGCTCGCGTGCATTGTGCTCGGGATCGGCGCCCTTCAGGTCCTCCGGCCGGGCGCGCGCGATGCCCACCTCCTCCGGCGTGATCGTGAAGGAGCGGATGCTCCCGTTCTCGAGCGCGACGACCTCGGTCGGCCCGGTGGTCGTGATCTCGTCGAGCCCGTCGGAGCCGTGCACGGCCCAGACCCGTTCGCTCCCAAGTTCCCCGAGCGCGCGGGTCAGCGGCTCGAGCCAGGCGCTGGAGAACACCCCGAGCACCTGCCGCCTCACGCCGGCGGGGTTCGCGAGCGGCCCGAGCAGGTTGAACAGGGTACGCGTGCCGAGTTCGACGCGGGCCGGCGCGACGTGGCGCATGGAGGCGTGGTGCGTCTGCGCGAACATGAAGCAGAGCCTCGCCTCGGCGAGGCAGCGCTCAAGGCCGCGCGGATCGAGCCCGAGCCGGACGCCGAGCGCGCCGAGCACGTCCGCCGCCCCGGACTTGGACGAGGCGGCGCGGTTGCCGTGCTTGGCGACGGTCACGCCAGCGCCGGCCGCGATGATCGCCGCGAGGCTCGAGATGTTGTAGCTGCCGGACCCGTCCCCGCCCGTGCCGACGATGTCGATTGCCCCCGCCGGCGCGGTGACGCGCAGCATGCGGCCGCGCATCGCCTCGACCGCCCCGATGATCTCAGGCAGCGCCTCGCCCCGGACGCGCAGCGCCATCAGGAAGCCGCCCGCCTGCGCGGGCGTCACCTCGCCGGAGAGCAGCGTCTCGAAAGCCTCGCGCGCCTCCTCGCGCGTGAGCGCGGCGCCGGTCGCGACCTTGGCCAGATAGGGCTTGAACGAGTCCATGCCGCGTCAATGCACGGCGCGGTCAAGCTTGTCACGCCGCGCCGCATTCCACGTTCGGGCAAGCTCCAGGAAGTTCCCGACCATCAGCCGGCCGTGCTCGGACGACACGCTTTCCGGATGGAACTGCACGCCGTGGATCGGCAGCGCCCGGTGGGAGAGGCCCATGATGCAGCCATCCGCGGTCTCGGCCGTGACGGCGAGCTCCTCCGGGCAGGTGTCCCGCCTGACGACGAGCGAGTGGTAGCGCGTCGCCCGGAAGGGGCCGTTGATGCCGCGGAACAGCGTCTCGCTCCGGTGGCGGATCTCGTCCACCTTGCCGTGCATGGGCGCAGGCGCCCGGACGACCTCGCCGCCGAAGGCCTGGCCGATCGCCTGCAGCCCGAGGCAGACCCCGAGCGTCGGCACCTCCGGCGCGACCTCCCGGATGAGGTCGAGCGAGATGCCCGCCTCGTTCGGGGTGCAGGGCCCCGGCGACACGACGATCGCATCGGGCGCCAGCGCCCGGACTTCGGCGAGGGTCACCTCGTCGTTGCGCACGACCTCGATCGAGTCCGCGAGCGGGCCGATGAGGTGGACGAGATTCCAGGTGAAGGAATCGTAGTTGTCGAGGACGAGGACCTTGGGCATCGGCGGAGAGGCGGGCAGGCTCCCATCTGCCGCCCGCATGGCGGCTCGGTCAAGGATATCCTTCAGCGGGCGCTAACCGGTCCCGTGCTAGCGCCCGTCCCGGCCCGCGATGCGCATCCTTCTCGCCAATACAGGCCATCCGGCCACGATCAGGGGCGGCGCGGAGGCGGCCGTGCTCGACCTTGCGCATGCCCTCGCCGGGCGCGGCCACGAGGTGGCGCTCGTCGTCCACCATGCCGGGCGCGAGCTCCGAGAGACCGAGGATCGGGGCGTGCGGGTCCATGCGCTCCCGAACCGGAACCTCTATTTCGGCTTCGACGGACGCCGCCGCCCGGCTCCGCTCCGGCTCGCCTGGCACGCGCTCGACAGCGCGAACCCGCTCATGGCGGAGGCATTCGGACGCATCCTCGACCGGGAGAAGCCCGATATCCTCAACACGCATGTGGTCGTCGGGCTGTCGCAGCTCGTCTGGCGCGAGGCGGCGCGGCGGGGCGTCCCGATCGTGCATTACCTTCACGAATACGGGACCATGTGCCCGCGCGGCTCGGCCTTCCGCGACGGGCGGCTCTGCGCCTCGCCCTGCATGACCTGCAGCCTTCTCGCCCGCCCGCGCAGGCGCCTGTCGCGGCTCGTCGGCACGGTCGTGGGTGTCAGCCGCTTCACGCTGCAACGGCATCTCGACTGGGGCTTCTTCCCGAACGCCCGGACGGCCGTGATCCCGAACGTCTTCCAGGGACTCGCCTTCCGCGCCCGCCCGCCCGCCCGGCCCGGCCCGCTCCGGCTCGGCTATTTCGGCCGCCTGATCCCGGACAAGGGGGCGCATCTCCTGCTCGAGGCGCTGCGCAGGCTGCCGCAGGACGGCTGGACGCTCGCCATCGCCGGCACGGGCGAGGAGAGCTACGTCTCGGCGCTCGAGGCCGCTTCGGGCCCGAATGTCCGCTTCCTTGGCTGGACGGGCGCGGAGGCGTTCTTCCCGCAGATCGATCTCCTCGTCCTCCCCTCGATCTGGCCGGACCCCCAGCCGCGGGTAACCTTCGAGGCCTTCAGCCACGGCGTCCCCGTGCTCGGGTCGCGCGCCGGCGGCATCCCGGAGGAGATCGACGAGGGCGAGACCGGGTGGCTCTTCGACGCGGGCTCGGCAGAGGATCTCGCGCGCGTCCTCGCCGCCCGCATCGCGGACCGCGCCGACCGGGCGATCGGCCCCGCCGCCTTGGCCGCGAGGCTTGCGCGGCTGCAGCCCGATCGGGTCCTGGCAGAGTACGAGCGGGTTTTCGAGGAGGCTCGGGCGGGAGGCGCGTAAGGACGTCGCTTCGTTGCTTGCGCGGACGCGTCAGCAACCTCATTTGCTCCCGGAACGGCCGTCGTGATAGGCGGCGCAGCTCAGCCCCTGTTCAGATTCCGTGCCTTTGAGGAGCAACCTTTGATCACGCCCGCCTTCGCGCAAGCACCGGGGCTGCCCGCGACCGACACGCTCATCCAGTTCGTGCCGTTCGTGCTGATCTTCGTGATCATGTGGTTCCTCATCATCCGGCCGCAGCAGCGCCGGGCGAAGGAGCATGCGGACATGATCAAGGCGGTGCGGCGCGGCGACACGGTGGTGACGACCGGAGGCATCGTCGGCCGGGTCACCAAGGTCACGGACGATCCGGAGATCGAGGTCGAGATCGCGGACGGCGTGCGGGTGAGGCTCATCCGCACCATGATCGCGGAGGTTCGCACCAAGGGCGAGCCGGTCAAGGCCTGACGGCCAGGGGATTCGGCGACGGCGCCATGCTGCGGTACTCGAAAACCAAGACGATCCTGACGCTCGGCGTCATCCTGCTCGGGCTTCTGCTCGCGGTGCCGAGCATGATGTCGAAGGAGCAGCGCGACGCCTATCGCGCCGCGATTCCGTCCTGGGTTCCCTCCTGGCTCATTCCCCACCGTGCCATCGTGCTCGGGCTCGACCTCCAGGGCGGCTCCCACATCCTGCTCGAGGTCGACCAGCCGGACCTGGTCCGGACGCAGGTGGTGGCCCTGCGCGACGACGTGCGGCGCGTGCTGCGCGAGACCGGGGTCGCGGCCGAGGGAGGCATCCAGACGACGCCGCGCGGCGTGCAGCTCCGGGTCGGCGACCAGGCGGCCCGCGCGCGGCTCGTGCCGAAGCTGCGCGAACTGTCGCAGCCGATCACCAACGCGATCCTCGGCCAGACCGGCGCCCGCACGGTGGAGGTGACCGAGGGCGAGGGCGGCCTCGTCCAGCTCACCCTGTCCGAGCAGGGCATCGCCGACCGCGTCCGTCGGGCGGTGGACCAGTCGATCGAGGTCGTGCGCCGCCGCGTCGACCAGCTCGGCACGACGGAGCCATCCATCCAGCGGCAGGGCGCCGACCGCATCCTCGTCCAGGTGCCGGGCCTGCAGGACCCGACGCGGCTGGAGGAAATCCTCGGCCGGACGGCGAAGCTGGAATTCCGCCTCCTCGGCGACAGCGGGTCGACGGATACCGAGCTCATGCCGTCGCGCGATTCCGGCGGCCAGCGCGTGCCGGTCGAGCGCCGGGTCATCGTCTCCGGCGAGGACCTGACGGACGCGCAGCCCGGCTTCGATTCGCGCACGAACGAGCCGATCGTCAATTTCCGCTTCAACCTGCGCGGGGCGCAGCGCTTCGGCGAGGCGACGACGCAGAATGTCGGCCGCCCGCTCGCCATCGTGCTCGACAACGAGGTGATCTCGGCCCCGCGGATCCTCCAGCCGATCACGGGCGGGTCCGGGCAGATCTCGGGCCGCTTCACCGTGCAGCAGGCGAACGACCTCTCCGTGCTGCTGCGCTCCGGCGCCTTGCCGGCGAAGCTCAACATCGTCGAGCGCCGCACGATCGGGCCGGGCCTCGGCCAGGACTCGATCGAGGCCGGCAAGATGGCGACCTATATCGCGACGCTACTGGTCGCGGCCTACATGTTCGCCACCTACGGCGTCTTCGGCTTCATCGCCAACATCGCCCTGATCGTCCATGTCGGCCTGATCTTCGGCCTCATGTCCGTGCTCGAAGCGACGCTGACGCTGCCCGGCATCGCCGGCATCGTCCTGACAATCGGGACGGCGGTGGATTCCAACGTGCTGATCTACGAGCGCATCCGCGAGGAGGCGAGAGCGGGAAGATCGGTCGTCTCCGCCATCCAGGCCGGTTTCGATCGGGCCTTCGCGACGATCATCGACTCGAATTCCACGATGGCGATCGCGGCCCTCATCCTGTTCTTCATGGGGTCGGGGCCGGTGCGCGGCTTCGCCGTGGTCTTCATCCTCGGCATCCTCACGACCGTGATCACGGCCGTGACGCTGACCCGCATGATGATCGCGCTCTGGTACGCCTACGCCCGCCCCAAGGCCATTCCGTTCTAGGACCGAGACCCGTGCGCCTGCTCCGCCTCTGGCCGGATGAGACCCGCTTCGACTTCATGCGGCTCCGGCATTTCTCGTTCCCGTTCTCGGCGGCGATCTCGATCGCGATCGTCGTCACGTTCCTCACCGTCGGGCTGAACTACGGCATCGACTTCACGGGCGGCACGCTCATCGAGATGCGGGCCAAGGACGGCAAGGCCGATGTCGGCCCGATCCGCGAGGCGGCGAGCGGCTTCGGCTTCGGCGAGGTCGAGGTGCAGGAATACGGCACCCAGGGCGGGGTCTCGCTGCGCTTCCGCATCCAGCCGGGCGGCGAGGCCGCGCAGACGGCGGTGGTCGAGAAGACGCGGGACGCCTTCGGCAGCGACTACGAGTTCGAGCGGGTGGAGACGGTCGGCCCGCGCGTCTCGGGCGAGCTCGTCCAGGCCGGCACGATCGGCGTCATCCTCTCCGTGCTCGCGGTCCTGGCCTATCTCTGGTTCCGCTTCGAGCGCGAACTCGCCGTGGCCGCGATCATCGGCACGCTGCACGACATCGTGCTGACGGTCGGCTTCTACGTGCTGACCCAGCACGAGTTCAACATGACCTCGATCGCCGCGATCCTGACGATCGTCGGCTACTCGCTGAACGAGACCGTCGTCGTGTTCGACCGGACGCGCGAGCTCCTGCGCCGCTACAAGCAGATGCCGACCGTCGAACTCCTGAACCTCTCCATCAACACGACGATGTCGCGCACCGCGATCACGTCGATGACGACCATCCTGGCCCTCGTCGCGCTCGTCATCTTCGGCGGCCGCGCGATCGAGGGCTTCGCCCAGGTGATGCTGGCCGGCGTCTTCATCTGCACCTATTCGGCCATCTTCATCTCCTCGCCCTCGCTCATCTATATCGGGCTGAGGAGCCGGCAGCGCGCGGGCGCGGGCGAGGCGGCGCTCGCGCAGCCCGCCGAGTAGTGGCCGAGGACCCCCGCCTCGGGCACGGCTTCGCGCCCGGGCGCCATCAGATCGATTCCTACGGCCAGGGCGGCTTCCGCTTCGCCGGCATGTCGCACAAGGGCTCGATCCTCGCCCTGCCGTCCGGGATCGTCGCCTGGCGCGTCGCCTCCGCGCGGGAGCTCACCCCGGCGGACCTGGAGCCGGCGCTCAGCGAGGTGCCGAGGATCGACTTCCTCCTCGTTGGGACGGGCCTCGAGATCGTGCCGCTCCCGCCGGAGCTGCGGCGGCCGTTCCGCGAAGCAGGCATCTCGGTCGACGCCATGCAGACCGGCGCCGCAGCCCGTACCTACAACGTGCTCGTGGCGGAGAACCGCCGGGTCGGCGCCGCCCTCATCGCGGTCTGATGACCGCCGAGGCACATTGCGAGGCGCTGGTCCGGGAAGGCGATCCGGACCGCTATTTCGCCACGCTCTTCGCGCCGGCCGACAAGCGCCCTTACCTCTTCGCGCTCTACGCCTTCTCCGGCGAGGTCGCACGCATCCGGGACGCGATCTCCGGCCCGATGCCCGGCGAGATCCGGCTGCAATGGTGGCGCGACGCGCTCGCGGGCGAGGCGCGCGGCAGCGTTGCCGATCATCCGGTGGCGGCAGCGCTCCTGGCGGCAATCGACCGCTTCCGCCTCCCGGTCCAGCCTTTCCTCGACCTCGTCGAGGCACGGACCTTCGATCTCTACGACGACCCGATGCCCGGCACGGGCGACCTGGAGGGCTACCTCGGCGAGACCTCGTCGGCCCTGATCCGACTCGCTTCGCTGATCCTGGCGGATGGCCGCGATCCGGGCGGGGCGGAGGCGGCCGGCCATGCGGGCCTGGCCTATGGCGTGACGGGATTGCTGCGCGCCCTGCCCTGGCACTCGCGCCGCGGCCAGGTCTTCATCCCGCGCGACATGTTGGAGCGGCACGGCGTCACGCGCGACGACATCGTCATGGGCCGCGGCGGGCCGGGCTTTCTCGCCGCGCTCGCAGACGCGCGGGCGCTCGCGCGCAGGCACATGGCGCGATTCGAGGAACTGCGCGGGAGCGTGACGGCCGAGATCCGGCCCGCCTTCCTGCCCGTCGCGCTCGTGCCCGGCTATCTCGCCCGCATGGAGAAGCCCGGCTACGATCCGTTCGGGACGGTCATCGACCGCCCGGCCTGGACCAGGATCGCCCGGCTGTGGCTGGCCTCGCGCGGCTGACCTATTCCGCCGCCTGGGGGAGCGGCTCCTCGCCGAGCCACCGGCTCAGATCCGCCCGGGCGCGGTCGGTCAGCGCGCGCTTCCTGGCCAGCGCCTTCTCCGAGCCGCGCAGGCGCCTGCCGTCCGGCGATTTCGGCGCGCGCTCGAGCGGCGGGAACAGGCCGAAATTGACGTTCATCGGCTGGAAGGAGCGCGGCTTCGCGGCCGAGACCTCCTCGTCCGGCTCGGCCGCGATATGCCCGCCCGTGATGTGGTTGATCAGGGCCCCGATGGCGGTGGTGGGAGGGGGCGGCTCGACGGCGCGCCCGAGCACCTCGGCGGCCGCGAAGCGCCCGGCCATCAGCCCGACGGCGGCGCTCTCGACGTAACCCTCGCAGCCGGTGATCTGGCCCGCGAAGCGGAGATCGGGGCGGAGCTTGAGGCGAAGCGTGCCGTCGAGGAGCTTCGGCGAGTTGATGTAGGTGTTGCGGTGCAGGCCGCCGAGGCGGGCGAATTCGGCGTGCTCCAGCCCCGGGATGGTACGGAAGATGCGCACCTGCTCGCCGTGCTTCAGCTTGGTCTGGAAGCCGACGAGGTTGAAGAGCGTGCCGAGCGCATTATCCTGGCGGAGCTGCACGACCGCATAGGGCCGCTCGTCCGGCCTGTGCGGATTGGTGAGGCCGACGGGCTTCATGGGCCCCCAGCGCAGGGTCTCGGGGCCGCGCTCCGCCATCACCTCGATCGGCAGGCAGCCGTCGAAATAGGGCGTGGAGGCCTCCCACTCCTTGAACGAGGTCTTTTCGCCCGCAATCAGCGCGTCGACGAAGGCCTCGTATTGCTCGCGCGAGAGCGGGCAGTTGATGTAGTCGGCCCCCGTGCCGCCCGGCCCGGCCTTGTCGTAGCGCGACTGGAACCAGGCGACCCCCATGTCGATCGTCTCGCGATAGACGATCGGCGCGATGGCATCGAAGAAGGCGAGCTCGCCCTCCCCCGTGAGGTCGCGGATCGCCTCAGCCAGCGCCGGCGAGGTCAGCGGCCCGGTGGCGATGATCGTGCGGCCCCAGTCTTCGGGCGGCAGGCCGGCCACCTCCTCGCGAAGGATGCTGATCCGCGGATGCGCCGCGATGGCGGCCGTCACGGCGCCCGAGAAGCCGTCGCGGTCGACCGCGAGCGCGCTGCCCGCCGGCACCTTGTGCCGGTCCGCCTCGCGCATGACGAGGGAGCCGAGCCGCCGCATCTCCTGATGGATGAGGCCGACCGCATTCGCCTCCGCGTCGTCGGACCGGAAGGAGTTGGAGCAGACGAGCTCGGCGAGCCCGTCGGTCCTGTGCGCTTCCGTGGCCCGCACCGGGCGCATCTCGTGAAGCACGACCTCGGCCCCGGCCTCGGCCGCCTGCCAGGCGGCTTCCGACCCGGCGAGCCCGCCGCCCACGATGTGGATCCTGCCTCCGACCATCCCGGCGGGTTAGCGGATCAGCGGGCCGGCCGGCAAGCCGATGCGACCTCCGGACGCGAAAACGCCCGCCTGGAGGGCGGGCGTTCGATGCCGTCTAATCCAGGACCACTGGGGGGAATTAGACGGCGGCTCCGCGGGCAACGCCCTCGATCTGATAGCGGGCGATGCCGATATCCTCGAGCTCGCGGTCGGACAGGCGCGACAGCTCGCGGACGGTCTCGCGATAACGGAGATATTCGCGGATCTTGGAGAGGATGACGGAGGTGAACATCGGTGTGGCTCGGAAATCGCGGTCGAGCCCGATGCCCGACCGTGTTGCAGTGCATATAGAACAGGCGGGCCGATCCAAGAACCGACCAAATTCCCGTCCAGACATGCAACAGATGCATACGTTCGCAACAATCCTGTAACGATCTTCCCCGTTGCCCAACGGCTCTCATGCGTCTGATGCAAATCGAGGCTGACGCGATATTGTGCAGCGCATGCTGCCCGCCTAGGCAGGCACTTAGGTTGCACGAGCCCGTGCCCCCTGGCTAATGGTGCCCTCCCCCAGAGCCGGAAGCATGATGTCGCCCGCCACCGAGACCGCCGCCCTCGCACTCCTGACCCGGATCGCCGAGGCGCTCGACCGGATCGCGCCGGCGTGTTCGCCCGTCCCGGACCTGACGGCCGCAGATGCCTTCGTCTGGCACGCGCCGACCCGGCACCTGTCCCCCGTCGCGCGCGTGAACCGGGTCGACATGGCGCTGCTGCGCGGCATCGACCGGATGCGGGACACGCTTCTGGAGAACACGGAGCGCTTCGCGCGCGGGCTGCCCGCCAACAACGCCCTTCTCTGGGGCGCGCGCGGCATGGGGAAGTCCTCGCTCGTGAAGGCGGTGCATGGCGAGATCAACGCGGCCCCGAACCGGCCCGAGCGGCCGCTCAAGCTCATCGAGATCCACCGCGAGGATATCGACACGCTGCCCGAGCTGATGACGCTGCTGCGCGCCGATCCGCACCGCTTCATCGTGTTCTGCGACGATCTCTCCTTCGACAGCGACGACACCTCCTACAAGTCGCTGAAGGCGGTGCTGGAGGGCGGGATCGAGGGCCGGCCCGACAACGTCATCTTCTACGCGACCTCGAACCGCCGCCACCTCCTGCCGCGCGACATGATGGAGAACGAGCGCTCGACCGCCATCAATCCCGGCGAGGCGGTCGAGGAGAAGGTCTCGCTGTCCGACCGGTTCGGGCTCTGGCTCGGCTTCCACAAGTGCAGCCAGGACGAGTATCTCGACATGGTTTTCGGCTATGCCGCCCATCTCGGGATCGACCAGGACAAGGCGGTGATCCGCGCCGAGGCGCTCGAATGGGCGACGACGCGCGGCGCCCGCTCGGGCCGGACCGCCTGGCAGTACATCCAGGACCTTGCCGGACGGCTCGGCGCCGCCCGCTGAGCGGCCGGCGCTACCGCACGATCACGGACCGGCGCGTGCGGAAGTCGTGGTTCAGCACGAGGCCCGAGATCGCGGCCGCGATCTTCTCGCCGCCGCGCGAGGAGGGCTCGATCGGGTTCGCGTAATCGGCCGGATCGGTGCAGACGAGGCGCAGGTCGATCAGCGGCAATCCATGCTCCGCCGCGATCCGGACGATCGGATCGTTCATGAAGGTCAGCGCCGCGACCGAGATGCGCTGGCGCGCCGGCTCCGGGTAGCTCGGATTGTAGATCGTGCAGAGCGCGGTCGGGAGCCCGCGGGCGAGCACGAGGTCCAGCATCGCCCGGTAGTCGCGCTCGAAGCCGCGGCCGATCTCGCCGAGCGTCTCCAGCACCTCCGCGACGGAGCGGGCGCCGCGCGCCAGCACTCCGGACTGGCCGAGCGCATCGTTGCCGCCGATGCTGAGGACGAGATGCGTGGCGTCGGCCGGAACGCGCGCGAGCTGGCTCCGCACCCCTGCCGTGGTGGCGCCGTCCACGGCGCAGAGCGTCGCCGTCCAGCCGGCCGGCAGGTCGTCGCGCACCTGGGCGACGACGTCCGGTCCACCCGCGACATAGGCCTTGTTGTCGAAGATCGAGTCCCCGAGGAGGACGAGGTGGGGCATGAGGATCCGTCAGGCGCGGCAGCCTGCGCCAACGGCCGAGCTCGGGCGTGGTTGCGGTCCGGAACGAACGTCTTCAGTCCGCGTGACGAGCCCACAAGGCGATGCCCCATCCGAACGCGACGGCGATGGCCGGAACGATGATGACTGCGAAAATCTCGAACGAGCTCATGGCCTCAGGTCTTTAAGGATCGAGCGGGTGGCAAGATGCAGCGCGCCCGACGCTGTGAGGAAGGTCGCGACGCCCAGGCCGAATGTCAACGTAGACACGCTGCCGCCGCCGGAGAACCCGAAGGTGAGCGGGGCAAAGGGCGCCACCACGCCGGCCGCGAAGCACGTACCGGCGGCCGTGTTCAGATAGTTCGCCGTCAGCTTGAGGCGTTCGTTATGCGCCAAGCTCACATGCCCGCCGCCCGCCTAATGCGCGACGATCTCCGGTAGCCTGTCGGCCGGCGGCGTGTTGCGGGACCGGCCGATGCGCGGGATGCCGTCGATCACCACCATCCCGATCCCAGGCAGGTCGCCGAGGCGCACGCATTCGAGCAGGTCCCTGCCGGCCGAGTGCTGCGCGCGGTCGAGCAGCACGAGATCCGCCGCCCGGCCGACCTCGATGATGCCGCAATCGAGCGAGCGCATCCGGGCCGTGTTGCCCGTACCCAGGCAGAACGCGACCTCGGCCGGGATGTCGCCGAGCGACGAGAGCATCGAGATCATCCGCAGGATGCCGAGCGGCTGCACGCCGGAGCCCGCCGGCCCGTCCGTCCCCAGGATGACGCGCCCGAGCTGGTCCATCTCGCGGGCGACGCGCAGCGTGTAGAGGGCCGCGCGCTCGTTGCCGTTATGAACGAGTTCGAGCCCCCGCGCGCAGCCCTCGCAGATGCAGCGGATCTCCCGGTCCGGCAGCGCCGTGTGCCCGCCGTTGATGTGCCCGACGACATCCGTGTCCGCCTCCAGCACGACGCTGGAATCGATCAGTCCCGAGCCCGGGATGGACGGCCCGCCCGTATGGATCGTGGACTGGATGCCGTATTTCCGCGCCCAGGCGACCATCTTCCGCGCCGTCGGCCCGTCCTTGACGTTGCCGAGCCCGACCTCGCCGAGGAGCTTCACGCCGGCTTCCGCCAGCTCCTTGAAATCGCTCTCCTCCAGGCCGGGCTCGATCACCGGGGCGCCGGCATGGATCTTCATTCCGCCCGGCCGGAACGCCGTGAAGCAGCGCTGGGCGTAGATCGCCATGGCCTTCACGCCGACCGGATCGCGCGGGCGGCCGGGCGTATGGACCTCGCCCGCCGAGATCATGGTGGTGACGCCGCCGTTGAGGGTCGAGTCGATCCAGTTGAGCTGGCTCTGCCGCGGCGTCCAATCGCCGGCGACCGGATGGACGTGGCTGTCGATGAGACCGGGCGCGATCGGCGAGCCCTTGGCGTCGATCACGATCGTCGCGCCCTCCTGGTCGACGTCCTTTCCCCGCCCCACCGCCGCGATCCGTCCGCCGACTGCGACGATCGTGTCGGCATCCAGGATCGGACGATCGAGATCGCCCGAGAGCATCAGCCCGATATTGCGGATGACCGTCTTGGCGTTCGGATCGAGCGTGGTCTGGGCGTCGTGGGCCATTGTTCACCGTCCGGATGCGATTATAAGCGCCGCAGCATCACGTATTGAGCGGCTGGGATCGTTAGTGTACTAACAATTCCCGTCGTGCAAAGTGGATCGCGTCGCCCGGGCGGCGCGTTCCGGTTCAGGATCGGCCGCCGAGGCGGCTTCGAAGCCGGGTTTGCCAGGGCATGAGCAATTTCAACGAAGAGCGCGTGACCAGCGTCCACCACTGGACGGACACGCTGTTCAGCTTCACCACCACGCGCGATCCGAGCTTCCGCTTCCGGAACGGCGAGTTCACGATGATCGGCCTCAAGGTCGGCGACAAGCCGCTGCTGCGTGCCTACAGCGTCGTCTCCGCCAATTACGAGGACAAGCTGGAGTTCTTCTCCATCAAGGTGCCGGACGGCCCGCTTACCTCCAAGCTGCAGCACCTGAAGGTCGGCGATCCGATCATCGTCAGCCGCAAGGCGACCGGCACGCTCGTCCTCGACAACCTCCATCCCGGGCGCAACCTCTACCTCCTCGGGACCGGCACCGGGCTCGCTCCGTTCCTGGCGATCGTCAAGGACCCGGAGACCTACGAGCGCTACGAGAAGGTCGTCCTTCTCCATGGCTGCCGCCAGGTGGCCGAGCTCGCCTATGGCGAGACGATCACGGAGGCCTTGCCGAACGACGAGTTCGTCGGCGAGCTCGTGCGCGAGAAGCTGATCTACTACCCGACCGTGACCCGCGAGCCCTTCCGCAACCGCGGCCGCATCACGGATCTGATCACCTCGGGCAAGCTGTTCGAGGATATCGGCCTGGCGCCGCTCGACCGCGCCCAGGATCGCGTCATGCTCTGCGGCAGCCCGCAGATGCTCGCCGACCTGAAGGGCCTGCTCGAGGGCCAGGGCTTCAAGGAAGGCAATACGGGCGAGCCGGGCGACTACGTCATCGAGAAGGCCTTCGTGGAGAAGTGACGGGCGCGGCCGACCTCCTGGCCGAGGAGACGGCCTATCGCCTCGACGAGCAGGTCGGGTTCATCCTCCGGCAAGTCCAGCAGCGGCATGCGCTGATCTTCGCGGCCGCCTTCGGCGACGACCTGACCGCGATGCAATGGGCGGCTCTGGCCAAGCTCGCCGAGCGGGGCGAATGCTCGCAGAACCTGCTCGGGCGTCTGGTCGCCATGGATGTCGCGACCATCAAGGGCGTAGTGGACCGGCTCGTGCGCCGCGGCCTCGCCGAGACGAGCGCCGACCCGGACGACCGGCGCCGCGTGGTCGTGCGTCTGACGGAAGCCGGACGCGACTTCTACCGTGCCAATGCGCAGAAGGCGCTACGCGTGACGGAGGAGACGCTCGGACCGCTCGCGCCGCGCGAGCGGGACCAGCTTCTCGTCCTGCTCCGCCGCCTGCGCTGAGGCGCTGCGACACAGCGCAGCCGCGCGACCCGTTGTGTCGCCCCCGGTTCCCGCTAATGGGACTGATCCTGCAACGCGCCCGCACCGGGGCGCCGCTGCCCCGGAGTGATCGAGAATGCGCGGCTTGTGGCAGGCCATCCTGCAGATCTGGCGGCTCCTCTACCCCTATTTCGCGACGCGCGACGTCACGACCGTCCGGCTCTGGCCCCTCCCGGCCTTCCGCATCCAGGAGCGCTGGGTCGCCCTGACGCTCGCCGTCACGGTGATCGCGATCGAGTTCGGGCAGGTCGCGATCAATGTCCGGCTCTCGTATTTCAACCGCGACTGGTTCAACGCCATCCAGGCCAGGGACGCGACCACGTTCTGGACGCTGCTCTTCACCGTCTTCTGCTTCTGGGCGGCGATCTTCATCGCGAGCGCGATCATCCAGTACGTGCTGCAATCCTACCTGCTGATCGGCTGGCGCCGCTGGCTCACGGCCCGCTACACGCATCGCTGGCTGGAGAACCACACGCATTACCGGATGCAACTCGCGGGCACCGGCGCCGACAACCCGGACCAGCGCATCCAGGAGGACGTCGACCGCTTCACCGAGCGGACGGCCTATCTCACGCTGTCCATCCTCTCCGCGGTCTCCAACCTCATCTCGTTCTCCGTCATCCTCTGGAACATCTCGTCCGAGTTCTCGGTGCCGGGGACGGATTGGCGGGTGCCGGGCTTCCTCGTCTGGGGCGCTCTGATCTACAGCGCCTTCGCGACCTGGCTGACGCATCTCATCGGGCGGCCGCTGATCCGACTCAATTTCGAGCAGCAGCGCTACGAGGCGGATTTCCGCTTCTCGCTGGCGCGGCTCAGGGAATACGGCGAGCAGGTCGCGCTGCTCGGCGGCGAGCGCGCCGAGCGCGACCGCTTCGGGCAGCGCTTCGGCAACGTAATCGACAACTTCCTGGCGATCGTCAGCCGCCGCAAGAAGCTGATCGCCTTCACGGCGAGCTACGGCCAGCTCAATGCCGTGATCCCGTATATCCTGGTGGCGCCCTATTACTTCGCCGGCCAGATCCAGCTCGGCGGGCTGACGCAGACGGCGGGCGCCTTCGCGCGCGTCGAATCGACGATGTCGTTCTTCATCACGTTCTACACGACCATCGCCGACTACAAGGCGGTCGTGGACCGGCTGAGCGGCTTCGACGCTGCGATCGCGCAGACGGAGGCGGCCTCCGTCACCCCGCTTCGGATCGGAAGCCACGGCGGCAGCACGGTCGAGCTGAGCGGCCTGGCGCTCGCCCTGCCGGACGGCCGGCGGATCGTCGGGGCCGACAGGCTCGTCTTCCGCGCGGGCGAGAGCGCCCTCGTGACCGGCCCTTCCGGTTCCGGCAAATCCACCCTCTTCCGGGCCATCGCGGGGATCTGGCCCTTCGGCGAAGGCGAGGTCGTCAAGCCCGCGGGCGCGCGGATCATGCTCCTGCCGCAGCGGCCCTACATCCCCGTCGGCACCCTGCGCGGCGCCCTCGCCTATCCGGCATCCGAGGACGCCTATCCGGACGAGGCGATCGTGGACGCCCTCCACGCCGTGCGGCTTGGGCAATTCGCCGGCCGGCTCGACGAGGAGGAAGCCTGGAACCAGACGATGTCGCTCGGCGAGCAGCAGCGCGTCGCCATCGCGCGCGCTCTCCTGGCGAAGCCCGACTGGCTGTTCCTGGACGAGGCGACGGCCGCGCTCGACGAGAACACCGAGGAGGTGATCTACCGGGTGCTGGCCGAGCGCCTGCCAGACACCACGATCGTGTCGATCGGCCATCGCTCGACGCTGATCGAGCACCACGAGCGCCGCATCGAGATGCGCCCGGGCGCCGACAAACTCTTCAGGCCGGTCGATACGAGGCCGGAGCCGGCTCCGGCCTGAGCGGGAGCCGAGGCGTCAGAGCGAGCGCTCGAACTTGATCTCGCCGTTCGGTCCCTTGATCACCAGCGAGCCGACGACCGTGTCCCATTTGGCCGAGGTGCGGAGCGCGGTGAGGTATTGCATCTCGGCCGCCATCACGCCCTTGTCGCAGCTCTTCCTGGTCATCGCGATCGGGCCGACCGCGATGCCCTGCTCGCGAAGCGGATAGGCTGTCGCCGAGAAGGTGTTGCACCCGCCGAAGCCGTGCAGCCGGAACTGGTCGTCGAGCCGGAAGGTCGGCCGCTCCGTGCCGCCATAGGGCTTGCCGTTGATGCTGACCGCGATCCAGGACTGCCCGAGCGGGAAGCGCTTCTCTTCCTTCTGCGCCGGCCGCTGGTAGCCCGGCTGGTGCTGTTCCTGATTCGTCCGGCGCCCGAAGCCGACGCCCTGCGCCGCGACCTCCGTCACGCCGCCGAGCAGCGCTGCCGCCGCGACCGCAAACCCGACCGAACGCATCGTCCTCCCCATGTCCAGGAACCTCGTGCAGGTTAGAAGCTGCGCCCGATCGAAACAACGTGATCAGCTGCCGCGTCGGCCGGGAGCCGCGCGAAGAGCCGGTCGGCGAGCGGATTGGCCGGCTCGAACACGTAGTCGAGCGTCCGGACGGTCACGTTCGCCGCACCTGCCGCCATGAGCGCCTCCACGACGTCGAACACCTGTCCGCTCGGGCAGCGCAGCACCGTCTCGGCCCGGTTCTCCGTCCCGTCCGGCAGCGTGGCGCCGAACTGCCGCCCGATGCTCTCCGCCATCGCCGCCCCGCCCGCAAGGGTCGCACGGATTTCCCTTGTGGTTCGTGCGAGCTCCTCGGCGGCGATCCGGGCGAGGAGCTGACGCGCGCTGCGGCGGGCGCCCTCGCCCCAGGGCGCCGCGAGCGAGGCCATGAGGTTCGCCTCCGAGCGCAGGATCAGGCCGTCGTCCACGACCTTGAGGCCGTTGGCCGCGAGCGTGGCCCCGGTCGTCGTGATGTCGACGATGAGGTCCGCCACGCCGTTCGCCGGCGCCGCTTCGGTGGCCCCGAGGCTCTCGACGATGCGGTAGTCGGCGATCCCGTGCTCGCCGAAGAAGCGGCGCGTCAGGTTCAAGTATTTCGTCGCGACGAGCAGCCGCCGCCCGTGGCGCGAGCGCATGTCGGACGCGACCTCGTCGAGGTCCGACATGGTGCGCACGTCGATCCAGGCCTGCGGCACCGCGACCACGACGTTGGCGTGGCCGAAGCCGAGCCCGGTGACGATCTGCACCGTCGCATCCGCGTCCGGTACGCCCTCGCGCAGGAGGTCCTCGCCCGTCACGCCGAGATGGGCGCCGCCGGAGGCGAGCTGCGCCACGACCTCAGCCGCGGACAGGAACAGCACCTCGACCTCGGGCACGCCGGCGAGCGTGCCGCGATAGTCCCGGGTGCCGCGGGTGCGGGTGAGCGGCAGGCCCGCGCGCGCGAAGAACGCGGAGGCGTTCTCCTGCAGGCGCCCCTTGGACGGGACCGCGAGAACGAGCGGGGCGTCGCTCATGCGGCGCCTCCGGCAAGGCGGTCGAGCCAGAAGGAGCAACCCACCGCGGGCATGGGAGCGGCCGCGCCGAGCTGCTCCAGCAGCCGGTCGTAGCGGCCGCCGGCCACCAGGAAGCGCCCGGGCGGCGCCGCGGAATCGCGCATCTCGAAGATGAAGCCGGTGTAGTAGTCCATGTTGCGTGCGGAATCGGCCGCGAAGGTCACGCCGTCGAGCGGGACCCCGCGCCGCGCCATCTCCTCGCAGCGGGCCTCGAAGCGCCCGAGCGCCGGCCCGAGATCGAGCCCGGCGCCGCGCGCGAGCTCGCGCATGGCGCGCGCCGCGCCGCCCGGATCGCCGCGGATCGCGAGATAGCGGCGCAGCACCTCGCGCGCCTCGCCCGCAAGCCCGCCCGAGCGATTCGCCGCGCGCGACAGGAAGCGCTCCGCGATCTCGGCCGCGCTCCGGCCGCCGACGGCCGAGATCCCGGCGATGGAGATCACGTCCTCCACGAAGGCCTTCGCGGCGCGCGGATCCTGGCCCTCGATCGCGCCGAGGAGGCCCGCGTAATCGGCCCCCGCCGGCCTGGGCTCCTCCGCGAGCGCCGCCTCGATGCCGCGCCCCGCCGAGAGCTGCCGAACGAGCCGGCGCCGCGCCGCCGGCGCCACGGCGAGCGCGTCGAGCACGGCCTCGAGCAGGCCCATATCGCCGATCCGCACCTCCACGCCGCGGCGCCCATAGAGATCGAGCGCCGCCATGGCGAGCGCGAACACCTCGGCATCGGCGGCGGCCGCGTCCCGGTTGCCGATCGACTCCACGCCGGCCTGGAGGAATTCGCTCGGCTCGCCGGCACGCTGCCGGAACACGGGGCCGAGATAGCAGTATTCGCCCGCGTCCCGCCCCGAGCGGACATGCGCCACGCAGACCGGGATCGTGTGCTCGGGCCTGAGGCAGAACTCGCGTCCCTCCCCGTCCTGCGTCACGAACAGGCGGCGGCGGATGCTCTCGCCGGAGAGCTCCAGAAAAAGCGCGGCGGGCTGGAGGATCGGCGTGTCCACCAGGGTGGAGCCGCGCCGGGCGAAGAGCCGGACGAGCTCGTCATGAGCTGAGACGGAAGGGATCATGGGCGTCGAGGCCGTCCCGATAGCCGAGATCGGCCTCCGGATCGACGACTTTCGACGTCAGTGAGGCCTTGGGGGTGCGGGAGGCTAGAGCAGCCTCGCCCAGACGGCCCTGCGCGGCGACCCCGACGGCGGGACCTCGGAACGCTCGCGGGCAAGGTCGGCCTCGATGCGGGCGGTCACGACCCACCATGCGATCGCCCGGCTCGCGATCAGCGTGGCATGGACGGCGAACGTGGTGATGAGGCCCGCAACCCCGAGCGTCACGGGCCCGCGCTTCGCCTCGCCCAACCCGAAATCACCGGCCGGCGCGAGCTTGAGCCGTCGCATTCCCCGCATCCTCCTCCGTCACGAAGATGGGATAGCGGTGCTTAACGGCGCGTATACCCGCAGGTGCAAGCTCGGCGGGATTGCGATCTCAATAGCGGATGGAGCTTCTCAGGCCGAACACCGCTGCATCCTTCACGGCGGCGCCCGTCGGGCTGCGCGGATCGGCCATCCCGGCTCCGGGCCGGCGGATGTACTGGAAGTCCGGCTGCACGGTCCAGCCCGGGACGATCTGCGCCTGGTAGGTCGCTTCGAGCACGGCTTCGCTCCTGCGCTGCGGCCGGAACGCGCCCGGGGCGAAGACGCCGAGATCGGCATCGAAGGCCCGCGCGGCGTCGGAGACCCGCGCGTAGGCGAAGCTCACGCCGACGGTGTCGTCCGGCCGCCCGGGCAGCAGGCCCTTATAGGTCAGCCCGGCATCGGCGTAGAAGCCGACGAGATTGCGGTCGCCCGGCGCGCCGAGAAGGCGCGCGAACATGCCGAGCCCGCCGTCCTCGCTCCCCGGCGGGCGGTAGAGAAGCTGGTCGACGACGAGATAGCCGCCCACGTTTCCGGGCAGCCTTCGGCCGATCCCCGAGCTCGTCGGATCGGCCAGGAGCGGCGCCGCGGCGCCCGGACCGGGCTCGGCCAGGCGCTGGTGATCGAAGCGCGCCAGATGCCCCCAGGCGCCGAGCTTGGCGGTGCCCGGCAGCGCCGCGCCGGCGATCCCGGCATCGTAGCTGCAGGCGAGCTCCGCCATGACCAGCGCCGGATCGCGCGTCCGGAACGCAAGGCCGTCGGGATTGTCGCGCTGGGGGTCGGCGGAGCGCGGGCCCGCCGGCGCGCCGTTGAAGAGGCCGACGCTCGCCGACCAGCTCTCGTCCGGCGCGAACCTCGCCCGCATGCCGGGCGTCGCGAGCGGATAGGCCGGGCCGCCATTCGGCAGGTCGGCGGCCAGGAGGCCCGGGAAGCCGAAGGTCGAGTTCATGAACAGAGCAGCGTATTGGCTGACGACGAATTCGGTATCCGCCGCGAGCTGCCCGGCCCGCACGGACAGCCGGCCGTCGAAGAGCCGCTGCTCCAGCCACAGCTCGTAGAGACGCGTGGAGGGCAGCGCCTCGATGCCGCTCACCGCGAGCAGGTTGCCGAGATGATCGCGCGACAGGCCGCGGCCGTGGATCTGGTAGACATTCGTGTGGACGGTGGCGCCGCCCCAGCCGGCGAGGCGGCCGAGATCGATGTCGAGCTGCCCGTCGAGGCGGCCCGCATAGGTCGCGCCGCGCCGCTGCCCGCCGGACACGTTGCCCAGCCCCTCGCCGATATAGGTCAGGCTGTACGCGATCCCGCGCGCGGCGAGCGTGCCGCGCAGCCCGCCCGGATCCCCGGCCGGACGGAGCGCGCTCTGGATCGAGTCCGCCGGCGGCTGGGAGCCCGGCTGATCGGATGCGACCGCATCCCCCGGTTGCTCCCCGGCCGCGCCCTCGCCCTGCGCGAGAGCCGGGCCGGCGAGCGCCAGCACGGCGGCGGCGAGGAGGAAGGACCTGACGACCACGTGAGCGCCCGCGACTCGGGTTGGGACGACGCGGACGGTACCCGAATTTAGCCTTTGCTATACCCGGAAAATGGCCGGCGAGCCCGTTCGCGCACCGATGTGCCGAACGGGCCACACCAGCCGCGGCCCGCGCGGGGCCGCCCCTGCGGTCAGATCTGCGGCGGACGCGGCGTGCCGCTCTGCGCGGGAGCCGGAGCGGATCCCGCTCCGCCGCCTGCGACGCTGTCCCCGGCGGAGCCGCGCTTGCGCCCGCGCCCCTTGATGACCTTCGTGGCCGCCTCCGCCACGACGGAGCCGACCGTGCTCACCGCGACCTGGGCGACCTCGCGGGCGAGGTCCTTCGCGGAGCTCGCCGCGCCGCTCGCGGCATCCGCCCCGGAGGTCGCGGCGGTCGCGCCGGTCTCGACGAACTTCGCGCCTGCGCTCGCGGCAGCGGCGCCGATCTTCGCGCCGGCATTCACCAGCGCGTCGGTCGCGTCCTTGCCCGTCTCGGTATTCGCCGCCGCCTTGGTGAGCGACTTGGCGACATAGACCAGGAGTTCCGCCACCATCACGCGGCCGACATCGGTGTTCAGCGCGCCGACGATCTGGCTGCCGACGCTCTTCACGAACTGGCCGACATCGCCGGTCGGCAGGCTCGGCGCTTCCGGCACCGCGCGCACGGCGCTCCGCGTGACCGACCTGCGGGCGCCCGTCGCGGCGCGGCCCGTGCGCCTGGCGGCGGTCGCGACCGGCTCGGTCACGGTCTCGACCGCGGCCTTCGCCCCCCGGGTGGCCTTCGCGACTACGCCCTCTTCGGCCTTGGCCCGCCGCCCGCCGCTCCGCGCGGAGGTTGTGCCGCTCTTGGCCCGCGCGGCGCCGCGCGCCGTCCTCGCGGGAGCCGCCTCGGCAGACGTGCTGTCGTTCGACTTCGCGCTGCGTGACCTCGCCGCCCGGCCCTTCGCCTCGGTCCTGCCGTTCTCGCCGTTCCCGTTCGCCGCCGACATCTCCTCGGCACTTTTTCTGCCGCGGGCGGGAGCCTTCGTCTCGCCGCTCGTCTTCGTTCTCTTCGCCATGTGGCGGACTCCTGCTCTCAAGCTTGGCCGTGGGTAACAGCGCCCGTTAGGCCAAGGTTCCCAGGCTTTCAAGTATTCAGGACGGAAGAGACTTAATGGTTCCGGCGAGAGACGATTTTTCGGACCTCTTCCACAAGGTTCTGTTCGGGAACGGAGACCTGCGCGAGCCGTGCGGCCCGGTATTCGGCATTGGATGCGCCCGCCGCGTCGGCCCGTGCGCGCTCGGCGCCTTCGATCAAATCCTTGATCTGCACCTCGCCCGCCGCCTTCTCGTTCGAGCCCTGGATGACGACGCAGGGCGCGCGGCGGCGATCGGCGTATTTCATCTGCGCCTTCATGCCTGCGCCGCCCAAGTACAATTCGGCCCTGATCTTGGCGTTGCGCAGTTCGGCGACCATGCGCTGGTAATCGGCGATGCGGTCGCGGTCCATGACGAGCACGACCACCGGGCCGAGCTGTTCTTCGCCGGTGACGATCGGCGATTTCACGATTTGCAGCGCCGAGAGAAGGCGCGAGACCCCGATCGAGAACCCCGTCGCCGGCACGGGCTCGGGCCGGAAGCGCCCGACGAGCCCGTCATAGCGCCCGCCCCCGGCCACCGAACCGAAGCGCACGGTTTGACCCTCGTCGTTCTTCACCTCGAAGGTGAGCTCGGCCTCGTAGACCGGGCCGGTATAGTATTCGAGCCCGCGGACGACGGAGGGGTCGATGATGACACGGTCTGGACCATAACCGGCAGCTCTGATGTATTCAGCTATTATCTTGAGTTCATTGAGACCTGCCTCGCCGACTTCGGAGCCGTGTGTGGCGATACCTAACCTGTGAAACAGCGCCGCTTCGAGCTGGATGGCTCGACCTCCCTCTTCGTGAGGGACCTCCTCGCCGTGATGGATTTGAAAGTTCACAAGTGCGTCAGCGTCGCCGCGAGCGCCAAAAAGGTAAAGGATCCGGTGTATTTGGTCGCTGTTCAGGCCCGCACCTTTCGTGACATCGCCGCTCTCATCCTTGCGTCCGTCTCCGAGTAGGAGGCTGACACCCTCCTCTCCGAGCCGATCGTACTTGTCCAACGCCCTCAGCACCGTCAGCCGCTGCCCGGCCTTGTCCTCGCCGCCGAGCCCGATCGCCTCGAGCACGCCGTCCAGAACCTTCCGGTTATTGACCTTGATGACGTAGTCGCCGCGCTTGATGCCGACGGCTTCCAAGGCGTCGGCGGCCATCATGCAGATCTCGGCATCGGCCGCGACCGAGGCGGAGCCGACGGTGTCGGCGTCGAACTGCATGAACTGCCGGAAGCGGCCGGGGCCGGGTTTCTCGTTCCTGAAGACCCAGCCGGCCCGGTAGGAGCGGAAGGGCAGCGTGATGTTCTGCTCGTCGAGCCGCATCGCGACATGCCGCGCGAGCGGCGCGGTCAGGTCGTAGCGCAGCGACAGCCACTGCTCGTCGTCGTCCTGGAACGAGAACACGCCCTCGTTCGGGCGATCCTGATCGGGCAGGAATTTTCCGAGCGCCTCCGTGTATTCGACGAAGGGCGTTTCCAGCGCCTCGAAACCGTAGAGCTCGTAGACCTCGCGGATCTTCTCCAGCATGCGATGCGTGGCGGCGAGATCGGTGGCGGGGCGGTCGGCGAAGCCGCGCGGCAGCCGGGCTTTCAGCCTGTCGGCCTTGGACATGGTCAAAGCTGTTTCTGTTGAGAACAGCGCCTCTTACGGCGCGGGGCGTGAGGGAGCAATCTGCACCGGCCCGCGCTCGTCGGGGACGGCGCCGAGCCACGCCACCGTCATTCCCGGCCGGGGCGGCGGAACCGCCGGAGGGGAAGGGAATCCAGGGGCGTACGTACCTCCCGCCGGCTGTCTGGATCCCCTTCCCGGGCGCTACGCGCCCGCCGGGGATGACAGGAGCGCTGTCCGACGCTTCGGCCAGCCGGGATGGCCGCCATCATCGCGAGGAGCCGAGACGAAGCAATCCAGCCTTTGCGCAAGGCCTGGATGGCTTCGCTGCGCTCGCCAGGAAGGCGGGGTTGACAAAACTTGCTTTTATTCCTATAGGGCTAGCCCTCCCCTCCGGCGAGGGAGCCGCGTGCGCACCGGTCGCGTTGGCGGCCGACGCGCGCAGGATGGAGGAGTCCGCTCCTTCGTCCGAAGACCCGGAGAACCGGCGTCCCGCTCCCCTCATAGGATTCGGGAAGGGCTCTTTGACAGCACCTGCGGTGACCGACCTCGCACCGGGGACGGACAGCGCGTGGGCGAACGTCGCCAGACGCTCCTATCCCGGTCCGCCTTCAAAAAAGCCCGCCCGAGCGCTACATCGTGAGCGACAGGGAGCGCTTCGCTCCGCCCGTGCCAGAGGACAAGGCGCATGGCATTGCCGCGCATGAAGGTCGTGAGCCTGACGGACGCCGCCGCGAACCGCGTGCGCGAGATCATCGCGCGCTCGCCGAAGCCGATCGCGGGGCTCCGGGTCGGCGTGAAGAATGGCGGCTGCGCCGGCATGTCCTACACGATGGAATATGCCGAGGAGATCCGCCCGACCGACGAGGTGGTCGAGGACAAGGGCGTGAAGGTTCTGATCGACCCGAAGGCGATCCTGTTCCTGCTCGGGACGGAGATGGATTTTCAGACCACCAAGCTCTCCTCGACCTTCGTGTTCAACAACCCGAACCAGACCTCCGCCTGCGGCTGCGGCGAATCGGTCGCGATCACGCCCGCCGCGCTTCCCGGGGCCGCGGCGCCGGCGGGCTAGGAGCCTCGCTCCTGCCGCAGGCGGGCGAGCGCCGCGAAGGGCGAGCCGCCCGCCCCCTCGGCACCCTCCTCCGGGTCCGCCGCGAATTCCACGCCGGGCTTGCGCGGATAGGGGTCGAGCCCGAGCGCCAGGAACTCGGCCGTGATCGCGCCGAGGTCGATGCGGTCGCCGACGAGATCATCGGGCGCGTCGAGATCGGCCTCGACCTCCTCGGCCGGGTCGAAGCGCTTCCCGTCCGCCGCCGGCGCCCGGAAGGTCACCTCGACCTCCTCCGCCAGCTCCGAGGCGAAATCCTCGAGCGTCACGACGCAGCTCTGCACGATCGTGGCGCTCACGCGGCCGCGGACATGGACCCGCGCCGGCGTGCCCCGGACATGGAAGCGGGCCGAGAGCGCCTCGATGGCGGGCAGGCCGAGATCCCGCGCGAGCGCGCCGCGCTCCTCGGCCGTGGTCTCGACCTCGACCTCCGTTCCCTGCGGCGGCAGGTGCAGGACGGAGAAGGGCCGCGACAGCGGCGCGACATCGTCGGGTGTCATCGGCTCGCCTCCGCGGCTGCGGCCGGGCTCGCGGACGCGAAGGGCGGCCCGGCAAGGATCGCGTCGAGATCGGCCACGGCCAGCCGGGCCTCGCTCGCGAGGACGAGATCGGCGAAGGGCCGGAGCCGCGCCGGCTCGGCCCCGAGCCGGCCCGCCATTTCCGCCGCGAGGCCCCCCGCATCGCCTGAGGCGATGAGCGCGTCGTACTTGGCCGTGCGGTCGAAGAAGGCCTGGGCGAGCTTCTTCATCCGCTTCGGCACGCCGAAATCGCCGATCCCCATCTCGCGGAGCGCGATCTCCAGATGCGCGAAGACGGCATCGACCAGCTCCTGGGCGACGTCGTCCGCGGGCGGCGGCAATTGCCGCAGCCGCCTCAGCACCAGCAGCGCGTGCAGCGTCAGCGCCTCGAAGCGGCCCTCCATCGTGTCGGGCAGCCCCGCCTCGACATACAGCTCCGGACGGCGCGAGGCCTCCACCACGCGGGCATGCAGCCCTTCGACGAGCTCCCGCCCCGAATTCTTCCGCCTGAACCCGAACATGCTCTCCACCGAGCCCGAACCCGACCGCCTTGTCAAAGCCATAACCGCCCGGTAGCTCACCCGCCGCGGAACCATGCGGCGAAGGCCGGAAAAGGGGGATTCATGCGGCTGCGGGGCAGGAGCTTCGTTGGACGGATCGCGGCGGCGACGCTCTTGGGGCTCACGGTCTCGGGCTGCATGGTCGGCGAGGACCTCCATCACGGCTACGTGCTGGACGAGCGCGCCCTCGCCCAGGTGAAGCCCGGCATGCCGGCCGAGCAGGTGCTGCAGATCATGGGCACGCCCTCCACCGTCTCCACGGTCGGAAACAAGAGCTGGTACTACATCAGCCAGGTGAAGAGCCGCACGCTCCATTTCATGGGCGACACCGTGACCGACCAGCGCGTCACGGCGATCTATTTCAACAACGGGCTCCGGGTCGAGCGCGTCGCGCTCTACGGGATGCAGGACGGCAAGGTGTTCGACTTCATCTCCCGCAAGACCGAGGCCGGCGGGCAGGAGGCGAATTTCGTGAGCCAGCTCTTCCGCGGGCTCGGGACCTTCATCCCGCACAGCTGACGGGCCGGCCTCCGCGCCCGGCTTTTCGTCGAGTCGCGTGGAACGGCAGGGCGCGACCTCAGTTCCGTAGATCGCCGGGCCGCAAGCTCGGCCGTTTCGGGCGCGAGAGGTTCATGCCGTCTGCCGAATGGAAGATTCCCCGGGCCGCCCAGCCGCGGCCGGAGGATTACGACTTCGACCTCGACCGGGCGCTCGGCGCCGTGATGGCCCTGAGCTCGGCGATCCCGCCTGACGCCTTCACGGCGGATACGCTCGGCACCGAGCGGGCCGGCAACGCCGTCCTGATCGGGGAGCGCGGGCTGGTCCTGACGATCGGCTATCTCATCACCGAGGCCTCGACGATCTGGCTCACGCTCAACGACGGGCGGGTGGTCGGCGGAGACGTGCTCGGCTACGACCCCGAGAGCGGCTTCGGCCTCGTCCAGGCGCTCGGGCGCATCGACGTCCCGCCGCTCCCTCTCGGCTCCTCCGCGGAGGTCAGGATCGGCGACGGCGTGGTGGTCGCCGGGGCCGGAGGCCGGCAGCGCTCGGTCGCCGCGCGCGTCATCGCGAAGCAGGAATTCGCCGGCTACTGGGAGTACCTTCTGGAGGAGGCGATCTTCACCAGCCCCCCTCACCCGCATTGGGGCGGGACGGCGCTCATCGGCGGGAGCGGACACCTCCTCGGCATCGGCTCGCTGCAGCTCCAGCAGGATCGCGGCGGGACGGAGGAGAACCTCAACATGATCGTCCCGATCGACCTCCTCAAGCCGGTCCTGGCCGACATGCTGGCGACCGGAGCGCCGCGCCGGGCGGTGAGGCCGTGGCTCGGCGTCTACGCGACCGAGGTCGACGGCCGCGTGGTCGTCGCGGGACTTGCGGAGGGCGGGCCGGCCGAGACTGCGGGCCTGCATGTCGGCGACATCGTCCTGGCCGTCGCCGGAACGGAGGTGGCGACGCTGGCGGAGCTGTACCGCCAGGTCTGGTCGCTGGGTCAGGCGGGCGTGCAGGTCCCGCTCAGGATCCACCGCATGGGCCGGGTCTACGACGTCGCCGTCCCCTCGACCGATCGGAACCGGCTGCTCAAGCGCAAGATCCTGCACTGAGCCGCCGGCCGGCGGCCCCTACTGCACGCTCTCGAGCGCCATCGCGACGCCCTGGCCGACGCCGACGCACATCGTCGCGAGCCCGAGCCGGCCGCCGCGGCGATTCAGCTCCTGCACCACATCCGTCGCGATCCTCGCGCCGGACATGCCGAGCGGATGGCCGAGTGCGATCCCGCCGCCATTCGGGTTCACGTGCTCGGCATCGTCCGGCACGCCGAGCTGGCGGAGCGAGGCGAGCACCTGCGAGGCGAAGGCCTCGTTGAGCTCGATGAGATCGAAATCCGAGATCTTCAGCCCGAGCCGCTCCATCAGCTTCCCGGTGGCCGGAACGGGGCCGATCCCCATGATCCGCGGCGGCACCCCGGCGGAAGCGAGACCGAGGATCCGCGCCCGCGGCGTGAGCCCGTGGCGCTCCACGGCGGCCTCGGAGGCCAGGATGACGGCCGCGGCGCCGTCGTTGACCCCGGAGGCGTTGCCCGCCGTGACGCTGCCGCCGGCACGGATCGGCTTGAGCTTCGACAAGGCCTCGAGGGTGGTGTCCGGGCGCAGATGCTCATCCTTCTCGACCCTGACGACGTCCCCTTTGCGCCCCTGAATCTCCACGGGGACTATCTGGGCCGCGAAGATCCCCGCGGCCTGCGCCCGCCCGGCGCGCTGCTGCGAGCGGAACGCGAAGGCGTCCTGGTCGGCACGGCCGACCTGGAACTCCTCGGCGACGTTCTCGGCCGTGTCCGGCATGGAATCGACGCCGTATTGCTGTTTCATCAGCGGGTTGATGAAGCGCCAGCCGATCGTGGTGTCGTAGGTCTCGGCCGTGCGCTGGAAGGCCTGCGCCGCCTTGCCCATGACGAAGGGCGCGCGGGTCATCGATTCGACCCCGCCCGCGATGCAGAGATCGGCCTCGCCGGCCTTGATCGCACGCGCAGCCGCGCCGATCGCATCCATGCCGGACGCACAGAGGCGGTTGATGGTCGCGGCCGGCGTCCGCTCCGGGAGCCCGGCGAGCAGGGCCGCCATGCGGGCGACGTTCCGGTTGTCCTCGCCCGCCTGGTTGGCGCAGCCGAGCACCACCTCGTCGATCGCCTCGGCGATCCCGGGCCGGCGCCGGACCAGCTCCCGGATCGGGATGGCGGCGAGATCGTCGGCCCGGACGGAGGCGAGCGCTCCGCCATAGCGCCCGATCGGGGTGCGAACCGCGTCGCAGACGAAGACTTCGGCCATGTTCTGAATCCCTGTTTGCGCGTCAGCGATCCCGTTCGCGCAGAACCTCGCGCATCGTCTCGGCGACCATGCCGGGCAATTCGGAACGAAGCGACTCCATGTCGTTCTTCAATCCGGCGACGTCGCTTCGGATCGCACGAATTTCCGCATCGGTCCGGTCCTGGCGAGCTTCCATCCGGGCGAGTTGGGTCCGAATGGCGGCGATGTCGTCGCCGTTCCGGCGGGTCTGTTCCAGGATGTGGCGCGTGACGAGCTTCCCGCCCTCGGGCTCCTGCTCGAGGGTGGTCACCCGGCGTTCGAGAGTACCCTGTCCGCTCATCCCGCCTCGCCGTCGTGGTCCGGCATCCTATACGCCGCCGCGGGCCGGCGCATCATTCCGCTGCAAGGCGCGGCCCGGCCCGGCCGGTTCGCTTGTAGGCCGCGCCGGGCCAGACCGCCGGGGCCGCGCGCTGGTACTGGGGCGGCCGCACGACCTCGCCACCGAGCACCTGCGCCGCCGTCCAGGGCCAGTGCGGCTCGTCGAGCACCGTGCGGGCGAGCGCGACCATGTCGGCCTGCCCGCTCGCCACGACATCCTCGGCCTGCTCCGGCGTCACGATCAGCCCGACGCTCCAGACCGGCATGCCGACCCGGCGTCTCACCTCGGCCGCGAAGGGCACCTGATAGCCGGGCCCGATCTGGATCTTGGCGTTCAGCGCGATGCCGCCGCTCGTCACGTCGACATAGTGGCAGCCGCGCGCCTTCAGCTCGGCCGCGAAGGCGACCGCCTCCTCGATGTCGATGCCGCCCTCGATCCAGTCGGAGCCGGTGATCCGCGCTCCAATCGCCACCTCCGGAGGACAGGCTGCGCTCACGGCCTCGAAGACGCGAAGCGGAAAGCGCATGCGGTTGGCGAGGCTGCCGCCATACTGGTCCGCCCGCCGGTTCGACACGGGCGAGAGGAACTGGTGCAGGAGATAGCCGTGCGCGGCATGGACCTCGATCACCTCGAAGCCGAGCCGGACCGCGCGCTCCGCCGCCGCCGCGAAGGCCGCGACGATGCGGTCGAGATCCTCCTCGCTCGCCTCGCGCGGCGTGTGCCATCCCTCCGCGAACGGCAGGGCCGAGGGCGCGACGGTCTCCCACGGATCGCCCTCCGGCCCGAGCGCCCGGCCTCCCTCCCAGGGCGCCTGCGCGGATCCCTTTCTCCCCGCATGCGCAAGCTGGATGCCGAGCTTGGCCGAGCCGTGCTTGCGGCAGAAACCGAGGACGCGATGCAGCGCCGCCTCGTTCTCGTCGCCGTAGAGCCCGAGATCGCCATGGCTGATACGGCCGATCTCCTCGACGGCCGTGGCCTCCAGGACGAGGAGCGCCGCCCCCGACATCGCCAGCGAGCCGAGATGGACCATGTGCCAGTCGTTCGCATCGCCGTGGATGGCGCTGTACTGGCACATCGGCGAGATCACGATCCGGTTCGCGAACTCCTGGGGCCCGATCCGGACCGGCGAGAAAAGCTGGCTCATTGGACTCCTGCCGGGGTCAGATGCAGCGGCCGCCATCGACGGTCAGCACGGCGCCCGTGACCATCTCCGACTCGTCCGAGCAGAGGAACAGGGCGGCGTTGGCGATGTCCTGCGCCGTCGAGAGCCGGCCCCACGGAATCGTCGCCTGGAACGCCGCCCGCTTCTCCGGCGTGTCCTCGCCCATGAAGCTCGCGAGCAGCGGCGTGTCGCCCGCCACCGGCGCGATGGCGTTCACCCGGATCTTGTCTGGGGCGAGCTCGATCGCCATCGATTTCGACATCAGGTTCACCGCGCCCTTGGAGGCATTGTACCAGGTGAGCCCGGGGCGCGGCCGGATACCGGCGGTCGAGCCGATATTCAGGACGACGCCCCGTCCCCGCTCCCGGAAATGCGGGATCACCGCCTTGGCGAAGAGATAGATCGACTTCACGTTCACGGCGAAGATCCGGTCGAACTCCTCCTCGCCGACCTCGAGCATCGGCCGGTTGCGATGGGTCGTCCCGGCATTGTTGACCAGGATGTCGAGCCCGCCGAGGCCCCGGATCGCGGCCTCCGCGACCTGCGCGACCTCTGCGGAATCGGCAACGTCGCAGCGGAACGCGGTCGCGGCCGGCCCGAGGGCCTCGGCCGCGCGCTGCGCCGCCTCGCCGTTGATGTCGAGGATGGCGACGAGCGCGCCCTCGCGAATGAAAGCCTCGGCGATGCCGTAGCCGAAACCCTGGGCCGCGCCCGTGACGATCGCGGTTCTGTTGCGGAGCCTCACTGCGTCCTCCCTGCCCTATCTGCCCGATCAGCCGTGGTTGAGCACGATCGTCTTGGAGGCCGAGAACTCGTAGAGCGCCTCGAACCCCTTCTCGCGTCCGTGGCCGGACTTCTTCACGCCCCCGAAGGGAAGCTCGATGCCCCCGCCGGCACCATAGCCGTTCACGAAGACCTGGCCGCAGCGCATCGCGCGGGCGACCCGCATGGAGCGCCGCGCGTCGCCCGTCCAGACGCCCGCAACGAGACCATAGGGCGTGCCGTTGGCGAGCCGGATCGCATCGGCCTCGTCCTCGAAGGGCAGGAGGGAGAGGACGGGGCCGAACACCTCCTCGACGGCAAGATCGTTCGCCCGCGGCACGGGACCGAAGAGCGTCGGCTTCACGTAGAAGCCGCCGGCCGGCGCATCGGGGACGACCTGTCCCTCGGCGAGGACCGGCACCCCGGCCATCCGCGCCGCGCCGACGAAGCGCTCCACCCGCGCCTTCTGGCCGGCATTCACCATCGGGCCGAGATCGAGGTCGCGGTCATGCGGCCCGGCCTGCACCCCAGCGAAGAGCTCGGCGACGCGCCCGGCGACCTCGTCATAGGCCCTGCGCTCCACGAGAACGCGGCTTCCTGCCGAGCAGGTCTGACCTCCGTTCTGGACGATCGCCTTCACGAGGACCGGCGCCGCGGCCTCCAGATCGGCATCCGCGAAGACGAGCTGGGGCGACTTGCCGCCGAGCTCGAGCGTGCAGCCGATATGGTTGCGGCCGGCAGCGGCCTGAACAAGCGCGCCGACTTCCGGACTGCCGGTGAACGAGATGAAGTCGATCCCGGGATGGCTCGCGAGCGCCGCGCCCGCCTCCTCCCCAACGCCCGAGACGACGTTCAGGGCACCTTCGGGGAAGCCGACATCGAGGGCGAGCTCGGCGATCCGGATCAGGGTCAGGCCCGCATCCTCGGCCGGCTTGGCGACGCAGGCATTGCCGCAGGCGAGGGACGCGCCGACCGACCTGCCGAAGATCTGCATCGGGTAGTTCCAGGGCACGATATGGCCCGTCACCCCGTGCGGGTCCCGCACGACCGCGACCGTGTAGCCGTTCAGGAACGGGATCGTCTCGCCGTGCAGCTTGTCGGCCGCCGTCCCGTAGAACTCGAAATAGCGCGCACAGGCGAGGGCGTCCGCCCGGCCCTGCGACAGGGGCTTGCCGGTGTCGCGCGATTCCAGCTCGCCGAGTTCGTCCGCCCGGGCCGAGATGGCCTCGCCGAGCTTCACCAGGAGACGTCCGCGCTCCGTCGCTGTGAGCCGGCCCCAGGCGCCGTCGAACGCGGCGCGCGCGGTGTGGACGGCGACATCCACATCCGGAGCGCCCGAGCGCGCGATCGCCGCGAAGGGCAGCCCGTCGGAGGGACACAGGACGTCGAGGGTCCGGCCGTCCGCGGCCGGACGGCGCTCGCCGCCGATCAGGTTGAGCCAGAGCGGCCGGACGCTCATCGCGGCTGTCGTGACAGGCTGGTTCATGGCGACCTCCCTCCTCCGGCCGACCAAACGGGTGCTGCGGCCTGCTTCTGGTCAGGCCCAGAGGAGCCGTCAATGGTGCTCGGCGCATGGCTTCTCGCCGGCGGGGTTGATCGAGCGGACGGGATGGGCCACTCTGAAGAATAATCGGACAAGGTCGGAGCAACCGACTCGCGCCGGCTCCACAGGTTGGCGCGCGCATTCCGGGGCGACGGAGGCGAACCGATGACCTATGCGCCGCACCGCAAGCCGATCGCGCTCATCGTCGAGGACGATCTCGCGCAATGCGAACTCGGCGCCGCGCTGCTGGAGGAGCTCGATCTCAGCGTTCGGCAGGTCCAGACGGCCGAGGATGCGATCCAGCACCTGCGGGACCGGAGCGGCGAGGTCACCGTCCTGGTGGCCGACGTGAATCTGCCGGGCCCCATGGACGGCGTGTCGCTTGCGCGCAGCGTATCCGTTCTCTGGCCCGGCATCAGCGTCATCGTCACCTCGGGCGCCCCGGGCGGGCGCCTCGGCGATCTCCCACCGAACTGCGTCTACGTTCCGAAGCCCTGGCGGCCGCTGGACATCGCGGCAGCGGCCGAGCGCGCGGCGCGCGCCGACCATTCGGTCCACGCCGTCCGGCTTTAGCTTTCGAAGCATCGCAGGGGCGCCGGCGGGCCGCAGCATTGGCGCGCCGGCTCGCGCGCGTCCCGCGGCCGCTTCGCCTTCTCCGGTTTCCCAGATAGCGGCCCTTCGGCCACACCGCCGGGCAGAGACCCCGGCCATCCGAATATTTTACCAATCGTTAGAGGTTGAGTGGTCGAGTTGACACATCGTCAACCTCTGGAGCGATCGCCGCCGTTCTAGCTCCCCAGAGCCCCCCGGCATCCGCATTGCTTCGAGCGAGTGTTTCGGAGATGGACCGTGAGCAGGCCACTGAGCGTACTTCTCGTCGCGAGTGACGGCCTTACCCGTCAGATCACCGCGAACGGACTCAACATGTACGGCTACGAGCCGCTTCTCGCCCGCGATGGGGCGGAGGCGATGGGGATCCTGGAATCCGAGCGGCGCGTGGACGTCCTCGTGGTCGATGCCGATATCGGCGGCGACCTCAGCGGGCTCGCAGTGGCCAAGGCGGCCCGCCTGCTCCATCCCCGGATCGACGTGATCTACGCCTCGCGCGCGCCGCATCGCATCCCGGACGAAGCGAAGGTCAAGGGCGCGCCCTCGATCCGCACGCCCTATCAGCCGCAGCAGATCGTCGGGATGATCGGCGAGCTGCGCTACCGGATGCCGGCCGACGGGATCGACCGCCGCGTTGCCTGAGACGGCCGTCTACACGGCCATCACTCCGGCGCAGCGGGTTTCGGCCCCGGCGAGAGAACCGCCTTCGGGAAGGCGCTCACCACCATGGCCCGGGCGATGTGCTCGGCCATGCAGCGATAGCCGAGGTCGTTCAGATCCGTGGTGTCGATCGGCGCGATCTCGCCCTTGCGGCCCCGCTCGAGGAATTCCATCGCGGCGTAGCGCCGGACCAGCGGCACGTTCTCGCTCGCCGCGACCTGCCGCAACGCCCCGCGGATCGCGGCATAGTTCTCGTCCGCGGCGAGCTTGGGGCTGTACTGCAGGCCGACCAGGATGACGTCCACCCGGTGCTCCTTGAGCCATTGGACGGTCTCGCGCACGGACCGCTCGAAATCCTCGGCCGAGACCCGGGCCAGGGCGTCGTTCGTACCGACCTGCCAGAGGACGACGTCGGGCTTCTCCAGCGCGACCTGGAGCTTGATGCGCTCGGCCGTGAGCGCTGCGACCTCGCCGGATACGCCCCGGTTCACCATCACGACGTTCAGGCCCTTGAACGCCTGCTCCAGGATCGCCTCCACCTGCGCCTGGTAGTTCTTGGGCGGGCTGCCTGCGCCGCCGACGGCGGAGGTTCCGATGGCCAGGACGCGCAGCTCGCCGCCCTTGCGCAGCTTCTCGACCGTGCGCGGAAGCGGTGCGGCGCTCGTGATGTCCGCACTCGGCGCCTCGCACAGCCGGCTGAGCTGGGGTGGAGGCGGAGGCGGCGCTTCCGCAACCTGCGCCGCGGCGCTGCCCGGCAGCGCCGTCAGGCAGCAGAGGGAGGCAGCGGCAAGCGCGCGGAGCGCTCCTGAAGCCGTGCGCGCAACTCGGACAGCCATGCCGTAAACCCCAGAAGGGCTATCCCGATCAACAGGATAGGGAGATCGATCAATATATCACCTCCGAGCGCAAAGCGCAGGATCTGCGCGGCGATGCTGAGCAGCGATCCCACGCAGAACACGTTGAGCGAATTCCGGCCGAGCATCGACAGGAAGAGCGCGACCGGACGGAGATGCCGCGCCACCAGGTAGAACGTGCCTCCGAACGCGGCGACGAGCGCGAGAAAATGAATGAGGCGGGCCGGCGTCTGGAAGGTCTTGTCGAAGATGAAGAAGAGCGGCGGCCAGGGTACCTCGGTCGGATCGGGCGCCCAGTTCGTCTTGGCCACGACCAGCCCGACCAGCAGCAGGATTGCGGCCGCGCCGCGCACGGCGGGACGGTGCCGGCGGATGGCGGCCCGGACCGGCGACTGCCCCGCAAGGCTGAAGCCGAGCACGAAGACGAGCTGCCAGGCGAAGGGATTGAAGTACCAGTTGCCTTCGACCGGCCATGTCGGGAGGTTGATCTCGAAGGTGAGCGCCACCGCATAGATCAGGAGCGAAAGCGGCAGCACGAGCCGAGGCTGGAGATGGTGGATCACCGCAAGCGCCGGCGATCCCAGCATCAGGGTCACATAAAGTGGCAGGATGTCGAAGAAGCCGAGCTGATGCGAGAGCAGGATCAGCCCGACATGGGCCGGAACGGGGTCCTGGAACACGGCGGCGGCATTGTGCCACTCGAGCAGCAGCGGGTTCTCCAGGAGCAGGGCGGCGGCGGCGATCAGCCCGATGGCGATCATGGTGATCAGGATCTGGGCGGCGTAGAGCGTCACCGCCCTTTGCCCCAATCGCAGCACAAGCCGGCCGAGGCCGAAATTCTCCGTGACGCCATCGGACAGCCGGCGGAGCGACCAGCCGGCCAGGAACACGAACAGCTCGGCCGAATCCGAGAGGCCGAGGTTCCGATGGGTCAGCCGCTCGAAGGTGAAGCCCGGGATGTGGTTGATGAAGATGGAGACGAGCGCGAGACCGCGCCAGAAATCAACCTCGTTCGCCTTACGCATCCGGTCCGTCCGGTCCTCGGCCCAACTTGGCTTTCCGCCCACCCGGCGGCGTTGCGATCTGCCGCCGCTCGGACCGAATGTACGTGAGGTCGAGCCGTTGCAGAACCCGTTCACTTCTTCGCGGGCCGCCTTTCCACCTCACGGTCCGCTCGCCACCGCCGCTCCCGCAATGTGAGCGGGCTCAGCCTTTCGCGAGCAGCAGCACGACGCCGAGGACCGTCGCCGCGATCCCAGCGACCAGCCGGGCATGGAGCCTTTCGCCCCGCAGCAGCACCGTGCTGAAGGCGAGCGTGAACAATGGGTAGATCGCGACGAGCGGCGCGACGACGCTCACGCGGCCGATCGACAGGGCCGAGTAGAGAAGAAGGACCGAAGCCCCGTTCAGCAGGCCGACGCAGCCGAAGAGCGGCGCGGCCTTGAGGTCGGGCAGGAGCGGCCTGCCGCGGCCCAGCCAGAACGAGACGGCCAGCATGACGAAGGCCGACGCGGCGTAGCTGATGACGGTTGCGGCCAGCGGATCCGGCCAGAAGGCGAGGCCGAGCTTCACGACGGGCTGCGCGGTGCCGCGGATGACCGCGGCGGCCAGCGGAATCGCGAGGGAGACCGCCGACCAGGTCCGCGTCTCCAGCCTGCCTCGAATCGAGAGGAGCGCCACCCCGCCGAGGATGCTGGCGAGGCCGACCGCTCCCTGAGCCGTGAGGTGGTCGCTGAGAATCAGGATGCCGAACGCCACCGCGAAGACAGGAGTCGCGTTTCCCAGCGCGCCGGCCAGGTTCGGGCCGAGCAACCGGTTCCCCTGGAAGGAGAGAAGCGTCACCGCGACCGGGAAGAACAGCCCCGTTCCCGCGAAGATCGCCGCGGCACGCGGCTCGAAGCCGGCAGGGTCCAGCCGCACCAGGCCGATCAGGCAGAGGACGAGCGCGGTCGTCGGCAGGCTCACGGTCGCGCCGGCCAGGACCGATTGCCCGCGCAGCCCGATCTGCGCCAGCACCAGCGCCAGGGCGTAGCAGGCGGCGGAGGCGAGCGCCGTCAGCGCGACCATGCCCGCCGAGCCTTGATCTGATCCATGCCTCTCCCCGACCCCTGGCCGGCCCTTTTGCAGAAGCGCCGTCCGAGGGTCGAGGCAGGCGGGATCGAAAAACGGGTTCGACGCAGACCCCCGGCTCGCCTCGATCGACAGGCTCGTCACAGCGGAAGCCGGGTGAAACCGCGCTGCGGCTCGTCTAAGGAATCCGGCTCTGTGCGGAAACCCCGGCCGGGATCATGAACGACCTCAGAAAACACTTCGTCGTCGAGCCCGGCTCGAAGGTGGACCTCTCCCGAATCGACCCGGGCGACACCTCCCGGATCGGCACCAAGGAGGAGGCGCGCAAGCGTCTCGAGGACGCCATCGAGATCGACGGGCTTCAGGACCGGCTCTTCGCCGAAGGACAGCGCGCGCTCCTGATCGTTCTCCAGGGCATGGACACCAGCGGCAAGGATGGGACGATCCGGGCCGTGTTCCGGGCGACCGGCCCTGTCGGGGTGGTCGTCACGGCCTTCAACCGGCCGACGCCGGAAGAGCTCGCGCACGACTTCCTCTGGCGCGTGCACAAGGCCTGCCCGCGCCGCGGGACGATCGGCATCTTCAACCGCTCGCAATACGAGGACGTTCTGATCGGGCGCGTGCGCAAGCTGGCGCCCGCGCATGTGATCGAGCACCGCTACAACCAGATCAACGCCTTCGAGGACATGATCGCGAGCTCGACGAAGGTCCTGAAGTTCATGCTCCATATCTCGAAGGACGAGCAGGCCGAGCGGCTCAAGGCGCGGCTGGAGGACCCGCGCAAGCACTGGAAGTTCGATCCCGGCGACCTGGAGGACCGGGGGCTCTGGAGCGACTACATGCACGCCTACGAGCAGGTGCTCTCGCGCTGCTCGACCGAGCTCGCGCCCTGGTACGTGATCCCGAGCGACAAGAAATGGGCGCGCAACGCCGCAATCGCCTCCATCGTGCGGCGCACGCTGGAGGAGATGAACCCGCGCTATCCCAATCCGGATTGGGATCCGGAGGAATTCAGGGTGGTCTGACCGCCCCAGCCGCGTTCCCGGAAGCGATCATGCCCTACGCCATCGTCAGAACCGAGCCGAAGCACGAAGGCTGGTGCAGCCTTCTCCTCGCCACCCTGCGCAAGCCGGACGGCGGTGAAATCCGGCGCGAGCTCGAGGATCACGGCGCCGCGGTCGCCGTGCTGCCCTACGACCCCGAACGGCGGGTCGCCATGATGGTCCGCCAGTTCCGGACGCCGGTGCTCTTCGTCTCTGGCGGGCAGGACCTCCTCGAATGCCCGGCCGGGCTGCTGGACAGCGACGACCCGGTGGCCGATGCGCGGCGCGAGGCGGAGGAGGAGGTGGGCCTTCACCTGGCCGAGCTCGAGCCGGTCTCGACGGTGTGGTCCATGCCCGGCATCTCGACCGAGCGGATGCATCTCTTCCTCGCCCCCTACTCGGCATCCGACGTCCGCGGCGAGGGCGGCGGCCTCGCGACGGAGCACGAGGACATCACGAAGCTGGAGCTCCCGCTCGGCGAACTCGCCGCAATGGCCGATGACGGCCGGCTCGACGACATGAAGACGCTCCTGCTGGTGCAGACCCTGCGGCTGCGCCGACCGGATCTCTTCCTCGGCTGAGTCGACCCGATCGGATCGCGAAGCCGTGGCATATCGGCCACGCCGGGCGGCAAAAAGGTGTCGATCCCCAGGCGGAACTCAGGGATAAGGGCAGCCCTGCCGCTTTCCGGCCCGATTTCGTCCTGACGGTCCGGCCCGCACAGGTTACGGTGAATGAATGGTTCGTCTTGCCCTTCTCGGCTGCGCCGCAGCCGGGCTCGCCCTCTCCGCCACGACGCTCGCGGCCGAGGAGTTTCAGGGTGAGCCCGCCGGTCTGGCCAGCGAGGCGAAGCCTGCACGCCCGGCGGCGAAGCCGGTGCCCCGCAAGGTGAGCGTGCTGCCGCCGGCCCGTCCCGGGGGTGAGGACGAAAGCGTCGGGCCCGCCGCGCCGGGCCAGTTCGTAAGCGCCATCGCGGGCGCCCAGCCACCGCTCCCGGCGCAGTTTCAGGCCGCGTCTTCGCCGCCAGCCCCTGCGGTCGCGGAAGAGCCGGTCCAGGTCGCGTCCGTCGAAACGCTGCCGCCGCTCCGGCCATCCTTCCCGACCGAGGCCGCCCGGCAGGCCCAGCCTCCTACAGAGCAGGCTGCAGGCGAGGCCGAGACCGGCCCGGTCCCGCCGCCCCGGCCCGATTTCGCCGAGATCCCGGCTCCCGCCCTCGCGGTCGCAGCCGTCCTGCCCCCGGAGCGGCCCGCCTTCCCGACCGATCTCGAGCCGGCCGCCGTCGCCGCACTCCCCGAGCCGCAGCCGGCCCCGCCCGCGCAGCCCCGCTCGCTGTTCGGCGCTCTCTTCGGCACCCCGGCTCAGACCGCGCCCGCGGAGCCCGCCGAGGAGCCGATGATCCGGACCGGCCGCGACTTCCTGGACGAGCGCATCGCCTACCATGCCAAGCTGAACAACGTGCCGGCCGCGCTCGTGCACCGCGTCGTGGTGCGGGAGAGCAAGTACAATCCGCGCGCCGTCGGCCGCGGCGGCGCGATGGGCCTCATGCAGATCAAGCATGCGACCGCGCGCGGGCTCGGCTATGACGGCCCAGCTGCTGGCCTGCTCGATGCGGAGACGAACCTCACCTATGCGGTGAAGTATCTCGCCGGGGCCTACAGGCTGTCCGACGGCAGCTTCGACCGCGCCGTCCAGCACTATGCGCGCGGCTACTACTACGAGGCGAAGCGCCGGAATGCGCGGCTCGCGCTCAGGGGCCGCAACAACGAGCGCCTGCAGAAGCAGGCGGATGCCGCCGCGGCCATCGAGCAGGCGAGCCCGCCCGCCCCTGCGGCCGGCGCCCGCTCCCTCTTCACCGGCGCGCGCTGACGGGTCCTTCGGCCGCCGCGGCGGCCTTGCGGCTTCAAGCGGCTTGCAGTCATGGCCCCGGGCGAGGGATGATCGGCGCCGTGAACCTCGACGCCTGAGTCCACGTGACCTCGCATCCCCGCGACGCACCGCAATTCTACCTCACGGCGCCCTCGCCCTGCCCCTATCTGCCCGGCCAGCGCGAGCGGAAGGTCTTCACGCATATCGTCGGACGGCGCGCGCGCGAGATCAACGAGATCCTGACCCAGGGCGGCTTCCGGCGCTCGCAGACGATCGCCTACCGGCCGGCTTGCGAGGGCTGCCGCGCCTGCGTGTCGGTTCGGGTCGTGGTTGACGAGTTCCAGCCGTCGGACAACATGCGCCGCGTGCTCCGGCTCAATCGCGACCTCGTCGGCGCGCCCACGCCGAACCAGCCCTCGGCCGGGCAATATGCGCTGTTCCGCCGCTATCTCGACGCGCGGCACGGCGAGGGCGGCATGGTCGACATGACGGTGCTCGACTACGCCATGATGGTCGAGGACAGCCATGTCGAGACCGGGATCATCGAATACCGCCGCGCGGACGAGGCGGGACGGGATGGGCCGCTCATGGCGGTGAGCCTCACGGACTTCCTGCCGGACGGGCTCTCGATGGTCTATTCCTTCTTCGATCCCACCCTGCCGAAGCGCAGCCTCGGCAGTTTCATGATCCTCGACCACATCGCGCGCGCCAGGGCGCTCGGCCTGCCCTATCTCTATCTCGGCTATTGGGTCGAAGGCTCGCGCAAGATGGAATACAAGGCCCGCTACCGCCCGCAGGAGCGGCTCCTGCCGACCGGCTGGGCCAGGTTCGACTGAGCGCCCGGGAGGGCGCCCGCTCAGTTCCCGTAGAGGTAGTTCGGGAGCCAGAGCGTCAGACCGGGCCAGAGATACATGATCACCATGCAGAGGATCACGATCAGCATGTAGGGCATCATGCCGGCGAAGATCTGGTTGATGGTCACGTGCTTGGGCGCCACGCCCTTCAGGTAGAAGGCCGACATCGCGACCGGCGGGGACAGGAACGCCGCCTGCAGGTTCACGAAGACCAGCACCCCCCACAGGATCGGGTCGATGCTGAAATGCTTGAGCAGCGGCAGGAAGATGGGGACGAAGATGATGATGATCTCCGTCCATTCGAGCGGCCAGCCGAGCAGGAAGATGATCGCCTGCGACAGGATCATGAACTGGGTCGGCGAGAGGTCGAGCGAGAGCACCCATCGTTCGATCAGCGCCTGTCCGCCGAGGATGGCGAAGACGGCGGAGAAGAGCGCCGAGCCGACGAAGAGCCAGCACACCATGGCGGTTGTCTTCGCGGTCAGGAACACGGCCTCCTTGGTGCGCTTCCAGTCGAGCGTGCGGGCATGGAGGGCGAGCAGGAACGCGCCCGCCGCGCCGACCGCGGCCGACTCCGTCGCGGTGGTGATGCCGAACAGGATGACGGCCAGGACGACGACCGTCAGGATCGCGAGCGGCATCACCGAGGCGGTCAGAAGCTTGATCACCTGCAGCCGCTCCGGGGTCATCCGGCGGTAGTAGCGGACGAGGATGACGGCCGCGAAGACGGCGGCGATCGCGAAAGAGATATAGAAGCCGTCGGACGGGCCGGACGCGGCGGGCGTCGTGGGTGCGGACGCGACCGAGCCCAGCGGCTGAAGCTCAGCCGGGAGTTCCTCCTCGGCCCTGCCCTGCTGGTGGATGACGACGTACCACCACAGGAGCCATAAGGTCCCGAGGAGGAGACCGGCGGGGACGAGCGACGCGCCGAAATTCCTGACGATGCCCCAATAGCCGAGCGGCCTGCCGTGATCGTCCAGGGAAGACGCCCGCAAGGGCGAGACCAGCGCCTTGAGGAGGCCGGCCAGCATGTTCGGTGAATAGGCGGCCTGGAAGCGCCGCATCCAGTCCGGCACCGGGACCCGGTTCTGTTCCGGCGGAAGCGGCGGGGCGATCTTCGGCTGGAGGAGCGCCCAGCCGAGGATGTAGACGAGGTAGAGGAAGGACAGGAAGAAGCCCGGAAACATCGCCGCCGCATAGAGCTTGACGACGGATTGGCCGGCCACCGCCGCGTAGACGATGATCATCACCGAGGGCGGGATCAGGATACCGAGCGTGCCGCCGGCCGTGATGACGCCCGAGGCGAGCTTCACGTCGTACCCGGCCCGCAGCATCGGGTTCAGGGCGATCACGCCCATCAGCACGACGACGGCGCCCACAAGGCCGGAGGCGATGCCCCAGAAGGTGCACACGATCAGCGTCGCGACGGCCAGCGACGCAGGCACACGGCGAAAGGCGAGCTGGATCGAGTAGAACATCTTGTCGACCAGGGCGCCGCGCTCCATCACGTAGCCCATCAGGACGAAGAGCGGGATGGAGATCAGGACGTCGTTGGTCATCGCCCCGTAGGTCCGCTGGACCATGAGGTCGAAGACGCGGTTGTCGATCCAGTGCTCGGCCGGGTTGTAGAAGGCGTAGAAGCCGAAGAACATGCCGAGGCCCATCAGCGTGAAGGCCGTCGGGAACCCCATCAGGATCACGACGACGATCAGCGAGAGCATGAGAAGGCCGAGGGCGGGGTCGCTCATGTCTGAAGATTGTCCCCCATGCCGCGCTGCCGCGCGGCCTCGTCGATCCGATGGGCGCGCTCCATCGCTACCCGGCGGGCCTCCTCGTCGACGTGCTCGCTGCCGGCGAGCTGCTCGCCGACGACGTCCATCTCGGCGACGTCCTTGAGCCGGGCCGGCCACTCGCCCGTCCTCAGGCAGACGATCGCGCGGACGATCTCGGCCAGCCCTTGCAGCATCAGGAGGGCCCCGGCGATCGGGATCACCGCCTTGAAGTGGTAGAGCGGCGGCCCGCCCGCGGTGACGCTCGAATGTTCGGCGATGCGCCAGGAATGGGCGGCGTAATCGTAGCCCGCGTAGATCAGGGCGGCGATGCCGGGAAGGAAGAAGACGATGTAGAGGACGAGATCGAAGGCCGCCTGGGTGCGTGGCCTCATGGAGCTGTAGAGGAAATCGCCCCGCACATGCGCGTTCTGCGCCAAGGTATAGGCGCCGGCCAGCATGAAGAGCGTGCCGTAGAACATGTTCGAGGCGTCGAAGATCCACGCGGTCGGCATGTTGAACGCGTAGCGCTTGAGCACCTCGACGCAGACGAGCGCCATCAGCCCGATGATCAGCCAGGCCGCGGCCTTGCCGATCCAGGTGCTGATCTCGTCGACGATGAGCAGGAAGCGCTGGACCGTCATCGCGGGGCTTTCAGTGGAAGGGCCGTCATGCAGACGAGGCGGCCCGGCCCTCCGGTCGAGAGAAGGCGCCGCTCAGGTTTCCCCGAACGGCGCCTTCCGACCGGACGATCCCTCAGAGCTTCTTCGCTGCGGCGTTCTGTCCGAAGTAATGGTCGAAGGCCATGCGGCGGTTGACCACCGTATCCTGCTCCCAGCGCGTCACCCGCTCGGCATAGGCGATCTGCGACTGCATGATCTCCTTGAAGAGCGGATTGGACGCTGCGTATTTCCGCACCACTTCGTCGTAGACCTCGAGCTGCTGCTTGAGGATCGCGTCTGGCGTCTTGAAGAAGCGGACGCCGTCCTTCTGCTGCATTTCGACGTAGTCCTTCGAATAGCGGTCGATCGCCTTCCAGGACATGTCGGCCGACGCCGCCTCGACGGCGTTGGAGATGAGGGCGCGCATCCGCTCGGGCAGCGCGTCGAACTTCGTCTTGTTGAACAGGATCTCGAACTGCTCGGCGTTCTGGTGGTAGCTCTGCAGCATGCAGACCTTCGAGACGTCCGGGAAGCCGAGCACCCGGTCCGAGGAGGCGTTGTTGAACTCCGCCGCATCGAGGAGGCCCCGGTCCATGGCCGAGACGATCTCGCCCCCGGGCAGGGCGTTCACGGCGAGCCCCATGCCCTGGAACACGTCGATGGAGATGCCGACGGTGCGGAATTTCAGGCCCTTCAGGTCGTCGGGCCGCGCGACCGGCCTCTTGAACCAGCCGAGCGGCTGAGTGGGCATCGGCCCGTACATGAACGACTGCACGTTCGCGCCGATCGACGCATAGAGCTTGTCGAGGAGTTCCTTGCCGCCGCCGTATTTGTGCCAGGCGAGGAGCATGTTGGCGTCCATCGCGAAGCCCGGCCCCGAGCCCCACAGGGCAAGAGCCGGCTGCTTGCCGTAATGGTACACGCAAACGCCATGGCCGCCGTCGAGCGTGCCCTTCGAGATCGCGTCCAGGATGCCGAAGGCCGGGACCACCGCGCCGGCGGGCAGGACCTCGATCCTGAGGTCGCCGCCGGTCATGTCGTTGACCTTCTTGGCGAAGTCCAGCGCGTATTCGTGGAAGATGTCCTTCGAGGGCCAGGTCGACTGCCAGCGCATGGTGATCGGGCCCTGCGCCTGCGCGACGGCCGGAGCCGCGAGCCCTGCGGCGGTCGCGACGGCCGCTCCTTTCAAGAACCTGCGCCGGCTACCCTTACCTTGGGTCATTGGTTCCTCCCACCGTTCCGGTCCTTGCCGGACCGATTGGCGGAGCAACTAAGAACCAAGAGCGGCCCGTGACAAGCGCTCCAGGGCAGCCGAGGCCTAAGCTTTTCGTCTTGGGTGCGCGCAGGCTGGACCGGGCGCCGGAGCCCGGTCCCGCCTGTCGCAACCGATCCGCTACTCGCAGATCTCGCGCGGGCGGACGTCCCAGCCCCAGCCCGGGACCCAGACTCGCCGGTGGACGACGTAGCACTCGGCGTAATCCGGCGGGGGCGGAGCATAATAGGCCGGCGGCGCGGCATAAGCAGGACGGGCCGCGGACGCGATGGCCGCGCCTGCGGCGATGCCCCCGAGAATGCCGACGGCGGCGGCGGCGCCGGGATTCCAGCCGCGGCGATAATAGCCGCCCGCCTCCGCCGGCGCGGCCGCCGCAACCGTGAGGGCCGCAACCGCAGCGGCAGCGACGATCTTGGTGGAAGCCATGTCAATCCTCCATCTGCCGGCGGCTGCGATCCTGGCCGGCTCGGAATGCGAGCTTCGCATGGGCGAGCTATCGCTTCGGTGAATGCGGTGCCGTCCGAACGTTCAGTTTTGGCACGGTGCCGCTTTGCCGCGAGAGGCAGCAGACCGCCCGAAAGTCGGGCGCTTCCTCGCTTGACAGCCGTTCGGGCCGGCGGGAGATTGTTAGTGTACAAATGAAAATCGAGGCCGCCCGGTCCATGTATCTCCGGCCCAATACGCTGAAGGAAGCCTGCGACCTCCTCGCGGAACGGCCGGCGCAGATCCTGTCCGGCGGCACCGACATCTACCCGGCCCTCGTCGATCGTCCCTCTCCGGAGGCCGTACTCGACATCTCGGGCATCGACGGGCTCCGGGGTGTGGAGCAGGGCGGGCGCGAGATCCGCATCGGGGCGCGCACGACCTGGTCCGAGCTCGCCCGGGCCGACCTGCCCCCCGCTTTCGATGCGCTGCGTGCCGCCGCACGCGAGGTCGGGTCCGTGCAGATCCAGAACGTGGCGACGATCGCGGGCAATCTCTGCCATGCGTCGCCGGCCGCGGACGGCGTGCCTCCGCTCCTGATCCTGGATGCACAGATCGAGCTCGCGAGCCGGACCGGCCTGCGGCGGCTGCCCCTCTCAGACTTCGTGCTCGGGAACCGCCGGACGGCGCGCCGGCCCGACGAGATCCTGTCGGCCGTCATCGTCCCGCGGGCAAGCGCCGGCGGGTGCTCCGCCTTCGTGAAGCTCGGCAGCCGTCGCTACCTCGTGATCTCGATTGCCATGGTCGCGGTCCGGCTCGCGGCCGATGGGGGGAGCCGCATCCGAGAGGCGGCGGTCGCGGTCGGATCCTGCTCGGCCGCTGCCCAGCGACTCGGGGCGCTCGAGAGGGACCTCGTCGGCCGCTCATGGCACGAGGACCTCGCCTCGCTGGTGACGGGCAGGCATCTCGCTCCGCTGTCGCCGATCGACGACGTCCGCGGCAGCGCCGCCTACCGGCTCGAAGCCGCGCGCGAGCTGATCGGCCGCGCGCTCGATCTCTGCCGTCCGGAGCGCGCCCATGCGGCATGAAGGCAGGCATATCGGCTTCGTGCTGAACGGCCGCCCGGTTGCGAGCGCCTCGCCCCCGATGGCGCGGCTGACGCGGGTGCTGCGCGAGGAGCTCGGGCTCACGGGGACCAAGGTCGGCTGCGACGCGGGCGATTGCGGCGCCTGCACGGTGCTGCTCGACGGCGAGCCGGTCTGCGGCTGCCTCGTCCCGTGCGGACAGGCGGACGGACGCAATGTCACCACGATCGAGGGGCTGACGGCGGCGAGCGGGACGGCCCAGCGCCTGCAGCGCGCCTTCCTGCGCCATGGCGCGGCCCAGTGCGGGATGTGCACGCCCGGCATGATCGTCGCCGCCACCGCGCTGCTCGACCGCAATCCCGCCCCGAGCGAGACGGAGATCTCGGATGCGATCGGCGGGGTGCTCTGCCGCTGCACCGGCTACCGCAAGATCCTCGCGGCCGTGCTCGACCATGCCGCCACGGCTCCGCCCTGCCCTGCTCCACTGCCCGGGCGTGCGGTCGGCGGTCGGGTCGAGCGCCTCGATGGCATCCGCAAGGTCGAGGGCCGCGATCCGTTCGGAGCGGACGCCGTGCCGGCCGACGCGCTTCTGCTGCGGGTCGTCCGCAGCCCGTATCACCGGGCCGCCTTCGTTTTCGGCGATCTGGACGGCTATGCCGCCGTAAACGGGCTGGCCGCGATCCTGACCGCCCGCGACGTCCCGGGCCGGAACCGCTACGGCGTCATCCCACCCTTCGCCGACCAGCCGGTCTTCGCCGAGCGCGAGGCCCGGTTCCGGGGCGAGGCCGTCGCGGCCGTGGTGGGCGAAGCGAGCGCGGTCGAGAAGCTCGACCTTGCCGCCTTCCCCGTGACCTGGACGGAGCTTCCGGCCCATACAACGCTGGACGCCGCGCTCGCGCCCGGCGCGGAACTCGTCCATTCGGACCGGCCCGGCAACGTGCTGGTCCGCGGCCGCGTCGTCCGCGGCGATGTCGAAGCCGGGCTCGCCGCCGCCGATGCTGTCGTGGAGGGGGAGTTCGAGACCGGCTTCGTCGAGCATGCGCCGATCGAGCCGGAGGCCGGCTGGGCCCGCCGGGTCGGAGACCGTATCGAGGTCATTGCCTGCACGCAGGCCCCCTACATGGACCGCGACGATACCGCGACCATCCTCGGCATCGCCCCGGAGCAGGTCCGGATCATCCCGACCGCCGTCGGCGGCGGCTTCGGCACCAAGCTCGACCTCTCCGTGCAGCCCTTCCTGGCGCTCGCCGCCTGGACGCTGGGCGCCCCGGTCCGGATGACCTATTCTCGGCCGGAATCGATGATGACCACCACCAAGCGCCATCCCGGCCGCATGACGGTCCGGGCCGGTGCCACCCGCGACGGCCGGATCGTTGCGCTCGACTTCGCGGGCGACTTCAACACAGGCGCCTATTCCTCCTGGGGCCCGACGGTCGCGAACCGCGTGCCGGTCCATGCCTCCGGCCCCTATCTCGTCCCGAACTACCGCGCCCTCACCCGCGCCGTGCACACGCATCTCGTGCCCGCCGGCGCCTTCCGCGGCTTCGGGGTGCCTCAGGCCTCGGTCGCCGTTGAGCAGCTCTACGACGAGCTCGCGGACCGGATCGGCATGGACCGGCTCGAGTTCCGGATCCTGAACGCGCTCACGGGCGACCAGCCGACCGTCACCGGGCAGGTGCTCGGCGAGGGCGTCGGCATCCGCGCCTGCCTCGAGGCTCTCCGCCCCCATTGGGAGCGGGCGAGAGAGGAGGCGGCGGCGTGGAATGCTCGTTCGGACGAGCTCGACGGTAATCCCTCCCCCTTGAGGGGAGGGCCGAGCAGGCGCGAAGCGCCGCCCGGGGTGGGGGTCGAGCAGGAGGAACCGACCGAGTTGCCGTCTGCGCCACCCCCACCCGGCTCGGCCTGCGGCCGAGTCCGCCCTCCCCTTAAAGGGGAGGGATTACGGGCAAGCCATCTCCGCCGTGGGGTCGGCGTCGCGGGCATGTGGTACGGCTGCGGCAACACCTCCATGTCGAACCCGTCCACGATGCGGATCGGCATCCGGCCGGACGGCCGGGTCGTGCTGCACCAGGGCGCCGTCGATATCGGCCAGGGCTCGAACACCGTCATCCCGCAGGTCGCGGCGGACGCTCTTGGGGTACCGCTCGATGCGTTCGACTACGTCTCGGCGGACACGGACCTCACGCCCGATTGCGGCAAGACCTCCGCCTCGCGCCAGACCTTCATCACCGGCAAGGCGACCGAACTCGCCGCCCGGGCGCTCCGGGCCGAGATCCTGCGCCTCGCCAATGCGGGCGAGGACGCCCGCATCGTGCCCAGGGAGGACGAGATCTGCGTCGAGGACGGCGAGCACCATCGGCGCATCCCGCTGGCCGACCTGCCGGTGGACGAGCACGGTTACGTGCTCGCGGCCGAGCGGACGTTCGACCCGCCCACGACCCCGCTCGACCAGGACGGGCAGGGCGAGCCCTACGGACTCTACGGCTTCGGCGCGCACATGGCCGAGGTGGAGGTCGATACCCGGCTCGGCACGGTAAGGGTGCTGAAGATCACCGCCGCGCACGATGTCGGCCGCGCCATCAATCCTACCCTGGTCGAGGGGCAGATCGAGGGCGGCGTCGCGCAGGGGCTCGGCCTCGCCCTCATGGAGGAGTTCTTCCCGGGCCGAGGCGAGAACCTGCACGATTACCTCATCCCGAGCGCCGGCGACGTGCCGCCGGTCGAATCGATCCTGATCGAGGCCGCCTCCCCGGCCGGCCCGTTCGGGGCCAAGGGCATCGGCGAGCAGGCGCTAATCCCGACCGCACCCGCGATCCTGAACGCCATCTACGACGCGACCGGCGCCCGCATCCGCCGCGTGCCGGCGACACCGGACAGGGTCTTGACGGCGATGAGGGAGCGCTCCGCCCCTGATCCCTCCCCTGCAGGGGAGGGCCGAGTCGGCGAAGCCGACCGGGGTGGGATTCCCCGTCATCCCCCTTCGTCGGGCCTGGCAGGCCCGACACCTCCCCCTGCAGGGGGAGGATCAGCGGCGAGCTTCCCATGAGCGCCGAACTCACCTCCCCTGCCGCAAAACCCGCGGACGACCGCATCCGCTGCGATGCCTGCCCGGTCATGTGCTACATCCGGCCGGGGCAGGCCGGCGCCTGCGACCGCTATGCCAACCGCGACGGCGAGCTGATCCGGGTCGACCCGCATATCGTGCTGGAGCGCGTCGTCGAGGCGGGCGGCAACGTCGTGCCGTTCTCCGCCAATGCGGATGCCTGGGACGGCCGCGTCGTCGGCGAGCCCACGACCTTCGTCACGGCGATCGGCGCCGGCACGACCTATCCGGACTACAAGCCCGCGCCCTTCATCGTCGCCTCCGCGGTGGAGGGCGTCGACATGGTCACGGTCGTGACCGAGGGCATCTTCAGCTATTGCGGCGTGAAGGTGAAGATCGACACCGACCGCCATCTCGGCCCCGAGCGCGCCATCGTGCGCGCTTCGGGCGAGCCGGTCGGGCACGTCACGACGGGGGAATACGGCTCGCAGATGCTGTCCCTCGGCGGCGTGCACCACCTCACGGGCGGCTCGAAGAAGGAGGGCCGCGTCACCTGCGACACGCTGCTTGCGCTCTGCAACGGCCAGGCGGTCGAGCTCGCGATCGACGAGGGTTCGACCGTCACCGTCCAGGCCGGAAGGCCGCCGGTCGTCAACGGGCAGCTCGAGCAGCGCATGCGGGTCGGCTGCGGCTCGGCCACGATCGGCATGTTCGCCAAGCAATGGGAGGGCTTCGTCGACGAGGTCGTGGTCGTGGACGACCACATCACCGGCATCCTGTCCGAGCACCAGGCGGGCAAGCTCCTCGGCATCCCGGATACCGGCATCAAGATCCGGGGACGGCGCTCGACGCCCGGCCGCTACTTCCAGGTGGCGGAGCCGGGGACCGGCTGGGGCGGAACGAACATCTCCGACCCGCTCTCGATCCTGCTGCCCTTCGACCCGAAGGTAGCCCGGCCCGAGCTCACCATGCTCATGACCTCCACCACGGGGGAGCATTCTGCCTATTACGTGCTCGACGAGGCGCTGCGTCCGGTCGAGGCGGAGATGCCCGACCAGCTCCGCCGCTCGGTCGAGCTCATCCGCGAGAACTGCGAGCCGGCGCTCTCGACCGTGCTGTTCATGGCGGGTGCGGGCGGCTCGCTCCGGTCCGGCGTGACGGAGAACCCGGTCCGGCTGACGCGCTCGGTAAAGGACACCCTGACGCTCGTCACCTGCGGCGGCGCGCCGACCTATGTCTGGCCGGGCGGCGGCATCACCTTCATGGTCGACGTGACCCGGGTGCCCGAAAACGCCTTCGGCTACGTGCCGACGCCCGCCCTCGTGGCCCCGATCGAGTTCACGCTGAAGCTCGAGGATTACGAGCGGCTCGGCGGCCATATGGCCGAGGTGCGGCGGCTTTCGGACGTGCGTGGCCTCTCGCCGGAGCGGCGCTCCGTTCAGCCTCGCCGGGACAATCCCTGGCCGCTCGGCCCCACCGATCCGCGCAGGCTCGCCGGATGAGGGCGCAGTCCCGCATGCTCCCGGACGGCCGCCGGCTGCACCTGCAGGACGGCCCGATCGACCTCGTGGTCGAGGCGGTCGGCGAGCCCGACGCGATCCGAGTTGCCTACGCTGCGGCTGCCGGGCGGTTCGGCCCCATCCTCGACGAGCTCTGCGCCGAGCTGACGGAACTCCGCGCGCCGTTCCGACCGGGCCGCCTCTTCGCGAGCCCGATCGCGCGGCGCATGCAGGCGGCCATCGCGCCTTACGGGCCCGAGTGCTTCATCACGCCTATGGCCGCGGTCGCCGGAGCCGTCGCGCAGGAGATCGTCGACGTCATGGTCGCCGCGAGCCCGCTCGCCCGTGCTTCGGTGAACAATGGCGGCGATATCGCGCTCCACCTCGCGCCGGGCGAGAGGGTGCGGGTCGGCCTCGTGGACCGGCCCGACCGGCCCAGTCTCTTCGGATCGGCCACGATCCTGGCCGGCCACCCCGTCCGCGGCATCGCCACGAGCGGCTGGCGCGGGCGCTCCTTCTCGCTCGGGATCGCCGATGCCGTGACGGTCCTGGCCGACACCGCCGCGGCGGCGGATGCGGCCGCGACGGTGGTGGCCAATGCGGTCGACCTCCCGGGCCATCCGGCCGTGAGCCGCGTCCCGGCCTGCGACGTGCAGTGCGATTCCGATCTCGGCGAGCGCCCGGTCACGCGGGATGTCGGGCCGCTCGCAGAGGCGGAGATCGACGAGGCCCTGTCGCGCGGCCTCGTCTGCGCGGAGCGGCTGGTCGCGCGGGGCCTGATCCGCGCCGCCGCCCTGCATCTGCAAGGCGAGACGAGAGTAGCGGGCGCCTACCCTCCCCCTTGCGGGGAGGGCCGAGTCGCGCCGCAGGCGCGAACCGGGGTGGGGGTCGAGACGAATGTATCTCGACCGTCGCACCCTACCTTGTTCCACCCCCACCCGGCTCGGGCTGGCGCCCGAGTCCGCCCTCCCCGCAAGGGGGAGGGAAGGCGCGAGCTGGTCCCATGAAAGCCAAGATCCGCAAGATCGTGACACTGGTCGAGGAGACCCTGACCGAGATGGGCCGGCAGGTCTCGCCGCCGGCTCGGCGCGCCGCCGCCTTGGCGGTCATCGAGAACCCTTTTGCGGGCCGCTACGTCGAAGACCTGACCGAGCTCATGGACATCGGCGAGGAGCTCGGCCACCTCCTCACGGAAAGAGCCGTGCAGGCGCTCGGCATCGAGGGTCCGCAGGCCCAGAGCTACGGCAAGGCGGCGGCGGTCGGCGAGAACGGCGAGCTCGAGCACGCCGCGGCCATCCTGCACCCGAAGTTCGGCGCTCCGGCCCGGAAAGTGCTTGGCAAGGGGGCCGCGCTCATTCCCTCGTCCAAGAAGCGGGGCGGACCGGGCGTGCCGTTCGACATCCCCCTCGGGCACAAGGACGCCGCCTTCGTGCGCAGCCATTTCGATGGCATGGAGGTCCGGGTTGCGGATGCGCCGCGGGCGGACGAGATCGTCGTCGCGGTTGCCGTGACGGATTCGGGCCGGCCGCTGCCGCGGGTGGGCGGGCTCAAGGTGGCCGAGATCAAGGGCGAGGACGGCTTGCGATAGGCCTCCTGGCGGGTTCCAATCAGGCTTCAGCAGAAGGGAACACGGGCATGAGGACAGGATCTGTTTGGCTTGCGGCCTTGGCCGCCTCCGTCGCGCTGGGGGCAGCCGCCCCGGCCGCCCTCGCCCAGCAGGGCGAGATCAAGATCGGCGAGATCAACTCCTATTCCGGCCTTCCCGCCTTCACCGAGCCCTACCGCAAGGGCTGGCAGCTCGCGGTCGAGGAGATCAACAAGGCAGGCGGCGTGCTCGGCAAGAAGCTCGTCGTCATCTCCAAGGACGACGGCGGGCGGCCGGCGGACGCCGTGACCGCCGCGAACGAGCTCGTTTCCCGCGACAAGGTCGACATGCTCGCCGGCGCCTTCTTCTCGCATATCGGTCTGGCGCTCGCCGATTTCGCCAAGCAGAAACAGATGTTCTATCTGGCGGGCGAGCCGCTGACGGACGCGATCGTCTGGTCGGCCGGCAACAAGTACACCTTCCGCCTGCGCCCCTCGAACTACATGCAGGCCGCGATGCTGGCCGAGGAAGCCGCGAAGCTTCCGGCCAAGAGATGGGCGACGATCGCGCCGAACTACGAATACGGGCAGTCGGCGGTGGCGGTGTTCAAGCAGCTGCTCTCCGCCAAGCGGCCCGACATCGAATGGGTCGGCGAGCAATGGCCGCCGCAGGGCAAGATCGACGCCGGCCCCGTCGTGCAGGCCGTCGCGGCCATGAAGCCGGACGCGATCCTCAACGTCACCTTCGGGCCCGACCTCGTGAAGCTCGTACGGGAAGGCAATTCCCGCGGGCTGTTCAAGGACCGCGCCGTCGTCTCGTTCCTGACCGGCGAGCCGGAATATATCGACCCGCTCAAGGACGAGACGCCCGAAGGCTGGATCGTCACCGGCTATCCCTGGGACAGCGTCAAGACGCCCGAGCACGACGCCTTCCTCAAGGCCTACCAGGCCAAGTTCAACGACTATCCGCGTCTCGGCTCTGTGGTCGGCTATGCGCTCATCCAGTCGGCGGTCGCCATCATCAACAAGGCCGGCTCGACCGACACGGAGAAGCTGATCGCGGCCGCCCGGGGGCTCGAATTCGACACGCCTTTCGGCAAGTCGATGTTCCGGGCCATCGACCATCAGGCGACGCTCGGGGCCTTCGTCGGCAAGACGGCCGTGAAGGACGGTCGCGGCGTCATGGTCGATGCCGTCTACCGCGACGGCGCCAAGTACCTGCCCTCCGACGAGGAGGTGAAGAAGATGCGGCCGCAGAGCTGAGGCGGCGCTGTCATCGCCGGGCTTGTCCCGGCGACCCCGATTGGACGGCAAGACGGATCGGGATGGCCGGGCCAAGCCCGGCCATGACAAGCTCAGGAGCAGTTGGTGGATTTCCTCGTCGTCCAGTTCCTGACCGGCCTCGCGGGGGCGTCGTCGCTCTTCCTGGTCGCGTCCGGCCTGTCGATCATCTTCGGCGTGACGCGCATCGTGAACTTCGCGCACGGCGCGTTCTACATGCTGGGCGCCTATATCGCCTACACGCTGACCGAGCGCTGGTCCGGCGCGCTCGGCTTCTGGGGCGGGCTGATCGCCGCCGCGCTCGCGGTCGCCGCGATCGGCGCTCTTGTTGAGATCGTGCTCCTGCGCCGCATCTACCGCGCGCCGGAGCTCTTCCAGCTTCTCGCCACCTTCGGGGTGACCCTGATGGTGCAGGACCTCTCGGTCCTGATCTGGGGTCCGGAGGATCTCGTCGGCCGGCGCGCGCCCGGCTTCCGGCATTCCGTCGACATCCTCGGCCAGTCGGTCCCGAGCTACGACCTCCTCCTCATCGCACTCGGGCCGCTCGTGCTCGGCGGGCTCTGGCTCCTGTTCCACAAGACGCGCTTCGGCGTCCTGGTCCGCGCGGCGACGCAGGATCGCGACATGGTCGCGGCGCTCGGGGTGAACCAGCGCTGGCTGTTCACGGGGGTGTTCGCGCTCGGCGTCTTCCTGGCCGCGCTCGGCGGCGCGCTGCAGCTCCCCCGCGACGCGGTGAGCCACACGATGGACCTGCGCATCATCGTCGAGGTCTTCGTGGTGGTGGTGATCGGCGGCCTCGGCAGCGTCGGCGGGGCGTATCTGGCGGCGCTGCTCGTCTCCGAGCTCAACGCCTTCGGCATCCTCGTCATGCCCACGATCTCGCTCGTCCTCGTCTTCCTGGTGATGGCGGTCGTGCTCGTGGTGCGGCCCCATGGCCTGTTCGGGAAGCCCGAAGGCCCGCCTCGCGCGGCGATCGGCGGGCTGATCCGGCCGTGGCGGCCCCTCTCCGGTGCCGAGCGGCTCGGCATGGCGGCGCTCTTCGCCGCCGCGGCGCTCCTGCCGCTCGTCGCCGGCAGCTACGTCCTCTCGGTCGGGACGGAGATCCTGATCTTCGCCCTCTTCGCCGCGAGCCTGCAGCTCCTGATGAGCGCGGGCGGCATCGCGTCCTTCGGGCACGCGGCCTATTTCGGGCTCGGCGCATACGGGGCCGCGCTCGGTGCGAAATCGCTCGCCCTTCCCTTCCCGGCCGCCCTTGCCTGCGGCATCGCGCTCGGCACGCTCGGGGCCGCAATCTTCGGCTGGTTCTGCGTGCGGCTCTCGGGCGTCTATTTCGCCATGCTGACGCTGGCCTTCGCGCAGATCGCCTGGTCGGTCGCCTTCCAGTGGACGAGCGTCACGGGCGGCGACAACGGGCTCCTCGGGATCTGGCCACCCGCCTGGGCGTCGAGCCCGGCCGTCTTCTATTGGATCACCCTCGCCCTCGCGGCGGCGGGTGTGGCGGCGATCCGGGCGATCGTCTTCTCGCCATTCGGCTATGCGCTGAGGGCGGTGCGTGACTCGGCGCTGCGGGCGGAGGCGATCGGCATCGGCCGGCGCGGCGTGCAATGGACCGCCTTCGTGATCGCGGGCGGCTTCGCGGCGCTGGCCGGCGCCCTCTTCGCCTTCCTGAAGGGCAGCGTCTTCCCGGACAATCTCGGCATCCCGCTTTCGGTGGACGGGCTGGTGATGGTTCTGCTCGGAGGCGTCGAGACGGTCTCGGGCGCAGTCGTCGGAGCGCTCGTGTACCGGGCGCTGAGCGTCGTCCTGATGAGTCAGACCGACTATTCGAAGCTGGTCCTCGGCCTCTTCATCGTCGTCCTGGTCGTCGCCTTCCCGCGCGGCATCGTCGGCTCGTTGCAGGCGCTGCTGCCCCGGCTCCGCCGCGCCCGCGCGTCTTCGATCGGAGCAGCCGCGCTGAGGCCTGCCGAATGAGCGCTCCCCTCCTCTCCGTCGACCACCTGTCGAAATCCTATGGCGGGGTGAAGGCCGTCCAGGACGTATCCTTCACGCTGGAGCGCGGCGAGCTTCTCGCGCTGATCGGCCCGAACGGAGCAGGCAAGTCCACCTGCTTCAACATGCTGAACGGGCAGGTGAGGCCCGATTTCGGCCGCATCCGGATCGAGGGCCGTGAGACGACGGGGCTCGATCCGCGCCGCGTCTGGGCGCTGGGCGTCGGCCGCACCTTCCAGATCACGGCCACGTTCGGCTCGATGAGCGTGCGCGAGAATGTCCAGGTCGGGCTCCTGGCCCGGCACGGGGCGCTCGCCCGCATGACCGGCTTCGCCGGACGGACCCTCGCGGCGGAAGCCGACGACCTCCTGGCGCTGGTCGGCATGCGCGATGCCGCGGAGCGGCCCTCGGGCGAGCTCGCCTATGGCGACCTCAAGCGGCTCGAGCTCGCGGTCGCGCTGACCAACGAGCCCTCGCTCCTTCTGATGGACGAGCCCACGGCCGGCATGGCGCCGGCCGACCGGGTCGAGCTGATGCGGCTTGCGGCCGAGATCGCCCGCGCCCGGCGCATCGGCATCCTCTTCACCGAGCACGACATGGACGTCGTCTTCGAGCATGCCGACCGGATCATGGTGCTCGATCGCGGCCGCATCATCGCGGAAGGAACGCCGGCGACCGTCCGGCGCGACCCGAAGGTGCGCGCGGTCTATCTCGGGGAGGGCCACCTGTTCGGATCGGAAGCGGCGGCATGAAGCTCCAGGTCTCCAACCTCAACGCCTGGTACGGGCCGGCGCATATCCTCTTCGATCTCGACCTCTCCGTCGGCGAAGGCGAGGTCGTGGCGCTGCTCGGCCGGAACGGGGCGGGCAAGTCGACGACCTTCAAGTCGCTGGTCGGCCTCCTCGAGCGCCGGTCCGGCAGCATCGTCTACGAGGGGCGCGAGCTCGCCAGCCGGCCGACCCACGAGATCGCCCGCGCCGGGCTCGGCTACGTGCCGGAGGACCGGCGCATCTTCACGGAGCTGACAGTGGAAGAAAATCTCGAGGTCGGCCGCCAACCTGCCCGGCCCGGCGCCCCCGTCTGGACGCCGGAGAAGCTCTACGCGCTCTTCCCGAACCTCGCCGCCATGCGCAACCGGCCCGGCGGGCGGATGAGCGGCGGCGAGCAGCAGATGCTGACCATCGCCCGCACGCTCATGGGCAATCCGGGACTGGTCCTGCTCGACGAACCGTCGGAGGGGCTCGCGCCGAAGATCGTGGAGGACATGGCGACGGCCATCCTTGCGATGAAGCGCGAGGGGCTGAGCCTCCTCATCTCCGAGCAGAATCTGCACTTTGCCAGGCTCATCTCGGACCGCGCGGTGATCATCGAGCGCGGCAGGGTGCGGTTCTCAGGCACGATCGCTGAGCTGCAGGCCAATCCCGAGGTGAAGGAGGCGTATCTCGCGGTGTGAGGATCGAGACGCGCGTCATGGCCGGGCTTGGCCCGGCCATCTCAGGCAGCTAATCGGCTCCACCTGCGTGAGCCGCGCTCCGGCCGGGTCGTGGATGGCCGGGCCAAGCCCGGCCATGACGGCTGAGCAGGAGGAGAGCGAGCTCATGTGGCAGCCGGCGAGCTTCTACCCGGATCCGGCGATCGAGATCCTGGACGACAGCTTCCTGAAGTACCGGATCTTCAGCGCCGCCGTGGAGCGGCTCGCGACGGGCTTCCGCTGGGCGGAGGGGCCCGTCTGGTTCGGCGACCAGCGCCAGCTCGTCTGGAGCGACATCCCGAACGACCGCATGATGCGCTGGGACGAGGAGACGGGCGCGACCTCCGTTTTCCGCAAGCCGTCGAACTGGGCGAACGGCAACACGCGGGACCGGCAGGGCCGGCTCGTCACCTGCGAGCATGCACGGCGGGTGACCCGGACCGAATATGACGGCTCGGTCACGGTCCTGGCCGAGAGCCATCAGGGCAAGCGGCTCAACTCGCCGAACGACGTGGTCGTGAAGTCGGACGGTTCGGTCTGGTTCACGGATCCCGCCTTCGGCATCCTGGGCAATTACGAGGGCAGGATCGCCGAGCCCGAGCTGCCGCAGAACGTCTACCGGCTCGATCCAGCGACGGGCGAGCTGAGCGTCGTGGCCGAGGATCTGCGCGGGCCGAACGGCCTCGCCTTCTCGCCGGACGAGAGCGTCCTCTATGTCGTCGAGTCCCGCGCCACGCCCAACCGGCTGATCCTCGCCTACGACGTCGCGGAAGGCGGGCGCGCCATAACCAACCGCCGGACCTTCATCGACGCGGGCCCCGGCACGCCGGACGGGTTCCGGGTCGATGTCGACGGCAATCTCTGGTGCGGCTGGGGCATGGGCTCGCCCGAGCTGGACGGCGTGATGGTCTTCAATCCCGAGGGCCGGCCCATCGGCCGCGTCCGCCTGCCGGAGCGCTGCGCGAATGTCTGCTTCGGCGGCGCGATGCGGAACCGGCTGTTCATGGCGGCGAGCCAGTCCGTCTACGCGCTGTACGTCAATACGCAGGGAGTCGCGGGCGGCTGAACCCCGCCGAAGATTCGCCGTTGTTGCTCCCGACGTTCGAGGAACAGAAGGCGAGGCACGCGATGAGCAACAGTCCATTTCCGTCGATGACGGCCCTGCTCGGCCTTCTGGCCGTCGCCGGCTATCAGAACCGCGACAAGATCGCCGAGATGCTTGGCGGGCTGACCCAGGGCGGCGGCCCGGCCCCCCAGGGCGGACCGCAGCCCGGCCAGGCTGACCAGGGCGGGCTCGGCGGGCTCCTCGGGGGCCTGCTCGGCGGCGGGATGGACGGCAGTGACCGAAGCGCCGGCCCGGGCGCAACCGGCGGCCATATCGGACAGGATCCCGGCAGCTTCCTGGGCAGCGGTCTCAACGAGATCCGCGAGCGCTTCGCCCAGGCGGGGCAGCGGGACACCGTGGAATCCTGGCTGGGGACAGGCCCGAACCGCGAGATCGCGCCGAACGAGCTCGAACAGGCGATCGGCCCGGACGTGCTGCAGACCCTCTCTCAACGCACCGGCCTCTCGCGCGAGGAGCTGCTCGACCGGCTCACGCGCGAACTGCCGAATGCGGTCGATCGCTACACGCCGGACGGCCGTCTTCCGCAATACTGACGGGCGGCGAGGCCTCCTCCATGGTGGCCCGCGACCGCCAATCCCGCTAACCTTCCGGCTCAAGTTGCCAGGCGGAATGCCGGGCCGGGAGGAGCGATGTCCAAGGGTTTGCGCAAGGGCCTCACGAGCTACGGCGACGCGGGCTTCTCGCTGTTCCTGCGCAAGGCCTTCATCAAGGCGATGGGCTATTCCGACGACGCGCTCGAGCGGCCGATCGTCGGCATCACGGATACCTATTCCGACTACAATCCGTGCCACGGCAACGTGCCGCAGCTCGTCGAGGCGGTGAAGCGCGGCGTCATGCTCGCCGGCGCGATGCCGATGGTCTTCCCCACCATCTCCATCCACGAGAGCTTCGCGCACCCCACCTCGATGTACCTCCGCAACCTGATGGCGATGGACACCGAGGAGATGATCCGTGCTCAGCCGATGGATGCGGTCGTGGTCATCGGCGGCTGCGACAAGACGCTTCCGGCCCAGATCATGGCTGCGGCATCCGTCGATCTGCCGACGATCGTCGTTCCGGTCGGCCCGATGGTCGTCGGCCACCACAAGGGCGAGGTGCTCGGTGCCTGCACGGATTGCCGGCGCCTCTGGGCCGCGCATCGCGCCGGCGAGATCGACGAGCAGGAGATCGAGACGGTGAACGGACGGCTGGCGCCATCGGTCGGAACCTGCATGGTGATGGGCACGGCCTCGACCATGGCCTGCATCACGGAGGCGCTCGGCCTCTCCCTGCCGATGAGCGCGACCGTCCCGGCGCCCCATGCCGAGCGCATCCGCATCGCCGAGGCGAGCGGCAAGCGCGCGGCCGAGATGGCGGTCTCCGGCGGCCCGCGCCCCTCCGAGATCCTCACCGCCTCCGCCTTCCGCAACGCGCAGATCGTGCTTCAGGCGATCGGCGGCTCGACGAACGGCCTGATCCACCTCACCGCGATCGCGAACCGCACGAAGGAGCGGATCGACCTTGAGGAATTCGACCGGATCGGCCGCGAGGTCCCGGTTCTGATCGACCTGAAACCCTCAGGTCGGCACTATATGGAGCATTTCCACCATGCCGGCGGGGTGCCGAAGCTCTTGCGCGAGCTCGGCGACATCCTCGACCTGGACGCCAGGACGGTGGCCGGAGGCACGTTGCGCGATGTGGCTGCGGCGGCCGAGGAGGTGCCTGGACAGGACGCGATCCGCCCGCGCGCCGATCCGATCAAGCCGATCGGCGCCATGGCGGTGCTGCGCGGCAACCTCGCCCCGCGCGGGGCCGTCATCAAGCACTCGGCCGCGAGCCCGAAGCTGCTGCAGCATACCGGCCGCGCGGTCGTGTTCGAGAACGTCGAGGACATGGCGGCCCGGATCGACGACCCGGATCTCGACGTCACGGCGGAGGACGTCCTGGTGCTCCGCAATACCGGGCCGGTCGGGGCGCCGGGCATGCCGGAGGCCGGCTATCTGCCGATCCCGAGAAAGCTCGCCCGGGCCGGCGTGAAGGACATGGTGCGCATCTCGGACGCGCGCATGAGCGGCACCGCCTTCGGCACCATCGTGCTCCACATCGCGCCCGAATCGGCCGTCGGCGGGCCGCTTGCGCTGGTCAGGACTGGCGACCGGATCCGCCTCGACGTCGAGGGACGCCGGATCGACCTGCTCGTCCCCGACGGGGAACTGGCCGCGCGCCGCGCCGCCCTCCCCCCGCGCTCACGTCCGGACTGGGCGAGGCGCGGCTATGCGCGGCTGCTGCACGATACCGTGCTGCAGGCCGACCAGGGCTGCGACTTCGATTTCATGACGGGCGCCGGCGACGACCAGGCCTTCGTCGAGGAGGTCCCGGCGGTCGACGGCACGGACAAATAGATCAACGACGGCAATAAGGGGAGGAATGCATGACCAGGGAGAAGGATCTCACGCGTAGGCGCTTCGTCGCGCTCGGAACGGGTGCAGCCGCGGCATTCGCCTCGTCCGCGCTGCCGGCCGTAGCACAAGAGAATTGGCCGCAGCGCCAGGTGATCGTCGTCGTGCCGTTTACGGCGGGCGGTACGACCGACATGTTCGGGCGCATCTTCGCGCAGGCGATGCAGGCGAAATACGGCCAGCCCTTCATCGTCGAGAACAAGGCAGGCGCCGGTGGGACGGTCGGGGCAGGCGCCGTCGCGCAGGCGGCGAAGGACGGCTACACGCTGCTCGTCGGGACGGCGAGCACCCATGCCATCGCGCCCTTCGTCTACAAGCGGCTGAGCTACAATCCCGAGACGGATTTCCAGCCGATCAGCCTCTTCGCGACGCTGCCGAACCTGCTCGTCGTCAGCCCGAAGATGCCGGTGAAGACCTTCCCGGAATTCATCGAGTACCTGAAGCAGAATTCGGGCAAGCTGAGCTACGGCTCATCGGGCGTCGGCGCCTCCAACCACCTCCCCGCCGAGATGATCGCGAACATCACGGGTACGAAGATGGCCCACGTGCCCTACCGCTCGTCGGGCGACATCATGAACGCGATCGCCGGCGGACATATCGATCTCGCCTTCGACAACATGACGCTCGCCTGGCCGCAGGCCGAGGCCGGCACCGTCCGGGCCATCGCGGTGACCAGCAAGGACAGGAGCCCGACGGCACCGGACATCCCCGCCATCGCCGAGACCATCCCCGGCTTGGATGTCTCGACATGGCATGGGCTCTTCGCCCCGGCCGGCGTGCCGCGGCCGATCATCGACAGGATCGCGGCCGACGTGAAGGCGATCTATTCGACGCCGGACGTGCAGGCGAAGCTCAAGGCGGTGGGCGCGGTCGCATCGCCGAACACCCCGGACGAATTCACGATGTTCTCGGCAGCCGAGCGCAACAAGTACAGGGACATCGTCAGATCCGCCGGGATCGAGCCGCAATAGCCGCCCAGCGCTGCGCGGTGTCGGCTGCGCGGCGGCTCAATCGAACCCGGCGAGCACGGTTTCGATCGGGAGGAACAGGGTGCGGCTGTCCTCCGGATACGCGATGAATTCGGCGCATCGCATGTAGAATGACTTGGCGGCCTCATCCTTGGCGTGGACCAGCACCGCGCCGATGCCGATGCTCCGGGAGGCGGCCGCGATCCGGCGCAGCGCGTGCGACAGGATGTCGGCGCCGAGTCCCTTTCCGGCATATGCGCGGTCGACCGCGAGCCGACCGATGACCGAGACCGGGATGGCGTCAGGCGCGTTGCGGCGGAGTCGTCCCGGCGCGGCCGTCCGCTCGACCGATCCCGCGGAGATCGACACATAGGCTGTCACGCGGCTGCCCTCGCACACGACATAGGTTCGCGAGAAGCGGCTCTCGTTCTTGAAGGCGCGCTGGCGGAGCCAATCGTTCAGGACCGGCTCGCCACAATCGAAAGCCGAAAGATCGTGCTCGGCGCTCAGGGAGGCAGGGGCCGACAGGCGAGACCCGGGCTGCCGCAACTATTTCTCCCAGGCCGGCACGCGGCGCAGCAGGGAGCGCAGCTTCGGCCCCGGCGCGGGAGGATTGTCGAGGGCATCCAGGAAGGCATCGTAGCGCGCCGGGTCGAGGGCGAAGAAGCGCCGGTCGAGCAGCACGTCCATCGCCTCGCGCCGGGCGCTCTCGATCATGAACTCGGTCCGGGTCTTGCCGAGGATCGCCGCCGCCTCGTCGATCAGACGGCGAGTCCCGGCCTCGATGCGAAGATTGATGCTGCCTCTCGCCTCGGTGGCGGAGGAGCGTTCCGCCAGGGCGGAGCCGGAGCCTTCCGGCGATGAAGAGCCTGCCATGCCGCATCATGCAAGCGCGTATCTACAACGTCAATACGCAGCGCTCGATACGGACTGGCGGGAAGCCGGTTCTCGCCTCAGCTCTTCACGGCGCCCGCCGTCAGCCCGCCGACCATGTAGCGCCGGAAGGTGTAGTAGATCGCGGCCGGCGGCAGGGCATAGATCAGCCCCGTGGTCATCAGGAGCTCCCAGGGGCTGTCGTCGGCCGCCAGGAAGTTGCCGAGCGCAACCGGCAGGGTCAGGTCCCGGTCGCCGGACAGCAGCAGGAACGCGAACAGATACTCGTTCCAGGCGAGCAGCAGCGCGTAGATGCCGATCGCCACGAGCGAGGGGGCCATGAGCGGCAGGTAGACGAGCCGGAAGAGCTGGAGCGGCGAGGCGCCGTCCATGATGGCCGCTTCGTCGAGCTCGAGGGGAAGCTTGTCGGAAGCCTGTTTCAGGACCCAGATCGCATAGGGGCTGGCGATCGTGACCATGGCCAGGATCAGCGCCCATTTGGTGTTCAGCAGGCCGTAGGCCCCCATGGTCTTGTACATGGGGACGGCGAGAAAGGCCGCCGGGATGAAATAGGTGAAGAGCGCCAGGTTCATCACCGTCCGGCCGCCGCGCACCTTCAGCCGGCTGATCGCGAAGGCCGCCGCGGTGGCGATGACGAGCGTCAGCACGCCCGTGGTGAAGGCGATTAGGACCGAGTTCCAGAGCTGGCGCCAGAAATGGGACAGGAAATAGTGGCGTTCGCCGAAGACGATCGCGAAGTTCCGGAGGGTCGGATGGGTCGGGAAGAGCGCCCCCGAGAACGCCGATTCCTTGGGAGAGAACGCGAACAGCGCGAGGTGGTAGATCGGGATCAGGGTCCAGAGGAGAACCGGGATGCCGACGAGGAGGAGCTTGGCCTCCTTCCCGGCGGCCTTGAGCCAATCCGGACGGCGGCGCGGCGATAGATCGAGCGCCCGCGCGGTGGCGGCGGGCGCGCCTGCGATCCCGGCGCTCATTTGGAGAGCCTCCGCATCAGGACATAGACGAGCGGCAGGACGAAGGGCATGGCGCAGACCACGGCCGCCATGGAGAGGTCGACCTGGTCGAGCCGGAGATAGCGGATGCCGAGCGTCGCCAGCACATGGGTCAGGTCGGCCGGGCCGCCGCCGGTGAGGAGATAGACGCTGTTGAAGTCGCCCAGCGTCCAGATCATCGAGAGGATCGTGCAGGTGACGTAGAGCGTCCGCATCGACGGCCAGGTGACGTGCAGGAACTTCTGCCAGCCGGTCGCGCCGTCGACGGAGGCCGCCTCGTAGAGATCGGACGAGATCGACAGCCGCCCCGCGAGGAGGATGAGAGTCCAGAAGGGCAGCGACTTCCAGATATGGACCGCGATGGCGAGCGTCAGCCCGAGCCGCGGGTCGTTGAGCCAGTTCGGCCCGTCCTCGGCCGTCAGCGAGAAGACGATGTGGTTCACGATCCCCCATTCCGGGTTGAGCATGAACCGGACCGACAGGATGGTCGGGATGGACGGCACCGCCCAGGGCAGGATGAAGAGGACGGAGAGCCAGCGGATCCAGCGCCGCTCGTGGGTGAAGAAGCCCGAGAGGAAGAGGGCGATCGCCATCTTCACGTTGATCCCGACGATCAGGAAGACGAGCGTGTTGACGACCGTGCCGGCAAAGATCGGGTCGGCTACGAGATGGGCGTAGCTCGCCGGGTGCCGCGCGAGCCAGAGCCCGTACCCGACGGGATAGACGACGAAGAACACGAAGACGAGCAGGTAGGGCGCGAGCAGGATCGCGCCCCAGGTCTGCCACGGCGAAAGGCGGAACGGCCGACGCGCGCTCGCCGGCGCGACGCGGCCGGCCGCGGTGGCAAGCGCTGCGGACATCGGCTCCTCCCTCCCTCGCCGCCCCGGCAAGAGCCGGGACGGGGCGATCAGCAGATGCCGGGCTTTCGCCGGCCTCGGCGGCGTGGCGCTACTGCGCCGCCACCTGCTTGATGCGGGCAAGCATCTCGTCCGCAGCCTTCTCGACCGGGACCTTCTCGCTCACGACCCGGTTCATCGCCTTGGCGAACACGTTCTCGTTGTTCAGGAGCGTGAACTTGTAGTTCTTCACGTAGTCGAAGGGCTCGGTGCCCGACTTGAACTGGTTGTAGACCGCCTTCCTGTGCTTGTCGGCCTGCCAGAACGGGCTCTCGATCGAGTCCTTGGTGACGGGGAACCAGCGGCCGAGCGCGCCCTCGATATACGGCCGCAGGTTGTCCTCCTCCATGATGAACTTCACGAATTCCTTGGCGGCCGCCTTGTTCTTGGCGCCGGAGAAGACGACGCCGTGCTTCACGTCGGCGCGATACGTCATCGGCTTGCCGTCCGGCCTGTTCGGGAAGGGCGCCGTGATGATGAGCTCCTCGTAGGCCTTCTTGGCGGCCTCGCGCTGCTCGGGCGTGGCGCTCGGATTGACGGAATCCTCGTACCATTTCGCCGCGATCGAGATGGTGAAGTTGTGCGTCATCACCGTCGTCTTGTTGTGGAAGGCGACGTTGTTGTCGGGATCCTTCCAGGTCGTCGCCGATGGCGGCACGCAGCCTTTGACGTAAGGATCGGTGTAATCCTTCAGCGCCTTGACGAGACCGTCGCGCACCTTCGGATCGTCGACGAGGAGCTTGCCGTCATTGTCCACGAGCTTCACGTCGTAGGCGTCCATGAAGGCGTAGAAGGACTGGAAGGAATCCGTCGATTCCACGCCCATGGGCGCGCCGATGCCGTAGGTCCGCGTTCCCGAGGCCTGGCGATAGGCCGGCTGGACCTTGTCGCACCAGAACGACCAGTACTCGCTCCAGCCCGTCGGGATGTCCCCCGCCTTGAATCCGGCCTTCTCGAGCATGTCGCCCCAGATCTCCGTATGGAGCGTCTGCCGCTTCATCGGGAAGCCGTAATAGGCCTTCTTCTTGGTCTGGTCGTTGTAGAGCAGCATGTGCTCGACGGTCTGCGGCGCGAAGCGCCCCATCATCGGCTGCAGGATGTCGGTCAGGTCCTCGAGCTTGCCCTCGAAGGCCCATTTGCCCGCGGCCTGATTGTTGTAGGTGTCGGCATAGCCGACATCCGGCGGCGAGCCGGAATCGAGCGCCGCGACGGTCTTCGGGATCATGTCCTGGATCGCGTATTGCGACAGCTCGACCTTGATCCCGGTCTTTTCCTCGAACTTCTTGATGGTGGCCCAGAGCGACTCGTCCTCGGACCGGTAGAAGCCCTTGCTGAACCAGACGGTGAGCGTCTTCTCCTGCGCGACGGCCGGCATCGCGGCCAGCATCAACGCGCCGAGCGACAGCGCCCCAGCGATGCCTCGCCTCATGTGCTTCCTCCTGAGACCGCCTCGTTCGGTGGGCGGGTCGCGCGAGTTCAGCACGGGAGCGTGGCGCGGCGCAATTCCCCCCTGGGACGATGCGTCGTCGCGTCAGCCTCGGATGCGGTCCAGACCGTCCCAGTCGAACTGGATGCCGTGCCCGGGCCGGTCGGGCGCAAGCGCGAAGCCGTCGCGGATGGCCAGGGGATCGGCGATGTAGCGATCGAGGCCGAAGCCGTGCGCCTCCAGATACGAGCGGTTCGGACAGGCCGCGAGGAGATGGACGGTGATGTCGTGCGCGCCGTGGCTCGTGACCGGCAGGTTGAAGGCTTCGGCGAGGTGGGCGACCTTCATGAAGGGGGTGACGCCGCCGCAATTCGTCACGTCCGGCTCGGGGAAGCTGAGGGCGTCCGCGCCGATATAGAGCCGGAACTCCCAGATGGTCCTCAGGTTCTCGCCGGCCGCGATCGGCACGCCGCCCTCCCGCAGGATGCGGGCATGGCCTGCCGGGTCGTCGGGTATGGTCGGCTCCTCCAGCCAGACGAGCCCGTAGGGCTGGAGCGCGCGGGCCGCCCGGATCGCCTCGTCGATGGACCACTTCATGTTGGCGTCCGCCATCAGCGGGAAGCCGCGGCCGAGATGCTCCCGCATCGCCGCGACCCGCTCGACGTCCTCGTGCAGGTGCTTGCGCCCGACCTTCATCTTGATGGCCCGGAAACCCTTGGCGAGGTTGCCGTCGGTCTGCCGCAGGAGGGCGTCGAGCGGCAGGTCGAGATCGATGCCGCCGGCATAGACCGGCACCTTCGGGTCGAAGCCGCCGAGCAGCTTCCAGAGCGGCAGGCCGGCGCGCTTCGCCTTCAGGTCCCAGAGGGCGATGTCGAAGGCCGAGAGCGCGAGCACGGTCGGCCCGCCGCGCCCGCCGTAATGCGTCGCCCACCAGATCTTGTGCCACAGGCGCTCGATCGCATCCGCATCCTCCCCCTCGGCGAGCTCCGCGATCTCGCGCCGGAGCACCGCATCGACGGCCGCCCCGTTGCGGCCGACCGTGAAGGTGTAGCCGACGCCCTCCGCCCCCTCCGCGTCCCGCACCCGCACGGTGTTCAGCTCGAAGGCGCGCATCTCGCCATGCATCGAGTCGGTCAGGACCTCGGGCAGCGGGATGCGGTAGAACCCAGGCTCGACCGCGACGAGCTTCGCCATTCCCGTTCCTCCCGGCCGGCGCTCACCCGGCTCCGCGCATTGCACGCCGCCATGGAAGCATCCGGCGCAGGTCCTGGCCAGATCTCCGCCGGGAGGTCAGGCCCCGCCCGAACACCGAGAGAACCACGCGGTCGGGGCGACGGGCGCCAGACGCCAGGGAGAGGCTCGTCCTCAGCCAGGCGAGGCCTGGCGCGGGGACGAGCGTCACGGGCGGGCTCCGGCTATGTTCTTGCGCCCGCCTCCCAGCGGGAGCAGGTGCGGGCGATGTCCGGCTCGGTCCAAAACTTCCTTCTCGTCTACTCGGCGCTGTTCTCGATCATCAATCCGATCGGGGGCGCGGTCATCTTCAGCCAGGTCACGGCAAGCCGCTCGCATGACGAACGGGTGGCGCTTGCCAGGCGCATCGGCTTCTACTCCGCGCTGGTCATGGTCGGCGCGCTCTGGTTCGGCGGCGCGATCCTGTCCTTCTTCGGGGTGACCATCGCGGCGCTGCGGATCGCGGGCGGCCTCATCGTCGCGAGCTTCGCCTGGCAGCTGCTGCATCAGCCCGAGAAGCGCGAGGAGGCGAAGACCGGCCAGGCGCAGGAAGCCGAGGGCCTGGAAGCGATCGCCTTCTTCCCGCTCACCCTTCCCTTCACCACCGGGCCCGGCACGATCTCGGTCGCGGTGGCGCTCGGAGCGACGGTGCCGGCCGGGGCTCCGGGCTATCCGCTCTTCGTCCTGGCGGCATCCAGCGCGGCCGTCGCGATGGCGCTGACGGTCGCCTTCGCCTACGGCTCCGCCGATCGCCTCGTGCGCCTTCTCGGCCAGTCCGGGGCGCGGATCGTGTCGCGCCTCTCGGCCTTCCTGCTCCTCTGCGTCGGAACGCAGATCGCCCTGAACGGACTTACGGATTTTCTGAGAGCGGTTCCTGCAAATCCCTGACGTCGGGTTCTCGAGCACGACCGTTGCGGCGGACGTCAGAGGCGGGAGCGGTCCTGTCCGCGTCCGCTGGCTTCGCCAGTCCGGAGCGCAGACGCTCCAGGAGCGCCTCCGCCTCCGGGCCCTCCGTGAAGCGGCCCGCGGCGAGATCGGCTTCGGCTTCCCGGATCAGCTCCCGCTCCCGGGCGAGCCGCGCAGCACGGTCGGCTCTGCTCTCTGAAGCCTGGTGGCTCGGCTGGGGCAATCCGGCCTCCTTCGCGTCGGCGACAGTATAGGGCGGAACCGAAGCCGTTAAACGGGGTGTCCTGCCCTCAGATCTTCACCGGCGGCAGGCCGAGGATCTCCCGCGCCTCGGCCGGCGAGGCATGCTCCATGTTGAGCTCGTGGATGATGCGGACAGTACGCTCGACCAGCATCTCGTTCGTCGCGAGCTTGCCGCGGGCGTAGTAGTTGTTGTCCTCCAGCCCGACCCGCACGTGGCCGCCGAGCAGGATGGCCTGCGTGGTCGCCGGGAGCTGCGCGGGGCCGATGGCAGAGACGCAGAAGATGGACTGCGGGGGCAGAAGCCGGATCATCGCGGCCAGGATGTCGTGGCTGTAGGGCATGGCGCCCTGGAAGCCCTTGTCGGCGCCCAGCACCATGTTGATGTAGTAGGGCGGCTTGTCGTAGCCCTTCTCGATCAGGCGCGTGACGTCCTGCAGGATGTGGGTCGGGCCGAAGACCTCCCATTCCGGCTTGATCCCCCGTTCCTGCATGCGCTTGGCCAGGAACTCGCAGCGGGAGGGAGTCGTCACGACGAGGATCTCGCGGCCGCCATGCACGTCGGCGAAGGTCATGCCGTCGAAGGTCGCCATCTCGGCCCCGGCATCGCAGCCCTTGAGCCGCTCCTCGAAGTTGCTCTCGAAGAGCCCGTCGGGGCGTGCGAGCAGCATGTCGCCGTTGGAGCCGCCCCCGGTCGAGTTGTTGATGATGATGTCCGTCCTCTCGCGGACGCGCCGGTTGATGTCCTTGTAGATCTCGGCGTTGCAGGTCGCCTCGTCGTCGGGCCTGCGGGCATGGAGGGCCGCGATGGCGGCGCCCGCCTTCCAGGACTTGTGGACCGACTCGGCGATCTCCGCCGGCTGGGTCGGCAGGTTCGGGTTCTGCGCCTTGGACGCCATCCCGCCGGTCGGGGCCACCGTCACGATCACCTTGGACATGCTTCTCTCCTGAGGGCCCGCGGGCCGGGGATCACGGAAGATTGTTCGCTTTCGCCTTGGCGGATAGGAGCCCGACCAGCAGCCGGTCACGCTCGGCGAGCATGGCGGCGGGGTCGATCGCGGCAAGCTCCTGCCCCACGCCGGCGACGAGGGCGGCCTTCAGCTCGGGCGTCAGCCGGGGCGTGCCGAGATCGGCCCACATCCGCTCCATCAGCGGCCCGAGATGATCCAGCGTGTGCTTCAGGCCTCCGGGGCCGCCCGAGAGGTGGTTGAGAAGGCAGGGTCCCATGAGCGCCCAGCGCAGGCCCGGCCCGTGGGCGATGGCGGCATCCACCTCGGGGACCGTGACCGCGCCGCTCTCCACCAGATGGAAGGCCTCGCGCCAGAGCGCCGCCTGGATGCGGTTGACGACGTGCCCGACGAGTTCCCGCCGGATGCGGATCGGGCGCTTGCCGACGGCCGCGTAGAACGCCATGGCGGCCTCGAGCGCCTCGTCCGATGTCGCGCGACCGCCCACCACCTCAACGAGCGGAACGAGGTGCGGCGGGTTGAACGGATGCCCGACGAGCACGCGTTCGGGATTGCGCGCGGCGTCCTGGAACACGCTCGGTCCGAAGCCCGAGGAGCTCGAGGCCAGGATAACGTCGGGCGCGGCGGCCTCGCCGATGCGCCGGAACAGCTCGCGCTTCACGTCCTCCCGCTCGGGGCCGTTCTCCTGGACGAAATCGACATCCGCCACCGCGGACTCGAGCTCGGGAACGAAACGGAGCCGGCTGCGCGATGCGTGCGGGGCGAGGCCGAGTTCGACGAGGGCCGGCCAGGCGGCGTCGACATCCGCACGGAGGCGGCTCTCGGCGTCCGGGGACGGGTCGGTCGCGATCACGTCGAGCCCGCGGGCGAGAAAGTGGGCCGCCCAGCTCGCGCCGATGACGCCGGTGCCGACCACCGCCACCCGTTCGACCGCGCGTGCGATCATGCGCCCTCCCGGCCGGCTTCTCCCGTCCGGCTCCGGCATTTCGCCCGATGACGGTTGCCAAAGCAACCGGCCTGCGTGATCTTCCGGCATCCGCGCACCGGACTGCGCGAAGAGACGGCCTGCCCATCATCGGGCGGCGACCGTCCGACGACATAGGCTCGGGAGGAAGGCCGATGAGGAAGCTGGGCATCGCGGCCACGCTCGCGGCGGCGCTCGCCGCAGGCGCCGCATCCGCGCAGGACAAGCCGGTGAAGATCGGCGTCCTGAACGATCAATCCACCGTCTTCTCCGACTATCAGGGCATCGGCTCCGTCATCGCGGCGCAGCTCGCGGTCGAGGACCACGGCAAGCGGCTGCGCGTGCCGGTCGAGGTCGTGTCCGCCGACCACCAGAACAAGACGGATATCGGGGTCGGCCTCGCCCGGCGGTGGTTCGACCAGGACGGCGTCGACGTCATCGTCGACGTTCCGAACTCGGCGATCGCGCTCGGGGTCGCCAATCTCGCGCGGGAGAAGAACAAGGTCTTCATCGGCTCCGGCGCCGGCACCGCGGACCTCACCGGCAAGGCCTGCTCGCCGAACACGGTCCACTGGACCTACGACACCTGGGCCTATGGCCACGGGCTGCCGAAGGCGCTCGTCGAGCAGGGGGCCAGGAAGTGGTTCTTCATCACGGCCGACTACGCCTTCGGCAAGGACCTCGAAGCCGCATCCGCGGACGAGGTGAGGGCCTTGGGCGGCGAGGTGCTCGGCCAGGCGCGGCACCCGCTCGGCACCTCGGACTTCTCCTCCTTCCTGCTCCAGGCGCAGAGTTCCGGCGCCGACGTCGTCGCCATCGCCAATGCGGGCGACGACACCACGAACACGATCAAGCAGGCGGGCGAGTTCGGGCTCGCGCCGAAGCAGCGGCTCGCTGGGCTCATCCTGAACGTGAACCACGTGCCGGCGCTCGGGCTCGCCTCGATGCAGGGCGTCTATCTGATGATGCCGTTCTACTGGGACATGAACGACGGCACGCGCGCCTTCGCCAAGCGCTTCATGGAACGCCATCCGCGAGGGAACGCGCCGAACGACATGCAGGCGGGCGTCTATTCGGCCGTCGCGCACTACCTCAAGGCGGCCGAGAAGCTCGGCAGCGTCTCGGACGGGCGGGCGGTCGTGGAGGCGATGAAGTCCATGCCGACGGACGATCCGATCTTCGGCAAGGGCTCGATCCGCCCGGACGGGCGCAAGCTCCATCCGATGTATCTGTTCACCGCGAAGACGCCCGCCGAGTCGAGCGGAAAGTGGGACTACTTCAAGCTCGTCGCGACGGTGCCGCCGGAGAAGGCGTTCCGGCCGATGGCGGAGGGCAACTGCCCGCTCGTGAAGGGGTGAGCGGGACCGAAGCCGTGTCCGCCGAGCGCGCGGCCGACCCGGCGCCGTCCGGCCATCCGTTCCGGTCCGTCCGGCTCGCGACGGACCGGCACATCTTCGACCGGCGGGCGGACGGCACGGTCTATGTGCGCTGCGAGGAGCCGCTCGGGCCCTATGCGGCGCGGGTGACCGACTGGCTCGTCCGCTTCGCGAGCGAGGCTACAGACCGGACCTTCGTCGCCAAACGCGACCGGAGCGGCGCCTGGCAGCGCCTCACCTACGGGGATGCGCTGAGCCGCGCCGAGCGCCTCGGAGCGGCGCTGCTGTCGCGCGGGCTCTCGGCCGAGCGCCCGCTCGTCATCCTGTCGGGCGCCGATCTCGATCACGCCGCCCTCGCGCTCGCCGCGATGCATGTCGGGGTCCCCTATGCGCCCGTCTCGCCGGCCTATTCGGCCTTCGGGGGCGCCTACGAGCGCCTGCGCGACATCCTCTCCCTGCTCACGCCCGGTCTCGTCTATGCGGGCGAAGCCGCCGCTTTCGGGCCGGCGATCGCCGCGACGCTGCCGCCCGATGTCGAGGTGGTGATCCGCGAGGGTACGCTCGTCGACCGGAAGGCGACCTTCCTGGCGGAGTTCGAGGCTGGCCGAGGGCAGCAGATCGCGGCGGCGCATCAGGGCGTCGGCCCGGATACGATTGCGAAGTTCCTCTTCACCTCGGGCTCGACCGGGCTGCCGAAGGCGGTCGTCACCACCCATCGCATGCTCTGCGCCAACGCCGCGCAGCTCCAGGCGAGCTTCCCGTTTCTCACCGAGGAGCCGCCGGTCCTGATCGATTGGCTCCCTTGGCACCACGTCTTCGGCGGCAGCCACAACTTCGACATCGTGCTCTCGAACGGCGGCTCCCTCTATATCGACGACGGTCGTCCGACGCCCGCCCTGATCGGGGAGACGGTCCGGAACCTGCGCGAGATCGCGCCGACCGCCTATTTCACGGTCCCTAAGGGCTATGAATCGCTGATCCCGCATCTCCGCAACGACGACGCCCTGAGGGAGAGCTTCTACCGGCGCCTGAAGCTTACCTTCTTCGCGGCCGCCGGCCTGCCGCAGCCGATCTGGGACGCGCTCGACGGGATCTCGGTCTCGCATGCGGGCGAGCGGATCCCGATGCTCACCGGGCTCGGCGCGACGGAAACGGCGCCCTTCGCCCTCGTCTGCCGGCCGGACCAGTGCCGCTCCGGCCGCGTCGGCCTGCCCGTCCGCGGCGTCGAGCTGAAGCTTGCTCCGGTCGAGGACAAGCTGGAGGCCCGCGTGCGCGGGCCGAACGTCACGCCCGGCTACTGGCGCAATCCCGAGCTGAGCGCGGCGGCGCGGGACGAGGAGGGATTCTACCGCTTCGGCGACGCGCTGCGCTTCGTCGATCCGGCCAAGCCCGAGATCGGCCTCTATTTCGACGGCCGGCTGAACGAGGATTTCAAGCTGACCACGGGCGTCTGGGTGTCGGTCGGGCCACTCCGGGCGCAGTTCCTCAACGCTGCCGCTCCGCTTGCGCGCGACATCGCCATCGCGGGTGAGGGCCGCGACGCCGTAATGGGGCTGATCGTGCCGGACATGGAGGAGTGCCGCGCGCTCTGCCCCGATCTCGACGCCGCCGTTCCGGCGGCCGAAGTTCTTGCCGACGAGCGGGTGCGGGCGGCGTTCGCGCGCGTCCTGTCGCGCCTCGCCCAGGCCTCGACGGGATCGTCGAACCGCATCGCGGGAGCGCTGCTCCTGGACAAGCCGCCTTCCATCGACCTCAACGAGGTGACAGACAAAGGCTCCATCAATCAGCGCGCGACCTTGCGGAACCGCGCCGCCCTCGTCGAGGAACTCTATGCCGAGCCCCCCTCCCCCCGCGTCATCAGGCCCGGAGACGCCTGAGATCGTGGGGTTCACGCATCGGCGCAGCCTGACGGTGGAATGGGGCCATTGCGACCCGGCGGGCATCGTCTTCAACCCGCGCTATTTCGAGTTCTTCGACTGGTCGACGGCACTCCTGCTGGAGGCGGCGCTCGGGCTGAACAAGGCCGCCATGATGGCCGAGTACGCGATGGCCGGCACGCCCGTCGTCGACACGCGGGCGCGCTTCCTGGCGCCGGCCCGCTTCGGCGACGTGGTCGAGATCGCGTCAGGGATCATCGGCCTCGGCCGATCGAGCTTTCGCGTCCGCCACAAGTTGACGAATGCGGGACGGCTGGCCGTGGAGGGCGAGGAGACGCGGGTCTGGACAATGCGCGACCGCGATCATCCCGAACGCTTGCGCGCGGAGGCCCTGCCCGAGGCGGTCGCCGGGAAGCTGAGAGGCGGTTGAGAACGCCGCGGCCGGGCGACGCGGGCCGCGACAACTTTGCCAATCCCCCTGCCCTTCTTGGGTTCCAATGCGAACATGTGCTCGGGCGCAAAAATCTTCTGTCTCTCCGCGCTTTCAGTCTAGATATCTTCCGGAAAGGCCCTATACACACCCCCGTCAAAGTACGTCGCGCACGCGAATCGACGAGAGTTCAAACATGGAATCCGCCACGGACATTCAACCGCAAGAACTGGTGGAGCTCACGAGCGAGATTGTCTCGGCCTACGTGGCCAACAACAAGATTCCCTCGGCAGAGCTTCCCGAGGTGATCGCCTCGGTGCACATGGCCTTGCGCAAGCTCGAGGAAAAGAAGCCTCCGGAGCCGGAGAAGCCGACTCCCCTGATACCGATCAAGAAGACGATCACGCCGGATTACTTGATCAGCCTCGAGGACGGCCGCCGGTACAAGTCGCTGAAGCGGCACCTGTCCGGCCGGGGGCTCACGCCCCAGGAATACCGTGAGAAGTGGGGCCTGCCGAAGGATTATCCGATGGTCGCCCCGAACTATGCGAAGCAGCGTTCGGAGCTCGCCAAGGCGCTCGGCCTCGGCCAGCAGCGCCGGAAGAAGGCCGAGGAGGCCGGATCCGGGGCTGCCGCCCCAGAGGCCGCTCCGGTCGCTCCGGCCACCCCGGCCACCCCGGCCACTCCGAAGCGCCGCGGCCGGTCGAAGGCGAACGGCGGCAGCTGAGCAGGGCGCGCAAGGCCCGCCCTCATCGACGACAAGGGCTCGGCTCCCCGCCGGGCCCTTTCCTTTTGGTCCCGCATCTCGCAGGGCGAGGCCGCACGGCCTATCTTGCGGCCATGATCCCGCTTTCCGTCCTCGACCTCTCCTTCGTCAGGTCCGGCTTCCCGCCGAGCGCGGCGCTGCGCGACTCGATCGACCTCGCCCGTCACTGCGACGCGCTCGGCTTCTCGCGCTACTGGCTCGCCGAGCACCACAACCTGCCCTCCGTCGCGAGCCCCGCGCCCGAGATCATGATCGGCCAGATCGCCGCCGTAACCTCCCGCATCCGGGTCGGCTCGGGCGGCGTGATGCTGCCGAACCATGCGCCCCTCATGGTGGCCGAGCGGTTCCGCATGCTGGAGGGCCTCTTTCCGGGACGCATCGATCTCGGCCTCGGCCGCGCGCCGGGCACGGACGGCGTCACGGCGGTCGCGCTTCGGCGCCACCAGGAAGAGCGTGGCGGCGACGAGTTCCTGGAGCGGCTGCAGGAGCTGATCCTCTGGGACACGGGCGGCTTCCCCGAGGGGCATCCGTTCAGGCGCGTCACCGCAATGCCGTCCGACGTCCGCCTGCCGCCGATCTTCCTCCTCGGCTCCTCCGGCTATTCGGCGCGGCTTTCGGCGCAGATCGGAATGGGCTTCGCCTTCGCGCACCATTTCGCGACGCACGACGTGCAGGACGCCATGCTCGCCTATCGCAGCGGCTTCGTGCCGTCGCAATGGCGGGAGAGGCCGCACGCCATCCTGGCCGTGTCGGCCGTCACCGCCGAGACCGCGGAGGAGGCGGAGCGCCTCGCCTCCAGCCAGGACCTGTCCTGGCTGCGGCGCGAGAGCGGCGAGTTCGGCCCGCTGCCGAGCCCGGAAGAGGCCGCGGCCGTCCGCTACACGGACTGGGACCGCCAGCGTATCCAGCGCAACCGCGCGCGGATGTTCGTCGGCACGCCGGACCGGGTCCGCGACCGCCTGCTCGAATTCGCGCGCTCGACCCAGGCCGACGAAATCATGATCACCTCGGCGATCCACGATCAGGCCGCGCGCCGGCGCTCGTACACGCTCCTGGCGGAAGCCTTCAGCCTGCCCCGCGCGCTCGCCGCGTGAGCGGTCAGCTTTCCCCCTCCCCTGGGCGGCGCTAAGAGGGCTCACTTCGGAGCGGCCATGAATGCCGCTCAGCAACAGGAGGCTTCGCCCTTGACGAGACAACGACCGCCGTTCCGCGCCGACATGGTCGGCAGTCTGCTGAGGACCGCCCCGCTCAAGGAGGCGCGCGAGAAGCACGCCGCCGGCCAGATCGACGCGGCTGCGCTCAAGGCCGTCGAGGACGAGGAGATCCGCAAGGTCATCCGCAAGCAGGAGGAGGTCGGGCTGCAGGCCGTCACGGACGGGGAATTCCGCCGGGCCTTCTGGCATTACGACTTCCTGGAGGAACTCGACGGGGTTCAAGGTGTCTGGCTCGAGCAGGGCGTCCAGTTCAAGGGCGCGCAGCTGAAGCCGAAAGGCCTGCGCGTCGTCGGCAAGATCGGGTTCACCGCGCACCCGATGCTCGAGCATTTCCGGTTCGTGAAGGAGAATACGAGCCGGATGCCGAAGATGACCATTCCGGGGCCCAGCATGCTCCACTATCGGAGTGGGCGGCAGATGATCAATGCCGGCCTGTACCCCGACATGAACGAATATTATGCCGACCTTGGACGCGCCTACAACAAGGCGATCCATGCGTTCTACGATGCCGGATGCCGCTACCTGCAGCTCGACGACATCTCCTTCGCCTATCTCTGCGATCCCGAGCAGCGGCAGATGCTCGCGCAGCGCGGGGACGATCCGGAGAAGCAGGCCGAGATCTATGCCGGGATGGTTCGCGAGGCGCTCAAGGACAAGCCGGCCGACCTGACGGTCACCATGCATCTCTGCCGCGGCAACTTCCGCTCCACCTTCGTCGCCTCCGGCGGCTACGAGCCGATCGCCGACCTGCTCTTCAACACGATGCCGGTCGACGGCTACTTCATGGAGTGGGACACGGACCGCGCGGGCGGCTTCGAGCCGCTCCGCTTCCTGCCGAAGGGCAAGACGGTCGTGCTCGGCCTCGTGACCTCGAAGACCGGCACGCTCGAGAAGCCCGAGGACGTGAAGCGGCGCATCGAGGAGGCGGCGAAGTTCGCCGATCTCGACCAGCTCTGCCTGTCCCCGCAATGCGGCTTCGCCTCCACGGAGGAGGGCAATACCCTCGCGGAAGAGGAGCAGTGGTCGAAGCTCGAGATGATCGTCGCCGTCGCCGGCGAGGTCTGGGGCGGTTCGGCGACGCCCGCCAAGGCTGCCTGAATCGCTCGAAGGTGACGCTCCTGTGACACGCATGTGTCACAGGACGCCGCTAAGGCTGTCCCGGTGCCGCACCGGTAGGGCCGCTCAGGCCCATGGAGTTGAGTTCAGATGGCCAAGTCCGGGAAGACAAGGGTGCCCAAGAAGGTTGCCGGCCTGAAGGTGCCGAAGGCGCTCAGGAAGTCGGGCGTGCTCGAAACCCTGGTCGGCAGTCGCGCGGGCCGGGAGATCCTGGCGGATGCGCTCGTCGCGGCAGCGACGGCGGCGGCCGCGGCGCTGGTCAAGGATCGAGGGGAGCGCCACGGCACGCGCGACGAGGACGGCCGTCGGCGGAGCCGCCCGCACTCGATCATGTCGGACGCGACCCAGGCGGCGGCCGGCGCGATCGCCGGGTTCGTGACGGATGCCGCCCAGAACCTGATTGCCGGATCCGATCCCGCGGAGAGCAAGCCCAAGGCTGCCAAGGCCGCGCCGCGCCGTCGCCAGCCGAAGCCGAAGACGAAGGCCGAGCCCGCCGGCGAGGCGGCCGGCCCGGCCGACGGGGGCTAGAACCCGGCCCGGCGCGCCTTCTGGACGAGAAGCGCCTCGATCGTCACGGCATTGGGGCAGTAGGTTTCGAAGTTTTCTGCCGCGGTGCCGCGCTCCAGGTTGCGATGGCACCGGCTCCGCCCGTCGCAGCCTGCGCAGGTCGCCTCGAGATCGCGCATCACGCCCGGATGCTCCCGCGCGATCTCCCCCTCGTCCATGCCGAGTTCCGAAAGGAGCTGCGACAGCTCGAGCCGTCCCGTCCCGCCGTGCTCGACGATGCGGCTCAGCATCTCCTCCGGAAGCCGGACGTCGCGCGCAATCGCGGCACGCTCGCCCGACCCGAGATGGTTGAATTCGGTTTCAGCTTTCCGGTCCGTCCACCAGGACCGAAGCGTCGTGGCCATGCTCATCCCGCGTCCCTCCCGCGCCCGGCACCCCGCCAGCCTCGCGGCAAGGCTATCCGCGGCGCGCGAGCCGACCTTGATCTGGCGCAAGCGTGGTGCGGCTCCGGAATTTGCGGAGGATCAACGCCGCCCGCGCGGCGAGCTCCCATCAGGACGGAGAAGGCGCAGGCGGCGCCGGAACCCTGGCCAGAGATGAAAGACGACCTGCATGCGCGCTACGGCGAGGAACGCCTGCCGCGCTACACCAGCTACCCGACCTCCCCGCACTTCTCGCCGGCGATCGATACGGCGTCCTACGAGGGCTGGCTCGCCTCCCTCGCCGGCGACCTGCGCGCTTCGCTCTACATCCACGTCCCGTTCTGCCGCGCGATGTGCTGGTATTGCGGCTGCCACACGTCGATCACGAAAAGGGACGAGCCGATCGCCGCATATCTTGCCGGGCTCCGGAGCGAGATCGGCACGGTTGCGGACCGGATCGGCCTCCCGCTCGCGGTCGGGCACGTCCATTTCGGGGGCGGCACGCCGACCATCATGCGGCCGGAGGAGTTCGTCGCTCTGGCCGCGCTCCTGCGCGCCCGGTACCGCCTTGCGGCCGATGCGGAGGTCGCGGTCGAGATCGATCCGCGGACCCTCGCGACCGGCATGATCGCGGCGCTCGGAGCGGCGGGCGTCACGCGGGCGAGCCTCGGGGTGCAGAGCTTCGATCCGGCCGTCCAGGCTGCGATCGGGCGCGTGCAGAGCTTCGCTCAGACGGCGCGCGCGGTCGACGCGCTGCGGACGGCCGGCATCCGGGGCATCAATCTCGACCTGATCTACGGCCTGCCTCGCCAGACGGCGCGATCCTGCCGCGACACCGTCCGGCGCTGCCTGGAGCTACGGCCGGACCGGCTCTCCGTGTTCGGCTACGCGCATGTACCGTCCTTCAAGAAGCACCAGCGCAGGATCGATGAGGCGGCGCTCCCGGACGGCGAGGCGCGGCACGAACAGGCCGAGGCGATCGCGGAGGCGCTCGTGGCCGCCGGCTACCGCCGGATCGGGCTCGACCACTACGCGCTCCCGGAGGACGAGATGGCGCGGGCGCATGCGGCAGGCCGGCTTCGCCGGAATTTCCAGGGCTACACGACGGACGATGCCGACGTGCTGATCGGGTTCGGCGCCTCGGCGATCGGACGGCTGCCGCAGGGCTACGTGCAGAACGAGGTCGTCGTCTCGCGCTATCTGGAACGGATCCGGGAGGGTGGGCTCGCGACCGCGAAAGGCTGTCCGCTGACCCCGGACGACCGCCTGCGCGCAAAGGTCATCGAACGGATCATGTGCGACGGCGAGGTCGATCTCGCGCCGCTCTGCGCGGAGCACGGCGCGTTGCCGCAGACGTTCCTCGGCAGCCTGCCGAAGCTGCGCGCGCTCGAGGCGGACGGGCTGATCCGCATCCGCGGCCCGGTCGTGACCGTGGCGGAGGAGGCGCGGCTCCTTGTCCGCACCGTCGCCTCGGCCTTCGACGCCCATCTCGGCCAGTCCGGCCGGGCGCACAGCCCGGCCGTTTGAGCTTACAGCACGGCGCGTCCGCCCGGGACCACCGTCGGCCGCGCGGCTTTCGGTGTCGCCGCGGCCGCCCCGTTGCCGTGCGCGACCGCCTTGAGCGCGGGCGCGCGCTTCGGCGCCGTCAGCTTGAGCGTGCCCTCCTCGCGCAGGAACTCCTCGAAATACGCGATCGTCCGCACGAGGCCTTCCCGGAGCTGGATCTGCGGCTCCCAGCCGAGCTCCGTCCTCGCGACGGAGATGTCGGGCCGGCGCTGGCGCGGATCGTCGGCGGGAAGCGGCCTGTAGACCACCTTCGAGCGCGAGCCGGTCAGGTCGAGGACGATCTCGGCGAGCTCGGCGATGGAGAACTCGCCCGGATTGCCGAGATTGACCGGACCGGTCACCTCCGGCTGGGTGTTCATCAGCTTGAGGAAGCCCTCGATCAGGTCGTCGACGTAGCAGAAGGACCGCGTCTGCGAGCCGTCGCCATAGACGGTGATGTCCTCGCCCTTGAGCGCCTGGACGATGAGGTTCGAGACCACCCGCCCGTCGTTCGGGTGCATGCGCGGCCCGTAGGTGTTGAAGATGCGGGCGACCTTGATCTCCACCCGGTGCTGGCGGTGGTAGTCGAAGAACAGCGTCTCCGCGCAGCGCTTGCCCTCGTCGTAGCAGGAGCGGATGCCGATCGGGTTCACCCGGCCCCAGTAGCTCTCCGGCTGCGGATGCACCTCCGGATCGCCGTAAACCTCCGACGTCGAAGCCTGCATGATCCTGGCGCGCAGGCGCTTGGCGAGACCCAGCATGTTGATCGCGCCGTGCACGCTCGTTTTCGTTGTCTGTACGGGATCGAACTGATAGTGAATAGGCGAGGCTGGACAGGCCAGATTGTAGATCTCGTCCACCTCCACATAGAGCGGGAAGGTCACGTCGTGGCGCAGCAGCTCGAATCGATCGTGGTCGAGCAGCTTCTGGATGTTGCGGCGCGTGCCCGTGAAGAAGTTGTCGACGCAGAGGATCTCGTGGCCCTGGGCGAGGAGCCTCTCGCAGAGGTGGGAGCCGAGGAAACCGGCCCCGCCGGTCACGAGCACTCTCTTCGTCGAGCCATAACGCATGCGACCCCGATCCTCCGCCTTGCGCGGCACGCGTAACGTGCCGCGGGTCTCGACCACTCGCGGTCCGCGAAACTGTGAGCGAATGGCTAGGGTAAGTTCAAGCTGGCGCGACTTGTTCCGCCTCGATCAGATACGATGAAGTTCCTATTCCGCTAGCTGGCGCATGACGCGGATGAGGTCCGCCTTGCCCTCGAAGCCGATTCCCGGCAGCTCCGGCATGACGATGTGCCCGTCCTGGACCTTCACGCTGTCCGGGAAGCCGCCATAGGGCTGGAACAGGTCCGGGTAGCTCTCGTTTCCGCCGAGCCGAAGCCCGGCCGCGATGTTGAGCGACATCTGGTGGCCGCCATGGGGGATGCAGCGGGAGGGTGACCACCCCATTCCGGAGAGGACCTCGAGCGTGCGCAGGTATTCGCACAGGCCGTAGGAGAGCGCGCAGTCGAATTGCAGCCAGTCCCGGTCCGGCCGCATGCCGCCGTAGCGCAGCAGATTGCGGGCATCCTGGTGCGAGAAGAGGTTCTCGCCCGTGGCCATCGGGCCCGGATAGAATTCCGACAGGGCCGATTGCAGCGCATAGTCGAGCGGATCGCCCGCCTCCTCGTACCAGAACAGCGGGTAGTCCCGGAGCATCCGGGCGTAGTCGATCGCGGTGACGAGATCGAAGCGGCCGTTCGCATCGACGGCGAGCTGGGCGTCGCCCTCGATCTCGTCCAGGACGGCCTCGATCCGCCGGCGATCCTCGTCGAGGGACGCGCCGCCGATCTTCATCTTCACGACGGTGTAGCCGCGCTCGACATAGCTGCGCATCTCGGCACGCAGCATCGAGTCGTCCTTGCCCGGATAGTAGTAGCCGCCCGCGGCATAGACGAAGACCTTCGGATCGGCCTCGCGGGCGCAGCGCTCCGCCAGGAGCCGGAACAAGGGCTTGCCCTCGATCTTGGCGACCGCGTCCCAGACCGCCATGTCGATGGTCCCGACCGCGACCGAGCGCTCGCCGTGCCCCCCCGGCTTCTCGTTCTGCATCATCGTGTCCCAGACCTTGTCCGGGTCCAGGTTCTCGCCGCTCTCGTCGAGAAGGCTCTCGGGCGCGGCTTCCAGGATGCGCGGCCGGAAGCGCTCGCGGATCAGCCCGCCCTGGCCGTAGCGGCCGTTCGAGTTGAAGCCGTAGCCGACGACGCGGCGGCCGTCCCGGACGGCGTCGGTGACGACGGCGACGAGGCTCGTCGTCATCTTCGAGAAATCGATATACGCGTTGCGGATCGGCGAGGCGATCGGCTGCGTCACCTCCTTCACGTCGAGAATACGAACGGACATCGCGCTCTTTCGGCTTCTTGGCTGGAGAGGGCGGCGCCGCTCCCATCCCGTCCCTATCGATGCAAGGTGTGAAAGATCAATGCCGTGCGCGCCGCAGGCCGCGACCGGGGCGGTCTCCCTGGACGAACGCTTCTTCGCACGCGACGTCGTGACCGTCGCGCGCGAGCTGATCGGCGCGACGCTCCTCGTGGCAGGTGTCGGCGGGGTGATCGTCGAGACGGAGGCGTATGACCGCGAGGACCCCGCCTCGCACAGCTTCTCCGGGCCGACGCGGCGGAACGCGGCCATGTTCGGCCCGCCCGGCCGCGCCTATGTGTATCGCTCCTACGGGATCCACTGGTGCCTCAACTTCGTCTGCGGCGAGGCCGGCCACGGCAGCGCCGTGCTCGTGCGGGCGCTCGAGCCGCGGGCCGGACTCGACACCATGCGGGCCCGCCGGAACCTGGACGAGCCGCGCGCGCTCTGTGCCGGGCCCGGGAGGCTGACCCAGGCGCTCGGGATCACCATCGCACATGACGGACTGCCCCTCGCGGAGCCGCCTTTCGCGGTGCTCCCGCGAGGCTGCGAACCGCCCATCGTGGCCGGGCCGCGGATCGGAATCAGCAAGGCGGCCGAGCTGCCCTGGCGCTTCGGCCTCGCAGGTTCGCGCTTTCTCAGCCGTCCTTTCCCGAAGGTCTGACACCCGCCTTGCGGATGCGGAAGACGAGCGCCGTGCCATCCCGCGCCTGCCCTTCCAGGCTGTCCCCGGTCTCGCGAAGAAGGTGCGGGATGTCGATTCCGGCAAGCGGGTCGGTGCACTCGACGACCAGCGCCTCCCCCGGCGCGAGACGCGCCAGGGCGGCGCGCGTCCTCAGCGCCGGCAGGGGGCATTTGAGACCGCGCAGGTCGAGGCGCGTCGCATCCGTCCGGGACATGGCGATGGGCCACATGCCGCATGGAGGTTTGCGGCGCCAGTCTGGCATGCCAGAATTCTTTCGGATCATGACTGCCCTCGTACTCGGAAGACCCTTCCCGGCGTCCCCCGGCCTGCTCGTCCCGGCGGCCCGCGTGCTCGCGGAGCTGACGCGGGATCTCGCGCCCGTGGCGGTGCGGCGCCTGCCGTTGGGGGAAGCCGAAGGCGGCGTGCTCGCCGCCGCGCTCGTCGCGCCCTCGCCGGTTCCGCCCCGCGCGGTGGCTCTGCGGCGCGGCTATGCGGTCGCGGCTGCCGATACGACCGGCGCGGGGCCCTATTCTCCCCTGCCCCTCGCATCCGTCCCGACTTTGGTCGGGCCCGGGGATGTTCTTCCGAGCGGGGCCGACGCCGTGCTGCCGGAGGACGCCGTCAGCATCGCCGCAGGGCTGGTGGAGGTCCAGGAGAGCGTCGCGCCGGGCTTCTGGGCGCGGCGCCGCGGCGAGGATGCCGCCGCCGGCACGGTGCTCAGGGAGGCCGGCCTTGCGCTCCGGCCGGTGGACGTGGCCGTCGCGGGAGCCGCCGGGCTCCAGGAGGCCTTGATCCGTCGTCCGAAGGTTCTGGTGGCCGGACGGGGCGATGCGGCCGGGCTCGTCGCGGCGCTCGCGCGCGAGGCAGGCGCGGAGGTCCGGCTCGCGCCGAAGATCGGTCCGGGCGAGAGTGCCGGCTACGATCTCGCCATCGTCATCGAGGCTGTGGAAGAACAAGCGAAGGCCCTGCCGGAGGCGGGCGGCCGGCTTGTCGCCGCCCGGCTCGCGCTGTGGCCGGGCGAGGACGGCGCCGCCCTAGTGGAAGGCACCTGTCCGGTCCTGCTGGCCCAGCCGCGGCTCGCGGATGCGCTGGGCGTCTTCCTCGGGCTCGGCCTGCCGGTCCTCCGTCAGCTCGCCGGAGCCAAGCCGGGGTTGGTCGAACGGGGCCCCCTGGCCCGCAAGGTCGCCTCGTCGGTCGGGATTGCCGAGCTCGTGCTGCTGCGCCGCGCGCCCGGAGGGCTCGAACCCCTCGCGACGGGCGATCCTCCGCTCGCGGCCATCGCGGCTGCCGAGGCATGGCTCATCGTCCCGCCGGAGAGCGAAGGCTTTGCGGCGGGCGAGACGATCGAGGCGGAGCGATTCCGGCCGTGAACAGCCTCCCCCGCGATCTTCCCGCCGGCGCGGCGCAGGAGCAGTTCCTCCACGTCCTGCCGCGCGACGAAGCGCTGCGCCGCTTCGAGGCGGCGCTGCAGGCCCGGCCGGTCGGAACCGAGCGCGTCGCTCTTTCCGGCGCCCTCGGCAGGGTGGTCGCGTCCGACATCCCGGCCGCGATCGACGTGCCGCCCTTCGATCGCGCATTGGTGGACGGTTTCGCCGTGCGGTCGGCCGATCTCGCCGATGCGTCCGCCGCGCTGCCCGTCCGCCTCAGGCTGAACCCGGAGACCATCGCCTGCGGAGTCGTGCCGGCTGTCGCGGTGGAGCCCGGGACCGCGACCCCGATCGCGACCGGCGGGCCGGTCCCGCGGGGGGCGGATGCGGTGATCATGGTCGAAACGACCGAGCCGGCGGGCCCCGACGGGATCGAGGTGCGTCGACCGATCTCGCCCGGAGCCTTCCTGTCCTTCGCGGGCTCGGACATCACGGCCGGCGAGACGCTGGTCCGGCGCGGCACGATCGTCGGCTCGCGCGAGATCGGCGTGCTCGCGGCCTGCGGCGTGGCCGAGATCGAGGTCTGGCGGCGGCCTCGCGTCGGGATCCTCTCGACGGGCGACGAGCTCGTCGCACCCGGAGAGCCGCTCGGGCCTGCTTCCATCTACGATTCGAACGGGCCCGTGGTGGCAGCGGCGGTCGCCGAGAACGGCGGCGAGCCGGTATCCTACGGCGCCGTCCCGGACGATCCGGACCGACTCAGGGGCGCCATCCGGCGCGCCCATGCCGAATGCGACATGATCGTGCTCTCCGGCGGCACGTCGAAAGGCGCGGGCGACCTCACCTACCGCCTCGTCGCGGAGCTCGGCCCCCCCGGCATCGTCGCGCATGGCGTGGCGCTGAAGCCCGGAAAGCCGCTGCTCCTGGCAGTCTGCGCGGGCAAGCCGGTCGTGATCCTGCCGGGCTTCCCGACCTCGGCGATGTTCACCTTCCACGACATGGTGGCGCCGAGCCTGCGCCGCCTGGCCGGCCTGCCGCCCCGCAGCGCGGCGAAGGTGCAGGCGACGATCCCGATGCGCGTGCCGTCCGAGCTCGGCCGCACCGAATTCGTCATGGTCTCGCTGCTGGGGCTGGAGGACGGCCTGGCCGCCTACCCGCTCGGGAAGGGCTCGGGCTCGGTGACGGCCTTCTCCCAGGCCGACGGCTTCATCACGGTCGAGGCGCTTGCGGATGCCGTCGCGGCGGGCACGCGCAGCGAGGTGACGCTCTTCACACCGCACGTGACCGAGCCCGACCTCGTGATCATGGGCAGCCATTGCCTCGGGCTCGAGCCGATCATCTCGCGCCTGGCAGAGGATGGGATCAGGGCGCGGCTCATGGCGGTCGGCAGCCAGGGCGGCCTCGCGGCGGCGAGGCGAGGCGAGTGCGACATCGCGCCCATCCACCTCCTCGATCCCGCAACCGGCATCTACAACCGCCCCTATCTGGCGCCGGGGATGGAGCTGGTAGAAGGCTGGCGGCGCATGCAGGGCTTCGTCTACCGGCGTGGAGACCCGCGCTTCGAGGGCCGCTCGCCCGCCGAGGCGGTCGCCTCGGCCCTGGCCGATCCGGACTGCCACATGGTCAACCGCAATGCCGGCGCCGGCACGCGCATCGTCATCGACGGGCTGCTCGGCGGTGCTCGGCCGGAGGGCTATTCGAACCAGCCGCGCTCGCACAACGCGGTCGCGGCGGCGATCGCGCGCGGCCGGGCGGATTGGGGCGTCGCGATCGGGCCGGTCGCGGAGCTCTACGGCCTGGGCTTCATTCCGATCGCGGAGGAGCATTTCGACTTCGCGCTCGTCTCGTCCCGGCGCGGGCGGCGCGGCGTCGCCGCCTTCCTGGCCGCGCTCGAGGAGCCGGCGACCCTCGCCTCGCTGCGGAAGCTCGGCTTCCGGCCGGCCGCGGAGAGCTGACATGCGTGTCATCGGGCTCGCCGGCTGGAGCGGCGCCGGAAAGACGACGCTGGTCGCCAGGCTCATTCCGGAGCTGCGGCGACGAGGCATGTCCGTATCCACCCTCAAGCACGCCCACCACGCCTTCGACATCGACCAGCCCGGCAAGGACTCGCACACCCACCGCGAGGCGGGCGCGACGGAGGTGCTCGTCGCCTCCAGCCGACGCTACGCCATCGTTCACGAGCTCCGGGACGAGCCGGAGCCCCCGCTGGCGCAGCTTCTCGGCCGCCTGTCGCCGGTCGACCTCGTCGTGGTCGAGGGGTTCAAGCGGGAGCCCCACCCCAAGATCGAGGTGCATCGCACGGCGAATGGCCGGCCCTTCCTCTTCCCCGAATTCCCGGGGATCGTCGCCCTGGCGACGGATGCCGAGGCGCCGCCCGGCCTGCCGGTTCCCGCCATGCATCTGGACGATGTGCCGGCCATCGCGGAGGCGGCGACCGCCCACGCGCTTCCCTTGCCGGAGGTTCTCGCGCGGCTCGCGGCCGAGCCTTCGCCTGCCTGACCATGGCGCAGCTCACGAACGACTGTTTCGCCGCCGGCGACCGGCTGCTGCCGATGGAGGAGGCGCTGGCGCTGATCGCCGCGCGCGTCGCCTGCATCGTCGGCACCGAGCGGGTGCCGCTGGCGGAGGCCGACGGCCGTGTTCTCGGGGAGCCCCTGACCGCAGGGGTGAACCTGCCGCCCTTCGACAACTCCGCCGTCGACGGCTACGCGGTCAGGTTCGGCGATCTCTCGCCGGCGGACGACACGGTGCTTCCGATCTCCGGCCGGATCGCGGCCGGCGCGCGGCCTGCGGCGGCGGAGACCGCAGGGGCTGTGCGCATCTTCACCGGCGCGCCCATGCCGGCCGGCTTCGACACGGTCTTCATGCAGGAGGACGTGGTTCTGGAAGGACCGGATCGCGCGCGCCTTCCGAAAGGGCTGAAGCGCGGCGCCAACCGCCGCCTCGCGGGCGAGGATCTGGCCGCAGGCGCGCTCGCCCTCCCGGCGGGGCGGCGGCTCCGGCCGGCCGATCTCGCCCTCCTGGGGGCGCTCGGACTGGCCGATGCGCCCGTGCGGCAGCGGCTCCGCGTCGCGGTCCTGTCGACCGGCGACGAGGTCGCGGCTCCGGGCAAACCGCTCCGGCCGGGCCAGCTCTACGACGCGAACCGGCCGATGCTCGCCGCCCTGCTCCGGCGCAGCGGCTGCACCGTGAGCGATCTCGGCATCGTGCCCGACCGCCGGGAGGCGATGCATGCGGCCCTGACCGAGGCGGCCGCATGCCACGACCTCATCCTCACCTCCGGCGGCGTCTCGACCGGCGAGGAGGACCACGTCCGCGCCACCGTCGAGAGCGCCGGGGCGCTGACCTTCTGGCGGATCGGGATCAAGCCGGGCAGGCCGGTAGCGATGGGCGTCGTGGCCGGAAGCGCCTTCATGGGCCTGCCCGGGAATCCCGCTGCCGCCTTCGTCACCTTCGCGTTCCTCGGGCGGGCGCTCGTGGCCCGCCTTGCCGGCGAGGAATTCCGCGCGCCCGAGCCCGTCGAGGTCGCGGCCGGCTTCGCCTACCGGAAGAAGGAGGGCCGGCGGGAATATGTCCGCGTGCGGCTGACCCGCGGCGGGGACGGGCGGCTCCGGGCCGAGAAGCACCCGCGCGAGGGCGCCGGCGTGATCACCTCGCTCACGGAGACCGACGGGCTGGTCGAGCTGCGGGAGGATGCGACGGGCATCGTGCCCGGCGACCCGGTCGGCTTCTATCCCTACGCCGTGCTCTACTGAGCGCGTCCCGCCGCGAGCCGGCGCGCCTCCTCGAGATCCTCCGGCGCATTCACGTTGAAGAAGGGATCCGGGCTGCCCGACCATTCGGCGGTCGCGGCTCCGTGCCGGGCCGTCCAGCGCCCGACCTTGCGCTCGCCCTCCTGCACGAGCGCCCGCCGCAGGTCGTCCCGAAGCGCAACGGGCCAGAGGCCGTTGACCGGATGCGTCCGGCCGCCCGAGGCCGCCGAGGCGAGCGGAGAGCCTGCCGCCGAGCGGGCCGCATGAAGCCGGGCCACGAAGTCCTGCGGCAGGAAGGGCGTGTCGGCGGCCGCCGTCGCGATCCAGCCGAGGTCGGGCCTGTGCGCCGCGGCCCAGTCGAGTCCGGCCAGCACGCCGGCGAGCGGCCCGGCGAAGCCGGGAACCGAATCGGGCACGACGGGAAGGCCGAAGGACGCGAATCGCTCCGGATCGCCGTTGGCGTTCAGGATCACGCCCGCGCATTGCCGCCCGAGCCGCTCGACCAGCCGCTCCAGGATCGTCCGGCCCTCGATGAGGCTCAGACCCTTGTCGCCGCCGCCCATCCGGCGTGCGAGCCCGCCGGCGAGCACGACGCCGAGCGTGTCAGGATGGGTCGTCATCGGTTCCGCCTCTCCGGCTTTCCTTAACCGCTCCGCAACCCTGTTTGCGGAAAATTCGAGCCTGTCGCCGGGGTCCTGCCGGCGGGCTTGGGACGGAGATGGGGCGTCACTCGAACCTGCGCTGGGCCTGCGCCACGGTCGTGCCCTGGGCTCTCGCCGCGGGGCTCCTGGTGTCGTTCACGGCGGTCGCGAGCAACGACCCCAAGGCGGGCATCAGCGCCGGCCCCGCCTATCGCCAGGGCGCGCTGCCGGAAGCCCGGCTCGTCTCGCCCGCGGGCATCGTCGCGAGCGCGAGCCTGCGCCTTCCCGCCATCCGGCTCGACGAGGTCGTCCCGGAAGCGGCTCTCGCGCAGCTCCGCCACGAGGCGAAGGCTGACGTGCAGGCCCTGCCCGAGGTCACCCGCTCCCGCAAGGGCGCTGCCCTCCCGGCCCTCAGGCCGAGCCTGAGCCGCCGCGGAATCGAGCTTGCGCGGCTGTCGCCGCCCGTCTCGCAGCGCCTCGCCTTCGCGCGCGACGAGCGCATCCTTCCCCCGACCGTCCTGATGCCGGGATCGGTCGAGGGTCCCGACTGGGAGGCGTCCCGCTCGCTCGAACCCTGGTCCGGCGAGGACCCGACCGTCACCACCCGGAATTCCAGCTCCGTCCAGTCGCCGAGGGCGGCCGCCGCCGGCTCGACCGGCGCCTCGCGCGGGCCGGCGCGGCTTTCCGGCGACGGCGCGACGCCCACGACCTCCCGCGCGCTCGCACTCGCCTCGACGACGCCGGCTGCCGTGGACAACGTCCCGCTCGCCATCGCGGCCGCGCCCGTATCGCTGCCCCTCCTGCCCCAGGCGCAGCAGCCCGAGGCGCGGCCGCGCTACGCGGACCTGATCGCGCCCGGGAGCCTCGAACGCGAGCAGCGCTGCCTCGCCGAGGCGGTCTATTTCGAGGCCCGCAGCGAGCCCGAGGACGGCCAGGCGGCCGTGGCCCAGGTCGTCCTCAACCGTGTCCGCAGCGGGCTCTATCCGGCCTCCGTCTGCGGGGTCGTGTACCAGAACCGCCACCGCCACCTCGCCTGCCAGTTCACCTTCGCCTGCGAGGGCAAGGCCCTGCGGGTGACGGACGCGGAGGCGTGGGAGACCGCGAAGCGGGTGGCGCGCGACGTCACCGAGGGCCGCACCTACCTCACCGATGTCGGCGGCGCGACGCACTACCACGCCGACTATGTGCGGCCGTACTGGGCCAAGCGGCTCAAGAAGATGGACGTCATCGGCCGGCACATCTTCTACCAGCTCCGCCCCGGGCAGACCTGACCTGGCGGATGTGGCCTCCGCGCCACGACTTGGGCCGGCCGATATGCTAGGAGGCCATAGTTTCGGCGCAGACCTGCGCGACCGCTCCCCGATATGAGACGCATAGGCCTCGCAATTCTCGTGGCCGCGCTGACCGCCGCGGCGGGCGGTGCGCAGGCGCAGAACATCTTCGAGCTGCTGTTCGGCATCAAGCCGTCCCGGCCGCCGCAGCAGCCGCCGGCCTACCAGCGGCCGGAGCCTGCGCCCCCGCCCGAGATGCCGTTCGACGAGCCCCGCCGCCCCTCCGCGCCGGCGGGCCCTGCCCTTCCGCGCGTCGGCTCCGTGAAGGCGCCGAGCGAGGATTCGGTTCTCGGCCGCGATCTCAAGCAGAACGGCTCGAACGGAAGCCTCAGGATCGAGCGGACATCGCGCGGCGATCTTCGGGTGCGGATGACGCTCGTGGGGCGCCGCTCGGCGCAATCGGTCGAAACCTGCACGATCCCGCTGGCGGGCGGGGACGGCGCGCCGCTGGTCGCGCAGGGCCGGCCGGAGGGCGCCCCCCGCTACCAGCTCCAGGACCCGACCTGCCCGCTGCAGTTCGACATCCTGGACGAGGCCGTCCTGATCAAGGGCCCGTCCGACATCTGCGTCTTCCAGAGCGTGTCCTGCCAGGCCGATCCGAGCGGGATGTGGGGGCCGGAGCCGGCGCAGCTGATGCCGAAGGTGCGGGACTACGAGGCCATGCGCGCCTCGGCCGACAGGATCGTGCGGGACAACTACAAGGTCCTGGCGAGCCGGGCGCGGCCGGAGAATGCGCGGCCGATCATCGCCGAGCAGGCCGCCTTCTCGTCCGACCGCGAGATGATGTGCCGCTCCTATGCGCGCGAGGGGACGACGAGCTTCTGCAACGCCAAGTTCACCGAAGCCCGGGCGCTCTCCCTCGCCACGCGCCTCGGAATCGGCGTCTCGACCGCCTCGGCCGAGCCGCGGCCCCGCCGGCGGCAGCAGACCGACCCGTACGCGCTCCCCTCCACCGACGAGCTGATGCAGCGCCAGCCGGGCGAGGATTGAGGCTCAGCCGGCGATCCGGCCGCGCTCCCAGCCCAGCATCGCCTGCTTCCGGGTCAGGCCCCAGTGGTAGCCGGTGAGCTGGCCCGAGCGGCCGAGCACCCGGTGGCAGGGCACGACGAAGGAGATGGGGTTCTTGCCCACGGCCGCGCCGACCGCCCGCGCGGCGCTCGGCCGGCCGATATGCGACGCGATCCCCGAATAGGTCGTGGCCCGGCCGAGCGGGATGCGCAGCAGCGTCTGCCAGACGCGGATCTCGAAATCGGTCCCGATCAGCACCACGCGCAGCGGCGTGTCGCCGCGCCAGAGCGCCGGCTCGAAGATGCGGCGGGCATAGGCCGCCGTCGCGCCCGCATCCTCGCGATACGATGCCCGCGGCCAGCGCCGGCGCATGTCGGCGAGGGCATGCCCCCGGTCCCCGTCGTCGACGAAGCCGAGCCCCGCGATTCCGCGCTCGGTGGCGACGACGATCGCCTCGCCGAACGGCGATGGGTGGAAGCCGTAGGCCATATCGAGCCCGGCACCCCCGGCCTTGTACTCGCCTGGCGTCATCGCCTCGTGCGTCACGAAGAGGTCGTGCAGCCGGCCCGGCCCCGAAAGGCCGACCTCGTAGCTGGTGTCGAGGACCGAGGCCGAATCGGCGAGCAGCGCCCGGGCGTTGTCGAGCGTGATCGCGGCGAGGAAATCCTTCGGCGTGAGCCCGCACCAGCGCCGGAAGAGGTGATGGACGTGGGTGGTCGAGAGCCCGGCATGGGCGGCGATTTCGTCCAGCGAGGGCTGGTCCCGCCAGCGCTCGGAGATGAAGGAGACGATGCGGCGGACGCGCTCGTAATCCGGGGTCGCGGGCTCCTCCCGCCAGAGATCCGGTGCAGGCGCGTGCCGCGCGGTCGGCATGAGATCGAGCATGATCCTGTCCTTGAGCCTTGGCGCAGACTAGCCCACGCCACGCCCTCCCGGACACCCGTTTCCTGACGGCGGAAGGCCGTCGAGAGGTCGTTTCCACATCGGGCCGGAGCGCGTATCTAGGCCCTCGCGCCACCCTCCCGTCCGGCGAGTTCCATGCCAGCACCCGAGTATCCGCGGAGCTACGATCCGACTGCGTCCGAACCGGGGAACCGGATCGAGGCGGTCCGTCGCTCGCCTGCCTTCCGCTACGCCGCCGTCGCGATCTGCGGGCTCGGGCTTGCCACCGCGGGCTCGACCTTCCTCCGTCTGTCGCAGGGCTGGCGCGAGCCTCCGGCCCGGCTGGCCGAAGCAACTCCGCCGGCGCCCATCGCTCCTCCTGTTCCCCAGGCGGTCCCGGAGGTCGCCCCGCAACGGGTCGAACCGTCGGCCCGAGAGCCCGCAGCCGCCGTGCCGCCGGGGCCGAGCGAGGCTCACCCCGTTCGGCAAGCCGAGACGGAGCCCGCCGCTCCGGCCATCGCCCCCAAGGCGGAGCCTCGCCCCGCGGCAAGCGCCGAGATCATCGAACTTCAGCCGAATCGCCGGACCGAGCCCACGTCGGAACAGCCCGCCCAGGTCGCCCAGGCGCCGGAGCCGTCGCCGGCCCCGCCCGAGGAGCAACCTCGGGCGACGGCGCAGGCGCCCGCAGCCGCGCCCTCGTCTGAGCCTTCTGCCTCGACGGGTCCGGAACCGCTCCGCCCCGCCGAGCCTCCGCCCGCGACGGCGCCGGCGCGCGTCGCCCAGCCGGACCGGCCCCTTGCCGAACCGTCTTCGCCTCGCCCCGAGCCGGAGCGGCGCGCCAAGCCGTCCGAACAGGGGAGCCGCCCCGTGCGGCGCGACGAGCGTCCGAAGGCGGCTCCCCGCCGCAGCCGCTACGCCGAGCCTCGGCAGCCGGCCGCACCCGCGCAGCTCCGGCCGATCGCCGCGCCTGCCGGCAGCGCCGCGAATGTGCGGGCCTACAGCTTCGCGGCGAGCGGCGGCCGCGTGACGGAGGCCTATGGCGCGCGCGTGCGGATCATCCGGGTGCGCTGACCTTCAGCGGCGCGGGAATTCGAGCCCCATCTCGCGGTAGCGGGCGGGATCCTCGCTCCAGTTCTCGCGGACCTTGACGTGCAGGAAGAGGTGGACGGGCGCCTCCGCCGCCTCGGCGATGTCGCGGCGCGCCGCCTGGCCGATCGCCTTGATGGTCTGCCCCTTCTCGCCCAGCACGATCTTGCGCTGGCTCTCGCGCTCCACGAACACCGTCTGCTCGATCCGGACGGAACCGTCCGGCCGCTCCTCCCAGGAATCGGTCTCGACGGTGGATTGGTAGGGCAGCTCGTCGTGGAGCCGCTCGAACATCTTCTCGCGCGTGATCTCGGCCGCGAGCATGCGCAGCGGTGCGTCCGTGATCTGGTCCTCGGGATAGAGCCAGGGGCCCGGCGGCATCAGCCCGGCGAGGCTCCGCTTCAGATCCTCCACGCCGTCGCCCGTGAGGGCCGAGATCATGAAGGTGTGCTCGAAGGCGAGCCGCCCGTTCAGTTCGGCAGCGAGCGCGAGCAGCCTGTCGCGCTGGATCAGGTCGACCTTGTTCAGGATCAGGACCTTGGGCCGCCTGATCCCGGCGAGCCGCGCAAGCAGCGCCTCCACGTTCTCGTCTGGCCCCCGGCGGGCATCGACCAGGAGCCCGATCGCGTCGGCGTCGCCGGCGCCGCTCCAGGCGGTGGTCACCATGGCGCGGTCGAGCCGGCGCTTCGGCTGGAAGATGCCGGGCGTGTCCACGAAGATGATCTGGGCGGTGCCCTCGATCACGATGCCCCGCACGAGCTGGCGCGTCGTCTGCACCTTGCGCGAGACGATCGAGACCTTCGCGCCGACGAGGCTGTTCAGGAGCGTCGACTTTCCGGCGTTCGGCGCTCCGATGAGGGCGACGAAGCCGCAGCGCGTCTGTGCGGTCGGTTGGTCAGGCTGCATCTTCGCTCGTCCAGACGCCCTCGCGGGTCAGCATCGCGAGGGCCGCCTTCTGCTCGGCCTCCCGCTTCGACTTGCCGTTCCCGACCGCCTCCTCGACGCCCTTGATCCGGGCGACGACCGAGAAATGCGGCGCGTGGTCGGGGCCGGAGCGCTCCACGACCGCATAGGTCGGGGTCGCCTTGCCCCGGGCCTGCGCCCATTCCTGCAGCGCCGTCTTCGGGTCCCGGGGCGGGGTGGTCCTGGCACGGATCTGCTCGCCGAGCGCGCGCTCGACGACGCCCCTGGCGGCCTCGTAGCCGCCGTCCAGGAACACGGCGCCGAGCACCGCTTCCGTCGCGTCGGCGAGGGTCGCCGGGTTGCGCCGGCCGCCCGCCTTGCCCTCTCCCGAGCCCAGCCGGAGGAAGGCGCCGAGTTCCCAGCGCTCGGCGAGATCGAAGCAGGTCTCGCGGCGGACGAGATCGGAGAGGCGGCGGGACAATTCGCCCTCGGCCGCGGCCGGGAAGGTCGCGTAGAGCATCTCGGCTACGGCCAGGCCGAGCACCCTGTCGCCGAGAAACTCGAGACGCTGATTGCTCTGGCCTGCCTCGCCGGCCGCCGCGCTCACATGCGTCAGCGCGCGCTCGAGGAGCAGCGGATCGCGGAAGGAGTGTCCGAGCCGTGTCTCGAGCCCCGACGGGTCGGGCTTGCTGCGACGCGCCATCCCGGGCTCAGCGGATGGGATCGAGGATCCGGCCCCAGCGCACCGTCCAGGGCCATTCCCAGATCCGCCAGGCCGAGGCGTTCTCGTCGATGGAGAAGAATATGATCTCCGCCCGCCCGACGAAGTTCTCGAACGGAACGAAGCCGACGCTCGATTCGTCGCGCGAATCCGTGGAGTTGTCGCGGTTGTCGCCCATCATGAAGAAATGGCCGGGCGGAACGGTATAGACGTAGGTGTTGTCCCAATAGCCGTGGTCGCCGTCCCGCTCGATGACGCGGTGCGTCACGCCGTTCGGCAGGGTCTCGTCGTATTGGGGGACGCTCACCGGCCGGCCGTAGGGATCGGTCGTACGGTAGTCCTCGACGCGCTTGCGCACGACGGCCTTGCCGTTGATGTGCAGCACGCCGTCGACGACCTGGATCTTGTCTCCGGGAAGCCCGATCACGCGCTTGATGTAGTCCGTCGAGTTGTCCTTGGGCAGCTTGAAGACCGCAATGTCGCCGCGCTGCGGCTCCGACGCCCAGATCCGCCCCGAGAAGAGAGGCGGGCTGAACGGCATCGAGTGCCTGGAATAGCCGTAGGAGTATTTGGAGACGAACAGGTAGTCGCCGACGAGGAGGGTGGGGACGAGCGAGCCCGACGGGATGTTGAAGGGCTGGAACAGCAGCGTCCGGACCACGAGCGCGATCAGGAGCGCCTGAACGACGACCTTCACGGTCTCGAGCAGCCCGCCCTCGTCCTTGGTCCTGATCTTGGCGCCCGTATCCACCCGAGCCATGCTGATCCTCCGGCCGGCGCTCCCGGCGGGCCCCTCGCGCTCTAGACTATGCCCTACCGGGCGGCAATGCGGCCGATCAGGACCGCTTCACCGCCTCGATCACGACGAAGGCCTGCGCGAGCGGCGGATCGTCCGTGAGCGACACGTGGACCACCGGCTCGTGGCCGTCGGGCACCATGCGCGACAGGCGCTCGAGCGCCCCTCCGGTCAGCCGCATCGTGGGCTTGCCGCCGGGCAGGTTCACGACCTCCATGTCGCGCCAGAAGACGCCGGCCCGCATGCCCGTCCCGAGCGCCTTGGAGCAGGCCTCCTTGGCCGCGAAGCGCCGCGCATAGGAGCCGGCGCGGTTCGCCCGCCCCTCGCTCTTCGCGCGCTCGCCGCTCGTGAAGATGCGGCCGGTGAAGCGCTCGCCGAACCGCGCCAGGGACTTCTCGATGCGACGGATGTCGCAGAGGTCGGACCCGATGCCGATAATCATTCCCGCTCTGCCCCGAGGCCGGACTTCGCCGGCTGTCCTGAGTGGCTCCATATGGGGCCGCCGCAGCCGATTCGGAACAGGCTAGCGCGCGCCGGCGCGGCCGCGCTCCATGGCGGCCCGCATGGCGCGGATCGCCTCCCCGAGCCCGACGAAGATCGCCGCGCCGATGAGCGCATGGCCGATATTCAGCTCGACGATCTGGGGGATGGCGGCGACCGGCCCGACATTCTGCTCGGTCAGGCCATGCCCGGCATGGATTTCGAGCCCGAGCGAGGCCCCGTGCGCCGCGGCGCGGCGGATGCGGTCGAGCTCCGCCTCGGTCCGCGAGCGCTCCTCCGCGATGAAGGCCTCGGCATAGGCGCCGGTGTGCAACTCCACCACCGGCGCGCCGAGCCGGTGCGCGAGCTCCATGACGGCGGGCTCCGGCTCGACGAAGAGGGAGACCCGCATCCCCGCATCCTTCAGGGCCGAGATGACGGTTGCCAGCCGCTCGGGCGCACCCTGGAGGTCGAGCCCGCCTTCCGTCGTGCGCTCCTCGCGCTTCTCCGGCACGAGGCACGCGGCATGGGGCCTGACGCGGCGGGCGATCGCGACCATCTCGTCGGTCGTCGCCATCTCGAAGTTGAGCGGCGTCAGGATCTGGCGCTTTAGCCGCTCGATATCCTCGTCGCGGATGTGGCGGCGATCCTCGCGCAGATGGGCGGTGATCCCGTCCGCGCCGGCCATGATGGCCTCGTGCGCGGCCCGGACCGGATCCGGATAGAACCCGCCGCGCGCATTCCTGAGCGTCGCGACATGGTCGATGTTCACGCCGAGCCGCAGCGGCTGCATCCCTGCCTCCGAACGAACCATGTCAGGCCGATCCTCCCGGAAGCGGCACGAGGCCGATCGCGGACAGGAGGAGCCGCGCCGCGGTCAGCGCCGCGAGCCCGTGCGGATCGTCGCGCGCGGGCACGAATTCCACCATGCAGATGCCCGCGATCGGGGCGCGCCGCGCCGCCGCCTGGAGCAGGGCGAGCGTCTCGCCGTAGAGCAGCCCGCCGGGACCGGGCATGTTCACCGCGGGCATGATCGAGGGGTCGAGCCCGTCGAGATCGATCGTCACGAAGCAGGGAGCGCCTTCGGGGACGAGGCTCGCGACCGCCTCCGCCCCGAGGCGCCTGAACTCGGCCATGGTCACGATGCGGCTCCCCCAGGCGCGCGCGTCCTCGATCTGGTCCGGCGTGCCGCTGCCCAGCCCCCTGATCCCGACCTGCACCTCGGCGCGGACCCAGTCCATCTCGGCGGCCCGGCGCATGATGGAGCCGTAGCCGAGCGGGTTCCCCTCGATCACGTCGCCCCAGTCGACATGTGCGTCGATCTGCAGGACCGTGAGCGGGCCGCTTCCCTCATAGGCGCGAAGAACAGGTATCGGCACCGAATCGTCGCCGCCGATCACGACCGGCACGGCGCCGGACAGCAGGATCTTGCGGATCGCCGCCTCGATCCGCGCCCGGTTCTCCTCCGGGCGGCCCGGATCGGTGTCGAGATCGCCGAGATCGACGATCAGGCGCTCCCGGCCCGGCCCGAGAAGGACGCGGTCGATGTCGAAGTCGAACTGGCGCCTCGCCGGCAGACCGGCCGAGGCCTTGCGGATCGCCGCAGCCGCTCCCGCGGAATGGCTCGGCCTGCCCGGCTCGTAGGGCGAGGCCTCGTCGATCCCGAGCAGCGCGACCGCAACCCCGGCGAGGTCGGCGAGATCGCCGCCCTCCAGCCCCGCGAACCCGCGCGGTCCCTCCGAATTGCCGGCCATGAGGGCGGACGCTACTCGTCGTTCTCGGTGGTGAGCTCTTGCGGCCGCAGGCCCTCGTCGGCCTTGCCGCCATTCGACTGCAGCTCCCGCACGATCGTGAGCGCCTCCTCCAGGAGGCCGCAGACGGCACGCACCTCCGGCCCGAGCCGGCCGGCATGGGCTTGCGCGGCCTCGATCAGGGCGGCGAGATGGGCCAGGTCGTGCTGCGAGACGGTCATCGGGCGAACCTAGCATGTCCGCCCCGCGATCGAAGCCCCTGCGGAAGCAGTGCCTGCAGCGGCCTTTCTGCTTGCCCGCGCGCGCCATCTCGACTATGTGAGCGCCTTCGCGTTCGCCTCGGCCGGGGGCTGAACGGACGGCCTCTTCCGCATCGCTGTGGTCAGGCAGGGCTCTCCGGAGCCCGTCGTCCCGTGTCTCCGCCTTCGAAGAACCGCTCGAGCCCCGTGGGCTCGAAGGGCTTGGCGCCGGACGGATGCGCGAACCGGCTTCCTGCCGCAATGCGGCCGGGAGCCTCCGACAAGGGAGAGGGCTCAGGTACATGCCTCTTTACGAACACGTATTCCTGGCGCGCCAGGACGTCACGGCCCAGCAGGTCGAGGCGATGATCGAGCAGTTCCGCGGCGTCATCGAGGCTGGCGGCGGCAACGTCGTCAAGGCCGAGATGTGGGGCGTGAAATCGCTCGCCTACCGGGTCAAGAAGAACCGCAAGGCGCATTTCACCATGCTCGGCCTCGACGCGCCGGCCGCGGCCGTCGCCGAGATGGAGCGCCAGATGCGCATCAACGAGGACGTCCTCCGCTTCATGACGCTGCGCGTCGAGGAGATCGAGGAAGGCCCGTCGGTGATGATGCAGAAGCGCGACCGCGACGAGCGCAAGGACAGAGAGCGGCGCCGCCGGGACGAGGAAGGTTACGGTTACGGCCCTGAAGCGGCCGAGGGAGTCTGAGCGATGGCGGCGATTGGTGGCGCGGGTGCCGGCGGCGGCCGTCGGCCCTTCTTCCGCAGGCGCAAGACCTGCCCGTTCTCGGGGCCGAACGCCCCCAAGATCGACTACAAGGACACGAAGCTGCTCTCGCGCTACGTGTCCGAGCGCGGCAAGATCGTGCCGTCGCGGATCACGGCGGTCTCGGCCAAGAAGCAGCGCGAGCTCGCCCAGGCGATCAAGCGCGCGCGCTTTCTCGGCCTCCTGCCCTACGTGATCCAGTAGGGCTCGTCCGGCGGCGCTTGCGGCGCCGGATCCTCCGAGGCCGGGCGACCCCGCCCGGCCCGCTGGGGCGGCCTGCGTGCCGTCTCTAACCCCGCGCGAGCGGCGGGACAGCGGCAGAATGGGACAGTTTCTTCTTCTCGGCTTCGGAGCGGGCCTCGTGTCCGCGCTCCTGTTCGGGGTGGTGGCCGTCGGCTCGCCGGCCGGCATGGTGCTGTCCTATCTCGCGCCGCTTCCGATCCTCATCGTCGCGCTCGGCTGGCACCATCTCGTCGGCCTTCTCGGCGTCGCGGTCGGAGCGCTCGCGACCTCGTTCCTCCTCCGCAGCAGCGCCGGCCTCGCCTTCGCACTGGGTCCGGCGCTCCCGGCCTGGTGGCTCGCCTATCTCGCCCTGATGGGCCGGGCGAGGCCCGACCGGGCGGGCGCGGTCGAATGGATGCCCGCCGGCCGCCTTCTCCTCTGGACGGGCGTGACCGGCAGCCTCGTCGCGCTCGCGGCCGCGATCGGGCTCGGCGGCGGGGACCACGCCCAGTTCGTCGAGACGCTCCGGCGCGCCACCGAGGCCCTCCTGCGCAGCGAGCTCGGCATGCCGCGCCAGGGCCCGGCCGGCACGATCGGCGGCGTGCCGACCGAGACGCTCGTCAGCCTGCTCGTCTTCGTGACGCCGATCGTCGCGGCCGCCGTGTTCAGCGTGACGCTCGCGCTCAATCTCTGGCTCGGCGCCAAGGCCGTCGCGATGTCGGGCCGCCTGCCGCGGCCCTGGACGCCCGTCCCGGACATCGTCATGCCCCAGCTGGCGCTCGTGCTGCTCGGAGCCGGCATCGTGGCCGCGCTGGCCTCCGGCTGGCTCGGCGTCGCCGGGCGCGCCCTCGCGGGAGGCCTCGCCATGATGTTCGCCCTGCAGGGGCTCGGGCTCGCGCATCTGGCGACCCTCGGCAAGCAGGGACGGCCGGCCATCCTCGCCCTCCTCTATCTCTTCGCCATCCTGCTCGGCCACATCGTCCTGCCGCTGCTCGCGGTCGTCGGGATGATCGATACGGCGGCGCCCCTCAGGCGCAACCTCACCCGCCACAAGCCTCCCGGGCGGAACGGGCCGCCCTCACCAACCTGAGACTGACTAGGAGAACCCCCATGCAAGTGATCCTGCTCGAGCGCGTGGCCAAGCTCGGCCAGATGGGCGAGACCGTGAACGTCCGCGACGGCTATGCCCGCAACTTCCTCCTGCCGCGCGGCAAGGCGCTGCGCGCCACGAAGGCGAATCTCCAGCATTTCGAGACCCAGCGCGCCCAGCTCGAGGCCCGCAACCTGGAGCGCCGGCGCGACGCCGAGAAGGTCGGCGAGGCGCTGAACGGCAAGAGCTTCACGATCATCCGCCAGGCGGGCGACACGGGCGTCCTCTACGGCTCGGTCTCCCCGCGCGACCTCGCCGATACGGTCACGGCCGAGGGCTTCACCGTCTCGCGCGACCAGTTCGTGCTCAACACCCCGATCAAGACGATCGGCCTGCACACCGTCCCGGTCTCCCTCCATCCGGAGGTCGAGGTGCAGATCACGATCAACGTCGCCCGCAGCCCTGAAGAGGCCGAGCGCCAGGCCCGCGGCGAGAGCGTGCTCGCCCGCGAGGAGCTGGACCTGGACGAGCTGGGCCTCGAGGTCGGCGCGGCGCTCGCCGAGGCCGGCGACCGCGCCGAGCTCTGATTCGGGCTGTCCGGCCCGGTCGGCCGGGGATGGCGGGGCGGCTATCAGTCGCTCCGCCCCTCGCCCCGCTCGATCGGGCGGCAGCGATAGCCGGCAAAGCACTGCCGGATGTCGGCGCTCGGCACATAGGCGGGCGCCGTCGTCGTCTCGAGCTCGCAGAAGCTCTGGTCCCGGACCACCCGCTCGTAGGACATCGGGCCGGTCGAGAGCACGGCCGCCCCGCGGGCCTCCACCAGGGCGGCAACGCTCGCGCATGGCATGGCAGGCGCCGCCACCCGCTCCTGAGACGCGGCTGCGCCGGGCGCGCAGAGAGCCGCGACCGCCGCCAGCGCTTGCAGTAGTTCTACTTTTGTTCTAGTTTTCGCCATCTGCTCTTTCCGGTGCACCGCTGTGATCAGCGGGGAATGTGGCTCCCATGCGCAAGGACGCTAACCCGAATCGGGGCATCCACGCCCGCATGATCCTTCGAGCACGCCGCCTCCGCTGATGCCCTCCGCCAACGCCGTCGTCACCCGCCTCGATCCGCCGCAGCGGGAGTTCCGCGAGCAGCCGAGCAACGTCGAGGCGGAGCAGGCGCTCCTCGGCGCGATCCTGGTCAACAACGACGCCTTCTACCGCGTCTCCGACTTCCTGGCTCCCGAGCATTTCTTCATCCCGGGCCACAGGAAGATCTACGAGGTCGCCGCGACCCTCATCAAAGCCGGCAAGGTCGCGACGCCGGTCACGCTGCGCACCCATATCAGCGAGCTCGATTTCGGCGGGCTCACGCCGCCGCAATACCTCGCAAGGCTGGCGGCCGAGGCGACGACGATCATCAACGCCGAGGATTACGGCCGTACGATCTACGACCTCGCGACCCGGCGGAACCTCATCCTGATCGGCGAGGAGGTGGTGAACACCGCCTACGACGCGCCCGTCGAGACCTCGCCGCGCGACCAGATCGAGGCGGCCGAGCGCCGCCTCTACCAGCTCGCGGAGACGGGCCGGTTCGAGGGGGGCTTCCAGCGCTTCTCGGACGCGCTCACCTCGGCGATCGACATGGCGGCGGCCGCCTTCAAGCGCGAGGGGCGCCTCTCCGGCATCTCGACCGGGCTTGCCGATCTCGACCGGCAGATGGGCGGGCTGCAGCACTCGGACCTGATCGTGCTCGCCGGCCGTCCCGGCATGGGCAAGACGGCGCTCGCCACCAACATCGCCTTCAACGTGGCCAAGGCCTATCGCGGCGAGAAGCAGCCGGACGGCTCGGTCAAGACCGTGAACGGCGGCATCGTCGGCTTCTTCTCCCTCGAGATGTCGGCCGAGCAGCTCGCGACCCGCATCATCGCCGAGCAGTCGGGCGTGCCGTCCTACAAGATCCGGCGCGGCGACATGCGCGAGGAGGATTTCTACAAGATCACGGCCGCCGCCCGCGAGATGCAGACGATCCCGTTCTACATCGACCAGACGGGCGGCATCTCGATCGCGCAGCTCGTCGCCCGGGCCCGGAGGCTCAAGCGCCAGCGCGGGCTCGACCTCCTGGTCGTCGACTATATCCAGCTCCTCTCCGGCGCCGGGAAGAAGGGCGACAACCGCGTGCAGGAGGTGACGGAGATCACGACCGGCCTGAAGGCCCTCGCCAAGGAGCTGAACGTGCCCATCCTGGCGCTCTCCCAGCTCTCCCGCCAGGTGGAATCGCGCGACGACAAGCGCCCCCAGCTCTCGGACCTGCGCGAATCCGGCTCGATCGAGCAGGATGCGGACGTCGTGATGTTCGTCTTCCGCGAGGAATACTACCTCGACAAGCGCGAGCCCAAGATGGGCACCGAGGAGCACATGAAGTGGCAGGCCACCATGGACGAGATCCACGGCAAGGCCGAGGTCATCATCGGCAAGCAGCGGCACGGGCCGACGGGGACGATCAAGCTCGCCTTCCAGGCGGACGTGACGCGCTTCACCGACCTCGCGCAGGAGGAGAAGCTGCCTGATCACTACTGAGCCGATCCCCGTCGCGCCCGCGACGCTCACGATCGATCTCGGCGCGCTCGCGGCGAACTGGCGGCTGCTGCACGAGCGCGCGGCGCCGGCCGAATGTGCCGCGGTGGTGAAGGCGGACGCCTACGGGATCGGGATCGAACCGGCGGTGCGCACGCTGTGGGCCGCCGGATGCAGGACCTTCTTCGTCGCCCATGTGAGCGAGGCGAAGCGCGTCAAGGCGGAGGCACCAGCCGCAACGGTCTACGTCTTGAACGGGCTCCTGCCCGGCAGCGCGGCGAGCTACCTCGCCCCGGAGCTTCACCCCGTGCTCGGGTCGCTGGACGAGATTGCGGAATGGGCCGCATTCTGTGTCGCGGCCGGCGGGCCGCGCCCTGCCGCGATCCATGTCGATACGGGCATGAACCGGCTGGGCCTCTCCGCGAAGGAGCTCGGGGAGCTTGCGGCAGGACCGCTCATCCGCGACTTCGAGCCCGCGCTCCTGATGAGCCACCTGGTCGCGGCGGAGGATCCCGCCGACCCGATCAGCGCCAAGCAGATCGCGGCCTTCGAGGCCGCTCGAAGCATCCTGCCGGGCGTCCCGGCCTCGCTCGCCAATTGCTCCGGCCTGTTCCTCCCCGGGCGCCCGGTTCACGACCTCGCCCGGCCGGGCTACGCGCTTTACGGCGGCAATCCCACGCCGGGCCGGCCGAACCCCATGCGGCCGGTCGTCCGGCTCGAGGCCAGGATCGTCCAAGTGCGCGAGATCGGGCCCGGCGAGCGCGTCGGCTACAATGGCCGCTGGTCCGCGCCCTCCCCCCGGCGCCTCGCCACGATCTCGGTCGGTTACGCGGATGGCTATCCGCGCAGCGCCGGCGGGACGGACGAGGCCGCGGCGGCCGGGATCGATCGCGGGGCGGCTCTCGTCGGCGGGACGCTCTGCCCCTTCGTTGGCGCGGTCTCCATGGATCTAATCGTCCTCGACGTGACGGAGGCGCCCGCGAAGGCCGCGCGGCGGGGCGGTACCGCCGTCCTCATCGGGGACGCGCTCGACCTCGACGAGGTCGGCCGCCGGGCCGGCACGATCGGCTACGAGATCCTGACCGGCTTGGGCCGGCGCTACGAGCGCCGCTATAGTCCGATGGCGTGAAGGAGCCGCGTCATGTCCGCGAAGATCGCGAGGCACCTCGAAGGCCGGTCGCCGTCGGCTCTCTACGAGACCGACTTCTACGCGTGGACGGTTCAGCAGCGGGCCGCTCTCGAGAAGGCGTCCGCTTCCGAGCTCGATTGGGCCGCCCTCGCAGAGGAGATCGGCGATTTGGAGAACGAGGTCTTCAACGCCCTGCGCAGCTCTTTCAGGATCATCCTCGTCCACTTGCTGAAGTGGGATCACCGGCCCGAGCGGCGGTCCCGCAGCTGGGTGGCGTCGATCCGCTCGCACCGGCAGGAGGTCGCCGATATCCTTGCCCGAAGCCCGTCTTTGCGGTCGCGTCAGGACGAAGCCGTCGAGGGCGCCTACAGGCGTGCTCGCATCGAAGCCGCCGGCGAAATGGACAGGCCTGAGCGGAGCCTGCCCCCGTCCTGCCCGTATAGCCTGGACGACATTCTGAAGCGGCCGGTTTCCTGGCCGGACGAGTGATCCGAAGTCCGATGGCCAAGCACCCGACCTTCACCTGCCAGAGCTGCGGCGCGGTCTATAACCGCTGGCGCGGCAAGTGCGAGGCCTGCGGCGGCTGGAACACCGTCGTCGAGGAGAGCGGAGCGGCGGGTCCGCTGGCGGGTCCGGCCGCGACACGGCCGTCGCGTGCGAAGGGCCGGGTCTTCCCGCTCCAGGCGCTCACCGGCGAGAGCCGCGAGCCGCCGAGGACCCTCACCCGCAACGGCGAGTTCGACCGCGTCCTGGGCGGCGGGCTCGTCCCGGGCTCCGTCATCCTGATCGGCGGGGATCCCGGCATCGGCAAGTCGACGCTGCTCATCCAGGTCGCGGCCGCGCTGGCGAGCGGCGGGAACCGGGTGACCTACATCTCGGGCGAGGAGGCGGTCGCGCAGGTCCGGATGCGGGCCGAGCGGCTGGGGCTCGCCGGCGCACCCGTCGAGCTCGCGGCGGAGACCAATGTGGAGGACATCGTCGCGACCCTGTCGCAGGGCCCCGCCCCACGGCTGGCGGTCATCGATTCGATCCAGACCATGTGGACGGAGACCGTCGAATCCGCCCCCGGCACGGTGAGCCAGGTCCGCGGCAGCGCCCAGGCGCTGATCCGCTTCGCCAAGACGCACGGGACGGCGCTCATCCTCGTCGGCCACGTGACCAAGGACGGGCAGATCGCAGGTCCGCGCGTGGTCGAGCACATGGTCGATTGCGTCGCCTCCTTCGAGGGCGATTCGGCGCATCACTTCCGCATCCTGCGGGCCGCCAAGAACCGCTTCGGACCGACGGACGAGATCGGCGTCTTCGAGATGACCGACCGCGGCCTCGCCGAAGTGCCGAACCCGTCCGAGCTGTTCCTGGCCGGGCGCGACATGGCGACGCCGGGCGCCGCCGTCTTCGCCGGGATGGAGGGCACGCGCCCCCTCCTCGTCGAGATCCAGGCCCTCGTCGCGCCGACCTCGCTCGGCACGCCGCGACGCGCGGTCGTGGGCTGGGACCCGGCCCGGCTCTCGATGGTGCTGGCCGTGCTCGAGACCCATGCCGGCGTGCGCCTGGGCGGCCACGACGTCTACCTGAACGTCGCGGGGGGGCTCCGCGTCTCCGAGCCGGCCGCGGATCTCGCGGCGGCGGCCGCGCTCGTCTCCTCCCTCACGGGCTCCGCGCTGCCGCCCGAAAGCGTCTTCTTCGGCGAGATCGGGCTCTCCGGCTCCATCCGGCCGGTCACGCAGAGCTCGGCCCGCATCAAGGAGGCCACGAAGCTCGGCTTCTCGAAGGCCTTCTGCCCGAACCCGTCCGGCGAGCGCGAGGAGCGCAGCCCCGCCTCGATCGGGCTCGCCCATGTGGCCGATCTGGCGGCCCGGATCGCCGGAACGCGGCGGCGCGCGGCCGCCGAGTAGTGCGGGAAGCCCACATTCCCTGCGGGAAAACCGCGCGCATCCGCAGGATTTGATGACGCTTCGCAGCGCAGCGGCTATAAGCCGGCCTCCGCCAGGTACAAGTTCCGCCGCCCCGATTCACCTTCGGACCGCCTCATGCCGGCCTCGCTGCCCATTTCGATTCTCGATCTCGTCGTCATCGGCGTCGTGATCATCTCGGCGCTGCTCGCGGCCGTGCGCGGCTTCACTCGCGAGGTCCTGGCGATCGTGGCCTGGGTCACGGCGGCCGCTGCGGCCTGGTTTCTCCACCCGCTCGTGCTGCCGAAGATCAAGGAGCACATCGCCAACCCGACCGTGGCTCTCGTCGCGGCGATCGCCGGCATCTTCATCGTCACGCTGCTGATCGTCTCGATCGTCACGGTGAAGTTCTCCGACTTCATCCTCGATTCGCGCATCGGCGCGCTCGACCGCACGCTCGGCTTCGTGTTCGGGGCCGCACGCGGCCTCCTGATCTGCGTGGTCGGCTGGGTGTTCCTGGCCTGGCTCGTCCAGGGCAAGATGCCGGACTGGGCGACGACGGCGCGGTCGCGGCCGATGCTGGAGAATACCGGCAACACGCTCATCGGCATGCTGCCGAACCCAGACGGGATCATGGAGCAGCTCAAGAAGCGGCGCGAGGACGGGACGGTGACGCCCGGCGCGCCGGCGCCGAGCCGCGGCTGAGCCAGGCCCGATCCGCCTCCGCGCCACGCACCGTCCCGCTCCGAAATCGCGCCGAATATCCCGTGCCGTGCTGGCGTCGCGGCCGCATTGGCACTACATGACCGCTTTACCGCTGCGAGAGGACGGGATCTTGCCCCCAGCGTCGCGCGCCGAAGCGCACGAATCCGACACGCTCGACCTGGATGGCGACAGGCTGCACGAGGAATGCGGCGTGTTCGGCATCTTCGGCCACCCGGACGCGGCGGCGATCACGGCGCTCGGGCTCCATGCGCTGCAGCATCGGGGCCAGGAAGCCGCGGGCATCGTGTCCTACGACGGGCGCCTCTTCCATCTCGAGCGCAGGCTCGGTCTCGTCGGCGACAACTTCTCCGACCGGAACACGATCGAGCGCCTGCGCGGCCATGCGGCGATCGGGCATGTGCGCTATGCGACCACCGGCGAGACGGTGCTGCGCAACGTGCAGCCGCTCTTCGCGGAGGTCGAGGGCGGCGGCTTCGCGGTCGCGCATAACGGCAACCTGACGAACGGCATCTCGCTGCGGCGCCAGCTCATCCGCGACGGCGCGATCTGCCAGTCCACGACCGACACGGAGGTCGTGCTCCATCTCGTGGCGCGCAGCCGCAAGCCCTTCATCGTCGACCGCTTCGTGGATGCGCTGCGCGAGATCGAAGGCGCCTATTCCTTCGTCGCGCTCTCCAACACCAAGCTGATCGGGGCGCGCGATCCGCTCGGGATCCGGCCTCTGGTGCTCGGCGAACTCGACGGCCGCTACATCCTCGCGTCCGAGACCTGCGCGCTCGACATGATCGGAGCCCGCTTCGTCCGCGACATCGAGAACGGCGAGGTCGTCGTCATCTCGGAGGACGGCGTGCAGTCGCTCCGCCCCTGGCCGAAGCAGCCGGCGCGGCCCGACATCTTCGAATACATCTATTTCGCCCGGCCCGATTCCGTCGTGAACGGGCTGCCGGTCTACACGGTCCGCAAGGAGCTCGGCGCCGAGCTCGCGCGCGAAGCGCCCGCGGATGCGGACGTCGTCGTGCCGGTGCCCGATTCCGGCGTCCCGGCAGCGCTCGGCTTCTCGCAGACGAGCGGCATCCCCTACGAGCTCGGCATCATCCGCAACCACTATGTCGGGCGAACCTTCATCGAGCCGACGCAGTCGGTGCGGGAGCTCGGCGTCCGCATGAAGCATTCGGCGAACCGGGCGGTCGTCGAGGGCAAGTCGATCGTGCTCGTGGACGATAGCCTCGTGCGCGGCACGACCTCGGTGAAGATCGTGCGGATGATGCGGGACGCCGGCGCCAGGGAGGTGCATTTCCGCATCTCGAGCCCGCCGATCACGCATCCGGACTTCTACGGCATCGACACGCCCGAGAAGGAGAAGCTCCTCGCGGCCACCATGGATCTCGAGGAGATGCGCGCCTATATCGGGGCCGACAGCCTCGCGTTCCTGTCCGTGAACGGCATCTACCGGGCGATGGGGCACGAGCGGCGCGATCCCATCCGGCCGCAATTCACCGATCACTGCTTTACCGGGGACTACCCGACCCCGCTGACCGATCTCGCGGTCGCTTCCCCGAAGAAGCTCGCGATCCTCGCCGAAGCCGACTGAGCGTAGCACCCTCGCATGGCGGAGAAGGACCTCGCCGGCCGCATCGCGGTCGTGACCGGCGCCTCGCGCGGCATCGGCCGCGCCGCCGCCCTCGCGCTCGCGGAGGCGGGAGCGCATATCGTGGCCCTCGCCCGCACCCAGGGCGCGCTGGAGGAGCTCGACGACGCCGTCCGGGCGCGCGGCGGGACGGCGACGCTCGTGCCGGTCGACCTCATGGATTTCGATGCGCTCGACCGGCTCGGCGCCGGGATCAACGAGCGCTGGGGCAAGCTCGACATCCTGTTCGGCAATGCCGGCATCCTCGGCGGGATCGCGCCGCTCGGGCATTACGACCCGAAGACCTGGGACGGGACGATGGCCGTGAACGTCACGGCCAATTGGCGCCTGATCCGCTCGCTCGACCCGCTCCTGCGCATGTCGGATGCCGGCCGCGCGATCTTCGTCAGCTCCGGGGCGGCGCATAAGTGCACGGCCTATTGGGGCGTCTATTCCGTCTCGAAGGCGGCGCTGGAGGCGCTCGCCCGGACCTACGCGGCCGAGACCGCGACCACCCCGGTCAAGGTCATGCTGGTCAATCCCGGCCCCCTGCGGACGCGCATGCGCGCGGCCGCCATGCCCGGCGAGGACCCACAGACGCTGCGCACGCCCGAGGACCTCGCGCCGCACATCGTCCGCCTCGCTTCCCCGAGCTGGGCGGAGACGGGCAAGATCTACGACTTCCCGCAGGACCGGCTGCTGACGCCGCGGATGCCGGCTTGAAAGCCGGAGCCTGCCGCGACACATTGCCGGGCCATGAGGCTCACGCCGCATGAGATCGCGGTCATTCGAGACTGCGCCCGCGCTCATTTCGGCGACGGCGCAGTGGTGCGGCTGTTCGGGTCGCGGTTGCGCGACGACTTCGAAGGCGGCGACATCGACCTGCACGTGACGACGACTCGGGACCGCCTCCCCTTCGCGCAAGAGTTCCGCCACTCCCTCGAGGAGCGACTTGCCGCCGATGTGGACGTGCATGTGGTGGACGGCAGCGGACGGCGCCGCGCCATCGACGAGATCGCGGTCCTGACCGGCCGGGTCCTGACCGGCACCCCCATCCTGCTGCCGCCGGACCTCGATCCGAAGACGAGGGCCCGCATCATGCACGACGCCTGCCGAGAGATGGTGGAGGAGGCGATCGCGTCGGGCCTCCTGACCCGCAAACGTCTGACGGAAGTGCTGGACGACCTTCGACCCAAGCTGCCCCTCGACGAAGACAAGGTCCGCGGCCTCTCCCGACTGGAGCGGTTGCTGGCGGACAGCCTTCTCCTTCAGTTCGGAAACCTGGTCGCCACCATCCAGGATCAGCTCATTCGGACGCTCCTGCTCGCGAGCGATGGGGCGCTGCCCTCGCGGAGGCGCGACGCGCAGCGGGAGCGGGCGCAAGCGCTCGGCATCCTGCCGGACGACATCGACTTCAAGACGATCGCCGACGCCCGGAATGCGGTCGCTCACAACTACCCCGGCCAGCCCGCAAAACAGGCGCGCGCCATCAACGAGGTCGTCGCGGCCGTTCCCGTCGCGCTGCGCGCCTTCGAAGCCCTGCTCCGCTACGCCGAAAGGAAAGGCCTGGCCTCTCCGCCGGTCCAGTAAGGCTCAGTCCCAGGTCTTCTTCTTGCCCTCGAAGGGGTTCTTGCCCGAGCGCAGCGACAGCCGGATCGGCACGCCCGGCAACTCGAAGGTCTCGCGCAGCCCGTTCACGAGATAGCGCGTATAGGCCCTCGGCAAGGCGTCGAGCTGGTTGCCGAAGAGCGCGAAATGCGGCGGGCGCGCCTTCACCTGCGTCATGTAGCGGATCTTGATGCGGCGGCCGGAGACGGCCGGCGGCGGATGGGCCGAGAGGGCCGCCGCGAGCCAGTCGTTGAGCTTCGCGGTCGGAACGCGGCGGCTCCAGACCTCGGCCGCCTGCACGACCGAACCCATCAGGCGGTCGATCCCCTCCCCCGCGAGGCCCGAGAGCGGCACGACGGGGGCGCCGCGCACCTGCGGCAGGAGCCGCTCGGCATCCGCGCGGAGCTCCTTCAGGAGCCCCGGCCTGTCCGCCACGAGGTCCCACTTGTTGAGCCCGATGACGATCGCGCGGCCCTCGCTCTCGATCAGGTCGACGATCGACAGGTCCTGCTTCTCGAACGGGATCGTGGCGTCCAGCAGCACCACGACGACCTCCGCGAAGCGGATCGCCCGCAGCGCGTCCGCCACGGAGAGCTTCTCGAGCTTGTCCTCGACGCGCGCCCGCTTCCTGAGGCCGGCGGTGTCGAAGAGGCGGATCGGGTGGTCGCGCCAGCGCCAGTCGACCGAGATCGTGTCGCGCGTGATGCCGGCTTCCGGGCCGGTCAGCAGCCGCTCGGCGCCGATCATCCGGTTGACCAGGGTGGACTTGCCCGCATTCGGCCGTCCGACGATCGCGACGCGCAGCGGCTTGCCGGCGCGGTCCTCGTCGTCCTCGTCCTCTCCGGTTTCCAGGAAGGGCTCGATCGCCTCCAGGAGGTCCCCCATGCCCTCGCCGTGCTCGGCCGAGAGCGGGACCGGATCGCCGAGCCCGAGCGAGAAGGCGTCGTAGGCGCCGGCCATCCCGCCGCGGCCCTCGGCCTTGTTGGCGAGCAGCACCACGGGCTTGCCGGACCGGCGCACGAGCTCGGCGAAGGTCTCGTCGGCCGGAAGAATCCCGGCCCGGGCATCGACCAGGAACAGGACGAGGTCCGCCTCGTCGATCGCCGCCTCGGTCTGCCGCCGCATGCGGTCGGACAGCGAGCCCGGCTCCGCCTCCTCCAGGCCCGCCGTGTCGATGATCCGGAAGGACAGATGGCCGAGCTCGGCCTCGCCCTCGCGCCGGTCCCGGGTCACGCCCGGCCGGTCGTCCACCAGCGCGAGCTTCTGCCCGACCAGCCTGTTGAACAAGGTCGACTTGCCGACATTGGGCCGGCCGATGATCGCGACCGTCCGCATCGGCCTCGCGCCTATTGCGTGGTCTGCACGGGCCCGCCCGCGGCAAGCGCCGTGTAGATCTCGAGTCGCGACCGGAGCCCCTGCGGCGTCTCGCGATCGGCCGCGATCTGGTCGAACCAGCGGCTCGCCGCCTCCGTCTCGCCGCGCTTCAGGGCGGCGAGCCCGAGCAGCTCGCGCGCCGTATGTCGCCAGGGATTGGTGGGCGTGGCGAGCCGTTCCAGGTCGGCGGCCGCCTGCGCGTCGCTCCCGTCCAGGCGCAGCATCGCGCCCCGGAGCCGCGCCAGGTCCTGCATGAAGCCGTCGACGGCGCCGTCGCTCGCGATGGCGTCGTAGGCCCTGGCCCCGGCCGCCGCATCGGCCTTGGCCGCCTCCCCGGCGGCGCGGAAACGGGCGAGGAGCCGGTAGCCGCCCGGCGCCTCGGCAGCGACCGCGTCGAAGGCCTTCTGCGCCTCCTCCGCCTTGCCCTCGCGCGCGAGCCGGAGGGCCGCGTCGTAGCGGGCGGAGGCGGCCTCGGAGCGCTGCAGCTCGACATGCTGCCAGTAGCGCCAGCCGGCGACGCCGGCGACGAGGAGGAAGGCGATCCCGACGATGAGCGCGCTGTAGCGCTTCCAGATCTCTGCGATGCGCTGCCGACGGTATTCCTCGTCGACCTCGCGAATGAACTCGTCCATGTCCGTCTCAGGCGGGGCGCATGGGCCCGGAAGCCGGCGTGGCTAACACACCCTCCCGTCCATGGCGAGGCAGGCCGTCACGGCACAAAAAGAAACCCCGCCGGACGGAGCCGGCGGGGGATTGAGCGACGGTTGGACCACATGGACCGTCGTGCGTGAAGCCTAACCCGGATTCGCCCGCATGGTTCCTGCAATTTTTGCTTGTACGCAGCCGGACGGCCAGTGTGGGTTTCAGGCACCAGGCCAGACCGGCACCCCGATGAGCCAGGGATGGAGCCAGCGGGCGAAGGCGAACCATGCGGCGAGCCCGACCGCGACGGCGATCGCGTCGTTCCGCCAGCCGGCAGGCTCGACCGCCGGTCCCGCATGGTCGCGGACCTCGTCCCGGCGGCGCTTGACGCTGATCCGCGCCATCACCGCCCAGGCGAGGATCGCACCGAAGAGCAGCATGGAGCCGAGATCGCCGTTCGCGACGAGGTGGGCGAGCGCCCAGATCTTCACGCCCGCAAGCATCGGGTGCTTCAGCGCCTGCTTGATGCGGCCCGGCACGTAGGCGGCCACGAGGCAGATGAAGGCGAGGATGTTGAGCGTGAGCGCGAGGTGCCGCGTCCAGAGCGGCGGATACCAGACGTTGATCCACTCGCCCGCGCGGTACTGCCCGAAGCCGTAGGCGATGAGCGCGATCCCGGCCACCGACAGGAGCGAGTAGAGGCCCTTGTACGGCCCCTCCCCGATCCGCGCGATCATGGCCGCGCGGCGCTCCCGCGCCATCGTGAAGGCATGCGTGCCGAGAAACATCGCGAGCCCGAGGATGAGGATCGCCATCTGAGGTCCCTGAAAGGTGTCGTTGAACCATAGCCGATAGCGTCGGGGTCGCGAACTTCACATCTCCTCGGAGACCGGCATGCCGATGCGCCGGGCCGGAGCCGGCCCCCTCCTGCTGCTGTCGGCCGCGCTTGCGGCGGGACAGGCGCGCGCGGCCGGCGAGCCGCCGCTCGCGGCCGTGACGCTCGTCGGCGGGGCCGAGACCGTCTTCTCGGCCATGCGCGACGCATGCGACGGCGACGACGTGCCGGACGCGCCGGCGCGCGCCTTCCGCGACGCGGAGGGCGGCATCGTCATGTTCGGGCTGCACACCAAGAACCGCGCTCTGCGGGGGCCGGATTTCGCCCGGCTGAGGATCGACTGCACCCCCGCCATGCCGTCGAAAGGCGATCCCGATCCCGCGGCCTACGACGATGCGAGCTGGATCGCCGCGACCTGGACGGAGGACGGCCGCAGGGTGGAGGCCCTGGTCCATCACGAATACCAGGCGAACACCCATCCGGGCCGCTGCAGCCGGAAGGAGTATCTCGCCTGCTGGTACAACACCGTGGTCGCGGTCTCGTCGCGGGACGGCGGCCGCAGCTTCGACCGGCCGGAGCCGCCGAAGGTCGTCGCCGCGGCGCCCTTCCGGCAGGAGGTCGGCCAGGGCCGCCATCGCGGCTTCTTCAACCCGTCCAACATCTTCGGCCAGGGCCGCTCGCGCTACTTCCTGTCCTCCACCACCGGCTGGGCCGGGCAGGAAGGCGGCGCGTGTCTCTTCCGGACGAGCGATCCCTCCGACCCGTCGTCCTGGCGCGCCTTCGACGGAACCGGCTTCTCGCTCCGCTTCGGCGACCCCTACCGGGACGGCGCGGGAACGAAGCCGTGCAGGACCATCTGGCCCTTCCCCGCTCCGGTCGGCTCCGTCGTGCGGCACCGGCCCAGCGGCGCCTGGATCGCGGTCTTCCAGGCCTCCGCGAATGCGGACCTGTTTCCGGAGGCCGGCTTCTACACGACGTCCTCGCGCGACCTCCTGACCTGGGACAAGCCGCGCCTGCTTCTCGCCGGCCGGACGCTCTATGACGACCCCTGTACCTCGGGCGGCCGGCTCATCTCCTATCCGTCCCTGATCGATCCCGAGGCGGAGGGCCGCAACTTCGACGATGTCGGTGCTTCCGCGCAGCTGTACTACGCCACGCTCAGGGTGGACGGCTGCCAGATCACCTCCGACCGCGACCTCCAGCGCCGGCGCGTGGCGATCCAGGTCTGGCCCTGACCGAGGCTCGCGCCTCCGGAACGCCGCTCCGCCGCCGCTCGTTGCCTCCCTGACGACACGGCCGGGCTCTCCGGCCAGGAGGCATGGATGACGAAGCATCTCTCGGCGGCGCTCGCCGTCACCGGACTTCTCGCGATCGCGCCGCTCGCGGGCGCCGCGGCCCAGGGCGCGGGCAATCCCGGGATGGGCAGCTCGCAGACGACGGGTTCGAGCGCGGGAACGGGCGCGACTCAGGGAACCGGGGCGGCCGCACCCGCCGCCGGCTCGACCGTGCAGGGCAGCGGCAACACCGCCAATACGGGCGCGGGCCGGATCGGCGGCGCGGCGACCTCGGGCACGGGGCAGTCGGCGAAGGGCGGACAGGGGAATTCCGGCACGTCGAGCACCGGCTCGGTCAACGTCCCGCGCTGAGGGCGGCCCGAAATTCAGGAACTCTGGCGAACCGCGGCCGCTCTCGGCCGTTGGTTCGTCGTGCGCCCGATGCGTCGAGATGGCCGCTCGGGCACCAATCACCGGAGGAGAACATGATCAAGAGAAGCGCTGCGGCACTGCTACTGTCGTCGACCCTGATGACGGGCGTTGCGCTCGCGCAGACCGATACGACCCCGGCACCCGCCACCTCGTCGCCCGCCCCGAGCGCTACGATGGGCGCCGGCGCGGCCGGCTCGGCGCAGTTCCTGACGCAGCAGGACCAGGGCCAGTTCCGCGCCTCCAAGTTCGTCGGCCTCGCCATCTACGGCCAGGACAACCAGCGCATCGGCGACGTCAACGAGATCCTCATCGACGGCTCCGGCAACGCCAAGGCGGTCGTGATCGGCGTCGGCGGCTTCCTCGGCATCGGCGAGAAGAACGTGGCGGTTCCCTTCGCGGCGGTCGAGTGGGTGAACGAGCGGCCCGCCAGCACGGCGGCGGCGAGCGGCACGGCCGGCACGGCCGGCGGCACCTTGGGCACGGGGACGGGCACCACCGCCTCCCGCGACGCCAGCGTGACCGGCTCGACCGCCGCCGCGCCGGCGCGTTCGGGCGCCGAGACCGCGGCCGCCAACGGCTATCCGGACCACGGCAAGGTCCGCATGTCGAAGGCCGATCTGCAGAACGCGCCCGCCTTCAAGTGGTATGGCGAGACGCAGTCCAACCGCGGCACCGGCACGGCGCCGCGCCAGTAGGCGTCGACCCCGTCAGCTTGCGAGCGGGAGCCCGGCCGAAAGGCCGGGCTCTTTCGCGTCCGGCACCTCGCCACGGGAAGGAGCTTCGACTATTCAGCCGCCAACTTGACCGCGGGCCCGGACGTTCGGTACTTCGAACGCCGAGTTCGTTATACAGATTGGAGGACCCCATGGCAGACCGGCAGCCCGGCTTCAATACCCTCGCCATCCATGCCGGGGCCGCGCCCGACGCCGCGACGGGCGCCCGCGCGACGCCGATCTACCAGACCACGTCCTTCGTCTTCGACGACGTCGACCACGCGGCCTCGCTGTTCGGGCTGCAGGCCTTCGGCAACATCTACACCCGGATCGGCAACCCGACGAATGCCGTGCTCGAGGAGCGCGTCGCGGCGCTCGAAGGCGGGACGGCGTCCCTCGCCGTCGCCTCGGGGCACGCGGCCGAATTCCTGACCATGCACGCCCTGATGCAGCCGGGGGACGAGTTCGTGGCCGCCAACAAGCTCTATGGCGGCTCGATCAACCAGTTCAACCACTCCTACAAGAACTTCGGCTGGAGCGTCGCCTGGGCGGACGCGGACGACCCGGCCTCGTTCGAGGCGGCGATCACGGAGCGCACCAAGGCCATCTTCCTGGAATCCATCGCCAATCCGGGCGGCGTGATCGTCGACATCGAGGCGATCGCGAAGATCGCCAGGAAGCACCGCATCCCGCTCGTGGTCGACAACACCATGGCGACGCCCTACCTCATCCGGCCCTTCGAGTACGGCGCAGACATCGTCGTGCATTCGGCGACCAAGTTCCTGGGCGGGCACGGCAATTCCATCGCCGGCCTGATCGTGGACGGCGGCTCGTTCAACTGGTCGGGCGACGACCGCTACCCGATGCTGTCCAAGCCGCGCCCGGAATATGGCGGCATGGTGCTGGGCGAGACCTTCGGCAACTTCGCCTTCGCGATCGCCTGCCGCGTGCTCGGCCTGCGCGATCTCGGCCCGGCGCTCTCGCCCTTCAACGCCTTCCTGATCCTGCAGGGAATCGAGACGCTTCCCCTCCGCATGCAGCGGCACTCGGACTCGACGCTGGAAGTCGCGCGGTTCCTCTCCACGCACGAGCGCGTGTCCTGGGTGAGCTATCCGGGCCTTCCTTCCGACAGGTACCATGCGCTGGCCCAGCGCTACTGCCCCAAGGGCGCCGGCGCCGTCTTCACCTTCGGCGTAAAGGGCGGATACGAGGCGGGCGTGAAGCTCGTCTCCAACCTCAAGCTGTTCTCGCATCTCGCCAATATCGGCGATACGCGCTCGCTCGTGATCCATCCGGCCTCGACGACGCATCGCCAGCTGACCGAGGCCCAGCAGATGACCGCCGGCGCCGGCCCGGACGTGGTGCGGCTCTCGATCGGCCTGGAGGATCCCCAGGACCTCATCGCCGATCTCGACCAGGCCCTCGCCTCGGGCGCCTGACACGCTTCTCCGACGCGGGCGGGAACGCAATTCCGCCCGCAGGCTTGTCGGCCCCGTGAGGGCGCGCCTGACCCTCGACGGAATTGCGCCCCGGTATGCAGAAGCAAAGGATCGAGGATTACGCGCTGATCGGCGATTGCGAGACGGCTGCCCTCGTCGATCGCGCCGGCTCGATCGATTGGCTCTGCTGGCCGCGCTTCGATTCGGATGCCTGTTTCGCGGCGATCCTCGGCACCCGCGAGCACGGTCACTGGCAGATCGCGCCCGAGCGTGCGGGCTGGTCCGCCTCGCGGCGCTACCGGGGCAACACGCTCATCCTCGAGACGCGTTTCGAGACCGGGGACGGGGTCGTCACCCTGATCGACTTCATGCCGCCGCGCGGCAACTACTCGGACGTCGTCAGGATCGTCCGCGGCGAGGCCGGCGCCGTCCGGCTGCGGATGGATCTCACGATCCGCTTCGGCTACGGCCATACCATCCCCTGGGTGACGCGCCTGGAGGACGGCACGCTGCGGGCGATCGCCGGACCCGACATGGTGGTGCTGCGCACCCCGGCCGAGACCCACGGCGAGGGGATGAGCACCGTATCCGAATTCACGGTCGCGGCGGGCGAGAGCATTCCCTTCGTCCTGACCTACGGCCCCTCGCACCATCCCTGCCCCAACCCGATCGATCCCTTCCTGGCCCTGGAGGAGACGGAGAGCTTCTGGTCCGACTGGGCCGGCCACTACGATCCGGACGCGCTGAACGGCGGCATGCGGCTCGCGCCCCATTGGCGCGACGCCGTGGTCCGGTCGCTCGTGACCCTCAAGGCGCTCACCTACGCGCCGACGGGCGGCATCGTCGCCGCGGCCACCACCTCGCTCCCGGAATGGCCGGGCGGGCCGCGGAACTGGGACTATCGCTATTGCTGGCTCCGCGACTCCGCCATGACGCTCTACGCCTTCATGAGCAGCGGCTATTTCGAGGAGGCGGAGGCCTGGCGCGACTGGCTGGTCCGGGCCATGGCGGGCAGCGTCGACCAGATGCAGATCATGTTCGGCCTGGCCGGCGAGCGCAGGCTTCTGGAATGGAAGGTGGAGTGGCTGCCCGGCTTCGAGGGCTCCCGGCCGGTGCGGATCGGCAATGCCGCGGCGGGGCAGCTGCAGCTCGACGTCTTCGGCGAGGTCATGGCGCTGCTCCACGGCGCCCGCCATGGCGGATTGCGGGAGAGCAAGGAGGCCTGGGCGCTGCAGCGCTCCATGCTGGACAGCCTCGAATCGCTCTGGCGCGAGCCGGACGAGGGCATCTGGGAGGTGCGGGGGCCGTCGCGCCACTTCACTTTCTCCAAGGTGATGGCCTGGGTCGCCTTCGACCGCTGCATCAGGAGCGCCGAGGAGTTCGGGCTCGACGACGCTCCGCTCGACCGCTGGCGGGAGATCCGGGACGAGATCCACCGGGACGTGTGCAGCCGCGGCTACGACCCCGCGCAGGCGGCCTTCGTCCAGTCCTACGGCTCGCCCCATCTCGATGCGAGCCTGCTCCTGCTGCCCATCCTGGGATTCCTGCCGGACGACGATCCGCGCATCCGCGGCACGATCGAGGCGATCGAGCGCGAGCTCCTCGTCGACGGCTTCGTCCTGCGCTACCGGCCGGCGGAGAGCGTCGACGGTCTCCCCGGCGACGAGGGCGCCTTCCTCGCCTGCTCGTTCTGGCTCGTCGTCGCGTATCTGCAGGTCGGCCGGCTCGACGATGCCTGCGCGCTGTTCGAGCGGCTTCTCGCGATCAGCAACGATGTCGGGCTGCTCGCGGAGGAATACGACCCCCGCTCAGGGCGTCAGCTCGGCAATTTCCCGCAGGCCTTCTCCCATGTCGGGCTCGTCACCGCAGCGCACCGGCTGGGACAGGCGCTGGCGTCGCAACGGGCCGAGCCGCCGCAGCCGGCAGCGACAGCCGTGCATGCACGGTCGCCATGACCAGGATGGCCATGGCGAAGAGCTGGTGGGCGAGGCCCGCCCAGAGCGGCACGACGAGGAGCAGGGTCACGATCCCGAGCGCCATCTGGGCGAGGGACATCAGGGCAAGCCCGGTCGCGCTCCTCGCGGCGGCGCTGCCCGGAGCCGTCCGCCGCAGGCTCCAGGCATGCCAGATGGCGAACAGAACCAGGAGATAGGCGACCATGCGGTGCTGGAACTGCACCGTCAGCGGGTTGTCGACGAAGTTCTCGAAGACCGGCGTCGCGGAGAGAAGCGCCTCGACGGGCGGGATGAAGCGCCCGTCCATCAGCGGCCAGGTATTGTAGGTGAGCCCGGCCCTGGACCCGGCGACGAGGCCGCCAAGCGCGATCTGCAGGAGGACGAAGCCGAGGAAGATGATGGCGGGGCCGAAGGCCTGCGCCGCCTGTCCGTCCGGCCGCCGGACGCGCAGCCCTGCGGCGACCCAGACGAGCAGGACCAGGATCAGGCTCGCGAGCAGGAGATGCAGCATCAGCTTGATCGGCGCCACCGCGACCATGCCGGGCTGCAGGCCGGAGGCCACCATGATCCAGCCGACGGCCGCCTGCAGGCCGCCGAGGATCCCGATGCCGAGAAGCGCGAGCGCCACGCGCCGGGTCAGGGCGCCCTTCCACCAGAACGCCAGCAGCGGGACGAAGAAGGCGATCCCGATCAGGCGCCCGAGCTGCCGGTGGCTCCATTCCCACCAGTAGATCGTCTTGAATTCCGGCAGCTCCATGCCCCGGTTCAGGTTCTGGTACTGCGAGGAGGCCCGATACTTCTCGAACTCGGCCTGCCATCCCGCATCCGAGAGCGGCGGGACGGCCCCCGTCACGGGCTTCCACTCGGTGATCGAAAGGCCCGAGCCCGTGAGCCGGGTCGCGCCGCCGATCCCGACCATCACGACGACGAGCGCCGCGAGCGCGTAGAGCCAGATGCGGACGGCACGGGTCGCGCCGCGCGCGGCGGCGCCGGCTGCCACCCTGCCACCCGTCTCCGCGCTTGCGATCGCCATCACGTGCTCCCCAGGACCGCCCTTGCAGGTGCGGACGGGCCGACACATAGAACCGGCCATCTGGCCCGGCAACGAACGCCGGAGCCGCACCTGCGCCTCGTCAGAAAGGCTCTCCCATGCCCCGCCGCTTGCGCACGCTGGTCGGCACGATCACGATCCTCGTCTTCGTCGCCGTCTATGCGCTCGTCGCCATCGCGATCGCCGACAGCCGCATCGTGAATGCGCCCAAGCTCGTCCAGACGATCGCCTATTTCCTCCTCGGCACGATCTGGATCCTGCCGCTCATGCCGCTGATCCGCTGGATGGAGGGCGGCTCGCGAAGCTGAGCGCGGCTGCTCACGCCACGTCGAGGCGCCGGCCGCGGTTCCAGGCGAGGAAGGGCACGCCCGACAGGAGCGCCCGGACCGCCGCCTCGCTCTGGTGGAGCCCGTTCACGGAGACGCGCGGCAGGGCCGTGAGGTGCGCGGCATGCTCGGGGAAGACGTGGCCGGGACGGGTGGTGACGGCGGTCGCGTATCCGGCCCGGGCGGCGAGCTCGAATTCCCGGGGGCCGGCCGAGCCGGGATCCCCGACCGGATAGGAGAGGTGGCGAGGCTCGGCTCCCAGCTTCTCCGCGATGGCGGCCCGGCCGCCCTCGATCTCGAGCCAGGCCCGGCCGGCATCGTGCTTGGCGAGCATGGGATGGCTGAGGGTGTGGGCGCCGATGGCTACGCCCGGCTGCCGAGCGAGTTCGGCAAGCTCGTCCCAGCCCATGCATTCCCTTCGGACGAGCTCGGTCATGTCCACGCCGCTCTCGGCGCACCAGGCCGCGATCGTGTCGCGCAGCACCTGTTCCGGCCCGGCCCGGAGCACCGCATAGGCATGCGCGAAAGCCGCCTGCTTCTCCTCCGGCCCGCGCGCCGGCAACTCGCGGCCGTCCAGCATCAGGCTTGGCCTCCGGCGCACGACCTCTTCCAGTTCGAGCCACCACAGCCGCCCGTGGCCGGAGGCGTAGTCGGACGTGACGAAGAGCGTCCAGGGCGCGCCGTGCCGCCGCAGGACGGGAAGCGCGTGCTCGCGGTTGTCGCGGTAGCCGTCGTCGAAGGTGAGCGCGCAGAAGGGTTGTGCCTCGCGCCCGGCCCGCAGCCTCTCCGGAACGTCGTCGAGGGAGACGATCTCGAACCCGGAATCGCGCACGAGCCGCAGGGTGAGGTCGAGATGCTCAGGCGTGATCGAGAGGAGCGCGTTCGGCTGGAACGCATCCTCCCGCGCCGGCCGGACATGGTGGAAGGTCAGGATGACGCCGCAGCCCCGGGCCATCGGGGCGAGCCAGCGGTCCGCCCGCACGGCCGCGATGGCCCGGAACCCGGCCCCGATCACCCGATGCTTCAGGCCGGTATCCATCTCGCCTGCGCCGAACGCCCGCCATCGGTTTAGCCGCCACTTAACAAAGCTCCGTTACCGTCCCGGCCGAGATCGGCCCGCCCGGCGGGTTCCCCGGCGCGGCCAGAAGGGCTTTTCATGTCGACCATCGCGGCGGTCCCCTCCCCCGCTTCCCTGATCGCCGGGGCGGGCAGCGGCGAGCCGCTCCGCGTCGAGGTGATCCGGGGGCTCGCCGCCGCCGAGCAGGCCTGGCGCGCCGCGGAGGCGGGCGGTGCCTCGCTCTCGCCCTACCAGCGCTACGACTGGATCGCCGCCTTTGCCGCCTCGGTGATGCCGGGTGCCGACATACGGGTCGCCCTCCTCCGCGACGCGAGCGGCCGGCCGGCCCTGATCCTCCCCGTCTCTGTCGAGCGGCGCGCCGGCCTCCGGATCGCGGCCCCGATCGGGGGGAAACACGCGAACTTCAACCTGCCGCTCTTCTGGGCCGAGCTCGGCGCAGCCGAGTTCCTGGAGGGGCTGCGCCGGATCGGGGCCGCGATCGGCGCCGACGTCCTTGCCTTCGCCAGCGCTCCCCGTCTGTGGGACGGGATGGCGAACCCGCTCGCGGCCTTCGGCACGCCGAGCCCGAGCGACGGCTACGAGGTGCGGCTCGAGGCCGATCCCGACGCGACCGCCCAGCGCTCCATGTCCAACGAGGCCCGCAAGCGCCTCCGCAACAAGGAGCGCGGGCTCGCCAAGCTCGGCGAGGTCACCTTTCTCCAGGCGCGCGACGAGGCGACGGTCGAGCGCTTGCTCGAGGCGTTCTTCCGGCAGAAGGAGGAGCGCTTCCGCGATCTCGGCATTCCCGACCCGTTCCGCGATCCGGCCGTGCGCGCCTTCATCCGCCGCGCGTCGCTGGACCGGCTCGCGGAGGAATGCCCGGCGATCGAGCTCTACGGCCTTCTCGTCGGCGATCGCGTCGCCGCGGTGCTCGGCGGCGCGGCGGATCCGAACCGCCTCTCCGGGATGTTCATCTCCTTCGAAGCCTGCAAGGAAGCGACGAAGTTCAGCCCGGGCGACATCCTGGTGTCCAGGGTCGTGCGCGAGCAGTGCCTGCGCGGGCGCCGCCATTTCGACCTCGGAGTCGGGGAGGCCCGCTACAAGCGGACCTTCTGCAACGAGGCCGTGCCGCTCGTCGACGTATTCCTGCCGGTCAGCGCCCGCGGGCGGCTGTACGCGCTCGCCCGGCGGGGCCTCGCCGGGCTGAAGCGGCGGATCAAGCGAAACCCGCGCGCGATGCAGCTCGTTGCGCGGCTGCGCAGGGCGAAGGCGGCCGCCTGACCCCGATCAGGCCGCCTCTTCGCCCATCTCCGGCACGGCCTGCTCGCGCGCCACCATGACGTCGGAGGCGCCGGCCTCCCGCGCCTCCTCGTAGGTCCGGACCAGATCCTGGCTGGCCGGCTCGAGATTGGACGCGATGACCACGGCGTCGACCCGGGGCGCGAAGAGGCGGACGAGATCCGTCCGGACGTTCACGCGGAAGACGCAGACGACCCAGTCATAGGTCTTCTCCAGCGCCGAGAGCGTGACGTCGAGCGCCTCCGGCTCGGCCGCGACGGTATCGTACTTGAGCGTGCCGACCGGGATGCGGTGCAGCTTCGATCCGGGTTCGCGTCCGATCACGTCCGCGAAGGAGACTTCTCCGGCGACGAGGTCGGTGAAGCCCTTCTCCGCCGAGACCTGCTCGTCCGGATCGATCTCCACGAGGATCGTGCGCCCGATCCCGGCGAGCGTCAGCGCGAGGCCCCGGCCGACATCGACGGCCTCGGGGCCCCGGTCGACGCCCGTGACGAGCAGGCGCCGGGCGCGATCCTCGACCTTGATCCGTTCGAGCCGCTCGATGAGGTTGCCGAAATCGTAGCGGGAACCCCGCAGCGGAGGCGGCGGGAGGGCCTCGGCCCTCGCCGGGGCGGCGTCCGGCGTGCCGGGCCGAAGGGGTTCCGGGCGGATGTCGGAGGTCCCGGGCCGGTCGAGCGGTCCCGAACCCGCCGGCCCGACGGGCGCGCCCGCCGGGGCGGGCGCCGGAACCGGCACCATCGGACGGGGGGCGCCCGAGCCGAGGAGCTCGCGAGCGACGATCGCGCCTGCCGAGAGCATCAGGGTCGCGAAGGTCGTGATCGCGACGATCGGGAGCTTCTTCGGGAAGGACGGGTTCTGCGGCACCACGGCCCGGGACACGATGCGCGCGTCCGGCGGCGCGGCGTTCTCGGCGTCGCGGGCCGTCGCCTCGCGATAGCGCGTCAGGTAGGATTCGAGCTGCTCGCGCTGGGTGCGCGCCTCGCGCTCGAGCGCGCGGAGCTGGACCTCGTTCTCGTTGGCCTGGACGACCACCTGCTTCTGCTCGTCGATGGCGGCCTGGAGCGCCTGGACGCGGCCGCCCGCGATCCGGGAATCGTTCTCCAGCGTGCGGGCCGTGCGCTCGGCCGCGCCGCGGATCTGGCCCTCGAGATCCTGGAGCTGCGCGTTGAGCTCCTTGATGCGCGGATGCTGCGGCATCAGCGTGCGCAGCTCGAGCGCGAGCTGCGCACGCAGGTTGATGCGCTGCTCGATCAGGCGCCGGATCAGCTCGTTGTTCGCCACGTCCGGGATCTCGAAGGCGCGCCCGTCGCGGATCAGGTCGCGGACGAGCTGCGCCTTCGCCTGGGCGTCGCTCTGGGCCGTCCGCGCCTGGGCGAGCTGGGCGGAGAGCTCCGAGAGCTGCTGGGCCGAAAGGGTGTTGGTCCCGCTGCCCATGAGGAGCCCCGTCCTGGCGCGGAACGCCTCCACCTTGGCCTCGGCATCCGCAACGCGCGTGCGGAGCGCATCGATGTTCTGCCCGAGCCAGGTGGAGGCGGAGCGGGCCAGATCCTTCTTCGCGTCTTCCTGCTGGGCCAGGTAGAGCTCGGCGATCGTGTTCGCCGCCTTCGCGGCAAGGTCCGGATCCTTCGAGCGGAACTCGATCGAGACGATCCGCGACTTGCCCACCGGATAGACGAGAAGCGCGTCGTAATACTTCTCCAGCACGCGGTCTTCCGGCGCGCGGACGCTCGGATCCTTGGCGAGGCCGAGCATCATCATCAGGCCGCGGAGCAGACCGACGTCGCGCACGCCGGGGTCGAATTCGGGATTGCCGACGAGCTCGAGGCGCCGGATCGCCTCGCGCGCGATGTCGCGGGACATCACGACCTGCACTTGGCTGGCGACGGCCTGCTCGTCGATCAGCTGCGTCTGGTCGGCGCCGCGGTCCTGCCCCGGGCGGGTATAGTAGCTGTCCGCGGTCTGCAGGATCAGCTTCGCCTCGCCCGTGTAGCGGGGCGACACGACGTTCACGAAGATCGTCGCCGCGATGAAGACCAGGATGGTCGGGATCGCGATATAGCGCCAATGCGTCCGCATCGACCTGAGCAGATCGGCGATCGTCGCCTCCCCGCTCGCCACCGGAGCGGGATAGGGGGCGACATAGGTCTGAGCCATGGACTGAGTTCCCGATCCCTCGGAGCACGCGAAGAACGGCCGGGATCACAGCCGATTAAGGTTGAAACCGAGTTAAGCTCGCAGACAGCTGCGCCGGAGCGCCGGCTCTTCTTCAACTCGGGCGCGGATCGGCCACACAACCCTCTGTTAACCATGCGGACGGTAGGAGGAGGCGCTGGTTTCGTCTTCGTCCGGTGCTGCATGAACAGGCGCAGAGCTCTCCTCCTCCTCGCATCGGCGCTGCCGCTTGCCGGATGCATGCAGCCCCACGCCACCGGATCGATCGCGACGGCGCCGCGGGCCGGCGGCGAGGGCTATCTCCTCGCGACCGGCGACAAGCTGCGCATCATCGTGTTCGGGCAGGATTCGCTGTCGAACATCTACCAGGTCGACGCGTCCGGCCGGATCACCATGCCGCTGATCGGGGCCGTGCCGGTGGGGGGGCTCACGACGGCCGGAGCGGGCGCGGCGATCGAGGCGAAGCTCAAGGCCGGCTATATCCGCGAGCCGAAGGTCACGGTCGAGGTCGACACCTACAGGCCGTTCTTCATCCTCGGCGAGGTCACGACCTCCGGCCAGTTCCCCTATGTGAACGGCATGACGGTCCAGACGGCGGTCGCCATCGCGGGCGGCTTCACCCCGCGCGCGCAGCGCGACTATGCGGAGGTGACGCGCCGCACGGCGCGCGGCATCCAGACGGCCGAGGTGCCCATCACCTATCCGGTCCGGCCGGGCGACACGATCGTGATCAAGGAGCGCTGGTTCTGAACCCGCCCGAGGGCGGACCGGCCCGCCCGTGACCAGGCTCCGCATCCTCCACGTCTTCCGCGCGCCCGTCGGCGGGCTGTTCCGGCACGTCCTGGACGTGGCGAGGGGGCAGGTCGCGCGCGGGCACGAGGTCGGCATCTTCTGCGATTCGTCGACGGGCGGGAGCCGGGCCGAGGAGGCGTTCGAGGAGCTGCGCCAGAGCCTTGCGCTCGGCGTCACGCGGCTGCCGATGCGCCGCCTCCCCCACCCGCTCGACGCGCTCGCGCTGCTGCGGCTGACGGCGCTCTACAATTCCGCGAAGCCCGACGTGCTGCACGGGCACGGCTCGAAGGGCGGCGTCTATGCCCGCGCCGTCGGCCTGCCGGCGCTCGACGGACGGACCGTCCGCGCCTACACGCCCCATGGCGGGAGCTTCAACTACAACCCCGGCACCCTCTCCCACCGCATCTACATGACGGCCGAGAGCATCCTGGCCAGGCGGACGGACGTGTTCCTGTTCGAGAGCGCCTATGTGAAGCGTCGCTTCGAAAGCTCCGTCGGGGCGACGGACAAGCTCGTGCGGGTCGTTTACAACGGCATCGCGGACACCGAGTTCGAGCCGATCCAGCCCGCGGCCGACCCGTTCGACCTCATCTATATCGGCGAATTCCGGGCTGCGAAGGGCATCGACACGCTCATCGACGCCCTCGCCATGATCCGCCGCGACAACGGCGTCAGGCTGACGCTTCTCGCGGTCGGCTCCGGGCCGAGCGAGGGCGAGCTCAAGGCGCGCGCGCAGGAAGCGGGCGTCTGGGATTCGATCGCCTTCGTGCCGCCGCAGACGATCCGCGGCGCCCTCTCCCGCGCCCGCGTGATGGTCGTCCCGTCCAAGGCGGAATCCCTGCCCTACGTCGTGCTGGAGGCGGCGGCCGCCGCCCAGCCCCTCATCTGCACCGATGTGGGCGGGATCGGCGAGATCTTCGGCCCCTTCTCCGAGGAGTTGATACCGCCCGAGAATGCGACCGCGCTCGCGGCCAAGATCCTGTCCTCGCTCTCCGAGCCCGAGGAGGTGCGCCGGGCCAAGGCCGCCGCCCTTGCGGATTACGTCCGGGCCGGCTTCCGCATCGACCGGATGGTGGAGGGCGTGCTCGACGGCTATCGCGACGCCCGGATCCGGCGCGGGATAGCCGCAGAACTCGCCGATCGCGTTGAGCCTTCCGAAAGGCTCGTTCCCTAAGATCGTCCTGAACGCTTCGTGGCCCGGGGAGGGCTCGGCAGGGACGGTTGGCATGGGCCTACATGTTCGAGACGTCATCGGCGCCGCCCGGGAGACGGCGGCCGCCGCGTCACGCCGCGACGCTCCGAACTCCGCCTCGATCCAGGTCGAGCATCCGCGCCCGGACCGCGTTTCCCCCCTCGTCCTGGCGGGCCTCGTGCGGGGGCTGGAACTCGTCCTCGTCGCCGGGACCGGCATCCTCGTCCATTTCGCCTACCTGAAGGGCCACGTCACCCTGGGCTGGACCTACGGGGTGGCGCTCGTCGCCATCACGGGGCTCGCGGCGCTCGCGTTCCAGGCCGTCGGCGTCTACACGGTCACCGCGCTGCGCTCGCTGATCCCGACCGGGCTCAAGCTCGCCGGCGCATGGTCCTTCGTGTTCCTCTGCGCGATCGCGCTGGTCTTCTTTCTCAAGGCCGGCCAATCGCTCTCCCGCGTGTGGCTCGGGAGCTGGTACCTGGCCGGACTGGCCGCGCTCATCCTGGAGCGGATCGGCCTCGCCATCCTGGTGCGCCGCATGACGCGCGAGGGCCGTTTCGAGCGGCGCACGGCCATCGTCGGCGGCGGCGATCCCGCGAACGAGATCATCCGGGCGCTCGACGCCCAGCCCGAGACGGGCATCCGCATCGTCGGCGTCTTCGATGACCGCGACGACAGCCGCTCGCCTCCGGTCATCGGCGGACACCCGAAGCTCGGCACGGTCTCCGACCTCGTCGACTATGCGCGCCGCACCCCGCTCGATCTCGTGATCTTCACGCTGCCGATCTCGGCCGAGAACCGCCTGCTGCAGATGCTCGGAAAGCTCTGGGTGCTGCCGATCGACATCCGGCTCTCGGCGCATGCGAGCAAGCTGCGCCTGCGGCCGCGAAGCTATTCCTATATCGGCTCCGTCCCGGTGCTCGACGTCTTCGACCGGCCGATCGCCGACTGGGACCTCGTCCTCAAATGGATCTTCGACAAGGTCGCGGGCAGCCTCATCCTGCTCCTCACCTGCCCGCTGCTGATCGCGGCGGCGCTCGCGGTGAAGCTGGATTCCCGCGGGCCGGTCCTGTTCCGGCAGAAGCGCTACGGCTTCAACAACGAGCTGATCGAGGTCTTCAAGTTCCGCACGATGTACGTGGACCAGACCGATGCGGCCGCGTCGCGCCTCGTCACCAAGGACGATCCGCGCGTGACCCGGGTGGGACGCCTCCTGCGCAAGACCTCGATCGACGAGCTGCCGCAGCTCTTCAACGTCGTCTTCAAGGGCGACATGTCGCTCGTCGGCCCGCGGCCGCATGCCGTGAAGGCGAACGCGCAGAACCGGCTCTACGACCAGGTCGTGGACGGCTATTTCGCGCGCCACCGCGTGAAGCCGGGGATCACCGGCTGGGCCCAGATCAACGGCTGGCGCGGCGAGACGGACACGCCCGAGAAGATCCAGCGGCGCGTCGAGCACGACCTCTACTACATCGAGAACTGGTCGGTGTTCTTCGACCTCTACATCCTGCTCGCCACGCCCTTCTCGCTGCTCAAGACCGAGAACGCGTACTGATGTCGGCCGTCATGACAGCCGGACCGGAGCCGATGCCGGGCTTCCGGGCCCAGCCGGCCCGGAAGGTGCTGGAGAGCGCGGGCTATCTCCTGTTCGCGCTCTTCATCTTCTTCACCTGCTTCACCTTCCTGCGGCCCTCGCCCTACGACTTCGCGGCGATCCCGGCGATGCTCGTCTGGTTCGTGCTGGGCGTGCGCCTGCACCGCTCCTCGCTGCCCTTCGTCGCGCTCCTCCTCTTCTACAAGGTTTCCCTCGTCGCCGCGCTCGTGCCCTACTTCGCCGAGCCCGACCCGACGCTGTGGACCATCCAGTCCCTCTATCTGATGGTCACCGCCATCTTCTTCGTGATGTTCTTCGCGCATCAGACGGAGCGGCGGGTCGAGCTGACGCTCAAGGCCTATCTGGCGAGCTGCATCTTTGCGGCGGGAGCCGGCATCCTGTCCTACTTCAAGGATACCGGCCTCCTCTTCGTGATGGACGGCCGCGCCGCCGGCGTCTTCCAGGACCCGAACGTCCTCGGATCCTTCCTGGTCCTGGGCGTCCTCTATCTCCTGCGCGGGCTGATGACCGGAGACGGCCGCCATCCGATCCTCGCCACGGCCGGCCTGCTCCTCCTCCTGGCGGGCGTGTTCCTGTCGTTCTCGCGAGGAGCCTGGGCGGCGCTGGTTCTCGGCACGGCGGTCATGACCTTCATGACCTTCCGGACGAACCCGCTTCGGGTGCGCCGGCGCATCGTGGCGCTCGGGCTCGTGGGCGTCGGCCTCGCAACGCTGCTGCTGCTCGGGCTCCTCTCCGTCGGGGATGTGGGCGAGCGCTTCGCGGACCGCGCGCGGCTCACGCAGAGCTACGACCAGGGCGTGACCGGTCGCTTCGGCAACCAGATCCGCTCCATCCCCATGCTGATCGAGAGGCCGGAAGGCTTCGGCCCGCTCCGGTTCCGGCTGGTCTTCGGGCTCGAGCCGCACAATTCCTATATCGGCGGCTTCGCCAATGGCGGCTGGACGGGCGGCCTCGCCTTCATCGGCCTCGTCCTGGTGACGATCTTCGTCGGGTTCCGCCTGTGCCTGACCGCATCGCCGTACCAGCGCCAGGCCCAGATCGTCTTCCCGGCGGTCCTGATGTTCTTCCTGCAGGCCCTGCAGATCGACATCGACCACTGGCGCCACGTCTACATCATGCTCGGGATGGTCTGGGGACTGGAAGCCGGCAGACGCCGCTGGCTCGCCTCGCGATCCGCCGTCCCGGATCCCGGGCAGGGAGCCGCCCGGTCCGCGGCTCTCCTGCCGCGGGCCGCCTGAGCTCAGCCGCCGCCGATCCCTTCGGTCACCACGCCCGTGCCGCCGCATTCCTGGCACGGCGCGTTCTCGACGCGGCCCGAGCCGCCGCAGGCCGGGCACGTGTTCTCGCCGCTTCCCGGGGTCCCGGGCTTCGCATCGTCTCCGGGATTGAGCCCGCCCGTCCCGGTCGGGGTACCTCCCCGTGCCGAATTGGCCATCGTTCCCTCCAGGCTTAAACCTGCAGGTCAACAATGCCGCGGGCGGGCGGTTGCATCCGCGCTGGACGGGAAAATGCGGACCTTACGCCGGAAGTCGCACAAAAATCGACGGCGAAGCCCGCCGCGAAGCCTTGACCTGTTCCCACGCTGCCCCGATGATGGGACGTCGCCGCCGATCCACGTCGTGTCTCGCCTTCCTACGCTTTACACTGATCCCGATCAGGCGCTTTCGACCCGGAGCCGCAGTCAAAGACGACTCTCGCACCCGAATTCCGCACAGCGGTGAGGGACGATCCGGTCAGCGTCAACCAGCCGAGCAGGCCTTCGCACGAGTTCTATCAGATGAGCAGAGGACGAGACTTCCGAGACCAGCGACGGCGCGGTTTCGGGGACGATTTTGGAGCCGATCGCGGTCCCAGCCCCTACGATTCCCCGCCCCCATCGTCGTCCCGGCCGATGAGCCGAGGCCCGGCGGCTCCGTCGGGCCCGGAGCAGGAAGCGACGGTCAAGTGGTTCAACCCGGAGAAGGGGTTCGGCTTCGCCGAGCTTTCCGACGGCTCGGGGGACGCCTTCCTCCATATCCGCGCGGTCGAGGCGACGGGCCATACCGAGCTCGAGCCGGGCACGAAGCTGGTGGTCCGCGTGGCCGCCGGCCAGCGCGGTCCCCAGGTGACCGAGGTCGTGAGCGTCGACACCTCGACGGCGGAGCCTCGCCAGGCGCGTCGTCCGGGCGGCGGTTTCGGCGGCGGCGGTGACCGGTTCGGCGGGGGTGGCGGCGGCGATCGCTTCGGTGGCGGTGGCGGTGGCGGTGGCGGCGGCGGTTACGGCGGCGGCGGCGACCGGTTCGGAGGCGGCGGGGGTGGCGGCGGCGGCTTCGGCGGCCCGCGCCGGTCCTTCCCGAGCGCCCCGCGCGAGACCGGCCCGGTCGAAAACATGACCGGCGTCGTGAAATGGTACAACCCGGCCAAGGGCTTCGGCTTCATTGCGCCCGACGATGGCGGCCGCGACGTGTTCGTCCACCGCTCCGCGCTCGAGCGCGCGCGCCTCGCCGACCTCCAGGAAGGCCAGCGCGTGCAGATCGGCGTCACCCAGGGCCAGAAGGGCCGCGAGGTCGCCACGATCGACGTGGTCGATTGATCCCGAGGCCGGCGCTGCCGGCCTCCCGATCCGGAACGAGCCCGCTCGCGAGAGCGGGCTTTTTCATGCCGCCGTCCTGCCGGAACCGTTCCATGCCGAAGCGCAGCGCCGGCATCCTTCTCCACCGCTCCGGTCCGGACGGGCCGGAGGTCCTGCTGGTCCATCCCGGCGGGCCGTTCTGGGCGAAGCGGGACGCGGGCGCCTGGTCGATCCCGAAGGGGGAGATCGATCCCGGCGAGGAGCCGCGCGCGGCCGCGCTGCGGGAATTCGCCGAGGAGCTCGGGACCGCTGCCCCGGACGGCGAGCTGATCGAGCTCGGCGAGATCCGCCAGGCCGGGGGCAAGACGGTCGTCGCCTTCGCGCTCGCGGGCGACCTCGATGTCAGCGCGATCCGCAGCAACATGATTGCCATCGTCTGGCCGCCGCGCAGCGGCCGCTCGATCGACGTGCCCGAGATCGACCGGGCCGCCTGGTTCTCCCTCGCGCAGGCCCGGACGCGCATCCTGGCCGCCCAGGCGCCGCTTCTGGACCGGCTCGCGACCGCGCTCGGGCGCATGTAAGCAGCCCGTGCGGAGGCAGCCCTGCATCCCGGGCAGTTCCCACGGCGCGTCCGCGACCTATATCGCACTGCAGCAGAAATTGCTGCAGAGGCTTACATGTCCGACGCTTCACCTCTTTTCCGACCGCTCCAGGCCGGCGAGATCACGCTCGCCAACCGCATCGTCATGGCGCCGCTGACCCGCAACCGGGCCGCGCCCGGCACGGATGCACCGCGCGACATCAACGTCGAGTACTACCGCCAGCGCGCCTCGGCGGGGCTCATCGTCAGCGAGGGTTCGCAGATCTCGCGGCAGGGCCAGGGCTATGTCTGGACGCCCGGCATCTACACCGACGCCCAGGTCGCCGGCTGGCGGAAGGTCACGGACGCCGTCCATGCCGCGGGCGGGCGGATCGTGATCCAGCTCTGGCATGTCGGCCGCGTGTCGCACGTATCGCTCCAGCCGGACGGGGCGGCGCCGGTCGCCCCCTCCGCCATCCCGGCCAGGACGCGCACCTACATCGAGAGCGGCTTCGCCGAGGTGTCGCCGCCGCGGGAGCTCGCGATCGAGGAGATCCCGGGCATCGTGCGGGACTTCGCCCGGGCGGCCGAGCGGGCGCGCGAGGCGGGTTTCGACGGGGTCGAGATCCACGGCGCCAACGGCTACCTCCTCGACCAGTTCATGAAGGACGGCGCCAACCGGCGCACGGACGCCTATGGCGGCTCGATCGAAAACCGGGCGCGCTTCACGCTGGAGGTGGCCGAGGCCGTCGCCAAGGCCTGGAGCCCCGGCCGGGTCGGCATCCGGCTCTCGCCGGTGACGCCCGCGAACGGCATCGCGGATTCCAACCCGCAGCCGCTCTTCGAGCATGTCGCCCGGAAGCTCGGCGAGATGAAGCTCGCCTTCGTGCACGTCATCGAGGGCGCGACCGGCGGGCCGCGCGACAACCTGCCCTTCGACTACGCGGCGCTCCGGGAGGCCTTCGGCGGGGTCTATATCGCCAATAACGGCTATACCCGCGAGCTTGCTATCGAGGCCGTCCGGTCCGGCCGGGCGGACGCGATCGCCTTCGGCAAGGCCTTCATCTCGAACCCCGACCTGGTCGAGCGGCTCCGCATCGGCGCGCCGCTGAACGCGTGGGACCAGACGACCTTCTACGGCGGGGACGAGCGCGGCTACACCGACTACCCGACGCTCGCGGCCGCGAAGGCGGCCTGAGGCGCCTGAACGGGCCGGCGGCGGCTCCGCTTCTCAGCCCTTGGCGACGACGACGTCGCTCGCCGGCCCGATGATCTGCCGGCAGCCGGTGACGTGGTCGTCGCCGAACAGATTCGGGACCGTCGGGACCGAGTCGCACTGCACCCGGTAGCCCGGGACGGGCGTCGGGTTCACGGGATCGCCCGTCACCGGATAGGCGTAGTCGGTCGAGGAGACGCAGCCGGCGAGCAGGCCGGCTGCTGCCAGGACGGGGGCGAGCTTCAGGATTGGCATGTCGGCGGGGCCTCGGAGATCGCCCGAACCTGCCCCGCGCTGCGGCGCCGCGCAACGCTCCCGGCAGGCCGCGGGCCAGAACGGCCGCTCCTGTCACCTCCCTTCAACAGCGGGCGAATTCCCGGGCGGCCGGGGGCGGGCTTGACCGGACCCGTTCGGACCGCTTCACGACAGCGATCGGCCGCGCCCGCGGCCCGTGAAGGCGGCCATGCTCATCGCGACCTGGAACGTGAACTCGGTGAAGCAGCGTCTCGCTCACCTGCAGAAGTTCCTCACCGAGGCGAAGCCGGACGTGCTCTGCCTGCAGGAGATCAAATGCGTCGACGAGGCCTTCCCGCGCCTCGAGGTGGAGGAGCTCGGCTACAATGTCGCCGTGCACGGGCAGAAGGGCTTCAACGGGGTCGCGATCCTGTCCCGGCTGCCGCTCGCGGACGTGACGCCGCGCCTGCCGGGCGACGACGAGGACGCGCAGTCGCGCTACCTGGAGGCGGTGGTCTCGATCCCCGGCGGCGGCGCGGTGCGCGTCGCCTCCATCTACCTGCCGAACGGGAATCCGATCGGAACGGAGAAGTTCTCCTACAAGCTCGCCTGGATGGAGCGGCTGGAGCGCCACGCGGCCGGGCTCCTCGCCCTCGAGGAGCCGACGGTGCTGGCCGGCGACTTCAACGTCATCCCGGAATTCAGGGACGTGTCCGATCCGGAATCCTGGGCGAACGACGCGCTCTTCCAGCCGGAGAGCCGGGCCGCCTGGCGCCGCATCCTCGGGCTCGGCTACACGGATGCGCTGCGCGCCTGCGACGACCGCTCCGGGCTCTACACCTTCTGGGACTACCAGGCCGGCGCCTGGCAGAAGAACAAGGGCATCCGCATCGACCACCTGCTCCTCTCGCCCCAGGCCGCGGACCGCCTGCAGGGCGTGGAGATCCACAAGCGCATGCGCGCGCTCGACAAGCCGTCCGACCACGTCCCGGTCTCGGTCGCGCTCGACATCCCGGCGGCCTGACCGCGACGCGGGAACAATGCGCGGCTGCGGGCGCTTGTGACGCGACGGGAGAGGCTGGAGAGGTTCGATGGCGCGCGAGGGCTTGGCGCTCGTTTCGGCCGGGGCCGAGACGCTGGAGGAGGCGCACGAGATCGCCGGCCGGCTGACGCAGGCCGGCTTCGCCCGCAACGGCATCAGGATCGTCCGCCGGGCGGAGGACCTGTTCGAGGTGTCGCTGCGCGTCCGCGAGCGCAGTCGGGCCAAGGCCGAGCGCGCCATCGGGAACCGCTTCGGGGGCGTCGAGCTTCCCGCCGTCCCGGGCACGCGCGCGGCGCTCGCCCTCGGGCTCGGCGTCGCGCTTCTCGGCGCCGGGATCTACGCGGCGCTCGCGGCCCGCAAGATGGTGCCGCGCTATCTGCGCGGCGCCGGTCAGGAACCCGCCGCCGCCCCGCCGGAGGAGTGAGCGGCAGGGCCTGCATCGGCGCCCTCCTCCTCGTCGTCCCAGCCGAGCGGCGGAAGTCCCTCCGCCTCGTCATCCTCGTCCTCCTCGCCGGCGATCCGCTCGAGATGCCGGCGCAGCTCGTCCCTGAGCTCGTTCAGCGACCGCGCCGGCGGCTCGTCCCTGCAATTCGGGCAGAGATCGGCCTCGCCGTCGAGCTTCTCGATGGTGGCGAGCGTGCGGGCATTGAGCTCGATCGCCCGCGCATTCGCCTCCGGGTCGATCGCGGCTCCCGACATGGTCTCGTGCTCCAGGACCGCGATCCGGTGCTCGACGAGCCGCCGCAGGCGCACCTTCAGGGAGACACGCCCTGTCGCCGGCTGCCATCCCGCCCCGGCCGGAGGCTCGCCGGGAGCGGCGGCGATCGGGCCGGCGCCTGCCTCCTGCCCCGCCGGCCTGAAGACGGGCGCACCGTTCTGCCCCGCCGCCCGGCTCCGCATCGGCTTGCGCAGCGGCCAGCCCCAGGCGTGGAACCAGCGATACAGGGTTGCCCGCCCGACGCCCGCGATCGCCTCGACCTCGGCGATCGACCGCTCCTCGACGTAATAGGCGATGCGGATGCGCTCCTTCAGGGCCAGGTCGATCGGGGCTTTGGGTGCGAAGGGCATGGCGGCGGTTCCGGCGTGACTAGGAACGTAGGCCTATGACGATGGGCTGTCAAGGCTTGTTTTCCTATGTACAGGCAGCGGGCAAGCCGGTCCGCCCGCCTGCCGGCGCCTCCCCTTCTCCCCTTGCGGGAGAAGGAGCGCCCCGGAGCGCGTCAGCCAAGGTCGGATGAGCGGTGCTCCGCGGCCGCCTTCCGGATCGCCTCCAGCACGAGGTCCCCCGAGCCTCCGAGCAGAAGATCGTTCGGAAAGCGCAGAACCCGAAAACCCTCGGCGCGGAGCCAGGCGTCACGGGCCCGATCGTGCGCGCGCTGCCCCGGGTCGTCGTGCGGCCGCCCGTCCAGCTCGACGATCAGCCTCGCGTCGAAGCAGACGAAGTCGACGACATACCGGCCGATCGGGCATTGCCGGCGGAATTTCAGGCCCGCGAGGTGCCGGCCCCGAAGCTCGCGCCACAGCATCTCCTCCGCGCGCGTGGGCTCGCGCCTCTGCTCGCCCGCGAAGCGGCGGGAATGGTCCGGGATCCGGCGATGAGGCATGCCCTCATCCGATCGCGCGCAAACCGTGCCGCTGCCTCCCTTCTCCCCTTGCGGAGAAGGTGTCGGCGCGCAGCGACGACGGATGAGGGGTGATCCAGCGCGCAAATCCCTCATCCGACCCCCGGGACAAGCCCGGGGGCCACCTTCTCCCGCAAGGGGAGAAGGGACGCGCACGACCGTTCCGGCAAAGCCTACAACGGGATGTTGTCGTGCTTCTTCAGCGGCATCTCGACCTTCTTCTCGCGCAGCATGGCGAGGGCGCGGGCGATGCGGCGGCGGGTCGAGTGCGGCATGATCACCTCGTCGATATAGCCGCGCTCGGCCGCGACGAAGGGCGACAGGAAGCGGTCCTCGTATTCCTTCGTCTTCTGCGCGATGCCCTCCGCATCCATGCCGCGGAAGATGATCTCGACCGCGCCCTTGGCGCCCATCACGGCGATCTGCGCCGTCGGCCAGGCATAGTTGACGTCGCCGCCCACATGCTTGGACGCCATCACGTCGTAGGCGCCGCCGAAGGCTTTTCGCGTGATGACGGTGACGAGCGGCACGGTCGCCTCCGAATAGGCGAAGAGCAGCTTCGCGCCGTGCTTAATCAGGCCGCCATATTCCTGCGCCGTGCCGGGCAGGAAGCCCGGCACGTCCTCGAAGGTGACGATCGGGATGTTGAAGGCGTCGCAGAAGCGCACGAAGCGGGCGCCCTTGCGCGAGGCGTCGGCATCGAGCACGCCGGCCAGCACCATCGGCTGGTTGGCCACGAAGCCGACCGTGTGCCCCTCGATGCGGCCGAAGCCCGTGATGATGTTCTTGGCGAAGGCTTCCTGGATCTCGAAGAAGTCGCCCTCGTCCACGACCTTCAGGATCAGCTCCTTCATGTCGTAGGGCTTGTTCGGGTTGTCCGGCACGAGCGTGTCGAGCGAGCGGTCGAGCCGGTCGACGTCGTCGAAGCTCTCCCAGACCGGGACGGGCTCCGTGTTGCTGGCGGGCAGGAAGTCGACGAGCCGCCGCATCTGGAGGAGCGCCTCCACGTCGTTGTCGTAGGCGCCGTCCGCGATCGAGGACCTGGTCGTGTGGACCTTGGCGCCGCCGAGTTCCTCCGCCGTCACGATCTCGTTGGTGACGGTCTTCACGACGTCCGGGCCGGTCACGAACATGTAGGACGTGTCGCGGACCATGAAGATGAAGTCCGTCATGGCGGGCGAATAGACGTCGCCGCCCGCGCAGGGTCCCATGATGAGCGAGATCTGCGGGATGACGCCCGAGGCGATCACGTTGCGCTTGAACACCTCGCCATAGCCGCCGAGCGCCGCCACGCCCTCCTGGATGCGGGCGCCGCCCGCGTCGAAGAGGCCGATGATCGGCGCCCGCGCCTTCAGGGCCATGTCCTGGATCTTGGTGATCTTGCGGGCATGCGCCTCCGACAGCGAGCCGCCGAACACGGTGAAGTCCTTGGAGAAGACGAAGACGGTGCGGCCGTTGATCGTGCCCCAGCCGGTCACGACGCCGTCGCCCGGGATCTTCACCTCCGCCATGCCGAAATCCGTGCAGCCGTGCTGCACGAACATGTCGAACTCCTCGAAGGAGCCATGGTCGAGCAGGAGCTCCAGCCGCTCGCGCGCGGTGAGCTTGCCGCGCCCGTGCTGGGCCGCGATCCGCTTCTCGCCGCCCCCGAGCCGCGCCGCCGCGCGCCGCTCGGCCAAAAGCTCCAGCATCTCTTTCATGGGCCTGCGTCTCGTCTCCTGCCGAGGGCTGCGTAGCATGTCGGGGAGCGGGGACAAACGGCGAGGTGCGCCGCCGCACCTCCGGCCGGAGCGCCGTGTGGTCTGGTCGGCAAGGCCGGCGGAGGACCGGCTTTCCGGGACCGAGGAGGCGACGATGTCCCACCTATCCGCGTCCGATCCCCACCATGCCGCGATCCGCGCCGAGATGCGCCAGCTCCGGCTCAACCGGCGCCCGTCCTATCCCGCCCTGGTTCTCGGGCTGGTGGCCGCAGCCGACGCGGCCTCCGTGGTGCTGACGCTCTCCGGACTGTGAACCTGCCCGAACGCGGCATATGCGCCAAGGCCGATGAAGTTTGTGCGGCGCAACATCATATCAGCCGCTGACTGCGCCGATCCGCCGGCGCGCCTGAGAAGGAAGAATGAAAAGACGAGATGCCCGATCGGCCCGCCTCAGGGCCGAGATGAAGAACCTCGGCGTCGAGGCCGCGCGCGTTCCGCTGCTTCCCCTCGGCCTCGCGGTCGTGGCGGCCGTGAGCGCCGCCTCGACCATCGCATCGCTGTCGACGATGTGAGCCCCCGCCCGCGCTAGCCGGCGCGGGACAGCTGGAGGAAGAGCGAGGCGGCCCGGAACTCCGCCTCGCGCTGTTTCCGCCGCTCGGAGGCTTCGTGGTCCTCGCCCCAGCGACTCTCCTGGAAGAACTCGTCGACATGGGCCGCGCGCCAGGCCTCCTCCGCCGGGAGGCGGCCGGCGGCATGCATCAGGGCGATCAGCACCGAGCCCGTGAGCGTCGTCATGACGTGCAGCGCCGCGAGCGCGAAGGGCGAGGTCTCGCGGGCGATCTCCTCGCGCACCGCCGCCACCGCCTCGGCCGGCTGCTCCACGAACATCACGCCCTCGCTCAGCACGAAATGCGCCGAGAGGCTGTCGCGCACGAAGGCGTGGACCGGGTCCCAGGCGGCGGCCTGCTCGGCGACCAGCCGGTCCGGCCCTGAGGCGCGATAGACGACGAGGTCCGACCCGGCATAGCGGACGAGATCCGCCCGCACCTCCTCCGCCCGCGGCACGACGCCGTCGATGGTGGAATTCGCGAGCCGGGTCAGCGGCATCGTGGTCGGGTCGATGCTCGCGCCCTGGGCCTGCCATTCCCGCGCTATCGCTTCGGCAAGCGCCCGGGTGGGCAGCGTGAGCGGCGCCCGGCCGGGCGTGCGGGCGCGGCGCCCGTCCAGCGTGAGCGCGAAGCCGCCCTCGTCCTCGGCGATGCCGGCCTGCTCGTAGAAGCGCCTGGTCGCGGCAGGGATCGGCGTCCCGGCCATGTCAGGCGGCCTCCGCGCGCAGCGGGAGGAGCGGCTCCAGGGCCGAGAAGCGGTCGATGATCGTGCCGGCGCCAGCCTCCTCCAGAGCGGCGACCGGATGGTAGCCCCAGGAGACGCCGATCGGCCGCACGCCGGCCGCCCGCGCCATCGCCATGTCGAAGGTCGTATCGCCGACCATGACGGTCGCCTCCGGACCGATCCCGGTCTCGGCCATGGCCTGCAGGATCATGGCGGGGTCGGGCTTGGATGGCGCGTCGTCGGCCGTCTGGATGGTGGAGAAGGCGCGCCGCCATCCCTGCCGCTCCAGGATATGGGCTACGCCGCGCCGCGACTTGCCGGTCGCAATGCCGAGCAGGAGGTCGTCCCGCGCGGCGAGCCGGGCGATCACCTCCTCGACCTCGGGGAAGAGCGGCTCGATGCAGGCCGGGTCGGCGCGAAGCCGCGCGAAGGCCCGACGGTATTCCTCGGCGAGCTCCTCGACCGGACCGGCCGGTCCGACCAGCGCCGTGAACGCTTCGACCAAGGAGAGGCCGACGATCGAGAGCGAGCGCTCCCGCGTGGGCGGCTCGAGCCCGCAGGCGGCGAAGGCCTCGCGCTGGGCGGCCACGATGAGCTGCTGGCTGTCGACGAGGGTGCCGTCGACATCGAGGATCACGAGGTGCATGGGGACGATGTAGTGCCCGGCTTCGGAAAGCGCGACCTGCCCCCCGGGGAGCTCACGCGTAGGCGACCCAGCCGCGGAACGCGAATCCCATGTAGAAGAGGCTGGTTCCGCTGAAGCCGGCATCCCGCAGGAGCCGCTCGTCGTCTTCGGGCGCGAGGATCGGCAACCGCTCCGCAATCTCGGATCGCGCGTTCTCCGCCTGCGAGCGCTCTACGCCGGAGGCGATCGCGAAGGCCGCATACCGCGAGAGCCACAGATCAAGCTCGCCCTGCGGGATGCTGAAATGGGCGACCACAAGGGGCGCACCGGGCTTCAGCCGACGCCGGACCTGCTCGAGCGTGGTCAACCGCTCCCGACGCTCGACGAAGTGCAGGGTCAGGATGCAGGTCGCCGCATCGAACGGGCCCTCCGGCGCGCTGTGGATCAGCCCTTCATGGAGTTGTGCGCGTTCCGAGAGGTCTCCCAGGGTCATCTGCGCGAGGTTCAGCATCGCGGCGGACGGATCGACCCCGAGGAACGACCAGCCGGGCTGGGCCTGGGCGAAGACCTTGAGTTCGAGGCCGCCGCCCGCGCCCAGGACGAGTACCTGCGCGTTGCTCGGCGCGCGCTCCTCGAGGAGGAGCAGGGTCATCTTCTGCAGGTCGGCATAGCCGGGAACCAGGCGGGGCGGGTTTTCGGCGTAGCGGGCCACCGATTGCGGATCAGAGAACGCGTCCATGCCCTGTTATAACATACCGATGTTGGACGGCGTGAACGTTCTGGTCCACCGGGTAGCCCGCCGCCGCGGACCTCCGCCCTCAGCTCTCCGGAGCGTCCTCGATCAGATCGTAGCGCGACGTGTCGAGGCCGAGGAGCGAGAAGCTCTGCTGCATATGGGCCGGGAGCGGCGCGGTCACGTCGTTCGGCTTGCCCGTCCGGGGATGCGGCACGACGATGCGGCGGCCCGAGAGCGCGACCCGGCCTCGCACTGGTCTGCACCCGCCGCGCTTTGCCGAGCGGCGCAGGGATGGCAGAAGCGCCGATCGGAGCCGCGACGGCTCTGCAGAAGGAGCCCGCATGACGGTGTCGAGCGAAGACGACCTGGCCGGTCTGAAGCAGATCGGGCGCATCGTCGCCGACACGCTCCAGGCCATTGGCAAGGCCCTCGAGCCGGGCGTGACGACAGGCGAACTCGATCAGATCGGGCGGGACGTCATGGAAGCGGCCGGAGCACGTCCCGCTCCGGAGATGGTCTACGCCTTTCCTGGAGCGACCTGCATCAGCGTCAACGAGGAGATCGCGCACGGCATCCCGGGCGCGCGCAAGATCGGGCCGGGCGACCTCGTCAACATCGACGTGTCGGCCGAGAAGGACGGCTACTTCGCCGATACCGGCGCATCCTTCGCGGTCCCGCCCGTGACGCGCGCGGTCGAGCGGCTGTGCAAGGACGGGCGCCGGGCCATGTGGACCGGCTTGCGCGAGGTCCGCGCCGGCAAGCCGCTCGCCGGCATTGGCCGCGCCGTCGGCGCCTTCGCGCGGAAGAACGGCTACACGCTGGTGCGCAACCTCGCCAGCCACGGGGTTGGCCTGTCGCTGCACGAGGAGCCGACCGAGATCGCAACCTGGCCCGACGCCTCCGAGCGCCGGATCATGCGGGAGGGCCTGGTCTTCACGGTCGAGCCGTTCCTGTCTCTCGGCGCCGAGTTCGCTGCGGATGGCGACGATCCCTGGACGCTTTACAGCCGGCCGCGCGCCCTCACGGTCCAGTACGAGCACACGGTCGTCGCCACACGGAACGGACCGCTGGTCCTCACGATGCCGGGACAATAGTGAGGCCGGCGGCCGGAGCCGACCCGAAGGACGCAGCCCGAAGCCGGCGCGATCCTCAGCTCTCCGGGGCGTCCTCGATCGGATCGTAGCGCGAGGTGTCGAGGCCGAGGAGCGAGAAGCTCTGCTGCATATGGGCGGGGAGCGGCGCGGTCACGTCGATCGGCTTGCCCGTCCGCGGATGCGGCACGACGATGCGGCGGGCGAGGAGATGGAGCCGGTTCTGGATGCCGCCGGGCAATTCCCAGTTCTCGACGTTGAAGTATTTCGGGTCCCCGACGATCGGATGGCCGATATGGGCCGCATGCGCCCGGAGCTGGTGCGTGCGGCCGGTGACCGGCTTCAGCGACAGCCAGGCGAGCTTCTGCCCGGCCTGATCGACGACGGCATAATAGGTCAGGGCGTGGCTCGCGCCCTCGGCGCCGTGCCTGGAGACCGCCATCCGGCTGTCCGCCTCGCCCAGCTCCTCGCGCGCCAGATAGGTCGAGATGCGGCCCTGCCGCGTCCGGGGGACGCCGGCCACCAGCGCCCAGTAGATCTTCCGTGTCGCCCGTGATCTGAAGGACTTAGCGAGCGCGGTCGCGGCGAACCGCGTCTTGGCGATCACGAGGCAGCCGGCGGTGTCCTTGTCCAGCCGGTGCACCAGGCGCGGCTTCTGGCCCTGCCTGTCGCGCAGCGCCTCGAGCATCCCGTCGACGTGCCGCTTCGTCCCCGATCCGCCCTGCACGGCGAGGCCGGACGGCTTGTTGATCACCAGGACGTCGTCATCCTCGTAGAGGGCGTTCTGGCGGAAGAAGACCGCGTCCTTCGAGTCCGCATCCGCGGCACGGGCCGCCGGCGGCTTCGCGTCGAGCCTCAGCGGCGGGATTCGGACCTGCTGGCCGGATTCGAGCCGGTCGCTCGGCTTGGCGCGCTTGCCGTCGATGCGGAGCTCGCCCTTCCGGACGATCCGCTGGATATGCGCGAAGGAGAGATCCGGGAAACGAGCGGTGAGAAACCGATCGACGCGCATCCCCGTCTCGTCCGGTGCGACCGCCACGGTCTGGACCCCGTTCGCAGCGGACGCCTCCCCGAGCTTCTGCCCGGCACCGTCAGCCAGGGCCGGAGCTTCGGCACCGGGCCGCTCGGCGCCCCCGGACTCCCGTACCGACGAAGGGGGCCGCGGGCCGAGCGGCCGGGCCCGCGCTTCCGTCCGCGGCGATGCCGGGCGGCCGGCGGCGCGTCCACCCGGACGTGGCCGTCCGGCCCTGCCGCGAGGCTCGCTGCCGCCTAGTCTCGATCCCTTCATGCGACATCCCTAGCATCGCCCAGGCCAGTCGGCCATGGATGCCTCACGCGAGCCCGCGCAGCAGGGCGAGCCCGAGCGCGAGCGCCCCGATCGACAGGATGATCGAGCCGGCAACATAGCCGGCCGCGAGAGCCGCTTCACCACGCTCCCAAAGCAGCATGGCATCCAGCGAGAAGGCCGAGAAGGTCGTGAAGCCGCCGAGAATGCCCGTCGCAACGAAGAGCCGGACCGGCTGCGCCCACCCGGCCTCCACGCGGAACGCCAGCCAGCCCGCAATCAGGCCCATCAGGAAGGAGCCGACCACGTTGACGGCGAGCGTCCCCCACGGGAACGCCGTTCCGCATAGCCTCGCGCAGCCGAGATTGACGCCGTGCCGAAGGGCTCCGCCGATCCCGGCGCCGACGAAGACGAGCAGCGTAGCCTGCATCGAGAAGCCGTAGCCCGAGCCGGGCACCGATCCAAGCGGGGTGCATTGAAGGAACCCCGCGTACGGCGCTAGGTTCGGACCCAAAGGGACGAGCGATGACCCAGGCCAAGGAAGCGGACCCCCGCCGCGCCCATCACGACATGGGCGGCGTATCGAAATACCTCTGCGAAGGCGTCGACACCGAGCCGCACGCGTTGACGGATTTCGACAAGCAGGTCGATGCCCTCCGGCAGATGCTGTCGCTGAAGGGCCTGATGACGGTCGACGAGCTCCGGCGCGGCATCGAGGAGATCCCGGCCGACGCATACGATCGCCTCAGCTACTATCAGCGCTGGATCCGTTCGATGACCGCCAACCTCCTGCGCAAGGGCGTGGTGACGGAGGCGGAGCTGCGCGCTCGACTGGAAGCAGAAACGTGACGGCCTTCGCGCCCGGCGCCCGCGTCCGCGTCAAGGATGCCTGGCCGGAGGCGGACGGCCCCGTCCATATCCGCACGCCGCATTACGTCAGAGGCGAGACCGGTACGGTGGTGCGTCACCTCGGCGACTTTCCGAATCCGGAGGACATCGCCTTTGCGCGCCCGGCTGCGACGCGGGCGCTCTACCATGTCGCGTTTCCGCTGAAGCAGCTCTGGCCCGACGCCAGCGGTGACGAGCTCGTGGTGGAGATCTACGACCATTGGCTGGAGGCAGCATGAACGTGCTCGAGGCCGAGAGCGGCGCGCTCTTCACGGCGCTGTCCGGGCTGCTCTGCGAGAAGGGGCTCATCACACCGGCCGAGCTCGCCGAACGGGTCGCAATCACCGAACAGGCCTCGCCGGCACAGGGCGCCCGCATGGTCGCAAAGGCCTGGATGGACGAGGATTACCGCGCGCTGATGCTGCGAGACGGCACGGCGGCCGCCGAGGCGGTCGGGGCCTTCATGCGGGGCTCGCCTCCCCTTGGCGTGCTCGCCAACGAGCCGGGCCTGCACCATCTCGTCGTCTGCACGCTGTGCTCCTGCTACCCTCGCGCCGTGCTCGGCTATCCGCCCTTCTGGTTCAAGTCCTCCGCCTACCGGGCGCGCGCCGTCCGCGACCCGCGGGGCGTGCTCGCCGAATGGGGGACGGTGCTCCCGGCGAGCACCAGGCTGCGGGTCGTCGATTCGACCGCGGACTACCGCTGGATGGTGCTCCCGATGCGGCCGGAGGGCACGGAGGGCTGGTCGGAGGAGGCGCTCGCCGCGCTCGTCACCGAAGGGGACATGATCGGGGTGACGGTGCCCTCTCCGGGCCGCAGGCCGGGCCGCGCGAGCCTGCCGGCGCGGTAAGGGCGCAAGCTCGAACGACACGCGATCCTCGCGGGCTTAAACTGTCCTTCACCGTACTGACCTAGCTCGGTGTCTCGGAGAGACGCGCGATGCGGGCATTGCTGGGATTTGCGACGCGGCGGAAGGACGCCGTCCGGATGAGGGCGCTGGACCCGGCTCCGCTCGCTCCTGCCTACCCCCAGACCGTCACGCCGCCCCAGCCGTCCCGCTCCGATCTCGACGCCGACACGCTCGATGCCGTCGAGGAGGACGTTCTCGAAGGCATCCGCCAGGTCACGTCCGCCGTCGAGCGGGCCGCGCGGGACTCGGCCGGCGCGGAAGCGGAGCTCGGCCGGATCAGCGATGTCGCCGCCGAGCTGCGCGCCGCCAGCCGCGACGCGGCCGCCCAGAGTGCCTCCCTCGCCGCCTTGATCGAGGAGTTCGCCGGGAGCGCGGGTGAGATCGACCGCGCCATGCAGCTCGCGCAGGGCTCGCTCGCGGAGGCCGTGGCAAGCTCCCGCAGCGCCGAGGAGCTGATGGCGGCCCTCGTCCAGGCAAGCACCGAGATCGTGTCGATCATCAACACGGTGGCGGCGATCGCGCAGCAGACGAATCTCCTGGCCCTGAACGCCACGATAGAGGCGGCACGCGCCGGCCCAGCCGGACGCGGTTTCGCGGTCGTGGCGGGCGAGGTCAAGGCACTCTCCGTCGAAGCGGGCCGCGCCATCGGCGACATCCGCGGCCGCATCGACAATGTCCGTCAGAGCGCGACCGCCTCCGCCGAGGCCATCCAGCGCGTCGTAGCCAGCGTGCGCGACGTGGAGCCCATTTTCGGAATGGTGCGTTCGGCTGTGACGGAGCAGACCTACTCGATCGGGCAGATCGCAGAACGCGCCGTCGAGAGTTCGTCCTATGTCGACCAGGTCAACGCGCGGGCCGAGGCTGCGAGCGCCGCGGCCAGGGCCGCGACGGCGCGCGTCACCCATGCGCATCAGGCGCTGTCGGAAGCCGACGCGCTGGCATCCGGGCTGAAGCGCCGCTTCGTCACCGTGCTCCGGCACAGCACGGTCGGAGACCGACGGCGTACCCACCGTTTCCCGATCGAGCTCCCGGCCCGGCTCCTGTCCCCGGGCCGGCTGCCCGTACCCGTCAGAACCATCGATCTCGGGTCGGGCGGCGCGCTCATCGCCTGCCCGGCAGAGACGAGCTTGGACTCCGAGAACCTCGCCGTGGAGATCGGCGACCTCGGCCGCTTCCCGATCCGCGCCGTCGGCCGCTCCACCCTCGGCCTTCATTGCGCCTTCAAGGACATCGAGGCGGCGACCCAGCAGCGTCTTGCGGCTCTGCTCGAGCGGACCGAGCGCGACTACGCGCCCATGATCGCGACCGCCCAGGGGGCCGCCCGCGAGGTGAAGGAAGTCCTGGAACGGCTCGTCGGCTCCGGGCGGCTCCCGAAGGCGGACCTGTTCGCGGCCTCCTATCACGAGATTCTCGGATCGAACCCGAAGCAGTTCGACAGCCCGGCGACAGCCGTGCTGGAAGCGGAGCTCCCCGTGGTCCTCGAGCGCGTCATGGCCTCGGACGCGAATATCCTGTTCTGCATCGCGGTCGACCGGAACGGCTATTGCCCCGTCCACAACCGCCGCTACTCGCACCCGCAGCGCCCGGAGGATCCGCTCTGGAACATCGCGCACAGTCGGAACAAGCGGATTTTCGACGATCGCGCAGGCATCACGGCGGCGCGCTCGATGCGGGCCTTCCTCGTCCAGTCCTATGCGCGCGACATGGGCGGCGAGACGGCCGTGATGACGCGCGAGGTGGATGCTCCGATCCGGCCCTTCGGACGCCACTGGGGTGCGCTCCGGGTGGGGTATGCGTATTGACTGCCGGCCCTTTCAGCGCCGCGCGACCCGTACGCGGCATGTTGCGGGCGTCGGGCCGGGGAGCGGCAGGTCGGCCCGAAGGCCCTTCGCGCGCCGCTCCTTCGACCAGGCGAGGAGCGAGGTCGCCATGCTGGATAGCGAATGCTGCTCGATCGGGTTGCCGCGCAGCGTGTCGAGCCGGATCGTGCGCACGAGCGGATCGCATTCCCGCGGCGGATCGAGCTGCTGCAGGAGAAAGCGCGGATAGGACAGGATCTCGCCGCGCTCGTACAGCCGGTCGATGCCGAGCCCCTGTGAGTTCGCCGCGACGAGCCTCGGGTCGAGGTCCTCGATGCCCGTGACGAAGCTCGGATCGATGGCCGAGACCCGGCGGACGCGCCCGTCACGGAACGCCGCCTGCTGTGCCAGCCCGCCGCCGAGCGAGTGCCCGATCGCCACGATCCGGGTGCGCCCCCGGACGAAGCAGCGCTCCCTCTCGATGACCCGGACGAAAGCAGGCGTGTAGTCCTGCACCTGGTCGTACTGGTCGTAGAGCGGCAGGAGGCGGAGCAACCAGCGCAGGTTGGAGAACCAGTCGTCCGCCGTCTGCCCGTCCGTCCCGCGGAACACGATCGCGGCCTCCGGACACACGCGGCCTGCCTTCACCCAGACCTGCACGCCGAGGCCGGGCAGCGGCGCCTGGCAGCCTGCCCGGCCCGGCGGGCACGGGAAGGATTCTGCCTCCTTCTCGGCATAGATCCGCCGCCAGCGCTTCAGGCGGGCGATGGCGTGATCCGTCAGGCCCTCGACATCCCGGCATGGATCGCCCGGGCGCCGCCGCGCCGCGCAATAGGTATCCGGCCCGACATCGAAGGGCGGGGCGACGCGCATGTCGTAGAGACTGTCCGCGTAGCTCTGGTCCGCCAGGAGCGCGTAATCGAGAAACAGCTCCGCATGCGGCGGAGCGGGTTCGACCGAATGGCGCCCCCCTATGCCGAGGACGAGTTCGTCCCGACCCTGCGCGGGAGGAAGCTGGGCGCAGGCACCGAGCCCGAGCGCCGCCACCAGGAAACACAGCGCCCGCAACGCTCTGGCGGGGAAGCCCGACATGCCGACCTGCGCAGGCCCCTCTGCCAGAGCCGGATCGAGGCTAGCGCTGCGACTTGGCGCTGTCGATTCGCTCCGCCGAGGCCGCAGCGAGACGACGCGGGGTCCCATAGGCCTTCATGGTCATCGCGAGGTCGATCGCCTTGCGGCCCTCCGCATCGACGCGATCCGGATCGGCGCCGCGTGCGAGCAGCAGATCGACGATCCCCGTCCGGTCGAACATCGCCGCGACCATGAGGGCAGTCCGACCGTCGGGTCCGCAGGCATCGACGGCGGCGCCGCCGTCGAGGAGGGCCAAGACCACCCGTTCCGCCCCCTTGAAGGAGGCGGCCGCGAGCGCCGTCTGGCCGCGGTCGTTGTGGCGATCGGGATCCGCGCCGCGCGCGAGCAGCATGGCCACCGTCTCGTGATGGCCGTGATAGGCGGCCAGGATCAGGAGCGTGTCCCCCTTGTCGTTCGTGAGGTTCGGCGGCAGGCCCTGCGCCACCAGTTGCTCGAGTTCCGCGGCATAACCGCCGCGCGCGAGATTGAAGCAGCGTCCCGCGAAGGCGATGGTCGCCTCGTCGAAAGCCGGTGGGTTCTGCGTTTCGCCGGGCATCGCGGAACTCGCGCAAGCATTTTCCGACGAATTGGCCCAGCCCGGCCGACCAGGCAAGCCGCGCGGCGGGCCCGCCGCGGGTTCACGCTTTCCTAAACCCTGGGCTGCATTATCCGCATATCGTGGAAAGCTGCGCATGCTGGGATTGACGAAGCTGATCAGGCTCCGCCGGGACTCGGCGCAGGACGCGGCCCAAGTGGGGCTCGACGCCGTGATGCGGATGGCAGTCCCGATGTTCGTGCTCGACCGCAACGGGTGCGTGCTGGTGTGGAACGAGGCCTGCGAGCGCCTGACCGGCCTTCCGGCCGGCTCCGTCCTCGGCACGAAGGACCATTGGAAGGGCTTCTACGCGGCGCAGCGGCCGTGCCTTGCCGATCTGGTCTTCAACAGGGAGGAGAGCAAGGCGGGCAGCCTCTACGCCGCGCAGGGCCGCTCGGCCGTGAGCGGCGCGCGCAGCGTCGAGAACTGGTGCGACCTGCCGAACGGGAAGCGCCGCTATCTCGCGATCGATGCCTGCCCGATCACGGACGAGACCGGCGCCATCGTGGCCGTCGTCGAGACGTTGCAGGATATGACGGCCCAGAAGGAGGCGCAGGCGCAGATCGAGGCGGCTCGGGCCGAGCAGGCCGAGCGGCTGGAAGCCATTCGCGAGACGATCGGCGCGGGCCTGTCGCGGCTCGCCTCGGGCGACCTCGTCTCCCGGACCGACATCGAGCTTCCGGGCGCGGCAGATGCATTGCGGACAGATCTCAACGCCGCAATCGGCGAGCTCCAGCGCGTGATGGCGAGCATCGTGTCGGCGGTCTCCGTCATCGAAGACGGCGTCGGGAACATCTCCGTGGCGGCGGATGACCTTTCGCGGCGCACGGCCGAGCAGGCCGCCAATCTCGAGGAGACCGCGGCGGCGGTCGATACGATCGCCTCGACCGTCGCCCAGACCGCCAAGGGTGCCCAGAGAGCGCGCGAGGCGGTCGCGACGGCGAAGAGCCGAGCGGAGGCGAGCGGCGAGGTTGTCCGCCGCGCGATCACGGCGATGGGCGGGATCGAGAGCTCGTCCAGGCAGATCTCGCAGATCATCGGCGTGATCGACGAGATCGCCTTCCAGACGAACCTGCTCGCCCTGAATGCGGGCGTGGAGGCCGCGCGTGCTGGCGAGGCCGGGAAGGGCTTCGCGGTGGTCGCCTCCGAGGTGCGCGCCCTTGCCCAGCGCTCGGCGGAGGCCGCGAAGGAGATCAAGACCCTGATCTCGACCTCGACCGGGCAGGTGGATCAGGGCGTGGAGCTCGTGGGCCATACCAGCAAGGCGCTGGAGCGCATCGTCGCCGAGATCGGGGCGGTGAACGATATCGTCGTCGAGATCGCCCGGCACGCGGAGGACCAGGCCTCCAGCCTGCACCAGGTCAATGCCGCCATGCGGCAGATCGATCAGGCGACCCAGAAGAACGCCGCGATCGTCGAGGAGACGACGAAGGCCACCCGCTCCCTCGGCGCGGCCACGGGCGAGCTGAGCGAGCTCATGGGACGGTTCGATATCGGCATCCAGCCGCAGCGATCGCGGCCGCAGTCTGCGGCGCCGCGCCAAGCTCCGGCTCGCGGCAGCATCCTCCGCTCCGGCAGCGCGGCGGCCGTGAAGGTCGCTTCCGTCGCGGTCGAGGAGGAAGACTGGGAAGAGTTCTAATCCTTCGCCGCCCGGCTGCCCCGCCGGGCTGACCGATCCTCGGCCCGCCGCTCCTCGCGCAGTTCCGCCCAACGGGCGAGGCGCTCCGTGATGCGAGCCTCCAGGCCGCGGCCGGTCGGCCGATAGAAGGTCTGCCTTCCGAGCTTCTCGGGCCAGAAATCCTGCCCCGAGAAGGCGTCGGGCTCGTCGTGGTCGTAGCGGTAGCCCGCGCCGTAGCCCTCGCCCTTCATCAGCCTGGTCGGCGCGTTCAGGATGGTCTTGGGCGGCATGAGCGAGCCGTGCTCCTTCGCGACCCGCGTCGCCGCCTTGAACGCCGTGTAGACGGCATTCGATTTGGGCGCTGTCGCGAGATAGACGGCCGCCTGCGCGAGCGCGAGCTCGCCTTCCGGCGAGCCGAGGAAGTCGAACGCGTCCTTGGCGGCGTTCGCGACGACGAGCGCCTGCGGGTCGGCGATGCCGATATCCTCGATGGCGGCCCGCACCAGCCGCCGCGCGATGAAGAGCCGGTCTTCCCCCGCATCCAGCATGCGGGCGAGATAGTAGAGCGCGGCGTCGGGATCCGAGCCGCGGATCGTCTTATGCAGGGCGGAGATGAGGTTGTAGTGCCCCTCCTGCCCCTTATCGTAGATCGGCGCGCGCCGCTGCACGATCTCCTGCAGCTGGGCGGCGTCGAACACCTCGCCCGGCTTGGCGGAGCGCCAGACCTCCTCCGCCAGCGTCAGGGCGGCGCGGCCGTCGCCATCGGCCATGCGGGCCAGCGAGGCGCGCGCCTCCTCGTCGAGCGGCAGCTTCCTGCCCTCGATCTCCTCGGCGCGGGCGAGAAGCTGCGCGATCGCAGCCTCGTCCAGCGCGCGGAAGATCATCACCCGCGCCCGGGACAGGAGCGCGGCATTCAGCTCGAAGGAGGGGTTTTCGGTCGTCGCCCCGACGAGCGTGATCGTGCCGTCCTCCATGACGGGCAGGAAGGCGTCGAGCTGGGCGCGGTTGAAGCGGTGGATCTCGTCGACGAAGAGCAGCGTCCCCTGCCCCATGGAGCGCCGCGCGCGGGCCGCCTCGAACAGCTTCTTCAGGTCCGAGACGCCGGAGAAGATCGCCGAGATCTGCTCGAAGTGGAGCTTCGTCTCGCCGGCAAGGAGACGGGCGACCGTCGTCTTGCCGGTGCCCGGCGGTCCCCAGAAGACGAGGGAGCCGAGCGAGCCGGACTCGATGAGCCGGGACAGGGCGCCATCGGAGCCGACCAGGTGGTCCTGGCCGACGACCTCGGAGAGGTGCTGCGGCCGCATCCTGTCGGCGAGCGGCCGCGGCGCATACTGATCCAGGCGAGCTGCGGCGAAGAGGTCGGACATCCGCTCAATGTCCCCCTCCCCGCCCGGAGTGCAAGCCTTGCCGCGCGAACTCCGTCAGGCTGCGGCGGTGTGCGGCCGTGCGGCCATGCGCAGGCCCACCGCCTGCGCGGCCGCGAGCGCGCCGACGGCGAGGGCCTGTGCCGCCACGAAGGCCGTCCCGAGAGCGTTCGGCGCGACCCAGCCGCTGAGAAGGAGCGAGAAGCTGTCGACGACCCACACGGCGTTCACCACGATGATCGCGACGATCGCGGACCTGGTCGGCGTCGCTGGGCGCGCTACGCGCCAGACCAGGATCGCGAAGGGCAGGAGCAGGATCCCGGCCCAGCGCAAGAGCGGCTCCGGAAGGGCGAGCAGCCGGGAGAGCGGACCGGCCCCGGCGACCATCAGGAGGCCGGTCGCGCCGCTCGCCGCGGCATCCGCAAAAAGAGCGATACGGAGGAAGGCGTTCGGGCGAGAGATCATGTCAGGGCTCCTTGCTGTTGCGGAGCCAGGATCGCTCTGCCCGTCTGGGGCGTCGATTACGCCGGAGGTAATCGTCTGCGGTTCGTCCCTCGGCTAACCTCCTCTCCATGACGAGCATCCGGCCGATCGGGGATCATCTCAGGATGTGGCGGCAGCGCCGCCGCATGAGCCAGCTCGATCTCGCTCTCGAGGCGGAAATCTCGCAGAAGCACCTGAGCTTCCTCGAAAGCGGCCGCTCGGCCCCGAGCCGGGACATGGTGCTGCGGCTCGCCGAGCGGCTCTCCGTGCCGCTGCGCGAGCGCAACCTCATGCTGCTCTCGGCCGGCTACGCACCGAGCTACCCGGAGCGGAGCCTGGACGACCCCGCGCTCAAGCCGGCGCGCGAAGTCGTCGAGCTGATTCTCAAGGGACACGAGCCCTATCCCGCCATCGCGATCGACCGGCACTGGCGGCTTGCCGCGTCGAACGCGGCGGTGGCGCCTCTTCTCGCCGGCGTGAGCGAGCCCACCCTGCTCCAGCCACCCGTGAACGTGCTGCGGCTCAGCCTGCACCCCGGCGGGCTCGCCCCGCAGATCGAGAACCTCCCCGAATGGCGGGAGCATCTGCTCCACCGCCTGCGCGACCAGATCGCGATAACGGGCGATCCGGTCCTGATCCGGCTTCTCAACGAGCTTTCTACCTATCCCGCCCCGCCCGCGGGAGAGGAAAGCAAGCCCGACTATGCCGGGCTCGCGGTCCCGCTGCGGCTCGCATCTCCGACCGGCACGCTGTCGCTCCTCTCCTGCACGACGGTGTTCGGAACGCCGATCGACGTGACCCTGTCCGAGCTGGCCCTGGAGACGTTCTTTCCCGCCGACGCAGCCACGGCCGAGGCCCTGCGCCGGGTTACTTCTGCCTGACTTGCGCCTCGTCCGAGTTGCCTGCCGGAGGCCGATCGGGGATGAGAACCTGCGGCTGCAGGAGATCACGTGACGAGCGACCCGACCCAGCATCTCTCATCAGGCTCCGGCCGGACCGCCTTTGTACGTACCCGCTGGTGGTGGGTTCGGCATGCGCCGGTCCGGAGCGATGACGGACGCATCTACGGCCAGTCGGACATCGCCTGCGATTGCGGGGACACGCACATCTTCGAGCGGCTGGCAGCCGAGTTGCCGAAGGATGCTGTCTGGGTCACCAGCCATCTCCGCCGCACTCACCAGACGGCTTTGGCACTGTGGCAGGCCGGTTACCTCGCGGAGGGTACCGCGCCGCCCGAGCCGATCGTCGTGCCGGACTTCGCGGAGCAGAATCTCGGGGCGTGGCAGGGTCAGGACCGGGCCGGCTTCTTCGCCGACCGGCAGCCCATGGCGGCAAGCTACTGGTTCGCGCCGGCCGAGGAGCGCCCGCCGGAGGGCGAGAGCTTCGCCGATCTCTGCCGGCGCGTCGCAGCCGCAATCGAGCGGCTCACGGCGGAGCATGCGGGGCGTGACATCGTGGCGGTGGCCCATGGCGGCACGATCCGCGGGGCGATCGCGCATGCGCTCGATCTGGCTCCCCAGGCCGCCCTGGCCTTCGCGGTCGAGAATTGCTCGCTGACCCGGCTCGACCACTATTCCGGCGAGACGGGATCCGGCTGGCGGATCGGCGTGGTGAACCGACATGGCTGGCCCGAGGGCGGCCCGGCGCGGCATGCCCCTCAGGGCTGAGGCAGCGAGAGCCCGCCCCCGCCGTCAGACGGTATGGCACCCTGCGGGAGGCCCGGACGGCTCTCGGCATCCCGGGCCGGCCGCCGCGCTTCGCCCCCTCCCGATCGGGTCCTGGAGGCCGGCTTCTCGGCCGCGACCGCCGGCGCGTCCGCGCAGGACTGGAAGGTGAGCGGCCCGAGCAGCACCCGTCCGTCCTCGGAGACGACGCGGAAGCTTGCGGGCAGGTTCTCCTTGCCGCTCTCCCAGGCGATCGAGGAGCCGCTCGCCTCTTCCAGGCGCGCCGGTGCACCCCCCTGACGCATCTCCTCGAAATTCGGTCCGAAAGCCGTCGCCGACCGCCCGTTCACGACGACCTGGAGCACGGTCAGGGTCTCGGGGGAGAGCGGCCGGAGCGGGTTCTCCTCCCGCAGCGTGCCTTTCCGCAAGACCCAGACTCGAACCTTACCTGCCCCGTAGAGCGCAGCGCGCGGGCCGCATTCTGCAGGGGAGCGCGGTTCGGCCGGAACGGTCGGCCGCAACTCGAGGCTCTGGCCAAGCGCGGCTGCCGCGATGGTGGTTGCGGCCAAGGCGAGGGAGGCGATGCGCAGCATGACCGACCCTGTCCCGTCGCCGTCCGGATACCCGCCAGGTGGTGAATGGTGAGCGCGCTGGGACTCGAACCCAGGACCTACAGATTAAAAGTCCGTTGCTCTACCAGCTGAGCTACGCGCTCGGTCCGCGCCAGATAGGGGCATGAGGGGACCGGGTCAAATGCCCCGCCGCACCGTCCCGTCGGAAAGTGCGAGGATTGCGTCGCCATCGGCGGCCTCCGATCGGCACGACGCTCTCGGTCCGGGTGGTGCGCCGCGGATCCAATCGGCCTTCACCGACGCGATGTGGTCGGACAGGCGCCCTTCCTCTATCGCCTTGCGAAGACCCGCCATCAAGTCCTGGTAATACCAGATGTTAGCCCAAGTCAGCAGCACCATGCCCAGGATCTCGCCCGCGCGGACGAGATGGTGGAGATAGGCCCGGGAATAGGTGTTCGCGGCCGGGCAGGCCGAAGCCGGGTCGAGCGGGCGCGGATCGTCCGCATGGACGGCGTTGCGCAGATTCAGCCGGCCGTAGCGGGTATAGGCTTGGCCGTGGCGGCCGGCCCGGGTCGGCATCACGCAGTCGAACATATCGACGCCGCGCCGGACTGCCTCGACGATGTCGTCGGGCGTGCCGACACCCATGAGATAGCGCGGCTTCGCCGCAGGCAGGTGCGGCATCACGGCCTCGATCATGCTCAGCATCACGGCCTGCGGCTCGCCGACCGCGAGCCCGCCGATGGCGTAGCCCTTTAGGTCCAGCCGGGTCAGCTCCCGCGCGCTCTCGACCCGCAGCCGCTCCACCGCGCCGCCCTGCACGATGCCGAACATCGCGCGTCCGGGCTGCTCGCCGAAGGCGACACGGCAGCGCTCGGCCCAGCGAAGCGAGAGATGCATCGCCTTTTCGGCGATCTCATCGGAGCAGGGCAGCTTCACGCATTCGTCGAGCTGCATCTGGATGTCGGAGCCGAGCAGTCCCTGGATCTCGATGGAGCGCTCGGGCGAGAGTTCGTGCCGCGATCCGTCGATATGCGACTGGAAGGTCACGCCGCGCTCGTCGATCTTCCGCAGCCCCGAAAGGGACATCACCTGAAAGCCGCCCGAATCGGTGAGGATCGGCCGCTCCCAGTTCATCATCCGGTGCAGTCCGCCGAGCCGCGCCACGCGCTCGGCGCCGGGGCGGAGCATCAGGTGGTAGGTGTTGCCGAGCACGATGTCCGCGCCTGCCTGCCGGACCTGCTCGGGCAGCATCGCCTTGACGGTTCCCGCCGTGCCGACGGGCATGAAGGCGGGCGTGCGGATCTCGCCGCGCGGGGTCGCGATCGTGCCTCTGCGGGCCTCTCCGTCGGTCGCGGAGACTGCGAAGGAGAACGCATCCGTCACGCGCGCCGCTCCAGGAAGCATGCGTCGCCGTAGGAGTAGAACCGGTACCCGGCCGCGATCGCGTGCCGGTAGGCAGCCTGCATCCGCTCGAGCCCTGAAAAGGCGGAGACCAGCATGAACAGGGTCGAGCGGGGCAGATGGAAGTTCGTCATCATGCAATCGACGGCCCGGAACCGGTATCCGGGCGTGATGAAGATGTCCGTCCAGCCTTGAAAGCCTGCGATCCTGTGATCCTGGCCTGCGGCGCTCTCCAGCAGCCGCAGCGATGTGGTCCCGACCGCCACGATGCGCCCGCCCCGCCTGCGGACCTCGTTCAGGGCCGCGGCGGTGACGTCGTCCACGCTGCCCCACTCCGCATGCATGCGGTGCTCTTCCGTGCGCTCGGCCTTCACCGGCAGGAAGGTGCCCGCGCCGACATGGAGCGTGACCTTGTGCACGGCCACACCTTTCGCCTGCACTTGGGCCAGGAGCTCCGGCGTGAAATGCAGGCCCGCCGTGGGCGCGGCCACCGCGCCGTCCTCCTCCGCGAACATCGTCTGGTAGTCGGTCCGGTCCCGCTCGTCCGCGGGGCGCCGGCCGGCGATGTAGGGCGGCAGCGGAACCTCGCCGAGCGCCGCGACCGCCTCGTCGAGAGCAGGACCCGAGAAGGCGAAACGCAAGGTGATCTCGCCCCCTTCGGTCTTTTCCTCAACTTCTGCATCAAGCTGGCCGAGAAAGCAGGCGATGCTCTCCGAGGCCTCGCCGAAGCGGATTCGCTCCCCGGCCTCGATGCGTTTGGCGGGTCTCGCGAAGGCCCGCCAGCGATCCGGGCCGAGACGCTGATGCAGCATGATCTCGATCCGCGCCGCATGGTCGCCGCGCACCCGGACCCCGCGCAGCCGGGCCGGAACGACCCTGGTGTCGTTGACGACGAGCGCGTCGCCGGGCCTCAGGAGGTCCGGCAGGTCGCGCACATTCAGGTTCCGGAACGGCCCTTCGGGCGGCACCACGAGAAGCCGCGCCGCCTCCCGCGGCTCCGCCGGCCGGAGCGCGATCAGCTCAGCCGGCAGCTCGAAATCGAACGCATCGACACGCATGGTTCCGGCGCGGCGGACGAAGCCGCGCCGTACTCCTTCTGCCCGATGAGATCAGGCTGCGTCGGCCATCACGCGCATGGAGGTGATGCGGTCCGGGTCGCGGACGGGCTCGCCGCGCTTGATCTTGTCGATATTCTCCATGCCCTCGGTCACCTTGCCCCAGACCGTGTATTGGCGATCGAGGAAGCGGGCGTCGTCGAAGCAGATGAAGAACTGCGAATTGGCGGAGTTCGGGTTGCTGGTCCGCGCCATGGAGCAGATTCCGCGGACATGCGGCTCGGCGTTGAACTCGGCCTTGAGGTCTGGGAGGTCCGACCCTCCGGTGCCGGTGCCGGTCGGATCGCCGCTCTGGGCCATGAACCCGTCGATGACGCGGTGGAACGGCACGCCGTCGTAGAAGCCCTGGCGGGCGAGAGTCTTGATGCGCTCGACATGGTTCGGGGCAAGATCGGGACGGAGCTCGATCACCACCCTGCCCTTGGTCGTCTCGAGGACGAGCGTGTTCTCCGGGTCGGCCATGGATAGTGTCCTTCTATACGTCCGCTGCGAGGCGCATGCGGACGATCTTGTCGGGGTTGCTCACGGCGCCGTTGCTGGCCCGGTCGCCCTTCTTGATCCTGTCGAGCACGTCGAGGCCCGACGTGACCTCGCCGACGACGGTGTACTGGTTGTTGAGGAAGCCTGCATCGCCGAAGCAGATGAAGAATTGCGAGTTCGCCGAATTCGGGTCGGACGAGCGGGCCATTCCGACCGTGCCCCGCTTGAAGGGAGTGGAAGTGAACTCGGCGGGGATATTCGGCAGGTCCGACCCACCCGTTCCGTTCCCCTTCGGGTCGCCCGTCTGGGCCATGAACCCGTCGATGACACGGTGGAAGCTCAGCCCGTCGTAGAAGCCGCGCTTCACGAGGGTCTTGATTTGCGCCACGTGCTTGGGGGCAAGGTCCGGCCGCAGGCGGATCGTGATCCGGCCGTCCTTGGTCTCCAGATAGACCGTGTTCTGCGGGTCGGCCGCGCCCTGCGCCAGGGCCGGCGCAGCGAGCGCTCCGACGACCAGGGCCGCAGCGCCGCGGCGGGTGAGATTGCGTCCCGTCATTCCGTGATCCCGTGATCCTGGGTTGAGGCTCAGCGGCGGCTCTGAAACCTGGCCTCGATGCGCCGGGCCACGCCCGGCGGCACGAAGGCGGAGACGTCGCCACCCATCTGCGCCACCTGCCGTACGAGAGTGGCCGTGATGGGGCGGACGGCAGGCGAAGCCGGGACGAAGACCGTATGGATGTCGGGCGCCATCGTCTCGTTCATGGCGCCCATCTGCATCTCGTAATCGAGATCGGTGCCGTCACGCAGGCCGCGCACGATGATCGTGGCCCCATGCCGGCGCGCGGCTTCGATAGCAAGACCGCTGAAGGTCGCGACCTCGAACTCGGCGCCTGCTTCTTCGACCGCAGGAGCGCAGGCCTCGCGCAGCATCTCGAGCCGCTCCTCGACCGTGAAGATCGGCGTCTTGGAGGAGTGGATTCCCGCCGCGACGACGACCTTGTCGGCGATGCGCGCGGCGCGGCGCACCACGTCGAGATGGCCGTTCGTGACCGGGTCGAAGGTGCCGGTATAGAGTGCTGTGCGCGGCATGGGCTTGCGCGTTAGCGGCTCCCCCGAAAGCGGGCAAGCCCGCTTTCGGACCTCCGCGGTCCCGCTAGACGGAGCCGTCCGGCGCGCCGCCCTCGGCGATCTCGTCAGCCTCCGGCGGCGGGGTCTCGTCCTCCTCGCCTTCCAGGTGCTCGACCGAGACGACCTTCTCGCCCGCGGCCGTGCTGAAGATCGTAACGCCCTGGGTCGAGCGTCCGGCGATGCGGATCCCGTCCACGGGAACGCGGATCAGCTGCCCGCCATCGGTCACGAGCATGATCTGGTCGTTCTCGCCGACGGGGAAGGAGGCGGCGATACGGCCGTTCCGCTCGGCCATGGCCATGGCGACGATGCCCTTCCCGCCCCGCCGCGTGGTCCGGTACGCAAAGGAGGAGGTGCGCTTGCCGAAGCCCTTCTCGGACACCGTCAGGACGAACTGTTCGGCGAGTTCCATCGCGATGCGCTTGTCGCCGAGCTCGACTTCGGTGGAGACATCCTCCTCCGCGCCATCCGTGCCTACGGCGCTCTCGTCGACCGGCTCCGCGCCCCGCGCACGCCGGCGCGCCATCGAATCCTTCAGGTAGGTCGCGCGCTCCTCCGGGGTCGCCTCGAAATGCTGGAGGATGGACATCGAGATCACCTCGTCGTCCTCCGCCAGCGTGATGCCTCGCACCCCCGTGGAGTCACGGCCCTTGAAGACGCGGACCTCGGAGACGGGGAAGCGGATGCATTGACCGCCCGCCGTCGTGAGGAGCACGTCGTGCCCCGGATAGCCCTGGCCCTCCTCGCGGCAGGTCGCAACCCCGACGATGCGGTCGCCCTCGTCGAGCTTCATGGCGATCTTGCCGTTCCGGTTCACCTGGACGAAGTCGGACAGCTTGTTGCGCCGCACGTTGCCGCGGGCGGTGGCGAACATCACGTCCAGCCGCTCCCAGGACGATTCGTCCTCGGGTAGCGGCATGATCGTCGTGATGCGCTCACCCTCCTGCAGGGGCAGCATGTTGATGAGGGCCTTGCCGCGCGCGTTCGGCGCGGCGAGCGGCAGCCGCCACACCTTCTCCTTGTAGGCCTGGCCGCGCGAGGAGAAGAAGAGGATCGGCGTGTGGGTGTTCGCCACGAAAAGGCGCGTGACGAAATCCTCATCCCGCGTCTGCATGCCGGAGCGGCCCTTCCCGCCCCGCTTCTGCGCCCGGTAGGTGGAGAGCGGCACGCGCTTGATGTAGCCGGCGTGCGACACGGTCACCACCATGTCCTCGCGCTGGATCAGATCCTCGTCCTCGACATTGGCGTCCCAGTCGAGGATCTGCGTCCTGCGCGGGGTAGCAAAGGCGTCCCGGATCGCCCGCAGCTCGTCCTTGATGATGCCCATGATGCGTTCGCGGGAGCGCAGGATCTCCAGGTAGTCCGAGATCTCCGCGGCCAGCTTGTGGAGCTCCTCGCCGATCTCGTCGCGGCCGAGCGCCGTCAGGCGCTGCAGCCGGAGGTCGAGGATCGCGCGGGCCTGCGCCTCGGAGAGGCGATAGGTGTTGTTCGCCGCGAGCTTGTGGCGCGGATCGTCGATGAGTGCGATCAGCGGCCCGATATCGGCCGCGGGCCAGTCGCGCCCCATGAGCTGCTCGCGAGCCGTGTTCGGGTCGGGCGCGGTGCGGATCAGCCGGATCACCTCGTCGATATTGGCGACCGCGATCGCCAGGCCGCACAAGACGTGGGCGCGGTCGCGGGCGCGGCCGAGCAGGAACTTCGTGCGGCGGCTGACCACCTCCTCGCGGAACTCGACGAAGGCGCGGACCATGTCCTGCAGCGTCATCGTCTCGGGCCGGCCGCCATTCAGCGCCACCATGTTGGCGCCGAAGCTCGTCTGGAGCGGCGTGTAGCGGTAGAGCTGGTTCAGCACGACCTCGGCGAGCGCCTCGCGCTTCAGTTCGAGTACGATGCGCATGCCGTCGCGGTCGGATTCGTCGCGCATCGCGGCGATGCCTTCGACGCGCTTCTCCCGCACCAGCTCGGCGATCCGCTCGATCAGGGTGAGCTTGTTCACCTGATAGGGAATCTCGGAAATGATGATCGCCTCGCGATCGCGGATCTCCTCCGTGTCCCACTTGCAGCGCATCAGGATCGAGCCGCGCCCGGTCTGGTAGGCGGAGCGGATCCCGGCCCGGCCCAGGATCGAGCCCCCGGTGGGGAAGTCCGGCCCCGGGACGATCTCCATCAGGGCCTCGAGGGTGATGGCGGGATCGTCGATATAGGCGATGCAGGCATCCACCACCTCGCCGAGATTGTGCGGCGGGATGTTGGTCGCCATGCCGACCGCGATGCCGCCCGCCCCGTTCACGAGCAGGTTCGGGTACTTGGCCGGGAGGACGACCGGCTCCTTCTCGCGGCCGTCGTAGTTCGGCTGGAAGTCGACCGTGTCCTTGTCCAGGTCGTCGAGGAGCGGCATCGCGGCTCGCTCCAGGCGCACCTCGGTGTAACGCTCCGCCGCAGGCGGATCGCCGTCGACCGAGCCGAAATTGCCCTGCCCGTCGATAAGCGGCAGCCGCATCGAGAAGGGCTGGGCCATGCGCACCAGCGCGTCGTAGATCGCGAGATTGCCGTGTGGATGGTACTTGCCCATCGTGTCGCCGGTCACGCGGGCGGATTTGTTGTAGGGCCGGTCCGGCGTGTAGTTGTTCTCGTGCATCGAGAACAGGATGCGCCGGTGCACGGGCTTCAGGCCGTCCCGCACGTCGGGCAGCGCCCGGCTCACGATCACGCTCATCGCGTAATCGAGATAGGAGCGCTTCATTTCGTCGGTGATCGACACCGGCTTGATGTCCGCGGCCGGATTGAAGCCCGGCTCGCCCGTATTGTCCGTCTCGTCAGCCAAAAGGTCGTGTCCGATTTCCGCTTGCGCGCGTTAGCCGATCCGGGACCGGACGGCCACCGCCGGACCATGTCCGCCCACAGGTCCAAGCGCAATTTCCGTAAGGTAGGCCAACGCCTTGGGCTCGACCTCATATGGGAACCCGGACAGCCTCCGGCAACGAGCCAGGCTCAGCCTGGAAGCCCGAATCAGCTCAGGCGCCGCAGCAGGTTCGTCATCAGGGCCATCCGGGGCCGAACGGAGGAGATGAGGCCGTATTCCGCGAGCGTATGCGCGCCGTCACCGTCGATCCCGAGGCCGTCCAGGGTGGCGCCCCCCAGCGCGGCCGTGAAATTGCCGTCCGAGCCGCCCCCCGTCCGCGGAACCTGACCGAGATCGAAGCCCAGCTCGGCTGCGATCTCGCGCGCCCGCCCGTACAGGCGAGCCGTCTCGGATGAGCACTCGTAGGGCGGGCGGTTCATGCCCCCGCTCACCTGAACCCGCATATCCGGGTCGACGGGTCGGAGGGCCCGGATCTTCTCTCCGTAGAGCTCGCCGTCCGCGGCCGTGACCACCCTGAGATCGACCGTAAAGCGGCAGCGCTGGGGCACGACGTTCTCCGCCGTGCCGCCCGCGACCGTCCCGACATTCGTCGTCACGCCACGCTCGTAATCGGTCAGGGCCTCGACCGCGAGGATCTGGTGCGCCGCCTCGCGGATCGCGCTGCGCCCGTCCGGGTGCCGGCTGCCCGCATGTGCTGGGCGGCCCTCGATCTCGACCGTGAAGCGCCCGACGCCCTTGCGCGCCGTGACCACCTTGCCGCCGTCGCGCGCCGGCTCCGTCACGAGGACATAGGCCGCCTTTCGCCCGAGATCCTCGATCAGCGAGCGGGTGGTCGGGGAGCCGATCTCCTCGTCCGGGGTGAACAGGAAGGTCAGGGGCAGCCGCGCAGAGGCCTCGCGCGCAACCTCCCTGAATGCCTGGAAGGCGAGCCAGGCGCCGCCCTTCATGTCGTACACGCCCGGCCCGTAGAGGCGGTCGCCCTCGACCCGGATCGGCAGGTCGCGCGCGAGGGTCCCGACCGGATGGACGGTGTCGAGATGGGAGAGGATCAGTATCCCGCGATCCCCGGTCCGCGGGCCCGCCCGGAGCAGGAGGCTGTCGCCGAGCCCGTCCCGACCCGCAATGCGTTCGGCCGCTATCGCGGCCGCGCCGGCCTCCGCGGCCACGAGATCCATGGCGCGGTTCACGCCCGCCGCATCGTGGGTCGGGCTCTCGATCGCAGCCCAGACCGAGATGCCAGCGACCGCTGCCGCATGGTCCGTCGGAAGCAAGGGGCGGAACCTTGGCCTAAAAAGGAATGTCGTCGTCGAGGTCGTTCGCGTAGCCGCCGCGCGAACCGCCGCCGCCCCCTCCCCCGCCGCCTGCCATGGCGGGCCGCTTCTCCATCGGCCCGGAGCGGCCGAACTCGCCGCCGCGGCTGACCTGGCCGGGCTCGTCGGCGTAATCCGACCCGGCTCCCCCCCCGCGGCTGTCCAGGATCGTCAGCTCGCCCCGGAAGCGCTGGAGCACGATCTCGGTCGTATATCTCTCCTGGCCGGACTGGTCCGTCCATTTGCGGGTCTGGAGCTGGCCCTCGACATAGACCTTCGAGCCCTTGCGCAGATACTGCTCGGCGACCCGGCCGAGATTCTCGTTGAAGATCACGACCGAGTGCCACTCGGTCTTCTCCTTGCGCTCGCCCGTGTTCTTGTCCTTCCAGGTCTCGGAGGTGGCGATTCGCAGATTGACGACCGGGTCGCCGGATCCCATTCGGCGGACCTCCGGATCGCGGCCGAGATTGCCGACGAGGATGACCTTGTTGACGCTGCCGGCCATGACACACCACCTTTCCTGACCTTGAGCCTTATCTGCCCAAGCCGTTCCGCGAACAAGCCGGAACAGCCGCCGCCCACAGGCGCTTTAGCAGAAAGTTCTCAGTTTGTTCTAATGAACATGCAGATGTGCGGCACCGTGTCAAGCCTATGACGATGTCCCAAGCTGGAACATCGGAACGGCCGCGCCCGTTCACCCGGCAACCATCGCGCCGCTGGCGCTCCGGATTCGGGTGTCGAGATGCCGAACTTCATCGTCTGCTTCGTTCTGGGCGTGATCGCCCCGCTCGCGAGCGTCGGCTGGCTGATCGCCTATCACTGAGGGAGGTGCGGCGCGGCGCCATCAGGGCCGGGCGACCTCCCAGGTCGTCGTCCCGTCCTTGTTGTCCTTGAGCAGCACGCCCATCGCCTTCAGCTCGTCGCGAATGCGGTCGGACTCGGCCCAGTTCTTCGCGGCCCGCGCAGCGAGGCGACGCTTGATCTTCTCCTGAACCGCCGCCGCATCGATCTCAGCGGCCTTCGGATTCTCGAGCTCTCCGCGGAAGCCGAGGGCCCGCAGCGTCGGCCACAGGAGGCTCTCCGAATCCCGCTCCAGTTCGTGCAGCTCGACAATCGCCTTGGGCGTGTTCAGGTCATCGAGCAGCGCATCGAGCACGCTCGGTGCGAACCGTTCATCCGGTGCCGCCGGCTCAAGCCCCGCCCTTCCCCGCCATGACGCGAGCGTCTTCCAGCTCTCCTCCAGCCCGCGCACGGTCCAGTCGATCGGCTGGCGGTAATGCGTCTTCAGCATGTTGAGGCGGATCACCTCGCCCGGCCAGTCGCGCAGGGCATCCCGGATCGTCACGAAGTTGCCGAGCGACTTCGACATCTTGTCGCCCTCGACCTGCAGGAAGCCGTTATGCAGCCAGTAATTGGCCATCACGGGCGTGCCGAAGCAGCAGCGCGACTGCGCGATTTCGTTCTCGTGATGCGGGAAGATGAGGTCGAGCCCGCCGGCATGGATGTCGAAAGTCTCGCCAAGATGTTTCCAGGACATCGCGGAGCACTCGATGTGCCAGCCAGGCCGGCCCGGTGCCGCGATGCCGGCCGGCGAGGGCCATGACGGCTCGCCCGCCTTCGACGGCTTCCAGAGAACGAAATCAAGCGGCGAGCGCTTGTAGGGCGCCACGTCGACGCGCGCGCCAGCCTCCATCTCGTCGAGCGGACGCTTCGAGAGCGAGCCGTAATCCGGCATGGAGGGCACGTCGAACAGAACGTGGTCCTCCGCCACATAGGCATGGCCCGAGGCGACGAGCCGCTCGATTAGCCGCCGCATCTCCTCGACATGGTCGGTCGCGCGCGGCTCGACCATCCGGGGCCGCTCGCCCGGGACGTTCACGTCCTCCGGCATAAGCACGCCGAGCGCCCGGATGTCCTCGTGGAACTGCGCAAGGGTACCGTCCGTGAGCTCGCGGATGGAGATTCCGCGCTCGGCCGCCCGAGCATTGATCTTGTCGTCCACGTCCGTGACGTTGCGGACATACGTGACGTGCCCGGGCCCGTAGAGGTGCCGCAGCAGCCGGAACAGCAGGTCGAAGACGATGATCGGCCGGGCGTTTCCGATATGGGCGAAGTCGTAGACGGTCGGGCCGCAGACATACATCCGCACATTTGCCGGATCGATCGGCCGGAACTCCTCCTTCCGGCGCGTCAGCGTGTTCGTCAGCCTGAGCGGCGCGGTCATTCTACAGGAACTCCGACAACTCCCCTGCCCCACCGTGCGAGCCGGCGCATTGCGGTGCAATACGGCAACAGCCGCCGAGGGATCGTGGCCAGGAGGGGTGCCGCGCATTGCCGGTCGGGGCCGAATCCGTCAAGAGCGGCGGCTCGCGGCTGCCTTTAGGTGTGGCTGCGCACCTCCGCCCAGCGGTCCGCCACTTAAAGCTTTCTTCACGGCCGACGGCCAAAAGTTTGACACAAATGCGGCCGGTCGGCCCAGAGGATGTTCACGATGCGTCGCAGGTTCGCCATGCTCGGGCTGGTCGCTTCCGTGCTGGGCGGAGCTACGCTCCTGGACATGCCTGCGGTCGTCTCCGGCGAAGCGCCCCTCAGCGCCACCTTCGTCATCCCGGCCGACGACAGCTACGGCGTGGCCGAGTGCACTACGCCCGCCTGCGGCAAGGTGGTGGCCGACCAGTGGTGCGCGGCGCAGGGCTACACCCGCGCGATCACCTTCGGCGAGGCCGACCCGACGGAGGTGACAGGCTCGATCAAGGCCCGCCTGGCCCGTTCGAGCCTGCCCGAGAACCGCCCGATCTCGATCACCTGCGGCCGCTGAAGGCGGGCGCGGAAGGGGCGCCCGCTCAGCCCTTCACGAATTCGCCGCAGCGCTGCGTGTCGGTCTGCTGCCCCCAGGGCATGATCGGCACGGTCGAGGTGGAGTTCTGCGGCGAGCCCTCGATCACCCGGTCCGAATAGACGAGGTAGACGAGCACGTTGCGTTTGGCGTCGCAGCCGCGCACGATCTGCATCTTCTTGAAGACCAGCGAGCGGCGCTCGCTGAACACGACATCGCCCTGCTCGAATTTCGACTTGAAGCGGATCGGCCCGACCTGGCGGCAGGCGAGCGAGATCTCGGACCGCTCCTCGGCCAGGCCGAGCGTCCCCTTCACGCCTCCCTTCTCCGGCACGGTGTAGTGACAGGCGACGCCCTCCACCTCCGGATCGTCGATGCCGTAGACCGCGAGCTTGTCGTTCGGCGTCAGCGCGCGCCAGACGGTCGACTTCTTGAATATCTCGTCGGGACCTTCGGCCGAGGCCGTGCCGATGGCCAGCACCGCCGCAAGCCCCACCACGATCCCCGCAACCCAGTGCCGCATCGCGTCCTCCTCAGCGAGAGAAATATGGGATCGGTGGCCAAGCTTCGCGAGTGTCAGGCAACTTCGCCCGCCAGCCTGGCTTTCGCCCTCTCGGGCCCGATGAGGGGGAGAAGCGCCGCGAGTTCCGGGCCGTGGTCGAGCCCGGTGAGCGCGAGGCGGAGCGGAAGGAACAGCGCCCGGCCCTTCAGCCCCGTCTCAGCCCGCACGGCATCCGTCCAGCTCTTCCAGGTGGTCGCGTCCCAGGGCTCGGGCGGGAGGAGGCGGAGGGCGGCCGCGATCAGCGCCGGATCCTCGATCTGGGGTGAGACCGGCCCCTCCACGATCCCCCACCAGCGTAGCGCATCGCCGAAGCGGGAGAGGTTGGCGCGCACCGCGTTCCAGAACTCCTCGCCGCCGCCGATATGGAGGTCCTCGAGCCGCGGCCGGGCGGTCTCGTACGGCATGGCATGCACGAAGCGCGCGTTCAGCGCGTCGAGCTCGGATTCGTCGAACTTGGCCGGGCCGCGCGAGATGTGCGCCAGGTCGACGAGGGACGCGAGCTCGTCGAGATCGGCGACGGGCCGCACGGCCTCGGAGGAGCCGACGAGCACTGCGAGCGCGGCCACCGCAAGCGGTTCGTAGCCGTCCTCGGCGAGTTGCCGCAGCGAGAGCGCGCCCGAGCGCTTCGAGAGCCCCTCCCCGCTCATCGTGGTCAACAGGTTGTGGTGGCCGAAGGCGGGCGGCCTCGCCCCGAGCGCTTCGAAGAGCTGGATCTGCACGCCCGTATTGGTCACGTGGTCCTCGCCCCGGACCACATCCGTGATGCCGAGCGCGATGTCATCCACGACGGACGGCAGGGTGTAGAGGTAGGTGCCGTCTTCGCGCACCAGCACCGGGTCGGAGAGCGAAGCGCAGTCCACATGCGACGGACCGCGCACGCGATCCTCCCACCCGGCCACGCGCGGCTCGAGGCGGAAGCGCCAATGCGGCCGCCGGCCCTGTTCCTCCAACGCTCGCCTGTCCTCGTCCGTCAAAGAGAGCGCGGCGCGGTCGTAGATCGGCGGCTGGCCGCGGGCGAGCTGGATGCGGCGGCGACGATCGAGCTCCTCCGCGGTCTCGTAGCAGGAATAGAGCCGGCCCGCCGCCTTCAGGCGCTCGGACGCCTCCGCATACAGTTCCATCCGCTCCGACTGACGTACGACGAGGTTGGGACGGATGCCGAGCCAGGCGAGATCGGCCTCGGTCTGCTCGGCGTACTCGGTCCGGGAGCGTTCGGCGTCCGTGTCGTCGAAGCGGAGCACGAAGATGCCGCCCTCGCGCCGCGCCACGAGGGCGTTGAGAAGGGCCGTGCGGGCATTGCCGATGTGGATGAGGCCCGTCGGGGACGGGGCGAAACGCAGGACGGGAGCCATGGCCGGCATGTAGCCGCTTGGGGCGGCGATGTCTCCCGCCGCGACCGCCGACGGCGGTGGTCCGAGTTGGGAAGGCGCGGAAGGCCGGGCACTGCCCCGGGTCGCGCGGAACCGGTCAAGCTTGCCGCAGTTGTTCCGGCATCTTCGAATGGGAGACTGACATGCTCAAGGGCGGCCTTCTCTGGCTGATCGGCATCCCGCTGCCGATCATCATCCTGATCGCGCTGTTCACGAACTGGCTCAGCTGAACCGCTATTCTCGGCAGGGCACCGGAACGGGAAAAGGGGCGGTGCCGAACCGCCCCTTTTTCTTAGGCGCTACTCGGCCGCGACCGGGATCTGGACGCCCCGGGCGAGCCGCTCCTGCTTGATCAGCTCGGCCGTCATGAAGGCTATCTCCAGCGCCTGCTCGGCATTCAGTCGCGGGTCGCAGAAGGTATGATAGCGGTCGCCGAGATCCTGGTCCGTGACGGCGCGCGCCCCGCCCGTGCATTCCGTAACGTTCTTGCCCGTCATCTCCAGATGCACCCCGCCGGCATGCGTCCCCTCCGCCTGATGGACGGCGAAAAAGGACCGGATCTCGCCCACGATCAGCTCGAAGGGCCGGGTCTTGTAGCCGTTTCCGGACTTCACCGTGTTGCCGTGCATCGGATCGCAGGACCAGATCGGCATGCGGCCTTCGCGCTTCATGGCCCGGATCAGACCGGGCAGGTGCTCGAAGACCTTGCTGGCGCCGAAGCGGCAGATGAGCGTCAGACGGCCGGGCTCCCGCTCCGGATCGAGGATGTCCGCAAGCCGCAGGAGCCCGTCCGCGGTGAGCGAGGGCCCGCATTTCAGCCCGATCGGGTTCCTGATCCCGCGCGCATATTCCACATGCGCATGGTCCGGCTGCCGCGTGCGATCGCCGATCCAGAGCATGTGGCCGGAGGTGGCGTAGTAGTCCCCGGTGGTCGAATCGACACGCGTCAGGGCCTGCTCGTAGCCGAGAAGCAGGGCCTCGTGGCTGGTGTAGAAGTCAGTCGTTCGCATCTCCGGATGAACCTCCGGGTCGATGCCGATGGCCCGCATGAAGGCAAGCGTCTCGGAGATGCGGTCCGCCAGCTCACGGTATCGGGACGATTGCGCCGAGTCCTTCGCGAAGCCCAACATCCAGCGGTCGACGTTGTCGAGATTGGCGTAGCCGCCCGTTGCGAAGGCGCGCAGCAGGTTCAGCGTCGCGGCCGACTGCCGGTAGGCCTCGATCTGCCGGCGCGGATCGGGGCGGCGCGCCTCCTCCGTGAAGGCGTTGTCGTTGATGATGTCGCCGCGATAGCTCGGCAGTTCCATCCCGTCGATCGTCTCCGTCGGCGCCGAGCGCGGCTTGGCGAACTGGCCAGCGATGCGGCCGACCTTCACGACGGGCGAGGCGCCCGCGAAGGTCAGGACGACCGCCATCTGCAGGAACACGCGGAAGAAGTCGCGGATGTTGTCCGCCGAATGCTCGGCGAAGCTCTCGGCGCAATCGCCGCCCTGGAGCAGGAAAGCCTCGCCGGCCGCCACCTTGCCCAAGGCCCGCTTGAGCTTGCGCGCCTCGCCTGCAAAAACGAGCGGCGGAAAGCCGGCGAGCTGGGCCTCCACGGCTCCGAGCGCCTCCTCGTCCGCATAGAACGGCACCTGCTGGATCGGACGCTGCCGCCAGCTGTCAGGTGCCCACCGCTCGCTCATCACTTTCTCCCGTTCATCTCCTGGGCGGCTCGCCGCTCGTGGAAGACAGGCGCTTATACAGCACAAGGCGGCGATAGCGAGGCTCGGGACGTTCTAAAGGCTCTGTCGCGGGGCGCCGGGAGAGCCTAAGAGCCGCTCGGGGCAAGGCGTGAGGTATCGGGCATGAACGGATCGGGGAAGATCGCCCTCGTCACGGGCGCGGGAACCGGCGTCGGGAAGGCGGCGTCGCTGGCGCTGCTGAAGGACGGGTGGTCCGTCGTCCTCTCGGGCCGCCGCCGCGAGCCGCTCGATGAGGTTGCCGGCCAGGCAGAACCTGGCCGCACGCTCGTGGTCCCGAGCGACGTGACGCTGCCGGACGACGTGGAGAACCTGTTCCGGCAAGTCCGCGAGACGTTCGGCCGGCTCGATCTCCTCTTCAACAATGCCGGCCGCGGTGCGCCGGCCGTGCCGATCGAGGACCTGCCGCTCGAGACCTGGCGGGCCGTCGTCGACACGAACCTGACCGGCATGTTCCTGTGCACGCAGCACGCGTTCCGGATCATGAAGGATCAGAGCCCGCGCGGCGGGCGCATCATCAACAACGGGTCGATCTCGGCGCATGCGCCGCGGCCGTTCTCCATTGCCTACACGGCGACGAAGCATGCCGTGACAGGCCTGACGAAGTCGACCTCGCTCGACGGCCGCGCCTACGACATCGCCTGCGGACAGATCGATATCGGCAACGCCGATACGGCGATGGGCGGGCGCATGAAGGCCGGCGTGCCGCAGGCCGACGGCTCCGTGCGCCCCGAGCCGGTCATGGACCCCGAACATGTCGGAAGCGCAGTCGCCTACATGGCGTCTTTGCCGATCGAGGCCAACGTGCAGTTCATGACCGTGATGGCGACCAAGATGCCCTTTGTCGGGCGGGGTTGAAGCCCCGCCAATTTCGGGGAATCACATCGTCTCGCGCATGATCCGCAGGTAATCGGCGGCCGCGACAGGTCGCGGATTGGTCGGGGTCGAGTGGTCCCGCTCGGCCTTCTCGGCCATCTCGGGCAGCACCGCCTCGGGGACACCCATCTCCCCTAAGGTCTTGGGCATGCCGATGCGGGCGTTCAGCCCGTCGATGTACTCCGCGAGGTCGGCGTCAGCCGCCAGTCCCATCGCGAGCGCGAGGCGGCGATACTTGTCGTCCGCGGACCCGGCATTGAAGCGCAGGACCGGCGGCAACAGCACAGCGTTCAGGGTGCCATGGTGCAGGGGCGGGTTCTTCAGCGAGCCGAGCGCATGCGAAAGGCCGTGGATCGCGCCAAGACCCTTCTGGAAGCACATGCCACCCTGAAGCGCGCCCATCATCAGCTCCGACCGGGCCTCGCGGTCCTGACCATCCGCGACCGCCTTCTCCAGGTTGCGAACGATCCGTCCTGCGCCGTCCAGCGCGATCGCGTCCGCAGGCGGGTTGAAGCGCGGCGACAGGAAGGTCTCGATGCAGTGCGAGAGGGCGTCCATGCCGGTCGCAGCCGTCAGCCTCGGTGGAAGCCCGAGCGTCAGGTCCGGCTCGCAGACGGCCCGCTTCGGGATGAGATGCGGGCTGATGAGCCCGACCTTGCGGCCGTCCTCCAGGTTCATGAGAGCGGCGCGGCCGACCTCGCTGCCGGTCCCGGACGTCGTCGGAATTGCGATGACCGGCGCGACCGTGGGCGTGATCAGCGGAATGCCGCCGTCGATCGCCGCGTAGCGGGCGAGCGGGCCGGGATGGGTCGCCAGGATGGAAACCGCCTTGGCAAGGTCGATGGGCGAGCCGCCGCCGAAGCCGATCAGGCCGTCGCAGGCCTCTGCCCTGTACCGATCGAGCGCGGCGAGCGTCGCCGCCTCCGTCGGGTTCGACGGCACCTCGTCGAAGACGATGCGTGGCATGCCGGCCGGCAGGACCGCGAAAAGCCGCTCCAGGAGCCCCGTTGCGGCGACGCCCCTGTCCGTCACGATCAGCGGCCGCGCGATGCCGAGTGCGGCGAAGTCTTCGGGCAACTCCTCCAGGACCCCGTCTCCGAAGCGGATCGTGGTCAGATAGGTGATCAGCGCCATCAACTTGTCCTTGGAAGAGAGCTACCCGACCGCGACCGGCCGCTTGGTGACGAACGGCGTGCGCATGGTGACGAGCTCCTCGGCCGCGGTCGGATGGACCGCGACCGTGCGGTCGAAATCGGCCTTGGTCGCGCCCATGGACATGGCGACGCCCGCAAGCTGGATCATCTCGCCCGCATGCTCGCCGACGACATGGACGCCGAGCACCTTGTCCGTCTCGGCATGGACGACGAGCTTCATCAGCACCTGCTCGCTCCGGCCCGACAGCGTTGCCTTCATGGGTCGGAAGGCGGCCTTGTAGATCACGACCTTGTCCTCGCCGTAGAGGCGGCGCGCTGCGTCTTCGCCGTGGCCGACGGTGCCGATCTCGGGCGTCGAGAACACGGCGGTCGGGATGAGATCGTGCTCGACCAGCGTCGGCTTGCCGCCGAAGAGCGTGTCCGCGAAGGCATGGCCTTCGCGGATGGCCACCGGCGTCAGGTTTGCCCGGTTCGTCACGTCGCCGACGGCGGAGATCGTCGGCACGGCCGTGCGCGAATAGCCGTCGACCGGTATCGCTCCGACCGGATCGAGTTCGATCCCGACCTTCTCCAGGCCCAGCCCCTTCGTGTTCGGCCGCCGCCCGGTCGCGACGAGCACCTGGTCCGCCTCGATCACCGTCCCGTCCGACAGCGTGACCGCGATGCAGCCGCCGCGCCGGTCCATCCGGCTGATGGTCGTCCCAAGCCGAAGATCGATGCCGCGCTCCGCATAGGCCTTGCCAAGCGCATCGCGCACATCCTCATCGAAGCCGCGCAGCAGCTTGTCGCCGCGGTGGAGAAGGGATGTGCGCGAGCCCAACCCGTCGAACACCCCCGCGAATTCGACCGCGATATATCCGCCGCCCACGACCAGGATGCGGGGCGGCAGGGCCTCGAGTTCGAAGACCTCGTTCGAGGTTATGCCGAGCTCGCCTCCGGGAATGGGCGGCTCCATGGTCGGATGCGCCCCGACGGCGATCAGAATATGGCCGGCCCGCACCGTCCGGCCCGACTGGACGAGCCGCACCGTGTTCGCGTCCTCGACGACGGCGCGCTCGGAGATGGTCTCGACATTCGAGCCCTGGAGCAGCGAGTGGTAGATCCGCTCCAGGCGCGCTATCTCCGCATCGCGGTTCGCCTTCAGCCTCGCCCAATCGAAGCGCGTCTCGCCCACCTCCCAGCCGAACCCGGCCGCGTCCTCGAATTCGTCGCGGAACCGGCCGGCATAGACCATCAGCTTCTTCGGCACGCAGCCGCGGATCACGCAGGTCCCGCCGACCCGGTATTCCTCGGCGATTGCAACCTTGGCGCCGTAGCCGGCCGCGATGCGCGCAGCGCGTACGCCCCCGGAGCCCGCCCCGATGACGAAAAGATCGACCTCCAGATCAGCCATGGACCACCTTGCGGCCGGGCATCTCGAGCCGGCCGTTCTGCGGCGCGATGGCTAGTGGCGATGGCTCACGAGGGCAAGCACCCCTGGCGGGTTGCGGCAAGGCTGGAACCCCCGGAACGCCGTATCTGTTTGCCCGGGCAGCGAAACCGTGAGGCACCGTGCCACGCAGGCCGAAAGAGCTCCCCTGGATCTGCCCCGAATGCGGGTACGCGCCGCGCGCGCACCAGACGCGATCGAACAGCCCCTACATGTACGACGTGCGCGACGCGCCCCAGCGCTGCAGCCGGGCCAGCCAAGCCGGCACCCTGCCGCCATGCCCGCATCTCTCCGAGATCGCCGACCGGCTCCTCCGGTTCCGCTGACCCTCCTCCCGAGCGAGGCTTTCGGAATCTGAGCCGGGCCTCGTGCAAGGAACGCGGCGCCCCTGCTCCGGTTGAAAGCGGGCGACGCGGCCCCGCGCGCTGCGCCGCAAGAGGAGCCGTGTGTATCGCATCGTCACCTACAACGTCCGCCGCTGCCTCGGGACGGATGGCAGGGTCGAGCCGAAGCGCATCGCGGAGGTGATCGCCTCCTGTGATCCGCATGTCGTCGCCCTGCAGGAGCTCGATGTCCGGCGCGCCCGGACGGGCCGCATCGACCAGGCGGAGGCGATCGCCGCGGCGCTCGGCATGGAACTGCATTTCCACCCGGCGCTCCGGGTCTTCGAGGAGGAGTATGGCGATGCCATCCTGACCACCCGGCCCTCCCGCCTGGTGAAGGCAGGTCCACTTCCGGCGCCCCTGCACCAGGAGCTGGAGCCGCGGGGCGCCCTGTGGGTGACGGCCCAGATCGGCGGGCGGCCTTGCGAGATCGTCAACACGCATCTCGGCCTGCGCGGGATGGAGCGCTTGATCCAGGTGGATGCGCTGCTCGGCCCGGACTGGATCGGCTCCGCGCTGCCCTCTGCCCCGCTCATGCTGGTCGGCGACCTCAATGCCGTCCCTTCCTCCCGCGCGTATCGGCGCATCGCACAGCGGCTGCGGGACGCCCAGTCGCTCTCGGCCGGTCGGCCCCGGCCGACCTTCCCGAGCAGGCTGCCATTCCTACGGCTGGACCATGTCTTCGTGAATGGCTGGGTCGAGGTCCTCAGGGTGGAAACGATCCGAACGCCGCTCGCCCGGGTGGCGTCCGACCACCTGCCGCTCTTCGTCGAATTCGGGCTCGTCCCCGGCGCGAGCCGCAACCCGGGGACGGTCCATTGAGCCCGTCGCCTCCACCTGCATCCGGCCGCAAGCGACGTATCCTGAGCTATGTCCTCGCCCTCGCCGGGCTCGCGCTCGCCGGCTACCTGATCCATCGCGGATTGAGCCGCTACACGGTCGAGGACATAACCGCTTCGCTGCGCGCGATTCCTGTCTCGAACCTCGCGCTTGCAGCCCTCTTCGCCGCAGCGAGCTATCTGTGCCTGACGGGCTTCGACTGGCTCGCCCTACGCTATGTCGGCAAACCCCTGCCCTATCCGCGGGCGGCGCTCGCATCCTTCGTCAGCCTATCGCTCGGACACTCGATCGGCTTTGCGGGACTCAGCAGCGGCGCCTTCCGCTATCGCTACTATTCGCGCTGGGGACTGTCGGCGGGTGATGTCGCCAAGGTCGTCATCTTCTGCGGCGCGACCGTCGGGACCGGCCTCCTGGTGCTCGGGGCAGCCGCGCTGCTCCTGAAGCCCGACATCCCGGCCTCCTTCACGGGCCTCGCGCACGGGACGGTGCGCCTGGTCGGAGCAGGCTGCCTCGCGCTCGCCTGCCTCTACCTCCTGCTTGCAGCGAAGTTCCGGCGCGGGATCGTGATCCGGGGATGGCGGGTGGAGATGCCCCCGCTACGCCTGGCGCTCGCGCAGACGGCTCTGGGCACCGTCAATTTCGCGCTCGTCGCGGCCTGCCTCGGCGCGGCCGTCTCGGCAGCCTCGGAGGCGCGCTATCTCGATGTCGCCACGGCCTATGTGACAGGCAACGTGATGACGCTGCTGACGCATGTGCCCGGCGGTCTCGGCGTCATCGAGACAGCCGTCATGTATCTCCTGCCAGGCACGAGCCTGATCGGACCGCTGATCGCATTCCGGGTGATCTACTTCCTCGTCCCGCTCGCGATCGGTTCGCTGGTCTTCGTGATCGCGGAGGTGGCGTTCCGCCGCTCAGGCGCGGCGTCTGATCGCCGGCGCCCGGAGAGACGAGAGAAGCCGGACCACCGGCTGCAGCAGGCGGAAGGGGCGCTTCGGGTCGAATAAGGCGGTCCCGAAGACCTGCCGCGCCGGAGCCTGACTTTGGTCGACTTCGAAGGGGCACAGGCGGCGTGGCCCGCCATTCAGCCGGTCGATGGCGCGGACGAGCGAATCCTCCTGCCGCACGGCGTCGCGCACCGCCTCCGGCGACACGCCGAGATGCTCCGCAAGCAGAGCGTTCCGGAAATCGGCGATCCGCTCCCGCACGAGTTCGCTCCGCGCCTCGATAGCGAGGTCGCATTCCGTGTCGAGCGCCACCGAGCGGTTGTTCAGGTTGGAGGAGCCGACCCGCAGCAGCCGGTTATCGACGATGGCCACCTTCGCATGGACGAGAACGTCCCTCCCGCCCGTTTTCGAGGGAACGACCGGATAGTAGACCCTGAGCCGGTCGTGGCGATCGGCGCGCCGCAGTCGGCGCAGCAGGTGGTCGCGGTTGTGGCCCATCACCCAGCGCTCGGCGAGGCCGTGGGAGACGCGCGTCAGCACGACCACGATCTCCGGGCCCGCGGGTCGCCGGAGTTGCTCCTCGAGGATGTCGCCAAGGAAGTCGGCCGTGAGATACTGCGCCTCGATATAGATGCACCGTTTCGCGGCCTTCAGCGTGTCCACCGTGAGGACCGCGCCCTCCGCATAGGCCGGCGCCTCACCCCAGCCCGGGGCCGTGCGGGCGATCCCGACGCAGCACTGGCGAAAATGCGGCGCGATCGCATCTGGCCAGACGTCGTGCTCCGCCTCGACGACCGGCAGATGTTGCCCGGTCGCATACAGCCAGCGGGCGTGCGCGACCTGCACCACAGCCCGGGCCGCCTCGCCGTCGACCACCATCTGGACGTCGTGGACTGGCGGGAAGGCCTTGCCGTCCGGATCCCTCCGCAGAGGATTTTCCGGATCATGCTCCGGGGTGTCCCAGCGGGAGACGGTGAGGTCCATGCCGCCCACGAAGGCGAGACGGTCGTCCACCGTGACGATCTTCTGATGATGCGCGGCATAGAGCGGGTGCTCGGTGTCGAGCTTCAGGTGGATGCGCGGATGGTTCTGCCACTCCGCCCCGACGAGGAGCTCGACTGGCGAGCCCGGCGCATGCAGGACCGCGACGCTCCAGACGAGGATGTGGATCTCGAGTTCGGGCTTCGCCTCCACGAGGGCGCGGAGGAAGGGCCCGAGCGGCTGCGCGTCCTGCCCCCTGTCCGGCCTGAGCAGGATGCGGCCGTCGAAGTCCCAGCCGATGATCACGACGGACCGCTGCGCCCGCAGCAGTGCCTCCTCCAGCCGCCCGAAATAGGCGGCCGCGTCGATCAGGATCGCGGCCCGCTCGGCCTCGGCGATGCGCCAGCAATTGCGGCCCGGCTGGAGGATGGGCGGTTCGGATCGAGAAGGCGAGATGTGGGTTTCCATGATCTCCGCGCCGGCATCGGCCCGAGCTTGACTATTCGTCGCCAGAACAAGCGGCGAGCGGCGCGACCGTTCCCGAGCACCGCGGGAACCATGGCTGAAGCGCAGAGGCGTAACGAAGGCGGCCCCACGCCGCAGTAGGCGCGGCTCAGAACGGCAGGAGCAGCGGGACGAGAACGACGCTGACGATCATGGTCATGAGCGCGAGCGGCACCCCGATGCGCACGAAATCCCCGAAACGATAGTTCCCAGGGCCGAGGACCAGCGTGTTCACGGGAGACGAAACCGGGGTCATGAAGGCCGTCGAGGCCGCGAGCGCGACCGTCATCGCGAAGGGCTGCGGCGAGAGGTCGAGATCGGCCGCAATGGCGAGGGCGACGGGCGCCATCAGCACCGCCGTCGCCGTGTTCGAGATGAAGAGCCCGAGCCCTGCCGTCGCGGCGAAGAGCGCAGCAAGGAGCAGCCGCGGATCGGAGCCACCGACCACGTCCAGCAGCGCCCGAGCGGCCATCTCCACCCCGCCGGTGCGCTGCAGGGCCAGCGAGAACGGCAGCATTCCCACGATCAGGATCAGGCTCTGCCAGTGAATGGACCGGTACGCCCCGGCCATGTCAATGCAGCGGAACAGGCCGAGGAGGAGGCACCCGAGAAGGGCTGCCTGGACGTTCGGCACCACGCCCCAGACCATCAGGATGACGACAAGCGCCAGAACGGCAAGGGCCAGCGGAGCCCGGTGACGGTCGGGCAGCGCCTCCTCCGCTTCCGCCGGGAGATCCAGCAGCAGGAGATCGCTGCGCTCGGCCTGGATGCGCCGGATGGCCTTCCAGCGACCGACAACAAGCAACGTGTCGCCGGCCCGAATCGGCTCGCTCAGGGGAGCAGTGGTGACGGGCCGCGGTCCATGCTTCATCCCGATCACGGCAAGGTCGTAGGTCGTCCTGAACCGCGCCTCGACCACCGTCTTGCCAATCAGGCGGGAGGTGGGCGGAACGACAAGCTGCGCCATTCCGATCTCCTGTGCCACGTCGGTGAACCATTCCCCGGAGACCGGAAGCTCCTCCAGGGCGTGGGTCCGTGCGAAATCGCGGAGGTCGAGACTTCCCTTGCGGAGGTCCAGGAGGAGGACATCGCCTTCGGCGAGAACGGTATCGGCTTGCGGCTGGATGAGCTTGCGCCGGAAGCGGGTGTCACGCTCGATCGCGATGATGTTGATGCCCGCGCTTGCGCGGAGATCAAGCGCATCGAGACGGGTTCCGGCCAGCGGCGACCCGGCCTTTACGCGCAGGCGCCGCTCGCGGCCCGCCAGGCTGTACTCCTCCACCCAGTTCCGCAGCGCGACACACGCGGGGATGTCGGCTGCCCCGCCCGGGGCCAGAAAGCGGCGTGCAAACAGCATGTAGAGGATGGCAAGGATCAGGATCGGCATGCCGAAAGGCGTGAAGCTGAAGAAGCCGAAGCCCGGATAGCCCTGACGCGTCAGCTCCGCGTGGACGACGAGATTCGGGGGCGTGGCCACGAGGGTCATCATGCCGCTCACCAGCGCCGCAACCGACAAGGGCATCATCAGACGTCCCGGTGGAATGCGGGCGGTGCGTGCGATCCGCAGCACGATCGGGATGAAGATCGCGACCACGCCGGTCGAGGACATGAACGAGCCGATCCCGGCGGCGGCGGCCATCAGAAGCGCGACGAGCCGTCCTTCGCTGGCCCGTGCCCGGACGGTCAGCCAGTCGCCGAGCCGCTGCGTGACTCCCGTCCGCACGAGCGCCTCGCCGACGACGAACAAGGCCGCGATCAGAACCACGTTCGGGTCCCCGAAACCGGCCAGCGCCTCGCTCATCGTGAGCACGCCGGTGAGCGGGAGCGCCGTCATCACGATGAGCCCGACCACATCCATGCGCGGGCGGTTCAGCGCGAACATGATGACGGCCGCGCCGAGCAGCAGCAGGACTTGCGCGAGCTGCGACATCAATCACGCACTCCCGCAGGATGCCGCGTAGGAGCGGGCGTTCGGACCGGCACGGCTCATCGCGGCGGGAAAGGTGGGAAACCCGATTTCAAGATGTCTGCTCGCCTACCGCAGCGCCGGCTCAGGCTCTACCAGCATCCGCGCGTGGCGCGGCATTCGATCTTGTGGCGTGCGGCGGGATGCCGATCGGCGTCGGCGGGTTCTCGGCGACGTTGCATGCAGCGCGAGGCTGAACGTCTCCAAGCCGAATCGAGGCAAGCTTCGGGCTGGTAGCGATCTGCACGTCTAAGCATGGTCCGGAGCCGGCCCCGAGCGTCGTGATGAAGCGGACGGCGTAGAGCCCTCCGCGCGGATCGGCCGCCACGGCTCCGAGATGAGCGTACTGCTTTGAGGATGCGGGCGGGCGACTTCGGCCGAAATCTCCCGTGCGTGTGGCGGAGACGGAGGGATTCGAACCCTCGATACGGCTTTTGGCCGTATAACGGTTTAGCAAACCGCCGCCTTCAGCCTCTCGGCCACGTCTCCGTCGGGCGGCGTTCCTCGCATGCCGGCCGCCCTCGCGTCAACGAAGGCGGCCGGCCGCCTTCGCCCTCTCGCGACTTCTCCGGCGCTCAGGTCCGCCGCAGCCCCATTCCGGCGCGATGGGCATCGCAACCGCGGCCCGCTCCGCACTCCGCAGCCACCGCGTTCTGCGCAGCATGGGCCAGAGGACGAACAGGGCAGGAAGGGCCGCTACGCCCCTTGGGCATTCGCACCCGCGCGTGGCGGGCAGCAGCGACTGTAGCCATGTATCCTCAGCGTTTCCGGGCCTTGTTGTCTCTCCCAGGCACACCCGCGGTTTAGGCATGCCGGTCGGGGCTTTTGCGCCCCGAATGTCCTGGGATGTCGGCGCGGAGCATCTCGCGTGGCCCGCACCTAACGGGCTACGTAGGCGTCACTCGGACGAGGTTCTCGAAGCCCCTCCTCTGTCATGGTCTGGTATTTGGCATACCCCATTCCGGGAACGTCGAGCCTGTTCGAAGGCTTCGGACCTGCAGGTCGAATCAGTCGGACAGCCTGCGGCGAGCGAGTCGGCGCCGCTCGTAGTACTTTGCGAGGCGAAGGTGCCGGGAGATTGCGTAGTTAGTCGCGGTGAGAAAGCCGTAAGTGCCGCGGACGAAGTGACGGCGCCCGAGATAGGCCTTGAGGAAAGCAGCGGGGAATTCGACGAAGATCCGCCAGGTCGGAATCGTCACGCCGCGCGCGTGCAGGTCGGCGGCCTGCTGGTCGGAATAGCGGTTAAGCTTGTCGAGCTGGTCGCCCAGAGAGCGCACCGAGAAGTGGTGCAGCTTGTGATGGAGTCGCCCGATCGTCGCCTCCGGCGCAAGCTCCACCCGGTCATGCACCGTCGAGGCAGCGTAGCGGCCGCGACTGCGGCGATAGAGCCGCACGGGCCAGAGCGTGTAGGCGAGCGGGTGCGGCCTCGTCTCGCCCGGAAAGATTTCCGGGATCCCGATCCGGTAGGCGTCCCGGTCAGGTCCGCCCGGCCTTGCGAAGAGCGCCCGGATCTCGGCCCTCAGCTCGGGCGGGGCAACCTCGTCGGCATCGAGGTTGAGCAGCCAGTCGTGTCGGCATTGCTCTTCGGCGAAGCGCTTCTGCGGCCCGTAGCCGGGCCAGTCGTTGTGGATGACGCGCGCGCCGAGCGAACGCGCGATCGCCACTGTTCCGTCCGTCGAGCCCGAATCGACCACCACGAGATCGTCCGTGAGATCACGGACAGCCCGCAGCGTGTCCCCGATCCGGTCCGCCTCGTTCCGGGCGATGACGAAGACCGACAGCGGCAGGCCGCCGCTCACGCCCTCGACCTCCGTGATGCTCTGAGCGGAGCGGTCAGGCCGCGCGCGCCGCCTCGGCGGGGCGGAGCCCCAGGATCCGCCGTGCCTCCTCCGGCGTGGCGACCCGGCGGCCGTGCCGGCGCACGGCGTCGGCAGCGATGCCCACGAGCTCGGCATTGCTCGCCGCAAGCCGCTCCTTGCTGACCCGGACATTGTCCTCGAGCCCGGTGCGGACCGCGTCGGCGCCGCGCGCCAGCGCCCAGTCCATCACGACCGACTGGTTGCGGCCGATCCCGGCAGCCGTCCAGGTCGCATGCGGCAGGATGCGCCTGGTCTCGCCGAGCAGGATGTCGAGGAGGTGCTCCTCCGCAGGCATCGCGTTCTTCACCCCCATGACGAACTGGACATGGGGGCGGTCGTTCATCAGTCCGGCATCGACCAGCCGCCGCGCGGCATGGATGTGGGAGAGGTCGAATATCTCGATCTCGGGCAGGATGCCGTTGTCCCGCATCCTGGTCGCGAGGTCCTCCACCAGGGTCGGGTGGTTCTCATAGATGATGGTCGGGAAGTTGACCGATCCGGTGGAGAGCGAGGCCATGTCGGGCTTCAGGTAGAGCGACGAGCCGCGCGCGGCCTGGTCCCGCCCGCGCCCGCCGGTCGAGAACTGGATGATCATCCCCGGGCAATGCTTGAGAACCCCTTCCTGCACGGCCTGGAAGCGCGCCGGATCGGAGGATGGCGTCTCGTCATCGTTCCGGACGTGGATATGCACGAGCGTCGCCCCGGCCTCGTAGGCCTGGTGGGTGGATTCGATCTGCTCGGCCGGCGTGGTCGGGACGGCCGGGTTGTCCTTCTTGCGCGGCACCGAGCCGGTGATCGCGACCGCGATGACGACGGGGTTCATGGCTATCTCCTGGAATGGATGCCTGGGCGCGCTCACGCCTCGAAGAAGACGGTCTCGTCCTCGCCCTGGAGGCGGATGTTGAAGGTGTAGACCGTATCGTCCCCCCGGCTGCGGCGGGCCGCGATGAGCGTGTGCCGCCGCTCCTTGGGGACGAGAGCGAGAATGGGATCGGTCGCGTTGGCGGGCTCGCCCTGGAAATAGATGCGGGTAAAGAGCCGCTTCAGGAGGCCGCGCGCGAAGACCCCGACATTGATGTGCGGCGCCTGCGTCGTCCCGTCCGGCCCCGGCACCTGGCCCGGCTTGACGGTGCGGAAGGCGAAGAAGCCGTTCGAGTCGACGTCGCTGCGGCCGAAGCCCTTGAAGGCCGTGTTCGCCCCATGCTGCGGAGCCGCCCCGGCGTAGCGGCCGTCCCCGTCCGCCTGCCAGATCTCCAGCATGGCATCGATGATCGGCTCGCCGTCTCCGTCGATGACGTAGCCCTCGATCCGGATCGGATGCCCGACCGCGTCGGGCGTCACGATGTCCTTGGAGAAGATCTCCCGCGTCCCGTATTCGTGCGGTGTCAGCACATAGGCGAAGAACGGCCCGACGGTCTGGGACGGCGTGACGCCGTCCGGGTTCCCTGGCTGGACGCCGTAGCGGCGCGCCTCAGTCATCGTGCGGATCCTCGAGCGGGGTCGCGTTCCGCCCGCGCAGGACGAAGTCGAACTGGTAGCCGAGCGCCCATTCGGGCTCCGTGGTCTCGATGTCGAAGCGGGCGATCAGGCGGTTCCGCGCGCGCTCGTCCGCGATCGAGTTGAAGATTGGGTCGAACGGGAAGAGCGGATCGCCCGGGAAGTACATCTGGGTCACGAGCCGCGTCAGGAAACTGGGCCCGAAAAGCGAGAAGTGGATATGGGCCGGCCGCCAGGCATTCGGATGGTTGCGCCAGGGATAGGCGCCGGGCTTGATGCTGGTGAAGCGGTAGCGGCCTTCCGAATCCGTCACCACCCGCCCCGCTCCGGTGAAGTTCGGATCGAGCGGCGCAGGATGCTGGTCCCGCACATGGATGTAGCGCCCCGCCGCGTTGGCCTGCCAGAGCTCGATCAGCGTATTCGGGACCGGCCGCCCGTCCTCGTCGAGCACGCGGCCGGTCACGACGATGCGCTCGCCGAGGGGCTCGCCGAGATGCTGACGCGTCAGGTCGTTATCCCCCTCCTGCACGGTCTCGTGGCCGTAGACGGGACCGGTCAGTTCCGAGAGCGTGTGCGGGATGATGACGAGGGGCTTGGAGGGCGAGCGCTTCCTCGTGGAGGCGTAGTCCGCATGCAGATAGGGGGGATCGCCCGACAGGCTCTCCCTCGGATAGATCGTCCGGCTCAACCCCGCCTCCCTGGTCCCGCGTTCGAGGCTGCTTTCGCCCCTTACAGAGGCGGACGCAAGCCTCGTCACCGAGGGGCTCAGGCAATCGTAGCGAAACGAGCGAGGTCAGGAAGAGATGGTGCCCAGGGGCGGAATCGAACCACCGACACTGCGATTTTCAGTCGCATGCTCTACCAACTGAGCTACCTGGGCGTCCGGCCCCGGCGCGCGTCCGAAGCGGAGGCCGGGCTTATAGGCGGCCTCGCTCGCTCTGTCCAGCGAGGTCATCGGCCTCGTTCGCGGCAGCTTGCTCCTCGTCCTCGGCCACCGGGATCACATAGGCATCGCTGAGCCAGCGCTGCAGGTCCGCATCGGCACAGCGGGCCGAGCAGAAGGGGCGGAAGCGCGGCGAGCGCGGCGCGCCGCAGATCGGGCAGGCTGGTTCGGTCCTGGGCTTCGTCAAGGCGAGGTTGTCCTTCGGATGGTCCCGCTGACCCGGTCTCTTCCGACCGGATGCACCAGAGGCGGCGGACGGGCCGAAAGCCCCGCCTACTCTCTCCGGTCCCCTCCGATATCTAGGCATGGGGCGGCCGATCCCGCTAGGTTCGCGCCGCGGCAATCCGGGCGGTCCATGATCGATGCTCTGAAGCGAACGGCTTTTCTCCTTGCGATCGTCCTGCCGCTCGCGGGCTGCAGCAGCGAGTTCTCGCTCAACTGCACGACGCCGACGGGGCGATACCTTCTGATGGTGCGACCGTCTCTGCCCTACCTGCCGTTCCCGCCGCCGAGCGTGAAGTGGATCACGACCGCCAACATCTACGACCTGCGGGTGCTCCGATCGGACGATTACCAGGTCCTCGGCGAGCTCACGACGCGCATTGCCGGCTGGCCCAAGGAAGCCGAGCGCCAGAGCTTCGTCGTGAACCGGATCACGAGCGAGTTCGAGACCACGATCCTGCGCGGCAAGACGGCCGAGGAACGCGCGGCCGGCGAGGCCGGGGACGACGTCGTTCTGGAGAAGGTCGTCGGAACCTGCCAGCGGACCTGGCCGCAGCGGCTCTGAGCGCTGCGCGGCCGCGGCCTATTCGCCCTGGGCCCAGGCGCGACGCACGGGATAACCCTCGCCCTCCAGGAGGCAGGCCGTCTCGTAGAGAGGCAGCCCCACCACCGCGCCGTAGGACCCTACTATGCCCAGCACGAAGGCGCCGGCGAGCCCCTGGATGGCGTAGCCGCCGGCCTTGCCGCGCCATTCGCCGGACGCGAGATAGGCGGCAAGCTCGGGCGCGGAGAGGCGTTTGAACCTGACCCGCGTCTCCACGAGCCGCTCGCGAACGCGTCCAGCAGGCGTGCGCAGGCAGATGCCCGTAAAGACGCGGTGCGCCCGGCCTGAAAGGAGTTCCAGGCAGCGGCGCGCCTCCTCGGCCGTTTCCGCCTTCGGGAGGATCCGCCGCCCGACCGCGACGACGGTATCGGCCGCAAGGAGGAAGGAGCCCTCCCCGCTTCCGGCCGCAGCCTCGGCCTTCGCGCGGGCGAGCCGGCGCGCATGGTGGCGAGGCAGTTCGCCTTTCAGCGGCGCCTCGTCGAGATCGGTCGGACGCACCTCGTCCGGAACGAGACCGATCTGGGCGAGCAGCGCCAGCCGTCGCGGCGAGGCGGACGCGAGGACGAGACGGGGCGGCAGGCTGCCGCCTTCCGGATCGGCCGCAGCCCTTTCGGAAACCATTCCCGCTCGACGTCCCTGCACCTCGCTTCGGCCCGGAACTTAGAGAGCCCCGGCGCGCTTGTGAACTCGCGACGGCCGGCACGGCCGAACGGCACGGAGGCCCCATGTCCCGCAATCTCACGCACGCCCTCGTGGAGACGGCGCTGGAGGCCGGCGAGGCGGCCGCGAACAGCGCGGTCACGATCGCCGCGCGCCTGCCGATCCTAGCGCATTGCCTCGTGAGACCCAGCGCGGACGGTCTCGCGGAATGGCATGGCGCCACCTCCGAGAAGGTCGTGGCGGCCTGGGAAGGCGCGATGGAAGCCTGCATGGCCTGGAATGCGATGATGTGGCGCGCGCTTGCGGCCCCGGTCACCCCGGCCGGGATGGCGCACGAGGCCCTCGTGCTGGTCCGGGCGGCCTCGAGGCCCGGTCACGCGCGCGTCCGGGCGAACGCGGCGCGCCTCGGGCGGTACTGATCAGATCTCGACGCGGTCCCCTTCGGCAGGGAGGACGGCGGCCGGCGCCGCATGCTGCCGCCGGAGCCGCTGGTAATGCACCACCCCGAGCGGGATGGTCGCGAGATAGAAGATCGTGATGATGACGAGCGCCTCGAAGGGGAAGCTCACGACGAGACCGAACACCGCGACCGTCATCACGAAGATGGGCAGCACCCAATCGCGCGGAATGCGTTTGCCCATCGTCTTCCCCGAATAGGTCGGGATGGTCGAGACCATGAGGAGCGCGATCACCAGCACGTAGCCGAGGACGACCGGCAGGAACTGCCACTCGGCCGGCCAGCCGAGGAAGTGGAGATAGATCGGCAGGAGCACCGTCCCTGCGCCCGCCGGAGCGGGCATGCCGACGAAGAAGTCCTTCTTCCATTCGGGTCGGTCCGGATCCTCGATCATGACGTTGAAGCGGGCGAGACGCAGCCCGGTCGCGATCGCGAAGATGAGCGCGACGATCCAGCCGAATGCCTTCGCGTCGTGGAGGACGAAGCTGTAGAGCACGAGCGCGGGCGCCACGCCGAAATTGACAAAATCGGCAAGCGAATCGAGTTCCGCCCCGAACCGGGAGGTTCCCTTGAGGAGGCGTGCCACGCGCCCGTCCACGCCATCCAGCAACGCCGCGACCACGATGGCCAGGACCGAAGGCTCGAGCTTGCCTTCGTAGGCAAGCCGGATGGCGGTCAGCCCGAGGCAGAGCGCGACGAGCGTGATGAGGTTCGGCGCGATCACCCGGAAAGGTACCGGCCGGTTGAACAGGCGCCGCCGGGGCTCGACCGGATCCGGGACGAAGGGCTGGAAGATGTCGCTCATGCGGCTTGGCTCGGGCGCAGGCTAGGGGCGCGGGGACCCTCGGACAAGCGAGGGGGCAGGCTCATGACGCGAGATAGGTCCGCGGGGCCTCGTTGCCCAGGATGTCGGCGAGCACCGTCTCGCCGGCGATCGCCTTCTGGCCCACGCCGACGAGCACCTGCGCGGTCGGCGGGAGGTAGACGTCTACCCGCGAGCCGAACCGGATCAGGCCGAAGCGCTGGCCCGTCGTGATGCTGTCACCCTCCTTGACCCAGTCCACGATGCGTCGGGCAACGAGCCCCGCGATCTGCACCACGCCCACCGACACGCCCCCGGTCTCGATCACAAGGGCGTTGCGCTCGTTGTCCTCGCTCGCCTTGTCGAGATCGGCGTTGAGGAAGAGCCCGGGCGTGTACGCGACGCGGATGATGCGTCCCGTCACGGGCGAGCGGTTCACGTGGCAGTCGAACACGTTCATGAACACCGAGATGCGGAGCATCGGGGCCTCCGGCAGCCCCATCTCGGGCGGCGGAGCCGCGTTGGTGATCATGCTAATGCGTCCATCCGCCGGCGAGACCACCAGGCCCTCACGAACTGGCGTCACCCGTTCGGGATCGCGAAAGAAGTAGCAGACCCACAGCGTGACGATCAGCAGGATCCAGAACAGCGGCGCCCAGACGAACCCGAGCAGCACCGCGGCCGCAAACGCGATGGCGATGAAGGGATAGCCCTCGCGGCGGATCGGCACGAAAAGCCGCCGGATCGATTCGTAGATATCGGTCATGTCGCCCTTTGCTGGTGCCGTCCTGCCGGCCCGCGGATCGCAGGCCTCCTCTCCAGAATCAACCGGCCACGCTCACGCGCAGCGAAGGCGCCTCTTGCGCCTGCGTCTGCTGCAGCGTTTCCATGGCCTCGGCCGCCTTGCGCTGCCGGTCCCACATCGCGGCATAGACGCCATCCCTGGCCAGGAGATCGGCATGGGTGCCGCGCTCGACGATCACGCCGCCATCCAGGACGATGATCTCGTCGGCTCCGACGACGGTCGAAAGCCGGTGCGCAATGACGATGGTCGTGCGGTCCCGGGAGACGCGCTCGAGGGCGTCCTGGATCTCCTTCTCGGTGAACGAATCGAGCGCCGAGGTCGCCTCGTCGAGGATCAGGATCGGCGGGGCCTTGAGGATCGTTCGGGCAATCGCGACGCGCTGCTTCTCGCCGCCCGATAGCTTGAGCCCGCGCTCGCCGACCGGCGTGTCGTAGCCTTCCGGCAGCGCGCGCACGAAGCCGTCGATCTGCGCGAGCCGGGCGGCCTCCGCGATATCCTCCGGACGGGCGCCGTCGCGACCATAGGCGATGTTGTACCCGATCGTGTCGTTGAACAGCACGGTGTCCTGGGGGACCATGCCGATCGCCGCGCGCAGGCTTGCCTGCTGCACCTCCGAAATGTCCTGCCCATCGATGAGGATGCCCCCGCTCGTCGGCTCGTAGAACCTGAACAGGAGGCGCGAGATCGTCGACTTGCCGGCTCCCGAGGGGCCCACGATAGCCACCGTGCGCCCGGCCGGCACCGCGAAGCTGATCCCCTTCAGGATCGGCCGGGCGGACGTGTAGGCGAAATGCACGTCCTCGAACCGGACCTCGCCCTCCCTCACCACGAGGGGCTGCGCGCCCGGCCGGTCCTGGATCTCGGGATGTTGCTCGATGATCCGGAACATGTCGTCGATGTCGATGAGCGCCTGCTTGATCTCGCGGTACAGCATGCCCATGAAGTTGAGCGGGATGTAGAGCTGGACCAGCATCGCATTCACCAGCACGAAGCTGCCGACCGACGCCCTCCCCGCCATGATGTCGCGCGCAGCGAGCAGCATCACCACCGTCATTCCGGCCGAGAAGATCACGGCCTGTCCCGAATTCAAGACGGCGAGGGACGTGTAGGTCTGGGTGGATGCCCGTTCGTAGCGCTGCATGGAGCGGTCGTAGCGCTCGGCCTCGCGGCGCTCCGCACCGAAATACTTCACCGTCTCGTAGTTCAGAAGCGAGTCGACGGCCCGCACATTGGCGTCGGTATCGGAGTCGTTCATCTGCTTGCGGATGGAGATCCGCCACTCGGTCGCCTTGTAGGTATAGGCGAGATAGACGGCGACCATCACGACGACGACGGCCGAATAGAGCCAATCGAACTCCCAGGCGAGGATTCCGATCACGAGCGCGAACTCGACGATCGTCGGGATGAGCTGGAGCACGAAGAGGCGCGAGAGTTCCTCGATGCCGTTCCTCCCGCGCTCCAGCACCCGCGTAAGCCCGCCCGTCTTGCGCTCCAGGTGGAAGCGGAGCGAGAGCGCATGCATGTGCTCGAAGGTCTTCTGGGCGAGCCGCCGCACGGCATGCATCGCGACCTTGGCGAAGAGACCGTCGCGCACCTGCGTCAGCAGCGCCTGAAGCGCGCGGGAGACGCCGTAGACGACGGTCAGCGCAAGCGGCGCCCCCCAGGCGCCCCAGGGCAGCCCGGCGATCCAGTCCGGCAGGCTCGCGGCCTCTCCGGGTCCCCCCTTCCCCGTCGCGAGCACGAGCGCGTCCGTGGCCCATTTGAAGGCGAAGGGCGTGACCATGGTCACGCCCTTCGCGATCAGCAGGAGGCCGAAGGCGAGGAATACGCGCCGCTGCAGCTCCGGCCGGCCCGTCGGCCAGAGATAGGGCCACAATCTGAAGAGCGTGGCGACGAGGCCCGGGCGCGGTTGCGGCGCCTCGATGGCCGAGGGTGGTGCGAGCATTCGTCCTGTCCGGTAGGCCCGGGATATAGGTCAGGGCGCGCCGCCTTGCACCTGCCGCCCCCCACCCAGGGTGACCATCAGCGCGTCTTCGCCGCCTCGTCGGCCGGAAGCACGAAGACCTGGCCCGGATAGATCAGATCGGGATTGCGGATCTGCGGCGAGTTCGCTCCGTAGATGACGGTGTAGCGGAGGCCGCGTCCGTAGACGCGCTTGGAGATGCGCCAGAGATTGTCGCCGCGCGCGACGATGGCCGTATTGACCTCGGGTACGACGACCTGGCCGGGATCGGCGAGGGCGATCGCGTTCGGAGAGGCGGCCGCCTGGGGCGCTGCCGAACCCGAGGAGGATCCTCCCCGCCCGGTCCCGGGCTGGAGCCCCGCGACCACGGAACCCGGGGCAGGGGCGCGCTCCGGCTGCCGTCCCGTGAGGTCGCCGGTGTGCGGCGAGCCCGGTGCCGTGGAGCCGGCAGAATCCGTGGCCCGGCCCACGGGGGCGCCGGCGACCGCGACCGGCGGCGGAGCCGGCACGGTGAAGGGGACTTCGGCGCGCGATTTCACGGCGCCTGTCACGGGATCCACATCGTCCAGGCGGATGCGATAGTCGCCCGGCTTGATACCGCGCTCGATGGAGAAGGACAGGCGCCCGTCCGGGCCCGTCCCGCTCGGCGCCACGAAGGCATCGTTCAGATAAAGACGGATCGTCGCGCCGGGTGCGGCTTGGCCGGAGATGAAGAGCCGACCCGTCCCTTCCGTCTCCACCGTGGCGATGCGGATCTCGGGCCGTTTGGCCGGAGCGGATGGCGCTCCCGCGGGAACAGCTGGCGCAGCGGAGTTTCCCGCGGCGGCGACGGCCGGAGTCGAGGCGGCCGGTTCGTCCGGCTTCGACAGCACGATGGTCGGCTGGTCGGGCGCCGTAACCGTCACGAGCGGCGTCTGCTTCCGGTCGGGTGCGATCACGACGGTCACACTCTGCGCGGACCGCATGCGGCCGCCCTCCGACGAGGTCGCCTGGAGTACGATCTCATGCGAGCCGGCCGGAAGAGGCGGGGGCACGAAGGCGAAAAGTCCCGACGCGTCCGCGACCACGCGCGCGAAAGGCTGGCCGTTGCGGAGGAGCTCGACGGTCGCACTCGGCGCGGCGCGCCCCGCGATCACGCTCTCGCCTGTGGGCTCCACCCGGACGACGTCGAACGAAGGAAGCTTGGGCTCGGACGCGGCCGCCTCCGCGGGTTTCGCCGCCTCGCCTAGCTTCGGACCCTCCGCTTGCCCGGCACCGACCGGAGCGGCCTGCCCCGGGGCCGGTTGAGGCGGGAGAGCCGCGGATTGCTGCGCCGGCGCCGCCGGAGCGGTGACCGCCCCGGACGGCCGGCTACCCGGAGGATCCGTCCGGGGCGCCTGCTCCACGGTCCGACCGGCGATCTGGGGTGGCGGCGCGGCCGTGCGCTCGCGGGAAAAGTGCCAGCCCAGCCCCGCGGCGAATGCCAGAATCGCCAGGACCGAGATAATCGTCCTGGCGGGACCCACGCTCATGTCGTTCCCAATCGCACGTTCGGCTTGGAAGCTTGCACTCTCGTCTACAAGTTACGACCGGAAACGAGCGGCAACAAGGAGATAGCATGCCCGATCACGACGCGGCCCGCGAAGGCTTGCCGAATGGCGGCGGAAGCGCGCTGCGCAACGTCTGCGTCTATTGCGGGTCGAGCCCGGGCGCGGATCCGGCCTTCGCCAAAGCCGCAGAGGAACTCGGCCGGCTCCTCGCCGAAGCCGGGCTGGGGCTCGTCTATGGCGGCGGGGACGTCGGCCTGATGGGCATCACGGCCAGATCAGTGCTGCGTCACGGCGGGCATGTCACGGGCATCATCCCGGACTTCCTGCGCCGGCGCGAGAACATGCTGGACGCAGCGCAGGAGACGATCATCGTCCCGGACATGCATACGCGCAAGCAGCTCATGTTCGACCGCTCGGACGCCTTCGTCGCTCTGCCGGGCGGCGTCGGGACCCTCGAGGAGCTGGTGGAGCAGATGACCTGGTCGCAGCTCGGGCGTCACACCAAGCCGATCCTCCTCCTCGACGTGAACGGCTTCTGGCGTCCGCTGATCGATCTCCTCGCCCATATGCGGCTGAACGGGTTCATCCGAGCTGGTCTGGAGCTGAATTACGGGGTAGCCGAGAAGGTCGAGGATCTCATCCCGATGATGGAGGCGAGCTATCGCCGCCGGGGCGGGCAGGAGAACGCAGCCTTCATCGAGGAGCATTTCTGACCCGCTGCGCACCGCAGGATCGGCGCTGGACAGCGTTCCGGCCGGTCTGGACCGCACCGGACGGTTATGGTCACCTTGGCCGGGCGGGGGCTCTGCTTATTTGGGTTCCGCCGAGGGGGTTGAAGACATGTCGGGATGGAAATCGCTCGCAATCGCCTGCGGCTGCCTGCTGATCGCGGGAGGCGTGCAGGCGCAAACCTCGCTCTTCGAGCCGCCGGCATCCGGGAGCGGGGCTGCACCGCTGACCCCGCCGGCCGAGGAGGCGGCTCCCGCGGCGAGGCCGCGGGCGAAGGTGAAGCCTAAAGGACCCACGCCGGCGCGTGCGCTCAGCATCACGAACGACAGCGGCTCGGCGCTCACCGCGCTCGAAGTCTCGGCGGAGGGCAAGACGGCACGTTTGGCGAAAGAACTCGGATCGGGGCAGACCGTGACACTGCGCCTGCCGGCACTCAAGTCCTGCACAGTGACGATCTCGGCGACGTTCCAGCGGGCCGGCGAGGCCGACCTGCACGAGCAGGACATCTGCAAGGACCGGAAGGTCCGATTCGTGAACTGACGGGACCGACCAGACCAGCTCCGTCGCCTCGCCTTCCAGCGATGGGCCGGAGAGGGCTGCGCCCCCCTCCCTCCCCTACGCGATCTGGACGTCGACCACGCCCGGCACCGCCCGCAACGCACCCGCGATGGCCGGGGAGGCAGGGTAGCGGCCCTTCAGCTTCACCTCGACCTCGCGCTCGCCCTCGTCGAGGATGAGGATGAGGGACACCTCGCCCTCGCCGCGGACATCGCCGCCGCGGGCCCGCAACCGGTCCTGCACGCTCGATATCGGCCGCGGGTCGCGTAAGAAGATGCGCATGTCGTTGCGGTGCCGGGCGAGCGCATCGTCGAGCGGCTCCGCAGACTGGATGCGGGCGCGGACGTCCTCGCCCTCGACGCCAGCCTGCAGGACCAGCAGGACGGCGCGGCCTGGCTCGAGCAGATCGCGATATGTCGTCAGCCCCTCCGAGAAGATGATCGCCTCGTAGTGGCCCGTCTGGTCCGACAGGTTCACGATACCCATCTTCGAGCCGCTCTTGGTGCGGCGCTCCTGCCGGTCGAGCACGCTCGCCGCGACGCGGCCGACGGAGCCGCCATTCGCCTTGGCCGTGCGGCAGAACTCGGCCCAGCTCTGGACGCGCAGCTTCTTCAGAAGCTCACCGTATTCGTCGAGCGGATGGCCGGACAGGAAGAAGCCGACCGCCTCGTATTCCTTGCGCAGCCGCTCGGCGGCGGGCCAGGCCTGATGGAGCGGCACCCTGAGCTCGATTCCGGGATCCGCAACGCCGCCGAACATGTCGAGCGCGCCGCCCGTGCGCATGTCTTCCGCGCGCTGCGCCAAGCCCATCATCGCATCGACCGCCGCCGTCGCCCGGGCGCGGTCCGGTTCGAGCTCGTCAAGGGCGCCGGCCGCGATGAGGTTCTCTAGCGTGCGCTTGTTCAGGACGCGCGGGTTGATGCGCTGCGCGAGATCGGTGAGGGTTCTGAACGGCTTGTCGCCGCGCGCCTCGACCAGGGCCTCCACCGCGCCCCGGCCGACCCCCTTGATGGCCGCGAGCGCGTAGCGGATGCCGCCCTGGCCTTCGCCGCCGCGCTCCACCTGGAACACCACGCCAGAGCGATTGATGGAGGGCGGCTCGACCTTGATCCCGAGGCGCTGCGCCTCGCGCCGGAATTCGCCCAGCTTGTCGGTGTTGTCGATATCCATGGTCATGGAGGCCGCCAGGAACTCGACCGGATAGTTCGCCTTCAGGTACGCGGTCTGGTAGGCGACGAGCGCGTAGGCTGCCGCGTGGCTTTTGTTGAAGCCGTAATCGGCGAACTTGGCGAGCAGGTCGAAGATGGTGTCCGCGGTCTCGCGTTCCAGCCCGCGCTCGGTGCAGCCCCGCACGAAAATGTCGCGCTGGGCATCCATCTCCGCCTTGATCTTCTTGCCCATCGCGCGGCGCAGCATGTCCGCGCCGCCGAGCGAATAGCCGGCGAGGAGCTTGGCGACCTCCATCACCTGCTCCTGGTAGACGATGATGCCGAAGGTCTCGCGCAGGATCGGCGCGAGTTTCGGATGCGGGTACCAGGTCTCCTCCGGGTCCGGGTCGCGCCCGAGCTTTCGCGCGCAATAGACCGGGATGTTGGCCATCGGGCCCGGGCGGTAGAGCGCGACGAGCGCGATCAGGTCCTCGATGCGGTCGGCCTCCATCTCGCAGAGCGCCTTGCGCATGCCGGCCGATTCCACCTGGAACACGCCCACCGTCTCGCCACGCCCGAGCTGCTCGTAGGTCTTCCTGTCGTCGAGCGGGATCGTCGCGAGATCGATATCGACGCCTTTCGCCCGGATCAGCTCAACCGCCTTCTTCAGCACGGTCAGGGTCTTGAGCCCGAGGAAGTCGAACTTCACGAGCCCCGCCTGCTCGACCCATTTCATGTTGAACTGGGTCACCCGCATGCCCGTCTTCGGGTCGCGGTAGAGCGGCACCAGCTCTTCGAGAGGCCGGTCGCCGATCACGACGCCCGCGGCGTGCGTCGAGGCGTGGCGATGCAAGCCCTCCAGCTTCTTCGCGATCTCGAGCATGCGGCCGACGACAGGTTCCTCCCGGGCCGCCGCCTGCAGCTTCGGCTCGCCCGCGATCGCCTGGTCGAGCGTGACGGGATTTGCCGGATTGTTGGGGACGAGCTTGGTCAGCTTGTCGACCTGCCCGTAGGGCATTTCCAGCACGCGGCCGACATCGCGCATGACACCGCGGGCGAGCAGGGTGCCGAAGGTGATGATCTGCGCGACCTGCCGCTCGCCGTATCGATGCTGGACGTATTCGATCACGCGCTCGCGCCCGTCGACGCAGAAGTCGATGTCGAAATCCGGCATCGAGACGCGCTCGGGGTTCAGGAAGCGCTCGAAGAGCAGGCCGAAGCGGATCGGATCGAGATCGGTGATGGTCAGCGCGTAGGCCACGAGCGAGCCCGCCCCCGAGCCGCGGCCGGGCCCGACCGGAATGTCGTGCTCCTTCGCCCATTTGATGAAGTCGGCGACGATCAGGAAGTAGCCCGGGAACTTCATCCGGGTAATGACGCCGAGCTCGTAGCCGAGGCGCTCGCGATAATCCGCGGCCGTGTAGCCGGGCGCCGGTCCATGCGCGGCAAGCCGCGCCTCGAGTCCCTCCTCGGCCTGCCGGGCGAGTTCGGCCGCCTCGTCGAATGGCTCCGTCCCCTCCCCCGTGCCGAAGCTCGGCAGGATCGGCTTCCGGGTCCTGACGCGGAAATGGCAGCGCATCGCGATCTCGACGCTCGCCTGCAGCGCATCCGGCAGGTCGGCGAAGAGTTCCGCCATCTCGGCCCGGGTGCGGAAGCGGTGCTCGGGCGTGAGCCGGCGGCGGTTGTCGTCGGAAACGAGCCGGCCCTCGGCGATCGCGAGGAGCGCATCCTGGGCCTCGAAATCGGAGGCGGAGGCGAAGAAGGGCTCGTTCGTCGCCACGATCGGGATGCCGCGCGCATCCGCCATATCGATGAGCTGGCCCTCGACCATCCGCTCCGCGTCGAGGCCGTGACGCCCGATCTCGACATAGAGGGCGTCCCGGAACGCATCCTGCAGCAGCCCGAGCCGGCGTGCGGCGAGATCCGCCCTGCCCCCGTCGCGGAGCGCCGTATCGAGCGGGCCCGTGAAGCCGCCGGTCAGCGCGAAGAGCCCGGCCGCATGCTCCTTCAGGCGATCCGCCCGGACATGCGGGGGATCGCCGAGCGGAACGTCGAACTGCGCCCGGCTCGCGAGCTTCATCAGGTTGCCGTAGCCCTCCTCCGTGGCCGCAAGCAGCACGATGTTCGACGTCCTGACCCCGGGCTGGCGGGCATTCGGCTCCGGATCCTCGAAGCATACCGAGAGCTGGATGCCCGCGATGGGCTGGATGCCCTTTCCGGCGAGCTTTTCGGAGAATTCGAGCGCGCCGAAGAGATTGTTGGTGTCGGTGAGGGCCAGCGCCGGCTGCCGGTCCTTCTCTGCGAGCTTCTGCAGGTCGGCGATCTTCAGCGCGCCTTCCAGCAGCGAATAGGACGAGTGGAGGTGCAGATGGACGAAGCCGACGTCTCGGAGAATGCGCGCCATGGTCTCGGATTCGGAGCGGGCCGGCATCTTTCGCCCGTGCGCCGCGGCGAGTCGATCCCGCCGGGCCGGGCGTCCCCAGATTCGGCGGCCGGTTCAGGCTGGCGCCATGCTGGCCGAGAGCGCTGCAGTTCCTGACCGCCGACCGCGTGCCCGCGGAGCATCCGCTCGCCTGGCCGGGTTGCGGTCAGTCGAGCTCGACGAGCAGGCCGTCCCGCAAGGTGAGCCGGCGATCCATCCGCTCGGCAAGCTCGAGATTGTGGGTCGCCACCAGCGCCGCGAGGCCGGAGGCGCGCACGAGCGAGACCAGCGTCGAGAAGACGTGCCGCGAGGTCTGCGGATCGAGGTTGCCCGTGGGCTCGTCCGCCAGAAGCAGGCGCGGCGCATTGGCCACGGCTCTTGCGATCGCCACCCGCTGCTGCTCGCCTCCCGAAAGCTTCGCCGGCCGGTGCGTCAGCCGCTCGCCGAGACCGAGAAAGGCCAGAAGCTCGGCCGCCCTCCCCTTCGCCTCCTTGCGGGACAGGCCCCGGATCATCTGCGGCATGACCACGTTCTCGAGCGCCGTGAATTCGGGCAGGAGATGGTGGAACTGATAGACGAAGCCGATCTCCTCCCGCCGCGTGCGGGTGCGCTCGGCATCGCTCATCGCCGCGGTCGAGCGACCGCCGATCACGACATCGCCGCCGTCGGGCTTCTCCAGAAGGCCCGCGACGTGCAGCAGGGTCGATTTTCCCGCTCCGGAGGGCGCAACCAGCGCGACCATCTCGCCCGGCATCAACGCCAGTTCCACTCCGCGCAGGATCTCGAGAAATCCTTCGCCCTCGGGATAGCGGCGCTCGACCCGCGCGAGGCGCAGCGCCGGGATTGCCTCCTCCGCCATGCCGGTCAGCCGTAACGCAGCGCCTCGACGGGATCGAGCCGCGCCGCGCGCCAGGACGGGTACATGGTGGCGAGAAGGGAGAGCGCCATCGCGAGCACGACAACGGTGGTGACCTCCGTCGGGTCCACCACCGCGGGCAGCCGCGACAGGAAATAGAGCTCAGCCGGAAACAGGTTCGCGCCCGTGAGGCCGGAGATGAATTGCCGAAGGGATTCGATGTTGAGCGAGACGAGGAGGCCCAGCGCCACGCCGGCCAGCGTCCCGACGATGCCGATCGAGGCGCCCGTGACGACGAAGATGCGCATCACGGCCGAGCGGGTCGCCCCCATGGTGCGCAGGATCGCGATGTCGCTCGACTTGTCCTTCACGAGCATCACGAGGCCGGCGATGATGTTCAGGGCCGCCACGAGGACGATGAGCGTGAGGATCAGGAACATCACGTTGCGCTCGACCTCGAGGGCCGAGAAGAAGGTGCGGTTGCGCTGGCGCCAATCGGTAAGGAGCACCGGCCGTTCCGCCGCCTGCTCGATGGCATAGCGGGCCTCGTCGACCCGGTCGGCATCGTCGAGGAAGACCTCGATCAGCGTCGCGTCGCCTTCCCGGTTGAAGAAGGCCTGAGCCTCCACCATCGGCATATAGATGAAGGTCGCGTCGAACTCCGACATGCCGATCTCGAAGACGGCGACGATCGGGAAGGCCTTGATGCGCGGCGTCGTCCCGAATGGCGTCGATGCCCCGCGCGGGGTCAGGAGCGAGATGCTGTCGCCGGCCTGAAGCCCCAAAGCTTCGGCGAGCCGCCGGCCGACCGCCACGCCTCCGGAAGCGTCGAAGTTCTCCAGCGTTCCCTGGCGCAGGTTCTCGGCGACCGCCGTGATCTTCGGCATGTCCTCGCCACGCACCCCCCGGACGAGCGCGCCTGAGCCGTTATAGGGGGAGGAGGCGAAGACCTGTCCCTCGACGAAGGGCACCGCGCGGCGCACGCCGTAGACCTTGGAGAGGCGCTCGGCGACCTCGGGATAGTCGGTGAGCGGGCTGTCGATGGGAGCCACGAAGATGTGGCCGTTGATGCCGACGAGCTTCTCCAGAAGCTCCTTCCGGAAGCCGTTCATCACCGAGAGCACGATGATGAGGGTCGCGACCCCGAGCATGATGCCGAGGAACGACAGGAGCGCGATGAGCCGCGTCTTGAGATAGCGCCCCGCCAGAAGCCATTCGTAGGGCGCGAAAGGCAGGGTCGCGGTCCGTCTCGGGTCCGCCATCCGGGTCAGCCGGTGATCCGCCGCAGCGCATCGGCCGGGGACAATGTCTCGCGCTCGCCGGTTGCACGGCGCTTGAGCTCGACCTTGCCTTCGGCCAGACCCTTCGGCCCGACGATCAGCTGCCAGGGTAGGCCGATGAGATCGGCCGTCGCGAACTTGGCGCCGGGCCGGTCGTCGCGGTCGTCGTAGAGCACGTCGAAGCCGGCCGCGACGAGCCCCCGATAGAGGTCGGCGCAGGCCGCGTCCGTGGCCGAATCGCCGACCCGCAGGTTCAGGAGTCCGACCTGGAAAGGCGCCACCGCGTCCGGCCAGACGATCCCGGCATCGTCGTGGCTCGCCTCGATGATGGCGGCGACGAGCCGGCTCGGGCCGATGCCGTAGGAACCCATGTGGACATCGTGCTCGGTGCCGTCCGGGCCCGTGACGCGCGCGCCCATTGGGGCGGAATACTTGGTGCCGAAATAGAAGATATGGCCGACCTCGATGCCGCGGGCGGACATGCGGTCGCTCTCGGCGAGATTTGCGAACTCGCCGGCATCATGCATCTCGGAGGTTGCCGCATAGAGGGAGGTCCAGCGGTCGACGATGGCCTGCAGCCCCTCCCGGCTGTCGAAGTCGGTATCCGCCGGCGGGGTGTCGAAGCCGAGATAGTCCCTGTGGCAGAACACCTCGCTCTCGCCGGTCGAGGCCAGGATGATGAATTCGTGGCTCATGTCGCCCCCGATCGGGCCCGATTCCGCACGCATCGGGATCGACTTGAGCCCGAGCCGCGCGAAGGTGCGCAGATAGGCGACGAACATCTTGTTGTAGGAATGGCGGGCCCCCGCCTGGTCCAGATCGAAGGAATAGGCGTCCTTCATCAGGAACTCGCGCGAGCGCATCACGCCGAAGCGCGGCCTGACCTCGTCCCGGAACTTCCACTGGATATGGTAGAGGTTCATCGGCAGGTCGCGATAGGACTTCACGTAGGCGCGGAAGATGTCGGTGATCATCTCCTCGTTGGTCGGCCCGAACAGCATGTCGCGCTCATGGCGATCCTGGATGCGCAACATCTCCTTGCCATAGGCGTCGTAGCGGCCGGATTCGCGCCACAGATCGGCCGACTGGATGGTCGGCATGAGGAGCTCGAGGGCGCCGGAGCGGTTCTGCTCCTCCCTGACGATCGCCTCGATCTTGCGCAGCACACGATAACCGAGCGGGAGCCAGGAATAGATGCCGGCCGATTGCTGGCGGATCATGCCCGCACGCAGCATCAGGCGGTGCGAGGCGATCTCCGCCTCGCGGGGCGCATCGCGCAGGATCGGCAGGAGGAAGCGGGACAGGCGCATGGGAGAGAGATGGAGGATCGAGCGGAAACGCCGGCTTAAGCGCGTCAGCGGCGCTCGTGCGCTTCGCTATCAGACCATCCGTCCGGGAATGCAAGACGGGAAAGAAAGCACCGGAAAAGCCAAGCTTCGGGAGCGGACAGACCTAAACTTTCGTCGAGCTGGAGTAGATTCAGGGTGACAGCGTCATCCGGGTGCCATAGACAAGAGCGCATCGGCCGCACCCGGACAAGAGCGTGCGCCGGGTCCAAGTCCTGGGAGGAAGCCAAGCTTCGGTCCCGCCGCCCGACAAGCGGCTTTATGAGAGACCGAGGTCATCGTCGATCTGCCGCAAGGCCAAGAGCAGGGCTTCTACAGCCTTGCTCTTTTGTTTTGGGCGCGACGCGATCCTCAGAGGCCCGCCAGGGGGAAGAGGGCCGCCACCAGCACGAATACGACGTCCGCCGCGATCGTGGTCCAGATCGCGCGCTCGCGGAGCGCGGGATCCGCCGGCGCGCCGGGCTCCGTGCCGGCCGTGACCTCACCGATCTCCGCCTGGGTCCGCATGCGGACAGGCAGAATGGCGAAGACGATGGTCCACCAGACCACGAAATAGAGGCCCAGAGCGCCGGTCACCGTGAGCTTCAGCAGCACGCCGGCATAGATCCCGAGCCCGGCCAGCGCCACGACGGCAAGGATAGTCGTGAGAAGGGAGCGTGCGGCCCAGCCGACCGGCATCATCGTTCAGGCCTGCTCGAGCTCGGTCAGCGTGCCGCAGAAATCCTTCGGGTGGAGGAAGAGCACGGGCTTGCCGTGCGCGCCGATCTTCGGCTCGCCGCCGCCGAGCACGCGCGCGCCCTGCCCGACCAGCTTGTCGCGGGCGGCATGGATGTCTTCGACCTCGTAGCAGAGGTGATGGATCGCCCCGTCCGGGTTGCGATCGAGGAAGGCCCGGATGGGCGAGTTCTCACCCAGCGGCTCCAGGAACTCGATCTTCGTGTTCGGCAGGTTCACGAAGACGACCGTCACGCCGTGCTCCGGCTGCGGCACCGGCGCGGAGACCTCGGCGCCGAGCGTGTCGCGATAGATGCGGGTCGCCGCGGCGAGATCCCGCACGGCGATCGCCACATGGTTGAGCCGCCCGATCATCGCCCCTCCGCCTCCGGTCCCAAGCTTTGCAGGAGCCTTATACCTCGACGACGAGGACGTGGCAGGCAGGCTTCTTGCCCCAATGCGCGCGCACGACGCCGCGGACGGCGCGCGAGACGGCCTCCTCGACCGCTTGCGAGTCGCGCCGGCGCGCCCGAGGCATGCCGTTCAGCGTCTCGGCGATCGCATCGTCGATGAGCTCGGCGAAGGTGTCGCCCGAGCGCGTCCGCTCGGGGATGCCCATATGCTCCACAGCCGGATCGCCCGCGAGTTCGCCGCGCTCGTCGATCGCGATCGCGACGGACACGATGCCCGCGAAGGAGAGCTTGCGCCGCTCCGGAATCGCCTTGTCGAGCTGGCCGACGATCACGTCGCCGTCGCGGTAAAGGCGGCCGGCCGAGACATGCTCGACGATCTCGGGCTCGCCCGGCGCGAGCTTCACGACGGTGCCGTTCCGCGCCTTGACGACGTGCGGCACGCCCTGGCGCCGCGCGAAATCGGCATGGACGCCGAGATGGAGATCCTCGCCGTGGACGGGGACGGCGATCCGCGGCCGCGTCCACTCGTACATCCGGGCAACCTCGCCCTTCCGGGGATGGCCGGAGACGTGGACGAGATGCGTGCGGTCCGTCAGCACCTCGATGCCTCGCCGGACGAGATTGTTGATGATGGCGTTCACCGCGCTCTCGTTGCCCGGGATGGTGCGCGAGGAGAAGATCACGCGGTCGCCGGCCGAGAGCGCGATGTCGGGGTGCTCGTCTTCCGCGATGCGGGCGAGCGCCGCGCGCGGCTCGCCCTGAGAGCCCGTGAGGAGCGCCACCACCCGGCTGCGGTCGAGATAGCCGTAGGCCTGGGGCGGGCTGAACTCGTTCAGGCCGGCGAGATAGCCGCATTCCTCCGCCACATCGACGACCCGGTCCATCGCGCGGCCCACCACCACCACCTCGCGGCCGCAGGCCTGGGCGGCCTCGGCGACCGCGCGCATGCGTGCCACGTTCGACGCGAAGGTCGTGATCGCCACCCGGTGCGGAGCACCGGCGATCAGCTGCTTCAGGGAAGCTGCGACCTCCGATTCGCTCGGGCTGACGCCGTCCCGAACGATGTTCGTCGAATCGCAGACGAGCGCGAGCACGCCCTCGTCGCCGAGGGCGCGGAAGGCGGATTCCTCGGTCGTACCGCCGAGATAGGGCGTCGGATCGATCTTCCAGTCGCCCGTATGGACGACGAGCCCCGCCGGCGTGCGGATCGCGAGCGCATTCGATTCGGGGATCGAGTGGGAGACCGGGACATACTCGATCGAGAAGGGCCCGAGCTGCAGCCTGCCTCCGGGCGCGATCTCGTTCAGGTCGATCTTCGGCGCGCCGGGCTCGTTGAGCTTGCGCGTCTCGATCAGCCCGACCGCGAAGCGCGTCGCGTAGACCGGTGCGCGCAGACGCGGCCACATCTCCACGAGGGCCCCGATATGGTCCTCGTGCGCGTGCGTGATCAGGATGCCGAGGAGATCCTGCTTCCGCGCCTCGATGAAGGAGAGGTCCGGGTACATCAGGTCGACGCCCGGCATGTGCTCCTCGCTCGCGAAGCCCATCCCGCAATCGACCAGGATCCATTTCCGCCGCCGCTCCGGGCCGAAGCCGTAGAGCGCGGCGTTCATGCCGATCTCGCCGACCCCTCCGAGCGGCAGGAAGACGAGTTCGTCGTTCGGGTTCACGCTGCTACCTCCGGACGCGCGGTCGCGGCCGTACCGAAATGGACTTCGCCGGCGCTGATCGTCCGGATCTCGCCTTCGGCGGTCCGCAGCACGAGCTGGCCGTGGCCATCGATGGTCTCGAAGGTGCCGGACGTCACGATCGTCCCTGACCGCACGAAGATCGGCTCGCCGAGCCCGGCCGCACGCGCGAGCCACAGATCACGGATCGCATCGAAATCCCGCCCCTCGTCCCAGATCCCGGCGGTCTCGACCCACTCGGCGCTGAGTCTTGTGAAGAGTTCCTCCGGCCCGACCGCATGGCCAAGCGAGCGGAGCGAGGCCACAGGATAGGGCAGCCCCTTTGGGGAATGCGCGACATTGACCCCGATTCCGATCACGACCGCCCTGGCCTCCCCGAGAGTTTCGGTCTCGAGCAGGATGCCGGCCAGCTTCGCGCCATCCGCCAGGACGTCGTTCGGCCATTTGAGGCGGAACCGCCGCCCTTCCTTCTCCCCTTGCGGGAGAAGGTGTCGGCCCGAAGGGACGACGGATGAGGGGTCGCCCGCTCCGTCCTCACCCCTCATCCGACCCCGGCTGACGCCGGGGCCACCTTCTCCCGCAAGGGGAGAAGGAAGGGCGCACACGGCGTCCAGCGCTCGCACCAGCGCCAACCCCGCCACGAATCCGAGCGTCGCGACCACGGCCGGCTCTGCGCGGGTGGTGAGTGCCAGACTCGCGGCGAGATTGCCGGCCTGCGTCTCCCAGGCGGCGCCACGACGACCCCTGCCCTGGTTCTGATGGCGCGACACGACCCAGAACGGAGCCGGTGCGCCGGCGTGGAGCCGCGCCATCGCATCCACGTTCGTGGACCCGATCGTCTCGTGCGCGACGAGGCCATAGCCCGAGGCGGCAGCCTCCGGCGCAAGCGCGAACGCCATCCGGCTCAGAACAGCGACCGGGCGGCCGCTGCCGCCGAATTCACGAGCGGCGCAGGCACGATCCAGAACAGCGTCACCACCACGCTACAGGCGATGAGCACGGCCTCGGCGCCCGGCGCCATGCGCTCGAAAGCAGGACGCGGCTCGTCGAAATACATCACCTTCACGACCCGGATATAGTAGTAGGCGCCGATGACGCTCGTCACGACTCCGATGACGGCGAGGGTATAGAGCCCGGCTTGCACGGCGGCCGCGAAGACGTAAAACTTTGAGAAGAAGCCGGCGAGAGGTGGGATTCCGGCCAGCGAAAACAGCATCATGGCGAGCGCGAAGGCGCGCCACGGATGCGTCGTCGCGGCGCCCGCGAGCTCGTCGATGGTCTCAAGGTAGCGGTCGCCGCGGCGCATGCCGATGATCACCGCGAAGGCCCCGAGCGTCATGGCGAGATAGATCGCCATGTAGACGATGACCCCCTGGATGCCCTCCGGCGTACCGGCCGCAAGCCCGATCAGCGCGTAGCCGACATTGCCGATGGAGGAATAGGCCATCAGGCGCTTGATGTTGCGCTGGCCGATAGCCGCGAAGGAACCGAGCGCCATCGACAGAATGGCGACGAAGACGATGATCTGCTGCCAGGAATGGATGATCTCCGGGAAGGCGCCGACGAAGACGCGCACCGCCATCGCCATGGCCGCAACCTTGGGCGCGGACGCGAAGAAGGCCGTCACCGGCGTCGGCGCGCCCTCGTAGACGTCGGGCGTCCACATGTGGAACGGCACGGCCGAAATCTTGAAGCACACGCCCGCGGCCACGAAGACGATGCCGAGGATCAGCCCGATCGCGGCCTCGCCGCGCACCACCTCCGCGATGGCGGGGAAGGAGACCGTGCCGGTGAAGCCGTAGATGAGAGAGGCGCCGTAGAGCAGCATGCCCGAGGACAGCGCCCCGAGGACGAAGTACTTGAGCCCCGCCTCGGTCGAGCGCGCATCGTCGCGATGGATCGCGGCGACCACATAGGCCGCGAGGCTCTGGAGCTCGAGGCCGAGATAGAGCGAGATGAGGTCGTTCGCCGACACCATCATCATCATCCCGACCGTCGACAGCAGGATGAGGACCGGGAACTCGAAGCGGATGAAGCCCTCGCGCTCCATGTAGTCGGAGGAGAGGGCGAGCGCCGCGGCCGACCCGATCAGCACCAGCACCTTCATGTACTTGGCGAAGCCGTCCGCGATGAAGGCTCCGCCCAGGATCGCGTTCTTCGAAGGCGGCAAGAAAGCCACGGCGATCAGCGCCAGAAGCAGCACAACGAAGGCCCCGGTGCCGACGATGTTGGTCGCGCGCCGCCCCGAGAACGCGCCGACCATGAGGAGCACGAGGGCGCCCACCGCCACGATGATCTCGGGCGTGGCGAGGCCGAAGCTCGATGCCGCGAAGCTCTGCATGTTCGTCAGTTACCAGAGAGCGCCGCGGTCTTGACCGCCGACATGGCGGTCTCGACGCCCCTGATCAGGGCCTCGGTTGGGGGCGCGAAGGTGTCGAGGATGGGGCCTGGCTGCACGCCGTAATAGATCGTGAGCAGCACGAGCGGCGCGAAGGTGATCATCTCGCGCCGGTTGAGGTCGAGGATCCCACGGAGCGCCGGCTTCTCGAGCGGGCCGTAGACGACGCGGGCGTAAAGCCAGAGGGCGTAGCCAGCCGACAGGATCACGCCAAAGGCCGAGAAGAACCCCACCCACGGGTTGGACCGGAAGGCGCCCATCATGGTCAGGAACTCGCCGACGAACCCGGACGTGCCCGGCAAACCGACATTCGCCATCGTGAAGATGAGGAAGACGACCGCATAGAGCGGCATCCGGTTCACGAGGCCGCCATAGGCCGCGATCTCGCGGGTATGGATCCGGTCGTAGACGACGCCGACGCAGAGGAAGAGCGCGCCCGAGACGAGGCCGTGCGAGATCATCTGGAACATGGCGCCCTGGACCCCCTGCGGGTTTAGGGAGAACAGGCCCATGGTCACGAAGCCCATATGCGCCACGGACGAGTAGGCAACGAGCTTCTTCATGTCCTCCTGCATCAGCGCGACGAGCGAGGCGTAGATGATTGCCACGATCGAGAGCGCGTAGACGAGCGGCTGGAAGTACAGCGACGCGTCCGGGAACATCGGCAGCGAGAAGCGGATGAACCCGTAGCCGCCCATCTTCAGGAGGATGCCGGCCAGGATCACCGAGCCCGCGGTGGGTGCCTCCACATGCGCATCCGGCAACCAGGTATGGACCGGCCACATCGGCATCTTCACCGCGAAGGATGCGAAGAAGGCCAGCCAGAGCCAGGTCTGCATCGAGGCCGGAAAACGATGCTGGAGCAGCGCCTGGATGTCCGTCGTGCCGGCGTGCCAGTACATCGCGATGATCGCGAGCAGCATCAGCACCGAGCCGAGCAGCGTGTAGAGGAAGAACTTGAACGAGGCGTAGATGCGCCGCTTGCCCCCCCAGATCCCGATGATGAGGAACATCGGCATGAGGCCGGCCTCGAACATCAGGTAGAACAGGACCAGGTCGCCCGCCGCGAAGACGCCGATCATCGTCGTCTCGAGGACGAGGAAGCAGACGTAATACGCCTTCACCCGATGCTCGATCGCCTCCCAGGAGGCCAGGATGCAGAACGGCATCAGGAAGGTCGTGAGCAGGATGAACGGCATCGCGAAGCCGTCGACGGTCAGCTTGAAGCGGATCGTCTCCGCCAGCCAGGCATGCGTCTCGGTCAGCTGAAAGGCCGAGGTCGACGGGTCGAAGCGGCCCCAGGCAACGAGCGACAGCAGGAAGGTGGCGACCGTCGCAAAGAGCGCGATCCAGCGTGCGTTCGAGCGCACATCCGCGTCGTCGCCCCGCAGCGACAGGATGATCGCCGCGCCGACGAGCGGAACGATCAGGAGACCGGCGAGGATGCCGAGGCCGAACATCAATGCGCCCCCGCGCCGGTGAGAAGGTACCAGGTGATCAGGGCCGCGACCCCGATCAGCATGACGAAGGCGTAGTGGTAGACATAGCCGGTCTGCAGCCGCACGACCCCGCGCGTCACGTCGACGACGCGGGCCGAGATGCCGTCAGGCCCGAGCCGGTCGATCACCGCGCCGTCGCCCTGCTTCCAGAGGAAGCGCCCAAGCGCCTTGGCGCCGCGCACGAAGACGAAGTCATAGATCTCGTCGAAATACCACTTGTTGAGCAGGAACCGGTACAGGATCGGGTTCTGGGCCGCGGCCCGAGCCGGCAGGTCCGGACGCCTGATATACATCAGGAAGGCGAGCAGGAAGCCGCCGATCATCATGACAGCGGGCGACAGCACGACCCAGAGCGGGGCGTGATGCATCTCCTCCAGGACCTTGTACTGGCTTGCCCCGAGCGATCCGCGCCAGAAATGCTCGGCATCGTGGCCGATGAAGAAGCGCGAGAAGATCATGCCGGCGAAGATCGCCCCGAAGGCGAGCACGCCGAGCGGAATCAGCATCACGAGCGGGCTCTCGTGCGGCCGGTGATGATGCGCGTGGTCGGCATGATGGCCGGGCTCGAGGTCGGAATGCGAGGCCGGCTCGACGTCGTGCCCCTTGTTGTCGTGGGCGACGCCCTCGTGATGTCCCGGCGCACCATCCGCATGGTGCGAGCCGGCATGACCTGACGCATGGGCATGCGCGTCGTGCGAGCCGCCCCAGCGCGGCGCCTGCTCGAAGGTCATGAAGAAGAGGCGCCAGGAATAGAACGAGGTCATGAAGGCGGCGATGACCGTCGCCATGAAGGCGAGCGCCGCGCCGCCGCCATGCGACGTGTAGGCCGCCTCGATGATCGCGTCCTTCGAGTAGTAGCCGGCCGTGAACGGGAAGCCGGTGAGCGCGAGCGTGCCGATCGCCATCATGGCGGCCGTGAAGGGGATGTAGCGGCGGAGCGCCCCCATGTTCCGCATGTCCTGCTCGTGGTGCATCGCGTGGATGACCGAGCCGGCCCCGAGGAACAGCAGCGCCTTGAAGAAGGCGTGCGTGAAGAGGTGGAAGATGCCGGCCCCGAAGGCGCCGACCCCGAGGGCGACGAACATGTAGCCGAGCTGCGAGCAGGTCGAATAGGCGATGACCCGCTTGATGTCGTTCTGCACCAGCCCGACCGTCGCAGCGAAAAAGGCCGTGATCGCCCCGATGACGGTCACGACGGTCATCGCGTCGGGGGAGAGCTCGAAGAGCGGCGAGAGCCGCGCCACCATGAAGACACCAGCCGTGACCATGGTCGCTGCGTGGATCAGGGCCGAGACGGGGGTCGGACCCTCCATCGCGTCCGGCAGCCAGGTGTGCAGCAGGAACTGCGCCGACTTGCCCATCGCGCCCATGAAGAGGAGCAGGCAGGCGAGCGTGATCGCGTTCCAGTCATGGCCGAGGAAGCGGAATGTCGCCTCCTTCAGCTCGCCTGCGCGGGGCAGGATCTGGTCGAACGAGACCGAGTTGAACAGCACGAAGACGAGGAAGATGCCGAGCGCGAAGCCGAAATCGCCAACCCGGTTGACGATGAAGGCCTTCATCGCCGCAGCGTTGGCGGACGGCTTCTCGTACCAGAAGCCGATCAGCAGGTAGCTCGCGAGGCCGACGCCCTCCCAGCCGAAGAACATCTGCACGAGGTTGTCGGCCGTCACCAGCATCAGCATGGCGAAGGTGAAGAGCGACAGATAGGCGAAGAACCGCGGCCGGTGCGGATCCTCGTGCATGTAGCCGATCGAATAAAGGTGCACGAGGGCTGAGACCGTCGTCACCACGACGAGCATCACGGCCGTCAGCGTGTCGATACGGAACGCCCAGTCGACCACGAGGTCGCCCGACACCATCCAGGTCGCGACCTGGACGCGTGTCGCACCCGAGCCGAAGCCGACGGAGACGAAGGCGATCCAGGACAGGAAGGCCGAGACGGCGAGGAGCGCCGTCGTGACGATCTCGCTCGGCCGCGGCCCGATCACCCGGCCGAAGATGCCCGCGACGAGGAAGCCGACGAGCGGAAGAAAGACGATCGCGTGGTACATCGGGCGGTATCAGCCCCGCATCATGTTGATATCCTCCACCGCGATCGAACCCCGATTGCGGTAGAAGGTGACGAGGATCGCAAGGCCGATCGCGGCCTCGGCGGCGGCCACCGTCAGCACGAAAAGCGCGAAGACCTGGCCCACCACGTCGTTCAGGTGCGACGAGAAGGCGACGAGGTTGATATTGACCGCGAGCAGGATGAGCTCGACCGACATCAGGATGACGATCACGTTCTTGCGGTTGATGAAGATGCCGAGCACGCCGATCGTGAAGAGGATCGCCGCGACCGTCAGGAAATGCCCAAGCCCGATCGTCATCGCGTGACCTCCCCGAGCCCCTGGCGCGAGGGCACCTTGTGCAGTTGCACGGCCTCCTCGGGCGTCCGCGCCACCTGCCTGGCGATGTCCTGCCGCCTGACGCCGACCCGCTCGCGCAGCGTCAGCACGATCGCGCCGATCATCGCGACGAGCAGGATCAGCCCGGCCGCCTGGAAGAAGTAGGAATAGCGCGTGTAGAGGACGCGCCCGATCGCCTCGGTGTTGGTGACGGCCTCGGCCGGCGGGTTCGCGGCGATCGGCACGCGCAATGCCTCGGGACTGACCGCCCAGGTGGAGACGACGAGCAGGATCTCGACCAAGAAGATGAGGCCGATCAGGCCGCCGACCGGCAGGTACTGCTGGAAGCCCTGGCGCAGCTCGGCGAAGTCGACGTCGAGCATCATGACGACGAACAGGAACAGCACCGCGACCGCGCCGACATAGACGACGACCAGGATCATCGCCAGGAACTCCGCGTGCAGCAGCACGAACAGCCCGGCCGCGTTCACGAAGGCGAGAATCAGGAACAGCACCGATTGGACGGGGTTGCGCGAGGCGACCACCATCACGGCCGACGCGACGGTGATCGTCGCGAAGATGTAGAAGAAGAAGGCTGTCATGGGTGGACGCCGCGAATGGCGAATGGCGAATGGCGAATGGCTCGGGCGCGGGGCCTAGCCGCCCTGCGCGTCCATATCTGAGGAGTCTTCATCCCACCACTCACTATTCGCTGCTCGCCAATCGCCTCAGCGGTAAGGCGCGTCCATGCGGATGTTGCGCTGGATCTCGCGTTCCCAGCGGTCGCCGTTCTCGAGCAGCTTCCGCTTGTCGTAGAGAAGCTCCTCCCGCGTCTCGACGGAGAACTCCATGTTCGGCCCCTCCACGATGGCGTCCACCGGGCAGGCCTCCTGGCACATGCCGCAATAGATGCACTTCACCATATCGATGTCGTAGCGCGTCGTGCGGCGCGTGCCGTCGTTCCGGCGCGGGCCGGCCTCGATCGTGATGGCCTGGGCGGGGCAGATCGCCTCGCAGAGCTTGCAGGCGATGCAGCGCTCCTCGCCGTTCGGATAGCGGCGCAGCGCGTGTTCGCCGCGGAAACGGGGCGAGTAATAATTCTTTTCGAAGGGATAGTTGATCGTCGCCTTCGGCTTGAAGAAGTACTTCATCGACAGCACGAAGGCCACGACGAACTCCTTCAGGAGGAGGGACGTTGCCGCCTGGGCGACGTTCATTGTTCGACTCCTCTCGTCGCAACCGGCTCGGGCACGACAGGGCTGCGCGGGGCTAGGTCGGTCAGCTTAAGAACGCCCGCAACGACGACCACCATCACGAGCGAGAGGGGAAGAAAGACCTTCCAGCCGAGGCGCATGAGCTGGTCGTAGCGGTAGCGCGGCACGAAGGCCTTCACCATCGCGATGAGGAAGAACAGGAAGCTTGCCTTCAGCACGAACCAGATCACGCCCGGGATCCAGGTGAAGGGCGGGAACGGGATCGGCGACAACCAGCCGCCGAGGAAGAGGATCGTTCCCAGGGCGCACATGGTCATGATCGCCACGTACTCGCCGAGCATGAACATGAGGAACGGCGTCGAGGAATATTCGACCATGTAGCCGGCCACGAGCTCGGATTCGGCCTCCGGCAGGTCGAATGGCGGCCGGTTCGTCTCGGCCATCGCCGAGATAAAGAAGACCACGAACATCGGGAAGAGCCAGAGCCAGTACCAGCCGAAGATGCCGAGGGACGTGTTCTGAGCCTCGACGATCCGGGTCAGGTTCAGCGAGCCGGCGCACATCAGCACCGTGATGATCACGAAGCCGATCGAGACCTCGTAGGAGACCATCTGGGCCGTCGAGCGGAGCGCGCCGAGGAACGGATATTTCGAGTTCGACGCCCAGCCCCCCATGATGACGCCGTAGACGCCGAGCGACGAGACCGCGAAGAGATAGAGGATGCCGACATTGATGTCGGCGATCGCCCAGCCCGCATTCAGCGGGATGACGGCCCAGGCCGCGAGCGAGATCGTGGCGAAGACGAGCGGCGCGAGGAGGAAGATGCCCTTGTTCGCCGAGGCCGGGATCACCGGCTCCTTGAAGAAGAACTTGGTGAGGTCCGCGAAGCTCTGCAGCAGGCCGAAAGGCCCCACGACATTCGGGCCGCGGCGGAGCTGCACGGCGGCCCAGATCTTCCGGTCGGCATAGAGCGCGAAGGCGATGAAGACGAGGAGCGCGACCAGAAGGACGACGCTCTTGAGCGCGATCAGCAGGACCGTGAGGAGGATGTCGGTGACGCTCATGGGGCGATCCTACTCGGCCGCCTGGAGCGCGGAGGGCGCGCCCAAGAGGGCCGAGCACTCGGCCATGACCCGCGAGGCGCGGGCGATGGGATTGGTCAGGTAGAAGTCGCGGATGGCGGGCGCGAATGGATCGCGGCCGGGCCAGCCCCCGAGAGCCGAGAGATATTTCAGCACGGACCCGCCATCGGCCGGGGCGATCTCCTCGATCCGCGCCAGATGCGGATGCTGCGCATAGAGGGTGCGGCGGAGCACGGCGAGGCTGTCGAAGGGCAGGCGCTTCCCGAGCACGTCCGACAGCGCACGCAGGATCGCCCAATCCTCGCGCGCGTCGCCCGGCGGGAAGACGGCGCGGTTCGTCATCTGCACGCGACCCTCCGTGTTCACGAAGGTCGCGGACTTCTCGCTATAGGCGGCACCCGGCAGGATCACGTCGGCCCGGTGCGCGCCGCGATCGCCATGCGTGCCCTGGTAGATCACGAAGGCTCCGGGCGCGATGTCGATCTCGTCCGCGCCGAGGTTGAAGAGCACGTCCACGCCCCCGCTCGCCATGGCCGGCGCGGCCAGGCCGCCCTCCCCCGGGACGAAGCCGAGATCGAGTCCGCCGACGCGGGCGGCGGCATTGTGCAGGATCGCGAGGCCGTTCCAGCCTTCCTTGACGGCGCCGATCGCTGAGGCGAGCTGCGCGACGGCGGCCAGGATCGCCGCCCCGTCCGCCCGCGAGGTCGCGCCCGCCCCGACGACGATCAGCGGCCGCTCGGCCTTCGACAGCGCCTGGTTGAAGCTGTGCCGCCCGCCGACGAGTTCGACGAGCGTATCCGGCCCGGCCCCGAGATATTCATAGGGATAGGTCAAATCGACCTTCGGGCCGATCAGCGCGATGGGAAGCGGCGATGTCCGCCAGCGCTTGCGGATGCGCTGGTTGATGATCGAAGCCTCAAGGCGCGGGTTCGCGCCGATGATGAGGATCGAATCCGCATCGTCGATGCCCGCGATCGTCGGGTTGAACAGGTACGAGCCGCGGCCATGTGCGGGCGACAGAACCGAGCCGTCCTGCCGGCAGTCGATGTTCTTCGACCCGAGGCTCTCCATGAGGAGTTTCAGCGCGAACATCTCCTCGACGCCGGCGAGATCGCCCGCAATGGCGCCGATGCGGCTCGGGTCGGTCCCTTTCACCCGGGCGGCGATCGCCGCAAAGGCCTCGTTCCATGAGGCCGGCCTCAGGCGACCGTTCTCGCGCACGAAGGGGCGGTCGAGGCGCTGGAGGCGCAGCCCATCCACGTGCTGGCGCGTCTTGTCCGATATCCACTCCTCGTTGATGTCCTCGTTCACGCGCGGGAGGACCCGCATCACCTCCTTGCCGCGGGAGTCGATCCGGATATTCGAGCCGACCGCATCCATCACGTCCACGGACGGGGTTTTCGCGAGCTCCCACGGACGGACGTTGAAGGCCTGCGGCTTGTGCGTGAGCGCGCCGACCGGGCAGAGATCGGCCACGTTCGCCTGCAGCTCCGAACCCATGGCGTGTTCGAGATAGGTCGTGATCTCCATGTCCTCGCCGCGGCCGGTCGCGCCGAGATCCGGCACGCCCGCCACCTCCGCGACGAAGCGGATGCACCGCGTGCAATGGATGCAGCGGTTCATCGAGGTCTTGACCAGCGGGCCGATATACTTGTCGTGCACCGCGCGCTTGTTCTCGTGGAAGCGCGAGGTGTCGACCCCGTAGGCCATGGCCTGGTCCTGGAGGTCGCATTCGCCGCCCTGGTCGCAGATCGGGCAGTCGAGCGGGTGGTTGATGAGGAGGAACTCCATCACCCCCTCGCGCGCCTTCTTCACCAGCGGCGACTTGGTGAGGACGGTCGGCGGCTCGCCGTTCGGGCCCGGCCGGCAGTCGCGCACGCCCCAGGCGCAGGACGCGACGGGCTTCGGCGCGCCCTTCAGCTCGACGAGGCACATGCGGCAGTTGCCGGCGATGGACAACCGCTCGTGGAAGCAGAAGCGCGGAATCTCGGCGCCCGCCGCCTCGCAGGCCTGCAGTAATGTGTATTCCGGCGGAACCTCAACCTCGGTGCCGTCGACGACGATCTTGGTCAATGCTGCCTCTCGAGCCGGTCGAGACGAGCCGTCAGCTCATCAACCTGCTTCTGCAAAGACTCGATCCGAACGTTGGCGTGACCAGCGAAACCGAGTGTGGTCGCGGTTGTTTCCTGCCAATCGTGCAGCTCGCGCCTGATCTCCTTGAACTGCCTGCTGTGGTCCTCAAGCAGTGCAGAGTGCTTGTCCTGCGTGTCCCTGATCTCCCGCAGGAGACGGAGCACGATGTTCTCGGGCTCGTCCGCCATCGAACTACTCCGCCGCCATGAGGACGGGCTCGGAATGGGGATTGTTCGAGTAGAGATCGATGCGCTTCTCGATCTCGCCCCGGAAGTGCCGGATGAGGCCCTGGATCGGCCAGGCCGCGGCGTCGCCTAGGGCGCAGATCGTGTGGCCCTCGATCTGCGTCGTGACCTCGAGCAGCATGTCGATCTCGCGCTTCTGCGCCCGGCCTTCGGCCATGCGCGAGAGGACGCGCCACATCCAGCCCGTGCCCTCGCGGCACGGCGTGCACTGGCCGCAGCTCTCGTGCTTGTAGAAATAGGAGATGCGCGCGATCGCCCGGACGATGTCGGTCGACTTGTCGAGCACGATCACGGCCGCCGTGCCGAGGCCCGACTTCAGGTTCCGGAGCGTGTCGAAATCCATCGGCGCGTCGATGATCTGCTCGGCCGGCACCAGGGGAACCGACGAGCCGCCGGGGATCGAGCAGAGAAGGTTGTCCCAGCCGCCCCGCATGCCGCCGCAATGGCGGTCGATGAGCTCGCGGAAGGTGATGCCCATCTCCTCTTCCACGTTGCAGGGCTTGTTGACGTGCCCCGAGACGCAGAAGAGCTTGGTGCCGGTGTTGTTCTTCGTGCCGAGCCCGGCGAACCACGCGCCGCCGCGGCGCAGGATCGTGCCTGCGACCGCGATCGACTCGACGTTGTTTACGGTCGTCGGGCAGCCGTAGAGGCCCATATTGGCCGGGAACGGCGGCTTCAGCCGCGGCATCCCCTTCTTGCCCTCGAGGCTCTCGAGCAGCGCCGTCTCCTCGCCGCAGATATAGGCGCCCGCGCCGTGGTGGACGTAGAGGTCGAACGGGTAGCCGTGGACGTTGTCCTTGCCGATCAGGCGGGCCTCGTAGGCCTCGTCCACCGCCCGCTGCAATGCCTGCCGCTCGGCGATGTATTCTCCGCGCACATAGATGTAGCAGGCATGCGCACGCATCGCGAAGGATGCGATCAGGCAGCCCTCGATCAGGAGATGCGGGTCGTGCCGCATGATCTCCCGGTCCTTGCAGGTTCCGGGCTCCGACTCGTCCGCGTTCACGACCAGGTAGTGCGGCCGCCCGTCCGACTGCTTCGGCATGAACGACCACTTGAGCCCGGTCGGGAAGCCCGCGCCGCCGCGGCCGCGCAGCCCGGAGGACTTCATCTCCTCGATGATCCAGTCCACCCCCTTGTCGAGGAAGAACTTGGTTCCGTCCCACGCCCCGCGCCGGCGCGCGGCCTCGAGCCCCGGCGAGTGGAAGCCGTAGAGGTTGGTGAAGATGCGGTCTTTGTCGGCGAGCGCCATGATTGTCCCTAGACGGTCGCGTCGGAGAGTTCGAGGCAACGCTCGATACGTCCGAGCCGAAGCTCGACCTTCGCCTGCCCGGCATAGAGGTTGGAGATGTCCGTCTGCATCGCGAGCATGTGGCCACGCAACGCCTGCAGTTCGGTTTTTATCTCGCGCTGCCCGTCCTCCAAATTCCCGAGCCGAGTCTGGATGCTCTTCAGGACCTCGTAGATCGGCTCGTTCGTGACTTCGGCCATACGCGTCACTCCTTCGGCGCCACGCCCGGAGACACGTCCGGGCTGGATCCGACGGGCTTGGTGTCCGAGCCGTCCCGGCGGTCGGCCGTTTCGGATGGGGGCGTGCCTGCGACGGGCGTCGTGCCTTTTGCGTCCGCGGCCACCCTGCCCTCCTCCGGCTTGGACGGCGTCACCGTGTAGGACTTGTCGCTCTGCTGCGGGCGGGTCGAGGTCTCCGGGCCCGGGTAGACGGCACCCGTCGAATCCGATCGGGCCGCATCGGCCTGGTCGGCGGGCTTGACCGGGGTCTCGCCTGCAGCCGAACGCGAGGCAGGCGTGTCCGCCACGGGCCGTTCGATCGGGCGCCCGGCATCCGGCTTCGCCGCCTTGGGATCGCCCGGCCCGGTCGCGGTGGCGGCCTGATGCTCGCCGGTGGTCGCCACGCTCGGCGCACCCGACAGCTCGTCCTTGAAGCGCGCACGCCAGCTGCCCACGACCGAGCCGTCGTAGAGCGCCGGATCCGTGAGCGTCTTCACCTCGTCCTTGGGCTCGGATGAGACCCGGCCGTTCTGCGGGCCGGGCTTCACCTCGCGCCCGGCCTTCAGGTCGTCCAGAAGCTTGATCAGCAGATCGGGCGTCAGGTCCTCGAAATAGTCGTCATTGATCTGGACCATGGGAGCGTTGCAGCAGGCGCCCAGGCACTCGACCTCGATCCAGGAGAAGTACCCGTCCGTCGTCACGTGATGCGGGTCGCCGACCCGGTCGAGCAGGACCTGCTTCAAGTCGAGCGCACCCTTCACGTGGCAAGGTACGGTGCCGCAGAGCTGGATGAAGTAGCGCCCGACCGGCTCCAGGTTGAACATCGTGTAGAAGGTCGCGACCTCCAGCACGCGGATGAGCGGCATGCCGAGGCGGGCGGCGACGGCCTCGATCGCCTTCTGCGGCAGCCAGCCCCCGTTCTGCTTCTGGGCCTGCCAGAGCGCCGGGATCACAGCGGAAGCCTGGCGGCCGTCCGGATACTTGGCGACCTGCTTCTCGAGCCAGCGTTCGTTCTCCTCCGTGAAGGCGAAGGTCGCGGGCTGGATTTCGGCGGGAGCGAGACGACGGATGGCCATCAATGTGCCTTTGCGGGAGGCAGGTCTTCGAAGAAGCGCTCGACCTCGACCTCGAAACCCGGAGGGTCGAATCGCACCGGCCCGGCACTGACAATCGCGGTCTCGATCTTGCCGGTGTCGGTCCTGCGATGGTGAACGACCTTCCGTTCGGAAGGGTGAACCAGCAGGTAGTGCTGCACTGTCTCCAGCGAGAAGTACTCGATCAGCTTGTCGCCCGTATCGGTCCGGACAGTCGAGGGCGACGTGACCTCCACGAGGATCACGGGCTCGCCGACGATCATCGAATCGAGATCGAGCGCCGATCCGCAGACGACCAAGAGGTCGGGCTCGCGCGCCTTGTGAGTGTGAATGACGACCGTGCCGCCGTCCGGCAGCACCTTGCAATCGAGGCGAGCCTTCCTGACAGCCTCACGGAAGCACTCGAACGCCGCCCCCTTCACGAGAAGATGACGGTTGGCCTCGGGTGACATCCTGTGCGGCACTCCGTCCACAAGCTCGTATCGCCCCTCGGGCTGGCGCTCGGCCCATTCGAGGTACTGCTCGACGGTCATGCGATCGCCGGACACGATGCGCGCGCTCACCGGTCCACCTCGCCGAACACGATGTCGAGGGAGCCGAGCACGGCGGAGACGTCGGCCAGCATGTGGCCGCGGCACATGAAGTCCATCGCCTGGAGATGGGCGAAGCCCGGGGCCCGGATCCGGCAGCGATACGGCTTGTTCGTGCCGTCCGCGACCAGATAGACGCCGAACTCGCCCTTGGGCGCCTCGACCGCGGCGTAGACCTCGCCAGCCGGGACGTGGAAGCCCTCGGTATAGAGCTTGAAGTGGTGGATGAGCGCCTCCATCGAGCGCTTCATCTCGCCGCGCTTCGGCGGCGCGACCTTGCCGTCGACCGAGGTAACCGGCCCGCCACCCTCGGGCGAGCGGAGCTTATGCAGGCACTGCTTCATGATGCGGACCGATTCCCGCATCTCCAGCATCCGGATCACCTGCCGGTCGTAATTGTCGCCGTTCGTGCCGACGGGGATGTCGAATTCGAGTTCCTCGTAGCACTCGTAGGGCTGGGCCTTGCGCAGGTCCCAGGCCGCGCCGGAACCGCGGACCATCACGCCCGAGAAGCCGAGCCGCCAGCAATCCTCCAGCGAGACCACGCCGATATCGACGTTGCGCTGCTTGAAGATGCGGTTGCCGATGAAGAGCGCATCGAGGTCGTCGCAGACCTTCAGGAACGGGTCGCACCAGTCCCAGATGTCGTCGATCAGCTCGGGCGGCAGGTCCTGGTGCACCCCGCCGGGGCGGAAGTAGTTTGCGTGCATGCGCGAGCCCGAGGCGCGCTCGTAGAACACCATCAGCTTCTCGCGCTCCTCGAAGCCCCAGAGGGGGGGCGTGAGCGCGCCGACATCCATCGCCTGCGTGGTCACGTTCAGGAGGTGCGAGAGGATGCGGCTGATCTCGAGGAACAGCACGCGCACGAGCTGGCCGCGCTTCGGCACCTCGATGCCGAGCAGCTTCTCGATGGCCAGACAATAGGCGTGTTCCTGGCTCATCGGCGCGACATAGTCGAGCCGATCGAAATAAGGGTTGGCCTGAACGTAGGTCTTGTACTCGATCAGCTTCTCGGTGCCGCGGTGAAGCAGCCCGATATGCGGATCGACCCGCTCGACGACCTCGCCATCGAGCTCGAGGACGAGACGCAGCACGCCGTGCGCGGCGGGGTGCTGCGGGCCGAAATTGATCGAGAAGTTGCGGATCTCGTGCTCTTTGCCCGCGCCCGGAAGCTGCGCGCCGTTGTCGCGGAGCGCGACACTCGTCTCGGGATGCGGGCGCGTGTCGAGCAGTTCGTCCCGTCGAGCCGCAAGCCCGTTGTCATCAAGCGCCATGTCAGCCAGCCTTCGCCTTCTCGTCGCCCGGCAGGACGTAGTCCGTGCCCTCCCAGGGCGAGAGGAAATCGAAGCTGCGGAATTCCTGCTGCAGCTTCACAGGCTCGTAGACCACCCGGCCTTCGGTATCGTCGTAGCGAACCTCCACGAAGCCCGTCATCGGGAAGTCCTTGCGCAGCGGATGTCCCTCGAAGCCGTAATCGGTGAGGATGCGGCGCAGGTCCGGATGGCCGGTGAACAGGATGCCGTAGAGGTCGTAGGCCTCCCGCTCGTACCAGTCCGCGGCGGGGAAGACGCCGATGATCGACGGGACAGGAGAGACCTCGTCCGTCTCGACCTTGATCCGGATGCGCTGGTTCAGATGCGGCGACAGCAGGTGATAGACGACGTCGAACCGGCGCTCGCGGCCGGGATAATCGGCGCCGCACAGGTCGATGAAGCAGATGAACCGGCAGGCCGGATCGTCCCGCAGGAAGGTGATCGCCTCCACGATGGCCGCGCGCTCGACCACGATCGTCAGCTCGCCATAGGAGACGGCGTGCCCGGTCACGACCGGGCCGAGCCGGTCGGCGATGTGGTGCCCGAGCTGAGCGAGGTCCTGTGCCATGGTCAGCGCTCGATCGTGCCGACGCGGCGGATCTTCCGCTGCAGCAGCAGCACGCCGTAGAGCAGCGCCTCGGCGGTCGGCGGGCAGCCCGGTACGTAGATGTCCACCGGTACGATGCGGTCGCAGCCGCGCACCACCGAGTAGGAATAGTGGTAGTAGCCGCCGCCATTGGCGCACGAGCCCATCGAGATGACGTAGCGCGGCTCCGGCATCTGGTCGTAGACCTTGCGGAAGGCCGGCGCCATCTTGTTGGTCAGCGTCCCTGCGACGATGATCACGTCGGATTGCCGCGGTGTCGCCCGCGGCGCGAAACCGAAGCGCTCGGCGTCGTAGCGGGGCATCGACATCTGCATCATCTCGACCGCGCAGCAGGCGAGGCCGAACGTCATCCACATGAGCGAGCCCGTGCGCGCCCAAGTGATCAGGTCCTCCGCGGTCGTGACGACGAAGCCCTTGTCCGCAAGTTCCGCGTTGACCTCCCGGAAGAACGGGTCGGTCTGCCCGACCGGCTTGCCCGTCGAGGGATCGATGATGCCGCGCGGCGCCGGCGCGATGGCAGTCTGGGAGGCGGTCAGTCCCATTCCAGCGCTCCCTTCTTCCATTCGTAGACGAAGCCGACCGTCAGGACGGCAAGGAAAATCATCATGGACCAGAAGCCGTACCAGCCGAGATCGCCGAACGTGATCGCCCAGGGGAACAGGAACGCGACCTCCAGGTCGAAGATGATGAACAGGATGGCGACCAGGTAGAATCGGATGTCGAACTTCATGCGGGCGTCGTCGAACGCATTGAAGCCGCATTCGTAGGCGGAGAGTTTCTCCGGGTCGGGCCGCTTGTAGGCCAGGAGGAACGGGGCGACCAGGAGCGCCGCGGCGATCGCGAGCGACACGCCGATGAAGATGATGAGCGGGAGGTAGTCCGATACGACTGCGTTCATTCGCCACCTGCGAACGCGGACAGGTCGAGGGGCCGGAACGCGTTGGGTTGCTTGTCTTCGAGGCAGATATGGCCGTGAGCCCGACCGTCCGCAAAGGCAGGCGGTCGATTATCGCAGCGGTTCTAAAGTGACAAGCCGCCGCTGCGCCGCACAAGCGCGTTCCGGCAGCCTGCCAGCCGGGCCCTAACCCGCTCCCGTGGCCTTCGCGACGGCGCGCTCCGCCTTCTCCTGGAGACGGCCCGGGTCGCCCGCTCGCCGGCGACCTCCGCCTTCGCCCGGGCCTCGCATTTGGCACGGAGCTCGTCGAGCTCCTCGTCGGTCAGATGCTCGATCCCGATATAGACGTTCTGCGCCGCGCTCGCCCTGATGAGCTCGTCGAGCTTGGTCTGGATCGCCGCTCCGTCCCGGTTCTGCGTGTTCTGGATGAGGAAGACCATGAGGAATGTGACGATCGTCGTGCCGGTATTCACGACCAGCTGCCATGCGTCGGAGTAACCGAAGATCGGTCCCGTGACGGCCCAGACGACGATGAGCAGCACGGCCAGCGCGAAGGTGAGCGGCCTACCCGTGGCGTGGGCGATGAAGCTCGAGAACCGGACGAAATGCTGGTTGAAGCTCGTCATCGGCTGCGCCTCGGCTGCGGTGGAGCGCTGTCTGGCCGATTCCGCACCAAGCTGGAAGCGGCACGCGCCGAAACGACCCTTGCGAAAGGCTGGCCACACCCCATATCGGTACTGTCCGGGGCGCAGCTCGCGCCACGCTTGAGCCCGTCCCGGCAACCTGTCTTCGCCCGTCCCGGCAGATGGTCCGGCGCTGTGAACCAGGATGATGCGCCCGCCGGGACCTGTCTCGCGCGGGCGTTTTCGTCTCTCCGTCCGGGCACGGCCCGGCCACAACCAGAGAACAGGAATGAGCCGCAAGACCAAGGCGCCAACTGGCTGGGGCGAACTGAACATCGCCCTGAACGGCCTCGTCCGCGAGGGCACGATCCTGAGCTACAGCACGAGCATGGCGAGCGGCACCCCGTCCGTCGAGGTCGCGATCGAGAGCGGGGCGGACCAGGCCGAAGTCGTCCGCCGCGTTCGCGGCGCGCTGCCCAGCGCCTTCGCGGACGCACAGGTTCGGACCCGCGTTGGCTGATCGCGCGAATGCGCCGGAAGCTATGAAAGACGATATGGCGCGGGCGACGGGGCTCGAACCCGCGACCTCCGGCGTGACAGGCCGGCACTCTAACCAACTGAGCTACGCCCGCGCGGGGTAGCTGGTCCCCGTTCGGGGAGGCCCGCCGTTTAGGTGGCCCACGACCCCATTGTCAAGCGGATCGGCACCATCCGCGCTGCGACGTCAGCAACTCGGCCGCGGGCGCTCCCTCACTCCCACTCGATCGTGCCGGGCGGCTTCGACGTGACGTCGTAGGTGACCCGGTTGATGCCCTTCACCTCGTTGACGATCCGGTTCGCCGCCCGGCCGAGGAAGGCCATGTCGAAGGGGAAGAAATCGGCCGTCATGCCGTCCACGGACGTGACCGCGCGAAGCGCGCAGACGTAGTCGTAGGTGCGCCCGTCGCCCATGACGCCGACGGTGCGGACCGGCAGCAGCACCGCGAAGGCCTGCCAGATCTGATCGTAGAGCCCGGCCCGGCGGATCTCGTCGAGGTACACCGCGTCCGCCTTGCGCAGGATCTCGAGCTTCTCGCGCGTGATCTCCCCGGGGCAGCGGATGGCGAGCCCCGGCCCCGGGAAGGGATGCCGGCCGACGAAGGCGTCCGGCAGTCCCAGCTCCCGCCCGAGCGCACGCACCTCGTCCTTGAACAGCTCGCGCAACGGTTCCACGAGCTTCATGTTCATGCGCTCGGGCAGCCCGCCCACATTGTGGTGGCTCTTGATGGTGACCGAGGGCCCGCCCGTGAAGGATACGCTCTCGATGACGTCCGGATACAGCGTGCCCTGCGCCAGGAATTCCGCTCCGCCGATCTTCTTCGCCTCGGCCTCGAAGGTCTCGATGAAGAGCCGGCCGATGGTCTTCCGCTTCGCCTCCGGGTCGGTGACGCCCTCCAGAGCCTTCAGAAAGGTCTCCTCCGCCCGGACATGAACGAGCGGGATGTTGTAATGGTCGCGGAAGAGGCCCACGACCTCCTCGGCCTCGCCCTGCCGGAGCAGCCCGTGGTCGACGAAGACGCAGGTCAGCTGCTCGCCGATGGCCTCATGGATCAGCACGGCCGCGACCGCCGAATCGACGCCGCCCGACAGGCCGCAGATCACCCGGCCCGTTCCGACCTGCTCGCGGATGCGCCCGATCGCCTCCTCGCGGAAGGCCGCCATGGTCCAGTCGCCTGAACAGCCCGCGATGTCGCGCACGAAGTTGCGGATGAGGAGCTCGCCCTGCGGCGTATGGGCCACCTCGGGATGGAACTGGACCGCGTAGAACTTGCGGGCCTCGTCGGCGACGACGGCGAAGGGCGCGTTCTCGGAAAAGGCGAGCGGCTCGAAGCCGTCCGGAAGCTTGGTGACGCGGTCGCCGTGGCTCATCCAGACCGGGTACTTGCGCCCCACGTGCCAGACGCCCCGGAACAGCGGACTGTCCGCCATGATCTCGATCTCGGCCCGGCCGAACTCGGCGTGGTGGCCCCCCTCGACCTCCCCGCCGAGCTGCGCCGCCATGGCCTGCTGGCCGTAGCAGATGCCGAAGACGGGCGTGCCGCTCGCGAAGATTTCTTGGGGCGCCCGCGGGCTCGTCTCGAGCGTCACCGATTCCGGCCCGCCGGAGAGAATCACGCCCTTGGGCTTCAGCTCACGGAAGGCCTCGGCCGCCTTCTGGAACGGGACGATCTCGCAATAGACGCCCTCCTCGCGGACACGGCGCGCGATCAGCTGCGTCACCTGCGAGCCGAAATCGACGATGAGGATCTTGTCGTGGCTGGGTTCAGTCATCCCGAGCACCTAGGAGGTCGCGAGGAGCGAGGCAATCCGGCCGGAGCAATGGATCCCGGCGCCGAGATGCCGGTCATGCCGTGCGCTGGATCACGGCGACATAGAACCCGTCCGTCCCCGTCCGCAACGGCGACATCTGGAGCCCGTATCGGGTGAAGCGGAGGGCGTCTGCCATCTGCCCGAAGCCGGCGGCCGTCAGCGTCTCCGCCGCGGAGATCGCGGCGAGGCCGGGCCGGCGCTCCAGCAGGCCCGCGACGGCCCCGTCGTTCTCCTCCGGCAGGACGGAGCAGGTGACGTAGACGATCCTGCCGCCGGGCCGGACCAGCGCGGCGGCCCGGTCGAGCACCGCCGCCTGCTCCTTGAGGCGCACCTCCAGGCTGCCGGGGCGGACCCGCCATTTCGAATCCGGATTGCGGCGCCAGGTGCCCGTGCCCGTGCACGGCGCATCGACGAGGACGAGATCCGCCCGTCCAGCGAGGTCCTGCACGGCATCCGCCTTGCCGCGGGGTGTCCTGACCTGGACGTTGCGCACGCCGGCCCGCTCGAGACGGGCATGGATTGGCGCGAGCCGGCGCTGGTCGGCATCGGTGGCGTAGATCTGGCCGTGATTGTCCATCGCGGCCGCCAGCGCGAGCGTCTTGCCGCCCCCGCCCGCGCAGAGATCGACGACCTGGTCGCGCGGCCGCGGCGCCGCAAGGAGCGCAGCGAGCTGCGAGCCTTCGTCCTGAATCTCCACCTGCCCCTTCAGGAAAACGGGATCGGACTGGATGGAGGGCGCCCTCTCGCCCGGACCATGCGCGATCCGCAGGCCGAGCGGGGAATGCGGCGTCGGAACCGGCGAGAGATGGGCGAGTTCCGCCCCGACCAGCTCACGCGAGCCCTTGAGCGTGTTGACCCGCAGGTCCAGGGGCGCGCGCCGGGCGAGCGCGCCCATCTCGGACGCGAGCTCCTCGCCGAAGACGGCCGCGAGAGACGAGGTCAGCCATTCGGGGAAGTCGCCCGCGACATGGGGCGGCGCTCGCTCCAGGCTCCCGGTTTCGAGCCTGCCGCGCTCTTCGTCCGACAGCGGCGCCGGCGCGAAGCGCTCGCCGGAGAAGAGCCGCCCGATCTCGGCGGCAGCGATCCCGCGCTCGAGCCGGAGCGTCCCGAGCACCACCGCCCGCGCCCCCTCGCTACCCATCAGCCAGGAAGCAGATGCCTTCCGGCGGAGCGCGTCATAGACGAGGCCCGCGATCGCGGCGCGGTCGCCGGAACCGGCGAAGCGGTGCGACATGCCCCAGTCCTTGAGCGCATCGGCCGCCGGGCGGCGCCTCGTCTCGATCTCGGCCAGGACCTCGATCGCGGCGGAAATCCGTGCCGCGGGCGTCACCGGCCGCGCTCCGGTAAGGACAGACTCACCATTTGGGGGCAAAGCTCGCTCGCCGTCCGGAGGAGCCGTTGCCAGCGCTCGTTCCGGACTTCCGGAGTACGTTTCGTCATGATCACCTTGTTGCGGCTCTCGGTTGCGGCCGCCCTGACCCTCGCCATCGCGGCCTGCGCCTCGAACCCGCCGCCCGCGCCGGATTATCCCCCGCCCGGCAAGCCGCAGCTCGACGCCAAGACGCAGCTCGAGACCGGCCGCCGATACTGAGCCGCGCCCGCCCCGCGTGGGGTCGAGCCTCACGCGGGCCAGGGTCCGGCCAGGATCCGGACCGCGAAGACGATCCACATGATCATCAGCACCACTGCTCCGGCAAGGAAGGCGCCGAAGCGATGGGGGATGTAGTTCGTCGTCAGGTAGATGCCCGCATGGACGAAGCGGGTCGCAACGAAGATCCAGCTCAGGACGACGAAGAGCAGGTCGGCCTTCCGGGCGAAAATGGCCAGGACGACGAGCACGTAGAAGAGGACGGGAAGCTCGAACTGGTTCCCGAAGGCGTTCGCAGCCTGCTGCGCCGGCGCAGGCCAGGCCTTCTGGCTCAGCGCGACATCGGGAGGGCGCACCTCTTGGCCCCGCAGCGCGTGCAGCCGCCGCGAGCCGGTCCACAGCAGGAGCGCGAATGTCAGCGCGACCTGGACGAAGACCGGCAGGAGGATGGCCGGGATGCTCATACCCGTTGTCAGACCCGCGTCGGATAGTTCGGGCTTTCGCGCGTGATCGTCACGTCGTGGACGTGGCTCTCGCGAAGACCCGCATTGGTGATGCGGACGAAGCGCGCCTTCTCGCGGAACTCGGCCAGATCGGCCGCCCCGACATAGCCCATCGCGGCGCGCAGCCCGCCCGACAGCTGGTGGAGGACATTCGCGACCGGCCCCTTGTAGGCGACTTGCCCCTCGACCCCTTCGGGCACGAGCTTCAGCGTGTCGCGGACCTCCGCCTGGAAGTAACGGTCGGCCGAGCCGCGCGCCATCGCGCCGACCGAGCCCATGCCGCGATACGACTTGTAGGAGCGGCCCTGGTACAGGAAGGTTTCGCCCGGCGCCTCGTCGGTCCCGGCCAGCAGCGAGCCGATCATGGCGCAGGAGGCGCCGGCGGCGAGCGCCTTGGCGAGATCGCCCGAGAACTTGATGCCGCCGTCGGCGATGACCGGCACATCCGCCGCCGAAGCCGCCTCGACGGCCTCCAGGATGGCCGTGAGCTGGGGCACGCCGACGCCCGCCACCATGCGGGTCGTGCAGATGGAGCCCGGGCCGATACCTACCTTCACGGCATCCGCCCCGGCGTCGATCAGCGCCCGGGCGCCCTCTCGGGTCGCCACGTTGCCGGCGATGACCTGGACGGAGTTGGACAGCTTCTTCACCCGCGTCACGGCGTTCAGGACGGACACCGAATGCCCGTGGGCCGTGTCCACCACGATCACGTCCACGCCCGCATCGATCAGCCGCTCGGAGCGCTCGAACCCACCCTCCCCGGTCGTGGTCGCCGCGGCGACGCGAAGCCGGCCCTGCTCGTCCTTGGCTGCGTTCGGATAGGCGACCTGCTTCTCGATATCCTTCACGGTGATCAGGCCGATGCAGCGGAAGTGGTCATCGACCACGAGCAGCTTCTCGATCCGGAACTGGTGCAGGAGGCGCTTCGCCTCGTCCTGGCTCACGCCCTCGCGCACCGTGATCAGCCGGTCCTTCGTCATCAGCTCGGAGACTGGCTGGCCGGGATCGTTGGCGAAGCGGACGTCCCGGTTCGTCAGGATGCCGGCGAGCCGGCCCTTGGACCCATTGGGCCCGCGCTCGACGACCGGGATGCCGGAGATGCGGTGGCGCTTCATGGTCGCCAATGCCTCCGCCAGCGTCTCGTCCGGGAAGACGGTGATCGGGTTCATCACCATGCCCGACTCGTACTTCTTGACGAGCCTGACCTGCTCGGCCTGGTCCGGGGCCTCGAGATTGCGGTGGATGACGCCGAGCCCGCCGTTCTGCGCCATGGCGATGGCCATGTTCGCCTCGGTGACCGTGTCCATGGCGGAGGAGATGATCGGGATGTTGAGGCCGATCGAGCGGGTCAGCCGCGTCCGGACATCCGTATCGGCCGGCAGCACCTCGGAACGGCCCGGCCGCAGGAGCACGTCGTCGAAGGTGAGACCTTCGACAAACCCGTTGGAAGCGCCGTTCTCGATCATCGCCAACCCTCATCGGCTCGGCCGGGGCGCCGCGTTGCGCGCCGCAGCATCCGGTCCGAGAGTTGGCGCGGGTCCGTAGCATGCCGATGACGGCTGCGCCAGCGACTCGGTCGATCGGAACCGGACGGAACGGCCCGGCTTGTTCCGGGTCAACCTCGCCGGAACTCACATGACGTCGATCCAAGCTTTCCGTGCCGGGCTCTTCGCCCTTGCCATGACGGGCGCCGCGCAGGCGCAGGAGGTGCCTCGCACGCCGCCCAACGCCGAGCTCGAGGCGTGCAAGACGACTGGCCTCCTCGCCCTCAAGGAACGCAGCCCGGCCGTGACGGACGTCCTGATCGACCCGGACGCGGTAACCATCGCCAAGGCCGACACCAAGGTCGAGGACACGCCCGTCAAGGGCGTGATCATGGGCGAGGCTTATCTGGAGAAGAACAGAACCGAGAAGCCGCACCGCTTCGTCTGCCTCATCGGCGAGAAGGGAAAGGTACTCCTCACCTTCTTCACGCAACAATAGCAGCGGCGGCCGCCGGGACGGTTAGGTTACGCCCGGCTCGGCCGGATCTGGCAGAGCCGGTCCGCCCGCGTGCTTTCCGCGCGCCGAGAAGCGCCTCGACCAAATGCGTCGCGAACGCCTCATCCCGATCATCGTCGCGACCGCGCTGTTCATGGAGAACACCGATTCCACGGTGCTCTCCACGGCGCTCCCGGCGATCGCGGCCGACCTCCGGCAGGACCCGATCGCGCTGAAGCTCGCCCTCACCTCCTATCTCGTCAGCCTCGCCGTCTTCATCCCGGTCTCGGGCTGGATGGCGGACCGGTACGGAGCCCGCAACGTCTTCCGGGCGGCGCTCGGCGTCTTCATGGCCGGCTCGCTTGCCTGCGCGGCCGCAGGCTCGCTGGCCGGGTTCGTGGCGGCCCGATTCCTCCAGGGGATGGGGGGAGCCATGATGGTGCCGGTCGGCCGGCTGGTCCTCCTGCGCAGCGTTCCGCGCGGCGAACTGGTCAATGCGATGGCCTGGGTAACGATGCCGGCGCTCATCGGCCCCGTCCTCGGACCGCCGCTCGGCGGCTTCATCACCACCTATTTCGACTGGCGCTGGATCTTCATCATCAACCTGCCCGTCGGACTGGTCGGGATACTGCTCGCGACGCGCTTCATGCAGGACGTCCGCGAGGAGGAGCGGCGCCCGCTCGACCGGTTCGGGTTCCTGACCTTCGGCTTCGGCCTCGCGCTTCTGATGCTCGGCTTCTCGACCGGCGGGCGCCATCTGATCCCGATCGGGGCTTCGATCGCTGCGGGGCTACTCGGGGGAGCGCTGGTCGCCCTCTATGTCCGGCATGCGCTGCGCGCCCCTGCGCCGCTGGTCGATCTCGCGCTGCTCAGGCTGCCCACCATGCGCAACGGCTTGATCGGCGGGGTCCTGTTCCGGATCGGGGTCGGGGCGATTCCCTTCCTGCTTCCGCTCATGGTGCAGCTCGGATTCGGACTGAGCCCGGTTCATTCGGGCCTCCTCACCTTCGCGTCGGCCGCGGGCGCGATGGTGATGAAGGGGCTCGCGGCCCGTATCCTGAGACGCTTCGGCTTCCGTCAGGTCCTCGTCTGGAACGCGATGGTCGCGTCGGCCTTCATCGCCGCCAACGGCCTGTTCACGCCGGCAACCCCCGCCGTCCTGATCCTGGCGATCCTCCTGGTCGGCGGCTGCTTCCGGTCCCTCCAGTTCACGGCCCTGAACACGATCGTCTATGCGGATGTCCCGACCGACCGGATGAGCGCGGCGACGAGCCTCGTCAGCGTCACGCAGCAGGTGGCGCTGAGCGCCGGGATCGCCGTCGGGGCGGGCGTGCTCCAGTTCGCAATCCAGGTCGGGCATGGAAGCGAGCTCGCGGCGGCCGATTTCTGGCCGGCTTTTCTGGCCGTCGGCCTGATCTCGGCCTCGTCGGCGCTGTTCTTCGCGAGGCTCGATCCCGATGCCGGGGCCGAGATGGCCGGCCGGGCCGCCATCGCGGCAAAGCCGATGGCCGACAGCGCCTAGCTACGGGTCGCCATCCGTCCCGCCGCCGCGAAAGCCGGTCGCCAGAACGTAGAGCTCGGCCGAATCGGAGCGGCTCGCGGCCGGCTTCACGTGCCGGACCTGCGCGAAGTCGCGCTTCAGGTCGGCGAGGAGCGCGTTCTCCGTCCCGCCCTGCAGGACCTTGGCCAGGAACGCGCCGCCAGGCTGCAGCACCGCGCGGGCGAACTCGGCCGCCGCCTCCGCAAGCCCCATGATCTTGAGGTGGTCCGTCTTCTTGTGGCCGGTGGCGTTGGCGGCCATGTCGGACATCACGACGTCGGCGCCCCCGCCGAGCATCTCCTTCAGGCGCTCGGGGGCGCGCTCGTCCATGAAGTCGAGCTTCTCGAAATCGACGCCGGGGAGAGCGTCCATGTCGAGGAGGTCGATTCCGACCACCCTCCCCTTGCCCCCCGCCCGGCTCACGCGCTGGGCCGCGACCTGCGACCAGCCGCCGGGAGCTGCGCCGAGATCGACCACGCGCCCGCCCGGCTTGAACAGGCGGAACTTGTCGTCGATCTCCAGGAGCTTGTAGGCCGCGCGGGAGCGATAGCCCTCGCGCTTCGCGCGCGCGACATAGGGGTCGTTGAGCTGCCGCTCGAGCCAGGCGCGCTGGGCCGGCGTACGGTTCCCGCCTTTCCTGACCCTCTGCCGACCCGGAGCCCGCGAACCGCCCTTGTCCGCGCTCAAGCCGAGCCCCGGCGCGACCAGACCTTGTCCTCGCGCATCATGCTCATGAGGATGCCCTCGCGCAGGCCGCGATCGGCGATCCGCAGATATGGCGCCGGAAAGGCGCGGCGGATTGCTTCGAGGATCGCACAGCCCGCAAGGACCAGGTCAGCGCGATCGCGGCCGATGCAGGGATTCTGCGCGCGCTCGTCGATATTGGTCGCGAGCAGCCGGTCGATGACGGCCGAGATCTCGTCGTCCCGCATCCACATGCCGTCAACCCGGCGCCGGTCGTAGCGATCGAGCCCGAGATGGATGCCGCCGACCGTCGTCACCGTCCCGGACGTGCCCAGCAGGTGGAAGTTCGGCGCGGCGGCCGCCGCACCGGCCTTCAGCGCGAACGGAAGGAGCCGGCCGGACACCTCGTCCACCATGTCCTCGAAGATCTCGGGCGTGACGCGCTGTCCGCCGTGCCGCTCGGCCAGCGTCACCACCCCGACCGGGAGCGAATCCCAGGCGCGGATGCGCTCGCTGGGACAGAGGAGCGAGGAGCCGGTCTGGCCGTCGAGCCAGGCGACCTCCGTCGAACCGCCACCGATGTCGAAGATGATAACGGCGCCGGCCTTGGGGTGCGCCAGCGAGGCGCAGCCCATCACGGCGAGAGTCGCCTCCGTCTGCCGGTCGACGACCTCGATCTCGATCCCGACCTCGCTGCGGACGCGCTGGATGAAGGCCGGCCCGTTCGAGGCAAGCCGGCAGGCCTCGGTGGCGATCAGGCGCGAGCGGACGACGTTGCGGGCGTCGATCTTGGCCCGGCAGATCCGGAGCGCCGCGATCGTACGGTCGATCGCCTCCTCGTTCAGCCTGTCGCCGATGCCGAGCCCCTCGCCCAGGCGCACGATGCGCGAGAATGCGTCGACGACCCGGAACTCGTGATAGGACGGCTCTGCGATGAGAAGCCGGCAGTTGTTCGTGCCGAGATCCAGCGCCGCATAGGCCCGGGCTGCGCGGCGGACATGGGAGTGCGGTCCGGTACGGGAAGAAGGGCGCCGCTGCGCCGGCGTATGATCGTCGGCGGTACGATGTGCCCGCTCGGCGGCACCGGCGTGGGCGAGCTGTCCGCCTCCATCCTGCACGGTTGCGATTCCCGGATGCGCGGACGGATGCCCGCGCCTGTGACTTGAAGTCACTGTATCAATGGGAATGTGATCATGCCAAGCCGAAACTCCCAGGGGGTGTGGCGGAGCCGCTCCCCTTGCGGGACCGGCCCGAAGGTCTATGACGCCTCCCATCGGAGCTACGCCATGACCGCCCACGCCCGTATCGCCGCCCCCGAAACCTCGTCGCGCCGTTCGCCCTACTTTCGCGAGGAGCACGAGATGCTGCGCGCACAGGTTCGGCGCTTCGTCGAGGACGAGGTGAAGCCGAACGGCCATCTATGGGAGGAGCAGGGCTTCGTGCCGCGGGAGGTGCTGCGGCGGATGGGCGAGCTCGGCTTCCTGGGCATTCGGTACCCGGCGGAGTTCGGCGGCTCCGAACTCGACACGCTCGCAACCGTAGTTCTCGCCGAGGAACTCGGACGCTCCACCTTCTCGGGCTTCGCCATCACGGTCCTGGTCCATACCGACATGGCGTCGGTCCACGTCGCGAATGCCGGCTCGCCCGAACAGCAGCGCGCGCACATGGCCGACATCGTAGCCGGACGGAAGATCTGCGCGGTGGCCATCACCGAGCCGGGCGCCGGCTCGGACGTGAAAGGCATCCGCACCCGGGCGCGCCGGGAAGGCGGCGACTATGTGATCGACGGCTCGAAGATCTACATCACCAACGGGGTGTATGCCGATCTCTATTGCGTCGCCGCGAAGACGGGCGGCGAGGAGGAGCGGCCCTCGCGCAGCGTCTCGATGTTCCTCGTGGAGAAGGGCACGCCCGGGCTGCGCGTCGGTCGCGCGCTCGACAAGCACGGCTGGCGCTCCTCCGATACGGCCGAGCTCTTCTTCGAGGATTGCCGCGTCCCGGCGTCCAGCCTGCTCGGCGCCGAGGGCCAGGGCTTCTACGCGATCATGCGCAACTTCCAGAACGAGCGCACCGTGATCGGCGCCATGGCCATGGGGGAGGCCCAGGCCGCGATCGACCTCACCCTCGAATGGGTAATGAGCCGAAAGGCCTTTGGCGGCGTGCTCTGGGACAAGCAGGCCATCCGGCAGAGGCTCGCCATGCTGCAGGCGAAGGTCGAGGCGGGCCGGCAACTCGTCTACCATGCGGCCTGGCTCGACGCGCAGGGGGCCGATGCCACCCGCGAGGTCTCCATGGTCAAGGCCTATTGCGGCGAGCTCGTCAACGAGGTGATGTATGCATGCCTGCAGTTCCACGGCGGGCTGGGCTTCATGCGGGAATCGGCGATCGAGCGCATGGCCCGGGATGCCCGCGTACAGGCGATCGGGGGCGGCGCGACCGAGGTCATGCTGGAGGAAGTCGCCAAGCGCATGGCGCCCGGACTGCTCTAGCGGGGCTCGGACAGCTCCTCCAAGAAGCTGCCGCGACCCGGGCATTAAGCAACAAAATCTACCACCATCTTTTACCCTAACTCGCGTCATTGGTTGAAGTTTTCGACTCCGCCGACAAGTGTCCGGCAACGGTAACTTGGAGGAGTCATCAATGAACGCTGAGCTCTACGGTAGCTCGCCATCGGAGGCCGAGAGCTCCGGTCCGGTCTCGCCGGAGGAGGTATCCGGCGAAGGTCCTCAGGCCGAGATGGAGAGTTCGGTCCTGGACGCGCTCCGGCCTCTGCTTCGCCCGAAGCGGAGGAAGGAGGGGGGCGAGAACGCCGTGTCCCCCGCGGGCGCCGTGGCGGCGGCATCGGAGAGCGAGCCGGCCGAACGCGAGGTCGACTACCTCGAAGAGGTGAAGGCCATCACCGGCACGGAGGAGGATCCGGAGCCGGCCGATACCGTGTGGGACACCTTCATGGCCGTCGGGGAGGACCTCGAGCGGCGCAGCCGGCAATCCGCGACCATGGCACGTCTTCTCGAGCAGCACCGCTACCAGCTCCAGACCGCCGAGCGCGAGCGCGACGCGGCCTACGAGAAGTTCGCCCGCATCGTGCCGGTCGTCCAGGAGACCGCGCAGGCGCTCCGCGAGGCGCTCGACGCGCGCAAGCTCGACGAGGATCCGGCCAAGATGCACCGGCTCTTCATGCTCAACGGCCGCGCGCTGGACGAGCTCGAGAAGGTCGCGGTCACCCTCTTTGCGGATTTCCTGTGGGTCAAATCGGCCTGGGAGCAATATGCCCGCAGCGCCGAGGATGCCCGCAAGCTCCGCGCGAGCCTCGACGCGGCGAATTGAGAACCGCCCTGAGCGCGGGGCTCAGTACCCGCGCTTCACCTGCGCGAGGGCGTTGCCGAACTCGTCGGCGAAATGCTCTCGCTCGGGCGGGGACAGCTCGCCCGCGATCGTGATGCGCTCCCCGCGTGAGACGAGCGCGAGCCTCTGCAGCCCGTAATCCTCGTCCGTCTCCCGGTGCAGCCGGGTCCAGAGCGGGTTCAGCCGCCATTCGCGTGCGTCGCCGCGATGGGTGACGCGCCGGAACATCAGCTCGATAGGCGTCAGCACGACCTCCTCGAAGGCGCGGCCGCGCCGGTAGCTGATCCTGAAGGCGAGGTAGAGGCCGACAAGGTCGAGCATCAGGAAACCGCCGACCGGCCAGAAGCCGAGCGTCGCAAAGCGGATCGCCGTCGCGCCGGCCACCCCGGCGCAGAGAATCATCATGACGCGGAAGCCGTTCCGCCCGAGCGAACGATGCGGCCGGATGACGGCCGCGAAAACGGGCTTCGGATCGTCGTGAGCCCGGCCGGGCTTGCCGCTCTCCATGGCCGAAATATAACCGGCCCATGGCCGACCGGAAGCCGTCGACGACGCCGAAGATCCGCGGCCGCAGCGCCGCCCCCGTGGCCGCAGCGCCGGGGCGGCGGCTGAAGGTCGCCAACCCCGTCGACGACGCGACGCTGATCGAGATCCTGACGCGGTTCGAGACGGCAAACCCGAGCCCGCGGGGCGAGCTCGAACACACCGATCCCTATACGCTGCTGGTGGCCGTGGTGCTGTCGGCCCAGGCGACCGACAAGAGCGTGAACCTGGCCACGGCCGAGTTGTTCAAGGTCGCGAGGACGCCGGCCGAGATGGTCGCTCTCGGCGAGGAACGGCTCGCCGAGTACATCCGCAAGATCGGGCTGTACCGGACCAAGGCGAAGAACGTCATCGCACTCTCGCGCATCCTCCTGGAGGAGCATGGCAGCGTCGTTCCGCCGGCGCGCGCCGTGCTGGAAGCCCTTCCCGGGGTGGGCCGGAAGACCGCGTCAGTGGTCCTGAACGTCGCCTTCGGCGAGCCCACGATCGCGGTCGACACGCATGTCTTCCGCGTGTCGCATCGCATCCCGATCGTGATCGGCAGGACGCCGGACGAGGTGCAGGCGCGGCTGGAGAAGCGCATCCCGCACCGCTTCCTGGCGCATGCGCATCACTGGCTCATCCTGCACGGCCGCTACGTCTGCAAGGCGCGCACGCCCGAGTGCCCGCGCTGCCTGATCAACGATCTCTGCCGCTATCCGGCGAAGACGCTGCCCTGAGCCCGATCCGGATCAGCGCCCGAAAAGCTGCGTGTGCGGAAGCGCCTCGCCGATCCCGAGCGTCTTCAGGTCGCGGCTGTTCGGCCGGCGGCCGGCCTCGACCGCGGAGGCGCAGCGGATGGCCGCCCCGGCGATCTCGAGGAAGGTGCGGATCGTCCCGAAGCTCCGGCCGCCAGCGGCAGCCGACCCGAGAACGGAGGAATTCATGGTTGTTGTAGCCATCGGATCTGACCTCTCAAGGTTTGCCGATGGGCGTTCCCCCTTGACCCCAACAAGATAGGGTTATGCTGCAATGCAGCAAGTGCCGTGCCGCGGGCTCTGGCATGCCAGCAAGGCATGGCGCGGCAACGGCCTGTTAACGGCCCTCGCGCCACATGCATCTTCTCGCGGGTCGCGGCGACGGAACGTTTAGGCCGCTCGCCTACGATCCGGACTTATGAGCTTCAGGAGCGAAAGCCTGGTCGGGCCGGCCGGCGCCGCATCGCATGCCGTCCGGCGGACCTTCGCGTTCGTGACGGACGGAAGCGAGGCGGGCGCGGCGCGGCGGCTCGCGGCCTCCGCCTTCCTTGCCCGCGTCTTCAATGCCGGGATCGGCTTCGCGACCCAGATCCTGCTCGCCCGCTGGATGGGCGACAGGGATTACGGCATCTACGCCTATGTCTGGGTGTGGCTCCTGCTCGCGGGCGGGATCGGGTCGCTCGGCCTGCCGGTCGCGGCGCTGAAGTTCATCCCCGACTACACGGCCCGCGGCGACATGGCGGGGCTGCGCGGCTTTCTCCGGGCGGCGCGAAGCCTCGCACTCCTGCCCTGCATGGGGGGAGCGCTTCTCGCCGGCCTGGTGCTGGCCATCGTCACCCATGGCGAGGGGACGGCCTATCTCCCGGTCGCGCTGATCGGACTGGCCGTCCTGCCCGTCTATGTCCTGATGGACATCCAGACGGGCATCGCGCGCGCCTACGACTACGTCGATCTCGGACTGGCGGCGGACTATCTCCTCCGTCCAGCCCTGCTCCTCGCCTTCTCCGGCCTCGTCTGGCTCTCCGGGCTCGGCGGCACGGCCGTGAACGTCATGGCGGCGACGCTCGCCTCCGTGGCCGTCACCGCGCTGGTCCAGGGAATCGTGCTGCAGCGCCGGCTTCTTGTCCGAATTCCGCCCGGCCCGCAGCGGCTCGACCTCCGGCGCTGGATGGAGGTCTCCTGGCCGCTGCTCATCGTGACGAGCTTCACGCTCCTGCTGGGGTCGACCGACATCCTGGTGCTGAAGCTGTTCGTCGGGCCGGAGGAGATCGCGCTCTACTTCGCCGCGACCAAGATCGTGGCGATCGCCTCCTTCGTCTCCTACGGCGTGTCGAACACGAGCGCCCATCGCTTCGCCGAACACATGGCGCTGGCCGACCGGGCCGGCATGGCCGATCTCGCCGCCCAGACCGTCCGCTGGACCTTCTGGCCGACGCTCGGCGTCGCGCTCGTCCTCGCGCTTCTCGGCGCCCCGCTTCTCTCCCTGTTCGGCACCCATTTCTCGGCCGGGTATCCGATCGTCGCCATCCTCGGGCTCGGTCTCGTCCTCGGCGCCGCGGTCGGCCCCGCCGACCGCGCCCTCGCCATGGCCGATCACGGCCGGGTCACGGCCTGGATCTACGGCGCATCCTTCGTCGCGAACCTGTTCCTCGCGCTGCTTCTGATCCCCCCGCTCGGGCTGTCCGGCGCCGCCCTCGCGACAGCCCTCGCGACCGGCCTTCGGGCGGCGATGCTCTATGGCGCGGCCCGCAGCCGGCTCGGGCTCGACATGTTCGTCCTCTCGCCGGCCCGGCTCCGGACGGCAGCGGCGGACGGGAATGCGGACGCTCTCTCCGCCGAGATCCTGCGGCCCGAGGAGGCGGAGCGGATCGCCGCCGAATGGCGCGACCTTGCCGACCGGGCGCTCGAGCCGAACGTCTTCTACACGCCCGAACTGGCGCTTGCCGGCATGCGTCATCTTCCGGGCGGCGGCGGGGTGCGGCTCGTGGCCGTTTGGCGCGGCACCGGCACCGGCCGCCGCCTGGTCGGTGCCCTGCCGATCCTTCCCGCGCGCAGGCGCTATCTGAACGTGCTGCCCGTCCGGCGCGCGGCCGGCTTCTACGGCACGCTCTCGACGCCGCTCGTCGACCCAGATCGACCCGGCGAGACGCTGCGGGCCATGCTCCGGGCGCTTGCGCGGCACGGCCAAGTCGGCCTCGTCCTGCCCTTCCTCCACCCGGACGGGACGGTCGCGGCCACGCTCGACGAAATCTGCGCCCGCGACGGGCTGCAGCGGGCGATCCTCGGGACCCATCAGCGCGCCATGCTCCGCAGCCCCCTTCCGGGCGGCCAGTACATCCGGGCGACGCTGGAGACGCGGCGGCGCAAGGAAGCCGACCGGCAGCGCCGGCGCCTCGCCGAAGAGGGGGAATTGGTCTTCCGGGTCGCCCGAGGGCCGGACGAGATCGCCGCAGCCTTTGGCGCCTTCATCCGGATCGAGGCGGCCGGCTGGAAGGGCCGGGCCGGCACGGCCCTGGTCCATGCGCCAGGCGCGGAGGCGTTCTTCCGCGAGGCCGCCCTCGCCCTGTCGCTACGCGGCGAATTTCGTATCGGCACCCTCTCGCTGGACGGTCTGCCGGTCGCGGTCGGACTTCTCGCCGAGCATGGCCGGCGCGCCTTCTACGTCAAGACGGCATACGACGAGAACTTCGCCCGCTTCTCGCCCGGCCTTCTCCTCACGCTCGACCTGACCGCGCACCTCCTCGATGATCACGGCATCGCGGATGCGGATTCCATTGCGGTCGCCGACCATCCGATGATCGACCGGATCTGGACGGAGCGCTTCGCCGTGACCTCGATTGTGGTGGCGACCCGGCCGGGGGGCGGCGCCGCCTTCCGCGCGGCCGTCGCGATGGAGCGCCGCCGCGAGCAGGCCGTCAGCCGCCTGAAGCGGATTCGGCTCAAATTGCGTCGATCGCGGCAATCGGCGGGAAAGGACGATCACAACAAGAGCGCGACGGAAGCGGGAGCTTAAGCCGCACGCGAGGCGAGCGGGCTATCTCCGGTGCGCGAACATGGCGGACGGCCATGGACGGGAGCATCAAGATGGGTTCTCTGATCGAGCTTGCCGCCGAAGGCCGCGGCGCCTTTCCGCACCGGCCCTTCGCGCTGCGCCACCGCCTCGCCGGCCATCCGCTCTTCTCGCTGGAGAAGCTCGTGGAGGTGGCGGGCCGCATGCCGTCGGACGGGGTCGAGTACAATTCGGGCAAGGTCGGGATCGACCAGAAGCCGGAGGAGACGCCGCTCGTCGACCTTCCCCCGACGGAAGTCGTCCGCCGCATCCGCGAGGCGAACGCCTGGATGGTGCTGAAGCGGGTCGAGCGCTTCCCGGAATACAAGGCTCTCCTGCAGGAGGTTCTGGACGGCGTCGCGCGCGACATGGGCCACCGCGACGCCGGCGATGCCGGCTTCACGAACCTCGAAGGCTTCGTCTTCGTCTCGTCGCCAAACGCGACGACGCCCTTCCACTCCGATCCGGAGGACAACTTCTTCGTCCAGATCCACGGGGACAAGTTCTTCCACGTGATCGACAACCGGGACGGCACCGTCGTGCCGCCCCAAGCCTTCGAGATCACGCCCTCCATGCACCGCAACCTGCCCTACCGCGAGGAATTCGAGAGCCGCGCGACGGTGTTCAGCATGAAGGCGGGCGACGGCTGCTTCGTTCCCTATCTCTGGCCGCACTGGGTCCGCACGGGCGACAGCTATTCCATCTCGATGGCGATGACCTGGAAGTCGGCCGAGGTGCGCCGCTCGAACAAGGTGCTGTTCATGAACGGGCTGCTCCGGAAGTGGGGATTTCCGCAGAAGCCGCTCGGGACCAACCCGGCCCTCGACAGCCTGAAGGCGGCCGCCTACACGGCCCTGCGCGCGCCGATCGAGCCGCTGCGGGGGAGCGAGGCGCTGCGCAACCTCATCCGCGGCGCGCTCTTCGGACGAAACGCCAACTACTACCTCGCCGGCCGCAAGGGCTGAGGGCCGGCGGTCTCGCAATCGTCTGCTAGGAAGCGGCGAACTCTCGTCAGGGGACTCAACCGGGTGCGGGTCATCGCCCTGCACCTGATCTCAGGCTCCCGATGCGATTGCCCGCGTCACCACCGCCTCATCGGCCCGCTCAAGCGGCCATCGCGGGCCGCTCCTTGAGCCTGACGAGCGGCGAGACCCAGACCATGGCGGCCTGGGCGAGAAACAGGAAGGCGGCCAGCAGCAGCGCCGTCTCGGCCCCGGCGACCGCACCGACGCCGGCGCCGATCGCCGCCCCGAGCGGCCGGGCGCCGTAGCTCGTGATGTTGATGGCCGAGACGCGGCCGAGAAGGTCCGCCGGCGTCACGAGTTGCCGCAGCGTCGTCGTCGAAATCGTCCACTGGATCGGGCCGATTCCGAGCAGGAGCCAGCCGAAGCCCGCGAGCCACGGCCAGGGGAGCCAGATGGTCAGCGCAAGCACGGCGGAGGCGGCGAAGCCGGCGACGGGGCCGAGGCCCAGCACGGTGCCGAAACGCAGCCCGTGCACGAGGCGGGGCGAAAGAAGCGCGCCCGCGATCATGCCCGCCCCGTAGGCCGCGAGCACGATCCCGATGCCGGCCGCCGACAGCCCGAGATGCCGGACCGCGTAGGGCACGAAGACGGCCAGCACGACGAAGAAGGCGGTGTTGAACACGATCTGGGTGACGAAGATCGGGCGCAGCAGCGGGTGCGTGAAGACGAAGCGGGCCCCCTCCGCGATATCTCTGAGCGGCTGCCTCCCGAGCACCGCCGCCGGACGGCCGGGCTCCCGGACGCCGAGGAGCAGGAGCACCGCGGCGACCGAGAGTGCCGCCGCGCAGCCGAAGGCGAAGGACACTCCGGCCCAGCCGACGAGCGCGCCGCCGAGTGCCGGACCCGCCATGAAGGCGACGGTCCGGGCGAGCTCGATGCGGCTGTTCGCGGCCGGAAGCTGCTGCGGCCGCACGAGGGCGGGCACGAGGGCGGGGGCCGCGACGCTGTAGCCGACCGTGCCGCAGGCACCGACGAAACCGAGAAGGGCCAGGACCGGCAGGTTCAGCCAGCCGCCTGCGGCGCAGGCGATGATCGCGACGAGCGAGACGACGCGGAGCGCTTCCGCGCCCGCCATCAGGCCGGGCCGCGACACGCGGTCGGCAAGCAGCCCGATGGGAATCGCGAAGAGCACGAAGGGCAGCGTCTGGGCGACCTGGAGCAGACCTGCTTCGCCCTCGTCCGCCCCGAAGGCCAGGACGGCGATGATCGGCGAAGCGGCAAGGGCGATCTGCTCGGCCGATTGCGCGGCGAGATTCGACCAGGCGAGGCGCCGGAAGGCGGCCGGCAGTGTGGGAGAGGCGTAGCTCGGCAAAAGGCGAAATCCGGATTGCGGCGGCCGTCCAGTTCGCATCCCGGGGTCGGCCCGACATCCCGTTTTCTGCGCGTCGAAGATGCGGCGAGGCAGCCCGCTCGCGCGATGCCTGCCCCGTGCCCGCCAGACTGGACGGCCGGCGGTGCAACGTCTAAGCCGCGACCCCTCCCCCCGAGCCCTGTCATGACCATCGAACGCCTTTCCCTGCCGAAAGACCGGATCCACGTGCTCCTGCTGGAGGGCGTCAACGACTCGGCCCTCGAGATCATGCGGAACGCCGGTTACACCAACGTCGTCCGCACCAGCCGGGCGCTCGATCCCGCGGCACTGAAGGAGCAGCTCGCCCGTGTCCATATCCTGGGCATCCGGTCGCGCACGCACCTGACGGAGGAGATCTTCGCAGCCGCGCCGCGGCTGATCGCGGTCGGCTGCTTCTCGGTCGGGACGAACCAGGTCGATCTTCCGGCCGCCGCCCGCCGGGGCATTCCGGTCTTCAACGCCCCGTTCTCCAATACCCGCAGTGTGGCGGAACTCGTCATCGGCGAAATCGTGATGCTGCTGCGCCGCATCGCGCCCCGCTCGCGGGCTGCGCATGAGGGGCGCTGGGACAAGTCGGCGGCCAATTCGCACGAGGTCCGCGGCAAGACCCTCGGCATCGTCGGCTACGGCAATATCGGCTCGCAGCTCTCCAACCTCGCCGAGGCGATGGGCATGCGGGTGATCTTCTACGACCTGACCGACAAGCTCCGGCACGGCAACACGGAGCCGGTCGGAAGCCTCGAGGAGCTCCTCGCGGCGAGCGACGTCGTGAGCCTCCACGTGCCCGAGACGCCGCAGACGCACGGGATGATCGGCGCAGCGCAGATCCGTGCGATGAAGAAGGGCGCCTACCTCATCAACAACTCGCGCGGGACGGTCGTCGATCTCGACGCGCTCGCAGCCGCCCTCAAGGACGGGCACCTGCGCGGAGCGGCGATCGACGTCTTCCCGGTCGAGCCCGCGTCGAACAACGACCCCTTCACGACGCCGCTCCAGGGCTTGGACAACGTCATCCTCACCCCGCATATCGGCGGCTCGACCGAGGAGGCGCAGGAGCGGATCGGGGCCGAGGTCGCCCGCAAGCTCGTGGATTACTCGGATGTCGGCTCGACCGTCGGCGCGGTGAATTTCCCGCAGGTCCAGCTTCCGACGCGGCCGATCGGCACGCGCTTCATGCAGGTCCAGCGCAACCTGCCCGGCATGCTCGGGCGCCTCAACGACGTGTTCGCGAGGCGCGGCATCAATATCGCGGCGCAATACTACCAGACGGACGGCGAGGTCGGATACGTCGTCATCGAATCCGATGGTACGGGCCACGAGGAGGCGACGGAGATCCTCGAGGAGATCCGCGCGCTGGAGGGCACGATCCGCGCCCGCCTCCTATACGAGCGCCGGTAAGATCGGCCGCCGTCAGACGAGCGGCTGCGCCCTGCTCATCGCCCGCTGGTAGGCGGGACGCTCCGCCAGCCGCGCCACATAGGCCTGGAGCGGTGGGGCGAGCCGGTCGTGGAAGCCGAGCCAGTGGCCGAGCCCGAGCGCCCAGCCGCAGGATATGTCCGCGGCCGTGAAGTCGCCGGCGAGGTAGGGGCCTCGGCTCAGAGGGCCGAGCAAGGCCGCCGACTTGGCGACCGCGAGCCGTGCGCCGAAGTTTTCCCTCTCCGCCTCGGGGCCGAAGAAGCGCGAGCCGACCGTCACGTTCAGCGGCGCCGCAAGCGACGTCTCGCCGAAGTGAAGGAAGGAGATGTAGGCTGGGTAGTTCGGAGCATTGATGCCCGGGGCGAGCGGCGTGGGACCGAATTTCGCGCCGAGATATTCGAGGATCGCGCAGGATTCCATCAGGCGGGTGTCGCCGTCGCGGAGCGCCGGGAAGGCGCCGGTCGGGCTTGCCGCCATGAACTCGGAATCCTCCAGACGCCTGGCGAAGTCGACCGCGCGCAGTTCGTAGGGCAGCTCCATCTCCTCGAGCATCCACACGACGCGCAGGGCACGCGTCGGCGGCGCGCCATAGACCGTGATCATCGAAATCCGCCCTCCCGGCCGGGGTTCGTTAGGCCCTGCGGCACATTTCGGGGCGGATAGCCGGGGGGCTGTTTCGCCCCTATTTCGTCGCGCCTATCTGGTGATGCGCGTCGGCGCGATCGGGTCGCTCGCCGGAAAGGTCTCCTCGACGGCCTCGTCCAGGAGCTTGTCCTGCCGTTCGCGCAGATCCTCGCCCGGCTTGCGGTCGCCGGGCGCATCCGCCGCGGCGAGATCCGCAAGCGCCTGCCCGGTCCGGCGCAGGGCTTCCCGCTCCTCCGAGGAAAGACCCTCGAGCCACGTCTTCAGAGCCGCAGGTGCGCTGGTCGGCCCGTCGTTCGTCATCAACCCCCTCCTTAGCTGATAGGCAACGGATGCTGCGCCGCCGCGTTCCCGGCCAGGCCGTGCTACAGGAGCTTGTCGGGTGTGATCGGCAGCGCGCGGATGCGCTTGCCGGTCGCGTGGTAGATCGCGTTCGCGATCGCGGCAGCCGTGCCGACGATGCCGATTTCGCCAAGCCCCTTCACGCCGAGCGGATTCGCCTTGTCGTCGTGCTCCGGCACGAAGATTACGTCGATGTCGTGGATGTCGGCGTTCACGGGCACGTGGTACTCGGCGAAGTTGTGGTTCATGAAGCGGCCGAGATTGTGATCCAGCATGGATTCCTCCTCGAGCGCCATCCCGACTCCCATCACGATCCCGCCCAGAACCTGCGAGCGGGCCGTTTTCGGATTGAGGATCCTGCCGGCCGCGACCGCATTCACGATGCGCGTCACCCGGATAATGCCGAGCTCTTCGTCGACCTTCACCTCGGCGAAGATCGCCGAATGCGTGTACATGGAATAGCGCATGCTCGTGAGGATGTCGGGCGAGACCGTCTCCTCCGCCTCCACGTGCTCGACCCCGCCTGCCTGCATGGCATCCGCCAGGGTGACGAACCTCTCGGGGTCGCCCGCAAGCTCGATCCGCCCGTCACGGAAGGCGACATGCTCGATGCCGGCATTCGCCAGGGGCGAGCCGTCGATCGACCGGGCAAGGCCGAGGAGCTTCTCCCGGACTGCACCGCAGGCTGCCTGGACGGCGGCGCCGGCCGAAGCCGCGGTCCATGATCCGCCCTCGATCGGCGAGGCGGGCAGGGAGGAATCGCCGATCCGCACCGCCACCCGTTCGATCGGCACGCCGAGGTCGTCCGCCGCGAGCTGGGCCAGGATCGTGTAGGTACCGGTGCCGATGTCGCTCGAAGCCGTGGCGATCTCGAGCTCGCCGCCGGCCGCCAGCCTGGCGCGGGCGCTCGTCTTCTGGAAATACGCCTCCCAGCAGCCCGTCGCCATTCCCCAGCCGACGAGCTCACGCCCATCCCTCATGGAACGCGGCGCCGGATTCCGGCGCGACCAGCCGAAGCGCTCCGCCCCGATCCGGTAGCACTCGCGCAGCTCCTTGGACGTGAACTCCTTGTTCTCGTCCTGGTCCTTCTCGGCATAGTTGCGGAGCCGCAGCTCGACCGGGTCGATTCCGACCCTCTCGGCGAGCTCGTCCATGGCGATCTCGAGCGCAAAGACGCCCGTCGTCGCTCCCGGCGCCCGCATGTCGCCCGGCGTGTAGGTGTCGATCTGGGCGAGCTTGTGAGTGAGCGCGACGTTGTCGCAGCGGTACATCAGGCCCGACCAGTTGACGATGTTCTCCTGGTAGTCCTCGAACTGCGAGGTCGATTGCACCACGTCGTGGCGGACCGACATGAGCCGGCCCTCCTCGTCCGCGCCGAGGCGGATCGTCTGCAGCGCATGCGGCCGGTGCGTGAAGGTGAACATCTGGTCGCGCGTGAGGACCACGCGCACCGAGCGCTTCAGCTCCAGGGCCGCCATCACGGCGAGGAAGAGCTGGTATTGCGGCCTGAGGCCGCTGCCGAAGGCCCCGCCGACATAGGCGTTCACGACCCGGACGTCGTCGGCGTTCAGGCCGAAGACGCTCGCCACGTATTTCTGGCTGTTCTGCGAGCCCTGGACCTTGTCGTAGATCGTGAGCTTGCCGTCGCCCTCCCAGACCACCGTCGAGGCGTGCGGCTCCATCGGGTTATGGTGCTCGATGGCATGGGTGTAGTCCCCGTCGACATGGACGGGCGCCGCGCCGAAGGCGCCTTCGGGATCGCCGCGCGGCTCCGGCGGAGGCTTCACGCCCGCGCGCTTCTTTTTGGGCACATAGGCCTCGTGGCGCTTCACCTCGAGATCGGTGACATGCCCGGCCGCCTCGTACTCCACCTTGACGAGCGAGGCGGCATAGCCCGCCGCCTCGAAGCTCTCCGCCACGACGAGCGCGACGGGCTGGCCGCTGAATTGGATCTCAGGGCCGTGCAGCGGGCGGAAGGGCGATCCGGGCGGGGCGACCTCGTCGCGGTAATTGTAGTCGAGCCAGGCCGTCCGCGGCCGGTTCTCGTGGGTGAAGACGTGGATCACGCCCGGAACCGCGAGCGCGGCGGCGGTATCGATCGCCGTGATCCTGCCGCGCGCGATCGCGCTCGACACGACGACCCCATAGGCGAGGTCCGGTGCGAAGTATTCGGCGGCGTAACGGGCCGCGCCGGTGACCTTGGCGGGGCCGTCCACCCGGCTTGTCGGCCGGCCGACATAGGCTTCTGGGTTCGGCATGGTCGGTCTCAGCGGATGCGCTTGTCGGTCTGCGATTGCGGGGTGCCGGCGGCGGCCTGCTCCAGCGCGCGGATGATCGCGCGGCGCGCGAGCTCGATCTTGAAGGAATTGTGCGCATAGCCCCGGGCGTCCCGGAGCACCTCTTCGGCGGCGGCCGCGAAGCGCTCGCGACCAGGCGGATTGCCGACCAAGAGCGCCTCGGCGGCAGTATCTCGCCACGGCTTGTGGGCAACGCCCCCGAGCGCGAGCCGCGCCTTCGCGACCACGCCGTCCTCGATCTTGAGAGCCGCTGCGACCGAGACCAGCGCGAAGGCGTAGGACAGCCGGTCGCGGAGCTTCAGGTAGGTGTGGTTCGAGCCGTAATCCGACGGGGGTAGTTCCACGCCCGTGACGACCTCGTCGTGCCGGAGCGTCGTGTCGATATGCGGCGTGTCCCCGGGCAGGCGGTGGAACTCGCCGATGGGGATCCGGCGTGCCCCGCCCTGACCTTGGACGTGGATCACCGCTTCCAGCGCGGCGAGCCCGACGCACATGTCCGAGGGATGCGTCGCGATGCAGTGCTCGCTCGTGCCCAGGATGGCATGGATGCGGTTCTGACCCTCGATCGCCGGGCAGCCTGTCCCGGGCTCGCGCTTGTTGCAGGGCGTGCCCGGGTCGTAGAAGTAGTAGCAGCGGGTGCGCTGGAGCAGGTTGCCGCCCGTCGTCGCCGAGTTTCTCAGCTGAGGCGAGGCGCCCGCCAGGATCGCGCTCGCGAGCAGCGGATAGCAAGCCTGGATGCGCTCGTCATAGGCGAGGTCGCTGTTCGGCACGAGCGCCCCGATCAGGAGCCCGCCCTCCTCGGTCGGGGCGATCTCCCGCAGCGGCAGGCGCGTGATGTCGATCACCCGCTCGGGGCGCTCGACATTGTACTTCATGAGATCGACGAGGTTCGTCCCGCCGGCGATGAACTTGGCGGCTGGATTCGCGGCTGCCGCCGCGACCGCCTGGTCCAGCGTCTCCGCCCGGAGATATTCGAAGTTGTTCATGGTGTCGCGCTCCGGCGCCCGGTGGCGAGCACCTGCTGGATCGCCGCGACGATGTTCACATAGGCGCCGCAGCGGCAGAGATTGCCGCTCATGTACTCGCGGATCTCTTCCACGGTGTTGGCCCTGCCCTCCTCGAGAAGCGCGACAGCCGACATAATCTGTCCGGGCGTGCAGTACCCGCACTGGAACGCGTCGTGCTCGATGAAGGCCTGCTGCATCGGATGGAGCCGGCCATCCTCGGCGAGACCCTCGATCGTGGTCACGCTCGAGCCGTCCTTCATGGCGGCGAGGACCATGCAGGAATTCACACGGCGGCCGTCGAGGATCACCGTGCAGGCGCCGCACTGGCCGTGGTCGCAGCCCTTCTTCGTCCCGGTGAGTTGGAGCCGCTCGCGCAGGACGTCGAGGAGCACGGCGGTCGGCTGCACCGTCAGTCGGTGGGTCGTGCCGTTCACCGTCAGGGTGACCGGAATCCCGGCCGCGTCGGCCGAAGCTTCCTGCGAGGGCGACAATGCTGAGCTCCTGGGTGCGGGCGGCAGGGCGGGGTCGCCGAGAGCGGCTCGACCGCGCACCTCATAAAGACTCCAAACTGCCCGACGTTCCCGCAGGGTCCTGGAACGTCGTCAGCCGGCACGGCGGCCGCGATCTCGGCCCCGCCGCTTCCGGCGACAGGCAACGGACGACGCGGTTCGGGCGTTCCTCACCCGCCAGGGAGGACGGCACCGCGCTCATGGACAGCTACGAAATCCTGAACCGCTTCGAGAAGCAGCCCGACGGCACCTGGATCTGCCTGGAGCCCGTTACGGTGCAGACGGCACATGGGCCCGTGGCGGTCGCGGCCGGCATGGCGTTCCACTACGGCGAGAAGCTGGACGACGTCGATGTGGCCGAGCTGCTCGAACGACTGGGCGCCCAGCACGGGTCTTAGGCGCCGCGTCCGGACGACGCGGTTCGTGACGGGCTTGTGAAAGACGGCCCGAAGGCGCACATTGCGGCCATCCGAGGGGTGCCCCGCGCGGGGCTGAGACGGCGGTGCCGAACCCTTTGAACCTGATCCGACTCGCATCGGCGGAGGGACGGAGATGCCTGACACGACCGGAACCCATCTCATGCCGCGGCCGCCCCGGCCGGGCGAGCCCGTGACCGTCGTCGGCGCCGGCATCGCCGGCGCCTGGGCGGCGCTGCTTCTCGCCGAGGCCGGCCATCCGGTCACGATCCACGAGGCCGGAACGGCCGAGATGGTTGGGGCCGCAAGCCACTGGGCGGGCGGCATGCTGGCGCCGGATTGCGAGAGCGACGGCGCTGAACCGGCGGTCGTGCGGCTGGGCCATCGCTCTATCGACCTGTGGCGCTCTGTCCTGCCCAATACGCCGCTGAATGGGTCGCTCGTCGTCTGTCATCCGCGCGACCGGGCCGATCTCGAGCGACTGGCCCGACAGACCGCCGGCTACGAACGTGTCGGCGCAGAGCGCATCGCCGAGATGGAGCCCGCTCTCGCCGGCCGCTTCCGCGAGGGCCTGTTCTTCCGCGGGGAAGGCCATGTCGAGCCGCGCGTCGTCCTGCCGGCCCTGCATGCCCGGCTGCGCGGGCTCGGCGCCGAGATCCGCTTCGGTTCGCCGGTCCGACCGGCCGAGCTCGACGGGACGATCGTCGATTGCCGCGGGCTCGGGGCGCGTGATGCCCAGCCGGAGCTCCGGGGCGTGAAGGGCGAGACCGTCCTGATCGAGACGGCCGAGATCGCCCTCTCCCGGCCTGTCCGCCTCATGCATCCGCGCTGGCCGATCTACGTCATTCCCCGGACCGGCAACCGCTTCCTCATCGGGGCGACGACGATCGAGAGCGAGGATGCGTCCGGGGTGAGCGTCCGCTCGGCGCTCGAGCTGATGACGGCCGCCTATACGCTCCACCCGGCCTTCGGCGAGGCGCGAATCATCGAGCTCGGCGCCGCGCTCCGTCCCGCCTTCCCCGATCACGCCCCACGCATCGTGGTGACGGGTCGGCGGATCGCGGTCAACGGCCTCTACCGGCACGGCTTCCTGATCGCGCCCGCCCTGGGCGAGATCGTTGCGAACTATGTCGCGCACGGCACGCGCGACAACGAGGTGATGCGGTGGTCCTGACGGTCAACGGCGAGCGACGGGAGGTGGAGGCCGGCAACGTCGCTGCTCTGCTGGAGGCGCTCGGCTACGAAGGCTCGTTCTTCGCGGTTGCCGTGAACCAGGAGGTGGTTCGGCGCGCGAAATGGGCAGACACGCCGCTCGCCGAGGGCGACAGCGTCGAGATCCTGACCCCGCGTCAGGGCGGATAGGAGACGGACGGACGTGAATCTCTACGGCCAGGAGGTCGCCTCGCGCCTCCTCATCGGAACCGCCCTCTATCCCTCCCCCGCCGTGATGGAGGCGGCGCTCAAGGCCTCCGGCGCCGAGATCGTGACCGTATCGCTGCGGCGGGAGGCGGGCGGCGGCCGTGCTGGCGATTCCTTCTGGCGCATCATCCAGTCGCTCGGCGTGAAGGTTCTGCCGAACACGGCCGGCTGCCGCACCGTCAAGGAGGCGGTGACCACGGCCGAGCTCGCGCGCGAGCTTTTCGGGACGCCCTGGATCAAGCTGGAGGTGATCGGCGACGACGAGACCCTGCAGCCGGACGTCGTGGCGCTCGTGGAAGCCGCCGGCATCCTCATCCGGGACGGCTTCGAGGTGTTCCCCTACACGACGGAGGACGCGACGGTCGCCAACCGCCTCGTCGATGCGGGCTGCCGCGTCGTGATGCCCTGGGCCTCGCCGATCGGCAGCGGCCAGGGCATCACGAACCGGGCGGCCCTCCAGACGCTCCGTGCGCGGCTGCCCGACATCACTCTCATTGTCGATGCGGGGCTCGGCGCACCGTCCCACGCGGCCGCGGCCCTGGAACTCGGCTATGACGGCGTGCTGCTCAACACGGCGATCGCCAAGGCCGACGACCCGGTCGGCATGGCGCGCGCCTTTGCGCTCGCGGTCGAAGCCGGCCGGGCGGGATACGAGGCAGGCCTCATGCCGCCGCGCGACTTCGCGTCTCCCTCGACGCCCGTCGTGGGGACGCCCTTCTGGCACGCGGCCGGCTGATGGCGCAGCGGTATCCAGACCGCTTCTACCCGGTCGTCGACACCCTGGACTGGGTTCGCCGGCTCGCGGCGCTGGGTGTCGGCACGGTGCAGCTCCGGGCCAAGGACCTCGGCCCGGAGGCGGCTCTCGCCATCGTCCGCGACGCGCTCGCGATCACGCGCGGCACGCCGACCCGCGTCGTCGTGAACGACTATTGGGAAGCGGCGATCGCGGCAGGGGCCGAGCACGTGCATCTCGGCCAGGAGGACCTAGCCGAGGCCGACGTCGCGGCGATCCGCAAGGCCGGGCTGACGCTCGGGCTGTCCACCCACGACCACGAGGAGCTGGAGACGGCGCTGCGCCACGATCCGGATTACGTCGCGCTCGGGCCGATCTACCCGACGACGCTCAAGGCGATGCGCTTCGCCCCCCAGGGACTCGCCCGGATCGGCGAATGGAAGCGGCGCCTGGGCAGGATACCGCTCGTCGCGATCGGCGGCATCACGCTGGAACGCGGCCCAGGCGTGTTCGCGGCCGGGGCCGATACGATCGCGGTGGTGAGCGACGTGACCCAGCACCCCGATCCGGACGCGCGCGTCCGGGCCTGGCTCGACCTGGCCCGGTCCTGAGCGCGCGTCCTCGCCGCGTCGGCGTTGGAACCCGAGTTCAGTGTCTTCGTTGAAGTGGCACATGATGCTGCACCGCGGCATGACACAATCTGTTCAAATTCTCCCCCGATCCATGTAGATCATCATCAACATAGCTCGTTTAAACCCAGGCCATTTCAGGGCTTTTCGGGCTCGTTTCTGCCTGCCTTTTTCTCGCCAATCCAATCTTGATCCTCCGCGCCCTCCGAAACAACGAAGGACGTGGTGTTGAAGAAGGTTGATTTGCTTGTTGCCTGCTCGGTAACTTTTGCTACGGTCGGTACGATGATGGCTTCAGATGCCGAGGCCGGGTATAGGAAGAAGAGACACACCATCCACAGAAGGCCGGCCGTCGAGGCGCGGCACGACGCCCATGTTAGGGATGGGGGTACCCTCCAGAGCGGGATGGCGAGCTGGTACGGGCCCGGCTTTCATGGCCGCAAGACCGCCAGCGGAGAACGCTTCAACACGAACGACCTCACGGCCGCACATCGCTTTCTGCCGTTCGGCACGCGGGTGAAGGTCGTGAACCAAGCGACCGGACGCTCGGTCGTGGTGCGCATCAACGACCGGGGCCCCTTCCACCGTGGCCGCGTCATCGACCTGTCGCGCGCCTCGGCGGCCGCGATCGGAATGGGGGGCACCACTCGCGTGCAGCTCGTCGCGCTCTGACCGGTACCGGCCGGCCCGCCATTCCAGGCCGGTCCGCTCGCAGCGGGCTGCTTAGGATCGGTCCCGGGGGGATTGCCCTGGGCCGGCCATCCCGGATACTGGGGGTAGTATGAGCGACGACCCGAACCCTACGGGAACCCGCGTGCGATGAGAACCGAGCCTGCCTTGCGGGTGAGCGGGGGCACCCTGCACGCCTCGCCGCCTGGAGCCTCCATCGACCTCGGAGCACGGACGGTTCTCGTCGTCGAGGACGAGGCGCTTATCCGGGAGATGATCGTCGGAGAACTCGATGAAGCCGGTTTCATCGTCCTTGAAGCGGGCTCGGCCGAGGAGGCGATCGAGATCCTCGACCGGTATCTCGTCGGCATCCTCTTCACGGATATCCGCATGCCCGGCCGCATGGACGGCTGGGCCCTCGCGGAAGAGGCGCACCGGCGCAACCCGGCGCTGAAGGTGCTCTACACGACGGGCTACAGCGAGGAACGTCCGCGACGCGTCCCGAACAGCCTGTACATCGCCAAGCCGTACCGGCCGTCGGAAGTGATCGCCGCGATCGCACGGCTCGCGGGCGACTCGTGAACAGCTACTCGGCGGCCTCGAGCCGGTAGGCAGCTGGATCGTAGTTCAGGATCGGCGAGAGCCAGCGCTCGACCTCGACGACGCTCATTCCCTTGCGGGCCGCATAATCCTCGACCTGGTCGCGCTCGACCTTCGCCACCCCGAAATAATGCGCCTCGGGATGCGCGATGTAGAGGCCCGAGACGGAGGAGCCCGGCCACATCGCGAAGCTTTCCGTCAGCTTCACGCCGATGCGGCGCTCGGCCTGGAGGAGATCGAACAGCGTCGCCTTCTCGGTATGATCGGGCTGCGCAGGATAGCCCGGCGCCGGTCGGATGCCCCGGTACTCCTCCCGGATCAGGTCTTCGAAGGATAGGTTCTCGTCGGGCGCATAGCCCCAGAATTCCCGCCTGACGCGCTCGTGCATGCGTTCGGCGAAGGCCTCCGCAATGCGGTCGGCGAGCGCCTTGACCAGGATCGAGCGGTAGTCGTCGTTGGCGCGCTCGAACCGCTCCGCGATCCGGCCCTCCTCGATCCCTGCCGTCACCACGAAGGCGCCGACATAGTCGCCGACCGTCCCCTCGCGGGCCACGAAGTCGGAGACGCAGAGGTTCGGCCGGCCGTCCCGGCGCTGAAGCTGCTGGCGCAGGCCGTGCAGGGTCGCGAGCGTCTCGCTCCGGCTCTCGCCCGTGTAGAGGCGGATGTCGTCGCCGACGGCATTCGCAGGCCAGAAGCCGATCACCGCCTTGGGGTTGAACCAGCGCTCCGTGACGATGCGGGAGAGCATGCCCTGCGCGTCCTCGTAGAGCTGGCGCGCCGACGCCCCCTGCTCCTCGTCTTCCAGGATCGCCGGAAAGCGACCCTTCAGGTCCCAGGTCTGGAAGAAGGGCGTCCAGTCGATATAGGGCACGAGTTCGCCGACATCGTAGGTCCGGAACACGCGCGTGCCCATGAAGCTCGGCCTAGTCGGCCGGTATGCGGACCAGTCGATCTTCGGGCGGTTGGCGCGTGCCGTCGCGATCGGCACGCGCTGCTTGTCCGCTTCGGAGCGGGCATGCGCCTCGGCGACCTTGCGATACTCGGCCCGGACGTTGTCGATATACGAGACCTTCTGGTCGTCCGAGAGCAGCGCCGAGACAACCCCGACGGCCCGGCTCGCGTCGTTCACGTGGACCGCCTGCCCGGCCTTGTAGTTCGGGTGGATCTTCACCGCGGTATGGACCCTGCTCGTCGTCGCCCCGCCGATGAGGAGCGGGATGTCGAAGCCTTCCCGCTCCATCTCGGCCGCGACATGGGCCATCTCGTCGAGCGATGGCGTGATGAGGCCGGAGAGGCCGACGATGTCGACCTTCTCGGCCTTGGCCGTGTCAAGGATCTTCTGCGCCGGCACCATCACGCCGAGGTCGATGACCTCGTAATTGTTGCACTGGAGGACGACGCCGACGATGTTCTTGCCGATGTCGTGGACGTCCCCCTTCACGGTGGCCATCAGCACCTTGCCGGCCGCAGAGGATTGCGACAGCCCGGTCTCCTCCTTCTCCTTCTCCATGAAGGGCATCAGATAGGCAACGGCCTGCTTCATCACGCGGGCGGATTTCACCACCTGCGGCAGGAACATCTTACCCGCACCAAAGAGGTCGCCGACGACGTTCATGCCGCTCATCAGCGGCCCCTCGATCACGTGGAGCGGCCGCGCAACGGATAGGCGCGCTTCCTCGACGTCCTCCGCGATGAAATCCGTGATGCCGTTGACCAGCGCGTGCTCGAGCCGCTTCTCGACCGGCCATTCGCGCCAGGCGAGGTCCTGCACCTTCGCCTGACCGGAGCCGCCCGATTTGAAACGCTCCGCCGCCTCGAGCAGGCGCTCGGTCGCGTCCGGACGACGGTTGAGGACGACATCCTCGCAGAGCTCGCGCAGCTCCGGATCGATGTTCTCGTAGACGGCGAGTTGGCCGGCATTGACGATGCCCATATCCATGCCGGCCTGGATCGCGTGGTACAGGAACACGGCGTGCATCGCCTCCCGCACCGGCTCGTTGCCGCGGAAGGAGAAGGAGAGGTTCGACACGCCACCCGAGATATGGACGTGTGGAAGCGTCCTCGTAATCTCGCGCGTCGCCTCGATGAAGTCGACGCCGTAGTTGTTGTGTTCCTCGATGCCTGTCGCGACGGCGAAGATGTTCGGGTCGAAGATGATGTCCTCGGGCGGGAAGCCGACCTCGTCGACGAGGATCCGGTAGGCGCGCGTGCAGATCTCCACCTTGCGCGCCTTCGTGTCGGCCTGACCCTGCTCGTCGAAGGCCATGACGACCACGGCTGCGCCGTAATCGCGGCAGATCCGGGCCTCGGCCTTGAACTTCTCGACACCCTCCTTCATCGAGATCGAGTTCACGATGGGCTTGCCCTGAACGCATTTCAGGCCTGCCTCGATGATGTGGAACTTCGAGGAGTCGATCATCACCGGGACGCGGGCGATGTCTGGCTCGGCCGCCACGAGGTTCAGGAACTCGACCATAGCCTTCTCGGAATCGAGCAGGCCCTCGTCCATGTTGACGTCGATCACCTGGGCGCCGCCCGCCACCTGGTCGCGTGCGACGTCGAGCGCCGCCGCGTAGTCGCCGTTGGTGATCAGCTTCCTGAACTTGGCGGAGCCAGTGACGTTCGTGCGCTCGCCGACATTCACGAAGGGGATCTCCCTCGTGAGCGTGAACGGCTCGAGGCCGGAGAGCCTCATCGCGGGCTCGAAGCTCGGGACGAGACGCGGCGCCACGCCCGCGACCGCCTCCGCGATCGCCCGGATATGGGCTGGCGTCGTGCCACAGCAGCCGCCGACGACATTGACCAGGCCGGCTTCGGCGAACTCGCGAATGAAGCCCGCCGTGGCGTCCGGACTCTCGTCGTAGAGGCCGAACTCGTTCGGCAGCCCGGCATTCGGATAGGCGCAGACGAGCGTATCGGCGACGCGCCCGATCTCCTGGATATGGGCCCGCATCTCGCGCGCGCCTAGGGCGCAGTTCAAGCCGACCGTCAGCGGGTTCGCATGCCGGATCGAGTGCCAGAATGCGGTCGGCGTCTGGCCGGAGAGCGTGCGGCCGGACAGGTCCGTGATCGTGCCCGAGATCATGATCGGCAGCGTCGCGCCGATCTCCTCGAAGACGCGCCGGCAGGCCACGATCGCGGCCTTGGCGTTCAGCGTATCGAAGATCGTTTCGATGAGGATCAGGTCCGCCCCGCCTTCGATAAGGCCCCGCACCTGTTCCTCGTAGGCTTCGCGCACCTCGTCGAAGGTGACGGCCCGGAAGCCCGGATTGTTCACGTCCGGCGAGATGGAGAGCGTGCGGTTGGTCGGGCCGAGCGCGCCGGCGACGAAGCGGCGGCGGCCGTCCTTGGCCTGCGCGAGATCGGCCGCCTGCCGGGCGAGGCGCGCGCCCTCGACATTGAGGTCGTGAACGGCGCTTTCGAGCCCGTAATCGGCCTGGGCGATGCGGGTGGACGAGAAGGTGTTCGTCTCGACGATGTCCGCCCCGGCCAGGAAATAGGCGAGGTGGATGTCGCGCACGGCATCGGGTTGGGTCAGAATCAGAAGGTCGTTGTTTCCCTTCTGGTCGTGCGGATGGTCGCGAAAGCGCTCGCCCCGGAAATCGCCTTCCGAGAGCTTGAGCGCCTGGATCTCGGTTCCCATCGCGCCGTCCAGCACGAGGATGCGCTCGCGCGCGGCATCGCGGATCGCCTGAGCGATGTCGTGTTCAGGATGAAGCTTCACGTTGTGACTCCGCGGGCTCAGGCCCGCTTTTCGAGCGCATCGAGGTTATCGGGATCAGCCATCTCGCGCCTCGAGCTCCGCCAGGCGCCGTTCGACCTCTGCGAGGCGATGCTCGTACTTCACCTCGGCGTAGCGCTTTGCGATCAGCGTCCGCGCTTCAGGAAGATCAAGGCGCGCAAGTTCGGGCGCCGGCAAATCGAGAGCTCCAACCGCATTCAGTCGACGCGCATGGGCTTCAGCCCGCAGCTTCAGCTCCGCCCGAAAGCTCTCGATCTCGGCAATCAGCTCGGCCCGGATGTCGTCGTCCATGGTGGCCCCTCCTATGCTACGCGGCCGCTCGCGCGGGTTCCGGGGCCGCTTGCGCCCGGAGACCCAGCAAGTGGCAGATCGCGAAGACGAGATCCGCGCGGTTCATGGTGTAGAAGTGGAAATCGGTCACGCCGCGATCGACCAGGTCGAGCACCTGCTCGGCCGCGACGGCGGCGGCGATGAGCTTTCGCGTCTCGACGTCGTTCTCCAGCCCCTCGAAGCGTGCGGCGAGCCAATCGGGCACACTAGCGCCCGTCCGGGCCGCGAAGTTCGCGGCCTGCTTGAAGTTCTGCACGGGCAGGATGCCCGGCACGATCGGAATGTCGATCCCACGCGCCCGGACCCGGTCGAGATAGCGCAGATAGAGGTCGTTATCGAAGAAGAACTGCGTGATGGCGCGCGTCGCGCCGCAATCGACCTTGGCCTTGAGTGCATCGATATCCGCCTCAAGCGAGGCCGCCTCTGGGTGCTTCTCCGGATAGGCCGAGACGGAGACCTCGAAATCGCCGATGCGGCGGATTCCCGCCACCAGGTCGCAGGTCTGCTCGTAGCCGCCGGGGTGGACCTGGTAGCGCGTCCCCGGGCCGCTCACCGGATCGCCGCGCAGCGCCACGATGTGGCGTACCCCGGCGGCCCAATAGGAGCGCACGACGTCATCCACCTCGTCCTTGGTCGCCGCCACGCAGGTGAGATGGGCCGCCGGCCTGAGGCTCGTCTCGGTCACGAGGCGTGCGAGCGTGTTGTGGGTCCGCTCGCGCGTCGACCCGCCGGCGCCATAGGTAACCGAGACGAAGCTCGGGCGAAGCGGTGCGAGCCGCTCGATCGCCGACCAGAGCGAAGCTTCCATCTCGGCCGTCTTCGGCGGGAAGAACTCGAACGAGACCTTCACCGGCCTCGTCGAATGGCGGCTCGGGCGGAAGGCGAGCGCGGACATCAGGCCACCTCTTTGGCGTCGGCCGCGAGCGGCCAGTCGGACACGGCCCGGCAATCCTCGCCGAGCCAGATGGAAACGGTGAGCTTGTCGGCGCCTCCGCCCGCCGGCGGAGGCAGGTCGCGGACGAGAGCGGGAGCCAGCCCGGCTTCCTCCATCCATCCCGCCATCTGGGCAGGCGTGAAGCCGAGGCGGCGATGACCTTCCGTGTCGCGCAGAAACTCGAGCCTGTGCGGCGCGAAATCCACGATGAGAAGGCGTCCCCCCGGCGCGAGCAGCCGGGCCGCCTGAGCGACCGCGCGGGCCGGATCGTCGAGGTAGTGCAGCACCTGGTGGATGATGACCAGGTCGAAGCTCTCCCGCACGAGCGGAGGTGCGTAGATGTCGCCCTGCCTGAGCTCCACACCGGCGAGTCCCGCCCGCTCCAGATTCGCGCGGGCGACCGAGAGCATCGCGTGGCTCGCATCCAGCCCGACGACGCGCGCCGCCCTCGGCCCGAGGAGCTGGAGCATCCGGCCCGTGCCGGTCCCGAGATCGAGGAGCGACCGGATGTGTTTGGGGCCGACTGCATCGAGGATAGCCGCCTCGACCGCCTCCTCGGCGGCATGGAGGGAGCGGAGCGTATCCCAACGTGGCGCCAGCCGGGCGAAGAAGCTCTGGGCGGCCACCGCGCGCTGCTCGCGGACGGTGGCCAGGCGCTCGCGGTCCTGCGAAAGCTGGGCATCCGCGGGATCGAGAGCCTCCAGGATCGGCCGGAGCAGAAACGCCGTTTCCGGGCGCTCGGCCAGCCGGAAGAAGGCCCAGGCTCCTTCGCGGTGCCGCTCCAGCAGGCCCGCCTCGACGAGCAGCTTGAGATGCCGCGAGATGCGCGGCTGCGACTGGCCGAGGATGTCGGTGAGATCCGAGACGGAGAGCTCGCCCTCCGCCAGGAGCGCGAGGATGCGGATGCGGGTATCCTCGGCAGCGGCGCGCAGCGCGCCGAGCGCGCTGTCAAGTCTGAGCCGGCGGGGCGGAATGCTCTGAGGAGACATAAAGATATGTTTATATCTAATCCAGATCCTCGGCAAGCGGTCGGCCGCGGAGCATGCGCCGGGCGATGAGGGACGAGCTTCGCCCGGGCGAGAGACCATTGGCGCTGCCTTCCGGCTTCGACGCCGGGCTCTACTTCATCGGCCGGATCCGGACACCCTGGCGGGACCGGTCGGAGTGCCCGAAGAACGCCAGGGGCTCGGACGCGGTCTGCACCGTGGAGGTCGAGCCGCGCTACGCCGAGGCGCTGACCGGAGTGGAAGCGGCCTCGCATCTCATCCTGCTCTATTGGATGGACAGGGCGCGGCGCGATCTCGCGATCCAGGTGCCGCGTCATCACGAGCGGCCGCGCGGCACATTCTCGGTCCGTTCGCCCGTCCGGCCGAACCCGGTCGCGCTCTCGGTCGTGCAGCTGATCGGCCGGGACGGAACGAGCCTGAAGGTGGTCGGGCTCGACTGCCTGGACGGCACGCCCCTCCTCGACATCAAGCCCTACCTGCCCTCCGTCGATTCGCGGCCGGAGGCGATGATGGCTCCCCCTGCCCTATGATCAGAGCAGGCTCGCCCCGACATTGATGGCGAGGGCCAGGATCGTCGTGTTGAAGAGGAACGACAGGATCGTGTGGGCGAGCACGAAGCGGCGCATGCGAGGCGCCTCGATCACCACGTCGGAGGTCTGGGAGGCGGCGCCGAGATTGAAGGAGAAATAGAGGAAGTCCCAATAGTCTGGTCTGTGCTCGCCGGGAAACCTGAGCCCCTGGCGATCGTCCGCCCCTGCGTAGTAGTCATGGGCATAGTGCAGCGCGAAGGTCGTGTGCACGAACAGCCAAGACAGGAGGATCGTGCCGGCGGCGAGGGCAAGGCGCGGCGGCGCCCTTCCCTCCTGCAAATCCTTCACGCTGTGGAGTTCGACGCCGATCGCGACGAAGCTGGCGATCGCCGCTATCATCGTGAGCGCCAGCACGATCACCGCACCGACATCCTCCTTGTCGGCACGGCGCTGCAGGTCGGCGTGGCTCGAGAGCGCCATCATCGACCAGACGAGCATGACGTGAAGTCCGACGCCGATGTCGTAGGCCATCAGGATTCTCGTCGAGGTTCGAAGCTCGGGAAGGAAGCAGCCGGCAAGGACAGCCGCCCCGATCGCCGCCATCAGCCGCGGCCGGCCGGTGAAGATCCGGAGCGCTCGCCGGAGCTGCCCGTGCGAACGGGAAGGCCGCGCGGCTGCGTTCGTCATCCGCTGTCACTCGCTCCCGACGCGCCATGCAGCCGGCTCTCGCACCTTTCCTGCGGAGGCATGGGAGCCGTCAATCGGCCCCTCGCGGCAGAGGACCATGAGCGCTGTCACCTCGTATGGCGAACGGCAGCGCCTCTGGAGCGCGGCCTGCGATCATGGCATGCTGCGGGTTATCCGGGGCGCCGCGTCACGGGCGGGAGGAGCGATGTACGCTTTCGAATATCTGAAGCCGACGAGCCTCAAGGAAGCCAAGGCCATGCTGGCCGAGCATCCCGACGGCAAGTTCCTGTCCGGCGGACATACGCTTCTTCCTGCCATGAAGCTGCGCCTGGCCGGCCCGGCCGCCCTGATCGATCTCTCGGGCGTCGAGGGCATGCGGGGGATCGAGCGCAAGGGCGACACCCTGGTGATCGGCGCCTTCATGAAGCACCGCGAGGTGGCCGGTTCGGACGTGGTCAAGGCCGCCATCCCGACGCTCGCCGAGATGGTCGGCACGATCGGCGATCCGGCCGTGCGCCACCGGGGCACGATCGGCGGCTCGATCGCCAACAACGATCCCTCGGCCGATTACGCGGCCGCCGCGATGGCGCTTGCTGCGACGATCGTGACCGATTCCCGTCGCATCCCGGCCGACGAGTTCTTCACCGGTCTCTTCTCCACCGCCCTGGAGGACGGGGAGATCGTGACCGCGGTCGAGTTCCCGATCCCGAGGCGGATGGGCTACCAGAAGTTCCGCAATCCCGCCTCGCGCTACGCGCTGTGCGGAGTGGCGGTGGCCGAAACCGCGGCGGGCGAGGTCCGCGTCGCAGTGATCGGGGCGGGCGCGGACGGCGTGTTCCGCATGGCCGAGATGGAGAACGCGCTGAAGGGGAACTTCTCGCCCGACGCGATCAAGGACATCAAGGTCCCGACCGACGGCATGGCGTCGGACATCCACGCCGACCAGGAATACCGGGCGCATCTCGTGGGCGTCATGGCCCGCCGCGCGGTCGCCGCGGCGAAATAGGCCTGCCGGCCTTGTCCTGGCCGGGCTTGACCCGGCCATTCCGACCTGTGAGGCGGAGGCATCTCTCCGACCGGGATGCCCGGGACGAGTCCGGGCATGACAGCGGATGAGTGATCGCGCCTCCCTCCCCTCCTCGATCGACGACACGCTCACGGTTCTCGAACGCGGCGGCTACGTGGCCGACCGCGCGCTCGCCACCGTCCTCTTCCTGGCGCTCAGGCTGAAGCGCCCGCTTTTCCTCGAAGGCGAGGCGGGGGTCGGCAAGACGGAGATCGCCAAGGTCCTCTCGCATGTGCTCGGGCGGAAGCTCATCCGGCTGCAATGCTACGAGGGGCTGGACGTGGCTTCCGCGGTCTACGAGTGGAACTACGCCGGGCAGATGATGGCGATCCGGCTCGCGGAGGCGGGCGGCAGCGTCGACCGCGCCACGCTCGAATCCGATCTCTTCTCCGAGCGGTACCTGGTGCGCCGTCCGCTCCTCGATGCGCTGGAGCCGCACGAGGGCGGCCCGCCGGTCCTCCTCATCGACGAGCTCGACCGGACCGACGAGGCCTTCGAGGCGTATCTCCTGGAGATCCTGTCCGACTTCCAGGTCACGGTGCCGGAACTCGGCACCGTGCGGGCGGCCGAACCGCCGATCGTCGTCATCACGTCCAACCGCACCCGCGAGATCCACGATGCGCTGAAGCGGCGGTGCCTCTACCATTGGGTCGATTACCCGGACGCGGCGCGCGAGCTCGCGATCCTACATGCCCGCGTTCCGAACGCGCCCGAACGGCTGTCCCGCGAGATCGTCGCCTTCGTGGGCAAGCTCCGCGGCAAGGAGCTGTTCAAGGCGCCCGGCGTCGCCGAGACCCTCGACTGGGCCCAAGCCCTGATCGAGCTCGACACGGTCGCGCTCGATCCGGACATCGTCGCCGATACGCTCGGCGTGCTGCTGAAGTACCAGGACGACATCCAGCGCATGCAGAGCTCCGAGATCCGCAAGGTCATCGACGACCTGCGCGCGGAGCTGGCATCCGCCCGTTGAGGGCTGGATGAGGGGAGTGAGGGTGGAGGCTATCGCCCCCGGCGGCCGGATGGCCGAGAACGTCGCGCATTTCGGGCGCGCGCTTCGGGCGGCCGGCCTGCCCGTCGGCCCGCGCGACGTGGTCGCCGCGATCGAGGCGGTCGAGGCGGCCGGCCTCGGCGGGCGGCAGGATCTCTACTGGACCCTGCACGCCGTCTTCGTGACACGGCACGAGCAGAGTCCCGTCTTCGATGCCGCCTTCCGGGTGTTCTGGCGCCGGCGCGGTCTCGTCGAGAAGCTGATCGCCGAGATGTCGCCGGTCGCCCCGGCGGAGAAGCGTACGGACAAGCCGAAGCCGGGCGAAACGCGGGTGATGGAGGCGATCCGCCCCCAAGGACGCGCGGTCCCGGAGGAACGGCAGGAGCGCGAGGTCTCGGCCAGGCTCACCGCATCCGACCGCGACGTCGTCCGTTCCAAGGACTTCGCCCAGATGAGCGCGGCCGAGATCGCGAAGGCGAAGCGGCTGATCGAGGCGCTGCTTCTACCGGAGGATCGCCGCCGCACCCGCCGCCACACGGCCGACCCGCGCGGACGCGTCGTCGACCTTCGCCGCACGCTGCGTCGCTCGCTCCGGACGGGAGGCCACTCGATCGACCTCGCCTTCCGGTCGCCGGCCGAGCGCCCGCCGCCGCTCGTCGCCCTCGTCGATATCTCCGGCTCCATGGCCGAGTATTCCCGGCTGTTCCTCCACTTCCTCCATGCGCTCACGGAGAAGCGGCGGCGGGTCCATTCCTTCGTCTTCGCCACCCGGCTTACCAACATCTCCCGCGAACTCGCCCATCGCGACCCGGACGACGCGCTCGCCCGGGCCTCCGCCCGGGTGAAGGACTGGGAGGGCGGCACGCGGATCGCGCCCGCCCTGCATGAGTTCAACCGGCTCTGGTCCCGCCGCGTCCTCGGCCAGGGCGCGGTCGTGATGCTCTTCACCGACGGACTGGAACGGGAGGTCGGCGACGACCTCGCCTTCGAGATGGACCGGCTTCACCGGTCCTGCGGGCGCCTGATCTGGCTGAACCCGCTACTGCGCTTCGACGCGTTCCAGGCGCGGGCCGGCGGGATCCGGGCGATGCTGCCGCATGTCGACGAGTTCAGGCCCATCCACAATCTGGGCTCGATGGAGGGGCTGGTGCGGGCGCTCGGCCGCGAACGCGAACGCGCGGCCGACCCCGCCCGCTGGCTCCGCGCCGCAGCGGCTGCATGATCCGCACGATCGCGATCTACGGGACCGCGGCGCTCGCCGAGATCGCAGGCTGTTTCTCGGTCTGGGCGGTGCTCCGCCTTTCGGCGCCCTCCTGGTGGCTCCTGCCCGGCTTTGCGGCGCTCGCAGCCTTCGCCTATCTCCTGACCCTGGTCGAGGCCGACGCGGCAGGTCGCGCCTTCGCCGCTTACGGGGGCGTCTACATCGCGGCCTCGCTTATCTGGCTGCGGACCGTCGAGGGTTTCGCGCCCGACCGCTGGGACCTCATCGGTGCGGGCCTCTCGCTCGCGGGCGCCGCGATCATTATCTTCGGACCAAGACCTGCCTGAGGTTTGCCCATGCTCTCCAGCGACAGCGATATCCTGAACGAGGCCGAGGCCTGGAAGCGGGCCGGGCGCGAGGTGGCGCTTGCGACCGTGGTCGAGACCTGGGGCTCGGCGCCCCGCCCGGTCGGCAGCCATCTCGTGATCGACGGAGACGGCAACTTCCTCGGCTCCGTCTCGGGGGGCTGCGTCGAGGGCGACGTCATCACGGAAGCCATGGACGTGATCGGCGACGGCAAGCCTCGCATGCTCGAATTCGGGGTGGCGGACGAGACCGCCTGGCGCGCCGGCCTCTCCTGCGGCGGCCGGATCAAAGTCTATGTGGAGAAGGTCGCGTAGCCGCTCATGGATCTCTCGCTCCTCTCGGCGCTGAACGCCGAGCGCGCGGCGCGCCGTGCTGCGATCCTGGTCACCGACGTCGCAACCGGCGAGGCGCGGCTTGTCCGGGAGTACGAGGCCGCCTCCGACCCGCTCGCCCAGGAACTCGCCGAGCGCTTCCGCACCGGCAGGAGCGGGACGATCGAGGTCGACGGCAGAAGCTTCTTCCTGACCGTGCAGATGCCGCCCGTGCGGCTCGTCGCGATCGGCGCGGTCCATATCAGCCAGGCGCTCGCCCCTATGGCGAAGGGGCTCGATCTCGACGTGACGATCGTCGATCCCCGTACGGCCTTCGCCACGCCGGAGCGCTTCCCGGACGTGCCTGTGCTCGCCGAATGGCCGTCCGAGGCTTTGCCGAAGCTCGGCGGGCTCGACCGCTACACGGCCCTGGCCTGCCTGACGCACGATCCCAAGATCGACGACCCGGCTCTTGAGGCGGCACTCCGCGCGGAGTGCTTCTATATCGGCGCGCTCGGCTCGCGCCGGACGCATGCCAAGCGCGTCGAGCGGCTCCAGGCGGCCGGGTTCGGCGAGGCCGATATCGCCCGTATCCATGCGCCGATCGGGCTCGATATCGGGGCCGTATCGCCGGCCGAGATCGCGGTCTCGATCCTGGCCGAGCTCGTCTCCGAGCTCAGGCGCGACCGGCGCCGCACGCCGTGAAGTTCGGACCCGTCCCGGTCGAAGAGGCGGCCGGCTCGATCTCCGCCCACAGCCTGAGACTGCCCGGACTGGTGATCCGGAAAGGAGCGACGATCTCGGCCGAACAGGCCGCCGCGCTGAAGGCCGCCGGGCATGCCACGGTCGTCGCGGTCCGCCTCGATCCGGACGACATCGGCGAGGATGCGGCTGCGCTGCGGCTGGCGGAAGCCGTCGCCGGCGAGAACCTGCGCGTCGAGCGCCCTTTCACCGGACGCGCGAATCTCTATGCCGCGCGCGCCGGGGTGCTCACCGTCGACGTGCCGGCGGTCGACCGCATCAATGCCGTGGACGAGAGCGTCACGCTCGCGACCCTCCAGGCCTACAAGCCCGTGGTCGAGGGCGAGATGGTCGGGACGGTGAAAATCATCCCCTATGCGGTTCCGGGCCGGGTTCTCGACGCGGCGCTCCGGGCAGCGTCGCCCGGCGCGATCGATGTCGCGCCCTATCGGCTGACCAAGGTCGGCGCGATCTCGACGATGCTGCCGGGGCTGAAGCCGAGCGTCGTCGTGAAGACCCTGGGCGCGCTGCGGAATCGGCTCGCGCCGGCCGGCGCGACGGTGGTGGCGGAAGCGTCGACCCCGCATGCGGCCGAGCCGCTGGCCGAGGAGCTGCGGCGCCAGATCGGGAGCGATGCCGAGATGGTGGTCGTGTTCGGCGCCTCGGCCATCGCCGACCGGGCCGACGTGATCCCCTCCGCCATCGAGGCGGCAGGCGGTGCCGTCGAGCATTTCGGCATGCCGGTCGATCCCGGCAACCTCCTCCTCATCGGCCGCATCGGCGAGAAGCCCGTCATCGGCGCACCCGGCTGCGCACGCTCCCCCAAGGAGAACGGCTTCGACTGGGTGCTGCAGCGGCTTCTCGCCGGGATCCCGGTCACTCGGGCGGACATCACGAAGCTCGGTGTCGGGGGGCTTCTCATGGAGATCGTCTCGCGCGGCCAGCCACGGGAAGGCGGCGAGAGGGAGGAGGAGGCGTGAGTCGCCTGTCATTCCGGGTCGGCGCAACGTGCCGGGCCTGGAACCCGCGGAGGGGCTCCGGATCGACGTCGCGGGTTCCGGATTCCGCTTGGCGGCCTCGGAATGACGGCCCGTCTGGATGAGCGTCGCGGCGATCGTTTTAGCTGCGGGACGCGGCACCCGGTTCGGCGAAAGCCCGAAACTGCTCGCCGAGCTCGACGGCAAACCTCTCGTCCGACACGCCGTCGAGGCGGCGCTCTTGGCAGGATTTCCGACCCTCGTGGTCGTCGGCCATCGCGAATCGGAGATCCGCGCCGTCTTGGCCGACCTTCCGGTCACCTTCGTCCCGAACGCCGCCTACGCGGAGGGGCTTTCGACCTCGCTGAAGGCCGGCTTCGCGGCGCTGCCGCCAGACGCCGCAGCGGCCCTCGTGCTCCTCGGGGACATGCCGAAGGTTACACCTCTCCTCCTCCGGGAGTTGGCGGAAACCTGGGAGAGGTCGGGTCGCCCCAGCGCGGCCGTCCCGGTTGCGGCCGGACGGCGCGGCAATCCTGTCCTTCTCTCCGCGGCGCTCGCCGGCGAGATCGCGGGGCTCACCGGGGACAGAGGCGCCGGACCGCTGCTCCGGCGTCTTCCCGACGTGGTGGAACTCCCGGCCGAATCCGACGCCACCACGCTCGACGTCGATACGCGGGAAGCGCTCGCGCGCCTTCAGGCTTGCGCGAACACGACCCCGTCCAGCACAGCCGAATAGAACAGGATGCTCGCGACGAGCACGAAGGCGTGCCAGACCGCGTTCTGGAATCGAAGCCCATCCCAGACGTGGAAGATCACACCCGCAATGTAGACGGTCCCGCCGGCCACCATCAGCCAGACGGTCGAGGGCGGCAGAGCCGACGAGACCGTGTTCCAGGCGAGCCCGCCTGAGAGCCCCAGCAGGATGCAGAGCACGATCGACAGCCGATCGAACCGGCCAGGAAGCGCGATTTTCAGGACCGCACCGGCGATCGCGACGGCCCACACCCCGAACAGCAGCGCGTAGCGGTCGAAGCCATGGGGAAAGCGGGTGATGAAGGGCGTGTAGGTCGCAGCTATCAGGACGTAGATCAGGGCGTGGTCGAAGCGGCGCAGGAGCCACTTCGTCCGGGAAACGGGCCAGAGATTGTACGCCGCCGAGACCGACAGCAGCGCAACAAGCCCCACGGCGTAGACCGTCACGGCCGCGAGTTGCGCCCAGCCCGCGAACACGGCGGCAAGGATGATGATCGCAACCCCGCCGATCACGCCGAAGGCGATGCCGATCCCATGCACGACCGCGTCGGCGATCATCTCCGCCCGGGTATAGTCCCAGGTGAGGTGAAGCGGGCGTCCGTCGTGGTCGATCATCTAGCAGTGCGTGTCCTCGACGGCTTCTTCGAGCGCTCGCTCGATGAAGTAATCCGGCGACACACCCTGCTGGTCGGCGCGCTTCCTGACCTTCTCCAGCAGGTCGTCGGGCACGAAGGTGTTCGGCGCGGGCCGCACAAACTTGATGGGCGCTACAACGAATTCAGAAAGGTCATACTCCGTCAGGTCCGCCGTGGCGACGAACTCCTCAGCTTCCTCGTCGGTCGCGAAATCCGGAATCTTCCTTTTGGAGTGCATCGACCTCTGACCTGTGCATGTAGCGTGCGCTGATCGGCCTGATCAGCATCATGCCCTGCCTATGACGCCGCGTGAAGACGACGAAGATGTGACGTCCCTCCGCGGTCGCGGCGAAACCCTGCAGCGTTCCTCGCGTCCGGAATGAATATGGTCACGCCGCCTTCGCAGACGAGGGCTGTGCAGCACTTCCTCGATCTCTTGGAGGGAGACGCCGTGCTTCATGCATTTCGCGATGTTGCCGGCGTCCCAGTCGAAACCGAGAGCCCCGTCGTCATCATACGTCAAGCGGCCCGGCGTGCCCTACTCCGCCGCCATCGGCATCCTGGCCCGCTGCGCGGCCCGCCAGACCACCGCCGGCGTCGCGGGCATCGTGACGTCCTCGTGCCCGAGCGCATCCGTGATCGCGTTGATGACCGCGGGCGGCGCGGCGATCGCGCCCGCTTCGCCGCAGCCCTTCATGCCGAGCGGGTTGGACGGAGCCGGCGTCACCGTCATGCCGACCTTGAGCGGCGGCAGGTCGGCGGCGCGCGGCATCGTGTAGTCCATGAAGCTCGCCGTCACGAGCTGGCCGTCCGCATCGTAGCGCGCACCTTCAAGGAGCGCCTGGCCCACGCCCTGGGCGATCCCGCCATGCACCTGGCCCTCGACGATCATCGGGTTGATGACATTGCCGAAATCGTCGACGGCCGTGAACCGCTCGATCGTCGTGACGCCCGTATCCGGGTCGATCTCCACCTCACAGACATGCACACCAGCCGGGAAGGTGAAGTTCGTCGGATCGTAGAACGCCCCTTCCTTCAGCCCGGGCTCGAGCTCCGCGCCATTGAACTTGTGCGCGATATAGGCCTGAAGCGCGGTGGAGGCGAAGTCGATCGCCTTGTCGGTGCCGGCAACGCCGAACTTGCCGTCCTTGAACTCGATGTCGTCCTCCGACGCCTCGAGCACATGCGCGGCGACCTTCTTGCCCTTGGCTATGACCTTGTCGAGCGCCTTCGAGATCGCGGACATGCCGACCGCACCGGAACGCGACCCATAGGTGCCCATCCCGAACTGCACCTTGTCCGTATCGCCATGCACGACCTTCACGGTCTCGATCGGCACCCCGAGTCTGTCGGAGACGAGCTGCGCGAAGGTGGTCTCGTGGCCCTGGCCGTGGCTATGCGAGCCGGTGAGCACCTCGATATTGCCGGTCGGGTTCACCCGCACCTCGGCCGATTCCCAGAGTCCGACGCCGGCCCCGAGCGAACCGACCGCCTGGGAGGGAGCGATGCCGCAGGCCTCGATATAGGCGGAATAGCCGAGCCCCCGGAGCTTGCCGCGCCGCTCGCTCTCGCTCTTCCGCGCTGGGAAGCCGGAGACGTCGGCGATCTGCAGCGCCTTCGTGAGAGCCGCGTCATAATCGCCCGCGTCGTACATCATGATCACGGGCGTCTGGTGCGGGAAGCTCTTGACGAAGTTCCGCCGCCGGAACTCGACCGGATCCATGCCGAGCTCGCGCGCGGTCACCTCGACCAAGCGCTCGACCACGAAGGTCGCCTCCGGCCGTCCCGCCCCCCGATAGGCGTCGACGGGTGCGGTGTTCGTGTAGACCGCGTCCACCTCCGCATAAATCGCAGGAATGGCGTACTGGCCGGACAGCAGCGTCGCGTAGAGATAGGTCGGCACCGACGACGCGAAGGTAGAGAGATATGCGCCCATATTGGCGATCGTCTTGACCCTGAGCCCGGTGATCCGGCCGTCCCCGTCGGTCGCGAGTTCGGCCCGGGTGACGTGGTCGCGCCCATGCGCGTCCGCGAGGAAGGCCTCCGTCCGGTCCGAGGTCCACTTCACCGGCCGCTTGAGCCGCCGAGCGGCCCAGAGGCAGACGACCTCCTCGGCGTAGATGAAGATCTTCGAGCCGAAGCCGCCGCCAACATCGGGGGCGACGACACGAAGCTTGTGCTCGGGCGCGAGGCCCACGAAGGCCGAGAGCACGAGCCGGGCCACATGCGGGTTCTGGCTGGTGACGTGGAGCGTGAAGGAATCCTCGCCGGGATCGTATTCTCCGATCGCGGCACGCGGCTCCATCGGGTTCGGGACGAGCCGGTTGTTGACGATGTCGAGCCTGGTGACATGGGCGGCCGATGCGAAGGCCGCTTCGGTCTTCGCCTTGTCGCCGAGCTCCCACTCGAAAACCGTGTTGCGCTCGATTCCCGCATGGACTTCGGGTGCCCCTGGCTTCTGGGCCTCGCCGGCGTCGACCACGGCAGGGAGCACCTCGTAGTCGACGCGGATCTTCTCTGCCGCGTCCTGTGCCTGCCGAAGCGTGGTCGCGATCACGACGGCGACATGGTCGCCGACATACCGCACGTAATCCTTGGCGAGCGCCGGATGTGCGCCGGCCTTCATGGGCGAGCCGTCCTTCGAGTGGATCATCCAGCCGCAGATTAGGCCGCCGACCTCGTCCTCGAGAAGATCGTCGGAGGTCGGCACGAACTTGCGCAGGTCCTTACCCGTATAGATCGCCTCGACGCCCGGCGCGCCTAGCGCCTCGGAGGTATCGATCGAGAGTATGCGGGCATGCGCGTGCGGGGAGCGAAGGAAGCAGGCGTAGAGCTGGCCGTCCCGGTTGATGTCGTCCGTATAGCGCCCGCGCCCGGTGATGAAGCGCTTGTCCTCAAGGCGCTGCACCCGCGCGCCGACGCCTGTTCCGGCCATTGTCTCCTCCGATCATCTCGTCCCCTCCTCTCCGGGAGGTTGGTTCGTACCTTGCGCACCCCGGACCCGATCCTCTCCCGATCGGGAGAGGGAACGCCACCGCGCTACTCGGCCGCCTGTTGCAGCGGCTGGCTGCCCATGGCACGGGCGCCGGCCCCGATCGCCTTCACGATATTGTGGTAGCCCGTGCAGCGGCAGAGATTGCCCTCGAGCTCCTCGCGGATGGTGTGGTCGTCGAGCTCGTGGCCAAGCCGGTTCACCATGTCCACGGCGGTCATGATCATGCCCGGCGTGCAGAAGCCGCATTGCAGCCCGTGATGCTCGCGGAAGGCCGCCTGCATCGGATGCAGCTCGGACCCCTTCGCAAGCCCCTCGATCGTGAGGATGTCGGCGCCCTCGCATTGCAGCGCGAGAACCGTGCAAGCCTTCACGGCCTCGCCGTCGAGATGGACGACGCAGGCGCCGCACTGGCTCGTATCGCAGCCGACATGCGTGCCGGTCAGCCGCAGGTTCTCGCGAAGGAACTGGACGAGCAGCGTGCGCGGGTCGACGTCAGCCGTGACCGCCTTGCCGTTCACCGTCATCGATACGGACGCCATGTGTCTCTCCCCAGAGCCGCCTGCGGCTTCCGGCCGGCTTCCGCACGGGCCCGGCTCTTGCGAACTGTTCCGATCCGACATTGCGGAGGCGGAGCGGCACGGTCAAGCCGCCTCGCCTGCAGACTTGGCCGACGATCGTCGCAGGGCTCGGGCCGAAGCCGGCCCGCTTGTCACGATGGCTGCCCGGCACCATCTTCGCTCCTCCCACCTGATCCCCGCCGGAGAGGCCTAATGAGCGTGCTCGACCTGTTCCGCCGCGAGAACCCGCCCGAGACGGACCGAAGCGCGGTCCCGGAGCGCTCGCCTTCCGGGTTCGATCTCCGTCCACCCTCGCCCAAGGAGCGCGCCCGGCTCGAGGCCGATCTCTCGCCCGAGGAGAAGCGCGTTCTTCTCCATCACGGCACCGAAGCCCCGTTCTGCGGCGGGCTGCTGAACAACAAGGAGAAGGGCGTCTATTGCTGCCGCGAATGCGGGCTGCCGCTCTTCAAGGCCGAAACCAAGTTCGAGAGCGGGACCGGCTGGCCGAGCTTCTATGCCCCTTTCGACCAAACCCATGTCCTCGCGATCGAGGACAGGAGCTACGGCATGGTGCGCATCGAGACGCGCTGCGCCCGCTGCGACAGCCACCAGGGCCATGTCTTCCCGGACGGGCCGGCGCCGACGCGCCTGCGCTACTGCATCAACTCGGTCTCCCTGGAATTCGTGCCCGACGGGCAGCCGCTCCGCGACCCGCTCGGGCGAGGCGACCGGATCACCGCCTGACCCGCGCGCGCATGACCGCCCGCGCAGCCGGCGCTTGACGGCAGCCTGCCGCGGCCGCACAGGGGCGCTCTCCCCTTCACCGTGCCCGAGGAGCGCCGCCCCGTGAGCGAGGCGACCACGTCCGTCCTGACTCTGTCCTGCCGCAACCGGCCCGGCATCGTGGCCGCCGTCTCGGCGCGGCTATTCGAGGCCGGCTACAACATCCTCGACGCCCAGCAGTTCGACGACGTCGAGACGGGCCTCTTCTTCATGCGCGTGGTGTTCAACCCGGCCGGCAGCGCCGCGCCGGGCGAGCTCAAGGCGGCGTTCGCCCGCGTCGCCGACGAATTCGGCATGACGTGGTCGCTGCGCGACGCCCAGGCGAAGCGGAGAGTCATGATCCTCGTCTCGCGCTTCGATCATTGCCTCGCCGACCTGCTCTACCGCTGGCGCATCGGTGAGCTGCCGGCGGAAATCACGGGGATCGTCGCCAACTATCCGCGCGAGACCTACGCGCATCTCGATTTCGGCGACATCGCCTTTCACTACCTGCCGGTCCGGCGCGACACGAAGATGGAGCAGGAGACCCAGATCTGGGATCTCGTCCGCCAGACGGGGACGGACCTCGTAGTGCTCGCCCGCTACATGCAGATCCTATCGGACGGTCTAGCGGCCAAGCTCGCCGGCCGCTGCATCAACATCCACCACTCGTTCCTGCCGGGCTTCAAGGGAGCGAAGCCCTATCATCAAGCGCACGAACGCGGCGTGAAGCTCATCGGCGCGACCGCCCATTACGTCACGAGCGACCTCGACGAGGGTCCGATCATCGAGCAGGACGTGGAGCGGATCAGCCACCGCGACACGCCGGAGGACCTGATCCGGAAAGGCCGCGATATCGAGCGGCGCGTGCTCGCCCGGGCGGTACGGAACCATCTCGAGGATCGCGTGCTCCTGAACGGGCGCAAGACGGTCGTCTTCACCGGCTGAGAAGCGAAAGGCCGCCGGATCGCGCCGGCGGCCTCGGCCGGAATGACCCGGCGCGCCCCTCAGCCCTGCGGGCCCTGCATCCGGGTAAGTTGCGCGATGTGCAGGCGAAGAAGCGGAAGCGCACCGCGCGCGACCCTGCGGAGCGCCGGATCGTCGCCGTTCTGCGCGTAACTGCTGTGGACGGCATAGGCCTCGTGATGGCCCATCAGCTGCGTCTGCACGAACAGCGCATCGTATTGCGGACCGGCCGCGGTGCTCTGGATGCGGGCAATCATGTCCGCCTTCTGGGCATCGCCGGTCATCGGAACCGGCTGGCCGCCGAGGCCGAGCAATGTCCCGGCAGCTCCGACCGCAGCGCCCGCCACCACGAAGGGCGCCGCAACGAGGCCGCCGACCACGCCGCCGGGAGGCGTGCCCGCGGCCGCGCCCGCCATCAGGCCGGAAGGCGTGTTCGCGGTCAGCTTGTCGGTCAGGTTCACCTGCTCCACGACCTCGGCCCGCGCAAACCTCTTTACGCGCGCATCCTGCGTCTTGGCGAAGGCATCGCGCGCCGTCTCCTCCAGGAGCATCCCGCCCTTTGCGGCCATAGCCAGATAGGTCGGGGCCGGGATGGCGCCTGGTGGCGGCGCCGGCTGCGCGACAGTGTGGGTGATGGCGAGCGGCGAGGTTGCGAGCATCAGGCCCGCGATGAACTGACGGCGATTCATTGTGGGATTTGCTCCGATCGACTGTGTCACGACACAGATGTTGCGTGACCAGCCAATCGTCGTCTTGGCCGCGAGTTCCCCCGGCCCAGTAGTTGCGAGCGCGCGTTCGAAAACGCACGCGCGTCAGCGCTCGTCTGCAACCGTGGCGGTCTTGTTGCGCGCTCCGGCGAGCGGCGCCGGGACAGGCGGAAGACCCGCCATGGCGCCGACCCGCTCCCGCTCGGCCTTGGACAGCCGCGAGCGGTCGAGCGACGTGAAGTCCTCCCGCGCATGTGGGCCGCGTCCGCTGCCTTCGAAGACCAGCACCTCGCCCGCGAGAACGACGATGTCGCCGCGCCTGAGGGTCGGGTCCTCCAGATACCAGTTCGGGTTCTTGGCGGGATCGAGATTGGCGGCCGGCACGGAGACCGGCTTCTCCTTGCGTATCACGCGGCGCTCGCGCCGCGGCTGATGCCGCCGCGGGCGGACGGTGACATCGAGCGCCTCGCCCTCGTCGTACCAGCCGCGCTGCCTCGGCTGGTATGCGCGCGGCGGCTCCGGATCGGCTCCGAAGATCGCTCCTATGGCATCGAAGAGGCTCGCCGCCTGGGCAGCGGGCGAAAGGCAGACCGACGCCATGAGCGCCGCTCCGTACCAGACCGCGCGTGAGCGCCGATACCTGTGCATGACCGCCCCGGACTCGCAGGCCCCGCATCCAGAACGTCGCTTGAAGCTTAGCCGTTCCGCAAGGTCAATGGCGCAGACCGGATGTGGTTTCCGCGCGCGTGCACCCTTCCCGCAGGCTTACGGACAGGGCATTCCAGCGCGAATACGCCTCCCCTCCCCATGCCCCGTCCGTTCGGGGTACCGCATCAAGAATGAGGCAACCTGTCGCGCCCGGCACCGTTCCGCCTGCGGACGGAGCAGCTTCGTTTCGGCCTCATGGGAGGAAAAGCGATGAGACACATGGCCCGGACCCTCGCCGCCCTCGGCCTGTCGTCGGTGCTAGCAGCCTCGGCACTCGCGCAGAACACTCAACGTAGCGGCACGACGGCCGGAGGGCCCGGAGCCTATGGCCGGCCCTGGGAACTGGCGCCGGGCCAGAAGCCGATCACGACAAGAGCCTCGCGCCGGAGCAGGCAGCGGACCGGCACCACCGCGGTAGGTCCCGGCGCCTACGGCAGGCCGGGCGAGCTGAGGCCTGGGGAGAAACCGCGGGTGACGCGCGCAACCGCGCCGCGCCTACGCCAGAAACCAGAATCCGTGCCGGCGGCCGGCGGCCCTGCCCGGCATCCCTGGTCAGATCAGACAGTGAACGGAAGCCGGGGTGGCGGCCCGCCGCCCTCAACCACGCAGTCATGGCGGCATCGTCCCAAACCACCGCGTCGGGCGGCGCATCAGAGCGGCACAACGATTCCGAGCAAGACGAGATCGTTGGTGCCCAGGAGAGGACTCGTATCGATCCCCTCCCAAGGTACTGATTTCGCTCTGCGGCTGAGCCTCACGACCGGCAGCGTGTATACCGGTCGCGCTACCCGAACACAACCGGCAGCACGCCTACTGGGATGCAGCCTCGGCCGTCTTGGCGAGCACGATCCCGAAGCGGTCATCTGCCGTGATCGGTCTTCCCCTCGGAACGCTTCTGTGTTGGTTCGCAACCGGGGCGTCGCCGACGACTTCGACGTGCTCGACAGGTAGCGTGATCCAGAACGGACGGCCGGTGGCGATGTCGGCAACGAGCAAGCGCCGCAAAGTCGGGTCCGGCTTGGGCTCCGCTGCCTTCTTGGCGTCCTCTATGGCCTGCCTGGCGGCGAAGCGGGCGCGTCGGGCATCGTCTTCGGTCTTCTCGGCCGCGAGCGCTTCCGCGCACAACTCCTCCAGCCGGCTCGATGGTGCGACAGGGGCTCGCCGAAAATCGGAGATCAGCTCTTCGGCCTCGCGGCGGAGCCTCGGGCTGGCGACGTAGCGCTCCGGATCGAGATCGCGTGAGGCGGCGAGCTGGCGGGCGATGTCCGCGCGGATGGTGATGGGGTCGCGTGGTGTTGTCATTGGCCGGCCTCCTGCTTCAGCTTCGCGGCCAGCGCGGGGTTCGAGAGGGTGATCTTCATCTGCGCCGTCAGGTTCCGACCTTGCGGAGTCCAGGGGTTGGAAGTGCCATCGGCCTCGGCCGCTTGCGCCTTCATCCGCTTTGCCGCCTCCGGATCGGCTCGCGTCATCATCGCCTGCTTGGTGACGTTCCAGGTCGACTTCGACCAAGGGTTTGTGGCCGTGGCGCCGGTAACGTGCTTCTCGAACCACTCTGGCTTCGTCCGCGCGAGGCCCTTGAGGTGTTCATGCAATTCCAGTTCTCGGGTGACGCCGTTCTCGACAGCGACGATCGGGTGCCCGGCGTCATCGAGCACGCGGACCTTCCGGGCCTCGGCATCGAACTCCAGGCGGATGGCGGCCGCGGCGGCTTCTCCGACCGCCGAGAGCCTGAAGTCTTGATATCCCAGCTCCGCCGCGACGATCTCAGCGGAGTTCGGCAGCTCCCATCGGGTGCTTTCCGTCGTCATCGCGCACCTCGCAGGGCGAGGCGCATTTGCGACGGCAAGGGAGCGCCGGCAGCGGACAAGTAGTCGGCGAGCGCCTTCCGGATGAGGTCGGATCGGCGGATGCGGAGCCGCGCGGCGAGGTTGTCGATGATGGGGATGAGTCCGCACGGGACCTTCGCGCTGACGGGCGCGTCCTCGTAGATCTTCATGGTATTTGTTCCTATGGCGTGGACATGCGAAAGCGCCCCAATGCAGAGAGCTGCCCAGGGTGCCGCAACGTCGGCTTGTCGGTGATGGAGGCCCGGAATCCGGGCATGAAAAAAGCCCCGACAAGGGGCCTCATCGTTCTGGCTGCACTTCCGCCAGTATGACTGCTTCCGTATACCTCATTAGAGGGGAGGTGTCAAATTGTATTCCCTGCGGTTTGTTGACGCATGAGCTAAGTCATTGAAAACATTGGGTGCAATTTTGCGCCGCCTCGATCAAGCCGCCATCGGCATTTCGTCCCGCAAGCGCTCGCGCCGCGCATCCCAGGCCCGAATCGCCTTGGCGTTGATGTCCGTGGTCATGCCGGATCGAGCGCCGTAGACGGGACCGCTGCGCTGGTAGAAGTGGCCGAGCTGCCGCTTCCGCTTGCTGCAAGCCTTCGTCAGGTAGGTGCAAGCCTTGTAGGGGATCGCGCCGATTTCCGACCATCGAACCTCTTGATCGATTGGCCGTAGATCAACCTCGTTGACCCCAGGGAAGCGCCGGCCCATCGCCAGCTCGACCCGCTGCCACGCCTCATCGTCGGGGATGTGCATTTGCAGGTGCCAATGATCCCCCTGGCCATCGGTGTCCGGCTTCGACTCCCTCGCGTAGATCGCGGTGAGCTTGAAGCCGCCATCGCGGCAGCACTGGCACAAGGCGTTGTAGGTCGACTTCCAACTCCTGAAGCGATCTTCAACGGTCAGGTTGTCGTTTGCCGCCGGGCGAATGGTCAGGAAGGCGTTCAACGGTCTCCCGATCCGGGTGGCGTGCTCGAACCCGTCTTCGACGGCTACAGCATCGTCCTTCGACATCTCCAGCGACACCTTCCGGATGCGCTTGTTGTCCCTGGTCCTGACCCGGCGGGAACGGCGCTTCCGGCGCTTGGATTTGGGGCGTGGAGTCGGGGAGAGACCAAGACCTATATAGGGATCGTTGGCGGCCGGGTCGTGGTCGCTGCCCGTCGTGAACGGGTCAAGTACCTGCCCGGCCAGCAAGATTTCGGTTGCGGAGGTGCCCCGCGCTTCAACCTGAAGGCCTTCGTTTTCTGTACCGATTATTGGCACATTTCCGGCCCCGATTCCGGTCAGGATCGAGGTCGAAAACGCAACGGATGGGTTGCCTTTCGGCGTGGATGTGCTATAGCTGAACACGCTGATTATGAGCCTTTCCGGCCCCGCTGCGTCTCCTGCCAGGGATCACGCGCAGCGGGGCTTATTTTCCTGATTTCTTCGGCCCCTGCAGGCCGCATTTCGCGAAAATCGGCACCCATGTAACTGCCTGAAATCACACGCGAATTCGTCTTTCCTCCCTATTCTACATTCCCGAAATGGGGTTTCTTTTCGTGGGGTACGTCGCAATGCGACAAGCTCAACCCCCTATCCTGACCGATCACGGCCGTCGACTCCAGCTTCTCGTACGTCACCGGGTGGACGAGGGCCGAAGCACCCGCCATCGCAGGCAGCTGAAAATTCAGCCGAACGAAATCAAGGACTTAGCCCCGATCACGTCATGTCCGCCTCGAGATCGTGCGCCCTGTAGTGCCAGGCTTCCGAGATCCGACGCTGCACGGCATTCGCCAGCTCCTCAGGGTTCTGCGCCCCGTTGAAGGTGTTCGTGATGTGGAAGACCGGGGCCGGCGAGGACGATCCCTGCCCACCGGCAGCTCCACCGACATCGGCAGGCCTGGACGGTGGCGTGGGATGCCCAGCCGCGATGCCCTGGGGCGTCGGCACGGCCCGCGAGAGGCTGGCGGCTGTAAATCGCTGCCCCCAAGGCCAGAACGGCCGTCCTGCGCGATTTGTGGAGGTTTCAGGCCAGCGACCGTCTCTGGTGAGATCGTCATGGCCCGCCTGGCCCACTTCTCCCGGCTGGCGTAGTGCTTGATGCCGGCGCGCTCGAAACCGTTCTCGAAGACCCTCGTCTTCGCCCCCAGCCCCGGCGTGCTCTTCATCCGCTCCAGCGTCTTGGCATAGTCGCCCTTCAGCTCGTGCCGAAGGAACCCGTAGTTCGCCTCGTACGACTTCGGATCGAGACCGCGCTCGGCCGCATAGCGCTCAAATGCGCGACGGCGCGGTCCGGTCCACTGTGCCCAGCCCCAACCGCCCCGCGACCCGGGGACCATGGGTTTCAGCTCCTGGAGGAAGCGGAAACCGCCCGACTCGTGGCCGAGGTTGCCGAGGATCGCGGCGGCATCTTCCTTGCCGAGGCCGAAGTCGCGCTGGAGATCGCCCATGATGCGCGGCGACATGGAGTCGAAGGTCTGCGAGCCCTTGAACGGTGCGACCGGGCTGTCCGGCGGCAGGGTGCCCCCGGAAGCGCGGCGAGCTGCATCCCGGCCCGTTCCCGGCCGGGGCGTGCCCATCCACGCGGGCGGCGAGAAGCCGGGCGTGAAGAAGCTCCGCCCGAACTGCCTGGCGGGATCGCCGGCCCCGGTCGGCGACATCGATCCGGAGATCGAGGGCGATGCCGATCCGAAAGAGGAGCCGGTGAACGCCTTCGCGGTCCCGACAGACGCCATCTGGATCGAGGCCCCGAGACGGCCGACATTGCTGCCGAGACGCTCGACGGAGTCCGCCAGGTCACCGAACGCCGCCTTGCGGATCATCGCCCGGTAGTCGCCGCCAGCATCGTAGCTCTGGCGATGCAACAGCGGGTCCATCTCCCACCATTTCAGGTCCGCCTTCGGCTTCTCGATGGGGCTCTTGTCCGCATCGGGCGTGCCGCTGCTGAACGCGCCCTTGAACCAACTCCGGATCGCATCCCAGTTCATGATGGTCACGGCCAGGGCCGCGATCCCCGCCAGGCCTGCGATGACGATGGGGAGCCCCACCGTGCCGGCGACGGCCGCGCCAGCGCCGCCGACAGCGCCCAGGGCCCCGATTGCACGCACGACCTTCAAGGTGCCCCAGGCGGCCAGGATGGTTTGCGCCACCGCAAGGATGCCAGCGCCGAGGCCCTTCAGGATGTCGATTGCGGGGCTCGCGGCGCGCAACGCTACGCTGAAGCCCATGATGCGAGCTGCCCAGCGCCCCAGCACCTCGGGGTCCGAGCTGCCGCCGGAGATCGCCTTCAGGCTGGCCACGATGGCCTCCCCGACATCGCGGATGCCGGCGGCGAAGCCCTTGGCGAACTTGCCCCAGGACGCGATCGATCCGGCATCGCCCTTGCCCGGCTCCCCGAAGATGCCCTTGAGGAGGTCCGGCACGTCCCGGAACCCCAGGCCCTCCACGAAGCCGTCCATGGCTGCCTTGAAGCGCGCCTGGAGGCCGCCGCCGCGCAGCTCTTGCGACCAACGGAGGAAATAATCACCAACCTGGCGCGCGATCGGCGATAGCACCGTCCCGAACTCGCCCAAGATGTTCAGGAACCCCGCGCGGAACTGCTTGAAGACGAAGGCCAGCTTGGTCTGGTGCAGGGACCAGACATCGCCGATGGCGTCGAGGTTCTTCGACTCTTTGGCGAGCTTCTGAGCCTCCCTGACCTTGGCGGAGCCCGTGACCATGCGGCCGAACTCGCCCAGCCACTCCTGGCCCGCGAAGAACCGGATAGCCTCGTTGCGCTTGGTCGTGTCCTGGATCTTGTTGAAGCGCTCGATGAAGTCGAAGACGAACTCGTCCGGGTTCTCACGCTGCTTCGCCCGGAGCCCGGCAATGCCGCCGTAGCCGAGCGACCGCAGGAGCTTGTTCGCATCCTTCGCGTCCTCGCCTTTGCCGCGCATGATCCGAGGCAGCGACGTGATCCTGCCGGCGATGTAGTCGAACATCCGCCCAGACGATCCGGCCTCGTTGCCGAGCGATGTACTTGCAGCGCCGAAGGCCAGACCTGCTTCCTGGGACATGCCGAGGAGCTGCGATGCGCCAGCGCCCCGCTGCATGAACGAAATCATCTTCTCCGGCGTCGTCGACATCTTCGCCGCCAGGTGCTGCATGGCGTTCGCCACGCTCTTCAACCGATCGAAGCTGAAGGCCGCACCTCCGCTCGTGAGGATCGAGTTGATCGTGCCGAGCACATCCGTGACCGTCTCGAAAGGTAGTTCCCAGGCTTCGCTCGTTTTGGTCGACAGCTCCGCGAAGGCGCGGGCGCCTTCAGCCTCAACTCCCACCTTCTGGGCGTCTGTGAACGCCTTCAGTAGGCCCGCAGTGGTGGAACCGAGCTGTTCCGCCAGCGGTGCGGCCCATTGGTTGCGCAGCTCGCGAACCGCTTCCCGGGTCAACCCGCCGTAGATCTGCGCGTTGATCTGCGCGCTATCAACATCGGCCTCCGTGGTCAGGATGCGACGGGCGGCGAGGCCGGCGCCGGCAGCTCCGATCCCGGCTGCGATCGCAGGACCGCGCGTCAGGCGATCTACCGTGCCCCGACCGTACCCTAAGGCATCACCGGCCCGGCCCACGGCGTACCTGCGAGCCAGGCCGTGCTCACGTTCCAGGCGCCGAACCCTGGCCAGGTGCTCGCGCTCGCCCTGGCGCTCTTCCTCGGCCCGCTGTCTGGCGATGCGGGTACTAAAGGCCATCCGCTGCCGGAAGGTGCGGAGATCGGCCGTGAAGGCCTGGCGACGGGCTCGCTCGGCCGCCTTCTCCTCGGCCGCCCTCTGTCGGTACATCCTCTGTTGCAGCCGAATCTTCGCCGCGACCGAGCTGAACGCGGCGGCGGCGTCACGGCGTACTTGCCGGTCAGCGTGTACCGCGAAGCTGCGCCGGATGGCGTCCACGTTCGGCTTGAAGGATCGCGCAAGGTCGCGCTGCAAGGCCCGGAACTGTCTTCGCAGGCCGTCGACCACCGCGGAGGCGCGATCTTCGGCCTCCAGGATGATCTTCACGTCAGTCGTTGTCATGTAGATCGATCATTCGTTGTGCTCGTCATCTCGATCGAGCGTGAGGTATACGAGCCTTTTAGGTGCTCGCGTGTGAAAACGTTTTCGAAATACCCGGCCTCTTTCTGTGACGTACCCCCTTCTGCTCTTCCGTATTACCGTCGCCTGGGGCATCGGACAGGTACGCCCCTCACCCATGCCCACCGGGTGCTCGCGATAAAAAAATCCGACTTGCACAAAGACAAATGCAAATCGGATGCTGAAGTGATGCCATGTACTTGATCAGACAAGGAGAAAGGCAAGCGGATGTGTTTGCACTTGTCTTCATAAATGCAATTCTACATCTTCTCTTGTGTTTGTGGATGCTCATGGTACATGCGACATCGTTTTGGAGACGATGACGTGAACGAATTCGAGCGGTGGATTGAAACGGTGGCGGTAATGCTCCTGCGGGCTTACCCGCATGCGACAGACGAGTTGGTTGGCCTCGCCCTGAAGGCGGGCGCCGACGCCCTTCTCGATCTCCTTGACCGACTCGCGCTGGCGGCGCCGGTCCACGACCCCGAGACGATGCACTAGGACTTCATACCTGTTGCATCACGATCGAGGATGCCGTTACGTTTGGTGCAACGAACGTAGAACGTTACGTTTCGGGTTCGGAGCGCCAGATGGCCAACGGGAAATTCGTGGCGTACTACCGGGTCAGCACCGCGCGGCAGGGCGCGTCAGGCCTCGGGCTCGATGCGCAGAAGGAAGCGGTCAGGAACTACCTCAACGGCGGCTCCTGGCAGCTCGTGGACGAAGTGGTCGAGATCGAGAGCGGCAAGCGCTCCGACCGCCCCAAGTTGCAAGAGGCCATCCGCCTCTGCCGCCTGCACAAGGCCACGCTGATCATCGCGAAGCTCGACAGGCTGGCGCGCAACGTCGCGTTCGTCTCCAACCTGATGGAGTCGGGTGTCGAGTTCACCGCCGTCGACTTCCCCCAGGCGAACCGCCTCACCGTCCATATCCTGGCCGCCGTGGCCGAGCACGAGGCCAAGGCGATCTCCGACCGGACCAGGGCGGCCCTCGCCGCCGCGAAGGCCAGGGGGCGCCAGCTCGGGGGCGACCGTGGCAACCTGGCCAGCGTGAGCGCGACCGGCCGGGAGAACAGCATCATCGCCCGCCAGGCGAAGGCAGCTCACCGTGCCGCCGATCTCCGGGACACCCTCGCCGACATCAAGGCGAACGGAACAACCTCGCTCCGGCAGATGGCCGTCGAGCTGAACAAGCGCGGCATCCCCACCGCGCGCGGTGGGGAATGGTCAGCGGTGCAGGTTCAGCGGGTCATCGACCGCCTCGGGGCCTGAGCTGTCGGGCAACGCAATTTTGCATCCTTTGAAATCAGTGACTTAGCGCTGATCGAAGCGGCGAAGGGATCGGGCGTCACGGGCGGCGTTGCGCCTGACGCGATCCTCATCACGGGCACGCTCACGCTGAACGCGCTCGATCCTCTCCAGGCTGTCGGCCTGGCGCTGAAGCGCGCGATCCTGATCACGATCACTCGCGGATGCCGGAGCGAACATCAGGGTCGCGATGACGAGAATGGCGATGGCACGCATGATCATGATCGGTGATAACTCGGGGAGCGGAGCACAGGTCCGTACATCCGGGGCCGCACGCGCTCAACGCTCCCCTCTCTGACCGCGCAGGAAGTTCGCGACCGGTTGTTCATCAATGGTGCAAGCCGGACCGTGTCACACGGTCTGCTTACAGGTTTGAAGCCGGCCGGTGTCTCCTCCTTGACTTCGACCGCGCCCGCGAGTCGCTCAACGACCTCAGCTCTGCGATCGATATGAAACACTTCGGCACCCGTCCCTGAAAGAACGCCGTCACGGCCACACCAGCGCCGCGATCCGGTTCACCGCATTGAGCTTCATGGCCATGTCGGCATGCCGGTAGTGGCGATCGGCGACGGTCTTCGGAGCGTGACCGGAGATCGCGTCCACTAATGCGTCGGACAAGCCGACACGCTGGCCGGCCGAATTGAACCAATGCCTCAGGGCGTGGCTAGGCTGCTTCCGTGGATCATCGAAACCTGACGCCCTGATCCACTGGCCTAGCCGGTTCGTTACTCCGGCCGTAGCGTGCTCCTTCTCGCGATTGCCGGAGCTGCGTTCGTAGAAGAGTGGCCCTTCCCCTCGGTCTCGGACGAAGCCCATGAAGCCTGCGTCGAGCAGGCTGTGGTGGATCGGAACGTCACGTTCGGAGTCGAGGTTCTTCAGGCGCCCGCCGTCTTCTGCCGGACGGATTTGCATGATCACTATGCTGTCTCGCTCGATGATCCGACGTCCCCAAAGCTGCGCGACCTCTCCGATCCGTGAGCCGCTGAATGCCGCCAGGTACGGCAGCCATCGCCTCGAAGGGTGACGCTCGCCTGCGGCCAATTGCAGAAGCGCCCTCACCTCATCGTCATCGTAGGGCAGCTTCGTTTCACCTGCCCGGCGCCGATGTAGAACCCTGACGTCCTTGGCCGGGTTCTGTGGCACGAGCCGGTTACTCACCCCAAAGTTGAACACCGTCTTGATCGCGACGAGGTAGCTGTCCTTCACGGTCTTCGCCGACTTCGGGCGATCGCCCGTGAGAAGATCGTCCTTCCATCGAAGGATGTCGTTCTCGTCGATCGCTCCGGCGGCCTTGTTGCCGACGAAGGTCTCAAGCGAGCGTACGACCCCTCTCCAAGTCGCCAGGGTCGACGCTGGCGGCTGCCTTTCAGCCTTCCACCGATTGAACAGGTCTGTGAGCGCGATCGCTGGCGGCGCAGCCTCGTAGGGCGGAAAGCGCTTCTCGCTCGGGTCTTCGCTGTAGTCGCCCCGCGCGTGTTGTCGCAGGCGCCTGCCAGCGTCGTATGCGGCCGTTCCGATCAGGTACAAGAGGCGCGGTCGGTCGTCCTCCACAAGCTCAACACCATGCATCGCGAGGATGTCGTCAGCGACCTGTCCGAAGCGGCTCTCCAGCCCTGCAAAGGTGTTGTCAGGCAGGGAGTTGATGGCAGTGGTGAGATCGCGACCGAAGGCCTCCCTCGCTAACTTCAGGTCGCGGTCCGGCAGGTTCAGCAGATCGATCGGTGGGGCGCCAGGGACTCTGCCCTCGAACACGGCTCGGTTGATGCCCTTGAAGGCAATCCAGCCGTCTGGCAGGCCTGGATCGTCGCCGAACTTAGTTATCAACAGCCTGTAGGCGGCGCCCGACAGCGCTACGAGGTTCTTGTTCGTCTGGCGCCTCGGCCCTTGTCGAAGTGCATCGTAAACGCGCCGAAGTTGCTCCTCGGCTAGGCCGCTCCTTGCCTTCGACACGTCGGGATCACGGGTCTTCAGAGAGAACTTGACGTGCACGCCCAACTTGGCAGTCGTCGTGTGCTCGTCATCGAGCCCCATCGCAGGGAAGTTGAAGGTGATGCTTCGCCCGCGCGCCTTCTGGACGACATCGAGCGGTACCCTGTGCTGGAACTGGAAGTAGCTGGAGTCAGATCGCCGCGTCGGTCGCGTCATCCTCAGGCTCATTCGCGTCGCGTATCCCGGTCATGTATACCGGTCGCGATGCGATCTCACGTCTGAGAGAGCGAAATCAACCACTTAGAGAGTGGTTGGTGCCCAGGAGAGGACTCGAACCTCCACGGCTTGCACCACTGGTACCTGAAACCAGCGCGTCTACCAATTCCGCCACCTGGGCCAGCCGCCGAAGCGACTTTGGGTCGTTTAGGGTCCCGGAGGCCCAGCGTCAATGGCTCCCGGTCTCGTCAGGCCGAGGCTGACCGCAATCCCTTCACGGCGTCGGCGAGCATGGCGAGCCCGCTCTCGGTGAAGACGATGTCGTTGCCGTCCGGGCGGGCGAGACCCAGGCGCTCGAGCTCGCTCACCGCCCGGTCGTCCGCCTTGTGCCCGCTCCCGTCCCTGCGGATCACCTTGTCACGGCTTGGCCGTTCTCGAGCTGATGGTACGCCGCGAAGGCGAAGACCGCGAGCGCGCGATCGCTGAGGCCTGCCATGATCCCGTCCCGAACCGTCTCGGGAGGCCAACGCCGGCCCGGGCGCATGGTCCCGCGCGGGAGCACACGAAGCCGTGACCATCCCGACAGCTCCAAGCCCGTCAGTTCCCGCGCTTCCCGCGCGGGTGCCTGTACGGGTGCGCGCACGCGCGTACTGGGTGAAAAACTTCGTTCGAGCGATTACATAGGGCACATCGAATCGAGACACGCGACCCGCCGCGCGCGCCCCGTCCGACCGGGGCGCGAAGGATCATCATGGCCGAACCCGCCCGCAAGCTGCCCGACGCCGAGTACGGCGCCGAATCCATCAAGGTCCTCAAGGGCCTGGATGCCGTCCGCAAGCGGCCCGGCATGTATATCGGCGATACCGACGACGGCTCCGGCCTCCATCACATGGTCTACGAGGTCGTCGACAACGCGATCGACGAGGCGCTCGCGGGACATGCCGACCTGATCACCGTGACGCTCAACCCGGACGGCTCCTGCACGGTGTCGGACAATGGCCGCGGCATTCCGACCGGGATCCATCCGGAGGAGGGCGTCTCGGCGGCCGAGGTCATCATGACCCAGCTCCATGCCGGCGGTAAGTTCAACAACACGGCCGAGAGCGGGAACGCCTACAAGGTCTCCGGCGGCCTGCACGGCGTCGGCGTGTCGGTCGTCAACGCACTGTCCGAATGGCTGCGCCTGCGCATCTGGCGCGGCGACGAGGAGCATTCCATGGAGTTCCGCAACGGCAATCCCGTTGCGCCGCTCAAGGTGGTCGGGCCCGCGAACGGGAAGCGCGGCACCGAGGTGACCTTCCTCCCCTCGCCCGAGACCTTCAGCATCGTGGAGTTCGACTTCCCGACGCTCGAAAAGCGCCTGCGCGAGCTCGCCTTCCTGAATTCCGGCGTCCGGATCGTGCTGACGGATGCGCGCCATGCCGACGTCAGGCGCGAGGAGCTGCTGTACGAGGGCGGGATCGAGGCCTTCGTGCGCTATCTCGACCGCTCGAAGACGCCGCTCCTCGACAGGCCGATCGTGGTCAGGGCCGAGCGCGACGGCATCACGGCCGAGGTCGCGCTCTGGTGGAACGACTCGTTCTACGAAACGGTGCTCTGCTTCACGAACAACATCCCGCAGCGCGACGGCGGTTCGCACCTGACCGGCTTCCGCGGCGCCCTCACCCGCCAGGTGAACGGCTATGCCGAATCCTCCGGCCTGACGAAGAAGGAGAAGGTCACGCTTACCGGCGACGATTGCCGCGAGGGCCTGACCGCCGTCGTCTCGGTGAAGGTGCCGGATCCCAAATTCTCGTCGCAGACGAAGGACCGCCTCGTCTCCTCCGAGGTCCGGCCCGTCGTGGAGAGCATCCTGAACGAGGGCCTCTCGACCTGGCTCGAGGAGCATCCTTCCGAAGCGCAGAAAGTGGTGGGGAAGGTCGTGCGCGCCGCGCAGGCGCGCGAAGCCGCCCGCAAAGCGCGCGAGACGATCCGCAAGGACCCGCTTGGCCTCGCTTCGCTGCCCGGAAAGCTCGCCGATTGTCAGGAGCGCGATCCGGCGAAGTCCGAGCTGCTCCTCGTGGAGGGCGATTCCGCAGGCGGCTCGGCCAAGCAGGGCCGCGATCGCTCCTTCCAGGCGGTCCTGCCCCTCCGCGGCAAGATCCTGAATGTCGAGCGCGTCCAGCCCGGGCGCATGCTCTCGTCCGACCAGATCGGCACGCTCATCACCGCGCTCGGCGTCGGCATCGACGTAGCCGGCAAGAAGGACGACGATCGCGGGACCACGCGTGGGGTCAGCTTCAACATCGACAGCTTGCGCTATCACCGCATCATCATCATGACCGATGCGGATGTCGACGGCGCGCATATCCGCACGCTTCTTCTGACCTTCTTCTATCGCCAGATGCCCGATCTCATCGAGCGCGGTCATCTCTACATCGCGCAGCCGCCGCTCTACAAGGCGTCGCGGGGGAAAAGCCACATCTACCTGAAGGACGAACGTGCGCTCGAGGAGTACCTCATCGACGGCGGGATCGAGGGCGCGGTACTCAGGCTGGAGAGCGGCCACGAATTCGGCGGCGCCCAGCTCCGCTCGCTGATCGAGGAGGCGCGCGGGGTCCGGACGGTGATCTCGTCGCTGCACAGCCGCTACGACCGCGGCGCGGTCGAGCAGGCGGCGATCGCGGGCGCGCTGCGCCCCGAGATCGCCGACGACCCGGAGCGGGGCGCCGCGGCGGCGCAGGCCCTCGCTGCCCGGCTCGACCTCAAGTCGGACGAGTTGGAACGCGGCTGGACGGGCGAGGCGGTCGGCGGAGGCTACGTTCTCACGCGGATCGTCAGGGGCGTGAAGCAGGCGCTGCACCTGGATCAGTCGCTGGTCGCCTCGCAGGAAGCCCGGAAGCTGAGCGAGCGGGCGACCGCGCTGGCGGAACTCTATGGGCGGCCCGCAATGCTCGTCCGCAAGGGCGAGGACACGCCCATCTTCGGCCCGCTCTCGCTCTTCGATGCCGTGATGGCCTTCGGCCGGAAGGGCATCACCCTGCAGCGCTACAAAGGCCTGGGCGAGATGACCGCTCAGCAGCTCTGGGAGACGACGCTCGACCGGGAGGTGCGGACGCTCCTCCAGGTCAGGGTGAGGGACGCCGAGGACGCCGGCGATCTCTTTACCAAGCTCATGGGCGACGTCGTCGAGCCGCGCCGCGAGTTCATCCAGGAGAACGCGCTTTCGGTTGCGAACCTGGACGTCTGAGGCGGACCGGCATCGTCCGGTTCGATTTGGTCGCTAGGAGAACGCGCACGAACGTGCCTGCGCTGGCAAAGGCCTAGCCCTCAATCCTGCTTTGGCAGGTAGCTACGTTGCGGTTGCCGGCCAGCAACGCGATGGCCCCCGGGAGGTGCGGTCGCCGTGGGCCCCGGTTCCGCCAAGCCTGCCGCACAATGCTTCTCGCGTGTCCAGGGTCCGGGGTCGCGCGGTGGCGGGCGCGACCGGGACAGCGCGGCCACATTGATGCTTCGGGCGCCCCACCCTATCTTGGCCGGATGATTCCGGGACGGACAAGGAGGGCGACCCGTACGCGCTTCAGCGCTGCCGCGCTCCGTCTCGTTCTCGTGTTGTCAGCCGTGCTCGCGCTTCTCGGCTCGTCGCCCAGCTATGCCGCTACCGTCGCGCCAGCGCTCGGAAGCCTTTCCGTCCCGCTTGATCCCGATACGGCCGAACACGGCCCTTCCGAAGCCCAGTGTCACTGCCTGAAAGCAGGCCGGGTATCGGAGCAGGCAGGGGCGCCTGTCCGGCATGCCACCGGCTCGGCTTTCGATCTTGGTCGAGAGCGGCTCGATCCCGGTCTACGGCCCTCGCCACCCTTGAAGCCACCGCGGGCCTGACCTCGCTTGCGGGACAAGGTCCCGCCTGAAGTCTCCCCTTCGCGCGCGCCCTCCGGCCGGAGAGGCGCACCAGCTTCAAGGATCGTCCGATGACGCCTGGCTCGCTCGCCACACCTTCAAGAAACCGGAAAAGCTCGCCCGCATCTCTTGCCGGCACAGACCTGACCATCCGCTCGGAGAAGTCACGCACCCGCCACCTCCTCCGCACCGGCTTCCTCGCCGCTTGCTTGCTCGCGATCGGCGACTACGCCTTCGCGCAAGGCGGCCACGGTCACTCCCACGCCGCCCCGAACGGCGGCCAGATCCAGCAGATCGGGCCCGTCGAGGGCGAGCTCCTGGTGAAGGGCTCGGATGTGACGCTCTTCCTCGTGGACGAGCAGGAGCGGAAGATCGACGCATCGTCCTACGCCGCGACAGCGACGGTCCTGGCCAGGGGCAACCAGCAGAAGACGGTCGAGCTCAAGCCGGCAGGGGACAACAAGCTCGCGGCGAAGATCGACTTTCCCGTGGATGGCAAGTTCCGCGCGTCGCTCACGCTGAAGAAGGGTCCAGCCGAAGTCGGCAAAGCCCGCTACAATCTCGATACGAAGTAGTCATATAAGCCGCGAGCATGAGCCGGTTCGGACAACATGGGTGGAGCAGGTCGCTCCGGGAGGCAGCCGCCTCCTGGCGGCGGGCGCTCGCCTTGCTGCTCTGCGCCGCTTTCCTGCTCGCGGCCGTCCACCCGGCCTTTGCGGGCCTGCCGGCCGCCGCGGAGCAAGCCGGCATCGCCGCTCTGTCCGACGCCCCTCCGGACCCGTGCGGAGACCAAGGTGCCGAGGCTCGCGGCCATTGCTGCGCCTGCCATCACCAGCCGGCGACCCTCACCTTGAGGGCGCTCGCTTCAGTCTCTGTCATAGGTGCGGCGCCGTTCGTGGTCGTCGCGTCCACGCGGCCAACTTGGCCAACGAACCCGCCACCAAGGCCACCTCGAACCTGACCCGGGCCGGCTGAGCCGGCCCCCTGCGCGACGCGGCCCGCATCGGCGGTCCGCGCCGACACCTTGCCGCGCTATCGGGTCAGGATCTCATGAAAAATGTTCTGCTGTGCTTCGCCCTTGTCGGGCTGGGGCTCGTTGTCGGCACCTTCGTGCCAAGCGTCTCCGCTCCTGTCCGGCAGCTTGCCGGGATTCTCCTCCCACCCCCGCCAGCCAGCAATCATGGTCACGGTCACAGCCACGGGCACGGGGACGGGCACGAGGACGATGAGGCTCCCGAAGGCCACGTCGTCTTAACGGCCGAGCAGATCGAGAGCGCGAAGATCGCCGTCGAGGAGGTCAGCGCCGGCACCCTCACGCGGAAGATCTCCGTCCCGGGGACCGTCACGACGGATGCCGACCGCGTCGCCCGCATCGCCGGCAGGGTCGTCGGCACGGTTGCCGAAATGCGTAAGCGCCTGGGCGAGACCGTCACGAGAGGCGAGGTGGTGGCCGTCCTTGACAGCCGCGAGGTTGCCGAGGCGCGTAGCGAGTTCTTTGCCGCCCGGACCAATCTCGAGCTGCAGCAGACGCTGTTCGAGCGCGAGCAGGCGCTCTGGGACAAGCGCATCTCGGCCGAGCAGCAATATCTGCGCGCTCGCCAGACCTTCACGGAGGCGCAGCTCAGGATCGAGCTCGCCTCCCAGAAGCTCCAGGCGCTCGGCTTTTCCGAGGCGGACGTGGCCGAATTGGCCCGCCGCTTCGGCCCGGTCCAGACCGTGTCGGCCGCACCGGACGCTCCTTTGAGGCGAACCGTCTCGCGGCTCTCGGGACTGCAGAAATATGAGATCCGCTCGCCCATCACGGGCCGCGTGATCGAACGTCGGGTCGACCTCGGTGCGCCCATCGGTGGCGAGAGCGAGGAGAAGGAACTCTACGTCGTAGCCGACCTCTCGTCCGTTTGGATCGACCTCTCTGTCCCGAGCGGCGATCTCGCGCTGATCCGCGAGGGTCAAGAGGTGGCGATTTCGGCCGGCAACGGCTCCGAGCCGTCCCACGGCAAGATCGTCTTTGTCAGCCCGATCCTGAACCAGGAGACGCGCTCGGCCCGCGTCATTGCGGCGGTCGACAACAAGGACATGGCTTGGCGGCCGGGCTCCTACGTGACCGCACAGGTCCTCGTATCGGAGGAGCCGGTCGACATGAAGGTGCCGCGGAGCGCCCTGCAGGCCATCGGCGGCGAGCAGGTCGTGTTCGTCCGGAACGAGAAGGGGTTCGAGAAACGGGAGGTGGTGCTCGGGAAGGGCGACGATGTCTCGGTCGAGATCGTCTTCGGGCTCGACCCGGGCGAGAAGATCGCGGCCGCGAACTCGTTCGTCCTCAAGGCGGAACTCGGCAAGGCCGAGGCCGAGCACGTGCACTGAGGGCGGGACAGTGATCAGCCGCATCCTCGACTTCTCGGTGCGCCAGCGCTGGCTGGTGCTCCTCGTCTCGCTCGTCGCCTGTGCGGTCGGCGTGTGGTCGCTGACCAAGCTGCCCATCGACGCCGTTCCGGACATCACCAACAACCAGGTCCAGATCAACGCGGTCGTGCCGTCCCTCTCGCCGTATGACGTCGAGAAACAGGTCACCTACCCGATCGAGACGGCGCTCGCCGGCATCCCGGGCCTCGAATACACGCGCTCGCTCTCCCGCAACGGCTTCGCCCAGGTCACGGCCGTGTTCAGCGAGCGCACCGACCTCTACTTCGCGCGACAGCAGGTTAACGAGCGCCTGTCCGAGGCCAAGGCGAGCCTCCCGCCCGGCGCCGAGGTCCATATGGGGCCGATCTCGACCGGGCTCGGCGAGATCTACATGTGGACCGTCCACTTCAAGGAGCCAGGCGACGAACGGCCCGTGAAGGACGGACAGCCCGGCTGGCAATCGGACGGCAGCTATCTGACGCCCGAGGGCCAGCGGCTCCGGTCCGATATCGAGCGCGCGGCCTATCTCCGGACGGTACAGGACTGGATCATCGGTCCGCAGCTGCGGACGGTCCGGGGCGTCGCCGGGGTGGACGTCATAGGCGGGTACAAGAAGCAGTACCACGTCCAGCCCGACCCGGCGAAGCTCATCGGCCTCGGCCTATCGTTCAAGGACGTCGCCGAGGCGGTCGAGACCAACAACCAGAACCGCGGCGCCGGATATCTGGAGCGCAACGGCGAAGGCTATGTCGTGCGCTCGGCCGGACGCCTGGAGAGCGTCGACGAGATCGGCAATGTCGTCGTCGCGACGCGCGCCGGCGTGCCGGTCCGCGTCAAGGATGTCGCGAGCGTCTCCGTCGGGCGCGAGCTCCGCACCGGCTCGGCCTCCGAGAACGGCAAGGAAGCCGTCGTCGGGACCGCGCTGATGCTCATCGGCGGCAACAGCCGCGAGGTCGCGGCCGCCGTGGACGCCCGCATGAGGGAGATCGCGCGCTCGCTGCCGCCGAGCGTCGAAGCCAAGACGGTGTTGAACCGAACGCAGCTGGTCGAGGCGACAGTCCGGACGGTGGCGAAGAACCTGGCCGAGGGCGCGCTCCTCGTCATCGCTGTCCTCTTCCTGCTGCTCGGCAACATCCGTGCGGCCGTGATCACCGCGCTCGTCATCCCGGTCGCCATGCTCATGACCGTAACCGGGATGGTGCAGGGCCGGATCAGCGCCAATCTGATGTCGCTCGGCGCGCTCGACTTCGGGCTCATCGTCGACGGGGCGGTGATCATCGCCGAGAACTCGCTGCGCCATCTCGCCGAGAAGCAGCACGAGCTCGGCCGCAAGCTGAGCCTGGAGGAGCGACTCGCGACTGTGCGGCGCTCGGCAGAGGAAATGGTGAAGCCCTCCGTCTACGGGCAGGCCATCATCATCCTCGTCTACGTGCCGCTCCTCACCTTCACGGGCGTCGAGGGCAAGATGTTTGCCCCCATGGCGCTGACCGTGATCATCGCGCTCGCGGCGGCCTTCGTCCTCTCCCTCACCTTCGTGCCCGCGCTCATCGCCATCGTGATCACGGGCAAGGTGCAGGAGAAGGACGTCTTCCTCGTCCGCTGGCTCAAGGCCGCCTACCGGCCGGCGCTCCATGGCGCCGTGCGGCACCCCACCCTCGTGGTGACGGGCGCCGTCCTGCTCTTCCTGGCCAGCGGGCTCCTGTTCATGCGCCTCGGCCAGGAGTTCATCCCGCAACTCGACGAGAAGAACATCGCCATGCACGCGATGCGCATCCCGTCGACTTCCCTGACGCAGTCGCAGGACATGCAGCTCGCGGTCGAGAAGGCCGTGAGTTCGTTCCCGCAGGTCGCGTTCGTGTTCGCCAAGACCGGCACGGCCGAAGTCGCGGCGGATCCGATGCCGGTGAACGTCTCGGACACCTTCATCATCCTCAAGCCGCAGGAAGAATGGCCAGACCCGTCGTTGTCCAAGGACGCGCTTATCGCCGAGATCCAGGCGAAGGTCGGCAAGCTCGCGGGCAACAACTACGAGTTCACGCAGCCCATCCAGATGCGTTTCAACGAGCTCCTCGCGGGGACGCGCGGCGACCTCGCCGTCAAGGTCTTCGGCGAGGAGTTCGGGACCATGCTGCCGGCCGCGAACCAGGTCGCGACGGCCCTTCGCTCGGTGCAGGGGGCACAGGACGTTCGGGTCGAGCAGGTGACTGGCCTGCCGTTCCTGGAGATCGGCATCGACAAGGCCGAGATCGCGCGGCTCGGGCTCAGCCATTTCGCCGTGCAGGACGTGGTCGGGGCCGCCATCGGCGGGCGTGAGGCGGGCGTGCTCTTCGAGGGCGACCGGCGCTTCGAGATCGTCGTCCGGTTACCCGATGCCGTTCGCGACGACCTGGAGGCTCTGAAGAACCTGCCCGTGCCGCTGCCGGCCGGAGCGTCCGGCAAGGCCGCCTCCGTGCCGCTGAAGCAGGTCGCGTCCTTCTCGTTCTCTGAAGGCCCGAATCAGATCAGCCGCGAGAACGGAAAGCGCCGGATCGTGGTCACCGCCAACGTGCGCGGGCGCGACATTGCCTCGGTTGTCGCAGAGGCGCAGGCCAAGGTCACGTCCTCGGTTCAGCTACCTCCTGGAGCCTGGATCACCTGGGGCGGGCAGTTCGAGAACCTCGCGGCCGCGCGCCAACGCCTCGCCATTGTGGTCCCGGGCTGCTTCTTCCTGATCTTCCTGCTGCTCTACCAGGCGCTCGGCTCGCCCAAGGACGCATTACTCGTCTTCAGTGCGGTGCCGCTCGCCCTGACGGGAGGAATCGCAGCCCTGTGGCTCCGCGGGATGCCGTTCTCTGTGTCGGCGGCTGTCGGGTTCATCGCCCTGTCCGGCGTCGCCGTCCTGAACGGCCTCGTCATGCTGACCTACGTCCGGCAACTCGTGGAGGAAGGCCGGCCCAAGCTCGACGCCATCCTCGAAGGCGCGATGACCCGCCTGCGCCCCGTTGCCATGACAGCTCTCGTCGCGTCGCTCGGCTTCGTACCGATGGCGCTCGCGACCGGAACCGGCGCCGAGGTGCAGAAGCCGCTCGCGACCGTCGTCATCGGCGGGCTGATCAGCGCGACGCTGCTGACGCTCCTCGTCCTGCCGGCGCTCTACGCCCTGTTCGGGACGGCGGAAACGGGAAAGCACATCCAGGCTGGGCCGGAGCGCGAGCACCGCTCGCTCCGTGAAGCCGCTGAGTAACGTAGCGGCTCATGACCGACGGAGGTGACCGGTTTGGGATTGGTTTCAGGTCCGCAACTACTTGCCGACGCGGCCCTTGTCGAGAACGGGAGCTAACGGCCCGGGTTGAACCCGCCATACCCCTGCATTGGCGACGGAGGCGGCGGCGCGGAGGGCTGGTTGGTCGGGAAGAAGCGCCGGCTCGGCGCCTGGGCGGGCCGGACCTCGCGCCCTTGCGGCTCAGCGACGTCGATCTGACCGGACGCGTTGGTGCGGCGCGACTCGCGGACCGCCTCGCTCCGCCCACGCCGGCCCTGCTCGCGCTCCGGCCGTGAGGCGACGACGGGCGCGTCCTCGCCCTCCTTCTGCTCGGCAATGATCGCGGTTCCGCCTTTGCAGTCCGTCAGCCACACGTCGTAGACTGCGTGCTCGATTGCGTGCAGGCCGGGGCTCGCGGCGAACATCCAGCCGGTGAAGATACGCCGGTAGGTGTTCTCGAGCGTGACCTCGTCCACTTCGATGAAGGCGTCCGTCAGGGGCGGCTCTGTGGGCGGGCGCGAATAGCAGACGCGCGGCGTGATCTGCAGCGCCCCGAACTGCACGGTCTCGTCGACCGCTACCTCGAAGGAGATGATGCGGCCGGTGATCTTGTCGAGGCCGTTAAAGACGGCGGTGGGGTTCTTGATCTTGTCCGCCGAGGCTGGCGCGGCCGCAAGGGCGCCGACGAGCGCGGCCAAGCCTGCCGTCGCGATTCTGAGGTGCCGCATCGAAAGGTTCAGCTCTGCCGCTTGATCTCGATCTCGAGGAACGCGAAGGGCTTCCCCGACCCGTTCACCACGTTGTGTTCCACCCCCTCGGGACGAAAGTAAGGCTTGGCGAAGCCGAGGGGGGCCTCGCGCACCACGTCCCCCGGCTCCTCCAGGATCAGCTTCCCGTCGTCGAGCGGCACGACGACATAGTCGTGCCCGTGCCGATGCCAGCCGGTCTCGGCACCCTCTGCGAAGCTCCATTTGGTGACGACGACCCTGTCGTTGTCGACCATCACTTCGGGAACGGCCTTCTCGCGCGTCACGGCTGATCACCCTGCATGCGGTTGGCGCATGCCGACGCCATGTGTGCCGGGATGGGCCTCGGGTCGCGGCACGTCGCGTCCGTCCGGGGACTTGCCGTCCGCGTCATGTCCGAACGGCGTCCATCCATCGGGCGACCACGCCACATAGTCGCCGGTCGCCGGCGGGCGCTCGCCAGCTGCGAGCGTCGAACCCTGCGGCCGGTACGCGCCCGGGGTGCCGGTCGCGTTCGGCACGTAGGGCTTCTCCCATTCGCGCGGCACCCAGCCCTGCTCGGTCGGCGGGATGTCGTGCGTATGCGCGAGCCATCCGCGCCAGCCGGGCGGCACCCGCGAGGCCTCCGCCTCGCCGTTATAGATCACCCAGCGCCGCTCCGGCCCGATCGAGGGGTCGATGACATGGTCGGTGGCGCGGTAGTACTGGTTTCCGAACTGGTCGGTGCCAACGAGTTCGCCCTTCCGGCGGGTATAGAGCCAGGTGCCCCAGGTCTGGCCGTTCCACCACGTAAAGGTGCGGGTCAGGAATTCTTTGAGCGTCATGTGCCGGTCGCGGGTTTCGCGACATATGACGGCCGATGCCCGCCCTGTCCAGGACAGGCGATGACGCTGCCCATGCGCGGAACGCCTCCCCGGCCTCGCGCCCGCTCCGAGTCGCACCGCCGAATGGGCTTCCCAGGCGAATCCGACTCCGATCTGTCCGGCCTGCCCCACACCGCGAAAGCTCTTGTCCACAAGCTCTCCGGGCTGGAAACGCGACGAATCTCAGCTTCTTAGGGTTTTGTTAACAGGGCCAGAAATCACTATATGTCGTAGGTTGCGTGGGTGGACGGACCCCACATTTGGGGATCAGTGTCATGTTTGCATCTTGTCGCTCGGTCGCGACTCGGGCTAGCTCATCACCGTCTACAGGACGGCGCGGGGCCGGCCGGCAGGCAACCTTCAGTCTTCTCGTCACGGACGACCCGGTCCCGGCCCGCGCCGGGGATCGCGGGATCCTGCCCGCCGGCAGAAGGCTCTGAGCGGGGCAGTTCCACGTTTCCGGCCCGAGCGGACCGGACGTGTTCAGGGGATTTGGGATGCGGATCGAGCGGCGACACACCACGGCCAACACCTCGCCCTACGCGGCGATCCCGTTCCGAAAAGCCGTCAGCGAGATCAAGAACCCGGACGGCTCGGTCGTCTTCCGACTGGAAGGCATCGAGGTCCCGGAAGCCTGGTCTCAGGTCGCCGCCGACGTGCTCGCCCAGAAGTACTTCCGCAAGGCCGGAGTCCCGGCGCGGCTCAAGAAGGTGGAAGAGAACGCCGTCCCGTCCTGGCTATGGCGCTCCGTGCCGGACGAGGTCGCCCTGGCAGAACTGCCCGAGGCCGAACGGTACGGCTCGGAGATCTCGGCCACCCAGGTCTTCGACCGCCTTGCCGGCTGCTGGACCTATTGGGGCTGGAAAGGCCGCTACTTCACGGCCGAGGAGGATGCGCGCGCCTTTTACGACGAGCTGCGCTTCATGCTCGCAGCGCAGATGTGCGCGCCGAACTCGCCGCAATGGTTCAATACCGGCCTGCACTGGGCCTACGGCATCGACGGACCCGGCCAGGGCCATTTCTACGTCGACCCGTTCACGGGCAAGCTGAAGCAGTCCGACTCGGCCTACGAGCACCCTCAGCCGCATGCCTGCTTCATCCAGGGCGTCGAGGACGACCTGGTGAACGAGGGCGGCATCATGGACCTGTGGGTGCGCGAGGCGCGCCTGTTCAAGTACGGCTCGGGCACCGGTTCCAACTTCTCCCGCCTGCGCGGCGAGGGCGAGAGGCTGTCCGGCGGCGGCAAGTCCTCCGGCCTCATGTCCTTCCTTAAGATCGGCGACCGGGCCGCCGGCGCCATCAAGTCGGGCGGCACGACCCGCCGCGCGGCGAAGATGGTCGTGGTCGACATCGATCACCCCGATATCGAGACCTATATCGACTGGAAGGTGCGCGAGGAGCAGAAGGTCGCCGCCCTCGTCACCGGCTCCAAGATCGCCTCCAAGCACCTCAAGGCCGTGATGAAGGCCTGCGTCAACTGCGAGGGCGAGGGCGACAGCTGCTACGATCCCGAGAAGAACCCGGCGCTGAAGCGCGAGATCAAGCTCGCCCGCCGCGCCCAGGTTCCGGACAACTACATCCGCCGCGTGATCCAGATGGCCAGGATGGGCCATACGAATCTCGACTTCCCGGTCTTCGATACCGACTGGGATTCGGAGGCCTACCTCACCGTCTCCGGCCAGAACTCCAACAACTCCGTCTCGCTCACCGACGACTTTCTGCGCGCGGTGGAAGCTGACGCGGACTGGAAGCTGATCCGCCGCACGGACGGGAAGATCGCCAAGACCGTAAAGGCACGCGACCTGTGGGAGAAGATCGGCTACGCGGCCTGGGCCTCGGCCGATCCGGGGCTGCACTTCAACACGACGATGAACGACTGGCACACCTGCCCGGCGGGCGGGCGGATCCGGGCGTCCAATCCGTGCTCCGAATACATGTTCCTGGACGACACGGCCTGTAACTTAGCCTCGGCTAATCTTCTGACCTTCTACGATCGCGAGACCCGCCGCTTCGACGTCGATTCCTACGAGCACCTCGTCCGGCTCTGGACGATCGTGCTCGAGATCTCCGTCACCATGGCGCAGTTCCCGTCCAAGGAGATCGCGCAGCTTTCCTACGAGTACCGCACGCTGGGCCTCGGCTACGCCAATATCGGCGGCCTGCTGATGACCATGGGCCTGCCCTACGATTCGCCGGAGGGCCGCTCGCTCTGCGGCGCGCTCACCGCGATCATGACGGGCGTGAGCTACGCCACCTCGGCCGAGATGGCAGGCGAGCTCGGGCCCTTCCCGCGCTACGCCGAGAACGCGGATTCGATGCTGCGCGTCATCCGCAACCACCGCCGCGCAGCCCATGGCGAGGAGCTCGGCTACGAGTTCCTGAACCAGAACCCGGTCCCGCTCGACCGCGCCAACTGCCCGCAGGCCGATCTCGTCCAGCGCGCCGCCGCCGCCTGGGACCGCGCCCTCGTGCTCGGCAAGAAGAACGGGTTCCGCAACGCGCAGGCGACCGTGATCGCCCCGACGGGCACGATCGGCCTCGTGATGGATTGCGACACGACCGGGATCGAGCCGGACTTCGCGCTCGTGAAGTTCAAGAAGCTCGCCGGCGGCGGCTATTTCAAGATCATCAACCGCGCCGTGCCGGATGCGCTCCGGGCCCTCGGCTACCGCGAGCACGAGATCGCCGAGATCGAGGCCTATGCGGTCGGCCACGGCTCCATGAAGCAGGCGCCGGCGATCAACCCGACGACGCTCCGCGCAAAGGGCTTCACGGACGAGAAGATCGAGGCGGTCGAGGCCGGGCTGAAGAGCGCCTTCGACATCAAGTTCGTGTTCAACAAGTGGTCGCTCGGCGCGGACTTCCTCACCGGGACGTTGAACGTGCCCGCCGAGAAGTTGGACGACCCGTCCTTCGAGCTGCTCCGCTTCCTCGGCTTCTCGAAGGCCGACATCGAGGCCGCCAACATCCATGTCTGCGGGGCGATGACCCTGGAAGGCGCCCCGCATCTGAAGCCGGAGCACTACCCGGTCTTCGACTGCGCCAATCCCTGCGGGCGGCTGGGGAAGCGCTATCTCTCGGTCGAGAGCCACATCCGCATGATGGCGGCGGCGCAGCCCTTCATCTCGGGCGCGATCTCCAAGACCATCAACATGCCGAACGACGCCACGGTCGAGGATTGCAAGAACGCCTACCGCCTCTCCTGGCGCCTGGCGCTCAAGGCCAACGCCCTCTACCGCGACGGCTCGAAGCTGTCGCAGCCGCTGAACTCGGCCCTGGTCGCGGATGACGAGGACGACGTCGACGAGGCCGTCGAGGCCCTCCTCGCGCAGCCCTCGGCCGCCCGCACCGCGGCGGTCGCCGAGCGCATCGTCGAGAAGGTGATCGAGCGGGTCGAGCGGGTGGAAGTGCCGGTCCGCACGCGCGAAAAGATGCCGGACCGCCGCACCGGCTACATCCAGAAGGCGGTCGTCGGCGGCCACAAGGTCTATATCCACACCGGCGAGTACCAGGACGGGCGCCTCGGCGAGATCTTCATCGACATGCACAAGGAGGGCGCGGCCTTCCGGGCGATGATGAACAATTTCGCCATCGCGATCTCCCTGGGGCTCCAGTACGGCGTGCCGCTCGAGGAATACGTGGAGGCCTTCACCTTCACGCGCTTCGAGCCGGCCGGCTTCGTCCAGGGCAACGAGCGCATCAAGAACGCGACCTCGATCCTCGACTACGTCTTCCGCGAGCTCGCGATCTCCTATCTCGGCCGGACCGATCTCGGCCATGTGAACCCTGAGGAGATCGGCCACGACGTGCTGGGCTCGGGCGAGAGCGAGGGGCGTCCCGCCGGAGGCCGCCCGGCGCCCGCCGGCCCGGGCGAGGTCGCGGCGCCCGCGGCCGTCGCGGCGCCGATCTCGACCGGCTTCGTGCGCGGCCGGACCGACCGCTTCCAGGTTCTCGCCGGCGGGCGCGGGGCGGGCGGCATGGTCCAGGGTGCGACCGCGCTCAAAGCCGAGCCCGAGCTGCCGCTCCTCGATCAGCCGCAGGTCGGCTTCCTGGCGAATCCCGAGGCGGCCCCGGCCATCCGTGCCGCCGCGACCGCGCAGGCCAAGACCGCCGACCGCCGGACCGAGGCGCGCATGAAGGGCTACGAGGGCGAAGCCTGCCCCGAATGCGCGAACTTCACGCTCGTGCGGAACGGGACGTGCCTGAAGTGCGATACGTGTGGATCAACGACGGGGTGCAGTTGAGGGACGCATAGGGGCGGGGGCGGCGGCGGCGCGGCGGGCGCGGTAGCATCAAGAGGTCTTATGTCCGTATACCGAGCGGCCCTTGTGCCTGATTCTGACGCGTACGCCTTTGCCCTTGGGCAGCCTTTTGTTCAAGCAGACCATTGGCGGCTGCTCCGGTCGCACGCCAACGCTCCCGGAGGCTTGACCTCCACGAAAGCGTTGGCGGCACTTGCCGGTCTCCAGAGTTGGCGGCAGGTGAACAGCAAATATGGTTCCCTCGGCCATAAGGTAGCCGACCTCCTCGATATTCAGCCCGCAAGGTATTCCAAGGGGAACCTCTGGACGTCCGCGCTGGCTGAAGGAGAGTGCGGTCCGGCAGGATGGACGTGGAGGATCTACCCAGCTCTCATCGAAGCGGTGGCTCGCTTTGACGAGAGACGCCCTGATTCCCGCGCCTGCTGACCGCCGCCCCGGGGACCGCACAAAAGTGGAAATCGGGCATTATGGCCTGCGCTGGGATCACCTCGACGAAGACATTTCGACCGAGGGTCTGCTCGCGGCGGAGCCGATTCCAGCCCCGGCCCAATACCGCGACCGGGAGGACCCGGCCGCCATCATCTACACGTCGGGCTCGACGGGGCCGCCGAAAGGGGGCCTCATCGCCGTCAACTTCCTTGCCGCCGTCCGGCCATACATCCGGTACGGGCTCGATCTCCGCGAAGGCGATATCCTGTGGCCGACGGGCGATCCGGGCTGGGGCCATGGGTTCGTGTGCTACCTGGGCGGGCTGGCCGCCGGCGCGACCCTCGTCTGTCTCGAGGCGAACCCCACTGCCGAGACGTGCCTCTCGGTCCTGGCGCGCTACCGGGTCACCAACCTCGCAACTACGCCGACGCTCCTCCGGAGCCTGATGGCGTTCGGAGAGGAGGCGGTTCGGGCCGCACCGATCGCCGTCCGGGCGATCTCGAGCTGCGGCGAGCCCCTGAACGGAAAGGTGGTTCCCGATTGCCGCTACTGGCTGCGCTACTGGAACGACCCCGCCGCGTCGGAAGCGCTAGTCCAGAGCGGCTGGATCGTGGCCGGCGATCTCGGGCGCATGGACGAGGAGGGTTACTTCTGGTTCGAGGGGCGGGTCGGCGACATGATCAAGAGCGCCGGCTACCGCATCGGCCCCTTCGAGATCGAGAGCGCGCTGCTCAAGCACCCTGCCGTCGCTGAGGCGGCGGTGGTCGGCAAGCCCGACGAGGCACGCGGCCAGATCGTCAAGGCCTTCGTCACGCTGCGCGACGGCTATGTCGGGTCCGATGAGCTCGCGGCGACCCTGGTCGAGCTCGTGAAGACCAATCTCGGGCGGCACCAATATCCGCGCGAGCTCGAAATCGTGCAGAGCCTGCCGAAAACCGAAACCGGAAAGATCCAACACTTCACGCTGCGCGAGCGAGCTTGAAGGGGCAAGTATGCCAATCTAGAACCGATCCTCCCGAACCCGACCTGGCCGAAAGGCTTCACCTTCTCGCCGGCCGTCCGGGTGGGGAATCTCATCTTCCTGTCCGGAACGACGGCGACCGACGAGAAGGGCAACATCGTCGGGCCCGGCGACATCGTGGCCCAGACCCGGCAGATCTTCAGAAAGTTCGAGGCCGTACTCGCGAGCGTCGGAGGATCCCTCGCCAACATCGTCGAGACAACCGAGTACGTGCTCTCGCTCGAGGACTACAAGACGACCGCGCAATTGCGCCGCGAGCTTTTCCAAGACCCGCCCTGGCCGGCGGCGACCGGGGTGGTCGTGAGCGGGCTGGTTCGCCCGGACGCCCTCATCGAGATGAAGGGCATCGCCGCCCTCTGACAGAGACGCGCCGGTGCTCGCCCAGATCCTCGTCGGCTCGGTCACGGCCGGAGCTGTCTATGGCCTGATCGCACTCGGCTTCGTCCTCATCAACAAGGGGGACGGGCGTCGTTCATTTCGGCGATGGCGAACCGCCTCGCCGTGGCCCGCCCGGGTTCCGCTCTGACCTTCGAGGTGGCCGCGATCGCCAAGAGGCTCGACGGCAACAAGGCGACCCTGTTTCCGAGCCCGGACCAGCATCCCGTCCCGGTCGTGTCCGGCCTCATTTCCGATCGCGGTTGGATGGCGGAAGCGATGGGAGTCGGACCCGACGAGGTGATCGGCACCTTCCAGGCCGCGGCGCTCGCCCCGGTCGCATGGAAGGAAGTGGAGACCGGGCCCGCCCAGGACGTCGTGCATCGCCATGTCGATCTGAAGCGCCTCATGCCGATGCCGACCCACAACGAGCACGACAGCGGCCCCTACATCACGGCCGGCCTGCTCATCACGCGCAACCCGCAGACCGGGGTGCAGAACGTCGCGATCCATCGGCTGCAGCTGATCGAGCCGAACCGGCTCGGCGTGCTGCTCCTGCCCCGCCATACCATGGCGTTCTACCACATGGCGGTCGCGGCCGGTCACGACCTGGAGGTCGCGATCGTCGTTGGGGTCGATCCGCTCACGTTGCTCGCCTCGCAGGCTATCCTATCGCTGGATGCCGACGAGCTCGAAGTCGCCGGCGCGCTGCACGGAAAGCCGCTCGATGTCGTCAAATGCGTCACAAACAACGTGCGCGTGCCGGCCGAGTCCGAGTTCGTGCTCGAGGGCCGCATCCTCGCGCATGACCGGGAGCTCGAAGGTCCGTTCGGCGAGTTCCCGCAATATTACGGCGAGCGCGCCAAGCGGCACGTGATCGAGATCGACGCGGTCACCCACCGCAATAACCCCGTCTTCCACACGATCGTGGGCGGCGGGCTCGAGCATCTGCTGCTTGGCGCGATCCCGCGCGAGGCCACCATGCTGGCCCATCTGCAGCGGAGCTTTCCGAGCGTGCTCGACGTGCATCTCGCCCGCGGCGGCGTGTGCCGCTACCACCTCTACGTCAAGATGAAGAAGCGCTCGGAAGGCGAGGCGAAGAACGTCATCCTGGGCGCCTTCGCGGGCCATTACGACATCAAGCACGTGGTCGTGGTCGACGAGGACGTCGACATCCACAATCCGACCGAGGTCGAATGGGTGGTCGCGACCCGCTTCCAGGCCGATCGCGATCTCGTCCTCATTGGGCATTCCCAGGGCTCGAAGCTCGACCCGTCCACCCGCGACGGCGTCGGGGCCAAGATGGGTCTCGACGCCACCGTGCCGCTGGAGGCGCCCGAATTCCGCTTCAAGCGCATTCGCGTTCCGGGCGAGCGCGAGCTGGAGCTCGCGTCCGTCCTGGACGACGTCTCCGCCGTGCAGGCCTGGCGCGAGCGTCTGGCCGACTAACACTGAGAGGACAGCGGCGATCCAGCCATCGCCGACCAAGCTGCCCGATCGGCAAGTAACGCAAACAAGAGGGACTAGGGAATGCGCCGCTCAATGAGGTCGTTGCTGACATCCGCCTGGATAGGGCTCGCGGTCGCGGCATTCGCCGGGCCCACCGCGGCCGACACCTACCCGTCACGCCCGATTCGGCTTGTCATGCCGTTCGGCCCTGGAAGCGCCAGCGACACGATCGCCCGGATCGTGGCCGAGAAGCTGTCCGCCCAACTCGGACAGCGCGTCCTTGTCGAGAACAAGGCGGGAGCAGGCGGCAATATCGGGACCGACGCAGTCGCGAAGTCCGAGCCGGATGGCTATACGCTGGTCTTTGCGGCCCCCGGCCCGTTCGTGATCAATAGAACGCTCGACACCCTGCCATACGATCCCGAGCGGGATTTCGAGTTCATCTCGCTGGTTGCCCAGCTCGTGAACGTGCTTGTCGTGAACCCCACGAAAATCCCCGTGGCGAACGTCCAAGAGTTCATTGCCTTCGTGAAGGCTCGCCCAGGCCAGATCGGCTACGCTTCAGTCGGCCGCGGCTCGTCCCAGCATCTTGCCGGCGCGTATTTCGACGTCGTGGCCGGGACCCGGATGGTCCACGTGCCATATCGCTCGGGGAGCCAAATCGCCGTCGATCTCGTGTCGGGCGACGTGCCGGCGAGTTTCCAGCTCATCCCGAACGTCGTGGGGCAGCTTGCGGCCGGCCAGCTGAAGGCGCTGGCCGTCACCACCAAGAAGCGGAGCCGCTCGCTGCCGGATGTTCCCACGATGGAGGAGGCGGGCGTCGCAAACTACGAATCCTACGGCTGGTTCGGTCTAGCGGTGCCGAAGGGAACCCCGGCCGCTATCATCGAACGGCTCCAGCGGGAGACGGCGGCCGCGGTTGCGGATCCTGCGGTTCAGGCGCGGCTCGTCGAGATCGGCACCGAGCCGGGAAGCAGCACGTCGGACGAGTTCAAGGCCTTCGTCTCGGCCGAGATCATCAAGTGGCGCGACATCATCGGCAAAGCGGCAATCAAGTCCGAATGAGCGGATCAGCTCTCGCTGTCTCGAGCGCGGTTGCCGCATCCCCAAACCCGGACACTCGCGCACCCATCCGCGCTCCGCTCGAGCAAGCCGGGGTGGTTGGTGCGAACCCGCTCAGTTTCAGGCCGAGAATCATCGTCCCATCCGAAAACAGACGGAGGTAGGCCAACCAGCCATGTAACTCGGACCGCAAGCTCGACGCTCCATCTCCGCGAACGCGCACGAACCTCCTCGTACGGCAGCAGCTTTTCCGTGAAGTTCCCGTACGATCGCTGGAAACTGACTGGCGTAGCTGGCGCGCCCAACGGGACTCGAACCCGTGTTTTCGCCGTGAAAGGGCGCCGACCGTTGCTCCTAGAGGTACGCTATCTTCCGCTAACGTCCTGACAGTCCTAGACACACAGTCCGCTCACGTCCATTGTCGCTCGTGACAATCTACCAACGTCGACTGGACACTCGGCAGGACACAGGACCGAAGGATGGCGCGGGCGAAGGCTTCCGAACTGGCAATCAAGGCGAAGCGTCTTGCATGGGCCGTATCGAAGAAGCCGCGGTTCGAGAGCCTCGGCGACGGGATCAGCTTAGGGTACCGACGCAATCAGGGGGCCGGCACTTGGATTGCCCGCAAGTCGGATGGCCGCGGCGGTTCTAGGCAGGAACGCGTCGGCTTAGCCGACGACTACCAGGCGGCTGATGGCGAACACGTGATGACGTTCGCCCAAGCTCAAGCCCGCGCTCTTAGTGTCGCGGCGGCTCCAGGAAGAAGCAGATCGGTGACGTTGGGGGCTGCGCTCCAGGGATACGAGGCGGACCTTCGCATCAGAAATGCCGACGTCGCTAACGTAGCGCGGTTACGCGGCCACCTCTCCCCTGAGCTTCTAGATATGCCGATCGCGAAGCTCACGGCGCGGGACCTGAGCAGGTGGCGCGATGAACTCGCCGGGAAGCGACAGCCCTCTACGGTGAACAGGGTGAGCACCGCACTTAAGGCGGCCCTAAATTTCATGGCTGGGCGGGAGCAAGGGCTCGCAAACGCGGAGGAATGGGACCGAGGGCTGAAGGCGCTCCCAGATGCGAGTGTACCCCGAAACGTCGTGGTTCCCGATAATGTCATCCGCAAGATCGTCGATGCATCCTATCGCGTGAGCGAACCGTTCGGACTGCTCGTTGAGGTCGCGGAGATAACGGGAGCGCGCTACTCTCAAATCGCAGGGCTGCGGGTACAGGATCTGCAGGGAGATACCACGGCGCCGCGCCTCATGATGCCAAGTGCTAAGAAAGGTCGGGGCGTAAAGAAAGTGCGACATCGCCCCGTTCCAATTGCAAGCTCGCTCGCCCGCCGGCTCGCGGCTCACGCGAGCGGTCGAGAGGGTGAAGAGCCTCTGCTCCTTAAACACGCTAGAAGTTCTTGGCGCCGCTCAGACCACACGCGCCTGTTCGCGAGAGCGATACGGTTCGCTGAGCTGACCGATGAGGATGTGCGACCCATAAAGTTGGAGGACGTCACTATGTACGCGCTCCGCCATTCAAGCATCACCCGCCAACTTCTGCGAGGAACTCCAGTGCGGGTTGTCGCGGTTCACCACGATACCTCAGTCCAGATGATCGAAAGGAACTACTCTGCCATGCTCGCGGACCATGCGGATGCTATTGCTCGTTCGGCGCTCCTCGACATGGGTGAAGCTGACCACCTTCCAAACCAGTAGCAACCCGACTGCCCTGGACATGGCGGCGAGCAGTGGAGCGCCCCATTGCGCCACGCCGCCAAGATGATCATCTTCGGTTCACCACTAGGCGGTGAGCGTAGCTGTAGTCCGCCTCGCTCTTCCGAGCACAGATGCGACGGGGCTTGATGTCGGCAGAAACGGACCGGGCTTTTCTAACCCTTCGAACGCTCGAGCCGGACATACGGGCGGCTTTGGCGGAACACCCCAATGAGGCTGATACCCGCCTCAAGGCTCTCGACAGAATTCTTTTCGAGGTCATGGGCTGGAAGCGCGAAGCGGTGTTCACGGAGCCTCACACCGAGTCCGGCTTCATCGATTACCTGCTCACGGTCGGAGATCGCCGCGGTGCGATGGTCATCGAGGCGAAGAAGGCCGGCCTCTTGGCACCCGCCACGAAGTCTAATGAGGTCTCGTTCGTCAGCCTTTCCGGTCCCGTGGTGAAGCCGCTCGTACCTGGGATACGCCAGGCGCTCGGTTACGCTACGGAGAAGGGTGTTGCCGTCGCGGCGGTCACCGATGGCGAGACTTGGCTCTTCTTCCGCGCCTCGCGAACCGACGGCAGGCCTCCTCTGGAGGGCAAGGGTATTCTGTTTCCAACCCTTACGTCTGTCATTGAGACTTTTGGGCGCTTTGCCGAATTGCTTGGGCCCAGACCTGTTCTCGACCGTCGGCACTTGGCTCACCTGAAGGATGCGGAAGGCCTGGCGGTCGGAGATGCCGAGCAGCAGTTCTTCGCCTTCGACCCCGCCGAGGCTCGCATGCGTCCGCGCGACCCATTGGCGCACGACGCTTCGCTTCTATTTTCACAGTTCTTCTCTCGCCTCTCTGACGAGCAGGATCGAGAGATGCTTCGCGACTGCTTCGTCGAGACAGGGGAAAGCCGGAAGGCCGACCTAGAACTCCAGAAAATCATCCAGAAGGTCCTGAACAACATCTCGTCACTGAACACGGAGCACGGAGGTGCCCTTCAGGCAGAACTAGAGCGGACCATGACTTCGCGCCGGTCTGAAACCGTGCTGCTGATCGGCAACAAAGGGTCCGGCAAATCGACCTTCATCGACAGGTTCTTCGACCAGATCCTACCTTCCAGCGTGCGCGAGAGATGTGTCGTCGCGCGGGTCGACCTTGGAGACTACCACGGCGACCCTGACAAGATCGTAGTTTGGGCAATCCTCAAGCTGCGCGAGACGCTTGAGGCCGGGGTGTGCGCCAATACCCCACCCCATTACGAGGACCTTCAAGGCATCTTCTTTAAGGAATACCAGCGGTGGCGGAACGGCGCTCGTCGGCCGCTTTACCAGAAGGACAAGGACGAGTTCAAAATCCAGTTCGGTGAGCACATGGAAAAACGGCGAGAGAAGGAGCCGGACGAGTATGTCCGGCTCCTGCTCGACTGGGCGACCCGAGGTCAAGGCAAGCTGCCCTGCCTGATTTTCGACAACACGGACCAGTTTCCGGTCGAAGTGCAGGATGCGGTCTACCAGCTAGCTCATTCGCTCGAGAGCGCAGCGCCGGTGTTCAACATCGTCCCTATCACGGACCGGACGGTCTGGCGCCTGTCAAAGGCTGGAGCCCTCCAAAGCTATGCGGCTAAGAGCTTCTACCTCCCCGTCCCCGAGGCGAAGGAGATCATCTCTCGCCGCGTCAGCTTCCTGAAAGGGAAGCTCCGGAAGGAGCCAAACGCTGCGCGGGCGTACTTCTCGTCTAAAGGGTTCCAGGTCGAAGTTAACAACCTTCAGATGCTCGCCGAGGCAGTTGAGAAAGTGTTCGTTGAGAACGATTTCGTATCGGGCCTGATCGGGCGCCTGGGTAATTTCGACATCCGCCGCATGCTTAAGCTCGCAGAGCGGATCTTCCTCTCGCCAGAGATCAAGATCGACGACATTATACGATCCAAGTTCGGCGGCCCAACCGTCACGACGGACAAGTTCCGCACCCATCGTGCGCTCATTAAGGGTGAGTATGACCGCTTCTCGGAGACTGAGAACGAGTTCGTCTCAAACCTCTTCTACAGTAACCCTCAGCGCCCTGGGTCCCCTCTCCTCTCCTTCTACGTGCTCTGGATCCTTCGCCAACGCATGAACAGCATCCGGAGCGACAGCGTCGAGGAGCGGCACTGGTTGATCACGGATCTCTGCGAGTACTTCGAGGCGTGCGGCGTCGCCGAAGAGCTAGTCCTTCACTGCGTGCGGCGATTGTACGAGCGGCGGCTTGTCGAAGCTCTAGATCCCAATCTCCAGGATCTTGGGATGGCGGACAAGATCGCGATTAAGGAGAGCGGACTGGCTCACATTGAGCTCGTCCTGTCATCGACCGTCTACATCGAGCAGATGGCGCTCACGGCCGGTGTGAATGAGCTCTCGACCCGCGATGCCATCCGGCGACGTTCCTACACGAAGAACAGTACGGCGTTCATCGAGCTTCGGGACGTGTTCCTTCGGTACCTGCTCAAGGTGGATGCAGCGCGTTTGACGATCCCTGAAGGAGCACTGTACGGGCAACTCGCTGAAGCTCGCAGGAACATCCGTGGGCTTTGCGCGGGCGACCGCCCTCACCCACGTCGGGCCTTCCCGCGCGACGACCACCGGCGGAGGCCTCACAGCACCACACAGCGTCCAGGAGAGGCTCATTAGGCTCACCCCATAGGGCCCTCCGTTTGGCAAGGAGAGTTGTCGGCAGGCTTGCCTGAGCCCGCAGGCAGTGCGCCACTCCACTGAGCAGGATCGTTCGTTCGGAGCTTTCGTCCGCTCCCCGCGCAATTCGATCCTGGCGAGTTCCTGTCACTCAACGGTTGGTTTTGAAACCAGTTGCAACTTGGTAGAGCTGAGGGGAGGAGAACCGCGCCGGCAGAACGTCAACAACATCAATCACATGAGCAGGTACAGACTGAGGCGTTGGTGCCGGTGTTGTGTACCAAGTCTGCAATCTGCCGCAGGCGTCCCGAAACCGCAAACGCCCGCCGAGGCACTTTCGCACCCAACCTGGATCGGTGCAGCGCCCCAACCGCCGCAGCGCCAATTCCTCGCTTAAGTAGCGTCAGCTGTGAGGCAGGCAAGGTATCAGAGCGGACGTCAGGAAGGCGACCGCTCTCGACCCAACTCGGTCAGAACATCGCTAACTGGCAACCTGCTCCCGCGTTCGCGACCCATCCTGGCCGAGAGCGGTCCGTCTGCTTCGGAGAGGCACCCGGGGGAAGCGGACCTGAGCGCAAGAAATGATAGCTCTCCATTCGGCCGTGGCGAATTGGTCCACGACGTTGACTATCCAGCGTCGCCGGCGCCGAGTTGTCCGACTTCGTCTGGTCCCGCCGCTTCGCGCGCCGTCGGGCTCGGGCCCTTGCCGATCCGGTGCATAGCTCGCTCGACAAGCGGGTCGAGGCCACTTCCGTCTGCGTCGACATAGGCAAGGAGGTCACGCCGCATCACGGGAGACCAGAAGGCCACGATGTGGTCGTGCACGCCTGCGGCGGCTTCCTCGTCCGGGTAGGAGCGGAAAAACGAGGCGATCTGGTTGGCCATCCGCACGAGCTTCGTGGCGGGGTCCGTGGGAGCGTGGTCCATCCCGCTCACTCCGCCGCGTCCAGGTAGCCGCCGATGCGCTTGAGGGAGAATTCCTCGTCGTAGAACTTCGCCTGCCAGTCAGAGGGTCGGTTCGTCCTCCGGACCTGCACTGCCGTCACCTTGTATTCGGGGCAGTTGGTTGCCCAGTCCGAGTAATCAGTCGTGATCACGTTCGCGCCGGTCTTGGCGTGGTGGAAGGTCGTGTAGACGACGCCCGGCTGCATGCGCTCGGAGATGCGCGCTTTGATCGCGATGTCGCCCGAGCGGCTCTCCAGCGCAACGAGGTCGCCGTCCGCGATACCGCGCAGCTCCGCATCGAAGGGGTGGATCTCGAGCACGTCCTCCTCGTGCCAGCGCGAGTTCTCCGTGCGGCGGGTCTGCGCGCCGACATTGTACTGACTGAGGATCCGGCCGGTGGTGAGGATCAGCGGGAACTTCGCGCCCGTCCGCTCCTCCGTCGGCACGAACTCGGTGATCATGAACTTGCCGAGCCCGCGCACGAAACGGTCGACATGCATCATGGGCGTGCCGTTCGGTGCCGCCTCGTTGCAGGGCCACTGGATCGAGCCGACCTGGTCGAGCTTGGCGAAGGAGACGCCCGAGAAGGTCGGCGTGAGCGCCGCGATCTCGTCCATGATCTCGCTCGGGTGGCGGTAGCTCATCGGATAGCCGAGCGCATTCGAGAGGAGCTGCGTCACCTCCCAGTCCGCATAGCCCGCCATCGGCGACATGACCTTCCTGACGCGCGAGATGCGGCGCTCGGCATTGGTGAAGGTGCCGTCCTTCTCCAGGAACGACGAGCCGGGCAGGAAGACGTGGGCGTATTTGGCGGTCTCGTTCAGGAAGATGTCCTGCACGACCACGCATTCCATGGCGCGCAGGCCTGCCGTGACATGCTGCGTGTCGGGGTCGGACTGCGCCGGGTCCTCGCCCTGGATGTAGATGCCCTTGAAGCGGCCCTGCACGGCCTCGTCCAGCATGTTGGGAATGCGGAGGCCCGGCTCGCTCTGCAGCTTCACGCCCCAGAGCCCCTCGAACATCTCACGCGTCGCGTCGTCCGAGACGTGTCGGTAGCCGGGGAGCTCGTGCGGGAACGAGCCCATGTCGCAGGAGCCCTGGACGTTGTTCTGGCCGCGCAACGGGTTTACGCCGACGCCCTCGCGGCCGATATTGCCCGTCGCCATGGCCAGATTCGCCATGCCCATCACCATGGTCGAGCCCTGCGAGTGCTCGGTGACGCCGAGGCCGTAATAGATCGCGGCATTGCCGCCGGTCGCGTAGAGGCGCGCGGCGGCCCGGACATCGGCAGCCGGAACTCCTGTGATCTCCTCCACGGCTTCCGGTGAGTTGCGCACCTCGGCGATGAAGCGTGCCCAGGTCTCGAAATCGTTCAGGTCGCAGCGCGTCCGGACGTAGTTCTCATCCACGAGGCCTTCCGTGACAACAACATGCGCGATTGCGTTGATGAGGGCGACATTCGCGCCGGGCTTGAGCTGCAGGTGGTAGTCGGCCCGCACGTGCGGCGACTTCACGAGGTCGATGCGGCGGGGATCCGCCACGATGAGGCGCGCACCCTCCCGAAGGCGCTTCTTCATGCGCGAGCCGAAGACCGGGTGGCCGTCGGTCGGGTTGGCCCCGATCACCAGGATCACATCGGCTTGCGCGACGGAGCGGAAATCCTGGGTGCCGGCCGAGGTGCCAAGCGTGACCTTCAGGCCGTAGCCGGTCGGCGAATGGCAGACGCGGGCGCAGGTATCGACGTTGTTGTTGCCGAACCCTGCCCGGATCAGCTTCTGGACGAGGTAGGTCTCCTCGTTGGTGCAGCGGGATGACGTGATGCCGCCGATCGCGTCACGCCCGTAGCTCGCCTGGATGCGCCTGAACTCGGAGGCCGCGCGGTCGATCGCTTCCGCCCAGGTCACCTCCCGCCAGGGGTCGGTAATCGTCTCGCGGATCATCGGCTTGGTGATCCGGTCCTTATGGGTCGCGTAGCCATAGGCGAAGCGGCCCTTCACGCAGGAATGGCCCTCGTTGGCCTTGCCGTCCTTGTAGGGCACCATGCGGACGACCTTGTCGCCCTGCATCTCGGCCTTGAACGAACAGCCGACTCCGCAATAGGCGCAGGTCGTCACCGCCGAGTGCTCCGGCACCCCCATCTCGATCACGGATTTTTCGTTCAGCGTCGCGGTCGGGCAGGCCTGCACGCAGGCGCCGCAGGAGACGCATTCCGACGAGAAGAAGTCTGTCCCGCCGGGCGAGACCTTCGAGCCGAAGCCGCGCCCTTGGATCGTAAGCGCGAACGTGCCCTGCACCTCCTCGCAGGCCCGGACGCAGCGGTTGCAGACGATGCACTTCGAACTCTCGAAGGCGAAGTAAGGGTTTGACGCGTCGGTCGGCGCGTCCAGATGGTTCTCGCCCTCGTAGCCGTAGCGCACGTCGCGCAAGCCGACCGCACCCGCCTGCGTCTGCAGCTCGCAATCGCCGTTCGCCGAGCAGGTCAGGCAGGTGAGCGGGTGGTCGGAGATGTAGAGCTCCATCACGCCGCGCCGGAGCTTCGCCAGTTTCGGCGTCTGGGTGCGGACCACCATGCCGTCCTCCGCGATGGTCGTGCAGGAGGCGGGCGTGCCGCGCCGCCCCTCGACCTCGATCAGGCAGAGCCGGCAGGAGCCGAACGGCTCCAGCATGTCGGTGGCACAGAGTTTTGGGATTTGCGTGCCCATCGTGGCCGCAGCGGCCATCACGGAGGTGCCAATCGGCACTGTGACCTCCTGGCCGTCGATCGTGAGCGTCACGGTGGTCGCCGCAAGCCGGATCGGCGTGCCGGTGTCGAGCTCCTTGATCAGAGCCATGGGCGTGCTCCTACTCCGCGGCCATGAGCGCGGGCGCTCGACGGAAATCCTCGGGAAAGTGGTTCAGCGCGCTCAGCACGGGCAGTGGCGTGAGGCCGCCCATGGCACAGAGCGAGCCGTCGGTCATGACCTCGCAGAGGTCGCGGACGAGCGTCAGGTTCTTCTCCGGTTCGATCCCGGCCGTAACCTTGTCGATCGTCTCGACGCCGCGGGTCGAGCCAATGCGGCAAGGCGTGCACTTGCCGCAGCTTTCGGCTGCGCAGAACTCGAAGGCAAAGCGAGCCTGCGCGGCCATGTCGACGGCATCGTCAAACACGACGATGCCGCCATGCCCAACCATGCCGCCCTTGGCGGCGAAAGCCTCGTAGTCGAGCGGCGTATCGAGCAGCTCCTGCGGAAAATAGGCGCCGAGCGGTCCGCCGACCTGCACGGCCCGGAGCGGGCGCCCTGAGCGGGTGCCGCCGCCGAACTCCTCGATCAGCTCCCTGAGAGGAGGCCCGAAGGGCAGTTCCACCAGCCCGCCGCGCGCGATGTTGCCGGCGAGCTGGAAGGCGAGCGTGCCGCGTGAGCGACCGATGCCGAAATCCGCATAGGCCTTGGCGCCGTTCGCCATGATCCAGGGCACGGTCGCGAGCGAGAGCACGTTGTTGACGATCGTCGGCTTGCCGAAGAGGCCCTTGATGGCGGGCAGCGGCGGCTTGGCCCGCACCATGCCGCGTTTGCCTTCGAGGCTGTCGAGCAGCGAGGTCTCCTCGCCGCAGATATAGGCGCCAGCGCCGAGCCGCGTCTCCAGCGTGAAGGCCCGGCCCGAGCCCATGACGGAGGATCCGAGATAGCCGGCCTTCGTGGCCGCCGCGATCGCGTCCGTCATCGTGCGGAAGGCGTGCGGGTATTCGGACCGGATGTAGATGAAACCCTTCGTGGCCCCGACCGCCAGGCCCGCAATCGTCATGCCCTCGATCAGGGAGAAGGGATCGCCCTCCATCAGCATGCGGTCGGCGAAGGTGCCGCTGTCGCCCTCGTCGGCGTTGCAGACGACGTATTTCTGGTCGGCCTCCGCGAGGAGCACGGTTGACCACTTAATGCCGGTCGGAAAGCCCGCGCCGCCGCGGCCACGAAGGCCGGAGGCCTTTACCTCGTCGACGATTGCGGTCTGACCCTCTGGGCGGCCGAGCATCTCCAGCGTGCGCTTCAGGCCGGCATAGCCGCCATGGGCCACGTAATCGTCGGGCGAGAGCGGATCGACGAGGCCGCAGCGCGCGAAGGTGAGGCGCGTCTGGCGGGCGAGATAGGGGATCTCCTCGGGGCGACCGACTCGGATCGGGTGCTCGCCGGCCGCGAGCCAGCCTGCATTGAAGAGCGAGACGACATCGGTCGGCTTCACGGGCCCGTAGGCGATGCGGGCGTCCGCAGTCTCGATCTCGACCATCGGCTCCAGCCAGAACAGCCCGCGCGAGCCGGTTCGGACAATCGTCACCGTCTCGCCGCGCTCCGCGGCGACGCGCTCGACCTCGCGTGCGACTTTGTCCGCTCCGAGCGCGACCGCCTGAGCATCCTTCGGGACGAAGATGCGGATCATGCCCGAAGCTCCGCCACGGCGGCGTCGAAGGCTGCCGCATCGAGCCCCGAGACCGGCTCGCCGTCGATCAGGGCCGCCGGCCCGCAGGCGCAAAGGCCGAGGCAGAAGACGGGCTCCAAGGTGATGCGGCTGTCGAACGTCGTGCCGTGCCAGTCGACGCCGAGCCTGCGCTTGGCGTGATCGGCCAGCTCGACCGCGCCCACGGACTGGCACGCCTCGGCCCGACAGAGCTTCACGACATGGCGGCCGGCCGGGGCCGATCGAAAATCATGATAAAACGTAACGACGCCGTGGATCTCGGCGCGGGAGAGATTTAGGGCTTCCGCGATCATCGGGACGGCTTCCCGGTCGACGTAGCCGAAGGTCTCCTGAAGGGCGTGCAGGATCGGCAGCGTCGCCCCGTCCAGCGAGGCGTGCCTGCCGATGATCTCCGCTGCGAGCGCGGGATCCCAGGGCTCGTACTTCATGTCCCGTCCTGATCAGAATGGCTCTGATCTGCTGAGGAGACGGGCGAAGCGGCGTCAGATCAATGCAGCTGTTCCGTTGTGCGATAGAACATCTCTATCAGCGCTCAGCTTCGAGCTGACGCGCCAGCTGACGCGCCTCCCGCACCAGCGCTGCCACCATTGGGGTCGTCGGCTCGCGGTGCGGAACGATCAGGCCGACGGAATGGGTCACGTCCGGCTCGACGATCGGGATGGATGCAACAGTGTCCGGCAGGCCGATACTCTCCGCCAGGATGGGCGGCAGCACGCTCGACCAGCGGCCCGTCCGCACATGGGACACCATCACGATTGTGGAGTTCGAGACCAGCGTCGGCTCGGGCTCGATCCCGGCATTGCGCAGCATCTGGTCGATGATGCGCCGGTTCTGCATGTCCGGCGTCAGCAGGCAGAGCGGAAGCCGGCCGACCTCCGCCCAGGTCACGCTGCTCCGGTCCCCGAACTCGGCGGTGCGTGCGGTGAGCAGGCGATAGCGCTCGTCATAGAGCGGGACGGTCCGCACCTGGCCCAGCGGCTCGTTGTCGAGATAGCTCAGCCCGGCATCGATCTCGAGGTTCTCCAGCAGCGTCAGGATTTCGATGGAGGTGCTGGACAGGATCGTAAAGCGCACGCCCGGATGCTTTTCCCGGAAGGGCGTGGTGAGCCGCGCGACCATCGGCAGGGCCGTCGGGATCACGGCGATGCGGACATGGCCATGCAGGCCGCGCTTCAGGGCGTCGACATCCTGCTTCATGGCCTTGGCGTCGCCGACAATGCGGCGCGCCCAGTCCAGGATGCGCTCCCCCTCCGGGGTGAACCCCTGGAAGCGCGAGGAGCGCTGCACGATCAGCACGCCCATCTGGTCCTCCAGCGACTTGATACCGGCCGAGAGCGTCGGCTGCGTCACCCTGCAAGCCTCTGCGGCCTTGCCGAAGTGACGCTCCCGCGCCAGCGCCAGGAGGAATTCGAGCTTGTCGATCACCGAGCCGTCACTGGCGAGTCATCTCCTCGACCTGGAGTCGGCGGCCCCATTTGTCGAAGAAGTGGCCCTCGTTCAGCACGAGGCGGTCCTCGCCGAGGCGCAGTTCGACCTCGCGCAATCGGATGCGCGCCATCGTGTTGTCGAGCGGGTCGCCGTCGCCGTCCCTTGCCGGGAAGAACGCCGCGCCGTCCCATTTCTGTCCCGAGCCGGCGAAGAGCGCGACGAGTTCCGCCCAGGACACGTCAGGCCCGATGACATTGAAGAATGTCGACGACACGGGCGTGACCTGCGTCTCGCCGATCTCGACAAGCACTGTCAGCGCAGTGAACGAGCCGTCCTCGGCGAATTCCTTGCGCAGCCATGTCTCGAATTCGGGAACGGTGCGCTTCTGTCTAGAAGTCGACAAGCGGCGTCTCCGGCATCGGGTTCTCGAACAGCACCCAGAAGGAGGAGCCGACCCGCTCGCGGTACCAGGCCTCGAACCGGGCGAGCTCCGCGCCCGGATCAGCTTCCGGGTCGGGCTCGGGACGGCTCGCGGCGTGCAGAGCCCGGCAGACCGGAGCAAACCGCTCCAGGACCTCGTCCCGCACGCCCTCCGTCTCGCTCCAGCCGAGGCGGTGGCGGAGATGGCTGAGCCCGTAGACCGCCGCCATGTCCTCGTCGTCGGCCCGGGTGACGCTATCGGTGATCGCGGTGAGCAGGTTCAAGCGCCGGAAGGCGAAGGCGCGCTCCTCTGCAAGAGCCGCGATACGCCGAGCGAAATCCTCCCGCAAGGCGGCTTCGGCGCCGTTCGCGCCGGTCGCAGCCATCCGGAGCTCCTCGACGAAAGCTGCCGCCCTGTTCAAAGCGCCACCGTAGATGTTGGCGAAAGAGAGTGGGAGTCGAACCCACCAGAGACCGGCTCGCGGCCCCTCCCGGATTTGAAGTCCGGACGCCCCACCGGGGACGCTTCTCTTTCGGGCTCACCGGCCTCCTCCGCCCCTAAGGTGCGGAAGAGGTCGAGCCTGTGCGGATTGACGCGCCGCAGGTCGCCACGCCTGAGCGTGACGCCGTGGCGGTCGTAGAATTCCAGGATCTGGATCGCAACCTTGCGGCCGTTCTCGACCTGGTCGCGGAAGGCGGCGGCCGTGAACTCACCCTTCGGCGCCGCGCCTGACAGGCGGGAGATGATGTCCACCATCTCGGCAACGGTCTCGCGCAGGAAGAAGTGGTCATGCGCCACCTCGTCGACGCGCCCAAGCCTGCCGGTGAGCTTCAGGAGGCGGCGGATGTCGGGCTCGGGAAGCGCCAGCGTCCCGGCGATGTCGCGCACCCGCGGCGGGCGAAACCGCTCAGTACCGCCGAGAAGCGCCGAGATCCGCTCCCATCGGCGCTCATCCTCGGGCGACAGGCTGACCGTATGCCCCGGCAGGCGGGCCCAGGCGCCCTCCAATACAACCGCACCTGAGGCCGCTAGTTGGCTCAATGCTGCGCGAAAGATTGGGGCCGGCAGGCGCGGCTCGACGCTCGTCCGGAGCCGCTCGATACCCAGGCCCATCAGGTCGGGATTGGCGGCATGGTGGTCCGCAAGGGTGGCCGAGCTCGCCGTCCGCAGCCGGTAGAAGCCGCCTGCCCCGATGCCGATGGTCGTGCCGGAAAGGGTGAGCGGCACGACTTCGAGTCGGGCGGCGATGGCGCGGAGAGCCTCTTCGCCGAGGAGCCGGTCACGAGCGAATGCCGTCAGATCGACATAGCAGGGCGGGAGGTCGAGCAGCGCCTCCAGGCTCTCGCCCGGATCGCGAAGCGCATGAGCGGCGAGCTGGGCCAGCCGCTCCGGCGTCTGCCGCTTCCGCGAGGGCGGGCGCAGGTCCAGGAAGCGGCCGCCGCCGATCGTGCGCTGCTGGGACGTGTCCCGGAGGACGAAGCGGTCGCCTGCGGCAGCGGCGATGGGGGTATCAAGGACGATCTGGACAAGCCCTGCCTCGCCGGGCCCCAGCCGGGCCGTCCCGAGCGGGACGACCCGCGCGCCAACCTCGCAGGCCGCGTGGTGGAGGAAGACCGGGGTCCAGGTGCCGATGGGCTTCGGCTCTCCCGGGAGAAGTCGCAGTTCCGCGTCGATGCGCATCGTCGGCGCGTGCAGCCCGGGCGCACAGACGACGTCGCCCCGCCGAGCGGACTCCTTCCCGATCCCGTCGCCAGCAAGGTTGAGGGCGCAGCGGTCGCCGGCCCGGCCCCGCTCCGCCGGCTCGTTCTGCGCGTGGATGGCACGTATGCGAGCCGGTGTCCCGGCCGGGCTGATCACGACGCGGTCACCCACCGCGACCTGGCCGGACATGACCGTTCCGGTAACCACCGTCCCGGCGCCGGACAGCGTGAAGCTGCGGTCGACGGCGAGCCGGAACAGGCCGGCATCGTCGCGGGCTGCGTGCGCAGCCGCCTCCTCGAAGAGCCGCGCGCGGAGCGCGTCCACACCGAGGCCCGTGGCAGAGGACACGGGCAGGATGTCGGCACCGGAGAGCGCGGTCCCGGCGAGCACGGCCCGCACGGCCTCTTCGGCTTCGAGCAACTGCAATTCGTCCACGAGGTCGGCCTTCGTAAGGGCGACCAACCCCTTCCGAATGCCGAGAAGGTCCACGATAGCGAGATGCTCCAGGGTCTGGGGCATCGGGCCGTCATCGGCCGCGACGACGAGCAGCGCGAAATCGATGCCGCTCGCGCCCGCCAGCATGGTGCGGACGAACTTCTCATGGCCCGGCACGTCGACGAAGCCGAGCCGATCGCCGTCCGGGGTCGGCAGGTAGGCGAAGCCGAGATCGATGGAGATGCCGCGCGCCTTCTCCTCCTTCAGGCGGTCCGTCTCCACCCCGGTGAGGGCGCGCACGAGCGACGTCTTGCCGTGATCGATATGCCCGGCCGTGCCGACGATCATGGCGCCGGCTCCGGCAGCGGCAGGGAGGCGCGGTGCTCGGCCTCAAGCGCCTCCTCGGGCGAGAGGGCCGCCCGCGCCGCTGCGAAGAACGGGGCGCAGAGCGCGCTCGCGCCGGCCTGGGCGCGCAGCAGCCATTCGAGCCCGGCCGCCGGGTCGCGCTCGACCCCCGACCCGAGCACAAGCGCCGCGCCGAGCATGGCCTGCCCGTCCGCGTCGCCCCGCTCCGCGCCCATCCGCCACCAGCGGGCGGCTTCGGCGGAATTGCGCTCCGTTCCGAGCGCGTTGTGGTGGAGCATGCCGATGCGGGTCATCGACGACGCGATGCCCTGCGCGGCGGCAGCTTCCGCCCAGCGCCGTGCCTCGACGGGATCGGGCTGGATCTCCTCTCCTTCGAGCAGAAGCCAGCTCAGCATGTCCTGCGCCGGCCCGTCGCCCTGTTCCGCGGCCGACCGGTAGAGGCTCGCCGCTCGTATGGTGTCCTGCTCGACACCGTCGCCCCGGAAATACAAAGCCGCGAGGTTCCGCTGTCCGACGGGATCGCCGGCCTCGGCCGCAAGGGTGAGCCAGCGAACGGCAAGTCCGAGGTCCTGGGCGACGCCAAGGCCCTCGGCAAAGCAGGCGCCGACATTGTTCTGCGCCCGCGGCACGCCCGCATGGGCGAGCGGCCCCCACAGCGCGAGCGCGGCTTCGTAGTTGCCGGCCTGCCCGACTGCGAGCGCCTCGGCCATGACGGCGTCCGCATCCGCTTCCGGCTTCGGCTCGCGTCGGAGTAGGCGGTCAAAGATGCTCATCAGGCGCTCCCGCCGAAGAAGGCGAGATTGGCCAGGAACGGCTTGGGCGCCTCCAGGCAGCGCAGGTCGAGCCAGAACGCTCCGTCCTCGATCCGCCCAATCACCGGCACCGGCAGCGCACGGAACGATGCCGCTAGCTCTTCGGGGACTCGCCCGGAGCGGGATACGGCTGCCGTGATCCTGAGGCCCGCACTCGGGATCGTCGAAAGCGGCAGCGCGCCCGAGCCGATCTGGCTCATGCAGTCTCGGACCTCGACCGTGAAGCTCGGGCCGAGTGCGGCCTGAGCCTGCGGAAGCATCGCGTCGGCCATGCTCCGGATGTCGGCCTGCGACCGCGCGAGGTGCCGGAGGGTGGGAAGATGCTCGGCAAGGCTGTCCGGGTTGCGATAGAGGCGCAGCGTCGCCTCGATCGCGGCGAGCCGGATCTTGTCCGCCCGCAGCGCGCGCTTCATCGGGTTCTTGTTGATCCGGGCGATCAGCTCGCGCCGCCCGACGATGAAGCCGGCCTGCGGGCCGCCGAGGAGCTTGTCGCCCGAGAAGGTGACGATATCGGCCCCGTCCCGCACGGCGTCGGCGACGGTCGGCTCGTGGCCCAGGCCGAACCGGGTCAGGTCGACGAGGGTGCCTGAGCCGAGATCGTTGACGAGCGGGAGCCCGGTTTCGCGCGCGATTGGCGCGAGTTCGCGCCCGGTGACTTCGGCCGTGAAGCCCTCGACCCGGTAGTTGGAGGTGTGGACCTTGAGGATCAGGCCCGTCTCCCCGCCCGCCGCGTCGCGATAATCGCGAGGATGCGTCCGGTTGGTGGTGCCGATCTCGCGCAACTTCACGCCGGACCGCGCCATGATGTCGGGAAGGCGAAAGGCCCCGCCGATCTCGATCATCTCGCCCCGGGATACGATGACTTCCCGTCCTGCGGCGAGCGCGCTCAGGACGATCATCAGCGCGCCGGCATTGTTGTTGACGAGCGTCGCGTCCTCGGCGCCGGTCAGCTCGACCAGCAGGTCGCGGACGAGATCGTCGCGCTCGCCCCGCTTGCCGCTCGCCAGATCGAACTCGAGCGCGACCACCTCGCGCATGGCCTGCGTCGCAGCCTCGATTGCCGCCTCGGCAAGAACAGCCCGGCCGAGATTGGTGTGCAGCACCGTCCCGGTAAGGTTGTAGATGGTCCGGATCCGTGGGGTCGCGGCGTCCGCCAGTTGGGCCACCATGGCCGCCCCGAGATCCTCCGCACTGGGCTGGATTCCAGCTCCGCCCCGGATCGCCCGACGAGCCGAATCGACCGAGCGCCGTGCTGCCGTGAGTGCAGCCTGTCGGCCGAACTGCCCGACCGCGCCGGCGCCGGCGGGCGAGCGAAGCACCTCGTCCACGGATGGAAGCGCCCGCAGGCGTGCCGTCTCGTCCATCGCGGCGGTCAATAGCCCGTGAGGAGCGGGTTCACGCCCGACCGGCGATAGCCGGCCTCCGCAACCAGGAGATCGAGCGCAAGCGAGCCGACATCGTCCGCAACGGGGTCGAGCGCCGGGTCCTTCACCTCGTGGAAGACCTTCAGATAGCTGCGGCAGGTGTCGCAGGACTCGGCCTTGATCGTGTCCGGACCGCCCTCGATCTCCTGGTAGGCGATGCCCTCCGTCCCGCCGCAGGCCGTGCAGCGGACGCGGACGTAGTTCCACGACGTGCTGCAGAGCGAGCACGTGCAGTAGCGCGCACCGTGAGCGCCGTGCCAGCCGACCACGCTGGAGCTGACCGGCGCGCTGCCGCAGACCGGACAGAGGCATTCTTCCAGAGTGGTCAGGGCGCCGACCGGGAGTGCGCCGGCGACACAGGCCGCGACCACCTGGAGCGCTGCGGCGACCAGGACGTGCTCGGCGACTTCTTCGAAGGGCACCGCGTTGTCGAGGACTGCCTGGGCCATTTGGGCGCGCTCGACAGGGCCGGTGGCGCTCACGACGGCAAGCGCTGCGCGCGCCGCCTCGGGCATGGTTGCGCTCTCCAGCCGCGCGACGATGCCATCGACCGTATCGCTCACGGCCGGCTCGCGCGCCAGCCGGCTCCTGTCGAGCGCGGGCATGCGGAACTCGCGCGAGCGGCGAAGCTCGTCGGCCGCGGGCAAGACAGGAGCGGGCTGGACAGGTTTAACTCGATCCTGGGCGGCCGCGAGATCCGCCAGGAAGGCCAGGTAGGGTTCGAGCTGGTGGCCTGCGGACAGCGCACGTAACCGCTCGGCGCGGCGCCGAAACAGGCTTGCCGGATCCGGAAGGCGGACGGGCGGCGGGGTCGAGACCCCGCCGGACATCACCGGACTGGTGGCCGGCCCATAGACTTGCGACATTGAAAGACCTCACGAACCACACGGGCCACGTGGGACACCGCTCCACGGGCCGGAGTGCCGGCCCGCCTGACCTCATTGTGCGGGCGTCACGCCCTCTCTGCGCCTCTCGCGACCTGTCACCATGTCGCGCAGCCACTTGCGATGATGCCGCCAGGCCCAGCCGCCCGTGACATAGCCGCGGGTCATCGCCCGAAGGGTTCCGCGCACCCAGACGGCCGCGTAGGCGTGCAGGATCCAGATCGAGATCATACCGACCGCCAGCAGCGCGTGGGCGAGTATCGCGGCGCGCTTCTGCGGGATCGTGGTCCACCCGTAGAAATACTGGTCCCAGATCACGAGGCCGGTCAGGAACAGGGCCGGAACGAGCAGCCCGAAGGACCAGAAGACGAATTTCTGGCCGGCATTGTAGCGCCCGACCTCCGGCACGTTGCCTTCGTCGCCGCTGAGGATGGCCTTGCCTTCCTTCAGCCAGGCGATGTCGGTCCTGTCCGGCAGGTTGTAGGGCAGGAACCGGAGGAACATCACGAGCCACGCCAGCATGAGCACCACCCCGACCCAGGGATGGAGCCAGCGCGTGGTCTGGCCGCCGCCGAAGAGGGCCGTGAGCCAGTACAGGCTGGGGTGGAACAGGGCGAGCCCGGTCAGCGCCAGAAGGACGAAGCTCCCCGCGAGCGTCCAGTGGTTGAGGCGCGTCAGCGCCGAGTAGCGGCTGACGGTCACCTTCGGCTCCGCCCGCGAGGGGGCCTCCCGGATCGAGGCGCTCATGCGACCCTCCCGTCAGTCGCCTTGCCCTCAGCGAAGCGGGCGGCTTCCTCCTCGTCGTGCTCGGTCACCTTGTTGGGGCCGGCCACGAGATGGTGGACGAAGCCCGCCGCCGCCGTGAGCCCGATCAGGGCAAGGCCGGCATACTTGGTCATCCCCTTCCAGGCCTCCACGAGGGGGCTGATGCGGGGATTGTCCGGTAGGCCCGCATAGAGCGACGGCTTGTCGTTGTGGTGCAGCACGTACATGACATGCGTGCCGCCGACGCCCGGCGGGTCGTAGAGCCCCGCATTCTTGAAGCCGCGCGACTTCAGGTCGGCGATGCGCTTGTCGGCGTGCTGCTTCATCTCCTCCTTGGTGCCGAACACGATCGCCTGGGTCGGGCACGCCTTGGCGCAGGCCGGTCCTTGGCCAACGGCCACCCGGTCCGAGCAGAGCGAGCACTTGTAGGCCTTGTGGTCGACCTTGGAGATGCGCGGGATGTTGAAGGGGCAGCCCTTCACGCAATAGCCGCAGCCGATGCAGTGGTTGCGATCGAAATCGACGATGCCGTTCGTGTACTGCACGATGGCGCCCGGGGCCGGGCAGGCCTTGAGGCAGCCCGGATCGGCGCAATGCATGCAGCCGTCCTTGCGGATGAGCCACTCGAGATTGTCAGTCTCGGGATTCACCCACTCGGTGAACCGCATCAATGTCCAAGAAGCTGGCGTGAGATCGTGCGGGTTCTCGTAGACCCCCGTATTGACCCCAACCTCCTCGCGGAGGTTGTTCCACTCAAGGCATGCCGATTGGCACGCCTTGCAGCCGATGCATTTCGAGACGTCGATCAGCTTTGCGACCGGCGTGAGCTGCCGGTCCGGGTGCTGCGGCCCCGACGCGGAGCGCCGCAGCAGGTCCTTGTCGCCGTAGGACGCTGGCGTCGGCGCGACGGGAGGGTTGGTCGTGATTGCCATGGCCATCCTCCCTATGCGACCGCCGGCGGCGTGGTGGGTTCGATGTTCACGAGGAACGCCTTGAACTCCGGCGTCTCGATATTGGCGTCACCCACGAAGGGGGTGAGCGCGTTCGGACCGAACCCCTCCTTCGCGGCTCCGGTGAAGCCCCAGTGGAGGGGAATGCCCACCACATGGACGGGCTTGCCGTCGCAGATCAGCGGCCGGATGCGCTTCGTCACCACGGCCTTGGCCTTGATGGAACCGCGTTTCGACCAGACCCGCACCCAGCCGCCGGGCTGAATGCTTTTCTCCCTTGCGAGCTCCTCCGAGATCTCGACGAAGAATTCGGGCTGTAGAACCGCGTTCACCCAGACGTGCTTCGTCCAGAAGTGGAAGTGCTCGGTGAGCCGGTAGGACGTCGCCGCGTAGGGGAATTCCGTAGCGTCGCCGAACTGGGTCATGTCGTTCTTGAAGACGCGGGCGACCGGATTGCCCCGGATCTTCGGCGCGATCACGTTCGCGATCGGCGCCTCGAACGGCTCGTAGTGCACCGGGAAAGGCCCTTCCCGCATCATGCCCCGGGTGAAGAGGCGCGAGACGCCCTCCGGGTTCATGATGAAGGGTCCGACCTCCCGCGGCTTCGCGGTCGGGGCGATATCCGGCACGTCGTAGCCAGACCACCGTGTCCCGTCCCACTCGATGAGCTTGCGGGACGGATCCCAGGCCTTGCCGTCGAGGTCCGCCGACGCCCTGTTGTACAGGATGCGGCGGTTCGCCGGCCAGGAGAAGGCCCAGTTCGGGTGGGCGCCGGTGTTGTCGCGGTCGGTGTTGTCCCGCCGCGCCATCATGTTGCCCGCCTCCGTGTAGCAACCGGAATAGATCCAGCAGCCGCAGGCCGTGGTGCCGTCATCGCGCAGGACGCCGAACCCGGCGACCTGCTTGCCTTTTTCCAACACGACCTTTGTCGGGTCGGCCGGATCGTAGACCGTCTCGAGGACGTAGCCGTTGAGCTCCTTGGCGATCTCGACGGGATGCGGCTCGCCTTGATCCTTGTAGGGCCAGTGCAGGTTGGCGATCGGATCCGGGAAGGCGCCGCCTTCCTTGGCATAGAGCGCCTTCAGCCGAAGGTGGATCTGCGCCATGATCCAGGTATCGTGCTTCGCCTCGCCCGGCGGGGTCGCGCCCGGCCAGTGCCACTGCAGCCAGCGGCCGGAATTGACGAGGGCACCCTCGTCCTCCGCGAAGCACGTCGTCGGGAGCTGGATCACCTCCGTCTGGATCGACTTCGGATCGACGTCGTTAATCTCGCCGTGCTTCTCCCAGAACCGCGACGTCTCCGTCTCCAGCGGATCCATCGTGATGAGGTACTTCAGCTTGGACAGGCCCCGGATCAGCTTCGCCTTGTTCGGCATCGACTGGAGCGGGTTGAAGCCCTGGCAGACATACCCGTTCATCTTGCCTTCGTGCATCAGCTCGAAGGCGCGGAGCATGTCGTAGGCTGGGACGTCGAGCTTCGGCAGGTATTCGAAAGCCCAGTTGTTGTCCTTCGTGGCGGCGGAGCCCCACATGGCCTTCTGGAAGCTGACGAAGAACTTGCCGTAGTTCTGCCAGTAGCTCATCTGGTTGGGCCGGAGCGGCTTGAAGCCGCGCGAGCCCATGTAGGTCTGGAAGTCGACCTCCCTTTCAGTCGGGATCGTGAGGTATCCCGGGATGAGGTTGGACATTAGCCCGACATCGGTCAGGCCCTGGATGTTCGAGTGGCCGCGCAGGGCGTTCATGCCGCCGCCGCGGATGCCGATGTTTCCCAGGATGAGCTGGAGCATCGCCATCGAGCGGATGTTCTGCGAGCCCTTCGAGTGCTGCGTCCAGCCGAGCGCGTACATCGACGTCATCGCCTTTTGGGGCGAGGACGTCTCCGAAATCATCTGCGCTACCTTCAGGAACTTGTCCTTCGGGGTACCGCAAATCCGCTCGACCATCTCGGGCGTGTACTGGGCGACGTGCTGCTTCAGCAGGTTCCAGACGCAGCGCGGGTTCTGCAGCGTCTCGTCCACCAGCGCGTAGCCGTCCGGCCCGATTTGGTAGTCCCACTCGCTGCGGTTGTAATCGCGCTTGCTCTCGTCATAGCCGACGAAAAGGCCGTCGGAATACGAGAAGCCGTCCTTCACAAGGTAGCTCGCGTTGGTGAAGGCCTTCACGTAGTCCCACTGCACCTTGTCGTTATCGATGCAATACTTGATCACGCCGAGCAGGAAGGCGATGTCCGTGCCCTGCCGGATCGGGGCATAGAAATCCGCCACCGAAGCCGAGCGGGTGAACCGCGGATCGACGACGATCAGCTTCGCGCCCCGGTTGGCTTTCGCCTCCGTGACCCACTTGAAACCACACGGGTGCGCCTCGGCGGCGTTTCCACCCATGATGACGACGAGATCCGTGTTCTGGATGTCGGTCCAGGAATTCGTCATCGCGCCACGGCCAAAAGTCGGGCCCAAACTGGACACCGTGGGGCCGTGTCAAACTCTCGCTTGGTTGTCGAAGACCAGCATTCCGGCGCTTCGGACCACCTTGTAGGTGACGAAGGCCGTCTCGTTCGTGGTGGCAGAGGCGGCGAGGAAGCCGGTCGTCGTCCACCGGTTGACCGTGACGCCGTCGTTGTTCTTGGCGACGAAGTTCTGGTCGCGGTCGTCCTTCATGAGGCGGGCGATGCGGTCCAGCGCCTGGTCCCAGGAGACCCGCTCGAACTTGTCCGAACCCGGCTTGCGGATCATCGGGTACTTCAGCCGCGTCTCGGCCTTCGCGAAATCGAGCAGCGCCGCGCCCTTCGGGCAGAGCGTGCCGCGGTTGGTCGGGTGATCGACATCGCCCTCGATGTGGACCAGTTCCGCCTTCTCGCCTTTCCGGAGATCGCCCTTCGAGTAAGTGATGATCCCGCAGGCAACCGAGCAGTAGGGGCAGGTGTTGCGGGTCTCGACCATCGTGGTGAGCTTGAAGGCTCGGATGGAGGAGGCATGCGCTGCCTCGATCCCGCCAAAGCCGAAGGCTCCGATTGCCGTCCCGGCGACGCCTGCTCCCGCGGAGCGCAGGAACGCGCGCCGTGAGAGCTCCATGTTCATCTCAGGAGGTCCTCCCAGAAACGTCTCTCGACGGAGACTGTGATCCCACGGCGATCCTAGTTCGGAATCGCTCTAGGTCAAAGATAAATGCCGCAGCGACATCTTGAATATGCGACTTTGGTACATGCTTGACCCGACCGGCGGATTCTGAGTAGCTCGGGACGTGTCCATCAGCTGGGCTCCCGCGTCGCGGGGCTGTGCATTCTCGGCCTTCTTGGCCAGCCTCCCCGTCGTGGCTGCCCTGTGCCTGTCCGCTCCGGCGCGCGCCGAGCCCGGCTTCTGCATGAGCCGGGCGGCGAAGGTTGACGGCTTCTCGCTTCCGAACGTGGCGGGCGACACGGTCGCGCTGGCCGCGAAGCCTGAGCGGGCCACCATCGTTCATTTCTTCGCGACCTGGTGCGTGTCCTGCCGTCCGGAGTTGGAGAGCCTGAACACGCTCGCGGCGCAGGACCCGGACAGGTTACGGGTCCTGTCGATCAGCGTGGCCGAGCCCGCGATGCGGTTGAAGCGCTATTTCGACGGCTTCGCCCCTCGTTTCGAGATCCTGCTGGACGAGAGCCGCGCTGTCGCGCGCGCCTGGTCCGTCCACGCGCTTCCGGCAACCTTCGTGCTCGACCGCGAGCTTCGCCCGGTCCTTCAAGTGCGCGGAGAACTCGACTGGGGAAGCGCGCCCGTTCGGGACGAGTTGGAGCGTGTCGCGGCCGGCGCGCCGCTCCGATCACCAACCTGTCAGAACAATGAAGGAGGGGGAACATGATCCATCGCAGACATTTTCTCGGCACAACGGCCGCCGCGGCTGTCCTCGGAGCCCTTGGCAGCGCTCGTGCCAGCGGAGCCGTCTTCGCACCGAAGCCTGGCGCGTGGCGCACTTTCGAGGTGAAGACCCGCATCGAACTCGCCTCGGGCGAGTCCCAGGCCTGGGTGCCAGTCCCATCCGTGAACGAGTCGGACTGGTTCCGCTCAATGGCAAGCACCTGGACCACCAACGGGGCCGATGCCGCCCTGAAGAAGGATCCGAAATATGGCGCCGAGTTCGTCCATGTGACCTTCCCGGGCTCGGTGGCGTCGCCGTTCGTCGAGGTGGCGAGCCGGGTGCAGACCCGCGACCGGCTTGTCGACCTCGGCAAGGCGGACCCGGCCGTCCGGCCCCTCTCCGATGCGGACCGGAAGCTCTACCTGGAAGCTACCGACCTCATCCCGACCGGCGGGATCGTGAAGGAAACCGCCGACAAGATCGTCGCCGGCAAGGATGGCGAGTTGGAGAAGGCGCGCGCGATCTACGAGTGGGTCGTCGAGAACACGTTCCGCAACGCCGCGACGCGCGGCTGCGGCATCGGTGATATCGCGGCCATGCTGAAGAGCGGCGATCTCGGCGGCAAATGCGCCGACCTCAACGCGCTCTTCGTCGGCCTAGCCCGCGCCGCCGGACTGCCGGCGCGCGATGTCTATGGCCTCAGGCTCGCGCCGTCGAAGTTCGGCTACAAGAGCCTGGGAGCCGGAAGCGAGATCGTCACAAAGGCGCAGCATTGCCGGGCCGAGGTGTTCCTGTCCGGCTTCGGCTGGGTTCCGGCGGATCCAGCGGACGTGCGCAAGGTCGCCCTGGAGGAGCCTCCGGGCAAGCTGTCGCTCTCCGACGAGAAAGTGCTGGCGGCACGCAAGGCCCTGTTCGGCGCCTGGGAGGGGAACTGGCTCGCCTACAACTTCGCGCACGACCTCGCGCTGCCCGGAGCGGCGGGGCCGAAGCTCGAGTTCCTCATGTACCCGCAGGCCGAGATCAAGACTGCCCGGCTCGACTGCCTCGACCCGGATAGCTTCAGATACGTCATCCGCGCCAGTGAGGTGGCCGTCTAGGAAGGCTAACGGCGGACCTCCTCGAAATCCGCCCGGGCTCGATGCCATGCGGCCGATCTATCTCGACCATAACGGCACGACGCCGGTCGATCCGGAGGTGCTGGAGGCGATGCTGCCGTATCTCCGCGCGGAATACGGCAACGCCTCCACCACGCATCCGCTCGGCCAGCGGGCAAGGCGTGCGGTGGAGAGGGCGCGCGAGCAGGTCGCGTCCCTGATCGGGGCCGAGCCCGGCGAGGTCGTCTTCACGAGTGGCGGCACGGAAGCCAGCAACATGGCGATCCGCGGCGCGGCCGCGCTCCGGCCGGAGCGCTCCGGCATCGTCACGACGGCCATCGAACATCCCGCGACCGAGGAATGCTGCAGCCTGCTCGAACGGGGCGGGCGCCGGGTGACGCGGGCGAGGGCCTCCTCGGATGGCCGGGTAGCGGCGGAAGCTATGACCTCCGCCATCGGGCCGGAGACGGCGCTCGTCACGATCATCCATGCCCAGAACGAGATCGGCACGCTTCAGCCGGTGGCGGAGGTCGCGCGCGGTGCTCACGCCGTCGGCGCTCTGGTCCATGCCGACACGGCGCAGTCGGTCGGCAAGGTGCCGGTCGATGTCAGAGCGCTCGGGGTCGATCTCCTGTCGATCGCCGGGCACAAGCTCTACGCTCCGAAAGGCATCGGTGCGCTCTACACGCGCGCTGGGATCGAGCTTCCGCCGCTTCTGGTCGGTGCAGGCCAGGAGCGCGGCCGGCGCCCCGGCACGGAGAACGTCGCCTTCATCGCGGGCCTCGGTGAGGCCTGCCGCATCGCGATGTCGCGCTTATCGGAGGATGCCGAGCGGATGCGCAGGCTTGCGCAAGCGCTGCTGGACGCACTCCGCCAGGCAGTGCCGGATCTGTTGCTGGTCGGTGAGGCCGCGGAGCGGCTTCCGAACACCCTGAACGTCATCTTCCCGAACGTCTCCGGCCGACAACTTCTGGAAAGCTGCCCGGCCGTCATCGCCTCGAACGGCTCGGCCTGCCATGCGGGCGACGAGACGCCCTCGGCCATTCTCACGGCGCTCGGGTTGCCATCCGACCAAGCGCTCGGGGCAGTGCGGCTCTCGCTCGGCCGCACGTCGAGCCCCGAGGAGGTCGCGGCCGCCGCGGCAGCGCTCGCCTCCACCTGGTCGCGCCTTGCCGCGCATCCCGCCGTGGCGGTCGCCTGAAGGAAACACGCATGGGTCACCACGATGTCCGCCTTACGAGCCTTGCCCATGGCGGCGGCTGCGGCTGCAAGCTCGCCCCGTCCGTTTTGCAGGAACTGCTCGGAAAGGCGGAGACGCAGCCCTTCCGCCAGCTTCTGGTAGGGACGGAGACCGGCGACGACGCCGCCGTTTGGCAAGTGGACGACAACACCTGCATCATCGCCACCACCGACTTCTTCATGCCGGTCGTGGACGATCCCTTCGATTTCGGCCGCATCGCCGCGACTAACGCCATCTCCGATGTCTACGCGATGGGCGGAAAGCCCGTCATGGCGCTCGCGATCCTCGGCATCCCGGTCGACAAGATCGCGCCCGAAACCGTTCGGCGCATCCTGGAGGGTGGGCGCTCGGTCTGTTCGGATGCGGGGATCCCGGTTGCGGGCGGTCATTCGATCGACTCGCCCGAGCCGATCTATGGCCTTGCAGTCATAGGCACCTGCCGGCCGGAAGACGTGCGCAGGAATTCCGGCGCGAAGCCGGGCGACGCCCTGATCCTGACAAAGGGGCTCGGTGTCGGCCTCTATTCCGCCGCCTTCAAGAAGGGCGAGCTGTCGCCAGCCGGTTACGACGAGCTGATCGGCACGACCACGCTCCTCAACCGCATCGGCTTCGAACTCGCGCGCGACCCCGACGTGCATGCGGTGACGGACGTGACGGGGTTCGGGCTTCTCGGCCACGGGCTGGAGATGGCGCGCGGATCGGGCGCTCGCCTCATCGTCGAAGCCGACAGAGTCCCGCTGTTGCAGCAGGCGGCGGCGCTGGCGGAAGGTGGTTTCGTGACCGGCGCATCGAACCGCAACTGGGCGAGCTATGGCGGGGAGGTGGAGCTTCCGTCCGATCTCCCTGAATGGCGGCGGCACATCCTAACCGACCCGCAGACCTCGGGCGGCCTTCTCGTCGCATGCGCCGCGAACCGGGCCGCAGACCTCGTCGCGATGATCCGGGCCGCGGGATACGGCCTCGCCGCACGGATCGGCCATGTGAAAGAAGGGGCTGCCGGTATCGGCGTGTCGTAGCTGGCCGGAACACCTGCCACAACTTGGCGTTTCTTGACCGATCACGGAGGAAATGAACATGCGGGCAGGTTTGGTCTTCGCGTTGGCGGCAGCAGGTCTTGCATTCGCCCCTGCCGCAGCTTTCGCCCAGAACAGCAAGCCGGGCTGCACGACGGCCGCCCCGGCTCAGCCCGCGACCCCGCCCAGCCAGGGCAAGGACGCCGGAACGGCGCCGGGTGGTATGGGCACGAGCGGCTGGACCGGCGGGCTCGGCGGCGCCTATGTCGGGACCAACCCGCAAGGGTCCGCCTCCGGCTCGTCCTCCCAGCCGGCCACCGCCCAGGGGCTCGATCCGACCTCCGGCAAGAGCAACGCCGCCTGCTAGACTCCGGTTCAGGGTGCGCTCACACCCTCCGGCCCGGTTCGTGCAGATCAGCTGACACCTCGGTTTCTCTCACCGAGGGATCATGTACAGCTGAGCCGATGCCTCATTTCACGCTTAGCCTCAGCGGCTCCGTCGAGAAGCTCCCCGAGCGAGTAGCGCTGGACGATGTCGTGGCCCTCCTCGACGGCATCGTCCAGGAGCGAACGTTCCAGGCCGCAGCGGCCCGGCTCGGCCTATCATACCGGGCCGCTTGGCGTCTCCTCAGCCAAATCGAAGAGGGTCTCTGTCAGCCGCTGGTGCTGCGCACCAAGGGACACGGCAGTGCGCTGACCGCCTATGGCGAGGCGCTTCGGGCACGGCTCACCCAGACGATCGATCATTTCTCACCGCTCCTCGCGAAAGAGAGCGCCGAACTCGACCACGACCTGTCGATGGCCGTCGCCCAGATATCGCCGCTGCGGATCGCCATGAGCCACGACCCATGGCTCGCCGAAATCCTGTCCACGATGAGGGACGTAGACAGGCTGGTCGCCGGAAGCACGCTCGCCGCCCGTAGCCTCCTGGACGGCACTGCGGATGCGGCCGGCTTCCATTTCGGTTCGACGGACCGGAGCGAGGCGGGGGAGTTCGCCGCGATCCTGCAGAGCCCCGAGTTCCAGGTGCGGGCGCTCTTCGACAGGGGGCAGGGCCTGCTTGTCGCCACGGGGAACCCTCAAAAGGTCCGGTCGATTCCGGACCTGGCAAGGAAAGGGCTTCGCTTCGTCAACCGCCAGCGCGGTTCCGGCACCCGCCTCTGGTTCGACCAGCTCTTGGAGAAGGCCGGCCTGACCGGATCAGATATCCCGGGCTACGAGAACGAAGAGTTCACCCATCAGGCCGTGGGAGCGCTCGTCGCCTCCGGCGAGGCGGATGTCGGCATGGGCGTGAGGTCGGTTGCCGAGCGGTTCGGACTCGGCTTCGTGCCGATCGGCCGCGAGACGTACTTCCTGGCCTGGCGAACCGACTTCGCTCATCCGGCACTAGACACGATAGTCACGGCGGTGGGCCTGACCGACGGCCGTCCGGGTTACTTCAGGCCGACATCCGGCGACTGATCTGCGGACACCACTTCACCTCCGGGCCACAATGCGCGGCCGGGGCTCGTCAAGAGTGGTCCGGTACGAATGCGAGGTTCGGAGCCGACCCGACCTCCCGCACAGGTGCGTCGTAGAGGTTTTCGAGATGCGCTCGCGTCACCACCTCGGCTGCGGGCCCGTGCGCGAGGAGCCGGCCGGCCCGGAGCGTCGCGACCTCGTCCGCGACGCGCAAGGCGTGGTTCGGGTCGTGGGTCGTGAAGAGAACGGCGAGGCCGGCGCGCGTGAGAGACCTGATCTCCCCGAGCACCCGGCCCTGGTTGCCGAAATCGAGGCTGGCTGTCGGCTCGTCGAGGACGACGAGGCGCGGCTCCTGCGCCAGCGCGCGGGCGATCAGCACGAGTTGGCGCTCGCCTCCGGAGATCATGGTGTAGGGCCGCTCCGCGAGGCCGGTCAGGCCGAAGCGGTCGATGGCTCCTGCTGCGACCTCGCGGTCACGAGCGGACGGCTGGGTGAAGGGGCCGTGATGGGCGGTCCGCCCCATGAGGACGACATCCGCGACGGAGAACGCGAAGGTGCCGAGATGGACCTGCGGCACGTAGCCGATCAGCCGCGCCCGGTCCCGCACGGGCGTGCTGCCGAGCGGCCTGCCGTCTAGGAGCACCTCTCCGCCAAGCGGGGGGAGCAGCCCGAGCAGCGTCTTCAGCAGCGTGGTCTTGCCGCCGCCGTTCGGCCCCAGAAGGGCGAGCGCCCGGCCAGGCGTCAACGCGAGATCGACGTCTCGCCCGACCTCCCGGCCCGGATAGCCGAAGGCGAGCTGTCGCGCCTGGAGGATCACGACCAGCCGCCCCGCATGCGCGCGAGAAGCGCGATGAAGAAGGGCGTCCCGATCACGGCCGTGAGGATGCCGAGGGGGATCTCCACCGAGGCGGCCGTGCGGGCGACGGTGTCGATGAGAAGAAGGTAGGCGCCGCCGAGGATGGCAGCCGTGGGAAGGAGGCGCGGAAAGCTCGGGCCGACGAGGAAGCGCGCGAGATGCGGCACCACCAGCCCGACCCAGCCGACCACGCCCGATGCCGCGACGCTTGCCGAGGTCACGAGCGTCGCCGCCGCCACGATCGCTGCCCGCAGAGGGCCGGTCGCGACGCCGAGCGCACGCGCCTCCTCCTCGGGCAGCGACATCACGTTCATGCGCCAGCGCAGGAGCAGAAGGACCGCCGTGCCGCCGAGGATCGGGACAAGCAGGGTGAGGATGTCCGCCGGCGCGATCCCGGCGAGGCTGCCGAGCAGCCAGAATGTCATGGCCGGCAGTTGGTTGTAGGGATCGGCCAGGTACTTGATCAGGCCGATCCCCGCCCCGAGCAGCGCGCCCACGACGACGCCGGTCAGGACCATGGTGAGAACCGTGTCACCGCCGCGGAGGCCGGAGCCGATCACGTAGACGAGCCCGACGGCGAGGAGCCCACCCGCGAAACTGAGAAGCTCGATGCCGAGGATCGGCAGGGAGAAGAAGATGCCGATCACCGCGCCGAGTGCTGCGCCGGATGATGCGCCGAGGATGTCGGGCGAGACGAGCGGGTTCCGGAACAATCCCTGGAACGCCGTGCCGGCGCTGGCGAGCGCACTGCCGATCAGGATCGCGGCGAGCACGCGCGGGCCCCGGATCTGCAGCACCACCGCTTCGCTCGCGGCGGGAAGGCCGGAGGGCGTGTTCGTCAGCCGGGCGACGAGGATGCGAAGGAGGTCACCCGGCGGCACTGGATAGCGTCCAAGCGAGAAGGCGAGCGCGATCCCGGCGAGCAGCAGAGCGAGCGCCAGCGCCGGGCCGAGAAGGGGCGAGCGGTGCTTCATCCGCGTCCGGCCAGAACCCGGGCGATCCCCTCGTCGGATGGCGTCACGTGATAGAAGAGCCGGTAGAACGCCCGCGTCTCGGCCACGAGGTCCTCGGGAAAGAGCGCGGGATACAGGAGCTTGCCGAGCCAGATGAGCCCGATGAGGCGATTGACCGAGGGCGGGAAATCCACCCAGCCGAAGGGCAGCTTCGGCGACAGATGCACCCGCCCGTCGCGAACGGCCCTGACCGAGGCCCAGGCCGGATCCTGGCGGACGAAGGCCGCGAAGTCGCGGTCGATTGTGACGATGACCTCCGGATCCCAGGCGAGGACCTGCTCGAGCGACACGGTCGCGAGCCCGCCGCCGGTCCCGCCGGCGACGTTCACGGCCCCGAGCATGTCGAGGCTCTCGACATTGATGGAGCCGCCGCGGCCGGTCTCAAGGCCGCGGGGTCCCCGGGCGTAGTACACGCGGGGGCGGCGGTCCGCCGGCACCGTCGCGACCCGCTGCGCTATGTGGGCCAGCAGCGCTTCGGCATAGGTCGCCTTCTCCTCCGCGTCGCGTTCCCGGCCGAGGAGCCGGCCGAGCGTGCGATAGGTCTCGGCAGTCCGGGCGAGCGTGCCGTCGAGCAGCGCATAGGGGATGCCGGTCTGGCTCTGGACCCGCTCGGCCAGGGATACATAGGTCGGGCCGGTCGAGCCGACGTCGATGATCAGATCGGGCTTTGCCGCGAGCACGGCTTCCAGGTTCGCGCTGTTGCTCCGGCCCGTTATGCGGCCGATCTCGGGCCGGCCCCCGACATCCGGCAGCAGGAACTCGCGCTCTTCCGCCCGGTTCGCGCGCGGCCAGCCGAGCAGCAGGTCGGGTGCGAGCGTGTAGAGCAGGATCGCGGCCGGCGGTCCGGCTGGAAAGACGCGCTTGATCGTAGCCGGCCGGGCTACGCTGCGCCGAGCGGCGTCCTCGACAGCGGTTTCGGCGGCTTCCCCACCGACGGCAGCTAGCGCGGACGCCAAGCCGCCGAGCACGATCCGGCGATCAGGAAACATCTTCACGGGCCTAGTCGACGCCCACCATGACGTCGGACGCCTTCACGACGGCATAGGCCCCCATCCCGACCTTAAGCCCGAGCTCATCGACGGACTCATTGGTGATCGCGGCCGTGACGATCGTGCCGTTCACGTCGATCCGGACATGGGCGGTGGTCTGGCCCTTCGTGACCTCGACGATCTTGCCCTTCAGCCTGTTGCGCGCGCTCAGCCTCATGACCCACTCCATCTCCGTCGGGGGATGTCACAACCCGCAGCTTGCAAGTTCAATAGGAACTCACGTGCATATCGCTGATCGCACGCGTTTGCCCGCTTTGGAGCCAAGCTCTTTGGGCCGGGACTGACCGGCTTGGGCGCAAACCCGAATGCCCGGTTCCGGGCACGCTGCCGCTCGCGGCTTACCGGAAGCCGCAAGCGGCATGGCGGTAACGGCGTGGGTGAAGCCAACACCGCCCGAATAAGCCGGTCCGAGACCCGTTTTTGTGAAACGCGTTGCACGCTCGACGGATCAGGATGGGAGGTTCAGCGTCTTCAGATTGACCCGAAGGTTACTGCCGGGGCGCAGCCCACGGTCAATCGCACAGATCAGGGATAGGCATCCCCCTTAGGAGCGCGATTGATCAGGATCACGTCATCGACGTCGCGGGGGTCGTCGAGCTTGCCGTACCCTATGACCCAGAATTTGTCGGGACCGACGTCGTAGTAAGTCTGCCATCTCTTGCGGAACCGCTGCCGATATCCGCGGCGTCGGATTTGCCGAGCGAAGCGACAGAAGGTCAGCCGATCCTCCTCTGCCACCTTCTCGATCAGGCAGTACCAGTGCGGGTACTGGGGCATCGTCCTAGCGAAGCGCCATGGGTTCCCGGCTACAAACGCCAGGATTTCCTCTTCGGTCAGCTCGGGAAAGCGGAGCTGCGCTCCAACGGCGACTTCCGCCGCTACCTCGACTTGCCGAACCGTGATGCTGGGGTTCCTACCGGCCCCGTTCCATCGCTTCCGCGTCGTCTCCGCTTGCTCGGAAAGCGGACGGATCGATTGATCAGCGCGTTTCACTCAATTGCCCTTCGATCGCACCCGAGCAGTCAATGTAATCAGCGCCAAAATACAGTCTCAACACAAGCAAAATCAATACAAAATGATTTGTTGATCGCGATTATTTTCACTCACGCCTAGAAGAGGGCCGGGCGCATTTAGACGACCCACGATACACGTCGCCCATCTACGTTCCTGCTTCAGCGCTCCCCGTGCTCGACGCTAGTTGAACGCGCTGCAATCTGACCAGATCACGAACGGTCGGATTGCAGCACCCGGTGCACGGACGTCTTCCCAATCTTCAGCCGGCGCGCGATCTCAGATAGGCTGATACCTCCGGCGTGCAGCTCCGCAATCTGTTCTGCTTTGGCTCGCGCCGTCGGCTTGCGACCGCGGTATTTCCCTTCGGCTTTCGCCTTGGCAATCCCTTCCCGCTGCCGCTCCAGCATCATCTCGCGCTCGAACTCGGCAACGCCTCCAAGCACATTCAGCATGAGCTTGCCCGTAGGGGTGTTTGTATCGATCCCCATGTTGACGATGCGGATGCCTACCCCCTTGGCTTGGAGCTTGCGGATGATGTCCCACATGTGTGGAACGGAACGGGCGAGACGGTCGAGCTTCGTCACGACTAGCGTGTCGCCCTCGCGCGTGAACTCCAGAGCACGCTCCAGAGCCCTGCGCGGGCCAACCGAGCTCGCCTGCTCCTGGAATACCTTTTCGCAGCCGAGGACCTCAAGTTCCCTAAGCTGGGCCTCTAGGCCTGCCGCTTGCTCCAGAGTGCTTGTCCTTGCGTAACCAACGAGCATTGTCTGAACCGTTCCATTAGGTCCATAGAACCTTAGGAACATCCGTTCCAAAATACAAGAACCATGTTATCGGAACAGCCTTGGGAGGGTGCTTCATCGTTCCGCTAGGCCAGGCTCTTTCGGAACATGACGCAGCGGGGGGCACCTTCCTGGGGCGGAATGGAAAAGCCATAGTATCCGAGGAAATCAGAATACCTCGCCATTAATTCCGGCGACAACGCCATTAGATCCATTTGGACTTCGGCGGGTCGCGGCATACGTCTCCGGCTGTCTTCGGACGAGCCTGGAGAGTTGTTATGCCACCCAACCAAGCCAAGATTGCACTGTCTATACGCGAGTTCTGTTTTTTAGCGTCTATTGGCCGGAGCCTTTTCTACGAAGAAGTCAAGGCTGGGCGGATCAACGTACTGAAGGTTGGCCGCAAGACCTTAATCCCAGCGACCGAACTCAATGCCTGGCTCCGGCGTCTCAGCGGCAACGAGGCCCACTCTGGGCCTGCCTCGCAACCCAACACGGACGCGCGCCCTTACCGGATACGCCCACGCCCCCAAGCCTTTGTTCCCTCTTAGCGAAACCTACCCTTTAGCCCCCCCCCAAGATCGATCCTCCGGAAGACCCGATATGTCCATCGAACCCAGCAAGAAGCGCGGCGGCTTTCAATCCGGCGCAGCTCATCCGAAACACGTCTCAGACGAGACGATATTCGCCAGGCTCCAGGCAGCCCAACCAGGCACATGGGAGGTGATAGGCACAGAGATCATCAGACGCTCGGGTTACCGCTACGTCCTGTGCCGTTGCTCCGCGACAGAGAGAGAGAAACTAATCTCGGTGGACAACCTCCTCGCTGGCAAAACCCAGGGCAGCCGCGGCAAGACACTTTACTGCGAGAAGGGACAGAACATCGGGGAACGTTACGACGCAATCAAGCAACGTACCCGTAATCCGAATTGCCCCTCCTATCGGGACTATGGCGGTCGCGGGATCGAGCTTCGCTTCTCTTCGAGACGCTCATTCATTGAGTACGTTTTGAAAGAGCTGCCGGCTGAGAGCTACCGAGGGCTTCAGATTGATCGAGTGAATAATGACGGTCACTATGAGCCCGGCAATCTCCGGCTCGTTGATGCGACTGGCAATTTGACCAACACACGGAGGAACCGGCCAGTCCTGTACCGTGGGATCGAAGTAGTCCACTGGCACGTTTGGCACCTCATTGTCACCGATGTCCCCGATTTCAGCTACGGTCGGGACTGGACCACGAAACTGCTGAGATCCGGCCTGACAGTCGACGAGCTGGTCGAACGTTCCCGGACGCGCGCAAGCGCCGGGGGCACGCCGCGGTACCAGGCGGACACTTGCATCGTGGATCGCTACCGGCACGAGAACGGGGCACTAGAACCTGGATAACGGGGGTTGCAATCCCGGCCTTCGCTTTGAAGCGATTTAGTTTGCGTGTGCTTGCATCTGCTTGGGCGAACTGGCCGTCGGACACGCCCATGGACACGGCGGCCGTAGCCGTGTGGATGTCGCCGTCGTTGCGATAGATGCCGAGCATGGTCGGGTCCATCGCCATCCAGGCAGCGATCCGCAGCTCGATCTGGGACAAGTCCGGCCGAGATGATCTTGTGGCCCGGCCGCGCCTTGAAGACCTTGTTGTAGGACTTGGCGAACCGACCGCGCTTGGGGAAGTTCTGCCCGTTGGGCGCTTCCGAGGCCGAACGGAGGGTGACGACCGAGTGCAGCTTGTAGCTCGGATAGATCGCGCCGTCCGGGGCGATGTACTCCCAGAAGCCGTTCCCCTACTCGCGCGTGTCGACATACGTGCTCAGCAGCTTCTCGGCCTGGATGTATTCCTTGAGCGCCCGGCAGAACACGCCGTCATCGCCGGGCTCGTCGAAGAAATAGGGCAGGTGATCCTTGACCGAGACGGAGGGGACACGCTGCCCCTTGTCCAGCTCCGCCGTGGACTTCGTGAAGACGCGGGGCTTCAGGCCGAAGCCGTCCTTCGGGAAGAGCACCTTCTGGAGGAAGGCGGGCCGGGTCAGGGACATATCTTCGCCGGCCGCGATGCACTCGCGCTTCACCTTCGGCGGGATGAGCCGCATGAGGGTGCGGTAGTTCTCGCGGATTTAGCGGGCGATCTCGACGCCCAGCGCGTCCAGGTGGTCCTGGTCGATCATGATCCCGTACCGCTCCGCCACGCGGGCGAAGGTCAGGAGCGCCGGGAACTGGATTTTGCGGTAGCACTGGTACTGCTTCTGGTCCCGGCGCAGGATCGGGTCGAGCGCCTTCGCCAGCCGGTACGTGGCATCCACGTCGCCGCCGCCGTAGTTCTTCATACCGGGCATGGTCAGCTCGCCCGTGAGCGGGTCAATTACGTCGTCCGGCGGGACGGACATCATGTCGTCCTTGTTGATCATCCGGTCGAACTCGTCGCTGTAGCCGGACATTTCGGGCACGTAGACCCGCACGCCGGTCGCCAGCATCTTGTCCATCATGTTCTCGTCGGCGAACGCGAGCATGAGCTGGGTGTCGTGCATCCACCCCTGTAGCCGTTGTGCAGAAGTCTTGGCAGCTTCAGGAGCTTCTCAGGCTTGGGCGAACATACTACGACGAACTCCCGGCATGGACGTCGGAACCAGCCCGGTGCCGCTCCGGATACTCGCGGCCGCGATAAAGATGCGTTCGGGCCGCCCGGCATCTGATCGAACTGCGGGCAGCCCTGACACTTTCGGCTCATGGTCGTTCGCGCGGCTCGCCCGGCAACACGCGTTCAACGATCTGCGATCAGCCGACCACGAGTTGAGCGGCTCCGCGTGAGCGCCGCCAATCAAAGTCTCGGGCTTTAGCGAGACTTTGCTAGCTTCAGATATTCGGCTACGGCGGCCTGAGCGAGCCGGCCTCCAGCACCCAAGGCAGCGTCTCGGGCCTGCCGCACCCGTTCGTGAATGTCTCCCGGAAGCGACGCGACCGCCTGAACTGCCAGGTTCACCTCCGGCAGCGGAATTGAACCCGGTTGCACAGCTTGGCACGGTTCAGGGCGCACCGGGGCGGACAGCCCGTCTTTCGCAATCTGCTCTGCGATCCACTCCGGGTACTTTTTGCGAAGACGATCCTGCGCTCTCCTCCTCTCGGCGTCGAGGTCCTCCTTGCTGGTGCCAGGTCCTACAGGCTCCTCGTCGAGCACGGCCCAGGCAGCCTCGCTGATCGAGGTGGATTGGCCCTCCGTCAGCAGAGAGCGCATTCCGAGGAGCCTTAGCTCGTCAGCCTTCGAGTGCTTGCCCGTAGCTTTAGGACGCCCTCGCTTCGCATTCTGTCGGGCCTGAGAGCTGGGCGACTTCATGAGAGAACTGGACACAAACGGGACACGGCTCGCCCTCACACCGCTAAGTGCTTGAGCTTGCTGGCGCGCCCAACGGGACTCGAACCCGTGTTTTCGCCGTGAAAGGGCGACGTCCTGGACCGCTAGACGATGGGCGCGGCGCTGCTTGCGCAGAGGGCGGACCTATAGAGCGCCCGCCGTCTCACGACAAGCTTGTGTCCGGGGTCAGGTCATATGGGACCGGGCGGCGCGGGACGGCGGGCCGGAGGGCGCGGCGTCGCATGGCGCATTCGCACGCCTTGTCCGTTGCCCGCGCTCCGTCTAGCGTCTGCCCGTGCGACCGTGACGAAGACAGGCATGAGAGCGAGAGCGCTGGCGCTCATTCTATGCGGCCTCCTCCGCACCGCCTGCGAGGCCCCGGCGCAGGGCACCGATATCCGCATCATCGCCCCTTCCGCGCCGGGGACCGGCTGGGACCAGGTCGCGCAGACCTTGCGGATTGCGCTCGCGGAGCGCGGCGGCCTCGCGGCAGCCGTCAGCAACATACCCGGCGGCGGCGGGCTGACTGGCCTCGCGCGCTTCCTCACCACCGAATCGGAAACGGACCTCCTCGTCACCGGCCTGACCATGCTGGATGCGAGCCTGCTCAGCCGCTCCGCGGCCGATTTCGACCGACTGACCCCCATCGCCCGGCTCAGCTCGGATTATTTCGGCATCGTCGTGCCGGCGAACTCGACCTTCAGGGCGATCCACGAGATCGGCGCCGCGCTTCTCGCCGATCCGACGAAGCTCGCCTGGGCGGGCGGGCCTAACGGCGGCGTTGATCATGTGGCCGCGATCCTGCTCGCCCGGGCGCTGGGTGTCCCGGCGCAGCACCTCAACTACGTGCCGTTCCTGACGAGCGCCGAAGCGGGCCTGGCTGCGGCCGAGGAGAAGGTCGGTGCCGCCATGCTGGCCCTGAGCGAGGTCCATGCCGAGCTCGTATCCGGCCGATTGCGGCTGCTGGCCGTGAGCTCGCCCGACCGGCTGCCGGGCTTCGATGCTCCGACGCTCACGGAATCCGGCATCCCGCTCGATTTCGCGAACTGGCGCGGCCTTGCCGCGCGGCCGGGCCTCGGCCGCGACCAGCAGCACAGGCTCACGGCGCTGATCCAGGCGGCGCTGGCCTCCCCCAGCTGGCAGGAAACCCTGAACGCCCGCAAGTGGCAGAGCGCCTTCCTTCCGCCCGAGCCCTTCCAGGCCTTCGTCCGGCAGGAGCATCAGCGGGTGAAGGAAGCGCTCAGAGCGGCCGGCCTGCTGAAGCGCGGGCCGGCGGAGTGATGCCCGCTGCGGCTACTGGAGCTGATGGCCCTTCTTGGCCATTTCGGCGCGCACACGCACCATCACGTATTCCGAGGCCTGCTGCGTCCAGACCTGGACGTCGTTCACGACATCCTCGACCAGCTCCGGCTGGATCTTGTTGTACTTGGCGCCGAGCGGCGTCTTGAAGAAGACCGTAAGCTCCTTCAGCTCGGGCTCGGTGAGCCACTTCGCATAGGTGCGCGACACGATATTCGTGACCTGCTGGCGCTGGAGCTGCATCTCGGGCTGCAGGCTCTTCAAGACGTCCTCCAGATCCTTGGACAGTTCCGGGCGCGCGACGTTCTGCTTGCGCACCTGGTCCGTGAAGGTCGGGATGAGCTCGTTGACCGGGTTCAGCACGCCGATCGTATCCATGAATTCGCGCGCGGCCGCGAGATGGCTCGCGGAGGGCTCCTGCGCGCGCGCCGGGGCGAGAAAGACCGCCAGCGCCAGCAGGGCTGCCGGCGCGCGAAGAAATGCACAAACCATGTGACGGGCTCTCCTTGACCTGCGCCTGTCAGTTTCCGGCCATCTCAATGACGCCCTCGGGCCCGCCGATCAAGGCGAGCGAGGCCATCGCGACGAAGAGGCCGTGCTCCACGACCCCGAGGGTCGATTTCAGAACCGCGGCAAGGCCGTGCGGGTCGGGGATCTCCCCGAGCCGCAGGTCCAGTATCACGTTGCCGCCATCCGTCCGGAAGGGCTGGTCGTCGGCGGAGCGCCTGAGGCGGATATCTGCCGGAAGCTCGAGCTCGCGCAGGCAGGCCGCGATGCGCCGGCGGGTGGTCTCCAGCCCGAAAGACACCACCTCGACCGGAAGCGGGAAGCGCCCGAGCTGTGGGACGCGCTTGGACGAGTCCGCGATCACCACCATCCGGCGGCTCGCGGCCGCCACGAGCTTTTCCCGCAGGAGCGCTCCCCCTCCCCCCTTGATCAGGTTGAGCACCGGATCGAGCTCGTCCGCGCCATCCACGGTCAGGTCGAGCTCGGGCTCGTCGTCCAGCGTCGCGAGCCGAATCCCGAGCGCTTCGGCCTGCCGCCGCGTCGCTTCCGAGGTCGGCACGCCGAGGATGTCTATGCGCCGGCGCCCGAGCTCGGCGACGAACAGCGCGGCCGTGGAGCCGGTTCCCAGGCCGAGCTTCATCCCGCTCTGCACGAGATCGCAGGCCCGCTCGGCCGCGCGCCGCTTGGCGTCGTCGGAGGTCATCCCTGCAAGGTCAGGGCCGCTGCACGGCCGAGGTCGCCGAGGGCGCGCCTGCGGGCCGGGCCGGCGGCGGCGGGTTCGTCTGCGGCGTGCACACGACCTTCTCGTCGAACACGTAGCAGACGCTCATCTCGCCCGTGCGGTAATTGACCCGGAACACGCCGCCCTCGCGCTCGTGCCGCGAGGACACGATGCCATATTCGCCGGGCGGCTGCGGGCCCGCGCCCTCCCCCGCACCGAAGCAGAGCGTCACGCCGACCGTGCCCTCCTGCAGCCCGTACTGGCAGGAGCTGACCTCGCCCGAGTACTTGTCGACCCGGTAGATCCGGTTGAGGTCGGTCTGGGGCGCCGGAACGAACTCGTACGTCGCGGACATGGCAGGCGCGGCGAACGCCAGCGCGAGCGCCGCCGCAGCGAGAACCCGTCTGTGATGCCCGGCCATCCACGTCTCCGCTCGAATCGGAGGCGAGATTAGCATAGCGGCCGCCTTGATCGCGTCGGGGGCGACCGCTAGCCACACGCCATGCCTCGCCCCCCTATCGCCGTCTTCGATCTCGACGGCACGCTCGCCGACACCGCGCCGGACCTGATCGCCACGCTCAACGCCATCCTGGCGCGGGAAGGCGTGCCGCCGGTGCCGCTCGAAGCGGCCCGGGATCTGATCGGCGCCGGCGCCCGCGCGCTCGTGGAGCGCGGCTTCGAGGCGGCCGGGCTCGAGCTCGCGCCGGCCAAGTCGGACGCGCTCTATCGGGACTTCCTCGCGCATTACGCCGAGAATCTCTGCGTCGAGAGCCGGCTCTTCCCCGGCGTGTCCGACGCCCTGGAGCGGCTCGCGGCGGAGGGATTCCGGCTCGCGGTCTGCACCAACAAGGTCGAGCTGCTGTCGCGCCGGCTGCTGGAGGGACTGGGTGCGGCGGAGCGCTTCGTCGCGATCTGCGGCCGCGACACCTTCCCCTACTTCAAGCCGGACCCGCGGCATCTGACGCTGACGATCGAGCAGGCAGGCGGCGATCCGGCCCGCGCCGTCATGGTTGGGGATTCCCAGACCGACATCTCGACCGCCAAGGCGGCCGGGATTCCGGTCGTCGGCGTGACCTTCGGCTACACGGACACGCCGGTGCGCGAACTCGGACCGGATGCAGTGATCGACCGTTTCGAGGAGCTGCCCGCGGCAGTTGCGGCCATCGCGGCCGGCTGGCGCTGATCCGGGTGGTGGGCGCGACAGGGATTGAACCTGTGACCCTTCGCGTGTGAAGCGAATGCTCTCCCGCTGAGCTACGCGCCCGAACCCGAGGCGGCTTCCTAGGTCGCCATGCGAGCGGCGTCAAGGAATGGCAGCTCGCGGGGAAAAAATGCGGCCGTCCGGAATGGTGGCGGATTAACGTCAATTTTGCGGCGCACTAGATCGGTGGCCCGCTCTATGCCTTGGTGGAACGGTGTACGGCTTTCGGCCGATAGAGCGTCCCGAAGAGGATCACATGCGTCGCTTATCCGTGTCCGTGGCGGGGCTCGCCTGCGCCGCCGCGCTCTCCACCTCGGCGCTCGCCGCCTGGGATATCGACCCCTTCACCCGCCAGCCGGTCGGCCCCGCGCATGGCATGGTTCCGCAGGCCGCGGCGATCCCGCGCGAGGTGGTCGCGTTCCGCAGCCGCTATGCGCCCGGCACGGTGGTGGTCTCGACCTCCGAGCGCCGGCTCTACTACGTGCTCGGCAACGGCCAGGCAATCCGCTACGGCGTCGGCGTCGGCAGGCCGGGCTTCACCTGGGCCGGCACGAAGGCGGTCACCATGAAGCGCGAATGGCCGGATTGGCGCCCGCCGGCGCAGATGCTGCGCCGCCGTCCCGACCTGCCGCGCTATATGAAGGGCGGGCTCGACAACCCGCTCGGCGCCCGCGCGCTCTATCTCGGCGGGTCGCTCTACCGGATCCACGGGTCGAACGAGCCCGAATCCATCGGCCAGGCCGTCTCGTCGGGCTGCATCCGCATGCTGAACGAGGACGTGGTCGACCTCTACCAGCGCGTCCGGGTCGGCACGCGCGTGGTGGTGGTCCGCTGAGCATGACCGCCTCGGCCCGCTCCGCTCCGGCGGCGGGCCGCCTCACGGGGCCATGACGGTGCGCCCGACGATCCGGCCGGCTTCGAGATCGGCCAGGATCGCGTTCACCTCGGCCATCGGCCGGGTGCGCACGGGCACGCTCCTGACTTTGCGCGCCTGCATGATCCCCACGAGCTCGCGCAGCTCCTCGAGCGAGCCGACATAGGAGCCGCGGATCGTGATCTGCCGCAGCGGCAGCAAAGCGGTCGAGATCGGCAGCTCGCCGCCATAGAGGCCGACCGAGACCACCGTCCCGCCGAGGTCGACCGCCTCCATGGCGAGGCGCAGCGTCTCGGGGGAACCGACGAAGTCGATCGCGGCCCGGGGCGGACGCCCGCCTGCGGTCTCCAGGATCTCCGCCCGGCCCTCCGGCCCGGAGGCGTCGAGCGCCGCATGCGCGCCCTGCGCCAGCGCCGCCTCCCGCTTCGCCGCTCCGACATCGGATACGATCACCCGGGCAGGCGTGACAGCCCCAGCCAGGCCCACGCAGGCGAGCCCGACACCGCCCGCCCCGATCACGAGCAGGCTGTCCTCCGCCGTCATGCGGGGCAGCTTCTTCAGCGCGCTATAGGCGGTCAGCCCCGAACAGGCGCAGGTGGCGGCGAGCCCGGGCTCGAGATCGCCGTAGGGCACGATGTAGCGGCCATGCGGCACCAGGACATGGTCGCTGTAGCCGCCGTCCCGCCGCGTGCCGATGGTGCGCGGCTTCGGGCAGCGCAGCTCCTCGCCCGCATCGCAGGCCGGGCAGGAGCCGCAACCGATCCAGGGATGCACGATGCCCTTCCGGCCGATGGCGGCGCGATCGCCGTCCGGGCCGACCGCGATCACCTCGCCCACGATCTCGTGGCCGAGCGTGAAAGGGAGCGTCATACGCTGCGTCATCTCGAAACGTTTGCCGCCCCCCAGATCGAAATAGCCGTGCCAGATATGGAGATCGGAATGGCAGACCCCGGCCCGCTCGATCCGCACCAGCACCTCCGTGCCCTGCGGCTCCGGTTCCGCCGTGCAGCGGAGCTCGAGCGGTCGGCCGAAGGCGGTGATCTGGTAGCTCTTCATCTGTCCTCCCATGGCGGCCCGCAGGCCGCGTCGCGGCTCTGCGGCCGGACCGCGCGATGGTTCCCGGGGAGAATCGGGAGTCAAGCGCCGGGATGCCGCGACCCTCATCCCCGCCGAGCGGGCCAGACCCGATGCCGCTTGGGGGCTCCCGGCCCGTCGTTAAGCTTTCCGGCGGACCGCAGAGGCAGGGCCTGGGGCCCAGATGGTATGCTCCGGCCCCTTGCGGCGGAACTGGGGAGCACGTCGCCGAGCTTGCGCAACGCGCTCCGCCCGGACCGTCCCTAGCCCGGGAGACGTTTGCTGGCGGGACCGGAACATCCGGCCATAGTATCGACGCATAGCGGACGGAGAGGACGCGGGCGAAACCGATGATCCGCCCCAGCCATTCTGAACCGCGCCCCTGCCGGGCACATCGCCGCGTTTCGACGAAGAGGGTCAGCCAACACATGATGGTCAAAACCCCAGCCGCCCTGTTCGGGCTCGCCGCCGGTCTCCTCGCGGCCTGCCCGTCTTCTGCCGCGCCTGCCCGCGACCCGAGCGGTACCTGGCTGACGGAGGACGAGCGGGCGCGGATCCGCGTCGAGAAATGCGGCCCGACCCAGGAGAACCTGTGCGGGTACGTCGTCTGGATGAAGCCCCAGGAGGGCGAGGACCCGTCCGCGAAGCGCGACAGCAAGAATCCGGATCCGCGCAAGCGGAACCGCCCCGTTCTGGGCCACCAGTTGATGATGGGCCTGACCCTGAACGACGAGGGCCGGTATGTCGGCAAGATCTACAACAACGAGGACGGCAAGAGCTACGACGTGACGGTCTGGTCGGAGCAGCCGGGCACCCTGAACGTCCGCGGCTGCCTCATCGCGTTCCTGTGCAGCACGCAGATCTGGACGCGCACCAACAGCGTGCTTCCCGGCCAGCTCGCCGGAGCGACGGGCACCCCCGGCGGGCCGACGCCCGATCCCGAATGGGCTTCCCGTCCGCCGGTCACGCCGGCGAGCGCCGCGCCGGCCCAGCGCCGCGAACAGCCGCGGCCGAAGCCCTGATCCCCAACCATCGCGCGACCGGCGCCCGCGGCCTGCGGGCGCTCATCCCCGGACGCGCTTGACTTCGCGCAGGCCTCCACCCTGAAAGGGGCGCGGCGACTGGAAGGCGCGGAAAGGCAGACATTGAAAGCGCAACCGACACGCGGCAAGCCGGATCCGCTTGGCGCGAAGCGGCGCGACCCGAGCTTCCTGGCGGAGCTCCTCGTCCACGGCTCGATCCGCCAGCCCTGGATCGTGGTGGTCGCAGCCACGATCCTCACGCTGATCGGCCTCTACGTCTCGGTCACCCGCTTCGCGATCACGACCGAGACGGACCAGCTGCTGCAATCGGACGCCGCGTGGAGCCGCGACAAGAGCGAGTTCCAGGCCGCCTTCCCGCACCTCTCGAAGGTCATCCTGGCCGTCGTCGACGGCGAGACGCCCGAGCTCGCCGAAAGCGCAGCCGCGCGGCTGACCGCCGCGCTCGCCGAAAAGCCCGGCCCCAATATCAGGAAGGTGTGGCGGCCCGACGGTGGCCCCTATTTCGAGAAGAACGGCCTCCTGCTCCTCCCCCTGGAGGACCTGAAGCGGACCCTTGCCCAGATCGGCGAGCAGGCGCCGGTACTGTCGGCACTGGCCGGCGATCCGACCCTGCGGGGTCTCGCGCGGCTGATCCAGCTCGGGGCCGGGCAAGGTGCGCTCGGCGAGAACGCGTCCCTCGTGGACCAGCTCAACGGCGTCGTCGAGCGCGTCCTCGCCGGGCAGCCCGCCCGCCTGTCCTGGCGGCAGCTCATGTCAGGCGGACGGGCGCCGGACCCGCACCAGCTGCGCAAGTTCGTCCTCGTCGAGCCGATCCTCGACTACGAGGCGCTGCAGCCGGGCGAGGCCGCGACCACCCGGATCAGGCAGGCGGCGGCCGAGCTCGGCCTTGCGCAGCAGAACGGGGTGCGGGTCAGGCTGACGGGCCAGCCGCCCCTGGCGGACGAGGAGTTCGGAACCGTCCGTGACGGCGCGCCGGTCCATCTCGGGCTGACGATCGTCGCGATCGCCGTGATCCTCTACCTGGCGCTGCGATCGGGGCGCCTGATCTTCGCCGTGCTCGCGACCACGATGGCCGGGCTCATCATCACCGTGGGCGCCGGCCTGCTGCTGGTCGGGCGATTCAACGTCATCTCCGTTGCGGTGGCCGCGCTCTTCCTCGGCCTGGGCGTCGATTTCAGCATCCAGGTCGCGGTCCGCTACCGCGACGAGCGCCACAAGCTGCACGAGCTCAGGACCGCGATCCTTGCCACCGCCCGGGGGATGGGCTGGTCCCTGACGCTCGCGGCCATGTCATTGCTCGTCGGCTTCTTCTCCTTCCTGCCGACCGCCTTCACGGGCGTCTCAGAGCTGGGTCTGATCACGGGCGTCGGCATGATCATCGCCTTCGTGGCGAGCCTGACGCTGCTGCCTGCGCTCATCGCGCTCCTGCCGCCGCCGCCCGAGCCGGAGACGATCGAGATACCGGCGCTCGCCAGGATCGATCATTGGATCCTCGCGAACCGCAAGCTCGTCATCATCGCGTCGACCGCGATCGTGGTGCTCGGCCTGCCTTTCCTGTTGAAGCTCGAATTCGACGCGAACCCGATGCACCTGCGGAGCGAGAAGACGGAGGCCGTCGCGACCTTCCTCGATCTCACCCGCACCCCAGGCATGACGCCGAACACGATCAGCGTGCTCGCGCCGTCGCTGGAGACGGCGCGCCCGCTCGCGGCGAGGCTCGCCGCGCTGCCGGAGGTCGCTCGGGTCGCAACCGTGCTCACCTTCGTCCCGGACAACCAGGACGAGAAGCTCCGCCTGGTCCGGGAGACCGCGGAAGAGCTGGCCGACGTCATCGGCGATCGCCCGCCCGCGCCGCCGCCGACCGATGCCGAGCTCGTCCAGGCGCTCCGCCGAGCCGCAGACAGCCTGCAGGCGCCGGCCGCCTCGTCCGGCCCTCAGGGGGAGGTGCTGCGCAGGTTGGGGCAGAGCTTCGCGCGGCTCGCGGAGGCGCCACCCGATCGCCGGACGGCGGCTCAGGAGGCCATCGCGGGAGGACTTCCGCCTCTGCTCGCCGGCCTGCGCACCGCCCTGACGCCGGATCGCGTCACGCTCGCGGAACTGCCCCAGCACCTGCGGGACGACTGGATCTCCCGCGACGGCCGCGCGCGAATCGAGGTTTCCCCGAAGGGCGACGCGAACGACAACGCCGTGCTCGAGCAGTTCACCGCCGCCGTGGAGCGGGTCGCGCCGAACCTGTCCGGCGGTCCCGTGGACATCGTCGAATCCGGCAAGGTGATCGCGCGCGCCTTCATGATCGCGGCCATCCTCGCCCTGATCGGCGTGTTCGGGATCCTGACGCTCGCGCTCCGTCACCCACGGGACGTGGCGCTGACGCTCGGTCCCCTTGTGGTCGCCACCATCATGACGCTCGAGACGGCCCAGCTCATCGGCATGCCGCTGAACCTCGCCAACGTCATCGCGCTGCCGCTGATGCTCGCGGTCGGGGTCGCCTTCCACATCTACTACATGGTCGCCTGGCGGGACGGGCTCGCCGACATGCTGGCCTCCAGCCTGACGCGCGCCATCTTCTTCTCCTCGCTGACGACGGGCATCGCCTTCGGCAGCCTGTGGCTCTCGAACCATCCCGGCACGGCGAGCATGGGCAAGCTTCTCACGATCTCGCTCTTCTTCACGCTGCTCGCGGCCTTCATCATGGTGCCGGCCTTCCTCGGGCCGCCGCGTACGCATCCCGACGCGCAGGAGCCTGACCGGAAGGCCTGACGAAGCCGCCTCGACGCGGCCACGCCGACCGGGCTAGACTCGCATATCCGAGAGGAGCGATCGATTGCGCTGTCAGGTCCAGGTCAGGAGCACGCGGCGGATACTCTGCGTCTTCCCCGCCTATACGCCGTCCTTCGGAACCTTCGCGCATGCATATCCCCTGATGGGCGGGGTGAAGGCCTTCATGCCGCCGCAGGGGCTTCTCCTGATCGCCGCCTACCTCCCGGAGGGCTGGCCCGTCCGTTTCATCGACGAGAACATCGCGCCCGCCAGCGAGCGCGACTTCGCCTGGGCCGACGTGGTCCTGGTGAGCGGGATGCATGTCCAGGTCGAGCAGATCAACGACATCCGGCGGCGCGCCCAGGCCGCCGGTAAGGTGGCCGTCCTCGGCGGCCCCTCGGCATCGGGCGCGCCCGAATGGTACGGCAAGTTCGACTATCTCCACCTTGGCGAGATGGGGGACGCGACCGATCAGCTCGTGGCACTCCTGGACGAGAGCGTCGCGCGCCCGCCGCGCCAGGTCCGGCTCGAGACGCAGGAGCGTCTGCCGCTCTGCGACTTCCCGCAGCCCGCCTATGACAGGGTGCCGCTCAAGCGCTACCTGATTGGGAGCCTGCAATTCTCGAGCGGCTGCCCCTATCGCTGCGAATTCTGCGACATCCCGGCGCTCTACGGCCGGCAGCCGCGGCTCAAGACGCCCGAGCAGCTTCTCGCCGAGCTCGACCTCATCCTCCGCCAGCCGGTCCGGCCGGCCGTCGTCTACTTCGTCGACGACAATTTCATCGGCAACCGCAAGGCGACGCGGGACATGCTGCCGCATCTCGTCGCGTGGCAGAAGGCGAACGGCTATCCGCTCCAGTTCGCCTGCGAGGCGACCCTGAATCTCGCCCAGCAGCCCGAGATCCTGGCGATGATGCGGGAGGCGAACTTCATCACGGTCTTCGTCGGGATCGAGACCCCCGATGCGGACGCGCTCCGGCGCATCGACAAGGGCCACAACGCCAAGCTGCCGATCCTGGAATCGATCGACACGATCAACAGCTACGGCATGGAGGTCACGTCGGGCATCATCATGGGGCTCGACACGGACAGCCCGGAGAGCGAGGCCCGGCTGCGGGACTTCGTCGACGCCTCGCACGTGCCCGTGCTGACCATCAACCTGCTCCAGGCGCTGCCGAAGACGCCGCTGTGGGACCGCCTCGAGAAGGCGGGGCGGCTCGATCCGGACCCTTCACGCGAATCGAACGTGCGCTTTCTGATGCCCTACGACGAGGTGATCGCGGCCTGGCGGCGCTGCATCGCGCACGCCTACACGCCGGAGCGCCTGTTCGCGCGCTTCATCCACCAGATGGAGGCGACCTACGCCCACCGCGTGAAGGTCCCGGTCCGGAGCCAGCTGACCCTTGCCAATCTTCGGCGCGCGCTCGTTCTCGGCTTCAACATAGCGCTTCGGGTCGGGCTCCTGTCCGACTACCGCCGGGCGTTCTGGCGCGCTGCCCGCGAGGCGATCCGCCGCGGGCAGGTCGAGGCCGTCTTCAACATGGGCTTCGTCGCCCACCACATGATCCGCTTCACCCAGGAGGCACTGGCCGGAGAGCAGAACGCCTCCTTCTATGCCGTCCGCACCGAAGCGCCCGGCCGGCAGGCCAAACGACACGGCCTGAAGGCGGCCCTAAGCTTCAGGCGCGCGGCGTAGCCGCCAGGAGCGGCCCGGCGCGTCAGCGGCGCCGGCCTTCCGGGTTCTTCTTCGAGAACGATGCGATGGCGGACTGGCAGCGCGGCGACAGCTCCTTCAGCCGCTGCTGGAAGCACTGCTCCACCTGCGGCGTGTTCGGGTCGAACATCGAGCAGAACCGCATGTAGTCGTTCGTGCAGTACTGCCGGAAGGTCGCCTCCTCCTGCGGGCTCATGGCAGTGGCCGAGGTCGCCACGCCGGCCGCGACCGCCAGAGCGGCCATTCTGATCCGGGTCAAAGACATGCACTCACCTTGCTTCGTATCTCGGCGCGTTCATACGCTAACCCGATGGGAACCGTAAGGTTCGGGCGCTGCGTGGGGCCGTCCTGTTTCGGCCTGATGTCGCGTATCCCCGGTCTGGGCTGAACGAACGCAGGAGGTCGGGTTCGAGATGAAGACGAGGTCCGAGGCCTGTCCCCACGACGAGATGCGGGGAGCCTGATGCACGCCGCCCTCGCCCGCCCGACCTTCACCGAGCTCTTCACGCCGAAGCTCGTCACCGTCCTGCGCGGACCTTACGGCCTTGCCGACCTGCGGGCCGATGCGGTCGCCGGCCTGACGGTCGCCATCGTCGCCCTCCCCCTGTCCATGGCGATCGCCATCGCCTCGGGCGTCACGCCGGACCGCGGTCTCTATGCCGCGATCGTCGGCGGCTTCGTCGTCTCCGCGCTCGGCGGCAGCCGGTTCCAGATCGGCGGGCCCGCGGGCGCCTTCATCGTGCTGGTCGCCGCGACGGTCGAGCGCCACGGCGTCGATGGCCTGATCCTCGCGACCTTTCTGTCCGGCCTCATCCTCACCGCGATCGGCCTCCTCCGGCTCGGCACCTTCATCAAGTACATCCCCTACCCGGTCACGATCGGCTTCACGGCCGGCATCGCGGTCATCATCTTCGCGAGCCAGCTCAAGGACCTGCTCGGCCTTCGGCTCGACAGGGAGCCGGGGCCGCTCCTGCCGAAGCTCGCGGCGATCTGGAGCGCCCTGCCGAGCCTCAGCCTCCCGGCTCTCGGCATCGCCGTCCTGACGATCGCGACGATCCTCACGCTGCGCCGGGTCCGGCCGCACTGGCCGGGACTCCTCGTCGCGGTGGCCCTCGCGACCGTGCTCGCGGCCCTCGCCGGCCTGCCGGTGGAGACGATCGGGACGCGGTTCGGTGGGATCCCGCGCTCCCTGCCGATGCCGCAGCTTCCCGCGTTCTCCCTGGACCGCATCGTCGAGATCCTGCCCGCAGCGGCCTCCTTCGCGCTGCTAGGCGGGATCGAGAGCCTCCTGTCGGCGGTGGTGGCCGACAGCATGAGCGGCGGCCGGCACCGGTCGAACTGCGAGTTGGTGGCCCAGGGCGCGGCGAACGTCGCCTCGTCCCTGTTCGGGGGCATCTGCGTCACCGGCACCATCGCCCGCACGGCGACCAACGTGCGCAGCGGCGCGCGCGGGCCGGTCGCCGGCATGCTCCACTCCCTCTTCCTGCTCGCCTTCATGCTGGTCGCCGCACCGCTCGCCTCCTTCATCCCGCTCTCGGCCCTCGCGGCCGTCCTTGCGATCGTCGCCTGGAACATGGCGGAGAAGCACGAGATCGCGGCACTCCTGCGCGCGCATCGCGGCGAGGCGGTCGTGATGGTCGCAACCTTCCTGGTCGTGATCTTCCGCGATCTCACCGAAGGCATCCTCGTCGGCTTCGGCCTCGGGGCCCTCCTCTTCCTCCACCGGATGTCCGGCGCGTTGGAGATCAAGGCGGCGCCGATCGCCGCGCCCGACCGGCCGGACAGGCAGCGTACGGAAGCACGGCGCGACGACGAGATCGCCGGCGCGGACCGGGATATCCTCGTCTTCCGCATCTCGGGCGCCTTCTTCTTCGGCTCCGCTGCGGCCGTCTCCGCCGTGCTGGACCGGATCGGCGAGCATCCGCGCGCCTATGTGCTCGACCTCTCGGCCGTGCCCTGGCTCGACAGCACCGCCGCCATGGCCCTGCACGGCTTCGCCCGGAAGGCGGCGCGGAGCGGCGCAGCCCTCTACGTTACGGGCGCGACGCCGGCCGCCCGCCGCATGCTGCTGACGCACGGCCTGCGGCCGCCGGTCACGCGCTACCGCACCACCTTGGAAGAAGGGATGGAAGCCGCCCGCGCCCTGCGGGACGGAGACGGCGCCGAGTAGTGCGTTCGATTCTCGCCTCCCGCGGCCGATTGACTCGGGAGAGCGATTTAGAACAAAATAGGAACAACACTTATCCGGGACCTCTTCTCGAGCAAGGCATGGAGCATGCCGGGCACAATGCCGCTTTGTCCGATCTGCGCCGCCGGATCGTCGGGCTCGACCGCTCCGCCCGGGCGAAGAGGTCGGCGCTCGCCTTCGGGATCGAGGGGATCGACAACCACCTTCCCTGGCGCGGGCTGCCGCTCGGCACCCTGCACGAATTCGCCGAAAGCGGTCTCGAGTCCGAGCATGTCGCGGCCGCGACGCTCTTCATCGGGGGGTGCCTGGCGCGCACGAAGGGCACGATCCTGTGGTGCCTCCGCGGGCGCGATCTCTTCGCGCCCGCCCTCGCTTCAGTCGGGCTGCATCCCGACCGGGTCATCTATGTCGAGACCTGGAAGGACGCCGAGGTCCTGCCCGCCATGGAGGAGGCGCTCCGGCATGGCGGGCTCGCCGGGGTCGTGGGCGAGGTGGCGCATCTATCGCTCGTCGCCTCGCGCCGGCTGCAGCTCGCGGCCGAGAGCTCGGGCGTGCCGGCCTTCGCGCTCCGGCGCTGGCACACCGATGCCGAGCGCGCCTCGGCAAGCGAGCCGAACGCCGCCTTTACCCGCTGGCGCATCGCGCCGGCCCCCTCCCCGCCGCCCCCCGTGCCCGGCCTCGCCCGCGCCCGCTGGCGCGTGGATCTCCTCCGCTGCCGCGGCGCCGAGCCGCATTCCTGGATCGTTGAGGCCTGCGATGCCAAGGGTCGTCTCGCTCTTCCTGCCGTGCTTCCCGACCGACCGGATCGCGCGCCTCGCCCGGCGGCAGCGCAGGGCGGCGGAGGCGGACGCCCCCTCCCCGTCGCGGCCGACGGTGACCGCGGCCCGCGACGGGTCGCGGCGGCTCGTCGCCGCGGCGGATGAGGCGGCGCTCGCGATCGGGCTCAGGCCTGGACAGACGATCGCGCATGCCCAGGCCTCCGTCCCGGGCCTTGTCGTGGTCGAGGCGGAGCCGGAGGCCGACCTCCTGGCGCTCGGCGAGCTCGCCCGCTGGTGCGGGCGCTATTCGCCCGTGGTCCAGGCCGACCCACCGGACGGCGTGCTGATCGACATCGCGGGCTCGTCCCATCTCTTCGGCGGCGAGACGGGAGCCGTGCGCGACCTCCTGCGCCGCGTCCGGCGATCCGGCTATTCGGCCCATGCCAGCCTCGCCGACACGCCCGGTGCCGCCTGGGCCGTGGCGAGGTTCGGCGGGGGCGGCATCGTGCCGACGGGAGGGGCCGCGAAGGCCGTCGCGCCGCTGCCGGTCGCGGCCCTGCGGCTCGAGGGCGAGACCTGCCGCGCGCTGGCGCTGCTCGGGGTGGAGCGGGTCGGCCAGCTCGCCGCCCTGCCCCGGGCGCAGCTGACCCGGCGCTTCGTCCGTACCCTGTTCGAGCGCTACGAACGGGTGACCGGCCTCGCCCCGGACCCGCTGGCGCCGATCGTGCCGCGCGAGGCCCCCTGCGTCCGGCGCGCCTTCCCCGAGCCGCTCGGCCATCTCGACGCGCTCGCGGCCGCGCTGGAGCGGTTGACCGGGGAGCTCTGCCGCGAGCTGGAGCGGCGCGGCGAGGGCCTGCGCCTGCTCGACACGATCCTCCGCCGCGTCGACGGCCAGCCGGTGTCGTTGCGGGTCGGCGCCTCGCTGCCGACCCGCGATCCGGCCCATTGCGTTCGCCTCGTCGGCGAGCGTCTGCAGACGGTCGATCCGGGCTTCGGCATCGACGAGATGGCGCTTCTCGCCGCCCGCGTGGAACCGCTCCGCGCCCGGCAGGAAGAGGCGGTCGCGACGCTCGAGGCGGAAACCCGCGATGCGGCGGCGCTCGCGCCCCTGGTCGACAGGCTCGGTGTCCGGCTCGGGACCGAGCGCGTGTTCCGAGCGGCGCCCGTCGAGAGCAGGGTGCCGGAACGGTCGGTCAAGCGCGTACCCGCGCTCGCGCCGGTAACCGGCATCTCGTGGCCGGAAGCTTTGCCGCGGCCCTCCCGTATCATCGACCCGCCGGAGGAGGTGCGCGCGACGGCGCTGCTGCCGGATTACCCGCCGAAATCGTTCGTGTGGCGGCGCGTGCGCTACAATGTGGCCTCGGCCGACGGCCCCGAGCGGGTGCACGGCGAATGGTGGATCTCCGACGCCAAGATGGCGGAGCTGCGAGACTATTACCGCGTGGAGGACGAGAAAGGCCGCCGCTTCTGGCTGTTCCGCAACGCGCCGACGCCCGAGGGCACGCGCTGGTGGCTGCACGGGCGCTTCACGTGAGGCCGCCTCCCTATGTTAGTGTTCGTTGGACATCGCAGGAGGGGACGGCATGGCATCCCTCACCATCGACAACCTCGAGGACAGCCTCCTCTCGCGCCTGCGGGCGCGGGCGGACGCGCACGGCACCTCCGTCGAGGAGGAGGCTGCGGCGATTCTCAAGGTCACACTTGACCAGGAAAATCCTGGCGAGAGACTTGTTCGCGTGTTCCGAGAGGAATTCGGACGGCTGGGCGGAGTGGATCTCGAGCTGCCACCGCGTCAGTCCGGTTGGAAGCCGCCGGTTTTCGAGTGATCATCCTCGACACGAACGTTATTTCGGAGCTGATGCGGGTCAGCCCCGAGCCGAAAGTTATCGAGTGGCTGGCTCGTCATGGGAACGAAGGCCTCTCCACGACCGCAATAACGAAAGCCGAGATACTGGCCGGCATAGCCGTCCTGCCGTAGGGAAAGCGGCGGAGAGAGCTGGAAGCGAGTGCCAGCCGTGCATTTGCGCACGCCTTTCTAACCGACATTCTGCCTTTCAACGAACAGGCAGCTCCACATTTCGCAGCCGTTATCACAGCGCGCCGTGGCCACGACAAGATTGCGGATGCCATGATCGCCGCGATCACACGCCTGCACGGCGCCGCCATCGCAACCCGCGACGTAAAGGACTTTGCGGATTGCGGGACTGTGGTCCGCAATCCCTGGACCGAGACCATCTAAACAGACGTCGCACGGCTCGGCGGCCATGATCCCCGAGCTCCAGGTCACCACGCATTTCTCCTTCCTGCGCGGGGCGTCCTCCCCGGAGGAGCTGTTCGCGGCGGCCGCGCTCCTCGGCATCCCGGCGCTCGGGATCGTCGATCGCGGCTCGCTCGCCGGGATCGTGCGCTGCTGGGAGGCGGCGAAGACGACGGGCGTGCGCATGGTCGCCGGCACGCGGCTCGATCTCGTGCGAGATCCCGGGCGGTTGAAGCCGGGCGACGAGGTGCCGCCGGCCGAGCGGGACGCCTCGCTTCTCGTCTATCCGACCGACCTCGCGGCCTATTCGCGTCTGACGCGGCTGCTCTCCGTCGGCAAAGCACGCGCGGGCAAGGGCAGGTGCCATCTCACCTGGGACGACCTGCCCGCATGGAGCGAGGGCCTCCACGCGATCCTGCTGACGGACCGCCCGAACGCGGCGCTGGAAGCCGACCTCGCGCGGCTGCGCGAGACCTTCGGACGGCGCGCCTCCTGCGCCCTGACCCGCCGCTTCCGCCCGGACGACCAGCTTCATCTCGACGGGGTCGCGGCCATGGCTGCCGCGGCGCGGGTGAGGATGGTGGCAACCGGCGACATCCTCTATCATTGCCCGGAGCGGCGCATCCTGCAGGATGTCGTCACCTGCATCCGGCTCGGCCTGAAGATCGACGAGGCCGGTTTCGCGCTCGAGCACCATGCCGACCGGCACCTGCGGAGCCCGGCCGAGACCGAGCGGCTCTTCGAGCGCTATCCCGAGGCCCTCGCCCGCGCGGTCGAGATCGCCGACGCCTGCCGCTTCGATCTCGGCGAGCTGCGCTACCAATACCCGTCCGAGGTGGTCGAGCCAGGCCTCTCGGCGCAGGAGACGCTCGAGCGGCTGACCTGGGCGGCCGCCGCCGGCCGCTATAAGGGAGAGGTCCCCAAGAAGGAGAGCAGCCAGCTCCGGCACGAGCTGAAGCTCATCCGGGAACTCGACTACGCGCCCTATTTCCTCACCGTGCATGCGATCGTGCAGGCGGCTCGCAGCATGGACCCGCCGATCCTCTGCCAGGGTCGCGGCTCGGCCGCGAATTCCCTCGTCTGCTTCGTGCTCGGGCTCACCTCCATCGACCCGATGGAGAAGGACCTGCTCTTCGAGCGCTTCGTCTCGATGGAGCGGCGCGAGCCGCCCGACATCGATGTCGATTTCGAGCACGAGCGCCGCGAGGAGGTGATCCAGTGGGTCTACAAGACCTATGGCCGCCATCGCGCCGCGCTCTGCGCCACCGTGATCCGCTACGGCGCCCGCAGCGCCGTGCGCGAGGTCGGCAAGGTTTTGGGCCTGCCGGAGGATGTGACGGCGGCGCTCGCCGGGCTCGTCTGGGGCTGGAGCCGCGAGGGCGTCGGCCAGAAGGAGGCGACGGAGCTCGGCCTAAATCTCGCCGACCGGCACCTGCGCCTCACGCTGGAGCTAGCCCAGCAGCTCATCGACACGCCGCGCCACCTTTCGCAGCATCCCGGCGGCTTCGTGCTGACCGAGACGCGCCTCGACGATCTCGTCCCGATCGAGCCCGCCGCCATGAAGGACCGGCAGGTCATCGAATGGGACAAGGACGACATCGACGCGCTCACCTTCATGAAGGTCGACGTGCTCGGCCTCGGCATGCTCGGCTGCATGCGCCGCGCCTTCGACCTGATCGAGGAGGTCGAAGGAGTCCGGCACGATCTTTCGACCGTTCCCCAAGGAGACAAAGCGACCTACGCGATGATCCGGAAGGCCGACACGCTCGGCACATTCCAGATCGAAAGCCGCGCGCAGATGGCCATGCTGCCGCGGATGAAGCCCAAGTGCCTCTACGACCTCGTCATCCAGGTCGCGATCGTCCGCCCGGGCCCGATCCAGGGCGACATGGTCCATCCCTATCTGCGTCGGCGGGAGAATCCTGAGCTGGTGACGTATCCCACGCCGGAGCTCGAACGCGTGCTCTGGAAAACTCTCGGCGTGCCGCTCTTCCAGGAACAGGCAATGCGGGTCGCGATCGAATGTGCCGGCTTCACGCCGGGCGAGGCCGACCAGCTCCGGCGCGCCATGGCGACCTTCAAGCTCACCGGCAAGGTCTCGCTGTTCCGCGACAAGCTGATCGCCGGCATGACCGACCGCGGCTATACGCGCGACTTCGCGGAAAGGACGTTCAAGCAGATCGAGGGCTTCGGCTCGTACGGTTTTCCCGAGAGCCATGCGGCGTCCTTCGCGCTCATCGCCTACGCTTCAGCCTGGGTGAAACGCCACCACCCTGACGTCTTCCTCGCCGCGATCCTCAACTCGCAGCCGATGGGTTTCTACGCACCCGCCCAGCTCGTCCGCGACGCCCGCAACCATGGCGTCGAGGTGCTGCCGCCGGACGTGAATTTGTCCGGCTGGGATACGCGGCTGGAGGCTCCGTGTCATCCTCGGCGGTCGCGCAGCGACCGGGAAGGGGATCCAGAAGACATAGCCGAGGCTGGATCCCCTTCCCCTCCGCAGCGCTGGCGCGCCGCTCCGGCCGGGGATGACAAGCGTCCTCTCATCCCCGTCCGACTCGGCCTGCGGCTGGCGAAGGGCCTCTCCAATGCGGACGGCGCCCGGATTGTCGCGGCGCGCGGCGAGCATCCCTATTCGTCGATCGAGGAGCTGTGGCGGCGCGCCGGGGTGCCGATCACCGCGCTGACGCGCCTTGCCGAGGCGGACGCCTATGGCTCGCTGAAGCTCAACCGGCGCGACGCCCTCTGGGCCATCAAGGGTCTTGCGGACGAGCCTCTCCCCCTCTTCGCGGCCGCGGATGCGCGCGAAAACCGGCTCACGCCGGAGATCGTCGAGAGCCCGGTCGCGCTCACCCCCATGAGCGAAGCCCGCAACGTCGTGGAGGATTACCGCTCGCGCGGCCTGTCGCTCCGGCGGCATCCGCTCGGATTCATGCGTGACGACCTCGCCCGGAGGGGAGCCGTGCCCTGCGCGGCGCTAAGGACCATGCGGACAGGCCGGCATGTCACGGTCGCGGGGCTCGTCCTCGTGCGGCAGAAGCCGGGCTCGGCCAAGGGTGTCATGTTCATCACCATCGAGGACGAGACGGAGGTCGCGAATCTCGTCATCTGGCCCTCGCTCTTCGAGCGCCAGCGCCGGCTCATCCTGTCGGCCGGCATGATCGCGGTCCGCGGCAAGGTACAGCGCGAGGGTGAGGTGATCCATGTCGTGGCCGACCACCTCGTCGATCTGTCGGACATGCTGCGCGGCCTCGGCGATCGACAGGACGAGGAGGCCTTCCCGCTCCGCACCGGCCGTGGCGACGAGGCCAGGCATGGCGGCTCGCCCGACCAGAGGGACGGGAATGCACGACCGCGCCCTCCCGTCCCCGACTCGGCTTCGCCCGAATCTGCCTTCGGCCGCAAGGCACGCGACATCTACATCCCGGACCTGCGGCTCGGCTCCGGCATCAAGATCCCGACGCGCGATTTCCGGTGACGGCGACATCGAGCGCAATTGCTTGCGCCCGGTCCCTCTTGCAGCCGGGCCGAGGCAAACGTGGCCGGTCCGGGGTGCAGACGCGATCTCCGCCAAGGCCCAGGGACCTGGGACTGAGGCAGAGCGGGAAGGACTGCACGTGCCCGGGTGTTCAGCCGGAAAGCCGGCACGCCCGAAACCCGCAACGAGGAGGGTCCGCCGTAGGCAACGCTCGATCCGTCCCCCGGGAGCCCTCTTCCGGCCGCCTTGGGCCGGCATAGGGGAAGCCCGACCAGAACCTGACGGAGACGCAATGGTCCGCTCGATCCTCGCCGCGACACTCGTTCTCGCCCTTTCCGCAGGCGCCGCCCTGGCCCAGCCCGCCGGACGGCCGCAGCCGGGACGGCCGCCCGCTGCACAGCCTCAGCCGCCGGCGCCGCCGCCGATCTTCCCCTGCCGGACGGAGGCGGAGACCTGCTTCCTCGGGATCGTGATCGGCTCCCAGCTCGCCGTGATCTACACCAACGCCGAGAACGCAGCGGGCCTCGATGCGAAGCCGGTGGACGTCCTCGGCGCCGACGGCGCGAAGGCCGATCTCGCTCCCCATGCGGGCCGGGTCGTGATGGTGGCGGGCACCTACGATCCGAAGACCGGCATCAAGGGTGAGGTCGTGGAGGTCGCGAGCCCTCTCGTATCGCTCAGCATCAAGGCCCAGCTCGGCGCCGAGGGTGCCGGCCCGCCGGCGCAGCAGCCCGCCCCGAAGCGCCGCTGACCCCCGCGCCCGAAACGAAGCGAGCCGGGCCTGCCCGGCTCGCGGAGACGCCCGGACGCTGCCGGACGGTCCCGCCTGCAGGTCAGGCGACCGCGCGGATCACCTTGCCAACCTTGTCGGCGATCTCGCCGATCTGGTCCTCGGTGACGATGAGCGGCGGCGAGAGCGCGATGGTATCCCCGGTCACCCGGAACATCAGCCCATATTCCTGGAAGGCGCGGTCCATCGCCTCGTAGCCGCGCTGGCCCACCGCGTCGGGCCGCGAGGCGAGGTCGACCGCTCCGACAAGGCCAATGGTGCGGATGTCGAGCACGTTCGGCAGCCCCTTCAGCGAGAAGATCGCATCCGCCCACTTGTCCTCGAGCGAGCGGGCCCGCTCGAACAGCTTCTCGTCCCGGTACACGTCGAGGGTCGCAAGCGCCGCCGCGCAGGCGAGCGGATGGCCCGAATAGGTGTAGCCGTGGAAGAGCTCGATGACGTGCTCCGGGCCCTTCATGAAGGCGTCGTAGATGCCGCGGCGGACGATGACGCCCGCCATCGGCACGGTGCCCGAGGTCACGCCCTTGGCGAAGGTGATCATGTCCGGAACGACCCCGTAGCGCTCGGCCGCGAAGGCGAAGCCTGTGCGGCCGAAGCCGGTGATGACCTCGTCGAAGATCAGGAGGATCCCGAACTTGTCGCAGATCTGGCGAAGGCGCTTCAGATAGCCCTTGGGGGGCGGCAGCACGCCCGTCGAACCGGCCATGGGCTCGACGATGACGGCCGCGATGGTGGAGGCGTCGTGCAGGGCGACGATGCGCTCGAGATCGTCGGCCAGATGCGCGCCCCATTCCGGCTCGCCGCGGGAGAAGGCCTGCTCGGCACGGTTATAGGTGTGCGGTAGGTGGTCGACGCCGGCCAGCAGCGAGCCGAAGAGCTTGCGGTTCGCCACGATGCCGCCGACCGAGATGCCGCCGAACCCGACGCCATGATAGCCGCGCTCGCGCCCGATCAGGCGGCTGCGCTGGCCCTGCCCCTGTGTGTGCCAATAGGCGATCGCGATCTTGAGCGCCGTATCGCCGGCCTCCGAGCCGGAATTGCAGAAGAAGACCTGGTCCAGGTCGCCAGGCGCGAGCTCCGCCAGCCGGCTCGCGACCGTGAAGCCCTTCGGGTGCGCGAACTGGAAGGCCGGGGCGAAGTCGAGCTCGGCGGCCTGGGCCTGAATCGCGGAGACGATCGGGTCGCGATTGTGGCCGGCGTTGACGCACCACAGACCCGCCGAACCGTCCATCACCTGGCGCCCGTCCGCCGTGTAATAGTACATGTCCTTGGCGCGGGCGACGATGCGCGGACGTGCCTTGAAGGACCGGTTGGCCGTGAACGGCAGCCACCACGAATCGAGGTCGTTCGGGTTGGTCACGTCGTTTGCGGCCCGCAGGCCCTGCGCAGGGGACATCGCTCTCCACCTCGATAGGAAGACGATCGAGCCTAACAGGTTCGCCGTGGGGCACCAATGTCCTCAGGGCATGACGGCCGGAGGGTCAGAGGGTCATCGCCTTCGCCTCGATGCCTGCGCCGGACAACGCGGCGACAATCTCGAGCGTATCCCGCCGCGTGAGTGCGTGCACGATCCCCGTCGCCGGATCGAACCGCACGCGCGCCTCGGGATCGAGGCTCCGGATCGCCGCCTCGATCGGGGCAAGGCAGTCAGGCCGCGTCACGCCGTCCACCCTCGTCTCGATCTCGCGCAGTTCGTCGCTCATCGCGTCTCCTCGCCGTCCTGGCCGCGCCGTAAGGCGAGGTCCCGCAGGACAACGCACGAGGCCGGGATTCGCGCCGGACTTCGGGGATCGGCCCTTTTCGCCCGACCGTTGCAGAACGGACTCTTTACCGCTTCCCGGCGCTCGCCGATGAACGGAAGGGGGCCACGATTCGGGGCCCGAGCGGGCGGGGGTTCGGGGGAGAATGCGGGGAACGGCGGACGGAGCCGGTTCGCTCGGCGCAGCGGCGGCCGGGGGTCTGGCGCTTGTCTGCATCGTGGGGTTGGCGCTGCATGTCGCGACACCGGTGGAGGTCGATGCAGGCGCGCTCGCCCTCGCCGCCGCGGCCGCGGCGCTGATCGGGCTGGCCTCGGTGCAGCGGCATGCCGCCCACAGCCGCGGGCAGCAGGAAAAGGTCTCGGAAGAGCTCGATCTCCTCTCCCATACGCTTCTCCGGATCGAGGCGAGCCTCGCCGCGCTCGACGGCTCCGAGACGAAGGCGAAATCGACCCTGAACGACGTCGCCGGGGACGTCCATTCGCTCAGCCAAGTGGTGAAGAGCCTTGCCGAAGCCATGGCGGCCCAGGACCGCGAACTCGGCGCCCTGAAGCTGCGGAACCAGCCCGAGACGCCCCTGAGCTACCGCGGCCTGTCCGGACCCGAGGCGTATTCCGTGCCCGGGGCCTCGCCGCCCTCGATGCTGCCCTCGTTCATCCCGGCCAGGGAAGCAGCTACGGCGGCGCTGTCCGAGAGCCTCGTTCCGCCTCCTCCCCCGCCAGGGCCGCTTGCCGGCACACGCTCGGATAGTAAGGCAGCCATGCTCGCCGCCGCCGCAGCCGGCGAGATCGATCTCCATGTCCGCCCGGTCGTGAACCTGCCGCAGCGCCGGGAGAGAATCCACGAATTGTATCCGCTCCTGCAATCGGGGAGCGGCGAGCCCTTCCTGCCTGCGGAATACCTCCCGGTGCTCCAGCGCGCCGGACGCCTGCCGGACTTCGAGGCCGGGCTCGTCGCTCGCGCTCTCGTCTTCGCGCATCGGCTCGCCACGATGGACGGGGATGGCCGCGTGAGCGTCGCCCTGTCCGGCGCCTCCCTATCCGATCAGGGTTTCCTCCGCCGCCTCGAGGCGCTCGTCGAGGATCACCAGGCCGTCGGCCGCCGACTTGTCATCGAGATCGACCAGGGCGTCTGGCGCGAGGTCGCGGCCGAGCTCGACGTCTTCGCCCGCATCCGCCGCAGCGGCGTCGGCTTCGCGCTCTCCGGGATCACCGACGAGAACCTGAACCCGCCCGCGCTCGCACGTCTCGGCGTGCGCTACGTGAAGCTCGCGGCCGAGCGGCTGATGGCCGCGATCGCGGCGGAGGGGCCGGAAGCCGACATCGTGACGCTCGTCGCGGCGCTCTCCAGGAGTGGAATCGAGGTGGTGGCGGCGGGCGTCGAGGACGAGGTGATCGTCCCGGAACTGATCGATGTCGGCGTACCGCTCGCACAGGGGCTCGCCCTGGGGCTTCCGACGCCCGCCGAAGCGGTCCTCGACCAGCCGCGGCGGACAAGCCGGCCGGCGAAGGTGTCCGCCGAGCCCGAGCCGCCGAAGCCGGACGGATCCGGCCCGTCTCAAGGGTCGCTGCGCGACTTCCTGCGCCGCGCAGGTTGAGCCGCTGTTGACTTGGACACCGCCCTCTCCTAGCGCGGCCTTGTGTCCACACAGCCTCAAGCTCGCCAGGCGGAGCTCCCCTCCGTCGAGTTCGTCACGCGTTTCGAGGCGCTTGCCCCTCGCTACGACCTTCTCCTGTGCGATGTCTGGGGCGTTCTCCATGACGGCCTGCGGGCTTTCCCGGACGCCGGCTCGGCGTTGCAGCGGTATCGGGAGGGTGGCGGCCGCGTGATCCTGGTCTCGAACGCGCCGCGTCCGGGCTCCTCGGTCGCAGCGCAGCTGGACGGGCTCGGCGTTCCGCGCGCCGCCTACGACGCCATCGTCACCTCAGGCGACCTGACGCGCGCCGCCGTGATCCGCCGCGGCGACGACCCGCTCCACCATATTGGGCCCGAGCGCGACCTGCCGCTCTTCGACGGGCTACCGGTGCGCTTCGCCTCGCTGGAGGAGGCGGACTACGTCGTCTGCACCGGCCTCTTCGACGACGAACACGAGACCGTCGCCGATTACGCGCCAACGCTGCGCAGGATGCGCGAGCGCGGGCTCTGGATGGTCTGTGCGAATCCCGACATCGTCGTCGAGCGCGGACACCAGCTCGTCCTCTGCGCCGGCGCCTTGGCCGCGGCCTACGAGGCGCTTGGCGGCGAGACCTATACGGGCGGCAAGCCGCACCGGCCGATCTACGAGGAGGCGGCGGCTCTCGGGGCGAAGCTGATCGGCCGCGATCCCTCCGCGTCACGCATCCTCGCCATCGGGGACGCGATCCGGACGGACGTCGCCGGCGGACGCTCCTTCGGCGTCGACGTGCTACTCGTCGCACGCGGGATCCATGCCGCCGATATCGGCTATCGACCGGGCAAGGTGGACGAGAGCCAGGCACTTGCCTGGCTCGCCGCGCAGGATTTCCAGCCGACCGCGCTCGCCCCTGAACTCGTCTGGTGACTTCGACCTTACGGTGCCGGCGCTATCGGAATATCTCGTCGATATCGGCCTGCTTGATCGCGGCGCCGCCGTTCTGAGGTCCCTCGACGAGAAGCACCTCGCGCCGAGCTTCGCGCATGATCGTCCGCCGATCGAAACGGTCCGCCGCGTCGGCGATCTTGACCGCTTTGGCGAAGCGCCCGAGCCGGCGCTCGACGTCCTGCAGGGTCTCCATTGCACGGTCGAGGCGCTGACCGGCAAGGTCCTCGAACGAGCAGGCCTGCATGATCTCGGTTACGCGGTCGGCCACGAAAGCGCGGTAATCGGCGTCCCTGCTGTCCCGCGCCAGGATGGCCTCGGCGGCCGCCATGATCGTCTCGGCCGCGCTTCTCGTCGCCTCGTGGACGCCGCGCAGATCGGTGATGGTCGCAGGCATGCGCTTGGCGGAAACCTCGCCGGCCTTCAGCGCCCGGATCTCCCGCTTGAGCCGGGTCACGTAGTCGGCCACCTGCCCGATCTCGCGCGCGATGAGCTCGAGCTTGCGCCGCTCCGACGGCTGGCAGCCCCGTCCCTCCCCCGCCGGATCCGGCATCGCCGGGCGCATGTCGGACGGGGTCAGATCGAGCGTCGCGGGATGCCGGAAGGCGCGGCGGAGGATGTCGGCTATGCGCCGCACACGGCCTCGATCTTGTTCTTCAGCGTCTGCGCGTTGAAGGGCTTGACGATGTAGTTGCTGGCCCCCGCCTTCTTGGCCGCGATCACGTTCTCGGTCTTGGACTCGGCCGTCACCATGATGAAGGGCGTGGATTTGAGGCGCTCGTCCGCCCGCACGTGGCGCAGGAGTTCGTAGCCGGTCATCGGCTCCATGTTCCAGTCGGAGATGACCAGCCCGTACGGCTTCCGACTCAGCTTCTCCAGCGCGGCCTTTCCGTCGGATGCCTCGTCGATATCCTCGAAGCCGAGTTGCTTCAGGAGGTTACGGATGATCCGGAGCATCGTGTCGTAGTCGTCGACGACAAGGATCGGAGTGCCGTAGTCCAAAGCCATCCTGGCGCCCCATAGAACGGTCGCCGCTGATCGACCGCGGCGTTCCGCTCCATTTAGGCGCCCGTAGGTTGCAGAGGCGTTAAGTCGATCGCCGAGCCTGCAGTCGGGATTGACCGGAGGCCCAGCATTCGCCAAGCGTCTCGCCCTCTCCCGACGACCCGGCAATGATCACGACATCCACACAGCCTGCGCGCGACCTGACCGTCTGCCGCGACGGCGACGCCGTTCCGCCGCACCTGCAAGGCGCCGTGATCGCCATCGGCAATTTCGACGGGCTGCATCGCGGTCATCAGGCGCTGGTCACCACCGCCATCGAAGGAGCGCATCGAGAGGGACGTCCGGCCGCCATCCTCACCTTCGATCCCCATCCGCGCGCCTTCTTCGCCCCGGGCGCGGCCCATTTCCGCCTGACGCCGGAGGCGGTAAAGCTGAAGATCCTCCGCGCGCTCGGGCTCGACGTCGCGTTCATCCGGCGCTTCGACGCCAGCCTCGCGGCGACGGCGGCGCGCGACTTCGTGTCAGCCCTGCTGCGGGGGGAGCTTGCCGCCAGCGCTCTGGTGGTCGGCGGCGATTTCCACTTCGGGCGGGGACGGGAGGGAACGCCGGCGGTGCTGGCCGAGCTCGCGCGGGAGAACGGTATCGGGCTCACCATGGTCGGCACCGTTGAGGCGGACGGTGCGCCCGTCTCGTCGAGCCGCATCCGCGCCGCGCTGGAGGCCGGGGACATCGCCCACGCCAACGCGCTTCTCGGCTACCGCTGGTTCGTGCGCCGGGAGATCGGACACGGCGACAAGCGTGGACGGACCCTCGGCTATCCGACAGCGAACATGAGCCTCGATCCGGGCTGCCGCCTCGCCCACGGGATCTATGCGGTGCGCGCGGCGACCGCCCCCGGCGAAGTGCGGGAGGGGGTCGCGAGCTTCGGCCGGCGGCCCACCTTCGACAACGGGGCGCCGCTCCTCGAAACCTACATCTTCGACTTCGCAGAAGATCTCTACGGTCGCGAGATCGAAATCGAGCTCGTCGGCCGGATCCGATCGGAAGAGCGCTTCGCCGACGCGGAGGCGCTCGTCGCGCAGATGAAGCGGGACGAGGCGGCAGCCCGGGAGCTGCTCGCCCGGGGCAGCTCGTCCGACCTCCGGTCCTTCATCGGGTGACAGGGCTCTGCTTCCTTAGCGCCTTTCAGACTGGTAGAAGCGCGCATTCTCAGAAGGCGGACGACCGGCTCGATGCGGTTCATCGGCGTCATCATTCGGCGAATTACCTGCCCGACCCTCGCGTGATCGCGACGGTCGGGTCGCGCTCCGTTCCGCCCTCCTCCGCCTCAGCGGCGGCCGCCTTTATGGTCAATCTTCTATGAACGAGCAGCTTGCGAGGACGCCGACGGCGATCCGCGACTATTCCGAAACCCTGTTCCTCCCCAAGACCGAGTTTCCGATGCGGGCCGGTCTGCCGCAGCGCGAGCCGCTCCTCCTGAAGCGCTGGCGGGAGATCGACCTCTACGGCCAGCTTCGGCGCAAGGCCGCCGGGCGGCCCCGCTTCATCCTGCATGACGGACCGCCCTACGCGAACGGCAACATCCATATCGGGCATGCGCTGAACAAGATCCTCAAGGACCTCGTGACCCGCTCGCAGCAGATGCTCGGCTTCGACTCGAACTACGTGCCGGGCTGGGACTGCCACGGACTGCCGATCGAGTGGAAAATCGAAGAGGAATATCGGGCTCGGGGCAAGAACAAGGACGAGGTGCCGATCGTCGATTTCCGGCGGGAATGCCGCGCCTTCGCCGAGAAGTGGATCGACGTGCAGCGCGAGGAGTTCAAGCGCCTCGGCGTCGAGGGCGACTGGGCGCATCCCTATACGACCATGGCCTACCCGGCCGAGGCGCAGATCGCCCGCGAGATCATGGCCTTCGCCCGCACCGGCCAGCTCTATCGCGGCTCGAAGCCGGTCATGTGGTCCTCCGTGGAGAAGACTGCGCTGGCGGAAGCCGAGGTCGAGTACCACGAGAAGACCTCTCAGATGATCTGGGTCGCCTTCCCGATCACGCAGACGCTCGACGCCGACCTTGAAGGCGCCGCCGTCCTGATCTGGACGACCACGCCTTGGACCATCCCGGCGAACCGGGCGATAGTCTTCGGGTCGGAGATCTCCTATGGGCTCTACGAGGTCACCGAGGCTGCGCCTGACAACTGGGCTCGGGCAGGGTCCCGCTACGTCATCGCGGACAAGCTCGCCGGCGAGGTGCTCGGGGCCGCGCGGGTTGCCGGCTATCGCCGCCTGAAGGACGTCCTTCCGGTCATGATCGTGCGCTGCGCCCATCCGTTCCGCGGCCTGGTCGGGGGCGGCGGCTACTGGGATTTCGACGTCCCGGTGCTGCCCGCCGACTACGTCACGGAAGATGCGGGCACCGGCTTCGTCCACACCGCGCCCGGGCACGGCATCGACGATTACGGCACCTTCCTCAAGCATCGCGAGACCTTCGCGGCCTGCGGCACGCCGGAGGTTCCTCACACGGTCGACGAGGATTCCGCGTATTTTCCGACCGTGCCCTTCTTTGCCGGCGAGCGCGTCTATGACGCCAAGGGCAAGGACGGGGGCGCGAACGATGCGGTCATCCGCAAGCTCACGGAGGTCGGAGCGCTCGTGGCGCGCGGCCGGCTGAAGCATCAGTACCCGCATTCCTGGCGCTCCAAGGCGCCGCTCCTCTTCCGCAACACCGCGCAGTGGTTCATCGCCATGGACCGGGACCTTGGCGACGACACCACGCTCCGCTCGCGCGCGCTCGATCAGATCAAGCACCATGTCCGCTGGATCCCGGCGATCGGCGAGAACCGCATCACCGGCATGATCGAGAACCGGCCGGATTGGGTCGTCTCGCGCCAGCGCGCCTGGGGAGTACCGATCGCCGTCTTCGTCCGCCGGGGCACGGACGAGATCCTGCGCGACGACAAGGTCGACGGGGCGATCGCGGCGGCGTTCGCCGCCGAAGGCGCGGATGCCTGGTTCGAGGAGGGAGCGGCCGCGCGCTTCCTCGCAGCCGGCGGGCACTCTGCGGACCAGTACGAGAAGGTGGACGACATCCTCGATGTCTGGTTCGATTCCGGCTCGACGCACGCCTTCGTGCTCGAGGATCCGGTACATTTCCCGGGTCTTGCCGGCATCCGCCGCAAGATGGACGGCGGGCAGGACAGCGTGATGTACCTGGAGGGCTCGGACCAGCATCGCGGCTGGTTTCACTCCTCGCTGCTCGAATCCTGCGGCACGCGCGGCCGCGCTCCCTTCGACTATGTGCTGACGCACGGTTTCGTACTCGACGAGCGCGGGGAGAAGATGTCGAAGTCGCGCGGGAACGTGACGGCCCCGCAGGAGGTGATCGCCTCGTCAGGAGCCGACATCCTGCGCCTCTGGGTGGCGGCGTCCGACTATTCGGACGACCTGCGCATCGGCCCGGAGATCCTGAAGACCTTCGTCGAGACCTACCGGAAGCTGCGCAACACGATCCGCTGGATGCTGGGCTCGCTGGCGCATCACCGGGAGGAGGACCGCGTCGCACTAAGCGAGATGCCCGAGCTCGAGCGCCTCGTCCTGCACCGGCTCTCCGAGCTCGATCGCGAGATCCGCAAGGCCTATGCGGAATTCGAGTACAGCCGCGTCGTCGCGCTCCTGTCGGCCTTCATGACGGGCGATCTCTCCGCCTTCTACTTCGACGTCCGAAAGGACGCGCTCTATTGCGACCCGATCTCGAGCCGCACCCGCAAGGCGGCGCTCACGGTGATCGACGAGGTGTTCCGCTGCGTGGTGGTGTGGATCGCGCCGATCCTCGCCTTCACGGCCGAGGAGGCATGGCTGGAGCGCTATCCGTCCGAGAGCGGATCGGTGCATCTGGAGACCTTCCCGGCGGTGCCCGAGGAATGGCTCTCGCCCGAACTCGCCCGGAAATGGGCGGAGGTCCGGCGCGTCCGCCGCGTCGTGACCGGCGCGCTCGAAATCGAGCGCGCGGCCAAGCGCATCGGCGCGAGCCTGGAGGCTGCACCGCTGGTCTATGTCTCCGACCCGGGGATCATGGCGGCGCTGGAGGGTGTGGACCTGGCCGAGGTCTGCATCACCTCCGGCATCAGGATCGTCGCCGGCGAGCCGCCGGCCGACGCGTTCCGACTGGAGGACGTCAGGGGAGTCGCGGTCGTGCCGGAGCGTGCGGAAGGCCGCAAGTGCGCGCGCTCGTGGAAGATCACGCCGGAGGTCGGGTCCGATCCGGACTATCCGGACGTCACCCCGCGCGACGCCGCCGCCCTTCGGGAGTGGGACACCGCCCGCGCGGCATGAATGCGAGCGGGCTCAGCTCGACCGACGCTGCGCCCGCTCGATCTCGGCCACGACGATCCCGGCTGCGCGCTCCGACGGCGTGCTGATGCCGCCTGCTTCCATGATCCGGTCGAGGCGCCCGAAGGCCTCGATCTGCCGCTGCCGCTCGGGCGAGGAGCCCAGCAGCGGCAGGAGCGCCCCGGCGAGCTTCTCGGGCGTGCAATCCCATTGCACGCGCTCAGGCACCACGTTCTCCCCGAGGATCAGGTTCGCCAGCACGATCGAGGGCACCTTGATGATGTGCTTCAGCTGCTCCTCCAGTTTCGACACCTTGTAGGCGACGACCATCGGCACGCCGGAAAGCGCGAGCTCGAGCGTCACCGTGCCCGAAGCCGCGAGCGCCGCGTTCGCCCGCCTGAAGGCCGCGCGCTTCGCCTGCTCACCCTCCACGATGGTCGGTCGCATCGTCCAGCCGGCGGCGCGTGCGCGGATGTCCTCGACGAGATGGGGAACCGCGGGCAGGAGCAGTTCAAAGCGCCGCCCGGCCAATTCCTGGAGCAGCGCAAGCGCTGCGCCGAACGGCTCCATCAGGCGGGAAATCTCGGATCGGCGGCTCCCGGGAAGAACGAGCAGGGTCAGCGGATCGTCGGCGATGGGCCGCCGTTCTCCCGGCGCAGGTCGCAGCTCGTGGAGCTGCTCGACCAGCGGGTGGCCGACATAGGTGCAGGGCGGCCCGCCAAGCCGGCTATGGGCGGCAGGCTCGAAGGGCTTCAGCGCGAGCACATGGTCGATATAGGCCCGCATGCGCGGGGCGCGGCCCGGCCGCCAGGCCCAGACGCTCGGGCTGACATAGTTGACGATCGGCAGGTCCGGCAGACGGCGCCGGACCCGGCGCGCCACGGCGTGGGTGAATTCGGGGCTGTCGATCACGACCAGCACGTCGGGCCGGAAGCGCACCACCGCCTCCACGGCCTCCAGCCCACGCCGATAGATCGACGGCAGCCGGGCCAGGACGGCCGTGATCCCCATGACCGCGATATCCGAAAGCGGGAAGAGGCTCTTCAGCCCTTCCCCCTCCATGGCGCGACCGCCCACCCCCTCGAAGGCCACGTCCCCGATGCCGGCCTTCAGCGCCCGCATGAGCCCGGCGCCGAGCTGGTCCCCCGATTCCTCGCCGGCGATGAGGAAGACCTTCGCTTGCCTCACGTGCCCCGTCCCGCCGCGCCGAAGAGGAAGAGGCCGAGCCGGTCCGCCATCCGAACCGTCTCCGCACGGTCGAGCACGACGGAGAGGCCGCTCGCGACCGCCACGCCGGAGAGGCCGGCTCGCGCCGCATTGACCATTGTCCGCGGCCCGATCGCGGGCAGGTCGACGCGCAGGTCCTGCCCTTCCTTCGGCGCCTTCACGAGCACGCCGCCGCGTTCCGGGCGGCGGAGGAAACCGCGCCTGCGGAGCGCGCGAGCCCGGGCCAGCATGCGGTCCGTCCCCTCGGGTCCCTCGATGGCGAGCACGCGGTCGCCGGCCAGGACGGCAGCCTGCCCGACATCGAAGGACGAGAGCTTCCGCAGCAGCTCCATTCCGATCCGGACCGAGCCTAGGGATGCCTCGTCCGGTACGCGCGTGCCCAAGGCGCCTGCCGGCGCGAGGAGCTCGGGTGCGAGGTCTGTAAGGCCGACGAGGCGAAAGCCGCGCTCCTCCAGGAGCCCGATGGCGGCTCGAAGGAGGTTGTCGTCTCCCCGGGCCAGGATGGCGCGCAGCTCCGCCCGGCTGCGCAGCGCCGAATAGGCATCGAGGAGGGCGCCGGGATCGGGCCGTCTCAAGCCGCCGGCGAGCGTCACGCAGTCCGGACCGCAGCGCTCGAGCCAGGACAGCGTGCCCTTGGCATCCAGAAGGCCGACCGAGGCATCGGCCCTGGCGCGCACCGCGCGGGAGGCGAAGCCGCGGAAGGCCAGGATGCGGGTCTCGCGCCCGGCGGCGGCGAGACGGTCCGCAAGGAGCAGGGGAAACTCGCCCGAACCCGCCAGGATCGCGACCGGCCCGGAGCTCCCCTCCGCGCCCATCACGGCCGCGCGGTGACCGCCTCGCGCGGCGTGCAGAGCGCGCGGTCGCCGCCACCGCGGATGAAGTCGAGAATCTCGTGCACCGTCGGATGCACCGTGAACTCCTCGGCCACGTCGTCCACCCGTTCGGCGAGCGTACCCTCGTCCGCGAAGAGGAGGCGGTAGGCGCGGCGGAGGTCGTGGATCTGCTCGCGCGAGAAGCCGCGGCGGCGCAGCCCCACGATATTCAGCCCGGCCAGATAGGCGCGATTGCCAAGCACCATGCCGTAGGGGATGACGTCGTTCTCGACCCCCGAGAGGCCGCCCACGAAGGCGTGCGGGCCGATGCGCACGAACTGATGGATGCCCGCCCCCCCGCCGATGATGGCATAGTCGCCGATCTTGCAGTGGCCCGCGAGCATGACGTTGTTGGTCAGGATGACGTTGTCGCCGACGCGGCAATCATGGGCGACATGCGAATGGGCGAGGAAGAAGCACCTGCTGCCGACAGTGGTCTTGCCGGTCCCGTTCGGGGTGCCGGGATTCATCGTCACGCCCTCGCGGATGATGCAATCCTCGCCGATCGTCAGGGTTGTCGGCTCGCCGCGGTAGCGAAGGTCCTGCGGAGCGTGGCCGATCGACGCGAAGGGAAAGATGCGGGTGCGCGCGCCGACCCTGGTGTGCCCTGTCACCACGACGTGGCTGATCAGCTCCACCCCGTCCCCGAGCTCGACATCCGGCCCCACCATGCAATAGGGGCCGATGCGCACATCGTCCCCGATCTTGGCGGCCGGATCGACGATCGCCGCCGGATGGATCGTTCCGTGGAAGCTCATTCGGTTACCAGCATGGCGCTGACCTCGGCCTCGGCGACGAGCGCACCGTCGACGGTGGCCTCGCCGCGAAACCACCACATGTTCCGTCGGCTGCGCAGCTTCGTCATGCGGTAGCGGAGGACATCGCCAGGCTCGACCGGCTTGCGGAACTTGGCATTGTCGATGGTCATGAAGAATACCTTGCTCGGCGGCTTCTTGTTCGCGAGCTGGGACCAGACGCAGAGCGCGCCCGCAGTCTGCGCCATGCCCTCGATGATGAGGACGCCGGGGAAGACGGGCTTGCCGGGGAAGTGGCCCTGGAACTGGGGCTCGTTGAAGCTGACGTTCTTGATCCCGACGCAGGACTCGTCGCCGCGCATCTCGACGATGCGGTCCACGAGCAGGAAGGGGTAGCGGTGCGGCAGGAGGTCGAGCAGTTGCACGATGTCGGCGCTGCCCAGCGTCCCTCCGGTATCCTGCGCCATCGATGTCTCCCCGCCGGAAGCGGGCAAATCAAGCAGCGTCGCCATCGCCGCCCTCTTTCGCGTTAACGGGTCGGGATGCAAGCCTTTTGAGGGTGTGGAGTTCCCGGAACCACTCCCGCACCGGCTTCGCCGGCGTGCCACCCCAGCGCACGCCGGGCGGCACATCCGCATTCACGTTGGACGAGGCCGCGATCTGGGCGCCCTCCCCGATCCGGACATGGCCGACCACGCCCACCTGCCCGCCCAGCACCACGTAGTCGTCGAGGCGCGCCGAGCCGGAAATCCCGGTCTGGGCGACGATGATGCAATGGCGGCCGATCACCACGTTGTGGGCGATCTGGACGAGGTTGTCGATCTTGGTGCCCTCGCCGATGATCGTGTCGCGCGTGGCGCCCCGGTCGATCGTCGTGCCCGCGCCGATCTCCACATCGTCCTGGATGATCACGCGGCCGACCTGCGGCACCTTCTGGTGCCGGCCGGCCACGAACGCGAAGCCGAACCCGTCCTGGCCGATCCTGGCGCCCGGATGGACGATCACCCGGTTGCCGAGAAGCGCGTACATAACGCTTGCCCCTGGCCCGACCGAGCAATCCCGGCCGATGCGCGAGCCGGCTCCGATCACGGCGCCCGCCCCGATCACGGTGCCGCGGCCGATCTCGACGCCGGGGCCGACCACCGCGGCCGGATCGACCACCACCTCGGGCTCGAGCCGCGCCGTCGGATGGACGAAGCTCCCCGGCGTGACGCCGCTTGCGCCGAAGGGGGATCGCGGCCGGAGGGCCGAGGGATGCAGATGGGCCAGCACGGCGGCGTAGGCACGATAGGGCGCCGGCACCACGAGGGGGTAGGTGCCGGGCGGCACCGCGGCGGCGAAGCGACTCGAGATGAGGCAGGCCCCGGCGCGCGTCAGGCGAAGCGCCTCCACGTAGAGCGGGTTGTCCATATAAGCGAGGTCGGACGGGCCGGCCTCTTCGAGGGAGGCGACCGCCCGCAGCGTGAGGGCCGGCGCGCCTTCCGGCAGCGGCACGCCGGCGATCTGCGCGACATCGCCGAGCGAGAGGCTCGCCTCCGGCGCAAAGAAGATGGGTTCGGACATGGCGGAGCCGGCCGCGCGTGGCGGCCGGCCTTCTTCCCTCAAGTCGTACCGATCAGAAGCGCGTGCCGCCCGAGAACCGGAAAGCCTGCGTCTGGTCCTGCCCGACCCGGACCGGGCCGACGCCCGGATAGGTCCGGATCACGCCCTCGTCCTTCGACAGCGCGTAGGCGTAGTCGAAGCGGATCGGGCCGAGCGGCGAGTTCCAGAGGATCGAGGCGCCCACCGAGGAGCGGATGACCATCCGGTCGCGGACGTCCACGCATTCCGGCTGGATCGTCGCGACGCCACAGGTGATCAGGCCGTCCCGCGTCACGTCGAAGCCGCGCGGGCCACGATAGCCGAAGAGCGTGCCGGCATCGGCGAAGACCGCGCCCTTCAGGCCGAGATCCCGGGGAATGAGCGGGATCGGGAACTGGGCCTCGAGCGTGCCGCCGATATAGGTCGTGCCGCCGAGCGCGTTCTGGGCCGAATCCGGGGTCGAGATGTCCCGGGGTCCGATGCCGGACGGCGCGAAGCCGCGCACGAGCGTCGGGCCGAGGAAGAAATGGTCCACGAGCCGGAGGTCGCCGCCGAAGGTGAGGAGGCCGTTCGAGGAGCGGTTCCGCCCGGTGGCCTCGATGTGGCCGCCCTGGATCTTCACGAGGCCGACAATGTCCTCGTAGATCTCGTGGTAATACCGCGCCTCGCCGGAGATGCGGAAGAAGTTGGAATCGCCGCCCAGGCCCGCGAATTCCGGCTTCGCCTCGGCATAGAGACCGTTCCGCGGGTTCCGCAGGTCGTTGACCGTGTTGTAGGCGAGCGTCAGGCCGGCGAGCGAGGTGAGCGTCGAGCCCTGGGACTCCTTCACCGCGATCGAAGCTTCGCCGTCATAGGCGCAGGCCGGGTAAGCGGCCGTGCCGTTTGGATTCAAGGTCGTGTAGCCCGGGATCGGCACGGAGCAGTCGTTGAACGGGCGCCGCGTCGTGTTCGGGATCTTCAGGCTCTGCTCGTAGAGCGAGTAGCGCAGCGTGACGCCGGACTCTTCCGTGAGCGGCAGGCCGATGCGGATCTGGCCGCCGGTGGTGCGGTTCTCGTAGCGCGAGTACTGCGTCTGGTCCGAGTACTTCGAGAAGAGGTCGAAACCGGCCGCGAAGCGGTAGCCGAGGAAGTAGGGCTCGGTGAAGCTGAAATCGACACCGTTCGAGCGCTGGCCGATCTGCCCGGCCAGGCGGACGAACTGGCCGCGGCCGAGGAAGTTCGATTCCGAGACCGCGACCTCGCCGATGGCGCCGTCCGAGGTGGAGTAGCCGCCCGAGATCGAGAAGGCGCCGGTCGGCTGATCCTCGACATCGATGTTCACGACCACGCGGTCGGCCGAGCTGCCCGGCTCCGTCGTGATGCGGACCTTCTTGAAATAGCCGAGGCCGTTGAGGCGCCGCTCCGCGCGGTCCATCAGGACCTTGTTGAAGGGGTCGCCTTCGCCGATGTCGAGCTCGCGCCGCACGACGTAGTCGCGCGTGCGGGTGTTGCCGCGCACGTTGATGCGCTCAATGTAGACGCGCGGACCCTCCTCGACCACGAAGCCGATATCGACCGTGTGGGTGGCCGGATTGCGGGCGCCGGTCGGCCGCACGATGACGAAGGGCTGACCGCGGCGCACGGCGGCATTCGTCATGTTCGACAGCGTCTTCTCGACGTCTTCAGCGTTGTAGACCTCGCCGACCTGCGTCTCGATCTCGTCCTTCAATATGTCCGGGCTCACCTGCTCGACGCGGCTGTCGAACCCGACCGAGCCCACGCGGTACTGCTGGCCCTCGCTGACCGTGAACGTGATGACGTAGCCTTCCTTCGCCTCGTCGTAGCGCACGTCCGTGGAGACGAGCTGGAAGTCGGCATAACCGTTCTTCAGGTAGTGACGGCGGATGATCTCCGCGTCCTGCGCGATCTTTTCCGGATCGTAGACGTCGTTCGTCTTCAGGAACGAGAGAAAGTTCATCTCCGTCGTGTTCATCAGCTCGCGCAGGCGACGCGACGAAAAGGCCTCGTTGCCGACGAAGTTGATCTCGGCGACGCCGGTCTTGCCGCCCTCGTCGACCGTGAACACGACGTCGACCCGGCCGTTCGGCAGATCGACCGTGCGGGCCGAGACCTTGGCAGCAGCGCGGCCGATGCGGGCATAGATCTCCTTCAGGCGCGCGACGTCGGCATCGACGGTCGCCTGATTGAAGGGACGGCGGGCCTTGGTCTGGAGATCGCCCTCAAGCGCGTCCTTGTTGAGCTTGCGATTGCCCTCGACCACCACGCGGTTGACCGTGACGGCCTCGCGCACATTCACGACGATGCGGTTGCCCTGCCGCGACAGGCGCACGTCCGAGAACATGCCGCTCTGGATCATGTTGCGGCGGGCCTCTTCGAGCGAGCCAGAGCCGGTCACATAGGACCGCACCGTCTCCGCATCGACGCGGCCGTTGCCCTGGACGACGATCTCCTGCGCGAAGGCCACGCCCCCACCCAGGACCGCCATCGCGAGGACCGCCGCGGCAAGGCTTGCCGACTTGAACCGTCGGACCGTCTTCATCAGCATCATCTACTGCCCGTCTCGCTCTTGCTTCTCTCGAAGCGAGGCCCAATTCGGCGGCTTCCCCTCACCAAGCCGCGAGAGGGTCCGCTTCTAGCGGGTGCCCGATCCGATGGACACCCAGTTAAGCTTAATGTCGCGTCATTCTCTGTGCGCGTTGCCTTCCTGTCACGTCCCGCGGCCGGCAAAAGACGCGCCAAGGTGAACAATGTCATTCCAGGTGGCGAAGAGCATCAGCATCACGACGATCGCCAGCCCGATGCGGAACCCGATCTCCTGGGCGCGGTCGCTGAGCGGCCGGCCGCGCACCGCCTCCACGGCGTAGAAGAGAAGATGCCCGCCGTCGAGCAGCGGGATCGGGAACAGGTTGATGAGGCCGATCGACACGGAGAGAATCGCGACCAGCGAGATGAGCGGGCCGACCCCGCCCATGGAGGCGACCTCGCCCGAGACCCGCATGATCCCGATCGGGCCGGAGAGCTGCTGGGCCGATTCGCGCCCGCTCACCAGCTTGCCCAGGTAGTTGAAGGTGCGGTCGACGACGCTCCAGGTCTCCTGCGCGCCGATGGCCAGCGATTCGAGCGGGCCGTAGCGGACGAAGCGCAGGTCGGCGGGGTCCTTCGACCCCTGCACGCCCAGGAGGCCCATCTTCTGCTTGCCGAAGCCCGGCACCTCGACCTCTCGGACGGTCGGAGTGGCCTGAAGCGTCAGGCGGCGGCCCTCGCGCTCGACGACGATTTCGAGCGCGTCGCCGGCGCTGGTCGAGACGAGGCGCTGCATGTCGGCGAAGCTCGAGATGGCCCGGCCGTTGATGGAGATGACCAGATCGTCCGGCCGGAAGCCCGCGAGCTCGGCCGCGCTGCCGGGCTGCACCGTCTCGATCCGCGGCGCGAGGACCTGACGGCCGGCGAAATAGGCCATGCCCGCGAAGACGAGAATCGCGAGCAGGAAGTTGGCCGCCGGGCCCGCCGCCACGATGGCCGCACGTTTCGGCAGCGATTGCGTGTGGAAGCTGATCGCGCGCTCGGCCGGCGGCATACGGGCGAGGGCGGCATCGTCCGGCACGCTGGCGCCGTTCATGTCGCCGACGAACTTGACGTAGCCGCCGAGCGGGATGGCGGAGATCTTCCAGCGCGTGCCGTGCCTGTCGTCCCAGCCGAAGAGCTCGCGCCCGAAGCCGATGGAGAAGGCCTTCACGCCGACGCCGCAGCGCCGGCCGACCCAGAAATGCCCGTATTCATGCACGAAGACGACGATGGTCAGCACGAACAGGAACGCGACGGGGTAGACCAGGAACGCTCCGGTCTTGCCCAGCGCCGCCGCGACGAATTCCATCATCCTCTCCCTACACCCGCGCCACGGCGGGCCTGGACACGGCCGGGAGGAACCCGGCCGCGATCCGCCTTGCTTCCCGATCGAGCGCGAGCGCATCCTCGACGGTGGCAGGCTCGTATCCGGCCTGCCCGGCAAAGGCCGCGCAGGTCTCCTCCACGACCCTCGGAATGTCGCCGAAGCCGGCCCGGCCGGACAGGAAGGCCTCCACCGCGACCTCGTTCGCCCCGTTCAGCACCGCCGGCATGCCGCCTCCCGCGGCAAGCGCCGCCCGCGCCAGCCGCAGGCACGGGAAACGCGCCTCGTCCGGAGCTTCGAACGTAAATCCTCCGATCGCGGCAAGATCGAGACGCGGCACGCTCATCGTGAGCCGCCGCTCCGCCGCAAGGCAGTTCGCGATCGGAATCTTCATGTCCGGATTGGCGAGCCCGGCAGTGACCGCGCCGTCCCGCCAGTGGACCAGGCCGTGGATGATCGACTGGGGATGGACCACGACGTCGAGTTGGTCCGGGCGAAGGCCGAAGAGGTGATGAGCCTCGATCAGTTCCAGCCCCTTGTTCATGAGGCTCGCCGAATCGACGTTGATCTTGGCGCCCATGGAATAGGTCGGGTGCTTTGCGGTCTGGGCCGGGGTGGCGGCGGCGATCCGCGCCTCGTCCCAGGTCCGGAAAGGCCCGCCGGAGGCGGTCAGCGTCATCGTGACCACGTCGTCCGGATGGCCGGAAGCGAGCGCCTGGGCGAGCGCGTTGTGCTCCGAATCCATCGGCAGGATCGCGGCCCCGGTCCGGGCGGCATCGCGCATGAAGGCGGCGCCCGCGCAGACCAGGCTCTCCTTGTTGGCGAGCCCGATCCGCCGTCCCTTCTTCAACGCCGCGTGCGTCGGTGCCAGCCCCGCCACCCCGGAGATTGCTGCCACGATGGTTTCGGCCTCGCGTTCCACGGCCTCGATGACGGCCGAGGGTCCGGCCCCGCTCGCGATGCCGCTGCCGGCGAGCGCCTCACGCAGCGGCTTCTGCTTGGAGGCGTCGGCGAGCGCCACGAACTCGGCCTCGAGCCGATGCGCCATCTCGGCCAGTCCGCGTACGTCGCTGCCCGAGACCAGAGCCGTCACGCGGAAGCGGTCCGGATGCTGGGCGAGCACTTCGGCCGTCGATTTCCCGATCGAGCCGGTCGCCCCGAGGATGGTGATCCGATGCGTCAAGCGATCTCTCCTCAGCGCGCCAGGCGCGAGCCTGCCAGCGCGACACCGCAGAGGAGCGCAACCGCCGCAAAGCCGTCGAGCCGGTCCATGACGCCGCCATGGCCCGGGATGAGACGCCCCGAATCCTTGGCGCCGAAGCGTCGCTTCAGGGCGGATTCGCCGAGATCTCCGATCTGGCTGGCGACCGACGCGACGGCCGAGCCCAGCGCCACCGCTACGAGGCCGACGGGCAACTCCGCGCCGAACCGCCGGCCGAGATCGACGACGAGCGTGCCGACGAGCGTCGCCCCGGCAAGGCCGCCGAGAAAGCCGGACCAGGTCTTCTTCGGGCTAACGGAGGGCGCGAGCTTGGGCCCGCCGATCGCCCGCCCGGCGAAATAGGCAGCCACATCGGTGGTCCAGACCACCGCGAAGAGCCACAGGATGGGTACGAGGCCCAGATCGGGCCGGTCGCGGATCACGACCGGGACGAGCGCCACGAGCGCCGCATAGGCGAAGCCGGCGAGCGCCCAGGCGCGGTCCCGGCCGCTCTCGGCAGCAAAGGCCAGGGCGCCGAGCGCAAGGAGCAGGATCCCGGCCTCCGCCGCCGGGCTCGTGTCGAGCTTATGGCCGACGATCAAGCCGGCGAGCCCAGCCGCGCAAAGGGCGGCCAGGATGGCGCGCGGCTCCGCCCTGGTCATGGCGATCCATTCGAAGGCGATCGCAATGCCGGCCGCAAGCCAGAAGAGGGCGAAGACCGGCCCGCCGAGCCAGGCCGCCGCGAGCGCGACGGCGGCGAGCACGATGCCCGACGCGACTCTGCGCCCGACCTCGCTGCGGGTCGGAGAGGTCCGCGTCTGACCGCCGCTGCGGCCCGGATCGCTCACCTCAGAGCGCCTTCGCGCTCCGCCCGCCGAAGCGGCGGTCGCGTCCGCGGAACTGATCGATCGCCTGACGGAAGGTGTCCTCGTCGAAATCCGGCCAGAGATCCGGCAGGAAGACGAACTCGGAATAAGCCGTCTGCCAGGGGAGGAAGTTCGACACCCGCATCTCGCCCGAGGTCCGGATGACGAGGTCGGGATCGGGAATCCCGCGCGTGTCGAGCGCGGCCGCGATCGTGCCCATGTCGATCGCCTCCGGATCTAGCTCGCCCGCCCGGACCTGCCGGGCGAGGCGCCGCACGGCCTGCACGATCTCCTGCCGGCCGCCGTAATTGAACGCCACGACGAGGTTCAGGCCCGAGTTGCGGCAGGTGATCTCCTCCGCCTCGTCGAGAAGCAGCCGGATATCCTCGGCCAGGGCCGGCCGGTCGCCGATGACGCTGACCCGCACGTTGTTGGCGTGGAGCTGAGCGAGATCCACCCGGATGAAGCGCTTCAGCAGGCCGAATAGGTCCGCCACCTCGTCCGCCGGACGGCGCCAGTTCTCCGCCGAAAAGCCATAGACGGTCAGGTGCTCGATCCCGAGCCCGATCGCCGCCCGCACCGTGCGGCGCACGGCCTCGACGCCCCGGCGATGGCCCTCGAGCCGCGGCAGGCCGCGCTTCGCCGCCCAGCGGCCGTTCCCATCCATGATGATGGCGACGTGGCGCGGCAGGGGGCCGAGCGCAGGCTCGGCGACCGCGAGGTTCAAGGCCGTGGATTCGGGCGGCATGCGGGCTCCTGCTGGCCGAGCTCGCTCAGATTAGACGTGCATGATTTCCTTTTCTTTAGCAGCGACGACGCTGTCGATGTCGGCGATCGCCTGGTCCGTCGCCTTCTGGACCTGCTCGGCCTGCCGCTTGCCGTCGTCCTCGCTGATCTCGCCGTCCTTCTCGAGCTTCTTCAGCGTGTCGAGCCCGTCGCGGCGGACGTGGCGGACCGCGATCCGGGCCTCTTCCGCATATTTGTGCGCGACCTTGACCATCTCCTTGCGGCGCTGCTCGTTCATCTCGGGGATGCGCAGCCGGATCACCTGGCCTTCCGTCTGGGGATTGAGGCCGAGATCGGATTGCCGGATCGCCTTCTCGACGGCCGCGACCATGCCGCGGTCCCAGACCTGGATCGACAGAAGGCGCGGCTCCGGGACGCTCACCGTCGCCACCTGGGTGATGGGCATCGTGGCGCCATAGGCTTCGACCTGGATCGGCTCGACCAGGCTGGGCGTCGCGCGGCCGGTGCGCAGGCTGCCAAGATCGTGCTTCAGCGAATTGATGGCGCCCTGCATGCGGCGCTTGAGATCGCTGACGTCGAAGGTCGTGACGGCCATGGGGCAAGTTCTCTCTTGATTTCTAAGGGATTACGCGCCGGGGCGGCCCGCATCAAGGGGCGACGACGGTGGATGGCGCGCCCCCTTGGAGGATGGCCCGGACCGAGCTCGGGGCATGGACGGAGCCCACGATGACGGTGAGCCGCGACTCCCGCGCGAGCGCGAAAGCGGCCGTGTCCATCACCTTCAGGTCGCGCTGGATCGCCTCGTCATGCGTCAGCCTGTCGTAGCGGACCGCGCCCGGGTTCGACTTCGGATCGGCCGAGTAGACGCCGTCGACCTGGGTCGCCTTGAGCACCGCCTGGCAGCGGAGCTCGGCCGCGCGCAGCACCGCCGCGGTGTCCGTCGTGAAGAAGGGATTTCCCGTCCCGCCCGCCAGCACCACGACCTGTCCGCGATCGAGATAGTGCAGCGCGGGCTGGCGCGCATAGGTCTCGCAGATGCTCGGCATGGAGACGGCGGACATCGTTCGGGCCGAGACGCCGGCGGCGTTGAGCGCCGTCTCGAGCGCGAGCGAGTTCATGACCGTCGCCAGCATCCCCATCGAGTCTGCGGTCGGGCGGTCGATCCAGCCGGCCTGAGTCATGCGGGCGCCGCGGATGATGTTCCCGCCCCCGATCACGATCGCGAGCTGCGTCCCCGCTTCGGCGGTCGCCGCGATGTCGGCCGCGAGCTCCGCCAGGATCTGCGCCGACAGCCAGTACCCGTCGGGAGCCGCGAAGGCCTCCCCCGACAGCTTCACCAGAACGCGCCGATACGGCCTTGTCACGGAACACATCTCCTCGGGAACGGGAACCGGCGCGGCCTGCCCTTGCCCATACGAAAAGGGCGGCCCTCAGGCCGCCCCGCTCGATCAGGCCGACGTGCGGTCGCCGTCGGGCTTCTTTCCGATTCCCGATTGCGCCGCCACCTCGGCCGCGAAATCGGTCTCTTCCTTCTCGATGCCCTCGCCGAGCGCGAAGCGGACGAAGCCCTTCAGCTCGACCGGCTTGCCGGCCTTGGCGGAAGCCTCCTTGAGCATCTGCCCGACCGACTTCGAGGGGTCGTAGACGAAGGCCTGATCGAGGAGGGTGTTCTCCTTGTAGAAGCTCTTCAGCCCGCTCTCGACGATCTTGGCGAGGACGTTGTCCGGCTTGCCGGCGTTCTTCTCGCGCAGGATCGCCGACTCGCGCTCCACCACGGCCGGGTCGACGCCGGACGCGTCGACCGCGACCGGATTCATGGCCGCGATATGGGCCGCGATCTGGCGGCCGAGCGTCGAGAGCTCGCCGACATCGCCGGCCGACTCGAGCGCCACGATCACGCCGATCTTGCCGAGACCCTCCGAGACCTGGTTGTGGACGTAGCTCGCGACCACGCCCTCCTTCACCTCGAGCTTGGCGACGCGGCGGATCGTCATGTTCTCGCCGATGGTCGCCACGAGCTCCTGGATCTTCTCCTTCAGCGTCGTCTTGGAGCCCGGCATATGCGCGGCCTCCAGCGCCTCGACCGAGGCGGGCGTCATCAGGGCGACCTTGGTCGCCTCGCGCACGAAGGCCTGGAAGGAATCGTTGCGCGCGACGAAGTCGGTCTCCGAATTGACCTCGACCATCGCGGCCGAGCGGCCGGGGCTCTCCACGCCGATGAGGCCTTCCGCCGCCGTCCGGCCGGCCTTCTTCGCCGCCTTCGCGAGCCCCTTCTTGCGCAGCCAGTCCACGGCCGCCTCGATGTCGCCCCCGGTCTCGCCCAGGGCCGCCTTGCAGTCCATCATGCCCGCGCCGGTCTTCTCGCGCAGGTCCTTCACCATTGCGGCGGTGACGGTCGCCATCGTCGTTATCCTTCTTCAATTGTGGCGAAGCCGGCTCGGAGCCGGCTTCGAATGGGAGATGCTGATCGGGTCGGAGCGGCCGGTCAGGCCGCGGCCTCGATCAGGTTCCGGGCCTGGCCGATCCAGTCGTCCCGGGTGATGCGGCCGTTGAGCTTCAGGTCCGCGTCCAGCTTCGCGACGTCCTCGGGCTGCATCGCGGCGAGCTGCCAGTAGTGGAAGATGCCGGCATCGTTGAGCTTGTTGGCGAGTTGCGGGCCGACGCCCGTGAGCTTGGTCAGGTCGTCCGGCGCGCCGCGCGGGGCGGCGAGCAGCTCGAACACCTCCGTCGGCTCGGCGGGCTCGTTGGCGTTGGCGGCCGGCAGGTCGTCGATGATCGGCGCCTCCTCGGCGCCGAGATCGACCCCGAGATCCCCCTGGCTGCGGCCGATGCCGTCGACCGCGGCGCGGGCGACGAGGTCGCAATAGAGCGCGATCGCGCGGCCGGCATCGTCATTGGCCGGGACCGGATAGGCGATGCCGTCCGGATCGCAATTGGTGTCGACGATCGCCGCGACCGGGATGCCGAGGCGGCCGGCCTCCTTGATGGCGAGCTGCTCCTTGTTCGTGTCGATCACGAAGAGCAGGTCGGGCACGCCGCCCATGTCCTTGATGCCGCCGAGCGCCTTCTCCAGCTTCTCCTTCTCGCGGGAGAGCATCAGGCGCTCCTTCTTGGTAAGGCCCGGGCCGCCGACGGACAGCGTCTCGTCGAGCTGGCGCAGCCGGTTGATCGAGCCGGAAATGGTCTTCCAGTTCGTCAGCATGCCGCCGAGCCAGCGCGAATTCACGTAGTACTGGGCCGAGCGCTTGGCCGCCTCCGCGACCGCGTCCGAGGCCTGCCGCTTGGTGCCGACGAAGAGGACGCGCCCGCCCTTCGCCACCGTGTCGCTCACCGCCTGCAGGGCGCGGTGCAGCATGGGCACCGTCTGGGCGAGGTCGATGATGTGGATGTTGTTGCGGGTGCCGAAGATGTAGGTCGACATCTTCGGGTTCCAGCGATGGGCCTGATGGCCGAAATGCGCGCCCGCCTCGAGGAGCTGACGCATCGAAAAATCGGGAAGTGCCAAGGTTCTCTCCGGTTATGCCGCCGCGGAGCGATGAGGTCCGGCGGGTGCCGGACACCGGGACGCCTCATTGAATCATGAGGCCGCTGCCGCGTGTGGAATGCGCGCGCATATAGAATGCGGCCGGGCGGAAGGCAAGGCGGCGGGCCGGCCGCGGTCAGCCGACCAGCCAGGCCATCGCCCGTTTCAGCTCGCGCGTGCCGTCGCGCTCGAAGACGCGGCCATGGGCGAAGATCACCCGCTCGGGCGCCCAGGCGAGGATGCGGCGGACGGCTTCGGCGGCCTCCCTGCGGCGGAGCCGGAGCGCGAGCCGGATCTGCGCCGGGCTCGTTCCCCTGTTCGCGCCCATGACGAGCGCGAAGAGCTTCGTGCCGAGGGGCAGCCTGGCCGTCTCGAGGTTTTCGACGAGATCGGTGAGGACGAGCGTGCGCGAGGGCCGGTGGAAGAAGGCGACCTCGCGGAAGCCGAGGGCGCCGGGCACGACCGCCTGCCCGATCTCCCCGGCCCAGTCCGCCGGCGGCGTCTCGCCGAGGTCGCGGTCGAGCCTGACGCCGGCCGCCTTCACCTGGGCGCGCTCGCGCAGGTGCGGCGCGGCGGAGGTCGTCGCGCCCGGGCAATGCTCCTGCCACTCCTTGAGGAAGCTCCAATGCGCGATGTTCGGCGCCACGAGATGCTGGATCGGCCCGATCGCCTCGATCTCGCGCCGCAGGTCCTCGTCGAACCGGGTCGGCGAGTGGAGCCACATGCCGCCGGAGGCGAGCCGGACGACGGTCATCCGGACCGGCAGGGAGAGGCCCATCGCCCGGATCGGCCCGCTATCGACGAGCCAGACGTTCTCCGCCAGCGGCTTGAGGGTGTCGAGCGGCGGGTAGGTGACGTCTGACGCGCTGGCCATCGGCGGTCCTCGGTTCTGCCGCCGCGGCAAGCCGGAGGGATCGTCCCTGGTTCCGTCCCGCCGTCACCCGGCCGCGTCCGCGCAGGGAGCTCAGGCCGTCCCGTCCCCGGTCAGTTCGCGGAACAGCTCCCGCATCTCGGGGATCGCCTCCCAGTCCCAATCGTCGGGCCCGTCCGCGACCGGACGCGCGAGGGCGCCGAGATCGAGCCCCGCCTCGGCCAGTTCCGCCAGGAGCGGCTGGCCCCCGAACAGCGGCGGCATGCGGGGCTCGTTCCCGGCGGCGCCGGGGCGCCCGTCGGCCCCGAGCAGCCGCGCCGCGACGCAGAGGAGGAAGCGGAGCATGCCGCGATAGTGCTCCCAGCAGAACGGAAGCCCGCGCATGTCCCGGTCGGCGCAGCCGCCTTCCCGCTTGCAGGCCCGCCGCGGGCAGATCAGGTGGGTGCCGACCGCGTCGCAAAACTTGACCGTGGAGGCGCGGATCCTGCGGTATTCCGGCGTGCGGTCGTAGGCCGGAATGCGCGTGTCGTATTCGCGCAGATAGGGAGCTTCGGGCATGCGGTCTCCTTCGTCGGCTCGCGGTCTGCTTCGGTCGTCATGCTGAGGAGCGGGCGCCTTTCCTTCTCCCCTTGCGGGGGAAGAGCCTGCCCCGGACTTGATCCGGGGCGGCCCCGGCGTCGGCCGGGGTCGGATTGAGGGGTGGCACCGTTCGAACCCCTCATCCGTCGTCGCTTCGCGGCGGAGCGCGCACGCGCCGTCCGTCCCGGTGCGCGGGGCTCCATTCGCAACCTCTTCAAAGAGCAATCGAGGGGGCGCGGGACGCCGGGCACTCGATCGTTTGTTGTTTGAGAGCGCCTTGCGGCGTCCCCGCGATCGGCTCCGCCGTCATCCCCGGCGGCCCGAAGGACCGGGAAGGGGATCCAGCGTCACCAACCGCGTCCGGGTTGCCCCGGCGCGCGCGGCGATTTTGGACCGGACCTGCCGCTCTTCCGCCCCCTCGCTCGTTGCCGGACGAGAGAACACTAGCCATGCTGCACTGGCGCCCGGGCCGTATTACCCGGAGGGCGGCGCTGGTCCGGCTCCCCGAGTGCGAGGCTGCGAACCCCGCCCGCAGGCGCCGCATCCCCTTCCGCTCTGTTGACGCCTCGCGAGAGCGCCCCTCGGCGAAGAGGACGAGGGGCTTATAATCCTAATTCGGATAGGATGTCAAGATAGTCCTATCGGCGCCGACTCAGAACTTATCCAGTCAGCCTGTCATAATCCGCGTGGCTGCCGATCCAGAACCAGACGAGATCGCCATCCTGTTCGACCGCGAGTGCGCGATAGCGAAGTCCGACCCGCACGGACCAGAAGCGACCGACTTTCTTGAAGTGCAGGGATGGATGCTGCGGGTCGCGCTTGAGGAGGTTGTAGTTGCGATCGGCCAGTTCGCGGACGGATGGTGGCAGCCGCTCGTAAGCCGTCCAGAAACGCCGACTTGCGAGATGCCTCACAGCTCGCGAACGTCACCCCGGCGCAGATCGGCCAACGCTTCCTCCGCAAGCCGGTCCAGCTTCCCGGACGCGGCGTCCTCCGTGATCCGACGATCGAAGCGCTCGGCCTCGAACGCCTCGAACCAGGCTCGAAAGGCCGCGAGGTCTTCGGGGGGGAGGCGGGAAACCGCGTCCTCGATCTCGGCCACGCTCGTCATGGGGCGAGAATAGCACATGCCCGGCGAGGCGGCCTATCCTTCGCTCAGGAAACGAAGAGCCCGCCCCCGCGAAGGGTATCGTCGCATGGCGACGGCGGATGAGGGGGGAAGATCCCTGGCCCGCTCGCACTCCCCTCTCCCGGTCGGCTCCGCCGACCACCCTCTCTCTCCAGGGGAGAGGGTTCGCGCGCCTTATCCCGGCGAGCCTGCACAGCCGCGGACATGGAAGCGGCGGGCTGGCGCTGAGGGCTTGCCTGGCGGGGGTGCCGCGGAGGGCGGGGGAGTAGGTGCGGCGGCCACGCTCCGCCGGAGGAGCAGCTTTCCTCTCCCGCGGGATCTTGTCTCAGGATTGGTCTCGGCCACCTCTTGAATTGTGAGGCAGTCACTTACCATCTGAGGTGTCTCACGGGGCCATCCCCCTGGAGGGGGGGCGGGCCTTAGAAACTCGCTGGGTGGGTTCGACTCCCACTGGCTCCGTGAGTTGGCCGCTCCTAATCACGCGAAGATGGGATTGTCAGCCTCCGCTCCTGGCTGGTCCTCGGCGTTGTCCTCATAGATGCACGGCCAACCCTCAGGCCGAACGATTCTCAAGCACCTTCAGCTCCGGCGGCGGTAGTCTCAAACGGAGGCCGTCGCACGCGCCGAAATCAAATTGTGGAACATCGTTCCGCGGTCTTGCGAGCACTCTGGCTCATGTGATTAACTGCCCCCGGCTTGCGGATAGATTTTGCGGCGCTGCTTCGGCGTCGTTGAAGTCAATGTCTGGGCGATGCTCCAGCCTTTGAACTGCCTTTCGAACAGGCGAATGACAATGCATAGAATGCGAATACGCGTACGAGTATCCGCAAGCCACTTCTCATGAGCGTCGAGTCACTGCTCCTCCTCCGACTACGAGCGTGCACTGACCTCTCCAGTGTCGCACGCGTCCTTGGGCTTACGCCAGCGGTGCTGTCTTTTGTTTTGTATAAGATACCTACTCAGGCTCGATATCGAACCTTCTCTATTGCTAAGAGGGCCGGTGGCAGTCGGGCTATTATGGCCCCCAATGAACGTCTCAAAATGGTGCAAAGACGCCTGGCAAGCGTATTGCTTCAGATTCAAACTGAACAAGAGAGGTCTCGAACAAAGAAGGCATGCATCCTCTCGCACGGATTCAAGAGAGAACTCTCAATTCTGACAAACGCTCGAAATCACCGGAATAAGAGGTTTGTCTTCAACCTCGATCTTGAAGACTTCTTTCCGACCTTCAATTTTGGTCGGGTGAGAGGCTTCTTCATGAGAGATCAGAATTTTCAGCTCCACCCGGCGGCTGCAACCGTCCTTGCTCAGATCGCGTGCCACAACAACCACCTGCCGCAGGGCAGTCCATGCTCACCAGTAATTTCAAACCTTCTTGCTCATATGCTTGACTTGCGTCTGAATAAGATCGCCAGGAGGCACAAATGCACGTACACGCGTTACGCTGATGATCTGACGTTCTCAACGAACAAGAAAGATTTCCCGGAAGTGATCGGCGCAACTTCGCCAGGGGACCCAAACAAGTGGTCGGCCGGCAATGATCTGTTAGCGTCAGTGTATCTCTCCGGACACAAGATCAATCACAGCAAAACGCGTATGCAGTATCGCGACTCGCGTCAGGAGACAACCGGATTAGTTGTGAACCGAAAAATAAATGTCTCGGTTGATTACTATAAGCTTGTTCGAGCCATGTGTGATCGTCTTTTCGCTTCTGGTATAGCCTTCCGACAGGACAAGAATAAAATCGAGCCTGTGAGCAGGAGTCACCTTCAGGGCAAATTAGCGTTCATCTATCACATCCGTGGTCAGGAAACGTCACATCGCAAGCTACAGAAGAAAGATCAACCTGGATACTATCGGCTGTATTCGCAATTCCTAGATTATTGCAATTTGTACGACGTCGATCGCCCAACTATAATCTGCGAAGGGAAGACGGACAACGTCTACATACGCAGCGCGATAGAGGCCTTATCGTCGAAAGTTCCTGGCCTGCTGGATAGCGAAAAGAAATTGACTGTCCGATTGTTCAAGTACACAAAGATCACCTCGACCATACAGGATCTAGCTGGAGGGACGGATCAGCTGAAGAAACTCGTCCGAGAATACGCCAATCGGACTCAGATGTTCAAAACAACGCCGTCACATCCACTCATCCTTGTGACAGATGTCGACAAAGGTTCTACCGAATTCTTCAAAGCTGTGTCGGCGATCCTTGGGACTACGGTGGCAGGCGCTGATCCGTTCTATCACCTCATTAAGAACTTGTATGTTGTGCCTGTTCCGAAAATTAAACACCCAGAGACAGCGATTGAAGACTTATTTGACGACACTTTGCTCAACGAAAAGGTCGATGGAAAGTCGTTTGACAGAACCAACAAGGAAAAAGACGGAACTAAATTCTACGGAAAGCATGTTTTTGCGACACGGGTCGTGTGGCCAAACAGGTCAACAATCAATTTTGCTCGATTTGAGCCTCTCCTGCGGGCTTTCGAGGATGTTAAGTCTCACTATAAGACGCTGACCTCAACATCGGTCAAATCGCCGGCTCCTATCGCCGCGGCTGCGTAATCCTTCGAATTAGGTCGAGGGAAGTCCGTCACTCCGCCGCCTGCCGCAAAGCCGCCTTCGCCCGGCCCTTCTTCGCCGGCTTCGGCTCGGGAGCCGTCTCCGCCGCCCGCTTCACCGGCCGCCGTGCCAGGACTTCGGCCAGGAACCGGCCCGTATGGCTCGCGGGATTTCGGGCGATCTCCTCCGGGGTGCCCTGGGCGACGATGGTGCCGCCGCCGTCGCCGCCCTCCGGGCCCACTCGATGACCCAATCGGCCGTCTTGAAGGCCTCGAGGTTGTGTCCGAGCATCAGGACAGCATGTCAGTTGGGGTGGATCGATGGGCGCTGATCCGGCGATCAAGTTGTCGAGTCTACGCGACATCGGCTGGAGGGAGTGGGACCCGATCGGCCTTCTTCCTCCGGACAGGCACTGGGACGAAGAACCTTTCGCCGACGAGTATGACAGGTACCTCCTCAAAGCGGCTGGCGATCTTCGCCGCGGCGGCGCATTGGAGGACGCGGTTCGTTATCTGTTGGAGGTCGAGCGCGAGCACATGGGCTTAGGCCCTGGCCCCGGCCAGGAAGCGCGCGCCGAGGCAACGGCCCGTTCGATCCAACGTTACATCACCGAACTCGATAGACAGAATCCCACATCCGCTTAGTTGAGGGTCACTCCGCCGCCTGCCTCCCCCCAGCGCCGGCCGCCTTCGCCCGCCCCTTCTTCGGCTTCGCCGCCCCCTCGGCCGCCGGCGCGGCCCGTTTCACCGGGCGGCGGGCCAGGACCTCGGCCAGGAAGCGCCCCGTATGGCTCGCGGGGTTTTTGGCGATCTCCTCCGGGGTGCCTTAGGCCACGATGGTGCCGCCGCCCTTGCCGCCCTCCGGGCCCATGTCGATGACCCAGTCGGCCATCTCATCCCGCCAGCGGCAGGAGTTCGAACACCTTTGCCTCCTTCGCGGCCTCGGAGATGTCGCCGCGGCGGAGAGCCGTCCGGACCCGCTCCAGCTTCTCGGCATCGTCGAGGGACATGGTCGGCGACCAGGGCTCGTCGCTGTACTCCAGCTCGATATCGACCTCGGCCACGTAGCGGCCGTCGCGGATCAGCTTCGTCGTGGTTCGGCGCCTCATGATCGCCTCCGCTTCAAGAAGTCGGCGGACCGGAGGGCCGGGTCCGGCCTCCAGGCCGTGACCAGCACCGCCGGTTCCGTCGTCCCTGCCGAAAGGTGGTCCATACCACATGGACCGGTCGGCCGTCGTGCAACCGATGAAGTGCCAGGACGCTCGGGCCCCTGACGGCGTCCGTATGATCTTCGACCAGGAGGGCGCCTTCGGCGCTCGCCATGATCTCTCTCGGGGAGATGACGTGCGCCGTCGCTTGTTCCTCGCCATGATCCGAGATGCGCGCACCGCCCGACGCGCGATGCAGGCCTTCACCCGATCGAGCGTGTCGCTCACAAGCGCCGTCCTCGAACGTGGATATTGATGTCGAGCTCGACCTCGGTCACGCAGGTCTGCTCCCTCATGTGGCTGCTGCCCTCGCGCCACGGACCGTCGCGCAGAGCCGCCCGGCCAACGCGCGCGAGGGTCAAACATCTCCAGGCGCCGCCGGGCGGAAGTCCTTTGCTGCCCGACCCGCCGACTTGGTAGGCAAACACCCGCTCCTCCCCGGAGGTGTGCCCCAGGATCACCGGGCAGAGTTCGCGGGGGTGGCCGTCGTAGTCGCAGACGACCTGCTTCTGCTGGAGAATGGCCTGGCGAAAGACCTCATACGTCGCGCTCGGCATAGCTTGTCCCTGAGCGCTCGTGAGCGTCTCAGCACCGGCCCGAGATCCTCGGGTCGAGCCCGAGGATGACGGATCCAAATGATCGTAGAACGTCCGCACGTGGATGGCCGGGCCAAGCCCGGCCATGACGGCAGTAGTTTATTCGGCCGCCTGCCGCACGGCCGCCTTCGCCCGCGCCTTCTTCGGCTTGGCCGCCCCCTCCGCCCCCTCCCCCGCCCGCTTCACCGGACGGCGGGCCAAGACCTCGGCCAGGAAGCGCCCCGTATGGCTCGCGGGGTTCTTGGCGATCTCCTCCGGCGTGCCCTCCGCGACGATGGTGCCGCCGCCGTCGCCGCCCTCCGGGCCCATGTCGATGACCCAGTCGGCCGTCTTGATGACCTCGAGGTTGTGCTCGATCACGACGACCGTGTTGCCCTGGTCGGCGAGCTCGTGCAGCAGCTCCATGAGCTTGGCGACGTCGTGGAAGTGCAGGCCCGTGGTCGGCTCGTCCAGGATGTAGAGCGTGCGGCCGGTGGAGCGCTTGGACAGCTCCTTGGCGAGTTTGACCCGCTGCGCCTCGCCGCCGGACAAAGTCGTCGCCTGCTGCCCGACATGGACATAGCCGAGGCCGACCCGGCAGAGCGTCGCCAGCTTCTCGCGGATGGTCGGGACGGCACGGAACAGCTCCGTCGCCTCCTCGACCGTCATGTCGAGCACGTCGGCGATGGACTTCTCGCGGAACTTCACCTCCAGCGTCTCGCGGTCGTAGCGCTTGCCCTTGCAGACGTCGCAGGTGACGTAGACGTCCGGCAGAAAGTGCATCTCGATCTTGATCAGGCCGTCGCCCGCGCAGGCCTCGCAGCGGCCGCCCTTGACGTTGAAGCTGAACCTACCAGGACCGTAGCCGCGCGCCTTGGCCTCGGGCAGGCCGGCATACCAGTCGCGGATGGGCGTGAAGGCGCCGATATAAGTGGCGGGGTTCGAGCGCGGCGTGCGGCCGATCGGCGACTGGTCGATGTCGATGACCTTGTCGATATGCTCCAGCCCCTCGATGCGGTCGTGCGGGGCCGGGTGCTCGGCCGCGTTGCTGATGCGGCGCGCGACGGCCCGGTAGAGCGTGTCGATGACGAGGGTCGACTTGCCGCCGCCCGAGACGCCGGCCACCACCGTGAAGGTGCCGAGCGGGATTTCCGCCGTCACGTCCTTCAGGTTGTTGCCGCGGGCGCCGACGACCTTGATCGTGCGCGCCCTGTCGTAGCGCCGGCGCTTCGGCGGCACGGGCACGGAGAGCTCGCCCGTCAGGTATTTTCCCGTGAGCGAGGCCGGGTCGGCCATGATGTGGGCGGGCGTGCCCTCGGCGACGATCTCGCCGCCATGGATGCCGGCGCCGGGCCCGACATCGACTACGTAATCCGCCTCGCGGATCGCGTCCTCGTCATGCTCGACGACGATGACGGTGTTGCCGAGGTCGCGCAGACGCTTGAGGGTTCCGAGCAGGCGCTCGTTGTCGCGCTGGTGCAGGCCGATCGACGGCTCGTCGAGCACATAGAGCACGCCCGAGAGGCCGGAGCCGATCTGCGAGGCGAGGCGGATGCGCTGGCTCTCGCCGCCCGACAGCGTGCCGGAATTGCGGGAGAGCGTCAGGTAGTCGAGGCCGACATCCTGCAGGAAGGTCAGCCGCTCGCGGATCTCCTTGAGGATGCGGTAGGCAATCTCGTTCTGCTTCGGCGTCAGCCGGTCGGGCAGGCCCTGCACCCAGCCGACCGCCTCCTTGATCGAGAGCGCGGTCGCCTCGGCGATGTCGCGCCCGTCCACCTTCACGGCGAGCGCCTCGGGCTTGAGGCGCTTGCCGCCGCAGACCTGACACGGCGTCTCGGACATGAAGCGCGAGATCTCGTCGCGCGCCCAGTCCGACTCCGTCTCCTTGTAGCGGCGCTCGAGGTTCGTCACGACGCCCTCGAAGGGCTTGTTCACCTCGTAGGAGCGCAGGCCGTCGTTATAGGCCATGCGGATCGGCTCGCCCTTCGAGCCATAGAGGATCACCTCGCGCACCGTCTCGGGCAGCGCGTTCCACTTGGACGCGACCGAGAAGCCGTAATGCTTCGCCAGCGCGTCCAGCGTCTGGCCGTAATAGGGCGAGGTCGACTTGGCCCAGGGCGCGATGGCGCCGCGCTTCAGCGAGATCTCGCCGTTCGGCACGACGAGGCCGGGATCGATCCGCATCTCCGAGCCGATGCCGGCGCAGGCCGGGCAGGCGCCGGTCGGGGAGTTGAAGGAGAAGAGGCGCGGCTCGATCTCCGGGATGGTGAAGCCCGAGACCGGGCAGGCGAACTTGGACGAGAAGGTGATGCGCTGGGGGACGGTGTCATCCCCGGCGGGCTGCCCAGCAGCCCGGGAAGGGAATCCACGCTCAGCCGCTCGCTCCTGGATCCCCTTCCCGGCGCTCCGCGCCGCCGGGGATGACAGTGCAGGAACCCCATCCACGAACTCGATCACCGCGATGCCGTCCGCCATCTCGAGCGCGGCCTCGAGCGACTCGGCAAGGCGGGCGGCGATGTCGGGCGCGACCGCAAGCCGGTCGACCACCACGTCGATGTCGTGCTTGAACTTCTTGTCGAGCGGCGGGACCTCGTCGATCATGTAGATCGTGCCATCGACCTTCAGGCGCTGGTAGCCCTTCTTCTGGAACTCGGCGATCTCCTTCCTGTACTCTCCCTTGCGGTCGCGCACGACGGGAGCCAGAAGGTAGAAGCGAGTCTTGGCCGGCAGCGCCAGGATCCGGTCGACCATCTGGCTGACCGTCTGGCTCTCGATCGGCAGCCCCGTGGCCGGCGAATACGGCACGCCGACCCGCGCCCAGAGAAGGCGCATGTAGTCGTAGATCTCCGTCACGGTGCCGACGGTCGAGCGCGGGTTCTTCGAGGTGGTCTTCTGCTCGATGGAGATGGCCGGCGAGAGCCCGTCGATCTGGTCGACATCCGGCTTCTGCATCATCTCCAGGAACTGGCGCGCATAGGCCGAGAGCGACTCGACATAGCGGCGCTGGCCTTCGGCATAGATCGTGTCGAAGGCGAGCGAGGACTTGCCGCTCCCGGACAGGCCCGTGAAGACGACCAGCCTGTCCTTCGGGATCGTCAGGTCGACGTTCTTGAGATTGTGCTCGCGCGCGCCCCGGACCGCGATGACGCGGTCCTGCCCGCCCAAGGCGGGGCGCGCGCGGTCGAAAAGGTCGTCGAGCTTGGCCATGAAAGGTCCGGCGGGCCAGGGCCCGCGATGTCCGAGAGAAGCCCTGATCTAGTGCGTCCGGCGCCCGAGCACAAAGGAGGCCGGCGCTTCGAGACTAGAACAAACAGGGTACGTAGACAACGGCGCCGGCCTGCGCTGCTCCAGGCGCATGGAACTCAGACGCTAAAGCCCTCGAGCACGATCTTGCCCTTGGCGGTGCCGCTCTCGATCAGCGCATGCGCGCGGCGGAGATTGGCGGCGTTGATCGGGCCGTAGGTCTCGCCGAGCGTGGTGCGCAGGGTCCCGGCATCGACCAGCCGCGAGACCTCGTTCAGCAGCCGGCCCTGCTCGGCCATGTCCGGCGTCTGGAACACCGGCCGGGTGAACATGAACTCCCAATGCGTCGAGACGCATTTCTGCTTGAAGATGCTCACGTCGAGCGGGCCGGGATCGTCGATCAATCCGAAGCGACCGAACGGGGCGATGAGCTTCGGGATCTCAGGGAGGTGCTTGCCGGTCTGCGTGGTCGAGAAGACGTAGCCTGGCGCGCCGATCCCGAGGGCCTCGACCTCGGCCGCGAGCGGCTTCGAATGATCGATCACGCGATGCGCGCCGAGGTCCTGCACCCATGCCCGCGATTCCGGCCGCGAGGCGGTGCCGATCACGGTGACGTCGGTCAGCTTGCGGGCGAGCTGGACGGCCATGGAGCTCACGCCCCCCGCCCCGCCGATGATGAGGAGCGGCGTCGCAGCGCCCGCAACGGGACGGCGAATGTCGAGCTGATCGAACAGCATCTCCCAGGCCGTGATCGAGGTCAGCGGCAGCGCCGCCGCCTCCGCCCAGGAGAGTGTCGCCGGCTTGCGGCCCACGATGCGCTCGTCGACGAGGTGAAGCTCGGAATTCGTGCCCTGGCGATTGATCGCGCCGGCATAGAATACTTCGTCCCCCGGTTTGAACAGGGTTGCGTCCGGCCCGACGGCCCGGACGATGCCGGCGGCGTCCCAGCCCAAGACCTTCCACTGGTCCGGCTCGGCCGCGGCGCGCATCCGCACCTTGGTGTCGACCGGATTCACCGAGACCGCCCGGACCTCGACCAGGAGGTCGCGGCCGGAGGGGGTGGGATCGGGCAGCTCGATATCGACGAGTGACGTCTCGTCCGCGATGGGCTTCGATTGCTGGTATCCGACCGCACGCATGGGAGGCTCCTGACCAGGATTGCCGGCCAGATGCGCCCTGCCCTGGGCCCGCGCAAGCTCGACCGCGCACGGCGGCCCCGGCCTCAGATCGTCCGGACGGCCTCGATCGCGCCCATCGCGCGGGCTTCGTCGGCCGCGGAGAGCGGCAGGATGGGCAGCGGCGGGTCGGCCCGGGTCAGGCCGAGCGCCTTCGCGCCGGCATGGACGACGCGATAGCTCGACAGCTCGCGGAACAGCGCCCAGAGCGGCTCGAAGAGGCCGTTCAGCCGCGCCACCTCGGCCGCGTCCCCGGCCTCGGCCGCCCGCATCAGCTTGAGCGAGGGCTCGGGCAGCAGCCCGCCGATCACGCTGTACCAGGCGATGCCGCCCGCCAGCACCGCGCCGCCCGCATTCCAGTCGCCGCTATAGCCGAGGGCGAAATCCGCCGGGACGAGCGCCCGCAATGCCGAATGCGCGGCCGGCATGTCGGCAGCCGGCAATCCCGTGTTCTTCACCGCGACGATGCCCGGCACGCGCGCGAGCCGCGCGATCAGCTCGTTCGAGAAGGTGAAGTGGGTGGTCGACGGGTTGTTGTAGATGCAGAGCGGCAGCCCAGTGCAGCCGGCGACCGCCTCGTAGTGGCGGAAGACCTCCTCGTCCCTCAGCGGCGTATAGGAGACGGGCGCGAGCAGGAGCCCGTCGGCTCCGGCCGCCTCGGCGTCCCGGGCAAGGGCCTGCGCCTCGTCGGTGCGCATCGCCCCGACGCTCGCGATCAGCGGGACGCGGCCTCGCAGCACCTCGGCCGCAATCTCGACCGCGCGCCGGCGCTCCCCGCGCGACAGGTACATGTAGGAGCCCGTGCTGCCGAGAAAGCCGATCGAGTCGACGCTCGCGGCGGCGAGCCGCTCGAGCAGCCTGGCGAGGTCCTCGGCCAGCACGCGTCCGCCCGCGTCCATGGGCGTGATCGGGAAGGCGGACAGGCCGCGGAAGCTACGCCGGGATTTCATGCGGAGTCGTCCTGGAGAGAAGACGGAGCGAAGCAGCGCGCCAGAAGGTCCCGGCGCCGCTTTCGCGGAGGCGGAAGGGCGGAGCGGGCCGCAACGACCGAGCGGGCGCAGCGAAAAGCGCGCAATTTTAATCAAACCGGAGACCAGATCTCAACATGACCTACGTAAACCGGGCAGGCAGGAGGGCCAGCAGATGCGGCTTGCTTCGAACATCGTAAGATTCCTGGGCGACGCCCGCGGCAACATAGCCGTCATTTTCGCTCTGGCGCTGCTTCCCACGCTTGCCGCCGTTGGCTCCGCGGTCGACTACTCGCGAGCCGCGTCCGAACAGACGCGGCTTCAGGCCGCGATCGATGCCGCCGTTCTGAGGGGCGTTGAGGCCGAGGCAGGATCGCGAACGGCGCTCGCGACCAAGATCTTCGCCGACATCTACGGTCAGGCCACGCCTGTGCCGAACTTCTCCACCAACGCCGACGGAAGCTTCACCGGAACGGTCCAAGGCCTGGTCTCGGCCCAGTTCCTGCAGGTGGTCGGGCGGTCGGCAATCCCGGTCGAGGTCTCGGCGACGGCCGTGAAGGCGGAACCCGCCCCGGGTGCGGTCTGCGTCCTCGTGCTGGCGTCCAACGAGCAGGGCCTGACCTTGAACAGCGGGGCCAACATCAATGCGCCCAACTGTCAGATCGACATCAAGTCGACCGCCAACCCGGCCGCGATGTTCAACTCGGGAAGCACCTTCAATTTCGAGAAAGTCTGCGTCCAGGGCGCCAGGGTGACCCAGAACTCGATCACCATTCCGAACCTGCAGACGAATTGCGCGACCGCGTCCGACCCGTTCGCGGGCAAGCTGCCGGTGCCAAATACCTCGGGAAATTGCATATCGACCAACTACAACGGCGGTACGGTCTCTCTGTCCCCGGGAATTTACTGCAACATCACGTTCAACAGCACGACGAACGTGAATTTCTTGCCGGGTCTCTATATCATCCGGAACGGTACCTGGAACGCCAATGGCGGCGTCTGGGCATGCCCCACCTGCACGGGCGGGGCCGGCGTCACGTTCTACTTCGCGGATTCGGGCTCGAAGTTCCAGTTCAATTCGGGCGTGAAGACCACCCTCACGGCGCCGACGACGGGGACCTATGCCGGGATCCTGTTCTTCGAGGCTCCGAACCTCTCCAAGAGCGACTTCATCTTCAACCAGTCGCAGGGCTTCGACTGGACCGGGCTCGTCTATCTGCCGAGCCGGAACGTCACCTTCAATTCGTCCTCTCAGGTCTCGAGCGGCAATGTCACGCTCGTCTTCAACAAGTTGATACTGAACGGGACGAAGTGGAGCTTCGACAAGGGGCCGAAGACGATCCCCTCCGCGTCCGGCGGCGGCGCCCAGAGCGCGTCCTCGACGGCGCGCCTGAAATCCTAGCTCCGTCGCCAACGTCCAGCCTCGGCAGGCCCGGGCCCGGAGGTCCGGGCACGGCTACGGGCGCATACCGACCAGCGCGAACATCGCCCCCTGCGGGTCGATTCCCTGCACGATCCAGGCGCCGCCCGGCACCTCCATGGGTCCGTTGATGATCTGCCCGCCCCCGGCGCGGATCCTCTCGACGGCAGGGGCGATCGCCGGGACGGCGACATAGTAGAGCCAGAAAGGCTGCGGGATCTGCGGGGGCTTGTTGAACATCCCGCCGACGGCGTCGCCCCCGCCCGGGCCGGTGAAGAGCTGGTAGGTGCCCATCGGGCCCATGTCGATCGCGTCGGACTTCTGCCAGCCGAACAGCTCGCCGTAGAAGCCGAAAGCGGCCTCCCAGTCGGTCGTCATGATCTCGTGCCAGCTCATCCGGCCGGGACTCATCAGGGCCGGGCCGGGCGCCGTCGCGGCATCCGACCATTGATGCAGGCCGAAGGCGGCGCCCTGAGGGTCGCTCAGGACGGCGAAGCTGCCCACGCCCGGGACGTCCGTCGGCTCCTTGTGGATCGTGGCCCCGAGCGCCCTGGCCTTTTCCGTCGTACGCTCGACGTCGTCCGTCGCGACATAGCCGAAGAAGCCGGGCGGGATGCCGGGCTCTGGCACGTCCATGAGCCCGCAGGCGGGCACGCCCGACGCGCTGAACAGGATGTAGGCCATCTCCGGCCGGGAGACGTCCTGAACCTCCCAGCCCATCGCCGCCGTATAGAATCGCTGCGCGGCCGGGAGATCGGTCGTCATCAGCTCATACCAGGTGAACTCGCCTTCATGAGCCGCCATCACGCCCTCCCCTCTTGCTGCCGCCCCGGCCGCGGGCGCCGGCTGCGAGCGTAGCGGCTGGACCAGCGCTTCGCAAACGCAGCATAGATTGTCGCGATTTCTGGCGAAATGCATTGCTGCACGGCATCATCGGTCAGCAATGCTGACTTAACCGAAGTCTCTGTTGCGTATGCCGAAATATCGTCACAAGATTGACGGTGCGGAACAGCCGGAGGTCTTGCGGGAAGCCGGAACACGCGCCGATCACGCCCGACCGGCGCTGCGGGAACGTCCGATCAGCCAACGATCACAACGATTTCGGGAGGGACACCAATGGCGAATGGAAAGGTCACGCGGCGACGGTTCCTCGAGACGAGCGCGGCCTCCGCCGCCTTCGTGGCGGCGCCCTTCGTGCGCGGCGCGCATGCGGCGGGCAGCCTGTCGGTCGCCTTCTGGGATCACTGGGTGCCGGGCGCCAACAAGGCCACCGAGGAGGTGGCACGGGCCTGGGCCGAGAAGGAGAAGGTCGACCTCAAGATGGATTTCATCACGTCGCAGGGGAACAAGAACCTGCTGACGATCGCGGCCGAGGCGCAGGCGAAATCCGGGCACGACATCTTCGCCTTCCCGACCTGGTACGTCCACGAGCATGCGGGCCAGCTCGAAGCCGTCGACGACATCATGCCCGAGCTCATCAGGCAGAACGGCAACGTGAACGGCACGGTCGACTACCTGGCGAAGGTGAAGGGCCGCTGGATGGCCGTGCCTTCGACGCCGGGCAGCCAGATCAAGGGCCCCTGCTCGCGCATCGACCTGATGAAGCAGCATGCCGGCATCGACGTGGTCGCCATGTACCCGGCCGGGCAGCCGCCCAAGGCCGAGAACTGGAACATGGACACGTTCCTCAAGGCGGCGGAGGCGTGCCACAAGGCGGGCGTGCCCTTCGGGATCGGGCTCGGCCAGACGACCGATTCGGTGGACACGATCGGGGCGTTCTTCCAGTCCTTCGGGGCCGAGCTCGTCGACAAGGACGGGAAGATCACCGTGAAGTCGGATGCCGTGCGGCAGACGATGGAATACCTGCGCAAGCTCGCGGCCTTCCTGCCGCCGGACGCGCCCGCCTGGGACGACGCCTCGAACAACAAGTGGCTCGTCTCCGGCCGCGGCGCCCTGGTCTGCAACCCGCCGAGCGCCTGGGCGGTGGCCAAGCGCGACGCGCCGGACATCGCCAGGCAGTGCTGGACGCACGGCATGCCGGCCGGACCGAAAGGCCGCTTCGCGCCCTACCTTCCCTATCTCTGGGGCATCTGGTCCTTCTCGCGGAACAAGAGCGCGGCGAAGAGCCTGCTCGTCGCCCTCTCCACGCACGAGGCCATCGCCAAGATGGTCGAGGTGAGCGCGGGCTACGACCTGCCGGCCTGGGAGAAGCTCACCACGCTCAAGACCTGGGCCGAGGCCGAGCCGCCCAGGGGCACGCTCTACCACTACCCGAACCCGCACAACCACCAGACGCTCTCGATCGCGGCGGCCCCCGCCCCGCCGAACATCGCCAACCAGATCTACAACCAGGCGGTCATGACCAAGATGGTCGCCCGCAATCTCGGCGGCGAGAGGCTCGAGGCGACGCTCGCCTGGGCCGAGAACGAGGTCGAGGGCTTCATGCGGGGATAGCACCCCCTCGGTCATCCCGGCGGAAGCCGGGACCCAGCCTCGACCCTGTGTGTGGACCCCGGCTTGCGCCGGGGTGAGCGGATGTCTGAACCGCCGTGCCGTCGGCGGCAGCTGGATCGTTCAATGTCCGAGATCGCGGTACGACAACCGGCCACGTTCGCCGCCCCTGCGCGGAGCCGCTCGCGGCTCCGCGTCTTCATGCGCCAGCGTTCGACGGTCGCCTTCCTGTTCACGCTGCCGCTCCTGATCCTGGTCAGCGTGATGGTGGTCTATCCCGCCTTCTACGCGATGCATCTCGCCACGCTGAACAAGCGGATGGACCGCTTCATCGGACTGTCGAACTTCACCTTCCTCTTCACCCGCGAAACCTTCTGGATGGTGGTGAAGCAGTCCTGCATCTTCGCGGTCAGCGCCGTCATCTTCAAGGCGCTGATCGGGTTCGTCGTCGCCCATCTGGTGCATGCCATCCCGGAGAAGGGGCAGCGGAAGTGGCGCGGCATGCTGCTCGTGCCCTGGGTCATCCCGCCGGCTCTCTCGACGCTCGCCTGGCTCTGGCTCTTCGACCCCTCCTACAGCGCCTTCAACTACGTGCTGGGCGGGCTCGGGATCGGCCCGATCCCCTGGACGGGCGACGCCATGTGGGCGCGCTTCTCGGTGATCCTGGTCAATATCTGGTACGGCGCGCCCTTCTTCATGATCATGTACCTGGCGGCGCTGAAATCGGTCCCGGCGGAGCTCTACGAGGTCGCGGCCATCGACGGGGCGACCTTCTGGCAGCGGCTCTGGTTCATCACGCTGCCGATGATGCGCAACATCATCGCGATCACGACCCTGTTCTCGCTGATCGTCACCTTCGCCAATTTCGACATCGTCTGGATCCTGACCGCCGGCGGGCCCATCGACAGGACGCATGTCTTCGCGACCTGGGCGTTCCGCCTCGGCATCCAGGGCGGCGACATCCCGCTCGGCGCCTCGGTATCGCTCTTCATGCTGCCGATCCTGGCGGTCGCGGCGGTGTTCATCCTGCGGGACGTCAACAAGCGCGCGGAGCGGATGTGATGGCGACGGCAGCAGCGCTCCCGGCCCCTCCCGCGATCGACACCTCGTCGTCCCACATGGCCGGCCAGGACCGGCGCTGGGCGGTGCGCTGGGCCTATTTCTTCCTCTGCCTGTTCGTCGTCTTCGCGCTCGTCCCGCCCTTCTACATGCTGCTGACCTCGCTGAAGCATTCCAACGAGATCTCGGCGGCCACGAACCCCTGGTGGGTGTTCAACCCGACGCTGGCGAACTTCGCCGAACTCCTCTCCTCGCCGCTCTTCCTCACCTTCTTCAAGAACTCCGCGATCGTGTCGGTGCTGGTCGTCATCATCACGATGCTCATCAGCGTGCCGGCCGCCTTCGCGCTCTCGCGCATGAAGTTCTGGGGCTCCTCCGTCCTCGCGACGGGCGTCTTCCTGACCTATCTCGTCCCCGAGACGCTGCTCTTCATCCCGCTCTTCAAGATGTTCGCGACCTTCCGCGACTGGACCGGGATCGAGCTCATCAACCACTGGTACGTGCTGCTCCTCGTCTATCCGACGCTGACCGTGCCCTTCTGCACCTGGATCATGATCGGGTACTTCGCCTCCATCCCGAAGGAGCTCGACGAGGCGGCCCTGATCGACGGCGCGTCCTGGACGCAGACGCTGCTCAGGATCTTCGTACCCGTCGCGCTGCCGGGCATCATCGCGGCCACGATCTTCGCCTTCACGGTGTCCTGGGCGCAGTTCCTCTATCCTCTCGCCTTCACGACCTCCCAGGACCAGCTCGTCCTTTCGGTCGGGATCGCGACGACCCTGATCAAGGCGGACGTGTTCAACTGGGGGCAGATCATGGCGGGCGCGCTGCTCGGCGCCGCGCCGCCGCTCGTGATCTACGCCTTCCTCATGGACTACTACATCGCGGGGCTCACGGCCGGGGCCACCAAGGGCTGAGATCGCGGCGCAACATTCGGATAGGCGGAGTAGTGGAACGCTCTTCCCCCGTGCGAATTGCAGCGCCATGGCCGAGCTCCCAGACCCGATCCCCAGCCAGGGCGGCTTCCGCCGCCATGTTGCCTTCGCTGCCTTCGTGGTGCTCGGCATGGCCGCGCTTTTCGCGGCCGCCTGGGCGCTCCGGACGCTCCTGCTGATCACCTTCCTGGCCGTCCTCCTCGCGATTGTGCTGCGCTCGCTCGGCGACATCGTGCATCGCTGGACCGGCATGGCCCCGCATTGGGGCGTTCTTCTCGTCGCGGCCCTGCTCGTCCTGCTCGCGGTCGGCGCCGCGGTGCTCGTCGCGCCCACGATCGCCGACCAGGCGCGACAGCTCGTGCAGCGCCTTCCGGCAGCCGCGCAGGCACTCGAGCAGCGCATCGGCCAGACCCCGTGGCTGCAATCGCTCTGGCAGCAGGTGAGCTCCGGGCTCAGCCTGCCGAGCCCGGGCGACACGGTCGGCCAGGCGGGCCGCATCGTCGGGGCGATCTCGGCCGCGCTGGGCTATGCGGGCCTGGCGCTCGTCGGCGCGCTGTTCCTCGCGCTGGATCCGGGCCTGTACAGGCGCGGCTTCGTCCGCCTGGTTCCGCTCCGGCACCGGCCCTTCACCGAGCGCCTGCTCGACGAGCTGGACCGGACGATCCTGAACTGGCTCGGCGCCCAGCTCATCCTCATGCTCGTGATCGGCGTCGCGGTCGGCGTCGGGCTCTGGGCGATCGGCGTCCCCTATGCGCTGGCGCTCGGCCTCTTCGCCGGGCTCGTCGAGTTCATCCCCTATCTCGGCCCGATCCTGTCGGCCGGGACCGCCATCCTCGTGGCGCTCGGGACCGACCCGACCCTCGTGCTCTGGACGATCGGCCTCTTCATCGTGGTCCAGCAGAGCGAGAACAACATCCTCCAGCCGCTCATCCAGAAGTCGCAGGTCGAGATCCCGCCGGTCCTGCTCATCGTGGTCCTGTTCGGGATGGGCCAGCTCTTCGGCGTGCCGGGCGTGCTCGTCGCGACCCCGCTGCTCGCGGTCGCCATCGTCGTCGTGCGCCGGGTCTATGTCGAGCGCATCCTCGAGGGCCGGACGGAGGGCGATGCAGAGCCGCCCCGCATCTGAGCGCGTGGCGCGACGTCGCCGGACAGGCTAGACGGGCCGGAAAGCGGCCTTGGCCGCCCGGAGGAAGCGCATCCGATGTCCTCGCAAGCAGGCCGGCAGATCGCCTTCATCAACGCGGCGCATTTCCTGACCCATTACAGCCTGCTGATCCTGCCGACGGCGGTCCTCGTGATGGCGCGGCCGGGCGGCGAGTTCGGCTCGGAATACGGTCCGGTCCTGGCGCTCGCGACCGCGATGTTCGTCCTCTACGGCGTCGGGTCGCTGCCGCAGGGCTGGCTCGCCGCCCGGATCGGCCGCAAGGCGCTGATGATCGCCTTCTGCCTCGGCACCGGAGCCTCGCTGATCGCGGCCGGGCTCGTCTCGTCGCCGGTCGGGCTCGCGACCGCGCTCGGCTGCGCGGGCCTGTTCGCGGCGATCTACCACCCGATCGGAACCGCCATGCTCGTCGAGGCGGCGGGCGCCACGCCCGGCAAGTCGATCGGGGTGAACGGCGTCTTCGGGAATTTCGGCGTCGCCTCCGCGCCGATCGTCACGGCCTTCCTCGCCGGCCATTACGGCTGGCGCAGCGCCTTCATCGTGCCGGGCCTGTTCGGCATCGTGCTCGGGCTGCTCTGGTGGCGCGAGAAGGCGCCCGACCAGGCGGCGCATTTCGCCTCCCGGCCTTTCCCGGCCATTCCGCCCTTTCTGGTGCGGCGGGCCGTCGTCGTGCTGCTCTCGGTCGCGGTCGTATCGGGCCTGGTCTTCAACGCCTTCACGCTCCTCCTGCCGAAGCTGATGGAGGAGCGGCTCGCGGGCGACGCGACGCTGCTGCCGCTCATCGGGACGCTCGCCTTCCTGGTCACAATCTGCGGCGCGGCCACGCAGTTCAGCGTCGGCCGCCTCATCGACCGGACGACGCTCCGCCGCCTCTTCATGCCGATGGCGCTGCTCCTCGGCCCGGCGCTCGCAGCGCTTTCGTTCGCGCAAGGTTGGCTCGTCCTGCCGCTTGCTGCGCTCTGTGCGGCGACGATCTTCGGCCAGGTGACCGTCAACGAAACGATGACGGCGCGCTACATTTCGCCTGCGCTGCGCGCCAAGATGTATTCGGTGCGCTTCTTCGTGGGCTTCCTCGGCGCCGCGGCGGCGGCGCCGCTCGTCGCCTTCCTGCACGAGCGGACCGGGAACCTCACGGCCGTCACGCTCGTCCTCGCGGCGGTGGCGCTGGTCACGCTTGGCTGCGCCCTGCTCTTCCCGCACCGCCCGGAGGAGTTGCGGCCCGAACTCTGGGACGCAAAGGCGGTCCCGGCCGAGTAAGTCAGCTCGCGACGGCGGCTGCGCCCCACATCCCGAGCAGCAGAGCGCCGCCGAGCACGGCGACGAAGGCCGCCGCGAGCACCTCGAGCCAGGCGACCGCCCGCGCGCCCGCCTCCCCTCGCCCGCCGGCGAGCCGAAGCGCGACGCCCTTGGCCAGGACCGCGAGCGCGGCAAGCGCGCCGGTGGTGATCGCGGTACCGAGCGCCATGGCGAGCGTGGCCGCGATCCCAGCCCAGAACAATCCCTGCGACAGCGCGAAAACGAGGAGGATGATCGCGCCCGAGCAGGGCCGGATGCCGGCCGCCAGCACGATTCCGGCGCTTTCGCGCCAGCCGGTCAGCTTCTCGACCTGGGCTGCGGAGGGACCATGCGAATGCCCGCAGCCGCAGGTTTCGCCATGCTGATGGTGGTGAGCGTGGGCATGGTGCTCGTGTCCGCCAAGGTGGTGATGGTGCCCATGCCCCGCATGCGCAGGCTCCGGTGCGGCAACGATTCCGGCCGTCTTCCGCCACAGCAGCGCAAGCCCGACGAGCAGAAGCGCCGCAAAGCTCGCGATCTCGACGACGCTCGCCGCCGCGTTGATGGAGGCCGAGCTCGCCTGCAGCACCGCCGCCATCACCGCGACCAGCCCGATCGCGACCGCCGCCTGCACGAAGGCGGCGGCGAAGCTGAGCCCGACGCCGCGAAGGAGGGTGCGCTTCGTGGCCAGAATGTAGCCGGAGATGACGCCCTTGCCGTGGCCCGGGCCGGCGGCGTGGAAGACGCCGTAGAGGAAGCCCACGAACGCGAGGCTCCAGAACGCCGCGCCGTCGCGCTTCATGGCCGACAGCGCGCCCGTGAGGGAGCGGTAGAACTCCGATTGCACCGCCAGGATCCAGCCGCCGAGGCCCGTCGCGGCAGGCGCAGGCTCGCGAATGCCCGTCCCGAACGGGTTCTTGGGCGGCGGCGCGGCAGGCGCATCGCCTCCGACGAGAAGTCCGAGGAGGCCGATGAGCGCGGCCACCGCTGCGACCGCCACCGCGGCGACAAGAAGGCGGCGGGCCGCCCGGGGAAGCACGGGCGGGGCGGCCGGGGCGGCGGCCGAATTCACGGACATGCCACGAGCACCCGGGAGGCGAACTGCGCGCCGTATTGCGAGGCGGCGCTGAGCGCGTTGAAGAAGGATTCGGAGACCGATTGCGGCTGCTCGGGCGGCTTCGGTCGCGTCACGTTCAGCGCGCAGCCCTTCGGCGCGCCCTCGAGCCGCACCGCGTCCTCGCCTTCGGGTATCGCGAAGTCGACGAAGAAGGTCGGATCGTAGACCTCCAGCGTGAAGGCGCGATCCGCCTTGGCCGGGCTGCGCAGCGGCAGCTCGAAGGTCAGCGTGAGGACGTTGCCGTCGAAGGACGTCGCGTAGTTCACGGGCTCGGCGAAGCCGAGCTTCTGGCCGTTGGCCTTGGCGCTGGTGAAGAAGCCCTGTTCGGCGAGCGACTCGATGTTGATCTTGGCGAGCTCGGCCATCTTGTCCGGCGCGGGCCTGCCGTCGGGCCCCTTCGGAAAGCCCTGGACGGCATAGGCGGAATAGGCTTCGTCGAAGCTCCAGCCGTGGCGAATGCCGGTGATGCGGCCGTTCGCGTCGTAGAGGATCGTCGCCTTCGACTTCACCCACACATGCGGATGGGCGACGGCCGGGGAAGCCGCAAGGGCGACCGCCAGAGCGGCGCCGAGATGAGTCACGAATCGCATGGACCGAGGATGACGGGCAGTCTCGATCCGACCGGTTAAGGACCGAAATCGGCCGAAAAGCGACGCTTGTGGAACACAGCGGGAACGGCTACCTTGTTCCCGATTTGTTTCGAGCGCAAGTCGCGCCCGCGCGGAGGTGACGATGCTGACCCGCAAGCAGAACGAGCTGCTTCGCTTCATCCACGAGCGCGTCCGCGAGACCGGGGTCCCGCCCTCCTTCGACGAGATGAAGGAGGCGCTCGACCTGAAATCGAAGTCCGGCATCCATCGGCTCATCACCGCGCTGGAGGAGCGGGGCTTCATCCGCCGCCTGCCGAACCGGGCGCGGGCGCTGGAGGTGATCAAGCTCCCCGAGCCGATGGCGCGGCCGAAATTCAGCCCGAGCGTCGTCGAGGGCGGCTTCGGCAAGCAGAAGGGGATTCCCGCACCCCCGCCCGTGCCGATCGCCGACAGCCGCGCCATGCAGATCCCCGTCATGGGCCGGATCGCGGCAGGCACGCCGATCAGCGCCATCCAGAACCGCTCGCATTCCATCACGGTCTCGCCCGAATTCCTGGGCGGCGGGGAGCATTACGCGCTCGAGGTGCGGGGGGATTCCATGGTCGATGCCGGGATCCTCGACGGCGACACGGTGGTGATCAAGCGGCAGGACACGGCGAATACCGGAGACATCGTGGTCGCGCTGATCGATGACGACGAGGCGACGCTGAAGCGCTTCCGCCGCCGCGGCTCCTCGATCGCGCTCGAAGCCGCGAACCCGGCCTACGAGACGCGCGTCCTCGGGCCCGACCGGGTGAAGATCCAGGGCAAGCTCGTGAGCCTCGTGCGGCGCTACTGATCACGGGCCGGGATCGCCGTCCGGGGCCTCGGCGGGCGGGAGTTCGGGCTCCGGAGCCGGATCCGCGCCCGAAGCGGGCGGAGGAGGACGAGCCGGCGGGGATCCGGGGGAGCGTGCTGCGGGTGCCGCGACGGCGCGCGGCGCCGGCAGCCAGGGCCGGATCTCGTCCGGACGCCGCGAGGTCGCGACGGCGAAGGACGGGGAGAAGGACGGGGAGGCTGCCCGGATCGCGGTCGCGCCATGGCCGGCCAGGAACACGCGGTCGATGACGAGGGCGGCGGCGCAGTCCTTGGGGGCCGTCAGGCGCGACAGGACGATCGCGGCGCGGCGGCAATCCTCGGCGAAGCCGCGCCGGTCCTCCAGGTAGGACACGACGCGCCCGTCCGGCAGAGGAACGGTGCAGCCGATCGGATCGCAGCGGGCGCCGGCGCGGATCCCCGGATCGGTGCCGCGGCGGGGATCGCCGTCGGCCTTCAGCCATTGCTCGGCCGTGAAGGGCGGAATCCGCCCGACGACGACGAGCCGGCCGTCGCGGCCGCGGATCGCCGCGCCCGACCCGTCGCGGGCGACATAGACATCCTGCCGCGGCGCATTCCAGGCCGCGAGAAGGCCGAACGCCGCCGGCGCAAGGGCAAGCCAGCGGAGGCCCGTGCCGAAGAGCGTCGCGCAGAGAAGCGCGACGACGAGGAGGACGAGCGCTCCCTCGCCGAAGGCCGGCACGGTCACGGTCGAGCCGCCGAGCGAGGCGACCCACTCCGACAGCGCCAGGACGGCCCGCACGCCCAGTCCCATCGCCTCCCAGACGGGGCGGTCGAGGCCGAACGGGTAGAGGAGCGTGCCGAGCACCGCGCAGGGCATCACCACGAAGGAGACGAGCGGCAGCGTCGCCGCGTTGCCGAGGAGCCCGTAGGGCTGCAGGTTCTGGAAATGGAACCCGGAGAAGGGTGCGGTCGCGAGCGTCGCGACAAGCGTGGTGGCGACCGTGGCGACGGCGAGCGTTCCGGCCCAGGCGAGCGCCCGGCCGACAGGATCGGTCCCCTCACCGCTCCCGCTGCGCAGGCGGCTCCACTCGGCCAGCGCGATGAGCCCGGCCACGGCCGCGTAGGACATCTGCAGGCTCGGGCCGAGCAGCGTTTCCGGCTGGAGCGTCAGGACGACCAGCGCCGAGATGGCGAGGTTGCGCATGGAGAGTGCCGGCCGGTCGATGAGGATGGCGCCCTGCATCACGAGGATCATGATGAGCGAGCGCTCGGCCGCGACCTCCGAACCCGAGAACACGCAATAGGCCGTCGCCCCGGCCATCCCGACGAGCGCGGCGATCTTCTTGATCGGCCAGGTCAGCGCGAGGGTCGGGGACAGCGCGAGGAGCGCCCGCGCGAGGGAGAAGAAGACGCCCGCCGCCAGCATCATGTGCAGGCCGGAGATCGAGACGACGTGGTAGATCCCCGCCGCGCGCAGGACGTCGTTCGTCCGCTCGTCGATCAGGCCGCGCTTGCCGGTCACGAGCGCGGCCGCCACCGCGCCCGCCTGGCCGCCGATCGCGCCGGCGATGCGGGCCGTGAGCAGGTTCCGGGCATGGTCGACCGCAGCGGCGAGCCGCAGATCGAGCGGAGGCGGGACCGGTGCGGGCTCGATCCGGCGCAAGGTTCCCGACACGGAACCGACCGCGCCGATCCCGCGGAAATAGGCGTCGCGGGCGAAATCGTAGCCTCCCGGCCGCGCCGCCTCGGGCGGCGGCAGCAGGCGGGCGGCGCCGGCGACGTAATCGCCCGAGGCAAGCGCTTCCCGCTTGCGCGTTCCGACCCGGATCCGCGCCGGCCAGGTCGCCTGCTCGGCCGCGTCGAGCTTCGTCAGCCTGACGACGAGCCGCGCCCCCTCCTGCCGCTCCTCCACGCTCTCGACGAAACCCTCGAAGCCGGCCGGAAGGACCCGAGCCAGAACCGGGGCCGCGACGGAGTTCGTCCGGATCACCGCGGCGGCGAAGCCGAGGAAGGTCGCGGCGAGGCCGATCAGGACGGCGAGCGCCACCGGCCGCGACCGGCAGAGCGCGGCGGCCGCCGCGCAGGCCGCTCCGGCGGCCAGCGGCGGCCAGACGGAGAGCGGGCCGTCGGCCGCGAAGGCGAGCGCTATGCCGGCGCCGTAGGCGACCGCGATCCAGGGGAAGAGCCTGCGGGCTTCCGCTTCCCTGGCGAGGGACGCCGCCGCCCAACCCGGGCCGGCCGCGAAGGCGCGCCGCAGCGACCCCGCCTGCCAGGCCGCCGCAAGGCCGAGCGGCAGGGCAGCGGCGCGGGCGCCCCGACCTCCACCGTCCTCCTGGCGTCCTGCCCGCATCGCGCGACCTGAGGCAACGACCGGCGTGAGCCTAGCCGATCCCGCCCGCCGCGCCACCCGCGGCCGCGGCGGTCGACCGCGAGCCGTCCGGGCTTAACGTCGGGGCGCGCCGGTGCTAGGGAGCCGCCTTCGCGCCGGCCCGGCGAGGCCGCCGCACGTCCTCCCGCATCACAGATGAGCGCCATGCCCGATCCGGTGGTCACCCGTTTCGCGCCTTCCCCCACGGGCTTCCTGCATATCGGAGGCGCCCGCACGGCGCTGTTCAACTGGCTCTATGCGCGGCGCTTCGGCGGGAAGATGCTGCTCCGCATCGAGGACACCGACCGCGAGCGCTCCACGGAGGCCGCGATCCGCGCGATCATCGACGGCCTGTCCTGGCTCGGGCTCAGCTGGGACGGCGAGGTCGTCTACCAGTTCGCGCGCGCCGCGCGGCATCGCGAGGTCGCCGAGAGCATGCTCGCCTCGGGCCGAGCCTATCGCTGCTTCGCGACGCAGGCCGAGCTCGAGGAGATGCGGGAGACGGCGCGCCGCGAGGGCCGGCCGCTGCGCTACGACGGGCGCTGGCGCGACCGGGATCCGGCGAGCGCGCCGGCGGACGCGAAGCCCGTGATCCGCCTGCGGGCCCCGATCGAGGGCGAGACGGTGGTCGAGGATCACGTCCAGGGCCGGGTCGTCTGGCAGAACAAGGATCTCGACGACCTCGTCCTGCTGCGGTCCGACGGCACGCCGACCTACATGCTGGCGGTCGTGGTGGACGACCACGACATGGGCGTGACCCATGTCATCCGGGGCGACGACCACCTGACCAACGCCGCGCGCCAGACCCAGATCTACCAGGCTATGGGCTGGGCCGTGCCGCAATGGGCGCATATCCCGCTCATCCACGGCCCGGACGGGGCGAAGCTGTCCAAGCGCCACGGCGCGCTCGGGATCGACGCCTATCGCGATCTCGGCTTCCTGCCGGTCGCGCTGCGCAACTATCTCGTCCGCCTCGGCTGGAGCCACGGCAACCAGGAGATCTTCTCGGACGAGGAGATGGTCGCAGCCTTCGACCTCGGTCAGATCGGACGTTCCCCCGCCCGGTTCGACTTCGCCAAGCTGGAGAATCTCAACGGTCACTACATGCGCCAGGCCTCGAACGCCGAGCTCGTGCAGCGCCTCGAGGATCTCCTGCCGTCGCTCGGGCCGGCGCGCGGCCTCCCGCCCCGCTTCGCACCCGAGGTCCGGGCGAAGCTCGAAGCCGCCATGGACGGCCTGAAGGAGCGGGCGAAGACCCTCGTCGAGCTGCTCGACGCAGCCTACTACCTCTATGCGGCGGCGCCCCTGACCCTGGACGCCAAGGCGTCGGCGCTGCTCGACGATGCAGCCCGCGCGCGGCTCGCGGCGCTACGCCCTCGCCTCGCCGCTGCGGCGGAGTGGAGCCAGGCGCGGCTCGAAGAGGTCGTTCGGGCCTTCGCGGAGGAGACCGGGTGCAAGCTCGGCCAGGTGGCGCAGCCCCTCCGCGCGGCGCTCACCGGCCGCTCGACCTCCCCCGGTCTCTTCGACGTGATGGCGGTGCTCGGCCGCGAGGAATGCCTTGCCCGCCTCGATGCCCAGAGCACGGCCGCTTCACCGGGCGTTCAGGTTGCGTCAGGGGCTGCTTGAACGCTCAAGAGCGATCCGATACCGAGCGTGTCACCTGAACTTCGGCGGCGCAGCAGGCGGCGTCCGGAGAGCCTAGCCCGGCCTGGAAGATGCGTCGCCTCTTCCAGGCCGGACCCCATGAAGAGGCGAGCTCGATGAGCACCAGCACGGTCACGCTTGACGACAAGACGGTCGAGTTTCCGGTCAAGGAAGGCACGCTGGGGCCGTCCGTGATCGACATTTCGAAGCTCTACGCGCAGACCGGCGCCTTCACGTACGATCCGGGCTTCACGTCCACGGCGAGCTGCGAATCGAAGATCACCTTCATCGATGGCGACCAGGGAATCCTGCTCTATCGCGGCTACCCGATCGAGCAGCTCGCCGAGCACGGCGACTTCCTGGAGACCTGCTACCTTCTCCTCTACGGGGAGCTGCCGACCGCGAACCAGAAGGAGGATTTCGTCTACCGCGTCACGCGCCACACGATGGTGCACGACCAGATGACGCGCTTCTTCAACGGATTCCGCCGCGATGCGCATCCGATGGCGATCATGGTCGCCTCCGTCGGCGCGCTCTCGGCCTTCTATCACGACTCGACCGACATCTCGGACGAGACCCAGCGGATGATCGCGCAGATCCGCATGATCGCGAAGATGCCGACGCTCGCGGCCATGGCCTACAAGTATTCGATCGGCCAGCCCTTCGTGTATCCGGACAACTCGCTCGACTACACGTCGAACTTCCTGAAGATGTGCTTCGCGGTCCCATGCGAGGAGTACAAGGTCAACCCCGTCCTGTCGCGCGCGCTCGACCGGATCTTCATCCTCCACGCGGATCACGAGCAGAACGCCTCGACCTCGACGGTGCGGCTCGCGGGCTCCTCCGGCGCGAACCCCTTCGCCTGCATCGCGGCCGGCATCGCCTGCCTGTGGGGCCCGGCCCATGGCGGCGCGAACGAGGCGGCTCTCAAGATGCTCGCCGAGATCGGCACGCCCGAGAATGTCGGCAAGTATGTCGCCCGCGCCAAGGACAAGAACGATCCGTTCCGCCTGATGGGCTTCGGCCACCGCGTCTACAAGAACTACGACCCGCGCGCCCGCATCATGCAGCGGACCACGCACGAGGTGCTGAACGAGCTCGGCATCAAGGACGATCCGCTGCTCGACGTCGCCCTGGAGCTCGAGCAGATCGCGCTGAAGGACGAGTACTTCATCGAGAAGAAGCTCTATCCGAACATCGATTTCTATTCCGGGATCACCCTGAAGGCGATGGGCTTCCCGACCTCGATGTTCACCGTCCTCTTCGCGCTCGCGCGGACGGTCGGCTGGATCGCGCAGTGGATGGAGATGATCGAGGATCCGTCCCAGAAGATCGGGCGCCCGCGGCAGCTCTATGTGGGCCCGACCCGGCGCGACTACATGCCGATCGGCCAGAGGAACTGACGCTGCGGCCGGCTTCCGCGAGCAACGGCACCGAGCAGGGAAGCCGGATGGCATCGATCGCGCGCAGGCGGACGGGCCGTCCGGTCCGTCCCTTCCGCTGACCTCCGGCACGGTGCCTGCCATGTCCCCTGCCCGGCTCGGCTACGCGGCCTCCATCCTGACCTTCGCGGCCGACCAGGCCTCCAAGCTCTACCTGCTCTTCGGCTACGACCTGCCGATGCGCGAGCCGGTCGCGCTCGGGCCCTTCGTCAACCTGATCGTCGTCTGGAACCGGGGCATCTCGTACGGCCTGTTCCAGCAGGGCACGGAGTTCGGGCGATGGAGTCTCGTCGTCCTGTCCGTCGTCGCCACGATAGGCCTCCTCGTCTGGGTCTCGCGCGCGGGCGGGCGCTTCCTCGCGCTGGCGCTCGGCCTTCTTGCCGGAGGCGCTCTCGGCAACGCCATCGACCGGGCGGCCTACGGCGCCGTGTTCGATTTCGTGCAGCTGCACGCTGCCGGCTATTCCTGGTACGTGTTCAACATCGCCGACATGGCCATCGTTGCCGGGGTGGTCGGGCTCATCTATGATTCCGTCATCTTGGATCGGCGGCGCGCGAGGCCGGGCCGGGATGCAGGTATGGCCAAGCCGTCACACGAAAGCCGGATTGAAGGCTGACGGCAGCGATGGGGACTTGGAACCAGCCATGACGAGACATCATCCGGCCCGGCTCGGGCTATGCGCCGTTGCCGCCACGCTGGCCTTCGGGTCCGCGGCTCATGCCCAGGAGGGCGTGGCGATCAAGAATCTGCTCGGGACGATGGGGATCATCAGCCCCGAGAAGGACCCGATCCGCTACCGCGAGCGCGCCCCGCTCGTGCTGCCGCCCAAGATGGAGCTCCGCGCCCCGGCCGGGTCCGAGAGCTATGCCTCGAACAATCCGCAATGGCCGAAGGATCCGGACGTGGTGGCGCGCAACCGCCGCGCGGCCGAGGAGCGCCGTCCGGTCACGGAGAGCGAGGTTCGGCGCATGTCGGAGAACAATCCGCGCCTTTCCATCGACGAGATTCGCAGCGGCCGCAATCCGAACGGGCCCGGCCCCGGCAGCCACCGCAGCGACCGCGACGGGGTCTGGATCTCGCCGACGGAGCTCGGCGGCAACCGTCCGTCCGGCGAGGGCGACAAGATCGCGTCCGCACCCATGCGGCGGACCTTGACCGATCCGCCCTCCACCCTGCGGCAACCCGCACGCGGCGGGGAGGTCAGCCGCGACTTCCAGGGCAAGATCGACCAGCAGGAGCAGGATGCCAATCCGATCAACTGGCTGACGCGCGCCTTCAAGTCGAACGACGACGAATAGACCCGCCGCGGCCCGCCCGGATCAGTACCTACATGGACCAGACCATCCGCGCTGCGGGATTGAGGCGCGATTCCGCGGTGCTCGGCTCGCGCGACCGCAGCGGGCCCGAACTGTCCCGCTCGCGCCTCGACAATGGGCTGGAGATCGTCGTCATTCCGGACCGTCGCGTCCCGGTCGTGACCCACATGGTTTGGTACCGGAACGGCTCGGCCGACGATCCGCTCGGCCAGTCGGGGATCGCGCATTTCCTCGAGCATCTGATGTTCAAGGGGACGGAGCGGCATCCGGCGGGCGAGTTCAGCAAGGTGGTCTCGGCTCTCGGCGGGCAGGAGAACGCCTTCACGTCCTTCGACTACACGGCCTATTTCCAGCGCGTCGCGCCCCCGCATCTCGGCCGGATGATGGAATTCGAAGCCGACCGCATGAGCGGCCTGAATTTCGACGATTCCGTCGTCGCGCCGGAGCGGGATGTGGTGCTCGAGGAGCGCCGGATGCGGGTGGAGACGGACCCCTCCGCGCAGCTCTCCGAGGCGATGGCGGCCGCGCTCTTCGTCCATCACCCCTACGGCATCCCGATCATCGGCTGGATGCACGAGATCGAAGGGCTGAACCGCACCCACGCGCTCGACTACTACCGACGCTTCTACTCGCCGGACAACGCCATCCTGGTCGTGGCCGGGGACGTGGAGGCCTCGGAGGTCGTGCGCCTCGCGGAAGGCACCTACGGCCGCAATGCCCCGCATGGCGGCCCCGGTGCGCGTCAGCGGCCCCGCGAGCCGGAGCCGCGCGCGTCGCGGCATCTCAGCGTGGCCGATCCGAAAGTGGAGCAGCCGACGCTGCAACGTCTCTACCTCGTTCCCTCCACGCGCACGGCAAGTGGCGGAGAGGCGCATGCGCTCGAAGTCCTGGCGGAGCTGCTGGGCGGCGGGCCGACCTCCCACCTCTACCGCACGCTGGTGCTCGAGAGCGGCCGCGCCGTGAATGCGGGCGCCTGGTACATGGGCTCGGCGATCGACGAGTCGCGCTTCTCGGTCTACGCGGTGCCCGCCGAGGGCCTCTCGCCCACCGATATCGAGCCGGAGCTCAACCAGGCGATCGCAACCTGCGTGGCCAGCGTGACGGACGACGCGATCGAGCGAGCCAAGACGCGGCTCATCGCCGAGACGATCTACTCGCTCGACAGCCAGAGCTCGCTCGCCCGGATCTACGGCTCGGCGCTGGCGGTGGGCGAGACGCTCGAGGATGTCCGCCGCTGGCCCGACGACATCCGAGCCGTCACCCGCGACCAGCTCGCCGAAGTCGCGGAGCGCTATCTGGTGCCGCGCCGGTCGGTGACCGGCTATCTCCTGAAAGACACGTCATGCTGAGCAGGCTGCGCGCCGCACAAGGCGCCTGATGTCGGCGGCTCTCGCTGAGGCCGGCGCCTCGCCGGCCGATGTCGGTTCCCTCATCTCGCCCGGTGGGATCGAGGCATGGCGGGTCGAGTCGGACTTCGTGCCGCTGGTCGCGGTCGCCTTCACGTTCGAGGGCGGCGCCGCGCAGGATCCCCCCGGCAAGGCCGGGGCGGCGCAGATGCTGTCGCGCCTTCTCGACGAGGGCGCCGGTCCCTACCGCTCCGATGCCTTCCAGGAACGCCTCGCGAACCAGGCGATCGAGCTCGGCTTCACGACCGGACCCGACGCGATCGGCGGCTCGCTGAAGAGCCTGACCGCCCATGCCGACGAGGCCTTCGAGCTGCTGCGGCTCGCGCTCGCCGAGCCGCGCTTCGACGAGGATGCGGTCGAGCGCGTGCGGGCGCAGACGATCGCAGGCCTGCGCTACCAGGCGAACGATCCCGGGACGGTCGCGACGAAGCGCTTCTTCGCCGAAGCCTTCCCCGGCCACCCCTACGGACGCCCGGTTTCCGGAACGGTCGAGAGCGTCGCGGCCATCACGCGGGACGACCTCGTCGATCTGCATAGCCGCATCCTGAGCCGCGGCCGCGTGAAGATCGCGGTCGTGGGCGACATGAAGGCTGACGAGCTCGCCCTGCGGCTGGACCATGTCTTCGGCGCGCTGCCGGAGGAATCGCGGCTCGATCCGGTGCCCGACATCGAGCTGCAGGGCTGCGGCAAGAGGGTCGTCGTCGATCTCGACGTACCGCAATCCGTCATCCGCTTCGGCGTGCCCGGCTTGTCCTGGCGCGACCCGGATTTCATCCCGGCCTATGTGCTGAACCACATCCTCGGCGGCGGCGCGTTCACGTCGCGGCTGTTCCAGGAGGTGCGCGAGAAGCGCGGGCTGGCCTACGGGGTCGGAACCTCGCTCGCGAGCTACCGGCGCACGGCCATGACCTGGGGCTACACGGCGACGAAGAACGAGCGCGTCGTCGAGTGCCTCGACGTGATCGCGGCCGAAACGCGGCGGCTGAGCGAGGAAGGCCCGAGCGACGACGAGCTTGCCAAGGCGAAGGACTACCTGATCGGGTCCTATGCGCTCGGCTTCGACACCTCGACCAAGATCGCCCACCAGCTCGCGCAGATCGCCTTCGAGGAGCTCGGGATCGACTATATCCGCCGCCGGAACCGGCTCATCGCGGCCGTCACCGAGGAGGACGTCCGACGAGCGGCGGCCCGAACCATCGGGGCGGCCGAGGCGCTCGTCATCATCGCAGGGCGGCCTGTCGGGATCTGACCTGGCCGCTCAGGCGTCCTCCGTCCGGACCAGGAAGCTTGCCGCCTCCGCAGGGTTCACGTCGATCGGCTGCCCGAAGCCCATCCTCCCCTCGCGGCTCAGGATCAGCTCCTCGCGCCGCAGGTGGATGACGTTGTCGCCGGGCGAGGCGATGAAGGTGCCGTTCGAGGAGTGGTCGATCAGGACCCAGCGGTCGCGCCGCCGCTCGATCGTCGCGTGGTTGCGCGAGGCGGCGGAGCCGGGAAGCACGACGTCGTTCATCGGCTCCCGCCCGAGCGTCACGGCCTCACGGCCGGAATCGAAGATCCAGGATCTGCCGGCGAGGAAGAGGCGCAGCTCCGTCATGCGCTCATGGATGCCGGGCGCGGGCTGCGTGCCGAGCACGGTGGTGCGGCCCCCCGGGTCCTTCCAGATCACCTCCACGACGGGGACGCCGTCCGGCTTGCCCTTGACGGCGACCCAGTCGTATCCGCGCGTCTGGAAGCGGAGATTGGGAGGAAGGAGCGCCTCGCCCTCCCCGGTCGTGATGATCTGGCCGCGCTTGGCGAGCTGGACCATGCGGGCCGCGACATTCACGGTGGTCCCGAAGAAATCGCCGTTGTTCTCGATCGCCGGCCCGAAGTTGAAGCCGACGCGCAGCCCGTGCTGGAGCGGCCCCTGCGGTCCCTTGAGCGGCGCGAGAGCATCGATCTTGCGCTGCATCTCGACGGCCGCGAGCCAGGTCGCCCCGGGCTCGGGAAAGGCCGCCATGATCTCGTCCCCGATCGTCTTCACGACGAAGCCGCCGTTCTGGTTGACGACGTTCGAGATCAGCCCGAGGCACATCTCGATCGCGGCGAGCGCGCCGCGATTGCCGAAGGCCTCGTAGAGCCGCATGCTCCCGGCGATGTCGGCGAACAGAATGCCGACGTTACGAGCCTGGCGCGCGCCCAACTCGCCGTGAACGCGAAGCCGAGTCACATCCCTGGCCATGAGGACGTCTGCACCCAAGCTTGCGGACTGCCACCACCTTGTACTCCGTGAAGACGGACGGGTGAAAGCCCTGCGGGCGAGACCATGGCCGGCCTGCGGCTCTCCCGGGCCGAGCCCGGCCGGCGCCTCAGCGGGTCAGCTTCTTGTGCTTGGTCCGGGTCGGCGTGAGCTCCTCGACCCCGAGGCGGCGCTTCTTGTCCTCCTCGTAATCGTGGAAGTTCCCCTCGAACCACTCGACATGCCCGTCTCCCTCATAGGCGAGCATGTGCGTCGCGATGCGGTCGAGGAACCAGCGGTCGTGGCTGATGATCACGGCGCAGCCGGCGTAATCCTCCAGAGCCTCCTCGAGCGCACGCAGGGTCTCGACGTCCAGGTCGTTGGTCGGCTCGTCGAGGAGCAGGACGTTGGCGCCGCTCTTCAGGATCTTGGCGAGATGGACGCGGTTGCGCTCACCGCCCGAGAGCTGGCCGACCTTCTTCTGCTGGTCGGGACCCTTGAAGTTGAAGGCGCCGCAATAGGCGCGGGCGTTCATCTCGCGCTTGCCGAGATAGATCACCTCGTTGCCGCCCGAGATCTCCTCGTACACCGTCTTGTTGGCGTCGAGCGCGTCGCGCGACTGGTCCACATAGCCGAGATGGACGGTGTCGCCGATCTTGATCGTCCCCGAATCCGGCTTCTCCTGCCCGGTGATCATGCGGAACAGCGTCGTCTTGCCGGCGCCGTTCGGCCCGATCACGCCGACGATGCCGCCCGGCGGCAGCTTGAAGGAGAGATCCTTGATCAGCTGCTTGTCGCCGAAGCTCTTCGACAGGTTGGTGAACTCGATGACGTTGTTGCCCAGCCGCTCGGCGATCGGGATGATGATCTGGGCTGTCGTGGGCCCGCGCTGCTCGGCCTGGGCCACCAGATCCTCGTAGCGCTGGATCCGCGCCTTCGACTTGGCCTGGCGGGCCTTCGGCGAGGCCGCGACCCAATCGCGCTCGCGCTGGATCGTGCGCTGGCGCGCCTCGTCCTCGCGCTGCTCCTGCGCCAGCCGCTTCTGCTTCTGCACGAGCCACGAGGAGTAGTTGCCCTGGTAGGGAATGCCGCGGCCGCGGTCGAGCTCAAGGATCCAGCCGGTCACGTTGTCGAGGAAGTAGCGGTCGTGCGTGACGATGAGGATCGCGCCCGGGTAATTGCGCAGATGCGCCTCGAGCCAGGCGACCGTCTCGGCGTCGAGATGGTTGGTCGGCTCGTCGAGCAGCAGAAGGTCGGGCTGGGCGAGGAGGAGCTGGCAGAGCGCGACGCGCCGCCGCTCGCCGCCCGAGAGCTGGTCCACCGTCCAGTCGCCCGGAGGGCAGCCGAGGGCCTCCATGGCCTGGTCCACGCGGGAATCGAGATCCCACAGCCCCTTGGAATCGATCTCGTCCTGGAGCCGCGTCATCTCCTCCGCGGTCTCCTCCGAGTAGTTCAAGGCGAGCTCGTTGTAGCGGTCGAGCACGGCCTGCTGGGCGGCGACGCCTTCCAGCACGTTGTCCCGCACGTTCTTCGACGGATCGAGCTGCGGCTCCTGGGCGAGGTAGCCGACGCGCGCGCCCTCGGCCACGAAGCCCTCGCCCTGCCATTCCTTGTCCACGCCCGCCATGATGCGCAGCAGCGTGGATTTTCCCGAACCGTTGACGCCGAGCACGCCGATCTTGGCGTCGGGGTAGAAGGACAGGTTCACGTTGTCCAAGACCTTCTTCCCGTTCGGGTAGGTCTTGGTCAGCTCACGCATGTGATAAATGAATTCGCGGGCCATCGGTCCGGGTCCGGGTGTCCTGAGATCTCGGGGAGTTGCCCGAGCAAGTAACAGGGCGGCCGCTGTGCTTCAAGGCGTGCGGCGGGGGCGCGACCCTTTCGCCACTCCGTTAAACCCTCGTTTACCATAACTCGGGATAGCTCGGCGGTATCGACTTCCGGGGGGCGTACGGACACATGGAACAGGCACTTCGCATTCAACCCGAGGACATGGGTCCGGCAGCGCCCGAGCGTGCCAAACCCGAGAGCGTCTCCGAGGGGATCGAGAAGGTGCTCCGTTTCGCCGCCCCCGCCGCGAAGGCTCATGAGCCCGAGCCGGCCCCCGCCCCGGCCAAGCCCGCCGGTCCCGTGACGGCGCGCGAATTCGCGACCGCGATCGATTTCGTGCACGAGGCCGCCCAGGCGATCCGCGCCGCGGAGGAGCGGACCCGCGAGGCCGAGGCCCGCACGCACGGCATCGCCCAGCGCGCGGCGGAGGAGCTGAAGAACGCCGAGCTCCGCATTCAGGCGCTGGAGGCGCGCGTTCGCGCCGCCGAGGGCCGGGCGCAGGAGGCCGAGGCTCGCGCCAAGGAGGCCGATGCCTGGCTGCGCCAGATCTTCACGACCATCGCCGAGGAGCTCCCGGTCCGCCGCACGGCCTGACGATCCCGGCCGCCGTCGGCCGGCAGCAATTGCATCACCCTGGGCGACATGCGAGGTCCGCAGCCTGACGGCTCCGGGCCTTGCCGCGTTCGGGCGCCCCAGGGAGACGGAGTGTTGGACCCAGCCGCCACCGAGGCGATCGAGGCCGCCATCGCGGGGCGGCGCAGCATTCGCGCCTTCCGGCCCGACCCCGTCCCGCGCGAGACGGTGGAGCGGATCCTGGACGTGGCTGCGCGAGCGCCGAGCGGCACGAACATGCAGCCCTGGCGCGTCTACGTGCTGACCGGCGACGCGAAGCGCGACCTCTCGGATGCGCTCCTGCGCGAGCATGCCGGAGCGTCCTCCGACTTCACGAAGGCCGAGTACCGCTACTATCCGGCGGAGTTCTTCGAGCCTTATCTCGGCCGCCGCCGCAAGGTCGGCTTCGATCTCTACGGGATGCTCGGCATCAGGCGCGGCGAGACGGAGCGCATGGCGCGCCAGCATGCGCGCAACCTCGTCTTCTTCGACGCGCCGGTCGGCCTCATCTTCACGATCGACCGGCGGCTGGAGATCGGGAGCTGGCTCGATTACGGCATGTTCCTGGAGAACATCGCGATCGCGGCGCGGGCGCATGGGCTCGAGACCTGCGCCCAGGCCGCCTTCGCGCCCTTTCACCTGACCATCCGGCGCCACCTCCCGATCACGGAGAACGAGGTGGTGGTCTGCGGCATGTCGCTCGGCCACGAGGACAGAGACGCTCCCGAGAACCGGCTCCGCACCGACCGCGTCCCAGCCTCCGAATTCGCCACCTTCCTCGGCTGGGACGGCGCGAGCGGGCCCGAGCGGGGGTAACGACCGGGAAGGAGCGCGACAGGGCGGCCGCTACTTCCCCGAGATGATCGCCGTCGTGGTCTCGTCGTCCTTCACCTCGACGGTGTCATACATGGCCCCGCCATGGGTGAAGAAGGATTTCGGCTCGGTCCAGAACACGCGCGTCGCGACGATGTAGCGGCCGGGCGCCAGATTCTCGAAGGCGAAGCGGCCCGTCATGTCGACCTTCGTCTCCCGCCGGTAGGTCAGGTACTCGGGCGGCGGATCCTCGACCGGGTTGCCGTAATAGGAACGCCGGTCGCCGCCGAACATGCGGTCGAACCGCTCGACGGCATAGCTCGTGGCGGGGATCAGAAAGACCCGCTCGCCGGCCGCCGTGACCAGACGTCCGTAGTCACGCCTGAGAAAAGCCTGCCCGTCGATACGGCCCCTGCCGCTCTTCAGGATATATTCGGCAGATCTCGGGTCGAAAGCGGCGCCGATCGGAACGGCGGGTCCCATCTGACAACTGCCGAGACACAACGCCGCCAAGCAGATGCCGAGATCGCGGACCATTCACGCCACTCCGACCGCCTCAGACGGACAGTGTGGCGCAGGTTACGCGCCGGTCAAGCGGCTTCGGCGTGAAGGATGCGCGTGATCGCCTCCGTCACCTCGTCGATCGGCTTCATGCCGTCGAGAACACGAAGGAGGCCCTTCTTCGCGTAATAGTCCGAAAGCGGAGCCGTCTGCTCGCGATAGGCGACGAGCCGCGTCTTGAACGCCTCCGGGTTGTCGTCCTTCCGGACCTGCTCGCCGCGGGCGAGCGTCTCGGCGACCCGCTTGGCGATACGCTCGACGAGAGCCTTCTCGTCGACCCTCAGTTCGATCACGACGTCGAGGGCCAGGCCCTTCTCGGCGAGCATCGTGTCGAGGGCGACGGCCTGCGGCACGGTGCGCGGGAAGCCGTCGAGGATGAAGCCCTTGCGGGCGTCCGGCTCCTCGATCCGGTCCGCGACGATTCCGACCACGATCTCGTCGGAGACCAGGCCGCCGGAGGCCATCACGTCCTTGGCCTTCAGGCCGACCGGCGTTCCGGCCGCAACCGCCGCGCGCAGCATGTCGCCCGTCGAGAGCTGGGGGATCCCCAGCCGCTCGACGATGCGGGCCGACTGGGTCCCCTTGCCTGCTCCCGGCGGACCGAGAAGGATCAATCTCATCGGAGCCCCCGCCCCTCCCCTATGCGCCTATGCCGGGCGCCCCGGCTAGCGGCGGCGCGCGCCCCTGAGCTTCGACTTCTTCACCAAGCCCTCGTACTGATGCGCCAGCAGATGGCCGTGGACCTGCGCCACCGTATCCATCGTGACGGACACCACGATCAGGAGCGAGGTCCCGCCGAAATAGAACGGCAAAGCGGCGTAGGAGACAAGCAGTTCCGGCAGCAGGCAGATGACCGTGAGATAGGCTGCGCCGATCACCGTGATCCGGGTGAGGACGTAGTCGATCTGCTCCGCGGTGCGCTCGCCGGGGCGGATGCCCGGAATGAACCCGCCATGCTTCTTGAGGTTCTCCGCCGTCTCCTGCGGGTTGAACACCACCGCCGTGTAGAAGAAGGCGAAGAAGATGATCAGGGCGGCATACAGGATCATGTAGGCCGGCCGCCCGTGCCCCAGGAAGGTCGAGAGCGTCGCGATCACGCCCGTGCCGCTCGTATCGGTCGTGAAGCTCGCGAAGGTCGCCGGCAGGAGGAGGAGCGACGAGGCGAAGATCGGCGGGATCACGCCCGCCGTGTTGAGCTTGAGCGGCAGGAACGAGGTCTGCCCCTCGTACATCCGGTTGCCGACCTGCCGCTTCGGGTAGTTGATCAGGAGCCGGCGCTGGGCGCGCTCCATGAACACGATGAAGAAGATGACGGCGACCGCCATCACCATCACGCCGAGGATCAGCCCGGTGGAGAGCGCCCCCTGGCGGCCGAGCTCGAGCGTGCCGGCGACCGCCGAAGGCAGATGCGCCACGATGCCGGCGAAGATGATGAGCGAGGAGCCGTTGCCGATCCCGCGGCTCGTGATCTGCTCGCCGAGCCACATCAGGAAGAGCGTGCCGCCCGTGAGCGTGATCACGGTCGAGATCAGGAAGAAGGGGCCGGGCTCCTGGACGATGTTGCCGGAGCTCTGCAGCCCCACCGCGATGCCCCAGGACTGGAACAGCGCCAGGACGACCGTGATGTAGCGCGTGTACTGGTTGATGACCTTGCGGCCGGACTCGCCCTCCTTCTTCAGCGCCTCGAGCGAGGGCACGACGGAGGTGAGGAGCTGCACGATGATCGATGCCGAGATGTACGGCATGATGTTCAGGGCGAAGATCGCCATGCGCTCGACGGCGCCGCCCGAGAACATGTTGAACAGCCCGAGCACGCCGCCGGAGGCCTGCTGGAAGCTCTGGCGCAGCGCCTCGGTATCGATGCCGGGAAGCGGGATATAGGTGCCGAGGCGGAAGACGATCAGCGCTCCGAGCGTGAACCAGATGCGCTTCTTGAGCTCTTCGGCCTTTGCGATCGCGCCGAAATTGAGGTTGGAGGCGAGCTGCTCGGCGGCCGATGCCATGTCACTAAATCCTGAGGCGACCTCACGGGGTCGCGGAGAGGCCGGCCCGTATCTGGAGCACGGGCCGGCCCATCTCAAGTCTCGGGTGGCGCGGCTCTTTAGGCCGCCGCCTCGGCGTCACCGCCAAGAACCGTGACGGAGCCGCCCGCGCGCTCGATGGCCTCGAGCGCCGATTTCGACGCGCCTGCGACCTGGAAGGTCAGCTTGGCCGTGAGCTCCCCCGCGCCGAGGATCTTCACCCCGTCGCGCGGCTTCGCGAGAACGCCGGCGGCGACCAGGGTCTCGACCGTCACCGGAGCGGAGGCGTCGAGCTTGCCGGCATCTACGGCCGTCTGGATACGGCCGAGATTGACCTCGTTGAGGTCCTTCCGGTTCGGCGGATTGAAGCCGCGCTTCGGCAGGCGCCGGTGAAGCGGCATCTGACCGCCCTCGAAGCCCTTGATGGAAACCCCGGCGCGGGCCTTCTGACCCTTCACGCCGCGGCCGCCCGTCTTGCCCTTGCCGGAGCCGATGCCCCGGCCGACGCGCATCCGGTTCTTCGTCGCGCCTTCGTTGTCGCGGATCTCGTTCAGTCTCATGGTCGTCTCCTCACCGCTCGCCCGAGGCCGGGACGACGCGCACGAGGTGCTTGACCGCCTCGATCATCCCGCGGGTCGCGGGCGTGTCGGGAAGGGTCGACGTGCGACGCAGCTTGTTGAGGCCGAGGCCGATCAGCGTCTGGCGCTGCTTGGCCTCGCGGCGGATCGGCGAGCCGATCTGCTGGACCGTGATGGTCCCGTTCTGGTCAGCCATCGTGTCCTCCTATCAGGAATCCGCGCCGGCGCCGTCCGACAGGTCGGCATCGCGGCGGCGGGACTGGAGGGTGGACACCTTGAGACCGCGGCGGGCCGCGACCGAGCGGGGGCTGTCCTCGTTCTTCAGGGCGCTGAAGGTCGCGCGAACCAGGTTGTACGGGTTCGACGAGCCGAGCGACTTGGCGACGACATCCTGCATGCCGAGCGTCTCGAAGACGGCGCGCATCGGGCCGCCCGCGATGATGCCGGTGCCCTGCGGGGCCGCCCGGAGGATCACCTTGCCGGCGCCCCAGCGGCCGTTCACGTCGTGGTGCAGCGTGCGGCCCTCGCGCAGCGGCACACGGATGAGGCCACGCTTGGCGGCTTCCGTCGCCTTGCGGATCGCTTCCGGCACCTCGCGCGCCTTGCCGTGGCCGAAGCCGACCCGGCCCTTCTGGTCGCCGACGACGACGAGCGCGGCGAAGCCGAAGCGCCGGCCGCCCTTCACGACCTTGGCGACGCGGTTGATGTGGACGAGCTTGTCCACGAACTCGCTGTCCCGCTCCTCGCGGTTGTCGCGCCTGTCGCGGTTGGAACGGCCACCGCCGCCGGAATGAGGTTCTCTAGCCATCTACAATCCCGTCTGAACTCGGCGCGGGCGGCGGCCCGCTCGCTTGACGTCCGAATGAAGCCCGCCGGCGTGCGTAAATTTAGAAGTCGAGACCGCCCTCGCGGGCGGCATCGGCCAGCGCCTTGACGCGGCCGTGATAGAGGTAGCCGGACCGATCGAAGATCACCTGCGTGACCCCCGCCTGCCGGGCGCGCTCGGCGACCAGCTTCCCGATCTCCCGCGCGGCCTCCACGGTCGCGCCGGTCTTCAGCTTGCCGCGCAGATCCTTCTCGAGAGAGGATGCTGCCGCCAGCGTGTGGCCGCGCTCGTCGTCGATGACCTGCGCATAGATCTGCTTCGACGACCGGAACACCGACAGGCGCGGACGCCCGTTGGCGGCCTTGCGGATCGCGCGCCGGACACGCGCCTTGCGCCGCTCCTCGACGCTCTGCTTCGTAGCCATGTCCAGGTCCTACTTCTTCTTGCCTTCCTTGCGGAAGATGAACTCGTTCGCGTATTTCACGCCCTTGCCCTTGTAGGGCTCGGGACCGCGGAACTCGCGAATTTCGGCGGCCGCCTGGCCAACCTTCTGCTTGTCGATCCCGGCGATCACGATCTCGGTCGGACGCGGGGTCGTCACGGTGAGCCCGGCCGGCACCTCGTAGTCGATGTCGTGGCTGTAGCCGAGCGACAGCTTCAGGACCTTGCCGGCCATCGCGGCGCGGTAGCCGACACCGTTGATCTCCAGCCGCTTCTCGAAGCCCTTGCTCACGCCCTCGATGAGGATCGCGACCTGGGCCCGGGAGGTGCCCCAGAGCGAGCGCGCTTCCTTGGACTGATCGCGCGGATCGACCTTGATGGCGCCGTCCTCCATTGCGACCGAGACCTTGTCCGGGACCGCGAAGGACAACTCGCCCTTCTCCCCCTTCACCTTCACCAGCTGGCCGGCAACCGTCGCGGTCACGCCCGACGGAACCGGGACCGGCTTCTTGCCTACACGAGACATCGTCGTTTCCCTGTCCTGTCCGCCGGCCTCAGAAGACCTGGCAGAGCACTTCGCCGCCAACGTTCTTCTCGCGCGCCTCGTGATCCGCCATGACGCCCTGCGGGGTCGACATGATCACGGTGCCGAGCCCGTCTGCGACGCGCGGCATGGTGTCGACCGACGCGTAGACGCGGCGGCCTGGCTTCGAGACGCGCTGGATCCGGCGGATCACAGGCTCGCCCTCGTGGTACTTCAGCTCGATGGTGAACTCGGTCCGGCCGTTGCCGTAATCCGTCGTCGAGTAGTCGCGGATATAGCCTTCGGATTTCAGCACATCGAGAACGTTGGCCCTGAGGCGCGAGCCCGGGGTCTGGACGGTGCTCCGGCGACGCAGCTGCGCGTTCCGGATGCGGGTCAGCATATCGCCGAGCGGATCGGTCATCGACATCGTCGCGCCTCCTTACCAGCTCGACTTGACCAGGCCCGGGATCAGGCCCTGGGAACCAAGCTCGCGCAGCGCGATGCGCGACATGCCGAGCTTGCGGTAATAGGCACGCGGCCGGCCCGTGATCTCGCAGCGATTGCGGATGCGGGTCGGGTTGGCGTTCCGCGGCAGCTCGGCGAGCTTGAGGCGCGCCTCGAAGCGCTCCTCCATCTGCCGGCTCTGGTCGTTCGCGACCGCAAGGAGCTCCTTGCGCTTGTTCGCGAAGCGCTCGACCAGCTTCCTGCGGGCCTTGTTCTTCTCGATCGAACTCTTCTTGGCCATGTCGTCTATCTCCGGTGTCCGCGTCTGAGATCCGCCTGCCGCGCAGGCATCCTCACTGCCGGAACGGGAAGTTGAAGTGCTTCAGGAGCGCGCGCGCCTCGTCGTCCGTCTTGGCCGTGGTCGCGATGATCACGTCCATGCCCCAGATCTGCTCCGCCTTGTCGTAGTTGATCTCGGGGAAGACGATGTGCTCCTTGATGCCGAGCGCATAGTTGCCGCGGCCGTCGAACGAACGCGGGTTCAGGCCGCGGAAGTCGCGGACGCGCGGGAGCGCGATCGTGACGAGGCGGTCCAGGAACTCGTACATGCGGGCGCGCCGCAGCGTGACCTTGGCGCCGATCGGCATGTTCTCGCGGACCTTGAAGGTCGCGATCGCCTTGCGGGCGCGGGTCACGACCGGCTTCTGGCCGGCGATGAGCGCAAGATCGGCCGCCGCGACCGAGGCCTTCTTGGAATCCGCCGTCGACTCGCCGACGCCCATGTTGAGGACGATCTTGTCGATCCTCGGCACCTGCATCGGATTCGCGTAGCCGAACTCCTCGATGAGCTTCGGACGCACCACCTCGTCATAATGCTGGCGAAGGCGCGGAATGTAGGCGCCGTCCGCGCCGTTCCCGGCCGAGGCGGCCTCGGTCGGCTGCTTGGGAGACTTAGGCATCGATCAGATCTCCGGACCGCTTCGCGAACCGCACCTTCCGGCCGTCATCGAGGATGCGGAAACCGACCCGGGTCGGCTTGCCGTCCTTGGGGTCCGCGACGGCGAGGTTCGACAGGTGGATCGGCGCCTCCTTGGAGATGATGCCGCCCTCCTGGTTCATGGTCTGCTTCTGGTGACGCTTCACCATGTTGACGCCGCGCACGAGAGCCTTCTCGTCCTTCGGCATGACCTGGATGACCTCGCCCGTGCGGCCGGAATCGCGGCCGGTCAGAACGACGACGCGGTCGCCCTTCTTGATCTTGGCGGCCATCACAGCACCTCCGGCGCGAGCGAGATGATCTTCATGTGGTTCTTGGCGCGCAGCTCGCGCGGAACCGGTCCGAAGATGCGGGTGCCGACCGGCTCCTTCTGGTTGTTGATGAGAACCGCGGCGTTGCGGTCGAAGCGGATCACCGAGCCGTCCGGGCGGCGGATGTCCTTGGCAGTGCGCACGACGACGGCCTTCATCACGTCGCCCTTCTTCACGCGGCCGCGCGGGATCGCCTCCTTGACGGAGACGACGATGATGTCACCCACGCTCGCGTATTTGCGCTTCGAGCCGCCGAGCACCTTGATGCACATCACGCGACGCGCACCGGAATTGTCGGCGACGTCCAGATTCGTCTGCATCTGGATCATCGATCAGAACCTCTCTCTGTCTCGGTCGGTTTCCGGCCGAAGCCGGACTACGGCCGACGGGGATCTCGGTCCCCTGCCCTTGCGTCATCCGGAGCCGACCAAGGCCGGCGCCCGGAACCCATCCTGAAACACGGAACGACCACCACCCGCGGTGATGGCCGCCCAGCGAAACCCGTTCTGCCGGTGCCGCGGCGAAGCGGCCCGGAGAGGTCCCCTACGAGAGACCGACGGCCGACTTCACCTTGTCGACGGCGCTCGCGACGCCTTCGACGACGCTCGATACAACACCGCCGCCCGATCCGCCAGTCCCGGCGCCCTCGACGAGCTTCCAGGTCTTCGTCTTGGAATAGGGCCGCGACTCCTCGATCGACACGATGTCGCCGACCTTGGCCGAGTTGTTCTCGTCGTGGGCGTGATAGTTCTTCGTGCGACGGACGGTCTTCTTGAGGACCGGGTGCGTGAAGCGGCGCTCCACCTTCACCACGATCGTCTTCTCGCCCTTGTCGCTGACCACGACGCCCTGCAACACGCGCTTTGGCATGAAACTCTCCTCAGGCCTGCGCGGCCGCGCGCTGCCGGCTCTGCAGCGTCTTGATGCGGGCGATGTCGCGACGGACGACGCGCACCCGCGAGGTATTCTCGAGCTGACCCGTCGCCCGCTGAAAGCGCAGGTTGAACTGCTCCTTCTTCAGCGCCAGAAGCTCGTCCTGGAGCTGATCGGCGGACATCCGCTGAAGGTCGCCGAAGCGCTGCTTCGTCTTCATCTCATCCTCACTCGGCGATGCGCTGCACGAAGCGCGTGCGCACCGACAGTTTGGCCGCGCCGAGACGGAGCGCCTCGCGGGCGACCTCCTCCGACACGCCGTCGATCTCGAACATGATCCGGCCAGGCTTCACGCGCGCGGCCCAGTACTCGACCGCGCCCTTGCCCTTGCCCATGCGGACTTCGGTCGGCTTCTTCGAGACCGGAACATCCGGGAAGATCCGGATCCAGACCCGGCCCTGGCGCTTCATCTCGCGGGTGATCGCGCGGCGGGCCGCCTCGATCTCGCGCGCGTTCACGCGCTCCGGCTCCAGGCACTTGAGGCCGAACTGGCCGAAATTCAAGTCCGTCCCGCCCTTGGCGACGCCGTGGATGCGTCCCTTGAACTGACGACGGAACTTCGTCTTCTTCGGTTGCAACATGGCTCTTGAACCTCTCCCGAGCCGGCCGGCCTAGGCCGCCTGCTCGGCCGCGCGACGACCGGTGGACCGGCTGCCTGCTTCCTCGTTCATGCGCTTGTCCTGCGCCATCGGATCGTGCTCGAGGATCTCTCCCTTGCAGATCCAGACCTTGATGCCGCAGGTGCCGTAGGTCGTGAAGGCGGTCGCCGTGCCGTAATCGACATCGGCACGCAGCGTGTGCAGCGGAACGCGACCCTCGCGGTACCATTCCATGCGGGCGATCTCGGCGCCGCCGAGGCGGCCGGAGCAGTTGATCCGGATCCCCTGCGCGCCGAGGCGCATCGCCGACTGCACCGCGCGCTTCATCGCCCGGCGGAAGGCGACGCGGCGCTCGAGCTGCTGGGCGATCGACTCGGCGACGAGCGTCGCGTCGATCTCTGGCTTGCGCACCTCGACGATGTTGATCGCGACCTCGGCCTTGGTCATCGACCCGACGAGCTTGCGCAGCTTGTCGATGTCGGCGCCCTTCTTGCCGATCACGACGCCGGGACGCGCCGAGTGGATCGTCACCCGGCACTTCCGGTGCGGACGCTCGATCACGATCTTGGACACTGCCGCCTGCTTCAGCTGCTTCGTCAGCGCCTCGCGGATGGCCATGTCCTCATGCATGAGGCGGGCATATTCGCCCTTGCCGGCGAACCAGCGGGAATCCCAGGTCCGGTTGATGCCGAGCCGCAGCCCGACCGGATTGACTTTCTGACCCATGGGTGGACCTCAGGCCGCTTCGGCTTGGACTTCGCGAACCACGATGGTGAGGTTCGAGAAGGGTTTCAGGATGCGCGCACCGCGACCGCGGGCCCGCGCATGGAAGCGCTTCAGGACGAGCGCCTTGCCGACGAAGGCCTCCTTGACGACGAGGTCGTCGACATCGAGATCGTGGTTGTTCTCGGCGTTGGCGATCGCGCTCTCGAGGCACTTGCGCACCTCCTTGGCGATCCGCTTGCGCGAGAACTCGAGGTCGGCGAGCGCCACGGAAGCCTTCTTGCCCCGGATGAGCTGGGCGACGAGGTTCAGCTTCTGCGGCGACACGCGCAGCATCCGGGCGACGGCTTTCGCCTCGTTCTCCGGCAGCGCGCGCGGGGTAGCGGCCTTTCCCATGATCAGCGCCTCTTGGCCTTCTTGTCGGCCGCGTGGCCGTTGAAGGTGCGGGTCGGCGAGAACTCGCCGAACTTGTGGCCCACCATCTCCTCGGAGACGTAGACCGGGATGTGCTTGCGTCCGTTGTAGACGCCGAAGGTCAGCCCGACGAAGTGCGGCAGGATCGTGGAGCGGCGGCTCCAGATCTTGATCACCTCGTTGCGGCCGCCCGAGTTGCGGGCGGCATCGGCCTTCTTCAGCAGGTAGCCGTCGACGAACGGCCCCTTCCAGATCGAGCGTGCCATGGCGCGCCTCAGCCCTTCTTCTTGCGGTTGTGACGGCTGGTCACGATGAATCGGTCGGTGCGCTTGTTGGAGCGCGTCTTCTTGCCCTTGGTCGGCACGCCCCAAGGCGTCACCGGGTGGCGCCCGCCGGAGGTCCGGCCCTCGCCACCACCATGCGGGTGGTCGATCGGGTTCATGGTCACGCCGCGGTTGTGCGGGCGCTGGCCGAGCCAGCGGCTGCGACCGGCCTTGCCGATCGAGATGTTCATGTGGTCCGGGTTCGAGACCGCGCCGACGGAGGCGTAGCACTGCCCATGCACGAGGCGCTGCTCGCCCGAGTTCAGGCGGACGGTCACGTAGCCCTGGTCGCGGCCGACGATCTGCGCATAGGTCCCGGCCGAGCGGGCCATGGCGCCGCCGCGGCCGATCTTCAGCTCGACATTATGCACGATCGTGCCGACCGGCATGTTGGCGAGCGGCATCGCGTTGCCCGGCTTGATGTCGACCTGCTCGCCCGACATCACCGTGTCCCCCACCGCCAGGCGCTGCGGCGCCAGGATGTAGGACTGCTCGCCGTCCGGGTAGCGGATCAGGGCGATGAAGGCCGTCCGGTTCGGATCGTACTCGATCCGCTCCACGGCCGCCGCCTGGTTCGCGTGGCCCCGCCGCTTGAAATCGACATAGCGGTAGGTCTGCTTGTGGCCGCCGCCGCGGAACCGCACCGTGACCCGGCCGTGATTGTTCCGGCCGCCCTTGGAGTGCTTGCCCTCGGTCAGCGACTTGACGGGCTTGCCCTTGTAGAGCTCGCTCCGGTCGACGATCACGAGCTGGCGGAGGCCAGGCGTGACCGGCTTGAACGTCTTGAGTGCCATGGTTCCCTACCTGCCGCTCAGAGCCCGGTCGTGACGTCGATCGACTGGCCCTGCGCCAGGGTCACGATCGCCTTCTTCACGTCCGAACGCCGGCCTCTGCGGCCGCGGAAGACCTTCTCCTTGCCCTTGGTCACGAGCGTGTTCACCGCCAGGACCTTGACGTCGAAGAGGCGCTCGACCGCCTCCTTGATCTGGGGCTTGGTCGCATCCGGGGCGACCCGGAAGACGACCTTGTTCAGCTCCGACAGGTTCGTGGCCTTCTCGGTGATCACCGGGCTCACGATCACGTCGTAATGGCGCGGATCCGGATTCATTTGAAGCGCGCCTCCAGCGCGTCGACGGCCGCCCTGGTTAGCACGAGCGTGTCGCGCCGCAGGATGTCGTACACGTTGATGCCCTGCACGGGCAGGACGTCGATACCGGGCAGGTTGCGGGCGGCGAGGCCGAAATTGGCGTCCACCTCCGCACCCGAGATGATCAGGGCCGAGCTCAGCCCGAGCTTGCCGAACTGATCCTTCAGCTCCTTCGTCTTCGGAGCCTCGAGCCGCGCATCGTCGACGACGATCAGTCGCTGACCCGTCGCCTTCGACGACAGCGCGTGACGAAGCGCCAGCGCGCGGACCTTCTTGGGCAGGGCATGCTCGTGCGAACGGACCTGCGGGCCGAAAGCGCGGCCACCGCCGCGGAACTGCGGCACCCGGGCCGAGCCGTGGCGGGCGTTGCCGGTGCCCTTCTGCTTGTACATCTTCTTGCCGGTGCGCGCGATCTCCGCTCGGTTCTTCACCGCGTGGGTGCCGGCGCGGCGCTTGGCGAGCTGCCAGCGCACCATCCGGGCGAGGATGTCGGCACGAGGCTCGAGACCGAAGATCGCGTCGTCGAGCTCGACCGAGCCGGCGGTCTCGCCGGCAAAGGTCTTCACTTCGAGTTGCATCACGCGTTCTCCTCGGCCGCGGCCGGCTCAGCCGCCGCGCTTGCCGGCTCACGGAACTTGCCCGGCATCGGCAGATCGGCCGGCGCCTTCCGCTTCACGGCGTCCTTGATAAAGATCCAGCCGCCCGCATGACCGGGAACGGCGCCCTCGACCAGGATCAGCCCGCGCTCGACATCCGTGCGGACCACGCGCAGGTTCTGGGTCGTGACCCGCTCGACCCCGAGATGGCCGGGCATCTTCTTGTTCTTGAAGGTCTTGCCGGGGTCCTGACGGCCGCCCGTGCCGCCGATCGAGCGGTGCGAGATCGACACGCCGTGCGAGGCGCGCAGGCCGCCGAAATTCCAGCGCTTCATGCCGCCGGCGAAGCCCTTGCCGATCGTCGTGCCGGTCACGTCCACGAACTGGCCGGGAACGAAATGATCGGCCGTGATCTCGGCTCCGACCGGAATCAGCGCGTCCTCGGACACGCGGAACTCCGCCAGCTTCCGCTTGGGCTCGACCTTGGCGACCGCGAACCGGCCGCGCTCGGCCTTGGACACGTTCTTCACCTTGGCCTGGCCGACGCCGACCTGCAGGGCCGTGTAGCCGTTCTTTTCCTTCGTGCGATGCGCGACGACCTGGCACTGGTCGAGCTTCAGCACGGTGACGGGAATGTGTTCCCCGGCATCGGTGAAGATGCGGGTCATTCCGACCTTCTGGGCAATGACGCCTGAGCGCATGGACCTGATCCTAAAGAGCGCTTCCGGAAAGCTCCGAGCCCGAGGCTCAGAGCTTGATCTCCACGTCCACGCCGGCGGCGAGGTCGAGCTTCATGAGGGCGTCGACCGTCTGCGGCGTGGGATCGACGATGTCGAGCACACGCTTGTGGGTCCGCATCTCGAACTGCTCGCGCGACTTCTTGTCGATGTGCGGGGAACGCAGCACGGTGAAGCGCTCGATCCGGGTCGGCAGCGGGATGGGACCGCGGACCTGCGCGCCCGTCCGCTTCGCCGTCGAGACGATCTCGCGGGTCGAGGCGTCGAGGACGCGATGGTCGAACGCCTTCAGGCGGATGCGGATGTTCTGGTTCATCGTTTCATCTTCTCGGGTGTCATCGCCGGGCCTCGCCCGGCGACCTCGATGGAGAGACCTCGACCTTTCCGATCGGGGTGGCCGGGCCTAGCCCGGCCATGACAAGCGTGCGGCTTACTCGACGATCGAGGCGACGACGCCCGCGCCGACCGTACGGCCGCCCTCACGGATGGCGAAGCGGAGCTTCTCCTCCATGGCGATCGGAACGATGAGCGTGACATCCATCGTGATGTTGTCGCCGGGCATGACCATCTCGGTACCCTCGGGGAGGGTCACGACGCCGGTCACGTCCGTGGTGCGGAAGTAGAACTGCGGACGATAGTTCGTGAAGAACGGCGTGTGGCGGCCGCCCTCCTCCTTGGTGAGGATGTAGGCCTCGGCCTTGAACTTCGTGTGCGGCTTCACCGAACCCGGCTTGCAGACGACCTGGCCGCGCTCGACATCCTCGCGCTTCGTGCCGCGGAGCAGGACGCCGACATTGTCGCCCGCCTGGCCCTGGTCGAGCAGCTTGCGGAACATCTCGACGCCGGTGACCGTGGTCTTCTGCGTCGGACGGATGCCGACGATTTCGACCTCCTCGCCGACCTTGATGATGCCGCGCTCGACGCGACCCGTCACGACCGTGCCGCGTCCCGAGATCGAGAACACGTCCTCGATCGGCATCAGGAAGGGCATGTCGATCGGACGCTCCGGCTGCGGAATGTACTCGTCGACGGTCTTCATCAGCTGGAGGACGGCGTCGCGGCCGATCTCCGGACGCTTGTCCTCGAGCGCCATCAGGGCCGAGCCCTTGGTGATCGGGATGTCGTCGCCGGGGAACTCGTACTTGGAGAGCAGCTCGCGCACCTCGAGCTCGACGAGGTCGAGGAGCTCCGGATCGTCGACCATGTCGACCTTGTTCAGGAAGACGACGAGCGCCGGCACGCCGACCTGGCGGGCGAGCAGGATGTGCTCGCGCGTCTGCGGCATCGGACCGTCGGCCGCCGAGACGACGAGGATCGCGCCGTCCATCTGCGCCGCGCCCGTGATCATGTTCTTCACGTAGTCGGCGTGGCCGGGGCAATCGACGTGGGCATAGTGCCGGTTCGTCGTCTCGTACTCGACATGCGCCGTCGAGATCGTGATGCCGCGGGCCTTCTCCTCAGGGGCCTTGTCGATCTGGTCGTAGGCCGTGAAGGTCGCGCCGCCGGACTCGGCCAGCACCTTGGTGATCGCCGCCGTCAGCGAGGTCTTGCCGTGGTCGACGTGGCCGATCGTGCCGATGTTGCAGTGCGGCTTGCTACGGGTGAACTTTTCTTTTGCCATGACAGCACCTTACCTTCGTATTCGCGAATGGGATCTGAGGATCAGGCGTATTTCGCCTGGACCTCGGCAGCCACGTTCGACGGCACCTGCTCGTAATGGTCGAACTGCATCGTGTAGTTCGCACGCCCCTGGCTCATCGAGCGCAGGTTGTTGACGTAGCCGAACATGTTGGCGAGCGGCACCATGGCGTTGATGACGTTCGCGTTCCCGCGCATGTCCTGACCCTGGATCTGGCCACGCCGGGAGTTGAGATCGCCGATGACGGAGCCGGTATATTCCTCCGGCGTCACCACCTCGACCTTCATGATCGGCTCGAGCAGGACCGAGCCGCATTTCTGCAGCGCCTCGCGAAGCGCGGCGCGAGCCGCGATCTCGAAGGCGAGCGCCGACGAATCGACCTCGTGGAAGGCGCCGTCGACGAGCTCGACCTTGATGTCGACGACCGGGAAGCCGGCGATCACGCCCGAATTGATGACGGACTCAAGGCCCTTCTCGACGCCGGGGATATACTCCTTCGGCACCGCGCCGCCGACGATCTTGGACTCGAAGGCGAAGCCCGCGCCCTTCTCGTTCGGCTCGACCACCAGCTTGACGCGCGCGAACTGGCCAGTGCCGCCGGTCTGCTTCTTGTGCGTGTAGTCGACCTCTCCGCGGCGCGTGATCGTCTCGCGATAGGCGACCTGGGGCGCGCCGATATTCGCGTCGACCTTGTAGGTGCGCTTCAGGATGTCGACCTTGATGTCGAGGTGCAGCTCGCCCATCCCCTTCAGGATGGTCTGGCCGCTCTCCGGGTCAGTCGACACGCGGAAGGACGGATCCTCCGCGGCGAGCTTCGCCAGCGCGAGGCCGAGCTTCTCCTGGTCGCCCTTCGACTTCGGTTCGATCGCGATCGTGATGACCGGCTCCGGAAACTCCATGCGCTCCAGAATCACAGGCTTCAGCGGATCGCAGAGCGTGTCGCCGGTGCGGACGTCCTTGAGCCCGGCCAGCGCGACGATGTCGCCGGCAAAAGCCTCCTTGATGTCCTCGCGGTTATTCGCGTGCATGAGGAGCATCCGGCCGACGCGCTCCTTCTTCTCGCGCGTTGAGTTCAGGATGCTCGCGCCCGATTCCACCTTGCCCGAATAGACGCGGCAGAAGGTGATCGTGCCGACGAACGGGTCGTCCATGATCTTGAAGGCGAGCATCGAGAAGGGCTCGCTGTCGACCGGCCTGCGCAGGATCGGTTCCCCGGTCGCGGGATCCTCGCCCTTGATCGCCTCGCGATCGGCAGGCGACGGCAGGAAGTCGACGACGGCATCGAGCAGCGGCTGCACGCCCTTGTTCTTGAAGGCCGAACCGCACAGCACCGGATGGAATGCGCGGCGCTGCACGGCCGTGCGCACGAGACGGCGCAGGGTCGCCTCGTCCGGCTCCTGGCCGTCGAGATAGGCCATCATGGCCTCGTCATCCATCTCGACCGCAGCCTCGACCAGCTTCGCGCGGTATTCCGCGGCCTGGTCCTGGAGGTCAGCCGGGATCTCGACCTCGTCGAACTTGGCGCCCAGCGCCTCGCCCGACCAGACGATCGCCTTCATCTTGATGAGGTCGATCACGCCCTGGAAGTTGCTCTCCGAGCCGATCGGCAGCTGCAGGCAGACGGGCTTGCCGGCGACGCGGTCGACGATGTCGGCCACGCAGCGGAAGAAGTCCGCGCCGATCTTGTCCATCTTGTTGACGAACACGATGCGCGGCACGTCGTACTTGTCGGCCTGGCGCCAGACGGTCTCCGTCTGCGGCTCCACGCCCTGGTTGCCGTCGAGCACGCACACCGCACCGTCGAGCACGCGGAGCGAGCGCTCGACCTCGATCGTGAAGTCGACGTGCCCGGGGGTGTCGATGATGTTCAGCCGCTTGTCGCGCCAGAAGCAGGTAGTCGCAGCCGAGGTGATGGTGATCCCCCGCTCCTGCTCCTGCTCCATCCAATCCATGGTGGCAGCGCCCTCATGGACCTCGCCGATCTTGTGGCTCTTGCCGGTGTAATAGAGGATCCGCTCGGTCGTCGTCGTCTTTCCGGCATCGATATGCGCCATGATGCCGAAATTGCGGTAATCCTCGATCGCGTGCGTGCGAGGCATGATCTGCTCCTGGCCTTCCGGCCGCTACCAACGGTAATGCGAGAAGGCGCGGTTGGCCTCGGCCATCCGGTGCGTGTCCTCCCGCTTCTTCACCGCGTTGCCGCGATTGTTCGCGGCGTCGATGAGCTCGGCCGACAGGCGATCGACCATGGTCTTGTCGTTGCGGGCCCGCGCGGCCTGGATGAGCCAGCGGATCGCCAGCGCCTGCCGGCGCTCGGGACGGACCTCGACCGGAACCTGGTAGGTGGCGCCGCCGACGCGGCGGGACCGGACCTCGAGCGCCGGCGCGACATTGTCCAGAGCCGCCCGGAACACCTCGAGCGGATGGGCGCGGGTGCGGCTCTCGACGATGTCGAAGGCGCCGTAGACGATGCGCTCGGCGACCGACTTCTTCCCCTCGTACATGATCGAGTTCATGAACTTGGTCACGACGATGTCGCCGAATTTCGGATCCGGGATGATCTCGCGCTTCTCGGCGCTGTGACGGCGGGACATGTCCTGCTCCGGTAAACCTTGTTCGCGACGGCCGGGCCCATCCCGACCGCGTCACCCCATCCCGCGTCATGGCCGGGCTCGTCCCGGCCACCCCGGTCAGGGGCCATATTCTCGAGATCCTCGAGCCAGGCCCGAGGAAGAATCCGAGCTAGGCCCGGCTCACTTCGGCCGCTTCGCCCCGTAGAGCGAACGGCGCTGCTTGCGGTTCTTCACGCCCTGCGTGTCGAGCACGCCGCGCAGGATGTGATAGCGCACGCCCGGAAGGTCCTTCACGCGGCCGCCGCGGATCATCACCACGGAGTGCTCCTGAAGGTTGTGGCCCTCGCCCGGGATGTAGCCGATCACCTCGTAGCCGTTGGTCAGACGCACCTTGGCGACCTTGCGGAGCGCCGAGTTCGGCTTCTTCGGGGTCGTCGTATAGACGCGCGTGCAGACGCCCCGCTTCTGCGGGCACGCATCGAGCGCCGGAACCTTGTTTCGCGTCTTCGGAGCCGTCCGCGGCTTGCGGATCAGCTGGCTGATCGTCGGCATGTAGCCCTCTTGTCGAAGACCGCCCTCGCGGTCGTCTGTGCCGGGGCGCCGATCTGCCGAGGGCGCACCCAAACGAGAAAAGCGCCACAGGCTCCACGGGAGCCTCTGTCGCTGGACAACGCAGAGGACCGCCCCGGCTGCCCGGGAAGGTCTTGCACCACCATCCGGCCCTCGGGGGCCAGTCAGTACCGATAAGGACAACAGCGTTTAAGCTCGATGCGTCGGCCCATGGCGGACCAACTCGCGACGCTTACGGCCTGCTGCGGATGGCGGGTACTTAATGCCCGACTCGGGCCTAGTCAACCGCAAACCAATCCTTTTCGGAAACGTCCCGCCGCGCTGCGGCGCCTGGTCGTCTCCGAATGCGAAAGAGGGGCCGCCGAGGCAGCCCCTCCCCCTTCTTGGCGGCCCGGGCGGATCACTCCGCCGCCGGCGAGAACTCCTCGAGCGCGCGGGCGGCATCGGCCGCGCGGGACTGCGCTTCGGCCGAGCGCTGCGCCAGGATCATCTCGTCGCGACGCTGGGCGACCTGACGGATGAGGGCGTTGATGGCCCCCGTTCCGGCCGGGATGAGCGAGCCGACGATCACGTTCTCCTTCAGGCCCTCGAGCGTATCCACCTTGCCGTTGACGGCAGCTTCGGTGAGCACGCGCGTGGTCTCCTGGAAGGACGCCGCGGAGATGAAGGACCGCGTCTGCAGCGAGGCCTTCGTGATGCCGAGGAGGACGGGAGTACCCTCCGCCGGCTTCTTCTTCTCGGCGATCAGCCTCTCGTTGATCTCTTCCAGCTCCAGCCGGTCGATCTGGTCGCCCGGCAGGATGTCGGAATCGCCGCCATCCGTGATCTCGACCTTCTGCAGCATCTGGCGGACGATCACCTCGATGTGCTTGTCGTTGATGTTCACGCCCTGCAGCCGGTAGACCTCCTGGATCTCGTTGACGAGGTAGGCGGCGAGCTCCTCCACGCCCTTGATCGCCAGGATGTCGTGCGGCGCCGGGTTGCCGTCGACGATGAAGTCCCCGATCTCGACCTGGTCGCCATCCTGCAGGTGGATGTGCTTGCCCTTCGGGATCAGGTACTCGACCGGCTCCGACCCGTCATGCGGCACGAGCGTCAGGCGGCGCTTGTTCTTGTAGTCGCGCCCGAACTGGATCGTGCCCGACTTCTCCGCGATGACGGCCGCATCCTTCGGCCGGCGCGCCTCGAACAGCTCGGCCACGCGCGGCAGACCGCCCGTGATGTCGCGCGTCCGGGCCGACTCGGTCGAGATACGGGCAAGGACGTCGCCCGCCTTCACCTTCGAGCCCGGATCCACGCCGATGATGGCCTCGACCGGAAGGAGGTAGCGGGCATCGCCGCCCCGCGAGAGCTTCGCGGGCTTGCCGTCCGGACCCATCACCACGATCGCCGGGCGCAGGTCGGAGGTGCGCGAGGAGCCGCGCCAATCGATGACCACGCGCTTCGAGATGCCCGTGGACTCGTCCGCCGTCTCGGTCATCGACTGGCCGTCGATGAGATCCTCGTAGCCGACCGTGCCGTCCACCTCGGTGATGATCGGCCGGGTATAGGGATCCCACTCCGCGATGCGCTGGCCGCGCTTGATCTGGTCGCCCTCGTCGACGCGCAGCTTCGCGCCGTAGATGATGCGGTGGACGGCCCGCTCGGTGCCGTCCGCGCCCACGATCACGACCGAGTTGTTGCGGCCCACCGCGATCAGGTCGCCATCCGAGTTCCGCGCCACGGCGCGGTTGCGGATGTGAACCGTTCCCTCGAAGTTCGACTCGATGAAGGACTGGTCCGCGATCTGGGCCGCACCGCCGATGTGGAAAGTCCGCATCGTGAGCTGCGTGCCCGGTTCGCCGATCGACTGCGCCGCGATGACGCCGACCGCCTCGCCCATGTTGACGGGCGTGCCGCGGGCGAGATCGCGCCCGTAGCAGGTGGCGCAGACGCCGTTCTTGGACTCGCAGACGAGCACGGAACGGATCTTCACCTCCTGGATGCCGGCCGCGGTGATGCGGTCGATATGCTTCTCCTCGATCATCTCGCCGGTCTTGACGATGATCCCGCCGTCCTGGTCGACGAGGTCCTCGGCCGCGGCGCGGCCGAGGATGCGCGAGGCCAGCGAGGCGACGACCTGGCCGGCATCGATGATGGCCCGCATGCGGATGCCCTTCTCGGTGCCGCAATCGGTCTCGCGGATGACCGCGTCCTGCGCCACGTCGACGAGACGGCGGGTCAGATAGCCCGAATTCGCCGTCTTGAGCGCCGTATCGGCGAGGCCCTTGCGGGCGCCGTGCGTCGAGTTGAAGTACTCGAGGACGTCCAGGCCCTCCTTGAAGTTCGAGATGATCGGCGTCTCGATGATCTCGCCCGACGGCTTGGCCATCAGGCCGCGCATCGCGGCGAGCTGCTTCATCTGCGTCGGCGAACCGCGGGCACCCGAGTGGCTCATCATGAAGATGGAATTCACCGGCTTGTCGCGGCCGGCATCGTCCTTCTGCACGGAGGAGATGCGCGCCATCATCTCGGCGGCGAGACGATCCGAGCACTTGGCCCAGGCGTCGACCACCTTGTTGTACTTCTCGCCCTGCGTGATCAGGCCGTCCTGGTACTGCTGCTCGTAGTCCTTGGCGAGCGCGCGGGTCTCCTCGACGATCTGCCACTTGTTCTCCGGCACGACCATGTCGTCCTTGCCGAACGAGATGCCGGCCTTGAACGCGTGGTGGAAGCCGAGCGCCATGATCCGGTCGCAGAAGATGACCGTGTCCTTCTGACCGCAGTTCCGGTAGACGACGTCGATCATGTTGGAGATCTCGCGCTTCGTCATGAGCTTGTTCACGACGTCGAACGGGACCTTCTCGTGCCGCGGGAGCACCCGGGACAGGATCACGCGGCCGGGTGTCGTCTCGTAGATCTTCGAGACCTCCTGGCCGTTCTCGTCCAGACCCGTCCAGCGATACTTGATCTTGGAGTGGAGGTGGACGACGCCCGCCTCGAGCGCGTGCTCGAGCTCGCCGAGATCGGCGAAGGCCTTGCCCTGGCCGGGCGCGCCATCGGCGACGATCGACAGGTAGTAGAGGCCGAGAACGATGTCCTGCGACGGCACGATGATCGGGTGACCATTGGCCGGGTGCAGGATGTTGTTCGTCGACATCATGAGGACGCGCGCCTCGAGCTGGCTCTCGAGCGAGAGCGGCACGTGCACAGCCATCTGGTCGCCGTCGAAATCGGCGTTGAACGCCGCGCAGACGAGCGGGTGCAGCTGGATCGCCTTGCCCTCGATCAGGACGGGCTCGAAGGCCTGGATGCCGAGGCGGTGCAGCGTCGGCGCCCGGTTCAGCATGACCGGGTGCTCGCGGATGACCTCGTCCAGGATGTCCCAGACCTCGGGCTTCTCCTTCTCGACGAGCTTCTTCGCCTGCTTGACGGTGGCCGAGAAGCCCTTGGCGTCGAGCCGCGCATAGATGAACGGCTTGAACAGTTCGAGCGCCATCTTCTTCGGCAGGCCGCATTGGTGCAGCTTCAGCTCCGGGCCGACGACGATGACCGAGCGGCCCGAATAGTCGACGCGCTTGCCGAGCAGGTTCTGCCGGAAGCGACCCTGCTTGCCCTTCAGCATGTCGGCGAGCGACTTGAGCGGACGCTTGTTGGCGCCCGTGATCACGCGGCCGCGCCGGCCGTTGTCGAAGAGCGCGTCGACGGCCTCCTGCAGCATCCGCTTCTCGTTGCGGATGATGATGTCGGGCGCGCGCAGCTCGATCAGCCGCTTCAGCCGGTTGTTGCGGTTGATGACGCGACGGTAGAGGTCGTTCAGGTCCGAGGTCGCGAAGCGGCCGCCGTCCAGCGGCACCAGCGGACGGAGGTCCGGCGGGATGACCGGGATCACGGTCATCACCATCCATTCCGGCTTGTTGCCGGATGCCAGGAAGGCCTCGATGATCTTGAGGCGCTTCATCAGCTTCTTGGGCTTCAGCTCGGACGTCGTCACCGAGATCTCGTGCCGGATGTCGGCCGCGGTCTTCTCGAGGTCGAGGTCCTGCAGGAGCTTGCGGATCGCCTCCGCGCCGATCAGCGCGGTGAAGGAATCCTGTCCGTACTCGTCCTGCGCGCGCAGATACTCGTCCTCGGACAGGAGCTGACGGTCCTTCAGGGGCGTCAGGCCCGGCTCGATGACGACATAGGACTCGAAATAGAGGATCCGCTCGAGCTCCTTCAGCGGCATGTCGAGCAGGAGCCCGATGCGCGAGGGAAGCGACTTCAGGAACCAGATATGGGCGACGGGCGCCGCGAGCTCGATATGGCCCATGCGGTCGCGCCGGACGCGCGCGAGCGTCACCTCGACGCCGCACTTCTCGCAGATGACGCCCTTGTACTTCATCCGCTTGTACTTGCCGCACAAGCACTCGTAGTCCTTGATCGGCCCGAAGATGCGGGCGCAGAACAAGCCGTCCCGCTCCGGCTTGAACGTGCGATAGTTGATCGTCTCGGGCTTCTTGATCTCACCGTAGGACCAGGAGAGGATTTTCTCCGGGCTTGAGATCGAAATCTTGATCTGGTCGAAACTCTGCGGCTGCGCCGACTGGTTGAACAGATTCATGACTTCTTGGTTCATGATCTTCTCCTCATCGCTCCGGATCGCCGCAACCGCAGTCATCCGGAGTGGCGCCGAGCGCCTGAAACCTTCTGGTCGTCATGGCCGGGCTTGGCCCGGCCATCCACGTCACCGCGCCGTCGGCGCGAAGCGGCCCGAGATCCCCGGGACGAGCCCGGGGATGACGAACCTGGGGCTCGTCACTCCGCCGCTTCGGCCGGCGGGAGCTGTTCGTTCGCGGCGCGCTTGGCCGAGGTCAGCTCGACGTTGAGGCCGAGCGAACGCATCTCCTTCACGAGCACGTTGAAGCTCTCCGGAATGCCGGACTCGAAGGCGTCGTCGCCGCGGACGATCGCCTCGTAGACCTTCGTGCGGCCGGCCACGTCGTCCGACTTCACGGTCAGCATCTCCTGCAGCGTGTAGGCGGCGCCGTAGGCTTCGAGAGCCCAGACCTCCATCTCGCCGAAGCGCTGGCCCCCGAACTGCGCCTTTCCGCCCAGCGGCTGCTGGGTGACGAGCGAGTACGGCCCGATCGAGCGGGCGTGGATCTTGTCGTCCACGAGGTGGTGCAGCTTCAGCATGTAGATGTAGCCGACGGTGACCTTGCGGTCGAACGGCTCGCCGGTGCGGCCGTCGTAAAGCGTCACCTGGCCAGACCGGTCGAGACCGGCCTTCTCCAGGAGATGCTCGATGTCGGCCTCCTTGGCGCCGTCGAAGACAGGCGTCGCGACCGGCACGCCGCGGCGGAGGTTCTGGCTCATCTCGGCCAGCTCCTGGTCGGACATGGAGTCGAGATCCGCGCCGTCCTCGTAGATGTCCTTCAGCTTGGCCCGGAGCGCCTGACCGTCCTGGGTTCTCTGATAGGCATCGACCGCCTGCGCGACCTGCCGGCCGAGACCGGCCGCGGCCCAGCCGAGATGGGTCTCGAGGATCTGGCCCACATTCATGCGCGAGGGCACGCCGAGCGGGTTCAGCACGATGTCGGCATGGGTGCCGTCCTCGAGGAACGGCATGTCCTCGATCGGGACGATCTTGGACACGACGCCCTTGTTGCCGTGCCGGCCGGCCATCTTGTCGCCAGGCTGGATCTTCCGCTTCACGGCCACGAAAACCTTGACCATCTTCATGACGCCGGGCGGGAGCTCGTCGCCGCGCTGCAGCTTCTCGACCTTGTCGAGGAAGCGCTGCTCGAGCCGCTTCTTCGATTCGTCGTACTGCTTCTGGATCGCTTCGAGCTCGACCATGACCTTGTCGTCGAGGACGGCGAAGGACCACCATTGCGAGCGCGGATACTCGTTGAGGATGTCGCGCGTCAGCACCGTGTCGCGCTTGAACCCCTTGGGGCCCGCCACGCCCGTCTGGCCGGAGAGGAGCTCCGCCAGGCGCGCATAGGTGTTCCGGTCGAGGATCGCCTGCTCGTCGTCGCGGTCCTTGGCGAGGCGCTCGATCTCCTCGCGCTCGATCGCCTGGGCGCGCTCATCCTTGTCGACGCCGTGCCGGTTGAAGACCCGGACCTCGACGACCGTGCCGGTCACGCCCGGCGGCACGCGCAGCGAGGTGTCGCGCACGTCGGACGCCTTCTCGCCGAAGATGGCGCGGAGCAGCTTCTCCTCCGGCGTCATCGGGCTTTCGCCCTTCGGCGTGATCTTGCCGACGAGGATGTCGCCCGCCTGCACCTCGGCCCCGATATAGACGATGCCCGCCTCGTCCATGTTCCGGAGCGCCTCTTCCGAGACGTTCGGGATGTCGCGCGTGATCTCCTCCGGGCCGAGCTTCGTGTCGCGCGCCATCACCTCGAATTCCTCGATGTGGATGGACGTGAACACGTCGTCCTTCACGATCCGCTCGGAGAGCAGGATCGAGTCCTCGAAGTTGTAGCCGTTCCACGGCATGAACGCGACGAGCACGTTCCGGCCGAGCGCGAGTTCGCCGAGATCCGTCGAGGGGCCGTCGGCGATGATGTCGCCCTTGGCTACGACGTCGCCGACGCGGACCAGCGGCTTCTGCGTGATGCAGGTGTTCTGGTTCGAGCGCTGGAACTTCTGCAGGCGGTAGATGTCGACGCCGGGGCGGGTCGGATCCATCTCCTCGGTCGCGCGGATGACGATGCGGGTCGCGTCGACCTGGTCGACGATGCCGGCCCGGCGCGCGCCGATGGCCGCGCCGGAATCGCGCGCGACGACGGCCTCCATGCCGGTGCCGACGAAGGGCGCGTCCGCCTGGACGAGCGGCACGGCCTGGCGCTGCATGTTCGAGCCCATCAGCGCGCGGTTCGCGTCGTCGTTCTCGAGGAACGGGATGAGCGCGGCCGCGACCGAGACGAGCTGCTTCGGCGACACCTCCATGAGGTCGACGCGGTCCGGCGGGACGACGATGACGTCGCCCGCCTTGCGGACGACCACGAGGTCCTCCGTGAGCCGGCCGTTCCCGTCCACGGCAGCGTCGGCCTGGGCGACGTTGTACTTCGCCTCCTCCATGGCCGAGAGATAGGTCACCTCGGAGGTGACGACGCCGTCGCGCACCTTGCGGAAGGGCGTCTCGATGAAGCCGTACTTGTTCACGCGCGCGAAGGTCGCGAGCGAGTTGATCAGGCCGATATTCGGGCCTTCCGGCGTCTCGATCGGGCAGATGCGGCCGTAATGGGTCGGGTGCACGTCGCGCACCTCGAAGCCGGCGCGCTCGCGCGTCAGACCGCCCGGCCCGAGGGCCGAAAGCCTACGCTTGTGCGTGACTTCGGAGAGCGGGTTCGTCTGGTCCATGAACTGCGAGAGCTGCGAGGAGCCGAAGAACTCGCGCACGGCGGCTGCCGCCGGCTTCGCGTTGATCAGGTCCTGCGGCATGACCGTGTCGATATCGACGGAGGACATGCGCTCCTTGATGGCGCGCTCCATGCGCAGGAGGCCCAGCCGATACTGGTTCTCCATCAGCTCGCCGACCGAGCGGACGCGGCGGTTGCCGAGATGATCGATGTCGTCGATCTCGCCCTTGCCGTCGCGCAGGTCCACCAGCGCCTTGACGACCGCGATGATGTCCTCGCGCCGCAGCGTCCGGACGGTATCCGGGCAGTCGAGGTCGAGGCGCATGTTCATCTTCACGCGCCCGACCGCGGAGAGGTCGTAGCGCTCGGGGTCGAAGAACAGCGAGTGGAACATGTTCTCGGCCGTCTCGAGCGTCGGCGGCTCGCCCGGGCGCATCACCCGGTAGATGTCGAACAGCGCGCCCTCGCGGCCGGAATTCTTGTCGGCGGCGAGGGTGTTGCGGATGTAGGGGCCGACATTGACGTGGTCGATGTCGAGGACCTGCAGCTCCTCGATCCCGAGCTCGGTCAGGCTCTTGAGCAGCTTGTCGGTGATCTCCTCGCCAGCCTCGGCGTAGATCTCCCCCGTCTCGGTGTTGACGAGGTCCTCGGCGATGTACTGGCCGACGATGTCGACCTCCGGAACGCGGAGCGCGGTCAGGCCCTTCTCGGCCATCTGGCGCGCCTGGCGGACGGTGAGCTTCTTGCCCGTCTCGAGCACGATCTCGCCGGTATCGGCATCGATCAGGTCGACGGTGGCCTTGAAGCCGCGCATCTTCTCGGGATCGAACGGCACGCGCCAGCCGTCCTTGTCGCGCGTATAGACGACGCGCGAGTAGAACGTGTCGAGGATCTCCTCCGAATCGAGGCCGAGCGCGAAGAGGAGCGACGTGACCGGGATCTTGCGCTTCCGGTCGATGCGCGCATGCACGATGTCCTTGGCGTCGAACTCGACGTCGAGCCAGGAGCCGCGATACGGGATGATGCGGGCGGCGAAGAGCAGCTTGCCCGACGAATGCGTCTTGCCCTTGTCGTGGTCGAAGAACACGCCCGGCGAGCGGTGCATCTGCGAGACGATGACGCGCTCGGTGCCGTTGACGATGAACGTGCCGTTCTCCGTCATGAGCGGCATCTCGCCCATGTAGACGTCCTGCTCCTTGATGTCCTTGACGGACTTCGCGCCCGTGTCGGGATCGACATCGAACACGATGAGCCGGAGCGTCACCTTCAGGGGCGCCGAGAAGGTCATGCCGCGCTGGCGGCACTCGTCGACGTCGTATTTCGGCGGCTCGAAGGTGTACTTCACGAACTCGAGCAGCGCCGTGTTGGCGAAATCGGAAATCGGGAAGACGGACTTGAAGACGGACTGAAGGCCCTCGTCGGGACGGCCGCCATTCGGCTCGTCCACCATCAGGAACTGGTCGTAGGACGCCTTCTGGACCTCGATGAGATTGGGCATCTCGACGGCTTCGCCGAGCTTGCCGAAGAACTTACGGAGACGCTTGCGGCCTGCCAGCGTGCTGCCCATCATGGACTTCGCTCCTTGTCGCGACTGACCGGGCGCCCTCCCCGGAGGGAGCCTGGTCAGTCGCCGCCGCATCCCGCGGCGATCGGGTGGCCGGACGGGTGTCCGGAAAAGGTGCCGTCAGAACGGCAGACGGTCCCGGGCGGGAAACCCGGGACCGCGTGGACTGTCAGCTCTCCAACGTCCCCGCCATGGCCGGGCTTGACCCGGCCATCCACGAGGGAGGGACGACGCGCCCGGCGAGAGATCCTCGGATCTCCGCTGCGCTCCGCCCGAGGATCGAGCTCAAGTTCGCCTGCGGCTTACTTAAGCTCGACCTTCGCGCCGGCCTTCTCGAGCTGCGCCTTGAGCTTCTCGGCATCCTCCTTGGAGACGCCTTCCTTGACGGGCTTGGGCGCGCCCTCGACGAGGTCCTTGGCCTCCTTGAGGCCGAGGCCGGTGATCGCGCGGACCTCCTTGATGACCTCGATCTTCTTGTCGCCCGCAGCTGCGAGGACGACCGTGAACTCGGTCTGCTCCTCGACAGCCGGCGCCGCCGCGCCGCCGCCGGCAGGACCGGCCGCCACCGCGACCGCAGCCGCGGCCGACACGCCCCACTTCTCCTCGAGCATCTTGGCCAGCTCGGCCGCCTCGAGGACGGTCAGGGACGAGAGATCGTCAACGATTTTCGCAAGATCTGCCATGAGATAGGTATCCTTGTAGGGTTCGAACAGGGGTGATGAGGTAAATCGGCCTCAGGCCGCCTCGTCCTTCTTGGCATAGGCCCCGAACACGCGGGCGAGCTTGGCCGCCGGCGCATTCGCGAGCTGGGCGAGCTTGGTGGCCGGCGCATTGACCAGGCCGACCAGCTTCGCGCGCAGCTCGTCCAGGGAGGGCATGGTCGCAAGCGAGCGCACGCCTTCCGCGTTCAGAGCGGTCCTGCCCATCGCTCCGCCCAGGATGACCAGCTTGTCGTTGGCCTTGGCGAAGTCGACGGCGACCTTCGGCGCCGCGACCGGATCGCCCGAATAGGCGATCAGGGTGGGCCCCTTCATCAGGGGCTGGATGGACGCGACGTCCGTGCCTTCGAGAGCGATCTTGGTGAGGCTGTTCTTGGTGACCTTCACGGTCGCGCCGGCCTGCTTCATCTGCGTGCGCAGCTTCTGCATGTCGGCAACCGTGAGGCCCTTGTAGTGGGCCACGACCACCACGGACGTCTTCGAGAAGACGCCGTTGAGGCTCGTGACGAGCTCGCGTTTCGCTGCTCTATCCACTTGCTCTCTCCAGTCCGGGCGTTTCCGCCCGGGCAGGACGGAACCGGTATTCGGTCCCGCCGGTTACGTTTGCCGCGCCGGGCGAGCCCAGCGCGACGCTCAAGCGCCCTGTCCGCCCCGTCCCGTCCGGCGGCGCCGGTCGGCTCTGGGCGAGATGGTTCGAACCGTCTACAAATCCCGCTCGGAGGCGGGCCTCGATTCGGCTTCCCCGTCTGTGCAGGCGGATATTAAGCCGCGAGGCCCGAGAGCCCCTTGGCGCCTGCAGTCTCGGACAGAACATGGCCGGATCGGACGCGAGGCATCGCCCCGGCCCGCCGGCCGCCTCCGCCCGGTCGCCCGGACGGAATGCAAACACGATCACCGGCCGAACGGCCGGCTCTCGCATGAATGTGGAGACATGACTCGTCTCTTATCCCGTCCTTCGGTGGATGCCAAGGGCCGGGACGGCGTTGCGGCGAAAAGTCAAGCCTCCCGCCGCAACGTCCGCAAAGTCGCTCAGGCCTGGCCCATCACGGTCGCGGGGTCGACCTTCACGCCCGGGCCCATCGACGAGGAGATCGCGATGCGCTGGATGTAGGTACCCTTGGCGCCTGTGGGTTTCGCCTTCTGCACGGCATCCGCAAAGGCGCGGATGTTCTCGACGAGCTTGCCCTCGTCGAAGGAGGCCTTGCCGATGCCGCCATGCACGATGCCGGCCTTCTCGACGCGGAACTCGACCGCGCCGCCCTTCGCCGCCTTCACCGCGCCCGCGACGTCCATCGTCACCGTCCCGACGCGCGGGTTCGGCATCAGGCCGCGCGGGCCGAGCACCTTGCCGAGCCGCCCGACGAGCGGCATCAGGTCCGGGGTGGCGATGCAGCGATCGAACTCGATCGTGCCGCCCTGGATCGTCTCCAGCAGGTCCTCCGCGCCCACGATGTCGGCGCCGGCGGCCCTCGCCTCGTCCGCCTTGGCGCCGCGCGCGAAGACCGCGACCCGGACCGTCCGGCCGGAGCCGTTCGGCAGGTTGCAGACGCCCCTGACCATCTGGTCGGCGTGACGCGGGTCGACGCCGAGATTCATGGCGATCTCGACCGTCTCGTCGAATTTGGCGTTTGCGCGGGACTTCACGAGCGAGACTGCGTCCGCGAGCGGATACAGCTTCGTCCGGTCGATCCCCTCGCGGGCGCCGCGGATCCGCTTGCCTTCTTTAGCCATCGTTCCGCCTCCCTACGCCTTGACCTCGAGGCCCATGGCCCGGGCGGAGCCCCGGATCATGGACATCGCAGCGTCGATCGTGTCGCAGTTCATGTCGACCATCTTCTTCTCCGCAATCTCGCGGATCTGGGCTTCCGTGATGGAGCCGACGGTCGGGCCCTTGCCGGGCGTCTTGGAGCCGGAGGCGGGTTTCTTCCCGAGCTTCAGGCCGGCGGCGCGCTTGAGGAAGTAGGTCACCGGCGGCTGCTTCATCTCGAAGGTGAAGGAGCGGTCCTGGTACGCCGTTATGACGACCGGGATCGGCGTGCCCTTCTCCATCTGCGCGGTGCGCGCGTTGAAGGCCTTGCAGAACTCCATGATGTTGAGGCCGCGCTGACCGAGCGCGGGACCGATGGGCGGCGACGGGTTGGCCGCGCCGGCGGGTACCTGAAGCTTCACGTAGCCCGTGATCTTCTTGGCCATGGGAACACTCCCGTTATGTCCCGAAACTCGGCTGCCGGCCGGGCGCGGGACGTTTCAGAAGCCGCGGTGCGATCCCGTTCGCAGGCCCGGCTGGCGACCGGGCGGGACCTCCCGCGGATTTGCCGGCGGGCCGAAGCCCGCCGGTCGATCGGGGAACGAGCCCCGAAACCCTGTCCTTGTCGTCACCGAGCTTGTCCCGGTGACCCCGATGCGTGGAAGCGCTGCGGCTGTCCGATCGGGGTGGCCGGGACAAGCCCGGCCATGACGCCGAGGAGCTAGCCCTTCTCGACCTGCCCGTATTCGAGCTCGACCGGGGTGGCGCGGCCGAAGATCGACACCGCGACCTTGAGCCGGGCGCGCGCCTCGTCGACCTCCTCGACGGTGCCGTTGAAGGAGGCGAAGGGCCCGTCGGCCACCCGCACCGTCTCGCCGACCTCGAAGGAGACGGAGGGCTTCGGCCGCTCGATCCCCTCGGCGACCTGCCCCTTGATCCGCTCGGCCTCCGCATCCGGGATCGGGACCGGCTTCGCCTTGTCGGCGCCGAGGAAGCCCGTGACCTTCGGGGTGTTCTTGATGAGGTGGTACACGTCGTCCGTGAGGTCGCACTTCACCAGCACGTAGCCGGGGAAGAACTTGCGCTCGGCATCCACCTTCCGGCCGCGCCGAACCTCGACGACCTTCTCGAGCGGAACCAGGATCTCCTCGAACTTGTCCGAGAGCCCCCGCTGCGCCGCCTGATCCTTGATGGAGGCCGCGACCTTGTTCTCGAAATTCGAATAGGCGTGGACGATGTACCAGCGCTTGGCCATGTGTCGTGTCTCTTACCCGCCGATCCCGAGAATGAGGCCCACCGCCTTCTGCAGCACGAAGTCGGTCAGGAGAAAGAACGCGCTCGCCACCACGACCATGACGAAGACGAGGCCCGTCGTGATCACCGTCTCCCGGCGCGAGGGCCAGGTGACCTTCTCGCCTTCGGCGCGGACCTGAGCGAAGAACTCGAAGACGCCCGTCCGCGGCTTCTTCCTCTCCGTGCCCGTTGGCCCCGTGGGGCGGGCGGCGTGCAACTTCGACATCGTGATAAAGCTCTGCCCGGCCAAACCGGAATAGCGCGGGCAGCCTTCCGGCTCACCGCGCCTGCATCCAACTTGGCGTGAGATCGCGCTCGCTTAGCCGAACTTCAAGCGCTTGTCATCTGCCGCGCGGCCGAAGAGGCGGATGCGCTGGCAGGAGTGGAGGGACTCGAACCCCCAACCCCCGGTTTTGGAGACCGGTGCTCTAACCAGTTGAGCTACACTCCTCCGCCGCGGGGGCTTCCCCCGCGACGCAGGCCCTCTAGCACATCACCCGGCGCGAATGCCAGACCGGCGCGCCATCAGGAGCCCGCGAGGGCATCGGCAGCGCGGGCGACGGCTTCGGTCGCCGCGTAATGGACCATGTGACCCGCGCCAGGCACGATGGCGAGCGCGCTCGTCGGCAGCTCCCGGTGCAGCCGGACCGATTGCCGCTGGAGATCGGCGATCCGGTCCCCCTCCCCGGCCATGATCACGATGGGCAGCTGGAGCTCGCGATAGCGCCGGCTCAGCGCATACGCGGCCGGGACCATGTAGGCGGTCTCCTCGGCGCTCGCCCGCAACTGCCTGGGGCGCAGCGTCATCGCGACCGGAAACCGCGTGCGGAAGCGCGAATCCACCGGAAGCGGCTGGAAGATGCGCTTGAGAAGCCCCGGCAGGACCGCCCGGGCAAGAATCGGCGCGACCGTATGGGCCGCGAGATCGCCGAGGGCCGGGACCGCCGGGCCTGACAGCAGCGCCACGTCGAGCCGCGCGGTCGGGTAGTAGTAGCCGGAGAGGAGGAGAAGCGCCCTCGCCCGCTCCGGCGCGTCCAGCGCCAGCGCGAGGGCGACCAGCGCGCCCCAGGAATGCCCGACCACGACCGGACTTTCGACACCCAGCCGGTCGAGGAGCTGCACCATGACCTGCGCCTGCTTCTCGGGCGACCACAGGGTGCCGCGCGGCCGGTCGGAATAGCCGTAGCCGGGACGGTCCGGCACGATGACCCGGTGGTTCCGCGCGAGCCGCTCGACCAGCCCGCTCGCGACCATGTCCTCCGATGTCGCACCGTTGCCGTGCAGGAGCAGGATCGGGCTGCCCGCGCCGCGGTCGAGATAATGCAGCCGCAGCCCGTCCAGGTCGACGAAGCGTCCGGCGGGCGGGTTGTCGCTCTCCGCGCGCTCGGCCGCGATGCGGTTGAAGAGAGACGCCGCGCCAAGCGCGGCGCCAGCGGCGGCGACGCCGCCGACGAGCTTCCATGGCACGCGCCTCGTCCACGCTCGCCCCACCCTCATCCCCCTGGTCGTCGCTCGAGCCGCTCGATTCCGAGCGAGAACCGATCGGGCGGGCGGGATGTTCCTGCGCGGCCCGTCCCCGCGACGGAGCGGCGCGGAGACGGAGCTTCGGGCTCAGCGCGCCTGCTGCGTCGCGGCGTTGAGCATCTCCGCGATCCGGTCCGCCTGTCCCCGCACGACGACAGGCTCCTTCCCCGAGATCGAGATCATCGCCATATCCGGCCCCGTGCTGGTCACGGACGAGACGAAGCACGGATTGACGTAGACGGGCCGGTCCTTCCAGTTGCCCACCGCCTGCGAGAAGGCGATGAGCTTGCAGGCCAGGAGCGCGGTCGGAAGCATCGTCGGATCCTCTTCGGCCGGATCGCCGCACGGTCCCGAGGCGCTTCACGTCCGGGCCAGACAGCACTCGGGGGACGGCCCCGGCCGAGCCGTCCTCGACCAAGCCTCTGACGGAACCGAACCCTCGTCATCAGCCTGAATGGCTGATTCGTTGCGGAACGCGGCTCGCTGGCCGGCAAAGGCCCGCTTACCGAGCCCTCGAAATTCCTCGCGTCTCGCCTTGGTCCTCCCCAAGACGGGCCTGCGAGGTCGCTGAAACGCCCAGCGCATGGCTGTTATCATGGGGACGGACCGAGATCGACGGAGCGTGGGCGGCGACCGCCTCCTGATTGGCTCTGGCCAGGACGCTTCCCTGGACAGCGCGGACCAGGGCTTCCCGGCCTCCGGCAGTCGTGCGGCCCGTCCCCTGCCGTGCAGCGCGCGCCAGCTCTCCGCCTTGACGCGCATCGCCCAACCGGAAATGTCACGCGGTCAGAGGAGGGACTGGTGGGCCAGAGCATTCGGATCAGGTCGGCGGATGGCGGCACCTTCGACGCCTATCTTGCTGCCGACACCTCACCGCGCGGAGTGGCCGTCCTGCTGCTGCCGGAGATGTTCGGAGTGACACCAGCCATGATGGAGGCGGCGGAGGACTTTGCGGCCGACGGCTTCACCACTCTCGTGCCGAACCTGTTCTGGCGCGATGCGGCGCCCGGTACGCTCGCCTATGACGGTCCGGAGCGCGAGGCGGCGCACAACCGTCTCGAAGCGATGGACCGCGATCTGGCGGTCGAGGATATCGGGGCCGCGCTCGCCGCGTTTCGGGCTCTGCCGGGGGTGCCGCAAAAGGTCGTGGCGGTCGGACATTGCGTCGGCGGGCGGCTCGCCGTGCTCGCGATGGTCCGAACGGATCTCGACGGTGCGGTCAGCTATTACGGCCTCGGCATCTCCAGCCAGGGCGCGGAGCTTGCGACCATCCGCGGCCCCATCCAGCTGCATTACGGCCTCGCCGATCCCTACGTGCCCCTGCCCGAGATCGAGGCCGTGAAGGCGCATGCAGCCGGCAATCCGAATATCGAAATCCTCGAATATCCGGGCGCGGGCCATTCGTTCTGCAATCCGTATCGGCCCATGTTCAGCCCGAGCGACGCCCGCCGGGTGCGTATGAGGACGATCGAACTGCTCGAGCGCGTGGAGCGGAATGCGGCCTGTCCCGCATCCCTCACGCCCGAATCTTGACCAGAGCCGCAGCATTATCGGCATTGCTCTGGAATTTCGATTTTCCTAGGTTCCTCGCGGAGCGTCCCCCGCGCCGCAGGCGTTCGGGCTTCGTGTGCCGGAGGAGAATCGTATGTCTACGTTGAGCAACATGTCGCGCGCCCTGCGGCTCGCCGCGGCGGGCTTCCTTGCCCTAGGCCTGGTGAATGGCGCGGCCAGCTCCGCCGAGCTCACAAAGCTGCGCGTCAGCACCATTCCGATCGCGGACACGGCTTCGTTCGAAGTGGCGCGGCAGAAGGGGTTCTTCGCCGCCGAAGGGCTCGAGATCGACACAACTCCCACCTCCGGCGGCGCGGTCGGCATTCCGGCCCTCATGTCGGGTCAGCTTCAGATCGCCTACAGCAACGTCGTCTCGATCGTTCTGGCGGCCTCGCAGGGGCTCGACCTCGTGATCGTCGCGGCGGCGGACGAGACGGGAGACGCCCCGCCCGACCTCGCGGGGCTCGTCACCAAACCGGGCGCGGGCTTCAAGGACGGCAAGGCACTCGAGGGAAAGCGAATCGCCGTCAACTCCCGCAACAACATCATCTGGCTCTATACCCGGGAGTGGATCGCGAAAACCGGAGGCGACCCGAACAAGGTCAACTACATCGAGGTGCCGTTCCCGCAGATGACGGACGCCGTGCTGCAGGGCCGGGTGGATGCGGCCATGCTCGTCGAACCGTTCCTGTCGGGCGGGCTGAACAGCAAGCAGCTCGAGACCGTGGGCTGGCCCTACAGCACTGTCCAGAAGCGGCTGCCGGTGTCGCAATTTGCGACCACTCGCGCCTATGCCGAGGCGAACCCCGAGATCCTGGAGAAGTTCAGGCGCGCTCTCGCCAAAGCGACCGACTGGACAAACGCCAACATTCAGTCGGACGAATTCCTGGGCATCCTGTCGGGCTACACCAAGGCTCCCGTCGAACGCATCAAGGCGGCGACCATGCCCATTTTCGTAACGACGGTCGACCCTGCGAGCGTCGAGTTCGTCGCCTCGCTCATGAAGCGCCACGGCATCCTCAGGAACGAGGTGGACGCCGCGGCGCTGATCCACCCAGCGGTGAGGGTCAGCAGGAAGTGAGGGCTTCGGCGGGGCCGCGGGTCAGCCGCGGCCCATCCAGGGCATGAGACGCGCCTCGCCGATAAGGAACAGGCGGTTCAGGACGTAGCCCGTGACGGCGAGGCAGAGGACTGCGGCATACATGGCGTCCGGCCGCAACGCGTATTGCATCTGGACGATGTAGTAGCCGATCCCCGCGGAGCCCGCGATCATCTCCGCGACGACCGTCACGACGAGGGCGAGCCCGATCGCGACCCGCAGCCCGGAGGCGATCGCCGGCAGGGTGGCCGGGAGAACCACCCGCAGCACGGTCCTGCTCCAGCCGACCCGGAAGGTCCGTGCCGTCTGCAGCAGGACGTCGTCCACGCCCAGTACGCCTGCCATCGTGTTGATCAGGGCGGGGAAAAAGCTCGCCAGCGCGACGACAAAGACCTTCAGGGCATCATCGATGCCGAGGAAGAGGATGAGCGGCGGCACGATCGCCGGGATCGGGATCGGCCGGATCATCTCCACGACAGGGAGAACGATCCACCTGATCCAGCGATTGGCGCCGAGAAGCAGCCCAAGCGCGACGCCGAGCGAGCAGCCGATGGCATAGCCCGCAAGCATGCGCCCGATCGTGGAGAGGAGTGGAAGCGAGAGTTCGCCACCCAAGGTTCCCCGCCACGCCGCGACGAGCACCGCCGAGAATGGCGGCCAGCTTTGGCCCTGCACCCAGCCGAGCCGGCTCGAGGCCTCCCACAAGGCGAGCAGCACCAGGATCAGCGCAAAGCCGCTCGCGCGCGTATGCGCCCAGTTGCGGCGCGGGCGGGGGGCTGGGTTCTGCGATCCGGCAGAGCGCGCCGTCGTCGCTCGTGCCACCGCGGGAGCGGCAAGGCTCTGCCCCATCATAGCGCCATCGGCGCGACCAGCGCCTTCACGTCCACCGGCTTCCGCAGCAGCCGATGCTCGATCATCAGCTGCGTCGTCCTTTCCATCTGCGCGGGCTCGACGACGAGCGGAGCCGGCGGGAGCGTCAAGGTCTTCAGGAGCGGGACCTCGATCTTCGTGAAGCCGGAGATGATGGGCAGGAGGTCCGGGTTCGTGAGATTGGCGTTGTACCATTCGATCCCGCGCCGGAGCGCGCGCACGAATTTCGCGACCGTCTCGGGTTTCGACTGCACGAAGGACGCGGTCGCGAGATACTGACCGACATCCACGCCGAGTTGGACGGCGCTGTAGGGATGGGCGATCTTCTCGAACTCGGGCTTGGCGGTGGCGAGCGTCACATACGGCACGACCATGTAGCCGGCATCGACCTGCTTCTGCCGGATCGCGTCCTCCATCTGCGGATGCGGGATTTCCTTGTAGGTGACGCGGTCCGGGTTGCCCCCGGTCGCCTTGATCCAGGCACGGGCGTAGAGCCAGATCACGTTGTTGCGCGTGTTCACGCCCACGACCTTCCCTTCGAGGTCCTTCCCCGACCGGATGCCGCTCTCGCGCCGGACCACGATGGCGGAATGGTCGTTCCTGGCCTCCTGGATCTTGGTCCCGGGGGCGATGACGCGAAGCTCGATGCCCTGCTGCGCGGCAAGGAGCGTCGAGACCACGTTGCCATAGGCGATGTCGTAGCTTCCGGCGACCAGACCGGGGATCCCGGTCGCGCCGCCGGCCGAGGGCGAGGTGTCGACGAGCAATCCCTCGTTCCGGAAGAAGCCCCGCTCGATCGCCACGAAGAGCGGCGTCACGTCGTTGATCGGGATGATGCTGACCCGCACCCGCTCGAGTTCGGCGCCTCGCGCCGGCCCGGCGACGGCCAGGGCGGCGCCGGTCTGAAGCAGGCTGCGTCGGTTGAGCATCGTTCGTCCCCTCATTTTCTGGTTTCGGCCGGCTCAGGCGCGTCCACGCCAGGGCACGACGCGCTTGTCCATCCAGTCGAAGATCACCGCGAGCGTCCCGCCGACTGCAGCGAGGACCGCGATCCAGGCGTACATCTCGCGGATCTGGAACGAGCGCTGGAGATCGAGGATCAGGTAGCCGAGCCCGCTCTCACCGGCGAGCATCTCGGCGAGGATCACGAGGACCAGCCCGAGCCCGAGGCCCACCCGCATGCCGGCCAGGATCATCGGCATGGCGGCGGGCAGCACGACGCTGAGGAGCGTGCGCGTGCGCGAGCACTGGAAGGTGCGGGCCGTGTCGAGGAGAACCGGGTCGATCCCCCTCACTCCTTGCAAGGTGTTGATGAGCACGGGGAAGACGGCCGCGAGCACGACGACCGTCACCATCGTGGCGGGCCCGATCCCGAGGAAAAGGAACAGCGCCGGGACCAGCGCGGATTTCGGCAGCGGGCGGATGAGTTCGACCAAGGGTTCGAACAATCCGTAGATCACCGGGCTCGCGCCCATCAGCAGCCCAAGCGTGATCCCGATGAGGCAGGCGAGACCGTAGCCGACCGCAAAGAGCAGGAGCGTGTGCCCGAGAGGGCCCAGAAACTCGCCACCGACCAGGATCTCCCAAAGCGTCAGGCCGACCAGGGACGGGCGCGGCATGAGAACCGGGTTCAACGCCCCGGTCCGGCTGGCGACTTCCCAGGCGCCGAGCAGGGCGACGATGGACAGGATCCCGAGGAGACGCGGGAGGAGCCGGTCGCGCATCAGGCCGCCACCGGCGCGAGGCGGCCGAGGAGCGCCTCCATGAGGTGGTGCCGGAGTTCGAGGAAGCGCTTGTCCTCCCGCGTGGCGATGTGGTCGCGCGGACGCGGCAGCCCGACCTCGATCACCTCGGACAGCGTCGTGGGACGATGACTGAGAACCGCCACACGATCGGCGAGAAACACCGCCTCTTCGACATCGTGGGTGACGAGAACCGCCGTGAACCGGTTTTCGCGCCACAGATCGAGCACGAGCGACTGCAGCTCCATCCGGGTGAGCGCATCCACCGCGCTGAACGGCTCGTCGAGAAGCAGCACCCGCGGCTCCGCGGCCAGAGCCCGTGCGATCGCGACCCGCTGCTGCATGCCGCCGGACAGCTGCCAGGGATACTTGTTCTCGAAGCCAGCCAGGCCGACCTGCTTCAGGTACTCGGAGCAACGCTCCCGAAGGCTGCGGCGCTCGGATCGGGGCGCCGCCTCAAGCGGGAACATCACGTTGTCGATCACCGTCCGCCAGGGAAAGAGCGATTTCGCGTATTGCTGGAAGAGATAGACCACCCCGGGCGGCGGACCGGAGACCGAGCGTCCGTCGAGTTCCACCTCACCGGCGCTGGCGGGCGCGAGACCTGCGGCGATCCGCAGGAGCGTCGACTTTCCGCAGCCCGACGGTCCGACGACGGCAACAAACTCCGAGGGAGCTACGTCGAGCGAGATCGAGTCGAAGGCGAGATAGGCGTCCGGCGAGCCCTCGCCATAAACCTTCCGGACGTTCGACAGGCGAAGCCGTGCGCTCATGCGATGTTTCCCTTGTCCACTCGCCGCGCTTCATGGGCTCTCGAAGACCGTGCGGCCGCCGACGATCGTCCGCACGACCCGGATCTCCTTCAACTCCTCGTCCGAGACGCCGAGAATGTCGGCCGAGAGGACGGCGAGGTCGGCGAGCTTGCCGGGCTCGATCGATCCCGTTCGGTGCTCGCTGAAGGAGTAGCGCGCGGCGGCGCTGGTGTAGAGCCGGATCGCTTCCTCGCGCGTGATCGCCTCGGACGGACCATAGACTGTCCCGGTCGCGTCCCGGCGCGTCGTCATCACGTAGATGTTGAAGAACGGGTTCAGCGGGTTGATCGGATAATCCGTACCCTGCCCCAGCAGGTCCAGGCCCATCGTGTCGATCAGCGATCGCATCGGGATCGCCCGATCGGCCGTCTCCTTGCCCACGTGCCGGGCGATCGCGGCGGCCTTGTCCCACAGGAATGCGCTCTGCGCGTCGACCCTGACGCCGAGATCGCGCGCGCGCACCATCTGGTCCGGCTGCATAAGGCTGCCATGGATCACGACGAAACGCCGGTCTCGAATCGAGCGCTCGCGGTCGGCGGCCTCGTAGGCATCGAGCACGGCGTCCACGGCAGCATCCCCGACCGCATGGATACCGACCCGCCAGCCGTAGCGGTTCGCGATCGACACGAAGCCGTTCAGCCGGTCCTGCGGAATGACCACGGTGCCGCGGTAATCCGGATCGTCCGGATAGCCCGCGCGCATCGCAGCCGTACGCAGGGTCATCCCGCCATCGACCTGGAGCTTCACGCCCGAAAGGCTGAGCCATTCGTCGCCGAAATCGGAGGCAACGCCGATCCGCGCGAAGAACAGCTCCCATTCATCGAGCGAGAGCGTCGGGTTGAGACCGCCCGTCGGGGCGAACATGGCGCTGATCCGGAGCGTGGCCTGTCCGGAAGCGCGCAACGCCTGGTGGACCCGCAGATCGCCTGGGGAGACGGCGGCGCTGATCGCACTCGTGAGGCCGAAGCTATTGAAGTACGCCATGGCGTCCTTCATCTGCGCGACCTGCTGGTCGAAGGACCAGGGCGGCAGGAGCCGCTCCACCAATTCCTCGGCCGCCTCCTCCAGGACTCCCGTGGGCTCGCCGGCCGCGTCGCGGTGGATCTCGCCGCCATCCGGGTCAGGGGTGTCGCGCGTGATGCCGGCAAGCGCGAGCGCCCTGCTGTTCACGAGGGAGAAATGGCTGACCGGAAGGATGACCGGGTGGTCCGGGGCGGCCCGATCCAGTTCCCAGCGTGTGAGGAAGCGCTTCTCGCGAAGCTGCGCGAGAGGATGCCAGATGCGGCCTCGGATCCATTCGCCGGCGGGCGTTCGATCCGCTCTCTCCCGAACCCGCGCGAGGGCCTCGTCGATACTCGAGACGCCCTCGAAGCCGACCGTGCTGCCGAGCAGCCCGGCCCGCTCCACATGGGCATGCGTATCGATGAGGCCGGGCAGAACCGTCCGACCCGCGAGGTCGATCACCTGCGTGTCGGGACCCGCGAGAGAAACGATGTCCTGCGTCCGCCCCACAGCCAGAAACCGGTCACCCCGGATGGCGAGCGCCTCGGCGATCGAGAAACCAGGATCGGCCGTGACGATCCGAGCGTTCACGAGCAGCAGGTCGGGATAGCCGAGCATCGACCCCAGATTGCCTGTCAAGCGGTGCCCTCCCACAGACGAGGACACGGCGGCTCTGTCCGCATCAAAGCTCGTCACTCAGAATGCATCGTTCGGAAGAGCCCTGCGAGGTCGCAGCCCGGCCATCAGAATCGCGGGCGAGGCCGCTTGCGAGCTGGGGCAGGATCTCCGTGGAAGGGAGCGCGGCGACGACGATCGCACCCCGCCTGGCAGGCATGGGCCCCTTCATCCGCGCGGCGCAGCGCTTGGACCGCTGGCGCGTCCGATCATCGAGGTCCCGGTCGAAGAGTTCGGTCCGCACCATGCTTCTGCCCGGTCGAGCCCGACCGCCTGCACGTCCGAGATCTGGATGAACGCGCTGCGCGCCGCGTCCCCGTCCGGAGAGCCCGACCTTGCCGATCCCCTCACCACTGGCGAACCGGCAAGGCCCGGGCCAGGAACATGCGCGTCAGATCGGGCGCCATAGGCTCCTCTCCGGTCCGTGTTTCCGAAATTTCGTTTCAGATTTGCACCACCCTAGAAATTTCGAAATATGCCCGTCAAGCGCCTCCGCTCCCGTTTTCACGCCTTGCCTCGATTTTGGGCTGCCGCCAGGCTTTCGAGCGGAGTGCGCCTCGCGTCTTCGCGAAGGCCGGGCGAAATGGCCGGCCGCCGCATGGGTCGAAGCGACCTCTGCGGCGTGCCGGGTTGTGCTTCTCGAGCAGACCGGCCGCCAGGGCGAACCGCAGGACCGGGCGCGTGACGGCGGCCTCGTTCCGGAAGATGCCGACGACCTCGGCCCGATGCCGCTCCGGGATCAAGCTGCGCGGGGCCGGGCACGGGTTCGAGCTGATACCGCGCCCGGCATGAACAAGCCGAGTACGATCCGCCGCTGCTCCGCATCGCTCAGGATACGTCGGTGCGGCGCCGGCCTGACAGACACATCGGAGGGAGACGGGAGCCGCCAGCTGAAGCTGTTGGTCGGGCTGGAGCGGGTGAAGGGAATCGAACCCTCGTCATCAGCTTGGAAGGCTGTTGCTCTACCATTGAGCTACACCCGCGAGCCCGGGCGGATGGGGATGGGCAGAGCCGGTGGTGGGGGAAGTAGGACTCGAACCTACGAAGGCATAGCCAGCGGATTTACAGTCCGCCCCCTTTGCCGCTCGGGACATTCCCCCGTCCCCGGACAGCCGCTTCCGCAACGGACCGGCGATCCCCGAAGGCGAACCCTCGGTGACCTCCGGGCTTATGGTGACGGGCCTTCCGGGTGTCAACCCGAAGGGCCTCATCCCGCGTGCGGCCATCGCGCCCGGCACTGGACCTCGGGCCCGTTCCCCGCGATGGAACATGAATGAGACAGCCGACGAGAGCCGGGACCGATGCGCGCCCCCGGCCGTTCCGACGAGGCGGCCGGAGCGGCCGCCAGAACGCAAGGCCGGAGATCCAGGACGGGCGCGCCATCCTCTACGGCTGGCACCCCGTGGTCGAGGCGCTGCGCAACCCGCGGCGGCGCCACCTCCGCCTGCTTGCGACCGAGAACGGCGCGCGGCGGCTGGCCGAGGAGTTAGGGAACATTCCCCTCTCCCCGGAGATCGTCCGCGCCGACGAGATCAGCCGGCTGCTCGAGCCCGACGCGGTCCACCAGGGCTTCTACCTCGAATCGGAGGCCCTGGAAGGACCGGGTCTCGACGGGCTGAGCGACACGGCCCTCGTGCTCGCGCTCGACCAGGTCACCGATCCGCACAATGTCGGCGCGATCGTGCGTACGGCCGCAGCCTTCGGGGTGGAGGCGATCATCACGACGGCCCGGCACAGCCCGGCGGCGACCGGGGTCCTGGCAAAGGCGGCCTCAGGCGGGCTCGAGCACGTGCCGTTCCTCGTGGTGAGGAACCTTGCCGAGGCGCTGATCGCGCTGGGCGAGCGGGGCTTCCGCCGGGTGGGACTGGATTCCGAGGGGGCGCTCAGCCTTGCGGAGGTGCCGGCCGTCCGGCCGACGATCCTCGTGCTCGGGGCCGAGGGGAAGGGCCTGCGCCAGCGTACGAAGGAATGCTGCGACGTGGTCGCGCGGCTCGACATGCCGGGCGCCATCAAGAGCCTCAACGTGTCCAACGCCGCCGCGGTCGCGCTCTTCGCCCTCAGCGGGCGGATGGGATCCGGATGAAGACCGGCCCGGAGGCGATCTGGCCCGGGCGGCCGCGCGAGACAGCGACCGGCTTCCCGCCGGCGCGCTTCGGGCGGCTCAGCCCGACCGATGCGCGCCTCTCGCCGATCACGTAGATGGCCGGCGGCTCGACCGGCGATGGCGGGATGCCGATCGCGGCCGGCCATTCGGGCTTCGGGAGCGGCGGAACGAATTCCGGGAGGATCGGCTCGGCGCCGTAGCTGGCCAAAAATCCGCCATAGCCGAGCGGGAGGCCGTGGAAGGCGCCATAGCCCCACCCGAAGGGACGCCCGTGCCGGAAGGCGGCCCGTCGCCGGAGCAGCGCCTCGTTCCGCTCGTACCGCGTCCCGGCGAGCGCGCCCCAGCCCGGCCGCGCGCGATAGCTGACGCGCCCAAGCCCGGGCTTGGGCGCGGACGCAAAGGGGCCGCGAGCACCCGGAACCGCCGACCCGAGACCGCTCGCCGGCGCAGCCGCTACCGGGGGGGCGAGCAGAAGCGCCGCGAGGGCAAGAAGGACAAGGCAGGAGGCTCCGGGCCGCATAGGCGACACTCCATCATCGATCCGGCCTCCTCGCCGCGACAATTACAACCGTCCCGTCGCCGAGTCACGCAACGAAGGTGCTAAGACCTAGGTTGCACGACCAATTGCCGAGCGGCCCAAGATCGATTCCGGCGCGGCCCTATCCTATGCCGGATGCGCGAGAAAGGGGGCGCGCGCGGGCGCGATTCGTGCCCGAGGCGCCAAACAGAGCGGAGAAGGCGCCATGGCGGTCGCAGTCACACCCACAGCAGACAGGGCCGTCCGGCCCATGACACGCGAGGAGCGCAAGGTAATCGTCGCGTCGTCACTCGGCACTGTCTTCGAGTGGTACGATTTCTACCTTTACGGGTCGCTCGCCGTCATCATCGGCGCCCAGTTCTTCTCGGCCTTCGACCCGACCACCCGGAACGTCTTCGCGCTGCTCGCCTTTGCGGCAGGCTTCCTCGTCCGGCCGTTCGGCGCGCTCGTCTTCGGCCGCATCGGCGACCTGGTCGGCCGCAAATACACCTTCCTGATCACCATCCTGATCATGGGCTTATCGACGTTCTTCGTCGGCCTCCTGCCCTCGTACAACCAGATCGGCTGGATCGCCCCGGTCATCCTGATCATCCTGCGCATGGCCCAGGGACTCGCGCTCGGCGGCGAGTATGGCGGCGCAGCGGTTTACGTCGCCGAGCACGCGCCACATGGGCGCCGCGGCTTCTACACCAGCTGGATTCAGACGACCGCGACGGTCGGTCTCCTGCTCTCGCTGCTCGTCATCCTGACATTGCGGGTGTGGATGGGCGAGGCGGGATTCACCCGCGGCGAAGGCTATCCGATCGCCGGCTGGCGGATCCCCTTCCTGCTATCGTTCATCCTGCTCGGCATCTCGGTCTGGATTCGTCTTCAGATGAACGAGTCCCCCGCATTCCGTAAGATGAAGGAGGAGGGCACTCAGTCGAAGGCGCCGCTGTCGGAGGCTTTCGGGCAGTGGAAGAACGCCAAGATGGTGATCTTCGCCCTGCTCGGCCTCGTGGCCGGCCAAGCGGTCGTCTGGTACACGGGCCAGTTCTACGCCCTGTTCTTCATGCAGAGCATCCTCAAGGTGGACCTGTTCACCTCGAACGTGCTCATCGCCTGGTCGCTGATCCTGGGTACGGGCGGCTTCATCCTCTTCGGCTCCTTGTCGGACCGGATTGGGCGCAAGCCGGTCATCCTCGGCGGATGCCTCATCGCGGCGATTACCTACTTCCCGCTTTTCATCGCGCTGACCGAGGTAGCGAACCCCACGCTCTCCCGCGCGCTCGCTAGCGTGAAGGTGCAGGTCCTGGCCGATCCCGCGAGCTGCGGCTCGGTGTTCGATCCGGTGGGCATCCGGACCTTCGACAAGCCCTGCGACGTCGTCCGCGTGGCCCTCGCCCGCTCGGCCGTGAAGTACGAGCAGGTGAATGCGCCGGCAGGCTCGCCGGTCCGGGTCACCTTCAACGGTAAGGACGCGCCCATCGCCGCCACCATTCCGGCCAACATGACCGCCTTCACGGCGGCCGCGGCCGAGGCCGGTTATCCGCGGGCGGGAGACCCGGATATCGTGAAGGTGGACGGGTTCTTCTCGGCCCTGGGTAACGTTCAGGCCCTGAAGGTCATCGGGATCCTCTTGATCCTCGTCCTCTACGTGACGGCCGTGTACGGGCCGATCGCGGCGGCGCTGGTCGAGTTCTTCCCGACCCGCATCCGGTACACGGCCATGTCCCTGCCCTATCACATCGGCAACGGCTGGTTCGGCGGCTTCCTGCCCCCGACCTCCTTCGCGATGGTGGCGGCGACTGGGGACATCTTCTTCGGCCTCTGGTACCCGATCGTGATCGCGCTCGGCACGTTCGTCATCGGCCTCCTCTTCGTGCCGGAGACGAAGGATCGCGACATCTTCGCGGCGACCGAGACCGCAACCCGGCGCTGACCGCCGAGCTGCCGAGACCGAAAGCCCCGCCACGCGGGGCTTTCTTTTTCGTCGCACGGATCCCGCGCTCGGCCTGGAGGGTGGCCGTGCCTCAACCGCCCTCCAGGCTGGCAAGCAGGCCGAGCGCGTTCGCCGCGGCGGCGCCGGATGCCGTGTTGTCGAAGATGCACCAGGTTTCGACGGCCGCTTCGCGAAGGCGCGCCGCAAGCGCGTCGAGAGACTGCTCGCCATAGGAGGAGTAATAGGTCCGCGGGGAGCCGTGCAGGCGAAGGTAGACGAGGCCCGGCCAGCCGCCCGGTTCGGCCGCCTCAGGCACCCGGGCCGGGTCGGCCGCGACGCGCGCGACGCGGTGCTCGCGCAGGAGCTCGTCCGGCTCGACGCCGAACCAGGTGGGATGCCGGGGCTCGAGCGCAATCCCGCCTTCGTGCCGGTCCCGCAGGCTCAGGAGGAAGGCCGCCGCAATGCCCGCCTCGAATATCAGGCTCGGGGGAAGCTGGACGAGGAGCGGCCCGAGCTTGGCGCCAAGGCCCGCGATGTCGCGGAGGAAGCGCTCGAGCTCGGCTTCCACGCCGGCGAGCCGCAGGTCGTGCGTGATGCTGCGCGGCAGCTTGACGGAGAACCTGAAGCCGTCCGGGACCGCCGCAGCCCAGCGGGCATAGGTGGCCGGCCGGTGCGGCCGGTAGAAGCTCGAATTGATCTCCGCCGCGGGAAGGCGAGCAGCGTAGCGCTCCAGAGCGCTCCCCTCCGCCGGGAAGGCATCGGCGACCGCCCGCGGGATCGCCCAGCCCGCCGTCCCGACCCGGATGCGGTTCAATCGTTCGCGCCGCGCAGCGCGTCGCAGACCGCCTCCGTGACCTGCCGGGTCGTGGCCGTGCCGCCGAGGTCGGGCGTATGCAGGCCGGGGTCCGCCGTGACCCGCTCGACCGCCCGCATCAGCCGCTCGGCGGCGGGTCGCTCGCCCAGATGCTCCAGCATCATCGAAGCCGTCCAGAAGGCGCCGACCGGGTTGGCGATCCCCTTGCCGGTGATGTCGAAGCCCGAGCCGTGGATCGGCTCGAACATGGACGGCGTTCTCCGCTCGGGGTTCAGGTTTGCGGTCGGCGCGATGCCGAGCGAGCCCGCGAGCGCCGCCGCAAGATCGGACAGGATGTCCGCATGGAGGTTCGTCGCCACGATCGTGTCGAGCGTCTGCGGCCGGAGCGTCATGCGCATGGTCATGGCGTCGACCAGCATCTTGTCCCAGGAGACGTCCGGGAACTCGGCCGCCACCTCCGCCGCGATCTCGTCCCACATCACCATGGCGTGGCGCTGTGCGTTCGACTTGGTCACAACGGTCAGCAGCTTGCGCGGGCGGGACTGCGCCAGCCGGAAGGCGTAGCGCATGATGCGGAGCACGCCGGCGCGGGTGAACATGGAGACGTCGGTCGCGACCTCCTCCGGCAGGCCGCGATGCACGCGCCCGCCGACCCCGGCATATTCGCCTTCCGAGTTCTCCCGGACGATGACCCAGTCGAGTTCGGGCCCCGAAACGGCGCGCAGCGGGCTCGTGATGCCGGGCAGGATCCGCGTCGGCCGCACATTCGCGTATTGGTCGAGCGGCTGGCAGATCGCGAGCCGCAACCCCCAGAGCGTCAGATGGTCCGGGATGTCGGGGGCGCCGACCGCCCCGAAATAGATGGCGTCGAAGGAGCGGAGCCGGTCGGCACCGCCCTCCGGCATCATTACGCCGTGGCGGCGGTAGTAGTCGGAGCCCCAGTCGAAATGCTCGACCTTCAGCTCGAAGCCGCCGTCGCGCTCCGCGCAGACGCGCAGCGCCTCGAGGCCGGCCTCGATCACCTCCGGGCCGATCCCGTCTCCGCCGATCGCCGCGATCCTGTGGCTTCGCATGCCGTTCCGTCCCAGAGAAAAGGGGTGATCGCCGGTGGGCGTCAGTTCGCGGTCACGCCCGCGCGCCTGATGACCGGGACCCACTTGTCGATCTCGGTCGCGACGAGCTGCCGGAGCGCCTCCGGCTCTGGCCGGCCTCGTCGGGCAGTTCCGCGCCGAGTTCGAGAAGCCGCTTGCGGGTCGTCCCGTTCGCCAGAGCGGCCCGGGCAGCCGCGTTGAGCCGCCCGACGATGGCGGCGGGCGTGCCCTTGGGTGCGAACAGCGCGTTCCAGCCCGTCGCCTGGAATTCCGGCAGGCCCTGCTCGGCCGAGGTCGGCACGTCGAGGATCACGGAGAGCCGGTTCGGGACCGCCACCACCAGCCCCTTCACGGCGCCCGCCTGGACCTGCGGCACGACGGCGACCGTCTGGTCGCAGACATAGTCGATCTGGCCGGCCAGGAGCGCATTGAGGGCCGGGCCCGAGCCGCGGAACGGCACGTGCTGCGGCTTCGCGCCGACGAGCGAATCGAGGAACAGGCAGGTCAGGTGCGAGGTCGCGCCGACCCCGCCTGTGCCGTAGTTCAACGTCTCGCCCCTGGCCTTGAGCAGCGCGACGAACTCCTTGAAGTCGCGGACGGGAAGGTCCTTTTTCGCGACCACCAGCATGGGCGTCGCGGCCGCGTTCATGACCGGCTCGAAATCGGTCCGCGGGTCATAGGCGAGCTTGGGATAGAGCCCGACGCTCGCGGCCTGCGTCCCGAGATTGCCCATCAGCAGCGTGTAGCCGTCCGGCGCGGCCTTCATCACCCGCGTGACCCCGACCGTGCCGCCCGCGCCGGTGACGTTCTCGACGAGGATCTGCTGGCCGAGGCTCCGCGACATGTCGTCGGCCATGATCCGGGCGATGACGTCGGTCGTCCCGCCGGCCGCGAACGGCACCACCAGCGTGACCGGCCGCTGGGGATAGGCATCCTGCGCGGCCAGGGGCGCGGCGATACCCACGACAGCCGCCAGCGCGGCCCAGAACGCCTTCATGCTTCCTCCCGGACGAGCGCGCGACTGCCTTGCCGGGCGTTGCCGGCGGTGCTCGAGCGAAGACGCGACCTTAGCGGATCGGGGCGGCTCGTCCACCGCCCCTCCCCGCCGCATCCGCTCCCGCACGCCCGATTCCGCCGTCGTCCGCCGCTGCCCTGCGTGCTGCGCCACCACGGTGGAAGGGTCGCTCGAAATGGTCTAGATCGCTTCGCGGCGCCGGCTTAGCTCAGCGGTAGAGCAGCGGTTTTGTAAACCGAAGGTCGGGGGTTCAATCCCCTCAGCCGGCACCACCCGTCAGGCGGCTCGGGCTCGCCAGGGCGGCGGATCAAGGCCAGGGGCAGATGCGGCGTCAAGCATCCCGGTGCCTGCCCCCTGCCTGGACAGCAGCCATATGCGCCTGCCCTCCCCTTCGGCGCTCCTCCTGAACCGCGGAAGCTTGCGACGGGATCATCCGGTCTCTCCCCGATGCAGAGGTAAGCGGCAACATAAAGGTTAAGGCCGATCCGTTTTTGAAACTCAAGTCAGACGCAATATGTTCTTGGCTTGTCTAACGCGAACGACAAGATCGGACGAGGACACGGAATGCGTTTTCTGAGACCGGTGCTCTTGGCCATTACCGGAGCAGTGCTTGTCTTATCACTGCGTAGACTGGCAAGCGACCGGGATCGGCTATCGCTCCAGCGCAGGCGGACAGTTACCGGGCCGGCGGCTGCCATCAGGGAGCACATCAAGCAGATGCTGTCGCGCACCGATCCGGCCCGAGGGTGAAAGCTCAGCCTAGACTGGTGGAAGATCAACGACTTTCCGGCGCGTGTGGCGCCGCACGACGGGCTTCACACGCAGCTTGCTAAATCGCTCCCGACCTTCAGAAAGGAAGGGCGATGCCATGCCGGAGACGAGCGACAACCGAGAGGCGATCAAGGACCACGTGAAGCGCATGCTGCATTGCCTCGTCGCGACGCAGATGGGAATCGCTGGTCAGGGCGTTGCGGAGCGGCCGCCAGCGGCTGCTTCACGTCTGGAATTCCGTGAGGGCAAGGCTGAAGAGGGTGCGGCCGGTATCGTCGACGACGTTTAGGTGATAGCCGTCCCAGCTCCGCTCGAGACTTGGGTTCTCCCGGCGCAACTCGGAAATCGCCTGCAAGGCTTGTGCCCGCGCGTCCTCGACCGAGGACACCTCGACGCCGGTTCGATCCAAGATCTGCTTATCGGCGCTGATGACGTGAAAGAAGCATCTCACCGGCAGCCCTCGCCTGCTCCGGAATCGGACGCCGGCGCAGATTACATGATAATGCAGCCGGCCTTGCTACTCTCCAGGGGTAAGCCGCTTCGTTTCCGCCATCGTCGGCCTATGACGCAGCGGGCAGAGTGTGGTGCTTGGGCAGGCAAGCTGCAGAGCTGCAGCGAGCACGGCGTCCGAGCCCGGCTCCCGAGAGCCGAATGCTGCAGGCCGAAAAGCGAAGGTCGGTCTCCCCCGGGCGCTGCTGCTTGCACCGTTGCCGCGGCGGGGAACGGGGTGCTACCCCGCCTCGATGACCCGGCCGCTCCGTCTCGCTCCCTCCATCCTCTCGGCCGACTTCGCCGCGATCGGCGAGGTCGTCCGCGGCCTCGATCTGGCAGGCGCCGACTGGATCCACCTCGACGTGATGGACGGCCATTTCGTCCCCAACATCTCGTTCGGGCCCGACATGGTCCGGGCGGTGCGGCGGCTCACCCCGAAGCCGCTCGACGTCCACCTGATGATCGCGCCGGCCGACCCATATCTCGCGGCCTTCGCCGAAGCCGGGGCGGACGTCATCACGGTCCATGCGGAGGCGGGACCGCATCTCCACCGCTCGCTGCAGACTATCCGGGCGCTCGGCAAGCGCGCCGGCGTCGCAATCAATCCCGCCACCCCCGAGAGCGCCGTCGAGCCCGTACTCGATCTCGTCGACCTCGTGCTCGTCATGAGCGTCAATCCGGGCTTCGGCGGCCAGGCCTTCATCCCGGCCGTCTGCGAGAAGGTCCGGCGCATCGGCGCCATGACGGCCGGCCGCGACATCGAGATCGAGATCGACGGCGGCATCACGGCCGAGACGGCGCCCGACGCGGCCCGGGCGGGCGCGAACGTGCTCGTCGCCGGCTCCGCCGCGCTCAGGGGCGGGCCGGAGCGTTACGCCGACAATCTTCAGGCCATCCGGCAGGCGGCCGAACGCGCGACCGGCACCTGGGCGTAACGCGCCGTCATCCTTGGGCTTGACCCGAGGAACCAGCACCGCTTGGCCTGGATGGTCGGGTCAAGCCCGACCATGACACAGGGCGGCATGGCCTGCCCGAGGACGAAAGCATGATTCCGCGCTATTCCCGCCCCGAGATGGCGGCCATCTGGTCGCCGGAGACCCGCTTCCGCATCTGGTTCGAGATCGAGGCGCATGCGACCTCGGCGCTCGCGGAGCTCGGGGTCGTTCCCAGGGAGGCGGCCGAGGCGATCTGGGAGCGCGGATCCAAGGCTGTTTTCGACGTCGACCGCATCGACGAGATCGAGCGCGTCACCAAGCACGACGTCATCGCCTTCCTGACGCATCTCGCCGAGCATGTCGGACCGGAGGCGAGGTTCGTCCACCAGGGCATGACCTCGTCCGACGTGCTCGATACCTGCCTCAACGTGCAGCTGGTGCGCGCGGCCGACATCCTGCTCGCCGATCTCGACGGACTGCTCGCGGCCCTGAAGCGGCGCGCCTTCGAGCACAAGATGACGCCGACGATCGGCCGCTCGCACGGCATCCATGCCGAGCCGGTCACGTTCGGGCTCAAGCTCGCCCAGGCCTATGCCGAGTTCGACCGGGCGAAGCAGCGGCTGCTCTTCGCCCGCCGCGAGGTTGCGACCTGCGCCATCTCCGGCGCGGTCGGGACCTTCGCCAATATCGACCCGCGCGTCGAGGAATACGTGGCGGAGAAGATGGGGCTCGCGCCCGAACCCGTCTCGACCCAGGTCATCCCGCGCGACCGCCACGCCATGTTCTTCGCGACGCTCGGCGTGATCGCCTCCTCGGTCGAGCGGCTGGCGATCGAGATCCGCCATCTGCAGCGGACCGAGGTGCTGGAGGCCGAGGAGTTCTTCTCCGAGGGCCAGAAGGGCTCCTCCGCCATGCCGCACAAGCGCAACCCCGTCCTGACGGAGAACCTGACCGGCCTCGCCCGCATGGTGCGCGCCTATGCGATGCCCGCCATGGAGAACGTGGCGCTCTGGCACGAGCGCGACATCTCGCATTCCTCGGTCGAGCGGATGATCGGCCCGGACGCGACCGTGACGCTCGATTTCGCACTCGCCCGCCTGACGGGCGTGGTCGACAAGCTGCTCGTCTACCCCGAGAACATGCGAAAGAACCTCGACCGCCTGGGTGGGCTCATCCACTCGCAGCGGGTGCTGCTGGCCCTGACGCAGAAGGGGGTCAGCCGCGAGGATTCCTATGCCTGGGTGCAGCGCAACGCGATGCCGGTCTGGCGCGGCGAGGGTGACTTCCTGACCTTGCTCAAGGAAGACCCGGACGTCTCCTCGAAGCTCGCGCCTGCCGAGATCGAGGAGCTCTTCGACCTCGGCTACCACCTCAAGCACGTGGACACGATCTTCAAGCGCGTGTTCGGCGTAGCATGACGGAGGTCAGGCGCCGCCGCCGGCCTCGGCCCGGACCACGCTTACCGTCGCCGAGCCGCGATTGTTGCCGTAGAAGCAGCTCCTGGAGACCGGGAAGAGCACCGCGTCGTTCACATAGGCGTAGAGCTCGCCGGCGGATCGGGCCTTGACGACGGCCTCGTACCGGTTCGTCGGCCCGCCCGGCGCGACGACCCGCTTCCAGGCCGGCGCATAGGTGTCGGTCCCCGTCTCCCCGATGCGAAGCATGAGCTTGTGCCACGGCTGGGCGAGGTGCCTGCGCAGGGGCACGCCGAGCGTCATGCGTGGCGGGACGTCATTGGGCGAGAGCCCGTTCGGGCCCGAGGCGATCGTATCGTCGAGCCAGGCTTCGCCGATTTCGACCGCGACTAGGTAGGTCGCATCGCGCTCCATCGCGATCCCCGTCGGGTGGCAGAAGCTGGAGGTCCGGAAGGTCGGACCGGCCGGCCCCGGCCCTGGCCCGCAGGTGAACCCGGCCGATTCAGCCACCGTGAGGCCGACCTGGTTGCTCGCCGCGACCGCCGCGTAAAGGATGCCCAGGACGAACAGGAACGGGAGGACGTAAACGGTCAATCCGCGATAGAAGGCCTTGTAGCCGGCGCTCAGGCGGAGGCGCTGGATGAAGGCGTCCGCGGACGGTGCTGCCGGCTGTTCCGGCTTGCCGAGCCCGCGCGGCCGGAGCGGGCGGATCGCGTACCAGGCCGGCCGCATGCGGTCGCCGATCGCCTGCGCGAGGACGCCGCCGCGCCGGTAGCCGAACGCGACCGCCAGCGCCACGACGAGAAACCACCCTGGATTGCTGGCGAAGACGTCGATCCAGGGCCGAGCGAAGCCCGGAAGCAGCGACCCGACGGCCGTGATCGGCTCTGCGACGAAGCAGAACGGCGATCGGCACGCGCCGTCGGGGTTGACGGACAGGATGAGCGGAAATACCGCCAGGACCAGGGTGGCGAACAGGGTCCAGAAATAGGCGACCCGGCGCCGCCAGACCGTGTTCCAGACCCGTTCGGTTCGCTCGTCCAGCCGATCGAACTCGCCTTCGCAGGGATGGGCATGATCGCGGGCCGGACGAACGCTCTCGTCCTTCATGACCACCCGCAGGCCCGCCACGTGCCCGTCGGTCTTGGACGGCGGCAGGGCGGTCGGGATCACGATGGGAGCGTAGCCGTCGAGCCCCTTCCGTATCCGCTCGAAGGCGCTCTCATGCACGTTGATGCCGCGCAGCTCGATCCCGCTCTTCTCGACCAGGGCCGAGATGCGCCGGGGATTGTACCGGTAATAGGCCGCGAGCCCGCGACGGGAATCGTAGATGGGGCCGTTCTCGTCCGCCAAGGCCCCGTAGGCCGCCACGGCGTTCGGCACGAGGCGGAGACCGGCATCGCGGGCTCCTCGCAAGATCCAGATCAGGGGCACATGGCTCAGCGTGTCGTCCGGGTAGCCGCCGCCGACATTGGCGTGGACCCCGGCGAACCAGACCTGGCTGATCCGTGGCCGGGCCAGGGGAGTCGGCCATTCGCTATCGCCGTCTCGGGCCGGCGTCGCGGGGCCGGGGACGCCCGAGGATTGCCGCGTCTCGCCGTCCTGTCCGTCCGGAGAGGGAAAGTAGGGAAACGAGCGCACCGGGAACGGCAGCGACGGCGCCAAAGGATCGGGCGGGACGAGATACATATCGGTCTCGTCCTCGTGCCAGAGCCGCGGGTGGAACGTGTTGCGCTCGTCGTCCAGCGCCAGGGCATGCATGGCCCGCCGCACCCGCCCATTGAGCTTCTGGTCCGGCATGGACAGCGGCCAGACGAGCCAGTCGATGGCCCGCGTCAGCTCGTCGACGGGCAGGCCATAGGCGTCGACCGTGTCCCACAGGCCAGCGAATTCGATCTCGATCGGCCTGTCCTGTTCGGGCCGCTGCGCGGCTCCTCCGGTCCATGGACCCCTGTATTCGGCCGGCGCGCCCAGCTTCGGCACACCGTCATAGGTCACTCCGTGCCGGATCCCGTGCCACCCATCGATGAACCAGTCCCGAACCGCCCGGATCACCGGGACGAGACCTTGGGTGTTGGTATACCGCAGACGGCGGTATCGCCTGTAGGCCGCGGCGACGTTCCGCTTCAGCGCTGCCTCGTCTCCGTTATACTCGACGATACCCTGATTGAGGATCAATCCCATCAGGACGCGGATGGTGAAGGCTCCGCGGCTGAACCCGAATGCGTAGATCTTGTCGCCGGGGCGGTATGTCCGGCACACGAACGCGTAGAGGTCGCGGACATTCTGGCCCAGGCCAAGGCCGATCGCGCCGCCGAGGAGAGCGAGCGGGCGGAGAGGCGAGGTGCCTACGCCCTCGTCGTAGAAGGCATACTGGATCGGATGCGCCTCGTGCAGCGGGTCTGCCAGGTCGACCGCCTGGTAGGTCCGCCAGACGTTGGTCCGGAACAGCTTCGCGGCGCTGTTCCCCGTTCCGTCGGAGAACAGCACGAGATTCCGGTACGTCGCGCCCGGATGAGGCCGATCCTGGTCCATGAAGCGCCCCGCTGCCTGACGCCAGACTGCAACCCCAGGTCGTAAAGATCAACTTCGATCTCGCGTGACTGGAGGCGCTGGGCAGGCTCCGCTGCGGTCTCATAGCCGACCTCCGTTTCCACAAGAGACATGCGCAGAAGGCATGCCTGAGGCACTTGCGAACGGCCGAGCTTCGGCGAATCCTGTCTCTGTCGGGTTTGCCTTCGGGACTGCGCCGATGGTGTTCGATCGCCTTCTAGCCAAAGCCCTTGCCGCCTTTGTGCAGCGGGGGTCGCTCGAGGTCACGGCCGAGACGGGCGAAGTTCATCGTGCGGGAGACGGAACGGCGCCGCGGGTGGCTGTCCGGCTGGTGGGCGAGGGAGCCACAAGGGCGCTCGTGATCGATCCGGAGCTCACGCTCGGCGAGCTCTACATGGATGGCCGGCTCGTCATCGAGGAGGGGACCCTCATGGAATTCCTGCAGCTCCTCCTGCAGGACAGCCGCGCCGAGCGCTCCAAGCTTCCCATTCCGACGATCGCGAAGCTGCGCTCGCTCGCCTGGCGCCTCGCCGGACGCAACGACGCACGGCTCGCCCGGGCCAATGTCGCGCACCATTACGACCTCTCCGGACGGCTCTACGATCTCTTCCTCGACCGGCACCGGCAATATTCCTGCGCGTATTTCGAGCATGAGGGCCAGGCGCTCGACGACGCGCAGCGGGCCAAGCAGCGCCACATCGCGGCAAAGCTCGCGATCCGTCCCGGCGACGACGTGCTCGAGATCGGCAGCGGCTGGGGCGGTCTCGCGATGTACCTCGCCCGCTATGCCGGGGCCGAGCGCGTGCGCGGCATCACGCTGTCCGCGGAGCAGCTCGCCGCCTCGCGGCGGAGCGCGGCCGAGGCCGGGCTGTCCGACCGCGTCGCCTTCGAGATGGAGGATTACCGGGCGACGCAGGGCCGGTTCGACCGGATCGTCTCGGTCGGCATGTTCGAGCATGTCGGCCCGAAGGACTACGGGGCCTATTTCGAGGCCGCCGCGCGGCTCCTCGCCGAGGACGGCGTGATGCTGCTCCACACGATCGGGCGCACGGGCGAGCCGGGCTACACCAATCCCTGGATCCGCAAGTACATCTTCCCGGGCGGGCACCTCCCGACGCTCGCCGAGGTGATGCCGGCCATCGAGCGCTCGGGCCTGATGGTGACGGATATCGAGGTGCTTCGGCTTCACTATGCCGAGACGCTGAAGGCGTGGCGCGAGCGCTTCCTGGCCCGCCGGGACGAGGCGCTCGCTCTCTACGACGAGCGCTTCTGCCGGATGTGGGAGTTCTACCTCGCCCTCTCCGAGGCGGCCTTCCGCTGGGAGGACGTCGTCGTGTTCCAGATCCAGCTCGCGAAGCGGAACGACGTGCTCCCGATCACCCGTGACTATATCGCTCGGAACGAGGAGATGCTTCGGCGCGCGGAGGAGACGCGCCTCCAGGTCGCGGCGGAATAGCCGAGCCTCGACCTCCCGCGCCGGAGACGCTACCTCGGGCCGATGCGCACCTCCGACGCCGACATCCTGATCGTGCCCGGCCTGTCCGGCTCCGGGCCCGATCACTGGCAGACCCGCTGGGAGCAGAAGCTTTCGACCGCAAGGCGGGTGGAGCAGGCCGACTGGGAGCGCCCGATCCGCGAACTCTGGACGGAGCGGGTCGCGTCCGAGGTCGCGGCGAGCGCGCGCCCGGTCATCCTGGTGGCCCATTCGCTCGGGGTGCCGACCGTCGTGCATGCGGCCGGCCGTTTCGCGCCGGGGGCCGTCGCGGGGGCATTCCTGGTCGGCCTGCCCGACGTGGAGCGGCCCGACATGCCGTCCGAGATCGATCCGGCCTTCAGCCCGCTGCCGCGCGATCCCCTGCCCTTCCCGTCAGTCCTCGTCGCGAGCCGGGACGACCCCTACTGCATCTACGAGCGGGCGGAGGATTTCGCCTATTCCTGGGGTTCGGCCATCGTCGATGCCGGGCAGGCAGGCCACATGAACGCCGAGAGCGGTTACGGGCCCTGGCCGGAAGGGCTGATGCGGTTCGCCGGCTTCCTCAAGCTGCTTTGACGGGCGCGCCGATCGGGATGACCTCCAGGCGCGTGCGCTGACCGGAGCCCGGCTCGGGCTCATCCCCGAGCAGGCGCTCGAGCCGCTCGATCTCGCGATCGAGTTCGGCCAGACGCTGCGGCACGCCCTCCGGATCGAGATCCACGATCCCGGCGAGACAGGCCCGCATGCGACGGAAGGCAGCCAGATCGTCCCGCGACATCCCCGATCCCTCGATCTGCCGCAGGGCTACACCGCCGACCTTGCCGATCGGTTACGCGGGCCCGGCGCGTCGGGTTCAGCGCCTGTCCACGCAGCGGATGAACGCCTCCTGGCTCCGCTCCCCGGCCGTGGCAGGATCTCGCAGCGGGCGGCCGGCGGCGTCGGCCGGGATGCCGACCGCCGCATAGCAGCTTCTGGCGCGTTCGGCCGCAGGCGAGATGCGCGGCGCTGCGGCCAGGGGAGCCGGGGCGGCAGCGGAGCGTGCCGGCGCAGCGCGGCGCGGGCGCGGCTCGGGCGCCTCCCGGAGCACGCTGCGCCTGGCCCGCACGGGTTCGGGCTTGGGCTCCCTGCGCTTCACCTCCCGCCTCGGATCGACGCGGCCCTGTCCGGCCGCGCGAGGCTGCGTCGGAGCCGCGGCCGCGGGATCGCCGAGGGTTGGCGAGGATCGCTCGCGGGCGCGCCGGCGCCGCTCCTGCTCGGCCTCGAGCGCCCTCCAGGCCGAATCGTCGCCGGCGGCTTGCGCCAACCGGAGCACCCGCGCGGCAACCCCGTCGGAAGCCGTCGCGCCCTGCGGCGCGAAGCTGGCCAGCAGAACCGCGGTCGCGACGGACCGCCCCACGCGCCGCCACAATCTGGAATGCAGCCCCATCCGTCCCGCACCTGCCGCCAGGATGCGATCCTGGCACGCCGGCGGGCCGGCGCAAGCCGCTCCCGCGCCTCAGGTGCTCGCGTGCGGGAAGGCGCGCTGCGTCTCGGGGGTCGTGAGACGGTTCTGCGGCTGCACGTCGAGGGCGAGGCCGCGCGAGGCCTCGACGCCGCGCGGGAAGCCGGACCTGTCCGAATAATCCGCAATCGCCGTCGCGGGCCCGCCCTTCTCGGCCGTGAGGCCGTTCGCGCAGAGCACGTCGATCGCGGTCACCCCGGCGACGGCGGCCATCGCCACCATCACGTTCCCCTTCCGGGGATTGTCGCCGTGCAGGCCGGTGGCGAGCGTCGCCAGGTCGAGCCCGTCGCCGCCGACCCGGCCCCAGATCCAGGGCTGCGGGTCGTGGCTGCCGAGGATCGCGACGCCTGTCGCGACCTCCCGGACGCCATAGGCGCGGATGAGGTTCTCGTGACCTTCCATGCCGAGCCAGCGGCAGAGCGCGCGCGGGGCGAAGAGCTCGGCCGCCCCGAGCGCGATGGAGAACCAGCCGAGCCCCGAGGCGAGCTTGTCGTTGGCGGATTGCGAGCGACCCTTCAGGGCCGTCCGGGGAAGCGTGTTGGCCATGGGATCACCTCGTCAGGGCTGGATGAAGACCTTGATGCAGCCGTCCTGCTTGTCGCGGAATACCTTGTACATCTCGGGCCCGTCCTCGAGCCCGACCTTGTGCGTGATGACGAAGGAGGGGTCGATCTGCCCCTCCTCGATCCGGCGCAACAGGTCGTCCGTCCAGCGGTTCACATGCGTCTGGCCCATCCGGAAGGTCAGGCCCTTGTTCATGGCCGCCCCGAACGGGATCTTGTCGAGCAGCCCGCCATAGACCCCCGGGATCGAGAGGACGCCCGCCGGCCGGCAGACATAGATCATCTCGCGCAGGACATGCGGGCGGTCGGTTTCCAGGAACATCGCCTGCTTGGCGCGGTCGTACATCGCGTCGAGCGTGCTCGTGGAATGGGCCTCGAGCCCGACGCAGTCGATGCACTTCTCCGGGCCCTTGCCGCCGGTCAGCTCGTTCAGCCGCTCGACGACGCTCTCCTCCTCGAAGTTGATCGTGATGGCGCCGCCCGCGGCGGCCATCGAGAGGCGCTCGGGCAGCCGGTCGATGCAGACGACCTGTTTCGCACCCAGCAGAACCGCCGAGCGCACGGCCATCTGGCCGACCGGCCCCGCGCCCCAGATCGCGACCGTGTCGTTCGGCTCGATCTCGCATTGCACGGCGGCCTGCCAGCCGGTCGGGAAGATGTCCGACAGGAAGAGCAGCTTCTCGTCCGGAATGCCCTTCGGCACCTTGATATGCGTCTTGTCGGCGAAGGGCACCCGCAGGTACTCGGCCTGGCCGCCCGGGTAGCCGCCGGTCAGGTGCGAGTAGCCGAAGAGCCCGGCGGTCGAATGGCCGAACACCTTGTCGGCGATGGCCTTGTTCCGGTTCGAGCGCTCGCACACGGAGTAGAAGCCGCGCTTGCACTGGTCGCACTCGCCGCAGAAGATCGTGAAGGGGATCACGACGCGGTCGCCGACCTTGAGGGCGCCTTTCGCCGCCGAGCCCACCTCCACCACCTCGCCCATCGTCTCGTGGCCCAGGATGTCGCCCTTCTGCATGCCGGGCATGAAATGGTCGTAGAGATGGAGGTCGGAGCCGCAGATCGCGCAGCTCGTGACCTTGATGATGGCGTCGCGGGGATCCTCGATCTCCGGGTCCGGCACGCTGTCGCAGCGGATGTCCTGCGTGCCGTGCCAAACGAGCGCTTTCATCGGGCTGTCTCCTCGGGGTCGGGCCTGGTCAACGAACGAGATGCCGCCGCGTTGCGGGCGGGCATTCCCGTCAACGCGGTCGCGAGCCCAACTTGCCCCCGGGGAAATCCGTTCGGGATCCGTCCCGCTTTGTTCGGTAGGGAACGCTCGGGCCGACCTGCCCTGCCGCGCCCCGATGGTGCCGTGCCGGCCGGCAGCGCCTTTCCGGCTCCGCTGCAGCGCGCTATGAGCGGGCCGCGTCAGTGAGACGGGGCCGCCGGCCCCAAACCCAAGGTGAGCGACAATGCCCAAGATCAAGGTGGCCAACCCCGTCGTCGAGCTCGACGGCGACGAGATGACCCGGATCATCTGGCAGCTCATCAAGGACAAGCTGATCCATCCCTATCTCGATCTCGAGCTCCAGTATTTCGATCTCGGGATCGAGCACCGCGACGCGACCAACGACCAGGTCACGATCGACGCCGCCGAGGCGATCAAGAAGGTCGGCGTCGGCGTGAAATGCGCGACCATCACGCCCGACGAGGCGCGCGTGAAGGAGTTCGGCCTCAAGGAGATGTGGAAGTCGCCGAACGGCACGATCCGCAACATCCTGGGCGGCGTCATCTTCCGCGAGCCGATCATCTGCAAGAACGTGCCGCGCCTCGTGCCCGGCTGGACGCAGCCCTTCGTGATCGGCCGCCACGCCTATGGCGACCAGTACCGCGCGACCGACTTCAAGGTGCCCGGCAAGGGCCGGCTGACCATCAAGTTCGAGGGCGAGGACGGCACCGTCATCGAGAAGGAGGTGTTCAAGTTCCCCGAGGCCGGCGTCGCGATGTCGATGTACAATCTCGACCAGTCGATCCGCGACTTCGCCCGCGCCTCGTTCAATTACGGGCTCGCCCGCAAGTACCCGGTCTATCTCTCGACGAAGAACACGATCCTCAAGGCCTATGACGGCCGCTTCAAGGACATCTTCCAGGAGATCTACGATTCCGAGTTCAAGTCGCAGTTCCAGGCGCTGGGGCTGACCTACGAGCACCGGCTGATCGACGACATGGTGGCGGCGTGCCTGAAGTGGTCAGGCGGCTATGTCTGGGCGTGCAAGAACTACGACGGCGACGTGCAGTCCGACACGGCCGCGCAGGGCTTCGGCTCGCTCGGCCTGATGACCTCCGTGCTGATGACGCCGGACGGCCGGACGGTCGAGGCGGAGGCGGCGCACGGCACGGTCACGCGTCACTATCGCGAGCACCAGAAGGGCAAGGAGACCTCGACGAACTCGATGGCCTCGATCTTCGCCTGGACGCGCGGCCTGCTGCACCGCGCCAAGCTCGACGACAATGCCGAGCTGAAGCGCTTCGCCGAGACGCTGGAGAAGGTCTGCGTCGACACGGTCGAGTCCGGCTACATGACCAAGGACCTCGCGCTCCTCGTCGGCGCCGATCAGAAATGGCTGTCCACCACCGGCTTCCTCGACAAGATCGACGAGAACCTGAAGAAGGCCATGGCGGCCTGAGTTACCGCTCCGCGGAGGGCTGGGCTCGACCCGGCCTTCCGCGAGGCCGTTTCGCTCGGCGGCGCGGTCCGGACCGCCCGGAACTTGCAGCGCTCGCATTGCGGGGAGCGGCCGCACGGCCGGGTCGAACCCGGCCACGACGGGGAGGGAGCGATGAGCGCGGTGCCGAACTCCGTCCATCTTAGCGGCGGCTGCCAATGCGGCGCGGTGCGCTACCGTCTGCTCAGCAAACCGACCGAGCCGTCCATCTGCCATTGCCGGATGTGCCAGAAGGCGTTCGGCAACTACATCGCGCCCTTGGCAGGGGTGAAGCGGGCGGACCTCGTCTGGACGCGCGGCCGGCCGGGCTCGTTCCGCTCCTCGGAGGCGGTGGAGCGCGGCTTCTGCCGGGATTGCGGGACGCCGCTCTACTACAGCGTCCTGGAGATCGACCGCATCTCCATCTCCATAGGGTCGCTCGACGAGCCGGACCGCGTCGAGCCGGTCATGCAATACGGCATCGAGAACCGCCGCCCGGCCTTTGCGCGTCTTCACGAGCTCCCGGAGGAGACGACCGAAGCGGGGACCGGCCCCGAATTGCTGGCCCGCATGAAGTCGCGCCAGCATCCGGACCATGACACCGAGACCTGGCCTCCGGCGGCCTGAGGTGGCCTGACCGGGAGGGGCGGCCGGCCCTCCCCTATTGCTCGATCTTGACGCCGGCCTCGCGCACGACCTTGCCCCAGCGCGCGATCTCGCTCGTCACGAAGGCGCCGAAGGCATCGCCGGCGACCTTGGGGACGTCGGACCCGTTCCGCTCCCAGGTCTCCTTGATGTAGGCCGTATCGAGCGCCTTGCCGACCTCGGCCCGCATTTTCTCGACGATCTCCGCCGGCGTGCCCCTCGGGGCCCAGATGCCGTACCAGGTGGCGACGTCGTAGCCCTGAACCCCGGCCTCGGCCGCGGTCGGCACGTTCGGGATGGCCGGGTTGCGGCTCGGCGCGGCGACCGCGAGGGCGTTGATGTAGCCGCCCGAAATCTGGCCGGCGGAGCTGCCGAGCCCGTCGAACGCCATGTCCACCTGGCCAGCCACGAGATCCTGCATCGCCGGGCCGGCACCCCGGTAGGGGACGTGGCGGATCTTCGTGGCGGTGAGCAGCTTGAACAGCTCCGCCGCGAGATGGTGGGTGGTGCCGACGCCCGCGGAGGCATAGGTCAGGCCGTCGGGATTGGCCTTGGCGGCCGCGATCAGCTCGCCGAGCGTCCTGGCCGTGACGCGCTTCGGATTGACCACCACCACGTGCGGCGGGCGCGAGATCATCGCGATCGGGATGAAGTCGCGCTCGAGGTCGTAGCTGAGATTCGGGTAGATCGCAGGCGCGATCGCGTGATGGGTCGCCCCGACGAAGAAGGTGTAGCCGTCCGGGGTCGCCCGCGCCGCCGCGGAGGCGCCCGCCGTTCCGCCCGCGCCGGCCCGGTTCTCGATCAGCACCCGGACCTTGAGCTGGTTGTCGAGCTGCTGCGCGAGGGGCCGCGCGAAAGCGTCCGTGCCGCCGCCCGCCGCGAAGGGCACGATGAAGGTGATCGAGCGCTGCGGCCAGGCATCCGCCTCGGCGCCGCCCGCCGCAGCCACGGCGGCCACGATCCCGACCAGAAACGACTTAGCCAGTCCCATTCTCACGCCCGTCCTCCCTCGCGCCTCGCCGGGCGCCGGCGGGAGAGTAGCGCGGCCCCGCGCGTCGTGGCCAGACGGCCGGCGGCCCGGCCGGGATCAGCTCCGCCAGAGAGGCGGCAGGACGCCGGCGAGCTTGCGGCCGGCGAGTTCGCGGATGGCGCGCGGACGGCCGAGGGATGCCGGCCGGCTCTGCCCGCCGCGGGGCGCGAGGGGGGTCAGCGAGGACGGGTCGGGAAGCGCCGCCTCGAGCATCTCGACCGATCTCAGCGCCGCGCTCCTCGCCCGATTCACGTCCTTCCCGCGGTGCAGGGCCTTGAGCAGGTCGAGGCTCGCGTCGCGAACGACGTCGGACGCATGGTCGAGCTCTTCCACCGCCCCGACCTCCTTCGTGATCCGGGACAGGTGTCCCCCGATGGCCGCCGCCACCATGCGGGAATTCTCGGCCCGCGCCTCCGCCAGGAGATTGCGCATGGCGCGGACGTGCTGATCTTCCGGACGCCGCATCCGGTACCCTCCTACGCAACAACTGTGGATAACCGTAATGTCTAGCTGGACAGAGTCCAGGTAATGGAACGTACGCGAGAGGTCGATTCGACCCCCTGATGCAATCAGGTCACGGCCGCGATCCCCGCGGCCGGGTCGCGCGCCGCCTGCACCGCACCCTCCGCCCGTTCGAGCCAGATGAACTCGAGCGCTTCGCGCACCTCTTCCGGAACCTCGTCGAAATCGCGCCGGTTGCGGGCGGGCAGGATCACCCGCCTGATGCCGGAGGCCGCGGCCGCGACCACCTTCTCCTTGATGCCGCCGACCGGCAGGACCAGGCACCGGAGGCTGATCTCGCCCGTCATGGCGGTGGTGGACGGATCGCCGATCCGAGGCCCCGACCGAGAGACTGCCAGCACCTGCTCGAGACGGGCGGGGCGCTGGCCCCGCCCGGAAGGGACGGTCAATCCTCGTCCGGATCGATCGCCCGGCGCTCGGCGAGATGGCGCATCTCCAGGGCGCGCTCCTCCGCCTCCTGCCGCATCTCGAGCTGGTCCATCTGATAGTCGCGGATCTCATCCGCGCTCACCATGCCTTGCGGCGCGGGCGGCGGCAGATAGCCGCTCGGACGGACGGTGACCCGGCGTTCGACATAGGTCTGCGCCGATGCCGCTGAAGCGACCAGGGCGAGGGCCCCGGCCAGCACGACGGATGTAACCTTCATCTGATCTCTCCGTTCGTCAGCCCCAGCCCTCAACGCGGTTTCCCCGGGCGGGTTCGGCGAACGGCTCCGCGCCGGACGCGTTAACGCATCGTCAACCATGCCGCGCGAAGCTCATTGCGGTGATGCGCAGCGGGGTCGTCATGTCCCACATCAGTGCAGCCGAATACATCGCCGAGATGCGGCGCCTTGAGACCATCCGCAACGAGGCCCTGCGGCATCACGACCGCTTCGCGCTTGCCGCGGTGGCGCAGCGGCTGGCGACGGTGAACAGGGTGTTCTGGGGCCGGGCTGCCAAGGGCAGCTGAAGCGCAGCCGGAGCGGGCGCAGGTCGCGCGACATTCGACCGAAACAGACCGGGGTCATGAACGTACTCAACGGAGAGTTCGGTCATGCTGTCGTCTGCCCGCGGCGGAAAGGGGATCCATGCCTCGGACGTGGTCCTGATCCTGGCCGCGATCTGCTTTCTCGCGGTCGGGATCTCGGTGATGCTGCTGGCGGCGTAGCGATGCCGCGGCTCTGAAGCCATGCAGGCAATGCGCAGGATGCACCTCAGGCTTATCAGGCTTCACGGCCGGCCGCGCATGCCGCCCGCTTCGCCGATCAGCCGCTCGACATCCGCCCGGAACGCCGCCCGGGAGGCGTCGCGGGTGTAGAACATGTGGCCGCCCGGATAGGTCGTCAGCACCGCCCGGGCCTCGCCGCCATAGGCGGGAAGCTGCCGGAGCAGGAGCTCGCTTGCGAAATATGGGGTGACGAGGTCCGTCAGGCCGTGCGCAACCAGGACCCGGAAGTCGGGATCGAGCGCAAGCGCCTCCTTCAGCTCATCCATGACCTGCGGCGCCTGCCGGCTCCGGCCGTAGCGCCAGGATGACGAGACCGAGCCGTTGAGGAGCTCGTAGCGCTGGTTCGGCACGCGCCAGCCGAGCGTGCGCCAGAGATGGTCGACCATGGCGGTCGAGAGCGGCGCCTGCATGGCCGTGAGCACCGCGTCCCCGCCCTCCGCCCTGTCGGTGGTCGGGTCGGCGTCGAAGGTCGTGACCCCGGTATCGTAGGCGGACGGGACCCGGCCCTCGCCGCGGCGGAACTCGCGCTGGAAGGTGCCCATGTCGATCCGGCCGGCATGGCGCAGCACGAGATCAGCGGGCAGGCCCGTCAGCTCCGCGACGCGCGCGCCGAGGCGCACCACGGCGTCGCGGTCCTGCAGCCCGCGCACGAGATCGACGAGGTACTCGCCCGCCGCATAGCGCTCGACCTCGGCAAGCGCCTGGCGGCTCGCGACGCCGTCGCGCTCCAGCCGCGCCGCCGCGAGCGACGGAAGCCGGCTCACGAACTCCATCGGGTCGTGCCGGGGCCGGCCGAGAAGGCCGAAATCGAGCACGGGCGACAGGAGGATCGCGCCGGACATGCCGATGCCGAGCTCCGTCTGGAGCTTCTGGACGACCATCGGGCCGCGGAAGCCGCCATAGCTCTCGCCGGCGAAGAACTTGGGCGAGGCAAGCCGGTCGTTCTGGCGCAGCCAGCGCGAGATCGCGGCCGTGATGGACGCGATGTCGCCCTCGACGGAAAGGTAGCGGTCGCGGATTTCCTCGCGCGCGCCGTTCGCGCGGCTGTAGCCCGTATCCACGGGATCGATGAAGACGAGGTCGGTGAAGTCGAGCCAGGTCTCGGCGTTCGGAACGAGCGCCGGCGATTGCGACGGGCTGATCGTGGTCTGTCCGAGCGGCAGGCGCCAGGGTGCGGCGACCAGGAGATGCAGATAGGCGGACGAGGCGCCGGGCCCGCCATTCACGAAGAAGGTGACGGGCCGCGTCCGGGCATCGGCGCCGGCGGCCGTGTAGGCCACATAGGCGAGCTCGGCCTGCACGGAACCCTGAGGGTCGACGAGCGGAAGCGAGCCGGCGGTCGCCGAGAACCGGAGCGTGCGGCCGGGCAGCTCGACCGTATGCAGCGTGGTGACGTCGGCAGGGAGCCTGCGTCCCCCGGCCTCCTGCCCGCCCTGCGGCGGGCGGTTCTGGTTGGCGGCCTGTCCCTGCTCGGGCGGACGCTGCGCGGGCTGCGCGAGGGCAAGGTGAGGAAGCCCAAAGGCGAGGCAGGCGGACAGGACGAAGGCGCGGACCATCAGGAACTCCGATCGGCCCGGAAGCTAGACCGGAGCCGCGCCCTTTTCGAGGCGGTGGGGCGCTCAGCCGCGCTTCGCCCAGCGGCCCTCGCCGTCCTGCTGCCAGTAGGAGAGCTCGTGCCCCGCCTCCCGGAGCAAGCGGAAGGCCTCCCGGCCGGCCTGCACCGCCTCCTCGTCCGAACCGTCGAGGAGATACATCACGCGCTGGAAGGCCGAGATGTCGGCCGGGACCGCCGCGCCTGCGACCAGGAACAGGATCGCTGCGCCGTTCCGGTTCCTATCGCCGGTCGTCAGCAGGACCGGGTGCTCCTCCGGATCGGGCTCCCGGTCCGTGCCGTGCGGCAGGAAGCTCTCGTCCGCGTAGGTCCAGAGGTGGTCGTCGAGAGCGGCGAGCCGTTCCTCGGCGCCGACCCGGACGAGCGCCCGCCAGCCGCGCTCGCGCGACTTGTCGAGGAGGCGCGGCAGCACCGCCTCGAGCGGCTGCCGCTGCAGGTGGTAGAAGAAGACCTCGCTCATGCCCGTTCCCGCGCCGGGACCGGGATCAGCGGGTCACGACCCGCTGCGACCCCGCATCTTCGACGGAGGCGATCTCCGGGTGATCCCCCTTTTCCAGGAAGAGGGCGATCCCGTGCGCCGCGCCGATCGGCACGAAGACCAGGAGGATCATGAGCCAGAGGACGATGCCGGTGGTGCGCATGTCTCGCCTCCCTGGCGTTCAGGCGAAACGGGGAAGAAGCCGGCGCGGGGCCGCGGCGAGGCTGGCTCGTGCATTCGCGCAGCCACGGCGCGGGACAGGCCGCACGCACCCGGAGACGAGGGATACCCCAGCGACCGGCGCGGGCTGGGCGAGATGACGGAGCTTGTTGTTCATGTGGCTCACCTTTCGACCGGCCGCCGCAGCCGGTCTGGCGAGCCGATCGGGTGATCAGGCGTCCAGAGCGGGCCGCGACGGCGCGGTCAATCGACTGTGACTGTCGCTTGGCATGGGACGGATCGGTTCCAGTGAGTGTCCGGACAATGCGAGAACGCGTGGCGCCCGGACAGGTTCAGATGACGATTCGAATGCGTCGGGTCAACCCCGATTTTGCACCGCGGTAGCTCGGGCGCCCGCCGCGACCATCACCTCTCGTAGAATTCCCGGACGAGGTGATCGAGGAGGCGCACGCCCCAGCCCGGGCCCCAGGACTTGTTCGTCTCGGTCTGGGGAGCGTTCATGCCCGTGCCGGCGATGTCGAGATGCGCCCAGGGCGTGTCCTGCACATAGCGCTGGAGGAACTGCGCCGCGGTGATCGAGCCGCCATGCCGGCCGCCCGTGTTCTTCATGTCGGCGAAGCGGGAATCGATGAGCTTGTCGTATTCGGGAGCGAGCGGCATCCGCCACACCTTCTCGCCGGTCGCCTTCCCCGAAGCGAGCAGCCTGTCCGCGAGATCGTCGTTGTTCGAGAACAGGCCGGCATGCTCCTGGGCCAAGGCGACCAGGATCGCACCCGTCAAGGTCGCGAGATCGATCATGAAGGCGGGCTTGAAGCGCTCCTGGACGTACCAGAGCACGTCGGCCAGGACGAGCCGGCCCTCCGCGTCCGAGTTCACCATCTCGACCGTCTGGCCTGACAGCGTCCTGATGATGTCGCCCGGGCGCTGCGCGTCCCCGTCCGGCATGTTCTCGGTGAGCCCGATCGCGCCCACGACGTTCGCCTTCGCCTTGCGCGAGGCGAGCGCGTGCATGAGCCCGACGACGGCGGCGGCGCCCGCCATGTCGCCCTTCATGTCCTCCATGCCTCCCGACGGCTTGATGGAGATACCGCCGGAATCGAAGCAGACGCCCTTGCCGATGAAGGCGAGCGGCGCCCCGTCCGCCTGGCCGCCGTTCCACCGCATGATGGCGACCCGGCTGCCGTGACCCGAACCCTGCCCGACCGCGAGGAGCGCCCGCATGCCGATGCGGCGCAGATCCTCCTCTTCCAGGATCTCCACCTCCACCCCGAGCTTCTCGAGCGCCTGCGCGCGGCGGGCGAACTCGGCCGGGAAAAGGACGTTCGGCGGCTCGTTCACGAGATCGCGCGCGAGATTGACGCCGTCGGCCAGCCCCGCCCGGCGCCGGTCGGCCCTGCGGCATGCGGCGAGTTCAGCGACCGCGAAGGTGAGCCGCGTCGCGCCTTCCGGCTCCGAATCCTCCTTCTTCTTCGTCTTGTAGCGATCGAACTTGTAGGCCCGTAGCCTCGCCCCGAGCGCCATCTCGGCCACGGCCTCGGCAGGCTGCTCGATCCCGGGCAGGTCGGCGACGACGAGCGCATTCCGGCCGAGCGCCTTGCCCGCGATCACGCCGCCGATCTTGCGCCAGTCCTGGTTGGCGCGATCGGCCGGCGCCCCGATCCCGACCACGACGAGGCGGTTCACACCCGGGATGCCCTCCGGGACGGGCACGACGAGGGTGCTCGCCGCCTTGCCCTTGAAACGCTCGCCCGGAGCGGCCCGCCGGAGGAGATCGTTGATCGTTCCGAAGCGCTCGGCAGCCAGCGGCGTGACCGCAAGGTCGTCCCCCGCGAAGACCACGAGGTCGCCGCCCTGCGGCTCCTCGAGGGCCACGTATTCGATCTTGATGCTGTCCACGCGTCGGGCTCCATCGCCGACGGCAGAGGCGCCGGCTCAGACTCGCGACAGAGCCATACAGGAAGCGTGGCCGCACGCCAGAGCGGGACCGGAGCCGTATCGTCGCTTCGCGACCGCCGGCCCCGAAAGCGCCGAACTTCCGTCCGTAAAGATCGGCGGCGCTTGCTCCGCCCCCGCCGTCGGGCTAGCCCCGGCCCGATCCCGGCCTCCCGCATGAATCTCGTCGAGCGCTATATCTTCAGGATCGCCGCGGCCGCCTTCGCGACCTGCGTCGTCGTCCTGACCGCCGTGATCTGGGTGACGCAGGCGCTGCGGCAGCTCGACGTCGTGACGGCCCAGGGCCAGACCATCCTGGTCTTCCTCACCGTCACGGGCCTGACCATCCCGACCCTCGTCGCCGTGATCTCGCCGGTGGCGCTCTTCATCGCCGCGCTCTACGCGCTCAATCGGCTGAACGGCGACAGCGAGCTCATCGTGATGAGCGCGGCCGGCATGTCGCCGCGCCGTCTGCTCCGCCCGTTCCTGGCGCTCGGCGGGCTCGTGGCCGGAATGGTGGCGATCCTGACCATCGTCCTCATCCCGTCGAGCTTCCAGGAAATCCGCGACCTGATCACGCGCATCCGGGCGGACTTCCTGGCGAACGTCGCCCAGGAGGGCCAGTTCACGACCCTGGAGAACGGGGTCACCTTCCACTATCGCGAACGGGCCGGAAACGCGCTTCTGGGCATCTTCCTCCAGGACCGCCGCGAGCAGGGCCGGATCACGGTCTACCTCGCCGAGCGCGGCCAGGCGGTGGAGCATAACGGCGGCTCGTACCTGGTGCTCCAGAACGGGAGCATCCACCGACAGCGGCCGAACGCGGTCGATTCCTCCATCGTCACCTTCGAGCGCTATGCGATCGACCTCTCCGCACTCAACCAGGAGGCGGCGGAGCTCGTCTACAAGCCGCGCGAGCGCTCGACGGGCGACCTCCTGATGCCGGACGTGAGCGAGGCGCTCTACAAGGCTCAGCCCGGCCGTTTCCGGGCGGAGCTGCACGATCGCCTGTCGTCCTGGCTGTTCCCGCTCGCCTCGGTCTTCATCGCCTTCGCGGCGCTCGGAGAGCCGCGCACCACGCGGCAGGGCCGAGGGGCGGCGCTGGTCGGCGCCATCGTCGCCGTGGTCGGGCTGCGCATCGGCATCTTCGCGGCGACGAGCGCCTCGGCCCGCTCGGCCGGGGCGCTGTGGCTGGTCTATGGGCTGCCGATCGCCGCAATCCTGCTGTCGACCGCCGTCATCGCGGGCGGGCCGCGCCTGCGGGCCTCGCTCGGCCGCCTGACCGCGCGGTTGAGGCCGCGTCTCTCCGGCCATGCGCTCCCTCGCCTGCGGCCCGGGCGCGCCTGACCATGCTGATCGGCGCGACCCTCGGCCGCTACATCTCGCTCCGCTTCGTGAAGACGATCCTCGTCGTCTTCGCCACCGTCTTCGCGCTCGTCTTCACGCTGGACCTCGTCGAGCTGATGCGGCGGGCGGGCGACACGGAAGGCGCGACGCCGGCGCTCATGGCCCGGCTCTCGCTCTATCGCACCCCGGCCATCGCCGAGCAGGTCTTCCCGTTCTCCGTGCTGTTCGGGGCTATGGCGACGCTTCTCGGGCTCAGCCGGAGGCTGGAACTCGTCGTAGCGCGAGCGGCCGGCATCTCCGCCTGGCAGTTCCTCCAGCCCGGCATCCTGGTCGCGGCCGTGCTCGGGATCCTGACGGTGTTCGTCTACAATCCGGTCTCCGCCACGCTGAAGGAGGAGGCCGCCCGCATCGAGGCCGACCTTTTCGGCCGCCGCATGCGGAGCACCGGCCAGGACCTCTGGATCCAGCAGCGCAGCGTCGACGGCCACGCCGTGATCAAGGCCGATGGCGGCGTCGGCTCGACGCGGACCATCACGGGCGTCTCGGCCTTCGTGTTCGACCGGCAGGGCCGGTTCATGGAACGCGTCGAGGCGCCGGAAGCGACGCTGCGCGAAGGCTACTGGGAATTCCGCGACGCGACGGTCTTCACGACCGTGGAGGAGCCCCAGACCTACGCGACCTATCTGCTCGCCTCGAACCTCGATCCGAGCCAGATCCGTCAGCGGATCACGCCCGCGGAGGCCGTGCCGTTCTGGCAACTGTCGGAAACGATCGCACGTCGGGAGAGCGCGGGCCTCGACGCGACGCGCTATCGGCTGCAATACGACATCTTAATCGCCCGGCCGCTTCTCTTCGTGGCGATGGTGTTCGTGGCCGCGTCCGTATCGCTGCGCTTCGTCCGCTTCGGCGGAATGGCCAGGATGATGCTCGGGGGGGTCGCGGCGGGGTTCCTGTTGTATGTCGCGACCGAACTCATGCGCGATCTGGGCAATGCGGGGCTGGTCCGTCCCGCAGTCGCGGCATGGTTCCCGGCGGTGGTCGGGAGTTTGCTCGGAAGCTTGGCCTTGTTGTACCAAGAGGACGGCTGAGCCCGGCCTGCGGGCTCGCCGAGGAGCGAGAATGGGGCGTCTGAAGGGTACGATCGCGGGGTTTGCGATCGCGGTGGCGAGTCTCCTCGCCGCCCTGCCCTCGCCTGCCTGGGCCCAGGGCACGCTCAACGACATGATCGCAGCCCGGCAGCGCGCGGCAGGCAGAGACGATTCGCGCCTGCTCGTCGATGCGCGCGAGATCGTCTACAACAACGACCGGAACACGATCGCGGCGTCCGGCGACGTCGAGCTCAGCTACCAGGGCCGCACTCTCCAGGCGGACCGGGTCGTCTACGACCGGAACACGAGCCGCGTTTTCGCCGAGGGCAATGTCCGCCTCGCCGACTCCTCCGGCGCGGTGACCACGGCCTCCCGATTCGAGCTCACGGATGATTTCAAGACAGGGTTTATAGACTCTTTACGCGTGGTGCAGACCACCGTCGACCGCGGCGAGACCGTGCGGGCGCGCTTTTCCGCGCCCCGGGCCGAGCGGATCGAGGGCGAGACGACCACCTTCCTGCGCGGAACCTACACGGCCTGCGAACCCTGCCGCGAGAACCCGGAGCGCCCCCCCCTCTGGCAGGTCAAGGCAGCGCGCATCGTCCACAACAACCAGGAACGGACGATCTACTACGAGAACGCCAGCATCGAGTTCCTCGGGGTGCCGATTGCGGCCGTGCCGTATTTCTGGACGCCGGATCCGACCGTGAAGCGGATGACGGGCTTCCTCGCCCCGCACTTCATCCACTCCACCGCGCTCGGCTTCGGCGTCTCGACCCCGTTCTTCTGGGACATCGCGCCGGACCGCGACCTCACCATCGCGCCGACCTTCTACTCCCGCCAGGGCGTGCTGCTCCAGGCCGAGTGGCGCCAGCGCCTGCTCACCGGCTCCTACAACATCCGCGCGGCCGGCATCTTCCAGCAGGGGCAGTCCGCCTTCCTCCCCGCGCCGTTCGGGCCGGCGAACCGCGAAGGCCGCGGCATGATCGAGACGAACGGCCGCTTCGCCATCAACCCGCAATGGCAGTTCGGCTGGAACATCGCGCTCCTGTCGGACAAGTGGTTCCTCCAGAACTACAAGATCCGCAGCGAGACGCTCGCCTCGAACTACCTGCTGCTCGAGTCCACCTCGCAGGTCTTCCTGCGCGGCCAGGGCGACCGCTCGTTCTTCGACCTGCGCGGCTTCTACTTCCAGGGCCTGTCCTATGCGGACTGGCAGAAGCAGCTGCCGCTCGTCGCTCCGGTGCTCGACTACGACAAGCGCATCGACGGCCCGCAGCCGCTCGGCGGCGAGCTCCGGCTGCAGTTCAACTTCACGAACCTGATGCGCGAGGCGGCGCAGTTCGACCCGATCACGGCGGCGAACCGCTCCTTTCCGTTCGGTTCGGGGCTGACGACCGCCGCCTACCAGAGCTGCGTCGTGTTCCAGCGCGGGATCTGCCTGGTCCGCGGGCTTGCCGGCAACTTCGCCCGCGTCTCCGGCGAGGTCTCGTGGCGGCGCGCCTTCGTCGACGATGTCGGTCAGGTCTGGACGCCGTTCACCTATCTGCGCGCCGACGGGTTCTTCAACCACGTCGACACGACCGGGTACCAGAACGCGATGGTGGCCAATTTCGTGAACCCCGACCAGGAGTTCATCGGCCGCGCCATGCCCGCCGTCGGCATGGAATACCGCTACCCCTTCGTGGCGGATACGGGGAATTTCGGCACGCATACGCTTACGCCGATCGCGCAGATCATCGCTCGGCCGAACGAGACCCATATCGGCCGGCTGCCGAACGAGGATGCGCACAGCCTCGTCTATGACGACACAACCCTGTTCGACTGGGACAAGTTCTCCGGCTACGATCGCGCGGAGGGCGGCGTGCGGGCCAATCTCGGCCTGCAGTACAACTGGCAGACGCCGGCCGGCTGGACCGCGAACGCGCTCTTCGGCCAGTCCTATCAACTCGCCGGCCGCAACTCCTACCGCATCCCCGACCTGGTCAATACGGGCTCGGAATCGGGCCTGCAGACCCGCGCCTCCGACTTCGTGAGCCGCTTTCAGGTCAACCCGACGCAGAATTTCTCGCTGATCGCCCGCAGCCGCTTCGACCAGGGCGACTTCTCGGTGAAGAGCTTCGAGGCGCAGGCGGTCGCGAACTTCAATCCCTGGGCGCCGATCACGGGCTCGCTGACCTATGTGCGCTACAAGGAGCAGCCGGCGCTCGGCTACCTCCATCGGCGCGAGGGCCTGCAGCCGGCGGCCGCCTGGAACATCACGCCGAACTGGTCGATCGGCGGTTCGGTCCTCTTCGACCTCGACCGCTACCTCGACAATCGGGACACGTTCTTCAACGCCTATGCGGCGGCGCTCGCCCAGGGCGGACAGGCGCTCGCGAACACGGTCGTCTACAACCGCGGCGATCCCTACACGATCGCCCAGGCCGGGCTGACGCTCGGCTACAAGGACGAGTGCACGACCTTCAGCATCAACTACGCCATGACCCCGCGCGTCGCCGCGACGGGCGAGCGGGAGACCGACCGGACCGTGCTGGTGCGGCTGGAACTCCGGACTCTCGGCCAGGCGAGCTTCTCGCAGTCCCTCGGCAGCACGACGACGGACGGCGTCTCGAGCCGCTGATGGCGCCCCAGCGCCCGGCAAGGGCGTCATGACGCGCCCGCTCGCGCTCACGCAGGGCGATCCCGCCGGGATCGGGCCTGAGATCGCCCTCAAGGCGTGGCTCCGCCGGGACGACGGCCTGCCGCCGTTCTTCGTCCTGTCCGATCCGGATTTTCTGGCCCGGGCAGCGGCCCGGCTCGGCCTCGATGTTCCGGTCAGGGTGGTCGTGCCGGAGAATGCGGAGGCGGTCTTTGCCAAGGCCCTGCCGGTGGTGCCGCTCTCGCGTCGGGTGAGCGCCGAGCCAAGCCGGCCCGACCCGGCGAGCGCCGCCGCGACGATCGAGTCGATCGAGCAGGCAGTCGCACTCACGAGGAGCGGCGAGGCCGCGGCGGTCGTGACCTGCCCGATCGCGAAGCACGTCCTCTACGCGGCCGGCTTCCACCATCCGGGCCATACCGAGTTCCTGGCCGCGCTCGCGGCCGAAGACGGTCGCCCGGCGCCGCGTTCCGTCATGATGCTCTGGAGCGAGTCGCTCGCCGTGGTGCCCGTGACGGTTCACATCCCGCTGAAGGACGTGCCGGACGCGCTCACGCAGGATCTGGTCGTCGAGACCGGCCGCATCGTCGCGCACGATCTCCGGACGCGCTTCGGCCTCGCCCGACCGCGCCTTGCGCTCGCCGGTCTCAATCCACATGCCGGCGAGGCCGGTACCATGGGCACCGAGGAGCGGGACGTGATCGCGCCCGCCATCGACCGGCTCCAGGCGGAAGGGATCGAGGCGTCCGGACCCTGGCCGGCGGACACCATGTTCCACGCCCGCGCGCGCAAGGGCTACGACGCCGCGCTCGCCATGTACCACGACCAGGCGCTCGTCCCGATCAAGACGGTCGCGTTCGACGACGCCGTCAACGTCACGCTCGGGCTTCCCTTCGTCCGCACCTCGCCCGACCACGGCACGGCCTTCGACATCGCCGGAAGCGGGATCGCGCGGCCGGACAGCCTGATCGCCGCGCTGCGCCTCGCGGGCCGGCTCGCGACCAACTCGACTCCCCACTCGTGAGGGAGCCAGACGACCTGCCGCCCCTGCGCGAGGTCGTGCACAAGCACGATCTCATGCCGAAACGTGCGCTCGGGCAGAACTTCCTCTTCGACCTCAACCTCACGGGCCGGATCGCCCGGTCCGCAGGTCCGCTCGCCGGCCACGAGGTGCTGGAGGTCGGACCAGGCCCGGGCGGGCTGACGCGTGCGCTCCTGGCCGAGGGCGCCGAGCGAGTGATCGCGGTGGAGCGCGACGCGCGCTGCCTGCCGGCCCTCGCCGAGATCGGGGCGCGGTATGCCGGCCGCCTCGAGGTGGTGGAGGCGGATGCGCTCGAGCTCGATCCGGCGGCCCTCTTCTCGGGAACGCGGCCTGCCCGGATCGTCGCAAACCTGCCCTACAATGTCGGGACCGCGCTCCTCGTCCGCTGGCTCACGGTGCCGGACTGGCCGCCGCGATGGTCGAGCGCGACGCTGATGTTCCAGCGCGAGGTCGCCGACCGCATCGTCGCCGACGAGCGCCGGCCGGACGATTACGGCCGCCTCGGCGTGCTCTGCGGCTGGCGCACGCGCGCCCGCATCCTCTTCGACGTGTCGCCGCAAGCCTTCGTTCCGCCGCCCAAAGTGACATCCGCGGTGGTGCAGATCGAGCCGAGAGCCGACCCTCTGCCGTGCTCGGTTGCGGCGCTCGAACGCATCACCCGCGCCGCCTTCGGCCAGCGGCGCAAGATGCTGCGGCAGAGCCTCAAGGGGCTCGGCCGAGATCCCCGGGAACTGCTCGATGCGGCCGGGCTGCCGGAGACCGCCCGGGCCGAGGAGATCCCGGTGGCGGGCTTCGTCGCTCTCGCCAACGCGCTCGCTTGACACCCCCGCCCGGGACGGCCGAATGCCCGGACGCGCCGGAGAGCGCGAGCCGGGAAACGCCATGAATCTCAGCCGCATGCTGCGCGAGCGCGCAGCAGCAGCCCGTCCCGTGACGGTCGGGCTCATCGGGGCCGGAAAGTTCGGCACCATGTTCATGTCTCAGGTGCGGGTGACGGGAGGCATGCATCTCGTCGGCGTGGCGGACCTGAATGTCGCGCGCGCCAGATCCCAGCTCGCCTCCGCCGGCTGGCCGGGGGAGCAATACGCGGCGGCCTCGCTCGACGACGCGGCGAGGGACGGCGGAACGGCCGTGACGGACGATGCGGAGGCTCTGATCCGGCATCCCGCCATCGAGGTGATCGTCGAGGCGACAGGAGACCCGCGCACCGGGATCCGGTTCTGTCTCGCGGCGATCGAGGCCGGCAAGCACATCGTCATGGTCAACGTCGAGGCGGATGCGCTCGCCGGTCCGCTTCTCGCGCGGCGCGCCGCCGAGGCCGGCGTCGTCTATTCCCTTGCCTGGGGCGACCAGCCCGCGCTCATCTGCGAGCAGGTGGACTGGGCGCGCACGGCGGGCTTCCGGGTCGTCGCCGCCGGGAAGGGAACGCGCTATCTCCCGACCTACCACGCCTCCAACCCGGATACGGTCTGGGACATCCTCGATCAGTATCTCAGGATCGACGACCGTTCTTCGATCAACCCGAAGATGTTCAACTCGTTCGTGGACGGGACGAAGTCCGGCATCGAGATGACGGCCGTGTGCAACGCGACCGGGCTCGAGGCGCAGAGCGGCGGCCTCGGCTTCCCGCCGGCCTCCCGGTTCGAGCTCGCGGAGATCTGCAAGCCGCGCGGGAGCGGCGGGGTGCTGGAACGGGCCGGCGTGACCGAGGTGACCTCGTCCGTCTACCGCGACGGCCGCGAGGTGCCCCATCACCTCGCCATGGGCACCTATGTCGTGATCGAGGGGGAGAGCGACTACGCCCGGCGCTGCTTTGCCGAGTACCACATGCTGCAGGACGGCTCGGGCCGCTACGCCTCCCTCTATCGGCCGACGCACATGATCGGGCTCGAGCTCGGGATCTCCGTCGCCTCCGCCGCGCTCCGGCGCGAGCCGACGGGCTCGCCCGTCTGCTTCAACTCGGACGTGGTCGCGACCGCTAAACGCCACCTCGCGGCAGGCGAGGTGCTCGACGGCGAGGGCGGCTTTCTGGTCTGGGGGAAGCAGTGCCCGGCGCGGCGCTCGCTCGCGGAGGGCTATCTCCCGCTCGGGCTCGCCCAGCACGTGCGGCTCAGGAACCCGATCGCCGAGGGCGAGCCGGTGCGCTGGCGCGACGTCGCCATCGACGAGACCGATCTCGCGGTCCGGACCCGGCGCGAGATGGAGCGGGAATTCGGCGGCGCCCCGGCAGACCTCGGCTGACGCTCAGGCGATCTTCTCGGCCAGGAGCCCGTCGACGAAGGCCGGCAGGCCGACCTGGCGCTCGCGCTTCAGCCGCTCGGCGAAGAGGATGGCCTTCAGGCCCTCGAAGGAGGCGCCGAGGTCCTCGTTGACCACGACGTAATCATATTCCGTCCACCGCTCGATTTCCACGCGGGCATTGCCGAGCCGCTTCTCGATCGTCTCGCGGGTATCTTCGGCGCGCCGCTCCAGCCGGTGCTTCAGCTCGGCCATCGAGGGCGGCAGGATGAACACCGTCACGACGTCGGGGCCCATCGTGGCGCGCACCTGCCGCGTGCCCTGGTAGTCGATGTCGAAGATCATGTCGGTGCCCGCCCCGAGCGCCCGCTCCACCGGCCGCCGCGGCGTCCCGTAGTAATTGCCGTGCACCTCGGCCCATTCGAGAAGATCGTCATGGTCGCGCATGGCCATGAAGTCCTCCACCGAGATGAAGTTGTAGTCGCGGCCGGCGATCTCGGAGGGGCGCTTGGCGCGCGTGGTGACCGAGACCGACACTTCGAGGCCGAGCTCCTTCTCCTCCCGCAGCGCCCGCGTGAGACTCGTCTTCCCGGCACCCGAAGGGGAGGAGAGGATGAGGATGAGGCCGCGCCGCCCGACCCTCCTGCCCTGTCCGACGGCGCCTGCCGCTTCCTGCCTGCCGCTCATTCGACGTTCTGCACCTGCTCCCGGAACTGCTCGACGACAGCCTTGAGCTCCAGCCCGATGCGCGAGAGCGATACGTCGTTCGCCTTCGAACAGAGCGTGTTGGCCTCGCGGCCGAATTCCTGCGCCAGGAAGTCGAGCCGGCGGCCGACAGGGCCATCGGCGGCCAGCAGCTCACGGGCGGCCTCGACATGCGCCTTGAGCCGGTCGAGCTCCTCGCGGATATCCGCACGCGTGGCGAGCAGCGCCGCCTCCTGGTGCAGGCGGCCGGGATCCAGCGCGGCCGAGGCAGCAAGAAGGGCGGCAACCTGCTCGGCAAGCCTAGCCCTGACTGCGTCCGGCTGGCGGGCGGGGCAAGTCTCGGCCGCCTCGACGAGCCGGCCGATCTCCGCCAGCTGTCCCTGCAGGACCGCGTGCAGGGCGGCTCCCTCGCTTGCGCGCGCGGCGGCAAGCGCGGCAACGAGCCGGCCCGGGGCGGCCGAGAGATCCCGCCGCAGCGTTTCGTCGTCGCCGCGGACCGCTCCCCCGTCCTCGATCTCGACGACCCCCCGGACCGAGAGCAAGCCGTCGAGAGAGGCCGGCCGTATGTCGTCGGGAAGCTTCATCGCGGCGATCGCCCCGAGGAGGGCCTGGAGGGCGTCACGACTTACGCGCAGCTGGGGCGACGAGCTCGCGGGCGCAAGCGTCAGGGTCAATTGACATTGGCCGCGGGAAAAGGCCGCCGCGATCTGTCGGCGGGCATCCTCGCCAGCCGCGTCGAAGCCTGGCGGAACGCGCACCCGCACCTCGAGCCCGCGCCCGTTCACGCTCTTCAGCTCCCACGCCCAGCTCAGCGCGCCGGTCGCGCCCGCCTCGCGTGCGAAGCCCGTCATCGAGTTTACGGCCATGCTGCTCGATGCCCGGACAGGAGCGCGGATTCAAGCGCTCCGGGCCCCTGACCCGCCGGATTCGGCAGCCCGGCTCACTCGGTTGCGGCCGACTCCTGGGCGGACCCGGCCGAGGCCGGCCTCCGCCTCGGCTTGGCAGCCTGGCGCTTCCGAGGCTCGGGCTTGGCGGTCTCGGCCGGAGGCGCTCCCGGCGGTGGCTGGAACGCCGGCACGCTCTTGGCCGAGGTCAGGTCCCAGTTCTGGTTGCGGAGCGGGTCGCGCTCAGTCCATTCGGACGCGTCGAAGCCGCGGGCGGGCCCGAGGGCGGCGGCACCGGCGATCGCCGAAACGCTGCCGGGATCGGCAGCCGCGTTCCGCGCCTGTCCCGGTGCCAGATAGAGGTCCGTCCGGCCGTCCGGCAGGGGCGGCGGCTCCACCCGGTCCACCTCGGGCTGCCCGCTGCCAGCCGCCTCGCGCGCCTTCTCGATCTGCCGCCAGCGCGCGACGTTGCGGTTGTGCTGCTCGAGGGTCTCCGCGAAGGCGTGTCCGCCCGTCCCGTCCGCAACGAAATAGAGGTCCCGGGTCTTGAGCGGGTTGGCGACCGCCTCGAGCGCGGCCCGCCCCGGATTCGCGATCGGGCCCGGCGGCAGGCCCTCGATGACATAGGTGTTGTAGGGAGTTGCCCGCTCGATCTCGGAGCGGAGGATGCCGCGGCCGAGGGTCCCCTTCCCGCCGACGATCCCGTACACGATCGTCGGATCGGATTGCAGCTTCATGCGCTTGGCGAGGCGGTTCAGGAACACGCTCGCGACCCGCGGGCGCTCGTCCGCGCGGCCCGTCTCCTTCTCGACGATGGAAGCGAGGATCACGAGTTCGGGCGCGGTCTTGATGGGCAGGTCCGGCGCGCGTTTCGCCCAGGCCTTGACGAGCGCCTCGCGCGCCTCGGCCTGCATCTTGTTGATGAGCTGCTGCCGGCTCGTGCCGCGTTCGAAGTAATAGGTCTCCGGCAGGAGCGTGCCCTCGCGCGGGACCTCGTTGATCGTCCCGGTCAGGAGTTCGTTGTCGCGAAGGCGGGCGACGATCTGCTCGCTGGTGAGTCCCTCCGGGATCGTCAGGGCGTGCTGAATCGCCTTGCCCTGAATGAGCGTGTCGATCGCGTCCTCGATGCTCGTTCCGGCCTTGAACTGAAACTCCCCGGCCTTGAGCTGGCCCTTGCTCCGGTTGAGATAGGCGTAGAGCTCGAACAGGTTCGGGCTCGTGATCACGCCCTCCCGGGCGAGAAGCTCCGCCATCTCCGAGGTGCCGGTGCCCTTCGGGATGAGCACCACCTTGTCCTGCGCAAGCGGGCCGGGCGCCTCGACCTGGCGCTCGAGCGTCAGCAGGCCGAAGACCAGCGCCGCCGCGATCACGAGCCCGAGCGTCATGACTCCGCTCATCAGCGAGAGCATCCCGCCCCGGGGGCGGCGGACGCGCGGGGGCGGCGGCGGGGGCGGGGCGGACGGCTTCAGCGCTTCGTTGGGGCTCTTCGGCGCAAAGCGGCCCGGAGCCGGCGGGATAGCCGGGCTCGGAGCGGGAGGCGGGGTCGGATTGTTCTTCGATCTGCCGAACATGCGGATGCTACTTCGGGCCGCTGGCACCGCGAGCCCCTGCCCCGCTCTCCCAGACCAATATGGCGAAATGGCGTGGGAGAAGCGCAGCGGCACAGATCATGTCATGCCGCGCGCCGGAAGACGAGGGAGGCGTTGGTGCCGCCAAATCCGAAAGAGTTCGAAAGCACGGTGTCGATCGGCCGCGGCTTCGACATGTGCGGAACCAGGTCGATCGCGGTCTCGACGGACGGATTATCGAGGTTGAGCGTCGGCGGCGCGACATTGTCGCGGATGGCGAGAACGGCGAAGATCGCCTCGACGGAGCCGGCGGCCCCGAGCAGGTGCCCGATCGCCGATTTCGTGGACGACATCGCGAGCTTGCCCGCCGCGTTGCCGACGAGGCGCTCCACCGCCTTGAGCTCGATCTCGTCGCCGAGCGGCGTCGAGGTGCCGTGCGCATTGATGTAGTCGATGTCGCTCGGCGCGATGCCGGCGCGCTTCAGGGCCGCCTGCATGCAGCGGAAGGCCCCGTCCCCGTCCTCGGCCGGCGAGGTGATGTGATAGGCGTCGCCCGACAGGCCGTAGCCCACGATCTCCGCATAGATACGCGCGCCGCGCGCCTTCGCGTGCTCGTACTCCTCGAGCACTACGATCCCGGCCCCTTCGCCCATGACGAAACCGTCGCGGTCGCGGTCATAGGGGCGCGACGCCTTGGTGGGATTGTCGTTGAACCCGGTCGACAACGCCCGGCAGGCCGCGAAGCCCGCCAGGGAAAGCCGGTTCACCGGCGATTCGGTGCCGCCCGCGACCATCACGTCCGCATCGCCGAGCGCGATGAGGCGCGAAGCGTCACCGATCGCGTGCGCGCCCGTCGAACAGGCCGTGACGACGGCATGGTTCGGACCCTTCAGCCCATGCGCGATCGAGACATAGCCCGAGGCCAGGTTGATGATGCGGCCCGGGATGAAGAAGGGAGAGATGCGCCGCGGCCCCTTCTCGAGGAGCGTCACGGACGCGTCGTAGATGCCGCCGATGCCGCCGATGCCGGAGCCGATCAGGACGCCGGTCGCGAACTGGTCTTCCTGCGTCTCGGGCTCCCAGCCCGCATCGTCGAGAGCCTGCTTCGCGGCCGCCATCGCGTAGACGATGAAGGGATCGACCTTGCGCTGGTCCTTCGGATCCATCCAGTCGTCGGCATTGTAGGCACCCTCGCCGCTGCGTGGGATGGTGCAGGCGATCTGGCAGGCAAGGTCCGACACGTCGAAGCTGTCGACGCGGATTGCCCCGCTCTCGCCCCTCAGCAACCGCTTCCAGGTCGGCTCGACCCCGCAGCCGAGCGGGGTGACCATACCCAGGCCGGTGACGACCACACGTCGCATACTTGCCCCCGGGCCGAGCGCCGCGTCACGCGACGTAGCGCTCCCCTCGTCTCAGCCCGCGTTCTTCTCGAGGAAGCGGATAGCATCGCCGACCGTGACGATCGTCTCGGCCGCATCGTCCGGGATCTCGACGTTGAACTCCTCCTCGAACGCCATGACGAGCTCGACCGTGTCGAGGCTGTCCGCGCCGAGATCGTCGATGAAGTTGGCGTTGTCCGTCACCTTCTCGGGCTCGACGCCAAGGTGTTCGACAACGATCTTCTTCAGCCGCTCAGCAATATCGCTCATCTTGTCCCCGTTTCATTTGGCCGGAAAATGTCCGCTCGCCGGCGGCCCGAAACCCCGGCCACAGGATCGGCGACACCGCCGACGCCCGCCCGAGATAGTTGCCGGTGCAAACCTGCATTTTTGCCCCTGGTCAAGCCCCGGGACGGCCGGGAGGCTCCCTAGCACAGCGTCCTGACGGTGACGAGGGCGGCCGGCAGCCGGCTCACAGGCGGGCCATGCCGCCGTTCACATGCAGTGTATGGCCCGTGACATAGGCGGCTTCAGCCGAGGCGAGATAGACGACCGCGGCCGCAACGTCGCCGACCGTGCCGAGCCGCGCCATCGGGATCGTCCCGAGGAGCCCGGCCTTCTGGGCCTCCGTCAGACCGTCCGTCATCGGCGATTCGATGAAGCCCGGCGCGACGCAATTCACCGTGATGCCGCGGGCGGCGACCTCGGCCGCGAGGGCCTTCGTCATCCCGACAAGCCCCGCCTTCGAGGCCGCGTAGTTGACCTGGCCGGGATTGCCGATCGCGCCGACGACCGACCCGATATTGACGATGCGGCCGTAGCGGCGGCGCATCATCCCCTTCACGGCCGCGCGCGAGAGGCGGAAGGCGGCCGTGAGATTGACGGAGATGACCGTCTCCCACTCCTCGTCCTTCATGCGCAGGAGGAGATTGTCCCGCGTCACGCCCGCATTGTTGACCAGGATGTCCAGACCGCCCATCGCGGCCTCGGCGGCAGGCACCAGCGCCTCAACCGAATCCATCTCTCCCAGATCGGCGGAGGCGACGTGGACGCGCTCGCCGAGCGCCGTCGCAAGCTCGTCCAGAGCCGATTGCCGGGTGCCGGACAGAGCGACCGTCGCGCCGCGGGCGTGGAGGGCCCGGGCGACCGCGCCTCCGATGCCACCGGTCGCGCCGGTCACCAGGGCCTTGCGGCCGTCGAGATCGAACATAGCGTCGCTCACGCTGTGAGAAGAGGCCGAACGGCCTCGAGGTCGCCGGGCTGCCCGAAGGAGGTGGCCTTCGCACCCGGGGCGATGCGCTTGACCAGCCCGGCCAGGACCTTGCCGGCCCCGACCTCGACGAAGACGTCCACGCCGTCCCGAGCGATGCGGTCGACGCTCTCGCGCCAGCGAACGGTTCCGGTCACCTGGCGCACGAGCGCGTCTCTGATCGCCTCCGGATCGCTGATCGGCGCCGCCTCGATATTGGCGACCACCGGCACGGCTGGAGCCGAGATCGCGACCCCGGCGAGCGCTTCGCGCATCGCGTCTGCGGCGGGCGCCATCAGCGCACAGTGGAAGGGCGCGGAAACCGGCAGCATCACGGCCCGACGCGCACCTCTGCCCTGCGCGATGCTCACCGCGCGCTGCACGGCCGCGGCGTGGCCCGAGACGACCACCTGCCCCGGCCCGTTGTCGTTGGCGACGTCGCAGACCTGGTCCTGCGCTGCCTCTCGCGCGATCGCCTCCACGGGCTCGCGGTCCAGCCCCAGGAGCGCTGCCATCGCGCCTTGCCCGACCGGAACCGCCCTCTGCATGGCCTCTCCACGGATGCGGAGCAGCCGCGCCGCATCCCCGACGCCGAGGCAGCCTGCGGCAACCAACGCCGAGTACTCGCCGAGGGAATGCCCGGCCACGAAGGCCACGTCGCGCGTGAGATCGAGGCCGAGCTCGGCCTGGAGGACCCGCAGCGCGGCGACGCTCACCGCCATGAGGGCCGGCTGAGCATTGGCCGTGAGGTTGATCTCGTCAGCGGGGCCGTCGCGCATCAGGCCGGAGAGATTCTGCCCGAGTGTCTGGTCGACCTCGTCCAGCACCGCGCGGGCGGCGGGGTACGCATCGGCCAGCGCCTGTCCCATTCCGACGGCCTGACTGCCCTGCCCCGGGAAGATGAGTGCTCGCATGCGTCCCTGTTTCCGCCCTGAAGTTGCGCGCGAGGTCGCATCGGGCTCCGCGCAGAGTCAAGCGGAAGCGCGTCACGGTTGCGCGGCCTGCCACCTCCGCCAACGCCGCCAGCGCCCGTCGGCTTCTCTCCTCCGCCTCTCGCCTTGCAGTTCAGGGCCGGCCGCGCTATCTGTCGATCATCCCCATTAGTGCGAAGTGCAAGGAGCCGCCGCATGGCGCGCGTCACTGTCGAGGATTGTATCGACAAGGTCGAGAACCGGTTCGAGCTGGTGCTGCTCGCCAGCCACCGCGCCCGGATGATCTCGCAGGGAGCGGCTCTGACCATCGACCGCGACCGCGACAAGAACCCGGTGGTGGCTCTGCGCGAGATCGCCGAGGAGACGATCACGCCGGAGGACCTGAAGGAGCAGCTCATCCACTCGCTGCAGAAATATGTCGAGGTCGACGAGCCGGAGGCCGAGGCCGTGCCGATGATCAGCGGCACGACCGTGCTCGCCCCCTCGTCCGCCGTGGACGATACCGACGTCCAGTTCGACAAGATGAGCGAGGAGGATCTCCTGCGCGGCCTCGAAGGGCTGGTTCCCCCCGCCGAGACGGAGGAGGACGAGGGCTGAGCCTCTCGACCGATCCGATGCGATCAAGCCCGGCCGCTCGGTCGGGCTTTTCTTTTGCTCGCCCGCATCCAGGCGCACCGGCCTGCAGTCTTGCCTTGCAAAGAGCAGCATCGCTGACCGATATCGGAGGCATGCAACCAGAGATGATGAGGCCCTGAACTCTCGATGATGCGTCAGGTCGAGCTCGTCGAGCGGGTCAAGCGTTACGACCCGGCGGCCGACGAAGCTCTGCTCAATCGGGCCTATGTCTATGCCATGATGGCGCACGGGAGCCAGAAGCGTGCTTCCGGCGATCCCTTCGTGGCGCATCCGCTCGAGGTCGCGGCGATCCTGACGGACATGCGGCTCGACTGCGCGACCATCGTCGCGGCCGTCCTGCACGACACGATCGAGGATACGGGCGCCACCCTCGACGAGATCAACCGCCTGTTCGGGCCGGAGATCGGGTCGCTGGTGGACGGGCTGACCAAGCTGAAGAAGCTGGACCTCGTCTCCAAGCAGGCCGCGCAGGGGGAGAATTTCCGCAAGCTGCTGCTCGCCATCGCGGCCGATCTTCGCGTCCTCCTCGTCAAGCTCGCCGACCGCCTGCACAACATGCGCACGCTCGGCTTCATGCCGCCGGAGAAGCGCCGGCGCATCGCCGAGGAAACACTCGAGATCTATGCGCCGCTCGCCGGCCGCATGGGCATCCAGGAGATCCGGGACGAGCTCGAGGAGCTCGCCTTCAAGACCCTCAATCCCGAGGCCTACGACACGATCAACCGACGCCTGAAGGAGCTGACGGAACGCAATGTCGGCCTCGTGGACGAGATCGAGAGCGCACTGAAGGAGAAGCTGGCCGCCAAGGGCGTCCAGGCGAAGGTGATCGGGCGGCAGAAGAGGGTCTATTCGGTCTGGCGCAAGATGGAGCGCAAGTCGCTCGCCTTCGAGCAGCTGTCCGACGTCTACGGCTTCCGCATCCTCGTCGATACGATCGGCGACTGCTACCAGGCCCTCGGAATCGTCCATACCGCCTGGCCGATGGTTCCCGGCCGCTTCAAGGACTACATCTCGACGCCCAAGCAGAACGACTACCGCTCGCTCCACACCACCGTCATCGGGCCGCAATCGCAGCGCGTGGAGCTGCAGATCCGCACTCCCGAGATGGACGAGGTCGCCGAATACGGCATTGCGGCGCATGCCCTGTACAAGGAGGGCGTGACGTCCGGCGCGCAGCTCGGAGCGGAGAGCCGCGCCTACCAGTGGCTGCGCCGCACGGTCGAGCTCCTGGCAGAGGGCGACAGCCCGGAGGAGTTCCTCGAACATACCAAGCTCGAGCTCTTCCACGACCAGGTCTTCTGCTTCACGCCGAAGGGCCGGCTCATCGCCCTGCCGCGCGGCGCGACCGCCATCGACTTCGCGTATGCGGTGCATACGGATGTCGGAAACTCGGCCGTCGGCGCGAAGATCAACGGCCGCATGTCGCCGCTGTTCAACGAGCTGCAGAACGGGGACGAGGTGGAGATCGTCCGCGCCGACGGGCAGATACCGCCGCCAGCCTGGGAGGGGCTCGTTGCGACCGGCAAGGCCCGCGCGGCGATCCGCCGGGCAACCCGCGCCTCGGTGCGCAAGCAATATGCGGGGCTCGGCCGCCAGATCCTGGAACGCGCCTTCCAGCGCGCCGGCAAGGCCTTCTCCGACGACAAGCTGAAGGCCGCCCTGCCCCGCCTGGCCCGCTCCTCCATCGAGGACGTGCTCTCGGCCGTGGGCCGCGGCGAGATGTTCTCGGGCGACGTGGTGCGCGGGGTCTATCCGGACTACAAGGAGGAGCGCCGGACGGTCGGCGAGGCGCGCGAGGAGGCGCGTTCGGGGACGCCCGGACCCAACGGCCAGAGCGCCCCGTCCGCCAACGCGATTCCGATCCGCGGCATCGACTCGGACCTGCCGATCCGCTTCGCCCCGAATGGCGGCGCGGTGCCCGGCGATCGCATCGTCGGCATCCTCACCAAGGGCGAGGGCGTGACGATCTATCCGATCCAGAGCCCGGCGCTCGCGGCTTTCGACAACGATCCCGAGAGCTGGATCGACGTGCGCTGGGACGTCGAGCCAGGCCAGGGCCGCCGCTTTCCGAGCCGGCTCGCGCTGCAATCGATCAACGAGCCGGGAAGCCTTGCGACGATCGCGCAGGTCATCGCCGACCATGACGGCAACATCGAGAACGTATCGATGAAGCGGCGCACGCCCGATTTCACCGAGGTCACGATCGATCTCTCGGTCTTCGACCTGAAGCATCTGAACGCGATCGTGTCCGAGCTCCGCGCCAAGCCGGCCGTCAGCAAGGTCGAGCGCGTGCTCTCCTGACCAGGCGGAGCTCAGGCGCCGCCGTAAAGGCCCGCGTTCTCCTGGCGAAGCACGTTCTTCTGCACCTTGCCCATCGTGTTCCGGGGCAGGTCGTCCACGAAGAGGACGCGCTTGGGCAGCTTGAACTTGGCGAGGCGCCCTTCCAGTGCGGCGAGCACCGCGGCTTCGTCGATCGCGGCGTCCTTCTCCTTCACGACCACCGCCGTCACGCCTTCCCCGAAATCGGGATGCGGCACGCCGATGACGGCGCTCTCGACGACCCCGGGCAGGAGGTCGATCTCGGTCTCGACCTCCTTCGGGTAGACGTTGAAGCCGCCCGTGATGATCAGGTCCTTGCCGCGCCCGACGATGTGGACATAGCCGCGCTCGTCGACCTTCCCGAGATCGCCCGTGATGAAGAAGCCGTCCGGCTTGATCTCGGCCGCGGTCTTCTCCGGCATGCGCCAGTAGCCCTTGAACACGTTGGGGCCGCGCACCTCAATCATGCCGACCTCGCCCGCCGGGAGGTCCTCGCCCGTGTCGGGGTTCACCACCCGGATCTCGACCTCCGGTAGCGGGAACCCGACCGTGCCGGCGATCCGGTCGCCGTCATAGGGGTTGGAGGTGTTCATCCCGGTCTCGGTCATGCCGTAGCGCTCGAGGATGGCGTGGCCGGTCTTCTCCCTCCACTCGCGATGGGTTTCGGCCAGAAGCGGTGCGGAGCCCGACACGAAGAGGCGCATATGCGCGGTCGCCTCCTTCGTCAGCCCCGGATGCCTGAGGAGCCGCGTATAGAAGGTCGGCACGCCCATCATCACGGTGGCCCGCGGCATGAGGCGCATGATCTCGTCGGGATCGAAGCGCGGGCAGAAGATCATGGACGCGTCGGAGAGGAGAGTGACGTTCGACGCCACGAAGAGCCCGTGCGTGTGGTAGATGGGCAGCGCGTGCAGCAGCACGTCCTGCGAGGTGAAGCGCCAGTAGTCCTTCAGCGTCAGCGCGTTGGAGACGAGATTGCCGTGCGTCAGCATCGCGCCCTTGGACCGGCCGGTCGTGCCGGAGGTGTAGAGGATGGCCGCGAGGTCGTCCTCGCCGACGATCGCCGTCGGGAAGGCTCGTGAATCGCCTTTGGCGAGATCGGCCAGCGAGCCCCTGCCCTCCCTGTCGAGCGTCTCGAGTGCGGCCTTTGCGCGCTCTGCAACCGGGGCGAGCCCCTCGCGCTTGGCCGGGTCGCAGACCACGAGCGCCGGCTCGGCATCGCCGATGAAGTATTCGAGCTCGGTGAGGGTGTAGGCGGTGTTGAGAGGGAGGTAGACGGCTCCCGCACGCACGCATGCGAGATAGAGGATCAGCGCCTCGACCGACTTCTCGACCTGGACGGCGACGCGGTCCCCCGGCTTCACGCCGCGATCCGCAAGCGCGTTCGCCAGGCGCCCGGATTCGAGGATCACGTCCTCATAGGTATAGCGCTGCCCGGCGCTCGTCTCGATCGCGACCTTGCTCGTATCCGCGATGGCGTCGGAGATGCGCTGGAAGATATTGGCGTTCATGGGGCTGAGGGTGCTTTCGTCCGGGCAGCGCACGGCCCGAGCCAGGTAGCCGGGCGCCCGGCTTTACCTGCCCGGGACGGTCGCGCGCAAGAAACGAAGCCTGTCCGCCCGCACGACCTGAGCGGAACAGCTTCGGGCGATCCGACTTGACTCGGGCCATGGCCAAGCTTGCCGCCTATCTCGCCAAGCGCGACTTCGAGAAAACCCCGGAGCCGAAGGGCGGTCCGGCGAAGGATTCGGGGAATTCCTTCGTCATCCAGAAACACGCCGCGACCCGCCTCCATTACGATCTGCGGCTCGAGCTCGACGGCGTGATGCTGAGCTGGGCCGTGACCAAGGGACCGAGTCTAATCCTGGGCGAGAAGCGGCTCGCGGTGCATGTCGAGGACCACCCGATCGAGTACAACGGCTTCGAGGGGACCATCCCGAAGGGCCAGTATGGCGGCGGGACGGTGCTCATCTGGGACCGCGGCCGCTGGGAGCCGGAAGGCGACCCGCGTAAGGGCATGGCCAAAGGCCATCTCGACTTCCGCCTGGATGGCGAGAAGCTGCACGGCCGCTTCCACCTGGTCCGGCTGAAGCCGCGGCCGCGCGAGAAGCAGGAGGCCTGGCTTCTCATCAAGTCGGACGACGAGTTCGCCCGGCATCCGGGCGATCCCGACATCCTGGAGGAGATGCCGCTCTCGGTCGCCACAGGCCGCAGCCTCGACGAGATCGCGAACGACCGGAACAGCGCGGTGTGGAACTCGAACCGCGGCATGGCTGCTGAGGAGCGGAAGGAGAAGCGGGCCGAGGGTAAGACGGCCGCTAAGAAGGCCTCCCGGAAGGCCGGCGGCGAAGAGAGGAACCCGCGCGGGGACGAGGCGGCCTCCGACCCGAACGGCGAGCCTTCGCCTGACGTCGCGAAGCTCGCGAAGGGCGGCACGAAGGCGCTTATGCCGGAGACGCTGGAGCCCTGTCTGGCGACCCTCGTGGACCAGGTGCCGCGCGGGCCGAACTGGATCCACGAGATCAAATGGGACGGCTACCGCCTGCTCGCCTTCAAGTCGGGCAAGACCGTCCGCATGCTGACCCGGCGGGGGCACGACTGGACGGCGCGGTTCCCGAACATCGCGGAGGCCGTGTCCGCCCTGCCGGTCGAGACCGCCATCCTCGACGGCGAGGCGGTGATCGTCGACGAGAACGGCGTCTCCGACTTCTCCGCGCTGCAGAACGCGCTGTCCGACGAGCACGGGCGCGTGGCGAAGAACGCCGTCTTCTACGCCTTCGATCTCCTCTATCTCGACGGCCATGACCTGCGGACGCTGCCGCTCGAGGAGCGCAAGGCGCGGCTCGGAGCGCTCGTGCCGCCGGCGAAAGACGGGTTCCTGCGGCTCAGCGAGCATATCGAGGCCGATGGCGCCGCGATGGTCAGGAGCGCCTGCCAACTCGGACTAGAGGGCGTGATCTCCAAGCGCCGGGACCGGCCCTATCGCTCCGGGCGCGGCGAGGACTGGCTCAAGACCAAGTGCACCGAGCGCCAGGAATTCGTGGTCGCAGGTTACGTGCCCTCGACAGTCTCCGCCCGTGCCGTCGGCTCGCTCGTGCTCGGTTACTACGAAGGAGGCGAGCTCAAGCATGCGGGCAAGACAGGAACTGGGTTCACGGCCGAATCCGCCCGCGAAATCTACCGCAAGCTCGAACCTCTGAAGCGCGCGAGTTCCCCCTTCCCGGCGAAGCTCGCGGCGGTCGAGCGCCGGGGCGTGGTCTGGGTCGAGCCGAAGCTCGTGGCCGAGGTCGAGTTCCGGGGCTGGACCGCCGACCGCCATCTCCGGCACGCCTCGTTCAAGGGGCTACGGGACGACAAGACGGCCGACGAGGTCGTCCGCGAGGTGCCGAAGGACAAGGTGGAGGTGGAGACGGCACCGCCGCCGCGACGCGCCGCCTCGATCCGCTCGAAGTGTGGCGGCGAGGTCGCGGGCGTCGCCCTCACCCATGCCGACCGCGTTCTATGGGACGAGGGGATCACCAAGCTCGACCTGGCCCGGTTCTACGAGGAGATCGCCGACTGGATCCTGCCGCATGTGGCGGGACGGCCGCTCTCGCTCGTGCGCTGCCCGAACGGAGCGGAGAAGGGCTGCTTCTTCCAGAAACATTCCTGGGCCGGGCTCGGCGACGCCATCCGCCGCGAGACAATCCGCGACGAGGGCGGCAAGGAAGAGGTCCTCTACGTCGAGGACATCCGGGGCATCGTCTCGCTCGTCCAGGCGAGCGTGCTGGAGATCCACCCCTGGGGCGCGACGATCGGGGACGTGGACCGGCCGAACCGTATCACCATGGATCTCGATCCCGGCCCGGGTGTCGCCTGGACCGACGTGATAGCGGCGGCGCGCGACGTCCGTGAACGGCTCCGGGGTGTCGGGCTCGAATCCTTCGTGAAGACGACCGGCGGCAAGGGCCTGCACGTGGTGGTGCCGCTCACCCCCAAGGCGGACTGGACGGAGGCGAAGACCTTCGCCCACGCGCTGGCGCTCGCCATGGAGGCCGACGCGCCCGACCGCTACATCGCCAAGGCCTCCAAGCAGGCCCGCAAGGGGCTGATCTACGTCGACTACCTCCGCAACGGCCGCGGCGCGACCGCGATCTCCGCCTATTCGACCCGCGCGCGCCCGGGGGCACCGGTCTCGGTTCCGCTTGCCTGGTCGGAGCTGTCGCCGGACCTCGCCCCGAACCACTTCACGATCGCCAATCTCGGCGAGAGGCTCGCGAAGCTGAAGCGCGATCCCTGGGCGGAGATCACCCGGATCGACCAGCTCCTGCCTACGGCCGAGAAGCCGCGGCGGGCCAGGAAGCGCGCGGCCTGACGGTTAGCTCTGCCCGGCCCGCAAGCCGTCCAGCATGGCGCGGATCCTCGCCGCGGCTTCGGCGAGCGCCGCCCTGTCCCGCCCGCGCGCGACGATCTGGTTCGTGAAGCCGGACGGCGAATAGGACGGGTAGGAGCCGATCGACAGGCCGGGATAGGCCTTCGCGATCTCGCCGAGGCCGGCCGCGTAGAGCCCCTCCGGCAGCCCGGCAGCCTCGATCGTCTCGGAGAGGACCGGCTCGCCCTTCACCAGGCCCGGCGCCACGTTGTCCAGCATCGCCTGCATGATCGCCGGGACGCCCGCCATCACGATGACGTTGCCGATCCTGAAGCCCGGCGCGCGCGAGATCGGGTTCTCGACGAGCTCCGCCCCGTGCGGGATGCGCGCCATGCGCAGTCGCGCCTCGTTCAGGTCCTCGCGCCTCATCCGCTGGAGCAGCATCTCGACTGCGCGCGGATCGACGTCGATCGGAACGCCGAATGCCTTAGCGACGCAATCCGCCGTGATGTCGTCATGGGTCGGGCCGATCCCGCCCGTGGTGAACAGGTAGGTGTAGCGGGAGCGGAGCGCATTCACGGCGCCCACGATCTCCTCCTCCACGTCCGGCACCACCCGGACCTCGCGCAGGTCGATGCCGAGATTGGTCAGGTACTCGGCGACATAGCCGATGTTCTTGTCCTTGGTCCGGCCGGACAAGATCTCGTCGCCGATGACGAGCAGCGCCGCCGTGATGGTTCCCTCAGCCATCCAGGGTCTCTCCGCAGGCTCGCTCGAAGACGAGGTTCTGGCGCGTCTTCGCCTTCAATACATATCCCTTGTTTTCCAGGAGGCGGGCGAGATCGATCTGCCAGCGCGCAAGCCCGTTCTCCAGGATGAGAAGGCGCGGGAAGAGCCGGGACGGCGCCTTGGCGAGATACGGCTCGATGATCAGGTCCTCGGCGCCCTCGACGTCGAGCTTGATGGCGTCCACCCGTTCGTAGCCCTCGCCCTGGATCAGGTCGAGCAGGGTGCGGGCGGCCACCCGGATCGGCGTCGCGCCGCCGCAGGACACCACCTTGAGGCTCGATTCGCCGGCATTGTTCGGGTCGAGGAACAGCGTCACCTCGCCGGTCTTCTCGGCCACCGCGCAATCGATCGCCTTGATGGTCGGGAACGCGTTCAGGCGGATGTTGAACGTGAGGCGGTCGTAGATTTCCGGCTGCGGCTCCACCGCGAGGATGCGGGCGGACGGCCCGGCGCGGGATGCGACGAACAGCGAATAGGCTCCGACATTCGCCCCGACGTCGATGAAGACGTAGCCCTCGCGGATGTCGGCGGCGAGGATCGCGAGCTCGGCGGCGTCGAAGGTCTGCGGCGTGAACAGCACCCGCTTCTCGCAGATGTTGTTGTAGGGCCGAACGCGCATGCGAACGCCCCAGGCCTCGATGTCGACCGGCGCTCCGTCGAGCCGGCGCATGACGAAGCGGCGGACCAGGATGACGGCGCGGCGCGCGAGCCAGGTGTCCGGCAGCGAGCGCGTCCAGTCGATGAGGAAGCGGACGATGCCCTTTGGGGCATAGGCGCCGTAGGAGGCTGCCTCGATCATTCCGATGAGTTATCAGGGTCCGGCAGGCGGGTGCGGATGGCGTGCTCATCGCACCCCTCTCGCCGGCCCGCAACCCAGCCCGGCCCGACGCGGCGCTTGCTTCCGCCCGGGCGGCGACTAGATACGTCGTCAGCCCCATGAGTTACGATACAGCCACCCAGACCGAGCGGAGGGCCGAGCCGCCCCTGCACGGGCCCGAAGCCTTCGAAGGCATGCGCCGTGCCGGCCGCCTCACCGCGGAGGCGCTCGACCTGCTCGTGGAGCACGTGAAGCCCGGCGTCTCGACCCAGGCCCTCGATGCGCTCGTCTCCGATTTCGCGCGCGACAATGGCGCCTACAGCGCGACGCTGCTCTATCGCGGCTACCCGAAATCGATCTGCACCTCGATCAACCACGTCGTCTGCCACGGCATCCCGAACGACAAGCCGCTGCGGGAAGGCGACATCCTCAACATCGACGTGACCCTCATTCTCGACGGCTGGTACGGCGATTCGAGCCGGATGTACTTCGTCGGCGAGGTGCCGCGACGGGCGGCGCGCCTGTGCGACATCACGCATGAGTGCCTCATGCGCGGGATCGAAGCCGTGAAGCCCGGCCGCACCACGAACGCCATCGGGGCCGCCATCCAGTCGCTTGCCGAGCAGGAGCGCTGCTCGGTGGTGCGCGATTTCTGCGGCCACGGGCTCGGCCGCGTCTTCCACGACGCGCCGACGATCCTGCATTATGTCGAGCCGAGCTACGACGTCCCGCTGAAGCCGGGCATGCTGTTCACCATCGAGCCGATGATCAATCTCGGGCGCCCGCAGGTGAAGGTCCTGTCCGACGGCTGGACCGCGGTGACCCGCGACCGCTCCCTCTCGGCCCAGTTCGAGCACAGCGTCGGTGTGACGGAGAGCGGGGTCGAGATCTTCACGCTGTCCCCGAAGGGCTACCACAAGCCGCCCTACGCCACCGCCGGCTAGTCTCCGGGTCGGGCGGTTTCGGATGAGCTCTGACCCGGCCGGCCCGCCCGATCATCTCGGCCATCGCGACAGGCTGCGCGCCCGCTTCGCGGAGACGCGCGGCGAGGGCATGGCCGATTACGAGTTCCTGGAGCTTCTGCTCTTCCGCTCGATCCCGCGCCGGGACGTGAAGCCGATCGCGAAGCGCCTCATCAAGCGCTTCGGTTCTTTCGCGGAGGTTCTGGCCGCTCCGCCGCATCTGCTGACGGAGGTTGAGGGCGTGGGCGAGAGCGTCGCGCTCGACCTCAAGATCGTCGAGGCCTCGGCCAAGCGGCTCGCGCGGGGCTCGGTCGCGAAGCGTCCCGTCCTGTCCTCCTGGAGCGCGGTCCTGGATTACTGCCGGACCGCCATGGCCTTCTCCGACCGCGAGGAGTTCCGGCTGCTCTTCCTCGACAAGCGCAACGCCCTGATCGCGGACGAACTGCAGCAGCGCGGCACGGTGGACCATACGCCCGTCTATCCGCGCGAGGTGGTGAAGCGGGCGCTCGAACTCGCCGCGACGGCCGTGATCCTCGTCCACAACCACCCGTCGGGCGACCCCACGCCCTCCTCGGCCGATATCTCGATGACGCGCCAGATCATCGACGTGGCGAAGCCGCTCGGGATCGCGGTGCATGACCACATCATCGTCGGCCGCGAAGGCCATGCCAGCATGAAGGGACTGAGGCTGATCTGAACGTCGTCCGTCAGTGCAGGCGCGGCACCGCGCTCCTGGCGATCGCTCCGGCATCGATGCCGCGGGGAAGCGTGCCGAAGGCGCCCGTCCAGCCGGCATCGAGCCGGCTCGCGACGAAGGCGTCAGCGACCTCCGGCGGCTCGTGCCTCAGAATCAGGCTTCCCGCCAGCATGAGCGCCAGGCGTTCGATGAAACGCCGCGCCTGGCCTTCGTGAGCCGCGAGGTCGCGGATCTCGTCGTGAAGCGCCGCGAGAGCCGCGTCGAAGCGGCGATCCGCGCCCGCGGCCCGGCCGATCTCGGCAAGAAGCGCCTCCAGCGAGCCCGGCGCGCGCTGCATCGAGCGCAGCACGTCGAGGCAGATGACATTGCCCGTGCCTTCCCAGATCCCGTTCAGCGGAGCCTCGCGGTAGAGCCGCGCCATGAGGTGATCCTCGATGAAGCCGTTGCCGCCGTGGCATTCGAGGGCCTCGGTCACGACGGACGTGACCCGCTTGCAGACCCAGTATTTTGCGATCGGCGCCGCGATGCGCCCGATCAGCCGCTCCGCCTCGTCGGCCTCGCCGTCGAAAGCCGCCGCCACGCGGAAGGACAGCCAGGCGGCCGCGACCGCCTCCACCTGCAGGTCCGCGAGCACGTTCGTCATGATCGGCTGGTCGATGAGCGAGCGCTGGAAGGCGCGCCGGTTCGCGACATGGTGCGCCGCGTGCGAGATCGCCTGCCGCATGATCCCGCCAGAGGACAGCGCACATTCCAGCCGCGACAGGTGCCCCATCGAGATCGCCTCGCGGATGCCGTGCCCGTCCTCGCCGACGAGCTGGGCGTAGGCGCCGCGATACTCGACCTCCGAGGAGGCGTTGGAACGGTTGCCCGCCTTCTCCTTGAGCCGCTGGATCATGAGGTGGTTGCGCGAACCGTCGGGAAGCCAGCCCGGGACCAGGAAGCACGAGACGCCGGCCTCCGTCCGGGCGAGGGTGATGAAGATGTCCGAGTGCGGCACCGAGAAGAACCACTTGTGCCCAACGAGGCGCCAGCCTTCGCCGTCCCGCTCGGCGAAGGTCTGGGTCTGGCGCAGATCTGAGCCGCCCTGCTTCTCGGTCATGGCCATGCCGACCGTGATGCCGGTCTTCCCCGCCGCGGAGGTCTGGCGCGGGTCGTAACGGGTCGAGAGGACCTTGGCCTCCCACTCCGCCGCAAGCGCCGGATCGCGGCGCAGCGTCGGCACGGAGGCATAGGTCATCAGGATCGGGCACATGATGCCGTTCTCGCCCTGGTTCCAGAGGTAGGACAGGGCGGCGCGGGCGACCTGCGCACCAGGGCGCCGGTCCGTCCACGAGAGGGAATGCACCTCCTGTCCGATCGCCAGGCCCATCAGCTCATGCCAGGCCGGATGGAAGTCGATTTGGTCGATCCGGTTGCCGAACCGGTCATGGGTCCTGAGTTCGGGGGTGTGGCGGTTCGCCTGGCGCGCGAGCATCTGGACATGTGCGCTCCCGACCGTCCGCCCGGCCGCCTCGAGCTTCTGCCGCGCCCAGTCTGCCCCGAAGGCATGCACGATCCGGCCCAGCGCCGGGTCGCTTGAGAAGGCGTCGTAATCCGAAAGCGGAGGCGGCTGGTTCAGCACCTCGTGCGTGGCATAGCCGTATCGGTCGAGCATGGTGTCCTCCCGCCCGGGCTTGGCCGCCCCGCATGCGGATGCGAGTACCCTGGTCTTTAGACCAAGGGGAACGTGTTGGCCGGAACCTACCACCAAACTCCGCTTTCCCTGGAACACGACTTGCGTTTAGCGTCGCAGACTACACCCGGGGGGACGATGGCAGGCGCAGCGTTCGACGAGATGAACGGCAGCGGGAGCGGAACCGATGGCGTCCGCCCCCCGTACGAGGCCCTCAGCGCCTGGCTGAAGCAGCAACCGCCCGAGTTCTTCAACACCCGCCGCAGCCAGGCGGAGCTCTTCTTCCGCCGGATCGGCATCACCTTCGCGGTCTATGGTGAGAACGAGACCTCCGAGCGGCTCATCCCCTTCGACATCATTCCGCGCCTTCTCACCAAGGCCGAGTGGTCGTTCCTGGAGCGCGGCCTGAAGCAGCGTGTGGCGGCGCTCAACGCCTTCCTGAAGGACATCTACGGGCCGCAGGAATGCATCAGGGCGGGGATCATCCCGGCCGACCTCGTCTATCGCAACCCGCACTACCGGCTCGAGGTGAAGGACATCCCCATCCCGCACGACATCTATGTCCACGTCGCCGGGATCGACATCGTCCGGGTGGGACCGAACGAGTTCTACGTGCTCGAAGACAACGCCCGAACGCCGTCGGGCGTATCCTACATGCTCGAGAACCGCGAAGTGATGATGCGGCTCTTTCCCGAGCTCTTCGCCAGGCACCACGTCGCCCCGGTCGAGAACTATCCGGACGCCCTTCTTGCGACCCTCCGCTCCGTCGCGCCCGAGAGCGTGGCGCGCGACCCGGTCGTCGCCCTTCTCACGCCCGGCCGCTACAATTCGGCCTTCTACGAGCACTCGTTCCTGGCCGACAAACTCGGGGTGGAGCTGGTGGAGGCGTCCGATCTCTTCGTCAAGGATGAGCGCGTGTACATGCGCACGACCCAGGGACCGACGCGGGTGGACGTCATCTACCGCCGAATCGACGACGACTTCCTCGACCCCCTCGTCTTCCGGCCGGATTCGATCCTCGGCGTGCCCGGCATTATGGGAGCCTACCGGGCCGGCAACGTGACCCTGGCCAATGCGGTCGGGACGGGAATCTCGGACGACAAGGCGGTGTACACCTACATGCCGGAGATCGTCCGGTTCTTCACCGGGGAGGACGCGATCCTGAAGAACGTGCCGACCTGGCGCTGCCGCGAACCGGAGGCGCTGTCGCATGTCCTGGCACACCTGTCCGAGCTCGTCGTCAAGGAGGTGAACGGCTCGGGCGGCTACGGCATGCTCGTCGGACCGCACGCCTCCAAGAGGGAGCTGGACGAGTTCACCCGCAAGCTGAAGCACAACCCGGAGAACTTCATCGCGCAGCCGACGCTCTCGCTCTCGACCTGTCCCACCTTCGTGGCCTCCGGGGTCGCGCCGCGGCATGTCGACCTGCGGCCCTTCGTCCTCTCGGGCGCGGACGAGATCAGGATCGTGCCCGGTGGCCTCACCCGGGTCGCGCTCAAGGAGGGTTCGCTCGTCGTCAATTCGAGCCAGGGAGGCGGAACGAAGGACACCTGGGTCCTGGACGGCTGAGCGCTCCCCGCCTGACCGAACCGCCCGGCTCCCACCAGCAAGGCCTCCCCGATGCTTTCCCGCACCGCCGATTCCCTCTTCTGGCTCTCGCGCTATTCGGAGCGCGCCGATTTCGTCGCGCGCATCCTGGATGCGACCCTGCGACTGACCACGCTGCCGCAAAGCTACTCCGGCGGGCGGAACGAGTGGGAATCCGCCCTCGCCTCGGCCGGCAACGTGGAGCTCTTCCGGTCGCTCTACTCCGTCGCGAACGAGGACACGGTCCGCGACTTCCTCGCCTTCAACCCAAGAAACCCATCCTCCATCCGCAGCTGCATCGAGACCGCGCGGGAGAACGCAAGGTCCGTGCGGACCGCGCTCACCTCGGAGATGTGGGACGACCTGAACTGCGCCTGGCTGGAGATGAAGAAATACGACAACGACATCAGCCAGGAGGAGTTCGCGCGCTTCCTCGACTGGGTGAAGCGGGTCGTCCTCACCATCGACGGCTCGGCCTACCGGACCATGCTGCGGAACGATGCCTATTGGTTCACCCGGCTCGGGAGCGCCATCGAGCGCGCTGACAATACCGCCCGCATCCTCGACGTGAAATACTACCTGCTCCTACCCGAGACCGAGCGCGTCGGCGGCAGCCTCGACTACTTCCAATGGACCACGATCCTACGCGAGGTCTCGGCACTCACCGCGTATCACTGGGTCTACCGCGAGAGCGTCAAGCCGTGGCTCGTGGCCGATCTCCTGATCCTGAACCGGCAGATGCCGCGCTCGTTCGCGAACTGCTACGAGATCCTCGTGCGCTATCTCGACCTGATCGCCGACGCCTATGGCCGGCGCGGCCCGAGCCAGCGGATCGCGACCGGCATGCGCGCGCGTCTCTCGTCATCCAGCATCGACGAGATCTTCTCCCGGGGCCTGCATGAATTCGTGACCGAGTTCATCGACGAGAACAATCGCCTCGGCCTGGCCATCGCCGAGCAGTATCTGAGCTGACGTTCCCTCTCGAGACCCATGCGGATCCGCATCTCGCACCAGACCCGCTACATCTACGAGAGCCCTGCCCGCTCGGTGCTGCAGATCCTACGGCTCACGCCGCGGGACAGCGAGAGCCAGCACATCCTTTGGTGGCGCCTGGAACCCAGCGTGGAGGGCCGGCTCAAGCCGTTCGAGGACGCCTTCGGCAATCTCTGCCACGACTTCGCGCCCGACCACCCCGTCGAGGACTTCACCATCGCGGTCATAGGCGATGTCGAGACGCACGACACGGCAGGCATGGTGCGCGGGACGGTGGAGCGGGTGCCGGATCCGGTCTTCCTGCGCGAGACGCCGCTGACCGCCGCCGACGACGCCATTCGCACCTTCGCCTCCGAGCACGGGCGCCATGCAGACCGGGACCCGCTGGGGGCCCTGCACGCCGTCATGTCCGCGATCCACCGGACGATCGCGTTCGACACGGATCCGACCGACGCCGCCACGACGGCGACGCAGGCCTTCTCGCTGGGTCGGGGCGTGTGCCAGGATCTGACGCATATCTTCATCGCCTGCGCGCGCCACCTCGGCATTCCCGCCCGCTACGTGTCCGGCTACTTTCACCGCGCCGACGGCGTCGCCGACCAGGAAGCGGGCCATGCCTGGGCGGAGGCCAAGGTGCCGCATCTCGGCTGGATCGGCTTCGACCCCGCCAACAGCATCAGCACGACCGAGGCCCATGTGCGGGTGGCCATCGGGCTCGACTATCTCGGAGCAGCCCCCATCCGCGGCAGCCGTCGCGGCGGCGGCGGCGAGAAGCTTGACGTTCGCCTGAGAGTGGATACCGCTCGCCGGCAGGTTCAGACGCAGAGCTGAGCTGCGGGCAGGACCGCCCAGGAGAACAGATGACCTATTGCGTCGGCGTGCTCGTCAGGGACGGCCTCGTCATGATCGCCGACACCCGCACCAATGCCGGGCTCGACAATATATCAACCTATCGCAAGCTGCACCTCTTCGTGTCGCCGGGTGATCGCGCCCTGGCGCTGGCGAGCGCCGGAAACCTGTCCGTCTCGCAAGCGGTGATCAGCCTCCTCCAGGAAGGCACGGAGAACCCCGATACGGGTCAGCTCGAGACGATTCACGACGCGCCGACCATGTTCAAGGCCGCCCAGCTCGTCGGGCGGGCTATCCGCCAGGTTCGAGCCATCCATGGCCCCGGGCTGCAGGAGGCGGAGCTCAGGTTCGACGTGTCCTTCCTCTTCGGGGGGCAGATCAAGGGGGGGCCGATGCGGCTCTACATGATCTATTCCGCCGGGAACTTCATCGAATGCTCGCACGACGCGCCCTTCCTGCAGGTGGGCGAGCACAAATACGGCAAGCCGATCCTCGACCGCGCCGTCTCACACGGCACCGACCTGTACGACGCGCTGAAGATCGCGCTGATCTCGATGGACTCGACCATGCGGTCGAATCTCAGCGTCGGGCTCCCAATCGACATCGTGGTGATCCGGCGCGACGCGCTGGCGACGGAGGTCGTCCATCGCATCGATGTCGGCGAGCCCTATTTCCACGATCTGCGCGAGCGCTGGTCGACGGCGCTAAGGGCAGCCCACATGGCGATCCCATCGCCGCCCTACGGGCGGCCCCAGGGAAGCGTGCTTGGCCGCAACGGCTTCTAAAGGTTCGCTCCACATAGTCGGAGAAGATCGCAGTCCGACTGAATGTCCCACCTGAGTTCCAGGCTCGCCCGTTCGCACAGCGCCCTCTTGTCGCGTCTCCTCTGGCCGACGGGCGTGCTGTTCGTGGCGACCCTCACCATGGTGGTCGTGACCTTCCTCTGGACCAGCCAGAACGCCGACCTCGTGGCCATCGACGGCCAGCGGGCCCGGCTCGGCGCCGGCCTCGACCAGCGCCTCGAGTCGCTCCGCGACGAGTTCGCCGGGTTTCTGGCCCGGCTCCCGATCGAGGGCGCCGACCCGACTTTCGGGCTCGATCCGGCGGCGGTCACGTTCCGCGGCTTCGACGATGCGGCAATGCTGTCTCCCTCCGGCTTCTACAACAGCCCGGCCAGGGACCCCTTGACCCTCGACCGCGTCCAGAAGCTCGTCGCGGGGGGGCTGTCGCTGCGCGGAACCACGACGGATCTCGATCGGGACGGCGAACCAAATGCCACGGTCGATCCGGTCCGCCAAGCGATCGAAGCGCGGCTGCTGAGCGACGGCGAAGCCGTCTTCGCCGTCCTGTCCGCACGGATCGGAGACATCCGTCTCATCGCGTCTCCGCACGCGAACGATCTCGTTCTCGCCTGGAAGAGACTGGACGGCCCCATCCTCAACCGGATGGGCGCGATCCACGGCCTGAAGAACCTGAAGGTCGTGCCAGCCTCGCGGGCGGGTCCGTCGTCGGGCGACGAAGCCGTCCTTCCCCTCCTCGACGGGCGCGGAGAAACCGCCAGCTACATCGTCTGGGACCCGGAGCGGCCCGGCGACGTCATGCGTGGCCGCCTTCTGCCTCTCCTCACGATCGGGCTTGGCTTCGCGGCGCTGCTCTTCGGCGCCGTCGCCCTCCATTTCCACAAGACGACGAAGAACCTGGCCGAGACCGATGCGATCTCCAAGGAGCTGCTCGGCCGCGATCCGCTTTCCGGCCTCGCCAATCGCATGCTGTTCAACGAGCGGCTCGACCGCGAGCTCGCCAAGGTCGCCGAAGGCGAGCCCGGGCTCGCGGTGATGTTCATCGACCTCGACCGGTTCAAGGACGTGAACGACGCCTATGGCCACCAGGCCGGCGACGAGCTCATCCGCCTCGTCGCCGGCCGGCTCCTCAACATCCTGCCGGAACGCGATACGCTCGCCCGGCTCGGCGGCGACGAATTCGCCATCATCCAGACCCAGGTCGCCTCCTTCGAGGAGGTGGAGGCGCTCTGCCGGCGCATCCTGGACCTCCTGACCCGCCCCTTCGCGGTCGCGCATACGCAGGTGACGGTCGGGGCCTCGATCGGGGTGGCCGTCGCGCCGGACCACGCGCGCGATCGCGAAAGCCTGATGAAGCTCGCGGATACAGCGCTCTACCATGCCAAGAGCGAGGGCCGGAACCGGATGAGCTTCTTCCAGAGCCGCATGGACGAGACCCTGCGGATGCGGAAAATGGTCGAGGACGATCTGCGCCGGGCCATCAAGGAGGATCAGCTCGTCCTCTACTACCAGCCGCTCTTCTCGGCGGACGGGACAAGGATCGTCGGCCTCGAGGCCCTGGTCCGCTGGCCGCATCCCGAGCGAGGCCTGATCAGCCCGACCGAATTCATCGCGATCGCGGAGGAGCGGGGCCTCGTCATCCCGCTCGGCGAGTGGGTGCTGCGACGGGCCTGCGAGGACGGGAAGCGCTGGCCGAACCTGCGCGTGGCCGTGAACGTCTCGCCGATCCAGTTCCGCCATCGCGGCTTCGTCGAGAGCGTGATGCGCGTGTTGGAGGAGACCGGGTTCGAGCCCTCGCGGCTCGAGCTCGAGCTCACCGAGGGAGTGGTGGTCGGCGACGCCGACGCGGCCGAGGCGGCCATGATCGATCTGCGCGCGCTCGGCGTCCACCTCGCGCTGGACGATTTCGGCACCGGCTATTCGAGCCTGATCTACCTGCGCCGCTTCGCGTTCGACAAGATCAAGATCGACCGCTCCTTCCTGGAGAGCATGGAGGCGACGGGCGAATCGGCGATCCTCGTCCACTCGATCGTGCATCTCGGTCGCGCGCTCGGTCTGATCGTTACGGCCGAAGGCGTGGAGACGAAGGAGCAGCACCGCTTCCTGCAGGCGCTCGGCTGCCACCAGCTCCAGGGCTATCTCTTCTCCCGGCCCGTGCCGCGCGAGGAGATCGATCGCATGCTCGGGCTCCAGGCCCATCCCGAGATCCCCGCCGCCGATGCGGCCTGACGATCACGGCCCGCCGATCGCCCGGATGCGCTCTTCCTCGTCGGGCGTGAGCGGGGCATCGCTCGTGGCGGGCTTGCGCCTGCGCGCCCGGACCACCCCGAGCACGGCGAGGGCGAGCACGAGCGCAGGTCCGGCCCAGAGGATGGCCGTGTGCCAGGCCATCACGGGGCGCAAGAGGACGAACTCGCCGTAGCGCTGGACGACGAAGGCCCGGACCTGCTCGTCGCTGTCTCCCGCCTTCAGGCGATCGCGCACCAGGACGCGCAGATCTCGGGCGAGCGGCGCGTCCGAGTCGTCGATGGACTGGTTCTGGCAGACCAGGCAGCGCAGTTCCGCGGATATCTCGCGCGCCCGGCTCTCGAGCTGCCGGTCCGGCAGGATCTCGTCGGGGGCGACTGCGGAGACCGGGCCGGAGGCGGCGGCCGCGACGGCGAGGGCGGCGGCGAAGACAAGCGGGGCTCGGATCATGCCGGCTTCCCGGCAGCGGCCCCGAGCGGGGCGGCCGCCCGGGCGCGCACGGGTACGCCCACCCGGAGGCGCCTGTCGGTGAGCGAGAGCGCCCCGCCTGCCGCCATGAAGAGCGAGCCGATCCAGATCAGGAGAACCAGCGGCTTGTCGTAGAGCCTCAGGCCGACGGATCCGTCCGTGCCGATCTCGCCGACGCTGACATAGACTTGGTCGAAGCCGCGGGTGAGGATGCCGGCCTCGGTCGTCGGCATGCCGCGCGCCGGGTAGAAGCGCTTGGCGGATTCGACGGTTCCGACGGGCTGCCCGCCGCGCCAGAGCGTCAATGTCGCCACCTGTTCGGTGTAGTTCGGCCCCGTCCGCGGCTTCATGCTGTCGAGCCGCGCCGTATAGCGGCCCACATTCGCCTGCGTCCCGGGACGCGCGGTGACGATGGTCTCCGCGCTCCAGGCCTGGGCTGCGATACCGATGATCGTGACGCCCAGCCCGGCATGGGCGAGGGCGCTGCCCCAGGCCGCTCGGGGGAGGCCCGCAGCGCGGCGGAGGCTCGCGAGGAGCGGGCGGCCGCGCGCATGCGAGCGGAACCAGATCTCGCCTCCGCCCGAGAGCACGAGAAAGACGCCGAGCCCGACCGCGAGCGGCGCGAGGACCGGCCCACCGGACGTCGCCGCCACCAACCCGAGGGCGACCAGGATCGCAACGGCCAGCAGAACCGCGAGGCGCTGGGCGGCGGCGTAGAGATCGCCGCGCTTCCAGGCCAGCGCCTGCCCGAAGGGAAGGACGAGGAACAGAGGCAGGACGAGCGGCAGGAAGGTCAGGTTGTAGTAAGGCGCCCCGACCGAGATCTTCTCGCCCGTAAGGGCCTCCAGCGCGAGCGGATAGAGCGTGCCGAGGAGGACGGTCGCGCAGGCGCTCGCCAGGAGGAGGTTGTTCAGGATGAGCGCGCCCTCGCGGGAGATGGGGGCGAAGATGCCGCCCGCGCGGAGCAGCGGCGCGCGCCAAGCGAAGATCGCGAGCGAGCCGCCGATGAAGATGGCCAGGATCGCCAGGATGAAGACGCCGCGCGCCGGGTCGACCGCGAAGGCGTGCACGGAGGTGAGGACGCCGGAGCGGACCAGGAATGTGCCGAGCAGCGAAAGCGAGAAGGTCAGGATCGCGAGCAGGATGGTCCAGACCTTGAGCGCCTCGCGCTTCTCCATCACCACGACGGAATGGAGGAGCGCGGTGCCGGCGAGCCATGGCAGGAGCGAAGCGTTCTCGACCGGATCCCAGAACCAGAACCCGCCCCAGCCGAGCTCGTAATAGGCCCAGTAGGAGCCCATCGAGATGCCGAGCGTGAGGAAGCTCCAGGCGAGCAGCACCCAGGGACGCGCCGCCCGCGCCCAGACCGCATCCACCCGCCCCTCGATCAGCGCCGCCATGGCGAGCGCGAAGGTCATCGAGAAGCCGACATAGCCGAAATAGAGGAGCGGCGGATGGATGGCGAGGCCGATATCCTGGAGGATGGGATTGAGGTCGTTGCCCTCCGCCGGCGCCGGATTCGCCCGGGTGAAGGGGTTCGAGCTGAACAGGATGAAGACGAGAAAGGCGACGGTGATCGCGGCCTGGACCGAGAGGGCGTTCGTCTTAAGCCGGGCTGGGAGATTGGGGCTCACGGCCACCATCGCGCCGAAGAGCGCGAGGATCAGCACCCAGAGAAGCATCGAGCCTTCGTGGTTCCCCCAGACGCCCGTGATCTTGTAGATCATCGGCTTCGCCGAATGGGAGTTCTCCACCACGTTCAGGACGGTGAAGTCGGACGTCACATAGGCGACGAGAAGCGCCACGAAGGCGAAGCCGACGAGGCCGGCGACCCCGATCGCGGCCGGCGCGGCCGAACCCATCAGGACGGGATCGTTGGCGCGGGCGCCCCAGAACGGGATCACGCCTTGCAGGACGGAGAGGCCGAGCGCCAGGGCGAGCGCGTAATGACCGGCTTCGACGATCATGCGGCGTCAGCGCGTGGCCGATTGCTGCTGCGGGCCGCCCTGCCAGACGCCCTGCGCCTTCAGCGCATCGGCGACCTCGCGCGGCATGTAGGTCTCGTCGTGGCGGGCGAGCACGGTGTCGGCCACGAAGACGCCGCTCGGGCTCAGCACGCCCTCCGTCACCACGCCCTGCCCCTCGCGAAAGAGATCCGGCAGCAATCCCTTGTAGCGGACCGGCACGCTCGCCGCGCCGTCTCCCACCTTGAACTCGACGACCTGATCGGTGCCGCGCTTCACGGAGCCTGCATCCACCAGTCCGCCGAGGCGAAAACGCGTGCCGGGCGGCAGGGCGGTCGAGGCCACCTCGCTCGGCGAGCGGAAGAACACGATCGTGTCCCGCATGGCGTTCAGCGCGAGGCCGAGCGCACCGGCGAGCACCACGCCCGCGGTGCCGATGATGGCGAGCCGGCGGCCCTTGCGGGTCATCGCCCGGCCTCCCGGGTCGGCAGGCCGAGATCCTGGCCGAGCCGGTCGAGGCTCGCGACCGCCTGGGCGTCTGCGGCGAGGGCCGATTTTGCCTTGGCGAGCCTGTCGCGCGCCTCGTCCGGGCGGCCCAGCACGACGAAGGATCGCACGAGCCGCGCCCATTCGGGCTCGGTGCCACCGTGGCGCGCGAGGCGGGAATCGAGCCCCTCCACCATGGCGAGAATTTCGGGGGAGGCAGGCTGGGGCCCGGCGACAGGCTTCGCCTCGCGGGTTTCGAGCCGTCCGAGGCGCGCCTGCACGATCGGCACCCACGGCGCCTGGGCGGGCGCCTCGGCGATCATGCGCCGGTACTCGACCATGGCCTGGGCCGCATCGCCGTCCTGCTCGGCGGAGAGCGCCGCGTAGAAGCGGGCCTTCGCGGAGGTCGGATCGAGCCTGCGCGCCTCGGCGAAGATCGCGGCGGCCTCGGCCGAGACCACGCCCCCGGCGGCGCCAACGAGAGCTTCACCGTGTCCGGTCAGCCGGTCGACGCTTTCGCCCTGCAGGCGCCGCGCCGCCGCATAGGCCCGTGCGGCATCCTCGTACCGGCCGGCCCCGAGATAGACGGGCGCGATGACGTCCCAGCCGCGCCCATCCTCCGGGTTGGCCGCAAGATGGGCCTCGATCTTCGCGAGAGCCCCGGCGAAATCCCGGACGACCTCGGCGCGCGCGGCCTCCGCATCGATGCGGGATGAGATCTGCGGCGAGCCGAGCACGCCGTATACGGCGAGTCCGATCAGGGGAACGATGGACAGGCTGAAGGCCGCGGCGGCGCGGCGCCGGCGCAGAGCGGGCTCGCCAGTCGCGGAGATCGCCGGCCCTCCCTCGGCATGCGCCCTCAGCAGACGGCGGCCCGCCTCGGCCTTGGCGGCCTTGGCCTGATCGGCGGAAATCAGCCCACGCTCCATCTCGCGGTCGATCTCGGCCATCTGGTCGCGGTAGAACTCGACGTCGCCACGAGCCTCGCTCTCCGCGCCGGAGATCCGGCGGGAGAGCGGCCAGAGCACCGCCATGACGGCGGCCCCCGTCATCAGCGCCATGACGACCCAAAGGAGCATGGCTTCACATACGCGCCAGGAAAAACGAGCCGAAGGTGGCACGTGGCCACACGTAATAGCCCTTAGCGCATCGGAACCTAGCGTGGGAACGGGTTTGCGGCCTGCATGAGCGCGCCGTCGCAGCCCCGCGCGTCACGCCACCATGTCCCCGGCCACCGTGATCTCCGCCCGCGTCCCGCCGAGCGGGGACGGCCCGAGTTCCAGCTTCCCGCCATAGATCGCGGCGAGCTCCGCCACGATCGAAAGGCCAAGCCCCGACCCCGGCTTCGTCTCGTCGAGCCGGCGGCCGCGCCGCATGGCTTCCGCGCGCGCCTCCGGGGGAAGGCCCGGACCGTCGTCGTCGACCGTGATGCGCAGGACCGGCCGCGCCTTGTCCTCGCCGAGCCCGGCCCGGATGGCGACGCGCGCTTCGGCCCATTTGCAGGCATTGTCGACGAGGTTCCCGGCCATCTCCTCCAGGTCCTGGCGCTCGCCGCGGAACCGGAGCCCCTCGACGGCTTCCACCGAGACGGAGAGGTCCTTCTCCCGGTAGATCTTGCCGAAGGTGCGGGCCAGCGCCTCCAGGACCGGGCCGACCTCCGTCACCGCGCCGAGCGTTCCGGCCAGAGCCGCCGCGCGCGCCCGATTGAGGTAATAGTCCATCTGGTCGCGCATGATCGCAGCCTGCTCGCGGACGCGCGCGGAGAGTTCGGGAGTCGGCTCGCTCGCCTCGTTGATGATGACGCTGAGCGGCGTCTTCAGCGCGTGGGCGAGATTGCCGACCTGCGTGCGGGCGCGCTCCAGAATCTCGCGATTCGCGTCGAGCAGGAGGTTCAGCTCCTCCGCGAGCGGGGCGATGTCGCTCGGATAGTCGCCGGCGATCCGCTCCGAATGTCCACGCCGGATCGATCCAACGGCGGCGCGAAGATCGAGGAGCGGCTTCAGGCCGAAACGGATCTGGAAGAGCGTCGACAGCCCGAGCGCGCCGCCGAGGAGAAGGAAGGTGATGACGAGCGCCATCACGAAGCGGCGCTGTGCATCCGATATCTCGTCCGCCGGACCCGCGAGGCGGACGACGAAGCGCCCATCCTCGCCGAGATCGATGTCGCGTTCGAGCATCCGCAGCATGCGGCCCTCCGGACCGGCCGCATAATCCTTCCGGATCTGGCCGAAGCGGCGGTCGGGCGACGCCTCCGCGAGCGTGGGAAGCGGGTTGCCGAGAAGCGAGCGCGAGGCCTTCACGTCCCGGGGCTTCGCGTCGAGGCGGCCGACCTGCCAGTACCAGCCGGACAGCGGGATATCGAAGCGGGGATCGCCGAGGCTGCCGAGCCCCCGCTGCGGCTCCTGGTCTCCCGGGCCGACGAGATCGGCCGCGAGGTCGTTGGCATAGACGAGCAGCCGCTCGTCGAAGGCACGTTCCGTCGCCTGCCGGTACACGGCCGACAGGATCAGGCCCGCGATGAGAAGGATGAGCGAGCTCCAGAACAGCGAGGAGGCCGCGAGGCGGACGGCGATCGAGCGGCCGGCAAGAAGGCGCCGCATGATGCGCACCCTCTCAGGCTTCGGCCTTCGGTCCGGCTTCGACGAGATATCCGAGGCCGCGCACCGTCTGGATCAGATCGACCCCGAGCTTCTTGCGCAGCCGGCCGACGAAGACCTCGATCGTGTTCGAGTCGCGGTCGAAATCCTGGTCGTAGAGATGCTCGGTCAGCTCTCCGCGCGAGACGATGCGGCCGGAATGGTGCATGAGGTAGGACAGCAGCCGGTATTCGTGCGAGGTGAGCTTCACGGGCGTGCCGTTCACGCTGACGCGGCCGGACCGGGTGTCCAGCCGCACGGAGCCCGCCACGAGCTCGCTCGTCGCGTGACCGGTGGAGCGGCGGAGCAGCGCGCGGATGCGGGCGAGCAGCTCCTCCATGTGGAAGGGCTTTGCCACATAATCGTCCGCCCCCGCATCGAAGCCCTGGACCTTGTCGCTCCAGCGGTCGCGCGCCGTCAGGATCAGGACCGGCATCTTGCGCCCGGCCCGGCGCCAGTTCGTCAGAACGGAGACGCCGTCGATCCCCGGCAGCCCGAGGTCCAGGATGACAGCGTCGTAGGGCTCGGTTTCGCCGAGGAACTGTCCTTCCTCGCCGTCATAGGCCTTGTCGACCGCGTAGCCGGCATCGCTCAGCGCAGCCGCCACTTGCCGGTTCAGGTTGCGATCGTCTTCGACGAGGAGGAGACGCACGGGGGCCTTCGGGATCAGTGGACTGTCTTGACCTTGCCGGAGGGCGCGTCGACCGTCACCCGTACGACCCGGCCATCTCTGGTCAGCAGAACTATACGATATACGAGCGCGTCGGGCTCGCGGCAGAGGGACGCCCGGAGAATCTCGGAATCGGGCACGGCCCGGCGCACATGCACGAGCGCCTCGCTCGGAGCGACGACCTCGTGCGCGGCCACGACCTCCACCGTGTCGCCCGGCGACAGGCAAGGCGGCTCGGCAGCCCGGTCGGCGGCCCGGGCGGACGGGGAGCCGAGAGCGGCGAGGATCGTGCCGATGAGGGCGCGGCGCATGACGAAGGCTCGCGCCGCGCCCCTGAACTCACCGTGAATGCGGCCGGCTCACTTCGCGGTGGGCGCGATCTGGCTGGTGGCGCGGAGCCGGAAATAGGTCGAGGCGAGGAAGCTCAGGCCCGCCACGATCTGGGACAGAGCTTCGGCGAGGCCGCTCTGATCCAGGCTTCCCGTCTGCACCCCGAGCGCGCCGAGGGCGAGCGAGCCGAGGCCGACGACGTTTGCCCAGACGGTCCGGCTGGCCAGCATGCTCTTTGTGTCGGTCATGGTCTGGTTCTCCTCTCTCGGTTGCAAATCTGCGATCGCGGCGATGGGGCCGGCGGGAGCTCGCGCAGCGGCGGCGAGCGCCGCCGCCTCGACCCGGGTGGTGCGCGAGGTCCAGCCGCGCCCGAAGACCGGCCAGGTCGAGAGCGTGCGCAGGAAGCGCAGCCGCTCGCGGGTGAGCGCCCGGATGGCGTAGGACGGCACGGCGGCGCGCGCCGCTGCCAGCGTGACGGGACCGATCCTGCCGTCGGGAGCCGTGCCGAGCACCGTCTGCAGCGTCCGGATGGCGCGTCCGGGGCCGGAATTCACGGCGAAGTCGAAGACCGCCAGGTCGAGCCCGGCCGGAAGCTCGTCTCCGCGAACGGCCTTCCAGTAGAGCCGGCGGTAGATCGAGCCCGCTTCCGCACGAGTCAGAGCCTTGACCTCGGCGACCGTCACGGGCCGCCCCCGCGCCTTGGCCAGCGTGGCGCGGGTGATCCCGAGATTCGTCGCCCCGCCGGGGTCGTTCGGATGGTTCGCGAAGCCGCCTTCCAGCTCGAGGACGAGCGCGAGCGCCCGGTCGAATGTGTCCGCCGCCATGGTTCCTCCGGGTCGTGATGGCTCATGCCGGCAGCGCCGGCTGGTCGGGTCGCAGGAGCTGGGCTAGGCTCCAGGGATGACCTGGATCGTCTCCCTCGTCGCGCTTCTGGCCGTGCTCTTCCTGGTGGGACGCGGCATGCCGCTGTCGCGCTGGCCGGTCATCATCGCGGCTACGCTCGCGGTGATCGTCCTTGTCGTCGCGGCCGAGCAGAGCGGCTGGTGGCCACGCTCCTGGCAGGTCAGGTAGCGTCTGCCTCGAGAGCCGCGACCCTCGCGGCGAGGCGCGTCATTCCGGCCGAAAGCTCCAGCACGGCCGCATGGAGGAGCGCCGTGACCTGGTCCGGCCGCAGGCCGAGCTCGCCGTCCGGGCGGTCCGGCGCGAGGCGGACGACGAGGCCCGCCTCTCCCACCCTGGCACCGAGCGCAGCGAGCCAGGCCTGAGCATTCCAGCCGAAATGGCGGCCGCTCTCTCCCGACCTCCAGCCGAAGGCGATCGGCGGCGCCTCCCGGAGCAGATCGAGCGCCAGACCGGGATCGAGCGGCTCGACCTCGCGCTTCTGGCGCATGTCGGAGGTGCTGACCGTGCCGGTCGCGGCATAGATCGCGGAGAACCGGCGCGTTCCCGTCCCGAGTGAATGCGCATTGTCGCTCGCCGGAGCGATGTTGCCGGCGACGGTAAGCCGCTCGGAAGGCGCGGAGGTCCCGATCCCGACCTTCCCGTCGGCCTTCACCCGCATCGCCTCGCTCCAGGCGGTGCCGTCGGCCGAGGTCTTGAGCTGGAGATCGTCGTCGCCGACGAGGCCCAGCTCCGCCCGACCGGAATAGCCGCTCTGGAACAGGACCGACAGCACCTGCGAGGCCGCCTCCTTGTTCAGCGTGCAGCGCAGGTCGCCCGTCCCGCCCTCGCCGGTGCCGAGCGCGGTCCAGAGGGCCTTGTTGAGCTTGGCCGAGAACGGGTTCGCGGCATCCGCGCTCGTGCCGATCCCGAGCCGGGCAAGGTTCTGCAGCGCCGCCGGAACGGCCGGCGCCCAGGCGGCCCCATCGAAGACGAGGAGCACGGCTTCGTCCGCGGCGAAGCAGAGGAAGCCGGGCTGCGGCGCGTGGAAGGCCCATGCTCCCGCCGAGAACGCCGCGATCTCGCCGGCATGGCCGGCCCAGGCGCCGCCCGGCGCGGCAGGGACGAGATAGCGGTCGCCCTCGGCGGGCGAGGCGGGCGGCGCGGAAAGGTCGCGGTCGAGGACGGCGCAATGGACGAGGGCATCGAGCGCGAGCAGCGCCTCGTTGTGAGTGACGTGCTTCTGCGCCTGCGCCGCCGCGAGCAGCGGCAGGCCCAGATTGGGCGTTTCGGACATGATCGTTCCCGGCTCAGTGGATCGGAAGGACGGCCTCGGCCGCAAAGCCCGGCCCGATTGCGGCGCTCACCTGTGCGACGCGGACGGACAGCGTGGCCTGCGCCGCGCCGAAATCGGCGATCTCGTCGCTCGCCGCGTAGAGCGCCGAGGTTGTTGATGCCTCGATCCCGCGCAGCACCGCCGCGCCGCTCATGACCTCCAGCCGGTACGCCTCGCGCTCCTCCGCTAGCGGCACCTCGGCGAGCTCCCAATTGTCGCCGCCCTGCCGCGTGCGCCGGATCCAGCTGATCCGGACGCCCTCCGGCTCGCGCCGGGCGCGCAGATGCACAGGCGCGAACGGAGCGAGCGCCGTTCCGCCGGCGGTCGCGGCGAGCTGGACGCAGCTCGGATCCCCGTGATCCCGGCCGGCCGGGCCGACCCGGTAGAGGCAGCCTCTCCCGAGATCGCCCGGGTGGAGCGCGACGGGCAGGAGCGCCTCGTCGAGCCGGACGATGGGGGCGCCGGCGGGAACCGTCCGGAGCGCCAGGCGCTCGGTTCCCCCGAGCCCGCGGAGCAGGCCCGAGAGACGGTAGCGCCTGGGGCCGGTCATCTCGGCGAAGGCCGCCGAGATGACCTCCCAGGCGCCCTCCGGCCCGCGCAGTGCGAAAAGGCTCTCAGAGCCGAGCGCCCGCGCCTCGCCGACGGAGCTCAGCGCGGCCGCCGAGAACTCGGCATCGATCGTGGTCCCGCGATCGAACAGCCAGACCGGACCGGGCGGCACGGGGGCGAGCGTCCGGCCGATCACGGCCGGCAGCTCGGCCACGCCGTGGAGCGAGAAGCTGGCGCCGCCATCGAGAGACCGCCAGACCGCAGCCGCGCCCGGCCAGGGCTCGGCCGCGACCGCGAGATGCTGGAGCGGCGTCGGTTCCCCGCCGGCCGCCGGCAGGTCGAGCAGCAACGCCGCGGGCCTGCCCGCAATGGGGGGCGGCTGCGAACGCCGCGGCGGCGAGGATACGGACCGCGCCGTGACGGCGAATACCGCGGGATCGACCTCGCGCGTTTCGACCCGGCGCACCGGGCCGTCCGCGATCCGCACCACACGGTGGAGCACCGCGCCGGCCTGTCCCTCGAGCTCCACGATGTCGCCCGGCTCGAGATCGAGCCGCCGCGGCGAGAGCGCGAAGCGGGCGGTCTCCCGGCCGGCCCATTCGTCCTGGAGCCGGATGTCGGCGAGGCGCTGCGCCTCCGCCCGACGCGTCACGAGCGCTGCCTCGACGCGGATCTCGCGGCGGCTCGTTCCTGCAAGCCGGCGGGACCCTGCCGCCGCCCGACCATACTCGCCTTCGCCATCCGTGAAGCCGAGCTCGACCGAGACCGGGAGTTCCGTTTCCTGTGCCCGCAGGCGGGAGAGGAGCGGTTCCTTGTCCAGCTCCGAAAGCTCGGCCGCGGCGACGGCCGCCTCGGCCCTGCCGCCCCTGCCCTTCCAGCGGATCGCGCCGCCGCTCGCGACCGCATCGAAGCCGAAGAGCTCGGCCAAGGGCTCGAGCGCCTGGCGGGCCGACATCGGCCGGTCGAGCACGTAGCCGTCCACGAAGCCGTCGAGCGGGAGGTCCGGCCCGGGGTCGAGGCCGTACTCCGTCATGATCGCCTGGACGAGCCGGTCGAGGGGGACGCCCTCGATCCGGCCGGTGATCCAGTGCCCGGCCTGCCAGTTCTGGCCATCCGCCCAGACGAGGTCGAGATCCGGGAAGGCCGGGAAGGGGCGCGCGTCCCAGGCCCAGACCGACACGCGAGCCGGGTCGATCATGCGCCCGCCATAGAATGGCGAGACCGGGTTGCCGCCGGAATGGCCCGGCAGCGCCGGATCGAAGCCGGAGAGCATCGCCTCAAGGGCCCGCACCTGCACGAGGTCGTCGCGTGCGCCGCTGGAAAAGGGCGGGACGGCCGCTTCGATCGATTTCGGATCGGGGAAGACGTTCGGCCCGTTCGGCCCCTTGTCGACGGCCGGAACGCCGATCTCGGTGAGCCAGATCGGCTTCGACATCGGCAGCCATGACGTCGGCGCGGTTTCGCCCCCATCGACCCGCTCGACATGCGGATTGCTCCACCAGCCCCCGAAATCCTTCGGCCGGAAGGTCCAGGGCTTGCCGTAGGCGCCGTCGGTGATCGGCATCCTCGCCTGCGCGAGGCGGTCCGCATCGCCGGCGTAGAACCAGTCGAAGCCCTCGCCGGCATGGAGGCGGGACCGCAGATAGTCGCGATCGTAGACGCTGCGGGCGAGCGCCGAGTCGGCGTTCGCCGGCCCGTCGCGCCAGTCGGAGAGCGGCGCGTAGTGGTCGATCCCGACCGCATCGATCGCCGGATCGGCCCAGAGCGGGTCGAGTGGGAAGCGGACTTCGGCGCCGCCATCGAGGACATGCGCGCCGTATTCCGTCCAGTCCGCCGCATAGGTGATGCGGGTCGCGGGCCCGAGCCTGTCGCGCACCTCGCCGGCGAGCGCGCGAAGCTGGCCGACGGCCGGGTAGGCGCCCGGCGCGGAGCGCACCCGCGTCAGGCCGACGAGCTCGGAGCCGATCACGAACCCGTCCACGCCTCCCGCCTCTGCCGCGAGGTCGGCATAGTGGCGGACGAGGCGGCGCAGGCCCCACCCCTCCGGTGGACCGAAGAAGGTCTCGACCTGCTCCGCCGCCGCCGGGGTCAGGTCGACGCTGCCCGGCCGGCCGGGGGCGGGCGCGCAGGTGATCCGCCCGCGCCAGGGATAGGGAGGCTGCCCGGCCTCGCCGGTCCGCGGGTCGGGCAGGTCGTTCCCGGGCGGCACATCCATCATGACGAAGGGGTAGAGCGTGACCGCGAGCCCCCGCCCCTTCAGGTCCTCGATGAGCCGGACGACGCTCGCGTCGGACGGCGTGCCGCCATAGGCGGGGCGGCCCCCGGCCTGGCTCACGGCGCGCGCCTCCGTCCGGACGAGGCCCGCGACGCTCCATTCCGTCCCGGAGGTCGTCTTGTCCGCCGTCTCGATCCGGGGCGCGATCGTGCAATGGCCGGCCCGCAGGTCGTCGCCGAACCACGAGACCACGAGCGAGACATGCTCCAGGTTCGGGCAGAGCGCCTGAACCTGGTCGAGCGACGCCGCGACATCCGTCGCCTGCTGGAACTGGTGCGCGTTCTCCGGCGCCGAGTGTCCGAGCCCGAGCTCGCGCCGGGTCGGAACCGTCTCGTAGGCGAACTCGCCCGCGCCCGGGATCAGGCAGACGGAGCGGATCATCTGCCGCAGCCCGTCCATCGGCCGCACGACCTCGAAGGTCAGTTGCGGAACGCGGTTCCCGAACTCGGCGAGGGGCAGCCTCTCGAAGACCACATAGGCGAGGCCGCGATAGGCCGGCGCGTTCTCCGCGCCCTCCTTGGCCACGATCAGCGGGTCGGGAAGCTGGTCCTCCGTGCCGCGATGCACCCGCATCGCGAGCGCGGTCTGGTCGATCTCGCGCCCATCCGCCCAGATCCGGCGGACGAAGGCGATCGGCCCCTCGCAGAGCCCGACCGCAAGATTCGCGTGATACGCGTAGGTCGTCGTCACGGTCGTGGTCGCGCGCCGGGAGGAGCCGAGGCTCTTGCCGCCGCGACTCGTCTGGCGCTCGGTCGCCGTGTTCGCCACCTCCTCGAACCGCGTCGCCCAGATGAGCTGTCCGCCGATCCTCGAGCGGCCGTAGACGCGCGGGATGGGGGCGCCCTCGGTCGAGGCGAGCCCGTTCATCTCGGTGAGGCGCGGGCCCTCCACCACGCGGGTCGTGCTGCGCCCGCCGCCCCCCGCGATCGCACCAGCGAGCAGCCCGCCGAGATAGCTTGTGCCGGCATTGACCAGCCCGCCGATCGCCGCGTCGGCGGCCTGGAGAACCAGCGTCGTCATGGCTCGGCTCCGGGGAAGGAGAAGATCGCCGCGAGATGGCGGTCCCACCAGGGCGCGATCGCGACCTCCGCGACCGACGCGCCGTCATGCGCATGGACCATCGTGCCCTCGCCCGTCGCGATCGCGCAGTGCTTCGCCGGCAGGTGGTTTCGCCAGCGGAAGAAGAGGACGTCGCCCGCCTGCCAGCAGCGCCCCCGGACCGGCACGAGGTACCGGCCCGCCGCCCCCAGCAGGGCCTCGCGGCCGGACGCCTCCGCCCAGTCCCGCGAATAGGGCGGCGCCCTTTCCGGCTCGGCGCCGACCGTTTCGCGCCAAAGGCCGCGGAGCAGGCCGAGGCAGTCGCAGCCCACGCCCTTCAGCGATGCCTGATGCCGGTAGGGAGTGCCGATCCAGCCCCGCGCGGCCAGGACGATCTCCGCCCGCTTCATCTGAACAGGCTCCCGCCGTCGAAGACGCCCGTACCGGCGGTCGCGACCTTCAGGACGAAGTCGTTGCCCGGCATGTGCGGGAAACCGCGATGGTTGATGACGTTGTCGAACTTGCCCCGGCAGGTCGACAGCCGCTTGTCGCAGCCGGCCGAGACGCGGAACGCGTCGCCGGGCGAGACCGCGGCCGGCATGCGCCGCCACAGGTCGAGCTCCGCCCGGCTCCCGACGACCCGATGCGCCTTCACCTCGACGGCGTCGCCGGCATTCGCGCCCGAGAGCCAGACGAGGCGCCCGGCCGTGAACCAGTCCGCCGCATAAGCGGCGAGAGCGCCCGCCGCGAGGCTCAGAGCGCCGTCCGTGGTCTCCACGGCAGCCTCGGCCGTGTAGGCGGCCGAGGACAGGTCGACCCGGCAGCGCCCGTCGCCCAGATCGGCCGAACAGGTCGCGCGGTAGGTCAGCCCGCGCTCCTCGTCGAGGCGGTGCATCGGCCCGCGCAGCTCCGCCACGAAGGCGCCGTCCTCGCGCCGGATCTCCCCGATCGAGAACATGTCCGTCAGGAGCCGCGCCTCGGGAGCGGCCCAGTTCACGATCCAGGTCTCGACTTTCGCGTCGTCGTAGCGCCCGGCCAGGATGTCGGCCTCGGTCAGCCCGGCGGAGACGAGGGCGCCAGCGACCTCCCCGCCCCCGATTGCGAAGCCGAGCTCGGCGCCCGCCTCCGCGGCCTCGAGTCCGGTCCGCGCCGCGAATGTGGTGCCGTCGAAGGCGAGATCGCGATCGTGGTCGGTGAAGCCGAAAACCGCGCCGTCGCGGCGCGTGAGGCGCCAGGCGCGGCAGAGCGTGGTCGCGCCCTCGCCGAGATGCGCGGCGAGCGCGGGCGGTATGGTGCGCATCGGCGAGGCCTCAGGGGATGATCTCGACGAGCGGGATCGACGGGATCGCGCCCGCCGCGAAGGCGGAGAGGTCGAATTCGAGCTCGTCGGCGTCGAAGCGAACGGGCACGTCGAAGGCGAAGCCCGCCGTGACCGGCGCGCCCGCGGCGGGCGGCGCCGCGAAGGTCACGAGCCCGGTCGTCGCGTCGCAGGCGACCCCGGCGCCGAGCGCCAGCTCGGACCCGGCGACCGCGATCCGCACGCTCCCCGCGACGGGCTTTCTGATCGCGCGCTCGTATGGAGAGAAGCCCGAGCCATATCGTTTGACGAGCTGGAATATCGCTCTCGTGCCGTCGCCGGTCCCGATCCGCACGTCCGTCGGGCTCGGCACGCCCGAAGGCGCGCAGGACTTGCAATCGACCCGGTCATGGAAGCGGAAGCCGTGGAGCCGCCCGCGCCTCTCCTCGAAGAAGGCGAGAACGGCGTGGAGCGCATCGACCGTCCGGACGCCGAGCCCGGCATCGTAGCGGCGGCGCGAATCCGCCCAGCGCCCGTTCCGGTGCTCGCGGCCCGAGGCGAGCGTCACGATCTCCGTCCGGCGCACCGGCCCACCGCGCGAGCCGAGAGCGACGTCGAGCGGAAAGCGGACCTCATGGAAGTCGGCAGGCATGCGGCCCTCACGATGCCCGGCGGCCGCGCGCGACGGCCCGGGCGAGCGCCGCCGAGACCTGGGCCTCGGAGCGGCGGAAGCTGTCGATATCGGGCGTGGCGATGTTCACGGTCACGCTCGCGGCCGCCGCCGGGCCCGCGCGCACGCCGAGCCTGCCGTCCGGGCCGCGCGCGAGCGGCATCACGGCCTCCGCGCCCGCCTCGCCCATGAGGCCGAGCCCGCGGCCGAGCGGAAAATAGCTCGGGGAGGCGACGACGCCGCCCGACGCGAAGGGGACGACCAAGCCGCCGGATAGCGCACCGCCCCTGGCGAAGGGGAACAGGTTCCCGCCGAAGCTGAAGGAGGATGCCGCCTCGGTCAGAGCGCGGGCGGCGCCCTGCAGCGCTCCCGTCAGCGTCGTCTGCAGCGTCGAGACGGCGCTCCGGCCGAGGGCGCCGGCGAGCTTCGCGCCGATGCCGTCGAGCACGCTCCCGAGCTGCTTGCCGCTCGTGGCGCCGGCCGAAAGCGCGCCGGCGAGCGACTGCCCGAAGCTCCGGGAGAGGCGGTCCAGTGTCTCGAGCTGGCGTGCATTGCCCGCGAGCATAGTCTCGGTGTCGTCTAACATAGCCACGACAATTCTTCCTCACCTGTCGGGAAACATCCTCATCAATACGTCGAGGCCCGGTCGCTCGAGCGCGGTCCGTGCCGGCGGAGCGAGCGCCAGGGCCAGCTCGCGCGGCGTCGCCCGCCAGAGCGCGTCGGGACTCCACCGCAGGCGGGAAAGCGCGAGATGGAGCACCTCGTCCCAGGGAAAGGGCTCCGCCGCGCCGCTCAGTCCGCCTGCGGCTCCCGAGGGTTTTCGCCGCCCTCCCCGAAGGTCGCGGCGAGGAGTTCGGCCACGGCGCTCGCCACCTCCGGCAGGCAGGCGGCAGGCCAGGCGCGGATGGATTCATCCGCGATCTCGTGCCCGCCGCCGCGCAGGCCCGCGCCCAGAAGCTTGGCCAGGTCCTCGGCCGAGAGCCGGCCCGAGCCGAGACGCGCTCCCAGCGCCGCAAGATCCGCGACCGCGAAAGCGTCCTCGAGCTCGGCAAGGGCGCCGAGCGTCAGGCACAGCGTGTAACGCTCGCCGCCGAGCGTTGCGGCGACCTCGCCGCGTCTCCGGTTGGCCATGTCAGAGCGCCGTGAAGACGAGCGGGCCGGCGGATTCCAGCGCCATGTCGAAGGTGACCTCGCCGGCATGGTCGCCGCGGTATTCGAGGCCGGTGATCTGGAACGGCCCCTCGACGGTGCCGAAATCGGGCAGGATCACCTGGAGCGTCGGGATCGCGCCGTCGAAGAAGAGCGCGCGCATGCGGGCGTCGGAGGCCGCGTCGCGGAACACGCCCGCTCCCGCGATCGAGGCCCGGCGCATGCCCGCGCCGGCCAGGAGCTCGCGCCAGCGCCCGGCCGAGTCGGCGTTCGTGACGTCGACCGCCTCCGCGTTGAAGGCGAGCTGCCGGGTCCTGAGCCCCGCGACCGTGGTGAAGCCGCCCGCCCCGTCCTCGAGCTTGATCAGCAGGTCCTTGCCCTTCTGTGCGGCCATCTGTTCGTCCTTTAGCGAGAGGGTTCGGGGTGCGGCTCCGTCAGGTCACCTCGGTCACGGCCCTGAGCCGGAGGACGGCACGCGCCAGGTTCGTCCGCTCCTCGCGGCCGATCTCGATCGCCGTCACGCGAAGCGCGACGAGGCGGTGCCCGGTCAGGGCGAGGCTCGCGTCGTCGAGGAGCTCGGCCATCCGTTCGGCCGCCGCCAGCGCCGAGGCGGTGCTGCCGGGTCTCGCCCAGATCCGGATGGCGAGATCCTGCTCGTGCCCGCGCTCGGCCGAGCTCGACGCGTCGCGCGCCTCGGCCTCGCCGAAGACCGCATAGACCGGCTCGGCACCGGGCGGCGGCTCGTCGTGGATGGCCCCGGTGCCGCCCAGAAGCGCGGCGAGCGGGGCGTCGGCCCCGCAGCGCGCGAGGATCGCGGAGCGGAGAGGCAGGATCGGCGAGCTCACGGGCGGATCTCCTCCACGAGGCAGACCAGCTCGCGCCGGCTTCCGTCCGGATCGGCAGCGCTGCGGATGCGGAACCGCCGGGGCCCGAGCAGGAGCCGCATCCGCTCGCTCACGCCCTCGCGGTGCCGCAGCGTGACCCGGTGCGTGATCGCGGCCTCGGCCCTGTCGGCGCGGCTGCGCTCGCTGGCCGAGAGATGCTCGATGGCGCCCCAGACGAGCGGCCCCGGCTGCCAGGTCCGGATCACACCGCCGAACCCGTCCGGCGTCTCCAGCGGCAGCTCCAGCGTGAAGCGCCGGTCGCGCGACCCGATCGGCTTGCGGGCGGGCGCCATCACGCGATCCTCGGCCGGAGGAAGGGCGCGACGAGCGACAGGATCTCGGCCGGCATGACGCCCTCGCCGTCCTCGTCGCCGCGTCGTTCGAACCAGCGGGCGGCGAGCCGCTGGATCGCGAGGCGGAGCGGCGCGGGCACGTCCGCAGGAGCGGGTCCGAAGCCGTATGTCGCGTCGATCTCGATGCCGCCGGAAGGAATGCCGGGATCGGGGGCGGCCGGATCCGCAACGAGGCGCGGCGGCTCGGCATCCGTCTCGAGCCGCCAGAGCGCGGGATCGAGCACGAGCGCCGGCCCGGCTCCCGGGCTCACCCGCACGGCCGCGACGGCGAGGACCGGTGCGAGCGGCAGCGCCACGACCCGGCCCTCCGGCCACCGGTCGAGCCGCACCCGCCAGGTCTGGGCGATGAAGGCGCGGCGGGTGGCGCATTCGAGGACCTGCCGCGCCGCCGCGACGAGGCTTGCGACCACCGCATCCTCGTCGTCGCCGTCGAGGCGCAGATAGGCCTTCGCCTCGGCCAGCGTCACGGGCTCGACGGCCGGGCCGGCGATGGGTATCGGACTCATCCATGTCTCCGAAATTCAGCGATCGGCCGCGCCGGATTCGCCGCTGCGCAGCGGCGGCCGCGCTTCTCCTGACCGGGCTTCAGCCCGCTTCGGCCGTGGTGGGCGGCAGCGAGAATTCAGGCCCGCTCGCCCGGTCCTCGGTGATGGTCCTGAACTCGCGCGGCGGCGTCTGCTCGGGCGTGGTGGTCGCCCGCGACGTGGTGCTGACGGCCGCCCACTGCGTCGCGGGCCAGGGCGAGTTCCGGGTCCATTGGCGCGGCGAGGACGGGCAGCCGGTCCTCGTCGAGCCTGCTTCGCGGGCCCTGCATCCGCTCTATGTGTCCGGCGCGGTCGCCGAGCGCCGGCGCTCGATCGACCTCGCGCTGCTCCGCATGCCGGGCGACCTGCCCGGCCGTTTCGGCCCGGTCGCGCTCGCGGGCGGCGCGCCGGCGAAGGGCGAGCCGGTCACGCTCGGCGGCTACGGCGTCGCCCGGGAAGGCGATGCCCGTTCGACCGGTACCTTCCGCACGGCCGGGCTTGCGGTCGTGGAACCCTATGGCCGCAGCACGATCCTGCTCTGGGCCTCGGCGGGACGCGGGACGGGCGCATGCGAAGGCGATTCCGGCGGCCCGATCGCGAACGCGTCCGGCTCGGTCGCGGCGGTCACGAGCTGGGCGGCGGGCGAGCGGAAGGGCGGCTGCGGCACGATGAGCCAGGGCGTCCTCCTCGGGCCGCAGCGCGGCTGGATCGACCGCACGCTGACGGCCTGGGGACGCGCGGCCGAGTGGCGCTAGGGTCCGTCACTTGTCGAATCCGGCCGTCAAAGGCACATTGGACCGCATGAAACGCCTCCTTCGCGGCTGTCTCTCCGCCGTGGCGCTGACGCTCGCGCCCCTCCCCGCGACCGCGGTGACCGGCGGCAAGGTCGTCCAGGATCCGAACGGCATCCGCCGCTCGGTCGTGCTCATCGAGAGCTCGCAGGGCGAGCTCTGTTCGGGCGCGGTGATCGCGCCGGACCTGATCCTCACGGCCGCGCATTGCGTGCTGCAACGCGCCGCCTACCGGGTCGTCGCGGTCGACCGGCGCTTCCGCAAGCGCGGCATCCGGGCCGTCGCGGCCGCGCTGCATCCGTCCTTCGTGCCGGGCACCACGCCGCGCACGCAGCCGGGCATCGACCTTGCGATCCTCAAGCTCGCCGAACCTCTGGGTCCCGAATTCACGCCGCTGAACCCCGCGCGTTCCCCCGGGCTCGGCGAGGGCGACCTGGTCGATCTCGCCGGGTTCGGGCTTGCGGCCGAGGCGAAGCGCGGCTCGGCGCGCGTTCTGCGCGCCACCCGGCTCGTCTCGCTCGGGACGCTGCAGGCGGCCAACCGCGTCGTCGTCGTGGCCGACCAGCGCAGGCTCGCCGAGACGACCGGAGCGGGCGCGTGCCGCGGCGATTCCGGCGGGCCGATCGTCCGCGGCGGTCCCGACGGCTACCAGCTCCTCGGCATCGTGAGCTGGTCCTCGGGCGCGCTCCATTCCTCGACGCCGACCGCCTGCGGCGGCCTGACGGCCGTCACGCCGGTCTCCGAGCACGAGGACTGGATCTCCGCCCGGGCGCAGGACCTGCAGCGGCTCAACGGCGAGCAGACCATCGGCTGGTCGGCGCCGCGCGTGCGCAGCAACGCCTACGACTGGTCCATGCGCTGAGGCGCCGCCCCGTCATGGTCGGCGACGAGCCGAGCATCGGGGCGTCCGGGCGGCCTGCCCGGATCCTCGGGCAAGCCCGAGGATGACGGGGGGCTCGTCCTCAGCTCGCCGCGAACTTCAGGAGCTTGATCGCCGCGTAGTCCTGGACGCCGCCGCCGACCCGCTTGGTCGTGTAGAAGAGCACATAGGGCTTGGCGGAATACGGGTCGCGCAGCACGCGGATGCCTGCCCGGTCCACGACCAGGTAGCCGCGGCGGAAGTCGCCGAAGGCGATCGGGAAGGCGTTGGCCGCGATATCCGGCATGTCCTCCGCCTCGACTACCGGGAAGCCCATGAAGGTCGCGGGCTGGCCCGCGGCTGCGGGCGGCTGCCACATATAGGCGCCGGTGTCGTCCCGGAACTTCCGCATGGCGCTCTGGGTCTTGCGGTTCATGACGAAGACCGCGTTCTGCCGGTAGCCGGCCTTGAGCGCGTAGATCAGGTCGATCAGCACGTCGGCGGGGCCCTCGGCCGGGAACGCTCCAGCGGCGCCGGTCGCCACATAGCCGAGATTGCCCCAGCTCCAGCTCGCCTCCGCGACGGCCGGGGCCGCCACGAAGCCCTTGGGCTTGTTCACCCCGTCGCCGCGGACGAAGGCGAGGCCTTCCTGCTCGGCGAAGACCGTCTCGACCTCGGCCGCGAGCCAGGCATCGATATCGACCACTGCGTCGTCGAGAAGCGTCTGGGTCGCGGCCGGCATCGCGTAGAGCTCCATGGCCGGGAAGGCGAGCTCGGCGAGGTTCGGCGAGGCGGTCTGCGGCCGCGATGCCGTCTCGCCCACCCAGCCCGAGGCCGGGCCTGCCGTCGAGAAGGCGCGCTTGTAGAGCCCGGTCGAGATCGTCCGGACCGACGAGATGGCGCGGATCGGGGAGAGATTCGCGAGCCGCGTCAGCACCTCCTTTTCGACCGTCCCCGGCACGAGATAGCCGCCATCCGGCCCGGATCCCGCGGAGAGCGCCTTCTCCTCGAGGCGCTTCAGGCCCGAGGCCTCGCCGGCCCGGACATAGAGATCGAAGGCGGCCTTGTGCTCGGCGAGCCCGGCATCGCGCCCGGCTTCGGAGGGCGCCCCGAGCGCGGGCCGGCTCCGCTCGATCTGGACGCGGTCGAGCCGGCGTTTCGCGTCGTCGAGCGCGGCATCGATCCGGGCGAGCTTCTCCTCCGAGACGACGTCGGCCGAGAGCCGCGTCTCGATCTCGGCGAGCCGCTCGTCATTGGCAGCCCGGAAGGCGTCGAAGGTCCGGGCGAAGTCGTCGAAGGCCGCGGCGACATCGGAGGATGCGGCGGATTTCGTCTCGGGTGCGGGGGATTGCAGGGTCATCTGTTCCTCACGGGGTTGCGGGACGGGACAGCCGCACCGAGGCGCGGCGGATGGCGCGGGCGAGGCCTGGGGATGTGCCCTTCCCGTTGCGGGGAGCGTGGCCCCTCCCGGCAAGGCGGAGGGGAAAAGGCGGCCCGCCCTTCGGCGCGCCGAGCCTCGCGCCGGGCAGCATGGGGAAGGTGACGATCGAGATCTCCCAGAGGTCGAGCTTCACGAGCCGGCGGATGCCGCCCGCGCCCTTGGCGGCCTCGATCACGCGGAACCCGATCGAGAGCCCGTCGAGCGCGCCTTCCCCGATCAGCGCCGCGATCTCGCGGGCGCGGCGCACCGCGAGATTGAGCCGCCCGCGCACGAGGAGCCCGCGCGCATCCTCGCGGATGGACAGCCAGGTCCCGACCGGCTCGGCCGGATCGTGCTGCCACAGCATCCGCACGCCCGCCGCGCCGCGCCGGGCGAGGCTGTCGCGGAAGGCGCCGCGCTCCACCACGTCGCGGCCGAGATCCGCCACGCCGAAGAGGCTCGCATAGCCCTCGATGAGCCCATCCTGGCCGACGCTGCGCAGCTCGCGCGGCAGCAGCTTCACCTCCAGGCCGCGGACAAGTTCGCTATTTGTTCTCAAGACAGCGCCACCTTTCCTCGTATTCCGAGCGGCCGACGAAGCGGGTGTCCGCCCGCCGCAGATCGGCCTGCAGCGCCCTGATGTCCTCCTCGGTCCGGCGCCACCGCTCGGCCTGCTCGGCCCGGGGCACGGCCGCGTCGCGCAGGAGGCGGAGCTCGGAGCCGAGCACGCCCATGCCGTTCTTGATCGGCAGATAGGCGAGCCCGCCGAGCGCCCCGAGGATCGCGACGATCACGCCGACGGAGGTGACGATGGTCTGCCATTGCGTCTTGCCGCCGGCCCGCACCTCCGCCGAAAGGGTCGCGATGGCGCTCTCCACCTGCTGGAAGGCGCGGTGGTCGTCTGCTCGAAATGGAGGAACTGCTGGCCGAGCCCGTAGACCCGCTCCTGCAGGGCGGCGAACTGGATCGTCGGGTCGGAGCCCTGTCCGTTCGCGCTCATGATCCGCCTCCCCGCGCGCCGTAGCCCACGGCGGCGCGCTTCTCGTCCTCCGAGAGGAAGGGTGCCCCGCCGACGCGCCGCCACAGCGACTCGCGCTCGGGCGCCAGAGCCTCGACCGCATCGAGATCGGGCACGAGGGTGAGCCCCGCGCCGGATCGCAGGTCCGGACCGAAGGCCGGTCCGAGCCATTGCGCGACCGCCTCCGCGGTCCGCTTGGCGAGCGGAATCACGGTCTGGCGATAGAAGGCCCGGTTCGCCTCGGCGTAGTTGGCATGCGTGTTGTCGCCCGGGAGGCCGAGAAGGAGCGGCGGCACCCCGAAGGCGAGCGCGATCTCGCGCGCCGCCGCGTTCTTCGCCTCCACGAAATCCATGTCCTTCGGGCTGAGCGAGAGCGGCTTCCAGTCCAGTCCCCCATCGAGCAGCAGCGGCCGTCCGGCATTCGCCGCGCCCTGGTAGCTGGCCTCGAGCTCAGCCTTCAGCCGCTCGAATTGCGGATCGGACAGCTGGGCCCCGGCCGGCCCGGCGAAGACGAGCGCGCCGGAGGGCCGCGCCGCGTTGTCGAGCAGAGCCTTGTTCCACGCCCCGGCGGCGTTGTGGATGTCGAGCGGCACGGCGGCCGCCTCCATGGGCGAGAGGCCGTAATGGTCGTCGAGCGGGTGGAACAGCGTCAGGTGCAGGATGGGCGGGACCTCGCCCGTCTGGTCGAACCGCACCGTCCGCGTTCCGACCTGGTACTCGTAGGCCGCCGGCCAGCCGTCCGGCCCGGGCACGACGCGCATCCGGTCGGGCCTGAGCGCATAGAGCTCGCGCGGCAGCCCCTCGACCGCGACGGCCTCGAGATAGGCGTTCCCCGAGACCAGGAGGTGGCCATAGAGGCCCTCCAGGAAGCGGGTCCCGCTCTCGCGCGGATTCGGCCGCGACAGGAGATCGAGCAGAGGGTGGGCCGCGAGGGCCCGCTCGCCCTCCATCAGGTCGAGCGGGATCGCGGCCGCCGCCTCCGCGACCAGCCGCACCGCCCGGTGCACGACGGCGTTGCGCTGGAAGCCTTCGCGGGCGAGCGCGGGGTAGTCGCGGCTCGTCCAGGCAGCGCGCCCGCCGAGATAGAAGGCCACCCCGTGCCCGGCGGCGGGCAGCGGGGCGCGCGAGGCCTTCTCCTCGGGCGGCCGCCCGAAAAGGCGTGAAAGGAGGTTCGGCATGGCAGACCATCTGTTGGCAGGCGCGGAACCCCGCCGCTAACCTCTCCCCGGCGGGGAAAGGCCGCCTTCAGGCAGAGCCCGGAGGCGGGTGAGGGTGACGTGGACCGATTCGTCAGGCGCGCCCGTGTCCTACGGAGCCGCCAGACGAGCGCGGAGGCGAAGCTTTTGCGGGCGGTCCCCCTCACAACATCCTTACCCGCGGCTCCGCGCGGGTCAGCATCAGGTGCGTGAGGGCCCAGACGAGCGCGTCGAGCCGGTCGGGCGAACGGCCGGAGGACAGGCCGCCGGGGCCGAAATCGCAGAGCTCGTCCTCGAGCTCCGGGAAGGCGCCGAGATGGCGCACCCTGCCCTGCTCGTAGAGCACCGCGACGGGCTCGGCGCGCAGGTATTTCCCGCGCGTCGCGTGGACGGTCGTCACCGGCACGGCGGGATCGACCTGCGCCAGCACCGCGCGGACCATCTCGCCGCCCTGGTTCGCCTCCGCGACCAGCGCGTCGGCGCTTCAGCGCCGATAGGCGGCGACCGCCCGCTCCGCCCACTCGGTCGGGCGCGCGGCCTCCAGGCTCGCATCGGCGAGCACATAGCCGGTCCCGGCCGCGTCCACGCCCGCCACCACGATCCCGCAGGCATCCGCCCGCGCCCCGGAGGAGGCCGGCGGATCGACCGCCACCACGACCCGGGCCAGCGGCGGCGCCGCCTCGGTGCGCGCGGCCTCGATCCGGTCGCGCGACCAGAGCGCGTCCTCGCGCTCCTCCACGAGTTCCCCGTCGAGTTCCTGGCGCCCGAGCCGCGTCCCGGCATAGCGGCCGACGATCGCGTCGAGAAAGGCGGGCGCGAGGTTCTCGGCATTGTCGGCCGTCCGCGACCGGCTCACGACGACCCGCCGGTCGTCGAGCAGCCGCTTCAAGAGCGGGATCGGCCGCGGCGTCGTCGTCACGATCTCGCGCGGTGCCGGCCCGAGCCGCAGCCCGAATTGCAGCATGTCCCAGGTCTCGGTCGGATAGCGCCACTTGGCGAGCTCGTCGCACCAGGCCGCTTCGAATTGCGGCCCGCGCAGGCTGTCCGGGTCCTCGGACGAGAAGGCATGCGCGACCGCGCCGCTCGGCCATTGGAGGCGGCGCAGGGCCGGTAGCCAAGCGGGGCGGGCCTCCCCGCGCCTGTCGTACACCGCCAGTATCCCGGCCGGCCCCTCGATCATCACGTCGCGCACGGCCGCGAAGGTCTCGCCGACGAGGGCGATGCGGCCGGTCGGCGGCTCGGCGAAGCCTGGATCGCCCCGGACGATGCCGCGCACCCACTCGGCCCCGGTCCGGGTCTTGCCCGCGCCCCGGCCGCCGAGGACCAGCCAGGCGGTCCAGGCCAGCGGATCGCCCCAGGTCTCCGGCGGGCGCTGGGCCTTTCGGCAGAGAAACGGCCAATGCGCGAGCATCCCCTCCGCCTCAGCCCGGTTCAGCGTCTCCACGAAGGTCCGGATCGCAATCGTCCTCTTCTTCCTCGCATATCCTTTCAAGGTGCCGGCGAAGCTCGTCGCGCAGCTCGGCGAGCGTGCGCGGGGGAGGTTCGTCATCGGCTTCGGGCTCCTGAGAGCGCTCGGCCTGCAGCTTCTTCAGGCTCCCGAGCGTGCGGACATGGGTGGCGAGCGCACGGGCGGTGCGCTCGGGATCCTTGGTCTCGCCGGCGGACAGTTCCGCATCCAGGCCGGCGATGGTCCGGGCCGAAATCCGGTTCAACCGCGCGAGCTGCCCGGAGGGATCGAGCTCGTCGGCCTCGTCGGTCTTCGCCGGCGGCCGGCGGAGCGCGGCGGAAGCCTCGCGCCGTTTCGGCCAGCCGCATCTCTGCGCGAGACGGACGATCGTGCCGCGGTGGACGCCGAGCTTGGCCGCCGTCTCGTCCAGCGGGGTATCGAGGTCGGCATAGCCGAGGCGGATCTTCTCGATCATGGCCGGCCCGAAGGCGCGCGTCATGGAACGCTCCCCAAGCGGAAGCGCGGCCGGAGATCCTCCGCCCGCGCTCGGGTTCAGATTGTCGGGTGTCGGCCCCCGGCCGCTTTCGCGAGCTCGCCGGAAGGGCATCGCAACGAAGGCCGATGTCCCGGCGCAATTCGTCAGCGTGGGTCTTCTCTACCCGGGCAGCGTCCGGGTGTCAAGGACTATTTTCATAGAACGCTACACGAACCAGAAGTCGCTCGCCTGGAGCGCGGCGGCGTTCACACCCGTGAGCGTCACGGATTGGCCGGCCTCGATCGTCACCACGGCGTCCGTTCCCGAGGCCGCGACATGGGCCTGGCGCCAGGATGCGAAGTCGCCGACATTCAGGGCGAGGGCCCGGAAGTCGAGGACGTCCTCGCCCCGGCTGAAATCCGACACCGTATCCTGGCCGAAACCCGGCCCGAACACGAACACGTCCCGGCCGGCTCCTCCCGTCAGGAGGTCGGCTCCGCCCTCGCCGCGGATCCAGTCGACGCCCGCGCCGCCCGCGATCTGGTTCGCCCGGCCGTCGCCGACCAGGAGGTCGTTGTGGGCGCTCCCGGTGATCGCCGTGACGGCGGGACCGATCGCGTTCGCCGCACCGGACGCGGGCGGATTCGCCAGGAAGGCCGCCGTCCAGTAACCGGCCATCTCGCGGTAGCCCGTATCCGTCGGATGGATGCCGTCGAACAGGTCGGAAAGCGTGACGCTCGGCATCTCGACGAGGCTCACGTTCTGCCCGCGCCCGATCGCGTCCGCGACGACGCTCCGGATCGCCGCGTTCACGTTCGCGACCTGCGCGTCGTAGCCCGCCAGCGGGATCAGGGTCGAGACATAGACATGCGTCGCCGGGCTCGCCTGCGCGACATGGTCCAGCATGCCGGCGATCTCGGCCCGGACGGCGTTCTGCGGATTGGTCTTGTAGAAGATGTCGTTTGTGCCGGCCATGAGGAGGATGGCGCTCGGGGCGTAGGTGGCGAGCAGGCCCGGGAGGATGGCCTGGATGTCGTCCCCGGTCTCCCCCGGATAGCCCGCGTGATGGGGGTCGGGCACCTGGCCGTTGCTGTTCGGCCCGACCATGTCGACGAGGCGCCCTGCCGCAAGGACGTTGTTGTAGAAGAAGCCCCGATAGCCGTGCTCGTCCTGCCCGGGCGGCGAGTCGCCGTTGGTGATCGAGTCGCCGAGGGCCATCACCTTCGTGGCGAGGGACCATTGGGCCGCGCCGAGATCGGCCGTGACGCCGCGCGAAGCACCGGAGAGGTCGAGGGTCGACCCGCCACCGCTACCTACGGTGAACACGAAGGTCTGTGGTACGGGCACGGAGCCGTCCTCGTTCCCGTCCTCGACCGAGACGGAGAAGGACGGCGCGGAGGATGTGCCGTCGTGCCGGAACGCCACCTGGCCGGCGGAAAGCTGCTGCGGCGTGAAGCTCGCCGCCGGAGCGCCGCCCACCAGGAGGCTGCCGCCCGTGACCGCCGCGACCGCGAAGGAGATGCTGGCCGCCGTGTCGTCGGGATCGGAATAGAACAGGTCGGCCTGGCTCAGCACATAGGTGCCGCCGCTCGCGACCGTCGCGGCCAGATCGCCCGTGAGGCTCGGCGGGGCGTTCACCTGCCCCGTCGTCATGTCGAACACAAAGGTCTGCGGCACGGGGGCCGAGCCGTCCTCGTTCCCGTCCTCGACGAAGATCCGGAAGCTGCCGACGGGCTCCGTCCCGTCGTGCCAAAAGGTGATCTGGCCCGCCGCGAGCTGCTCGGCCGTGAAGGAGGAGACCGCCGACCCGTTCCGGAGAACGTAGCCGTTATCGAGGTTGCTCACCCCGAAGGTGATCCCGGCCGGGCCGTCATCCGGATCGGTGTAGAAGAAGTCGCTCGTCGTGAACTGGTAGGTCGTGCCGTTGGCGATCGTCGCCCGGAGGTCCCCCGTCAGGGTCGGCGCCACGTTGCCCTGGCCGGCGGCCACGCTGAGCACGAAATTCCGTGAGACCGGCGCCGAGCCGTCCTCGTTCCCGTCCTCGACCGAGACGGAGAAGGACGGCGCGGAGGATGTGCCGTCATGCCGGAACGCCACCTGGCCGGCGGAAAGCTGCTGCGGCGTGAAGCTCGCCGCCGGAGCGCCGCCCACCAGGAGGCTGCCGCCCGTGACCGCCGCGACCGCGAAGGAGACGCCGGCCGCCGTGTCGTCGGGATCGGAATAGAACAGGTCGGCCTGGCTCAGCACATAGGTGCCGCCACTCGCGACCGTCGCGGCCAGATCGCCCGTGAGGCTCGGCGGGGCGTTCACCTGCCCTGTCGTCACGTCGAACACGAAGGTCTGCGGCACGGGGGCCGAGCCGTCCTCGTTCCCGTCCTCGACGAAGATCCGGAAGCTGCCGACGGGCTCCGTCCCGTCGTGCCAGAAGGTGATCTGGCCCGCCGCGAGCTGCTCGGCCGTGAAGGAGGAGACCGCCGAGCCGTTCCGGAGAACGTAGCCGTTATCGAGGTTGCTCACCCCGAAGGTGATCCCGGCCGGGCCGTCATCCGGATCGGTGTAGAAGAAGTCGCTCGTCGTGAACTGGTAGGTCGTGCCGTTGGCGATCGTCGCCCGGAGGTCGCCCGTCAGGGTCGGCGCCACGTTGCCCTGGCCGGCCGTGAGCTGGATCGTCGCGGTCGCGCTCGCGACGGCCTGGCCGCCATTCGCCGTGCCGTCGCCGTCGTTCAGCGTGAACGCGATCTGGCGCGGCAGGGTCGGGCTGCCCGTGCTGGCCGCGTAGCCGATATGCTGCAGAAGCGTCTGGACGGCTGCGGGCGTGGCGCTCGTATTGAGGCTGATGACGAGATCCGCGCCGTTGGTTCCGCCCGCGACGGTCCCTATGCTCGTGCCGCCGACCCGCACCGTGGTCCCGCCATTCGCCAGCGTGACCGTCCCGTCCGTCACGATCCGAAGCTGGTCGCCGGCAGAACCGTTCTCCACGAAGCTCACGCGCAGCGAGCCGCCGCCGAAATTCGCCGAATCGACATCGGCGACGGCGGCGGCCGGCGCGATCTTGGTCACGGCGTCGCCCGTCCGGTAGGACAGCCCGACGCTCGTGCCGGCAGCAGCGCCGTTGAGGTCGACGGTCGGGGCGTCGTTGACGCGCGTGATCGCGACGCTCGCATCTCGCGTGAGGCTGGCGGCGGTTCCGTCGCTCGCCGCGACCCGGATCGTCCTGGCCGCCGTGGACGGCTGGTCGCTTGCGTTCTCATAGAGGATGCCGCGCAGGACGGCCTGGTAGGTGGCGACCGAGGCGCCGCCCGCGATGCTGAGCGCGCCGGTCGAGGCCGTGTAGGTGACGGCGAGCCCCGCGGCCGCCGCGGCGCTCGCCGCCGTCGCGTCGAGGGCGAGGCGCTCGAGCACGTTGCCGTCCGGCCGGGCGAGAAGCGTCGCCGTGAGCGAGACGAGGCTGCCGCTGTCCGGATCCGCCAGCGTGGCATTCGGCGAGACGAGAACGGACCTGTTCTCGACGAAGGCGGCCGAGGAGCCCGTGCCCGAGGCCGCGCCGTTGAGGTCCAGCGCCGGTGGATCGTTGACGGGCGTGACCGTGATCGCGTCGGTGCGAACCGTGCCGGCGAGATCGAAGGTGATCGTCTGGCTCGGGGTCGGCGTGTCGCTCACGTCAGAATATGTCAGGTTCCGCAGCACGGTCTGAACCCGGCTCGCGGTCGCGTTGCTGTTGAACGCGACCACGAGGTCGACGCCGTCCCGGCCGCCCGTGACCGAGCCGATCGCGACGCCGCCGACCCGCAGGCTGGTGCCGGACAGGCTGACGCCGCTCGAAAAGCCGATCACCGCCTCGGGGAGGAGGCCGGAGAGCCGGAGCGACTGCGCATTGAAGTTGCCGGTCGCGCTGAGCGTCGCGCTCGGGGCGAGGAGGATCGCGGACGCGCCCTCCTGCAGGCTTCGGCTCTCGTTGAGCCCGGCACCGGAGCCGTTCAGATCGAAGCTCGTGACGGTAGCCATGTCGCGCCCCCAGGGTCGAGGCGCATCGCGCCGGAGCGCGTCGACGATGGCCGCTCCGTCGCATGGATCCGACGCGTCGCGGTCGGCGCTTTGGGGGTAGCTTCGGGCGCGTCCGAGCTAGGCGGTAAGAACCCGGACGGATTCGGCCGGCCGTTCAGACGGCGACGGGCGACCCGGCATGAGCCGAGGCGCCTCTCCGGCCGGAGCCGAGCCGTGCGTCAGAGCCTTCCCATCAGGAGCAGGATCAGCACGATGATCAGGATCAGGCCGATGCCGCCCGACGGGTAGTAGCCCCAGCTGCGGGAATGGGGCCAGCTCGGGATGGCTCCGATGAGCAGCAGAATCAGGATGATGAGAAGAATTGTTCCGACTGTCATCGGTCGACCTCCTGCCCAACGGCCAAGCTTGTCACGCCGGGAGCAACGCGCAGGACTTCGCTCAGTTTCACGAGAAATTGATCGTAGTTAACGGGGCAAAATCTCGGCGCGGACATAAGAAAACGGCGGCCTTCCGGCCGCCGCCCTCCTTCTCGAATGCCACGGCCCGTTAGGCCGCCTGCTTGTTGATGCGGCTCTCGCCGAGCTTGGTCAGCTTCTCGTCCGTCGCCTTCTCCTCGGCGAGGTTCTTCTCCAGGATGGCGGCGATGTCCTTGCGGCCGAGCTGGTTGGACCAGGAGATCAGCGTGCCGTAGCGGGTGATCTCGTAATGCTCGACCGCCTGGGCGGCGGCCAGCATGGCGGCGTCGCGCACCTCGTGGTCGTCGCAGTCGGAGATGATCTCGCGGGCCTCCTTGATGATGCCGTCGATGGCCGGGCAGGTCGCGCCCTTGGCCTTCTCGCCCAGGATGTTGAAGGCGTCCTCGAGCCGCTTGATCTGCTGCTCGGTCTCGCCGAGATGCTTCTGGAAGGCCTGTTTCAGCGAGGCGTTCTCGGCCTTGCCGATCATCTCGGTCAGGCCCTTCGTGATCTGCTGCTCGGCGTAATAGATATCCTGAAGCGTATGCAGATAGAGATCGTCGAACGTCTTGATCGGTGACGTGAAGAGGCCCATCGCCCGTCTCCCTTGATGTCGGATGAATTCCCGGCGCCCGCGGTCGGGCGCGTCACGACGGGGAAACGTGGCGTACGGCAGTCAGTTCCGGCCCGCTCCGGCGCCGGCGCGCATGCGCCCGTCAAGCTGGGCTCGAAGGATGGAGGCTTGCTGACGGCCTAGCCGAACCGCGGCCCGTTCCGGCGGACCATGCCCGAGAGCGGTTCCACCGGCGCCTCGGCCGGCCATTCGACGATCTGCTCGAAGAGCTCCTCCTCCTCGAAATCCTCCTCCGGGCCGGCGAGCCGGTCGCGGACCGTGACGCCCGCCAGATGCGGGGTTTCGGGGTCGCCCGAGACGAGGGGGTGCCACCAATAGAGGTCGCGCCCCTCGGCGAGGAGCCGGTATGCGCAGGTGGTCGGGAGCCACCGGAGCCCCCGCACGGTGCCGGGCGTCAGGCGCACGCAATCGGGCACGATCTCCTGCCGGTTCGCATAGGAGCGGCAGCGGCAGCTCGTCCCGTCGAGCAGCGTGCAGCCGACATCGGTGTAGTGGATCTCGCCCGAATCCTCGTCCTCCAGCTTGACGAGGCAGCAGCGGCCGCAGCCGTCGCAGAGGCTCTCCCACTCTGCCTCGCTCATCTCCTCGAGGCGCTTGGTGCGCCAGAAGGGTTCGTCTGCCGCGTCGGGCGGGAATTTCATCGGACGGCTTGTCGGGGGAACGGAGCCGGGCTCGTAGCGCCCGAAATGGGCGGGATCGCGGCGCGCCTCAGCCCTTGCGGACGAGAGCAGGCGGCGAAGGGGCTGACTCGACCGCGACGGCTGCCGGGACCCTGCCCCGGCCGGCGCAATCCGCGCTCGCGAGCGGCGGGACCCCGAGGCGGGCGAGCGCCGGCCGCTGCGCCTCGAGGAAGGCGACGGAGCGCTCGGCCGGCACCGCCTGGGCCTGCGGCGTCTCGATCACGAGATGCTCGAGCGCGTAGCGGTATTCCGCCAGGCGGCGGTCGAGACCCCAGGCCACCCAGGCCACGAGGCAGCGGTTCTCGGCCACCCTCGCCTCGGCTTGGGCGATGTCGGCGGCGGAGACGCGGCCGGCATAGCCCAGCGTCTTCATGCGCACGCCGTCCGCCGCGAAGACCCGGGCCGCGACATCGGCGAGCTTCGGCAGCAGACGGGCATCGGCGGCCGCATCCTCCGACAGGCGGCGGTAGCGCGAGGCGGGCGAGAGCGCACCGTCCCGCTGGAGGGCGCCGAAATAGGCGGCCGGGTCGCCCGCCCCGGCGTCCGGCGGCAGGATGCGCTTGGCCGCGAGCTCCCCGAGCGCGCGCTCGAACCAGGCGAGATCATGCGCCGGGACGAGGAAGCGCCAGGCCCGGTCGCGCAGCTCGCGCTCGTCGTCGGTGTGGTCGTAGGGCGAAACCGGCTCGCCCCGCCCTGCCGCCGCGACGGAGCCCGTCGCCTCCAGCATGTCGTTCCAGGCCGAGTTGCGCTTCACGCGGCCGAAATCGCCTCGCTCGACGCAGGCCCCGAGGAGCAGCGCGGACAGCGCGGCGAGCGCGGGACGGACGGAGATGCGGTGCCTCATGGGCGCCGCTCGCTCCGGCTCAGGACCAGATCTCGTCGTCGCGCCGGGACGGACGCTCCTCGCCGCCCTCTTTCTCGTCCTGCGTCCGCAGGCGCTCGTAGCGCACGCCCGTGAAGAGCAGGACCGTGCCGCGCTCGGAATCCTCGCGCAGTGCCGCCCGCTTCGCGCGCGCCGAGAGCGGCGGAAACGCGATCACCTCCGCTACCGAAATCGTCTGTGGGTGCGGCATCCCGCCCTCCCCCGAGTCTCACGCCCTCGATTGACGGCCCTTATGGTTAATGACCGGTTTCCAGAGGCAAGCCGGTGTGGGCACGCACGCGATGGTTAGGGGCTCGGTAAGGTTGCCGAAGCTATAAATCTCGCGCGCCGCCGAACCGTAGATGTCGAGCTTTCCACCTCCCGACCTCGCGGGCCTCGCGATGCTCGCGCGCAACGGCGACCGCGAGCTCCGCCCGGTCCTGCTCAAGCTCCACACACGCGAGTTCGTGGCGGCCGCGCTGCGCGACCGCCGCGCGGTCGCGACCTACGAGGCGCTGGCGCTGGGCCTGATCCCGCTCGTCCCCGATGACGTGATCGCGGATGTCTCCGCCATGCTGCAGCGGGTGCCCGAGGCGCCCGCGCGCGTGATCGACCTTCTGGCCGCGCGGCGCCGGGCCCGGTCCGAGCCCGATCCGCGCGAGCGCGCGGCGGCGGCAACGCTGAGCCAGGCGGAGAGCGCCGATCTGCTGGCACTCGGCGATCCGGCGATCGATCTCGCGCTCGCCCGGAACCGGAACGCGGCCATCGACGCGCATGGGCGGCGCGAGCTGGTCGCGCGGGCCGCCGCCGACCGGGCGCTGGCCGATGCGCTGCTCGCCAGGCCGGACCTCTCGGCCTGGGAACGGGGCGCGCTCTTCCGCTTCGTGCGCGACAGGGCCGAGCGCGACCGCATCCGCGAGGAGCTGGAGCGCGCGGCCGCCGCCTCCGCGCCGAACCTGCCCGCCCTCTCGGCCTGGCGCCGCGCCCGCATCCTCCGGGCGGCCGCCAAGGCGGACCTGCCGGAGCTCTTCGGCGAGCTTGCGCGGGCGCTCGGGCTCGGCGAGGCCCCGCCCTGGAACCTCGACGATCCGGCAGAAGCGGAGCTGTTCGGGCTTGCGCTCGTCGCGGCGGGGCTCGCGATCGAGGATTGCATGCGCGTGCTGCTCACGGCCGATCCGCGCATCTCGGCTTCCGTCCCGGCCGTGTTCCGGCTGCGCCAGGTCTGCCGCACGACATCGCGTGCGGCAGCGTGGCAGCTTCTCGCGGCCAGGGAGCTGCCCCGAAAGCCCGCCCGCGCGACCGGCGCCGCCGATCCGCGCGGCAGGAAGGCCGAGGGTGCGCCCGGCGCCGTTACGGAGCGGGCTCGCCCGTCACCGGCGTCACGAGCGAGCGCCCCTGCCGGTCATCGATCCCGATCCACCACAGGTCCGGATCGAACCTGATCTCGCGCCGCATCCGCTCCTCGATCTCGAGCGGCGGGCGCTCGGAGAGGACGACCGCGAACAGGCGGTCGACCTCGCCGTCCGGCACCCAGACCTGCGGCGCGGGACCGAGCAGGTCGGCGCGGCCGTCGAGCCGGTCGACCGAAATGAAAATGGAGCCCGCCTCGTCGGCGCCGCGGCGGCGCAGCACCGCATCCACGCCCTCCAGGGCGCAGCGCCTCAGATGCGCCGAGACCCAGAAATCGGAGCGGATGCGGCTCACGCGGGCGGCCGCGCCTATTCGATCTGCGTGCCGGAGGCGGCCGCGAGCTGGCGGGTGGTGCGGATGCCGAGGCCGCCCGTGACGGGCAGCTTGTTGTCGCGCTCGAAGCGTTCCAGCGCCTGGCGCGTCGTCGCACCGAGATAGCCGTCGGCCTTGAGCGGGCCGTAGCCGAGCTTGGCGAGGGCCTTCTGCACCGAGATCACGCGCGGATCCGGTTTCGCCTCGGCCGGGCGCGGCGCGCCCGGCTCGCCGCCGCGGATGAGGTTGCCGATCGGATCGGCCCCCGGAGCCGCCACCTTCACGGCCGGAACGGACGACGCCGCAGGTGCCGCGGCGAGCGAGCCGACGGTCGCGGGATCGGGCCGCGGCACGGGCATTGGCACCGCAGCGGGTGCAGCCGCCGGAGCGGCTTCGGCACGGCGCGGCGCCTCGGCCTGGACGGCGGGCTTCGGCTTGAAGAGCGGCGCCGGATGGCGGTTCGCCTGATGGAGCGCATTCCATCCGACCGCGCCGGTGGTGCCCAGGATGGCGGTCGCGGCCAGCACGAGCCCCGGGCGATTCCCGACGAAGCGCAGCGCGGGGGCGAGAACGCGGCCGAGGCGGGACGGTCCGGGCCCGGGCTGTCGCGCAGCCGCCCTTCCCTGCCCCATCCTCCCTCGGTCCTGTCTCACGCGCTTCTCCTCTCGGCCGGCCGGGCCGGGATGCGGGCCGTCGTCTGCACGGCGACCGGACGGATCTGGCGCGTCTCGACCTGTCCGGCAAGCGGGAGCGTGATGGTGACCACCGTTCCGGCGCCGGGCCCGCTCTCGATCGCCATCGTCCCATGGTGCAGGCCCACGAGGCCGCGCACCACCGAGAGGCCGAGCCCGGTTCCCTCGTGCGGCCGGCGATGCAGGTCGCCCGCCTGGAAGAAGGGATCGCCGAGGCGCGGCAGATCGGCCTCGCGGATGCCGATCCCGTCATCGGCGACCGAGAGCACGACGCGGTCGCCGTCGCGCCGGACGGACAGGGTCACCGCGCCGCCGGCAGGCGTGAACTTCACGGCGTTCGACAGGAGGTTGATCAGGATCTGCCGGCAGGCGCGACGGTCGGCGACGAGCTCCGGCAGGTCGGGTGCGATCTGCCGCTCGAGCCGCACCTGCCCCTCCTGGGCCTTGAGCGCCATGAGATCGCAGCAGCCATTCGCCAACTCGCCCAGGTTGAACGGCTCCGGCGCCACGCTGAAATTCCCCGATTCGATCTTCGACATGTCGAGGAGCGTGTTCACCACCTCGAGCAGGTGGTGGCCGGAGTTCTTGATGATCGTGGCGTATTCCTTCCGCCGCTCCTCGGCCATCACGAAGGGGTGGTCGGCCGAGAGGAGCTCGGAGAAGCCGATGATCGCGTTGAGGGGCGTCCTGAGCTCGTGGCTGACCGTCGCCAGGAAGCGGCCCTTCATCTCGGCCGCCTGGACGGCCTCGAGCCGCGCCGCTTCCAGTTCCTCGGCATGGGTCCGGTCCGCCGAGGCGTCCCGGGTCACGGCGACGACGGGCGCCCGGTCCTCGGCGCGCTTGGCCGCATGCGCCCGCATCTCCACCCAGACGAGCCGCGCGGGGCCGCGCTCGGGCGTGACCACGAGGCGGAACTGCGTCGTGACCGGGCCGAGCCCCGAGGCCGCGTCGCTCAGCGCCTTCAGATAGGCCGGACGATCCGGGATATGGACCTGCGCGAACAGGCCGGTGCCGAGCAGGGCGGGCGCGGGCCGGCGGGTCAGGGCCATCGCGGCCCCCGAGGCGCTCACCACGTCGCCTTGCCGGTCGTGGAAGGTGACGAGATCGCCCAGCGCCTCGCGCAGGCGGGATTCCTCCTCACCGGCCTCGACCGGCGCAGGAGCCGCGTCCGGGGCCGGGCGCACGAAGCGCAGCCCGCCTTCCAGCATGGTCCCGGCGATCAGAAAGAGCAGCGCGATGCCCGCCGGCGCGGCCTGCGGCTGGACCGAGAGCGCGGCTCCGGCGCCGCCGGCGAGCAGAAGGCAGGCGAGAGCCGAGACGAGGCCGGCCGCCAGCGCGTTGCGCCGCTCGCCGGCCGCGAGCGCCTCGAGCGGCTGGGCGGCGAGCCAGATCGCGGCAGGCCAGGCGAGCGCCCCGCCGCCGGAGAAGACGCAGGAGACGAGCGCGGCGATGCCGGCGGCCGCAACCGCGTAGGCGAGATCGAGCCGGCGCGTCTGCGCGGCAAGATAGGCGGCCCCGAGCGGCGCCACGAGGCCCAGGGCCAGCACCGCATCCACCGCGGACGAGGTGCCGCGCCAGGCGAGATACGGCGACAGGCAGGCGAGCCCGAGCCCGCCTGCGACGAGGCGGGTCGCGGCGAACTCGTTCACCCGGCGCCCGTCGGGGATGCTGGCCTCCGCAAGGACCGGCGTGGCGCGACCAAGCGCCAGGCCTGCTGCGGAGCTCGACTCGATGCTGCTCAAACCGTCCGCGCGTTGGCCGCGCCCTCTCGCTCCCATGGCCCGACAATGCGCCGGCGAACTTAAATGAAAGCTAAGGACAGAGGGCGAATCGAACCCTCGCCCGCTCGGCCGCAGGCGCTTAACCGCCCATTAATCCTGACGGGCGGCGAGTGTCGGAACGTCACACTTCTTGAACTTCGCCACAAGATTCTGATGTCCTTTGATCAGGTACTTGGGCGATGTTCAGGGTAGTGGGCAGTCTTGCCATCATAACAGCGATGTGCGTGCTTTCGCCCGAGCGCGATTCCCGGCACGACTCGGCTGCGACTCGCTCCTGGCCGCCCGCTTCGCTCTCCGCGAGCCTCGACGTCCTCACCGGCCGCGGAGAAGCGGAGGACGCCGGGGTGCCGGACGGAGCGGCCCTCGCCGCGGCCGCCGCCGGGACGGCTCTTCGCGCCGCCGCCGCGGCCGGACCGGGGAGCCTGCGCGGGACCGCCTCGTCCGCGACGGCCGCGCCGCTCGAGATGCCTCCGCTCCGGCGCTGAGCTGCCGGGAGAAGTCCCGGCCCTTCTTCTCCACGGGCCGGCGCATCAGCGCGATCTGACATCCGGCCCAAGGAGAGCGCGATCACGGCCGGCCGGCGAGCCTCGCCTCGGCCGCGGCCGCTCTCTATATGACATCCGAGCCTGCAGCCGCCGCCCATGCTTCCCGCCCCCGACGAGATCGTCACCAATTTCGAGCTTCTCGAGGACCCGACCGAGCAGTTCGAGTACCTCATCGAGCTCGGCCGCCTGCTGCCGCCGATGCCGGAGGAGCTGCATACGGACGAGAAGCTCGTGCCCGGCTGCCAGAGCAGGGTCTGGCTCGACATGCGGACGAGCGGCGCGGGCGAGAACGCGGTCCTGACGATCGCGGCCGACAGCGACGCCCATATCACGAAGGGCCTCGTGGCCTTCCTGGTGGCGCTCTATTCCGGCCAGCCGGCCCGCCGCATCCTGCAGACCGACGCCCTGAAGCTCTTCCGCGACCTGGGTCTCGGCCAGCACATCACGAGCAAGCGCTCCAACGGCCTGCGCTCGATGGTGGACCGGATCCGGGGCGAGGCCGCGCGGGTCGCAGCGGCAGCTGTGTGACGGAACAGGTACCTGTCCTTCGAAAGGAAAGGCATATTTTCTGTCGGCAGCAGACAATGGCCGTTCTTCAGCAAGAAACGCCGCCGGCTTGCCGGCCGACGGCTCTCTCTCTGTGTGTGTGTGCCGAACAGAAAAGGGTTGACGATCAGGCAGGCTCGCGCACGCTCAGCTTTAGCTGGCCGCGTCGCTCGGACGCGTTCCGTTTGACGGTGATTTCGACATCCCCGCCGAGCGCGCGTGTGAAGCCGAGCAGACGCTCCAGCGAATAGCCACCTGTGCGGCCGCGCAGGAGTTTGGACACGTCCGGCTGGCTGATGCCCATGAGGCGCGCAGCCGCCGTTTGCGACAGCCCACGTCGCGCGATCTCGTCCATGATCCCCATGACGAGATCGGCCTTCAGGCTTTCCTCTGTGGGATCATCGAAGCCGAGATCGGCATAGACGTTGCCGCTGCTACGAGTGGCCATGTCATCGGTGTTCGCCACAACGGAAGCGATGTCCGCGGATCCGGCGAAACGGGTGAGATGGTCAGCCATGATCTGTCTACCTGGTGTGTGGTGCCCCTTTCCCGATCGGGAAAGGGACGAACTCGGGATACGCGATACCGGCCTCAACCGGTGTCCTTTGCCGCATGGTGCTCGGCGTAGTGCCGCTTCGCCTCGGCTAGCCGATCCTTGATCAGATCGATGTCCTTGCGGGAGGTAGCGACACCCTTCGTAGATTTCTTCTGAAAAGCGTGGAGAACGTAGACCACCCCGGCGAACTTGGCCGCGTAGGCCGTCCGGTAGGTGTTTCCGTCGTCGTCCTCGACGATCTCCAGAACTGCCGCGCCCCTGAAGTCCTTCTCGCTCCTCAGGGGCTTTGCCGAGGCCGGTTTGCGTCCCTTCTGAGCGAGGCGGAGGGCGAACCCAACCTCCCGCTTAACCTCAGGTGGGAAGTCCGACACCGTCTGTTTCGTCCGGCCGAGCCAGACGAGCTCGCTGTCGGGTACCTGCGAAGGTGGATCACTCATGTTGCCCACCCATGTGTGCCATTCCTTTATGGCAAAACCACCATAGATCGAAGCGGCTTCGTGAGCAATGGCAGTTTTGCCATAATGGGTCGAGTTCAGGGGGGAGACGTATCTCGGGAGAGCCTGTCCCGAACCATGTTAGGCTGCGCTCTCCTCCGCGGCCCAGCTCCGCACGCCGCGGGACTGCGCCGGGCCGCGCGCCTCGGTCTCCAGCCCGTAATGCTCGGCGAGACGCCGCAGCGCGAGCCGGACCACGACCTTCGCGGAGCGGGGCGGCCACCGCCGCTCGCGCTCGATCGTCTCGAGCCCCTTCAGGAAGCCGCAGAGGTCGAGGAGGAGATCGGCGAAATCCTGGCCGACCGCGGCAAGGGCGTTCCGCACCCGCTGGCGCGCCGCGACGACCGCATCGGCCGCCGCCGCGGGATCGCGCGGGCCGGCACCGCCCGAGCCGATGGAGCCCTCCCAGCGCGCCGTGATCGAGGGCAGGAGCCCTCCGAAGGTCAGGTCGCGCCGCAGCCGCTCGCCCGCCTCGTGGCAGGCCGCATCGATCAGCGGCTTTCCGTCGCGATCCCTGCGCCGGCGCAGCCAGTCGAGCGGGCTCTCGGCCGCATTGAGCGCGACCTTGGCCGGCCCGGTCTCGTCCGTGATCGTGGCCGTCTCGATCTCGGCGTGCTGCTGCTGGAACGCGCTCTCGGCCCGCGGCGCCTCGCCGCGCCGGAGATGCCGGCGGCCCGTCTCCGAGATCACCACCGCCCGCCCCGCCTCCCCTCGGGTCACGAGGTCGTGCGCCTGCAGCTCGCGGCAGACCTTCTCCTCCACGCATCCGCGTCCGATCGAGATGCCGTGCCGCGCGCCGCGCAGGATCAGCATCCCCTCGCGCGACGGATCGGGGATCGCGCTCGCTCCCGGCTCGGCGAGCGCGGCGAGCAGGCGACGGGCCGCCTTCGACAGGGTCGCGGAATTGGACACGGCATTTATGTTCATGATACGTTCCTTGAGCGGCTTGGGCGTGAGACCTCGGTCACGGCGCCCATTTAATAAGTATTTTTTCCTATATTCTGTCAAGAGGCGCCGGCCGTTCCGTTGCTAACGGCTCCGCTCGCCCCTATGCGCTGGGCCGTGAAGCGGCCGTCCCGCCGCCCGCCTGGAGTTCCCGCCGTGGCCGACGCGTCCTGGACCGCGCCCTTCCCCGACCTCGCCCCGCCGCTCGCTGAGAGGTGGCCGCACCGCTTCGAGCTCTTCGGGCAGGAGATCCAGGACGACTATGCCTGGCTCAAGGCCGAGAACTGGCGCGAGGTCCTGAAGGACGGCAGCGCCCTCCCGCTCGCCATCCGGGAGCATCTGGAGCGCGAGAACGCCTACACGGACGCGATGCTCGCCGATCTCGGGCCGCTGCGGGAGAGGCTCGTCCGCGAGATGCGCGGCCGCATCAAGGAGGACGACGACACCGTCCCGCAGCCGGACGGGCCCTACGCCTATTTCACCCGCTACCGCGAGGGCGGCCAGCACCCGCTCATCTGCCGCGAGCCACGCGAGGGCGGCGAGGCCGAGATCCTGCTCGACGGCGACAAGGAGGGCGAGGACCTCGCCTATTTCGACCTCCAGGACGCGGTCCATTCACCGGATCACCGGCTGCTCGCCTGGAGCGCGGACGTCGCCGGATCGGAGCTCTACACGATCCGCGTCCGCGACCTCGGGACGGGCGAGGACCTCGCCGACGAGGTCAGGCGGACCTCCGGCGAGGTGATCTGGTGCCTGGATTCGCGGACCTTCTACTACGTCGAGGTCGACGAGAATCACCGGCCCGCGCGCGTCCGCCGCCACCGCCTCGGCAGGCCGCAATCCGAAGACGAGCTGATCTACGAGGAGACGGAGGTCGGCTGGTTCATCGATATCGACCAGACCACGTCCGGCGCCTTCGTGGTCGTCAGCATCAGCGACCACGAGACCTCCGAGGTGTGGCTTCTGGACCGGGCGGACCCGGAGGCGGAGCGCCGCCTCGTCGCCGCCCGCACCCCGCTCGTCATCTACGACGTCGAGCATCACGGGCTCGACCTGATCATCCGCACCAACGCCGACGGCGCCGAGGACTTCAAGCTCGTCGTCGCACCCCTCGCCGATCCGCGGCGCGAGAACTGGCGCGATCTCGTGCCCTACCGGCAGGGCGTCATGGTGCTCTACCAGGTGGCGCTCGCCCGCCACCTCGTCCGGCTGGAGAGGCAGGACGCGAACCCTCGCATCGTCGTGCGCGAGATGTGGACGGGCGCCGAGCACGCCATCGCCTTCCCCGAGGAGGCCTATTCGCTCGGGCTCGATGCCGGCTACGAGTTCGACACGGACACGATCCGGTTCGGCTACTCGTCGATGACGACGCCGAACGAGACCTACGACTACAACCTGCGCACCCGCGAGCGCGTGCTGCGCAAGCGCCAGGAGATCCCGAGCGGCTTCGATTCGGCCCTCTACGTCACGCGCCGGCTCTTCGGCACGGCGGAGGATGGCGAGACCGTGCCGATCTCCCTGGTCCACCGGCGCGACCTGAAGCTCGACGGGACCGCGCCCTGCCTCCTCTACGGCTACGGCTCCTACGGCTCCTCCGTATCGGCCTCGTTCCGGACGAACCTCCTGTCGCTGGTCGACCGGGGCTTCGTCTATGCGATCGCCCATGTCCGGGGCGGCACGGAGAAGGGCTGGCGCTGGTACCTCGACGGAAAGCGCGAGAAGAAGACCAACACCTTCAAGGACTTCGTCGCCAGCGCCGAGGCGCTCGTCGCGGCCGGCTATACGGGCCGCAAGCGCCTGGTCGCGCTCGGCGGCTCGGCCGGAGGCATGCTGATGGGCGCGGTCGCGAACATGGCGGGCGACCTCTTCGCCGGCATCGTCGCGGAGGTGCCCTTCGTCGACGTGCTCAACACGATGCTCGACGGCGACCTGCCGCTCACGCCGCCCGAATGGCCGGAATGGGGCAATCCCCGCCAGGACGAGGCCGCCTTCCGGACGATCCTGCCCTACTCGCCCTACGACAATGTCCGGCCGCAGCCCTATCCGGCGATCCTGGCGCTCGGCGGACTGACCGATCCGCGCGTGACCTACTGGGAGCCCGCCAAATGGGTCGCCAAGCTCCGCGCGACCATGACGGATGGCGGGCCGGTCCTGCTGCGCATCAACATGGATGCCGGCCACGGCGGAGCCGCCGGCCGCTTCGACCGGCTGGAGGAGGTGGCGCTGATCTACGCCTTCGCGCTCAAGGCGGTCGGCTTGGCCTGAGCCGGCGCCGAGGAAGCCGGGATCTTCCCCGGCTCGTCCGGCGCGCCGGCCCGCATCGTGCCGGTCATCATGAAGGCCTTGAACTCGTCCATGGAGGCGAAACGGTGCTCGCCGGAGGGCGTCTCGGCCCGGATCGAGCCGTCCGCATACATCACGTAGGAATTTCCGCCCGCCTGGTAGGTGCCGACGATCGCGGCGGATCGCGGCGCTCCGCCCGGGGCCAGCCCCTCGCCTGAAGCAGCCGCGCCTGCGGGCTCGCTTTCCTTGTCCTGCACCTGCGGAGCGGCGGCGGGCTCGGGCTGCGGCGCAACGCTCGCCGGCTCCGCCTCGAGCGTCACCGGACGGAAGGTCCCGAAGGTGCCGGCGAGCCGCTTGGTCGCCCTCTCGATCCGCTTCAGCCGCCGGAGCGCGGCCGCGAGCCCGAGCAGGAGCGCGCCGGCCGAGAAGCTGACCGTCCCCGAGACGACCATCGTCCAGCCGCGCTCGATGCCCACGAAGAGCGAGCCGGAATAGATGGCGGCGAGGCCGGAGACCATCATGGCGATGCCCAGCAGGGCCAGGAACACGCTCATCTCACGCTCGCGCCACGCTCGCCGAACGGCGAGGCGCCGACGGTCTCCACCTCGTTGCCGGATCAAGCTTGACGTTTCGCCGTTGCCGCGCGCCGCCTGCGGTCATAGATGCCCTCGCGAAGGTCCGGCCGAACCCTTCCGGACCCGAGGAGATCCAAGATGACGTTCAGCTTGCCCGATCTGCCCTACGCGTATGACGCGCTCCAGCCGTACATGTCCAAGGAGACCCTCGAGTTCCACCACGACAAGCACCACAAGGCCTATGTCGACACCGGGAACAACCTCCTGAAGGGCTCCGAGCTGGAAGGGAAGAGCGTGGAGGAGGTTGTCAAAGGGAGCTACGGCAAGAATCAGGCGCTCTTCAACAATGCCGGCCAGCACTACAACCACATCCATTTCTGGCAGTGGATGAAGCCGAACGGCGGCGGCGCGATCCCCGGCGCGCTCGAGAAGCGCATCAACGACGAGCTCGGCGGCGTCGAGAAGTTCAAGGCCGACTTCATCCAGGCGGGCGTCACGCAGTTCGGCTCCGGCTGGGCCTGGCTCGCGGTGAAGAACGGCAAGCTCGAGATCATGAAGACGCCGAACGGCGAGAACCCGCTCGTGCACGGCGCGCACCCGATCCTCGGCGTCGACGTGTGGGAGCACTCCTACTACATCGATTACCGCAACCGCCGGCCCGACTATCTGAAGGCCTTCATCGAGAACCTGGTGAACTGGGAGCATGTCGAGGAGATGCTCTCCAAGGCGCCCGCGTAAATCCCGCCCCGAGCCCGCCCCGGTTCAGGCCGGGGCGGGCACGAGCTCGATCCGGCGCTCGGCCAGGAGACGCCCGAAAGCGGGCGAGCGGAGATAATCCAGCTCCCGCCGCCGCGCCTCGACGACCTCGTCCAGCCCCTCGGCCGCGCCGATCTCGCCCGGGTGGCACATCACGAGATGCGCCGGCCCGGCGGCCACCAGACAGGCCGCGAAATCCCTGTGGAGATCGCGCGCGGGATCGAACGGGCTGAAGCCGGAAAAGCCCCGATTGGTCCGGAAGCCGGCCATGCCTGCCTGGGCGCCGAAGCCGCGCGACAGGGCCGCCACAAGCAGCGCCTTCGGGGCCGCCACCCGGCGCCGGATGATGGCGGACGGCCGGTCCGCCGGATCCCGCAGCCAGAGCCGGCCGGCGAGGCCGCGCGCCGCGAGCACCCCGAGAACCGCCTGCCTGATCCCGGGCAGCGCGTGGACGTGCTGATGGCCGTCGACGAAATCCGGCTCGCGCCCGGTCGCCTGCCGGAAGGCATCGAGCTGCCGCCCGATCTCGTCGGCGACCTCGCCGAGCGGCAGGCGCCCGCTCAAGGAGCCCTCGACGACGGCGCGGAGCCCTGGAAGCCGGCCGCCCGGAGCGAGCTGCGGCATGGCCCCGAGCGGCCCACCCCAGGTCAGCGTGAGGTGCAGGCCGGTCCCGATCCGGCCGGCCAAGGGGTCGAGCCGCTTCGCGAGTTCGGGCCAGCCCGGCGCATTGGTCATCGCGCTCGTCGCCGAGATGCGGCCCATCTGCGCGAGCGCCAGGATGCCGCGGCTCACGCCCTCGTTCATGGCGTAGTCATCGGCGCACAGAACAATCGTCCGGACTGCCATCCCGGTCACACCCCCAAGGCCGATCGCCCGCGAGAGGCACGCGCGGCCGAACGCATACAGCCTGACCCCCATGAACGAGCCCAGAACCGACCCCGAGATCAGCGTGGTCGTCCCGATCTTCCGCGAGGCGGAGAGCGTCGGACCGCTCTGCCGCCGTCTCGTCCCGGTCCTGGAGCGCGTCGCGAGCTCGTTCGAGATCCTCTTCGTCGACGACGGCTCGACGGACGACACGCTGCTCGCCATCCGGGCCGAGAACGCGCGAGACCCGCGCATCAAGGCGGTCTCGTTCAGCCGCAATTTCGGCAAGGAGATCGCCATCGCGGCCGGGCTCGACCATGCGCGCGGCAGGGCCGTCGTCATCATGGATGCCGACCTGCAGCACCCGCCCGAGACGATCGAGGCCTTCGTGGCCAAGTGGCGCGAAGGCTATGTCATGGTCTACGGCCAGCGCACGGACCGGGCCGGCGAGAGCCCGGTGAAGCGCGGCTTCACGCAGGCCTTCTACCGCCTCTTCGCGCGGTTCGGCGAGACCGAGCTGCCTGAGGGCGCGGGCGATTTCCGGCTCATCGACCGCAAGGGCGTCGAGGTCCTGCGCAGCCTCGGCGAGCGGGCCCGCTTCTCCAAGGGCCTCTATGCCTGGATCGGCTTCCCGTCGGTCGGCGTGCCCTTCGTCGTGGAGGAGCGCCAGTTCGGGACGACCAAGTGGAGCTTCCGCAAGCTCTTCCGCTTCGCCTTCGACGGCATCACGTCCTTCTCGACCGTGCCGCTGCGGGTCTGGACCTATCTGGGCGGGCTGATCTCGCTCCTGTCCATCGCGGCCGCCATCTATTTCGCCGTCCGGACGCTGCTCTTCGGCTCCGACGTTCCGGGCTATCCGTCCCTCATCGTGTCGGTGACGTTCTTCTCCGGCATCCAGCTCATGTCGCTCGGGATGATCGGCGAATATGTCGGGCGCATCTTCGCCGAGGTGAAGCGCCGGCCGCTCTATGTCGTGGCCGATACGGTCGGCGGGTCCGGCGAAGCTTCCCCGGTCGCCGAGGCGCGGCTCGCCGCCATATAGGCCGGCCCGGGACGGTCGGACGGCAGGCATCCGGGGCGCCGGCCGGAAACCGCCCGCGGCGCCATGCGTTTGCCGCCGGAGGCCGGGGCGCCGCCCCGCCGAAACTCCAGCACAGCCAACCGGAGGAAGACGATGGCGGATCTTACCCGTGACGACGTCGTGAAGGTCCTCAGGCCGGCCGAGGACACCGTCGTGGCGCGCATCCTCGCGACCGGAGCCTCGCAGGAGGAATTCGCCAAGGCGTGGGCCTGGATGCAGAACGACGAGGCGCTGATGAATGCCGGCCAGGAGCTTCCGTCGGGCCGCGTGCGCGAGATCATCGGCATCCTGCAGGCCGTGGAGGACGACGCGCCCGCCGTCACCGACTGAGGCGCCGGACCGGAATCAGATCGTCAGGAGGGCGTAGGGGCAGCCGGTCGGCTTCTCGATGTGCTGCGCGACGTTGTAGACGGGAACGCCGCCCGGCGTCCTGCCCTCGTAGGCGCCCCGGTGGGCATGGCCGTGCACGACCGCCCTGACGGGGAAGCGGTCGATCGTCTCGGCGAGGCGGGAGGAGCCCAGGAAGGGGAAGATCTCCAGCGGCTCGCCCGCGATCGTCTCGGCGATCGGCGCGTAGTGAAGGACGACGACCGCCCGCTCGGTGCGCACCTGCCGCATGGCGTTCTCGAGCCGCATCGCCTCGCTGACGCTCTCGGCGACCATCGCCTTGATCGCCGGCTCGCCGAAGGAGCCGAGCATCGCGCGTCCGAACCCGCCGACGAAGCCTTTCACGCCGACGAAGCCGACGCCGTCGACCTCCGTCCATTGACCGTCGAGAAGCCGGACGCCCGCCTGCCGGAGGATCCTGCTCACCTCCTCGACGGCCCCGCACTCGTAGTCGTGATTGCCGAGCACGGCCACGACCGGGACCGTGCAGGCCCGCAGGTCTTCCGCGAGCAGTTCGGCCTCCGCCGGCTTGCCGAGATCCGTCAGGTCGCCCGCGATGACGAGCACGTCGGCGGCGCGCGAGATCTCGCCGAAGAGCGCCTTGTAGCTGGTCGTCCCGTCCGCCTTCACATGCAGGTCGCCGATCGCCGCAACCTTGAGCGCGCCGGCCTCCTCAGCCATGGCCGCCCCTCGCCCGCACGGCGTCAGTCATTGCGCCATTCTCCTTCGCCGCCAACATCGGCGTAGCCCCACTCCTTCACGTCGATCTCGTAATCGACGCGCGAATACATCCGGCCGCGGCAGACCTTCATCTGCGGCGCCGGCAGCTGCCGCTGCTTCTCGAGGCGGTCCAGCAGCTCGTCCAGCAGCCAGACGGGGACGAAGTCGCGCTCGGCCGGGTAGATCCAGCGGAAGTTCAGGAGGTGGACGAGCAGCACCTCCCAGTGCAGCTCCATGTAGCCGAGCAGGCGGTGCCAATCGATGCGCTCGTGCGCGCGGAGGATGAGGTGGGCGACGTCCGCCCCGTCGTAGCGGTGCCGGAGCTGGATGAAGCATTTCGACCAGATGAGCTCGGTCGGGCCGATGATGCGCACCGGAATCCCGAAGAGCTCGATCTCGCAGGAATGTTCCAGCCACGCATCCCCCACCGGCATGGTGCCATTCGAGGACGCGAAGATGACGTCGAAGAAGTGCCGGCCCTTGAACACCTTGCCGAGCCAGCGCTCGTCCTCGATCTCGACCGCGTAGCCGCGCGCCTTGAAATGGGCGAGGATGCGCGGGTAGTCGCCCGCCTTGCAGAAGACGTCGAGGTCCTTGGTCTCGCGGCTGATCCCCGTATAGGCGCTGACCGCATAGGTCCCGGCGAGCAGGTAGGGGATGCCGAGCTCCGACAGCTCCCGAATCGCCTCGATATAGAAGGGCTCCGCTTCCGGATTCTTGAGGATGGGCGAGGCCTTGGCCTCGAAGGCGGCCGCCGCGAGAGCTTCACCACCCATCAGAGGCACCATCCAGGCGTCGGCATAGCCTGCCATCAAGCAGGAAGGGCCGGGCCTGGTTCCTTGCGGCCGGCAGGGGAGCCGCGCTTGACAGCGCATCCGGCTCACCCCACCGCGGCGCGATGTTCAAGAAGATCCTGTCGGTCGGCGGCTGGACCCTGGTCTCGCGGATCACCGGCTTCGTCCGCGACGTCGTGATGGCCGCCATCATGGGCGCGGGCCCGATCACGGACGCCTTCGTGGTGGCGTTCCGGCTGCCGAACCATTTCCGCGCCATCTTCGGCGAGGGCGCTTTCAACGCGGCCTTCGTGCCGACCTACGGGCGCGTCAACGAGACGGAAGGGGCCGCGCGCGCCGCCGCCTTCGCGAACCGCGTCTACACGCTGATGCTCGCCGTGCAGGCGCTGCTGCTCCTGGTCGCGCTCGCCGCCATGCCGGCCTTCGTGTCCGTCCTGGCGCCGGGGCTCAGGCCGGAGACCTTCGAGCTCGCCGTGACGCTCACCCGCATCACCTTCCCGTATCTTCTCCTGATCACGCTGGTCACGCTGATCTCGGCCGTGCTGAACGCGCGCGACCGGTTCTGGGCGGCCGCGGCCGCGCCGATCCTCCTCAACCTGTCCATGATCGCGATGCTCGCGGTCGCCTGGCTGTTTCCGACCGCGGGGCACGCGGCCGCCCTCGGCGTGCTGCTCTCGGGCGCGCTGCAGCTCGGGCTCGTCTGGTGGGACGCGGCGCGCGCCGGGCTCGCCCCCCGGCTCGCGAACCCGCGCGGCGACCCGGAGATGGGCGGCTTCTTCAAGCGGCTCGGCCCGGCCGTGATCGGCTCGGCCGGCATCCAGATCGCGATGTTCGCCGACACGATCATCGGCTCGCTCCTGCCGACGGGGGCCCTCTCCTCCCTCTACTACGCCGAGCGCCTCTACCAGCTCCCGCTGGGGGTGGTGGGCATCGCGGCCGGGACCGTCCTCCTGCCGACCATGAGCCGGCTCGTCGCGGCCGGGGATCCGGCCGGCGCGCATGCGGCGCAGAACAGGGCCGTCGGCTTCACGCTCGCGCTCGCGGCGCCCTGCGCGGTGGCCTTCCTGGTCCTGCCCGATCTCGTCATGGCGGCGCTCTTCCAGCGCGGCGCCTTCGACGCCGCGGCGGCGGCGCGGTCCGGCGAGGTGCTCGCGGCCTATGCGGTCGGGCTTCCGGCGGCCGTGATCATCCGCTCGGTGACGGCGAGCTTCTATGCGCGCGGCGACACCACGACCCCGCTCTGGGCCTCGCTCGCCGGCTACGGCGTGAACGTCGCGCTCAAGCTCGTCCTGATCGGCCCGTTCGGCGTCGCCGGCCTCGCGCTCGCGACCTCGGTCGGGGCCTGGATCAATGTCGGCGTACTATGGTTCCTCGCCGTGCGGCGGGACTTCGCGGCGCCCTCGCGCGCGCTCGCCAAGACGCTCGCGGGAATAGGCCTGTCCTGCGCGCTGCTCGCGGCCCTGGCCGCGTTCGGCCGCGCGCCGGTCGCGACGGCGCTCACCCCGCTCGGGCCGCTCCGGGACATCGGCACGCTCGGAGCGCTCGGCCTCGCCGGCCTCCTCCTCTACGGCGCGGCCCTCGCCCTCTGCCTCAGGCTCTTCGGCCTGCGGCTGCGCCGGATATGAGCCCCGGGCCGGCCGCCGGACGGACGGGCGTCAGCGGCCGGGAATCCGGCTCTTCCCCGCATCCATCCGGTAGATCAGGTGCAGCGGCCCGAGCTCGGTCTCGGTCCGGGATTCGAGCGTGACCCGCGCGCCCGTGCCGAACCCGCGCGGCATCTCGCGCCGGACCTCGGGCCCCGCCTTGCCGCCGGCCGTGAAGTCCGCCACCACCCGCCCGCCGATCCGGACGCAGGTGCTGCTCCCCTGGACGGCGATCCAGCCCGGCCCGTAATGCGGACAGGGCTTTGCCACCTCGGGCGCAACCCAGGGCTCCGCCGCCAGGGCGAGGCCCGAGGCCCCCAGGAGAAGGCCGAGCGTGACGGTCGCGACGCGCATCCCCGGACGGTAGCTCACCTTCGGCCTTCCGTCACGACGCCCAAAGACGCGGGTCGAAGGCGAAGCGCCTTTTTCGCGCGACCCGTATCGTCCCCGCCTCCGGGTGGAGCGGGTTGATGAGCAGGTTGCTGCATTCCGGGACGATCGCGGACGGAACCCGGAGCACCGCGCTGCGGGCCGAGGCGAGCCAGTCCGAGCCGAAGGCCGCGGGATCCGCCGGCGGCGCATCGATCCCTTCCACGGAGGCCTCGCCCAGATCGAGCTCCAGCAGCACGTAGTCGTCCGGAAGGAGGTCCGGCGGAAGGTCGAGATGAACCCGGACCTCGAGCGCGGCGAGCGCGGCGTTGTCGGCCGTGTAGATCAGGGGTCGCCCGGGTCGGTTCCAGCGGCCGCCGTTCAGGCGGGCGCCCTCCCCGCTCAGGTCGGCATAGGGCTCCCGGCACAGGCGCCAGGATCGCATGCGGTGGCGATTTCAGGCGGCCAGCCCGTGGTCGATCCGGCTGAGAAGGCGCTCGACCTCCCTGCTCCCCTCGCTCGTGTCGAGGAGGGCGATGGGCGCCTCTCCCCCGAGAGCGTCCGTGGGCCGGCGGAGCCAGCGCGCAGCCTTGGCCTCCGAGCCGAACGTCTCCTCGGCCGCGCTGATGACGCGCATCACCCGGGCCAGCCGGTCCGACTGCTCGGCCGTGAGCGTGCCGATCTTGCGCCGGTGGCTGAGGGTCTTGCGGGGGATGATCGTCCGGTCCACCTCGGCCGCCGTCAGACGCCCCGTCCGAACGAGATTGTCGACCGCCTGGACCGGGAAGCCGCGGCGGGTGGCCTCCACGATTCCGCGCCAATCCGCGCTCCGGACGTTCGGCAGATCGGCGATGGGCGACAGCTGTGCGGCTCGGGCCATGAGAGCCTCCGGCGATATGCACATAAGCTAAGGGCATATCGCCGGAACATCAAGGACGCGCTCAGGACCCGAGCGCCCCGAGGATCCTGGCCCAGCTCCGCGCGCCCTTGTGGAAGCTGGAGAGGTCGTATTTCTCGTTCGGCGAATGCACCCGGTCGTCGTCGAGGCCGAAGCCGACGAGCAAGGTGTCGAGCCCGAGCGTGCGCTTGAAGTCGCCGACGATCGGGATCGAGCCGCCGGAGCCGATCGCGACCGGCTCCTTGCCCCATTCGGCCGCGAGAGCGGCCTTGGCCTTGACGAGCGCCGGCATGTCGTAGGGGAGCTGGATCGCGCGGGCGGCCGAATGGTCCAGGATCTCGACCCGGCAATCGGCCGGCACGCGCTCGCGCACGAAGGCCTCGAAGGCGGCCGAGATCTTCTGCGGGTCCTGGTCGCCGACGAGCCGGAACGAGATCTTCGCGCTCGCCTGCGCGGCGATCACGGTCTTGGAGCCCTCGCCCGTATAGCCGCCGACGATCCCGTTCGCGTCGCAGGTCGGGCGCGACTGGATCTGCTCGATCACGGAGCGGTCCTTCTCGCCCGCCGGGATCGAGAGCCCGACCTGGCCGAGGAAGGTCTCGGGCGTCAGCCCGAGGGCGTTCCACTGCGCCAGGATCTCCGGCGGGGTCTCCGGCACGCCGTCGTAGAAGCCCGGCAGGGTCACCCGGCCGTTCTCGTCGTGCAGGTCGGCGACGATCCTGGCCACGACGTGGATCGGGTTGCGGGCCGCGCCGCCGAACATGCCCGAGTGGAGGTCGCGGTCGGCCGCCTTCACGACGATCTCGCGGTAGACGAGCCCGCGCAGCGAGGTCGTGATCGAGGGCGTGCCGCGATCCCACATGCCCGTATCGCAGACGAGGGCGTAATCGGCCTTGAGCTCGTCCTTGTTCGCGGCGAGCCATTCCGGCAGGCCCTTGGAGCCGTTCTCCTCCGCACCCTCGATCAGGACGGTCACGCCGACCGGCAGCTCGCCCTCCGTCGCGATCCAGGCGCGGCAGGCCTCGACGAAGGTCATCACCTGGCCCTTGTCGTCGCAGGCGCCGCGGGCCCGGATGACCCTCCGGCCCGGCTCGAGCTCGGCGAGAAGCGGCTCGAAGGGCGGCGTCTCCCAGAGCTCGAGTGGGTCGACCGGCTGCACGTCGTAATGACCGTAGAAGAGGACATGCGGCGCGCCGGGCTTCGGCTTGTGGCCGACGACGACCGGATGGAGCGACGTCTCGCTCAGATGCGCCTTGAACCCGAGCGCCTCGAGCTCGCCGCGGACCCACTCGGCGGCCCTGCGGCACTCGCCGGCATAGGCCGGATCCGTCGAGATCGACTGGATCCTGAGCCAGTCGAAGAGGCGGGCGAGCGCGTTGTCGAGATCGGTGTCGATGTCCCCGAGAACCCGGTCGATCATGTCTGCTCCATCGGCGTCCGGCACCGGCTAGTCCCGATCGCGGCCGCTGCCAAGCGCCCGTGACGCAGCGCTGCCACGCCGGGACGAAATCGCGGCCAGGCGATTGACGGCTCCGGCGTGCCGCCCCTAATCGGGCCCATGGGCCGACAGCCGACAGGGATGCGTTGGCGCGCGATCGTTGGTGCGATCGCGCTCTACGCCGTGCTGCTCCAGGCCTTCGTGGCGGCCGCGACCCCGACCCTGTCGCTGGACGGCCGGGGCATCCTCTGCACCGAGCACGGTCCCGGCCAGCCGGAGGGCGGCGGGGCACCCGCCCGCCACGACCACCATTGCTGCCTGCCCGGCCACGGACCGGCGCTCGCGCCGCCTCCGGGCGGCTACGACCCGGTCTCCTGGAGAACGGCGGAAGCGATCCGCATCGCGTGGCGGCCTGAGGCCGACCTGCCCCGCACGGGTCCGCCGGAAGGCTCCCATACCGCCAGAGGCCCACCCCTCGCCTGACGCATCGCTTCCACCGATTCCGTCAGACGAGGTTTTCCATGTCGTTTTCTCCATCCGGCGGCGCACGCGGTGCGTCCGCCCTCTCCTGCCTGCTCTGGCTCGCCGCCCCGGTCGGTCCCGCCGCCGCGCAGGACGCGCCCGTCGCCCTCCCCGAGATCACCGTGCAGGGCTCCGGTCCGCCGCAGGGCTCGCTCACCGTCCCGAGCGTCGAGGCGCAGCGCGACGCCGTGAACGCCACCGTCGGGTCCGTCGCCTTCATCGACGCCCGGAGCTTCGAGAACCGCTACACCAACAACATCACGGACGTGCTCCGGGAAACGCCCGGCGTCTTCGCCCAGACCCGCTACGGCCAGGAGATCCGGCTCTCGATCCGCGGCTCGGGCCTCGCGCGCAGCTTCCATACGCGCGGTGTCGAGATCCTGCAGGACGGCATCCCCTTCAACTTCGCCGACGGCTCGGGCGACTATTACCAGATCGATCCCCTCGCGCTGCGCTCGGTCGAGGTGTTCAAGGGCGGCAACGCGCTCGTCTTCGGATCGTCGACGCTGGGCGGCGCGGTCAACTTCGTCACCCCGACCGCCTATACGGCGCTCGCGCCCGCCTTCGTGCGGATCGAGGGCGGCTCGTTCGGCGCCTTCCGCGCAAACGCGCAGGTCTCGGGCATATCGGGCGATGCGGATGCGCTCCTCAACGTCACGCACTCGCATCAGGACGGGTTCCGCCGGCACCAGAACCAGGACTACAGCCAGATCAACGCCAATATCGGCTACCGGCTGGCGCCGGGCGTCGAGACGCGCTTCTATCTCGGCATCTACGAGACGCGGCAGAAGCTGCCCGGCTCCCTCGGCCTGACGGACGCGCTGACCTTCCCGACCCGCGCGAGCCTCGCGGCCATCACCGGCAACCAGGCGCGCGACGTCTCCGCCCAGCGGCTCGCGAACCGGACCTCGTTCGAGCTCGGCGGCGGCAAGCTCGATGTCGACACCTGGGTCCTTCACAAGAACCTGTACCACCCGATCTTCCAGGTGATCGACCAGGACGGGTGGACCTACGGGGTCTCGCCGCACTGGAGCGGCAGCTTCGACCTCGCCGGCCACCGCAACGACCTCGTGGTCGGCGCGCGCTATTTCGGCGGGACCAACTCCGCCCTGCAATTCGTCAACGTGGCGGGCAACCGCGGCGCCCGGACGGCGGACGCGCGGCAGATCGCGAACAACTACCAGGCCTTCCTCGACAACCGGTTCTGGATCACGCCGGAACTCGCCGTCATGGCGGGCGCCAAGCTCTTCCACGACGAGCGGGACTTCGAGAACCGCTTCGCGACGCCGGTCCGGACCGCGGCCCGCGATTACGACGGCTTCAACCCGAAGCTCGGCCTGCTGTGGCAGCCCGCACCGACCGTCCAGGTCTTCGCCGACATCACCAGGTCGCGCGACGTGCCGGACTTCTCCGACCTGGCGCAGGCCAATCTCGCCGGGCTCACCTTCGTGCCGCTGCAGCAGCAGAAGGCCTGGACGGGCGAGATCGGCACGCGCGGCTCATGGGACCGCTTCCGCTGGGACGTGACGCTCTACCGCTCGACGGTCCGGGACGAGCTCATCAACTTCAGCCAGAATGCGGCGCTCGGCATCCCGGCCGCCACCTTCAACGCCGACCGGACGGTGCACCAGGGCGTCGAGCTCGGCGGCGCCGTCGATCTCATCCGCGACCTCTCCGGACCCGGCGCCGGCGACACGATCACCCTGGCGCAGCTCTGGACCTGGAACGACTTCCGCTTCGTCGGCGACCGGGTCTACGGCAACAACCGGATCGCGGGCGTGCCGCGCCACGTCCTGCGGACCACCCTGTCCTATACGCGCCCGGACGGGTTCTTCATCGCGCCCACGCTCGACTGGGTGCCGCAGGGCGCCTTCGCGGATCACGCGAACACGCTCCGCACGCCCGGCTACGCGCTCTTCGGCATCCAGGCCGGCGCGAAGCTCGCGCCCGGGCTCACGGTCTTCGTCGATGCCCGCAACCTCACCGACGAGCGCTATGTCAGCGATCTCGCGGCGGTGGCGGATGCGCGCACGGCCTCGACGGCGATCTTCTATCCCGGCGAGGGGCGGAGCGTCTTCGCGGGACTGCGCTACGCCTTCTGAGGCGGCGGCGCTACGGCGCGCCGTCGAGAAGGCGCCGGGCCTGGGCGAGCGCGGCATCGCAGCCGGCGGCGTCGCCCTTGCCGTCGGCGGTCCCGGCCTCGTCGAGCGCGACCTGCGCCTGCTGCGCCCGGTCGCCGCCCTCGCCCGCCGGCGCGGATTGCGCCGGCGTCGCCTCGCGCGGATCCGGGCGCGGCGCGGCGCCGGCCTCCCCTTCCCCCTCGCGCCGGGCGGCGACGATCTTGCTGCCCTAACGCCGTCCCTTCCCGCCGAGCAGGTCGGACATCTCGCCCGCGAAATCGGCGGAGCCCGTCGGCGGCACGCCTGACCCGACGGCGCGTGTCCGCCGGCCGCGGCCGCCGCCGCCCTCCTTCGCGATCGCCCCGCCGATCGCGCCCCCGATGATGCCGCCGAGCGAGTTGCGCAGGATCTTGGCGCCTTCTCGGGCGATCTGGGTGGAGGCGGAGCGGGCGAAGCTCTGCGCCGCCGAGCGGATCACGAGTTCGGTCAGGGACATGGACTGGCGCCCGCCGCCCTTCCCCTTGCCGGAAGGAGCGGCGCCCCCGGAGGGTGCCGTCCCGCCGCCCGTGGACCGGCCGACCGGGATGCCGGACGAGCCCAGGGTCTCGGTGAGCCGGTCCAGGATGCCGCCCAGCCCGCCCGATGCCGTCGCCGCCTGGGCCGGCTCCTCCGGCAGGTGGCGGCGCTTGGCCAGGATCTCGTAGGCGCTCTCGCGGTCGAGCGTCTGATCGTATTTCCCGCGCAGCGGGCTCGCGGCGACGATCGCGGCGCGCTCCTCCGGCGTCAGCGGCCCGACCCGCGCCGCGGGCGGGGCGATCAGGGCCCGGTCCACCATGCCGGGCACGCCGCCCTCCTCCAGCAGCGAGACCAGCGCCTCGCCGACCGCGAGCTCCATGATGGCCTTCGAGGTGTCGAGCCCGGGACGCTGGCGGAAGGTCTCCGCCGCGGCGCGGACCGCCTTCTGGTCGCGCGGCGTGAAGGCGCGCAGCGCATGCTGGACCTTGTTGCCGAGCTGGCCCAGCACCTCCTCCGGCACGTCGAGCGGGTTCTGGGTCACGAAATAGACGCCGACCCCCTTCGAGCGGATGAGCCGCACGACCTGCTGCACGGCCTCGAGCAGGGGCTTGGGCGCATCGTTGAAGAGGAGATGCGCCTCGTCGAAGAAGAAGACCAGCCTGGGCTTGGGCAGGTCGCCCACCTCCGGCAGCGTCTCGAACAGCTCCGACAGCATCCAGACGAGGAAGGTCGCATAGAGGCGCGGCTTCGCCATCAGCTTGTCGGCGGCGAGGATGTTGACCACGCCGCGCCCGTCGCGGTCGGTGCGGATGAAATCGTTGAGGTCGAGCGCCGGCTCGCCGAGAAAGCTGTCGGCGCCCTGGTTCTCCAGCATGAGCAGCTGGCGCTGGATCGCGGCGAGCGAGGTCTTTGCGACGTTGCCGTATTGGGCGCCGATCTCGGCGGCGTTGTCGCCGACGAATTGCAGCAGCGCGCGCAGATCCTTCATGTCGAGGATCGGCCAGCCGTTCTCGTCGGCCACCTTGAAGGCGACGTTGAGGACGCCCTCCTGGGTGTCGTTCAGCTCCAGGAGACGGGCGAGGAGCAGCGGCCCCATCTCGCTCACGGTCGCCCGGATCGGATGGCCCTGCTCGCCGAACACGTCCCAGAAGACGACCGGGAACCGGTCCGGCTGGTATGGAATCTCGATCTCGGCCGCGCGCCTGACGAAGACGTCCTTCCCCTGCCCCGGCGCCGCGATGCCGGAGAGGTCGCCCTTGATGTCCGCCGCGAAGACCGGCACGCCGGCATTCGACAGGCCCTCCGCCAGGACCTGCAGCGTGACGGTCTTGCCCGTCCCGGTCGCGCCGGCGACGAGCCCGTGCCGGTTGGCGAGCTTCAGGAGCAGGTATTCGAGGTGGTCGCTCTTGCCGACCAGGATGCGGTCCTGGGGCGACGTGGTCTCGGCCATGCGGGTCTCGAAGGTTGCGGCGGTGCCTTGCCTGTCATACGCAATCGGCCGTCGACCCGCTACATGGGCGGCCGCCCACCCGGGCGCGTCCCCAGCATCCTGAGGAGCCCTGCATGGAAGCGCTGATCGCCCGCATCACGGAGGCGACCGGCCTCGGAGCCGACGTGGTCGAGAAGGCCGTCGGCCTGATCCTGGCCTTCCTGGAGAAGGAGGGCCCGCAGGAGGAGGTCGGCAAGCTCTTCGACGCGCTTCCGGGCGCCCGCGAGGCGGTCGCGACCTCGGGCGACGGCGGCCCCGGCGGCGCCATGGGCGGCCTGATGGGCATGATGCCGGGCGGCGGCGGGGTCATGGCCCTCGGCACCAAGCTGATGGCCGCGGGCGTCCCGATGAGCCAGATGCAGCCCTTCGCGCGCGAGCTCTTTGCCTATGGCCGCGAGCATGCGGGCGAGGACACGATGGGCGCGATCGTGGGCGCGATCCCGGGCCTGTCGCAGTTCCTCTGACGGGGTCCGGGCCGCTGGCCGAGGTCCTGCTCGGCTTCGGGGGCAATCTCGGCGATCCCGAGGCCACGATCCGGCGGGCGCTCGTCCGCCTCGGCGAGCGCGGCGTGGCCATCCGGCGGGTGTCGGGCTTCTACCGCACGCCCCCCTGGGGGCCGGTGCCGCAGCCCGATTTCGTCAATGCCTGCGCGGCCGGCGACACGCGGCTTGCCCCTCGCGATCTTCTCGCCCTGGCGAAGTCGCTCGAGGGCGAGCTCGGCCGCGTGCCGGGCGAGCGCTGGGGGCCGCGGGCGATCGACATCGACATCCTGGACTATGCCGGGCAGGAGCTCGACGAGCCCGGCCTCGCGCTCCCGCATCCGCGCCTGACGGAGCGCGCCTTCGTGCTGGCGCCGCTCGCCGAGATCGCGCCGGACCGGATCGTCGCCGGGCGGAGCATCCGCGACTGGGCGGAGAGGATCGACCGGACCGGCATCGTGCGGCTCGATTGATTCCGGCCAGGCCGCCCTTCATCTCCGACCCGGAGATGGGACCTGCTCAATTATCCGAGCGAAGTCCTCGGGCGCGGCGTGAGTGCTCGCGCAGATACACAGGACCGTTGGCCTCCTCCGCGACTTCCAGAACCCGGCCGAATGATTGCCGAGCCCGGCGTGTTCGAGATCGTCGTGCCTCGGCGTCGTTACATCATCGCCTACCGGATCGAGGTGGATCGAAGAACAACCTCGATCCTCGGCGTCTTCCACGCGGCCCGGGGCTCCCGCGAGATCTGAACCTGCGGGAGCCCTGCGCCATACGTCACGACGTATACTTCACCGTGCAGCCATAGGGCCGCGAGGTCGAGACGGAGACGGGCTTGCCCTCCGTGATCTCGGTCAGCGCCGCGTCGACGAAGTTCTTCGCGGTCTTGAGGTCTTCCACCTTGGTCGAGGGCTTGTCGTCGATGCCGCCCATATAGGCGAGCGTGCCGTCGCCCTTGATCACGTACATGTGCGGCGTGACCTGCGCCCCATAGGTGCGGCCGAGATCGCCCTTCGGGTCGAGCAGCACGGCGGTGGGCGCCGCCCCGCGCTCCGCCGTCAGCCTGTTCGCGGTCGGGCCGTCGGCATAGCCCTGCTCGCCCGGCGGCGAGGAGATGACCGAGAGCCAGACCACGCCCTTCTCGGTCCACTTCTTCTGGAGCGCCTGCATGGCCTGGCCGCTATAATGCTTCTTCACGAAGGGGCAGCCGTCATTCGTCCATTCCAGGACGACCGTCTTGCCCTTGAAATCGGCCAGCGAGACCTGCTTGCCGTGGGAATCGGTCGCCGTGAAGCCCGGCGCGGGCGCGCCGACCTTCGGGCCGGACTGGGCGAAGGCGCCGGCCGAGAGCGCGCCCGCCGCGAAGAGGGCGGCCGCGAACACGGCCCGTCTGGTGGTCGTCATATGGCTCACTCCTTCCTGGTTGCTGAACTCTGCAGCCCGGCCCGCTTCGAGGGCGCGGCGCCGAGGCTGTCGATCACGGTCGCCTGGGTCAGGATCTGCGGCAGGACGACCGGCTCCCCGCCGGGCGGGTAGAAGACGTAGAGCGGCACGCCGCTGCGGCCGTGCTGCTCCAGGAGGCGGGTGATCTCGGGATTGCGGTTCGTCCAGTCGCCCTTCAGATACGCGACCTGGCGGCTGCGGAAGGCCTGCTGCACGGCCTCCGTCGAGAGCGCGGTGCGCTCGTTGACGATGCAGGTGATGCACCAGGCGGCCGTCATGTTGACGAAGACCGGCCTTCCCTCCGCACGGAGCTGGTCGAGCCTCGCCTGGGTGAAGGGCTGCCAGGCCTCGCCCGAGGCCGCCGCGGCGCTGGCCGATCCCTGAACCCGGTCCCTGTCGATCGCGATCCCGAGTCCGACGAGGGCGAGGATCGCGGCCAGCGCGCCGCCCTGCCAGGCGCGGCGGCTCCAGCCCTCGCGGAAGGCGGCGAGCCGGAGCGCCCAGGCCGCGAAGCCGACCGCGACGAGGCCGATCAGCGCGGAGAAGAGCCCCGCCGGCCCGACCTCCTGCGACAGCACGAAGAGCAGCCAGGCGACCGTCGCGTAGATCGGGAAGGCCAGGAACTGCTTCAGCGTCTCCATCCAGCGGCCCGGCCGCGGCAGGTGCCGCGCGAGGCCCGGCCAGAAGGTGAGGAGCAGGAAGGGCAGCGCGAGGCCGAGCCCGAGCGCGGCGAAGATCGCGAGCGCCACTACGGCCGGCGCGGTCATCGCGAAGCCGATCGCCGTGCCCATGAAGGGCGCCGTGCAGGGCGTCGCGACCACGGTCGCGAGAATGCCCGTCAGGAACGAACCCGGCAGGCCGGTGCGGGTGTCGAGCCGCTGGCCGAACCCGGCCAGCGAGGTGCCGAGCTCGACGACGCCCGACAGGCTGAGGCCCATCGCGAAGAGCAGGAAGGCGAGCGCCGTCACGACGGCCGGCGATTGCAGCTGGAACCCCCACCCGACCTCGGCGCCGCCGGCCCGGACCGCGAGCAGGATCCCGGCGAGCAGGAGGAAGCTGCCGACCACCCCGGCCGCATAGGCGAGCCCGTTCAGCCGCACGAGCGCGGGCGGGTAGCCCGAATGCTTTACGAGGCTCAGCACCTTGATGGAGAGCACCGGGAAGACGCAGGGCATCAGGTTGAGGATCAGCCCGCCGAGGAAGGCGAGGAAGGCCGCCTGGGCTACCCCCGCGAAGGTCAGCTCCGCCGGCTGCCGCGTGCCGGCCCCCGGCCCGGCCGCCGCGGGCGTTCCGGGCGCGACGGCTGCGGCCGCCGGGGAGGCCTTGGGCGGCGCGCCGATCTCGACGGCATGGCGGACCGTTCCCGTATCGAGCGCCTCCTCCAGCACGAGCACGCCGCCGAGCGGGGCCGGCTCTCCCTGGGACAGGCTGCTGCGCTTGATCTCCAGCGCGAACCCGTCGGCCCTCGCCGACAGGCTCTGCGGCGCGGCATGCTCGATCGCGGTCTCGTCGAACGGGAACAGATAGGCCGACCGGATGCTGCCGGGCCCGAGCCCCGGCGCCTCGACCGAGAACAGGAGCTTGTCGCCGGAGATCTCGGTCCGGGCGGTCCAGGGCGAGGGCGTCGGCAGCGCCGCGCGCGCCCTGTCGAACAGCGCCTTGTCGGCCGGGTCCGGCCTCCCGTCCTCGCTCGGGCCCGCGACCGGCAGCAGGATGGAGAGGCTCGCCTCGCCGGGGATGCATTCGCGCTCGCAGACAAGATAGCTGACATCGGCCTTGAGCGTCAGCGGGCGGCTCGGCGAGAGATCCGCGGGCGGCGTGATCTCGGTGAGGAGGATTGTCTCGCCCTCGTAGCCGTAGTTCACGAGGTGGCTCACCGGGATGCGCTGCGGCACCGGCCACTGGATCGGGCCGGCCTGCAGGCCCTCCGGGAGCGACCACCTGATCTCGGTCGCGAGCCCGGAATCGCCGGGATTGCGCCAGTAGGTATGCCAGTGCGGCGCCATGGTCAGCTTCACGCCGACCGTGAAGGGCTCGCCGGGCCTGACGGCCGAGGGCTCGGCGACGAGCTCGGCCTTCACCAGGTCCTCGGCGCGCGGCGCCGCCGTGGCATGGCCGAAGCCGGCCCAGAGGGAGAGCGCCACCAGGGCGGCGCTCAAAAGCGCTTTCATCGTCGCTCGCTTCGGATCGCTGACGAGGTGCTGGCAGACGAACATGCAGGAATCGTGACGTCGCAGCTTTGTGACGCTACGGAGATGGTCGCTATTCCCGGCCGGACCATAGCCGACGAGCCTGTGACCCGCATCCCATGACCGATCTCGCGCTTGCATCCGAGTTCCCGACCCCGACGCGCGAGGCCTGGACGGCGCTCGTGGACAAGGTGCTGAAGGGTGCCGATTTCGAGAAGAGGCTCGTCTCCCGCACCTATGACGGGATCAGGATCGAGCCGCTCTACCCCAAGGCGGAGGCGCCTGCGCCGGTTCGCCGCGCCGCGCATTCGCCCTGGCGCGTGGCGCAGCGGGTCGACCATCCCGACCCGCAGGCGGCGAATGCGCTCGCGCTGGCCGATCTCGAGGGCGGCGCGGACGCGCTCGTCCTGACCTTCGCGGGCGCGCCGGCCGCGCGCGGCTTCGGCCTGAACGCGGCGGGTTTGGACGAGCTCGACCGCGCGCTGTCGGGCGTCATGCTCGACCTCGTCTCGGTCCGGCTCGAAGCCGGCCTCGGCGGCCGCGAGGCGATGGGCCTGATGCTCGACCTCGCGGAGCGGCGGGGCCATGCGCTCTCCGGACTCGACCTCGACCTCGGGCTCGACCCGATCGGCGCGTTCGCGGCGACCGGCCGGATGTCGGCCGATTGGGACATTGTGGCCGGACGGCTTTCGGAGAATTTCGGGCGGCTCGCGGAGCGCGGCTTCGCCGGACGGCTCGCGATCGCGGACGGGCGCCCCTATCACGAGGCGGGCGGCAGCGAGGCGCAGGAGCTCGCCGCCGTGCTCGCGACCGCCCTCGCCTATCTGCGCGCGCTCGAGGCCGGCGGCCACGCGCTCGACCGGGCGCGGGACGCTCTCTCGTTCCTGCTCGTCGCCGATGCCGACGAGTTCCTGACGGTCGCCAAGTTCCGGGCTCTCCGGCGCCTCTGGGCGGAGGTCGAGGAGGCCTGCGGGCTCGCGCCGAAGCCGCTCCGGCTCCATGCCGAGACCGCCTGGCGGATGAGCACGCGCCGCGACCCATGGGTGAACCTGCTGCGCGGCACGATGGCCGCCTTCTCGGCCGGGATCGGCGGGGCCGACGCGGTCACGGTCCTGCCCTTCACGGCCGCGCTCGGCCTGCCGGACGGCTTCGCCCGGCGGCTCGCCCGCAACACGCAGATCATCCTGCTGGAGGAATCGAACGTCTGGCGCGTCGCCGATCCGGTGGCGGGCTCCGGCGCGTTCGAGGCGCTCACGGCGGGGCTGGCGGAAGAGGCCTGGGCGCGCTTCCAGGAGATCGAGCGCGAGGGCGGCATCGTCGCCTCGCTCGCCTCCGGCGCGCTGCAGGGACGCATCGCCGAGACGCGGTCGAAGCGCGACGCCGCCACTGCGACCCGCCGCGATCCCCTCACGGGCACGAGCGAGTTCCCGGACATCCACGAGGCGCCGGTGAGCGTGCTGATGCCAAGCTCGCCGCCTTCATCTCCCCGCGAGGGGGAGGGACAAGTCACCCCCCTCCCCTCCATCCGGCTCGCGGAACCCTACGAGCGCCTGCGCGACCGCTCGGACGCGGTGCTGGCGCAGACCGGCAGCCGCCCGCGCGTGTTCCTGGCCAATCTCGGTCCGATCTCGGCCTTCTCGGCCCGCGCCACCTTCGCCAAGAACGCCTTCGAGGCGGGCGGCGTCGAGGCGGTGACGAATGACGGCTTCGGCGGCCTCGACGAGCTGGCCGCGGCTTTCGGCGGATCGGGAGCCCGTCTCGCCTGCATCTGCTCCTCCGACGAGATCTACGGCACCCAGGCCGCTCCGGCTGCTGCGGCGCTCAAGGCCGCGGGCGCCACCGCGATCTACCTGGCCGGGCGCCCGGGCGAGATCGAGCAGACCCTGCGCGAAGCCGGCGTGACCGATTTCGTCTACGTCGGCTGCAACCTTCTGCGCCTGCTCGAGGCGGCGCAGGCGAGCGCCTGACCGGGATTCTCGGGTTCCAACCGGAGCACGACGGCCGCGCGCGCCGCCTGTCGTGGGCACTTGTCTGGATCCCCTTCCCGGCCCTTCGGGCCGCCGGGGATGACACGCGCCACTGTCATTCCCGGCCGGAGCAGTGCGGCAGCACTGCGGAGGGGAAGGGAATCCAGGGGGACCCGCGACCGTAGGGCTTCTGGATCCCCTTCCCGGGCGCTTCGCGCCCGCCGGGGATGACGCCGAGGGCTTCCCGGGACCTGCACGCTACCGAAGGGGATGTGGCACCGGCGTCTCCACTGTCATTCCCGGCCGGAGGCGGCGGAGCCGCCGGAGGGGAAGGGAATCCAGGGGGACACGCGGCGGTAGGTTGTCTGGATCCCCTTCCCGGCCCTTCGGGCCGCCGGGGATGACACGCGCAACTGTCATTCCCGGCCGGAGGCGGCGCGTCAGCGCTGCGAAGGGGAAGGGAATCCAGGGGGACCCGCGACCGTAGGGCTTCTGGATCCCCTTCCCGGGCGCTTCGCGCCCGCCGGGGATGACACGCGCAACTGTCATTCCCGGCCGGAGCAGCGCGTCAGCGCTGCGGAGGGGAAGGGAATCCAGGGACGTCGTCCGCGGTGGGAGGTGTGCTGGATCCCCTTCCCGGCCCTGCGGGCCGCCGGGGATGACATGCGGCTTGACATTGTTAGGAATATAGTCTAGATCGGCTCCGTCCTCTTCGCCGAGGGGCGCTCTCGCGAGGCGTCGACAGAGCGGAAGAGCTTGAATGGGCCGGAATGGGCGAGAGCCCAGGCCGGCTGACGCGGCGCCTGCGGGCGGGTTTCGCGAACCCGCACTCGGGGAGCCGGACCAGCGCCGCCCTCCGGGTAA